>CAVVZB010000002.1:0-1591629 GCA_963752695.1 Bryobacterales bacterium
CGAAGGGCGACAGCGGCACTGGTGTCCCGACTCGCCGGTCCCCTTCAGTTCTTTGATGACCCTAGGATAAGCGGGATGGCCATCCACATTGATCACGCGCGGGCGAATCGCACCGGCACGACTCAGAGCCAGGCGGAGAAACGTTTTGGCAGCTGTGTAATCGCGCTTGAGCGAGAGCCGGAAATCGATCGTGTTTCCATCCGAGTCAATAGCCCGATACAAGTATATCCAGCGACCCGCCACGCGGATTTAGATCTCGTCCACACGCCAGGAGCGGTTCCGGTTCCGCATCCGGCACTGGATTCTCTGTTCAAGATCCGCGCATAATGCAATACCCAGCGGGCAAGGGTCGAGTGATCGACCGACAATCCGCGCTCAGCCATCATTTCTTCGAGATTGCGATAACTTAGCGGATAGCGCAGATACCAACGCAAGCAAAGGACGATGATCTCTTCCCGGAAATGTCGTCCCCGGAACAACGCTGGTCGGCTTTCATCCGTGCGCTTCACCCTACCAAACCAGAGTGGCGGCTACTTGAAGGTGGTTAAAACCCCCCCGTTCACCTTAAACACCAAGTCCAGCGTATTGACACTTACGTTAAGCGAGCAGCGTTGAAATGACAGCAACATGGAAGAGTGTTATTGATAGGGCAGCAGCAGACACGTCAGTTCCGCCCGGTAATCGTTTCGCTCGCCGCCCGGAAACTGCTGTACTGGACTGCGCCGGGTCGGAGTCTCGCGCTGTGCGTCTCTCAGTCGACGCACTCTGCTCTGGTCCACGGTCGAATAGGAGGATGAATGCCATCTCAGGGTAAAAACGCAAATCACTCTATCGGACCAGATCCAGACCAGCGGCTCGCCAGAAATCTCGGCTGGTTCAGCGTCGGGCTGGGCGCCACGGAGCTCCTCGCGCCGGGTTTGGTCGCAAAAATCAGCGGCGCACCGGACAGCAAACGCTCGCGTACTGTGATACGCACTTACGGAGGGCGAGAAATCGCGCAAGGCATTGCGATCTTAACGTCGATGCCTCGTCCGGCAGGCTGGATGTGGGGCCGCGTGGCTGGCGACGCTCTCGATATCGGGTCCCTCGCCGTGTGCATGCTCGCAAGACGCGGCAGCATCCCCAGGGGCATTATGGCGATCACCTCGCTGCTCGGGGTCACCGCCATTGACTACTACTGTGCCGATAAATTGAGCTCTAAAACGCCGGCTACCGGCACGACGCAGGAGGGCCGCATCCGGATCGGATAATCGATCGTTGTGGGCCGTGGGCAGGAGGAGGTATACCGGTTTCTGGCGCCGCTTTGGTTCATGAACCACCTCGAATCCGTGCAGGAAACAGGGAACCGGAGAACGCACTGGAAGACGGGCGCACCGGGTGGAAGCTCGGTCGAGTGGGATGCCGAGATTACGGCCGATGAGCCGAACCGGCGGATCTCCTGGCGATCCCTGCCGGGGTCGACGGTCGAGACAGCAGCAAGTACCAGGACCTGGCAACCCGGCAGTTGATCGCGTATAAGATCTCGCACGCCGGGTCACCCACGCGAAGGCTGACTGTTTTGCTCCGCCCAGAAGCCTTTACCCGAGCGTAGTCCGGTGTACTGCTGCTGGAATTGTCTGTCCCGCTTAATGAAACGGCTATTCCAGACGCTTCCTTCCATTCAGATGGCGAGCAACCCAAAGCGGGCAAATGTGCATCGAAAATCGCATAGAGCGTCGAAGCCTCTCGTGGAACGAAGACAATACATTCGTATCGGGAGCGATTCTCTTTCAGCACTCTAGCGGCAGCGTTCCAATCTTCCCGTGGTGACGGTAGCCGTGCAGCAGTGGCTACTTTCTGCTCGATCACGATCAGGGCCACACTCTCCACACGGGTCTCAACTTCACTTTGCCGCATCAGATCACCGCCGGCGGCAACCTTTACTACGGATCCGGCTTCACAGATGGATCGCTCGATTATCCGGGCCATCTTTCCGGTCACACAACATTTGACCTTTCCGTTGGGAAGTCCTTCGGAGAGCGCTTCACCGTTTCCGTCACTGCCCTGAATGCAGCTAGTAGAAGGTTCCTTCTCGACAACAGTTTCACATTCGGCGGAACGCACTATGCCGATCCCCGGCAGATCTACGCTCAGATGCGGTACCGCTTTCATTACTGGGCTATCGGGTAATTCAGTGGGTTGCGGGCATGAAATCGAGGCCGCCGCAAGGGAAGTATGTGCGGCCAATTGTAGGAACTCAAGTTGAGGGATTTTATTCACATCAACGGTGGCTATTTCGATGGCGGAAAGACCGAGCCGCGCCATTCGCGTTTTGCAGCCTGGATTCCGTTCCAGCGTCACCCTGCCGTTGGGCTCTCGATTCCGCAGTCTCTGAGTAAAACACGAATGGACCTCCACTCCTCAGCGGCAACGTTTATAGCCGAATGGGCGCAGGGACGGAATCAGGCTTACGAAACGACTCGCAGAAAGTCTCATAAACTAAAGAGAACTTCCCGTCGGCTTCATTCGTACGAGCGAATGAGCCCCAACTCGAGCAACGCCTTCCGATTCGAAACATGAAATTCATACATCTGTTCGTCAGCGCATGTTTGATCGCCTCCGAAATCGTATCACTCCCTTCCCAGGCGCGGGCCCAGCAAAACGACCGAAGCCAGCCCGAGAACGACAATGTAAAGACACTTCTGCAGGTTGAAATGCACAAGCGTGGAATTCCAGGACTGCAGGTAGCGATTGTGCGGCACGGAAAACTTGTACTCCTAGGTGCTTATGGCATCGCCAACATCGAGGACTCCGTTCCCGTAACCAATCACACCGTTTTTCCTATCAACTCCGCAACGAAATCGTTCACCGGAGTGGCCGCATTGCAATTAGTCGAGGAGGGCAAGCTTGAGCTGGATGCGCCAGTTTCTAAGTATCTCGACGGTTTGCCAATCGCGTGGCAGCCAGTGACCATACGACAACTGCTTGCGCACACTTCGGGTATTCCGAATATCGTGGATCCAAATACGGGAAAACTTGTTACGGGCGACAAGACCGATGCCGCTTGGCCTCAGGTACAAACTCTTCCGATTGAATTCGCGCCAGGACAACGGTTCAGTTACAACCAGACTAACTATTTTTTGCTTGGACGCATTCTCGACAAGCTTAACGGGCGGCCATTTACCGAGGTCATCTCCCAGCGCCAGTTTCAAGTCGTGAACATGCCTCTGACGATATATGGCGATTCTCATGATATCGTGCCGCACAGTGCACGCACTTATACGTACTTCCGCGAGGATAACGGCACGATGCGCCGCACAGAAACGTTGGGCGTTGTCTATGAGGAATACCCGCAGTTTCTGCGAACAGGCGCGGGCATCAATACCACTGCGGAAGAACTGGCGCGTTGGATCATTGCGTTGCAGCATGAACGGTTCTTCAAAGACACGGCTAGCCTTGCCGCGCTCTGGACCCCTCCGGTTCTCAACGATGGAACACTAAATCGATGGGCTCTCGGCTGGCCCGTTTTTCACATCACCGAGCATCGTGCCGTTGGCGGAGACGGCGGTAATCGGGCGGCGGACATTTTGGAGCCGTGAAGGAATTCTGGCCGCGGTTGGAATCCAAGGGTTTCAGGGGTATTGTCAACTTGGGTTGGTGGGAAGATTAGGAATGCCTGACCAACCGTATCGTGGGTATCGATTCCCGAAAGAGATCATCGCTCACGCGGTCTGGCTGTATTTTCGGTTCGAAGTGAGCTTCCGCGATGTGGAAGACATGATGACCACACGTGGCGTGTTAGTCACATACGAAACGGTCCGGAGATGGTGCGACAAGTTCGGGAAGCAGTTTGCCGACGGGATCAGACGGAGACGGCCTCGGACCGGCGATAAATGGCACTTGGACGAAATGTTCCTCAGGATCAACGGCGCCACCCACTATTTGTGGAGGGCAGTCGATCAGAATGGAGTGGTTCTCGATATCCTTGTTCAACCGAAACGGGATCGCTTTGCCGCCATGCGGTTCTTTCGCCGATTACTACTCGCTGCAGGACGGAGGGCCCGGATGATCGTCACCGACAAGCTGAGAAGCTATGCAGCTGCCAAAAGAATTGTGATGCCCAGGGTTGCTCACCGGCAACATCGCTACCTGAACAACCGGGCCGAAAGCTCGCATCAATCAACGCGTGAGCGAGAACTACGCATGCGACGGTTTAAGTCAGCTGGGCACGGGCAACGGTTTCTGGAAGTCCACGGAATCGTGGCATCGCACTTCCGACCGCGCCGCCATTTACTGAAGGCCGAAGAATATCGACGGCTTCGCCATGAACGCTTCCACCTCTGGAACGAAGTAACTGGTACGGCTACTCTCGGTTGATACATTCGGAGTTACATGGAGCGTCCCCGCGCTTGACCTCTTCTAGCCGCGGGCAAGTTGACAATGCCCCGCTGGCAGAAGTGGGCGCTGAGTTTCTGTTCCAGATTATCGCGGAGCGTGCCGAACGAGCTGCGGTCATTCTTACCACCAACTTGCCGTTCTCGGAGTGGACGCAGGTGATTCCGAATGCCCGATTCTGTAAGGCGCTGATTGACCGAATCACGGATCGCGCGCACATCATTGGAACCGGAAGCGAGTCGTTCCGATTTCGAAGAACTGTTACCAGAAAGAGATGCAATCCCACCAAAGAGAGCTAGAACCACAGGGGATGCGCTGACACCCAAAAGCGAAGACAAAGCCCAGCCAAACAACCCTCTAAATAAAAATAGGCGGATTAATGCAAGTGGGCCAAATCAAAGCATCACAGGGCCACGCCGGATTGACAAAATCAGGAGATTAGCTGCTGCGAATTCTGACAAAACGTTTGGAAAAGCTGGAAGCCGTTCTACGGAGAAAATCCGCGATCGCGACTCTCTCTAAACTGACCGACTAAAACGGGGTCAAAGGCCATCCATCCAATCCTGCGCACGTTCTTTCAGTACTTGCCTGTGCGGCGCTCCCGAGCAATCAATGTGTCGTGCCCAACGGTTTCCCTCCAAATGAAACCAAGTTCCTATGCATTACCGCCGAAGTAGAGATCGGTTCCCTCATCGACGGATGGGGGGTGGTCTGGTGACAGCCCGGACGTAGGCGCGCCGTCTGGCACGTGATGGTCACGCGTCGCAGAATCGAATTCCGCGGCTGTTGCGACTGAGGGATTTGTCTCTCGGTTCGAAGGTGGATCCGACTGCCTGCTACATCACGGGCATGTGTTGAAATGCGGTCCGCGTAGCTGGCGTACCAAAGCGACATCGGGCGACCGCCCATGACAGCCCCATCCGGTCAGAACGGACGGCGGCCGTTTCAGAGTTGTTACCCTGCTGTTCAGGAAAGGCATGGCTGCTCGCAAGGATGATTCGTCCGCAACTCACTTTCTAAACGTCGATCTTGATATCTATTCGATGCACGATCTCCAGCTGCTCGTCCACAGCTTTGGCAGAAAGGTGTTCGTCCTCTACGTTGGACGCGACAGACGAACTTTCTCCGCGCATCTCGAATTGGCGAAAATCACCAAATCCGCTGACGCCACGATTCGGGCATTTTGCGCCATCATAAGAGCCCTGCCGAAGCAGGAACGGACGATGTGGGATGCCGCGAAGCGCCGAGACTTTAGCATCGGAATACAGGCAGGGACCAATCCGAATCCCTGCGACTTTGCCATCGAAGCGAAAACACTGAATGCCGTGTCCGAGTTGGCTGCGCGGATTGTTCTCACAATCTACCCGTTTGAAAAACCAAGGAAGTGACTTGGGGACTCCGTCCCCAACCCCCTGGGATTTATCGCTTTCGCGCCAGAATGGCAGCCTGGCTTGCGGAGCGGCTCACGCCGCCCCGAGCCATTCCGGCCTCTGAGTCGGCGCTCCGGTCGCTTCCCAGCGTTGCCATATCCTCCGCCCAGGTGAGATCAGTATAAGCCGAATGTGGGAGAACTGATTTGCCCGCACGACCTCCGGCAGGGTATAAAAATTCTTGTTCTGGTTCTGCTCCGTTGGCCGGTTTTCAGGTGTCCACGTATGGCCGGTTTTCACATGTCCACCGAGGCCGCTCGCGCCGGAGTTAACCCGATGGCGACGACGCACTGGCTTCGGCACGCGCACGCCTCGCATGCGCTTGATCGCGGAGCGCCGATTCATCTGGTTCAGAAGACGCTCGGGCACGCCTCGGTCGCTACGACGAGCCGGTACCTGCACGCCAATCCTGGAGCGTCAAGCGCGGATTTCATCTCCGTTTTCTTAGAGGTTGCAGGTAATTGCGGAAGGTTGCGCTAATTCCGAGTATTTATTTGGTCCTCACCCGAAGAATCACCTTGCGCCCGGCCATCTCGCGCTCGGTGAGGCCGTTGAGTTGTTGCTCGGAAAATCCATTTCCATCGTTAGGCGAGCCGGCGCACGTTCTCACGTCTTATCGGTAATTCAGGGGGAAGCACACCTTCCTCCGCTCGCTCACCAACATTGCGTTCAGCGTCCGCGTCGTGGTCGCTTGTTCTGTGGTGCTTTTCGGTCGCGGCTGCGAACTGTTGAAGTTTTGCTCCCTTTGTCCGGCGAATAGTAGTACCGAGCGTTTCTCTCCTCTGCCGTCAAACTGCCGGTGAGTTTACCTATCTGCCAATCGAGCATCTTCTCTCCGCGAACTTCTGTTACGAATTCGACGAAGGGTTGCTCATGCTGGCGCTTGTTGATTCTGTACCAGAGAGAATCCGAGTTGTCTTTCCCTTCCATATCGCCTACTTCTCAAGAGTGGCGTTCACGTTTGAAGTGCCAGATACGCTCATGGTTCGGGTCCAAGGATGAAATGTGGCCTTCTCGATCAAAAGCGTATGATCGCCGGGCTTGAGCTGAAGCGTTGCCGGCGTGTTCCCCATGAACTTGCCGTCAACTGTGATATCCGCGCCATCCGGAGTCGACGCAAACGACACGGCCGCCATCGAAGCAAGTCCGATCGCTTCGGGCTGCGCTTGCCCTGCAGTAGCGATCTCGCGATCGCCATCAATGTAGGCCGTGATCTCTGTTCCCTTGGCAATCTCAACATCTTTGCCGCGCATGATCAGAAACAGCGGAGAAAGCAGTACCGTTCCGACAATCACAGTTCCCGTCTTGTCTTCGCCTTTGCGCGTTGAAGACGCACGGAGCTTCAGGTTGCTTCCGTCCGGGGCTTTCACATGATCCACCGTGAAGTTAAGCTTTCCTGCTCTGCCCATTCGCCGCCTCGGTTCTGCTTCCACGACATGGCCCACTGCAGTTGAACC
Organism: Bryobacterales bacterium; assembly: GCA_963752695.1. Lineage (GTDB taxonomy): Bacteria > Acidobacteriota > Terriglobia > Bryobacterales > Bryobacteraceae > Bog-113. Next base: position 7,262 of record CAVVZB010000002.1, read on the forward strand.
TTTCGGTATGAGCAGCACGCCCGCTACTTTGACATCTTCGATCACCTCGAAGTGAACGGGATTATCAACCTCGTTCGTAGCAGAGCTCAGACTCTCCGCGAGCGAGAGCCGGAGAGCTGTTCCGTCCGGCACCTTCAGCGGAGCTTGCGCGTAAAGCGACCCCCCAATGCAAAGCAAAGCAGCCACAATGGGCGTGACGGCCCGGCGGCGAATTATTCCAGCAAACATTCCTGTCATACGGTCGGATAGAGTGTACCTGAACGCTCGCCGCAGGGCAAACGGTTTCTTTTCTTTTCGGACCTTCGCCCTCAGTTCGCCTTGGCGGGCTTTACGTCAATTTCCGTGATTCACTTTTGTTAAGATTTTCCTCCAAGCCGACTTTCTTGCTCCTAATCACTGTCATCGCCCCTGGCGTAATGCGCAGCCAGACCAGGGCATTCCTAGCATCCAACGATCAAGTTGTGATGTGCGGAAGTTCCAAACGTGACGATCCGGGCTTTGGGATAAGCTGCCGCAGGTAAGCAAAGGTCAGGAAAACTGTTGGTACTTGAAGAACGATTCTGACACGGTAATCGTATTGATCCACGGAATGCTTTCTAGTAATCGAACAGCGTGGCTCTATAAGAGCAGCAAGTGTCGTTTGAACGACGGTATTGGCCCGACCTGCTGACCCAAGATAAACGGTTCAAGAACGTGTCTATCTTTCTCTCGGGTTACCGGGCCGCCGTAGATTCGGGGTTGTATCACGCCACACAGGCCGCAGACGAAGATTGCAGCGTCCTTTCGCTACAACGGAATTCTCACCAAGCGTACTGCCGTTCGTGCAACATTGCGAGTTGGAGGGGGGCGGCCTGCCTTCGGGATTGATGTATCAGTGGGCAAGAGCATGGCTGAATTCCCATAGTCCAAAGTCAACTTCGAACCTGCACAGGCTTGGGACGGATTCGAAGCTCTTCCGTAGTATCGCGGTTCTACTATTCGCTGTTTCAGCTCTCGCGGTAAGTCAAGACCCGCTCTGTTCAACTCGTGGCGATATTGTGACCTGCGTAACAAAATGGTTCGGCAGTGCTATCTGAATTATGTGCAGCTGCCATTTAAGGCACCGACATTTGACGAACAACAGCCGAGACCGCAAGACTTGTCTCTCCCGCAGACGCCGGGCACTAGAAAGTGATCTAGAGTATCCCGAATTCAAAATCTGTGTGCAAGCGACGGAGGAGTTTACAGATGGCGCTGTGCGTGTCGGTTGTTGCATCAGCGATCCGCAAGCTGGCGGTCGAGGATCTGCGGAGCGGAAATGCCTTTCGGTCGCGTACACTTCCTCTGCCGATTTAGTTCAAACCGGCTCGGGGCTCGACATCTACGTGCGAATCAGGGAACAGGCAGATGCGCTACCGGATTATATAGGCTAGATCCGACGGCAGAACGTATTCAAAGCCGTGATCGGCGACGCGCTGGCGGAGCGACTCCAAAACCGATTCTTTAATCGTCGATGGCAGGGAGAAAAGTTCCGCTCGAAATCGAGCGATTCCCAGTTCGCAGAACGATGCTGGAAACAGCTTTGTGGTTATGAACCCGTGGGGAAACGACTGCTCGATCTTGGCAGTAATCCCGAAAAAATGCTGCAAAGCCAGACTATCGAGCTGTACCCAATAAGGAAATCGGATCACTCTGAAGCCGGCCGCGCGCGCAAGTTCGTCTTTGATTCGATCACCCTTAATCTTTACGGAATGGCGGTAGTGTTCGTCGCCATCATATTCAACAACAGTCGTGAAGCAGCCCAAGCGGCATGCCATGTCCCAGCGCTGCCGCGTGCCGGGCACGCTAACCTGGCTGCCCAGCCAGTCTGAAAGCAGAAGCTGCTGCAATGCCTGCGAAAGCTTCTCCTCAGTGAGGTACCCCTGAATCGCAATTACCAGCCCGGACATAATGTTTTCAGGGTATACGGAAGAGCCACAAATGCGCGTGGGGGCAGTGTCGCAAGTAGCCGCCGCTCTGGTTTGGTAGGGTGAAGCGCATGGATGAAAGCCGACCAGCATTGTTCCGGGGACGACATTTCCGGGAAGAGATCATCGTCCTTTGCTTGCGTTGGTACCTGCGCTATCCGCTGAGCTATCGCAATCTTGAGGAAATGATGGCCGAGCGCGGATTGTCGGTCGATCACTCGACTATCGCCCGCTGGGTGTTGCATTACGCGCCTATCTTGAACAAGAGAATCCAGCGCCGGATGCGGAATCGGAACCGCTCGTGGCGCGTGGACGAAACCTACATCCGCGTCGCCGGTCGCTGGACATACTTGTATCGTGCGATCGACTCGGACGGAAACACGATCGACTTCCGGCTATCGCTGAAGCGCGATTACACGGCGGCCAAGACGTTTCTCCGCCTGGCTCTGAGTCGTGCCGGTGCGATTCGCCCGCGCGTGATCAATGTGGATGGCCATCCCGCTTATCCGAGGGTCATCAAAGAACTGAAGCGGACCGGCGAGTTGGGACGCCAGTGCCGCTGTCGCCCTTCGCGGTACATGAACAACATCATCGAGCAGGACCATCGCTTCGTGAAGAAGCGAGTGGTAGCGAGTCAGTGGTTCCGCTCCGTTGCGGGAGCACAGCATACGATCGCGGGATACGAAGCAATGAACATGATCCGCAAGGGGCAGATTCGGTGGTTGGCTAAAAACAACATCGTCGGGCAGGCGACCTTCGTGGGTCGCGCACTCGGCATCGCAGCCTAATCCAGAGGAGCAAGCTCACTTTACCCGAGCCCACAATCGGGTTTTCGACACCGCCTATCCAACGACGTACTAACCGAGGACCGCTATCAAGTAACCATTAGCTATGGCAAATTCCTGGAACCGCGGGTATCGAGCGTCGAACTCGTTCCCAAGTAAAGCAACTTAGGCCGCGATCGGTAAGCTGCGGTGCAGTCTTGCACTGAGCATGCCAACCAATTCGCCAAGTGCTCGGTCCGTCGAACTGGCCATCGCCGCGTCGTACAGATCGATCCAATGATCCGGCGCGTTAGTTTCCGACATCAAGTCTGTGGCTGCTTGAACTAGTTGAAAGTGAGTCATTCCGTTGCCTCTTCTCCTTCATTTGCTCATGGAACCGGTGGATTGGGAGTTAAGTTTTGTCCAAATTGTGTATGGGAATGTCCGGTGAGCACCGTCAATTCGTTTCTTCTAATACTTTCTAATTGGTTGAGTCATCTCCTCCGGACGCACCCAGAGATCGAACTCGACTTCGGTCACAAAGCCCAGCTTCAAGGCCGCGTCTCGTAAGCTCGTCTCTTCGCGATGCGCGGTTAATGCAATCTTGGCCGCCTTCTCATAGCCGATGTGTGGATTCAAAGCCGTTACCGTCATCAATGAATCCTCTAAGTGCCTCTGAATCGTTTTGGCGTGCGGCTCGATCCCGCGCGCGCAATGCTCGTCGAAGCTGCGGCATCCGTCCGCCAGCAAACCCGCCGATTCCAGCACGCCATCCAGCATCACCGGTTTGTATACATTCAGCTGAAAATTCCCCTGCGACCCGCCCAAGGCCACGCCCGCATCGTTCCCGAATACCCGAACCGCCACCATCGTCAGCGCTTCGCATTGCGTGGGATTGATCTTGCCCGGCATGATCGACGAGCCGGGTTCATTCTCGGGGATCAGCAACTCTCCGATGCCGGCGCGCGGTCCGCTTGCATACCAGCGCACGTCATTTGCAATCTTCATTAGCGCCCCCGCTAGCGTCCGCAACGCAGCGCTCGCGTTCACCATCGCATCGTGCGATGACAACGCCGCAAACTTATTCGCCGCCGCGACAAACGGCTTTCCCGTTTCCTTCGCGATGTACGCGGCTGTCGCTGGACCGAAGCGTTCATCAGCGTTCAAACCGGTTCCTACGGCTGTCCCGCCAATCGCGAGTTCATACAAACCCGTCACAGATCGCTCGATGGTTTCGATCGCCTGATCCAATTGCGCTACCCATGACGAGATCACCTGCCCCAACGTGATCGGTGTCGCATCCTGCAAGTGCGTGCGTCCCACCATCACCACCTGGTCGAAAGCTTTGGCTTTGGTGTTTAATGTATCGCGCAGAGCGGTTACAGCCGGGATCGTCCGGTTGCTGATCTCCTCCACTGCGGCGACGTGCATCGCCGTAGGAAACGTGTCGTTGGAAGACTGGCTGCGGTTCACGTCGTCGTTCGGATGAACGGGAGTCTTCGAGCCCACCACGCCGCCCGCCAGCTGAATCGCGCGGTTGCCGATCACCTCGTTGGCGTTCATGTTGGTCTGCGTCCCGGACCCAGTCTGGAAGACAACCAGCGGGAACTCGCCGTCTAACTGACCGTCGATTACCTCCTGGGCAGCCCTCACGATTAAATCGACTTTGTCTTTGGAGACTTCACCCAACTCGCCATTTGCCAGCGCCGCCGCCTTCTTTAAGATCCCCAAGGCCCGGATCACCGGCCGTCCGAAAACGAAGCGGTTCACACCAATTTTGAACAGGTCGATGGACCGCTGGGTCTGCGCGCCCCAGAGATGGTCGGCGGGCACCTTCACCTCACCCAACGCGTCTTTATCCACACGAAACAGTACATCGCTCATGTCCGCAGACTATCAAATTCCGCCCCGGAGTCGAGACAATTACAGACATGGCAAAGACCGTCGGAGACCTACTTGTTGAACGGCTGATCGCGTGGGGGGTGGACACCATCTTCGGCATTCCTGGCGATGGCGTGAATGGAATTTTCGAAGCCTTGCGCACGCGTCAGAAAGAAATACGCTTTATCCAGGTTCGCCATGAGGAATCAGCTGCGCTGGCGGCTTGCGGTTACGCCAAATTCACAGGCCGGCTGGGCGTCTGCCTGGCCACATCAGGTCCCGGTGGAATCCACCTCTTGAATGGCTTGTACGACGCCAAGTTTGACGGGCAACCCGTACTCGCGATCACCGGGCATACGTTTCATGACTTGATCGGCACCTATCAGCAGCAGGATGTCGACCTGGATAAGCTGTTCATGGACGTCGCGGAATACAACCAGCGCGTGATGGGGGCGTCTCATGTGGTGAACGTGGTTGATGAGGCCATCAAGACTGCGCTGGCGCGTCGCGGGGTCGCCCACATCACTATCCCTAAGGACATCCAGGACTGGACGCAATCGAAGGATGAGCGATCCTCTGCAAACGTAGCCAAGCATAGCGGCGACTTCTTTTCGCAGGTCTACCCGGTGCCTCCGCCAAGCCTGCTGCGCGCGGCGGCCGACCTTATCAACCAGGGTTCCAAAGTCGCCATTCTGGTTGGCCGCGGCTGTCTAGGTGCGCGCGCGGAGGTGTTGCAGTTGGCCGACGCGGCGGCCGCCCCTGTAGTTAAAGCTTTACTTGGCAAGGCGGTGATTCCCGACCGAGATCCGCATTCGCTCGGCGGTTTAGGTTTGCTCGGAACTGCCCCGTCGCAAGATGCCCTCAAAGAATGCGACACCTTCATTCTCGCCGGCACCAGCTTCCCGTATCTCGAGTTTCTGCCGAAGCCTGGGCAGGCGAAGACCATACAGGTTGACGTCGACGCGGCGCGTATCGGGCTGAGGCATCCAGTGGATGTGGGGCTGACCGGCGATGCCAAGGCGGTGCTGCAGGCTCTGCTGCCGTTAATTGAGCGCAAGAGCAATCGCGATTTTCTCGAAAAGTCGCAGAAGCGCATGGCCGAGTGGCATGACCTGATGGAGAAACGGGGAACCCGTGATGACATGCCGATGAAACCCCAGGTTCCTGCGTATCAGCTAAACAAGTTGCTGGATCCCGATGCCATCGTGATCGCCGACAGTGGAACGATCACGACGTGGGCGGCCCGCTATATCGAGATGCGCGACCGGATGATGTTCTCGGTATCCGGCTTACTCGCCACTATGGCGAATGGGCTTCCCTACGCCACTGCGGCGAGCCTTGCCTACCCAGGCCGGCAGGTAATTTGCATCATCGGCGATGGCGGATTCACCATGCTGATGGGTGAGATGGCTACGCTGGTCAAATACAATCTGCCCGTCAAGATCCTGGTGATCAAGAACGATGCGCTTGGCGAGATCAAGTGGGAGCAGATGGTGATGGAAGCCAATCCGGAGTTCGGAGTCGACTTGCAGCCGATCGATTTCGCGGCTGCGGCACGGGCCTTTGGTGCGGGCGGGTTCCGCCTCGAACGGCCGGGCGATGCTGAAGCTGTTCTACGTGCCGCGCTTGCCCATCCAGGTCCTGCGGTAATTGAAGCCGTCGTCGACCCGAACGAGCCGCCGCTGCCCGGCAGCATCACTGCCGAACAAGCGTTGCATTTCGCGGAAGCTCTGGCGAAAGGGGAGAAAGATCGCGCCAAGATCATCAAGTCATTGGTGACTGACAAGATTCGCGAAACCGTTTAAGCCCTGCGCTAGGTTAGGGTTGTGAATTTAACCCGGCTCAGCGGCATTCTTCTGCATCCTACCTCGTTGCCCGCGCGCTTCGGCATCGGCGACTTCGGCCCGTCGGCTTACGCGTTCGTCGATTGGCTCGAAAGCGCCGGACAGTCGCTCTGGCAGGTGCTTCCGCTCGGTCCCACCGGATATGGAGAGTCGCCGTATCAGCTGTTTTCGGCGTTCGCTGGCAACCCGCTTCTAATAAGCCCGGAGCGGCTTCGCGATGAAGGCTTGCTTAGTGAAGCCGACCTTGCGGCAGCCCCGGAGTTTGCTCAAGGCCACGTCGACTTCGGTGCGGTTGCGCCGATCAAGATGGCACTCTTGCAGCGCGCCTTTGAGGCTTTCGAACGTTCCGGGGCACCATCAGCGCGGGTCGAATTCGCCCAATTCTGCGAACAGAACAAATGGCTGGACGACTACGCGTTGTTCATGGCGCTCAAACAACAAAACGGCCCGGAACACTCTTGGACCGATTGGGAACCGGAAGTCGTCTCCCGGCACCAAGCGGCGCTCACGCTCTGGAGGCGGACGCTGGCGCGGGAAGTGGAGCGCGAAAAGTTTGTCCAGTGGCAGTTCGCCCGGCAATGGCAGGCCCTCCGCGCATATTGCCGTGAACGCGGGATTCGCATCATGGGCGACGTGCCCATTTATGTGGCGAACGACAGTGCGGATGTCTGGGCCAATCCCGATTTGTTTCGCCTGGACGAGCGCGGCAATCCGCTGACGATCGCCGGGGTGCCCCCCGATTACTTCAGCGCTACTGGTCAGCGATGGGGCAACCCGATCTACGATTGGGACCGCATGCGGGACCACGGCTTCGCCTGGTGGATTGAGCGTTTCCGCGCGACGATGGAGCACTTCGATCTTTTCCGGCTCGATCACTTCCGCGGCTTTCAGGCTTACTGGGAAATCCCGGCCAGCGAGGCTACCGCAGTTAACGGCGTTTGGCGGGAAGCGCCGGGCAGGGAACTATTCGCAGCGGCGCGCACGGCGTTGGGTGAACTCCCGATTGTCGCCGAAAATCTTGGAGTAATCACGCCGCCGGTGGAAGCGATCCGGAAAGAGTTTGGCTTCCCTGGTATGAGTATCCTGCAGTTTGCTTTCGGCAGCGACGCCCAGTCAGCGGACTTCAAGCCTCACAACTACCCGTCTGATCGTTTTGCTTATACCGGCACCCACGATAACGATACGGCGATGGGTTGGTGGAACTCGACTGGCGGCGATAGCACCCGTTCCACGGAACAGATCCGCGTAGAGAAGCAGCACGCGCTGGATTATCTCGGTGTCCCTGACGACGGGCAGATGAACTGGCATTTGATTCGGGCTCTGCTTGCCAGCGTGGCCGCTGGCGCGGTTATCCCCGTCCAGGATGTCTTAGGACTTGGTAAAGAGTCGCGGTTCAACACCCCTGGGACCATGGGAGGCAACTGGCGGTGGCGTCTGCGTGAGGGCGCTCTTACTCCAGAGCTTTCAGATAGACTAAGCCACTGGGTGAAGCTCTATGACCGCCGCTAAACCGCGTCTTAACTTTTGGCAAATCTGGAATATGAGCTTCGGCTTCCTAGGAATCCAGTTCGGCTGGAATCTGCAGATGTCGAACATAAGCGCGATCTACGAGTATCTTGGCGCTAAGCCCGACCAGATCCCGATCCTTTGGCTGGCCGCGCCGCTTACCGGGCTGATCGTTCAACCGATCATCGGCCACATGAGCGATCGCACCTGGAATCGCCTGGGCCGTCGCCGTCCCTACTTCCTTACTGGCGCAATCTTAAGTTCACTCGCGCTCATCGTCATGCCCACCTGCTCGGCGTTGTGGATGGCAGCCGGCCTCTTATGGATACTGGACGCTTCGATCAACATCAGCATGGAACCGTTTCGTGCGTTTATTGCCGACATGTTGCCCGGATCCCAACACACCCGCGGCTTCGCCATGCAAAGCGTGATGATCGGGATCGGCGCCAGCATTGCTTCCGCGCTTCCCTGGCTGCTCTCGCATGTGTTCGGAGTAAGCCGGGCCACGACCGCCAACCAGGCAATTCCGTTCTCCGTCCGCTTCTCATTTTGGATTGGCGCGGCGGCGTTCCTCGGCGCCGTTCTATGGACCGTTGTCACGACGAAAGAGTACCCGCCCACACTTGAACCCGTGAAGGTCGCGCCACGCACCAGCATGGCATCCGAAATCCTGCATGCGATTGGGAACATGCCTACCGCCATGAAACAGCTGGCTCTGGTCCAGTTCTGCACATGGTTGGGATTGTTCTGGATGTGGCAGTACTTTGGAGTTGCCGTGGCGCACAACGTATTCGGAGCCGAAAGTACGCAATCGCCGCGCTATACCGAAGGAATCGAATGGGGTGGGATCTGCTTCTCTGTCTACTCCGTCGTTACGTTTTTCTATGCGCTCGCTCTGCCGTCGATTGCACACCGAATAGGTCCGCGAATGACGCACATCTTCTCACTTCTTTGCGGCGCGGCCGGGCTCGCCTCGGTAATGTTCATACACAACCCGTACTTGCTCTTGCTCTCCATGTTAGGAGTGGGTATCGCGTGGTCCAGCATTCTTTCGATGCCCTATGCGATCTTGGCCAGTTCGATTCCGCCCGAGAAGACCGGTATTTACATGGGTATCTTCAATATGTTTATTGTTCTGCCGGAAATCTGTTCGGCGCTGTTTTTCGGTTGGATCATGGCTCACGTGCTGGGGAATAATCGGGTTGTTGCCGTCTTCGCCGGTGGGTGTTTCCTTGCTCTGGCTGCAGGTTTGATGCTCCTGGTGAGAGATCCCGCGCGAATCCGCGAGCCACGCATGCGCGACATGGAACGTGAGGGTCCGGCTTTAGAAACCGGACCCGTCCGGCTCTGAGTTTCTAGCGCCAATCACGATGCTCATCGGCGTAGCGATAGTCGCGGAACTCATCGCGGCGTGCGCGTTCGTAGCGCTCGTGTTCCCGATGTTGCTGCTCACGCCATTCGCGGGCACGCCATGCTCGATCGCGCTCTTGCTCACGGACGCGCTCGCGGTACTCATGGACGGCATAGCGGTCATCGATGGGAGCGCGATACCGGTAATCGTCGCGGTCTTGCGCGAAAGCGCCTGCCGGTAACACGGTCAAAGCTGCACCCAGCACCAAGGCTGTTACTGCCATTTGCTTGAACATTTTGGGACCACCCTTTCGACTGTGAAGCGCTTTTTCTCGCTTCTGGCTAATTGGATGGACGCAGTCGAATCCCGTTGCTCAGGTGAATCGGAATTAACCGGACGTTCACCGGCGCTTCAGAATCGGCGATCGGGCTCGGTGTAGATACGCATCAGCCGTAGGTGATCCAACATGGCGCGGTTGGTGTCCCCATTCATGTTCTCGTCGGCGGGGTCGAACAGCAACCGAATGTCATGATCGCCCTCGGTCAAGTTGACATGCTGATGGCTGCTGTAACCCCACTTGGACCATTCGTCTTTCCCACGCTGAGGAAAAACAATTGCCCCAAGAGCCTTGCCATCGACAGACAAGCTTCGAAGCGCGCATTTGTTCTCCGTGTTCACCGGCCCGCTCCCGTTGGAATACCGGAAGTCGATGGCGTAAGTCCCTGAGTCGGCCACCTTGGCGTGCCATGTCAGGCTTCGATTCACGGAGCGCGAAATCTCAACAAACCCAGACCCCGTGAAACCGGTAAGCTTCTCCGTAGAAACGGTGCCAGCTAACTCCGCCTCAGTGATCGTACCTTCACGGTCATCGGCCAAGACTGGCTGACTCAAGAACGAATGCGAGCCATCTTTCCCCACCGCACTTACCTGGTATTCCGCATAACCGGACGAAACGGGAAGGGTATACGAAAGCTCCTTCGTGTTGGTAACGCGCTCTCCGTTCTTCACCACGACATATTCCTCAGAGCCGGGAACCGCGGTCCAGTGCAGAATCGCGCTGTCACGGCTGAGGACGGGAGTCTCTGGCGACACCGCAGGTTCGACTACATGTAAACCGGCATTTGGCAGATCGTCATTCGCCATCAATATCTGAATGGTGTGCTTACCCGTAAGGTCAGCCGGGATCAAGGCACCATTGAGCGGTTCACTATCGAGCGTTATTGATTTCGGCGAACTCCCATAGCCCTCGATGTGAAAGCTGAGAAGCGCATCGCGGTACTTGAAGTTGTCGAGCGTCGCGGCCCCGGCGAATTCCTTCGGAACCACCGGAGCTAAATGCAGTCCATCTTCGCCGAAAGACATACCGAACAGAACACGGTAAGTCATTGCGAGGTTGCCCGCCACGCTCCAAAGTTGGCGAGCGGAGTTGATCTGGGTGCCTTGCGAGGAACCTGTGTCGGCAACCATATTCTCCTGGTTCGTCAGGAAAAGGGCCGCCGCTCGACATAGGGCAGACATCCCCTGCACCAGCGCCGGACCATCATGGCGTTTCGCCGCCGCCAGATTCCAGAATGCTTGTACGAAAGGCCAAACCGCGTTGTTGTGATACGGCGGAATGCCTGGAATCTGGGGGTAAATGGAAGGAATTCCGTATTCCATTACCGGCGTGTTCTGAAGGATGCGCTGCTGCTGCTTTTCGGATGCGATGTCGAACAGAACAGCCAGCGACTCACCTAACGCCTCCGCGCGCGGCGACACGCTGAGCGCGTTCCAACCGTAGAGACACTGGCCATAGTAGCCATTTTGATCCAGCCAGAGAAATCGATTCATGCCATCGCGAATGCGGTTGGCAGTGGCCTCATAGGTTTCCGATGGTTGCCCAAGAAGTTTCGCCATCCGGGCCAAAATCTGATAGGTACGGTAGTGAACGGCATTGGTCCCGAGGGAGTGAGAGTTAAAGATATCGGCGGGCGTCATCCACCGCGGGTAGGTCTGTTCGCGCCAGTCGAGAAACGAGGATTCGCCGAAGGCCAGACCGGTTTGTTTAGAAAAAATGACCGCTTCGTCGTCCGCGGCGGAGTCCCGAATGATGGCGAATGATTGAGCGAGCCAATCGTGATCGCCCGTGACCAGATAGATTTCCCAAGCTGCCAGGGCCCACGTCATCCGGTCGGTGGATACAGGCCAGGAGCCGCCCGTGCCAGTGTCCTGGACGATGCGATTGCGGGCAACCTTTTGAAGCAGGCTAGCCTTTGCTGCGGCGGGTTCCACAGCGGCCAGCGCTAAGACGATACTGTAGCTGATATCGCGGGTCCAAACGCCTTCCCACTTTGCGCCTGCCATGAACGCGCCGTCCTGGCGGATGTCCCTGTGGAGTTCTTCCAGGGACAGATTGTAGAGAGCGTCTAACAACACGTGGGCGGATCGAAGCTGCGGGTATCCGGAAACGTCTTCAGTGAGTTGCCAGCGGCGTGGCTGCGTGTTCTTCCCGTCCGGGCTGTAATTGGATTCCAACTGCGTGCTCGACAGCGCTCGGGTTTCGAACTTGCCCTCGCGAACGCTGTCACTATTTACGGTGTAGCGCTTCGCGCGAAAGATCGGCGTCGTCGAGTCAGCCGCCTGCAACAGTGTACTTCCGGTCAGCACGGCAAACATCCAGAAGCAACGCAAAGACACACGCCGATTATAGATAAGATCGATTGAGTGAGGCGCTCCGCCGCAGCCAAGTGAAATTCTCATCCCTTTATTTATTAGCTCTTGTGATCCCGTCGTGTAGTGCGCAACAGACCTACTTCAGCGTTCCCCCACCGGACGCGCCGGAGTTGGCCGCTCGAGGAAGCTACAGCGTTGGTGTCCGCACCTTGACTGTGACCCATGCCAGTCAGGTCGACATCCTTAAATTTGATTCCACGACGGGCAAAGCGCCGGTTTACGACCGCCCGCTGACAATCGAACTCTGGTACCCGGCGCGCATTCCTGCAGGTCAAACGGAGACCACGGTATACTCGAGCGCCATGCCGGGCGCTACCCCCCGTCCCGGTGTTCCCAGCACCTTTACGATCGCGGGCAAAGCGTTGCGGGACGCGCCGCCCGCACCTGGCGGTCCGTTTCCGCTTGTCGTGGTCTCTCATGGCTACCCTGGTTCGCGAACGTTTCTGACTTACTTAACGGAGAACCTGGCTTCCAAGGGCTATGTGGTCGCGGCGATCGATCACACGGATTCAGTTTTTGGCGACGTTAAGGGGTTTGCGAGCACTCTGCTCAATCGATCGCAAGATCAACTCTTCACGATCGATGCACTGACAACGGGAAAAAGCCTCCCGCAGGATCTTCGCGCAATGGTGGACGCCTCGAAGGTGGCGATTGTCGGTTATTCAATGGGTGGTTACGGCGCTGTTCAAAGCGCGGGCGCTGGACTAAGCACGAGCGGCCTCCCAGCGAAACTGGTGCCGGGCGCGTACTTCGCACCGCTGGTAGACGGCAGTCCGGAATTTCGATCCATCAAGCGCGAAAGCCTCAAAGCGGTGGTTGCTATTGCCCCTTGGGGTGCTCAGCCGCCATTCAATTCCTGGGATGCGCCGTCATTCGCGAACATTCGCGTTCCCTCCTTATTTATTGTGGGCGACCAGGATGACGTCTCGGGATACCTGCCGGGCGTTAGGACCATCTTCGATGGCGCAGTCAACTCGGATCGATGCCTGCTGGTTTATGAAAATGCCCGCCACAACGTCGGCGGCAATCCATCGCCGCCGATTGGACTCGACTTCGTGGGGGAGGAAAGCTTCAGCGAGCCGGTTTGGCGCAAGGACCGCATTACCGCGATTAATCAGCATTTCATTACGGCGTTTCTCGATCTTGTACTCAAGGGTGATGAGTCGCGAAGAAGCTTTTTGCACGTAGCGCCCGAGCGATCAAACGAAGGAGTTTGGCCCCTTCCCGCCGGCGTCTCAGTTGGCGCCGCATACGCATCGGACGGCCAGAAATACTGGAAGGGATTTCAGCGGCGATGGGCAGTTGGCTTGGAGATGCATTGCGCCACGCCCGCGCGGTGACTGTCGTTGGGTTACCGCGACGGAGAGAGCTTCACCGCTTTTCCGGTTCGCGCGGACTCGCGCGCGGCTTCCAGTATTTCCACCACGATCATGTTGTTTTCTAACGAGGACAATCCCGCCGGTTGCATCTTACCGCGGACGACCGCCTTCAGATAAGAAACCGAATCCGTCTGGTCCGCCGGCAGTGCGGGCGGTGTGCTGGTCGTCTCGGTTGAGGCGGACGTTTTCTCGATGCGCGTTTTAAGAACGTTCCCGCCGACGGCTACGGCATATCCGCGATCCCCATATACTTCGAAATCCTTCCGAGCGTAAGGCCAATTCCAAGAGCCCTGGATAATGCCTGTGGCGTGCGGATACTTGACGAGAACGCTCGCATCGTCATCGACGCCCGCGTAGGTCTGAGGCTTGAATGTCTGCGTCACCGCTGACACCGAGAGCGGCCGCTGATTATCCATTAACCAAGTCATCAGGTTGGCGCCGTAACAGCCGAAATCGAACAGTGCGCCAGCGCCGTTTTTCGCGGGATCGATCAGCCATTTCAGAAACTCCGGACCGACCCCAATTTCTTTTGGACCTTGGTGACCGTCCATGGCCACCATCTTGTGAATGTCTCCCGCCGCATGCTGCTCCTTGAACAAGCGCCAGATTTCGGCATGGCTGCGATACCAGGTCGTCTCGTAATTTACGATGACCGGAATTCGGCCGTCTGTGGAATCCTTCAGAATCTCTCGTGCCTGCCGCGAATCGATCGCTAGAGGTTTTTCCATCATCACCGGAATGTGGCGCGGCGCGGCGGCCTTCACGACCATGGCGTGGTCCGACGTGCTGGTGAATGCCGCGACGGCTTCGGGGTGGGTGCTATCCAGCATCGCCGGGATACTGGAGAAACATTGACTGGCGGGGAGTCCGAGTTGTTGTGCATATTTGTGCACTAATTCCGAATCGGGGTCGGAGATCCCGACGATTTGAACGTCATTTCGGGCTCGCACCAGTCCGATGAAACCGCTAACGTGACCGTGAACCAGTCCGGCAACGGCTACTCGGAGTGGCGGCTCGACTGGCGCCGCGTGAACGAGTGAACCGGCAATCAGGGCCAGCAATAGATTTCTCACAAACATGAGGAAAGTCTACATGGCGTCCAATCCCGGGTCTTGAACATCTAACCGGTGTGTCAGTTCAAACTCTCAGAGGAAGCGGGATGAATCTACCGAAGCTGATATCGGCCGGAGTTAAATTCGGGCCCATGCTGGTGGAGCGCATCTCGGCGGATATGCAGCGCGCGGTTCGCCCGGCTCCCCACCGGCCCGACTATGCACAGTGGCCGCACGAAGGTATGCATGCCGCGTGGGTGGGCCACAGCACGGTGATGCTGCAGATCGATGGTTTCACCATCGTTACCGACCCTGTATTAGCAAACCGGGTCGGCTTAAATTTCGGTCCGGTGACGTTGGGCATGAAGCGGCTTGTTGCGCCAGCAAGCACGCTCGTCGATCTGCCTCGTCCCGAGCTGATCCTACTCTCCCACGCCCACATGGACCATTTCGACGTTCCCACGCTGCGAAGGCTGGAAAACAAGGCTTCGACCGTGGTGACCGCCCCGAATACATCCGATCTTCTCCGCCCTCGGCGTTATCGCGGGGTACGGGAGTTGGCGTGGGGCGAGAGTACCCAAGTGGGGCCGGCCAAAATCACCGCCTTCCAAGTGAAGCACTGGGGAGCGCGTATGCAGACCGACACACAGCGCGGCTATAACGGCTATGTGATCGAGGTGGGACGCCATCGGGTAGTTTTCGGCGGTGACACCGCCTGGATCGATACATTCCGCCAGTTGCGCGCGTTCGGGAAGGTTGACGTCGCGATTATGCCAATTGGCGCCTATAACCCGTGGATCGACGCGCATTGCAACCCCGAACAAGCACTCGCGATGGCCAACGATGCGGGAGCAGACTTTGTGTTTCCGGTGCATCACCAAACGTTTGTGTTGAGCCAGGAACCCGAAGCCGAGCCGATGGAGAGGTTGCTAAATGCGGCGGCGGACGAAAACCGAATCTGCGTGCGTGAAATCGGTCAGGAGTTTCACCTCAGCTAAGAATCGCGGGCACTCAATCTGTTATCGTGCTTCTTCATGCCGAACACAGGAAAAGTGAAGGTTGGAATAATCGGATCGCAATTCGAAGCGGATATACATGCCGCGTCGTTCCAGATCATGCCCGAAGAAGCGGAAGTGGTGGCAGTGGCCTCGCCGACACCGGGCAACGCCGCAAAGCTAGCCAAGCATTACGGCATTCCCCGCGTCTTCACCGATTACCGGGAGATGCTCAAAGAGCCCGATATCGAGATGGTGACGATCACCGCTCCCAACTACCTGCATAAGCAGATGACGCTTGATATCGCGGCGGCGGGCAAGCATGTGGTTTGCGAGAAGCCGCTGTGCATGACGCTGGAAGAAGCGGACGAGATGATTGCGGGATGCAAGAAGCACGGCGTGTTGCTGATGTATGCCGAGGAACTCTTTTACACCCCAAAATACGTGAAGGTCAAAGAGATGGCGGACCAGGGCGCGTTCGGGAAGGTGTACCTGGTAAAGCAGAGCGAGAAGCACTTTGGCCCGCATAGCGATTGGTTTTGGGACGTCAGCAAGTCCGGCGGTGGCGCGCTGATGGATCTGGGATGCCATGGGATCGCGTTTTGCTATTGGTTCTTGGGCCGCCCTGCAATCAAGAGCGTCTATGCACAAATGGGCACTTATGTTCACGGTGCAAAAACCAAGGGTGAGGACGACGTTACCTGCATCATTGAGTTCGCCAACGATGCGGTGGGCATTGTGGAAGACAGCTGGGCCAAGCGCGGCGGGATGGACGACAAGATCGAAGTCTTTGGCGAAGGCGGGGTCAGCTACGCGAACCTGCACATGGGCAACGCCATGCCCACTTACAGCGAGTATGGTTTCAAGTACGCGGTAGAAAAAGCTCCAAAGACGGATGGGTGGACGTGGCCCGTGTTCGAAGAGCATTGGAACTACGGGCTGCCGCAAGAAATGCGCAACTTCGCGCGAGCGGTCCGCGGCAAGGAAGAACCACTTGCTACCGGCGAAGACGGACGACTGGTCCTAGAGGTGATGTATGCGGCTTACGCTTCCGCCGGGCAGGGACGTAAGATCGAGTTCCCTTGGACGCCGCCAACCGGAGTCAAGCTGCCGATCGATCTCTGGCTGAATCCGGAACGGCCCAACGCCGCGAAATGAACAAACTATTCGCCGACATTCTGGGACAGCCCGCCTCATTAGCAGGAGTGATCGCCTATCAGTCCGGAGCGGGACGTGGAGTATTGGCGCGTGCGGCAGCCGAAGTGCGACATGCCCGAAGAGTAATCTTCACCGGCATGGGCAGTTCGTTATTTGCCTGCATGCCGGCGGCGGCGGCGCTGAACGCGGATGGACGTTGCTGCACCGTGGTTGAGGCGGCCGAGCTGCTCTATTTCCAACTGAACGCGCTGACTCGGGATACAGCGGCGGTGTTGGTCTCCCGCTCGGGAGATACGGTTGAAGTGGTAAAGCTGATCCCCGAACTGCGGGCGCGGGGAGTCCACATTATCGGCGTGACTAATAGCGGCTCGAGTACGCTGGCGCGTGAGGCCGATCTGCTTATTGAAGTGGGCAGCGAGCCCGATCATCTGGTCGCTTTGCGCACTTATACGGGCACCGCAGCGACGCTATTGATGCTGGCAAGTCATGCCTCGGGAACGGGCAGCCTTCCTGAGGCGTTGCCGGATCTGATGGAAAGCTTGATCGCGCAATGCATGAAGGACAGCGAGCAGTGGCGCGATTGGCTGGAGCCGGCCAGGTACATTTACGTTCTGGGGCGTGGGGCGTCGCTCGGCTCGGTGAACGAGGGTGCGCTTCTCTTTCATGAAAGCGCTCGGCAGCCTGCAATACCGATGTCTTCCGCGCATTTTCGGCACGGCCCTGTCGAGGTGGTCTCCCCGGAGTATCGCGCCATTGTCTTCGCCACGCAGCCGGCGACGCGCGCCTTGGATCAGCGGCTGGCGGAAGATCTTCAGCAGATGGGAGGTCACGTTCGTTGCATCGGCGGCTCCGGGGCGCTTGCGCTTTGTGAGTGGCCAGCACAATTGCAGGCGGGACCCGTAGCGGCTATTGCCGAAATTATTCCAGTACAGATCGCGGCGGCGCGGCTTGCGGAATGGCGGGGCGTGCCGGCGGCTAGTTTTCAGTTCGCACCCTTGGTGACAGTCGACGAAGCCGGGTTTGCCAACCCCGCCGGATAGATGGTTTGCGCCGTCGACATTGGGGGCACATTCACCAAGGTGGCTTTGGTGTCGCGCGAGGGCGACATCGAACACTTCCGCCGTTTTCCCACCGCGCCTCCGGTCGAGGACTTTTTCGAGCGGCTCTGCCGGGTTATCTCGGACGTGCGAGCGCTGGGAAGTGAAGAAAGCGCGATCGGTGTTTCATTAGCCGGCTTCATCGACGCCGCGCATTCCACCCTGTTCTACAACCCGAATCTGCCCTGGCTGGAGCGCTTTCCGCTGCGTAGCCGTTTGGCCGAGGCCTTCCGCGTTCCTGTTTCAATCGAGGTCGACTCGAACGCTGCGGCACTGGCGGAATTCCGTTTCGGCACTGGTGCGGGCGCTAAGCGTTTTCTTTGCCTCACGATCGGTACCGGCATTGGCGGCGGGTTCGTGGTGGATGGGCAGCTCGTCAGGCTGACGCATGAGTGCATTGGCGACGTGGGTCATATTGTGGTGGATCCGGGACCTGCGGGGCGGCGTTGCACTTGCGGCGGTTCGGGTTGCGCGGAAGCCACTGTGGCCGCGCCCGCGATTCTGGAGATGGCAGGCGGTTTAGCCTCGTCGCTGGAAGATCTGCCACGGAGTGCGGCAGTGGAATTGATTTTCGCTGAGGCTGGACGACATTTAGGCCTGCTTACTGCATCGCTTTCCTCCATTTTCTTCCCTGACTGCATTGCGCTCGGGGGTGGAGTTTGCGAGGCGTCGCCGCTGATCTTAGCGTCGGCAAGAGCTGAGTTCGAGCGTTCCGCAAGTGCTTGGAGCCGCGCGGAAACACGCTTGGTGCAAGCGAGACTTGGCCCGCGGGCTCCGTTGATTGGAGCGGCTTCTGCAGCAGACTGCACGTTGTCGCCGTGCCCGCTATTTGAGGTAGATTCAATACAGGAGTTTTGACGTGTTTCAAATCAAACAGTCCCAGTCTTCGCAGCCGACGGCCGACCTAAGCAAGACGTACGACGCGGTGATTGTTGGATCAGGCGCCGCGGGCGGAATGGCTGCCCATGTGTTGACGACGCACGGCATGAGCGTTCTCATGTTAGAAGCCGGCAAAAAGCTTCCCATCGAGAGCGAACTGAAATCCATGGAGTGGCCTTACGACCACCCCCGCCGTGGGGAGATGCCGCCCGACTCTCACGCTCTCTCACGCAATGAGTACAACATTCGTCCGCGCCCCTACGCCAAGGGCATGCGCTATAACCACGTCTACTCTTACGTGCAGGGTTGGGGCGGATCGGATTACTCAAAGAACATCGTTGTGGATGAGAAAGACAATCCAACCACCGGCACCAGCTATGCCTGGGTACGCGCGCGGCTGCTTGGGGGTAAGACAGCGATTTGGGGTCGGCTGGCGCTGCGCCTTTCCGACTACGATTTCAAAGCGGCTTCCCGCGACGGTTTCGGAGAGAATTGGCCGATATCTTATTCGGACATTGAACCTTATTACGACAAGGTCGATCTCTACCTCGGCATCTCCGGTCATAAGGAAGGCCTGCCGTATCTGCCTGACAGTAAGTTTCAGCGTTCGCATCATCTGAACCCCGGGGAGATGATGCTGCGAGAGGCCATGGCCAAACAGGGGCGCGTGGTTACTCCATATCGAGCGGGCGTTACTTCCGACGGGCTCAAACACAACAAGTACCGCAGCAAATGTTACGGACGAGGCGCGTGCTCGCGGCGCGCGGGCGGTTGCGATATTCACGCGGCCTTCGATTCTCCGACCGGCCTGATCTATCCGGCGATGGACACCGGCTTCATGAGCCTCCGTACCAACGCTACGGTTTACGAAGTCACGGTCGATAAGAATACCGGCAGAGCAAGCGGCGTCTCTTTCATCGATACCGAGACCGGGCAGACCTATCAAGCCAAGGGTAAGACGGTGATCCTGGGTGCTTCCACTTTGGAATCGGCGCGGCTGTTGCTTCTTTCCAAGTCGTCCACGTATCCCAATGGCATGGGCAATTCGAGCGGCCATGTAGGGCATAATTTCTGCGAGCACGTGATGGGACCTGGAGTTACGGGGCTCATTAAAGATCAAGTGGGGAAACCGCACACCCTGGATGACGGGCGCCCGGGCGGTTTCTATCTCGCGCGCTTCCGCAACCTGACCGAGAAGAATCCCAACTTCATTCGCGGTTACGGCTTTGAAGGTGAGAGCGGGATAAGCATGTTCCCCGGTCGCGCGGCTTCGACCGAAGGCTTCGGCCCCGCTTACAAGAAAGCGGTACGCGATTACGCCGGCGCATTCATCTCGATGGGTGGATTCGGTGAAGTACTCTCGCGCTACGAGAACTATGTCGAGATCGACCCTACAGTCAAAGACCGCTGGGGCATACCGGTCCTGCGGTTCAACTATAAGTTCGGCGACAACGAACACAAGATGGTGAAGGACATGGCGGAACAGGCCCGGCAAATGTTCGAGGACGCGAAAATCGAGGTTCTTAACGTCGACGACGAGATCCTGACCGAAGGCTGGTCCATCCACGAGATGGGCACGGCAAGGATGGGAGACGATCCAAAAAAATCAGTGGTGAACAAGTTCCAGCAAGCCCATGACGTCAAGAACCTGTTCGTGGTGGATGGGGCAACGCACGTGAGCGCGGCCAATCAGAATCCGACATGGACCATCATGGCGTTATGTTGGCGTTCGATGGATTATCTTGCCGACCAGGCTCGTAAAGGAGAACTCTAATGGCTGGAGATCTGAATCGCCGCGAGATTCTGAAATTCACGGCGGGGACCGTAGCCGCCGCGCGCATTACGCTTGCGCAGGAACATAAATTCTTCACGGCCAACGAGTTCGCTATGGTGGATGAATTGTCCGAGATCATCATTCCGGCGGACGAGAAAAGCGGCGGCGCAAAAGCCGCGAAAGTGGCGGCCTACATTGACGGGCATTTGGCGGAAGCCTTCGAAGACGAACAACGTCAGGAGTGGCGGCGCGGATTGGCGGTAGTCGATAAACTGGCCCGCAAGTTGAACCATGTTGGATTTGTTGAAGGCACTCCGAAGCAGCGTGAGGCCGTTGTTCTTCAGATGGCTCAAAACGAGAGTAAGCCCAAAGCTCCCGAGGAGGTGTTCTTCGGAGTGATCAAGGCCCACACGATTCACGCCTATTACACAAGCAGCATCGGCATACATAATGACATGGACTACAAGGGCAACGTTTTGCAGACCAAAGAGTATGCAGGCGTTCTGCCAGAAGGTCCGGCTCTGGGCAACACGACAGGTACGAAGTGAACCGGCGCGGCTTTCTGCGGTCTGCCGCGTGGGTGCCTGCGCTGGCGGCGGGATTTGTGCCGCGCCCATCGTTTGCGGCCGACGGGCCGAATTGTAAGTTTCCACTCTCCCCGCGTGAACGGCTCGCGGTAGCCTCCTATCCGTTCCGCAAGGACTTCAACCTCAAGAACGGCCCGCATAAACTGCTGGAATTCCCCGCCATGGTGGTGAAACGGTTCGGAGTCCACGGCATTGAACCGCTCGATGAGCACTTTCCCTCCACTGAGCCTGCGTATTTGGATCAACTGCGCACGGCACTGAAGGAGGCGAACGCGCATGTCGTGAACATTCCGGTCGGCGTGCTTCACGGCAGCTTTTATGACCCGGATTCCGTGAAATCGCAAACCGCTATCGCATCCGCGAAGAAGTGGATTGACGTGGCGGCGCAGATCGCATCGCCTAGCATCCGGGTGCACGTCCAGGCGGTACAAGGGGTGACTCCGGATGTCCCCCGGGCTGCTGAGGCATTGGAGCAAGTGGCTGCTTACGGCCGAGAGAAGAACGTCATTGTGAATTTGGAGAACGATGATCCGGCAAGCGAGGATGCGCCGTTCATCGTGAGCATTATCCAGCGGGCGAAGACTCCGTGGCTGCGCGCACTTCCGGACTTCTGCAACACGATGCTTCTGAATAAAGGCGACGAGTACAACTATCGGTCGGTAGAGGCTATGTTTCGGGAAGCGTGCAATATTAGCCACGTCAAAGAAATCGAAACCGATGAGGGCAAGGTATATCGAGTTGACGCGGCCAAGACGTTCGCGATCGCCAAACGCACCGGGTACCGCGGATACTTCTCGATCGAATGGGATTCTGACGGCGACCCTTTTACCGGAACGCAGCACTTGATCGATCTCAGCTTGCAGTCTCTCGGTTAGAAAAATTGTCCTACAATGAAGTGTGAGCTTTCGTCCCATTCCGCCCTTTGGGGAAAGCGAGACAGCCGCCCAGCTTAGGCGCTTGCAACAGGCCGAGAAAATGGAGGCGTTAGGCCGCTTAGCGGGTGGTGTCGCGCACGATTTCAACAATATCCTGACGGTGATCTCCGGGTATACCGAAATGCTGCAGGACGGGCTAGCAAGCGACGCGGGCCGGGAGAAATTAGCGAGTTACATCGACGAACTCAAGGCGGCCGGAACACGCGCCGTTCATCTAACCGACCAGCTTCTGGCATTTAGCGGGCGCAAGATGAGCCGTCCGCGGGCTGTCAATCTGAATGAGGAAGTCGCTAGACTACGACCCAGGTTGCAAGATGTCCTTGGCAGCCGTATCAGCTTAACGGTGGATTTTTCTCCCGGCGAACCTTGCATTCAGGCCGACCCTGCTCAGTTGGAATACGTCCTTGTAGCTGTCGCGGAAAACGCGCGAGAGGTCATGCTGGCGTCCGGGGAGTTTACAATTCGCATCCGCACCGAATTGAACGCGCGGATGGGAACTCCCGGCCAGGATGTGGTGATTGTAGAGTTGGCCGATTCCGGCTCGGGCATATCACCCGAGAAGCTTCCGCACATCTTCGAGCCATTTTTTCCAGGGCAGAGTAACCGGGACAGCACGGGGCTTGGATTACCTGCGATTTACGGAATCATCAAGCAGATCGGGGGAGAGATCAAAGTGCGTAACGCGACGGGCGCGGGCACCACATTTGAGCTAGTGTTCCCGTGCGCCAAGTCATCCCGAGAGAAAGCGAGCGGCCCGCCTTTGTCGAACCCGATCGATTTGAAAGGCCACGAAACCATTCTCATTGTGGAGGATGACTCGGACGTCAGAACGATTGTCCAGACGGCGCTGGAAAGATTCGGCTATACGACTCTCGTGGCGAGCGATGGCGAGAGCGCTCTCGACCTGTTTCAGAAACATCGAAAAAACATTGCCCTGCTGCTCACCGATATCCTGATGCCGGTGATGAGCGGGCGTGAACTGGCAGCCGAACTCTTGCGCGTCGAACCGGGCCTGAAGGTCGTTTACATGTCGGGGTTCACAGCCGATGAGATTGCTGTCCAAGGGACTCCCGAGTCCGCGATGCCGCCGCTTATATACAAGCCGTTTCAGGCCGAGCAATTGGCATTGCAGGTAAGGCAAGCTTTGAACGCTCGGTAAGGCTCGCAGCGCGGTCAGCGCACACTCGGCTTACTTTCGGCCAGCCGCTTTCGCCAGTCCTGGAAGCGAGCAAGAAGCACTGCGGTGCTTCCGCGGGATTGCAAAACCTGCAGCGCGCTAGCCGGGACGGCGCTCATGAAATAGCGGTAGCGAATGCGGCCGGGCGCATCCTGAAGATCATCCAGGCTGGCGCCCTCTTCCTGGTCCCGGGTCTGCATTTCTTGGAAGAACGAGAGGAGCTTGTCAGCGGACGCTGGCTGCGCCAGCATTTTCAGGCTTTCATTCAAGTCGGCGAGCGCACGATGCCGCCCGCTGAGAAGCATTGCAATCACATCGTCCTCGCCTTCGGTAACTCCATCGGCAAAGACGGCGGCAAGAACACGGGTCGCAGTGGCCGATTCGTTCCGCGGCAAAGGCCGGCCGATGTCGGTGTCTTTCAGTGGTGCAAGTTCGGCATCCTCGCCATTAGAGAAACCAAGAGTATCCCCGCCCATGGCGGAATGGCGCTCGCGTGCGCCGTCGTTGTAAGAGGCCTCGGCAATATAGGCCGTGACAGCCGCGTTGCGCCGGTTAGTCAGAATCGCCGTGTAAATTCCGGAGGCATTCTTGCGGTATTCCAGCTTGAGATCGAGAGGTGGGGCTGCGATCGATTGACACGGAATCGCGGCGCAAATCCAAAGCAAGAGAACGGGGCGCATTTCTGAGACTCCTGTTTGAATTCTAGCTATGCGCCAGGGGTTGCAAATGGATCACGCCAGAAGTCCGGATGCGATCATGGTGATTATGTCAGCCCCCGTGAGAGCCGTCAGCAACTCGAATGAAGCTACCAACTTTCTGCGCGTCATGGCGAATCGTCCGGAGCTGGTTCGCGCCTACAAGCCATTGCAGGAAGCCATTCTGGCACCTGGCAGTCTAGAGAAACGGCTGAAGATACTGGCCTATTTGGCCGCGTCTTACGCCAATGAGAGTCCGTACGATGTCTCGCGCTTTCACATTCTGGCGCTCGAAGCAGGGTACAGCGAAGAGGATATCCGGTCGGTTCGGATGGAGCAGAACTCGAGCTTTTCACCGCTGGAGCACGCAGCGCTGACTATTTCGCGCGAGTTGACCCGCACGGTGACGCTGGACGATGTGGAATCGAGCGTGGTCGACGCACTCTCGGCCGAGCAGCTCGTGGAACTTGTGGCGGTGGTCGCGCTCGCGAATTTCGAGAATCGCTTCAGCAACGGGCTTGAGATTGAACAGGAAGCCACTCACTAAACCGCTGCAACTGGCGGCGCGGTTCGTTTTACAATCGACTTTCGAGAGCTTGAGCGCGTCGTAAATCGAGAGTCTCCTGCGTGGCAACTAACTATTTCTTTCGGGCGGTCGCGGCTGACGGTAAGCTCCGGACGGGTTCCATCAGTTCGGAGTCAGACCAACAGGTCGCCCGCGAACTCCGGCGCCAAGGGCTCACTCCAGTTTATGTGGGCGCCCAGGCGCAACGTGCCGCGGTAGCTTTCAAGATTCCGTTTGCCGGGCGGGGCTCGAAAACGGACGTCCTCTATTTCACCCAGGAGCTGTCGACCCTTCTCAATTCTGGCGTGCCTGTTGATCGCGCGCTCGCCATTGCGGGTGAATTGACAGAACGAACCCATTTTCGGGGCGTCATCCAGGAGATCCTTCGGGTGCTCAAGGGCGGAAAATCGCTTGCGGACGCGCTGGGCACGCACCCGGAGTATTTTTCGGATCTGTATATCAACATGGTCCGAGCCGGGGAAGCTTCGGGAAGTCTGGCGACCATCTTCGAGCGTCTGGCCGAATTCGAGCGTTCGCGCGACGATCTGCGCAGTTACGTTGTTTCCTCAATGATTTATCCGGCCCTTCTGGCGCTGGTCGGACTAGGGGCAATTCTTGTACTCCTGACTTTTGTGGTGCCGCGTTTTGCGTCCGTGTTCGAGGATGGCCACATGAAAATCCCCATCCCGACCATGTTGATGCTGGAGGCTAGCAAGCTAATTACAACCTGGTGGTGGGCAGGTGCGCTCGGCCTGGCGGTAATCATCCTGGGGTCCCGCTTTTACATCCGGACTCCACGCGGCCGCGTTTGGTGGGATGCGGCGCGCCTGAGAATTCCGTTACTCGGAGACGCGTTGCGCAAAGCGGAGACCTCGCGTTTCGCGCGCGCGATGGGAACGCTGGTGGCCAATAGCGTGCCGCTGGTGCAAGCCATCAATATCTCGGCGGGGATCTTGAATAATGGGATATTCACTCGCGCATTGAAAGAAGTGGCCCAAGGTGTGAAGCGTGGCGAGGGCATCGCGGGTCCTCTCCGGCGTGCCGCAGTATTTCCGCCACTGGCGGCTCATCTTCTGACCGTGGGTGAGGAGACGGGAAAGCTGGACGCCATGTTCGCTCGCATGGCTGATATTTACGAAGCGGAGACGCGAGCGGGGATCAAGAAATTCACGGCTCTTTTCGAGCCACTTGTGATTTTGGTGATGGGCATTTTAGTGGGGGCCCTTATTTTGAGCATGTTGCTCGCAATTACCAGCATCAACGACGTTGCGGTTTAGAGAGGAATCAGAATGAACAAGAAGAACGCGAGCCGCCGCCGTGCGCGCGAGGCCGGTGTCACTTTGATCGAAATGCTGGTTGTCGTGACTATCATCGCTCTGTTCGCGGCCCTGGTGGCTCCGGCCATGTTGAAGCGCGGCGACCAGGCCCGTGTCGTGCAAGCGAAGGCGCAAGTCAACTCCTTCATGACCGCGCTTGGCTCTTACAAGCTGGACACCAGTGTGTTCCCGACCAATGAACAGGGTCTGGCCGCATTGCGCCTGAAGCCGGAAGGTTTAAATCAATGGAACGGTCCCTATCTTCCCAAGGAAGTTCCTAACGATCCGTGGGGTCGCCCTTACGTTTACAAATATCCGGGCGAGCATGGCGATGACCCCGACATCATTTCCTATGGGGCCGACGGGGCGCCTGGCGGAGATGGAATCAATGCCGATATCGTTAGTTGGAAATGAAGCAAGCGAGGCGCGGGACCGCAGTGGGCGTCACGCTGATCGAGATGATGGTGGTCGTCGCGATCATCGGCGCAATGGCGGCGATCTCGTTTCCCGCAGTCGCTTCCGGGCTCGATAGCATTCGTTTACGTGCCGCTTCGGATTCGGTGGCCAGCTTTTTGAATCAGGCCATGAACCGAGTGGAACGCCGTCAAGAGGTGGTGGAAGTCATTGCCGATCCGAAGAGCAATCGTTTGCTACTTTATTCGAGCGATCCGGGCTTTGTGCGCACCCTTGAGATGCCAAAAAGTGTTTCGATTGCCGGCGAAGATGCGAGCCACACATTTCTCTTGCCTGGTGGCACATTCCCGCAGTTCGCAGTGAATCTGGTCAACAGTCGAGGCGCCCGGAAACGCGTGTCCATCGAACCGATCACGGGGACGCCGCGCATCGCCGATCTGGACCGCGCAATACCATGATTGCCGTTAAAGCAACTCGCCGCGGCTTTACGCTTTTGGAAGTATTGGTCGCGACCATGATTATGGGGATCGCCGTAGTCACGTTGCTTTCCGCTCTGAGCGTGTCCATGCGCAATGCCGCACGGTTGACCGACCATGACCGCATGGCCATGCTGGGCCGCAGCAAGATGGACGAGATTCTGGTGGACTACAATCTGCCTCTGGAAGCGACCTTCGAAGGCACTTTTCCAACCGCCGTTAGCGGTGGCAAATCCGCCGGGTACAGCGTGGCGATGGGCATTTTCGAAGCACCCCCGCAAGTGCTGCCGGGAACGCCGGTACTGCAAAGAATCGGCCTGCATGTCTGGTGGAAAGAGAGCGACCACGTCCACGCGCTTGACTTGGAATCGTTCCGGCGGAATTCCATCCCGATCGCGGTGCGTCAGTGACGCGGCGGAACCGGGAGACCGGCTTCACATTGGTTGAAATTCTAATTGCGGTGAGTCTTGTCGGTTTGCTTTCGGCCGCGTTGCTGGTGGCGTTACGGGTGGGGCTCAACGCGGAAGTGAAAGTAGGAACCCGCCTGGACGCCAACCGGCGCGTGGTCGGGGCGCAACGCGCGCTAGAAGAGGAATTGAATGGCTTCATCCCGGAGGCAGCGATTTGGAACCGGCCGGAAAGCGGCTTCCGCAAAGTCGCGTTTTTCGAGGGTACGCCAGAAAGTATGCGTTTTGTGTCGTCCTACTCACTTAATGCCGCGGGTCGCGGGCTGCCGCAGTTGCTGGAATACCTGATCGTGCCAGGTGATCGCGGACAGGGCGTTCGCCTGATCGTCAACGAGCTGCCGTACCGGGGCGGGGCTTCGGCTGGTGCGCGCATAGCGGGTTTTGAAGCTGATCCTTCGGGCTTCGCGCGCCCAGTATTCTTTCCAATCGAGGTTGGTCCGCAATCGTTTGTGCTTGCTGATCGACTGGCATCGTGCCATCTTCGTTACCTTGCGCAGGAGCAGAATCCCACGCGTCAGGAATGGCGCGAGGTGTGGGCTCAACGCGATTGGCCGCTGGCGATTCGGGTAGAACTTGTGCCGCTGGATGCGGACGCGGCTCTGCTTCACCCGGTAACGGTCACCGCTGCAGTGCACGCCTACCGCGATCCGAATCGCACTTACGGAGATGAACCTGGCCTGCAATAAAAACCGACGGGAGCATGGCAGTGCTCTACTCGCCGTGCTATGGCTTTCTGCCGCACTCGCGGCAATCTCATTCAGCGTCGCCATGACGGTTCGTGGAGAGACTGAGCGTGTGGCCACCAGTGAGGAACAAGTTCGCGCGGACTACCTTGCGCAAGGCGCTATCCAGCGCGCCATCCTTCATATCCAGTGGAGCCAATTCGGACCTGTGGCCGAAGGCGTGGAGCCCTACTTCGTGCCGGGCCAGCCGGTGATCGACCTCCACTTCCCGCAAGGCAATTCCAGAGTCGAAGTTATTCCCGAAACTAGCAAGCTGAGTCTGAATCAGGCCAGCCGCGATGCGCTGTTTGCTCTGCTCGTGAATCTCGGCGCAAGCGGAGAACAGGCGGCGACGGTGGCGGACGGAATCGTCGACTGGCGTACGCCGCGGCCATCCGGTGAACCCACTGGCTTTGACCAGATGTACCTGGACAGGAATCCGTCTTTTCGCTCGCCCCACGCGTCCTTTCAAGACGTGGAGGAACTCCTTTACATTCAGGGAATGACGCCGGAATTGTTTTACGGGACCTGGGTCCGCCAGAGCCCTGGCCAGAGTGAAGGAACCAACGGCGCGAGCCAGAGTCGTTTGGTGCCGCGCGAGGGTTTGCGCGATTGCGTTTCGGTTTTTGGCTCTACCGGTAGCTTCGATGTGAACACTGTGCGTCCCGCGGTGCTGGCAGCGGCAGGGGCTGGGTCCGAGGACATTGCGGCTTTGATGGAGCGCCGCCGGTTAGCTCCGTTTGTCAGGCAGCAAGACTTAAATGAATTCCTGCAAGGAAGCCCCACGTTGATGAGTCGAGTCGGCCTAGGCGCGCACACGATATACACGCTACGCGCCACCGCGCGATTGCGCAGAGCGGACGGGAGCTTCTCCGATCTGAAGCGCGTTGTGTCGGCGCTCGTTAAGCTTCTGCCGCCCGGGTCGTCGATTAACACCGGGCCGAATTCGGATTCCTTCCACATCTTGCGGTGGTATGACCGCGGCTAAAACATCGCTGCCTGAAAGTTCAATTGCCGCGCATGCCTCGGTGCGCTCACAATGGCGTCCATTGCTGGCGTTCGGCTCCGGCGTGGCAATTGAAATCACAGATAACGCGCTGGAATTGGCGATCGTAAAGGTGCGCCCAAGCGGCCCTGAGCTGCTGCGCCGCGCCACCATAATCGGACTTCATGAGAGGCCTGCCGCGGGATGGTCGAGCGAGTTTCGCGCCTTTGTGCGCGGTCACGAGACATCCGGTGTCACGGTGCTCTTGCCGCGGCGGGAGGTGATCGTGCGGCACGTGCAAATGACGGGAGTGCCCCGCCGTGAGCTTGCCGGCGCGTTGGCTTTGCGGTTGAGAGCGTTGCATCCGTTCGCTGACGATGATGTTGCGTGGTGCTGGTCTCCGGTCACTGAGGGCGTGCTGGTCGGACTGACCCGCATGAGCTTGCTGGCACGGTACGAAACCATGATGGCCGAAGCCGGCATCCCGGTGGCGGGCTTCACGTTCTCGGCCTCTGCGCTGTATTCCGCGATGCGGCTGATGGGACAACCGGCGCGACCGTTCCTTGGGTTATCGGAGAGCGCGGCGAGCGTTTTCGAAGCGTATGGAGAATCGGCTTCCGGGGCTGTCTTCTCGGGTGAATTCAAAGGTTCTGCATCGCGCGCCGCAGCAGCGGGCATTGCGGAACTTCGCCTGACCAGCGAGACTGAACCAGTGGGCCTGGCCCAAATTGTTCCTCGAAAGTCGACCGCAAGCGGCGCCAACCCAATCGATCGGCCTTTTCTCTACGCGGCTACAATCGCAGCGGCGTGCCCACTGCTTGTCCGCCCAGCCAACTTTCTGCCTTCAGAGCGCCGCGCCGGTCAGTCGCGCATCTGGCTGATTCCCACAGCCGTTCTCGCGATCTTGCTGCTGCTCTGCGCTATCGCTTATTTTTCGATTGGGCCATACCGCGAGCGTGACTACCTGAAAACGCTGCACCAGGAAATTTCCAGAGTGGAGCCCGCTGCCCGCCACGCGGCTGATCTGGATAAGCGCACCGAGCAGGCGCGTTCGCAGATCGCGCTTCTCGATCAATTTCGCGGGAGGTCCCAGGCCGATTTCGAAATGCTCAATGAGCTCACGCGAATCTTGCCTCCGCCCACGTGGGCGTCTCTCGTGGAAATCTATCCCGATTACCTCATCATCGCGGGCCAGACCGAGCAAGCTGCCCCGCTTTTGAAAATCATCGACAGCTCTTCGTTGTTCCACAACTCCGAGTTCACCAACTCAGTGAGCCGCAGCGGTAAAGATGAAATCTTTCGCATCAAGACCTACCGGAGGCGAAAGTGAACCTCAAGCGCAGCCACGTGGCCGCTCTGGCTTTATTGTTAAGCGGCGTGATTTTGAATCTGATCTTCCGTGTTTCGAGCCCTGCTCCGGAAGTGGTTTCAGCAACCGATTCGGCGCCTTTGTTGGAGCTAAGACTATCCAAGTTGCGGCAAGCCGCGGCCACTGTGCCGGCGAAAGCGGAAGTGTTGAAAACTGTTCAGGCGCAATTGCAGAGTCGCGAAAAAGGCGTGATGTTGTTTGCTACCGCGTCTCAAGCGCAGGCGCATCTACTCGAAGTTGTGCATCGGGTGGCGTTGGCCAACAAAATTGAGGCCCGGGGTGGGGACTTTGCCGCTCCATCGCTGCTGGGCGCGGATTATGGCCAAGTGGCGGTTCTTGTCACGTTCGAATGTCCGATCGAAGCATTCGTTAATCTTCTTGCCGATCTTTCGCGCGAACCCGAGCTAATCGCGCCCTCGGAGATCCATGTAGCCACTGGCAATGCCAAGATCAAGACAGTAAGTGTTCGCATGACGCTGGCCGGCGTTGTCTCCCGTAAGCTCGTTCCGGAGAAGAAGGCGCTAAGCGTTCTATGAGCAAGCGATGAAGAAAAAACTAATTTGGCTCAACCTGGTTTTGGTGGGATTAATTGTCGCCGCGGGCTATCGAGTGAGCGCTGAGTGGTCGGCGCAAAAAAAGCAGGATCAGGAGATTCGCACCGCGCGCGTCAAACCGCCGGCCATTCACCCGCTAGCGATCCCCGCAGCCCCAGCAGGCGTAACCGCAGCTACTTATAGCGACATTGCTACGAAAACGTTGTTCTCGCAGGAGCGCAATCCGAATGTTGTGGTGGTGGTTCCCGCACCGCCGCCGCCCAAGCCAATGCCGCCTCTCCCACTGCTGCACGGAGTCATGGGGCTACCCAGCGGGATGCTCGCGCTCATGAGCCTGAAGAGCGATGCGCGGAGTGTAGGCGTGCACGTAGGCGATAAGATCGGTGAGTTCGTGCTCGCAGCGCTTTCTCCGGATGAGATTTCTTTCCAGTGGGAAGACAAAACGGTCACGAAGAGCGTCTCAGAGATGATCTACCATGCGCAGGAAACTGCGGCAGTGGCGCCGACAGCTCCACCTCCGGCTGCGGCCGGAACAGTGAACGCCTCCGCGCCCCCGCCCGTGGTCGCCGCCAACGTGGGTAAAGCGGGTGCTGATACAGGGGCGGCCAGTGGCGTGAAAAATTGCGCCCCTGGCGATAATTCGCCAGCTGGCACGCAGGCGGACGGCTTCCGTAAAGTACTGCGACCCACTCCGTTTGGGACCAGTTGTTTTTGGGAGCCGATCAAGTAGCACCGCTCGACTTTGAGGATTTCATGAAGACTACGATTTGTGCATATTTGTTCACTAGTTTTGCCGTCCTGAGTTCCGCACAAACCCCGGCGGCAGTTCCGGCCACTTCGGCCCCGAATCACGCTAAAACGGCAAAAACTACGAAGGCCAGGAAGCCGCCCTCACCCCTAGTGATTCCGGCAAGCGCAGTCAAGACACCGGAGGGCGCCTATCGCTATACCGATCGTCAGGGTAAGGTGTGGATCTACCGCGAGACACCGTTCGGTATTTCCCGCGTCCTAGAGCAGCCCGCAACGGCAGCTGGATCGAATTCGGTCCAAACTCCTTTCGGGAAGACGACCATCGCAAGTACCCCGGCTGCGCCTGCAAAACCGGCGGGGGACGCCACCGAACACGTTACGGCCATGGCAAAAGGTGACATGATCGAGTTTCAGAAGCCGACGCCATTCGGCATGACTTCCTGGCAAAAGAAGAAAAGCGATCTCACTGCGGACGAGCAGAAAATCTGGGCGCGTGAACAAGCAAAGGGGACTCGTTGAGGGGACGCGCACTACTTATCGCCGTACTGGCAGCCACGGTGCGGCTGACGGCTCAGGCTCCACCAGCTACCGCACCCGCAACTGCGCCGCCCGCTACCGCTCCGGCTGCCCAAGCGGTTAGACCTCCCCCACCGGCGGAGCGGCCGGTCAGCGTGCCAGCGGGCCTGAACTTGACCAACGCCTCGCTCACCGAAGTGATCGACATCCTGGCTCGCGATCTGAAGATCAACTACATTCTCGATCCAAAGGTGCAGGGCAAGGTCACCATCAACACGTATGGGGAACTCCATGCAGTGGATGTCCGGAACCTTCTCGAAACCATTCTGCGCATGAACGGCTTCATGATGGTGCAGGTTGGAAACATCTACCGGATCGTTCCGTCGGATGCCGCGGCGCGTCTGCCGATCAGTCCGCAATTGAACGGTAAAGATTTCAACGACTCTGAACAACCTGTCATGAACCTTGTTTTTCTTAAGTTCGTGACGTCCGCCGAGATGGCCAAGCTCCTCGAACCATTCCTGGGCGAGGGCTACAAGATGGTTTCTTACGATCCCGCGAATTTGCTGATAATTCAAGACAACAGCCGCAGTATGAAGCGCACAATCGAACTGATCTCGATGTTCGATTCTGAATCTCTTGCCGGACAGCGCGTGAAGTCGTTCGTGCTTACCAACAGCCGGCCGAGCGATATTGCCAAGGAACTGGATACGATTTTCAAAGCGTATTCGTTTTCTGATAAGGGATCCGCTCTGAAATTTATTCCGGTCGATCGCATCAGCACGCTTATTGCCGTGGCTGCGAACCCGGCTGCTTTCAAAGATGTCGCCAATTGGGTCGAAAAGCTGGACGTTCCGGTGAAGCTGACAGCTGGCGGCACTGAGAACCACGTGTACAAGCTCAAGTACGGACGGGCCGAAATCATCGGTGGCGTGATCGCCCAGCTTTACGGCACAGCGGCGCCGCAGAGCACTGGATACGGGCTTTCCGGGTATGGCGGCTACCGCGGCGGAATCAGCACCGGCGGTTTAGGGCTCACGGGCACTGGTGGTGGAAGCGGACGCTACGGCGGCGGCTGGCGGAAGCTCGGCATTCGGCAGTGGCGGCAGCAACAACTTCTCCCAGAGCGGCGGCGGTGCCTTCAGCGAAGCAGCCAATGCAACCGGCCTTGGCGGAGCACTCGGAGCGGCGACGGGCGCCGCACAATCCGCCGCTGCTCCCCCGTCTTCGGGCGCCACGCCCTTCGGTACATCGGTCCCGCCGGCCACTGACCAGACCGGCCAGTACCTGGCGCCGAATACAAACGGACGAACTGCAGGCCCGCGAATCATTCCCAACCCATACGACAACACGCTGCTTGTCCAAGGCACGCCGCAACAGTGGGAATCGATTCTGAATCTGCTCGATCAGCTGGACGTTCCTCCCCGCCAGGTGCTCATCGACGCTAAGATCTACGAAGTCGAGCTTACCGGAAATCTGCAATTCGGAGTGGAGGCAACGCTGGAGCCGAAGACCGCGGCAAGCAAGCTTCTCGCTGGCGCGCTGAATCCGGCTGCAACGTTTCCGCTTACCTTGACCGCCGGGATGCTGGTAGGCAGGTCCCGCGAGTTACTTGGTGTAGTGAACGCACTTGATAATAGGAGTCTTGCGAAGTCTATTGCCGCTCCGCAACTAATTGCAACCGACAGTATTCCAGCTTCCATCACCGTCGGCCAGGAAGTGCCCACGCTGTCAGCCACCTCGGTTTCAACAGGCTTGGGCGGTTCTACGACGTCGGCAGTTCAAAACGTGGGAACCGGTGTAAATTTAAACATCATCGCCCGGGTTAACGCGAGTGGCGTGGTGACTTTGGTCATCGATCAGGATGTGAGCGCGCCGCAGGCAACTGCATTCGGGGGCATCAACTCGCCGTCTTTCTCACGCCGCAATGTCAGCACGCAGGTAACTGTGGAAGATGGTGACACCATCGCCATCGGCGGCATTATTCAGGAATCCAACACGGTCTCAAGCTCCGGCCTTCCGGGTCTCAGCCGGCTGCCGTATATCGGTGCGCTCTTTGGGTCTAAAACCTACGGGAAGAGCCGGACCGAGCTGATCATATTTCTGACTCCCCACGTCATCTACGACACTAATGGCGTGGCTGAAGCAACCGAGGAATTGAAGTCCCGGATGCGCAGCTTGAAAAAAGATATCCGTAACGAGTAGGTCTGTAGGCGTGAGAGGTATATTCTCGTGTCCGTAGAGTGCTGCGGTCGCAGAAAGTACTAATTCGAGGTGCGCGCCAGTTATTAACGCTACGAGGTCCGAGCGGGCCCCGCCGGGGACTCTCGTTGCTTGACCTCGGGCTGGTGCGAGACGGATCGGTACTTATTCATCAGGGCGTTATTCAAGCAGTCGGATCCAGCCGGCAGGTACTCAGTCTGGCAAGCGCGCGCGATTGTCTGGAGATCGACGCAACCGGTCGAGTGGTCATGCCCGCGTTTGTGGACCCGGATGTCAGTTTATTTCAGGCGCGCCCTACAGCCGGAAACATCGCGCGGCTGCGCCGTTCCTATGATGTCCCGCGGCCTCAAGCGATTCGTGAGATCTTGAGCGATGCGGAACATGGGTGTACTTTGCTGTCTTCGCAGAGTCTGAGGAAGCGCGCGCGCCCAGTCACGCGTGGGTTGCTGCGCCATGGGACGTGTACTGTCCAATCGCGCGCTCCCTACGCAATGGATGAGGCTACGGGCATGCGAATCCTGCGGGCGCAGAATGAACCCACCGGCCCCTTACAGACGATTTCCTGCTTACTTTTGAAAGCGCCCATTGAAGAAGATTCGCTGTCTTGGACCGAATCGGTCTGCTCTCGCCTGCTTCCCGCCGTTCGCAAGAAGCGACTGGCGGCGAGCATCAATCTGGAATACGACTCGACCACTCTTCCCCAGGCATTAGCCTTGAAGATCACCGGCACCGCGCGCGCTTTCGGCTTTCACGTGCACCTCAGTTCCGGTCAAGCAGCCGGGACAAGCGCCGTGCACCTGGCGGTCGAATCGCGCGCGCTGTCAGTCACCGGCTTTCGCGCGCTCGGACAGAATCAGATATCTACACTTGCGGAGTCTCCCACCGTTGCGGTGTTCACACCCGGCGTCACTTTCCAGCTGGGAATGCAATTTCCGGGTCCCGGCCGCGCCATGGTCGATGCGGGTGTAGTTCCAGGGCTGGCGTCGGCCTATCATCCGGAACTAAGTCCCGGTTTCGATATGCAGCTCATGATTTTGTTGTCCCATCGCCTTTACGGGTTTACTCCGGAAGAAGCAATCTCGGCGGCTACCATCAACAACGCGCATGCGCTTCGCAAAGAGAGCTTAATCGGTTCGATCGAAACAGGAAAACAGGCCGATGTTTTGGTCCTTGGGGTAGCCGATTACCACGAGATTGGATACTACCCAAGCATCAACATCGTGGAGAAGGTATTTAAACGTGGGATGTTGGTTTACGACCGCATCCATGACGCCGAACTGCATTGAGGCCGTTCCAAATTTTTCTGAAGGCCGCAATCCCAAAGTAATCCGCGCGTTGATTCAGGCGTGCGGTTCGGTGCCGGGCGCTGTTCCGCTCGACCATACCTCGGACCCCGATCATAATCGAACCGTTCTTACGGTAGCGGGGGAGCCATCTGCGGTGGCTAAAGCTGTGTTTGAAGCGGTCGCGACAGCAGTCGATCTGATCCGGCTGCCGGAGCACGATGGAGTTCACCCGCGGATCGGAGTAGCGGACGTGATTCCGTTCATCCCGGTGCGCGGCGTTACTTTGAATCAGTGCGCAACGCTGGCTCGCGACTTTGCCCAGCGCCTGTGGCAGCGGCTTCAAGTCCCTGTGTTCCTGTATGAGGCTGCCGCATACGACCCGGCGCGCGCGCGGTTGGAAACAATTCGGTCGCGTTCATTTTCAGGCCACCCGGATTTTGGAACGGGGCGGCATCGGACGGCTGGTGCTTCGGTCGTAGGGGCGCGCCCATTTCTGGTCGCTTGGAACATCAACTTGCTATCCCCCGACCTTGCCGCGGCTCGCGCTATTGCCCGCTACATTCGCGAATCGAGCGGGGGGTTGCCGGCCGTCAAAGCGCTCGGTCTGGAACTCCGCTCCCGGAAACAGGTCCAAGTGTCAATCAATCTGACCGACTTCGAACGGACGCCGCTCCACGTCATCTTCGAGCAAGTGCAAACGGAGGCGGCTGCACGAGGAATTGCGATTGCTGGAAGTGAGTTGGTTGGTCTGATTCCGCGGCGCGCACTCGAACTTTCGGACGGCCACGATCTGCACTGGTTAGTTGGAAGTCACATCGCCGACTTTGTGCTCGAAACGCGGCTGGCCCGGCTGCTTCCTGATTTCGAGCGGTAAACTAAGAGCAGTGCTCGTTACGCTCGAAACCAACCCCGCACGGCCGTCCTGGCTTCGCGCGCCCGCTCCGGTAGGAAGTAATTACCGTGATCTTAAGTCGCTGGTCACGAGTCTCGATCTGCACACGGTTTGCGAGAGCGCGGCCTGCCCCAATATCGGTGAATGCTGGAATCGTGGAACGGCCACGTTCATGATTCTGGGGAACGTCTGCACCCGGCGTTGCGGATTCTGCGCGGTTCAAAAGGGCGCGCCTCTCCCGGTGGATTACGATGAGCCGCGGCGCGTCGCGGAAGCTGTCTCTACGATGGGCTTACGGTATGCCGTGATCACGAGCGTGAACCGCGACGATCGTAAAGATGGCGGGGCCGAGTTGTTCGCCCTCACCATAGAAGCGATTCGGGCACGCGTACCTGGTTGCAAAGTGGAAGTCCTGGTTCCTGATTTCCAGGGCAAGCACGAAGCGATGGCCCAGGTGATGAATGCGCGTCCGGACGTGCTGAATCACAATACGGAAACCGTTCCCCGGCTCTATCGGCAGGTCCGGTTAGGAGCGCGGTATGAGCGCTCGTTAGAGATGCTAGCCTACGCGAAGAAACTGGCGCCGGAAACCCCGACCAAGTCGGGCCTGATGCTGGGACTGGGCGAGACCGAAGAAGAAGTGCTTGGGGTAATGTGCGACCTGCAAGCCCATGCCGTTGATATTCTGACGCTCGGCCAGTATTTGCGCCCGTCGCCGCGGCACTTACCTATCGTGCGGTATGTTCCGCCAACAACATTCGACCAACTCCGCCGCGCCGGGTTGGAGATGGGCTTTTCTCACGTGGAGGCCGGCCCGCTGGTACGGAGTTCGTACCACGCGAGCGACTCGCACCAAGCAGCG
Source organism: Bryobacterales bacterium (assembly GCA_963752695.1). GTDB lineage: Bacteria > Acidobacteriota > Terriglobia > Bryobacterales > Bryobacteraceae > Bog-113. Next base: position 44,391 of record CAVVZB010000002.1, read on the forward strand.
ATCACTTTTTCTTGTTAAGGTACTGAACGTAATTCGCCAAGTCATGGATGGCAGCCTCTGGAAGCGCCGGGTTGCCGGGCATGCCGGTTCCAGGGATACCCTCTTTGATCACCGCAGTCAGTGACGTAGTGGTATGGTGAACCAGCTTACCCTTGAAACTCGCCCCTGCTCCACCTGATCCATCGGCCCCATGACAAGGCGCGCATTTTAAGCGGAACAGCCGCTCCGTGTTGGGCGTCGGGGCCGAAGGCTTCGCGCTATTTGCCGCAAAACCGGCAGTCGCGAACAGGGCGAAAACGAGGGATGTCTTCATGAGTCTCTTGTGCGAATTTCCAGTGTCCCACGACGTGCACGGTTTTGTAATTGACAGTTCTTAACCTCCGGCGCCTTCCCCCTGACTATGCGGCGGCTGTGCGTAGCCTCTCGCACAATAATTCGGCATTGCTCGGAGTCAGCGGCTGTCCGTCTTGGGTCACGTAGAAGACATCGATCGCTTTGTGCCCTTCGGTGTCGACCAGAACCACCTCGATATTGCCGCCCGCGTCTGCGATCGAGCGCGTTAAATCGAAGAGCAATCCTGGCCGGTCCTGCGCCGTTAACTCGAACAACGTGGCGCGGGGCGAAGCCGTATTATCGAAGGCGACCAGGACCGGCAAGCCGTTGGTTGCGTTGCTTTTGGGGGGGCGCGCTCGCACTAAATCTTCCACCTTTCGCTTTCCCAGCAAAGCGTCTTCAACGGCGCGCTGTAAGCGATCTATTTCCGTGGGGTTTAATTCCAAGGTCCGCATCTGGTCGGCGAAGCAGAACGTTTCCACCGCTATTCGGCGCTCATTAGTGAATGACTCCGCGCGCAGAATGTTCATTCCGAAGCCCGCCAGAGCGCCAGCGATCCGCGCGAACAGAGCCGGCTGATCGGGCGCCACAACGGTCAGCCGGTATGCGCCTTCTACTTTCTCCAGGGTCGTTAAACAGCCGTCCTGCTCCATGCGGCGATGCTCGGCGATCTCTTCCCGCGAGTGAGTTAAGCCATATCGGGCAGGCATACCTTCCTCGGCGATCTCGGTTTGCAATGCGGTTGTGAGATGCCGCTGGGTAACCACGTACAAGCGCCAAAGCAGAGACGCGCGCCACTGGGTGAACGCTTCCGGGTTGACCGCGGAAATATCGCAACGGGTGAGCAAGGTGAGCAGCTTCAGCCGTTCCAGCGTTTTCACGCTTTTCCCGAGCAAGGCGGCGGTTCCCGGATCGCTCAGGTCCCGGGTAAGCATCAATCGCGACATCTCCAGATGAGCCGCAATCAAATATAAAACGATCTCGGTCTCTCGCGCGCTAACTTGGATCACCTTACACGCATCGGCGGCAACCGAAACCGAGGCTTCAGCATGATTGGCGTTTGAGAGCCCTTTGCCAGCGTCATGGAACAGTAGCGCGAGCAGCAGCAGTGGATAGTCCGGTGTCTCGCGTGACACTTCCCCGAAGACATCTTTGACCTCGCGCAAGCTTAGGGCCGCTTCCATCGCAACCATCGTGTGTTCGTCAACCGTGTAGCGATGATAGAAATCGCGGACGACAAGCGATTCGATCGCATGCAGTTGTGGGAAAAGCTTGGCGAAGTAACCGGTCTCCTGCATGGCTCGAACGGCCAGCGCGGCAGAGGGAAGGCTGAAAATGTTCCGCAACTCGGCCCATGAAATTGCGGCTTCCGCGCAGTGTCGCACCCGCTCCTCGGTGTCCGGCGCCAGAGGCAAACCATGACGGGCCACAAACTCGAACAAGCGCACCACAAGCGGCGCGTTTACCGGGGCGGCGCGGAAGTAAAGATCACCGTGGATCACCGAGAAATCGGAATTCGACAGGCGGGCGGCCCGGTCGCGCAAAGCGGCTAGCAGAGAACTCTTGCGTCGCTCCACCTGGTCTAAACGGCGCAAACACGCGCGGTGCAAGGACGCCGCCTCGCGGTAGTAGCCCCTCATGAGCGCAGATGGATCAGTAAAGCCGAGCTTCGAAGTGCAACGATCTTGCATTTCGTACTTCAGTACATTTTGATCCCGCCCTGATAGCTGGTGCAGCAAAATGCGCAGCGCCACCAGTAGTTCCGGCGAGGCAATCAGAGCGGCGCTTCCATCCAGCTTGGCAAGCCAGCGCAGCACCTGCAGATCCCTCAAGGTCCCCGGCGCATCCTTGATGTTGGGTTCCAGATGATAAATGGTGTCCCCGTACTTGGCATGCCGGGCGCGCGTCAAACGTGCCAAGGCTGGTGCTAGTTGGTCCTTGGCTGGGTCACGCAGCTTCGAAAACAACGTCTGGTCTCCGGCCAAGAAGCGCCGATCCAGCATGCTGACGCTCAGTTCGGCGTTTCGCTCATCCAAGGTAATGCACTCCTCGGGGGTGTGAACGGAGTGGCTTTCACGCAAACCGGCGTCCCAAAGGCCGCGGAGGAAAGGCGCCAGATGCGGCTGCAAGTCATCGCGCCGGCTCACAAACATCAGGTCCACGTCCGAGCAGGGAAACAGCTCTTCGCGGCCATAGCCTCCCACGGCAATCATTGCCACGCCAGGTATGTCGGGCCATCGCGACGTAACCACTTGGTCAACTGCCCGCGTCCTTGCGAGCAGAGTCTCCGGCGTGCGCCACTCCTCCATGAAGTGACGATAGCTCAGTGCAGAGAGCGGTGCGACGCCGCTCTCCAATGGGGTTATAGGTTGCCCGTCAGGGACTGTTCGTTGGCCTCGCCCGTCTTGTCAAGGATTTCGCGGACGCGAATCGACAGGGTTGCTGGAGTAAACGGTTTCTGTAGGAACTCCGTCGATTCCGGTAAGGCCCAAGTCTCTTGCAGGGAACGGTCTGTATAGCCAGACATAAATAGGATACGGATACCTGGGCGGTCCTGACGAACACGCGTAGCGACTTCGACGCCACTCATTTGCGGCATCACCAAGTCGGTCAAGAGAAGATCGATATGCTCTTCGCGGCGCGACACGTCGAGTGCTTCCGGTCCGCCCGATGCTACTAAGACGCGATAGCCGCCGCGTTCCAAGGTGGATCGCACCAGTCTCCGCACCGCGTCCTCGTCTTCGACGACCAGGACGGTCTCGCGCCCGCCTGCAGCATCGGTGAACGCCGGGGCCTGCCGTTCGGCCTCCGAAATATCGCCCGCCCGGGGAAGATACACTTTGACGGACGTGCCATGCTGGGGTTCGCTATACAGGTCGATGGTTCCCCCGGCCTGCTTCACTACTCCATATACCGTCGAAAGACCCAGCCCCGTGCCCTTGCCTTTTTCCTTGGTTGTGAAGAAAGGATCGAAAACCCGTTCGCGTGTTTTCTGATCCATGCCAACGCCGCTGTCATTCACGGCGATCATCACATAGCGGCCCGGCCGCAATCCTAGATCCTTCCCTGTGTAGCCCTCGGATAGATCGACATTGGCCGTCTCGATGACCAGTTTGCCGCCCTGGGCCATCGCGTCCCGCGCATTCACCACCAGGTTCATGAGCACCTGATCGAGCTGACCGGGGTCGGCATGCACGGCGCCAAGACCATTAGCCAGTGCCAGGCGCAATTCGATATGCTCGCCAATTAAACGCCGGAGCATGGTCGACATGCCGGATACGATCCGGTTGATGTCGACGGCTTGCGGTTGCAGGTCCTTGCGTCGCGAGAAAGCAAGCAACTGGCTGGTCAGTTGCGCAGCGCGCTCGCTGGCTTTCAGAATCTGCTCGATTGAGGACCGTTCCGAATCCGCTACCACGTTCAGCAACAACTGGCTATAGCCCGAGATTATCGTGAGCAGATTATTGAAGTCGTGGGCGATGCCGCCGGCCAGCATGCCGATTGCTTCCATTTTGCCGGCTTGCCGCAAGCGATCTTCCAAGGTCTTTCGGGCAGTCATATCCAGCGCACAAATCAAGGCGCAGCAATTCCCATCGACTTCGAGGAAGCGGACCGAAAGGTCGGTTTCTACGTTCTCTCCGGACGCTGTTTTAGTGCTCCAACCGCGCAATTCGTTGGAATCTTCTTCGTGCCGCAACCAAGCTTCCCGCAGCCGCTCAACGGCAGCCTTAGGGTGGAAGTCACCGAGTTCCATGCCAAGATACTGCTCGCGCGTGTATCCAAAGCGCTCGCAGGCGGCGCGATTTACATCGACGATTCGCATATCATGGCGCAGCAACACCCAGATCGGCTCCGGAGTTTCAAGGAACAGGAGCCGATCCCGGAAAGCCCCCGCATCGGCACTCTGACCACTGACGGATGCGGATTTCACAAGCATCCCGTCCCAACTGCCGGTTTCGGTCCGGCTCCGGTCCAGGTCCAATCTTCGGGCTCCATGCTCAAGAAACAAGTCGCGATTTCCGGATCGAACTGCGTGCTCGAATGCTTGCTAACTTCGGCCCGCACCTGCTCATACGATCTCCCCATGCGGTAAGGGCGGTCGGAAAGAATCGCGTCCATGGTGTCGGCAATCGCGAACACGCGCGCCCCTACCGGTATGTTCCGACCTTGCAACCCTAAGGGGTATCCGGTACCGTCAAAACGTTCGTGATGCGCCATCACGAGACTCACGGCAGGCTGCAGCGACTCTACCCCGCTCATGATCCATGCTCCTATCCGCGGATGTTCGCGCATCTCTACCCATTCTTCCGCCGTAAGTAACCCCGGCTTGAGAAGGATGCGGTCCGGGATGCCTATCTTTCCGATGTCGTGGAGCAGCGATCCGCGTCTTATCGTGTCGAGTTCATCACCCGAGACTCCAAATTTGCGGGCTAAATCTACCGAGTATTGACTAACCCGTTTGGAATGGGAATAGGTTTCTCGCTCACGCGCATCAAGCGCTGCTGCCAGGGCTTCAAGCGTATCCTCTGAGGCGTCATGTAAGCGGCGGCGGATATTTGTAGGGTCGGCGTTTTCCCGCGCAAGCATTTCCACCGATTGTTGGGAGCCGCTCGGCCTTAACAGCAACGCTCGTTTCTGATCGATCGCAACCACGATGGCTTGTTCGACTTCCGCCAGGGAACACGGCGTAAGGATATAGTCCTGCGCACCGTTTTTCATGGCGCGCACAGCAGCACGCGCATCTTCGGTAGCGCTAAGCATCACAACTGCAAGTTCAGGGTGGTGAGCCGAAATCCACGGCAGCAATTCGCCGCCATCTAATCCTGCTGTTGACGAACAGATCAGGGCGGCGTCGTGGCGAGCGACATCGAGTTGCGCGGCAGCATGCGCTTCATCCAGCGAAGTAACAACATAGTGGCCGCACTCCTGTAGCGCACGAGTAAGAGGCATCTGGGCTGAGTCATCGCTGCATATAAACAAAAGTCGGAATATTTTAGATTTTTTCAATCTAGCCGCCCTTGACGCCCATCGTATTCATCAAACCGCATTGGCGGCCAGAAAATCCAACCATCAGTACTGGATATAGGATCGATCCATACATTTGTATAGCTTGAACCCCGCAAGCCTTCAGCGAATCCTCGCTAGCATAGCACCGGAGCACCTATATCTTCCTGAAGGAACGGGACTGTTTGTGATCGGAACTTCACTGGCCATACAGGTGCATGCGACCAGGTAAGTTGCCTTAAGTTGAAAGAGGAGAAAAAATGAACGAGCACATCGAAAGCGTCATCGAGCGCGATCCGAAGAAGGGTCCGCTACCGGAACACCGCGAGGGCGTAGTAGCAAGATCGCTGGAGCATCAGACTGCCAAGCTGCCATCAGACTTCTGGCTTTGGGCTGCCCTAGGTAGCATCGGACTTTCTCTAACTTTCCAGTTCACCGGCGATGATCGTAAAGCGACGTTCGTCGGTCACTGGGCCCCGACGTTTCTGGCTTTGGGAATCTACAACAAGCTCGTAAAGCTCCACGGCTCCGACGGAGCTTAGCTAGCGGTTCGACCCAGCAGCTTTCAACTGTGCGCGAGGGCTGTTGGGTCGTATCTACATGAACGCGTTAGCATGAACCATGACCCGCGTCCAGGCTCTGGAAATCCTCCATGAGTTCGTGCAATCCCCATCACTTCTTCGCCACGCTCTCCAAGTAGAAACACCCGTTGTGGCGTATGCCGCGCGCTTCGGCGAAGACACTGAGAAGTGGTCAGTCACTGCTCTGCTGCACGATTTCGATTTCGAAATTCACCCCACATTAGACAAACATCCCATGGCCGGTGAGCCGATCCTGGCAAGCCGTGGCGTTCCGGACGACATCCGTCGAGCCATTCTTTCCCATGCTGATTATTCCGGGGTGCCACGCGAGACTCTGCTTGAGAAAACGTTATTCGCATGCGATGAGCTGTCCGGCTTCATCTCCGCAACTGCCTTGGTGCGCCCCTCGCGCAACGTGGCGGATGTCGACGCTTCGACGGTGTTAAGAAAAATGAAAGACACGGCATTCGCACGTGCTGTAAACCGCGCGGACATCGTTCAGGGTGCCACCGGACTCAATATCCCCTTGGAAGAACACATCGCGTTTTGCATCGAGGCGATGCAGGCGCGGGCTGGTGAACTTGGACTAGCGGGCAGCACATCCGCATAAGGAAGCGATAGAATCGGGAGCACAGCATGCAACTCATCCTCCCGGGTACGTTCGCCGATCCGCTGCGCCGTTCTCAAAGCTTGGAGGAGGGCAACATCCTCTTTTTTCCGCAAGCACCCTTCGATTTTTCGGGGGAAAATCGGGACAGCCTGCTAGCGGCGGTGCAGACCAGCAGCGACCTTCATAAAAACATTTCGTACCGGCCGAAACAGGATAAGGTTTCCGGGTTGGGGAAGGCGCAAGCCGGCGTGACGCAGAAGGTCACCGCCAGTCTGAGGCATTTTTCCGCGGCTGCAACCCGCTTCGCCGCTGAGCTGTTGCCGCACTACGCCGCAGCTTGGCGACTCGATTATGCTAGCTTCCGCGGCATCGAAGAACAGGGTCGCGATCTAGCGTGGAAAAAACGGAACGATCTGCTGCATACCGACGCATTCCCCACGCGTCCCACCAACGGCGATCTGATCCTGCGTTTCTTTCTGAACATCAACCCTACCCGGGAACGCGTCTGGGTGACAACCGATCCGTTCGGTGTCACCGCCGCGCAATATGCCAATCGAGCCGGCTTGCAGAAGATCGCAACCACATCCAGTGCCGTTTCACCCTGGAAGCGGGTCGCCAGCGCTTTAGGACTCCCTGTGCCGGTGCGTTCCCGATATGACGAATTCATGCTAGGCTTTCATGACTATCTGAAAGCTAACGAAGGGTTTCAGCGTGAATCCCGGAAATACCAGTTCCAGTTCCCACCAAATTCCGCCTGGATGGTATTCACGGATGTGGTTCCCCACGCCGTTATTTCCGGCCAATTCGCGGTTGAGCAAACATTTATCGTTTCGAAGGATAGCTTGGCTGCTCCCGAACTCGCTCCAGTTCGCGTTCTCGAACGTTTGAGCGGCAACACGCTCACAAGGTGACTGGATGTTGACTATCGAGCCGAGAACAGTCAGCCGCGATGCAATTAGCGATGCCTCCGGATTCGAAGGCTGGGCCGAGAGCGTCTTCGCGCCGCATAGTGAGGCGGGCGTAGTTGCCGTTCTGCGGGAAGCGGTCGAGAAGCAAATTCCGGTTACGGTGCTTGGCAGCGGCTCCGGCCTAACGGGTGCCCGCGTGGCGCAAGGCGGATGGGTACTCTCGCTTGAACACTTCCGCGGGATCGATATCGGAGAAGCGGTCGCACGCGTTGGTCCGGCCGTTACTCTGGCCGAACTCAACCAGGCTGCGCTTCCCTCGGGACAATTTTATGCGCCGGACCCGACGGAGAACACGGCCTCCATTGGAGGAACCATCTCCACAAACGCGAGTGGCTCGCGCAGCTTCCGATTCGGCAGCACACGCAGGCACATTCTGGCATTACGCGTGGCCCTAATGGATGGCTCCATCCGGGAGTTTAGTCGCGGCGACGCGGTCGATTTTGAAATCCCGTCAATCCCGGTCCCCAACACCACCAAGTACACCGCGGGCTATGCCTTGCGCTCCGGAATGGACTGGATAGATCTGTTCTGCGGTGCGGAAGGCACGCTCGGGGTCGTCCTGGAGGCGGAACTCCGGCTGCTGCCCATTCCGCCGCACGTATTCAGCGCGGTGGTTTTCTTCAACGGCGATCAGGCTGCACTGGACGCGGTCGATGCCTGGCGTTCTATCGAGGGCCTGCGCATGATCGAGTACGTGGATCGAAACTCGCTCGAGTTACTGCGCAGCCGCTACCCGGAAATCCCGGTTGTGGCGCAAGCCGGACTGTTGATTGAGGCTGAGGGCGACGAGATCGACGCCTGGGAATCGCGCCTCGTCACAGCACGCGCTTTGATCGAATCTTCGTGGTTCGCCGTGAGCGCGGCCGATCGGGAGCGCTTTCGCAAGTTCCGCCACGCCCTTCCGGAAATTGTAAACGCCACCATGCTGAGCCGCGGCTTCATGAAGATGGGCACCGATTATGCGGTTCCGATCCCGGCGAATCGGGAGATGTTGCGTTACTACCGGGAGCAACTAGAACCCGCGCTTCCAGGGCATTACGTGATATACGGGCACATCGGCGATGCCCACGTGCACGTCAACATGCTTCCCGCCACGGATGCGGAAATGCAAATCGCAGTCGATCTGATGAAGCGGTTCGCGCAACGCGCCGCGGAGCTCGGGGGCACCGTATCAGCCGAACATGGCTTGGGGAAACGCAAAGCTTATCTACTGCCCATGCAATATGCGCCGGGACACATCGAAGCAATGAAAGCGGTTAAACGGCGATTGGACCCGCACTGGCTGTTGGGCCGCGGAACTCTCTTTCCGTATCCGGCCTAGCGGACGTTTCGGCCGAAGTGGAACGACGGTCCAATCGAAGCCCGGACTGTCCAGTGACCCTGCCCCAGGATGTCGTTGATCAAGTGGTCGTACACCGCGTCAGCCTGAAGGCGCAATCCGACGTGGCGAGTGACTCCGATGTCGAAGCCACCGCCAATACCGTAGAACCCCTGCCAATCCAGCTTTTGTTTTCCGGTGAAAAACAAGCTGACAGCGACCGCCGTGATGGGGTCGCTCGCGTGCGGCGTAGCCACTTCCCGCACTGCGCCCAAAGAGGGATGCGCCAGAATCCCAAAATGTTTGAAGTGACGAATAACCAGCGTCGGACCCAACGCGAACGTCTGTGTGTTGGTGCTGGTCGGGACTGCCGGGTGATAATCCGGACCCAAAAGACCTAATAATGGCTGCAACTGCTGCTGTAAGGCGGTCGGTAGATATGGCGGAATCAGGTTGAGCGTTCCGTTAACGTTCGAATAATCGAATCCCACCGCGTACCAGCGTTTCATGTTGAGGCCAAACTGCAGGTGGTAGCCGCGCTCCGCCAAATTGATCTTGGCGCTCTCAAAATATGTGAAGCCGCTGAAGACGTCGTAGCGGCTCGCATAGTCCTGCTGGCCGAAAGCAGCGAGCGGAAACAGAACGGACGCGAGGATCACAAAAGAACGGCAGGCTTTAACTAGCATGATTTCCAGGTCCCATATGGCGCAATCTGAAATTTTGCCACAAATAGGAACGCGGAATTGTAAAGTATCGGCGGAACCGGATTTCCGCGGGCGCCGCGGTAACTTGTAAATATATGAATTCGGGTTCTGAAGCAATTCTGGAAGGAGCTGTATCGCGGCTTCGCCAGGTGCGCTCGGAGATTGCCAAGGTCATCGTCGGTCAAGACGGCGTGGTGGAAGGCGTGCTCATTTGTCTGATCGCCGGTGGACATGTTCTGCTGGAAGGCGTTCCGGGGCTGGGCAAAACCACGCTGCTTAGAACACTGTCGCGCGCGTTACAGCTGAAGTATTCCCGGATTCAATTCACCCCGGACCTGATGCCCGGAGATATTGTGGGCAGCATGGTGGTGGAGACCGGGGACCACGGCAGTAAGACCACCCGTTTCCAGCCGGGTCCGATTTTCGCCAATTTGGTTCTTGCCGACGAGATTAATCGCGCCACCCCGAAAACCCAATCCGCGTTGCTGGAGGCTATGCAGGAACGTACTGTTACCAGCGGCACTACAACCCATGAGCTGGATCTTCCCTTCCTGGTTATGGCGACTCAGAACCCGATCGAAATGGAAGGCACGTATCCTCTGCCCGAAGCGCAGCTCGACCGATTTCTGATGAAGATATTGGTGAGCTATCCTTCGCGCGAAGATCTTACGCGAATCGTCGAGCGCACCATTCTGCGCGAAGAGATCCATATCGAGCCAGTGCTCGATCGCGCGGCCATCTTTGAGATCAAGGATGTGTGCAAGCAAGTGCTGGTGGCTCCGCATGTGCGCGAATACGCTATTCAATTGGTCATGGCCACCCAACCCGATCAAAGCGAGGCACATGAGATGACCAAGCGCTATATCCGTTATGGAAGCTCTCCGCGCGGCGCTCAGGCGTTGGTGGAGTGCGGCCGTGTATTAGCTCTTATGCACGGGCGCTTTCATTTGAGTGTTGACGATATGCGCGCCGTCGCGCCTTCCGTGCTGCGGCACAGGATCATTTTGAATTTCGATGCTCATGCCGATGGTCACACGCCCGAGACGGTTCTGAACGCGATCCTCAAAGAGGTGAACGTCCGCGCTTCCGCGGCCTGACGCTCAGCTGCACGGATCATCCGATGCCCGAACCGCTGCTTGATCGCCAATTCCTGGAAAAGCTGGAGCGGCTTGCAATTCACTGGCAGAAGTCGTTCGCCGGATTAGTGGGTGGTCACAATCCTTCGCGGTTCGCCGGTGGCGGGCAGGAGTTTCTGGATCACCGCAATTTTCATCAAGGCGATGATCTCCGCGCGGTCAACTGGCGTGCGTATCTGCGGCTGGACAAATTGTTTCTCAAGATGTTCCAGATCGAGCCGCGAGTGCCCGTGCAGATCCTGGTCGATATCAGTGACTCCATGGTGGCCGGGGACCGCTCGAAGTTCGACTACGCGCGCAAGCTGGCCGCCGCCTTGGCTTACATCGGACTCGTTCGCCTCGACACGCTCTCCATCATGCCGTTTGCTTCGCGGCTTGGGGAAGGGAAGCGGTGCGGGGGCGGCCGGCACCGTTTCAGCCCCGTTATGGACTACCTCGGATCGCTCCAGGCTGAAGGCAGGACCGACTTCCACGAGGTGGTTCGCGAACTGATGAACGCTCGCCCGCAACGTGGATTGCTCATTATCCTTTCGGATTTCCTCGACGAAGGCCGCTGCGAAAAGGCGTTGCAATATCTCGTCGATTTCGGTCACGAGCTCTCCCTTATCCAAATCTGGCGCGATCAGGACCGCGTGCCTCCCTGGACCGGAGAGCTCGACTTGATCGATGCCGAAAGTGGCGAGGTCTTGCGGATTGAAGTGGATGACGAAGCGCGTGCTGCTTATACCTGCGGCTTCGATGCGTTCTCTTCTTCGCTCCGGCGTCTGGCGCTCCGCAACGGAGGCCGTTATGTCGGCGTCCCTACGTCCATGCCCCTCGAAGAAGTGCTCTTCGAATCCATGGTGCGCGCGCGGGGAGTAGCCTAATGTTCTTTCTGAACTTCGGGTTGATGGAGTTCTTCATCCTCGCGGGTGCGGCATCACTCGCGACTGTTGCTCTCTATTTACTCGACCGTTCGCGCCGCCGTCTAGTCGTCTCGACGCTGCGGTTCTGGACGTCTGCCCCACGGCCCGTGCATACGCAACGCCGCCGCCGGCTTCAACAACCGTGGTCGCTCTTATTGCAGTTGCTGGGGATCTTACTCTTACTTCTCGCGATGGCGCAACCGCGGTGGGGAAATCTGCTGGCCCGTCCCGGTCACCATGTGCTCGTTCTCGATACTTCGGCGTGGATGGCCGCGAGGAGCGGAAACGCCACTCTGATGGATACCGCGCGCACGCGAGCCCTAAAGTGGCTTGCCTCCATCCCTCCAGGTGATCCGGTGATGCTAGTTCGAGCGGACGCGCTCGCCACTCCCGCAACTCCCTTTGAGCCGGATCATCGGCGCGTGGCCAATGCAATCACGGCATCGGAACCAGGCTCTACCGCGCTGAACTTAGCCTCGGCACTGGAATTCGCCCATCGCGTGCAGAACTCGCAAGGTGTCCATGGCGAAATCGCCTTTGTGGGCGCCGGACGAATCAAGAATTTGACGGATGCGCCAGCTGAGGACACCCGCAACGTGCGCGTCTTGCTGATTGCTGACCAGATGGAAACGGCCGGCCTGCGCGGCTTGAGTGCTCGGCGTTCGGCTACTGACCCGGAACAATGGACCGCGCTCGTGTCGGTCCGCAACTATGGCGTGCGTTCGCGTGCGGTTGACCTGATTCTTGGCTTCAATCAAGCTCCTGTCGGGGTGAAACATCTGGTGCTGGCGCCGGGCGTCGATCAAGACGCTGGATTCTCGTTTCGATCCGTAGCCGGGGGAATAGTTGATGCCCGCCTGTTGCCAGGGGATGCGTTCCCGGCGGATGATCACGCCGCTCTCACGATACCCGCCAACCCCGTCTTTCCGGTAATTGTGTACTCCACGCGGGCGGAGGTGCTTCGGCCCTTCCTGCTTGCGAATCCCAGGGTTCAGGCCCAGTTCCGTTCACTCGCGCAGTATCAGGCCTCTGACCATGGATTAGTAATTCTGGATCGCTTCTCCCCGCCAACCCGCCCGGACGGCGATGCTGTTTGGATCGATCCGCCGCGTGGCCAATCTCCCATTCCGATTGTGGATACGATCCATGCCGCTGGCCAAGTGCATTGGATGCCGAATTCTCCGCTTGCCGCCGGACTGCACGCCCAGGATGTCCGGCTTCCAGAAGCTTCGATTTTTCAACCTGCAGCCGGAGACGACACAGTCGGCAGCGTACGCCAGGGTCCTGTTGTTGTGGCGCGAACCAGCCGGCCGCGCATGGTTGTCTTGGGTTTCGATCCCGGCAACTCGGCGGTCCGCTTCGAACTTTCGACGCCGCTCATCTTCGCCAACATCTTGAGTTGGATGAACCCGGAAAGCTTTACCGCGTCCGATGTCAACGTCCAGCCCGCAGGATTTGTCAGCGCGCCTCTGACTGGAGATTCCGGGAGCCTACATCTAACTCGGGAGGATGGGACGCCGGTTCCGTTTACCTCCGACGGCCACTCTGTTCATTTTTTTCTTGCTTCCAGCGAGACGGTCCGGCTGCAAGGCGACGGACGGAACTCGGCTTATGCGCTCACTCTTCCGGAGATGTGGGATCGCAAGTGGAAGGCGCCTGCGGACTCTTTGAACGGGATCGGCCCCGCGCAGGGCGTGGTGAAACCTCAAAAAGAACTTTGGCCATGGCTCGCCGTTCTAGGAGCGCTCTGTTTGCTCGCTGATTGGATCCTGTTATCCGGCCCGCGGCGCGCCCGGGAATCGCCCACTGCGATTCGCGCTCCGTTGCGGAGAGCTTCATGACGTTTCTGTATCCGCAGATTCTCGCCTTACTCCTGCTTCCATTTGGCTGGCTCATTTATGCCTGGCGGCGCTCCGGTCGCCCCGCCTTACTTCTGCTGAAAACACTCAGCTTCGCAGCAATTATCGCCGCTCTAGCTGTTCCCGAATGGCGGTATTCGGACCGGAAAGTAGCCGTAGCCATCCTGGCCGACACTTCCGCCAGTCTGACCGCGCACGATCTGGATTCGGCCTCTCAGACAATCCGCGCGATCCAGAGCCGCCGAGGCTCCAACATTGTCAAAGTTCTACCCTTTGCCCGTGCCACTCGAAGCCTCTTGGCGGTGGAAACCGATGGTAATCTCGTAGGAACCCCGGGTGAAGCCGGTCGCGCGACCGATATCGAAGCCGCGATTCGCGATGGGATTGCCTCGCTACCTTCCGGCACGGTCCCCCGTATTGCATTAATCTCCGATGGCAATGAGAACCTGGGCAGCATTACACGCGCTTCCTGGCAAGCCCGGCAGTTCGGCATCCCGATCGATACGTTTCCACTATCCGGCACGCCCCGCCCGGAACTGCGCGTTGAAGCGGTATCCATCCCCGGACAAGTCTTCAGCGGTGAACGCTTCCCTGTCGCGCTCTCTATCGTTTCACCCACTGCCCAGAACGCCAACGTCGATCTCGCAGCCGATGGCCGCACGCTCGGTACGCAGACAGTCGCACTCCAGCCAGGAGAGAATCGCTTTCTCATTCGCGCCGCGGTCAACACTACGGGAGCTGTCGCTCTCTCCGGGCACGTCGGAACTGCTCCCTTTCAATACGCGCTCACCGTGCGGCGGCCCCGCGTTCTTCTGCTATCCGAGGACCCTCCTGGCGCGGACGACCACTTGCTTCAAATACTCACGACTAACCGCTTTGAGGTGGATCGGGGAACCCGTGTACTTCCGAAGGATCTGGACGCCTATCAGCTCATTCTGTTCAACAACTGGGACATGCGGGATATTCCTCTGGCGGATCAATCGCGTCTGGATACGTTTGAAAAACTCGGTGGTGGGCTGCTGTGGATTGCGGGCGAGAAGAACGTTTACGTCGACCGCAAGGACGCCCCAGAAGATCCTCTCGCTCGCGCGCTTCCAGCTCGACTGGCCCCGCCACGCACTCCCGAAGGTACCTGCGTCATCCTGATCATCGACAAGTCGTCCTCCATGGAAGGGAAGAAAATGGATTTGGCGCGCCAAGCCTCCATTGGCGTGGTTGAGAATTTGCGGCCGCAGGATTACGTGGCCGTGCTCATTTTCGACAACTCCTTCCAGTGGGCGGTGCCCTTACGCAAAGCCGAGGACCGCTCGGTCATCAAGCGCTTGATCAGCGGTATCACCCCGGATGGCGGCACGCAAATCGCGCCGGCTTTGGCCGAAGCGTTCCGCAAGATCGTGCCCGTCAATGCTGTGTACAAGCACATCGTTCTGCTCACCGATGGCATTTCCGAGGAGGGCGACAGCCTGACTCTGGCGCATGACGCTGTCGCTAACCGCGTGACCATTTCGACGGTCGGTTTGGGCCAGGACGTGAATCGGGCTTATCTGGAAAAGATAGCGGCCAATTCCAAAGGCAAGAGCTACTTTCTGCAGGAGCCGAACGGACTTGAACAGATCCTGCTCAAAGATGTTCAGGAGCATACCGGCACCACCGCAGTCGAAAAACCGTTAAAGCCCGAAATCAAGCACAAGGCCGACTTGCTGGACGGAGTGGACATTGCCCAGGCGCCAGCGCTTGAGGGCTATGTGCGATTTGAACCGAGATCCGATGCGGATCAGATTCTCACCATGGAACGCGACCCGCTCCTAGTTCGGTGGCAATATGGTTTGGGCAGGTCCGCAGTGTTCACCTCGGATGCGAAAAATCGCTGGGCTTCCGCTTGGCTGGGGTGGAAAGATTTCGACCGGTTCTGGACCAATATCCTTCGCGATCTGCTTCCTCGCGCCTCCGCCAGCGAAGCGGTTGCGGAGTTTGACCCAGCTACCGAAGATGTTGTCGTCGACTATCATCTCGGCCGCGAGATTCCCGAGGCGGGCACCCTTCCCGATATCTTTGCGCTCGGACCTGGCCAATTCCGCCGAGCCGCTCCGCTGGTTCGTGTGTCCAACGCCGCATATCGAGCCCGCGTCCATGTCGGGACCGCTCAAGGAATGTTTCGCATTCGGCCGCTGGTCGAGTCGCGGTCGTTCCCAGAAGTTGGCTTCTATCGGAACGAGGCGGAATTGACGGACTTCGGCACCAACGAAGCGCTCCTGAAACAGCTCTCGGCGGCAACCGGTGGCCGTTATCAGCCCACTCCTGGTGAGGTGTTCGACGCGGGGGGGCGCAGTACGCCCTCCACGATTCATCTTTGGCCGGGATTGCTCGGCTTGGCTATCGTATTGAATTTTTTCGAACTCGTTGCCCGCAAATGGAAAGGTCTACGCGAATGGCTGCCTGTCCACTCATCGCCTGCTGTTTAGCCGCATTCTTGCTAGCGAGCGCGACAGCAGCGGGAACGGTGCAGTCGGCCACCGCCAAGATGGAGCGCATCGAGACGGACCGCGTTGCGCCCGGGACAATCATCACTCTCACGGCCGACGAGCTTCTCGCCTATGCCAACGAGCAGGCCCACATCATCGCTCCCGGCGCGCTGCGTGAAACGACTCTCACGCTTCGTCCCGCGCACGCCGAAACGTTTACAATGATGAACCTGTTGCGCGTCCGGCAGGCGGAGGGGCATTCCGATAGCTGGCTTGCTCAGCAGTTCCTCGACGGAGAACGGCCGCTGCGGATTGCGGTCCGCTTTCAATCCGCAAACGGTCGGGCCCGGGTTGATGTTGAACGGGTGGAAGTCGCGGGGGTGCCGGTCACGGGAGCCACGCTGGACTTCCTTTTGCGGCAGTTTGTAATTCCGAATTTCCCGGACGCCCGCATCGGTGTCTGGTTCGATCTCGGCCATCACATCCAGCGTCTGGACGTGGAACGCGATCTCGTCCACGTTGTAGTCGGAAAGTAAGCAGACCGGACACGCCGGGCGTTTTCTGCCATAATGGTGTCGCTCTGGCCACCTTTCCGCCGCAAGCGGATGAGGTTTATTTCTCCATCGATGTCCCGACGCCTCAATGAGGTGATAGGCGTGCTTTGCCTCGCGGCAGGCATCTTTTGCTTACTCTGTCTTGTCTCGTACCACGTTCAGGACACTTCCTGGGACACGGCAGCAGGGTCGGCGCAACCTCAGAACCTGACTGGCCGGACGGGCAGCCACATCGCTGACCTGCTGCTGCAGGTATTTGGCTCGGCGGCATTCCTGTTTCCGCTGCTCGCGCTTCTGCTCAGCTGGAAATGGTTGCGCTCGGAATCCATTGAAGGTCCGGTCATCAAGGCGGCCGGGTGGCTGCTGCTCCTGCTCACGATGTGCGCGGGCGCAGCGCTCCTGCCGAACTTCAGGCTTTTTAGCGGCGTGATCCTGCCGGGTGGCGGCCTGGGATCGATCATCGCGGATTGGATGAAGTCCTTACTCAATCTCACCGGAACCGCAATCGTCCTGGCTACGTGCCTGATTATTTCGATTTACGTCATTTCGTCATTTTCGCTGGCGCATACTCCCTCGTGGCTTACCTGGCCGTATCGCGCACTGAAGGGACTGCTTGCACGCTGGAGTCAGATCCTGAAAGACAACGCGGTCAAGCGCCAACAGGCAGCCCAGGAGCGGCGGACAATGCGAGCCGGAATGGCGGAAGCCGTTGAGCCTCGCGCAAGTCGCCGAAGGGTGCTCAAAACTGAACCGGAAGAGCAATCGATGGATCTCGAGGGCTCGGCCACTCTGGAGGAAATTCCGATCAACGAAGCCTTTTCCACGGCCTACTCCGAAATTCCCGAAAACATCGGCGAAATTCCGATTCGTCCTCTTACGGATGTAACTCATGACCCGGCGCCTTGGAACGTTGAACCCGCACGCGACACCACCCCCACTTTGCCCGAGCCGGTTTCCGCTCACCACGTCTATCGGCTTCCCCCTACAACGCTGTTGAACGACCCGGAACCGCGGTCGCCGTTCGATGAAATGGAGCTTAAAACCACCGCAGCGCTGATCAAAGCCAAATTCGAAGAGTTTCACGTGCTCGGATCGGTGGTGCAAATCAACCCCGGGCCGGTGGTCACCACCTTCGAATTCAAGCCTGAAGCAGGAATTAAGTACAGCAAGATTACGAATTTGACCGAGGATTTGTGCCTCGGTTTGCAGGCCGAATCGATCCTGATTGAAAGAATTCCCGGTAAGCCCACCGTTGGTATTGAAGTCCCCAATACGCGGCGCGAGTTGATCAGCCTGCGCGCTGTGCTTGAGAGCACCGAGTTCGCGGACTCCCGGTCCATGATGACCATCTCCATGGGCAAAGACATCAACGGACGCATCAAGGTTGCTGCGCTTGACATCATGCCCCATTTGTTGATCGCCGGCTCGACCGGATCGGGCAAGAGCGTCATGATCAACACGTTAGTCATGTCCGTCCTTTATAAGGCGACGCCGGACGACGTACGGATGATTTTGATCGATCCCAAGCGAGTGGAGTTGGGCGTCTACGAGGGCATTCCGCATCTTTTGACGCCCGTGATTACCGACCCCCGCAAAGCCACGATTGCGCTCAAAAACGCGGTTCTCGAAATGGAACGGCGCTTACGCCTCCTCGCTGAGCACGGTGCGCGCAACATTGAGCAGTTCAATCGCAAGATCAAGAAAATACAAGACCAGCCGCGCGAGCTTTTCGAAGAGCCGAGCTCCGCGAGCGAAGAACTCCGGCCGCTGCCGTTCATTCTCATCCTCATTGACGAGCTGGCTGACCTGATGATGCTCGAAGGCCGTAATGTGGAAGAGTCCGTCACGCGTCTGGCGCAAATGGCGCGAGCCGTCGGGATGCACTTGGTCCTGGCGACGCAGCGCCCAAGCGTCGATGTGATCACGGGCTTGATTAAGGCCAATTTCCCGGCTCGAATCAGCTTCCGGGTTGCAACGCGCGTAGATTCCAGAACCATTCTGGACGTCATGGGATCCGAGCACTTACTTGGCAAGGGTGACATGTTGTTCTTGCCGCCAGGTTCGTCGCGGCTGACCCGCGTCCATGGAGCGTTTGTAACCGAGTCGGAGATCAACGAGGTGGTGGAGTTCTGGAAAGAGCAAGCGGTTCCGGAATACGATCAATCATTCCTTCTTGCGCCGCCCGATTCCGAGGGTGAACCGGATGCCGAGCCCGCGAACGGAGAGCAGGACCCAATGTACGAGGAAGCTATCCGCGTCGTGCTCGAAATGGGGAAAGCGTCTACATCCACGCTTCAACGGCGTCTCCGGCTTGGTTATGGTCGAGCTGCCCGCATCCTGGACATGATGCACCGGGATGGCATTATCGGACCCCCAGACGGTAGCCGCCCCAGGGAGGTGTTAAAACCACCAAGCTGGCTCAGAGAAGTGGAAGCCCCGCTGAGTTAACGCAAAAAAAAAGGCGGGGCATTTCTGCCCCACCTTTTAACAACGAGCTGGAGGAAGGCGATTACCGCAGCTTCGCGCGCTTGTGAGCCGTGGTACGAGTTGCGCCGTTGGCAGCCGTCTGCGTCTTCTCCACGCCGTTCTTGCCGTAGGTGGAAACAGCGCTATAGCTCTTTCCATTCGATCCCGTCACGGTCTTGGTCGCTTGGTTGCCATTTACCGTCTTGTCAACATTCATCGACTTACCGTTCGGCGCGGTAACTGTCTTATCGACGTTGTTGCCGTCACGGGTAACCGCGACGTTGTCACCGCGTTTGTTAACGCGGTCAGTACCAGTGGTGCTCTGCGCGAAAGCTGCGCCAGTCAATCCCAGGACAACTGTGGCGGAAATGATAAATTTGTTCATTTTGGAAAGCTCCTATTCAGAAATTTAAAACCTAAATCTATGGGGAAGTTTCTACTTCCACCGTCGATAGTACTAGTGCAACTCGCGTACCAAATCTCCGTAAGTTGTTCATTAAGAAACGTAAACCGAATTCGCATTAACAAAACTCAAGCAACTTGAAAATGATTCTCGCGTCTACAGCAGTGGAGGTTGAAAAACCATGTTAAAGAAAATCGGACTACCGCTACTTGCGCTGCTTGGCGCACTGGCGTTCGTGAGCCCAACACCTGCCAAGGCAGGCGTACGCATAGGTATCGGAATTGGTGTCCCAGCTTACGGGTACCGCGCCTATCCTGCTCCTTATTACGGATATGCAGCTCCGTATTATGGCTACGCCCCGGAAGCTGCGTATGTTGCGCCGGTTTATCCCTACCCCTATGCGACTGGAGTCACCTTAGGGTTCGGCGGCTACTACGGCGGGCGGCGCTATTACGGCCACGATTATTACCGCAATGATTACTACCGTCGCGATCACGGCTATAACCGCGGCTACTACAACGGCTACCGCCGGTAACGCCAGGTCTCAGCTTTCGGCAAAAAAGAGCTCCTCGATTGAGGAGCTCTTTTTTTTGCTCCATGAGAAACTCTCGCTATGCCAGCAAAGGTGAAGTGGGGAGTTCTGGGAGCTTCGAAGATTGGGCGGACCAAGGTCATCCCGGCCATGCAGTTGGGGGGATGGTCTGAGATTGTGGCCATTGCGTCGCGTGACGCTGAAAAGGCGAAGGCAGACGCCGAATCGCTTGGGATTCCCAAGTGGTACGGGTCCTACGAAGAGCTGCTCGCCGACCCCGAAATCGAAGCCATCTATAATCCGCTCCCGAATCATCTGCACGTGTTGTGGTCCATTCGCGCGGCCGAAGCTGGCAAGCACGTGCTATGTGAAAAGCCGATCGGGCTGAATTCCGCTGAGTGCCTGCAACTGATCTCCGTGCAGGAACAAGCTTGCGTCGTTATTGGCGAGGCGTTTATGGTTCGGAGCCACCCGCAATGGCTACGGGTTCGGGAACTGGCTCAGTCGGGCGAGATCGGCGCCGTTCGATCCATCTTCGGCGTATTTAGCTATTACAATTCCGATCCGAAGAACATCCGGAATTTCCCTGACTGGGGCGGCGGCGCGCTGATGGATATTGGGTGCTATCCAATTCAGGTAGCCCGCTTCATTCTGGGCGAAGAACCCCTCCGCGTGTCGGCGATCGTGGAACGCGACCCGGCGATGCAGATCGACCGGCTCACTTCCGCGATTGTGGTATTCCCATCCGCGCATCTGATCCTTACTTGTAGTACGCAGATGATTCGCGCTCAGCGGGTTCAGATCTTCGCTACGAAGGCGAGCGTCGATATCGAAGTTCCGTTCAATCCTCTTCCGGATCGCGCGGCGCGGATCGCAATCGACCGCACGGGCGACTTCACGGGCAGTGGCATCACCATCGAGCAATTCCCTGTATGTAACCAGTACACTCTCCAGGGCGATGCGTTTTCCCAGGCCATTCGCGAGAGCGGACAACCACCGACGCCGCTCTCCGATTCGCTGGCGAACATGCGCGTGATTGACGCTATATTCGAAGCCGGGCGCACTCATGCCTGGGTGGATATCTCTACTCACTGACGCCAGCGGCGCAGTGCCGTGGAACCGAGCGCGAAGGCCGCGACCACGGCAATCGTGGCAACGCCTCCGCCCACCACGCTTCCGACCGCGCCGAACCAAGCCGCCGTCCAGCCGCTTTCAACTGCCCCCAGCTGATTAGACGTACTGATGAAAATGGCGTTGACTGCCAATACGCGGCCACGCACGGGCGCGGGCGTTTCGATCTGCACCAACGATTGGCGCAACACGACGCTGATATTGTCGAAGGCGCCCGTGAGTACAAGCATGCAGAACGAGAGCAGTATCGAATGGGAAAGGCCGAACACGATAGTAGCGGCTCCGAACCCGGCGACGGACCAGAGGATCGCCTTCCCGGCTTGTGCAATTTTGGGCATGTGCGCCAAAACGAGCGCCATTGACACCGCTCCAATGGAGGGCGCCGCGCGCAGCCAGCCCAGTCCCCGCGCGCCGGTGTGCAGGATGTCCACCGCATAAATGGGAAGCAAGGCGGTGGCGCCCCCGAATAGAACAGCGAACAAATCGAGAGATAACGCGGAAAAAACCAGCTTGCTGTTCCGGACGAAATGAAGACCATCCAGAAGTTTTCGCGGCTCGGGGGTAACAGACGCCTCGACGGGCGCGGAGCGGTGGCGCAGACACCAAAAGCAGACGAGGGTGATCAAGACGCAACCGAACTGCACAAAGTAAACCGCGCGGCTGCCGAGCGTCGCTAGAAGAATGCCGGCCAATGCCGGACCGCTCACAGTCGCGGTTTCCTGAGCGCTGCTGCTCCAAGTGATGGCTTTACCCATTGCCTCAAGAGGCACGATGTGAGACAGGATTGCCTGACGCGATGGGCCCTGGAAAGCGCGCGCAGTCGCGTTCAGAAATAGGCTGACGTAGATCATCGTCACGGAACGCGAGTCAACCAGCAGCAGGACGGTTCCCGCAAGTAAAACCAGCTGCGTGGCAACCATGATTGCCCGTCGATCGTAAACATCCGCAAGCTGTCCAGCGAACAAAGCGAAAATGAGGAACGGCGCGACTTGCACAAAGCCAACGTTGCCAAGAATCACAGCCGAATGCGTCGCAAGGTAAAGGTTCCAACTGACCGCTACCGACAACATTTGTAAACCGAAGCTGGACAAGAATGTCCCTACAAGAAGGAGCCGGTAATCGCGAAATCGAAGCGGGGCGTACGCGTCCAACTCTCAGCTTCGCGCACTGCCTAGGGCAGTTACAATGTAGGAATGGTGGGTTTCTGGTCGCGCGCTGCATTCACGATGATTTTGTTAGTGGGAATCGGGATGTGCGCGACACCGGCAACCGACCTGCCCGGCGTTGATCTGTCCGGCCTGACACCCGCGCAGAAGGCAATCGTCCTGAGAGTGATGACGGACCGCGCTTGCGGCTGCAACTGCGGAATGAAGGTCGCTGAATGCCGCGTCAAGGATCCGAATTGCTCCTACAGTAAAGGCGTTGCGTCGGTAATGGTAGCCGCGTTGAAGAGCGGTAAATCCGAAGAGGAAGCCGTTGCGGCCGCCGGTGCGTCGCAATGGGCGCACTTGCCAGTGGCTGACACTCGAGTGCTGGGCGATGCGGTGAAGATTCCAACGGATGGGTCGCCTGTGCTGGGCCCGGCGGACGCTAAGATCAAGCTCGTCGAATTTTCTGACTTTCAGTGTCCTTTCTGCATTCTTGCGAAGCCTGAGATTGACGCCATTATGAAGGCGTATCCCGGCCAGGTGAGCCTCACATTCAAGCAGTTTCCACTTGAAGAACATTCGCAGGCGGCGATGGCTGCGGTGGCTGCTTTAGCCGCGCAAAAGCAAGGCAAATTCTGGCCCATGCACGACGCGCTTTTCGCGCAGGAAGGGAACTTATCTCCCAAGGTAGTGCTGGAAATTGCCGGCAAAATCGGCCTCAGCGTGATGCGGTTCGAAGCCGACCTGCACTCCGAAGATCTGCAAAAGGCGGTGCAGCGCGACCGGTTGGATGGGGAACACGCTGGCGTGATGGGAACTCCGGCACTCTTCCTCAATGGCCAGCTTTACAATGGGCCGTTGAAGGCTGGTAACTTAAAGCCCCTCATTGATGAGCAATTGAAGAGTCCGGTAGCCGGCAAGAAGAGCTAGAGGCAGATCCCCAGGACGTTGCCCTCCGAGGCAAGCGCCAGTTGCCACTGTTCGATCAACTCCTTGTACTCGTAGCCAACCGCCCTTATGTTGCGGTTCAGGTCACAAAGCCCCAGCGGATTCACGCGGCCGTTGTTTTCGCGTAGCGCGGTATCCCAATCCACCTGGTCCTGCAGGCTGTACCAGGTGAAACCTACCAGCGGTACGCCATCCTGTTTGAGCCGGTGCACGTTGGCCCATTCTTTGCGCAGCCACCGGACCGCGCCTGGGTCGTCGAAGTTAGTTTCCGTGTGCATCACGGGCAGGTTATAGCGAGAATAATACTGGTGTGTGATCGGATAATAGCCAAAGATCTCGCCGGATAGCGAAATACTCCCGTCAGCTTCCACCAGATTCTCATTTGTCTCGTAATAGTCGTTCCCCATAATGCAGCGGGAGCGCATGTGATGCTGCAGGAACCAGTGGTATTCATCGCGCGTCATGCCGTTATCGAGTAAGTACTCATAGATTGTGGCGTTCACGTGATGGCCGTAAGTCAGATCGAGGGCAAGAAAGCGCTTCTCGTTGTATCGGCGGGCATGGTCTTCGCAATTAGGATGCTTAGCGTGAAAATACTGGGACGACTCGCTCTGAATGAACACCGCTTCCGGATTGATTTGAAGTATGGCTTGCATAGCGAGGACATTCGCCTTACAAAGATTTTTAAGAGCGTTCACAAAAGCGCGGTCCGATTGCAGCCGCTCATTCCACCAGCCGAATTGCGCCGAGAATGTCGCCGCAATGTAGATCTCATTGACTGGAGTGTAGAAACGAACCCACGGGAAGCGGCACGCAAATGCCTTTGCAAACTCAACGAATAGATTCGGAAAGTCGGGATTCTGAAAATCACCGATCCACGCCGGCACACCGAAGTGACAGAGATCCACAATTGGCGTGATCTTAAGATCCTTTAACGCCTGGAAGGTCTCATCCGTAAAAGCCCAAGCATACTTGCCCGGTCCGGTGTGAGTAGAGAAGTATGGGGGACCGTAACGCAGATACTCGATGCCTAACTCGGTGGTGATGCGAAAGTCATCCCGCCAGCACTTATAGTGCCCCGTCTTTTCCAACTCGTCCTGGCGGATTGTGTAACCATTCCACTGGATGGTTGGATAACTATTCTCAATACCCGTAGCGAACATAAACCGAGACATATGTATGGGAGTTTTAGGGAGTCGTTGGAGAACTTAAACGTGTGTAGGAGAAAGCGGGGTCATGGACTTTCGCAGCCAATCGATCATCGCCGGCCGATAACCCGTGGTCGACTTAGTGTCCCACGAGCGCATTCCATGTCCGCCACCAGGAACCGGATACAAGGTGCAAGAGCCTCCAGCTGCATTGATCGCGGCACAGAAAGCTGTCGATTGCTCGAACGGAACTACGGTATCCGCGGTCCCGTGGATGAGCAATACAGGCGGGGCGTCTTTCGATACCCAAGTCATCGGAGAAACTTGACGGAGAGCGCCGTTCAGCATGGTCTCCCACAGAGTACCTTTAATCGACTGCCGCACGGAGTCTGGAATCTGCTTCAAGGTCTTCGCCAGTGACACAAGATCGCTCGGACAATAGAACGCCACCAGCGCGCGCACGTCTCCATTCGGTCCCGGCTTCAACGCCGCCATGGCCGCGAGTTGAGCACCGGCCGACTCTCCGATCAACGCAATCCGATCCGGGTCAACGCGAAACTCCAATGCATGAGCCTTCACGTACTGGACCGCTTGGCGAACATCATCCACCGCCGTACCCATGCTCAACAGGGAGGCAATTGTCTTGTCTGAACTGATCGACGACGGAATATCGTTGACCAGCCGGTAGCTAATCGAAAACCAGGCGAACTGTGCGTTGCTTAGCGGCTCGAAAAGCGGCTCGACATTCGCTTTACGGTCACCGGTAACCCAAGCACCTCCGTGGACCACGATCGCCGCTGGGAAGGGACCGGGACCCTCGGGCAGATGCATATCCAACCGGAGACTGACGCCCCCGGCATGCCCGTACTCGACATTCACCCGGTTTTCGGCACGCGCAGGAATCACCAAAGTAGCCATAGCTAAAGATAGGATCGTGGTAAGTCTGTATCGCGCCACCATTCTTTCTTGGTAGATGCGCGAAAAGTTAAAAGGGTTATCCCGATTGCGGGTTTCTGATAGTCTGTCTGCCATGTCCAATCCTCTTACCCGAAGAATGTTTCTCGGAGCGTCTGCGACCGCTACGGCCCTGCTCTCCCGCGCTTCCGCCAGCAATCTGGCGCCGGCCCGAGTCGGCGTTGAACTTTATACACTCCGCAATCAGATGCCCGCCAAGGACGACGAGGTATTGCGCCAGATCTCGCAGATCGGCTACCGCGAAGTGGAAGGGGACTATCCCACACTGAAGCGCATCGCTGCCGAAGCTAAGGAACTCAAGCTGAACCCGATCTCCTGCCACATCCCTGTGGGCGCTATCGATGGAGCGGGTGACACGCCGCTTGAGAAAGTCTTTTCCGATCTGAAGGGCATTGGCGCCGAGTACGCAGTGGTGCCGTACATCATGCCCAACCAGCGGAGCGCAGCCATTTTGGCTTCGTTTGGCGAAAAGATGAATAAGGCCGGCGAGCTGGCTAAGAAAGCCGGGCTGCAGCTCTGCTATCACAACCATGCCTTCGAATGGGGACCTATGAACGGCAAACATGCGTATGACGTCATGTTTGAACACACCGATCCCAAGCTGGTCCAGTTTGAAGCGGACGTGTTTTGGCTAAGTGTCGGCGGCATCGATCCTGTGCACTTCCTAGAGACGCATGCGGGACGCGTGCCTCTGCTGCATCTGAAGGACAAAGCCCAAGGTCAGAAGGTGCAGTACAACGAGAACGTTACAAAAGAAACGTTCAAAGAAGTGGGTAACGGCAGCCTGGATTTCCCAGCCATTTTGAAAGCCGCAGAAAAAGCCGGGGTCAAGCACTACTTTGTGGAGCAGGACCAGACGCCCGGTGATCCGATTGCCAGCCTCAAACAAAGCTTCACCTATCTTAGCGGGCTGCGCGGCTAACGCTATTTACCACGGGAACCCAGACTTCCATCTCCTGCTGGCCGCGGTTGGCCCAGGCGTAGTAGGGGATGAAAGTCAGGGTTGCCGGTTTGTTTGCTCCGGGTTGAGCAAGCGCGAAGTCGCGATAAAGTGGATCGTCTTCCAACGGTCGTGCGCTCACTTGGCCCTTGTGTTCCAGCACCAGCACGCCATCCAGCAGATCCGCGCGGAACCGCTCCGTGAAACGGCTAGCTCCGTTCAGTAGTAGCGAGGTATCGAACAAGCTTCCCGCGATGGATTGGTCCGGCTTCTCCAGGCAATACACCAGCGGACCGCGCTCGACAGCGACGCGCCCCGTGTTCTCGCGAACCAACGCATTGGCCTCGGTTAAGCGCGGCTTCATATCGAAAACTACCTGCACCTTATCCCCTTTCTTCCATAGCCGGTGAAGTCCGGCGAACTGTCCGGAGATAGCCGGCACATTTTCCCCGTTCACCGTCACGTGCGTGTCTTTCGACCATGCCGGGATGCGGAGGAAGAGCGTGAACTCAGCCGGAGCCGGTGTATCCACGGCCAGTTCCACCGCGCCTTCCCAGGGGTATCTGGTGCTCTGGCGGATGCGGACTGGCGGCCCGCTTTCCAGGTGCCAGTTCAAGGTGGACGCACCGTAGAAATTCACGTAGATTCCCTTGGCATTCGTGGAATAGAAGTACCCGGGCAAGGCTCCCATCGTCCTCTCGATGTTGGGCGGGCAGCAGTCAGTTTCGTAGAATTCGTTTCGGATCTTTTCGCCGCGTGATTCGAGGGGATTGCGATAGCAATAGAGCGTTCCGTCCAGCGACATGCCGCTATTTATGCCGTTGTAGAGCGCTCGTTCCATTACATCGGCGAAGCGCGACTCGCCTTCGACGCCGAGCATCCGCCAATTCCACATGTAGTTGGCGATCGCGGCGCAGCTCTCGGTGTAAGCCTGCGCATTCGGCAGCTCAAACGCGTCGCCGAACGCTTCGCCTTCGGAGCGCGACCCGACGCCGCCGGTGATGTACATCTTGTGGGTGACCGCGTCTTTCCACAGCGCGTCGAGCGTGGTCCGATACTTAGGGTCGCCCGTCTCGGCGTAATAATCGGCCGCGCCACAGGCCGCGTACATGGCGCGCACTGCATGACCGACAAAGGCGGTCCGCGACGTAAATGGCAGGCCGCTAAACATGTAGGTGGTTTGCGACGGCTTCAGGTGCAGCCGCTCGGTTTCGACGCCGCTCAATAGATATCCGGCGAAGTCCCGATAGCGGGGATCGCCGGTCTGGCGAGTCAGCTCAATGAGCGCCATTTCCAGTTCTGGGTGCCCTGTCAAAGCCGGCTTCTTGTCAACGCCGTAGTTGGCGAGGATGAAATTCGCGTATTTGACACCGACATCCAGCAGCCGGCGATCGCCGTTGGCGCGCTGCATGGCAATGGCCGCCTGCAGTAGATGCCCCAGACAGTACAATTCATGCGAGCGGTACATTTCGCTGAGCCGCGCTTTTTCGTGCTCGCCAACGTAGTACGTGTTCAGGTAACCGGACGGCTCTTGTGCCGCTGCAATCACCTCTACAGCGGTATCGACTCTCTTGCGCAACGCGGCGTCGTCGCCACTGGCGAGAAAAAACGCCGCAGCCTCCAGCCACTTGTAAATATCGGAATCGGTGTAAACCGGACCGACGCGAGGCGCCGTGCTCTTGCCCTCCAGCCGTCGGAAATTATCCAAGGTCCCATGCTTTTCTAGTTCATCGAACATGGTCGGCATGCTCTTCTGAAGCGTGACCTTCCGCCGCTGACCCCAGAAGCTCTCATCGTCGAGAACTACTGCCGACACGGGTACGGGATGGAGTACGGCGGCTTTGGAATGGTTGGTGTCTACAATTTGCGCGGGCGATGACGCGGCTACTAGAAAGCAATACCCAACGGGTAACAGGGAACGCATTCCCCGTATTGCATCACATCCGCGGCTGATTCTGAACGGCGCGTTGCGGCACCGCGCGAAGTTGCGCGTCTTCCAATCGCCGGGCTTCCTGATAGGTGTAAATCATGCGATGCACCACGGTCAAATTAGCTAAGACCGCGGTCGCCCAGATCACGGGGGCCATGCGGTTAGCGAGCGCGCCGATAATAAGGAGCACGATGCGTTCCGGACGCTCCAAGAACCCTACCTTGCATTTGGGAATCGCGTTTTCCGCTCGTGCGCGCGTGTAGCTGACCATGACCGAACCAGTCATCGCCAGCGCCGTCAGAACAATGTAAAAGAATCGATTAATGGAAGCATAGAAAACGAGCAGCCCCATCAGGACAGCGAGGTCGGAATAGCGATCCAGCACGGAATCGAAAAATCCCCCGAACCGCGTCACCCGGTTGGTTTCGCGAGCCACCCTTCCATCCACCATGTCGAAGAGTCCCGCGCCGATCAGAACCACGCCGGCCGTCCGGAATCGCCCGGCTGCAAAGAGCACGGCCACCCAGATATTGATGACCAGGCCGAGGAACGTGAGCACGTTCGGGTGGATGCGAGAGAGCGCCAGCGCGCCGACAATCTTTTCGATGATCCTGCCGAAAAAAAACCCGAGCGCTCGCGTATACGTCATCGTTTTACTCTGCCGGCACGTCGTGCACCGTGGTCAGTTCGATCACTTCCAATTCCTTGCTGCCCCCCGGGATAGATACCTTCACGACATCACCCACTTGCTTGGCGAGCAAGGCTTTCCCGATCGGCGAACTCGTCGAGATCATATTCTTGGTGGCATCCGCGTCTTCGGTCATGACCAGGGTGTAGGTAATGACGTCATCTTTGTTCACGTCCAGCACCTTGACCTTCGAACCGAAACCAACGCGATCGTGCGGAATCTTGGTGAAGTCGATCATCGACAACTCGGCAAGCCGATGCTTCAACTTATTCAAGCGAGCGTTCACAAGGCCCTGGCGTTCCTTGGCCGCGTGATACTCGGCATTTTCGCTCAGATCGCCGTGCTCGCGGGCAGTCAGAATCTCTCGTGGAAGTTCGGTGCGCAGCTCATGCTCCAGCAAAGCTGCTTCTTCTTGCAATTTCTTTTTGATATCGTTCATCGAACGACTGATCGAACTCCTAGCCAAACATTATAACGGCTTCAAATCCTCAAGCAGGGTGGGGATCAGCTCCGAGACAGTCGGGTGAATATGAACCGCGTGCGTGACAAGCGTGTATGGTTTCCGGGCGTACATGACGTCCAGAAGTGAGTGCACCACCTCATCGCACTCGAGTCCGAGCAGCGCGGCTCCCAAGATCAACTTGGTTTCCGCATCCACCAGGGCTTTCATGAATCCGAGTGTCTCGCCCTTTTCGACCGCGCGATTCACCCGCGTCATTGGGCGCACGGCTTTCAGAATGGGCCGGCCCGAACGTCGCGCCTCGTCTTCCGTCAGACCAATGCGCGCAAGCGGCGGGTCGATGTAGATGTTGTAGGCCGTGATCCGGTCGGAGACCTTGCGGTCTTCGCTATCCAGGAGATTAGCGGCCACGATTTCGTAATCGTTGTAAGACGTGTGCGTAAACGCGCCGCGTCCGTTGCAATCGCCTAATGCCCAGATTCCTTCCACGCTCGTTTCCAGTCGCTCGTTTACGGGGATGTAGCCGTCTTTAGTTAGCTCAATTCCCGCGCGCTCCAGAGCCTAGGTCGGCAGTGTTAGGAGTCCGGCCGGTCGCAAGCAATAAGTGCGATCCGGTCACCGAACCACCCGGCCAACTTACTGTGATCGCGTCGCCCGCAGTCCGGACGGCGTTCGCCTTCACATTGACGAACACTTCGATACCTTCGCCCTCCAGGATCTTGTGAACGGCCCCGGCGATGTCGGCATCTTCGCGGGTCAGAATCCGATCCCCACGCTGCAGAACTGTCACCTTGCTGCCAAAGCGCCGGAACATCTGAGCGAATTCAAGAGCGATGTAGCTGCCTCCAAGAATCACAAGGTGCTCTGGAATCCGATCCAGATCGAGGATGGTCGTATTGGTGAGGTAGGGCGCCTCCCGCAGTCCGGCAATTTCGGGAACCGCGGCGCGGGCGCCCACGTTCAGAAAAATCTTCGGCGCTTCGATCCGGTCATCACCCACACGCATGGAATGAGGAGACTCGAAGCACGCCGTGCCAGTGAATACGGTGCAACCCTCTAACTCGCGCAGGCTCTTCTCGACGCCGCTGGAAGCGCCTTGTACGATGTCGTCTTTGCGCGCTTTGATGCGGGGCATGTCGCATCCGGGGGAAGACGTGTCTACTCCCAACTCTGCGGAGTGACGAATCACGTGAGCCGCCCGGGCGCTCGCTACTAGAGCCTTGGTCGGCATGCAGCCCGTATTCACGCAAGTGCCGCCGAAGCGGTTCCGCTCCACAAAGGCGATCTTCATCCCACTCTTCGTCAGCCGGGGAGCCAGTGATGGCGCAGCTTGCCCAGCGCCAACTAATATCGCGTCATATCGATTCAACATGTTTTTTCTGAAGCCCACGGTAGCAGGCACCGGGAGAGGCTACGACCGCATTCGTAGCAGCAGATACGATCCGGCCAGTGCGAAAATCGCATCGGGCGCCCAGGCGGCGAGAGCCGGCGGGAGCAAAGAGACATCGCCTAACTGCTCGAAAAATTGACTAGCGCCCCAATATGCCATCGCGATCCCGATACTCACGCCGATGCCGGTCATGGCGCCCCGGTTGCCGATCAGGAAGCCGAACGGAATCGACAACATCGCCATGATCAAGGCGAACACGGGCACCGAGAACTTTTTGTGATACTGCACGCGCAGCTTCACGGTATCGAACCCGCTCTGCTGTAAGTCGGTGATGTAAGACGCCAGCTGCAGATAGTTCATCTGCTTGTCCTGCTTAACTTCTTTAAGGAAGTAGTCCGGCCGCTCGGTCAGTTCCGGGAAAGTGGTCGCCTGAAACCGGTTGACGTTGCGCTCGATCACGCCCGTGATGTCGCGCGACCAGCCATTCACGAACACCCAGGTCTGCAGCGACGGGTCCCATTGGGCCCGTTCGGCCCCAATCTCGCGCGTGAGCGAGAACGAATCCCTGGAAATCTCATACACGCTCACTCCTAGCATGGAGTGGCTCGAAGCTTCAAAATACTTGTAGTAATAAATCCGGGGATGCGCGACATCCTGCCCAAAGATCCATTTCCGATCCGGACGCAGGTAAGTCTGTACCGGCTGCCCTTTGATCTCTGCGCGCAGGGCGTCCTGGCGGAGGTTAGCGGCCGGAATGTAGTAATGATCGAACGCAAATAATCCGGCGCTGAGCGCCGCGCTCATCAGTAACACCGGAATAGCCAGACGATGCACACTAACTCCGCACGCCTTGAAGGCCGTAATCTCGTTCTGCTTTGTCAGGATTCCGAAGGTAACTAGAACCGCTACCAGGACACTGATCGGCAACGTGTCGTAGATCAACTTGGGTAGCAGAAAGAACAGATAGCTGAATACTTTGCCGAGCGGAATCGAGTTCTTAACTATGAAGCTGAGCAATTCGAAAAAGTTATACACTTCGGCCATCAGTACAAAGCTCGCCAGCAAAACGGCAAAGTAGTAGAGAAAGTTGGAGAGAATATAACCGTCGACAATCTGGAACAGCATGCTGCGCAGCGGGATCAATCCGATTCCGGGTCGTACCCTTCGGAAGGGGGATGACTGGCTTCCACCCAATTGCTTTACGAAGGCGCTGGCGCGATCGAATGCGGCGCGAGCGACGGTCAGCATGTCGCGATCCCCCGGCAATTCCATCCTCGTTAGGAACACGCTGCCAAAGAATAGGAAAAATCCGTTCGCCGCCCACGCGGATAGCTCCGGTGAGAGCGCTCTTTGCCGCGCCATTCCGGTCAATGTAATGTAAGCCAGGTAGTAAACGAAGAAAGACAGCACAATCGCCAGGATGTATCCGCTCGACTTTCCACCTTTGCGCGTCGTAATCCCCAAGGGAATACCGATCAGGGCCAACGTCAGGCAGGCAATTGGCAATGCCAGGCGCCGATTCAGCTCGATACGCGATTCGACGCTCTCATTCGCCTTCTTCGGAATTGTTTCAACCGCGCGGAAAAGCTCCGGAGTGTCCATCCGGCTGAACGGCTTGCCGAGATTCTCTTGCGGCGGGTTCGCCTGCAAAATCTGATTGCCAGTAGGGAACGTCACGTGTGTTCCCGTGGTCACGTCCTTACCGATTTCGTGGACGCTTGCTCCCACCAGGCTCAGCTGAATTCGATTGTGGGGAATGTCTGGAATCGCAAAAGCCTGCTTGGCGATGGTGATTCGGGGTCCTTCCACTTCCATTTTGGTGCCGGTCTGGCGTTGCTCGGGCGGGCTTACATCCGCGAGAAAAACGTTGCGCCAGATTGCGAAATTCTGGTTCGTGGTGCGCACGTCTCCCACGTAGAGAATGGTGCTCGGGAATTGCTCGTCGAAAATGCGCGCCTGCACGTCGGCCGTAAGTTGCGCCGCAACCAGGTGATTCATCACCTTGATGCTGGCGCGAAGCGCCACGGGAGTCAGCCAAAGTGCGGCGACACCGGCCACAGCGGTCGCGAGAAGCGCGAACAACAGAACCGGCACGATGACGATGCGGCTCGCCACCCCGGCCGCGCGCATGGCGGTGATTTCCCCATCGCTCGCCAGACGCCCGAGCCCGATCAGGATTCCAACTAAAACTCCAAAAGGAATGGTGAGTGGTAAGACCGGCGGCAACGATAACAGAAAAAGTCGCAGCACTGTCAGCGGCGTCGCCGGACTTCTTACCAGTAACTCAAAAAGCTGGCGTCCGGGGCTTTGGAGATAGACCACGAAAGTTGCCAGCAGCATCCCGAGCAGAGCGCTACTGGTGATCTCGCGAAAAACATAACGGCTGAGAATTCTCATTGCCTACGAAGGGAATCGGCTTCGATCCGGTAGACGCGGTCTGCCGGACAAACACGTATTCCCAACATAGCATTCGACGGCCTCTGCCGCCGGAGATCGCGATTACAGCGCTAGCGGGATTAGACCCTTCTCGCGCAAGCCGGTCAGCGCCAATCCATAGCGGCCCCGGCATCCGGTTTTCTCAAAAATGTGCTTCAGATGGATCTTTACCGTGCCGGTTTGGATGCCCAGATTGCTCGCGATATCGCGGTTCTTCAAGCCTTTTTCCACCAGTTCCGCCACCTGATGTTCCCGCGCCGTAAGGTTGGATCGGCTAGAAGGAACGGCGCGCTCGTTATCGTTCAACAGCGTGTCTTCCATCCACGTTTCGCCCGCGGCCACCGCCCGGATGCAATCGAGAACGTGGTTGGTGTCGGAGGTCTTCCGAAGTACGCCGCGCGCGCCTGCCTGCACCATGCGCAAGGCTTCGGAGTTAGTGATGGCCACGCCCCAGACGATGCTTGCCGTGGCTCGAGATCCGCGCAGCCGGTCCAATGCGTGGATGACCGCCGCCGTGCCAAACGCCCGATCGAGAATGGCCACCGTCGGATTGATGCCGCGCACCAGATCGATTGCCCCCGCCAGCGTCGTCATAGCTCCTGCAAAGCGCATCTCGTGCGATGCGGACAGGACCGCCCTCAATCCTTCGATCGCGAGCGGCTGCGTATCGCACACCACGACCGTCTTCATTGGCGCTACGTTATGAGTGATCACGTCCTTGCTCCCGTCAAAAACTTCACAGACTCTGCAGTTGAAAACAGTTAGTCTCCCGACGGGAATACCTCTCTCAACAATTTCAGAAGTTTATTTGAGGTTGATGGTGCCGCGGCAATTGTGTGCACCGCAAGAGCAGGGCACCTTTTCAATATTCTTTGCAAAATGATAGTCCACGGTAAGTTCCTCGCCTTTGCGGATATCTCGCATGGACATGTAGAGGATATGACCTTTGGTAATCCATGCCCTGACGTTCGGGTCGCAGCTGTGATTGATATACTCCGCACCGCTGCCACCCACCGCGCCGTCGAGTGTCCAATACTTATCCAGGGTGAAAAGGTAAATCAAGGCCGACTGCTCGTTGGATCGCCGCAAAGTTTCCTTGCGATTGATGCGCTCGCCGGTGTACTCGATGATCTTTCGATTCTTCGGAATATCCTCGCCCGCGAAAATCCCGGCGCGGTGAATCTTTGACTTCTTGATAACGATCTTGAAGCTGGCGTACTCGGGGTTAATGCGGGGCGTCTTACCAGGGACCAGGGGCGCTGCCATCGACCGAGTGTAGAACACGCCGAGAGAGTGCCGGTGCCTCGTGCGCTACAATATACTTCGTAGTACGAAATAACCCAAGGAGCTCATCTAGATGCAGCCACCCAAAACGTTTCAACTCGACCAGGCCGTCAAAGCGCAACAAGCGCTACGCAACCTCGCCAACCTGCCTCCCGAGACTTTCCCTGTCCAGGCGTTCGTCGGCATGATCAGCGACGAAATCGAACATCTCCGCAAGCAGGGCCACAGTGACCAAAAGATCGCTCAGACGATTTCCGCAAGCTCGAACATTCAGATCAGTGCCGAGGAGATCGCCGAGAATTACGCCCCGCCGGAAGAGCGCCGTCCGCACTCCGAGTAACAGTTGACGCGGGTTCCGTCGTCTGGTCAGCGGCCGAGCGCACTAGACTCTCCAGCCCGCCGATCAAAGCTTCTCGACGGCTCGTCGGCATGGCTTGAAAAAGCCGTCCCATATACGCGCGGAACTGCCCGGCCGCGGCATTCTGCAGAGATCTGCCGCTGTCGGTGATCTTGATCATTACCCGGCGCTTGTCGGTGGCGCTTCTCTCGCGCGCCACCATCTTGCGCTCTTCCAGGCTGTCTACCGTCTTGGCGACGGTGGCCGGCTTCAAATTCAGCTTCCTAGCGAGTTCCCCGATGCTCATGCTCTCGTCGCCCTCGGGAAGCAGGTTCAAAGTCATGAACTGCGTCGCGCTCAGGCCCGCTTTCTGGAAATGATTGAAATTGGCGGCTTGAATTAGCTGGCGCACCGCGAACCAGGCGGCAAGGAACCGCTCCATCTCCGGGGAACTGGGTTCGTTTTGCATAAAACGTGTCCGCTACTTGGTGACTTCAAATTGTAAATCACACGCGCTCGCTAGCGCCCGCTAAACTGACCGGTTGGACTTCGTTCCGCTGGTTCGCAACCCGCACATCCTTACTCTGCTGGGCAATTTCTGGCCACGTCATTTCGATTTCCACGGCTTTCCCGTCGAACGGCGCTTCATCCAAACCGAACCCGATGTTCAGGTTTTGGTCGAAACCCAGCGCCCGCAGGGTAATGCTCGCGGTCAACTCGCGCTCGTGCACGGACTCGAAGGCAGCGGGCAGGCGGGCTACATCGTCAGTTTGGCCCACCGCGCTCTTCTCGCAGGTTTCGCCGTACATCGCTTTCACATGCGGACCTGCGGCGGTACGGAGCACCTCTGCGAAACGCTGTATCACGCCGGGCTGACGGGCGACCTGATTGCGTTTCTCCGCCAGAATCGGCAAGAAGACCCTGACACGCCACTCTTTTTAGTCGGGTTCTCCCTCGGCGGCAACGTTGTGCTGAAAGCAGCGGCCGAACTTGGCTCGCCGTGGATTGCAGGCGTTTGCGGCGTCTCCGCGGCAATTGACCTGGCTGCCAGCGCACGTGCACTCGAACTTTCTAACAACCGGCTTTACCAAAACCGGTTCGTGTCGCGCATGAAGGAGCGACTGCTTCGCACCTCGCGATACAAGGCTGCTGACCTGGCGCCCTGCCGCACTATCTACGATATCGACGACCGCATCACAGCGCCGAGCTTCGGTTTTGGCACCGCCGACCGGTACTACGAAACCCAATCCGCCCTTCGCATCGTCCCTCAAATACACGTTCCCACTTTGATGATTACCGCGCAGGACGATACTCTGATCCCATTCGAGTCTTACCGCCATCCTTCCATCGCGGCGAATCCTTGTATCGAGCTAATCGCGCCCCGCCATGGCGGCCACATCGGATTTATAAGCCGTCGAGGCCCCCGGTTCTGGGCGGATACGGTCATCATGCGGTGGATCGAACAACGCCTGATTCAGCCCTCTTGTTAGATTGAGATTGGAGTTCCACCTTGAAATTGAAACCCTGGGCAGCACTGTTTGCGCTCATTCCCCTCGTCGGTCGCGGGCAGGATCTGAAGGAATTTGAGAAGCATGTCACCGAGTTCACGCTCGGCAATGGCCTTCACTTTATCGTCCTGGAACGCCATCGCGCGCCGGTAATTTCCTTCCACACTTACGTCAATGCCGGAGCGGTGGATGACCCCCAAGGCCAGACCGGCATGGCTCACATGTTCGAACACATGGCCTTCAAAGGCACTGCTGAAATCGGCAGCAAAGACTGGGTGAAAGAACAGGCGGCGATTGCCGAAATCGAAACCAGGTACGACGCGCTGGATGCCGAGCGCGCCAAGGGTCCAATCGCCGATGCTTCGCGGCTGAAGACTCTACAGGCGGACTTGAAGCAGGCCATCGACACCGCTTCCACGTTTGTCGATACCAATCTCTACCCGCGCATCATCGAGGAAAACGGCGGAGAAGGGCTGAATGCCCAGACCGGCGAAGATTCCACGGAGTTCTTCTATAGTCTCCCGGCCAATCGCGCGGAACTCTGGTACCTGCTGGAATCGCAGCGCTTTCGGGCGCCGGTGTTCCGGGAGTTTTATAAAGAGCGTGATGTGGTGAGGGAAGAGCGCCGCATGCGCACCGAATCCGAGCCGCAAGGCAAACTGATCGAGGCGCTGGCCGCTACCGCGATCGAAGCCCATCCCTATCGCCGCCCGGCGGTCGGCTGGCCGAGCGACATCGAAAATCTCCGTGTGCGCGATGCCGAGAAGTTCTTTCAGTCTTACTACGCGCCCGCTAACATCACCATTGCGATCGTGGGTGATATCGATCCGGCCAACGCTCGCCGTCTCGCGGATAAATATTTCGGGCCCATTCCCAAGCGTCCCCTGCCTTCTCGTCCCACCACCGAAGATCCGCCTCAGGAAGGGCCCAAGATCGCGCAGATCGACTCGCCCGCTCAGCCCATTGAAGCTGTTGCCTTCAAACGCCCCAGTCAATACGATAAGGATGACGCGGTATTCGATGTGATCGAGAGCATCCTCTCGGGTGGCCGCACGGGCTTGCTTTATAAAGCGCTGGTCCGCGACCAGCGGGTTGCCTTGGCGGCGGGTGCGAACTCCTCGTTTCCAGGAAACAAGTATCCCAACCTCTTCCTGTTCTTCCTGGTCCCCGCCATGGGAAAGTCGCTGAAGCAAAACGAGGATGCGTTAGACAAAGTGTTGGACCAGATCCGTAATCAGAAAGTGAATGACCAAACCCTTGCGCGCGTCAAAACCAAGGCGCGCGCCGGATTGATCCGGCAACTCGATAGCAACGCGGGGCTGGCCAATCAGCTGGCGTCCTATCAGGGTACTTACGGCGATTGGCGCAAGCTGTTTACTTCGTTAGAAGACATCGAAAAGGTGACCACCGATGACGTACAGCGCGTCGCCAGGACTTACTTCACGCGAATGAACCAGACCTCGGCATATCTGAAATCTCCAACGGGCCCCGGTGCGCCACCTGACGCCCAGCCTGCACCTGGACCGCAGGCCCAGTCTGGAGCGCAGCAATGATGACGCGCGTCTTCACCGCATTTCTGCTCGCGGCCGCCTGCGCCCACGCGCAGAGCCCCAAAGCCGCCAAGCTTTGGGAGCAACTTAAGTATGAGCCGCTGCGCGCGCTAACTCTTCCGCAAGTCGACGAGTTTCGGCTTCCTAACGGAATGCGCGTACTGCTTCTGGAAAGTCATGACTTACCTCTTGTTCGCGGCACCGCGCTGGTGCGTACCGGTAACTTATTCGATCCAGCTGACAAAGTAGGTCTCGCCACCATCACCGGCGACGTCATTCGAAGCGGCGGGACCGCCTCCAAGTCGGGAGATCAGATCGATGAGCAACTCGAGAACATTGCTGCTTCGGTCGAAGCCGGAATCGGTGAGTCCGACGGAACGGTTTCGTTCTCCTGCTTAAAGGAGAATACCGCCGAAGTCTTGTCGGTATTCAAAGACGTGTTAACCCATCCGGGCTTTCGTCAGGACAAGTTGGACCTGGTAAAGCAGCAGCTGATGAGCGGAATCACTCGCCGTAATGATGACCCGGGCGAGATCGCGCAGCGCGAGTTTACCGATACCCTTTACGGCCGTGATAATTCCTACGGCTGGTCCATGGAGATCAGTGGCGTGGCCAAAGTGCAGCGCGCCGACGTTGAAGCGTTTTACCATCGGTACTTCTTCCCATCGAACATCATTCTCGCCGTTCAGGGAGACTTTTCGGGCGCCGAGATGAAGGCTCGGATCCAGTCCTTATTTGCTGACTGGACAGTCACGCAGTCGCCAGTTCCGCCATTCCCAGCTGTAAAGTTCAACTACAAGCCAGGTACGTTTCTCGCCGTCAAGGAAGATGTTACTCAGACTAACTTCATCATTGGGCAACCCGGTGGAGAATTAAACAATCCGGATACTGCTGCGCTGGAAGTGATGTCTAACATCCTCGGCGGCGGTTTTAATAGCCGGTTGTTCAAGCGCATCCGTACACAGCTAGGCTACGTCTACGGAATCAACGCTAGTTGGGGAGCGAACTATGATCACCCAGGCTTGTTTACGATCAACGGCAGTACAAAATCCTCCACGACGGTGGAAGCTATCGAGGCTGCCCGTAAAGAGGTTGAACGTATCCAGCGCGAGCCGGTGACTGCTGACGAACTCGAAGGCGCTAAGGCGACCGTGCTCAACGGATTTGTATTTGCTTTCGATACTCCGGCGAAGACGATTTCTCGACTCGCTCGCTACAACTACTTCAGTTACCCGCAAGATTTCATCTTTCAATATCAGAAAGCAGTTCAGTCGGTAACTCGCGAGGATGTACTTCGAGTCGCCCGCAAATACATTGATCCCGCCAAGTTTGTTGTCGTCGCAGTTGGGAATCCGAAAGACTTCGGCACTTCGCTCGATAAACTCGGTTCTCAAGTCAAGATTCTAGATTTAACGATTCCCATGCCTGCTGGAATGCGTGGAGGCGTGCAGTAATTGACTCGCCGTACTTTTGCGGCAGGAATGCTGCTGGCCTCGGGGGCGCGCGCGCAAAATATAAGCGCCCAGAAGCGCGGGCGTGAACTGGTCGATCAATGCATCCAGGCATTGGGCGGTCCGAATTTCCTCAACATGCAGGATCGGCTGGAGTTCGGACGCGCTTACTCGTTCTACCGCGAACGGCTGTCCGGCCTATCTATTGCCCACCTGTACACCCGCTATGCTACTCCACCGCAGCCACAGCCAGTAAGCTTTTACGGGATCTATGAGAAGCAGGCTTTCGGGAAGAAACAGGATACTTCCGTTCTCTTCAGCCCTCAGGGAGCTTACGAGATGACCTTTCGAGGAGTGCGTCCATTGCCGGACGACACGATCGTGAAGCATCGCGAATCGGTAGTCACTAACTTTCTGTATATTCTCCGATCACGCCTGAATGAACCCGGCCTGACCTTCGAGTCGAAAGGCGTGGAGGTTGTCGAAAACAAGCGTGTGGAATCCATCGAGGTCTACGACAATGCCGATCGCAAGATCACTGTCTATCTAAGCCTCGACACCAAGCTCCCGGTTATGCAGCGCTACATGCGGCTCGATGCCGTTTACAAAGAACGCGTGGAGGAGATTATGAGATTCTCCAAGTACCACGATGCGGGCCAAGGTGTGCAGTGGCCGCTTGACTTCCAGCGTGAGCGCGATGGAGAGAAAGTTTACCAGATGTTTTCCGAAACAGTCTCGATCGGCAACCAGTTCCCCGCCGGTACTTTCGAGTTGCCGCGCGGCATGCAAATGCTTAAGAAAGAGAACTTCTAATCTGCGTCAACGCGCGCCACACGAGCTCGATCGGTAGCCCGACCACGTTCGAGTAACTGCCGTCGATCCGTTCGATATAACGGGAGGCAATGCCTTGAATTGCATACGCGCCAGCCTTATCGGCGGGCTCGCCCGAGCGGACGTACTCTTCAATTGTTTCATCGCTAATCCTGCTGAACCAGACCCGCGTCGACGCATGGTCTTCCACGACGGCGGTCCGATGAAGCAAACAGATACCGGTAATGACCTCGTGCCACTTGCCGGAGAGTCGCCGCAGCATGCTTGCCGCTTCGGCTTCGTCTGCGGGTTTTCCCATGATCTGACCCTCGCAAATCACGGTGGTGTCGGCTGCTAGTACGATCTCGGAATCCGAGCGCGCGATTGCGAACGCCTTTTCTCGCGCCATACGCTGCACATAGGCGATCGGTTGCTCGCCGGGGATGACGCTCTCGTCGATATCCGCCGGGCGCACTGTATGCGCAATGGCCGCCGCATCCAGCAGTTCACGCCTCCGTGGACTGCGCGAAGCCAGCACCAGCACCAGCACTGCCCGGCGAAGATCGGTCTGCACTTGCCGAGACTAACAGAATCGCGCATGCAGCGACCCGCGTTCCACAACCCAGCTTGCGTGTTAGACTTTCAAAGTCCCGGTTCCATGCAACGCGCCAGTCAGATTATCGGTAGCCTCTCGGCTGTTTCCAAGCGAGCCAAGGCGGAAGACCCGTTGATCGACGCGGAACAGATCGCCTGCGCGGCGTGGGCCCGTTCAGTCGGAAAGAAAATCGCTCAACACACCCGACCCGCAAAACTCGTTCGGGGACGCTTGGTGGTCGAAGTCGAAGACGTTGTCTGGCAGCGTAACTTGTTCACACTCACCAAACACATCTCGTCGAATCTTGCCAAGAATCTAGGTCCCGGCATCGTCACTGAAATCGAATTCCGCGTCGCCCCACCGCGCCGCGAGCCGCAACGTGCGCCTGTAAGTGTTCCCGGAGATGAGTCGGACCTGATCCAGGACCCTGGCATGCGCCGTCTCTATCGCGCCGCCCGCCAGAGGGAAATGGCGTGACCCTGACCGAAAAAGAAGTGCGTTATGTCGCCGGCCTTGCGAATCTCAGACTGAGCGAGACGGAGATCGCAGCCATGGTTCGACAACTTGGCGATATTCTTCAGCACATGGAACGGCTCGCTGATATCCCCACAGAGGGCGTCGAACCCATGCGTCAGGTCCTGTTCCCCGCTTCTGATTTGGCCACGTTGCGTCCGGACGAGCCCCGTCCCACACTGACCAATGAGGAAGCGCTCGCCAATGCCGTTCAGCCCGGTCAAGGCTATTTCCGCGTGCCGCGCGTCATTGAGAGATAGTGGCCCGAACCAAAACGTCTGAGCCATAACTTCATCGAACTCCTATGGATATTCGAAATCTCACCATCGCCTCGGTGCGTGACGGACTGCGCAACAAGGAGTTTTCCGCTACCGCCCTGGCTTTGGAAGCCCTGAACTTCGCGGAGGCGGAGAACCCTTCAACGAACGCGTTCCTGCGCTTCTCACCCGAGCGAGCGGTCGAAAATGCGGCGCGCGTGGATCGTTTGCTGGCCGCAGGCGGCAATCCGGGGCCGCTCGCCGGTGTCCCCATCGCAGTGAAAGATGTAATCCTCACCAAGGGTCTTACCACTACGTGCGGGTCGAAGATGTTGGAACACTTTGTTCCGCCGTACGATTCCACCGCTGTTCAGAGGCTCGAAGCGGCCGGAGGGATCCTGATTGGCAAGACCAACTGCGATGAATTCGCTATGGGCTCGTCCAATGAGAACAGCGCGTTCGGACCGGTCCGCAATCCGGTCGCGCTCGATCGGGTTCCCGGAGGCTCCAGCGGTGGCTCCGCCGCAGTGGTCGCGCAGGGCACCGCCGTCCTATCGCTCGGGTCCGATACCGGCGGTTCAATTCGCCAACCCGCGTCCTTTTGCGGCATCGTCGGCGTGACTCCGACCTATGGGCGTGTCTCCCGTTACGGCCTGGTCGCATTCGCTAGTTCGCTTGATCACATCGGCCCGTTTGCGCGCAACGTCGCCGATGCCGCCACGCTCCTCCAGGTCATTGCGGGGCACGACCCCATGGACGCGACTTCCGCCGAAGCGCCCGTCCCGGATTACACCTCGGCTCTCAATGGCGATGTTCGTGGCCTGAAGCTCGGGCTGCCCCGCGAGTACATGCAGGACGCCACCGGCGACACACTCACTCAAGTGGAAAAGGCCGTCGAGCGTTTTCGCGCCATGGGTTGCGATATCGCGGAAATCTCGCTGCCATTCACCGCCTACGCGATCGATACCTACTATGTGATTGCAACTGCCGAAGCCAGTTCCAATCTCGCCCGCTATGACGGCGTTCGCTACACCATGCGAGCCGAAACTGGCGGAGGGACGCTGACCGACATGTATCGTGCGACGCGTGGCGAGGGGTTCGGGGCCGAAGTGAAGCGCCGCATCATGCTGGGCACTTATGTCCTCAGCCATGGATATTACGATGCGTACTACTTAAAAGCGCAGAAAGTGCGCGCTATGATCACCCAGGACTTTACTAACGCTTTCGAGCACGTGGATGCGATTCTCGCGCCCGTTTCGCCCTTTCCCGCATTCAAGCTCGGTGAGAAGGTGGATGACCCCATGCAAATGTATCTGTCGGATATTTTCACCATCACGGGCAGCCTCGCCGGAATCCCTTGCATGAGCGTGCCGTGCGGCGTCACTCGGGAAGGTCTTCCCGTGGGTCTTCAGATTCTTTGTAAGCATTTCGACGAGTTCCGCATGTTCCGTCTCGCTCACGCCTTCGAAGGCTCGGTAGCATAGTAGACGTAATCAAGGAGATGAACCATGCCGTTTGAACTTCCCGCACTTCCCTACGCTTTTGATGCATTGGAACCCACCATCGACAAAACGACGATGGAGATTCACCACGGCAAGCATCACGCCGCCTATGTCACCAACCTGAATAAAGCTTTGGAGCCTTATCCCGATCTCCAAAAGATGAAGGTTGAAGAGTTGCTGGCGGATCATTGCGCGGCCGTGCCCGAGGACATCCGCACCGCCGTCCGCAACAATGGCGGTGGTCACATGAACCACTCCATGTTCTGGCAGATCATGGCTCCGGGCGCTGGCCACGAACCCACCGGCCCGTTAAGCGACGCCATCAAGAACGCGTTCGGCTCATTGGAAACGTTCAAGGAAAAATTCAGCGCTGCCGGGGCATCGCGCTTCGGGTCCGGTTGGGCCTGGCTAATCAAAACGCCTTCTGGCGTCGAGATCATGTCCACGCCGAACCAGGACAATCCGATCATGGAAGGCAAGCACGCCATCATGGGCCTTGACGTTTGGGAGCATGCCTACTACCTCAAGTACCAGAATCGGCGCCCCGATTACATGAAGGCTTGGTGGAGCGTCGTTAACTGGCCGGAAATCGGCAAGCGCTTCAGCAGTCTATAATCCTCAGGCTCCAGCCCCGGCTTCCCCACCGGGGCTTCCCTCCAGAAACCACCGATAGTTCATCGTGTTCTCGCCCAAGCGCCATTTCGACGGTTC
Organism: Bryobacterales bacterium; assembly: GCA_963752695.1. Classification (GTDB taxonomy): domain Bacteria; phylum Acidobacteriota; class Terriglobia; order Bryobacterales; family Bryobacteraceae; genus Bog-113. The sequence goes on from CAVVZB010000002.1 coordinate 87,938, forward strand.
CGTCGTTTCCATCCAGTCCAAAGGCTCTCCGACAGGTTGCATGACCGCTGCGCGTGCAAACGCTTCGCGAATCGCGCTTTGCTGTTCGGAACCCATCGCGTCCGGCGCGGCCGAAACGAATAGTGGGGTGCCGCTACGCGCCAACAGATCCAGCCATTGGCGATTCTCGTTCCAAGGTACCTCGCGCGTCACACCCGCGCAATCGGCATCGATTGCGAAAAACGTGCCGTGCTGGCACGCCCGAAACGCCAGCGTGTTGACTCCCATCTTGCGCGTTCGGCTCCATTCCCGCCCGCTGGTGTCGTCACCGGTGCGCTGCAGCTCGAACACTCCGGCGCTCAGATGCCCTACCGTGTTGCAGCCCAACACCAGAGTGTCCGCGGCCGCTTCACGAATAGTCTTATACAACGCCCTGATGACTTCCACTGTCGTGCGGCTCCGGTCGGAAAACGTCCATTCACCATCGGTCAACTCCGCTCCCATGGAGAAGCCCCAACGCCCCAGCACGTCGAAGGTCGAGAAATCGTGTTTGATTAGCTCGTAGCCCCAGGAACGCATCCGGCGAACATCGTTCCCCACCTGCTGCAGCACCTCTGGAACGGTTGGGTCCAACGTCCATCCCCGCTTATCGCCGGCTTCCCGCCGCGCTCCGGGAGAATTCAGCTTCCAGTTGTCCGCCACCGCCTCCTGGGTAATCAACGGCCGCATCCAAATTCCCGGGCGGACGCCCATCCCGCTGACATCCGCGGCAAGTTTTGGCATATCGGGGAACTTGCTGCCGCCGCGATCCCAAGGACCCGCTGTTGCAAACGGGGACCATCCGTCGTCGATCACCATGAATGGCCGATTGGCGCCACCCGGAGACAACGACGCAATCCTCTGAGCATCGCGCCGGATATCGTCCGCCGAGCTTTTCCCATACGCGTAATACCAGTTGTTCCCGCCATATACCGGTGTAGCTGGAAGACGTGGCGACGCGCACATGCGATGGCAGAACTGTCTCGCCGCGGCAAAAGCGGACGTCTGCTCCGTTCGCGTGGTCACCACCGTCGCCGCCAGTAACTCGCGATCTCCCAGCATCACGCCGCGCCCACCGCTCCGGAGATCGAGCACCAGGGTCAGCCCGCCACCATCTACCTGCCAATAGCAAAACGCAGCCGCGCCGGTCTTCACCCCGACGCCGATGGACTGGCTTCCTTGCGACGCCAGGAAATACCAGGGCATGACGCGTTCCGGATCGAGCCCGCGCCACCCTAAGTCTCCGTAGCTCCGTTCCCACGCATCGCCCAAGTACGTCAGCCCACTGCTCGGATTACCCGGCCAGCGAATGCGAAGGTGCCTGAGCGCGACTTTCGGGGAGCGTACGTAAATACTCCCGCCTGCAAACCGCGCGATCACTGATTCCGAGCGCCACTCACCTCCGCTCGCGATCAGCCGCAACACGCCGGGCTCAGTGACTGCGGATATGGCAGAAGGCTGCTCGCCGCAGTCGGGAAAGGATAGAGTCTTCCGGTCTCTCGCCTGTGCTGCGCCCGCCACTGCGGCCGGTACGGTCAACACGCCGGTGAGCAACTGACGCCGCGAAAAGTTCGACATTCCCTGATCTCAGTCGCCCTTGCGTACCGCAGTCTGCAGAGCGTCTTCGATCTCGTAGATGCGGTCTTCCAGATCCCGCGTCGGTGAACCCGCGGCCTTCGCCGCCTGCAGTTTCTTTTGAGCCGTTGCTAGGCGTTGTTGCAGACCCAGTATCTTGCGCGTGGGTTTTGCAGCCGGCGAAGTCGGAGCTTCCGCCTTCTTTTGCCCCGGCGCGGCCCGCTTCTTCACTGGCTTCCCGGCTTTATAACGAAAGCTTGTCACCAGCGGCGGCGGCTTCAGGACACTCCCGAAATCGGCTCGATATTCTTCGGCAACCTTGGCCGCCTCTAGAAGCAATTCACTGAACCGGGTCTGCATCGCGAGCTTCGCTTGCACGCGAAGTTCTTCCCCTTGTTGCTTCCATCTTTGGTAATCGCTGATGATGTCGGCCATTGGGGCCCATGTTACCGAATGTTACGGAATCGACAGTGCCCGCCGCGTCGCCTCATGCCTCCACGCGAACATCGCATCGATCTTCTTCTCTACGAATCGATGCGCGACCACGTCACCCAGAAGCCCCATCGGCAGCCGATAATCAACGTGATCGGTCATTTCACAACCGCCCGCTTCTACATCCCGAAACAGATGCGTGTGCCGCCAGTAGGCGAACGGTCCACGTACCTGCACATCGACAAATTGCTGCCCCGATCGGTAGCCTTCATGCACCGCGACCCAGAGCATGTGCAAGAACCCCGGTCCAATCGCCATGACGACCCTCGCGCCGTCTCGAATCGAGCCTTGCTCACCCAGCTTATGTTCGCCGGGATGCCGCTCTACCACCCGCACCGGAGCACCGGGTGGAATCAGCTGGTCCAACGCATCCGGGCGTTCGTGCCACGCGAACGCTTCGCCGGCAGAGCAGGAAAGCGCCAGAGACTTTTCGAACACCCGATTCATGCCAGCTGCTTCCGCACGTCCGCGGCTTGAATCTGGATTCGCTCACGCTCCGGCTTAGCGATCCGCGCCAGATTGCGCACTTGCATAATCATCCGGGGATTCGCCCCAAGCATGGTTTCATGCCGCATGAGAAAGTCCCAATAAAGCGTGGTGAAAGGGCAGGCATTGTCCCCGGTTGCTTTCGCCGGATTGTACCGGCACCCCGCGCAGTAGTTACTCATCCGCTGGATGTACTTGCCGCTTGCGATATACGGCTTCGATCCCATAATCCCGCCATCCCCGTATTGCGACATGCCCAGCACGTTGGGAAGCTCCACCCACTCCACCGCGTCTACATAAATTGCCAGATACCACTCGTGAATTGCGCGCGGTTCCACGCCGAGCAATAGCGAGAATAGCCCGGTCACCATCAGGCGTTGGATATGGTGCGCGTAGCCGTATTTCAACGTTTGTCCAACTGCCTGGCGCAGGCACTCCATGTCCGTTTCGCCGCTCCAATAAAGAGCCGGAAGTGGCTGGTGCGCATTCATGTGATTGCGCTGCAGATACTCCGGCATGTACAGCCAATAGACTCCCCGAACATATTCGCGCCAACCCAGGATTTGCCGGATGAACCCTTCCACTGCTTCGATTGGCGCATGCCCATCAAAGTAAGCCTGCTCGGCGGCGTGCACCACCACTCGCGGATTGAGTAACTTCAGGTTCATCGCCGCTGACAGCCGGGAGTGGTAAAGCACCGGCTCGTCGGTCCACATTGCATCCTGATAGCGGCCGAAGTGTAGCAGAGCCGTAGCTACGAAGTCCTCCAAGGCCTCCTTGGCCTGATCCGGAGTCACTGGAAAATCGAAGGCATGAAGCTCGCCGGGATGGTCGCTGAAAACGCGGTTCACCGTCTCGATCACCTCCCGCGTAATTGCGTCCGGCGGATAGATTTTGCAGGAACGCAAGCCTTCGGGTCCGGCCTTCCCGAAGCTTCCCCGATTCTCCGCGTCGAAGTTCCACTTCCCCAGGAGCGGCTTCTTGCGGTCCATCAGAATCGTGTGCCGCATCCGCATCTCGCGATAGAAGAACTCCAGACGCAGTTGCTTTTTGCCCAGCGCCCACGCCTCAAACTCGTCCGTGCCGCAGAAGAAATGGTTATCCGGCCGCATTTCCAGTGGCACGTTTAGTTCTGCCGCCGCTTGTTTCAACAACTCGCGCACGCGCCACTCGCCCGGATACACCACGATCAGCTTCTGCGGTGCATGCTGGCGCACAGCTTGCTGCAACTCGGCCGTGAAGCTACCTAGATTGCCTGGCTCATCTATCTTTCGGTAATGGACTGCAATCTTCTCCGCGCGCAGGAGTTCGGCAAAATGCCGCATGGCGCTGAAGAACATGGCGATGCGCGCTTTGTGACTCCAAACGTAGGTGGCTTCCTCCACCACCTCCACCATCCAGACCGCATCCTGTTCGACATCAAAGCCGTCGAAAGCCGCCGAATGCCGATCCAACTGATCGCCTAAAACCAGCACGAAATGGCGCATACTCTGTAGGATGCCAGCCTGAACGGGGCCGGTCTAAAGGTGCAGCAATCGCATCATCGAATAGACCACCGGAACTGTGAACAATACCCCGTCCACGCGGTCGAGCATTCCGCCATGACCCGGCAGCAAGCGTCCGCTGTCTTTCACTCCCAGCGCGCGTTTCAAGGCCGATTCCGCCAGGTCTCCCAATTGGCCCGCTACGTTTCCGGACAGCGCCAACACGGCCGCGATTGGAATCGAAAGGTGCAGGAACCGCGGGGCAATCAACACGAAGAAGGCCGTCGAAAACACGACCGAAGCAATCGCCCCTTCCCAGGACTTTCCAGGACTAATTCGCGGCGCCATCTTATGTTTGCCGAACTGACGCCCCACGTAGTACGCGCCCGAATCGCCGATCCAATTGATGACCAGTGCGAACAACAGCCACCAGGAACTACGCAGCCCCAGGTGATAGCCCGCCGTCATCGCGCCAAAGATGTAAATCACGCCGAGAAACATAGCTGCGGATTCGTGGAAGGCGGCCAGCAAATCGTCCCCGAGCATCGGCAATACCAACGCGACACAGCCCAGCAAAATGACGGCGAGAAACGCTTGGTCCAAGCCCGCAGGCAGAATGGCCAAACCGGCAAGCACTCCAACGACGCGGCTCCGCATCGAAAGGCTGAGCATTTGAGAATATTCGATGAAACTCAGGACAGATACTGCGGCAATGACCGACAGGAGCGCCCACCAAGGCCCCGCAAACAGCCCCAGCAACACCACGGGAATCAAGACCGCGGCCGTCAGTACTCGCGTCATTTTGAGGAGACTACAGTCTCCTCAAGCCATTCGCTATCGCGCGCGCCTTCCGATTTCGGCACGGTCATCTCGGCCACTGCCCGCTTACCCAAACCGCCGAATCGACGTTCCCGCTTCTGAAAATCCAGGACGGCGCGCAGCAGTTCGCCGCGATTGAAATCCGGCCATAGAGTATCGGTTACGTATAACTCGGCGTATGCGATTTGCCACAGCAGGAAGTTACTTACCCGCATTTCGCCGGAAGTCCGAATCAATAGATCCGGGTCTGCTACGTCAGCCGTATACAAATGCGCGGAAACCGCGTCTTCGTCCAGCCGCAAGTTACCCAGCGTCCCCGCCAAGCGCGCTTCCTCGATGGCTCCGTTAATGGCGTCCACCAGTTCCGCGCGTCCGCCGTAGTTGATCGCTAGATTCAGCCGCATGCCTCCGTTCCGGCACGTACCGTGTTCGGCGAACTCGATCTCTTCGCGAACCCTGCCAGGCAACTCGTCCACGCGCCCGATTACCCGCAGCACAACGCTATTGCGATTCAACTCCGGCAGTTCCCGCCGTAAATAGAAGCGCAGCAAGCGCCATAATGTATCCACCTCCGCGCGCGGCCGTTTCCAGTTCTCAACGGAAAACGCGTAAAGCGTCAACGCTTCCACACCCAGCCGGGCGCACGTCTCTACAGTTTCACGAACCGGCCCCACGCCAGCTCGATGGCCGGCAATGCGCGGCAGTCCCCGGCGATTCGCCCAACGCCCGTTTCCATCCATGATGATGGCCACATGCGCCGGAATGCGGTGAGGGTCTAAAAGTGCGACAAGCTCTTGGGTTTCACGATCTCCCGCTAGCCAGTCCGACAGGACTTTCATGTGTGAACCACTTTATGTTACAACGCGGCCCCCGTCATTGCGATACTTGCAGTTTGCCTCCCGAAAGTTCGCGCGCGCAACGCCTCTCCCAGCACGTTGCCCTCTGGTCGGGCTGCGCTTCCGCCGCCGTTATTCTCTTCTCCATCGCGGCCAGCCAGATCCTGCTCGGAATCGCCATTGCCGCCCTTCTGGTTTCCCGGCAGCGTATTCGCTTGCCCGCGCCGTGGCTGCCGCTCGCCCTTTTTCTCGCCGGAACCATCGTGTCTCTGCTCGCGTCCGGTCACATCCTGGCCGGCATGCCGCAAGTCAAGAAAATGTACGTCTACACGATGCTGGTTGTGATTTTCACTATCCTCCGTAGCGTCGTCCAGGCGCGCAACCTGATGCTCGTTTGGTGCGGATTAGCAGGGCTCACCAGCCTCGCCGGCATTGTCCAATTTGTTTCGAAGTGGCAGCAGGCGCGCGACCTGCACCGGGACTTCTACAACTACTACCTCAACGCGCGGATCACCGGCGCGATGAGCCATTGGATGACTTTCTCCGGCCAGGAAATGCTCGTGTTCATCATCCTGGTTGCTCTCCTGCTTTTCGGCCGCGTCACGGACCGGCGCCTCATTGCAGCCCTCATCCTTGCAGCCTTTTGCATGGCGATCGCGCTGCTCCTGACCGACACGCGCTCGGTCTGGATCGCTACCTTTATCGCGCTGCTCTATCTCAGTTGGTCCCGGAAGAAGTGGCTGGTCCTCGTGATCCCCGGGCTAGTTCTGATCGCCTTCGCGGCCGGTCCCCAATCCGTGCGTGAGCGCGCTATCTCCATCTTTCATCCCCAGCCCGGTGTCGATTCCAATGGCTTTCGTGTAATCGTCTGGCGCACCGGCCTCGAGATGATTCGCGCCCACCCCATCCTCGGGCTCGGTCCCGAGCAGGTGCACCAACAGTTCTACGCTTGGCTGCCAGCCGATATCCCGCGTCCACTACCGCCCGGTTACTATGGCCACCTTCACAGCATCTATGTCCATTACGCCGCCGAGCGGGGAATCCCAACCATGCTCGCGCTTCTGTGGATGCTCGGCATGATTCTCTACGATTGCGCTCGTGGGCTCCGCCGCGCTCCCGCCCGCGGCGATACTCGCTTCCTTCTGCAAGCCACCATTGCCTGCGTCCTTGCCATACTGGTCGAAGGCTTTGCGGAACTGAACCTGGGCGATAGCGAAGTTCTGACCATGTTTCTCGTTATCACGGCCTGCGGATATGTTGCCGTGGAGGATAGTCGGCGTGTCCCTGCAGCAGCTTGAAATTCTAATCGCGGGTGGCACTGGCGGCATCGGCGCGGAGGTTACTCGCACGCTCGCCGCCGATGGCGCTTCAGTCACCGCTACTTATCGGACAAACGTCGCCCGCGCAGGAGAATTTGCTTCAATCGCCCGCATCGAACAGGCCGATCTCTCCATCTCCGCCGATCGCAAGCGTCTTGTTGAAATCTTCCAGCGTCTCTACGGGCTGGTGATCCTGTCCGGCGATCCCGCCCGCCCCAACGGCGCTGAATCCATCGAGGAGACCATGAACCGTTCTCACGCGGCCAACTATCTGGGTCCGATTCTGCTCGCCCGTCAAGCCGCCGCCACCATGCGCGATCAGCGAACCCATGGCTCGATCGTACTCGTCTCCACCATGCAGGCCGCCGCTATCTTCCCCAACTCCACCGTCTACGCGTCACAGAAGGCTGCCCTGGTGCACGCTGCCCGCGTCCTAGCTAAAGAAACTCGCGGTGCTTCGGGCATCCGCGTCAACGTGATTAGTCCGGGCATCATCGATGCGGGAATGGCGCAAGCCAGTATTGCCTCCGGCAAATACGATCGTTTCCTTGACGACGGCGTCATTACCCGCTTCGGGCATCCGCGAGACATCGCGCGCGCGGTCCGATTCCTCCTCGAACCCGATAACTACATCACCGGTCAGGTCCTCGGCATCGATGGAGGCATCACGCTATGAAAAAACTCGCCTCCGCGCTTCTGATCCTTGCTTCCTGCCATGCCCAGGAACATCCCGTCACCAAACGCGAGATTGCGCCAGTTATGGGTGTCGGCGGAGCGGACTGGCTTACCCGTCCCGAGCGCGAATCCGAAGAGCACCCCGACGTGGCTCTCGACGAAATCGGGATCGCGAAGGGTTCGGCCGTCGCCGACATTGGCGCTGGTGTTGGATTCTACTCCCTGCGCTTAGCGGCTCGCGTAGGTCCGGACGGAAAGGTCTACGCCAATGAAATCCAACCCGGCATGCTCCAGCTCCTGCGAAAGAACACCGCCGCGCAAGGTGTCCGGAACGTTATTCCGGTCCTCGGCACCGATCGCGATCCGAAACTCCCTGCTGGCAGCATCGATCTCGCTCTGCTGGTGGATGTCTACCACGAGTTCTCCCATCCGCAGGAAATGATCCGCAAGCTGCGCGACAGCCTGAAGCCGGAGGGTCGTCTGGTATTACTCGAATTTCGCGCCGAGGATCCGGCAGTGCCCATTCGGGAAGAGCACAAGATGACCGTTGATCAAGTAGTGGCCGAGCTCAAGCCTGAAGGGTTCCGGCTCATCAAACGCAGCGAGAAGCTCCCCTGGCAGCACATCCTCATCTTCGGCAAAACTCCGCCCGCTTAGTTTGTAGACGCCTGTGCCGTCGGCCCGGTGCCGCTCGCGGCCAAGACCGCCTTACGCGTTTTCTCCATGCTGGATCGCAGTGATTCCGCCGGCAAGGAATGCAGGATCGGGCCTAACACTTTTCCCATCAGCATGGGAACGTCGCGCGATAGCGAGATCGACTCGTACTCGATGTAAACCCCGCCATCTTTTTGCTCGAAGAACCAGTACCCGTACATGCGCCACAAAAAACCACGATCGCTTCCCACGGGCAACTCGTGTTCATCCTTTGACCCCGGGTTAGCTACTTCCGCAACCCTGGTGCTATAGGAGCGGCAATACTCCCGGTCCGGCGAAACGCGTGTGAACTTGATCTTGTGCTCGGTGTTCAGCACGTCGTTCAGCATGAACTTGGATTTCATTACCCTCATGTACACGTTGAACTCATCAGTTCCTTCTCGCGACCGTATCCGCGACTCGGCAATATCCGGCGCATACACCCGGCTCTGATGACCGTAGTCCTGAATTACTGCCAGCACCTTGTCCAAGCGAGCCCCAGGGACAAACACGCCACCCACCCAATCGTGAATCAAGCCGTTCTTAATTTCAATGTCCCCATTCTTTTGCCCCGGGAATACCACCGCTTCCCCGTGCTGCATCTGCTGGCGTCGCGCGTCGGTTGCCGCCGAAGAGATAAAGGTAGGCGATTGAAACCGGTGAGCCTCATAGTCGGCCACATACCGGTTGAAAGCGTCAACAGTTTCGGGCGTTAATTGAACTGCCGATAATCGGCTGGAAAATACGACAGCAACAGCAGCAACGAGAAGGAAAAATTTCATGAAGGAGGGAGGAACCGGGTCAGGAGGGACGGCGCTCTTAATTATGCCATGACGAAGCGGTATCCCACGCCGCGCACCGTGAGCAGATGCTGCGGTTGCGCCGGTTCATCTTCCAGATATTTTCGCAAGCGCACGATGAAGTTATCGATCGCGCGTGTGTCGGTATCCTCGCGGACTCCCCAAACATCTTCCAACAGACGCTGGCGCGGAATCGCCTCCCCGGCGTGCCTGACCAGGTAACGCAACAGATTCGCCTCCATCAGAGTCAGCGGGTAGGTGCGGTCCGGCATTCGAATCTCCATGGCCCGAAAGTCCACCGTACGCCCGTTCAAAGAGAATTGGTCGTCCGCGCTGGTGGTGTCCTGGCGCATCCAGCCTGTACGTCGCAATAGTCCCGCGGCGCGCGCTAGCAGGATGGCAAGGTCGAACGGCTTCGGCAGGTAATCGTCGGCCCCGGCTTCAAACCCCGCCAGAGTGTCTTCCACGCGGCCGCGCGCCGTAAGCATCAGCACTGGGACATAACAGTTGGTCCGCCGCATCTCCCGAACCACCTGGAATCCGTTCATTCCCGGTAACATCACATCCAGCAAAACCAGATCGAATCGCGACGCCATTTCAAGCGCGGCTTCCCCCGTATCCACGCTTTCCACCTGATAACCTTCCGCTTCCAGATTGAAGCCGAGAGCCGTCGCGATGTGTATCTCGTCTTCCACGATCAGCACCCGCGGCCCGGAATCGGTCCTGAGAAGCGGATCGCTCATTGCCTTGGAGCTACGGGGAAGCGCAGCGTGAACGTGCTACCCAAACCCACACCCGGACTCTCCGCATACGCCTTCCCACCATGCCGTTTCACCACCGAGCGGACAATGAACAAGCCCAGCCCTGTACCCTTCACCCGGCGTGCCATCGACCCTGGAATCCTGTAAAAGCGTCCGAAAATCCTCTTCAGCTCTTTCTTCGAAATTCCTTCACCCTGATCCTTGACGCGCACGAGTACGTGCTGATCATCGGGCTTCTCGCACACCACTTCGACGTGCGGGTCGTTGGCGGAATACTTAATCGCGTTATCCAGCAGATTCGTCACCGCTGCTCGCAGTTCCTCGGAGTCGCCGAGAATCTCCGCCGTCTCTACCTGTTTCTGGAATTCGACGCTGGCGCGATCGAGATGGTGCCGCAAGCGCACCAAGTCGACACACTCGCCCACCAACTGCGGCAGGTCCACCAGCTCGAAATCCAGTTTGCGCCCGCGCGTCCCACTGGCCCGCAGCACCTGCTCTACCGTGGCCAGCAAGCGATCGCAATCATCCCGCATGATGCTGTAAAACTCCTGCCTGCGCTCTTCCGGAAGGGGGCGCTTCTGCATCGTCTCCAGATACAAACGGATCGAAGCAATCGGTGTTTTCAGCTCGTGGGTAACTGCATTAATGAAGGTATCGTGCTGCTCGTTCCGGCGAATTTCTCGAACCAGAAAGATCGTATTCAGCACCACCCCGGTGATGATTAAAGCGAAAAACAGGACGCCGAAGACCATCAGTAGTCCTGTTTTCCAGTTCAGTAAAATCCAGCCGACATTCAGCGTGACCGCAAGCGCCACTAGGCAGCAGCCGAGCGCGATGAAAACGAATTTCGAGCGGCGGTGACCCGACGTCAGCACTGCACCCTACGCGACGGCGCGCTCCAGAAGAGCTTCGTCCACAGCGGCGACTTTCACATTCTTCGCGATTCCAAGCTTCTTTAAAAAATTAATATGCAGCCACGTGATATCGAGCTCATACCACGCCAGACCGTGACGCGCCGAAACCGGATGCGCATGGTGATTGTTATGCCAGCCTTCGCCGAACGTAACCAGCGCCACCAGCCCGTTATTTCGTGAATCGTCCCGCGTATCGAATCGCCGTCCGCCCCACATATGCGTCACCGAGTTCACCATCCACGTGAAATGCAGTCCCAGCGTCACGCGGAAAAAGATCGGCCACAGCAGCATCGGCCAACCGCCTAGCGCAAACAGCGCGAAACTGAGCAGGATCACCGGTACATAATGCCAACGATTGATGAAACGATAGATCGGATCACGCGCCAGATCGGGTGCGTACCGCCCCATCAGTTGCGTGTTGGAGTGCTTGGACTCCCCTACCAGCAGCCATCCCATGTGGGCCCAAAATCCACCATCGTGCGGACTGTGCGGATCACCCGGCTTATCTGCGAATTGATGATGCATCCGATGCGTCGCAACCCAGAAGAGCGGTCCGCCTTCGAGCGACATCGTCGCGCAAATGCAAAGGAAGTATTCGAGCGGCTTGGGGACTTTATACGACCGGTGCGTCAGCAACCGGTGATAAGACATCCCGATTCCTAAACACAAAGCAACCCAGTTCAGGATAAATGCCACGGCAATGGCTTGCCAGGTTATGAAAAAGAATGCGGCGATTGCTCCGATGTGAAAAACGACGAAGAAGGTGATCATCGCCCAATTGGCGCGATCTCCTTTGTGAGCAATAGGCAATGCGGTTGGTGTCATGCGGATAGTGGACTCTATCCCAGACTAGCAATCGCGGAGCCCGCGGATTGTAATAATTGTGTAGCCGCTGGCCCGCTTTTAAGGCGTCCGTTTTCCTTCAAAATGGCCAGTTCCCAATGGGAATGGGTATTTCGCGGTGCCCTTCAGAACGTCGCCGTTCAGAGTGCCCACGTACGTGCCGGACCCTCGCTTGTCTTCGATGTGAAATTCGACCTGCTCGCCCTTCACGGTCCCAACGAGCGGCAGCTCGCCGAAATATCCGTGATAGGTACCGGTCAGCTTTTCGCCACTCTGCTGAAACTGGAACCACGGGTCGCCATTGTGCATAAAGAATTTGACGTGGAGCGTCCACTTCCCCGTAAGATCCGCGCCAAACAACGAAACACCGCTGAATAGCATTGCAACGCATCCACTAGCCAGCCGTGACCGCATCGAAGCTAATTCCTCCCGCAACAAATCTGCGCCGCCACTAGCGAGTCTGGCTGAAATGGCTTATCCAGACTGAGCACCTTCTGCTCCGCCAACCGCCGATAGACATCGCCTGCCACACCTGCCGCCATCGGACCAATCGAAGGCCGCCCGCCAGTCAGCATCACAACCACCACCAGCTTATTCTGCCCCACGTCGTTATACGAACCGAACCATCCCAACCGCGTCCGCCCCTCGCTGCATGTCCCGGTCTTACCGAGAATCGGCGTGTCCTGCTTGGCCCGCCGCGCAGTTCCATATTCCACGGCCCCCTGCATCCCCGGCTTGATCGACGGGATCAAAGGCGCGATATCCAGCGTTCGCTTCAACTGCGGCTTGAATTCCTTTACTTCCTTTTCACTGCGCGGGTACTGCAGGTACCAAAGCTTGCCACCGTTCGCAATCGCGCTCACCAGGGCTGTCAACTCCAGCGGTGTCTGATGGATTTCCTCACCGAAGCTTGTCAGCATCCCCACTCCGCCATTCTTCGGAGGCGCCGCCGGAAACGAACCTGGCTGCTCGCCCGCAATGTTCAACCCCGCTTTCTCGCCGTAGCCGAACTGGTGGGCATAATAAGCGACTTTGTCATAGCCCAGCTTCTGCCCCAACGTCGCGAAGTAGAAGTTGTTCGACCTGGCAATGGCGTAGGTCAAGTCCATCCCGCCGCCCCGATGTGCAATATTCAAAACCGCCGGCTGCGCAACTAGGTTCTCTTTCAGCCCGGCTAGCGCCACCGTGAGCTTGATCGTTGAACAAGGCTGGAATCCTGCTCCCAATGCCAACTTCTGATTCACCATGGTCAGAATGCGTCCGGTGTTCGGGTCGGCCACAATCACCGATCCATTGAACTGACCCAGCGAATCCACCGCCGCGCGCCGAATTGTCAGGTCTTCCCCGTCCACGTTGTCGCCCACAGTCGAATTGGCGAAGGTCGGCTCATCCCAAGTCTGCACCCAAACCGGACGACCCCGCCGCCCACGTGCCGTTAGCGTGCGGACCCGTCTACCGTGACGGCGCGCCGAAGCCGACACCTTCCTCGATGTCTTCCGCCCGCGGCTACTGGTCGCGCGTACATGGGATGTCCGCCCGTGCGCACTTTTCTTCCCGCTCGAATGCGAAGCCTTCCCGCTCGAACGCGAAGATTTTCCGCCCGAGCGCGCTTTCGCGTGCGTGGTCTTCGCTGCTTTGTGGTGATGAGTGGCGGCGTGTGCCGCTCCGCTCCACAGAACCAGCACAGCTGCGATCTGCAGAAATCTGCCGATAGACGGCAGGAGACGTGAACTTTCCATGTTTGTGCGCGGACGCAGACCGAAGATTCGGGTACAGCACGAGCGCCAGAGCTCGGAAGGTCTCGGGGAGCAGCCGAGATGTATGTAGTGTGTCTGAATTGTGCGCCTCTCGTCAATACCTAAGTCACACGGAATGCGATATTTCTCCGGTTTCGCCCCCGGCCGTCTTACGCCGCCGTCCATCCGCCGTCTATTGGCAGCACCGCACCATTCATAAACTGCGCCTCTTGCGAACACAAATACAGCGCCAGATTTGCGATCTCTTCCGGTTTCCCAAGTCGCCCGATCGGCTGCCTCGCATTCAATTCCGCCCGCGTTAACTCAATCTCGTGCGCATGGTACTTCTGCAGATACCCCTCCACGAAAGGTGTATCCACCGTGCCGGGGGCAATGCAATTCACACGAATCTGCGTCGGATAATCCACCGCCAACTGCCGTGTAGCCGCAATTACCGCCCCTTTCGTCGCCGAGTAGGCGAATCGCCGTTTCACCCCGATCAGCCCCGCCACCGACCCAATGTTCACAATCGCGCCCCGCGACGCCACAAGTAACGGCAGAGCATGCTTAGTCACCAGGAAAAGACCTTCCACGTTCACCCGGAACACGCGCCGGAAATCCACAATCTCAGTTTCCTCAACGTTTCCAACCAGGCCGATTCCCGCGTTATTGATCAGAATGTCGAGCTTGCCAAGCGCGCGGATCTCTCGCCGCACGGCTTCTTCATCGGTAATATCGAATAGACGGACGGAACTCCCCTCCAGTTGCGCGGAGAGCTTTTCGGCTCGCTCCTGGTTGATGTCGGCAATCACCACCCTGGCACCGGCGCCGCTCAAGACTCGCGACGTCGCCTCACCAATGCCACTAGCGCCCCCGGTCACCAGCGCAGTTTTTCCGTCCAGCCGAAAGGGAGCGTTCATTTGGCAGATTGTACTCGACGCTTGTGTTCCCGCGTATGCGATTGTTGGATTTGCCTGTTCGGCCCCTACTCAAACCCCTTGCCGAGCCCTTCGTCAATCGACCGTGACATCGTGGCCTGTGCCAGGTGCCCGCGCCTGATCGCCCATTGCCAGGAAGTCGCCTCCGTGCGGCGGCGGGCGTATCTCGATTGGAACTACTGGGGCCGACCAGTCCCATCGTTCGGCCCACTCGATGCCCGGGTACTTATCCTGGGGCTCGCGCCGGGCGCACATGGCGCCAATCGCACCGGGCGCGTGTTTACCGGTGACAGATCTGGCGACTTTCTTTTTCCAGTCCTGCACGCCGCCGGTTTTGCTTCCCAACCCACTAGCATTTCCCGCGAAGACGGGCTCCGGCTCATTGACGCCCGGATCACCTGCGCCGCCCATTGCGCCCCGCCCGAGAACAAGCCGCTTCCCCAAGAAATCCTGAATTGCCGGATGTGGTTGGAGCGCGAATTGAAGTTAATGCCCAACGTCAAAGTGTTGGTTGCATTGGGCAAGGTCGCCTTCGACGATTACCTCGGTCTCAAGCGCAGCCAGGGACGCCCAGTCGTCCGCGGCGCTGTCCCCTTCCGCCACGGGGCGATCTACCGCACGGATCCCGCAGACCCGATTTTAATCTCGTCCTTCCATCCCAGCCAGCAGAACACGTCAACCGGCCGGCTCACTAGGCCCATGTTTCAGAGCGTTTTCGATCAAGCTCGTGCAATCGTGGGGTAGGGAGGATTAATCGCGCATCCGCAGCCGGACACCCCGAGCCTCCGGGTAACGTGCCCCCGGTTTCGTCAAACCCGCATTAGAAAAGATCACCGCGAGTTCCAGGGCGATCGGGGTAGTCGCGTACGGCAACCCATTGAGATGTTCGCGCAGCGCTTCGTCCGCAACATGACTGACATGGAAGAAATAGCGAGTTTCGCCTTCGCCCTGAATGACCCCATGGCCACCCTGCCGCACGTAAGAGGTGACCACGCCGGCACAGGCGTGCGTCGCTGCCGCCGAACTAAACGAAACGGGAGCCGCCGGACTGAACGGCACGGGAACTGCCGGCACACTGCGCACGCCGCTTGCGGTCGTAGCTGAGTCGATCGGCGTCACCGAACTCGCCCCAAAACTCCGCGCCGCCCCAGGGCTCGCCTGCTCAATACGCCAATGCTGTTCATCTGCCCGTTCATGGAGTTGCTTCACTCGCGCTGCAAGATCGTAAAACTGGTAAGTTAAATCGTCGTAAATCCTTGCTGCTGATAATCTTACGTTTGAGTAGCTGCGGTTGAACTGGAAGTCGAGAATCACCGAAAGTACGGCGAGTGCGCCGCCATCTTCCAGATCCACTTTGTCGGACAACTCGAGGTACAACGCCTTAGTCGTCACCCGGCTGGCCTGATTCGCTTTTAGAAATTCTTCCTGCTTTTCTAACTGATCGAGCTTGGTTGTAATTTGAACACCGAAGGAGTAAAAGTTTGGATTGTCTATGTAATTGGTAATAACGAAATCGAGCTTATGTTTATGGTCTAATCTGGGGTCCCGCTGAATCCGGCACCCAAACCCTTCTAACTTTGTGCAGATGCGGTCCTCCGCATCCAGTCCTCGACGGAATGTAGCCATAGGGAGAAAATTTCCTTTCTGAGATGAATTTATGTGCTCTAAATGATTCATATTAAACGACTTATTTTCTTGTAGATGTCCTCCCAGCCGTAGCTGATATATCCAGCAGCTCATATGTGCAACTCATGATTTTTCGAAATGTTGCACAATCCTGCACAATCTCGGACAATACTGCTGAGGGACGTTCCGTCCTCCTCGCGCCTCGAAAGTATCACCTCTGTCACAATCGCGTCAACCGAATCGGCCTGTAAGCGGGCGCGTCGAGGTCGTGGAACGTACCGCATTTGCCGAGCATCCAAGGTTTTGAGAGTATAGAAGAGAGGGCATCTATGGCCGGACGATCTAGTACATCGTTTCAAAAGAGGCAGAAAGAACTCGCGCGCCAGGAAAAGCAGCGCGATAAAGCTGCCAAGCGCGTGCAGCGGAAAGATGAAAAGGGCAACGAGGGCGAAGGGCCGGAGATCATGTCCGTCGAAGAAGCCGAGCTTCTTCGTCACGGCGTTGTCGCTGAATAAGTTGTCCCGGCAGCTTTCGTTGCCAACCCAGCGGTAGGCGCGAACAATGCGCACTTTCCTCGTAGAGAACTTCGGGTGCCGTGCTACTCAGGCGGATGGCGCGGCACTTGAATCCCTGCTCCAATCTCAAAACCTAGTCAGCGTTGCCCGCTCCCAGCAGGCCGACCTCATTGTCCTTAATACGTGTACTGTAACCGCGAACGCCGATTCCGATGTGCGCGCTGCTGTTCGCCGCGCACATCGTGAAAATCCAAAAGCGAAAATCCTGGTCACCGGCTGTTACGCGCAACGGGCGCCGGCGGAGTTAGCCGAACTCCCCGGAGTCGAGTGGGTCGTCGGCAACAGTCATAAGTCTCAAATCGCCGACATCGTCGCCCACTCTGAGCACTATCACACCGG
The DNA here is from genome assembly GCA_963752695.1 of Bryobacterales bacterium. Classification (GTDB taxonomy): domain Bacteria; phylum Acidobacteriota; class Terriglobia; order Bryobacterales; family Bryobacteraceae; genus Bog-113. The sequence goes on from CAVVZB010000002.1 coordinate 104,867, forward strand.
AATTCATCAGGACGACCTCATTTCACCCCGTGAATTTCTGTCAGCCCCGATTACCGAGTCGCTTACTGACCGAGCACGGCCCATTCTGAAAATCCAGGATGGATGCAATCACCGGTGCTCCTTCTGCATCATCCCGACGGTTCGGGGACCGAGCAGATTCTTAAGTTTAGAAGCCGTAGTGAAGCAAGTACTTGAGCTCAGCCAACGTTACGTCGAACTGGTCCTCGCCGGGATCAACCTCGGACGATGGGGCAGGGAACCCGGGAGTCAGCTCCGTTTGCCAGACTTGCTTCGTGCTCTCCTCGACCAGACATCGATCCAGCGCATCCGTCTCAGCAGCGTGGAGCCGATGGATTGGTCCGACGAGTTGATCGAGCTGATGAGTTCGCACTCCCGCATTGCGCAGCATGTACACATGCCGCTACAATCCGGGGCCGACCGCCATCCTCCGCGGCATGCGCCGCAAGTATCGTTCTCGCCACTACAACGACCGCCTTGCCGAAGCTGCCTCCGCCATGCCGGACGCTGCATTCGGTGCTGACGTGATGACCGGCTTTCCTGGCGAGACCGAACCTCTGTTCAAAGAGTCGCTGGCGTTCATCGAGAGCCTTCCCTTCACGTACCTACATGTTTTCACGTACTCGGAGCGGCCAGGGACCTCAGCGGCGTTGCTTCCCGGCTCGGTTCCCGTCGCCATACGCCGGGAGCGAACCCGAATTCTCCGCGGCGTAAGCGATCGAAAGAATCGCGCATTTCGCCAGCGCATGGTTGGGCGGCGGCTGTCCGCTGTGTCACTGGAACAAAGCCCGCTTGCCATCACTTCCAACAACATCCAAGTGGAAATGAGTTCGTGGCCCGGCCCTAATCAAATGGTTGAGGTTTTGCCAAGTGGCTTAACAACTGTTGGCATGACAGAAACTAAACCTTTTGCTGTCATTCAGTTGGGCGACTAGATCTCGCGTCTTCCTTCCATTGCTTTTCCCATGGTCACTTCGTCCGCGTACTCGAGATCGCTGCCTACCGGAATGCCCATCGCTATCCGGGAAACGCGCATCCCCGCAGGTTTGAGCAGCCGTGACAAGTAAACCGCGGTCGCTTCTCCCTCGACATTCGGATTCGTAGCCACGATGATCTCCTCAGCCTCGCCATCGGCCACTCGCTGAACCAGGCTCTTAATGTTCAGCTGATCCGGACCGATCCCACGCAGAGGCGAAAGCGCTCCGTGCAGAACGTGATACAAACCATCGTACTGGCGCGTGAGCTCGATTCCGACGATATTATGAGCCTCTTCCACCACGCAAATCACCTTCGCGTTGCGCGTTGGATTTGAGCAATACTGGCAAAGTTCAGCGTCGCTGATATTGCCGCATTGACGGCACAAGCCGAGCTTATCCTTAACATCAAGTACTGCTTGAGCTAAGTTCTGCGCGCTGTCCCGGTGGGTGCGAAGAATATGGAACGCGATCCGCTGAGCGGACTTCTGCCCGATCCCGGGAAGTCGTTTCAGCTCGGAAATCAGGCGCGCCAGCGGTTCTGCGAAATCAGCCATTCCGGTCCCGGACGATTAGAACAGGCCGGGGGGCAAGCCCATGCCACCCAGCATCCCGCCCATCTTTGATTTCGACTCGTCTTCCACTTTCTTCACCGCTTCATTGAAGGCGGTCATCACCAGATCCTGCAGCATCTCCACGTCGCCCGCCACTTCCGGATCGATGGTCACACCCAGCACGTTCTTATGTCCGTCCATCTTCACGGTCACCACGCCGCCCCCGGTCGATACCTCGACCCGGATCTTCTCGACTTCCGCTTGCATGCGCTCCTGCATCTGCTGCGCCTGCTTCATCATTCCCTGCATGTTGCCTGGAAGCTTCATTCCATCACTCCTTTAAATCTCGGACGGCTCGCACTTCGCCCCCAAAAATGTCGCGGAACCGCTGGACCTCTGGATGCGCCAGGGCGGCTGCTGTTACATCCGACGCGTCTTGCACTGCGGGTGGAAGCACGCGCGCCACGGCTTGGACATCACCAAAGCTTAACTTGATGCGAATCGAACCAAGCTGTTGATTCTGAATCGCTTTCTGCAGATCCTCAACCTTGGTCATCAATTTGAATTCGCTGGGCAGCCGAATCTGCAGCTCGGCCCCATTAGCTTCTACTTCCGCGTGCTGCATCGCGTCTGCAGTGAAGGTCAAACCGAGCGCGGTCAGCCCGTCCAGAATCCGCTCGCGCCACGCGACCACTCCTGCTACCGGAACCGGATCCGGATCCACCGCAAGCGCATTCGCTCCCGCAGTGATGTTAGGCAGCGCCGTGGCGGACTGCTGATCCCGAGCGCCGGATTTCTTCAGCCGGTCGGCATCGAACGGCGAGATTCGCCGGGGAGCCGCCGCCGGAGCCGGCGCGATTCCGGGCGCTCCTAACCCTGAAACGGGTGACGCGGGTGCTACGCTTTTTGCAGGAGTCACTGGCGGACCGGTCTCTAAACTTGCCAGCGCTTTTTCGAGTGAGACGAGTCTCCCGGCATGCACAAGGCGCAGGAGCCCAACTTCTAAATGGAAGCGCGGTTGAAGAGAGAACTGTAGATCCTTATAAAGGTCCAGGCTCAGTTGTAAATACCGGGTGAGATCTTCTTCTGAAAAGGTCTCAGCGGAACGGGCCATCGCCGATCGCTCGGCTGACGACGCTGCAATCAACCTCGTTTCCTCGCCAGCTATTTTCGATACCAGAAGGTTCCTGAAATAGCGCGACAGTTCGCGCGAGAAGTGCTGCAGATTGAGGCCGTTACGCTCGAGTTCATCAACCAGTTCCAACATGCTGCTTCCGTTCGAAGCAGCCAAACTTTCCGCGATCCGGCTAAATGCGTCGAGCGAAAACGCTCCCAGCAGCGCGCGCACTTCAGACGGATCCAATTTCGATCCCGAACACGCGATGGCCTGGTCCAGAGCCGACAGAGAATCCCGGACACTCCCCTCGCCGGCTTGCGCCAGAACAGCCAGCGCCTCCTCGTCGGCCTCAATTCCTTCCTGGCTGCAGATCCATCGCATGCGCCCGATGAGTTCCTGAAAGTCAACTGACCGGAAGCTGAAATGCTGACAGCGCGACGCGATGGTGGCCGGAATCTTGTGAGCTTCCGTGGTGCAGAGGATAAACACTGCCCAGGACGGGGGCTCTTCAATGGTCTTTAGTAACGCGTTGAACGCCTCACTGGTGATCTGGTGGGCCTCGTCAATAATGAAGATCTTGTAACGGTCGCGGGCCGGTTGGTACCGCACGTTCTCGCGCAGTTCGCGCATCTCGTTAATTCCGCGGTTCGATGCCGCGTCAATCTCGATGACGTCCACTGCATTGCCACCCGAGATTTCCACACAGCTGGCGCAGATGCCGCAAGGGGTTGCCGTTGGACCTTGAATGCAGTTCAGACAGCGCGCCATAATCCGCGCCACCGTCGTCTTGCCCGTACCTCGCTGGCCAGAGAAAATGTACCCGTGGGCAATCCGCGCTTGAGCAATCGCGTTCCGCAGTGTAGATTTAACGTGTTCCTGTCCGACTAAGTCGTCGAACGACTGCGGCCGGTACTTGCGCGCAATGACCTGGTACATGGAGAAGGTGTGAAAAGCAAATGTCAGGCCCCGGGTGATCCGCGGCACACGGAGAAAACCACTACCGTTGCTTCCTTCCGGACCTGGCGGGGTTTGCAGCCTTCCGTTGCACGAAGCCCGGAACCTGACAATCCATCATCCTATCAGGTTCGTCCCGAGTACTAATCGCACACAAAAATATGCGAGAAATTCAAATTTCCCGTTAAGGTTGTCGAAGCACTGGTCGATAGTAGGGGTTAAGTGGAGTGGAGCGACGCAATGCCTAAAGGATTTGCGCAAAACATGGAAAATCTAGAACCCTTCTTACCATCCGAGCCGGGAATGCGGGCACACGTCTGTCGGGTCGCCGCCCTTGCCGGCCGGTCGGTTTCCGCATCCGGCGGTTCCCGCCAACAAGTTGAGTGTGTGGAGCGCGCCGCCTTACTGCATCATTTCCGTCAACCGCAAGAGGATGCAGGAACCGCCAAGCTTTTGACCGCGCTCGGAGTCCCGATACCAGTCTCTCTCCAGCCCCTTCCGGCGAACGTCCAAGAGTCTCTCGACGCCGCCAAGGACCCTGCGCTTTCCGGTATGGTGGATTCCGCCAACCTGTTTGACGAGCAGTTCGAGAATTTACCTTATGAGAGCGCGGAAACCGCACAGGCCCTGGAGGAACTTGTCCAATCCGGCATGCTGAGTCCGGCGTTTGTCGCCGCCCTCGACAGTTTTCGAAAAACATCGTACGAGCAACTGCGCCTTGCCTCTGGATTTGTCAACGTGAGCGCGTCCCGCCAGCAGTGGCTGCCTGCAACTGCCGAACTGCCCTTGTACGCACACTGCCAGGACGTGGAGCGCGCTGCCATGGCTTTGGCCCGTGACACCGACAACATCTCGCAAGAGATCGCGCAAACCTCCGGTTTGTTCCACGATATCGGCCGCGTTGCTTTTTTGCAGCCCGAACTTCACGCCTCGCTGAATGCCTGGCAAGGCCAGCAGTTCCCACTGGTCTATGCGGAGTTTTTGATTTCCGGCACCGATCATGCCGCCGTGGGCGCTAGCATGCTCGGCGACTGGCGCTTCCCCGAATCCATCGTGGAAGCGGTCCGTTTCCATCACCGGTTGGAACTGACCGATTCCCGCCTCGCAGCCCTGTTGTACCACTCGGAAAACAGCGACGAAAGTCTTCCTTCGTGCGCCCGCGATTATCAGTCAGCTCGGCGGCTGGAGAGAAGCATCGCGCTACGCGGGAAGGCCGGGGCTTAACACCCCGATTGCTACATATCCCTTTCCCACTGGTCGGCCAGCATCTGCGAATACTCCGCGCTGGCGTAGATTTCCACAGAGAAAGAGCCACTGGCTATTTCGGCAAAAGGCTCCAGGTTTTGGTAGCAAACGTAGAGATAATCGACAAAGCGATGGTACTGCTCCAGAAATAGCGGCGACAGATTTTCCAAAGAAGGCGGCGCCGCCAAAGTTGCAGTAATTCCAATCGCCCGCGAGAACACGCTTCTCTGATCGGTCACTCCCCACGCATGCAGCTTCTTGGCAATGCTCTCCGGTGGATGCTCCACGATAAAACCCGCAAAACTCTGCGCGCGAAGTCCCCGGGTCTGCAACTCCGGTGTTCGGGCCACAAAGTCGACACATTGCTCAATCCACCGCAGAAGATCCTTACCCAGGAAATAAAGCATGCGCAATTCCTGCACGCGAGCCCGCAGCACCACATCGGCTAACCACTCCCGGTCCTTACCGGAACTCGGGATCAACCCATGCAACATCAAAGACGCTTTTGAACCTTCAAGCAATTTCTCCGCGGAATCCTCGCCGGAAAAGGGATGCAAGATCAATGGTGGTAGCGTCCACTGCCCTGCGCTGGTTGTATCGATAGTTTCCAACTCTATGGCCTGCATCTATGTTCCACCTGTCAATCGGCGGTACTGCCAAAAAACTCTAGATCGAATTGTTATTTTACGCCGAGTTTACGGATTCCGAGGTCACAACCGCAATTTTCTCCCGCATCATGCGCCGTTTCCTGATAACCAATCTCAAAATCGATCACTGCTTTCACATCCGGCCAGGGTGTCGCACCCACTAGCGGCCGCCCATTCACATAGGTCGTGGGCGTAGAACTCACCCCGAGCGCGTGGCCCATCTCGATCCCGGCGTTCACTTCTTTCTCGGTGCTTTTATTAGCGACACATGTGCCGACCGCCGATGCGTCCAGCCCCGCAGTCTTCGCCCAGTCGACTACCTTATCCTGCAAATTCGCTGGCGTGATCTCCTCCTGATGAGCGAAGATCCAATCGTGGAAATCCCAGAACGCCGCTTCTTTTTGATGGAATACGCAGCGTCCCGCAATGGCTCCGGCCCGCGCCCAAGGATGCAATGCTTCTAACGGATTGTCGATGTAGAAGAAGTGGACCTGGGTGGGAAACTCCTTGATCAGGTTCTCCCGCAGAACTTTCGCTTCTTCCTTGCAGAAGTGACACTGGAAATCGCTGAACTCGGCCACCACCACGGGCGCCCCCGCCGTCCCCAGACTCGGATGTCCCTCAGTCTTGATCTTCGAGAGTTCTTCCCGGAAGGGACTATCCGTGAACTTGTAAACGGTGCCCCGAATGATCTGCTTTCCGTCCTTCGACACGAAAAACTTCTCTTCCTGACTGGCATTGCCTTGCGACGCGCGAACGTCCACTTCCGAAAATCCAGCTAACGGCGCCGGCTTCGGGTCGCTGACATCCACGTGAATCGCATCCGGCCAGACGAACAGGTGCCGGACATAAAACTCGAATTGCTTCTTATCGAGCGCGCTCGGGCCCGCGATGGCCGCTGTCTTGTGCGCCGGGTGAGCGACCTTGGTCTGGGCCGAACAAATGCCCGCTGCAATTCCCAACGCAATCAGTACTTTTTTCATAGCCTCTTTCACATCACCGGTCCGATGCGCCAAGGCACAAACTCATGGTGACCCAAAACCTCGCTGCGGGTACGTTCCCCCGAGGCAACACGCAAAACCAGATCGAAGATCTCCCGGCCGACCTCGGCCACGCTCCGCTCGCCGTCGGCAATGGCCCCGGCATTCACGTCCATGTTGTCGCGCATTCGTTTGAAGATGGTTGTATTGCTCGCGATCTTAATCACTGGCAGGGAAGGGAAGCCGATTGCGCTGCCGCGCCCGGTGGTAAACGCGATCAGATTGCAACCGCCCGAGGCCAAGCCGGTGAGCGAAACCGGGTCATAACCCGGGGTATTCATGAACACGAAGCCCGGCGTTTGCACGCGTTCGGCAAAATCCACCGCGTCGTTCAGGGGTGACGTGCCCGCTTTCGCCACCGCGCCTAAAGATTTTTCGAGAATATTCGTCAACCCGCCCTCTTTGTTTCCAGGCGAGGGGTTGTCGTTGAAGCTGCCGCCAAACTGCCGCAGATAGCGCTTGTAGCCGTCGACGAATCCGAGAAGCTTTTCCGCCACCGCGCGATTTCGGGCACGCCGCACTAGCAGGTGTTCCGCACCGAAAATTTCCGTGGTCTCCGCCAGTACACTGGATGCTCCAATTTCCGCCAGCATGTCGGAGCAGACTCCCAAAGCCGGATTGGCCGTGATCCCGGAGAAGGAATCCGACCCGCCGCAATTCAGGCCCAACACAATCTTCGATCCCGGCACTTCCACCCGCCGCTCCGCAGCCGACTGTTCGATCTGTTTCAAAATCTCGCGCCGGGCTTGCTCCACCGTGGCCCGCGTCCCGCCGCTCCCTTGCACTGTCATGCCGATCAGCCGGTTCGAACGGGGCGCTTCGGGCCCCAGGTAATGATCGATTTGGTTGACCTCGCAACCCAACCCTAGAATCAGCGCGGCCGACACGTTCGGATGATCGAGAACTCCCGCCAAGGTCCGCTGCAGCTGCCGCGAGTCCGGCCCGATCGACATGCCACAACCTTCGCCGTGCGGAAACGCTACAATTCCATCCAGGCTTTCGGGCAACTTCGCGCCGTCGAACGAAGCTGCAATCAACTCCGCTGTATGAGCGGCGCAATTACTGGCCGCCACGATCGCTATGTAGTTGCGCGTACCCACGCGCCCGTCTTCCCGCTGATACCCGAGAAAGGTGGGCATGCTTCGCGGCGCGGGCGGGAACCCGATCTCCCCTTGCGGAAACTCGTAATCGAATTCCTGCTCCTCATACAAGAGATTGTGAGTGTGGATGTGCTCACCAGCTGCGATATTCACCCGGGCACGTCCGATGTTCTGCCCGTAGCGATGCACCGGGTCACCCGCCGGAATTCGCTCGATGGCGATTTTGTGCCCCGCAGGTACCGGGTTCACCGCCCGCAACTCGCGACCCTCAATACGGAGTTCGTCACCCGGCGCGATCGGCACGCGAGCGATGGCCACGTTATCCGACGGATGCAGATGGATTGCCGCGTTCTCAGCAGTCGGCAGTTTCGCTATCTCAAGAAGTCCCATCGCTACCTCATCAAGTTCGTTTCGGGGGCGGACTCCCCGGGATATACGCGAAACTTCCCAGCTTCCGGCCGGATCAAGATTCCACCGCCGTTGTCCGGTACCGGGATTTGGGCGGCATCGTCGACCAGCACTCCGCCCGAGTGGTCCGCGTCTTCCAGGAGCTTACCGATATGGGCGTGGATCTGGCACTGCGATCGCCGCTCTTCGCTGTTGACCGCGATGCCCCAAGCGTCTCCCCAAAGAGCGTGCGCCCGTTCGATAGCCGCGGTCCAATACACCTTCCGCTCTTCCGCGTTCATCTCATTCAACGTATGGTGCAGGGCATGAGGGATGGCCAACATGCGGTTGGGCTTGGTGGGATTGGCGTCTTTCTGAAAGACCACCGGCGCCGCGCTCGCGTCAATCGAAGCTACGCGGGTCAGGCTGCAAGATCGCGATTCCATCGTTGCAGGTTTGGCAGGATCGCAGACGCATCCCCGCACGTCGATCGCAATCGAAAGCAGCAGAAGGGCGCAAATCACTCCGTTTATTATAAGCCGCTTGGCCGCGCCCGCCCCTCAGTACAATGACCTCAGTGTCGCGACTTCTCGCGTTAGCCGCGGTGCTGGCGCTCCTATTACTATCGTTCTCCGGTATTTCGGCTTTCGGTGTTATCGGGCCGGATGAGCCGCGGTATGCCTCGATCGGTAGAGAAATGGCGCGCAGTAATGATTGGATTACCCCGCGTCTTTGGGGAGACGCCTGGTACGAGAAACCCGCGTTGTTGTACTGGATGGTCGGGGCTGCCTTCAAGGCCGGACTGCCGGAAGACATCGCGCCACGCTTTCCGATCGCGTGCCTTTCGGTGGCGTTCCTCCTCTTCTTTTTCAACTGGCTGAGGACCGAATTCAACCCCTTCGTGGGCTCAGTCGCCACTGCCCTGCTGGCGACATCCGCGATGTGGATGGGCTTCAGCCACGTAGCTGTTACCGATATCCCATTGACGGCTTGCTTTGTATCGGCCGTGCTACTGGTGCTGCCCGCGGTAGAAGGCCGACCGTGTCATCCAACCATTGCAGCGGCGTTGCTGGCAATGAGCGTTTTGGCGAAAGGACTGGTGCCGCTGGTCCTGTTCCTGCCGTTTCTCTGGTTCGCGCGGAAGCACTGGCGCTTATGGCTGAATCCGCTCCCGATGCTGGTCTTCCTGGCCGTCGCGCTCCCTTGGTATGTTGCCTGCGCATGGGTCAACGGCCCAGTATTTCTCGACGTCTTTTTCCTCCAGCATCAACTCGGACGTTTCACTTCTCCCGCTCTTCAACATGTCCAGCCTTTCTGGTTCTACCTGCCGTGGACAATCGGAGCGCTCTTTCCTTCCATTCTGCTAATTGGATTCGCGTTTACCCGCAAGGTGTATATCGACGAGCGCCGCCACCTGATACTGGCGCTGGTTGTATTTGGTCTTTTGTTCTTCTCTGTTTCGAGAAACAAGCTACCCGGGTACATCCTGCCGCTGCTGCCATTCGTCTGCATCCTGAGCGCCTGTGGGATGGACGCGGCACGGCGGCTATGGCCGAAGCCTCTCGCGATGGCGACGGCGCTATCCATGTTTCTTCTCCCGTGCTTCTTGTTAGGCGCGGGGCTGCTTCCGCGGGCGTTTCATGGCGGCGCTCACGCCCTATTCCCGGTGGATATGACTACAGCTGGCCGTGTGGCCGACGTGATTCCAGTGGCAATTGTCGCCGCTATCGCGAGCTTTTTCCTCAGCCGGGAACGGGCTCTTATCTTGTGGTTTGCGATGGTCTGCGCCGGATGGATTTACGTGGAATACGCCGCGCTTCCTTGGCTGGACCGGGCGGCTTCGGTACGTGCCGTCTGGCGTGAGTTAAGCGAGCCGAAGCGGCAGTACTGCGTGGGCGAAGTGACCCGCACCTGGAGATACGGCTTGAACTATTACTCTGTGACTCCGCTGCCTGTTTGTCCGCCGGACCGCAAGGAGCACGCGATCTTGCCAGGGGCCATGCCAGCGTCGTTGTCTGTAATCCTTTAGGCGCACTTCGCCGGGTTACGTGAGCTGCGCTTCTAGGGCTTCGAACCGGCGCCGCAGTTCCATCATGTCGTTACGGAGCAGGGCCACCTCGGCTTCGAGTTGCGCGATGCGTCCACCGGGGACGCCTGGAGTGGCCACTTCGCCGGCTGGATCGTTGACCGCTTCCCCTGAGAGAAGGTGCATGTAGCGAACTTCTTTCTGTCCGGGCTGCCGTTCCAGCTTGCGAGCAAGAGCGCCCGCCGGCCATTCGGCCATCTTCTCCAGAACTCGCTCGGTTTCTTCAAGATCGGCAAATGAGAAGATTCGTTCGCTCCGATCCTTGATTTCACCCAGCGTCTGCGGACCGCGCAGCAGCAGCACGCAAAGCACCGCCATCTCCCGCCTGCCTAGATTCAGAGTTTCCGAGATCCGCTGCGCGTATTTATGAACGCGGCTGCCTCCGACAATGACTGCGGCAAAACGCTGCGCCTTCAGCCGTTCAATGGCGTCAGCAACTATGCCGTCGTCGTAGTCAACCACGGGATGGCGGTTGGACTTTTGATTACTGGCGTTGACCAGAGCGTTCAACGAGAGCGGGTAATACTCGGGAGTGGTGGCTTCTTTCTCGATCAGCGCTCCGAGAACCCGCGCCTCAATCGCGTCGATGAGCTCCATACGAGGCTGGCGAAAATCCTAGTGGCCGGCCGGAGTTTCCGCGTGCAGAACCGGTGCCTGGGCTCCATCTGGAACGGGCGCGAGAAGATCTTCTTTCCGCATCACCATGGTTGACGTGTTGTAACTGGCTAGCTCAAAACCGTGACCGTGGGTGATTGCGTCTGTCGGGCAGGCCTCTACGCAGAAGCCGCAAAAAATGCAGCGGTTGTAGTCAATCGTGTAAGCCTTGGCGTACCGTTCGCCGCCGCTGATGCGAACTTGGTCGGTGTTTTCAGCAGCCTCGATATAGATGCATTGGGCCGGGCAGGCCGCAGCGCAGAGGAAGCACGCGACGCATTTCTCCATGCCGTTCTCATCCCGCTGCAGAACGTGGGTGCCGCGATAGCGTTGCTCGAACCGGGGTGGCTCATCGGGATAATTCTCCGTAATGTCCGGGGAGATCATCTCTTTGAAAGTCGTGCTCATGCCCTTGGCAAGAGCTGCCGCCGCGCCAAACACTTCTTCCAGCTTGTTCGCCATCTGCTCCTATCCTAGCAACGCGCTCAGGCCGGGGGCTGCACGCCAATCCAGGCATCCACGCGCTGTTCCAATATGGCCAAGGGAAGCGCACCTTCTCCGAGGACAACGTCGTGAAACTTACGCTCGTTGAACCTGGGACCCAGCTTCTGTTCAGCCCGCGTCCGCAGCTCCCGAATTTTCAACTGCCCGATCTTGTAGGCGTCGGCCTGCCCCGGCCAAGCGATATAACGATCCACTTCAACGACGATGTTCTGCTCGGTCAAGGCGGTGTTTGCGGTCATAAAATCGATGGCCTGCTGGCGCGTCCAGCCAAGCGAATGCATTCCGGTATCGACCACCAATCGGCAGGCCCGCCACATGTCATAGCTCAACTGGCCGAATTTGGAATAAGGGTCCTTGTACAGTCCGATCTCGTAGCCCAAGCTCTCGGAATACAATCCCCAGCCTTCCACGAAAGCGGTGGTCTCCAACTGCCGCCGGAATTCCGGGACGTTTTCCAACTCGTGAGCGAGCGCAATCTGCAGATGGTGCCCCGGCACGGACTCATGGCTGGAAAGCACTTCCATTTCGAACTTTGGCCGCGAGGAAAGCTTGTAGGTGTTTACTCGATAGATACCGGGAATGCTCCCATCGAGCGGGCCCGGCTCGTAGTAGGCCGTGGTTTGGGAGGGCGCGCTGTAAGCATCCATGGGCTCCACGCCGTAGGGTGTTCGCGGCAGCTTCCCAAATAGCTTAGGAAGCTGCTCATCGATGCGTTTACAGATATCGCGGTACGCGGTTACTAACTCCGCGGCGTTGGTGTAATAGAAACGCGGATCGGTTCGCAGGAAAGCGACGAACTCGCTGAAGCTGCCATGGAAACCAATTTCAGCAATGGTCTTCCCCATCTCCGCGCGAATGCGTTTGACTTCGGATTGCCCAATGGCATGAATCTGCTCGGGAGTCAGATCCGTCGTAGTGCGCAGTTTGGTCCGGTAGCGGAACCACGCCTGGCCATCGGGCAGGGAAGCGAGCGCGATGGTGTCGCGGCACTTGGGGATATAGTCGGCAGCCAGGAAATCGCGATACTTGCGAAAGGCCGGATAGACGGAGCCATCGAGCAGCGCATTAGCGGCGCGGCGCAGACGTTCCTGATCGGCGGAGGAGATGGACGAGGGAAATTCCCGGAACCCTTTCAGAAGAGTGCTCTCCGAGGGCTGCTCATTCAACAGGCTATCGACCTGCCCCGGAATATCCCGCAAGACGATCCGAGGTTGAGTGATTCCTTTCGCAAGACCTTCTTTCAGCAGAGCGATGTTCTGATCAACTACCTGGTGTACGGCCCGAAGGCGGGCCAAGGTGTCTTCGTAATCTTTGACGGTCGCCCCCGGCCCATGGGCAAGCACCATCGGAACCATGCTGTGCACACCTCCGCCAAGAGGATCGAGAGCCTGAAGGTATTCATCGGGGAACTTCTCGCCTTCGATCTCGCGTTCGGTCTGCCATCGAAACAGGTCGTAATTCAGCTGATCGGCGGCGGAAAGACGTGCACGATCGATCGAGTTGAGCACTTTAAGACTGTCGTCCGGATGGTGAAGGCGCGCATCGATGGCCTGCCGGGACATGTCCGTCCAGCGATCGTTTTGCCCAGCGAAACCATTCATCGTCGCCGTTTCCGGGTAGTTGCGCATCAACCAGGTCTGGTCGTCAGCGAACAATCGGTGGAGGCGTTCGGCGTCGGATTGAGCAAAGGCCGGGAACATACTGGATAACGCCGCCGCAACCAAACCCGCAACTCGGAGTCTCATAGGATGAAGGTAATGATAACGTTCACAAGGTTTGGGGCAGCGTCGCCTCGGGCAGGAAGCTGGCGGATAGGCCTAGGCATGGTGGCGCTCCTGTTCGGATTGCTGACGCAAGCTTCCGCGCATGCCGTGTTGATGAGCTCGGTTCCTTCGGCGGGCGACTTTCTTGCGGGCCCAGCCATTACCATGCAGTTGCGTTTCAATTCGCGAGTCGATGGCAAGCGCTCGCGGTTGACTCTGGTGTATCCGGACGGAAAACTTTATCCCTTGGACATCACTCCTCAGAGTTCGCCCGATGTCTTGAACGCGCCAGCGCACGGATTGCTCGGCGGCTTGTACAAAGTTCGCTGGCAGGTGTTGGCTGCGGACGGCCACATCACGCGCGGCGAATTTTCGTTCACCATTCGCTGACGTAAGCATGACGCAGTTACTCAGTATTTTCGGTTTTCTGTCCGTAGTTCTGCGTGGGACAACACTTGCGCTGGAAGCTCTTGTGGCGGGCGGCATCTTGTTCGCGCTGCTTTGCCTGGACGGCGGGACGCCGGAGACGTTGGAAGGCTGCCGCAGGCTGGTCCGTTGGGCGGCGGCTGCCCTGGCGATCGCGCAACTGATTCTGATCGGGTGCGATGGCGCGATCTTAAGCGGGACCACGGGACTTAGCTTTGCCGAAATCGCCACCGCCGACTTCTTTCTAGCCGGAGCGGCTTCCGCGGTTGCCGCGTTCGGCATCGCATGTTTTGGGCGTTGGCTGAAGCCAGGAAATTGGCTGATGCTATTACCAGCGGGCGTGTTACTGGCGGCCTCGCTGATGACCAGCCACGCCGCCGCGCGCGTGGACAACCAGATTCCCGCGCTGGCGCTAACGGCCCTGCACCAAGGTGCAACGCTCGCCTGGATCGGCGGACTGCCGTTCCTACTGATTGCCGTCATTCGAAATCGTTCTCTTCCCGAGTCGCAAAGCGCAGGCCAACGTTTCTCGCGCGTCGCGCAAGTCAGCATCGCCGCGCTCCTCCTGAGTGGCGTTGGCCTTAGCTACTACTACGTCGGTTCCTGGCCCGGACTTTATGGCACTTCCTACGGATTAATGATTTTAGGCAAAGCGGTGATGTTCGGGCTTCTGCTCGTTCTGGGAGCGCTCAATTTTATGATCGTACGCGGGCTGCATCGCCCGGAATCACCCTTGCTTTCCCGTTTGCGGCGGCTTTCGGAGGCCGAAATTGGCATCGGATTTACGGTGATTCTTGCCGCGGCGTCGCTCACCTCGCAACCGCCCGCAATCGACATCAAAGGCCGGGTGACCGCGCATCAGATTGTGGACCGCTTCACGCCGCATACGCCCCGATTTTCCAGCCCATCATTGGCCGAGATTTCGCCAACGGTGTTGCCCGCGCAGGGCAACGAGTCCTACGTCCCGGGGGCGAGTAGCGCTCCCAGTTCGCCGGAAGATATCGCGTGGTCGGAATACAATCACAACTGGTCCGGAGTGGTGGTTTTGACGATGGGCCTTCTGGCGGTTGCTTCCCGGGTATTCGGGGCGCGGTGGGCGCGTCACTGGCCATTAGCCTTCTTGGGGTTGGCTGTATTCCTGGCGTTTCGTGCTGATGCCGATGCTTGGCCGCTCGGCCCTAAGGGATTTTGGTCGAGCATGCTCGACCCGGAAATTCTGCAGCACCGCATTTTTGCGCTTATGATCGTGGCGTTCGCCATCTTCGAGTGGGGCGTTCAAGTTGGCCGGGTGCATTCGCGGGCAGCGGCGTTAGTATTTCCGGCGGTGAGCGCGCTGGGCGGAGCATTGCTGCTCACACACTCCCACGGACTTTCCAATATCAAGGAGGAATACCTCGCCGAGGCCAGTCACCTGCCCATAGCAATTTTCGCGGTTGCCGCCGGCTGGTCGCGCTGGCTGGAACAGCGTCTGGACCGCGCATGGCAGCGCTTACCAGGCATGGTGTGGCCGGTCTGTTTCGTCGCCATCGGTTTGATGTTGCTGTTTTACCGGGAAGCTTGACCGCGCGTTGGGGAGGCACAACCCCGTGGGTGCTGGGCGCGTTGCTGCTCCTGCTGACCGCCTCGCGCCTCTGTCACTCCGGCATTCTCTGGAGCGATGGGGACTACCACCTTGCCGCCGCCATGCAGATGCACGACGGGAAGACGCTCTACCGCGATCTCTGGTACGACAAACCGCCACTGACGGCATTGCTCTTGGATGTCGCGGGGCGTCCCCAAGGGTGGGCTCTCAGCATTTTTGAAGCTCTTGTCGCGTGGCTGGGTTGCGTGTTCGCCTTCTTAACCGCAAGGCAGCTCGGAAGCCGCAAAGCGGGTTGGATCGCGGCCACGCTGCTCGCCTTTTTCTTGACGTTCTACATCCCGACTGCGGTCATTCCGATTGCACCCGATCTGTTGATGATCGCGCCGCATCTGGCGGCCGTATACCTGACTCTGTCGCGCCACACTTGGTTAGCCGGGGTGGCCTCGGCGGTGGCTTTCGCAGTTAACACAAAGGGTATTTTCGTGTTGGCGGCTTGCTTGGCCATGGCTCCAGCGCAGGCTGTCCCGATTCTTCTCGGCTTTGCCATTCCGTGCGCGGGCGCGGCTTTAACGCTGGTCAAGCTCGATGCATGGAACGGCTACCTCGATCAGGCGTGGCGCTGGGGTCTGCTGTATGCCCGGAGTTCACCGGTCGCCAATCCTTGGGGGAATGCTATCAGCCGCACGGCCAATTGGGCTGGGTTCCACGCGGCCCTAATTTTCGGCGCGATTCTCCACTTGCGGCGGAGAGCAACTACGGATTGGGTTCGTTTTGCAATTTGGCTAGGTATTTCCTACTTGGCGGTCGCGCAGGGGGTGCGGTTCCTGCCGCGCTACTGGTTCCAACTGCTGGCCCCACTGGCGGTGGTGGCTGGTCTGGGCTTTGCGAGTGTCCGCAATCGGGCATGGGTGACGGTGGCCGCCGTGCTGGCGCTTTCCGTTCCGCTGGTTCGCTTCGGTCCCGCGTATTTCAAGCTTGCGATGGAAAACCGTAGCGGTCGCCCGCACCGCTGGGCAGATCTCGCTCTCGATCAAGACGATCGGGAAATTGCGGCTCTAATCTCGAAGATCGCCCCACCTGGCGCCACGCTTTTCGTATGGGGTTACCGGCCCGGGATCTACTGCTACACTCGGCTCGACTCGCCGTCCTTGTTCTGGGACTCGCAACCGCTAACCGGTGTGCCCGCCGACCGTCATCTTCATTTGGCGACCAACCTTGACCCCGCGTGGGCGAAGCGCAATCGCGAGCAGTTTGCGCTCACCCGGCCCGCAGTGTTAGTGGACGCGCTCTCGATTATCAACCCGCAATTGGCGATGGATCGGTATCCGGAACTGCAACCCTTGTTAGCGCACTACCGGCACTGTGGCCAGACCGCACTCAGCAATATCTACTGCATTCAGTGATACTTCAATGTGCGCTTGGGTACTCCGCATCTTTTGACACACTTGCACCCGCGGAGTACGCTGACTCTAGATGTCTCTCTTGTCGAAGTGGCCGCTCTTTCGTCAGTTGCGGGACGGCGATTTATTAGCGCTCGGAGAAACCGCGAAGTCCACGCGCTCTGAGCATCTTGAACCCAGAACCAAGCACGCCGATCGCGTTGTGAAATCGATCTGTCCGTATTGCGCGGTTGGCTGCGGCCAAGACGTTTACGTCAAAGACGAGAGGATTATCGATATCGAAGGTGATCCCGATTCGCCGATTTCAGCCGGACGTCTCTGTCCCAAAGGATCTGCCAGTTTTCAGCTGGTGACCGGGAACCAACGGCAGAAGGACGTACTTTATCGCCGGCCGAACGGTACAGAGTGGGAAAAGATTCCGCTCGATCGGGCGATGGATATGGTCGCCGCGCGGGTGAAGAAGACGCGGGATGAGAACTGGCAGGATAAGAGCGACGACGGCGTCCCGCTCCATCGCACGCTGGGGATTGCTCACTTGGGCGGGGCCACGCTCGACAACGAAGAAAACTACTTAATCAAGAAGCTGTTCACCGGGCTCGGAATCGTACAAGTCGAAAATCAGGCTCGAATTTGACACTCTTCCACGGTCCCCGGTCTGGGGGCCAGCTTCGGACGCGGTGGGGCCACCACGTTCCAACAGGACCTGGAGAATGCCGATTGCATTCTGATTGAAGGCTCCAATATGGCCGAAAATCACCCCGTGGGATTTCAATGGGTGATGAAAGCCAAGGAACGCGGAGCAAAAATCATTCACGTTGATCCACGGTTCACGCGGACCAGCGCGGTGGCCGATATTTACGCGCCGATCCGGCCCGGTACAGACATCGCGTTCCTGGGCGGCATCATCCGCTACATCCTGGAGAACAATCGCTATTTCCATGAGTACGTGGTGGAGTACACCAACGCCGCGTTACTTATCAACGATGACTACCAGGACACCGAAGATCTGGATGGTTTATTCGGCGGCTGGGATGCCGAGAAGGCGGAATACGATTTCGCCAATTGGATGTATAAGGATCCCGTGGATAGCCCTCCGGACGGGAAGCGGGCCACGCATACCGGTCAGTCGCATTCGGAACGCGCGGCGATGTCGCGCGGCGGCAAGCAAGACTGCACGCTTCAGGACGCGCGCTGCGTTTTCCAAATTCTTAAGCGCCACTACCAGCGGTACACGCCGGCCATGGTCGAAGAGATCTGCGGGATTCCCACGGCGACGTTCACCAAGATCGCAGAGACGTTGTGCGCCAACTCCGGCCGTGAGCGCACCACCGCGCTCTGTTACGCCGTCGGGTGGACCCATCACCTGACGGGCGCGCAGATCATTCGGGCCGCTTCGATTGTGCAGGCGCTATTGGGGAACATCGGGCGTCCGGGAGGCGGAATACTAGCCCTTCGGGGTCACGCGTCTATCCAGGGTTCGACCGATATTCCCACGCTCTATGACCTTCTGCCGGGTTATATCGCGATGCCGCATGCCAAACAGGACACCGATTTCCGTACTTACTGTAATCACCAGGTAGCGCAGTCGGGATGGTGGGGCGAATCGGAAAAATACATCGTTTCGCTTTTCAGAGCTTGGTGGGGCGACGCGGCCCGCGAGGAAACCGGCTGGGCGTACGACTATATGCCGCGCCTAACTGGTGATCACTCCCACATGACGACGGTTGTGAATCAAATCGATGGCGTGGTGAAGGGCTACTTCGTCATGGGGGAGAACCCGAGCGTAGGCTCGCCTCATGCGGGGATGCAGCGCGCCGGCTTGCGCAATCTCGAATGGTGTGTGGTGCGCGATATTGCCATGATCGAGACAGCCGAGTTCTGGCGCAAGTCGCCCGAGCACGATCGCGGAGAGGTGAAGGCGGAAGACATCGGGACTGAGGTGTTCTTCTTCCCGGCGGCGGCGCACACCGAGAAGGCGGGCTCGTTTACGAATACACAGAGGCTCCTGCAGTGGCGGCATCAGGCTGTGGAACCTCCTGGCGATGCCCGGAGTGAACTGCACTTTGTCTATCACTTGGGCAAGCGCTTGCGCGAGCTTTATCGGGGCTCGACCGAACTCAAGGACCGGGCGCTCCTCGATCTTACTTGGGATTATCCGACGCACGGCGCGATAGCGGAGCCGAGTGGCGAAGCAATCTTGAAGGAAGTGAACGGGTACACGGTGGCGGACCGGAAGGCAGTCGGCACTTATGCGGAATTGAAGTCTGACGGGAGCACGGCTTGCGGGTGTTGGATCTATGCCGGCTGCTATTCCAATGAGCTGAATCAAGCGGCGCGCCGGCGTCCCGGGCGAGAACAAAACTGGATAGCCAATGAATGGGGATGGGCTTGGCCCAGCGATCGGCGCATTCTCTACAACCGCGCGTCAGCCGAC
Source organism: Bryobacterales bacterium (assembly GCA_963752695.1). GTDB lineage: Bacteria > Acidobacteriota > Terriglobia > Bryobacterales > Bryobacteraceae > Bog-113. The sequence continues at coordinate 123,752 of CAVVZB010000002.1, forward strand.
CCGTCAGGCAAGCCGTGGTCGGAGCGTAAGAAGCTGGTCTGGTGGGACGAAGCTAAGCAGGAATGGACCGGCTTCGATACTCCGGACTTTATAAAAGACCGCCCGCCATCGTATCGCCCGGCGCCGGACGCCAAGGGGAAGGACACCATTGGGGGGGCCGATCCGTTCCTTATGCAGGGCGATGGTAAGGCGTGGTTGTTCTCGCCGAGTGGATTGCAGGAAGGGCCGATGCCCTCGCACTATGAGCCTCTCGAATCGGTCGTGAAGAATCCGCTGTATGGGCAGCAATGCAACCCCGCGCGTACCGATTATGTGCGGCCCCGAAATCCACTACACAGGCCCTATGACGACGCACGTTTTCCGTTTCTGATCACCACTTACCGATTGACCGAGCACCACACAGCCGGTGGTATGTCCCGGTGGCTCTCCTGGCTCAGTGAATTGCAGCCGGAGATGTTCTGTGAGGTTGGGCCGGAGCTGGCCGCGGCCAAAGGCTTGTCGAATGGAGGTTGGGCTACGATTACCACTGCGAGAGGCGCGATTGAAGCACGGGTGCTGGTCACGGAACGAATCCGCCCGTTAACCATCGGCAAGCGCGTTTTTCAACAGATCGGAATTCCATATCACTGGGGAAGCAGTGGACGGGTGCGAGGCGACGGCGCGAATGAACTGACTAACTTCGCGGCCGACCCCAACGTGAGCATCATGAATTCCAAGGCGCATACGGCGAACATCGAAGCCGGACGGCGCGCGCGCGAGTTTCGTCCCGACCATCAACTCATCGATGGAGAGCGCCTCCCCGGAAATGCTTTGCGCGACTTGCCTGTGGTTGGAAATCATCGTCCTATCGGTAAGCATCTGGTTTCGACCAGTAAAGACAAACAGGGAGACCAGACTTAGGATGGCCAAGGGTTTTTTCACCGATACCACGCTATGTATCGGATGTAAGGCGTGCGAGGTGGCCTGCAAGCAGTGGAATCAGCTGCCGGAAGATGGATACTTCTTTAGCGGAATGTCGTACGACAACACCGTTGCTCTTGGCGCTTCCACGTGGCGGCATGTCAGCTTCATTGAGCGTCCGGTAGCACTGAGCGGGCAGGATAACGGAGCGTTTTCCTGGCTGATGTCGTCCGATGTGTGTAAACATTGCCAGCGGGCCGGGTGCCTGGAGAATTGTCCGACGGGGGCCATTTTGCGCACGGAATTCGACACCGTCTATGTGCAGCCGGACATCTGCAACGGTTGCGGCTATTGCGTGGTCGGTTGCCCGTTTGGAGTGATTGACCGTCGCGAAGACGATGGCCGCGCTTGGAAGTGCACGCTGTGTTACGACCGGCTGCACGAAGAGATGACGCCGGCCTGCGCGAAGGCTTGTCCCACCGCGTCGATTCAGTTCGGCGAACTGGAGCAGCTTCACGAGGATGCGCATCGCCGCGTAGCCAAACTGCACGAGGCTGGCGTCCCGGAAGCTTATCTTTATGGAGTAAGTGCGGACAACCAGCCCGGTACCGAAGGCCTGAACGCGTTTTTTCTTCTTGTGGATAAACCCGAGGTTTACAATCTGCCGCCTGATCCGGTGGTGCCCACCAAGAAAGCGGCGCAAAGCTGGATTGCGATGGGAATCACCGCGCTCGCTTTGGCGGCGGTAGCGCTTGGCGCGGTAGCCGGAACGGGAGAGAACAGAGCTCGATGAGCCGGAATATCGGGTCTATCGAGGACGGGCGGAATATCGACTCCGAGCGTGGAACACTCACCGGCGAAGGCTCGGTGCAGATCGTTCGGGAAACAGATCAGCGGCGCAAAGATGAGTTCCAGGTTTTCCCGTTAGATCCAGCGAGCCAGAAAGGTTTGCTGACGGGAGACGCGTCGTACTACGACCGTCCAGTAATCAAAAAATCAGTTTGGTCGTGGGACATCCCGGCCTACTACGTGATCGGCGGAATTTCCGGAAGTTCGATGGTGATGGGCGCGGCGGCGACGCTTCTAGACCGTGACGAACTGCCGAGGTTGGTTAAGGGATCGCGCTGGGTGGGTGTGATCGGCGCGCTCGTCAGCTCAGTGCTGCTGGTGCACGATCTGGGGCGGCCATCGCGATTCCTTCATATGTTGCGGGTCTTCCGTCCGACGTCGCCGATGAGCATGGGTTCCTGGATATTAGTTTCGTTCTCGTCATTTTCGGGCGTGGCGTTGTTGGCAGAGTTGGTGGATGAGATCGCGCCAAGTCCCGTTCGTTGGATTGGAGATAGCGCGGCGGTTTTGGCGGGGGTTTTCGGGCTTGGACTTTCGGGCTATACGGGGGTGCTGGTTGGAAATACAACGGTGCCAGTGTGGCAGCGGTCCCATCGCGTGTTGCCCGTCGTGTTTCTTGCTTCGGCAGCGGCGGGAGCTACAGCTGTCTTCGATCTCTGGGAAGGCAATGCGCGGGAGTTGCGGATTGCCGCCATCTTTGGCGCGGTCGCCAAGATCACCGAGTTGACCAGCATCCACATCATGGAAGACGATTTGGCAAGTGTTCCGGAAGCCGTACGCCCATTACGCGAGGGATTTAGCGGGTTTCTCTGGCAGGCGGGTAAGGTGTTGAGCTTAGCGGGACTGGCCCTCGCGATCTTCTCTCACAGATCGCGGCGGGTGCGGCGAATCAATGCTGTCGTGGGCACGCTAGGTGCGGCTTGCGTGAAATTCGGCGTGCACTATGCGGGACAGAAATCAGCCCTGAATCCGCGGGCTACATTTCACCAACAACGCAGTGGTCAGGGTGCCTTTGAGGTAACTGGCAAGTCAGCGATAACGGGACCCGCGGACGAACGTGCGTTTCACTCATAACTCTTACGCAACTCTTACAATCGGCGGTCCGCTTTACTGGTAGGTTGGGAAGGTAAGCTCTTTCGAAAGGCCCCCTTGGAAACCCCTGCTGCTGACACATTTCTGAATCGTAACGGAATTAACTGGACCAGCGTAATTGCATTTGCATTTTTTCATATTGGCGCAGTAGCAGCACTATTTTTCTTCACTTGGGGAGCGTTCTTCACTGCCATCGCGCTCTATTACATCTCGCTCAGCTTTGGCATCGGGATGGGCTACCACCGGTTGCTGACCCACCGGTCGTATAAGGTGCCGAGAGCATTGGAATACTTTTTGGCGATTTGCGGAACGCTGGCTCTTGAAGGTGGTCCGATTTCGTGGGTGGCGACTCATCGGGTTCACCATAAGTTTTCCGATAAGCATGGCGATCCGCACTCGCCACGCGAAGGTGCCTGGTGGGCGCATTTGATCTGGATGCTAGTCGGTGATGCAACGAATGCAAGCGTGGAAGACTGCGCGCGTTTCGCGCCGGATCTGGTGCGCGACCCGTTCTACCGGGTGCTGACGCGTTTCCATTACGTGCCGCTGATTATCGTGGGAATTTGCTTGTGGGTGTTTGGGGGACTGCCTTACCTGTTCTGGGGTTTGTTCTTCCGCGTGACTATGGGTTTACATGCCACGTGGCTGATTAATTCGGCAACTCATCTTTGGGGCAAGCGGCGATTCACAACCGCTGACGATTCTCGCAACAACGGCCTGGTTGCCCTTCTCACGTTCGGGGAAGGATGGCATAATAACCATCACGCGCATCCGGCATCGGCCCGGCACGGACTTGCATGGTACGAGGTGGATTGCACTTGGATGACGATATGGCTGTTGCGAAAGCTTGGTATCGCCAAGGCGGTGCGAGTAGCAGAACTTCCGCAAGGCTGAACCTGTCGTGATGCTGGGAGCAGTGCGGGTTTTGCTCCTGGTAGCTATAGCGGCTGTGGGTGCGCGGGCCTATTCGGGAGACATTGCCCCCATGGAGCTGCGGCTGGAAACACCGCTCACCAGCTTTCGAAATCCGCCCGGTTCGACGTTCAAAAGTGTGCTGATTGCGCCTTGCTTGTTGGGCAGCCAGGTGGTGCTGCCCGCGGGCACGTTCGTTTACGGCTCGGTGCGGCATAGCCATGCGGTAGGCATCGGGCTGCTTCACGAGCGCGCGACTCTCGACTTAAATTTCGATCAATACGAATTAGCGGACGGTCGCCGGTTCGCTATGACGGGCCGTCTCCAGTTAATCGAAAACGCCCGTGAGTCGGTGGACTCCCACGGTCGCATTCACGGTCCGTTGGCGGCTAACAATCCGCAGCATTGGCTGGACGGGCTTTGGAATCGCCCTAGCATGACGCTGATACAGCACTCAATCCTTGGCCTAACGGGGATGAGCGGTCGTGTATTCAGCTTCTTCGACATGGGGCCCATTGGTGGCGCCGCCTTGATCGCTTTCCGTATCGCGATGTTCAGTTTGCCTGAACCCGAGATTCAGCTTCCGCCCGGGACCGAAATGAAGGTGTCTCTAACGAGCCTTCCGGAAGGGTCTCCGCGCTTCCCGGAAGTCGATGAGTTTGTAGTTGAAGACGATTTGAAAGCGTGGGTTCAGGAGCAACCTTTCAACATCACGAAGACGAGCGGTAAGCCTTCCGATGACCGGATCAATATCGCTTTCATCGGAACGCGCGAAGAAGTCGCGCACGCCTTTTACGCGGCTGGTTGGGTGGAAGCGCTGCCGCGCGGAGTTCGTTCGCTTTCGCATCTATGGCACTCGTTCGCCAGCCAAACCGGCTACGCGGACGCGCCCGCTTCGCCACTCCTATATCGCGGCCGGGAACCGGATCTGCTTTTCCAAAAGTCGTTCAACACCATTTCCATGCGGCACCATGTGCGCATCTGGCAAACAGATTCCGTGAACCAGCGCATCTGGATCGGCGCAGCGACGCACGACGTTGGTATCCGTTTCGAAAAGGCGTCGCATGGCTTTGCACACAGAATCGATCCCCGGATTGACTTCGAGCGAAGCAAGATTGTGAACGATTTGGCATTTGCCGGATGCGCTGATCCGGCAGGATACGTGGATCGTCCAGGCGCGGTTCAAGTGACGCAGGATGTTCGTGACATCCAGACGGACGGACGCGTGGCCGTTATATCGCTAACCGATTGCCAGGTGGGTTCTCCGATGTTTGACCTGCTTCCGACCAAGCCGGCACGCTCGATTTTCGTCCGCTCGTTCCGCCGTGTAATTCTCGAGACCAAGCAGTACATGCTCCGGGAGAATCCGTATTATTGGGTCTACCGCGCTTTCGAATGGAACCATATGCGTTCCCGGCAACCGGCATTTGTCGATTATTGAGCCGCGGTGTCATTTGAGAAGGGTGGCACGGTAACCGTTCCACGGTTCTGCAGTTCCCAAGCAACGCGCAACAATGTCGTCTCTTGATATGGCGCCCCGATCAGTTGCACTCCGAGCGGCATTTTTCCTGGCCGATGCACGGGAACGTTCACGACCGGGAGTCCAATGAATGAGATCGGTTGCGTGAAGATCCCTAAGTTAGCGCGGGCAGGGACCTCCTCTCCGTCCAACGTGATGGTGCTTTGGCCAATGCGTATGGCGGGGCAGGGAGTTGTCGGCGCAACAATGACGTCCACGGTTTTGAAAATTTCTCGTACCTGGTCGCGGTACCAGGAGCGGAAACGTTGCGCGAAACTCACCCACGCAGCGGGAATCAGTGCGCCTGCAAGAAGGCGGCTCCGTGTTGCCGGATCGAAGTCGTCCGCGCGCTCCCTAAGGTCGGCCAGATGGTGATTACCTCCTTCGGAGGCCGTGATGATGTATGCCGCGGCTCGCGCCCGTGCCGCTTCCGGGATGGTGACGATTTGGCTAGCGTTCAGTGCGTGAGCGATTTGGGATACGGCTTCCAGTGCGTCGGCATCGGCTCTGCAGGCAAAGTAATCGTCAGCGACTGCGATGCGGAGACCCTCTGCGCCACCCTGAAGCGATGGCAGGCAGGGAATTGCGGCCCGCTCGGAACAGACGGGGTCGTGCGGGTCAGGGCCTTGGAGCGCGTCGAAGGCGAGCGCCAAATCATCGACAGAGCGCGCCATCGGTCCAACGTGGTCCAGGCTTGACGCGAACAGGAACGCGCCAGCCCGCGTCACGCGCCCGTAGGTCGGCTTCAGCGTGAATATGCCGCAGAAAGCAGCCGGCACGCGAAGAGACCCGTTGGTGTCGGAGCCCAAGGTGAGCGGCACCATCCCAGAGGCCACAGCGGCGGCCGATCCGCCCGAGGAGCCTCCAGCGACGCGGGATGGATCGTGGGGATTCCGTGTTGCGCCGTAGTGCGAGTTCTCGGTCACAAAGCCGTACGCGAACTCGTCCATGTTGAGTGTGCCAACGAGAACGGCCCCGGCGCGTGAGAGCGCAGCGACGGCGCCTGCATCTTGGGAAGCGGGATCGGCTGTCGACCTGATCTTGCTTCCGGCCAGCGTAGCCAGGCCTTTGACGTCAAAGAGATTCTTGACCGCGAATGGGACACCCGCCAGGGCACCGGGATTTTCGCCGCGTTGAATCGCCGCGTCGACCGCGGCGGCTTCTTGCTCCCCGCGTGAAAATGTTGTGGCCGTGAAGCAGTTGAGCTTCGGATCTTGTTCCCGTATCGATGTCACAGCACTCGCAAGTAACTCAGCCGCAGTGACCAAGCCTGACCGGACCGCCAGGGCCATCCGGCTGGCATCGGCCGAACGGAAATCAAAACTCAAGGCTGAAACACCGGCGCCGCTTCGACATCCTGCTGAAGCGGAAACTCCATGAGGAATGCAGCAATTTGAGCAGCGCGTGCAAAGTCTTCTTCAACCGCGCCTACGTGGCGGTCTGCTATATTCAACCCGATCATCTCCGCAGTGGCTGTCACGAAGGTCATTGACTAGCGTTATGTGGCTGGTGCATGATACGCGCGATCCGCAATGCCACTTCGAGGGCCTGTTCGTAATTCAGCCGTGGATCGACCTCGGAAACGTACGCACGTTTGAGGTCGGCATCACGAAGGTTGCGGGCGCCGCCAAGACACTCGGTGACGTTCTCACCGGTGAGTTCGATATGCACGCCGCCCAAAAATGTACCGCAACGGCGGTGAATGGCGAAAGCCTGCTCCAGCTCACCGACGATGTCGTCGAAGTGACGGGTTTTCGTGCCGTCGGCTAGAGTCCGGGTATTACCATGCATGGGGTCGCAGACCCACAACACCGTTTTGCCAGACGCACGCACGGCATCGATCATGGCAGGCAAACTTTCGGCGATGCTCTTATTGCCGAACCGGTGGATCAGTGTCATGCGGCCGGGCTCGTTATCCGGGTGCAAAATGTCGAGCAGTTCCAACACGGTTGCAGGCTTCGAGGTTGATCCGATTTTTAGGCCGATCGGGTTGGAAATCCCGCGGAAATATTCCACATGCGCTTGCGCGGGAGCGGCGGTGCGAAGTCCCAACCAAGGAAAGTGCGCGGACAAGTTGTACCAGCCGGGGCGGCGCGGCACACGCCGGGTTTGCGCCTCTTCATAGGGAAGATGCAGCCCTTCATGGCTGGTAAAGAAATCTACCCATGCCAGTTCCCCGCCGCGGACATCTAGAATGTGTTCCATCAGCGCGAGCGAATCCGAGACGCGCCGGACGATTGCGCGATATTCCTGCTCAAGCGGTGAGTGGAAAGCGAAATCCAGATCCCAGTTTTCCGGGTGATGCAGATCGGCGAAGCCACCTTTGACTAGGGCGCGGATGAAGTTGAGAGTCAAAGCCGAACGCTCATAGGCTCGCAGGAGCAGGCACGGGTCGGGGTGCCGCTCGGCCGCGCTAAAGCCCGGACTGTTGACCAGATCACCGCGGTAAGTAGGAAGGGTAACGCCCGCGCGGGTTTCGGTGTCGCTGGATCGAGGCTTTGCGTACTGCCCGGCGAAACGGCCGACGCGGATCACCGGCTTTTGGCTCGCCTGCATCAGGACCAGGCTCATCTGCAGCAAGATCTTCAATTTGCTGGTGATGAAGTGTGCAGAGCACTCACTGAAGCTTTCCGCGCAATCGCCTCCTTGCAGCAGAAAGCGCCTGCCTTGGGCCGCGTCGGCAAGCTGCCTTTTTAAATTCTCGATCTCCCACGAAGTGACCAGCGGCGGCAATTGAGCCAGTTGGGCGAGCGTTTCGCCCAGAACAGCGGCTGAAGTATAGGCGGCTTGTTGCAGAGCGGGCCGGGCGCGCCAGGAACCCGGATGCCATTCATTACTCAAACGAGAACGCTCACAGTCAGCGTTTCAAATTGGGCCATGTCCGGTTCATTCCTAAACGGGCGTTTCAATCCGATACCTCTAATCACAACTTTGAGCTTATGAATCAATGACTTAACTCGGCTACTTAATTGTAAGACATCATCACAAATGTATCTTGAAACCAGCGAGCCCGAAGTCGACGCACTCCGCAACATTGAGAACCAATTGTGCCTGCAAATCCGGTTGTTCGAATCAGCCATGACGAAACCGGACTTCGGTCGAAAGAGAGCAGGTGTGCTGCTCACGGCTCAAAATGTCTACTGGGGTGCGCTGTTCACGCTCATGGGTCTGCCAGAGTCCGATCCCGAAAAGTTTAGCCCCGTTCATGCCGAACTCTGCAGACTGCGGGCGGCATTGAAGGCTCTCAAGATGTAGGCTTCGGGCCAGGCTTTTGCATCCTCACGCGGTTACAGGCGGCGCACTTCCACTTGCGATTTTTATGGTAGATGTGACCTTTCAGCTCCTTCATTGGAGTTTTGCAGACTTTACAAGTCACGGAATAAGCGCTTCCAGGTAACCAGAGGATCGGTTAAAGATGGGGATATCGAGATCGATCTCCCAATCGCCGGTAGTTGCTGAGCGACGAATCGCCCGTCCGCGCTTGAAGTCGGCCGATTGTTTCGCCCAGTTCACGCCTTTGCCATGCAGAAGCTCGTGTTTGTCGGCCGTGGACTTACCGAGCAACTCGGAATGCGAGTAGTGGGCTGAAGCGAGCATGTTGAGACTGTTCGCGGATGCATCCAGTTGCCGCCAAAGAAGATACTGAAACACTTCCTCGCGCTTCGGTATTACCATTACGCGGGAATCGAATGCGGCTAGTGTCCCGGTTGCGGGAAAGCTCCGTTGAAATGCCGCGGTAAACAGACTTGCCGATACCGAGACGATCTTCTGCACGTTTCCATCGAACCAAAGTGGGGCGTCCGAGCGCTCAAAGTCGGTCAACACGAAGGAATATTCGTCACTCTGTCCATAAGCAAAGCGGCACCCCGTCATTTCCTTGCAAAGGTGCAACGCGGATTGATCGAGGGCGTCGGCAAGAGGCTTGGAGTAGGGCCGCTCCAGATCGCGGGTGAAGGTGTGGAAGGCCCGGCCGTCGATACGAATGACAGTGTAGCCGCGCCGCGGAAGAAAGATCCGCAGAGCGTCCTCGTAATCCTGCTTCATCCTGCGACCGAGGTCGTCTTTCATGCCGATTCCCCGATTGTGCCAAACTCGATGTCGAATGCGCGTTGTCCTGGACACAAACATTCTTATTTCCGCGTGTTTAAAGCCGGGCGGCTTGGAAGCGCGAACGGTCGCACTAGCCTGCCAAGGAGCGTTCACGGTTTGTGTGTCGGCCGCAGTGATGGCAGAATACAGCGACGTGCTCGGCCGCCCAAAGTTTTCCGATGTTTCGGAAGAGGCTCAGCGCCTACTCGAAAAGATTCGATCCTGCGCGCTGGCCGTGGCCGCTGGGCCTGATCTTACGGTAGCCGCAGACGAAGATGACAATCGGCTCTTGGAGTGCGCGGTCGGATGCGGGGCGAGCTATCTGGTCACAGGGAATCTGCGACACTTCCCTACACAATGGGATTCCGTGCGCATCGTGAACGCACGACAATTTCTGGATGCGGAGTTTGGGAATTGAAGCGCATTCTCGACGTGGGATGCGGAATCAAGAAGCGCGCCGGCGCGATCGGGGTGGACCGAAATCGGGCAAGCAACGCCGACGTGATCTGCGACCTGGACCAATTTCCTTACCCATTCCAGGATGGCAGTTTCGATGAATTGTTCGCGATTCACGTCATTGAACACGTGTCCGATGTCATTGCCACCATGGAGGAATTCCATCGCCTCGTGCGCAAGGGCGGATATATTCGCATCGAAACGCCGCACTACACCGACTTCAGCTCATTCTGCGATCCCACGCACAAGAGCCACCTAAATAGCTATTCGTTTCGGTATTTCGGAGAAAATGCGGGGGGCTTTGGATACTACTCCAACGTGCGATTCCGGGAACGAAAGGTGGAAGTGAAGCTGTTGCAGCTTTGGCGCCTGCTTGGATTCCAATGGCTGGTCAACCACGTGCCCCGATTCCGCAAATTTTGGGAGCATTATCTCTGCTTCGTGATCCGAGGCAAAGTGATGAACTTCGAATTCGAGCCGCTTTGAAGCGCGTTCTGTTGTTACTTCCCCGAATTTCGGACTGGGTCAGGCATGTTCGCCAGCGCAAGGTGATGACGCCGGAGCGTGCGCTCGGCCGGCGAGGCGAGGATTATGCCCACCGCTTTTTGCAACAAAAAGGCTATCGGGTGGTCGCGCGAAATTATCGGACAGCGTCGGGCGGGAATGAAGTGGATCTGATCGCCTGGCACAACGAACATCTGGTCTTTGTGGAAGTGAAGTCCAGATCCACGGACGATAGTTCGGCGCCGGAACGCGCAGTTACGCCTGAAAAGCAGCGCCGGATTATTCGCGCTGCCGCCGACTATTCGAGGCGCTGTAATGTCGATTGGGGCTTTGTCCGCTTCGACGTTGTAGCAATCGTCGACGGGGTTCGCCCAGTGATCGAGCTATATCCGGACGCCTTCGGGAGAATACCCACTTTTCGTTGAGGAACGCACCTAAACCGGGCCGCCACAACCGGTTTTGGCATCGTTTTCGCGATTTGCTCTAAGTCCAGGAGGAATCGCAAACGATGAACTTTGATCTTTCCCCAGCCATCGAGCGGGTTCAGAAGATGGTGGTCGGAATGATTGCCAACCTCCCGAATATGCTGCTCGCGGTGTTCGCCATGGTGGTCTTCCTGTTTCTGGCGAAGATGGTGAGGAATTTAGCCGCGCGTACGACCCATAAAAAGCTGCATACTCACAGCGCCGGGCTTGCAATTGGACGGCTGACGCAAGGCTTCACCCTTCTCGTCGGCCTACTGATCTCGCTATCGGTAGCGCTGCCCACTTTCAAGCCGACCGATGTCATTCAACTGCTTGGAATTGGAAGCGTGGCAATTGGGTTTGCGTTTCGGGACATTTTCCAGAATTTTCTGGCAGGGATATTGTTGCTGGTCACGCAGCCGTTTCGCATCGACGATCAGATTGTGGTGAGTGGATACGAGGGCACGGTCGAAGATATACAGGCTCGGGCGACGCTAATCAAAACATACGACGGCCGCCGCGTGGTGATTCCGAATAGCGATCTGTTTACGCAGAAGGTCATGGTCAACACCGCCTTTTCCAAGCGCCGCGTGAAGTACGACGTGGGCATCGGATATGGCGACGATATCGACAGAGCAAAGGCCGTGATTCTGGAGGCCGTAGGTGAGTGCGAGCACGCCATGAAAGATCCTGGCCCGGAGGTCTTTGTGACGGATCTGGCCTCCTCCGCGGTAACGCTGCGGTTGCGGTTCTGGGTTCAACCGGCCGATCAGCGCCACTACGTCGAAGCTTTAGATCAGGTGCTGGTTCGCATCAAGAACAAGCTGACCGAAGCCGGTATCGACTTACCCTACCCGACGCAACAGATCCTGTTTCACGATCAGACCGAAGACATCGACGGAGACCGGGCTAAGCAGCGGGAAGGGTGGCCAGTGAGAACCACAGAAACTCCGGCTCCCCGCGAGATGGCAGACCGCAACGGGCACTAACGAAGTGGAATCACGCCGAGACGGGTAGCGGTTCCACTTCGCGTTTATATTTGCACTCGTTATTGGGGCATTGCAGAACCGGGCCGGCCTTCAGGTACTTCTCGACCAGATACGCCCCGCCGCAGTCGGGGCACTTCTCATCCACGGGCTTAGCCCAGGCCACGAAGCTGCAGTCGGGATAGCGCGTGCAGCCGTAGAAAGTCTTGCCACGCTTGGAGCGGCGCTCGGAGATGTCGCCCTCGTTGCATTCGGGACACTTGACGCCGATGGTCTTCTGCTTGACGTACTTGCAAGCTGGATAATTGCTGCAAGCGGTGAATTCACCAAACCGGCCATGTTTGGTCACCAGGTGGTTGCTACATTGGGGACACTTTTCATCCAGCGGTTGGTCGGCTTTCTTCTGTTCGCCACCCACCGGCTTAGTGGTCTTGCAATCGGGGTAGCCGGTACAAGCGAAGAAGGTCCCGAAGCGCCCTTTTTTAAGGACCATCGTACGGCCACAATTTTCGCAATACTCTTCGGCATCCTGCTCACCAAGGTCGGCCCCGTCAACGTCGGGAAGGTCGACCGTCAATTCGCGGGTGTAGGTACACTCCGGGTACCCGGTGCAGGCTATGAAGCTGCCGTGCTTGCCCCACTTGATGACTAGCGGCTTACCGCACTTTTCGCAATCCTGACCGGTCGGACGTTCCATGCGCTTGATATCCGTCATGTGCGTCTCGGCGTGCGCCAAGTCTTTCGTGAATCGCCCGTAGAACTCGCTCATGGCGTCGCGCCAATCCACTTTGCCGTCTTCGATGTCGTCGAGTTCGCCTTCCATCCGCGCCGTGTATTTCACGTCAAAGATGTCATTGAAACTTTCCAGCAGAAGATCGGTCACCACCATGCCGAGTTCGGTGGGCTTAAACTTTCCACCTTCCTTGGTGACGTACTCGCGTTCCTGGATGGTGGAGAGAATGGACGCGTAGGTGGACGGACGGCCAACACCGTCAAATTCCAGCTTCTTCACCAGAGTGGCTTCGGTGTAACGTGGCGGCGGTTCGGTGAAGTGCTGCTCGGGCCGTAGACCCCGAAGACGGAGCTTCTCCCCTTCGGTGACCACGGGCAGCTTGTGCTTGAGTTCTTCGTCGTCTTCGTCTTTTTGGTCTTTGCCTTCCTCGTAGACCTTGAGGAAGCCGTCGAACTTGGGTACGGAACCGGTGGCGCGGAACAGGTATTCGGTCCCGCTGATTCCCTTCACATCAATATCGATCGTGGTCTGGTCGAAAACGGCGGGCATCATCTGCGAAGCGACAAACCGCATCCAGATCAGTTTGTATAGCTTCATCTCGTCTTCGGCGAGATGCTTTTCCATCAACTCGGGCGTGTTCAGAACCGAGGTTGGCCGGATCGCTTCATGCGCGTCCTGTGCGTCCTTCTTGCTCTTATATACATTCGGGCTTTCCGGAATATAAGACGCTCCGAACTTCTCGCTAATAAACGCGCGGGCTTCAGTAAGCGCGTCATTGGAGACGCGGGTGGAATCGGTGCGCATGTAGGTAATGAGGCCTACCGAACCTTGCTTACCGAGCTCAACTCCTTCGTATAAGCGCTGCGCCAACATCATGGTGCGCTTCACGCTGAACCGCAGCTTGCGCGCCGAATCTTGCTGAAGGGTGGACGTGATGAAAGGAGCTACCGGGTTGCGGCGCTTCTCCTTCGTATTTACGGACTTGACGATGTAGTCGACGTTCTCCAAATCGGCCACGATGGCGTCGGACTCAGCCTGATTCCCGATTTCCGCGTTTTCGTTGTTGCGCTTCTGGAGATGCGCCGAGAACAAAGGCGCCTTCTTGGCTGCGAGGTCTGCGTCGAGAGACCAATACTCCTGCTTGATGAACGCGCGGATTTCCCGCTCACGTTCCACAATCACGCGGACAGCGACGGTTTGCACGCGACCGGCGGAAAGACCGCGCCGCACCTTGTTCCATAGCAGCGGGGAAATCTTATAACCTACGAGCCGATCTAGAACGCGGCGGGCCTGCTGCGCTTCCACCTTGTGGACGTCGACCATCAACGGCTTTTCGAAGGCTTTTTGGATGGCTGACTTTGTAATTTCATTGAACATCACGCGGAAGATGCGGGGGCCATTCTTGTGGCCGTCCAGTTCTTCCTGCAGGTGGTAGCAGATTGCTTCGCCTTCGCGATCCGGATCGGCCGCCAGATAGACCGAATCCACCTTCTTCGCGGCCGCTCGAAGTTCCGCGATGAGTTTCTTTTTTCCTTCGATCACCTCATAGCGAGGCTGAAACCCGTTATCGACATCAACCGCCAGATCTTTCTTTGGAAGATCTTTGATGTGACCTAACGAAGCTTTCACTATGAACTGATTGCCCAGGTACTTATTGATCGTCTTGGCCTTGGCAGGAGACTCGACGATGACCAACGATTTTGCCATGACTGCGTTATTTTCCTATCGACTCATCCCGGCGGCGCTCACCGAAGTTCCGTGCTTCCGGCGATTGCGCGGGACATTCGCTAACCTTATTAGGGCTACCACACTTGGATGGCGCAAGCGACCGGAATATTGTTTTGAGGATCGCTCAACGCTTTCCGAACAGGGCTTGCGGAGTCAGTTCAAACAGATGCGACCATTCCCAAAAAGTTTCAGCAGCTCTTTTAAATGATTGATTCCAATAGGTTTACCAAACCTTGATGTAATTCTTTCCCGGGAACTGCTTAGCCAAGCCGAGCATTTCCAGCTCGAAAAGCGCCGCGATGACTTCCGTTGTGGAAAAGCGTTCCATGGTCGCGATCAGGTCGTCCAAGTGGATCGGAGTATCGACTTGCAACTTCTCCAGAATGCGGCGGCTGGTCTCCCCTTCCGGACCGACTCCGAGGCCTTGGCCGGCACTGGTCCTTCCATCACATGCTTGACCGGTGCCCGGATCATCACCCAAGTTCAAGAGCCTCTGTTGGCCCTCGTCGATCAGTTTGCGGCGAACCATAGGCGGAAGATCCACCACCACGTCGTTCCAATCCTGAACCAGCTTGGCTCCTTGTTTGATGAGCAAATTCGGACCCCAACTCATCTTGGACGTGATGTTTCCGGGTACTGCAAATACTTCGCGCCCCTGGTCGAGGGCCAGGCGAGCCGTGATGGCGGAGCCTGAGTACTGCGCGCCTTCCACCACCAACAGCCCGACGCTCGCGCCACTGACGATCCGATTTCGAATCGGGAAATTCTGGGGGAAAGCAACCGCGCCCATCGGAAATTCAGAAACCAGCAGGCCTTGGGCGGCGATCTGTTCCGAAAGTTTGCGGTTCTCGGAAGGGTAAACGATATCGACGCCACAGCCCAGAATTGCCACGGTCGGAGCGTTCACGGCGAGCGCGCCACGATGGGCCGCGGTATCCACTCCGCGCGCCATTCCACTGACGATGACCAGGCCGGCACTGGATAGATCCGCCGAGAGACGCTCGGCCGCCGCGAGGCCATACGGAGTCGGTCTCCTTGTTCCCACCACCGCGAACAGAGTCCGCTGGAGGAGCGCCAGATCGCCCCGGACATAGAGAACCACCGGGGGATCGTAGATCTCGCGCAAGAGTGGCGGATAGTCGCCATGGCCGATGGTGATCAGCTTGGCGCCGCACGAGCGCATTTTGCCCTGCTGCTCGACCGCTTCATCGAAGGTACAGCCGCTCGCAATCGATTGCGCGACTGATCCCGGCAAGCCAGAAGCTTCCAACTCCGATCGCGAGGCGCGAAATATCGTCTCCGGGGACCGGAACGTCTCAATCAGTTGACCGGCGCGCCGGGTTCCGAGGCCGGGGACCAGCTTAAGCGCCAACCAGTAAAGTTCTTCTTCGGTGGAAACAAGGACCGGCATGCGGATGGCTAGTAGTGCCAGCGAGCCCGGGGAAATCTCAATGCGCCTTCCGCGTACACTACGCTAGGAAGAGGAAAACAGCGTGACCACCGAAGAAGCGATCCACCATTTGAACGATCTGATTACGGTCGCCCATGACGGCGAAGAGGGGTATCGCAACGCGGCCGCGCACGTCAACGATATGCACTTCCAGACGGTGTTTGAGGCTTACGCTAAACAGCGCGCCGGATTCGTTCGGGAACTAACGGAGGAAGTGAAGCGACTGGGGGGTGACGCGAGCGAGTCCGGATCGGTGAGCGCGGCGGTGCACCGGGGCTGGCTCGATTTGAAGGCGGCACTGACTGGCGGCAGCGCAGCCGGAGTCGTGGCGGCTTGTGAAACCGGCGAAGACTCTGCGCAGGCGGCTTACGAGCGAGTGGTAAACAGCGGCATCTCCGGGGAGACGCGGTCTCTGGTACAGAAGCAATGGCACAAGATCCAGGAAGCCCACCAGCGCCTCCTGAATTTGAAACGCGAACATCTGGGGTAATGCGGCAGGAGCCTTCGTATTTCGATGACGCCGAGCCGCGCCTGGTTTACATCGCACGCACCTTGAAAGACGCGCTGGCTATCGAGGGACTGCTTAGCACAGCGGGTATCGACTACGGGGTTGAAGCTGACCGGTATCGCGGCGGCGTGGTGTTCCAAACCGAACGAGTCGGCGCTTTCTTCTACGTGAAGCCGCTCGTCGAGCGGAGCGCGAGGGAACTGCTGGAGGCGGGCGGTTATCAACCCGCGCCCGCAGAGCCACTACTAGAGCAAGGAGATTGAGACTGCAGTAAAGATGATGCGAAACATCGTCTGCGAATCAAGCATTCCGAACTGCGGCTGCACGATCCAACTGGCTGGCGAGACCGTGAGGGACTGATACGGAAGGTGCGGCTCCAGCACGCTGGCCAGAGCCCCGGCGAAGACCAGTATCCGCAGAATAGTGAGGCTGGGCCGCACAATGAATCGTGACATGGCGGTTTATCGGCGTTCGCGCTGACGATCCTGCCACTCCGCAACCTTCTCGCGAATGAAGTGACTCAGTTCATGAACCTCCGGCGGCATGCCCGACTTAAATGCCGTCTTGTCGATCCAGATCCCATTGCGGGCGTCCGTCCAAACACCGTTCCATCCTGCCTTGGGTGACGTGTTCGTGTCGTCCTCATGATAGGCGGCCAGATCGCGGCACGCGTTGGAAAGGATATTCCACGTTGCGTCTTCACGGAGAGGCGCGAAAAGACCTGGTGTTCCGGCTGCATCTATCGTGTTGAAGCGTTCCAGGATGCGATTATATTGATCGATGCTGTAAGCGTCCGCGTTCTCTTTGACTCCCGTCCATTGATTCATGCGGGCAGTACGCGCCATGCGCCGCAGGACATTTAAGAGTCTGCGAACTTCCTTATTAGCCCCGTTGTTTGATTCCTTTTCCATTTGTGTTCCTCCCTTTCCCGTTCCCTTACCCCGCAAAGCTTCCGCTTAGACCACTCGCGAAGCTTTTTCTTGCCCTCATGCAGCCGCCACTTCACCGTTGAAAGCGGCAGTCCCGTGAATGCCGATATTTGTTGCATCGGCATTTCGTCCAGCCAGCGGAGCCGCATCAATAAGCGGCAGGTCTCTGGCAGCTGATCGATTCCTTCGCGCAACTCGAACGCAGCTTCGCGCCCGCGCGAGTCCTGTGAAGCAATCTTTTCCATGCTGCTCTGCAACCCGTCGTCAAACTCCACGTGAATGGCGCGCTGCTCCCGCTTGATCCAACGCAACGCCCGATTTCTAGTGATGGCCGATAGCCAAGCCGCGAAGCGGTCGGGTTCATCTAAATCGGGAAGCGCCTTAAACGCGAGCAGGAGCGCTTCCTGAGCGACATCCTCGGCCGCCTCGCCCGCGATTGCCGCCGCAACGCGGACTGCGGCACGCCGGTAGCGCCGAACTAGCTCAGTAAACGCATCCAGGTCGCCCAGCCCCGCCGCTATCGCTAGAACACCGTCCGGTTCTTCCGATAATGACGCTCCCTCCACGTCTAACAAGAGACTGTGCCGAAGCTAAAAGATAGCGAGTTCGTTAAATTTTCGTAACCGGTTCGGAGTTGCGCAGATCTTCGGCACGAGCGTCGGAAAGCGTGTCGTTGAGAAATGTCCCGGAGCCGCTTTCCACGCCAGCCAGGTATTTGATCTTTGTGGCGCTTCTCTGCAGCGGCAGGAACTCGACATGGAAGTGGAACGAGGGGTGATCTCCATGCGCGGGGCGCTGGCGAACCACCATCATTAATGGAAATTGGAAACCGTAGAGATTATCGTATTTGAGCCGGACAATGCGGATCAAGTGCGCGAGCGCATCTTTTTCTTCGCCGCTCAAAGCGGCAAGCCCGTCAACGTGACGCTTGGCATAGATCTGAATCTCGCCCGGGAATCGCTGCCAGTAAGGGATGAAGGCGTAGAAATGTTCGTTGTCGGCGATGTAGCGCACCTTAGCTTCGCGTTCGACATGTAAGACGTGACAATAGAGACACTCCGACGTTCGCTCGTAATGTTCGAGCGCGCTGGCAAATTCCCGCTTGAGCAGCGGCGGGATGAATGGAAACGCATAAATCTGACCGTGAGGATGAGGCATTGTCACCCCAATTGCCTCGCCAGTGTTTTCAAAGATATACACTTGCGCAACATCCGGGTCGCGCTCCAGCTCCGCAGTGCGATTAGTCCATTGGTCAACGATCTTGCGCCAATGGTCGGCGTGCAATTGAGACGGCAGCAGGTTGTGATCGGGCGCGTAGATAACCACATCGCAGTAGCCCTTGGCTCCCGTGTGGCGATACGCGCCGGTTTCGTTAGAGTAAGGGCCGGAATCCTGATTGAACGCCGCAAAATCGTTGGGATAGAGGAGCGTCTCGTAATGATCGGGCACTTTGCCGTTTCCGGGACAGAACGGGCACCAATCCTTCGGCATCTGCGGCCGATTCTGGCGCACCGCTGCTACACCGACCCACTCGTTCAAAAAAGGATGCCAACGTAGTTCGCTCACAGGCCTATTGTATGAGCAAGCTGCGAAGCGATGAAACACATCGGCGAGAAGTTAGTTCTCGCAAGTAGCGTTCGAGGCGTTCTTGACATCTTTCTCTAAGTCGCATATGTTTTGGGGGAATCGGAAAGGTTTGGAGCTGTATTCGATCTCTACTCAGTCGAGGAAGACTTATGCAAAGATACAACCGTAAATTAAACTCATCTATCGTTCTCGGAAGCTTGTTAGCGATGATGCTCGCCGGATCAGCGTTTGGACAATTTCGCGCTGGCCTTCAGGGTTCGGTTGTAGATGCGGCCGGAGGTCTGGTTTCAGATGCCTCGCTGACGCTCACCAGCCAGGAGACGGCGGTGGCGCGCACGGTGAAAACCAACGGGGAAGGCGTTTTTACGTTCTCCTCTCTCGGACCAGGGCGCTACACATTGGTTGCCGAGAAGCCGGGATTTTCAAAGAAGGTGCTGGAGGATTTGGAAATCGGCGCCGAGCAGATGCAGTCGATCCACGTGCAGATGGATGTGGGACAGACTTCGACGTCGGTGACAGTGGCGGGCGATGCGGCACAGATCATCGACACAGAGACGGCGACCATTGGGGGCACTATCACCACCCGTGAGATTCAGACGCTTCCATCGTTCTCTCGCGATCCGTATCAATTGCTTCGGCTAGCGCCAGGCGTGTTCGGCGACGGTTCCCTGGGGGCAGGCGGTGGCGGGACGCAGCTCCCTGGGACGAACAAGAGCGGTCCGAGTTCCACTGACAGCATCTTCCAGGTGGAGAACGGACCGGGAATTATCGCGAACGGCACACGGCAGAACTCCAATAACTTCCAAATCGATGGATTGTCGGTGAACAGTACCGTCTGGGGCGGCTCGGCGGTGATCACGCCCAATGAGGAATCGGTCAAAGAAGTCCGCGTGATCGCGAATAACTATAGCGCGGAAAATGGCCGGACTAGCGGAGCCCAAATTGAAGTGGTATCGCAGAACGGCACCAATGAGATTCACGGCAGCGGTTTCTTCAAGTGGCATCGCCCGGGACTGAATGCGTTCCAGGCGTACAACGGTCCCGGTAATCCCAGCCCCGTCCAGCGTGATGAGAGCCGGTTCAATCAGTTCGGCGGCAGCGTGGGCGGCCCGCTTTGGAAAAACAAGCTGTTCGCGTTCTTCTCCTATGAGACATTGCGCAACAACTCGCAGAGTATCGGAACCGCGTGGTTTGAGACGCCGCAATTCCTGCAATCGGCCGGGCCTAGCGGCAGCATCGCGCGGCAATTTTTGGCTTATCCGGGCACCGCGCCTTCTGTTCGAGGTGTAGTGTCCCAAACGTGCTCGCAGGTGGGGCTTGCTCCTACTCAGTGCCAGGATGTTCCCGGTGGGCTGGATCTGGGCTCTCCCCTCAAGACTCCTTTGGGAACCGCGGACCCGACCTTCGCCCAAGCCGGTACGCCGTTCGGGATTGGTGGCGGTTTCGATGGCATTCCGGACGCGATGTACGTGCAGACCACCATCCCGAATAACGTGACGGACGCGCAATACAACGGCCGGATCGATTACGACCCGACGAGTAAAGACCAGGTCGCGTTCAGCATCTATTGGGTGCCGGTTTCCACGTTCACCTACAATGGTCCGGCACGTTCCTCGAACGCATGGAATCACCAGTCGATTGCAAATGCAATCAGCGCCATCTACACCCACACGTTCACCCCGTCGATCCTCAACGAAGCTCGCTTCGGGCTTAGCGGCTGGAATTGGAATGAATTCACCACCAACCCTCAGGCGCCCTTCGGATTACCGACAGCCAACATCACCGCGGCCGGAAGCGTCAGCTTTCAGCAGTTCGGCGCTCCAGGATTCGGCATTTTCGACCAGAAGACCTACAACGCGCGTGACACTTTGACTAAGGTTCAGGGGAGCCACTTCCTGAAGTTCGGCGGAGACGTATCCCGAGCGCTGTTCCTGGATGAAGCTCCGTGGGCGGGGCGTCCGAATTACGACTTCCGTAACATCTGGGATTTCGCCAATGACGCGCCTTACCATGAGAACGCTAACTTCGATCCGTTGACCGGACAGCCGACCAACGCCATCAAGAACCTGCGGTTCAACATTATCGGTATCTTTGCCCAAGACGATTGGAAGGTTAAGCCGAATCTAACCCTGAACCTGGGTTTGCGTTGGGAGTATTTCTCGCCACTGACCGAGACCAATAACAACATCAGTAAGGTGGTACTTGGCTCCGGCGCGGATGTGCTTTCCGGCCTGAGGGTGGTCAAAGGCGGGAATCTGTTTGGCACCAGCTTGAATAACTGGGGCCCGCAGGTCGGGTTCGCGTGGACTCCGAAAGGCTTCCTCGGTCATGATCTGAACAGTAGGTTTGTTATCCGCGGTGGAGGCGGAATAGGCTACAACCTTCAGCAGCTGGCGATTACTTCGAACGGCCGGTTTAATCCGCCGTTCCTGACATCGCTCAATCTTTACGGGTCGGACATTCTCTACCAGCCGAACTCGAACGTACACCAGTACACCGGCTATCCTTCGAACCCGGTCGCAATTCAATCGTTCGATCCAGTAAGCGGCCTTCCCACAAGCGGCGCTCCGGTCAGCTTGACAGCTTTTCCGCTACAGATGCCCTCGACGGTCACCTACCGGTATTCTTTGGATACGCAGTACGATCTGGGCCATAACTGGGTAGCTTCTCTCGGGTATCAAGGTAGCCAGAGCCGCCATTACACGATCCAGAACAACCTGAATTATCTGCTTTACCCGGCATCCAACCCGCGGGTGCAGTCTCTCTCCTACTACTCGAATGACGCGAATGCCAGCTTCAACGCTTTGCTGACAGAACTGCAGCATCGATTTGCAAAGACATTCGAGATCGATGCCCAATACCGGTTCAGCCGCAATACCGACGAGGGCTCACAGGACTACTTCCAGGATAACTATCCTTGGAATCTGGCACACGCCAAAGGTCCCTCGGATTTCGACGTGACCCATAACTTCAAGCTGTACGGCGTGTGGTCGCCCCGGCTTTTCGGGCGTAACAACTTCATGGAGCGGCTGGCGGGCGGGTGGACGATCAGCGGCATCCTGAATGCGCATACTGGATTCCCGTGGACGCCACAGTATTGCAACACGAACGGCAACGTTGTGTATCCGAATAGCGGTTTTGGGTGCTTGTACCCTTCAGCTTATAGCGGTGGCGCTGGTTCCGATTACAGCAACAGCACGTTTGAGAAGCCGAATGGAAACTTCCCCAAGGGCGCGCTTGCTTACTTCACTGTGCCTACGTTCCCGACCAATGGGATTCCGCCACTGCCCGCGCCGAGTATTACCCGGAACGCTTTCCGCGGTCCGAATTACCTGGGGACAGACATGGTGCTTGCCAAGGCGTTCACCCTTCCTCGAATGAGGGTGTTGGGGGAAGGGGCCAGACTTAACTTGCAGGCGAGCGCTTACAACATATTCAACAAGGTGAACCTCACCGCTCCAAATACGACGATCAGCAACGATGGGGTAACCAGCAATCCGCTATTTGGAGAGTCTCAGGGCGCATTTGCTGGCCGGATCATCGAGCTGCAAGCCCGGTTCAGCTTTTAGTTCTCCGGGTAGCCGTCTTTACGATGCGGTTGTTAGTAAGCGTCTTAGTCGTCGCTGCTGCCTCTCAATTCGGGGCGGCAGCTTCGGACTCGGTCGCGCGGAGGGCGGAACTGGCCCGGGAAGCTAATCGAATTGACGAGGCGATTGAGCTATACAAGAAAGCTGTAGATGAGAATCCACGGTGGACAGAGGGCTGGTGGTACCTCGGCACTCTTCAGTACGACCAGGATAAATACGCCGAGGCTGTGAAAGCGTTTGACCGCGCGGTTGCCCTCGACCCGAAATCCGGGACTACATTTGTCATGCTTGGGCTTTGCGAAGCTAAGCTGAATCAGCCCGCAGCAGCCCTTCAGCATTTGCAGCGCGGCAAGAAGTTAGGGATTGCCGACGATCCGCAATTGCGCCATGTGATGCTGTACACCCTGGCTACACTGTGGCTGCAGCGGGGAGACGGCCACGGCGATTTCGAAAATGCGCAAGACGCTCTCGATGGGCTGGCGCGCGAGGGTGTGGAATCTGATGAGTTGTTGCTTGCGCTCGGACATGCAGTACTCCGCACGCGTTTGGATGAGGGCGATGTTGCAATGGCCCGTGCCTTTGGACATGCCGAGTTACTCGCCGCCCAACGATCGAGGGCGACTGAAGCGATGTCCGAATACGAGTCGCTGGTTTCCACTTATTCGAAGGTTCCCAACGTGCAGTTTGCCTTCGGGAAGTTTCTCGTCTTAAAGAGTTATGATGAGCGAGCGGTCGCCGCCTTTCAACGGGAAATCGAGAACTCACCGAAGCATCTGCTGGCAAGACTGGGGATTGCCGGACTGAAGAGTGGGACCGATCCGGCGGAGGCGCTGCCGTATTCCGCGGAAGCCGTAACCCTTGCTCCAGAACTGCCGGAAGCGCACTATCTGTTCGGTATGTGCTTGTTAGGAACTGGGAAAGTGGAAGAGAGTATACATCAGTTGGAAACCGCGCAGACGCAATCGCCTCGCGATGCCAAGATTCCTTTTGCATTAGCACGAGCATATTCACGGGCGAAACGCCCGGCGGATGCCGCTCGCGCCCGGGCAGCGTTCCTAAAGCTAAAAGCAGAAGCGGAGCAAAATGCGCTGTAGTTTACGAGTTGTTATTCCGATCTTGTTCGCGCTCGCGGAATTGAGCCACATCGCGCGGGCCGACACCGAATACTATCACCGCACCATCTTCGATAACAGCCTGACGCCGGATCGGTACTACTACAGTAGCGGCAAGGCTTCCGCACCCAGCAAGTTGACGCTGGATCAAGGTAAGTTACCTGTCGACCCGGCGCACTTCGTGACGGGACCGAACTCTCTTCTGTTGGAGTGGACGTCGGTGGAGGGTGGAGGCTGGACGGCGGAGGTAGAAGTGCCGCGCTGGCGGAACCGGGACTTATATTATTCCGGTAACACGCTGTACTTTTATTGCTTCTCCGATACTGTTTTGAGCGGCTCGGCAATTCCGTTTCTCGTACTGCGCGACACAGCCTATGGGTTCACGAAACCGCTGAACATTGCGCCATTCACGCATGTTATCCCAGCGAACCAATGGATCCGAGTCTCCGTTCCAGTAAGCGCGTTTGAGAGTGCATCGCTAGTGGCGTTCGACCCACATCGCGTGCAGGGCTTGGCCTTCGTACAGAATGCGGCCGATAAGAAGCCGCACCGGGTGTCGCTAGACGAGTTTCGCATCGATGAAGCGAATGTAAGAAGCGCTGCTCCTCGCACGCCTTCCAGCCTGCGCGCCCAAGCCTTTGAGCGGCACATCGATGTTTCCTGGAGTTCCGAGGAGGACGACTCGGTGGAGCGTTACGTCATCTATCGATCCGACAACCACGGGGTGTTTCGGCCCGTCGGAATTCAGCCGCGCGGAACCACCCGCTATGCGGATTGGGTAGGCGCACCTGGACAGGAACGGTCATATAAGGTTACCGCCGGCAATCGGAACTACGAGGAGTCTCCGCTCTCGGAAGCTGTGACTGCTCGTACGCGAAACCTGAGCGATGACGAGCTTCTAAGTATGGTTCAGGAAGCTTCGTTTCGTTACTACTGGGAAGGCGCTCATCCGGTGTCTGGACTTACCCGCGAGAACCTTCCTGGCCGGGATGAGATCGTCGCGATCGGCGCCTCGGGTTTTGGAATCATGACCGTGCTCGTTGGCGCTGAGCGTAAGTTCATTACTCATGACCAGGCACTGCGCCGGCTCAATCAAGTTACTAAATTCTTAGAGCGGGCGGATCGATTTCATGGCGCGTGGCCGCACTTCCTGGATGGCGCTACTGGCCGCCGCCTACCGGTGTTCGGGCTGTTTGAAAACGGCGGCGACTTAGTCGAGACCGCTTTCCTCATGCAAGGATTGCTTGCCGCACGTGGTTACTTCGACGGCTCTGCCGAACCGGAGCGCATTTTGCGAGAGCGAATCACACGGCTCTGGGAATCCGTTGAGTGGGATTGGTATCGCCGGCAGCCGGATAGCGACGCGTTGTTTTGGCATTGGTCGCCTGAGTATTCCTGGTACATCAACCATCGGCTGACGGGTTGGAATGAAGTGATGATTGTCTATCTACTGGCGATCGCCTCGCCGACCCACGGAGTACCCGCCAAGCCTCTACGACACAGGTTGGGCAGGTCAATCCGATGCCGCGGTTCACTACCGGCAAAGCCGCGATACCGTTGTACCCGGCGATCACTATATCAACGGAAACGTTTACGATGGGATCAAACTCGACGTCGGCGTGGCTCCTGGAGGTCCATTGTTCTTCACCCACTACTCGTACCTTGGGTTTGACCCGCGAGGCATTCACGATAAATATACAGATTACTTCCGGAATAACCAAGCAATTGCCCGGATTAACTTGGCTTACTGTATCGCAAATCCAGCTAAGCACAAAGGGTATGGCGCGGATAGCTGGGGAATCACGGCGAGCGATGATCCGTGGGGTTACACTCCCCACGAGCCAAAGGTGACCGAAGATAACGGGACGATGACCCCCACTGGGGCGCTGTCCTCATTCCCATACACACCTGAGGAGTCGATGAAAGCCTTGAAACATTTCTACCGCGATCTGGGCGCCCGGCTCTGGGGAGAGTACGGTTTTCGAGACGCTTTCAATGCGGACGAGGACTGGATCTCACCCATCTACATGGGACTTAACCAGGCACCAATCGTTATTATGATTGAAAACTACCGGACGGGTCTTGTGTGGAACCGTTTCATGAAGAATTCGGAGATCGGCGCAATGCTAAGTAAAATCGGTTTCGAGCGCGATTCCGAAGCAGCTGGCAACGCCCCGCGGTAGGGAGCGGAGTGCATCGAGGTTTCACAGCTCTAACTTGTGCTGCCTGGGTTCGTCGAGTTCCGGGATAGGATCCGCATCGGTGGCCAAAAGGCCTGCGATTAACTCGCGCATTCGTGAAGGGATGAACGGCTTTTGAATGAAATGCCATCCCTCATTAAGTAACAGCATTCCTGAGGTGAATCCCGACATGAGCATGACCTTGATACCCGGCCGTTCGGCATACAGTTTGGTTGCGAGATCCACGCCGCTTATCCCCGTCATCTGCACGTTTGAGAGAAGGAGGTGGATGGTTCCTGAGAACTGCCTGGCTCGCTGCAGCGCCTCCTCTCCGCTCGCTGCGAGGATGATGTTGTATCCGCTTCGAGCTAGCAACGCAGAAACGAAATTACGAATCATTTCCTCGTCATCAACGACGAGAATACTTTTTGTGTTGTCGATTGATTGGTCCGGCATTAAAAGGTCAACTGGGGCTAACGTGAAACAGGGACAAGCAACTAGAACGCGCTGCGCTCCTGGCAAGAGGCCGTGGCCTTGAGACCGATGATATGCTCGCCCGGAGTGACTCCCCGCAGAATTAGATCGGCGAACGTATTCAAGGTGTGGGCAAACCGTTCCTTAGCCATTGCCTCAGCGCGTCGCGCCAACTCCAACCTGGTACTGTCAATTGTCTCCGCGCGCTCAAACTCCTCCACTAACTTATTGTATTCCGCAACCGCAGACTGATATTGCTCAGCCGCCTCACGGCATCTCAACCGCCAGGAGCTCTCAAGTTTGCGGCGAGCCACAAAAGACGTGGGGAAATAGCTTTTCGCCTTATAATCTGGACGAAATCCCCTGTCGTACCACAAACGATACGCAAGCACGAAAGTCTCGCTAGTCGCGTGTTTGTTCGTGACTGAGTTGCGCCTGAACATTGGCCGCCTTTTAATTCCTGCTGAAAGCATGGTAAGGCGGTACCGGAAGTGAGCGCTAGTATACCTTTTTCTCACGACCCATACTAAGGTATGGCAAGTGAGATACCCGGGGATAAAAGCGTCCGGAATTGTGCAATATTGAGCACATTTCGGAAAACTTAATCAGCTGTAGTTCGCTGGTATACCAAGTTTCTGTGCCATTCGGATCAAATCAGCCAGGGATTCCGCTTTCATTTTGTGCATCACCTTGCCGCGATGCATCTTGATCGTCGGCTCACTAACGCCTATTGTGGCGCCAATTTGTTTGTTCAGCAGGCCGCGCACAACCAACTCCAGCACCTCTTGCTCGCGAGCCGTAAGCGTTTCCTGACGCTCCCTTAATTCTGCCAGTTCGGTCCGGCTTTTGCGAGCTTCGCGATCACGATCCAGCCCCTGCCGAACCGCGTCGAGTAGATCCTGGTCCCGGAAAGGCTTGGGAAGAAACTCCACGGCGCCGGCCTTGATTGCGCGCACAGACATGGGGATATCTCCGTGAGCGGTGATAAACACGATCGGAACGGAATACTCCGAGTCAGCGAGTTGCTGCTGCAAATCGAGGCCGCTCAATCCAGGAAGGCGGACATCCAAGATGAGGCAAGCGGGACCGCGTGGCTTCGTGCTGGAAATGAAGTCCTGGGGAGAGGCGAACGTTTCAACCTTAAGACCCACCGACCTCAGCAGATTTTTCAGCGACTCGCGCACGGAAATATCGTCGTCCACCACGAATACAGCAGGTTCTTCAAAAATCATGGCCGCTTTTCATTTCAGCGGGGAGACTGAATTGGACGGTGAGCCCGGGCAGGGCATCGCGAGTCGCCCAGATCCGGCCTCCCAGGGTCTCGATGATGGACTGGCTAATTGATAGTCCGAGTCCCATGCCCGTGGGCTTGGTTGTGAAAAATGCATTGCAGATCTTATCGAGCACTTGGGGGTCAATACCTATCCCAGAATCACGCACAGTAACCAGCACCGCGTTATCGAGAGACTGCGTGCGGACCAGGAGCTCACGGGTCCGGTCCGTTACCGAAGCCATTGCTTCACATGCGTTCGTGATCAGATTTAAGATCACCTGCTGCAACAGAACTTTATCACCTTGCACCACCGGAATTACGCTCGAAAGATCCAGTTTGACGGATATGTCGAGCTTCTGTAACTCAGCCGCGGTGAGAGCAACGGTTTCGCGAACAAGCTCGCGGAGGTCAAGCGCCATTGGTTCACTCGCCTCTTTTTTGACGAATTCCCGGATGCGCCGGGTTACAGCACTCGCCCGGTTGCCATCGCGAACAATTAGCTTCAGAGACTCCCGGGCTTCGTGGACATCCGGATCGCCAGACTCAAGCCATCGCAAACCGGCTTCGGCATTTGTGATGACGCCGGACAGAGGCTGATTGATTTCATGGGCGATTGAAGTTGTCAGTTCGCCCATTGTTAGCGCCCTGGCTGTCCGAGCAAGTTCGGCGTTCTTCTCGCGCAGGGCTTTCTGAGATGCCAATGTGAGCTCCTGAGCCTGTAAGTCAAGCCGACGGCGTTCATGTAACTTACGCTCGGTGATGTCCTCGATGGAGAGTAGAATCAGCCGGCGAGTATGAGTCAGTTGAGGAATTTCGCGGGCGTTGAACTGCAACGCTCGACGGCCAAGCCCCGGAACTTCGAGCTCGAGAATGACGTCTTCGACACTTGTCTTCCCGGAGAGAACTTCCATGATCAGAGTGAGTAGGTCCGGGATATCCCACTGATTATTCATCGTCTCATAAAGGAGCTGGTTGGCCGTCTGAGTTTCGGAGACATGGAACGTCGAATAGAACGAGTTGTTGGCTGATTGGATGCGCAGATCGGAATCAAGGACAAGTAAAGGTTGCCGCACCGTATCAACGATACTTTCGGCATAGCTTTTCGCATCGCGCGCTGTTTCCTCGGCGGCCTTCAGTTGGGTAACGTCAGTGAAAGTAATAACGACCCCGTCAATTACATCGTGCACGGTGCGGTAAGGCAGGATGCGGGTGAGATACCGAAGCCCCTTTGCGCCTCTCACTTCGCGCTCAGAAGGGACCAGCGTTCGGATGACATCCTGAATCTCAACGATCAGATCACCCTCCGAGAAGTGGGCCGAGAGGTCGGTGACGGGGCGGCCGATATCGCCCGGAATCAGGCGGAATGCTCGCGCGGCGGTGGGCGTAAAACTTCTGATGCGAAACTCCATGTCGAGGAAAAGCGTAGCGATCTGCGTACTGCTATTGAAATTGCGCAGGTCGCTATTGGCATGGTCGAGTTCGGTTATTCGCCGGTTCAGTTCCGAATTGGTTGTTTCCAGTTCTTCGTTAGTGGATAGATACTCCTCCCTGGATGTCTCCAATTCCTCGTTAGTGGATTGATACTCCTCGATAGCGGACTTTAGTTCCTCATTGGAACTTTCCAACTCCTCGAACATGGCTTGCGCATGTTCGTGCATGGCACGGAGTTCGTTCTCCAAGTGTCGGATCGTATCCTCGGAACTGGTATTGAGGCCAGAAGCTTCGGCGGCGCCAGAAGCAACGGAAACAGACTCCTCGAACACGATCATGAACAGATTGGAATTGGGAAGTTCAAGGAGAGGAGTCACGGTAAGGTCGGTGGTTCTTACGCCTGCATCGGTCCGAATCATGATTCCTTTTTGAATGGCGCGCTCGCGGGACCTGGCGGCTTTGTAAAGGGTATTACGCAAGGGGATGCGGAGCTCTTCGGGCGCCATGCTGATTACGTTGCAATTGGGAGATCCAAGAGCTGGATGGAGATAGTTCCCGATCATGCCGGAGAAATAAACGGCTTCGCCATCCTCCCCAACGACGACGCACGCTTCGCTGTAATCACGCAAGATGATGCGTTCGAGCTGGCGCGGAAATGCCGCAGGGTCCATTGCCGAGAATCGGGTCCCGTCACTCCTCGGAGCAACGAAATCCGCAATCGGAAAGCTTGTGACTGGAAGCGGTGAGGTTGTCTTTCTCTGGAAAATACGGTGCCGCGGGTCGATCGTTTTGAATAGATGCCGGTGGGAGGAAACGTCCTCCGCTGGGCCCAGAAACAGATACCCGCCGGCGCGTAACGCGTAGTGGAAGAGAGCGACGCCCGTCTGTTGCAGGCCGGTTCCGAGATAGATCATGACGTTACGACAGGAGACAAGGTCCAGACGGGAAAACGGAGGATCTCTAATAAAGCTGTGACTGGTGAATAGACAGAGCTCCCGAAGTTCCCGTTTTACTTCGTAAGCTCTATCTTTCTTCTCGAAGAACCGGAGCAGGCGCTCCTCGCTCAAGTCTTCCGCGACACTCTCCGGGTAGCGACCTTTTCTCGCGAAGTCGAGCCCGCGCTCGTCGATATCGGTTGCAAAGACCTTAATCTGAGGTGGACGATGGAGGGACGACGCATATTCGGATAGCAAGATGGCGACAGAATACGCCTCTTCTCCGGACGCGCAGCCCACGACACAAACCCGCACCTGACTCTCGGGTTCCTTGCCGTCGAAAAGTTTCGGAACTACTTCGTGCTCCAGCGCCGCGAAGGCTTCGGGGTCTCGAAAGAACCGGGTCACGCCGATCAGCAGGTCGTTGAACAGGTGGTCCGCCTCTTTCGGTTCCTGTTCCATTACGTTGATGTATTGCTCGACGCTTTCGACATGCAGCGCTTTCATGCGGCGATGCAAACGCCGGGTGACCGTATTCTCTTTGTATTCTCTAAAATCGTGGCCCGCTCTGCGGCTCAGAAGATCGTGAATCTTAGCTCGCTGGACCTCGTTCATTTCTTCGCGACCGGGGTGGCCGTTGGAAGCGTTGAGACTCGAGGCATACTCGATAAGTTTCGCTGGCATCTGCTCGACCGGAAGTATGTAATCCACTTGACCGGTGGAGATCGCACTGCGGGGAATCGCATCGTACCGGGCCGATTCGGCGGTTTGCGCCATGGCCACGCCGCCGGCTACTTTGATGGCCC
The DNA here is from genome assembly GCA_963752695.1 of Bryobacterales bacterium. Classification (GTDB taxonomy): domain Bacteria; phylum Acidobacteriota; class Terriglobia; order Bryobacterales; family Bryobacteraceae; genus Bog-113. The sequence continues at coordinate 154,256 of CAVVZB010000002.1, forward strand.
GCAAACCGAGGGTGCCATCGCTGCCGGTGCCCGAAAGAACGATGCAGACCGCGTTTTCGCCACAATCCTGCGCAAGTGAGGAGAAAAGGGCGTCGATCTGCATCCGGGCGCCCCGGGGTGTTGCAGGAGGAGTGACGCGGAGTCTGCCGTCCTGGATGGTGAGAGTGGCGTTGGGCGGAATAATGTAGACCCGGTTTGGGAAAACCGGAACGCCGTCACTGGCCTCTTCGACTTCCATGTCGGTGCACCTTGCCAGCAACTCGGAAAGAACGCTGGGGTGATCGGGTGCAAGATGCTGGACGACCACGAACCCGATTCCAGCATCGGGCGGCATGTGCCAGAAGAATTTTTCCAAGGCTTCCAGGCCGCCGGCTGAAGCACCAAGCGCCGCAATCACGAACTCGGATGTTTGGCTCAGGCCGCCCTCGATTCAGTGATTCCGTTCTCAGTTAGACGACGCGGAGGAGAGAAACGGCACCACTTGTAATACAGGTACCTATCTATTGTGAGCCAATGGCGGGCGGTTCGCAAGACTGGGGCCTTATAGGTGTGGGAATTCGGCTTTGATGAACGGCTTCACGCCCTGAGGGCCCACGAGTGTCAGAAGCCAATAGGCTTGATTGCCGGACGGCGCCAGTTGGAGTGAAAGGAATGGGCAACAGAGCCGCTCCATGCGGACCCATTCGGCGGCCTCGGAAAGAGTGACGGCTTTACTGTCAACTTCAAAGACGTAGCCGTGTGCGATCTCACGGCGGTTATGGATCGACGTGCGGATACGTTTCACCAGCTCGTTATACCGGGGCCGTTGGGCTGCGCTAATCCCTCTTAAATTACAGGCAAAGACAGGGGCGGCGATCATCTCGGTGATTGCTTCATCGGAGGCGCACATAATGAGGCAAATAAAGGAAGCGAGTACGGTGGTTGCCATGGACATGATCCCACTGTAAGACTTGAAGCTGGCTTTAAGTCAAGGAGCGTTCGTGACAATAGGCAGACTGGCGTTTGCGAGCGGCGTGCCCGCCTCGACGATTCGCTATTGGGAGAGCATTGGCGTGTTACCGAAAGCGGCACGCAGTGGTGGACAGCGGCGCTACAGGCCGGACGCGATTGATCGAGTGGCCGCGCTCAAGCTGGCGCAGTCCTGCGGGTTTCGTTTGGCAGAGATGCGCTATTTGCAGCAGGGAATTGGAAGCGACGTTCCGCCCGCTACACGGTGGGGAGAACTGGCGCGCAAGAAACACCGGGAACTCGATGATGAGTTTGCCCGGCTTACAACGATGCGGCGGCTTGTGGATCGCGTTATGCAGTGCCGGTGTGCGGACCTGCCGGAGTGCGGGCGGATTGCCGCCTCCGTGATGGCCAGGTCGCACTAAGGTCTCTACGGCGAGTTAGGCTGGCCCCTTGCGCTTCTTCGATACTTCCATTATTGTAGAAATACGGAGGGCGCTGACTAACATGGCGAAGAAGAAGCAGATGGATGAGGACGTTCCGCGCTTTGCAGACATGTTCTCGGCGCTCGGGACCGAACCGCGCTTGCGCATCATGCGCTTGTTGCTGTCGGCGCATCCAGAGGGCATGGTGGTGGGCGACATCATCGCGGAGCTGAGCGTTACCGCTTCTACGCTGTCCCATCATCTGGAAAAGCTTAAAAACGAGGATTTGGTGAAGGTCCAGCGCGAAAGTACTTTTCTGCGGTATTCGGCCAACGCAGAAGCTTTGCAGGAACTCCTCGGGTTCCTTTACGCCGAATGCTGCACCCGTAATAAGGCGGTCGAACCGCAGGCGATCGTGAGCCTGTGCCGGTAGGAATAAAAAGGAGCAAAACTATGGAAATTAAAGAAGTTGTCAGAGAAAAATACGGGCAGGCGGCGCTGCGCGTCCAGTCCGGCGCGGGCAATTCCTGTTGCGGCGGGGCGTCGGCGCTCGAAGATTGCTGCGACCCGATTACTTCAAACCTTTATGACGCCACGCAGGAAGGCGAAGTGCCGGACACGGCTATGAAAGCCTCGCTCGGCTGCGGCAATCCTACGGCGTTGGCGGAATTGAAAGCCGGTGAAACGGTCCTTGATCTCGGTTCCGGCGGCGGCATTGATGTGCTGCTATCGGCCCGGCGCGTGGGCCCAACCGGAAAAGCTTACGGGCTCGATATGACCGAAGAAATGCTTGCGCTCGCGGAGGAGAACAAGCGCAAGAGCGGCCTGAGCAATGCCGAGTTCTTGAAGGGCGAGATCGAACATATTCCGCTGCCGGACAACAGCGTGGACGTAATCATTTCCAACTGCGTGATTAACTTGTCCGGCGATAAGGATCGGGTGTTGCATGAGGCGTTCCGCGTTCTCAAGCCGGGTGGCCGCCTGGCAGTTTCCGATGTCGTGGTGCGCGGTCACGTGCCTGCCGAGATCAAGAAGAATATGGAGCTTTGGGTGGGCTGCGTGGCTGGCGCGTTGAGCGATGACGAATACGTGGCCAAGCTTGGCAAGGCCGGTTTCGACAAGATCGAGATTGAGCCGACGCGCGTCTATAGCGTTGACGACGCGCGGACGTTCCTTGCCAGGCAGGGGCTCGATGTCGATGCGCTGGCAAAGCAAGTCGAGGGCAAATTTATCAGCGCGTTCATCCGGGCAGAAAAGACCGCTACCGCTTGTTGTGCGCCCGGCTGCTGCGCGTAAGGACATAATGATGGCGCAAACCATCACGTCCAAACCCGTATCGACCGCGAGCGGGCTAGGTTTTTTCGAGCGTTACCTGTCCTTATGGGTGGCTCTCTGCATGGCGGCGGGCATTGTCCTTGGCAAGCTGCTGCCCGGCGCGATCGCCAGCCTGCGCCGGGTCGAATTCGGCAAAGGCAGCCAGATCAATGCACCCATCGCGGTGCTGATCTGGCTGATGATCACACCGATGATGATGAAGGTCGATTTCTCATCCGTGAAGAATGTCGGGCGGCGGCCTGCCGGTCTGCTGGTGACGCTGTTTATCAATTGGGTCGTCAAGCCGTTCTCGATGGCGCTGCTGGCATGGGCTTTTTTCAGGATCATCTTTGCGGCCTTCATCACGTCCGCCGAAGCGGACCAATACATTGCAGGCTGCATTATTCTGGCCGCTGCACCTTGTACGGCAATGGTCTTTGTCTGGAGTCACCTGACGAAAGGGGATGCAGCCTATACGCTCGTGCAGGTGTCAGTAAATGATCTGATCATGCTAGTGCTGTTCGTGCCAATCGTGCAGTTCTTGGTCCATGGCGCATCGTCGCTGACGGTTCCTTTCAACGTGCTGCTAACCTCCGTGCTGGTGTTTATCGTCGTGCCGCTGCTGGCCGGGGTGCTGCTGCGGTCCCTGCTCGTAAGAAGTCGCGGGCCGGTATGGTTTGAAGGCGTGTTGCTGCCCAAATTCGCGCCGGTCACAATTGCGGCGCTGCTCGGTACGCTCGTTCTGATCTTCGCCTTTCAGGCCGATAACATCACAGGCCGCTTTTCGCATGTGGTGCTAATCGCCATTCCCATCACCTTGCAGGTTTACCTCAATGCGGGCCTTGCTTATGGGCTGATGAAATGGCTGAAGGTCGAGCACTCGGTAGCCGCGCCCGGGGCGCTGATCGGCGCGTCCAATTTCTTCGAGCTGGCTGTGGCGACGGCTATCGCCTTGTTCGGACCGGAATCCGGTGCGGCGCTGGCAACAGTCGTCGGTGTTCTGGTCGAAGTGCCGGTGATGCTGTCCGTTTGCGCCGCTTGCAATCGTACCCGGCATTGGTTTCCCGCGGAGCAAGTGAGCTGAGCATGCAAAAGCATCGTGTGTTGATCCTCTGTACCGGCAATTCGGCGCGCAGCCAAATGGCCGAAGGGCTGTTGCGCCACGATGCCGGGGAACGGTTCGAGGTGGAAAGCGCCGGAACCAAACCGGGCATTGTCAGGCCGGAAGCCATTGCCGCGATGCAAGAGCTGGACATTGATATTTCCGGCCACCGCTCCAAGCATGTCGATGAATTCGAGGGCCAGCGATTCGATTACGTGATTACGGTTTGCGACAACGCCAAGGAAGGCTGCCCGGTGTTCTTCGGCGCAGCCAAAAAGCTGCATCACAGCTTTGACGATCCGCCGCCCGCTTCGGAAGGGACGGACGGGGAGCGCATGGCGATTTTCCGGCGCGTCCGTGATGAACTGCGGGCCTATCTGGCCGATTTTGCCAAACCAATTTGACGGGACGCGGACTACCCTCTGTGAGACTCCGGGGCGGATCGGACAAAAGCAGCATCCGCGTGACACGACTGAACAATGTCAGACGTGGCGATTCAAGCGACTGAGGCGCGGCGCCCGGTGTGGCGCATAGGGTTTGACCGCAACGAGTTATCGGGGGCCTTTGGCGACATTGGGACTGATTTTCCGCCTATCATTGGCATGGTCGTTGCGGCCAAAGTGGACCCCGGTAGTACGCTCGCCATGTACGGTCTTATGCAAAATTCTCACCGGCGTCTTTTAGGGCATGGCGATGCCTGCGCAACCGCTTAAGGCTATGGCGGTACTGATCATCGCGCAGAAAGTGAGCGGAAACGTTTTGTATGGCGGCGGGCTTGCCAGTGCACTTCAGCCAGTTACAGCGGTCTATGATCCCGCCGGCCGTTTCATTCGATTCGTCAAAGTGCCTGGGGCGAACGGCACGGCAGCGTCGAACTTGACTTCTAATACCAAAGAACCGTCAGAGGTTCAGAAAACAGGTAGCTTCTGGTTAGTGGCGCCGACGGCAATGTTTATCAGCTCCAGGGACTGGCACACCCGGTTCTGGCCGTCATCTCAGCGGGAGGGGGTGAAAACAGCGTCGAAAACCCTGTGACTATCCTCGTACTCAGCGCCGTGTCGGGCAAGTCTTAGCGCGGTATCAAATGTCTGCTGAATCTAAGGTAGCCGGAGTGCCAGCCTGTGCGATCGCCCCGGATCAGTTCCTATACCTTACGGAAAATCCAGACATGCAGCACCAAAAGGTTGAAATGTTTGGGGCACGGTAGGCTTATCAGTGACTTCCGCGTTGTGGTGAAGCCTCGGGCCACCCTGAGGCTTCGGGTAAAGGCCGCGTTCCGGCGACTTTGGCAGACCTAAACGGCATGCGCCGCGAGCGCGGTCGGCGGCTCCTGCAAGTTGAAGCTGCCAGCCGTGATCGATCCAGTCCGCGTGGCCGGAGAACCTGCGGCCCAGTAAAGCGCGATCATTCCCCAGGGTTGTCCGAAGTCGGTCCGGGTATTCGACACGACCGCCTTCATGGAATTGCGTAACGCAGAGGCTTTCTTCTTGAAAGTGTTGTCCTGAAGGAGTGAGGCAGGGTTGCGCGCGCCCACGAATTCGCGCATGTCAGCAACAGCTTTCACTGCCTGCTGCATCGCGTCGACCCACGTCAAGATCGTAAACAGATCGTTGATCACGATCGACAGCCGGAGTGTATCGGAAGCACTGATGCCCAGAACAGGCGCGATTGCTGGACTCGGGCCGATTGGGACGAGCTGCGAGAAGAGCGGATCGCTGAGGGCTCTTAGACGGAACTGATCGACCGTCTCGCTCGGATCGAGGATCGCGATCATCGCCCGGCGGCCGAGATCGAGATAATCGGCCCTGCCAGAGAACAGAGCGCGACAGTCCGCGTCGGCGAATGAAGTCCGGAGAACGCAACTGGATTCGGCCGCCTTCTGAAACTTGGTGAGAAGTTTCTGGTTGCCGGCCTGGTCCAGCAGGTTCAACGCCGCCAACCAGCGCAAATACTGCGCGATTGTTTGGGCGTTGGTGGTCGCATGGAATGCAAAGTGAACCTGACTGCTGGAAGACTCAAGCCCCGAGAGCGCGCCTGAAGCTCGATAGGCACTGGTTACCAGCAACGAATCGAACATCGCCTCCCGAAGCGCCTCCTGAGCCTGCGGCAGCACCATTGCCGAGATCCTATTGCCCGTGACCGTCTCCTTGATTGTGACGTCACCAGTTACGCCATCGGTCACGATTTCGGAGTTGGCGATCAGTTCGGAAAGGCTGGTGAAGTTAATCAGCCCGATCAGGTTGAACTTGAAAGTGACGCCGCGCTTGTTAGTCTTGTCGAGGACGCTGTTCAGCATGACGAGTCCATCGGCCAGAACTCCGCCGAGGCGCATCGTGCTCTCCATCGCGGTCAATTTGGTTAGATCGCCATCGAGTGCGCGATGAATGGCTTCGGAAGCGTCCGCACCAATGCGGTTCAGATCGATCTGATACTGGAACAGGACTTGATCGTCTTCGGAAGCGGAGAGCGCCGCATCGACCGATGCTCTGAAGCTGTGATCGAGACCGCCTTTGATGGCACCCGTAAGCTTGCTGCGTTCCGAAGGCTGCAAGCCGCTCAGTTTCGTTTTGTCGGCGAGCGGATTCTTGCTGATCGCGGCGATCAGCTCGCTGACCAGATCTTCGCCGCCAGCCTTCACAGTGACGCCAGCTTGGGCCGAGAGATCGATAAGAAGGCTCTTCCCCGCTTCCCGAAGGAAGCTCAGCTCGATGACGTTCGGGGCGGTACATCGCGCCCGCGTTTGCCAGGAACCCGTGAGGGTGAAAGTCGCTTGGAGTCCGGCTGAGGCGCTCTCCTGAACGGTCACCGCCCCGATTCGATCGAGACCTACGGACGCGAGCGGATTCGGAGAGAACGTAGCGGCAATTCCTCCTGAGATTTTGAGCGACCCCTGTCCTGAAACAACGGCGATGTCATTCGGTAGTAGCTTCTTCAAATCATCAATGTCCGCCGGAATCACAAAACTGGCCAGAGTGTCGGCGGCGGCCTGCCCCAACGTCGGGTTTGCTCCCAAATCGAAAGCCTTCAGGGACTGAAGGGTAACCGACTGGTTGGCGTCGAAACCGAAGGTGAGGTCGCCGCCGGAACCACTCACCCCAAGATCGAGCGCCCCCTGGAATGAAATGGAGACGTAGCCTGTGTTGGCCGGAACTGTGGCCGCAACTTTGAATGGGTCCCCGTCGAACAGATTCGCACCGGCCTTCGCGTTTGCAGAAAGGGTCTGCTGGGTCGAGGGTGTCACATCGATCTCGGGCTTGATGTTACCGAGTTGGAACTTGTGTTGGAAGTTAGATTGGAACTGAATCGGGCTAGCAGCGACTTTTGAGAGGGGCTGGTCTTTGCGATTGATGAAATCGACTGCGGGCTGGATGTGGAGGACGTCCGAAAGAAGGTACTTCAGCAAGGACGACTTGGGATTGAGTTTGGGCGTGACGCCGGGAATCGGGGCGCCGACACTATCTGTGAACTGGATATCCGACATGGGATTGCTCCTTCTGGGCTCTCGCTCTGTTAGATATAGCGCAAACGGAGGTAGCTATGGGACAGAAATGAGCGTCGAGGAGGAGACGGCGGCTCTGTTGAAAAGATGGAGCGGGAGACGGGGTTCGAACCCGCGACGTCCAGCTTGGGAAGCTGGCATTCTACCACTGAATTACTCCCGCGCCCCACCCGATAATACCAGAGTCCGCCTCAACGCTCCACGAATGAGTACTCGCGGTTAGCCTGCAAGTCTGTCCAGTGCTGCAGCCCGCCGTTAGGCCAGCGGACCTCCACCCGGTCCATCTTCTTCGCGCCCCCTAACCCGAAATAAAGCGCGAATTCGTTCTGGGACAAGTAGCTCCCACCGCCGAAGATCTCGCTCATTTGCTTCCGCCCGCCCGCCTCCACTGTCACCCGCGCGCCGATCGCACTGCGGTTTGACTTCGTACCCGTTAATGCAAAACGAACCCAGTTTCGCCGGAAGGTCAGATTCTTCAGCAAGCTCGGAGTCTGATTCATATTGACTATCACGATCTCCGGCCGTCCGTCCCCGTCGAGATCGCCGATTGCCATTCCTCGCGCCGGGCGCGCCGCTGCGAAACCCGCGCCAGCCTGATCAGTAATGTCGGAAAAGCGCCCATTCCCCTGGTTGCGAAAAAGAAGCGTCTTCTGGCGATACCGGTCCCCAACCACTGGCCGACCTTCCCGTTCCACCTCCGGGTAGACGTGTCCGTTGGCTGTAATCAGATCCGGCCAGCCATCCTCGTCAACATCCAAGAACGCGATGCCCCATCCCAATAGCTGCCGGCTGTTAAGGCCCGCTTGCTGTGCGGTATCGCTGAAGAATTTCCCGTCCTCGTTTCGGTACAGCGAAATCAGGTCGCCGGAAAAATTCGTCTTGGCGATATCCAACAGCCCGCTACTTCCCAGATCCGCGGCCGCCACTCCCATCCCGGCTTGCAGATGTCCGTCCGCGTTATAAGCCACGCCCGCCGCCACGCCTCGCTCCTCAAAGGTCCCGTCATGATTGTTGCGATAGAGAAGACTCGGAGTCATATCGCACGCCACATAAATGTCCGGCCAGCCGTCATTATCGAAATCCGCCGAAATCACTCCGAGCCCGTAGCGGCCCCCCGGCTTCAGAATGCCGGCCTTTTCACTCACATCCGTGAACGTGCCATCGCCATTGTTGTGATACAAAGCGTTGTGCGCCAGAGGTAGGCCACGAGGTCCACACATGACAGCCAACTCTTTCCACTTACAGGAATCCTGACTACCTGGTTTGGGGGTCTTCGCAATATCAAGATCGACGTAATTAGCCACAAAAATGTCGAGTTTCCCATCGTGGTCATAGTCGAGCATCGCGCATCCAGTACCCCATCGGGAGCCCGCCGTTGGTAGCTTGGCACGCGCTGTTGCATCCTCGAACCGCCCGTCTCCTAAGTTGTGATACAGCACGTTATGTCCGAAGTATGTGAGCAGGATGTCAGGGTGTCCATCGTTATCGATGTCGCCGACACAGACTCCCTGGCCCCAACCGGTGTGCGTCAGCCCCGCCTCCCTCGCGACGTCGTGGAAGTGGCCGTGTCCGTCATTGTGATACAGCTGAGGAGGCCCGCCTTTTCCGTCCATGGTGGTCCCATTTGCGATGAAGATGTCATTCGCTCCATCGCCGTCGTAATCGAAGATAGCGACGCCGTTCCCGGTTGTTTCCAGGATCAAATCCTTGCGCTCGACTCCGCCAGACACATTCGGCACCGTGAGTCCGGCTTGCGCGGCGACGTCGTCGAACTGGACGGAACCACTTGGCTCCAATGCCGGTAAAGCCAATACGGACAGGAAGATAGCAGCGAGCGCGCGGGTCATTGGGGCAAAAAAGAAAACATTTACAAAAACTGTTGCGTATTGTAAACCGTTGATGATATGCTTCACCCGAATCGTCTCACACGAGACATAACAGGGGTTGAACCATGAATCGCTACGTTGCGGTTGTACGAGCTTTATTGCTCGCTCTTGTCGCGGTTGGCGCACTATTTGCGCAACGCGATTTCTCCACGGTGGTCGGCACAGTCACAGATCCATCTGGCGCCGCCGTCGCCAACGCCAAGGTAACCATTACCGAGGAATCTACGAACGAAACTTACACGGTTGAGACCAACGGGAGCGGTGAATACATCCGCCCGGCACTGAAGCCTAGCGTTTACACGGTTTCTGTGGAGGCGCCCGGATTTAAGACCTCCGTTCAGAAAAGCATCACTCTTACTGCCGGTGATCGTATCGGTATCAACATCGCTCTGTCCGTCGGTGATGTCGGCCAGTCGATCGAAGTGAGTGCCGGCGCTCCGCTATTGCAAGCGGAAAGCACGGTGATTGGAACCGACCTAAATTCCAAGCAGGTGAGTGAGTTGCCTTTGGGCGGCCAACGTACATTTAGTTATCTCGCGCGCCTCTCGCCGGGTGTGGTTCCCGCCGAACCGGGTGCTCGCGATGCGACTGGCGGCGGTTTCTCGGCAAACGGAGTACGGTCCAACGGCCAGAATAACTTCCTGCTGAACGGAGTGGATAACAACGTAAATGTTATCGACTTTTTAAACCAGACGTCTTTCGTGGTGAGTCCCTCGGTGGACGCCATCGGCGAAATTCGTGTTCTGACAAATGGCTATAACGCCGAATATGGACGGGGCGCCGGCGGAGTGGTCAACGTGACTCTCAAGTCCGGAACCAACGGGTTTCATGGAACAGTTTTTGAGTACCTTCAGAACACAGACCTGAATGCGAACTCCTGGGAAAATAACCGCAACGGCGTCGCACGCCAGCCTTATCACCAGAATCAGTTCGGCGCTACCATCGGTGGCCCGATTATCAAGAACCGGACGTTCTTCTTCGCCGATTACCAGGGCACGCGTATTGCGGCCCCGAGTCCGAATCAGGTTACGTTTACTCTCCCCACCCCAGCCGAACGAATGGGTGACTTCTCCGCGCTTCTCGGCCCCCAGATCGGCACTGACCCGATTACCGGAAAGCCGATTCTTCAGAACCAGATCTACGATCCTGCGTCGCAGACGTGCGTTGCAAATTGCTTGGATCCGAACCCCAATAATCGAACTTACGAGCGCGCACCGTTTCAGGGTAACATCATCCCTCCAAGCCGCATCGATCCCGTTGCGGCAAAGCTTTCCGCTCTGTTTCCGGCTACCACGGTCGTGAACGCTCAAGGCACGCGCCCGGTGAATAACTATTTCAATCCGACGAACGCCACCAATCAAACCGATCAAGGCGATCTGCGCATCGATCACCGTATCAGCGACAAAGACAGTATCTTCGGCAGCTTAAGCTGGGGGAACACAGCTAAGCTGAACGCCCAGCCACTTCCGGGCGCTCTCGACGGCACTTACTTTAGCTCTAACGCGGAACAGGATCTTTCCCGCAACGGTAATATCAGTTACACGCGCGTATGGAGCCCCAGTCTTATCTCGGAAAGTCGCGTGGCTTTTACCCGCTTGGTTACGGCGCGTACGCAGGCTAATCCCAACACGGATCAATTCAAGGCATTTGGAATTGGCGGGTACGATCCTACCAGCTCCTTGAACGGTGGCCTGCCTTCCTTCGGTATCGATAGCTATAGTGGCTTCGGTGCGTCGGATTGGCTCCCATCCAAGGAGTACAACAACGTTTGGGACTTTATTCAGAACGTCTCTGTGAACAAAGGCAACCACGCTTACAAATTCGGTTTTGAGTTCCGGCCGATCCAGTTCCCGTTCTTCCAGGTTCCCAGCCCGCATGGTGATTTGAGTTTCAGCCGTAATGACACTGCGTACCCGAACAACAACAACAGCATCGCAACCAATACAGGCGATGGTTTCGCCTCCTTTTTGCTTGGCGTAGTGAACAATGGACAGATCTCGAGCAATAACTTCATTTCGTCAACCAAGAAGGCGTATGCCGCCTATGCCCAGGACGATTGGAAGATCACTCCCAAGCTGACCTTGAACCTGGGACTTCGTTACGAACTGTTCTCGCCCATCGGCGAGAAGTTTGGACGTCAATCAAGCTTCGACTTCCAAACCCAAACGCTCTTCATTCCCTCGGGCCCCGACCAGAATGCGCCCCTGCCACCCAACTTCGCAACACAGTTCCCGTCGGTGACTGTCAGCCGTGGAAAGGTCAGTCAGTACTTGATCCCGTGGGACAAGCTGGACTTCTCTCCCCGGATCGGCGCTGCTTACCAATTCGATTCGAAGACGGTATTCCGTATTGGCTACGGCGTCTTCTACGGCGGCGAGGAGAACCAGGGTGGTTACCCGAATCGCGGGGAAGCCGTTCCATTTAACGAAACTGCCGTGCTTAATCGAAATATTCCAGGAACTACCTATTCTCTGGGTAACTTCAACACGAACTCCCAATACTTCCCGAATGGCCTGCAAGGTGGATTTCCGAGCAACGTGTTCTCGCTCCCTGTTCCGGTAAGTTTCCGGGCCATCGCGACGGACTTCCGCAATCCGCTTGTCCATAAGTGGAATGTTGCCGTGCAGCGCGATCTCGGTCGGAATACCGCGCTCGAACTCTCTTACGTCGGCAATCACCAGGCACACCAGGTGTACAACCCCGACCCCAACGCACCCGCTTCCAACGGCAATCCAAACGCGAACTATGACGCGTCCCGGCCTTTCCCAAACATCGGTGGTGTTGCTCTGACCGCCAGTAACGGTTTCGGTAACTATGCGGGTATGACCGCGAAGCTGGAGAAGCGTTATGCCGCCGGATTGAACGCTCTTGTCTCCTACACGTATGGGCACGCGACGTCCGATGTCGGTACCACGCTCACCGGTTCGAGTAACTTCGGTACGCCTAACCCACAAAACCAGTCGCTCGCTTACTCGAGCGCGGCGTGGGACATTCGCCACAGCGTTGTCGCGAGCTTTACCTGGGATATCCCGTTCGGTAAAGGCCGCACTTATGGTGGCAATATGAATCCCTTTGTCAGCACGCTTATTGGTGACTGGCAGCTGAACGGGATCGCGACATTCCACACTGGCCCGCCATACGGCATCGGAGCTAACGGGTGCCTCGGAATCTGGGGTGTCTGCCACGCCGACATCATCCCTGGCGCATCCGCGGATAGCGCTCCTTCCAGTGGCCGTCACCCGGGCGAGTGGTTCGACACAAGCGTGTTCCGTTTCCCCGCTGTTCTAGCGAACGGTTACGGGACTCCGGGCAACCTCGGTAATAACACGAACAACGCCCCGCCCACCCGCACAATGGATATGTCGCTCTTCAAGGACTTCGCGTTTACCGAGCGGCTGCGCTTCCAGTTCCGCGCCGAAGTGTTCAACCTTGCTAACACTCCGCAATTCACTCAGCCGGATGCAAACTTGCAGGATTCAACCTTCGGACAGGTTCTGGGTACTCAGGGAGCTTCTTCCCGGCGGTTCCAGATGTCAGCCCGCGTACTGTTCTAAAATAGTCGGTTGTGGGGTAGCCGGGCCTTCCGGTTACCTCATGATCGGCTTGTTTTACAGTGACCCCCTTCTTACTCTGCCTTTTCGTCCTCTCCGCCGAAGTCACTCCTGATAGCCACCTTCAAACTGCTCTTCAGTCTATGGCGTCCGGGCATCTTGCCGAGGCTCGAACTCAATTAGAATTGGCTGATCATGACGCGCCCAATAATCCTCAGGTGTGCCTAGTCTGGACTCAATTCTACGCACGCACCAAGGACGAACAACTGCGCCGCCAAGCCGCCCAACGATGTATTGAATTCGTCCATCGCCAGGATAAATGGGAGGAAAGCGCGACGATCCGCAACTATCTCGGGAAGGTATATCTCGCCAACGCATTGCCGGATGTAGCGAGAGCTGAATTCTCCGCGGCCGCAAAACTGGAACCATACGAGGAAGCCTATCGTTTTGATCTAGCCCAAACGTTGCTCAATCACGAACGCTTTGCCGACGCGGTGGAAGTACTGGAGGATGCCCGGAAGGTATTTGACAAGAGCGCGCAAATTGAACTAGCTCTCGGAGTCGCGTACTACGGGCAGCGGCGCTTTCCTGAAGCGGTCGAAGCGTTTCTTCGAACAATCCAATTGGATGCTGAGATTGCTCAGCCTTATATATTTCTTGGTAAGATGCTTGACCAGGCCGGTGATCGCCTTCCGGAAGTGAGGCAGCGCTTTGAGGAATTTCAGAAGGCGAATCCCCGGAGCTACCTAGGTCCATTGCTGTTAGCCAAAGCTATTGGTGCGAGTTCGAATGATGGGAAGCAACAGGAGACGCTATTGCGCCAATCAATCGAACTGAAACAAGATAATTGGGAGAACCACTATTTGCTGGGGGTCCTCTTTGAAACCCGCCATGACTATGAGGCATCGCGTAAGGAGCTGAAACTTAGCTCTGAACTGAACCCAGGCGTAGCGGACATTCACTATCATCTTGCAAGAGTGTACGACCGGTTGAACGTTCCACAAGAGGCAGCCGCTGAACGCAAGATCCATGCCCAGCTGACTTCTTCCACGAAAAGCGCCGGCGGGATGGAGGTCAACCATTAGCATGCACCTGTTTATTTGTTTCCTCTTCATTCATTCTCCTGAAGTCTATCGTCTGGTTCGTGCGACGGAGAGTTCCGGACGGGTAACACTCTTAAGCGACATAGATTCCGACCGGCTCGGCGCCATCCCCCACGTTCCACCCGGCGCTTCCCCGGTGCTGAGCTTTCGCTATATGGAAGGTTCACGACGTCACGGGTTCGGTGATCTCGACTTAGTGGTTGACGATGCCGGTCATTAGTTGCTTGCTCTTGATCGCGGTTCTCACTCAGAGCGATCCGCTCGCCTCGGGCATCGAAGCGTTTCGTCAAGGACGCTTTGCCGACGCCCGGCGCGACCTCGACAAAGCGGCTGCGTCTCGTCCTGGCGACCCGGCAGCCCGTGCATTTCTCGCGATGACAAAAGCGGCGTCCGGCGACTGCGCGCCAGCGGCCGCGGAGTTTCGGTCGGCTTCGGAACCGGATCTGGCAAGGCTTTCGGGTATCGCTGCCGTCGAGTGTTATTCGCTAACTGGGATGCAAGAGCCTCTGTTCTCTTTGCTCGGAACACTGCAAGCGCGCTTCCCCTCAGATCCCGACCTGATGTATGAGTCGGCGAAAATGCATCGAAAGGCGTGGGATTCAGTAGTACAGGAACTGTACGTAAAAGCGCCGTCATCTTATCGCGTCGACCAACTGTCGGGAGAGATTTTCGAAACCGAGGGCAAGTACACCGAGGCTGCCGGACAGTACGCGAAAGCTATTGAGAAAGCTCCGCACGCTCTGAACTTACACTATCGTCGTGGGCGCTGCTTATTGCTCACTTCAAATAGCGCGGATAACCTGACTCAAGCCCGCGCCGAGTTCGACGCGGAACTCAAGTTGAATCCAGCGGATGCCATTGCCGAATATCAATTAGGTCAAGTCCTTTCCGCGCAGAAGAACCAATTAGAAGCAGAAAAACACTATGAACGTGCAATTGCGCTACGGCCAGATTTCGTAGAGGGTCTTATTGCTCTGGGGAAGCTTAGAGCCCAAAGCAAGCAGACCGCTGAATCTGTAAAGCTATTCGAGAAAGCGTTGCTACTGCAGCCCCACAATGAAGCCGCACATTATAACCTGATGTTGGCTTACCGCGATTCCGGCCGAGCCGCGGACGCAGTAAAACAGAAGGAAGAACTAGACCGGCTACAGAAGCCGCCTGACGGAGAGTTCTCGGAATTTCTGAAGAAGCTGGGTGACAAGGCGCCGGCTCGGTGAGAGCAGTCTTCGTGTTACTGATCGGGATCGCCGCGGTGGCTGGTACTCCGAACGGCTTTCGGAATATAGCAATGCAAGCGGGTCTCACCAGCACTCTCCCTAACGGGGGCACGGTTAGCAAGCAGTTCATCATCGAAACGACGGGTAGCGGGATCGCGATGGTCGACTATGACAATGATGGCCTGCTCGACATTTTTGTTCTCTCCGGTCCTGGTAACTCGAACCGAATGTATCATAACCTGGGTCATGATCATTTCCAGGATGTGACTCAAGAGGTGGGCCTGAAACAAGAGGGCTGGGCTCAAGGTGTATGCGCAGGCGACTACGATAACGATGGCTATACCGACGTGTTCGTCACCTATTACGGTCGTAACATCCTTTACAAGAATGTCAATGGTACTCACTTTCAAGATGTTACCCGGGCTGCAGGGCTCGAGCAGGATCGGACGCGCTACAACACTGGATGCGCATTCGTGGATTACGACCGCGACGGCAGACTCGATCTGTTCGTTGCCAACTATCTTCAGTTTGATTTCAAGACCACTCCCAAGCCGGGTGAAAATCCATACTGCTTCTATCGCGGCATCGCCGTGGCCTGCGGACCACGCGGGCTTGCGTTCTCTCGGAACATTCTTTACCACAACCAACCGGACGGGACATTTCTGGATGTATCGAAAGCCTCCGGGATTGAGACGCCGGGTGCTAACTATGGCTTAGGCGTCCTGACCGGGGACTTCAACGGCGATGGTTGGCCGGATATCTATGTGGCTTGCGACCAGACCCCGTCAATCCTATACATTGGCAGACCTGATGGTACGTTCAAGGATGAAGCGTTGCTTCGTGGAGTCGCGTTCGATGAAAACGGCCGCGCCTTGTCGGGTATGGGAGCTACTGCCGCCGATACTAGTCACTCGGGTAACTTGGATATCTTTCGAAGTAACTTCTCGGACGAGCGCGAAACCTTATACAAGAATCACGGCGGGGGTGAATTCGACGATATCACTCGCAGCTCCGGAATGGGTAACAACACCCGCTATGTCGGTTGGGGCTGCGGATTTCTCGACTTCGACAACGACGGTTGGCCAGATCTCTTGTTAGTCAATGGCCATGTTTTTCCCGAGGTGGAGCGGCTCGGAACCGATCTCCATTTGAAAGAGCGCGCGATTCTTTATCACAATGATCACCACGGTCAATTCACTGAAGTACTCTCGCAGCCAGCTATGAATGAGTTACATTCGGCCCGGGGCGCGGCTTTCGGCGATATTGACAATGACGGCGCGATTGAGATTGCCGTTAATAATCAAAATGAGCCGCCATCTCTTTTTAAGCAGTCGCAGCAGCCGGCGGGACACTGGATCTTACTGAAGCTTGAAGGGACCAAGTCCAATCGTAGCGCGATCGGAGCAAGGGTTCGGGTCACAGCTGCGGGTGAGTCACAACTGGATGAAGTCCGGAGTGGCGGAAGCTATGTTTCTCAAAACGACCTCCGATTGCACTTCGGTTTGGGATCGGCCAGGAGCGTGGACACAATCCGGGTCGATTGGCCTAGCGGTGCAGTCCAGACACTTCGCGATGTCTCAGCCGATCACGTGGTCTCCATAAGAGAGAAGCCGGATCGGATCTCTAAGTGATGCGGGCGAGTAATTGCTTGAGAGTAACAGAACTATGATCGTCCGTTCCTCGGGGCAGGGAAGGCGCAATCGCAAGCGCCTCTGAATGTCCTTCAAACCAGACCAAGAAGGACGACGTCTCCGAACCGGGCAGCCGCTGTAGATTGATCCAGGTGTAATAAGCGCCCATATCTGCGTCGATTAACGAACCCATTGGGTCATACAGAACCGGCTGCTGCTTACCCGCGAGCTTCTCGCTCATCGATTGCTCATGCCAGCGCGGCGCAAACCGCGCGAAAAGCGTGGCCGGCTGCGCGCGCCGTAGCGCTTCACGCACTGTCCATTGGACAAACGTTGTACTAAACAGTTGGGTTCCCGATCCTTCAGTAAGAAGACTAACTTGAAACTTATCAAGTACTGCGCCATTGCCTGAGCTATGCAGGCCCAGGTCGTCGGGGCGGATTCGGGCGAGGGAGGATCTAAGCGACTCCGATCCTTTGCCCGAGCGCATTACGTCCTCCATGGTACCGAGCAGCCGCGATCGGATCGGCTCCAGAGCATGATAGGACACCTGCGTGACTTTATCGCTCGCATCAAGCGCCTCGCCTCCGTCCACATACCAGTGGCCAAAGGAGACCGGATGCGCTCGGGCACGCCCTTCCAAGGCACCGAGTAATATTTCGTTTCCGCCGCTCGGCAGTATGTTCGAGAAATAAACGCCATGTGGGCGAAGCTTACGAAACAGTGGGTAGGTGTTCCGAGTTACTCCCTGACCGATCGCCACCATTGCGATGCGGGGTGTCGCAGTTGGTTCTGGCGTGGTGACACTAGTCAGCTTATTGACATACTCCACGGCGGCGGAATGAAAGGCATCCACCTGATGAGTCGACCAGAGATGCGCGCTTAGGCTTTCGGCAAACGCCACCGGCTCAGTTACCCATGGTAGTGCTTCCAGGCCGGGCGAAAGTCTCAATTCGCGGAACGGATGCATCCACTTTCCCAGATCCTCACTTGTCAGGTGTCCGAGGTATGAAAGTTGACGGTCTAATTCCGCGCGCTCGGCTGGGAACTTCCAGTCATAGACGATAACTTCACGCAATAGCAGCGGCACGAATGCTAGCGGGAGCGCTTTGAGCAGCCGAAGATTGTCGGCTGCCAGCTGTTTAGCTTGCGGGGGATACTGCAAAAAGTGATCGGCTGTAAGCTGTACCGGACTCATGGCCGTTCAATGACCTCGTGCAGCAGCTTGCCTTGTGAGAAGCGTGCCGAAAAGCCGAGCAGTGAGCCTAGGGTGGGAACTAAGTCGGTGGGTTCCACCGGACGGTCAACCACGACGTTTTCACGAATGCCTGGTCCTAACGCCATCATCCAAGTAGTGCGCGAAAGTGTATCTCCAGTTCGATGATGCTGGAAGCCGTTCCCGCCCGCTTCCATGTCGGAATCGCGTCCAAAGTCGGGAAGGATGAATAGATTCGTCTTGCCTGCGTACTCCGGCTCACTCTGTATCGTATTCCAGATGTCGGCGCAAAGGCGGTCCGATCGCTGGATCGCGTCGACATAAAGGGAAAATGCTCCGGCATGCGCGATGTCGATGTCATGTAGGGTAATCCAGAGCAGGCTGGGAGCGAGTTGCCGCATTAGTTGGCGCGCGATATAAACAGACAATTCATCCGGGCTTGCCAAACTTCGCGCATGAGCGGCGAATGAATCGACGGAAAGCTTCAACACATCCGCCATCTCGTGGACGTTAATGCCGGGGTGATTCAACTCAGGGGTATAAAGAGGTGTCTCATAGCTATCGCGCAGTAAGTGTTCATAATCCCGGCCTTCGGAATGCGAGAGTGCGGCGGCTAATAGGCGCTTTGGAAGGATGACACCGGCGCCCATACCGGGTCCGTACGCACGATTAGCGCTCTCCCCGATTCGATTGAAGCCATTGCTTGGGGCGATCACCCAGGCGTCATTGGCGGGGCGGCTTAGATCCTTGCGAAAGTATTCGAAGATAGTTGGGTTGTCGGGCGCCACCGATGCGAAGTTATTGAAGGTTTCATAAACGCCAGTGGCTACACTCGCCGTTGCGACATAGTGACCCAAGATGCCGCGGTTGATTACTTGTGTAAAGAACGTTGCTTTCGGAACAAGCTCGTTCAGTAGATGGGGAATGTTTGCCTGACCTTCCGGCATAAAGGTCTCTTCATCACGCGCGCCGCCGCCGAATGTTACGACGACAGCCTTACGGGCGCGAGGCGCGGCAGTGGCTCTCAAGGAAGAGCTACCGAACAGGGCTGCTCCCGCCGTGGCTCCCGTCGCGGTCCGGAGGAAATCCCGACGGCTCCAGGACAGCGCACGCGCGACGTTCGACGGTGTTGCGTTCCTGTAGTTCACCGGCTCCCCAAATCTTGTAAGGCGCGTAAAGCCGTCGCGTTGTCAGGCTTGCGATCCAAAAGGTTCTGCATCACTTGTCGCGCTTTACCAGTATCTCCGAGCCGGGTGTACGTGCGGCCCAGGTTCAAATAGAGTATATCCTCATCCGGGGCCGCGCGGATCCCATATTCAAAAGCCGCGATAGCGTCATTTGCCTTGCCCTGTTGTAGGAATAAGACACCCAGGTTGTTAATCGCGGTTGCATAGTCCTTGCGCAAGACAATCGCTTCTTCGAAAGCGCGCCGCGCTTCATCCGCATGGCCCTGTTTGGCCAGTGCCAAGCCGAGTCCATTAGCTGCATCGGCAGACTGAGGATCTAGCGCGAAGGCCCTTCGATACCAACCTTCAGCCTTTTGTTGTTCATCCGCCTTGATAGCGGTTTGACCCGCGTTTAGAAGCGTTGTCAGCAAGTCCGGCTTAATAGCCAGCGCCTTTTCGTAATTGGCGAGCGCGCCCGTCGTGTCGTCGCGGGCATCTAAGATATCGGCAAGTCCTGACCACGCTTCAGCGCTAATCGGGTTGACCCGCAGTGCATCCCGAAAATGACTCTCGGCTGTACTCGACCGTCCTGCCTGGAGCTCGATTTGCGCCGCAAGCACTAACACTCGCGAGTTATTCGGGTCCTGACGCAGAGATGTCTCCAAATACGGCAGCGCCTGCTCGGGATAGCCGGCCCAAAGAAACGCCGCTCCGAACTTATAAAAGTCGCGCTTTGGAACTTTAATGTAATGGCCGGTAAATGGGAGCGCCCGGGCGAGCGCGGACTCTTTCAAGCGCTCCCGATCCGCCTGCCACGCCGATTGTGCCGGAACGTTGCCGTATATACGAACTGCCTCGCCCGCATCGTTCAAAAGCAGGGCAACCGGCGTGGTGAGAGCCGCTCTCCAGTCGAAGATGTAGCGCCGGAACACTTCATACTGACGCCTCTTGTCCTCCGTCTCCCTTGTGAAGTCCAGGATCTTGACTAAGTTGCCGCCCGGGGCGTGCACCTTTTGTCCATCGGTTAGAACAAGCAGCTGTATTCCCGCATGCTTCTCAGGGAGGGGAAGTGGCTCCACAAACCAGGTGTCTTGAAGGCGAAGGTCATTCTCCGCCTGGACCTCGCGAGCCGTCAGGTTGGCAGGTGACCGGAAGGGTTCTGCCGAAATGCGATCGCTACCCTCAACGATTCGATAGGTGTGCCCTGTAGCCAAGTTATGGAATTCCTGTACCGAGCCCGAAGGCCAAGTAACTGTCACGCGATGGACAGTGGTGGCGTCCGCCAATCCAAAAATCATCCGTTTGCTGTGTTGCGAGAGGAAGCCGGACCCGGCTTCGAGCCACTTACACGTCCCGTCAGCATCTACTTTGGCTCCGATAGCGTCCCGGTTTGACTTTATGCCCGTAAGCTCGAAGGCGATCGATCGATTCGAGCCCGCGCAATCGTTTTGAAAGACTCGGATTTGTGGTCCGAGCCGGCTTTTTAGAATGAGGTCCGGACGGCCGTCGCCATCGAAGTCACAGACTGCAAACGCCCGGCTATCCTCGGCGACATCGAGCCCGCTAACCCCGGAAAAGTCGAAGTAACGATTTCCCCGGCGGACGTGGAGCACATTGGGTTCCCGCCCATTCCAACTGTAGTCCTCCCGGATGAATTGATTGATTGCGTTCCATCCATTTTCGTATTCGGACGAGGCCGATGGGCTTAGCGGAGTACGAGCTACCACGTGCCGCCAGAAGAAGCTACCCAGATCCACCTTCGATTGATTCGTCAACATCCCGCATGTGACAAAGATCTCCGGGTGACTGTCATTATCCAGATCATGACCGCCGGAGGACCAGGCCCATCTTCCGAACGCGACGTGCTGCGATCCCGTTATGTCCGTGAACGTGCCGCTGCCGGAATTTGCATACAGCGAGTTTCCCTTGGTGTGCCGCGCATAAACTTCGGTTAGTCGACCTTGCGCCACTGGATGAAAGTTCTTGTCCTTGACAATTCTTTGACCTGCCGCGGTCCACATATTCGCCACGTACAAGTCCGGATGCCCATCACCAGTCGCATCGAACCAAGAAGCACTCATGCCCGGGCCTAGGTCAGCAACACCCGCTTCCTCGGCCAGGTCGTGGAATGTTCCGCCTTTATTAACGTATAGGTTCTTACGTCCGAAATCATTTGCCACATATAGGTCAGGCCACCCATCGCCGTTGAAATCACACCAGGCCGGTGCGAAGCTAAAGCGGTCGTTGTTCTGATTCATCCCGGTCGCTTCGGTACAGTCCTCGAAATAGCCACTGCCGTCGCCATTCAGGCGATTCCGGAACAAAAAGTTCGGGGGCCCATTATGCGCAT
Source organism: Bryobacterales bacterium (assembly GCA_963752695.1). Lineage (GTDB taxonomy): Bacteria > Acidobacteriota > Terriglobia > Bryobacterales > Bryobacteraceae > Bog-113. Next base: position 175,664 of record CAVVZB010000002.1, read on the forward strand.
CGTGGTACGGGGCCGCATACGTATACTGGGCCTCACTCTGGAAGTACACATAGCAACACAGATACAGGTCTAACTTCCCGTCGCGGTCGAAGTCAGCCGCGGCCATGCCGGTGAACCCGCCAGCTGGCACGGTTGCGAAGCGGAACGCGTCGGTTCGCAAGCGAAACTGACTCCCATCATTGACCAACAGGACAGGACCGCTCCCCCGAAGAACTACTAGGTCCTGGTGTCCACAGTTCCTCAGGTCTACAAACAGCGCGGCGGAGGTATCGTCCAGGATACCCGCGCCCCACGCTTCAGTGATGTCGGATGCTAACCCCTCTGGACTGATCTTATACAGCCGGTTAGGTAAACCGCCAGGCTGACAGACGTAAATCTCGTCCCGCCCATCTCCGTCTATGTCGCCGACAGCAATTCCGTTACTTCCATAGATATCAATCCCGGTCGCCGGGTCCAGCCGCGATCGCCAGTAGGGAATGCCTTTGGCAAGCTGCTGAGCGAAGCTATCGCAGCCGGAAAAGACCGAGCCGGTCACGTCGCGAAACAACGGTTTCGCGGCGGTCGCGACGTGTTCTTCCAAGGCAGTAAACTCCACGACTTTTCCGTCTTCCCAATGCTGACGCCACAAGCCGACGCGATAGTTGAGCTGTTCGCCATGCAGGCTGGCGACTTCGAAGCGGATCACATTGTCGGCGAGAGGATAAAACTGCGCCCGGCGAATCTGGCCCAAGGATTCGACCCATTGGGCCCACCCGTCGGCGAGCGGCGGGCCCTCCGGGGAAAATACGGCCGATTTTAGATCTTCGGCCAGTTGATCGTAGCGGGCGGGCAGTGGTGAACCGCCGCGAACGGAAGCGGCTAAAGGAAGTTGGCGGGAGGCGAGCGCCCGATCCAGGGCCTCGGCGATTTCAGCCGCCGCGCGTTCCCCGGGGAACTCATCGTTGCCCGGGAGAATGTCTTTGGCGAGCGCTAGATATGGCGGGGCTGACCGCGGAGAGGACGCATAAGCCGGCTGCTCGATCAAGCGACCCAACAACGGCAAGGCAGCCGCCGCTTGAAGGAAGCGCCGTCGCGAGAAGTCGAAATGGGAAGCCGGCTGCGGCATGAGTCATCTTCATTTTATGGCTCTCGTAGACTGAAGGCAGCTTTCATGACTCCGACTCCGATTCCCCCAGATCAGCGCGACCGGTTGCGGGCGCTTAGCGCGAAGCTGCTCGGCCTCCATAAGCTTCTTCTGGATGCACAGCGCGCCAGCTATGAACACGAACACGGTCCGGTTGGGAGCACTGGCCAGTTTCTCGGTCTGGTCCTCGAGCATCCTGAGTTTGCATGGCTGCGGCAACTCTCCGGGTTGATTGTCGAAATCGATGAAATTACTGCCACCCGTAGTAAGGCCGGCACGGAGGAAGCCTCGGCGGCCCTGGATCGAGCTCAGCTACTACTAATTCCCGCCGAGTCTGGCACGGACTTTCAAACTCATTACTCTCAGGCTATGGATAAGTCACCCGAGATTCGCGCCGCGCATGAGGAAATTATTAGCCAGTGGGAGCGGACGAATTAGTAAGCACCTTTTCCGAGGAAGACGGCGCGAGCGGTCCTGCTAAGAATAAAGATATCCAGCCAAAGCGACCAGTTACGAATGTAGTAAGTGTCCAGCAGCGTCTGAACGTCCAGGTCCCCTTCGCTTCGCGCCGAGATTTGCCACAACCCGGTGAGACCTGGCCGCACTTTAGTGCGAAGCTCTCGAAATGACTGGTTGAATTGTGCCATGTGGTAGCTCGGGAACGGACGGGGGCCCACCAAACTCATCTGACCGATTAAGATGTTCCACAGCTGAGGAAGCTCATCCAAGCTGCTGCGACGCAGGAACTTGCCAACACCCGGCAAGACGCGGGGATCGTGTTTCAGTTTGCAGAATCGGTCCCACTCTTCGGCTGCCTCGGGATTTTCGGCAAGATATCGTTCCAGGAGTAAGTCGGCATTAGGGTACATCGTTCTCAACTTGAGAATACGGATCGAACGGCCACCCTCTCCGTCACGGGAGTGCCAAAAAAAAGGATTCCCCGAATCAACGATCGCGATCCAAAGCGCGGCAAGCAGCGTAATCACAATCGCGAAGGGTAACATCACCAGAACTAAGGCAAGATCCAAGGCGCGCTTCAGGTACCGGTTGATTGGGAAGAGAAGGTTGTGCCTAAGCTCCAAGGCCAGCACGCCACCCACATCGATCGGGCTTACTGGGATGCTGGCTAGTCCCATCAGGTTTGGGATCAGATAAACGTGGGGAAACACTACCGAGCACTTTTCCAACAAGGCCAGCAGGCGCTCATGAGAAAGGCCGGGCATGGCAACGATTGCGTGGCGCACGTTGGACGAGCGGGCAACGGACTTAGCCATCGATAGCGGGCCGAGCACGGGAATCTCGCCGAGGTAGCCGAGCTTCCGTGGATCGTCATCGAGACAGGCCACCGGTTTCAGCGCCAGTTCGGGTGTTAGCCGAAGCTTTTCAACCAGCAGCGCCGCGGTTTCGCCACCGCCTAACACTAGAACCGGTACTCCGAACCACGGCTTACTTGCAAGATAGTGATGCACAGCGGCCCGCGCAAGAGGGAGAAACAACAGCGAGAAAACCCAGGAAGCGAAGAAGCCGCCCCGGGATTGAACATCGCCACCTTTGGTCAGGAATAGAGTCGCAGTCAGCATCAAGTAGATGACTGAGGTGCCACGAACCAATCGCCTCAACAATTCGACCGGACCGACGCCAACGCCAGGATAAAGACCCTCCGCGGCAAACATGATGGGGAATAATCCAATGGCGGGCCAGAAATGGCTATACACCGGAGGTGCTCCCATGTTGACCAGTAGGCGCCACGCTTGCGACCCTAAGAACCCGGCACAGGCAAGCGCCAGGATGTCAGTAATGAACATGACCGCGCCGCTTCCCCACGGGGATGCTTCCGAAATTGGAAGACTCTGCGATATGGGTTGAATCTGAACGGTTGTGGCCATTAGAAACGTGGGTACGAAATGTCGACGATGATTCCTCTACTTGTTTTTAAAACCCCGAAAAGCTCCAGACGTTCCTAACTCTGACTTTCAGGTTAACAAACCATATGCTCCCGGCAAATAGAAATACAGGTAGGACCATGATGATCTAGTACGGATTGCGGTGCGGGCGCGCTCGTTCTAAGTGACTGAGCGCATTGTCGTAAATAGCAATCAGCGACAAATAATTTTTATCTTCTCTATAGGAATTTTCAAATGTAGCGCGCGCGGTCACTCTCATTTTGCTGTAAGCTTCCCCATCCTGCTCCATACGTAACACCTTGAGCGCCAAGTCGGTTGCGTCCCGCGATTGAAATACATGGCCGGTTACTTTGTCATCAACCAGCTCGGGCAGGGTTCCGGCGTTACTCACGATGGCGGGGAGCCCGGTGGCGAAAGCTTCGACAATCGTAACCGGGAAGTTTTCATACCAAATCGACGGCAATACGAGCGCCTTGGCGCTTTGCATCTCTTGGAAGACTTCGGCGCGCGTTTTGCGCCCCAGCCATGCCACGTTGGGAAGATCCGAGATCGCATTCCGGAGCCAGCCCGCCAGGGGACCATCTCCGATGATTTTCAGCAATGGGAACTCGGGATGGGCGCGCCACGCCTCGACCAGAGTCTCCAATCCTTTCTCCTGGCTTAATCGCCCCGCATACAGGTAGCTGCCGCCACCTGCGCCCACTCCAGGATCCGGCTCGGTGAAGTTCGGCTTGATAAAGATGCGCTCGGCGGGAAGGCCACCGGCGATGAACTTCGAACGCGAGAACGCCGTCAGCGCGATGTAGGCATCGACAGCTGTTCGCCATGTTCCAGAGAGGTTGTGCACGCCCAGCATCGCGGCAACCCCAGCGCTCGCCATCCGGTTGCCCCGATAGCATCGATGCTGCACCCCGTGCCAGGGCAGCGTGGCCCCGACACAATCCTCACAGGGCCTTCCATTCCGCAGCAGCGTCGCAGCCGGGCAAAGCAGCCGGTAATTGTGCAGGGTTTGCACAACTGCGGCTCCGTGTCGGCGCGCCGCGTAGTAACATGCCGGCGAAAGCAAGGGAAACGTGTTATGAAAATGAACAATCTGCGGCTTTTGCTCTCGGACCACGGCCACTAGGCGGGCGGCAGCATCGCGGTTCCACACGGTAGCAGCCGCAAGCGCCAGACGGCCCATGTTCTCGACCCGATGGTTATCCTCCGTGAACCGGACCACCGTATGTCCGTTGTTTTCCAACATGCGCGTTTCGCTGAGGAAGACCTGATCCTCGCCGCCCGGCTGCTGGTAGAAGTTATGAGCTACCAGGATTTTCACGGTAGGCCGGATGTGCTTCGACGTTCGCCGCGAGCGACCGCGATGGCGTTGATCATCCGGTCCACCACGGCCCCCGGGGTCAGACGCAAAGCCGTTTCGCGGGCCGCCCTCCGCATGACATTTAGGTCCGCCTCGCTGCTGTTGAGGAAGCTTGTCAGTTTTTCAAGGACCTGCTCACGTTTGTCGATGGCATAAACCCATCCGTTGTAGCCGTCTTCAACCAGGTCCTGGACGGCTTGGCTATATACACTTCCCAAGACCGGAAGCCCGGCCGCCAGCGCCTCGTTCACCACCAGTCCCCACTCGTCTGCCAGGGTAGGGAGCACCAGGGTCCCGGCCTGTTCATAGGTGGTCGGCAGTTCCGAATAGGGAATGTTGCCGAGCATGGTGACCTGTAAGTTCGGCGGAGTGGGTGCGGCTTCAATCATAGGCCGCTCCGGCCCATCCCCCGCGATCCAAAACTCAATCTGGCGATCGGGGTACATTCGGCACCAATCTCCCAGGATGAGGATGAATTGGGCGACCTGTTTACGCAGCACCAGGCGTCCGGCATAGATCAGGCGGTGCGCCGCTGGCCCGGTTCGTTCCGCCGAGACGGAGGCGAAAGCGCCGACATCGGTCGTCTGCGGCACGGCAAAAAGCTTTTCCGAAGACCCGCTGAATTTCTCCAGATACCGGATTCCACTTCGACCGTTGGTCATGATCGCGTCGGCGTAGCGAACCATGAAGTGACGCAGCAGGCGGCGAACAAACCATCGTTTGGCTTCGGTCTCTTCAGAGATCGTGGCCCAGATGACGATCCGGCTTCTGCGGAACAACAGGCGGTAGATCAAGGCGTTCAGAGTTCGAAAACCGAACTCCGCTGAGATGATGACATCCGGTCGAAAACGGGCAAGTTGGGACAACGTGTCGTACGGGAAATGGATGTAGATTTTCTCTTTGAAGCCGCTCGGATGGTTCCACGGCACACTGATGGTGTAATTTCGCTGGACGCAGACATCAAGGCCGCCCGATTCGGGTGTCCAAAAACGATCCGCCTCCATCGATGTCGAAATCAAGACCCGGAACGTTCCAAAGCGGCGCGCCAATTCCTGGAAAACAGGGACGCGATAGGGCGGAATGAAGTTAGTCAACAGCGCCAGGCGCAAGTCTCTCGTTTCTCGATTCATAGCGGCGCAACTTCTTCCAGCGGAACCGGTTCCAATGGCAGTGGGGGCAGGGTTCCAACTTTGGCTCGAACGGTGATCACCACGCTGACCAGCGCTGTCATGGCGTGCGAGGCGACCAGCCCGTAAACCGCCCCCGGCAACCGATAGCGCGCTATAAGAAAATAAGAAGCAATCAGGCCGAAGATCCCACCGGCGACATGAGTGACCGTGGTCAGTTCCGGGCGATGGATAGCCCGCAATAACACGGAGCAGCCGGTTGCAACGGCCGTTGCGATCGGCACGATTCCGAGCACGGGCATGAGCCAGTCGAACTCCGCGTACTTGCCGCCGTAAAGCAGGCGGTCCCACAGATTGCCGGTCGCGAGCACCGCTATTTCATACACCACTGCGACCAAAGTCATTGCTCCCGTGTAGATGACTCCGCGGCGATACATGACGGCCTGGTCTCCCGATCCGAAATCGCGCGCCAGCATTGGGATCGCCAGAGTCGCCAGCGCGGAAACGACTTGAATTACCGGAAGGATCGGGTTCTGCAAGCCGCGCAGAACGCCAGCCTCGCCCAGTCCAAGCATTTGTGCACACAGCACAATCTGCACCTGCGAAAGCAGCGGGAAAAACAGTGCCGACGGAAGAAGCCACCGCCCGAAATCCCAGTGTTCACGCGCAACCTGTGACGACTCACGCCAGTCCTGCGGTTTCGGGACTAAATCGATTCCTAAGCGGCCCAGGCTGAACACACCCGCCAGCGCGCCCGCAGCGCCTAGAGCCAAGAACGCCGAGGTAGCGGTCAGACGCTTCGCATACCAGAGCATTGCGGTAAAGGCAGCTAGAAGCACCAGATGCAGGCTGCTCGTCAGTACGGCTAAATCCGGCCGCGTTTCCAGGTAATGCGCGCGCCGCCCCATCCAAAACAGCAAGATCAGAGGGGAAACAAGCGACATCGCCAACAAAACGGGCCCTAGTTCCCGGTCTCGGAAGTATAGAGCGATCAGCGCGCTGATCGCCGCGGAACCGACCATGAGCGCGAAGTGCACCCAAGTCACGTGGCGCAGGTAGCGCGGCAGCCGGTCGCGATGACGCGAAGGTCCCAGCACGCTCATCGGTTCAATGATCAGAGCGCTATGAAGACTCGAAAGCAAAAGAAAGACGGTGAAACAGAACGCAAACCCCCCGTATGCGGTAGCCGAGAGCACGCGAACCAGCGCGACGTTAAGGCCGAAACTCGCCACCGAAGTGAGACCTTGATCGAGAACGCTAAAACCGGCTTTAAGCGTCCACTGCCGGAGACGCTTCATCATTGCACGGGAATTTCAGCCGGGGTTAAGGGACGCAAGCGATCTTACTCATTCTACAAAGACGACCGGCGCCGGATGCTACCTTGGCAAGCGTGATCGTTGATCTGGAAAGGATCGAGTCAGCCCCTGTTTCGCGCGCGGACGTCTGCATTGTCGGCGCCGGCGCGGCCGGGATTGCGCTTGCCGTCGAATGCGCGCGCCGTGGGCTGAGCGTACTCCTGCTTGAGGGCGGCGGACTCGAGCTGGAACCCGCCAGCCAGGAGTTGTACGAGAGCCAGGTGGATGGTTTGCCGCACGCCGGAATCCACGAAGGCCGCTTTCGGACCCTTGGGGGGACGACAACGCGATGGGGCGGTCAAATTCTGGAGCTGGACAGCCTCGATTTCGAAAGGCGGCCGTGGGTTCCGCATACGGACGGCTGGCCGATACCTAAGTCTGCTCTTGCCGATGGCTACCGGCGGGCTCTGGAAATTGAAGGCGTTTCCGAATCCATCCTGCGCGACGAAGATGTCTGGCGCGCCGTCCACGTTTCCCCACCCCCGGTCGGTGAGGGTCTGGAAAGTTTCTTTACGCGCTTCTGCCCGCAACCCGATTTCGGTAAGCTTCACCGGGCGTTTCTGGAATCGGCGCGGAACGTGACCGTCTATCTGCATGCCAACTTCTGCGGGTTCAAGCTAACTGAAGGAGGCGATACAGTGGCGCGGGCCGAGTGTCAGTCATTTGCGGGACGCGCCTTCACTTTTTCGGCACGGTCGTATGTCCTTTGTGCCGGCGCGATCGAGACAGCCCGGCTGCTGCTTCAGCCTCTTGGCGGTGAACACGTCGCGCCCTGGAACGAGAGCGGCTTGACGGGCCGCTACTTCCAGGATCATCTGGATATTTCGACGGCTCGGCTCGAGCCGGTCAACCCTCGGCAATTCCACGATTGGTTCGACAACATTTACCTGTCGCGATTCCGCTACATTCCGAAGATCCGGCTAGATGCGCGCCGGCAACGCCAGCTTCATACTCTCGCAGTGGGCGCGAACTTGCATCCGCAGAGCGTTCGGCAGGATACGGTGGCCGAGTTCCGCGAGAGCCTGCTGCACCTGAAACGCGGTGGATGGCGCAAGCTTTCCGGTGCGCATCTCCGGTCCGGGATCAGCGCCGCTGATATCGTGCTTCGGAAGTCCTGGCGCATGTTCCGGAAGCGGCGGGCCTACAATCCAGACGATCTCGGAATCGACTTGCGGGTACATTGCGAACAGGCGCCCAACCCCGATAGCCGGGTCACGCTATCGGAAGAACGCGATCGTTTCGGTCTTTTCCGGACGCGACTCGACTGGCGGCTAGGACCGCTCGAACTGGCTACGGTTCGCACGTTCACTGCGTGGGCGGTCGACCGGTTTGCCGCCGCGGGGATCGCCAAGGCGACTTTGTATTCAGACCGGCTGGAAAACCTGGAAAGCTTCTCTCGGCATGCCGCAGACACTTACCATCACATGGGAACCGCGCGCATGGCGGCCAACCGAAACTCAGGGGTGGTTGACCCCGATTGCAAACTGTTCGGCGTTGCTAACGGGTTCGTGTGCAGCAGCGCGGTTTTCCCAAACTCCGGATTTTCAAACCCGACTCATACCATCATTGCGCTGGCCGTTCGTTTGGCGGCGCACTTGGCTCGACAGACATGAATCAGATCACGGTTCCGCCATTCGGCATTGTCACTACACAATTCGGTTTTGGTTGCTCCTCATTGCTCGGTCTAACGAGTGAACGCGAATCGCGGGCGCTGATCGACGCGGCCTACGACGCGGGTATCCGGCACTTCGACGTCGCCCGCTCGTATGGCCATGGCGCCGCGGAGTCGCTGCTTGGAAAGACATTGGGTTCACGCCGAGGGAACGTGACGATCACGACGAAGTTCGGTTTGCCCGTACCGCGGCAGCAGGCGATGATCCAGGCAATTCGTGCGCTGGCGCGACCGGTGGTCAAGCGGTTATCCAGGTTGCGCGCCCGATCGAAAGCCGTGGTCAGCGGTATGGCCACGACTGTCGAGTTCACAGCTGAAGCGGCGCGGGAGTCGCTCGCAACTAGCCTGCGGGAACTACGCTCCGAGCAAGTCGACCTGTTCCTGCTGCACGAGGCTAGCGCTGGCGCGCTCGCCGACGATCGCCTGCTCGAATACCTCCAAGATTCGGTGCGCAGAGGCGTCATTCGTGGATACGGCGTCGGCAGCGACCGCGCGGTGCTCACGGCGCTGATTGCCTCACGCCCAGACTATTGCCCCGTGGTGCAGCATGAATGGTCGGTGCTTACGACGGATATCGAAATCCCCGCCGATAGTTCCCGAATTTGCCATGGGAGTCTGCTGCGGGCGTTCAACACAATTCGCGAGTCCATGGCAGACCCGGAATATGTGCGCGCGCTGAATGCGGCGGTGGGGATGGACTTGGGAGCGGCGAAAAACTTGGCGGCGCTCCTATTAAGAAGCGCGGCTTTACAGCACCCCCAGTCGGTGACGCTTTTTTCAGCGCGGAGTCCGCAGCGGATTCAGGAAAATCTGGCCAGCCTGACCAACGCCAAGCTGGACCCCTATTGTGCACAATTGTGCAAGTTCTTGAAAAACGGCGCCTAGACCAAAGTTTCGGGCGTCAGCAGGTGCTCGATGCGCACCGGCAACTCGCGAACGCGAACTCCGGTGGCGTGATGCACGGCTGAGGTGATCGCGGCCGCGACCCCGGCCAGCCCGATCTCGCCAATTCCACGCGCACCCAATTCGTTTAGGACCAGATCCGGGTAATCGAGGAAAGTGACATCGATGTTGGGGGTGTCGGCATGCACTGGGACCATGTAGTCAGCTAGGTTGCTGTTGATCGGCGCGCCGTTTCGGGAGTCGTAGATCGTTTCTTCCAGCAGCGCCATTCCCACTCCCATAATGATCGCGCCTTCGATCTGGTTACGGCCGGCTTTGAGGTTAAGGATACGGCCTGCGTCAATCACTGTAACGATGCGGCTGACCGCGAGCCGGGCGATTTCGGACTGCCAGGTGACCTCCACGAAATGCGCGCCGTAGGAATGCATGGAATATTTGGGCGCGTTCGGATTTCCGAAGGTTCCCTCGGATTTACCTGCGCCCAGAGCCGAGTTGATGTTGGCGGCTCGCAATACATCCACAAAGGGCATGCCGGTTGAGGCGTCAGTGTCTTTGTGGTGCACGCGGCCATCAGTGAATTGAAGGGCTTTTATGTCCGCGCCCTGGAACGCCCCGGTCTTGTTTTGCGAAGCGGCTTTCAGTACGGTTTCGACAGCTTTCTTGGCGGCCTCGGAGACCGCTGGAATTAGGGATGCGGTTGCCCAAGACCCGCCGGAGATGGGGCCCGGAGGTAAGCGGGAATCTCCGAGGACGGCAGTGATCTTTTCGATGGGAATGCCGGTGTGGTGGTTCACGATCTGCGCGAGGATGGTGTAGGTTCCAGTGCCAATATCCTGGGTGCCGCTCACGACCCGCGCCGTGCCATCCGCTTTCAATTCAACCGTAGCTTCGCAGTCACAGCGAACAGCAATCCACGAGCAAGCGGCCATTCCCCACCCGAGCGTCAGTCCGTCTTTCTTCATGGAGCCGGCTTCCGGGTTGCGTTTAGCCCAGCCGAATTTGTCTGCTCCCACGGTGAAGCATTCTTTCAAGTGGCGTGATGAGAACGGCAGGTTATTGCTCTCGTCCTTTTCCGGCTCATTGCGGAGACGAAGGTCGAGCGGATCCATGCGCAACTTAATGGCTAACTCATCCATGGCGGATTCGATGGCAAATAAGCCGGGAACCGCGCCGGGACCGCGCATGGATGTGGGCGTCCCAACGTTGCGCCGAGCCAGACCGGAAGTCACTCGTAAGTTGGGCGTGCTGTAGAGATAACTGGTAGCCTCGCCGCAATTCTCTTCGTAATCGTCCTGGATGGAAGTGTGATTCAGATAATCCTGTTGCAGTGAGGTGAGCTTGCCGTCCGCGGTGGCGCTTAAGCGGACGCGCTGCTGCGTGCGTGGACGGTGCCCCACGTTCTGAAACATCATTTTGCGGCTGACCACCAGCTTCACGGGGCGATTCAGGTTACGTGCCGTAACTGCCGCCAATAAACAGTGCGGCCAGGGCCAGAGCTTGCCGCCAAAGCCGGAACCGAGAAACTTCGAAATGACCCTTACGTTCTCGTCAGGCACGCCGAGCATCTGTGCCATGGTCTGGCTGTGGTTCGAGACCGCTTGGCTGGTTTCATAAAGCGTGACCCGATCGCCATCCCAAACTGCGACCGTCGCGTGCATCTCGATTGGGTTGTGAGTTTCCACCGGGGTCACATAGGTGAAATCGATCTTGACTGGAGCGGAGGCGAAGGCAGCTTCGGGATTGCCGCGCGCGCTTTCTTCCTTTGGCTTGCTTTCGGTTGAGAGCAGCGTCCGGACGTCGGCTTTCTCTTCACTGTAGGTGACTTTCACGGCGTGCGCGGCAGCTTGCGCCTGTTCGAAAGTATCGGCGACGGCAACGGCGACGTATTGACCGTAATAGCGGACAGTGTCGTCTTCGAAGGGCGGACGTTTTTCGTCCAGGTAGCCGGAGAAGCCCTCGGAAGGCGCAGTGCGAAAAATGGGCCCGATATTCTGGCGGTGGTAAACGGCTTTGACGCCGGGCAGGGCACGGGCAACGGAGACGTCGAGACCCGTGATTTTTCCATTCGCAATGGTGCTGCAGACGGGCACGGCAAAGAGCATGCCGGGAAAATGGTGATCGGACGTATAGGTCGCCCGGCCGCTGACTTTGAGTGGGCCGTCGATGCGTGGGAGCGAGGAACCGATGGTCGAATTGGGTTGAGTATTAGCCATGATCGTGCCCTTCCTAGCTTGCCAACGTTCCTGCGACTCCTAGCGTATGTATCAGGCAGCGCTTGGCCAGTTCAATCTTGAAGCCATTTTCCGATTGGGGCTTGGCGCCTTTCAGAGCAGCTTCTGCAGCAGCTTTCCGTTCGGCGGGACCGGCTTGTTTGCCTTCTAATAAACGTTCGGCTTCCAGCGCACGCCATGGCTTTGTTCCCACGCCGCCTAACGCAACGCGGACGCGCTTAACCTTCGGGCCTTCGTGTTGGATCACTACGGCTGCAGACGCAAGAGCGAACTCGTAGGAAGATCGATCGCGGAGCTTCACGTATATCGACCTGGTGTCAGGCGGAAGCGGGGGCAGCGTGACGTGGGTGATAAGTTCACCAGCTTCCAAAACATTTTCCTTGTGGGGCGTCTTGCCGGGTACGAGGAAGAATTCGCCGATCGGAACGTTCCGCTCGCCCTTTGCGCCCGCGATGTGAATAACGGCTTCAAGCGCCGTCAAGGCAACGTTCATATCCGAGGGATTGGTGGCAATGCAGTGCTCGCTTGTGCCGAGAATCGCCAACATCCGGTTATGCCCGTGGATGGCCGCGCACCCCGATCCGGGCTCGCGCTTATTGCAGGCCATGGTGGTATCACGAAAATAGACGCAGCGGGTTCGCTGGAGCAGATTACCGCCGGTAGTGGCCATGTTGCGCAATTGCGCCGACGCGCCGGACAGCAGGGCTTGCGAGAGAACCGTATATTTCGCGGTCACGACGGGATGATGCGCCAGCTCGGAGTTGCGCACCAGCGCCCCGATCTTCAGCCCTCCGTTAGAGGTTTCTTCAATCGCGTTCAGCGGGAGTTTGTTGATGTCAATCAGATTCCCCGGGGTCTCCACATCCAGCTTCATCAGATCGATGAGCGAGGTGCCACCCGCGAGATAACGAGCGTTCGGGGAACCGGTTGCGATGGCGGCGCTTACGTCCGTGGGTTGACTGAATTGAAACGTTCGCATTATGCTTTCCGCACCTGCTGAATCGCCGAGAGGATGTTGGGATAAGCGCCGCACCGGCAAATGTTGCCGCTCATGAGTTCCCGGACATCCGCATCGGCGGGCCCGCAGGGTTCTTTCAGAAGCGCAACCGCCGACATAATCTGGCCGGAGGTGCAGTAGCCGCATTGATAGCCGTCATGCTCGACAAAGGCGGCCTGCATGGGATGCAGATGACCGGGTTCGCCGAGCCCCTCGATTGTGGTGATTTCGTCGCCCGCGTGCATCCACGCGAAGCTCAAGCAGGAATTGACGCGCTTGCTGTTCACGTGTACGGTGCAAGCGCCGCACTGGCCGTGATCGCAGCCTTTCTTAGTGCCGGTGAGATGGATGTGTTCGCGCAGGCAATCGAGCAGCGTGGTGCGCGGATCGAGGTGTAGTTGATGATCTTGACCATTCACCTTCAGGTTCACCGAAACCGCGCCTGCTACAGCAGTGGGATTCTGGTTCACCGTAGTTGAAGTTTGGGCGCTGCTGAGGACGGGGTGCGCGGTGGTCGCGGCCCCAAGCAGCCCTATTCTGGTAATCAGCGATCGTCGGCTGACACCGGGGTTTTCCGAAGCGGAATCGTCTTTCGGGCTTGACATAGGATTTGCCTCAGTATAGGCCTTAGGTGAGCAAGCTTCCAATAAAAGCGGTGCGCGATGCGGCCCAGCAATTCGCTTAGCTGTTGTTGGTACGGTCGCTGTAGTAATTCGAGGCGTACTTGCCGTAGCCATAGTACTCGTAGCTGTCGGTCATGTTCTTGGTGACCTTGTTGAGCACCAGTCCGATGACGTTGGCTCGCATGCGGGTAAGGCGTGTTAACACGCTGGCGACAGCCTTGCGGTTGGTTTCGCCCGCCACGCTGACGATCACGACGCCATCGACTAACGTAGCCATTTGCAGGGGCTCGGCGAAGTTCATCAGAGGCGCCGAATCGATAATGATCAAGGCATACTCGCGCGTCGCTTGCTCGAGAATTGCTTCCATTCCAGCGCCCGCCATTTCCAGCGCGCGGTGCGACGGCGGCCCGGAAGTCATCAGGTCTAGATTTGGGACGCGCTCGACCGGAACCACGACGTCGCGCCACGACATCTCACCGAGTACAACGTTCGATAAGCCGACCGGACTGTTGACGGCGAAGAAGCGATCCATGCTGGGCCGCCGTAAATCGCCATCGATCAACAGTGTCTTCTTGCCTTGCTGCGCATTGGTCGTCGCCAGAAGTGCCGAAGTGGTCGATTTGCCATCGCGCGGCGAGGCGCTTGTAATCAAGATACTGCGAATCCGCCGGTCCATATCGCTCAACAGAATCGAGCTGTGCAGCACGCGCACCGACTCCTCGAGCAGTTTGGTGCCGGGGGAGATGTCTTCGGCTTTCACGAGCGCAGTGCCGTCGGCGGCCAGCGGATCGTTGGGTCCGAAACGGAACTTCCAATCCCGCGACATCGGCAGGCTGCCGATCAGATTCGTTTTCAGCTCGCGCGTCACTTGCTCGGGATCGCGGATCGTGTTGTCGAAAGCATCCGCCAGGACCGCGCCACCGATCGCCATAAACGTGGACAGGATGAAAGTGAGCATCACGTTGAGCGGGATATTTGGCGCCACCGGAGTATCGCCCGGACGGGCGTCGTCGGCGATGCGCACATTGCGGTTAGCGAAGCCGGAATTGATGGTCGATTCTTTGATCTTGCCTTCCAGTTCGTCGTACAGCTTCTTGTCGGCGTCCGCTTCGCGCTTCTTATTTTGATATTGGAAGGAATGCTCGTTCAGCTTGTCGTATTCGTTCTTCACTTCCGCGACCGACTGGCGAAGCATAGCTTCATGATTAACCGCTTCCCGGTATTCGATCTCTGTGCGGCGGCGCACGCCTTGTCGCGTGGCGTCGAATTGCGATTGAACTTCTTTCAGGAGCGCCGCGGCCTTGATGTACTCCGGGTGGTTGGGGCCGTACTGCTCCTTCACCGAGGCGAACTTTTCGGAGGCCTCGTTCAAGCGCTCCTGTAGCTTCTTGATCGCATCGCCCTGGCTGGAAACTTGGCCGGCATCCGCGGAACCGTTCGGGTTGGAATTGAACGACGCTTCCTTCTTCATGCGATCGGCTTGCGCGTTGGTGTACTCGGTATTCAGCTGCAGCAGCCGAGCCGAAAGGATGTTGGTCTTGTCTTCCGGATTGATAACGTTCAATTCTTTCTCGTACTGCGCGAGCGCCATGCCCGACTTTTCCATTTTGGCCCGCAACTCATCGAGCTGCTTCTCCATGAATGCCGACAGCGTCGACGACGCGTGCGCGCGAATTTCGTAGCTGCGCTCCAAGTACGATTTTGCGATGGCGTTGGCCACAGTGGCGGCGAGCACCGGGTTGGGAGACCGATAGGTGATCTGGATCAGGTAAGTGTTGAGCGCCCGGCTGATATTCAAGCGGCGCAGCGACACCGGCCCGTTGGGTTCGGCAACCTTATCGGTGTGATGCATGAATCCGGTCTCGTGCTCGTGCTGCAGCAAGTTGTATCGACGAACCACGGGTCGCAACACCGAATCGGATTCGATCAGGTGAATCTGCGTGGCCATGTACTGATCGGCATCCAGATTTTGGGAAACGTTGTGGCTTTCCTCGCCAACCACGCCGGCCGGGGCATCGCGATCGACGTCGAGCGTGGCAGTCGACTCATACATCGGGCTCATGCGCGAAGAGATGACGAAGGTCGCAACAGTGCAGAGCGCGACGAAGGTCAGCATATGCCAGCGGTAGCGTTTGAATACCCACAGATAATGCGCTACCGGGAGATTGCCCTCTGATGGCGGCGGCTCCCCGGCGCCATAACGCGGCGTCCCTTGCTGATAGGCGGCCAGAGCCCGTGAGAGCAATTCGCCCGTAGGCACTAAAGCTTCGGTTTCGGCGTTCGATCTTGAGTTGGACGTGTCCATGTGGGGGCTAATGTTTGAAAATCAACAGACCGGAAGCGGTACCAACTCCGAAAGCCAGAATGGTTTCCACGACTTTGGCCGTGTTCCGCTTACCCTTATTATCCGGCACATAGAGGACATCGTTGGCCATCAACGGAACATCGGGCGCTTTGCGGTCCATGATCTTCGATAACGGAATCGGAATCTCGTTCTTTCCAGCTTCGCCGTGCCGCAGGATAAAAGCGTCTTTGGCAGCATAGGGGAGCAGCCCATCGGACTGGGCGATTACGCGGATGACGGTCAGCTCGCTCAAATCGTGCACCGGAATCGCTCCCGGTTTTTTCACGTTCCCCATGACGAAGACGCGTCCACCTTCAGGAACACGAATTTCTTCGCCGCCATTCAATTTCAGGTTTAACGCATCGTCGGCGCGGTCCATCAATGCCTTTACTGGAATACGTTGAGTGAGGCCCGCGTCGCCGGTCTGCCCGCTCCGGCTAACCAGGATTTCCGATCCCGCAGCATCGGACAATCCATCGGCGCGCGTGATCGCATCGAGCAAAGTGACACTCCCGAAAGCTTGGAAGGTTAGCGGATGGCGGACTGCGCCGACCACGCTGATCGGCCGGCTCCGGTATTCGGATACCGAAACGCTCACAATCGGACGCACCAGGATGCCTTCGGCCTTCAGCTCATCGGTGAGTGATTTTTCCAGATCCGAGGGGAATAGTCCGGATGCTTGCACCGGTTTAGTTAGCAGTGGGAGCCGGAGCTTGCCATCCTGCTGCACGCGCTCGGTACGGGTCAATTCCGGCGAATCGTAAACCTGGATCGCCACCAGATCGTCTACTCCGATGCGCTGGATCGGCAAGTTTCCGGTGTTGACGTTGGCATCGGCATTCCGGGTTGTGGTTTGAGCAACACCCGCCGCCGCAAAAGCGAGAACCAGAGCGCTGGCGGATGCCGCCGATAAACACAACGTCCTAAGAGCGCCTAGGTTCATAAGAAATAATCTCTCCGGGAACTGACATCAAGGAATGCGCCTGAATAAGGAACCCGCCGCTGGGAATATGATCCAGGATATTAGCCCCCAACCTACCACGTAAGAGGCCTAACTGTCAATCCAGGCGAGGCCGGCCAGAGCGGGCTATTTGCCACATTTGAAAGCGCTTAGCGTGTTGGCTGCCCTGGTACTTCGCCGGGAGCCAATCAGGGGTTTTGCTATGTTTGGCTGTCGTGACGATCCTACTTATCGGCTACTACGGGTTCGCCAACGCGGGGGACGAAGTCATCCTCGCGAGCATCGTGGCGCAACTACGGTCCCACGCGCCGGGCGTGACTCTGCTTGTTTCGTCGGGCGACTCCGCCGCAACCGCGCGTACGCATCACGTCGAAGCTGTCGCCTGGAATCGACTTGCCGAATTGGAGCGGGCAGTCGAGCGGGCCGATCTGATGATTATCGGTGGTGGCGGGCTTTTCCACGATTATTGGGGCGCTGATCCCGATACGCTGCTTACCGAGCGCCACTGGGGTATCGCCTACTACTGCAGTTGCGCGTTCCTCGCCGCACTGTATCGCAAGCCGTTGTTTCTTTATGCGGTTGGCGTAGGCCCGCTGGTTTCGTCGTATGGCATGCGGATGACGCGCGCCGTCTGCGATTGCGCTGCCCGTATCACCGTGCGGGATTCCGGTTCGCGGGATTGGCTGCTTCGAAGCGGCATCGCGGACTCGAAAATTCGCGTGACCGCCGACCCTGCTTGGGCTTTCGCGCCTTCTATTCCGGCCCCGCTCACGGCAAGCGGTCCCAAGAGCCCCGCGTTGCCTAGTCCTGTTTTGGGCGCGGCTATCCGCAACTGGAGCGTCGGCGTCGATCCGGCATTTCTGGAAAGCGAACTCGCCACCGCACTCGATCTCTATATCGAGCAGACGCGTGGCTCGGTGGTCTTCTTCCCGTTCCAGCAGTTAGCTGGCGAGCGCGAGGACGATAAAGCAATCGCACGGCGCGTCCTTGCGCGAATGCGCCGGAGCGAAAGCGCCAGCATCGCCAGCGTTGCATCCGAGCCGGAAAGCATTTACGATGGCTTGCGCGGCTGCCAAGTGATTTTAGGGATGCGTCTTCACGCCCTGATCTTTGCGGCAACCCTGGGGATTCCGAGTGTCGCCCTGGCCTACGATCCAAAAATCGACGCGCTCGAAACGCCGTTTGCGCGCTTCGATGTCAAAGCGATCGACGCGCGCGAGCTCAGCCGCAGCCTGACCGCCGCGGTGTCAGCGGAGTTACCGATTTCCACAGGTCAACTGCGCGCACTTGCGCTCGAAACGGCGCGGCTCGCCCTGGACTTGCTGGAAGCGCCTGTTGAACCGCCCGCATTCAGCGCGGATGCGCTCGATCTGCTTCGGCGCGCTGTTTCCGCCCAGCTACAAGACGCCGAACGAGCGCGGCTGCATGACGCAAATCAGGAAGCGCGCGTCCTCGCCTTCGAAGGCGAAAATGGCAAGCTGCGCAACTTGTTGGCCGCCAGTGAGCATACTCTTCAGACTCACCTGGACGAGGCCGCCCGCTTTCGTCACGAAGCGGCCATGTTCCGTCAAGAAGCCGGCCATGCTAGGGCCGTAATCAGCGCCGCGTTGGACCGTTTCCAGGCCAACTTCGAAGCCGAGCTTAACGCGCTTCGCTCTCAAAAAGCTTGGCAAATGATGCTGCTGATCCGTAAGGCCTACACGCGCGCGGTACGTGGTTCCAAATCCGGTTTTCTGCGCTGGGCTGCGGGCGCTGCGGTTGGAAATTGGGGTCCGCTCGGGGAATTTGAGCCGCGCTTCCCGCAACTATCGGACTACGTTCCGGACTCGTACCGCGTGCTCCCGGCTGCCAACCCGAGCGCGCCGGTTCCTACACGGCGGGCCACACAGTCCGCCCGCGATCGATTCGACGTCGTGATCCTGGCCATCATCGATTTCGATTTCCGTTTCCAACGTCCGCAGCAGATTGCCGCCGAAATGGCCAGGCGCGGGCATCGCGTGTTTTGGATCAGCCCCAGCCGCTTTCTTCCGCCTGCCTCGGAGGAACCGTATGCCGTGGTTCCGCTTCGTCCCAACCTCTGGGAGATCCGTCTGCGCTCCGCGGCCGCCGACATTTATATGGGGGAACTCAAGCCGGAACACGTGGCAGCCATGACCGCATCGTTGACGGCGCTACAGGACGATTGGAATATCGGCGTCAACGTGGCCTTGATTCAGCTGCCGTTCTGGCGGCGTCTGGCGCTTGAACTACGCAGCCTTGCGGGATCCAAGCTTCTTTACGATTGCATGGACGATTGGGAAACATTCCAAAACATGGGCGCGTTCAACGTCGCAGAGGAAAAACACCTGGTAGGTGAGTGCGACGTGCTGATTGTGACCGGCGCCGAACTCGAGACCAAGTATCGCGCCCAGCAGCTCGCGCCGGTGCTGGTGCGCAATGGCGCTGACTATGCGTTCTTCGCCCAAGCCGGCAATTTGGACCTGCTCGCCGACGTCCGGCGACCTATCGTCGGCTATTTCGGCGCGATCGCGGATTGGATCGACCTTGATTTGGTCGCCCACGTGGCGCAAAGCCGTCCCCAGTACTCGTTCGTTCTCATCGGACAGGTTTTCGGGCGCGATACGAGCGCCCTCGAAGCGCTCCCCAACGTCATTCTGACGGGCAATAAGCGTTACGAGGATATCCCTGCCTACCTTTATCACTTTGATGCGTGCCTGATTCCTTTTCTGTTGAACCAGGTCACCAAGGCGACCGATCCGGTGAAGCTCTACGAGTATTTTTCGCTCGGTAAGCCCGTGATCGCCACCGACATGGCCGAGCTGCAACAGTGCGGCGATCTGATCTACATCGGTCACGGGCCGGACGATTTCGCCTCCAAGATCGACTCGGCTCTGAACGAAGCCGGTTCCACGCTGCGGGAGCGACGCATCGCCTTTGCCCAGGCGAATACCTGGGGCTCGCGGGTGGACCAGATCGAAGCCGCAGCGCGCAGCTTGTTTCCGCTCGTTTCCATCCTGATCGTCACGTATAACAGCGAGGAGTTCGTGCGCCCGTGTCTCGATTCGCTGTTCCGGAACACGGCTTATCCGGCGTACGAAGTTATTGTCGTGGATAATGCCTCCACTGATTCGACGCTGCAGATTTTAGAAACGTACACCCGAATTCGCCTGATCGCCTCCGCCGAAAACACGGGGTTTGCCGCCGCCAACAATCAGGCCGCTGAGCAATCTTCGGGCGCGTACCTGGTTTTTCTCAACGTCGATACGATGGTTCCGCCCGGCTGGCTCGACCGCTTGGTCACTCACGTTCAAAACGACTCGACCATCGGACAGATCTGCCCAGTGACCAACTTCGCCGGTAACGAGGCCAAGATCAACGTCACCTATGAAAACGCGGCGGGAATGGAGGATTTTGCGGCGGAACGAACGCGCGCCTATCGCGGTCAGGTGCTAGATATGCGCGTAGCTCCACTGTTCTGCGCTCTGGTTCCCAGGGCCGTATGGGACCGCGTGGGTCCGCTCGACAGCACGTTCGGTATGGGCATGTTCGAGGATGACGATTTCTCCATGCGCATACATGCCGAGGGTCTTCGCGTGGTTGCCGCCGAAGATTGCTTTGTGCACCACTTCGGCCAAGGCTCGTTTTCCAAGCTCCCGAGCGAGACGTATAACCGCACATTCGAGCGGAATCGAGCGTTGATGGAAGCGAAATGGAAGGCGCCCTGGCAGCCGCACCGCACGCGCCCCGGCGTCCGGCCCGCTTTTGAGGAACAGCGCTTCCACCCCGCAACGTTTCTGGAGCCCGCCTGATCCGCAAGATGCTCGGCCGCTTGCGCGAACTCGTCCGTCCTTATTACCTCCGCTACTTCTACTTCCGCGTCTTCCCAAACCGGCGGCCCTCGTACTTTTCCGATTGCTGGAAGTATCCGGAAGCGCGTCCGGCCCTGGTTCGCGGCCAAACCGTCATAATTTTCATGCCGATGAATGATTGGCACACGCGGATGCAGCGCACACAGCATTTGGCGTCCGCCCTGAGCCGGCGCGGCTATCTCGTCATTTACATCAATCCCCATCTGGGTCGGCAGTTTCCCGAGCCGTTCGACCGTCGCCAACCCGTCCGCCTGATAAGCCTAAGCCCCAACCTGTTCGAACTGCACGTTCATCTTCCGCGCGAGCCCGTTTTTCACCATCGCCCTCTAACCTCGGCCGAGTCCGGGCGCATCGCCGCTGCCGTCGCGGATCTTTTGTCCGAACTGAGCCGGCCGCGAACGATCCAAATTCTCGCCTTTCCGATCTGGCTCAAAGCCGCCTTAGAGATCCGCCAGCAATTCAACGCGCCGATCCTTTACGATTGCCACGATTACCTGCCGGGATTCACGGCCATTGCGCCCGCGATACTGGCCCTTGAGCCCGACACCTTTCGGGCCAGCGCTCTTAGCCTCTGTTCGGCGGCCAGCCTAGCCGACCGCGCGAAGTCTCTGGCTCCCGCCGTTCCTACCGCGCTGATTCGCAACGGCGCCACCGGCGAGTTCGGCCAAATTGTCCGCGCGCCCACCCGGCCGATCATCGTCGGCTACATCGGCGCGCTCGATTCCTGGTTCGACGTCCCTAGTTTCGAAGCCGCCGCCATTGCCCATCCTGAATGGCGGTTCCAACTCATTGGACGCGTTGAACACGGGAGTTTAGGCAAGCTCGCCGGTTGTAAGAATGTGGAGTTTGTGGGCGAAGCCGTTTTCGAGCAACTCGGCGGGTTTCTCTCCGCGTTCACCGTGGCTACGATCCCGTTTCTGCTCAATCCACTGATCGCCGCGACGGACCCGATTAAGGTCTACGAATATCTGGCAGCCGGACTTCCGGTGGTCTCGGCGGCGCTTCCCGAGCTTGACCGGCTGGGCGGCCTAATCTATCGCTATCGAGACCCGGCCGACTTTGTTCGGCAACTGGAGATCGCGATTGCTTCTGACACGCCCGGCCAAGCGGCTCAGCGCCGGATGTGGGCGGCATCGGAAACCTGGGAAGATCGGGCCAGCCAGCTTGCCGAAATCCTGTCGGGCTTGGGATGATTCGTGAGAATCTCCCGCATCGGCGGCCACCCCTCTTTTTCAATTCACTGGATCGATGCACCGGCTCTTCTCGCTCGCGGTGGCGCTCGTCTTTGCGTCCGTCCTGCACTCCGCTACTCCTAGCTCAGTCACACTGACCGCATCCCCCGGGCCGGCGCTTCTGGGCATGCCGGTAACTCTTAACGCGGCAGTCTCACCGGCATCGGCTACCGGAACGGTCAGCTTTTTTAGTGGAGCAACGCCGCTCGGGATTGCCCCAATCGTGCAAGGCGTTGCGGCGTTCACCACGCGTCTCTTGCCGTGCTGCACCGCGATTCTGACGGCCCGCTATAACGGCGATAACTTAAACCTTCCCAGCATTTCCGCCGGCGTTCCACAGTCGATCGCCGTCCCCGCGCAAAGTGGAGCGGGCGCGCCCACCACCTATTCCACCGGCGCAAATCCGCAGTCCATTGCCGTCGGCGATTTCAATGGTGATGGCGTCGCCGATCTCGCGGTCGCCAATGCCGGAGAATTGACCGTCAGCGTCTTCCTGGGCCTCGGCAACGGCCAATTTCAGACTGGCCAGCTTTTCAGCTCCGGGGCCGATCCCTATGCGCTTACCGTTGCCGACCTGAATGGCGATGGCAAGTCCGACCTCGCCGTGGCGAATAGCGCGGACTCAACCGTTTCAGTGCTGATCGGCAACGGAGACGGAACGTTTCAGCCCCCGGTCGCTTATGCGGTCGGTCTGAATCCGGTGGCGATCGTGGCGGCTGATTTCAATGGCGACGGCAAAATCGATCTCGCGACCGCCAACTTCTATGACGGCGCGGTCACGGTGCTGCTTGGGAACGGGAACGGCTCGCTGCAGCCAGCGTTAGCATTCGGCGTGGGCGCGGGGCCGATTGCACTGGTTTCGGGGGATTTCAATGGCGATGGCCACCCGGATCTCGGCGTTGCTAATTCCAACGACAACACGGTTTCGATCCTGATCGGCAATGGCAGCGGAACCTTCGCGCCCGCCCGCTCGATTCCCGGCGGACTGGGGCCGTTCGGGCTCGTCTCCGGGGACTTCAACAACGATGGCGCGCTCGATCTGGCCATTGCCGACTTCGGCGCTTTCAACACCCAATACGGCGGTGGCGTGTCGACTCTACTGGGCAATGGCGACGGCACCTTCCGCAGCGCCATCACGTCTCCCGCCGGCGCCGTTCCACAAGGTCTGGCCGCCGGCGATTTGAACGGCGACGGCACACTCGATCTAGTGGTTGCGAATCAGACCGATGTGAGCGTGCTGGTGGGAAATGGGGACGGCACGTTCCAAGCTCCATTGTCCCTTGCCGCCGGATCATCGACTCTGGCCCTGGCGCTGGCCGATTTCAATGGCGATTCGCTCACCGACGTGGCCGTCACAAATTTCAATTCCAATACCGTCGCCGTGCTCCCGGGAAATCCCGGCACTTGCGTGTTCACCATGGCCACGCCCGCTCCCACTCCGGCCCCGTACCTTTGGGATTCCGCTGGCGGTACTTTCACGTTGAATATTAAGTCCAACAGCCCGGGGTGCACCTGGTCGGCCTCGGCCAACCCCTGGATTGCCCCAGCTTTGTATTCGGCCCGTGGCGGCGGCCCGATTACCGTCACTGTACAGCCCAACACGACGGGCGTCAGCCGCACCGGAGCGATCACCATCGGGACGCAATCGTTCTCCCTGGCGCAAACCGTAACGTCTCAAACGTTCGCCGACGTGCCGCTTGGCGTCTACTACTTCGACGCGGTTAACTTATTGAAACAGAAAGGCATCACAGCTGGCTGTGGAGCGGATCTCTATTGCCCGGGTGTTGTGATCGACCGCGCGCAGATGGCAATTTTCCTAACCCGCGCAGTCTACGGCGGTGACAACTTCGTGGCCGCGCAAACCCCTTATTTCAACGATGTACCCCCTTCGGCTTTTGGGTTCAATTGGATTCAGAAGCTGTACGAGCTCGGGATCACGAGCGGTTGCGGCGGCGGGAACTTCTGCCCGAATGCGCCGGTTTCGCGCGATCAGATGGCCGTTTTTGTCATCCGCGCGCGTTTCGGAGCGGCCTTTGTCTTCGACTATCCGCCCACGCCGGCGTTCACCGACGTTGCCGCCGACTATTGGGCGTTTTCCTGGATTCAACGCATGAAGCAGGACTCGATTACTTCAGGCTGCGGACCGGGCGTCTATTGCCCCGGAAATCCGGTCACGCGCGGCGACATGGCCATCTTCCTGATGCGCGGCGCGTTCAACCAACTGTTGCCGGCGGGAACGCCGGTCATCGTGCAGATCAATCCCAGCATCATCGGCCAGGGGCAGGTCACGACGGTCAATATTACCGGCGTGAACACCAATTTCGTTCAAAACCAAACGAGCGTGAGCCCCATTCCCGGCGCGCAAATTGGCGGTGTCACGGTAACATCACCGACCTCCCTATCCGTGGACATTACGGCTGGTCCCTCTGCGTCCGCGCAACCGCTTCCAATCTTGGCGATAACCGGGGCCGAACAGGCGATTCTTCCGAACGCGCTCTTGATCCAATAGAGCCGATTCGTAAGGAATTGCCCGAAACGTTGCAAGCTGTCTTCGCTTCGCCTATCTTCAAATGTGCGCTCTTTGTAGCCAGTGGATGTCGGCGGCACCTCGCCGCTTCTATATCTGCTATGGTGTACTACGATTCAAGTCTATCCGTTCAGGCATATCTCTTGAAGTTGCGGCGGTTGCGGCCTTGCTGAACCCCCAAACAGCATATTTTAGTTTTATACTCGGAGCCCGTTTTTGATGAAATGCGTCGCGGCACTACTTATCTCTTTCGCCATGGGTCTTTATCCGGAGATCGCTTCGGCGCAGGCAACCCCCAGTACGACGGTGCTTGTGGTGGCTCCTTCCAGTCCTGCGCTGGGCACGCCCGTGCAATTGACCGCGATGGTTTCGCCTACCACCGCAACCGGTTCCGTTAGCTTTTTCGATGGGTCGAATTATCTGGGGCGTTCGCCCCTGGTTAACTCCACGGCGACGATAACCACACTGCAACTCGGGGCTGGCCAGCACGCGCTTACGGCGCAATATAACGGCGATACGGTCGATTTGCGGAGTACTTCAGCCGCCGTGCCAGTCACCGTGGCGGCCGCTGTGGGCGCCGGACCGGCGGGCGGCCTGGTGGCACAAAGCCCGCTCCCGGTGGGTACGCTCCCGGTCGCAATCGCTTACGGAGATCTGAACGGAGACTCCAAAATCGATCTGGTCACCGCTAACTCGACCAGCAATAACGTCACGGTCGCGCTTGGAAATGGAGATGGCACCTTTCAACCCGGGGTTGCGTACGCGGCGGGAGGCGGGCCCGATGGCGTCGTCATCGCCGACATCAATGGAGATGGCAAGCTCGATTTGGCGGTTGCAAATGCCACTGACAACACCGTAGCGGTACTTTTTGGCGATGGAGCGGGGGCCTTCGGCGCTCCTGTCCCCTATTCCGCGGGTACAGCCCCGCGCAGCTTGATAATTGCCGATTTCAATGGCGACGGGTTCCCCGATATCGCGGTCACCAGCACGGGCGCGAACCAGGTGAGCATTCTGTTGAACACCGGTACCGGCAGCGGCGCGTTCGGTGCGGCTACCAATATCCCGCTCGGCGGTACGCCGAAAGGCCTAGCGGTGGGCGATTTTAATGGCGATGGCCATGCTGATCTTGCGGTGGTCAATTCCACAGCCGTTCTGAGTCACGTGACGATCCTGCTCGGCGTTGGCGATGGAACCTTCTCGCCTCCCACCAATTTGAACGTCGATTCCGGCCCGCTCGACGTGATTGCCAACGACTTTAACGGCGATGGAAAAACGGATCTCGCTATTGCCTGTTTCAATACCAATACCGCCGACGTTCTGCTTGGCAACGGGGATGGCACTTTCGGTCCAGCGGCATCATTTGCGGCGGGCGGCGGACCTTACTCGCTGGTCTCAACCGACTTCAATGGCGATGGCAAGCTCGATCTCGCCGTGGTCGATAACACGGCGAGTTCCGTGACCCTCCTGTTCGGCGCGGGCGACGGTACTTTTCAGACTTCTCCGGTCGTCTATCCAACCGGCGCTGCTCCACGCGCGCTGGTCGCGGCTGATTTCAACGGCGACTCGCGCGCCGATCTAGCGGTTGCTAACAGCACCGACAACAACGTGACTATCCTGCTTGGCCTGGAGTCGAGTTCCACTGTTCTTACGGTTTCTCCCAACCCGGCTGCTCCCGGTCAAACGGTGACTCTCACGGCGACGGTCACCCCTGGTGCGACCGGAACCGTTACTTTCTTCGATGGGACTGCGTCGCTCGGCATGGCCCCGGTAGTTTCCGGCTTGGCCTCGATTCAGACCAGTTCACTAGCCAGCGGGCCCCATTCCCTTACCGCTGTTTATAGCGGGGACGCCACTTTCGCGCCCAGCACGTCCCAGGTAGTCACGCTAAACGTTGGCGGCATTGTCACGCCGACCCTCACCGTCACTCCCGCCAACTCGGTGCTCGGCCAGCCAGTCACCATGACGGTGACGGTTTCGCCGTCCAACGCAAACGGGAACATCACCTTCTACGACGGCTCCACTTTCCTTGCGGAGATTGCGCTCTCCGGTGGTCAGGCTTCGTTCACAACATCCCTGCTGAATGCCGGAGCGCACAGTTTAGTAGCCCGCTACGACGGCGGCAACGGAAACTTGAGCGCCACCACCGCTGTTGTTCCGCTTACGGTGAGCGCCACCGCGGCCGGAGGCTTTACTCCGCCCACCGCCTACACCGCCGGAACCGGCGCGACCGCCACGGTCTTCGGTGATTTCAACCGCGATGGCGTCCCGGACATCGCCGTCGCGAATTTCCTCGCCAACACAGTGAGCATTCTGATTGGGAATGCCGATGGGACGTTCCAGGCCGGCGGTCAATCTCCCCGCTGGAACCAATCCGGACGCCTTGGCTGTTGGCGATTTCAATGGCGATGGGTTTCAGGATCTGATCGTCGCCAACTATGGCAGCTCCAACCTGACGCTTCTGCTCGGAAGCGCCAACGGCGTTTTCACCCCGGCAGCGAACCCGATTGGCTCGGGCGCCATGCCTTCTGGCGTCACCGTGGCCGATTTCAATGGCGATGGCTTTGCGGACTTCGCCGTGTCGGAGGCCGGCACCAATAACGTAACAATCTACCTTGGAATCGGGGATGGCACCTTCAACGCGCCCGTCGCGGTAAGCGTCGCCGGCGGACTGAAAGGCATCACTAGCGGTAATTTCCGCTCTTTACTGACTCCCGATCTTGTGGTCGCGAGCGGCTCCGGCGTTTACGTGTTGCTGAATAACGGCAATGGAACGTTTGCGGCGCCAGTCCTCTACGCCGCCGGGTCCGGCACGGTCGCGGTTGCAGTCGCCGATTTCGGCAATGGAAAGTTGGACATCGTCGCCGTAAACAGCTTAAGCAACAACGTGAGCATTCTGATCGGCAATGGCGATGGCACCTTCCAGCCGGCGGTCAACTATCCGGTCGGCACCTTCCCCCAGTCCGTGGCAGTGGGCGATTACAACGGCGACGGCTTCCTCGATCTTGCCGTGGCCAACGAAGGCAGCGGCAACGGTACGGGTAGCATCAGCCGCCTGATCGGCAACGGCAACGGAACCTTCCAAGCCGCGGTGAACTATCCCGATGGCGCCAACGGAACGCCGACCAGCGTGACCACTACCGCGCTCAATGGAACGGGCCAATCCGATCTGGCAGTTACCAATTTCAGCGGCGGTACGTTAGATATTTTCCTGGCTCTGAATGCTTCGTCCGTCACGCTGACTGCCAACCCGAATCCCGATCCGAACGGCCTCGCAGTCACCCTCAACGCGACGGTGACGCCCAACGCCACCGGGACCGTTAACTTCTTTGCCGGTACCCTGGCCCTCGGTTTCGCACCGGTAGTCAACGGCGTGGCCACGCTCACCGTTTCTCTTTCAGCCGGAAACCAGTCCTTGACCGCGCAGTACAGCGGAGACGCCCTGTTCGGCCCGAGCACGTCCCCGGTGGTCATGGATCTCATCGGTCAGATTCCAACAGCGATCACACTGAACGTCTCTCCCACCACGGCCACCTTTGGCGCTCCGGTGACCCTGACTGCTACTGTGACCACGCCGGGAGTGACCGGATACGTCACTTTCCTGAGCGGCACTTCGGTCATTGGCGCGTCGATTCTCAATAACGGTGTAGCTGTTTTGCACACCAGCCTGCTACCGGCGGGACCCCAAACCATTACCGCCCGCTTCGATGGCAGCCAGAACTTCGCCGGGGGCTCGTCCATTACTGCCGCGCTCAACGTCGTGGCGGTCCAGGGATATTCATTCAATGCGCCCATCGCAATTGCGGCCGGCTTCCCGGTCGGCGTCGTCGCATCCGACTTCAATGGCGATGGCAAAGTCGATCTCGCTGTGGCTAATTCGGGTGTCAGCATATTGCTCGGCAACGGCAACGGGACGTTCAACGCCGGCGCCAATCTGCAGGCTGGCAGCGGCCCCACTCAAGTAGTCACGGCGGACTTCAACGCCGATGGGAAAGCCGATCTGGCCATCTCAGATTCTTCCGGCAACGCGGTCAGCGTACTGCTCGGTAATGGCGATGGAACGTTCCAGGGCGCGGTCACTTATCCGGCGGGTTCTGGCCCGAGTTCGCTCACCGTAGCCGATTTTAACGGCGATGGCATTGCCGATATCGCGGTTGCCAATCGCAATGACGGCACGGTAAGTATCCTGCTCGGCCAAGGCAACGGCACGTTTGCCGCGGCGACTTCCCTGACGGTTGGAACCACCAACGTCTACATCGTATCCGGCGATTTCAACAACGACGGCGCGCCAGACCTGATTGTTGCCGATTACAGTGCACCCGTGGTTTGGCTGCTGCTGAATAACGGAAATGGCACGTTCGCCGCTCCGGTTTCTTTCAACGCCTATAACGCGCCGGTCGCGCTCACGGTTGGCGACTTCAATCGCGACGGCTTCATGGATGTCGCTGTAGCCAATCAGACCACTGGCACCGTCGCCATCCTGCTCGGGACTGGATCGGGCAGCTTCCAGCCGGTGCAAACGACGCCCGCCGGGTCGGGCCCGCAATCGATTACCTCGAGCGACTTCAATGGCGATGGCATTCTTGATCTGCTGGTCGCCAATCAAATCGGCACGGTCACAGTCCTGATTGGCAACGGAAACGGGACGTTCCAGGCGCCTTTCCCCTTCGCCACGGGTGCCGATCCCGTCTCGCTCGCGGTGGCGAACTTTACCGGTAACGGGAAAGCTCAAATCGCCGCGGCCAGTCTGGGCAGTAACACAATCAGTCTGCTTCTCGATGGGCCGGCAGCTCTAGCCACCTATTCCGGTAACCAGCAAGTTGTCGGCGCTGAATCCACGTTCCCGGTTCCCTTCGCCGTCCAGACCACTGGGTTCGGCGACCCGGTTTCGAATATCACGGTCACGTTTGCGGCCCCGGCCACCGGCGCGAGCGGAATCTTCGCCGGCTCCGGGCTGATGGCTACCGTGGTTTCCGGTGCGAACGGAATCGCAACCGCGCCCTACTTCACTGCCAACACCTTCGCCGGACCGTACAGCGTGACGGCCTCCACCGGGACTTCCACGTTGTCCCTCACAACATTTAGCCTCACCAACACGGTGACTGCGTGCTCCTACGTCGTTACCCCGGGCACGCTCGCCTTTGACAACAATGGCGGCACGGGCACGCTGACCATCGCCTCGCAAGGCGGCGCCTCCTGCACTTGGAATGCTGCTACTTCCGCGCCGTGGATCACATTCTCTACCGCGGCCGGTACTGGAAGCGGAAGCACCGTAATCACCGTCGCCGCCAACACCTCCGGCCTTGCGCGCACTGGAACCATTCTGGTGGGTGGACAGGCGGTCACGGTCAGCGAAGCAGCGACGACGCAGATCTTCGCCGACGTGCCTCCTTCGGCTTATTACTTCGACGCCGCAAATATGCTCTACGCCAAGGGCATCACTGCCGGCTGCGGTGCTTCGCCTCTCGAGTATTGCCCGACGGCGTCCATTACCCGCGCCCAGATGGCGATCTTCCTGGTGCGCTCGGTCTATGGCGGCGATAACTTCACCTCCAACCCCGTCCCGTATTTCAACGACGTCCCCGCCGGCAGTTTCGGCTTCGCCTGGATTCAAAAGCTCTACGAATTGGGTATTACGTCGGGCTGCGGGAACAACAACTACTGCCCCGCCGCGCCGGTGATCCGCAGCGACATGGCAGTCTTCCTGGTGCGCGTGCGCCTAGGCGCCTTGGCCGCCTTCAATTACCCGCTTACGCCGTTCTTCACCGATGTGCCCGCCAACCATGTGGAATTCCAGTGGATCCAGCGGATCAAGGAAGACCAAATCACCAGCGGCTGCGCGCAGACTCTATACTGCCCGGATAATCCGGTGACCCGCGGCGATATGGCCATCCTGCTACTCCGCGCGGCCTACAATCAGTTGCTGCCGGCCGGCTATCCGGCGATATCTTCGATCAGCACCAACTCGATCGTGGCGGGCCAATCGGCAACCATCACCGTGACCGGAGTTAACACCAACTTTGTCCAGGGCACGGTTTCCTTAATGCCGCTACCCAACATCAGCTACGGCCCGATTACGGTGAACAGCCCGACTTCGCTGACGGTCCAAGTCACGGTCGCTCAGGGCGCAGCCCCTCAGCCGTATTCGGTAACTGCGGTTTCCGGCTATGAAGAGGATGTCCTCCCGAACGGCCTGATCGTGACCCCGGAAGCCCCATAATCAGCATCGGTGACATGTACATGCGTACGCCAAACCAAAGGGGCAATCGTTTGCGGATTGTCCCGGATCAGCAAACCAGCGATCGCCTCAGCCGCCTCACGCCTTTGCAGGTTCTAATCCGGCTTTCATTGAGGCCGAAGAGCAAACCGTGAAAGCGACTGACTGGTCGGTTCTTTGACCACGTATCTCGATACGCATGTAGTCATCTGGCTGGCGCAGTCCGATTTTCATCTCATCCTGCCGGCGCTATCCTTTTCTGACCTGGAATAAAACGCAGCAACTCAAGGAACGCGTCTTTCGAAAAAAAGCGTAATCCGGGGACATAAATAGCTCCAAAGATTAGCCCAAACACCGCTGCGGCGATCAGCGAATCCACGGGGAAGAGCTTAGCCCCGTAGGCCACGCACCCCGCCGCGACTAGCGGACTTACCAGCGCCTGCCGTATCGCCTTGATTTCCGCCGCCCCGCTCTGGACCAGCCACACCAGAGCGATGGCAAACAGGAACACCTGCACGGCTACCAGACCCGCCAGGTAAACATTCAGTCCAAAGGGCAGAAGCCACCACAGCGCGAGTGCCGTACCCAATAGGTTCAACGCGTCAATGATCAGTGTCTTGCGCGGTTCCAGATTGGCAAGCAACAGAAAGGCGGCCGCTTCCATCAGCGCCGTCATCGCTGCCAAGGCCAGTGCCCAAGGGAGTAGCGGAACCGTCTGCAGCCACTTCGCTCCATACAGGCTTTGCACCAGCGGGCGCGCTGTTACCGCCAGTAGCGCGGCGGCAGGAATAGATGTCCACGCCACGGCTCGCAAGACGAGCCCGCTGGCCCGTCGAAACTCATGGCTGCTCGGTACAAACCGGGTGACCATCGGGAAGAGCGTCACTGTCATGACCGCGGTCAGCTTCAGACACGCGAAGGTAGCCAAGCCGACGGCTCGGCCGTAGATACCTAGACTGGCCAACCCGATTACTGCCGCCAGTACGCCGCTCTCCAGAACCTGCTGCCCGCGCGCAACCAAGCCACTTGCCAATCGCGTCATCCCGTAACGCCAGGTGGGCTGAAACGCGGACCAGTCGAATTGCCAGGATGGCCGCCAACCGGTAACTACGAACAGATCGAAGGCGAACGGCAGCAATGCAACCAAGGCCGGCAGCAGCAGAGCGTACACTCCCGCTCCCCACCACGCGAGTGCAATCGCCGCCACGGCGCTTCCTGCGATGCCGATTGCCTCCAAGGTCCGAAGCCGCGTCCAGTTCAGCTCGCGCTCCAGCATCTTGACCCGCAGTTCCGCGCCCCAATCCAAAACGAAACTAATCGACATCACGCTCAGCACCGGAGCTATTGGCGCATAAGCCGGAAACCCGCGCAATGCCAGCGCGGTCACATTCAACACCAGCACCGCCAGCACTTGAGTAAACGCACCGAAGGTGAAGTGCGCTTGATAATCGACGATCTCGCCGGGACGAACCTGAAGCGAGTGTTCCAGAAAGCTATGGAAGCTGAACACCGTCAGCAGCCCGAGAATGGAACTCACCAGCGAGTACTCGCCATAGACGCTGGCGTCCAGCAGGCGCATCAGCACCAACATGACCCCGAACTGCAGGCCATCACGCAGCAAGCTAATGCCGGCGATCCATAACATCCCCGACTTAACTTGCCCGGCGGTCACACTCACCCGGGTCCATCTTAGCCCTGTGTTGAAATACAAGCTTGCCCCCGATGCGAATTGCCCGCGCTCTCCTCCTTCCGCTGCTAGCCGGCGCTCTCTACGGCCAAGCCATCACGCAGCTGCCATACTCGCCTAGCTTCGATCTGACATCGATGGACCCGCGCGTCCAGGCCTGCGA
The DNA here is from genome assembly GCA_963752695.1 of Bryobacterales bacterium. GTDB lineage: Bacteria > Acidobacteriota > Terriglobia > Bryobacterales > Bryobacteraceae > Bog-113. Next base: position 207,956 of record CAVVZB010000002.1, read on the forward strand.
CGATTTCTACAAGTTCTCCTGCGGAAACTGGATTACCAAGAACCCCATTCCGGCCGATCAAGCCTCCTGGGACGTATACGCCAAGCTGACCCTCGATAATGAGCGCCTGCTCTGGGGGTTGCTTGAAGAAGCCGCGCGGCCCTCACCGGACCGCACCGCCGCGCAACAGAAGATCGGCGACTATTACCACGCCTGCATGGATCTGGACGCCATCGAGAAAGCCGGCCTGGGCCCGATTCAGCCGGAGCTCGACACTATCGCCTCCATCCGAACCTTGGCCGATCTCTCGCGCTATGTCACACGTCAAAACGTGCTCGGCACCGATCATGGGGCGTTGTTCGGCTTCGGTTCCAATCAGGATTTCGAGAACTCCCAGAGCATCATCGCCTTCGCTGAACGCGGCCGGCTCGGCTTGCCCGACCGGGATTACTACACCAAGACCGATCCGAAATCGGTCGAAATTCGCGCCAAGTACATTGAGCATGTGGCCCAGTCATTCGGCGCACTGGGCGACAGTCCCGCCGATGCCGCCGCGCACGCTAAGCAGGTGATGGCTATCGAAACCGCCCTCGCCAACGCCGAACTGACGCGCGTCGAGATGCGCGATCCGCACAAGCTCCTGCATAAGTTCACGCGGGAAAAGTTTGCCGCGCTCGATCCTTCGTATGACTGGAACGGTTTCTTCGCGGCCATGCCCATCCCGGCCAGCGCGCAGATCGTCAACGTAATGGAACCGGCCTACTATCAGGAACTCGAACATCAGTTCAAGACGCGCTCCATCGATGACTGGAAGAGCTACCTCCGGTGGAACGTCATCCGTGGCAACGCCGACTTCCTCTCGGCGGCGATCGTGCAATCGAACTTTGATTTCTACGGCAAATATCTCCGCGGCACTCCGGAAATGCAGCCCCGCTGGCGCAGGTGCGTCAACCGCGTGAATCGCGATCTGGGCGAAGAACTCGGCAAAGTGTTCGTCGCCAAGACTTTCGGAGCCGACACGAAAGCCCGGACGCTTGCCATGACCCAACAGATTGAAACCGCCATGGAAGGCGATCTGAAACAGTTACCCTGGATGAGCGAAGCCACCCGCCAGCAGGCGCTGCTCAAGCTGCACACCATCGTCAACAAGATCGGGTACCCGGATCGCTGGCGCGACTACAGCGCACTTACGGTGAAGTCAGATGACTTCTTCGGCAATGTCGCGCGCGCCTCTAAGTTCGAGTCGGATCGCCAACTTGCGAAGATCGGCAAGCCGCTCGACCGCGGCGAGTGGGGCATGACGCCGCCCACCGTCAACGCCTACTTCGATCCGCAGATGAATGACATCAACTTCCCGGCTGGTGTTCTGCAACCTCCTCTGTACGATCCCAAGATGGATGACGCCCCTAATTACGGCAATACCGGGTCGACCATCGGCCACGAACTGACTCACGGCTTCGACGACGAAGGACGCCAGTTCGACGCCAAGGGCAATCTGAAAGACTGGTGGACCGCCAAGGACGCCGAAGAGTTCCAGAAGCGCGCCGATTGTGTATCCACTCAATATTCGAGTTACACCGCGGTGGATGACATCAAGATCAACGGTAAGTTGACTCTAGGCGAAGATGTGGCCGACTTAGGCGGTACGTTGATCGCTTACATCGCCTGGAAGCACGCCACCGCTGGCCAGGATCTAAAACCGGTGGACGGCTTCACGCCCGATCAGCGCTACTTCATTGGCATGGCGCAATGGGCGTGCGGGTATACCCGTCCCGAGATGCGGCGCGAGCAGGCGCTGACGGACCCGCATTCCCCGCTGGAGTTTCGCGTGAACGGCGTAGTTTCGAACATGCCGGAATTCGCTCGCGCGTTCAGTTGCAAGGCGGGTCAACCGATGGTCCGCGCCAATCCCTGCCGCGTTTGGTAACCCTGCACGTTCACGCGCGGAATCGCTGGAGCAACACCGCAGGCTGCTCTTTATAAGTAGCACGCCCATACTCCCGGAAGCCGCTTTTTTCGGCGATTCTCAAAGAGGCATGATTCTCCGGGTGGATCAGGCAGACGAAGCGGGCAACGTCCAAATGCGCCTCGCCCCACGCGATCGCGGCCCCGACTGCTTCGGTTGCATAACCGCGACCGTGCGCCCGCGCCGCCAACACCCAGCCCATTTCCGGGAGACCATCGATCGAGGGTTCGATGGTCCGTTTCAACTCGGAGAATCCGACGTCGCCGATGTAATCGCCGCTTGCTTTTTCTTCCACCGCCCAGTAGCCATAGCCCAGCAGCGCCCAATGCCCGGCGTAACGTAACAAGCGCGCCCATGACTCTTCGCGTGTATGTGGCCTGCCGATGAAGCGCGTAACTGCTGGGTCGGCCCACATAGCCGCGCAATCCTTAAAGTCACCAAGCCGGTGCCGCCGCAGAATCAGGCGATTCGTCTCTAACTGCCCGCTCGCCACGGCGATACATTCTTCCATGTTTTCAACGCGCCTGTTGCCCATTGCGTGGACCGGTCCGCATGGCAGGCATTGCACGCGTTAGGCACTTTAAGGCTGTCGGTTGCACTCGGATATACAAATCGGAACGTGTGACTGCGGACATTGACGTCGGAAATCGTCTGTTCAATCGTCGGCATATGACAAGCCACACATTCACTGCCCGGGCTGCCTGGCGCGTGGTGGGAATGGGCCTCCAGCGTCGGCGCATGCGGGCCGTTGGGCGACTGAGGTCCATGACACTCAAGACACATGGTGTTCGCAGGCTTGAGTAAGTCGGCGTTGTTATCGGTGCCGTGCGGGTCATGACAGCTGGAGCAGGTGACGCCATGAGTATACATCTGGCTCTGCACGAAGTCATTTCCCTGCATCCGATTCTTATGGCCGGTGCCATCGGCAAAGTGTGTGAACGTCTGCTTGCCGAGCGTATACTCCTCGAACTTCCAGAACTTACTCAGATCGTCGCCCACTGTGAAACCTACCGGCCAATCGTAATACTTGCCGTTGATCGGATTCGATAACGGCTGACCTTGGGAATGACACTGGACACAGACATTGACGGACCGCACGCCGTCGAAGAGCGCGGGATTCACGATGTTAGTCCGCGATGGCTTAGCCACGTGGGCAGCGCCTGGACCATGACACTTCTCGCAGCCAACATTCCATTCGGTCACAGTCCGTGACTGGATGTTGTAGTTCACCGCGTGGCACCCGTCGCAGAGCGGTCCGGTCGGACGCGTCATGTTGTCGCCGGGATAAAAGGGCACCCACCAGTCGGTATTCGGCGCTACTTTGTAGGGCCGCCACATCTGATGAGTGATGTCCCATTGCGCACCCAGGGGAAAGTAATCGTCGCCCCGCTTGGTGAAGTAACGCTGCTTCCACTTACTGCCATACACGAAAGCAATATCCTCTTTGGTGAACGTCACCAGGGGATTGGGTTTAGAGAGATCCGGAAGTATAGCCTCGGGATGGATTTTCGGATCACGAACCACATTCGCCATGCGCGTTTTCGACCAGCGTGCATAGAGATTGGGATGACAAGTCTGGCATGCGGCCGATCCGGAGTAAGCGGGCGGCGATTGTGCGCCCAGGATCGCTCCCGAAGCAAGGCACAGCCAGGAGATCACGACTGGAAAGCTCGTCATATGGGGAACGAGCATAGCTTGATTCGGAGCGTAGCGCAACTGTTAGCTTACGCGCACTGCTAGAGACGGCGCATCGGAAAGGCTGGACAGTAAATATTGGTCGCCCTGTCCGGCTTCGCCCAGCATCCACACCAGGCTGCCCGCGCCGGCTTGCAACTCCACAGCTTCCCTCCATGCGGCGTATATGGCGTCGCGATCCGAAGACGGTGGCAACCCGAACTCCTCGAGCAACATCGGCTTGTTCGCCCGCTTGCCTGCCGCGATATGTTCAGCAATCCACATTTGTCCGAAAGCTAGCGGGTCCTCCTTCTTTACCCATTGATCCGGGTATAGATGATAGGTGCCGAAGTCAATGGCGGGAATCGCCAAAATATCTTCGCAACTTACACCGCGTGAGCCATTAAACAACCAGTTATTACCGGCTCGCTTCCTGGAAAAGAAGCCTTCATCGCCGGCCGCGATCAATTGGCGCGGTGCCTGGGTCCGGAGGAAGCCGCTCATTCGAGCAAGCCAATCAGTCAAGAGCGCGGTGTTATCGGGACAGCGCGGCTCATTCGCGATCTCCCAAGCTAATACAGCCGGGTTATTCCGATATCGGGCCACAATCGCCGCCGCATAGCCCTGGAAAACCGCCAGCGCCCCCGGGTCACGATAGAAATCGTGAAGGTCAGTCAAACCCAGCCATTGTTGGTAGCGGGGCATCCCGCCGTAATCGGGATGGTAGTTGGTCAGCGTCAGGATTAAACGCACGCCACGCTCGCCGGCTAAGCGCACGGCGTTATCCAAGCGGTTCAACCCATATGCGCCTTCGCGGATCTCCGGCGCGACGGCGCCAGGCCGCAACCATTGAAAGCAGACTTGATCGGCGGCGGGCAATTGCTGATCGTTAAACGCCCAGATGCGCAGGGTATTGAAGCCGAACGCCTGCGCTAGATCGAGGAGGCGGCTCTGCTCGTCCGCAGTCCGATAGGCGAAGCTGTAGATATTCGCGCCGGCCACGCGGTGCGATTCTTGATCCAGCCACAGCTCCTGGCCGCGGCGTTCCACGAAACCTTGTACAGCGGGCATGCTCGGTTACCATACCAGCATGACGGATGGCGAACTGCTCGCCCACATCATTCGCCTTCCTCACGGCAAAGCAACGCTCAAGCAAGTACTGAAAGAATTGCGCGCCCGCAGCGAACACCGTGGCGCGGTGGAGCGCGGATTGGAGCGCCTGACAAAGCGCGGCGATCTGATCGAGCTCAAGAGCGGCCACTACATCGCTTCGGCCAACAGCCGCGAATATATGGTTGGCCGCGTTAGCCGTCATCGCGACGGATACGGCTTTCTTATTGCGGACAAGCCGATCCCCGGGATTCAGGGAGACATTTTTCTTCCGCCGCCGGCGATGGCTGGTGCGATGCATGGCGACCGCGCGGTGGTGCGCGTCTCCGGGCCCAGCCGCGACGGAAAGGCGGAAGGCGAAGTCGTCAAGATTCTCCAGCGCGCGCACGTCAGCGTCGTGGGCGAGTTCCGCATTACCCGGCGAGGCTTGTTCGTAGTGCCCTATGACGAGCGGCTTCGCGAGTGGATCGAGATCCCCGATGAATTGGCTATTCCGCCCGAGGTTCCCGCGCACCATCGAATCGGGGTGGAACCGGTGCGGATCGAAGATCCATCGCAGCTTGACGGCATGATTGTGAACGTCGAGATTCTGGAGTACGCCGAAGACGTAGGCACGCGCCATGAATCGGCGCCGGTGGGCAAAGTAATCGAGATACTCGGCAAGCCGGATGACTTCGGCGTGGACGTCGAGATCATGATTCGCAAGCATCACCTGCCGCACCGGTTTCCCGTGGAAGCCGTGGAACAGGCACAAAGTATTCCGCATACCATCTCCTCCGAGGAACTTACGGGACGCCGCGATTTCCGCGACATGCCGATTGTCACGATCGACGGCGAAACGGCTCGTGACTTCGATGACGCCGTTTGGGTAGGCCCTTTACCGGACGGCCATTTCGCCCTGCACGTTCATATTGCCGACGTCAGCCACTACGTAAGGCCAGGCACCCCCATTGACGAGGAAGCGCGGCTGCGCGGCACCAGTGTTTACTTTCCGGATCGCGCCGTGCCGATGCTGCCTTACGAGTTGTCTACCGACATCTGTTCGCTCGTCCCGAAGCAGGACCGCCTGGTGATGAGCGCCCTCCTTGAGTTCGATGCGAAGGGCGACCTAGTGGACCGCGAGTTCTGCCGCGGCGTGATCCGCAGCGCCGAGCGCATGACGTACACCGCCGTCCATCTGATTCTGGAAGGCGACGCCGGGCTGCGCGAGCAATATGCCCCGCTGGTGGAGAATTTCGAACGTATGCGGGATCTCGCGCTCATCTTGAATCGCAAGCGCGTCCAGCGCGGTTCGATCGACTTCGACTTGCCGGAGCCGCTGATCGAGTTCGACGAATTTGGGGCCATGAAAGGCGTGCTGCGCTCAGTCCGCAATATCGCCCACCGCATTATCGAAGAGTTTATGCTGGCGGCCAATGAAGCGGTTGCCGAGCATCTGGGCAACGTCGCTGAGACCGTTATCTATCGCATTCATGAGCAGCCTGATCCCAAGCGCGTCATGGAGTTCGAGGAAGTCGCAGCGCAGTTTGGCGTGTCGCTCGGCGTCGGCGCGATTCCGGTTGACCGGTTCCGCTACGCCGATAAACGCCGGGAGGGCAGCAAACGCCAGCGCACCGTTGAGCTTCCCAAAGACGCGATCAAGATCAATTCGCGCATGTATCAAAAACTCGTCGCCAAGATCGAAGGCAAGCCCGAAGAGCGCGTGCTCAGTTACCTGATGTTGCGATCACTGAAGCAAGCCCGTTACAGCATCGACAACACCGGGCATTTTGCTTTGGCCGCGGAGAACTATACGCACTTCACGTCGCCGATCCGGCGTTATCCCGACTTGATCATACACCGGCTACTTGGCGCCGCGCTCGATGGGAAGACCTACGGGAGCGAAGGTTCGATCGAAGCGGCGGCCGATGATTGCTCGCTGACGGAGCGCCGCGCCGCCGAAGCTGAGCGTGAACTGGTGGAGTGGAAGAAGGCGCGCTTCATGGAGGCGCGGGTTGGCGAAGAGTTCGACGGACTCGCCATCTCAATTACGCGCCACGGCATGTTTGTCGAACTGACAGACCTGTTCGTGGAAGGGCTGGTGCCCATCGACTCGTTACCGGGCGATCATTATGCCTATCACGAAAACGTCCGCAAGCTAGTGGGTCAAAGGACACGGCGGGAGTTCTCGATCGGCGACCGTGTGCGGGTGCTGTTGGAGCGCGTGGAACCAGCCGAGCGGAAGCTGCAGTTTGCGTTGGTGGAGCCGGAAACGGCAGGCCGGCGCGGCAAGAAACGCGCGCGGCGGGAGCATTAGCGGAAGCCGTAGGCGCGGTACTCATGCTCGGCACGGAACTCGCGCATCTGACCGAGATCACCCTGGAGCGAGCGGCGGTCGCGATACTCGAGCGAGGGCGAATCGACCACGTGGTGGACGGCCGAGATGGCGCCATCCAGACGGCCCTGGTCGTAGCGGCCGGAAGCCCATTTACTCTGGAATTTCCAAATTTGTTTACGCGCGTGATCGATGCGCTCGCGTGTGTCCAAAGCGAGGTACGGAGCGGCGGTGGCGTGATCCAGATCCTGCTGAACGCGATCGAAGATGGTTGCCTGCCGGTGAGCCGGCCGCGTCCACTGTGCGTTGGCGGACACAGGGATCAGAGAGCCCAATGCCAACACTGCGGCGGGTAACAAATGCAGAAATACGCGAGTCATAGCTTATGTAGACCTCCCGATCTAAGACGATAAAACGTGCGGAACGTTGCGCTGCCTACTGGAACTTAATGTGCAGTAATTCTGTTAGACTGATGGCTGCAACCAATCTATCCCGCAATACGTAACTACAAGAGAGCAAAGCGGGATTATAGCAACGATGAGTGATATCCAGTCCACAGGTTTTCCACCCGACGACCATCTCAGCCGTCTGCTTCCGCAGGCCATTGAAGAACCTTGGTACAAGTCCTTCGTTGAGAATATCCGGGACACATTCAATCCGCCGAAACTGCCTCCTCTGGAAGTCACCTCGAAGCCGGTCGAAGTCAAGAGTATCTGGGGCATGTATCGCCCGGATGAAAAGAATTTCGGCCTTTCTGCGCTGGTTGTGATCGGTATTATCGTGTTGCTCGGAACGGTGTTTTCGGTCAAAGCCGTGCGCGAGGCGATGAAGCCGCCTGTGACCACGCTGATCGACCCGATTAAGCCATTTCTTCCCGATATGAAGGTGAAGAAGGCTGCATTGGCTGGGGGCGGTGGCGGCGGTGATCGATCGCCCACCCCGGCGAGCCGTGGCAAGCTTCCCAAGATCGCGTTGAAGCAGTTCGTTCCACCGAAGGTCGATCCGCCGAAAGAAGCGAAGTTGGTGATGGTGCCGACGATTGTGGCGCCGCCGGACACCCCACTTCCGAATGTTAACGCCAAGGCCTTGGGCGATCCGCTGTCCCGAATTGCGGCTGCTTCGAACGGTATCGGCTCCGGTGGCGGTATTGGGAGTGGAAATCGCGGTGGCGTGGGCTCCGGTGATGGCGGCGGTTTCGGACCCGGGCACGGTGGCGGATTTGGCGGTGGTGCCTATCATATCGGTGGCGGCGTAATGCCTCCAGTGCCTTTGACCCACGATGAACCGGAATACTCGGAAGAAGCGAGAAAGGCCAAGTTCAGCGGCGTTGTTTTGCTGAGAATTGTGGTCGATGCTTCGGGCCGGGTGAGTGAGGCGAAAGTGGTTCGCGGCATCGGTCTGGGCTTGGACGAGAAGGCCATTGAAGCAGTGAACAAATGGAAGTTTAGGCCGGGGACAAAGAACGGCGTGCCCGTGGCTGTGGTGGCCAACGTGGAAGTCAACTTCCGCCTGCTCTAAATCCTGATAGAATCCGGACGGATGCATGTCACCCGCCGGACCGCCCTTGCTGCGCTGACCGCAGCCTCCTACTCTCGAATCAAAGGCGCAAACGATCGCGTGCAGGTCGGCTTCGTAGGTTACGGGCTGATCGGCGCACAGCATGTCTTCGACTTCAAAGCACAACCGGATTGCGAGCTGGTTGCGCTTTCGGATGTTTATCAGCCGCGTCTGGAGCAGGGGGTGGCAGCGTGCGGTTCGCTTTGCAAAGGCTATCCGGACTTTCGGCGCCTGCTCGATCAGAAAGACATTCAGGCCGTAGTGGTTTCGACTCCGGATCACTGGCACGCGCTGGTGACGATGATGGCTTGCGCCGCCGGCAAGGACGTTTACGTTGAGAAGCCGTTGACGTTGTTTGTGAAGGAAGGGCGCTGGATGGTGGACGTGGCGCGCCGTCACAAACGGGTGGTGCAAAGCGGGACGCAGCAGCGGTCGGGTCTGCATTACGCGCATGCGCGTCAACTTCTGCGGGACGGGTATATCGGGCGCATCAACGGAGCGGCAATCGCGTTTCATCGCAACATTTTGCCGGGGTATGGAGCACCGGCGGATACGGCGGTTCCGGCGGGATTCGACTACAACATGTGGCTGGGACCGGCGCCGCAGCGGCCATTCAATCCGAAGCGCGGCATCTACCACTTCCGCTGGTTCTGGGACTACTCGGGCGGGCAAATGACGAACCTGGGCGCGCATGACCTGGACATCGTGCATTGGATCACCGGGGTAAAAGGGCCAACGGCGGTGACGTCGTCGGGAGGCCGGTTCGGCCTCGATCCCGCCCAGGATAACGGCGAGACGCCGGATACACAGGATGCGCTTTTCGAGTACCCAGGCTTTACGGCCACAGTATCGATTCGCGAGACCAGTATGGGACGGAAAGACGCCTACGACATGCAGATCTTCGGGACCAAGGGCAGCTTGTCGATCACCCGGTCGGGGTTCGAGATTACCTGCGATCCGAAGAGCGATCCGACGCAGACCATTCCACGATTCAAGGGGCATCCGACGGGCGGGCCGCAAGGCGAGGTGACGAAACCGGTGGAGACGTGGTGCGCGGGAATGAAGGAAGCTGGGTCTTCGCCGGAACAGTTTACGCGGCACGTGCGGAACTTCCTGGAGTGCATCAAGAGCCGCGAAATGCCGGTTTCGGATGTGGAGTATGCGCATCAGGTGGCTACCGCGTGTCACTTGGCGAACATCAGTCTGCGATTGGGGCGGAAGGTGCGGTGGGATGCAGAAACTGAGACGATTCCTGGCGACGCGGAGGCAAACGCTATGCTGACGCGACCGTACCGGAAGCCGTGGGACGGGGTTTTGAAAAGCCTGCTGGCCTGATGCCGTTCCAAATTTACTCCGAGCCCGCGCGGAGCATCCTGACAAAAACCTCCGGGTACCTGGCGGCGGCCGGCTTCACGCACTCCCTGAGCCCCGCAAGAAATTGCACGTACGGGTGTAGCTATTGCTACGTTCCGACGATGGGTATTTATGGCGGGTTGCGCAATGGCGACGTGAAGCACTGGGGCGAGTACACGACGTTCAAAGCGAATGCGGCGGACTTGGCTTGGCGTGCTCTGCGACCCGATCAAGTGGTGTATTGCTCTCCTTTGGTGGATCCATTTCAGCCGGCCGACGCGGACGTGGATGCGATGACGCCGATTCTAGAAGCGGTGGCGGCGCGTCCTCCGAAGGTGTTCGTGATTCAGACGCGAAGTCCGCGGGTACTGGACGCTGTGGAACTGATTCGGAAGATTCCGAACGCCAGAGTGAGTTTTACGATTACTACAGACCGGGAGGATATCCGGCGCATTTACGAACCGCACTGCGATTCGGTGGAGAGCCGTTTCGCGACAGTGAGGAAGCTGTGCGACATCGGGATCAACACGTTTGTGACAGTGGCTCCGCTGCTGCCTTGCAATCCCGAGCAATTAGTGGACCGGCTGGTGGAAAGTTCTCCGAATCCGATACTCTGCGATCCGCTGCATACACGGGCGGGGAAGCCACACGGCGCGACGACGCGTGAGGCGGCAACACGAATCAGCGAGCGTCTGGGCTTCGGCGAGTGGCACGATCGGGACTTTCAGAAAACGATCACCGGGCGCATGGAAGCGCGGGCGAACGCGGGCGGCCGGCAGTTTGCATTGGGCCCGGCGGCATTCCACCTATTGACATTATGAACTTGACTTTATGAACTATTTGGAGCAGTTGGGTATCGAGGAAGTAAACGGAGCGGGGAACGGGGGCGAGTATGCCTCGATCAGTCCGGGCGATGGTCGGGCCATTGCGCGGGTGCGAATGCAGACTCGCGCGGAGTATGACGAGGTAGTCGAGACAGCGGCGAGGGCATTTGTGGATTGGCGGATGCTGCCCGCGCCGAAGCGCGGCGACATTGCGCGCGAAATCGGCGATGAGCTGCGGAAGCACAAGGCGGCGCTGGGCGCGCTGGTAAGCCGCGAGATGGGGAAGATCCTGGCGGAAGGCGAAGGGGAAGTCCAGGAGATGATCGACATCGCGGACTTCGCGGTTGGGCTCTCGCGGCAACTCTATGGCAAGACCATGCACAGCGAGCGACCGGGCCATCGGATGTACGAGCAGTGGCATCCGCTGGGACCGATCGGGGTGATCAGCGCATTCAACTTTCCGGTCGCGGTGTGGGCCTGGAACGCGATGCTAGCGCTGGTGTGCGGAGACACGGTGGTTTGGAAGCCGTCGCCGAAGACGGCGCTATGTGCGCTGGCGGTGCAGAAGCTATGCGGCGCGGTGATGGAGCGGCGCGGCTTTCCGGGCGTGCTGCAGACGGTGATCGGCTCGAACGAGGAGATCGGCGAGGCGATGGTGGCGGACCGGCGGTTGCCGTTGATCAGCTTCACGGGCTCAAGCGCGGTGGGGCGGCACGTGGCGCAAGTAGTAGGCGCGCGGCTGGGGCGCAGCCTGCTGGAACTGGGTGGGAACAACGCGATTATCGTGATGGAAGACGCGAGTTTCGACTTGGCGTTGCGGGGGGTGCTCTTCGGGTCAGTGGGAACGGCGGGGCAGCGGTGCACCTCGACGAGGCGGCTGTATTTGCAGCACGGAATCGCGGAACGGATGACGGAGTCGCTGATTGCGGCCTATTGGCAGGTGCGGATCGGAGATCCGATGCAGCCCGACACTCTGATGGGGCCGTTGGTGAGCGAAGACGCGGTACAGCGGATGCAAGCGGCGCTGGACACGATCCGGGCGCAGGGCGGGGAGGTAATTTTTGGGGGAAATGCGCTGGGCGGCTGTTACGTGGAACCGGCGCTGGTGCGTGCCCGGCACGACTTGCCGATGATGCAGGAGGAGGTGTTTGCACCGATTCTGTATTTGATCGACTTCCAAGATCTGGAGACGGCAATGCAGTGGCATAACGCGGTTCCGCAGGGTCTGTCGAGCTCGATTTTCACAAACAATTTGATAGCGGCGGAGACATTTCTGAGTGCGCGCGGGTCGGACTGCGGAATAGCGAACGTGAATATCGGGACGAGTGGCGCGGAAATTGGGGGCGCCTTCGGCGGGGAGAAAGACACTGGCGGGGGACGGGAGTCGGGAAGCGATTCCTGGAAGATATATATGCGGCGGCAGACGAATACGATCAACTGGTCGCGGGAATTACCGCTGGCGCAAGGAATCGAATTCGCACTTTAGGGCTAAGCAGCGGTGAGGCGGACGACGAGCTCCTCCTGCTCGGGGGTTAAAAGTCCGTTGGCGGCGGCGAACTTGAGGATCGGGACGGCGGCGGCGTGGAAGGCGTCAGGGCTGGACGTTTCGGCTTTTTTGCAAAGCAATTCGGGGGTGTAAGTCTCTGAAGGGGCGGGGCTTGGCGATTCAGCCGGGGCACTTTCGCGCAAATCGTCCTGGGCGCGACGCTCTGCTTCCTGGGCTCGGCGCTCGGCAACTAAGCGGGTGTTGAGGGCGAGCATGTGGTCGTACCAGATCCATGCCTTGCAAGTCTCAAGGACGAACGTGTCGCCGGACTTCTTCAAGCGCATGGCTTGGAAACGTTCGAACTCGGCAGTCATGTGGGTGAGGGTGCGCTGGACACGCATTTCGTGGCGGCCGAGTTTCTCGAACGCATTTGGGCCTTCGCAGTCGGAGCGCCATGCATCGGCTTTGGACGTCATGCCGATGACGCGATCGTCACTGGTGTCGGATGGTGAGATTTGGCGCACGCGGGCGCTGTGGAACAGGTTGTTTTCGACGGCGGACAGAGTATTGAGGCGCCAGTTCAGATCGATGATCTTCTGGGCGAGCTGCGTTTCGCGGACGCCGACGGGGCGAAGTTCCGCAATGTACTGCGCGCCCAGGTCCATGTAGGCGGGGTATTCGTGTTCTTCGAGGAACATATTCTGGCCGGTGACGGCGTTGGTGAGGCCGTCGAGCGCGATGCGCTGATGCCCGGCGGACTTCGAGGTGGAAGGGCCGGCGGGAGCGGACTGCATGAGCGCCGCGATTTCGGATTGTAAGTGGTCGATTGTTTTCATAGTGTTTGAGCTAATACTCAGACACTGAGTAGCATGAAGGCGTTCGGGCGCGGGGACTCATGACCGGTAAGTCGTTCAGCCGGTTGATGGAAAGGTCGAGAAAACGATGGTGACCAGAAGTTCCGCTGCTACGGGCGCGCGGTGCGACTCTTGAGCCGCTCTTCCTGCTGGGTGGGCAGTGCGCGTTCGGCGTCGCGAGCACTGAGGCGCGATGCAGAGATCCCGCTATAAACGGCGGCAGCGAGAGCCGAACCGGCGAGGGGCGCGAGCACAAAGAGCCAGAGTTGCTGCACCGCCCAACCTCCGACAAACAAGGCTGGCCCGATACTGCGGGCGGGATTGACAGAGGTATTGGTGATCGGGATACCGACCAGGTGGATCAGGACCAGAACGAAGCCGATGGGTAGGCCAGCGAAACCTACGGGAGCTTTCAGGTCGGTGGCGCCGAGGACAGTGAGCACTAGAAGGAAGGTCAACAGGATTTCGGTGAGTGCGGCGGCAGCCAAGCTGAAGTGTCCAGGCGAGTGGGCGCCGAAGCCGTTGGCGGCGAACCCGGCAATCGCTGGGTCATATCCATTCGGCCCACCCTTGGCGATGACGAGCAGGCAACCCGCGGCGACAACACCTCCGAGGATCTGCGCGACCCAATATCCGAGCAGGTGTTTGGCTTCGAACTTCTTGCTGAGGAAGAGTCCCAGAGTGACGGCGGGATTGATGTGGCATCCGGAGACGTGCCCGATGGTGTAGACCATGGCGAGCAAGGAGAGACCGAAAGCGAGGGAAACCCCGGCAAAGCCGATCTTATCGCCGGCAAAGACTGCAGCCCCGCAGCCGCCGAAAACTAGCACGAACGTTCCGACAAACTCCGCAAAGTATCTGGACATGGTGTGTGGCGTTTTCCTCTGTGTACTTAATGTATGCGAAGTTGGGGAAATCGTCAAAGGTGGGTATTTTTCGATGGGAACCGGGTCTCCGTTCGCGCGGGGTACACGCTAGACGTGACTTCACCCGCGTGCCACCCACATTTCTCTATTTTTTGCTGTTTATGGTCTGGGTATTCCTCGCCTGCTCAGTGTGGCTCATGGCAGGTTTGATGTTTCTCGTAAGACGCACCCGCGTTTTCTCACGGCCCGTTTGCTTCGCGATGGCAGGAACTTTCCCCTTTGTTTTCGCTTCTCAACTGATCGCGTCCCTGAGGCAATCAGGGAGAAACGGGATGCAGGAACTTTATTTCCGTTCGGCCACGCGTGCGGCCAAATTCGCGTCCTCGCATGTGCCTTAGCCAGCCACGGGATTCGCGGACGGGGGTGAGATGCGGACGCGGTTCAGATAGAGCCCGAGTTGTTGCAACTCATGGGAGATTTCGGCGGCTTTGCGCTGTTTGGCGAATTGTTCGATCTCGGCGCCGATGCGGGTGATTTCGTCGAAGCCGAACGATCCGCCGGAGCCTTTGAGGTCGTGGCCCCGGTTGCGGAGAGCTTCGAAGTCGGATGCGGCGGCAAGTTGTAACAGCTGGGGCAGTTCATCAATGCGGCTGGTGAGGTAGCCAGGGGCAATCTCTTCGAGACCCTCCGGTGCCGAGATCCAGACGAAGTCCGCGTCGTGGCCAACGTGGCGGGCCGGGGCGTGTCGTTGAATGGCGAGAAGGAGCTTCTGCTTGGAAATCGGTTTCGACAGATGGAGATTGCAACCAGCCTGATAGCTGGTAGCGGCATCCTGTGTGAGGACGTTGGCGGTAAGAGCAATGATCGGGACCGGGGGGCGGCCGTTTTCGCTCTCGAAAGCGCGTAGGGCGCGAGTCGCGGTGATGCCGTCCATGACGGGCATCTGCATATCCATCAACACGAGATCGAAGACATGCACGCGGAAGCGCTCGAGGGCCTCGAGGCCGTTCTCGGCGAATGTGAGCTCGAAGGGGCTGTTCCGAAGATAGGCGGAAAGAAGGAGCCGGTTATCGGGTGAGTCTTCGGCGATCAGGATATGGAGCGGAGTGGTGGCTGGCGCGGCACCGGTTCCTGATTCGGCGGATGGCCCAGAGGCGAGGAGTAAACTTTTTCCGGCGGTTCCGAGCGCGTTGCAGATGAGCTGGAGCAGATCGGCGCGCTTGACAGGTTTGACGGCATAGCCCGAGAGACGGTACGCGGTTCGCCGGGCGTTATCCCCGGGGCGGCTATCGGACGTAAGCATGACGATGGGGATATTAGGCTGCGTGGAGCGCAGGAGCGGAACGGCGGCAAAGCCGTCGAGATAAGGCATCTGCCCGTCGAGAAGAACGATGGAATATGGCTCCTCATTCCGCTGAGCGCGGGCGAGTTCCTGGGAGCCGGATTCGGCGCTGTCGCGTTCGACGCTGGCCAGACCCCACGAGGTGAGCGTCTCACGCAGGATCTGCCGATTGGTTTCGTTGTTGTCGATTACGAGGATGCGGAGGCCGTGGAGGTCCATGAACTCGTTGCGTGGGAAGCCGCGGCGGTCGGAGCCGGGTTTCAGTACGACGTTGAAGCGGAAGATGCTACCCACATTCTGCTGGCTAGTGACCGAGAGTTGGCCACCCATATAGCCAATGAGACGCTGCGCGATGCCGAGCCCTAGCCCGGTGCCCCCGTATTTGCGAGTAGTGGAAGCGTCAGCCTGATGAAAGTCATTGAAGATGCGCTGGATGTGTTCGGGGGTGATGCCGACACCGGTATCGGAGACGGAGAATTCCAAAGCTCCCGGGGTTCCAGAGCGATCGCATTGGACGCGAAGGACAACTTCTCCGGCCGGGGTGAATTTGACGGCATTCCCGATGAGGTTAACCAGAATCTGCTGCAGGCGAAAAGCGTCGCCGATTAGTTCGGCGGGCACTTCGGGGGCGATACGGAATAGCAGTTGGATGCCTTGGGCGCGAGCCTTGGGTTGGATAAGTTCCACGGCGCGAGTGACAACGTCCTCCAAGTCGAAGAGGCTGGATTCCAGCTCGAGGTGGCCGGCTTCGATCTTAGACAGATCGAGGACGGAGTTGATGAGATCGAGCAGGACGTTGCCGGCTCGGCGGAAGACCTCGACATACTGACGCTGTTCGGGCTCAAGCTGAGATTCCCATAGGAGATCGGACATGCCAAGGATGGCGTTCATGGGGGTGCGGATTTCATGGCTCATGGCGGCCAGGAAGGCGCTCTTAGCGAGGTTGGCTTCTTCGGCGCGGGCAGTCTGTTTGAGGAGCTGGGCATTCGTTTCGCGGAGCCCATGTTCCAGAACTTTCCGAGCGGTGATGTCGCTGGCGATGTGAAGGTATCCGGTGACGACGTTGTAGCAGTTACGAACGGCGGTGGTGGCGAGCAGGACCGGCAGGGTGCTGCGATCCTTGCGGACGTAGGTCCATTCTTCTTCGTCGAGGGCGCCGAGGGTGACGACTTCGCGGAAGACGTCGAAACCCTGGACGGGGCGTTGGAGCTGGTTGGAGAGCAGGCGCGATTGCTTGAGGAGTTCGGTATCGGTATGGAATTGGAGGGGCGATGCCTGACCGATCATTTCGGCGGCATCGTACTGCAGCATGCGCTCGGCGCCGCGATTGAAGGCGGTGATGACGCCTTCGGTGTCGGTGACGATGATGGAAACGCGTATGGCGGCGTCGAGGATGGCCTGAAGGTGGGAGCGGGTTTGGTCGAGAACGTCGTTTGCGGCGGCAAGCTGCGCGGTGCGCTCGGAGACACGCACTTCGAGGTTTTCGTTCAGACTTTGGATTTGGGATTCGGCGTTTTTGTGATCGTCGATATCGGTGCAGGTGCCGAACCACTTGACGATCGCGCCGCCGACGCCGAGCACAGGGATGGCGCGGACGAGAAACCAGCGATAGGCGCCGTCAGCTCCACGGATGCGGTTGGTGACCTGGAGGGGTTTACCGGTGCGGAGCGAATCGCGCCATTTGGCCCAGGTTGCCGGCAGGTCATCGACGTGGAAGAGCGTGAACCAGCCTTCGGGGCCCATATCGTCGAGCGACGCGCCGGTGAATGCGGACCATTGCCGGTTCCACCATTCGAGACACCCGTCCGGCCTGGTGACCCAGACGAGTTGGGGCATGCTGTCGGCGATGCCGCGGAACTGGTGTTCGCTTTCGCGGAGGGCATCGCGAGTCTCGCGCATTTCGGTGATGTCGGTATCGGTACCGAACCAACTGGTGACGCGGCCGGAGGGGTCGTGGATCGGGGTGGCGAGGCGCAGGAAGCAGCGATATTGGCCATTGTCACCGCGCAGGCGGCATTCCATCGAAAGAGGCGCGCCGGTGTCGGTAGAAAGCCGCCAGCGGTCGGCGAGTTGAGCCCGATCATCGGGATGAAGAAAGGATTCCCAGCCGGCGGTCTGCATCTGGATAGGCGCAGTGCCGGTGTATTCATACCAGCGGCGGTTAAACCAGTGATGGACCCCAGAGGCGTCGGCGATCCAGGCGAGCTGCGGGATGGAATCGGCAAGCGTGCGGAAGCGGTTCTCGCTTTCGGTAAGGGCTAGTTCGGCGGTCTTGCGAGCATGAATATCAAACGTAACGCCAGTCATCCCGGCGGGAGCGCCGTCGGGTCCAACTAAGACGGCTCCGCTGGCTCCCACCCAATGAAGCGAGCCTTCGGGATGAACGACGCGGAACTCGATATTGAATTCGATTCCGTTCTCCAAGACGGTGCGGATGGCGGCAAGCAAAGAAGCGCGGTCATCGGCGTAGATTGCGGCAACGATCTGGTCGACGGTGGTGATCGCGCCGGCCGGAGCAACTATGCCGTACAACTCGCGCAACTGGCCGTCGCAGATTAGTTCGGAGGATTCGAGCTTCCAGGTCCAGGTTCCGACGCGAGCAGCTTTGAAACCGAGGCGAGCCTGGCGCTCACGATCGCGCAGTTCGGAATAGGAATGCCGTTCGGCCGCGAGCGTGTTGACGAGTAACTTTTCGGTTTCAGTGAGTTGGGCAATCTGTTTAGTCAGGGCCTGGTTGGAGTGCTGCAAAGCATCGGTAGCGAGCCGGCGGGAGCGGAAAAGGGCAGACGAGAGGAGCATCTAACGTATCCGCTCAGTGGCTGAGGCTGGGAATAGTTCTCAAACGGGGGCTTTAGACTCAAAACTACTGATGAGGATTCCATCCTAGATTTCCGGCTTCATTCTGGCGATGGGAGCAGGACCGGCGCAAAACTACACTCGACTGGAGCGGCTTCTATTTCAACGCTGGGTGGAGATCAAGAGTGCCGCTGGAACAGAGACCCCATTCGATCCGCCCAACAAGAGCGCTATTGCGGGTAGATGGAGTCTAAGCGAGGAAAATATCACGACGGAGACTTCAGAAGCCTACCGCTAAAAGAACAACATCGTCGTATTTGGATAATTTGGCAACACTGTTGGTGTGGTCACGGTGATCGATGCCTCGACAGGAACGAGCGGCTTCAGCTTCTGGTTAATAAGAGGGCGAGACTGATCACCGGGAGTGGACAGCTTCTGTTTAGTCACTGGTTTGTGAAGGGCGCTTATCGACCTGACGATTCCGTGTGGCTCCTCGACCTAAACTCTCCGTCACCACCGGCAGCTTCACAGTTTCCCAAGGGCATTGTCGAAGAGATTGGTAGGCGGATATACCCAGGGTCATTTTTCGACCAGAGCGGCGCGTTGAGATTCTTGCTGACATCATGCGTGAGCCTGTCGCGACCGAAAGTTTTGTCGTTAACGCAGTGACTCTCGCCCTCGAGAGGTAGTTCCGGGGGAACGGCGCAAGGATACAATGCTCGGGATGAAGTGGTTGGCCGCGGTCTGGATGTTGGGGTCGGCGCTGAATGCGCAGACGGTAGATGAAATCATTTCGAAGAACTTGCAGGCACGAGGTGGGCTGGAGAAGATCCGGGCGGTGAAAAGCGTGCGAGCGAGCGGCAAGCTCTCGCAAGGGGATTTTCGGGCGAAGTTCGTTCAGGAGAACCTGCGGCCGAACCGCGTGCGCGAAGAAGTGACCATCCAGGGCATGAGCCAGATTGAGGCTTATGACGGCCATGTGGGCTGGCGCGTGTCGCCCTTCGAAGGCCGGAAAGATGCGGATATGTTGTCCGCCGACGACGTCAAGGGACTGATGGTGGACGCTGATTTGGACGGGCAATTGGTGGATTATCGTAACAAGGATCACCGGGCGGAGTATCTGGGGCATGACTTGGTGGAGGGAACCGACTGTTACAAGATCAAGCTGACCCTAAGTAACGGGGATGCGCGGATCTTCTATATCGACACGGTTTCGAACCTGGAAATTATGGTGGAATCCCAACGGAAGATACGGGGAACGGTGCGGTACTCAGAAACATACTACGGAGACTACGAGTTAGTCGATGGCGTGTATTATCCGTTTGCAATCGAAGTGGGTGAGAAGGGTAGTCATGAGCGGACAAAGTTTGCGATGAACAAGGTCGAGGTGAATGTTCCAGTGGCGGCGAACCGTTTCAGCGTTCCGGCGGTGAGTAAGTGAGAAGAATGCGGGGATTTCTGTTGTTAGCTGGCTGCTTGAGCGTGGCGCACGGGCAGGATGTGAAGTTCGACGCGGATTCGATCTCAGGGCTGGGCGCGCGGAATATTGGCTCAGCTGAGATGAGCGGGCGCGTGACTTCAGTTGCTGCGGTGCGGGAGCAAGGGCGGCTGACGGTATATATCGGGGCGGCGAGCGGCGGTGTTTGGAAGTCGGTGAACGGTGGCGTGAACTACCGGCCGATGTTCGACAAGCAGCCGGTGCAATCGATTGGAGCGCTGGCTGTGGATGCCGCTGCGCCAAGTACGATTTGGGCGGGAACGGGAGAAGCATGGACGCGGAACAGTACTTCGATTGGTGACGGGATTTATAAGTCGACCGACGCCGGCGAGAACTGGAAGAATATGGGCCTGCCCAATTCGGAGCGGATTAGTAAGATACTGATCGATCCGAAGAACGGCGAGACCGTGTATGCGTGCGTGACGGGTAAGTTGTGGAGCGACAGCGACGAGCGCGGCGTGTATAAGACCGCCGATGGAGGCAAGAGCTGGAAGCAGGTGCTGAAGGGTGGAAACGGATCGACCGGATGCTCGCTGCTATCGATGAGCGCGAAAGATCCGCAAACGCTGTACGCGGGGATGTGGGATTTTCGCCGGAAGGGTTGGACGTTCCGGTCCGGCGGGGATGGGCCGACCGCGCCGAGCGCGAGCGGATTTTATAAGTCGGTGGACGGCGGAACAACGTGGACGGATCTAAACGCGGAGACGGCGAAGGGGTTGCCGGCGAAACCCTGGGGACGGGTGGCAGTGGCGACGGCGCCCTCGAACGCGGACGTGGTGTATGCGCTGATCGAATCGACGCGGAGCGCTCTGTATCGTTCAGGCGACGGCGGTAGGACGTGGGTGGAGAAAGACCGCAGCCAAATGATGGTGTGGCGTCCGTTCTACTTCGCGAACTTGATTGTGGACCCGAAGGATGAGAACCGGCTATATAAACCGGGCGGGAACTTGGTCATGAGCTCGGACGGAGGCGGAAGTTTCAGCAGTATCGCGGGGCGGGCACACGGGGACTTTCACGATGTGTGGGTGGATCCGGGGAACTCAAACGAACTAATCACGGTGGACGATGGTGGCGTCTGGTACTCGCATGACGGCGGCAACCGGTGGCTGAAGTCGCAGAATTTGCCAATCTCGCAGTTTTATCACGTGAGTCTGGACATGCAAGATCCGTATCACGTGTTTGGGGGATTGCAGGATAACAGCGCGTGGATGGGGGACTCGGCATACCCCGGCGGAGTTACTAATAGCCGGTGGGAGAACCTATACGGCGGCGACGGATTTTTCGCGTTTGCAGACCCGACCGATCCGAAGTATGTGTATGTGGAAGCGCAAGGCGGGACCATTGCGCGCGTGAACCGGATGACCATGGAAGCGCGGTCGATCCAGCCGCAGCAGAACTACGGAGAAGGCAAGCTTAGATTCAACTGGAACACGCCGATCCATATTAGTCCGAACGATCCGAAGGTGCTCTACATCGGCGCGCAATTCCTGTTCCTGTCCAACGATCAGGGGCAGACGTGGGCGCGGATCTCGCCGGACTTGACGACAAACGATCCGCAGAAGCAGAAGCAGGAAGAATCGGGCGGCGTGACGGTGGATAACTCGGCGGCGGAGATGCATACCACGATTTACTCGATTAGCGAGTCGCCGAAAGATGCGCGAGTGATTTGGGCAGGTACCGACGACGGTAACTTACAAGTGACTCAAGATGGCGGTAAGACGTGGACGAATGTAGTCAGTAATGTACCGGGGTTGCCGAAAAATGCGTGGGTTTCGTGGGTGGAGGCAAGCCGGTTCGACGCGGGAACGGCTTACGCGGTGTTCGATTGCCATACGTTTGGGGACATGAATCCCTACGCGTACAAGACGGTGGACGCGGGGAAGACGTGGACGGCGGTGATTGCGCCGGGCGGAACTGTGCGCGGGTTCGCGCATGTAATCAAGGAAGACACGGTGGCGCGAAACCTGCTGTTCGCCGGGACGGAGTTCGGACTGTGGGTTTCCTTGGATGGTGGAAAACATTGGGCGCAGTACAAGGGCGGCGACTTACCAAGTGTTCCGGTGCGGGACATCGCGATACATCCGCGTGAATCCGACCTGGTGCTGGCGACGCACGGGCGGGGCATCTGGATTATCGATGATATTTCTCCACTGCGCCAGTTGACTCCGGAGATTCTGGACAAAGAAGCGGTGTTCCTGACAGGCCGCGTACCGCAGCAGAGAATTGAGGGCCAAGGCGGATGGGCAGAAGGCGATGGGACTTTTGTGGGAGACAATCCGCCGGATGCGGCGCTGATTACTTACTACCAGAAGAACCGGCATGTTTTCGGGCGAATCAAGCTGGAGATTCTGAACGATAAAGGCGAACTCGTGGATACGTTACCGGCCAGCAGCCGGCGCGGGATCAGCCGCGTGGAATGGAATATGCGGGTGAAAGCGCCGCGTGTTCCGCCGGCGGCGACGGTGGCGTTTGAAGCGTCAATAGGGCCGCGAGTAGTGCCGGGAACTTATACCGTGAAACTCACGCGAGGCAAGGAAACGTTTAGTACGCCGCTGCAGTTGAACATGGATCCGCGGGTTAGCTACACGGTTGAGGATCGCAAGTTACAGTATTCGGCGACGATGCGCGCGTATGTACTGTTGGGCGATTTAGCTTTCGACGTGGACCGGATCAATGGGAGCCGGGACGCGTTACTCCAACGGGCGGGCAAACTATCCAAAGACGACGCGCTGGCCGCGCAGCTCCGGCAGGCGGCAGGACAGGCTGAAGAGATGCGCAAGAAGATCGTGGCCACCAAGGAGGGTGGCGCTATTACCGGTGAAGAGCGAATTCGAGAGAAGAGTTCCGCGGTATATGGAGCTCTTAACTTCTATGAAGGTAAGCCAGCAGATTATTATGTGAGCCGGGTGGATTCATTAAGCCGCGAGCGGATGGACGTGGTGCACGAGTTTGAAGCATTCGCGGCCAAGGATTTGACGGCGATGAACGCTGCGCTGGCCGCGCGGAAGCTGGAAGTGATTCCAGTTCTCACGCGGGCCGCGTGGGACGGGGCCAATGCGGACTCCGATGGCGGCGGAGCGCCTGCGGGATTGCACTGGCCCAGATAATCGGGCTACTTACTGATTCCCACCTGGTTCATTAGCCAGGCATATTCGAAAGCCTGCTCTTTCAGGCGATCGTAACGGCCGGACGCGCCGCCGTGTCCAGCGGGTTCCATGTTGATTTTGAACACGAGCGGATTGGAGTCGGTCTTGAGCGTGCGGAGCCGCGCAACGTATTTGGCCGGCTCCCAATACATGACTTGACTGTCATTGAAGCTGCTAGTAACTAATACGGCGGGGTATGCGCGCTTTTCCAGATTGTCGTAAGGGCTGTAAGTCTTCATGTAGTCGTAAGCGGTTTTCTCGTTGGGATTTCCCCACTCCAGATACTCGCCAACGGTAAGTGGAAGGGTGGCGTCCATCATCGTGTTCATGACGTCGACAAAGGGCACGCCGGCGTGGACGGCGCGGAACAGGTCGGGGCGCATGTTGGTGACGGCACCCATCAGCAAACCACCGGCGCTACGGCCTTCTATGACCAGGCGGGACTTGGACGTGTACTTTTGTTGGATGAGGTACTCGGCGGAATCGATGAAGTCGGTGAAGGTGTTGCGTTTCTTCATTAACATCCCATCGTCATGCCAAGTCTCGCCCATCTCATTGCCGCCGCGGATGTGAGCGATGGCGAAGGTCATGCCGCGATCGAGAAGGCTGAGGCGGTTACTTTGAAAGGTAGCGTCTGTTCCCATGCCGTAGGAGCCGTAAGCGTAGAGGAATAGCGGGCTCGCGCCATCGCGTTTGAATCCTTTTTTGTACACGATGGAAATGGGCACTTTCACGCCATCGCGTGCAGGCGCCCAGAGGCGCTCGGAGACATATTGACTGGGATCGTAGCCGCCCAGAACTTCCTGCTGTTTTAGCAGCGTGGGGCGCCCGGCGGCCATGTCGAAATCGTAAACGCTGGACGGGGTGATGAGGCTTTGATAGGTGTAACGGAAGAGGGTGGTTTCGTAGTCGGGATTGGGCGCGGGTTCTGCAGAGTAGACCGGCTCGGGAAAGGGTAGCGACTTCCATTCGCCGGTTTTGAAATTCAGCACGCGGATACGGCTCAAGGCGGATGACTTCTCAGTGGAGACGGCGAAGTCTTTAAACAGGTCGAGGCGCTCGACGAGCACGGCGGGCTGGGCGGGAAGGAATTCTTTCCAGTTGGCGGGGGCAGGATCGGAGACCGGCGCGGTCACCACCTTGTAGTTCTTGGCGTTCTGATTGGTGCGAATGTAGAAGAGACCGTCGCGATGATCCACGTAGTATTTGTGATCTTTGGCGCGGGGAAGCACGACGGTGAAGGCGCCCTCGGGACGGTCGGCCGCAAGATAACGGAACTCGGTGGAGTTAGTGGCAAAACTAGCGGCGAAGATGTACTTGCGGTCGCGGGAACGCTCGACCATCGTGTTGTAAAGCTCATCTTTCTCGTTATAGATTTCGTCAGCGGTGGGGGTGCCGAGAGTGTGGCGGAAGATCAGGTTGGAACGCTTGGTCACGGCGTCTTCCGTGGAGAAGAAGATGGTTTTGTTGTCGGCGGCCCAGGCAAGCGAGGTGACGCGGTCGGCGAGATCGGGAAGCAGGGCCCCGGTGCGGAGATCTTTCACGTGCAGGGTGTACTGCCGGAAGCCGGTGATGTCAGTTGTGTAGGCGAGCAGGTTGCCGTCGTCACTGACTTCGACGTCGGCGATGGCGAGAAACTTTAGACCTTTGGATAGCTCGTTCTGATCGAGCAAGATTTCCTCGGGGGCGTCGAGCGATCCTTTTTTGCGGCACTGGATTGGGTACTGTTTACCTTCCTCGGTGCGCGAGTAATAGAAGTATCCGGCGTTGCGATACGGCACCGAGAGATCGGTCTGCTTGACTCGGGCGAGCATCTCCTTATAAAGCGCGTCCTGGAAAGGGACGAGCTGCTTGGTCATGGCGGTTGTGTAGGCGTTCTCGGCGTCGAGATATTTGACGACTTCGGGATTGGTCTTTTCACGCAGCCAGAAGTAGTTGTCCGTGATGGTGGCTCCGTGACGGGTTTCGTGATGTTCGACGCGGGGCGCAACGGGCGGCTGTGGCGCGTCGGAGTCGGCGAGGAGAGGAAGGCTCATAAGAACGAGGGTGGCCAGTCGAAAGGACATTTTCGTTACTGTACCGAATTTGGTTAAGGAATGGCGAGTTTCAGAGCAACGCGGACGAGCTGGCCTTCGTCGATCGAGAGCTGTTGGGCGAAGGATTCGAAGGCATGGAGAGCGTCGGGATTGGCGTACTCCACGGTGAGCGGTTCGGGCCAGGCATAGACCACGTATTGCCCAGGGGCCAAGCCGCCGATGAGAGCAGGGCGCAGAACGGCGGGTTCATTGGGTGCGACAACCCGCGTATCAGCTACAAGCAGCATTTCGCCGTTGTAGGGTTGTAGAACGATGACGTGGGCGGGGACTCGATAGCCGGTATCGGGCCAGGTGAGAGTGGCTTCGATAGTAGCGCCGCGAGGGCTGGCGGTGAGCTGAAGCGGTTGCGAAGCTCCGTCATCGGTGATCACGACGCCGCCGTGGAGTGCGTCGCGGCCCCCCTGAGTGGCGGATTGGAGATACCAGTTGGGCGCGAGCTGCGGAATCAATTGATAAGTTCCGGGCGGAATGCCGGATTCGAAATTGAACGTGCTTGTGCGGACAGTCTGGGTGTAGACGTCGCCGGCGGATTGGAGAGTGATCCCGGAAAGGACCGCATTGGAAGGCTCATTTCCGGTGGCGCGGAGAGTGCCGGAGATAGCGGGAAGGGAATTGATGTTGAGGTTAATTCCGGAGACGTCGTTTGCGGTAAGCGCGATGGCCCGGTAGGCGGAGACTTCGCGGCCGCTGCGGTCCTTGGTGCTTGCTTGGAGGAGGTAATTGCCGGACGGGATGGAGGAGAGAGTGAACGCGCCAGTAGCCGGATCAAGGGACTGTGTGACTGCGGGCGGGAGGTTGACAACAGACCCGACTGCGGGCAGCAGACTGACCGTGGCGTGGGCAGCAGGCGAAACACGGCCGGAGACGCGGAAGGCGGGAAGGGGCGCGAGCTTGATATCGGCCTGTTGCTCGGCGCCGGGACGGAGATCGATGGCTTGGGACGTGGTGGGATCGGTGGTGTTGGGGTAGTAGGTGATGGGAAAGGCGGGGGCTTCGGCAGTAGGTAAAGGAGCGGGAGTTGGCGCAGACGTGACGGGCGGTTGCGCGACGGCCGCTACATAGCAGAGTCCGGGACTGAGGCCGACGATGCGAAACACACCGCGGTCATTGGAGTAAGCGTCTTCCCGAGTGCGGAAGATGCGATGCCCGGCGGCAATGAAGGGCCGCAGCACGAACACGTGCGCATGGATGACGGGAGTGTCTTTGGGGCCGGTAATGGTCCCGGTGAGGATGGCTTGGGGCTGCAAGGCGAGATCGAAATGATCGGGTTGGGTGCCGGAGACAAGGATCAGCTTCCTGGCGCCGGTGTCGCCGGAAGCGTAGCCGGAGCAGGTCGCGGCGAGATCGTAGACGCCGGTGGGAACGTTGTTGAAGGTGTAGTTACCGGAAGAATTTGTATGGGCCGTTCGGGTGGGAGCATCCGGCGATTGCGGGCGCAGAGTGACGTCGGCGGACGGAAGCGGCTTGGCTGTGACAGCGTCGTTAACTGTCCCCGCGAGTTGGAACGACGTACCGCTGGTGACCGGATTGGGGAGTTGGGCCCGGAATGGTAACGCGAACAGAAAGAGGGCGGCTATAGTGCGCACAGAACTATTGTGCGGCTTGAAGCGTAGAAGAGCTAGAGGCAGGTTATGGATAGTAAACTACGTGCGGGAGAGCAATGAGACAGGGTAGCGTATCAAGCGCGATGTTCTGGATGTTTGTGTTGTCCGTGCTGTTGTTTTGGATCCCGGTGTTGGGACCGTTGGTGGCCGGATTCGTGGGTGGCCGAAAAGCTGGTAGCGTGGGCAACGCTGTTTTAGCGGTCTTCCTGCCCGGAGTGATTTTCGGCGTAGCGTTCTTTTTTCTCGGAACCATGTTTACGGGCTTGCCGCTATTTGGACTAATTGCCGGGTTGGGCGGCGTGGCGCTGGCGATGATTCACGTAGGTCCGCTGCTGCTGGGCGCGGTTTTGGGAGCTGTGCTTTAGACCTTTCAGTAAAGAAACTCAAGAAAAGTCCGATTAGAAGACCATGGTCGCGCGCTGGCTCGTCATGGTTCTGCTGGGGTCCTGCGGGATGCTGCCCGCCGGAGTGATCCGGCTGAAAACACGCGAGATCCGCACCGAACTAGGGCTGCCTGAACCGGCGGGGAACGGCCGGCGGACGAATACAAGAGTTCATGCGATTGTGGAATTCCGGTCGCGCTGGGATGCTGGACTGCTGGCGAAGTTGAAGGCGCGACGCATCACCGTATCGAGCGCGGTCGGCAACCGGGCGTTGATGCTGGGCATCCCGGATGGTGTCTCGCTCGCGGGCTTGGGAGTCGATTGGACTGGGCCGCTGCGAACTACCGACAAGTTAAGCCCAGAGCTGGCGCGTTCGGAGGCAACGAACGGGACCCTGGTTGTGGAGTTTCACAGCGATGTCAGGAGCTCCACAATACAAGCGATTCTGAGGGCGGTGGGGGCGGTGGAGCTACGCGCTCCCCGGATGCTGGCGCATCAACGCTTGATTCGGGCAAGCCCCCGCGTGCTTCGGCAATTGCCGGAGTGGGATGAAGTGGCTTATCTTTTCCCAGCGGCTTCGCATTTGAGCGACGCGGAGGGGCCGAGGCCGTGTTCCGGAGCTTTGGTGCAAGGCTTGGTGGTAGCTCAATACGTGACCGAAGGAACCGGCTGGGCTAGCCGGAGTCAGTATGGTGTTTCGCTCGGCTATGTGTTTACGACGCTGACCGATAAAGTGCCTACCTCAGAAGTACAGACGGAGATTCTTCGGGCGATGCATGCCTGGACGGCAGTTACAAATGTGCAATTCAACGCGGGCGTGAACGCGACGGCGGCTACAACAGTCGCGATCGAGTTCGGAACCAGCGTTAACGGCGATCCGCTCCCGTTCGATCCCGGAGGGACAACGTTGGCGCATACCTACTATCCCGATCCGCCAAACGGCGAGCCGATCGCGGGAGATATGCATTTCAATCCGGCGGAGAACTGGAATGTGGGCGCGAATACCGATATTTACACGGTCGCTCTGCATGAGCTCGGGCATGCACTGGGACTGGGACACACGGATAATCCGGCGGACGTAATGTATCCCTACTACCGGTTCGGATCGCAACTGAGCGCGAACGACATTGCAGGCGTACAGTCTCTTTATGGGACTCCGGGCGGACCGGTGCCAGCGCCGGGCGGCGGGAACATGGGTGGCGGTGTTCCGGAAACTCCGGGTTCGCCGCTGTCGGTGATCATCAGTTCTCCGGCGAACGGGTTGCAGACAGGTGCGGCTAGCGCAACACTCGCGGGGTCTTTAGGGAACGCGAGCGGTCCGGCATCGGTCAATTGGCGGTCGAGTTCCGGCGCGGCTGGGGCGGCATCGGGAAGCCCAAATTGGACGACGCCAGCAATCCCGCTGGCGCAAGGGATCAATCTAATCACGGTGACGGCCACGGCTGGGGCGCAGCAATCGGCTTCGAGTCTCATACGGATATTGCAAACGGGAGTAGCGAATTCGCCACCTCCTGGTTCGCCGCCACCTGCACCACCACCGGCCCCCGCGGGCGTGGTCATCGATTCACCCGTGAACGGCGCCGTGGTTTCGGGGACGACCGTTCAAATGACCGGCACCGCGTCCGATCCGTCAGGCATTGGCCAAGTCACATGGCTCACCAACTCGGGCGCGACCGGGACAGCTACCGGGACGACAAGCTGGGTTATTCCATCGATTCCGGTGTATCCGGGCCAAAACGTTGTGATCGTCGAGGCAAAATCTAACGCGGGGACGATGAAGTGGAGCTCCGTAGAGATTACAAAAAACTAAGCACGCACTAAAGAATTCCGGGCAAGCCGCCGATCACGGGTTTACATGATAGATCGGCTGGAAGGGGCCCAGGTGGGGATAGTAGCGGTACGAGCGGAGCAACTCGGTGACCTGCCGGACATGCCCCAAGTCGTGGAACGCCCATTCATTCAAAAGGTCGGCGATAGTAATGATTCCAAAAATCTCGTGCTTCCCGGTGCGGCCCAGGCAGTCGGGAGTCAACGATCGCAGGTATTCCACGTTAGTTTCGCGCTGATCCTCCCAATGATCGAACGAGTCTTCGACATTACGCCCGGAGTACTGACCCGCGGCGGAGAAGGTTTCCTGGTTATATTCCTTAATTTCCGGCGTTTGCTCTTGCATCATCTGATCGATCCGGGAACGAAAGCCATGACCTTCCACATGCGAAAGGTGCTCAATAACCTCAGCAATCGACCAGCGGTCGGGAGCCGGCTTCCACGAAGCCTCGGCTTCGGTCAGGCCGTCGAGAAGGATGCGAAAGAGTTCAGGAGTGCTCTGGAGTTGAGTGAGACCGGGCAGCATGGGCGTCCTCCGACAAGGCAATATGTATCAGCCGATCATTATCGCCCGTCGATTCGATGGTGATTTCGGAGAAAGTGCCGGGCGTGCGGGTCCCAAGCTTCTCTCCCCATTCGATGAGCACGAGCCGTGCATGGTCGAAGATCTCGTCGAGGCCGAGCGTCTCGATCTGGCGAGGTTCATCGAGCCGGTAAAGATCGACGTGATAAACGCCCGCTCCATAATCGTGGATCAGGGTGAACGTGGGGCTGCTGACTTCGTTGGCGTCCGCGCCTGGAATACCGAGCACAATGCCTCGCGTCAGAGTTGTTTTGCCCGCACCTAAGTCGCCGTGTAGAAGAACGATTCCGAAAAGTCTGGGTGCAAGCGCGGCCCCGAAGCGCATAGTCTCGTCTTCGGAGGTGGTCTGGACAGACCATCGGCGCGGTTGAACTTGGTGCGGATCGGATTCCGGCATTCGCGTTTACGGCTGGACATATCATTATCCTTCGCCGCCGCGTGGCAAGAGTCGCGCCGGGTTAAATGTTACTCTGCTCTGACGGCGAGGAGTGTCGGGGTTACGGAAACGCAAATAAGGAAATTGTCGATTCTGGCTTTGTTTTGCATTCCGCTGGCGTGCCTCGCTCAAGGGCTGCCGGAGAACGCCGCTATCCAAGCGGAAGCTGGCCGGACCATGAAACGAACCCATGGGCAAGGCATGGCGGTCGCGGTGATCGACCATGGAAACGTCCGCTTCGTAACGGCTCTTGGAGCCCGCAACGCGAAAGGCGACCCATTAACCACAGACACAGTCATGTATGGGGCGTCGCTGACCAAGACACTATTTGCGTATACGGTCATGCAGTTGGTGGACGCGGGCAAGATTAAGCTCGACACTCCAATCAAAGAAGATCTTGACCAGCCACTGCCAAGTTACGGACCCGATCCCGTTTTTCCCGACAAGTATGGACCTTTCAAGGACCTGGCCGGAGATCCGCGCTGGGAAAAGATCACACCTCGGATGTGCTTGACACACTCCACGGGCTTCAGCAACTTCTGGTTCATCGAACCGGACCAAAAGTTGCGGATTCACTTCGAGCCGGGCACTCACTTCAGCTATTCGGGCGAAGGCTTCAGCCTGTTGCAATTCGTTCTCGAACATGGCCGCGAGGCCCAAGGCTTGGGAGTGGACGTGGCTGATTTGACTAAGGCCATCTTCGAACGGCTGGGAATGACGCGCACAAGCCTGGTGTGGCATAACGGGCAGGACCCCAACGTTGCCGACGGATGGAATGATCAGGGCAAACCACAGCCGCATGATAAGCGCAGCAAAGTGCGCGTGGCCGGGTCAATGAACACGACGATTAGTGACTTCGCTAAGTTCACAGCGTCTCTGGTGCAAGGTGCCGGACTCAGTCCCGCCGCACGTTCAGAAATGGTAAGGCCTGTGTTGCACATTAGTACGGCGACGCAATTCCCCTTATTCCTGCCGGATTTGCCACTGGCCGAGCAGCGTAAAGACCTATATTCGGGACTGGGAGTAATTCTCTTCACCGGCCCGCAAGGCAAGGGTTTCTACAAGGGCGGGCACGACGGCCAGACCGCGAACACGATGGTGTGTGTCGAGGCCAATCAGCGCTGCGTACTCATCCTATCCAACGACGTTCGATCTGAAGCAGGGTTCCCGGATTTGGTCAAATATATCCTCGGCGACACGGGCGTGCCGTATGACTGGGAGTACGGAGATCACGCTGGCAAATCGTAGCGGCGGCTGAGATAGAGTTACGTTGAGTGACAAGATCGAGCTTCCGGCATAGTGGACTGACGCTTTCCTTTCTTGACTCCGGGGGAACGCTGCCGGTTATCGTTGCACTTCATGCGCATTGGATGGAAGGGATCACCTTCTCTCCATTTGCCGAGGCGGTGGGCTTGGAGTGGCGTGTGATCGCACCCGATCAACGGGGACACGGTTTTTCCGATCATGCCGGCAACTATACAGTCGAGAGCTATGTGGGTGATCTCGAAGCGCTCTTCGTCCACTGTGGCTTGGAGCGCGCTGCGCTCTTAGGTAATTCATTGGGTGGCGTAAATGCCTACGAGTTCGCGGCGCGACACCCTGACAAAGTAAGTGCACTTGTTATCGAGGATATCGGAGTGGAGCTTCCTGCTGAGTTACCCCCGATGACCGGGTGGGGCGAAACCTACGCAAGCCGAGAGGAACTGGAAAAGCAGGTAGGTCCGCGTATGCTCCCGTATCTTAGTCAATCTTTCCGACAAACCGCGGAAGGTTGGAAGCTGGCTTTCGATCCGAAAGATATGAGCCGGTCGCAAGCGTCATTAGCTGGCGACCATTGGACAGCTTGGCTTAGTACGCAATGTCCGGCGCTGATCGTCCGAGGTACGCAGAGTAGAGTAACTACCGAGGCAGAGTGCCAAAAGATGGTAGCGGTCCGGTCGAATACCGAGCTCTGCACATTGGATGCTGGACACATCGTGCATCAGGACCGGCCGGCGGAGTTTGCGCAAGCTGTGACACAATTCCTACGTTCCCAAGTGTTCGTTAACTAGCGCCTGCATCCCGCGCTGTCTCCTTCATGGCGCGGGGCAGGAAGCGTAAGAGATCGGTGGCGACGAACGGCTGTTCGCCTATTTCAGCAGCGCCGAGTTCCCCAGCCAGACCATGAAGATAGACGGCGGCGGCCACGGCCTCATGGGGAGAGTTAGGGAATTGCGCGAGCATTCCAGCGATCAATCCGGTCAGAATGTCCCCCGTTCCGCCCGAAGCCATGGCAGGCGATCCGGTGGGATTCACCCAGACATTCCCATCGGGAAACGCAATCAACGTGCGCTCGCCCTTAAGAACCAGGACAACATCGCGTTCTGTGGCAAACCCGCGCGCGCATGCTACGCGATCGGACTGAACCTGCTTGACTGAGGAGCCAGTCAAGCGCGCCATTTCGCCGGGATGGGGAGTCAGCACGCGCAGTTTGCCGTGCGTGTCGGGCCATGCGCCCGCTGCTGCGAGGATGTTGAGCGCATCGGCATCCACAACCATAGGCTTCGGACATCCAGCGAACAGCTCGCGCACAATGGCGGCGACGCCGTCTCCCGTTCCGATGCCGGGGCCGATTGCGAGAAGCGTGAGCGTTTCCAAAAGGCTCGAAATGCGTTCACCGGCGGAAGCTGCGATCGCGCCTTCGGCGGTCTCGGGAAGAAACTCGGTCATTAATTCGGGAGCGAACGAAGCGATGACCGGGATTGCTGAAGTCGGGGCAGCGACCGTGACCAGCCCAGCTCCCGCATGCAAGCAGGCCATTCCGGCCATGGCGGCGGCTCCGGTTTTTCCACGCGAACCGGCAACGATGAGCGCGTGCCCATAGACGCCTTTGTTGCTGTCCGGGCGGCGCGGTGCAAGCAAGGGGGCGACGACTGCCGGGCCGACCAGAGCCAACTGAATGGCGGGGTCGGCCTGGTAGAAATCGGGCCGGGAACCTATTGGCGCAACGTGGAACCTGCCCAGGTGGTTGCAATTGGGCGCGAGCACGTGACACATGCGTGGCGCTGTGAAAGTTACGGTGGAATCGGCGCGGGCAAACTCGCCCGAAGGCTCACCCGAATCGCTCGGCATGCCGGACGGCATATCCACGGCCAGGACGCGCGCGCCGGGAAACGAATGATTGATGGCGCGAATCCAGTCCAGGGAGCGCCCGCGAGCCGGACCTTCCAGTCCGGTACCCAAAAGCGCGTCAACGATCAAGGTCGTGGAAGAAAGGCCCGGGTAGATCTCATGGCGCACGTTCCCCCCGCAAGCTTGGAGCATTGTGTAATTGGCCGCGGCGTCACCCGTTAGCTCTTCTGGGGCGGAAGTCAGTAGAACATCGAGCGATTTAGGGTGATAGCGAATCAGCAATTGGCGAGCAATACCGAGCCCGTCGCCGCCGTTATTCCCCTTGCCGCAAAACACAACAATGCGTTGCTCATTCAGAGGTGAGAAGTGCAGCGTGAGAAATTCCAGTACGCGGCAGGCGGCATTCTCCATGAGGATGATGCCTGGCACGCCAGCCGCGATGGTTTGGCGATCCACCGCGCGCATCTGATCGGCCGTAAGTACTTTCTGGGGAGCCATCTAAGCGGTGCTGCGGGCGAGAACTAACGTCATATCATCCGGCAGTTCCGGCGCCGTCGTCCAACTGCGCACGGCGTCCATGACGCAATTCATCAAATCGGGGCCATTCAGTTTTTGATTTTTCAGAATGGTTTCGACCAGGCGGTCCGCGCCGAACTCCTCGCCATAGGCATTTTCCGGTTCGGTGATTCCGTCCGTGTAACTAACGAGTAGGTCGCCTTGTTCCAGCCGTACTTTCTGCTCCTGATATACACAAGACGGAAATGCTCCGACCACGGTGCCAGTAACTTCGAGCAGAGTCGCCTCGCCGCGGCGGATCAGAATGGAAGGCAGGTGGCCCGCGTTGGTATAAGTAAACACGCGGTCGGTCTCATCATAAACGCCGAACATGAAAGTAGCGTACTTCTCGGGCGAAGTACTTTGAAATAACTGCCGGTTGAGTTGCGAGACCATGGCCGAAGTGGAACAGGGGCTTACACAAGCTCCGTTTACGGTGATGGCCGGGGATGGATAGGCGGCGCTCAACTGCGTTCGCATAATCGACTGTATGGAAGCCATCAAGAGTGCGGCCGAGATACCTTTGCCGGCCACGTCGCCAATGGCGATCGCAACGTTGTTCCTCTCCAGACTGAGGAAGTCGTAATAGTCGCCCGAGACCATGCTGGCCGGGCGGCAGAGGCCAGTGATTTCGAGGGTCGCCATCTGCGGAGTGAAGCGCGGGAACAGCTGATTCTGCACCTCGCGGGCGATTTCCAACTCCGATTGCAATCGCTCCTTCTCTTTCTCAACCAGGACAAGGCGCTCCAGGTGGCCGGTCATGGTGTTAAACGATTCAGTGACAGCAGCTAATTGGTCCCTGCCCTTTACATGAATGCGGTGGGAGAAATCTCCGGCCGCAACCCGGCGCGTTCCATTGTAGAGATCCTGCATGGCGCTGGTAATCGTACGGGCCAGGGACCAGCCGATGACGGCGGAAATCATTTCGACAATAAGGAAAAGGATGGCGACCAGTACAAGCACAAAGAGGAGCCCCTGAGCGAGTTTGAATTTCTCGCCGAAGATGGAACCGATCAGGGCGGACGGGCGCGTATAGATCCAAAGCAGGTGGCTTGACGAGGGCTGCGCCGTCGTCCATGGCGCGACGGTGATTCCGCTCAGCCACTGGACCTCAAGATCGAACTGATTAGCAGCCGGGGGAAGCGCATCGACCTCGCCGCGCCGAAGATCGTCGGACGTGAATTTGTGGCGGCGGGGAAGAAAGGCGTTTTCGCCGGAGATTACCACTTTTCCCAGGTGCGGGACCAGGCCGGCGAGCAATTCGCGGTCAACGGGCGCCACCACATCGATCACGACGCCTTTGTTCTCGGTATGGGACCACGCAAAGTAGCGCCCATTCCGCACCGTTAGACCTAAATAGTCGGGCAATCCCGCTCCGGCGGGCTGCAATTGGGAAGTGCGGGGGTAATGGGCGATGCCTTCCGGCTCACGAATGACGACTTCGAAAGTGTCGAAGCGCGCTTCCAGAAATCGTGCGATTTGGCCGAGTACTTCTTCGTGCCGCGCCTGGGGGTTCAGTAAGAGAACACGAGACGGAATGCGCAGTGTGTCCATGGTCCGATCAAGTTCGGAACTGACCAGGTACATGGCGGTCTGGCCGGCGAGAATGTAACCCCCGAGCAGAACCAAGACTACAACCAACACTAGCGGAACAAAGCCAATGAATACGTAAGTCATAATCAGGCGGTTGCGGAGCCGCCAGATACTACGGCGAATCAGGAAGCGTGAAGCGCGCCAGAAGAGCACGCAACCCGTAAGAAATGCGCCGGTGGCGTTCAGTAAAAAGATAATCCCCCCGTCGGAAAAGAGAGCGATAAGGATCGCCGTAGTTAGAAAAAAGAGGAACAGGGCGAGAAGCGTAGGACGTTTATTTCGGATGAACCAATCACGGAGCGGACGCACGGGTCTAGTTTACTAGGACTGCGCGAAAGGCAAGCCAGCTAACGGATCAACACGGCGAGGCTGGCGGAAATGGCGGCCGAGGCAAGCACCACGATTACCGGAGAAAGACGCGTTCGCACGAGCGCCAGAAACCCGGCAATTGCCAGCGCGGAATCCCAATACGTCGCGAGAGAGCCGGATAACCCGGCATGAATAAGAGCTGTGATGAGCATTCCGACTACGGCGGCATTGACGCCCGCGAGCACCGCCTGTGCCCGGCGGAGTCTCCGCCATTGGCCCCAGAACGGCGCAATGGCAATGGCCAACAGCAAGCCGGGAAGGAAAATTGCGGCTAGGCAGAGGATCGCCCCCGGCACGCCGTTCGGCGGAACGCGCGAACTGTATCCGAGGAATGCCGAGAACGTGAACAGCGGTCCGGGCAAGGCCTGCACGGCGCCGTAGCCCGCCAGGAAGTCGTTTTCTGTGACCCAGCCTGGGCGCACCACGGCCTGTTCCAATAGGGGTAAGACCACGTGACCGCCGCCAAAGACCAAAGCTCCGGTCCTGTAAAATGCGCGCGCTTGGGCGACACCCGGGAAGTTCGCGAATTCGACACAGGCCAGGATCGTGACGAACACGCCGAGGGCGATGAAAGCGCCGCGTTTCGACACGGGCAGGAGATTGGTTTCGTCCGTGGCTGCGGGAACGCGTTGAAACAGCAGAGCTCCGAAAATTCCACCGGCAACGATGGCTCCGATCTGCGCAACCGCTCCGTTGCGAAAGAGCACGAACGCGGCGGCTGCCATCGCAATTAGCGCACGAGCCAGGTCCGGACACAACGTACGAAACATGCGAAGCACGGCGGTCGCGACGACTGCGACGGCGGCCACTTGCAAGCCATGCAGCGCACCAATCCAGATTTTCCCTTGCGCGCGGCTGGCGCCCATGGCAAACAGGATCATGAGCACGGCGGAGGGCAGCGTGAATCCCAGCCAAGCGGCGAGACCGCCCATGATCCCGCCCCGGGAGATGCCGATCAGAAATCCGGTTTGGCTGCTGGATGGGCCCGGGAGCAGCTGCGTGAGGCCGATGAACTCAGCCAGAGTGGCTTCGGAGAGCCACCGCCGTCTCACGACGAGCTCGTCACGGAAGTAGCCGAGATGCGCAGCCGGACCGCCGAAGCTGGTGCAGCCCAGTCGCAAAAACGCGAGGAAAATGTCTAGCCCTGAACGCGCTTGGTTTTGTCTGTCCAGAACTGCTCCCGCAAGTCGCGTTTGAGAATCTTTCCAGTCCCTGTTTTGGGCAGGGGTTGCGTGGTGAAATGCCACGCGCGCGGCAATTTGAACTTCGCCAAGACGCCCCGCGAGATACGCGCCCAGCAACTCTTCGTTGACCGGGTCGCCCGGCGCATGGACCACGAAGGCGACCGGGACTTCGCCCCATTTTTGATCGGGGGCGGCCACCACCGCGCATTCCAGCACGGCGGGGTGCGCGGAAATGGCCTTCTCAACTTCGATCGACGAAATGTTTTCGCCGCCGCTGATGATGATATCTTTGCGGCGGTCCACGATATGAACGTAGTTTTCGATGTCCCAGATCGCCATGTCGCCGGTGTGGAACCATGCGCCGGTCATAACGGCATGGGTAGCAGCGGACTCGCGGTAGTACCCGTCCATGACGTTATCGCCGCGAATGACGATCTCGCCGATGGTGGCCATGTCGCGCGGCACGTCGCGCATTTCGGCGTCCACAACCCGCACCTCGGTCCCGGGAATCGGCCAGCCGGCCATGGACTGCCGGTAGAGACGCTCGGCCTCGGTCTGGTTCACCACGCCGTCTTTGAGACGCCCATCGGTGGCGACCGGCGAGGTCTCCGTAAGTCCATAGCCGGCAGTGGCCGGACAGCCGAACGTTTTTTCCAGGCGATCGAGCAGTTCCGGTGACGCAGCCGCGCCGCCCACGTGGATCTCAACCAGGCTGGAGTACTCGTGATTGCGCAGGTCCGGCGATTGCAACAAAGCTCCGGCCATTATCGGAACCAGTGACATGCTGGTGGCGCGTTCCGCTTCAATCAGACGGAAAACCAGGGCGGGATCGAAGCGGCGAATCATCACCTGCTTCACGCCCATCAGGGTGCAAGTCTGGGGACGCGACCAGCCGTTAGCGTGGAACAGCGGAATTGTGTGCAACTCCACTCCGCGATCGTCTTTGACGAAAGTGGCCGCTACTTGCAGAGCGTGCAGGTAGAGAGTGCGATGTGAAAGCACCACACCTTTGGGACTGCCGGTGCTGCCGCTGGTGTAGAAGAGTTCGGCGGGGGCGGTTTCATCGACGGTCATAAAATCCACGCGCTCGGGAACGGCCTGAGATAGCAATTCCTCATAGTGCATCGGGGCGAGCGGGTTTGGGCCGTCGAGCGAGATGTAGTGCGTCAGAGCCGGGCAGTAATTGCGAAACTGTTCGATCAACGGAGCGAAATCCGCTTCGAACAAGAGCGCGACGGCGCCTGCGTGATTGAGGATGGTGATGAGTTCGGCGGGAGTCAGCCGGACGTTCAAGGGCATCACAATCGCGCCCGCCATAACCACCCCGAAGTAGCCTTCCAATAGCTGATGCGTGTTGAAACTGAGATAGGCGACGCGGTCGCCCGTCTGAATTCCACGCGATCGCAGCCCTGCGGCGAGGCGCTCACACCGCTCGGTGAACTGGGCGTAGGTGAATCGCTTGTCCCCGCAGATTACGCCTTCTTTGCGGCCGTAGAGGTCGGCGGCGCGATACAAGCAGCGGATGGGAGTGAGAGGAATGTGCATGGCGTCAAAGTGCGTCGTTCGACTCGGGTGAGTGCGGCTGCTCCGCATTTTATCGCGCGGAGTTGGCCCGGCGCGATCGCAACGAAAACGCCGCCCGGGAATTTGCCGGACGGCGTAAGGACGGTGACTACGAAATCAATGGCGTTAGCGGAGGTCTAACTACACCCGCTGGTTCCGCCGCAATTTTCGCACTTGTAGCAGCTGCCATTGCGCGTCATCATTCCTCCGCACTCGGAACAGAGCGGGGCATCGGCGACGGCTACGGGGAAGGGCAGTTTCTCCTGCGCGGCGGACTCGGTGGGGCGCAAGGCTGGCGATTCGCCGGCTTCGTTCGAGGTGTAATCGGTACCCAGGAACTTCGAGCCCAGCCAACGGAAGATGTAATCCGGAATCGATTTCGCGTAAGGGATATTCGGATTGCCGGTCCAGCCGCTCGGTTCGAACCGGACGTGACCGAATTTATCCACAAGGAACTTCAGCGGCACCCCGTACTGCAGGTTGTAGCTGATCGCCGTAGCGAAGCTGTCCATCAAGCCGGAGATGGTGGACCCTTCCTTGGCCATCGTAATGAAGATTTCACCCGGCGTGCCGTCTTCGTACATGCCGACCGTGATGTAGCCTTCATGGCCGCCGATGGAGAACTTATGGGTGAGCGAGTGCCGTTCATCGGGCAGCTTGCGGCGCACCGGACGGTAGACGATCTTCTCAATGGACGTAGAGGCCGCTACGGGTTCCGGCTTGGCTTCGGCGCGTTTGTCATCTTTCTTGCTGGAACTGAGCGGTTGCACGCGCTTGGAATTATCGCGGTAGATGGCAACGGCCTTGAGGCCCAGCCGCCAGCTTTCGATATAAGCATCCATCACATCGCCGGCGGTGCACTCCTCGGGCATATTGATGGTCTTCGAAATCGCGCCAGAGACGAACGGCTGTACCGCGCCCATCATCTTCAGATGGCCCATGTAGTGGATGGAGCGCACGCCATTGCCGGGACGGAAACTGCAGTCGAAGACGGCCAGATGCTCGGGCTTAAGAGCGGGCGCGCCTTCGATGGTGCCGGTGGAATCGATGTGCTGCACAATCTGTTCCACCTGCTCCGGCGAGTAGCCGAGTTTGATGAGCGCTTGCGGAACCGTGTTGTTCACGATCTTGATCACTCCGCCGCCCACCAGCTTCTTGTACTTGATCAGCGCCAGATCAGGCTCAATGCCGGTGGTATCGCAATCCATCATGAAGCCGATGGTGCCCGTAGGCGCGATCACAGTCATCTGCGCGTTGCGGAAACCGTGCTGGCGTCCGCCCTCCAGGGCCTGATTCCAGCTGTCTTTCGCGCCTTCATACAGATCGAGCGGGATGTTCCGGCTATTGATTCCGGTCACCAGTTCGCGATGCATGCGCACGACATCGAGGAACGGTTCGGCATTCCGCGCGTATCCGGAAAACGGACCGACCGCCGCCGCAAGCCGCGCACTGGTCTGGTAGGCCTGCCCGCACATTACTGCGGAAATCGCGCCCGCATAGTCGCGGCCCCGGTCGCTGTCGTAAGGAATCCCGAAACTCATCAGGAGCGCGCCAAGATTGGCAAAGCCCAGGCCAAGCGGCCGGTATTCGTGCGAATTGCGCGCAATCTTTTCGGTCGGGTAGCTGGCGTTGCCGACGATGATCTCCTGCGCCACGATCAACGTGTCCACCGCATGTCGGAAGGCCTGGACATCGAAGTGCCCGCCGGCATCGACGAACTTCATCAAATTCAGGGACGAAAGGTTGCAAGCCGAATCGTCTAGAAACATGTACTCGGAGCAAGGGTTGGAGGCGTTAATCCGCGCCGTGTTCTTGCAGGTGTGCCACTTGTTGATGGTGGAATCGAACTGCATACCGGGGTCACCGCACTGGTGGGTAGCTTCAGCGATTTCGCCCATCAGATCGCGCGCTTTGAACCGCTTCACCTTCTCGCCGTTCAGGACGGACTTGGTCCACCACTCGCCATCTTCCACGACCGCCTGCATGAACTCGTCGGAGGCGCGCACGGAATTATTGGCGTTCTGAAAGAAGACTGAGCTGTACGCGTCGCCATCGAGCGAAGAGTCATAACCGGCGTCGATCAACGTGTGCGCCTTCTTCTCTTCTTTGGCCTTACACCAGATGAAGCCTTCGATATCGGGGTGATCGGTGTTCAGCACCACCATTTTGGCGGCCCGCCGCGTTTTCCCGCCGGACTTGATGACCCCGGCAAACGCATCGAAG
Organism: Bryobacterales bacterium; assembly: GCA_963752695.1. Classification (GTDB taxonomy): domain Bacteria; phylum Acidobacteriota; class Terriglobia; order Bryobacterales; family Bryobacteraceae; genus Bog-113. The sequence continues at coordinate 248,248 of CAVVZB010000002.1, forward strand.
CCTTTCATGAATGAGAGCGGACCGGAAGCGCGGCCGCCGCCCGAAAGAATCCCGTTTTCTTCCCGCAGGCTGGAGAGATTGGAGCCAGTTCCCGATCCCCACTTGAAAAGCATTCCCTCGGTCTTGGCGAGGTCCAGGATGGATTCCAGCGAATCCTTAACCGAGACGATGAAGCAGGCCGAGCATTGCGGACGCGCCTCATTGGTGAGCGCCACGATGCGATCGGTGGCGGCGTCATGGAACCAGCCATAGCCCCGCGATTCTTTCACCCCAACGTTGAACCACACGGGCGAATTGAAGGCGGCTTTCTGATGCAACATCAGGTGGGCGAGCTCGTCACGGAACGCTTCACCATCCGCGCGGGATGCGAAGTAGCCGCCGTCGAGGCCCCAATCGGCCATCGTATCGACGACGCGATGCACCAGATCCGCCAGGCTGCGCTCCCGCTCGGGTGAACCGAGCTTCCCATGGAAGTATTTGCTCGCCACGATGTTGGTCGCCGTCTGGGACCATCCGGCGGGCATCTCCACGTCGCGCTGCTCGAAGATCACCGCGCCCTTATCGTTGCCGATGGTGGCGGTGCGGGTCTCCCATTGGACGTCGTCGTACGGGGTTCTTCCGGCTTCCTGCCGGGCGGTGAAGTAGCGGGAAAACGGAATTCCGCTACGAATCTGTGGGACGAGTTGGGGTGTAGTCAACTCTTCAATTGTACTGGTCGTCTGAGCTTTTCGCGTCTCCATCGGGGAGCCTCCTGCAATCACGCAATTGCAATGATGGCCCAATATCTTGTGTGCGTCAAGAAATTTAATCTATATGGCGTGCAAATAAAGTCGAGAGCAACGCAAGTTACTGAATCGAAATGCGTTTCGCCCCCCCGTCTACTGCGCGTCGATCCCGTAGCTCGGGCCGCCTGTGTCTATCGTGCCGGCCACCGTTTGGGTGGCTGTATCGAAGACGGTAATCACGGGTCCGCTTGCATATAGTGTGGATCCGCTGCCATTCAGTCCGATTCTTACGTTTCCGGCGACCGGGGTGTGCGACACCACAAATCCCGTCGCGCGATCGATTACACTGATCGCGGAATTGTCTGTCGTGCCCGTGTAAATATACTTGCCTTTCGGGGATACCAGGACTCCAAAGGGACTAGGGACGAAGATCGGGTCCGTCTGTATCCCCTGTAAGAGATCCACGACAATCAGAAAAGGCTGGTTGCTGTTGCCACTGATGTAAGCAACATCGTTAAGCGGACCCAATGCAATCGCGGCGATATCGCCGAACACGGGAATGGACTTGAGGATCGCGTCCGTCGCAGTGTCGATGACTAAAATTCCCTGGAAGCTGTTATAGCCAGTTAGGGCGTAGAGCGTCCGGCCCGTACTGCTGATCGCCATTCCGTAGGCGAGCGTCGAATGGTTGGGGGCGGTCATGATGGTATCGATTACTGTCTGATGCAGCGTGTCGATAACGGTGATCGTCGCGTCGTAATTACTAACGTAGAGCCGTGTTCCATCCGGTGAAAGCACGCTTGCCATGGGCAGGTAGCCCGTGGGGATGTTAGTGAGACGCTGAAACGGATGCGTGGAGAGCACGCTGACATTACTCGAATAGGCGTTCACTGCGAGGATGAAGTTTCCGGCGGGCAGAATGTGCACGTTAATCGGTTCTGACCCGGCCTCGGCTTTCGTCACCACCGCGCCAGTCGACTCGTCGATTTGAGATACGGTGGATGACCCGGACGCGGCGACGTAGCTGGCGCCACCATCTGGCGAAAGCGCGACCGTCAACGGCCGGAATCCAGTGGGGACGCGGGCGATGACGCGCCGCTTGCCGACATCGAAAATGTCCAGAGTGCTTTCGTAATAATCGCCCATGTAGACTCGAGAGCCGTCAGGCGATACCGCCACTCCCGAAGCAATCTGGGTAATGTACACCTGAAAAATAGTCGAGTTATTGGCCGTGTCCACGGCCGTTAGTTGATCCCCTCCAATGTAGAGAGCCGACCCGTCCGGGCTAAGCGCTATGCCACTGGCACGCGTACGAAGGGGGATGGTCGCAATCGATTGACCCGTGACCAGGTCAATGCGGTGTACAACCGGAAACCGAATGTCGGCGGCGAAGGCTTCGGGGCCGGCAGTGACGTTTCCGGACGGCAAAATCACAATTGCTCCCAGCAGTGCGCGTGGCGTGGGCAGGAAACTGGTGACCTGAAATTGGGTCATGTCAATCGTCGCAATGCCTGCCGCGCCGCCAAACTGATGGACCGAGGTGGTGACGTAAAGATGCGTCCCAGGCTCGTCCAGGCCGAACCCGACGAACTTGCCCTGCGGAAGCGGGACGGACGCCACGAAACTCAGATCGGCAGCCCGCAAGATATCGACGGCGCCCGTATTGCAGCCGCCCGGACCCTGATCGCCACAGCGTCCGACATAGACCATTGCTCCGTCCGGGGATATCGCCAATGCGATCGGCGAGCCTACCGGGTTCGCCGTAGCTGTGGCCGACTGAGTAGAAACAGCAATAGCAGTCACCGTGTCCGGATTGTGTGCGGCCGTGAAAACCGTTCCACCATCCGGACTTACAATGGCCGCAACTGCAGACCCGGCTACTGGAATGCCTGGCGCCTGTGTCCCGCGCGAGTTATTAACAATTGAAATGCTGGAGCCTGAGAGACAGCAGTTTGCGGCATATAGAGAGTGATCGGCCCGTAGTTGGTGTCCCAAGCCGGACATCCAACCAAGAAATATTACAGAGGTAACCAGCAGGCGCAAGTAAGACTTCTTGGGAGGCATTGTGAAACATAGCACTACAATCTTGTAACGGTCAAGAGAAATGTAGGACGAAACACCGTGCTCGACAGCCACTGGTACCGCCCGGGTCAGACATTTAGACACGGGGTTTTTCGCCCGATGAAAGAGCCTGGATGATTTCCGGCGTGAGAGGCGAAGCCGGGGCGGCTTCTAGAGCTTTCTGAAAGTACTTGTGGGCATTCTCGAAGTCCCCAGCCTGGCGCGCAAAGCGTCCGGCTTCCAACAGCCATGCGGGGTCTTGGATGCCGGGCTTGAGAGCCACAGCCATCTGCTCCTCCGCCGCCTTCACCTCACCCTTGGCGGCAAGAGCTTGCGCATACGCCTCAAGCATTTCCACATCGTGCCGATGCTGCAGTGTCTTTTGCGCTAGGCTGACGGCGTCAGCTGGCCGATGCCCCGGCCCGGCATAATACAAAACGAGCATCACGTTCGCGTTCGCAGGGCTCTCCTCCGCCGCCGTTGCGAGCTTTTCGAAGTCCGCGTACGAGCGTTGCGCCTCCGGTAACGCTCCTGCGGCTTCCTGGGCGCGGCCCAACTCGAACAATGTTCCAATCTCGCGGGGCGCTGCGGCGCGCAACGCCGCGAAAGTCTTCACAGCATCGGAAAACTTCTTGGCCGCGAACTGCGCGCGTCCCAGCTCCTGCAGCGACCACGGATTGTTCGCTTCCGCCTCCAGAGCCTGACGGCAGGTGGATTCCGCAGAATCAGTTTTCCCCAAAATGCGGAAGATATGGGCGATGTGAGCCAAAATCCAGGCGCGCTCCTCGGAGTCCGCGGTAGATGTCAACCGGAGAGCGGAGTTCCACCATTCGAGCGACGGATTGTTAAAACCGAAAAGTTCACGGAGAACCGCGCCGCGCTGGAGGCCCGGAGGGTTTACCTGCCGAAGATCGAGCATGATCTGCACTTCCTTCTCCGCACTCTCATAATTGCCGAGCGCGACGTCGACGTCGGCAAGGTAGCCCCAGATCATGATGTCGTCCGGCACACGCTTGTTCAGGGCGGCCAGTTCAACGCGAGCTTCACCCCAGCGCTTCTGGCAAAGGCGGGCCATCGCGTGGGCTTTCTGGCCATCGAAGCCTTTGGGATCGATTTTCAGTGACGCGTCGGCAGCCGTTTCGGCCTGATCGCAATACTGCGGATCGGCGGTCTGGCGGGCGCGGCGCACCAGCACTTGCGCCAGTTCGTTGTAGTTCTGCGGGTTCTTCGGTTTGGCGCCGGCGCTGGTTTCGCGAACCATTTGCTCGCGGATCGAAGCCAGCTTCTGCTCGATCATGCCCGCGTGCGCCAGGGCTGATGTCCCGGCCAGGATAAATGTAAGGAGTGTGAATCTCAAGTTGGTCTCCAACAAAAAAGGACCGCTCGAGCCGAAACCCGAACGGTCCTGATAGTACCCTACCTAGCCGCTACTGTGGGCAGGAAGGCGAACACTGGGTGGCCGCTGCCGGATCTTGATGCGTGGCCGTGGTTCCACCGTGTGCGAAAGCGACGTACGGGAATGTTTCTTGCGTCGCAACATCGTTCACGTTAACGCCATCGCCAAGAGCCGCTACCGAACTTGCCGCGAAAGCGGAGCCGTTCGTCGTGCAGGAAGCGCAGAGTGCACCGGCCACTACGCGAAGAGCAATGTCGGTCACGTCGTCGGTCAAGCGGCGGCCATTGGGGAAACCGGCGCCGTCTCCACCCAGCAGGCCGAGCCGGCTGCGCGAACCCATCGCTGTTGCGGGGACGGAGGTGTTGAGGCGCAGAAGATCCGCGTACGGGCCACCATTATTGCCCGGAATCGCGAACGGGCCGGCATACTGCACCAGCGGAACTAGGTCCAGGCGCGGCGGATCGGGAACGGCCACTCCAAACACCGCGTTGATCACACGCGCGAGCAGCGGATCGAGATCGTACGAGATGAATTGCGAATCGAGCGAGGGATCGCTGATGCTCCACATGTCTTTCACGCCAGTACCCATAATCAGTTCGTTGATCAGAGGGTTGGCCATGCGTTGGACCTGAGTGTAATTGAGAGCGTTCGGCGTAAGAGTGCCCGACGGTTCGGAGTTCAAGGGGCGGATGGTCAGGCGCGGGCGGGAGGTGGTGGCCCAGCTCCCGATAATCGGCTGTCCGGGGAGGGTGACCATGGAAATCGGGACTTCGATCGCGATGGTGTTTACGTTGAATCCGGCGACGGTATCCACTGCGGAGTTGGTGAGCGCGGTGTCCTGAGTGCTCGAGAGCACCGGCAACGGCACTCCGGAGGCGCTAGTCAGATTGGTTGCAAAAGAGCTTGCAGGCAGATTCAGGGAATCGAATGCGCCGCCGAGATTTATGAAGAAAGGATCGTCAACCGTTCCGACGAACACCTTTACGCCGTTCGGAAGACTATAGATACCCTGGGCGGCAAGCGCATTGTAGTTCGGCATGGTGCGCGGGCCGACGTTCGAGGGCACAGCAACGAGGGTCTGACCATTGGTCATATCCGTATGCTGCGGAAAAAGCCCGCCACCGGAAACCATGGCGACGGTGTAGGTCTGCTGCAGGTTGAACCCCGCCGCGCCGGACCCGGTGAGCGACGTGATAGCCGGAGGCACGACTGGCATGCCACTGCTGCCCGCGGGACCGTTGGCCGGGGCTGCAATGCCCGTACCCGCGCCTACGAAACCAGTGAACACGGTCGGCGCGTTGATCTTGGTCGCGAAGCGAAATTCGAAACTGACGGCCGGCAACGCGGTCCCGTTGTTATCGACGTGGATGGAGTAAACCACATTGGGATCGAACGGGAAGTAGTTCGGCCCATTGCCCGGCTCAAGAAACGGGTCTACGTTCATGATGAAGACCACTTTGGTGGGGTCATCGTAAGCGACAAACGCGTAGAAGTCGGTGATGTCGGCGGCGCGGTCAATTGCGGTAATTGGTGCTTCCCGGTGGCTTGCCGCAAACATGCTTAGCGGCGCGGTGGCCAGCATCGCCGCAACCAGGGCGACACTGTTTTGAAACCTTTTCATCGACGTAGTCCTTTCAAACGAACCTCTGTGTGAATCCTAACTTCTCTACCAAACTACGATGGTTCGGCACTGAGTGGATGAGGACAGACCGTATATTGGTGTGAAATATTTTTGTTGCTACGTTAAGTAGCGATTGTATGCGCCTAAATGGCCTGCAATTTCCACTTGCCGCGACGGAAAAGGATTAGGGCGGTAGCGGTAAGGACGCAGTCGGCAATCGGTACTGCCCAGAAAGCACCGTGGATTCCGTAGCTGTAATGAATGCCCAGCAGATACGCGAGCGGTATCTGAAACACCCAGAGCGCGAGAAAGTTGATGAGGGTCGGCGTGAGCGTATCGCCCGCGCCATTGAACGCCTGGGTCAGAATCATTCCCCAGGAAAACGTGATGTAGCCAATGCCGAACGTGCTCAAGCAGGCCACGCCCACCCGCAGCACCTCCGGTTCAGTGGTAAAGAATCGGATGAGCGGAGCCGGAAAGAACACAAACAGCGCGGCAACTAGTCCCATGTAGACGCTGTTGTACCAGCAGGTCCGATAGACCGCGGTCTCGGCACGCTCGGGCTTGCGCGCGCCCAGATTCTGTCCCACCAGGGTCGCCGCTGCATTGCTAAAGCCCCAAGAAGGAAGAATGGTAAATATGATCAGCCGGACCGCAATGGTATACCCCGCCACCGCGCTGCTGCCGAAAGTCGACACAATCCGGATGATGCCGAGCCAGCTTGCGGTCGCGACCAGGAATTGCAGAATCCCGGTGATTGAAACGCGCAGCAGGCGGCCCATCAAAGCCGGACGGAGCCGCAGTTGCGCGCGCGAGATGCTGATTCGGTTGGACCCACGGCTGAGCTGCCAGAGCTGAAACAGGACCCCAATCCCTCGCCCCGTCGTCGTTGCGACGGCCGCGCCAAAAACGCCTAACCGGGGAAAAGGTCCCCAGCCATTGATCAAGCAGGGGTCGAGAATAATGTTGATCCCATTTGCCAGCCAGAGGGTCCGCATAGCAAGTGACGGATCGCCCGCGCCCCGGAAAATCGCGTTAATCAGGAAAAGTTGGAAGATGACTCCGGAGCCGCCCAGGATCAGCCGCGTGTACCGCACATTCGCTTGGATCGCCGCGGACGCGCCCATGAGTTTGAGCAGCTCCGGGGCTTCGATGAACCCGATGAGACCGAAAACAACCGACAACAGCGCCCCAACGGCGATCGCCTGCACGGCCGATTCCGACGCGCCCTCCTTGTCTTTTTCGCCGGTCCGCCGCGCGACAAAGGCCGTGGTCGCCATGCTCAGCCCAATTGCGACGCCGAAAATGATCGTGAGGAGCGATTCAGTAAATCCCACTGTGGCAATTGCGTCCGCGCCTAAGCGAGAGACGAAAAAAGCGTCCACCACGCCGAATAACGATTCCATCGCCATCTCCAGAATCATGGGGATGGAGAGCAGCAGAATCGCGCGATTCAGGTTGCCCTGCGTGAAATCCTGGCCGGATCCGAATAAAGCTTCCTTCAGCATGGCAGCCAGTACGGTGCAGGCGTCAGGTTACAAGTCGATGGAACGCGCGAGCAACACCGCCGGGTGTTCCTGAAGTTTACGCAGCACGTGTTCGGGAACCGCGATATCGGTTGAAACGACGGCAATCGCTTCGAAGGGTTTTCCGGGGTGCGGCGGCGATTCGCGGCGGCCCAGCGAGAAGTTCGCTATATTCACTCCATTCGATCCAAGCACGTTTCCCACGTGCCCAATCACGCCCGGCACGTCGTCATTTTTCATGCAAAGTAGGTGGCCCTTCAGAGTGGCTTCGCAGTAAATGCCATCCACCTGAAGAAGCCGGGCAGCGCCCAGCAGCGTAGTGCCCTCGACCACGGTCGTGCCGTTTTCGGTTACGAGTTCGATCCGGATACTATCCGAATACATGGCGCGCGGTTCATGCCGCTCCGCAATGGCCCAGCCCCGATCGGCGGCGATTTGCATGGCGTTCACAACATTGACGTTCTGCGAAGCGCTGCGCTTGAGCAGCCCCGCAATTCCAGCATTCCGCAACAGCGCCGTATTGCTCTCAGAAATGCGGCCCGAGTAAGTGATGTGGACCGAGCGCGGGTTGGCTGCCGCGAGGTACGCCGCGAAAGTTCCCAGCCGCTCCGCCACTTCCAGATACGGCCCGAGCGCGCGATACTGCTCGGGTGAAATGGCTGGCATATTCACGGCGTTGATTGCCACGCCGTTCTTCAAATACTCAACCATCTGCTCCGCAATACGAACCCCCACGATCTCCTGAGCCTCTTCGGTAGCTCCGCCAATATGAGGAGTGGCGATAAGCGTATCGAGCGCAAACAGCGGATTGGCCGCGTTCGTGGGTTCCTCGGAGAAGACATCGAGTGCCGCACCAGCCACGTGGCCCGACCGCATAGCGGCTTCCAGGGCGGCGGCATCCACCAACTCCCCGCGGGCGCAGTTGACCACCCGGATTCCAGGCTTCATCTGGGCGAAAGCGGCGGTGTTCAGCATCCCTTCGGTTTCGGGCGTCAGGGAAACGTGAACGGTCAGGTAGTCGCTATGCGCGTACAAATCGGCTAGCGGCATCAGCTCGATCCCTAAATCCTTGGCAAGCTGCGAAGTCACATACGGATCGCTCGCCACGATGCGCATGTCAAACGCCCGCGCCCGTTTGGCCACTTCGCGCCCAATGCTGCCCAACCCTACAATGCCGAGAATCTTGCCCCGCAGTTCATGCCCCAGAAACTTCTTCTTCTCCCACTTGCCGGAACGCGTGGAAGCCGAAGCCTGCGGAATCGCGCGCGCCATGGAGAGCATGAGGGCCAAGGTGTGCTCGGCCACCGAGATTGCGTTGCCGCCCGGTGTGTTCATCACCAGCACGCCAGCCGTTGTGGCGGCTTCCAGATCGACGTTATCGACACCCACGCCCGCGCGGCCCACCACGCGCAGCCGCGGCGCCCGGCTCAACACATCCCCATTCACCTGGACGGCGCTACGGACCACCAACGCATCGCATTCGGCAAGGTGGGCGGCATACTCCTTGGGATTTGAGACAACGACATCCCAGCCATCCTGCGCGCGGAATAACTCGATTCCAGCCGCGGCCATCGGCTCGGCAATTAAGATTTTCATCGATTTTGCCTAGACCGTTGCCGGCTCGAGCACGTCGGCGGACTTCCGCTTTCCGCTCGCCGTCGATTGAACGTAATATTCCTGGAGCGCCGCCACTCCGGTACCGAACTGCACCGGAACGTGGTTGCTGTGCAGGATCAGTTCCAGCCCCGCGATCAGGCCGAAAAGATCGGTGTAATCGAAGTAGCCCAGGTGCGCCACTCGGAAAATCTGCCCCTTCATGGAACCTTGCCCATTGGTCAGAATGGAGCCGAACTGCGTCCGGAAAGCTTTCACAATCACGCCGGAATCCATCCCTTGCGGAGCTCGAATCGCGGTTACCGCACTGCCCGGGTTCTGTGACGCAAAAACATCTAGCCCGAGCGCATTCGCGGCGCTCCGCGTTGCCCCGGCTAGCTGCCGCGCATTCTCAATCAGGTTCGCCATGCCGAGATGCTTGATATATTTCAGCGCTTCGGCCAGGGCCAAAATCAGCGAAGTGGCTGGAGTCCAACTAGACTCGCCCGCGTCCGCGCTCTTCTTTTCCTTCTTCAGGTTGAAATAGTAATGCGGCAACGTGGCCGTCGCCGCATGCTTCCACGCTTTGGCACTGACCGATAGGAACGCCAGTCCGGGCGGAATCATGAACGATTTCTGCGACCCGGTAATGCAGATATCGAGACCCCAGCCGTCGATATCGAGCTCCATCGTACCCAGCCCCGTGATCGCGTCCACCACAAAGATCGCGCCGGTCTGCGCCACGTGAGCTGCCATGGATTTCACATCGTGCTCGGCGCCGGTCGATGTTTCGCACGCCTGCACAAAAACGCCGCGAGTCTCCGGTTCGGCGCGCAGCGCTTCAGCAACACGTTCCGGGCTGACAACTTTGCCGTATTCCGCCGTGAGCACGTTGGCCTGCAAGCCATAAGCCTTGGCGATTTCCGCCCAGCGCTCGCCGAATTTCCCGGCTGAACAAACGATTACCTTATCGCCCGGCGAGAAAAGATTGGAAACGGCGGCGTCCATTGCGCCCGTGCCTGAAGCCGCGAAGCAAAGGACGTCATTCGAAGTCCCCATGACATGTTTCAGGTCGGCCAACGCCTGCTTGTAAATGTTGCGGAAGTCTTCGGTCCGATGGTGAATGTCCGAGGCCATCATGGCTTGGAGAGCAGGAGGATAAAGCGGAGTCGGGCCTGGAGTCAGGAGCCTTTGTTTACGAATATGCATGATGGGGAAGAATCTCAAGGTTAGCAAAACGCCGGAATTTGGGTTCGTTTTGCGATTGTTCCAAGGCGCTTCGGCCCGCTGCCGCGGATGCCCGGCGCAAGTGCGATTACAATAGCAAAACCAATGCCTCTTCTTGACCGTGTGCAAACGGATCTGGTCAGCGCCATGAAGACCAAGCAGGAGGCGCGGCTGAGCACGTTGCGCTTGATGAAAGCCGCCCTGCAGAAATACACAATCGATACCTTGAAACCGCTCGATTCCGCCGCCGAGCAGCAGATCCTCAAGAGCATGGTGAAGCAGCGTCACGATGCAGCCGACGCCTTCCGCAAAGGCGGTCGCGAAGAGATGGCGCAAAAAGAAGATACGGAGCGCGCGCTGATCGAGACGTACATGCCCGCGTCGGCCTCCGAGGCCGATCTGGATGAAGCCGTCACTCGCGCTTTGGCTGAAACTGGTGCGACTGGGGCCAAGCAAATGGGCGCCGTGATCAAGGCCGCTCAGGCTCTTTTGGCCGGCAAAACAATCGACGGAAAACTTCTGAGCGAGAAAGTGAAGGCCCGCCTCCAATGACGCCCAACCAGACACCGAAACATCGCCCGTTCGTTCCTGAAGATGTCCAGATGAAGGAGTTCACGGTGCGAGCCCTGCTGATTGGGCTCGTCATGTGCGTGGTGTTGGGCGCCGCTAACGCCTATCTAGGGCTGAAAGCTGGTCAAACTATCGCGGCAACATATCCGGCGGCCGTCATCGGAATGGCCGTCCTGCGGCTCTTTAAAGGTTCCATCCTGGAGGAAAACATCGCCCGGACTGCCGGCTCCATCGGCGAATCCGTAGCGGCTGGAGCAGTCTTCACGATTCCGGCGTTTGTCATCTCGCGGTCGTGGCCGAGTTTTAGCGGGCCCGACGCCTACTGGAAATCCACCGTGCTGATGCTGATGGGCAGCGTCCTCGGTGTCTTATTCGTCTCGCTGGTCCGCCGCGTTCTGGTTGAGGACACAACGCTTCCGTTTCCCGAGTCGCTGGCCGCATCTCAAATTCACAAAGCCGGGCAAGCGGGCGCGCAAGCGGCCAAGTATCTTTTCTATAACATCGGATTCGGGGCAGTGGTCCAACTGGCGGGCGCGCTGAATCTGTTCGCCGTCGACCAGGACTTTCCGGTCGCGGTGGGGCGCGGTGGCCCCGCGACGTTGAAGCTTGGCGCCACCGGCGCGGCGAGCGCTCTACGGGTGGGAGGCGTTACTAATTTCTCCGGGCCCACCATCAGCCCCGCCTATGTCGGCGTGGGATACGTCATCGGATATCGCCTGGCGGCCCTGAACTTCTCCGGCAGCGTGCTCGCATGGGGCCTGCTGATTCCGCTGCTGATGTACTTCATGGGCCCGCAAATCCAAACCTTTCTCCCGAAAGGGACCAATGACACCGGGTGGCTGCCTCAGACTATGGCCGTGTGGCGATTCATCGTGCGCCCTATCGCGGTCGGCGGCATGTTGGTTGGCGCGGCCTATACGCTGTTTAAAATGCGCGCCAATCTCTGGCTCGGTCTAAGCCGCGCTTTTGCCGAAGTTCGCGGCGGCAACCCGGCCCCGGATTCCGTCGCCCGCACGGAACGGTATATGAGTTCCCGCGTCGTCATTTCATTGATTGGCGTGATCTTTGCCGGAATGGTCGTCCTGTATTCGTATCTCTCTGGCGGAGCCCTTGCCGGAGTTGTGGCGGCCGTCGTGATGATTGGCGTTGGCTTCTGCTTCGCCACCGTTTCCGGTTTTCTGGTGGGCGTGATCGGGTCTTCGAATAACCCCATCTCGGGGTTGACGCTTTCCACGTTGATCATCGCGGCGCTGTTGCTGGTTTCGCTCGGGGTACACGGCGTGGGTGGAGTGATCGCGGTGCTGGGGGTGGCCGCAGTTGTGTGCGTTTCCTCGGCGGTCGCTGGAGAGCTGCTGCAGGATTTCAAAGTAGGGTACATCCTGGGTGGCACCCCGCGTAGCATTCAAATTGTCGAGCTGATTGCCGTGGTCTGCGCCAGTCTGGTCATGTATTTCCCGCTTCTAGTACTCCATGTCGGCAACATTAAAGGAGGCGGCATCGGCTTTGGCGATCCTAAATTATCCGCTCCGCAAGCTGGGCTGATGGCTTATCTTGCTCAAGGAATTGTCGGTGGTGAGATGGCGTGGCCTCTAATCTTGTTCGGCATTGCCATGGGAATCGCGCTCATTCTCGTGCAGGTCCGCAGCCCCATGCTGGTTGCCATCGGCATGTATCTGCCTTTTGGAACCGTCGCAACCATCTTTGTGGGTGGGTTGATCCGCGCTGTTACCGAATGGTTCGTTGCGCGGCGCGGATTGAACGAAGCGCAACGCGCACGCGTGGAAAACGTCGGTGTCCTGGCGGCTTCCGGGTTAATCGCTGGCGAAGCGCTGATGGGTTTGGTCACGGCGTCACTGCAAGGCTTCGACCACCCAGTTCCGGCGATTCTGAAACAACCCCTCTACCTCATTGGCGTCGCCGTTCTTGGATTGATCGCGTTCACTTTGATTCAGGTGCCGCTCGCCAATGCGGGGCGGCCCGAAGATCCTGCTCCGCCTTCCGCCTTTATGTAAGAATTATTACGTTCGCGATCGCTATTATTTGCGTCCGGCTATTCAGCTTTTTGGCTTGCTCGCCGATAGACGGTCATGGATCGAATGCCGCCGCTCGGGCCCGACCGTCTGGATTTCACGTCAACGGCTCGCGACATACTGAAATATCTTCATGCCAGGAACGGTTTAGCCCTGTGGATGGTCACCCGCGTCGACGGTGACGATTGGATAGTGATCGAGGCCGAGGATCACGGTTATCGCCTGGAAGCGCCCGCCGTGTTTCGGTGGAGCGACTCATTCTGTTCGCGTATGGTCCTTGGCCGTGGCCCCCGTGTTGCGCCGGCCTCAGCTCTGGTGCCTGCTTACGCGGAAGCCCCGATCGGCAAGGCTCTGAATATCCAGTCCTATGTTGGAATCCCACTCACGCGCGCCGACGGTGCGCTCTTCGGCACTCTCTGCGCCATCGATCCGGCCCCGCAGCCGGAGTCTTTGCAGGCGAATCTGCCGCTGTTCGAACTGTTCGCGAAGATCTTGAGTACTATGTTGGCCGCCGAAATTGAGCTAGGGCAGTTGTTCCGGAAAGCGGAACGCGCCAACGCCGAAGCCGACACCGATTGCATGACCGGACTATACAACCGGCGCGCCTGGGACCGGTTCGTCGCCGCCGAGGAGGACCGATGCCGCACCTACGGACACCCGGCCTGCGTCATCGCTGTCGACCTCGATGGACTCAAACAGGCCAACGATACCGAAGGGCATTCGGCCGGAGACCGCCTGATCGTGAATGCCGCCAACTTGCTCCGAAAGGCCGTCCGAAAGTCGGATTTCGTCGCCCGTGTGGGAGGCGACGAGTTCTTCGTGCTCTCACCCGAGTGCGACGCGGACTGCGCGGCAACAATCACCGAACGCGTTCGAAGCTCGTTCGAGGAAGCTCGCATCCGTGCATCGGTGGGGATGGCGCGAAGAGTTCCACCGCGTGATCTCATTGCAACCATCGCGGAAGCCGACCGCAAAATGTACGCTGAAAAGCAGAGCAGGAAGCCGATAGCTGTACTGTCGGGCGCCTTCTCAATTTCGAAGAACTTGGGGTCAACGAGAGTACAATAGACTCTCCGAGAGGGACCCAATTGCCGATTAACGAATATCTGCTTCCAGAATACGATCAGGAAATTCAGACCACGCGCAAAGTGCTCGCCCGCGTCGCCGCTGAGACTTTCACATATAAACCCCATGACAAGTCATCCGCCATGGGACCGCTCGCGATCCATATCGCGCGCATTCCCGAGTGGATCAAGATTACGGTGGACCAGGATTCGCTCGACCTGGCCGCGGGCGGCGGGCCGGACACGAAGCCCACGACGACCGAAGAACTTCTGGCGCTATTCGATAAGGCCGCTGCTCAGGGCCGTGAATCGATTTCCGGCGTTTCGGACGAAGCTCTGTTCCAGCCATGGTCCTTGAAAAACGGCGCGGTAACGCTGCTCACCTTGCCCAAGGTTGCCGTAATTCGCTCTTTCGTGATGAATCATATGATTCACCATCGAGGGCAGTTAAGCGTCTACTTGCGCATGAACAATATCCCGGTGCCTTCCATCTACGGACCATCCGCGGACGAAGCCGGCTTCTGAAGTCTCAGGCCACCAGGGCGTGTTCATGGCCGCGAGCCGCAACCGGTTCGTGGCCCACAATCCGCCCATCCTCAATCAGCAGCGCTTCATCGAACTGATTCACTGACGGACAGATGTGTCGCGGCAGCAGGTAAAGGGCTTGCCCAACTTTGGGCAATTCCGCGCCGGCGGGCGCCTCCATCGGCAGATGTTCCTCGCTCGGCTTCAGCGGCGTTAGCTCTGGATGTCCTATGACCACGCATGTTGGCACGCCTGCGTCCGCCGAAACGCTTTTGTGCCCCGCGTTGCAAGTCACACGATTCGGCGCTGGATGGCTCACCACCGTGGCCATGATTACGGTCGCTGCTGCATAGCCGAAGCTTGCGGGCAGGGAAGCCAAGCTGCTCGCGTCATGAAATAAGACCGTCCCCGGAGATGCCCGGTGCACAAAATGGCGGCTCAGAAAGCCGGAGTAAACCATCGCCGCCGGAAACGCCGGAGTTCCCGAAGTGATTACTTCTCCAACCGGTATCCCCGACGCTTCCAGCGCTCCAACAATCTTCATGAGCTGGTCGTAGCCACCGTGCGCCTTCAGCTGGCGCGCGTCAAAATCCGCATCCGTAATATGCCCGTCGTAGTAATGTACGCCCCGGAATTTCCCCTTCAACCCCCCCGCCAGGCGCACGATCGGCTCCATGGTGCCTTCGTCGATCCCCGTGCGATCCATCCCGGGATTCACATCCACAAACATCCCGACTGGGCCGCCGACCCATGCGCGTGCCTGCTCCTCGCTTTCAACCAGCACGGAAATGCGCACATGCTCGAACGCGCGGGCGATCTCCAGAACGCGCCGCGCATTTGCGCCGACCATCGGATACGCCACCAGTACATCCCGCGCCCCGCTCGCGCACGCCACTTGCAACTCCAGCGTGGTCGCGCATTTGAAATGCTGAACGCCGTGCGCCAGCAAAAGCCGCACCATCCACGGCATCTTCGACGTTTTGAGATGCGGGCGCCACCGGTTTGCGTCGCCGCCCATTAGCCGCAACGTCGCCCGAATGTTACCGTCAACCAGCTTGGGATAAACCAGCAGCGCGGGAGTCAGCGCCTGGTCTTCGTCGAACAGCCGGTATGCGTCCAGTGAGATCCCGGTCACGGCGCTACCGAAAAGGCGGTGAAGCGCCGAATCGCACGGCCGTCCTGCTCCACCGTCACCTGCGCCTGGTAATCGCCAACCGGCAACTTCGCCGAAGCAATTACCGGTATGGAATTGACCTCATCGGGCCCGCTCAGGTCCGGCTGGGATGTCGCCACCGGCGCGCCGTCCCGCAGAAATTGCACCGTCACCTTGGGCTTCGCAGCTCCCGTCCCAGGGTAAATCACGAAGTACAGCGACGTGCCCTCCGCAAGTTTGGAAGTCCCGTCCAATTCCGGCGTGATCCGCCCGCCTTCGAACTCCAACGGGTCGCCCGGATCGCGAGGCGCCGCGAGAGGCTGCAGGTCCCGTACTAGCGAAATGTCGCTCACCGTGCTTGGACGCGACATCCCCACCACCAACGCCGTCCGCCTGACGCTGCTCCGGTTACCTTCCGGGTCGATCGCCGCTGCCTCAATCGTGTAGTGCCCGGGAGCCAATTCGACCGGCGTTGTGAAAATGATCCGGCCTTGACGGAATAAGTCGAGCTTGTCGTCGGGCACGTTCTGATCGATCTCATGACTGACTTTATCGACCACCTGCCCGTGCTCGTCTTTGATCAACGCGAGAAAGGCGGCATGCAGGCGGGCTTTGCGCGTCTCCGAGTCTTTACGCGGTGTGATGTTGACCGTCGGCACTTCGAATGCGATCTCGTAGCGATATCCCTGCTGAGCCGGACGATAACGCAGAGCGGCCACCCGGAAGGCGAAGTCGCTTGCCTTGATTTTGGAATCAAGCGCGCGCAACCCGGCCAGCTCAAACGGCAGCACACTCTTGCCATTCAGATCCGGTAGCGCGTAGTAACCTTCGCGGCTCTGCACCGCCAGCTTCGGGTCATCCAAAGTAACCTGAATTTGTCGAAAATGGCCGTCGAACACCTCGGACGCGGGCGAGTACGATATCTCGTAGTGCGTGCGAACATCCTGCATCACGCGCAGCATGGCGTTGCCGATCTCATTGGTATCGTAGACCGCGAATCCGCCCGTGCCGTTCGCCAGCTCAGCCATATTTTGATCGTTGTTGGCCACATTGGCTTCGTTTTGCGTATCGGCTTCCTTGGCCTGCGCCGTAGTAACCCCGACGGGGCTCGACACTTGGCTCGCGCTTACGCCCGCTACCGTACGGGATAAATTCCGCGCCAACGAATTCGAACTGAACGGGCTCAACCCGCGCACGTCAATGCCGTAAAAACTAATATGCCCGCGATTGGCGGTGCTAATCACATCGCGAATCAACTCATGCTGGCCCGGGGGAAGGTTCATCCCTTCCGAAAGATACAGAACCGTCTTCCTTCCGGGTAGCGACGATTCATACTTGACCAGATTCATGAGCGCCGCGACAGTCCTGCGGCCGCCCTGATACATGGCGATTTCCCGTTGGTCCGACACGATCTTGGCCGCCGCCTGGGCACCCTCATCGATCGACGTGCCCGCCCCGGCCGTTGCCAAATCCGGCGTCGTCGATAAATCGATGCTCGAACCGATCGATACTCCGGCTCGGTTGGAGACTGCCGAGTAATCCGCTTGATTGATGACGCTCGCGTTATCCCTCGACAAGCTCGAATAGTTTCCCGCGATACCGCGATCTACGGCCTGCGCCAGCAGAACTCGATCGTTCGTGAAGTTCTGGAGCACACTCATCCGGTAATCGAGCAAAAAGATCGATACGTAAGTGCTGGAGCGCAACTCATGAGTGAGGAACGCATGAACCGCGTCCTGCGCGTACTTGCGTGTGCCCGGGCTCAACTGATCGAAAACAATGGACACATAACTCGGCTCTTCCATCTTCCGGGGCGGGGCCGCCGGAGCACCCGGAGCAGTTGAGATCACTTCGGGCGCGGGGTCGGAATCCTTTCCTGAAACGAACCGGAACGTCTTTATCTTTTGGGGAATGCCGTCCTCGGTGATTTTGAAGTCCGAGGCTGCTAATCTTCGGGCCAGCTGTTGGTTCTTCTGGCGGACCACCACATCCAGCACCACTTCGCGCACGCCGCTCCGGATCACCGCGTCGCTGATTTCCTGGTTAGGAGGTTCCGTTGTTTGTGCGACGGACGAGCAAATCATACCCATCAATCCGAAATACGCCCACAATTTGTTCATATTGGCTGGATACCAGTTTATTTCAATTTTGGCGCGCCCGCCCGTGTATCCCTGAATAGCCATTACTTGATTCACCACATCCCCAACGATTTATCTCCTTCAGATTGAGCCGCCTGGGCCCTGGTGCACGCCCTATTGCAACGACGCGCTCTAAGATCAAGGCGGAATGAATGAACGGAGTCCCACAATCCGCGGCATCGCGCACGATTTGAATAACCAGATCATGGTCGTCTTGAATTCGCTCGACCAACTCGCGCGCATCTACCCGGATGCCAGCGAATTGGAAATTGCATTCAAAGCTGTCGAACAGTGCGCCGTACTCACTGCTCAGCTCTATCCCGGAGGCGCCCCGGTGACTCCGCTACATTAAGAGTTGAGGATTCTGGCAATTGAGAGCTCGTGCGACGAAACCGCTGCCGCGGTCGTCGACGACGAAATCCACATCCGCTCCTCGGTCGTCGCCTCTCAGCTAAGTACGCACGGCAAGTACGGCGGCGTTGTCCCCGAGCTAGCTTCTCGGGAGCACCTGCGCGCCATCGTCCCGGTTGTTCGTTCCGCCATGCTGCAGGCCGGGGCAGATTGGGACTCGCTCGATGCCATTGCCGCTACAGTCGGTCCCGGGCTTGCCGGATCTCTTCTAGTCGGTCTTACTTATGCAAAAGGTCTCTGTTTCGCGCTCGACAAACCACTGATAGGCATCAATCACGTCGAAGGACATATTCACGCCGTGCTACTCGAATCGGCAAACTCCGGCCACCCAGTCCAATTCCCCGCCTTGGCGCTCGTCGTCAGCGGCGGACATACTCATCTGTTTGCGATGGAACAACCCGGCCATTATCGTCTTCTCGGAAAAACGCGCGACGACGCTGCAGGCGAAGCCTTCGATAAAGTGGCCAAGTTGCTCGGCTTCGGCTATCCCGGCGGGCCCGTGATTGACCGGCTAGCGCCTTTCGGTAATCCCAGAGCCGTCCCTTTTACCATTGCGCGTATGAAAGCCAATGCGCTCGATTTCAGCTTCAGTGGGCTGAAAACTGCGGTTCTGCGTTGGACGCAGACGCGCGACCTCACCGCCGAGATCGAAACCCGGCGCGCCTTCTGGGCCTCCAACCCCAATCCTTCGACCGAGGACTGGCTGCGCATCACGCCTCCAGCAACTCTCGATCTCCTCGCTAGTTTTCAGTACACCGTCATTCAGGAATTGCTGCGCCGATCCATTTCCGCCGCTCGCGACATCTCCGCCCGGTCGCTCATTATTTCCGGCGGCGTTGCCTGCAATTCCGGTCTGCGCCGGGCTGCCGAAAGCGCGCTTCTTAAAATCCCCGTGCACTTCCCAACCCCCGCGCTCTCCACCGACAACGCGGTCATGATCGCCGCCGCTGCCTTCCCTAAATTGCGCCGTCGCGAATTCTTGCCCTTGTCAGCCCCAGCCTACGCCACTTTGCCACTGGCCTGATGGCGCGCTTCCAGAATCCACGGGTACCAGAGCTCGTCAAAATTCAAGATGCGCCCCGGCTGCGGAGGTGGCGTGAATTTCAAGTAACGGCCGCTCTCCTGCGTCTGTCCGTTGACCGCCAATGCGCGGGCGTAAACCGCTCGTGTCCACCACTCCGAAGGCGCCGTATTTTCCGCGAGCTTTCGCCAAATCGGAACCGCTGCCGCGAAGTTCTTCCCGGCCATCGTGATTAGCGCTTGCGCGTTAGGCGAGAGTTGCTCCGGCGCTGGTCCAGTCCCATCCAGATAGCGCCACCAGGCGAGCTGCGCCGCGGCCGTCTGCCGGATTCCCAAAGGCGCCCACGCCGGATATTCCGCCAGCATACTTTCAGCTTCCGCTGGTGCACCGGCCACCCGAATCACTTGAGCCGCCCGCAACGTCTCCCAGGGGTCATGCAACTTGGCGCGCTCGTTCCGGTACCGGCCGGTCAGTTCCCGAGCCCCCGCGCGGTCCCCACGCATTAGCCGCGCCCACGCCATCTTCAACAATTCGGCGCTGCCTGCAACTTCCGCGTTCCGATCGTGCGCCTGCCGATACCAGTTCTCGGCCTGATCGAAATGGTTGAAGAAAAAATAGGCGTCGCCGGTCGAATCGAGCGCATTCGCATCCTTTGGATTCGATCTCCTGAATGTCTCAAACGTCTTGAACGCGCCCGCTTCATCGCCGCCATACATCTGCGCATAGCCCAGTAGGTTTAGCCATTCCGTGTTGGTCGGAAGCAGCGTTCCCAGCTTGCGAAAGTGGTCGGCAGCCTCGGCATAGCGGTTGGCGTCCAATTCGGCGGTGCCCAGTTCTTGAAGGCGAAACGGATCGGCTGGCAGCAGACGGACCAGAGCCCCGAGCGCATCGATACGTGTCGGAAGATCGGCGTGAAGCCGCGCCTGGTCAAGGTTCAGAATGGCCCGGTCCACGGCGTCGATTCCATTACCGCGCGCCCGCGCCGCCGCGAAGACCTTTTCGAATTCCACGCCATCTTTCGCGCTTAGCGCCGTTTGCGCCAGAGCGACATACGGCTTTCCGAAATCCGGGTCCAGCCGATTGGCTTCGTTCTGCAAAAGCCCTGCCTGGGCCGCTGGACTCTCTAGCGCCAGTGCATACGAGCGCATTGCCCGCGCACTTCCCGTAATGGGCGGCAAGGCTTCTTCGTCGATGGCGCGTGCGATTTGATCGGTCAAATGCAGCACCTCTTCCACCGCCCCCGCAACCACGATCGGCGGCGCTTCTCTCCGCGTTTCCAGGTTCTCTTCCTTGGCTGTGATCGAAAGGCGGTTCCCATTGACCGTAAAATAGCCGGTCACTATCCGGTTGGCACCAGCGCCGATCGCTGCCGCCCGTTCCGCGGAAACGCCCGGAGCCTGCACCGGCCGGGGACCTAGAGCTCCGTCCAACTGCCGCAGCGTGCTGAACAGAATCACCGCGTTATGACGCGTGCCCTCCAGTTGCCCCGAGATCTCTTCACTTATTGCCCGCCCCAGCCAGTCCGAATCTGGCGACGGCGTCAGGTTCTCGAATCGCAGCACCGCGGTTCGCCAAATGACGGTCGGTTTATCGCAGGAGTTCAGAATCCCGCAGGCGATTAGAATCAGTCCAAATGCCAGCGTCCTACAATACACGCGGCTCGGACTTCATGATCTGCTGGAATTCCTCGTTACTTTGCAAAGCCGTAAACTCCGGATCTTCCATGTATTTGTTGCGCTCCGGGAAGCCTTCTTCGAGCGACTTACGCACATACTGTAGCGCACGCTCCACACTGCCCGCTTTGGCGTACATGCGCGCCAGGTAGTAGTGGAACTTCGCGCGTTCCGTGATCGACCGTTCTTGCATGATCGTGCCATAGGAGCTGTGATGTTCAAACACGTCGGGATCAAGCTTCACCGCAATCTGGTAAACCTCCGCAGCCTTCTTATAGTCTTGCCGGGAGAAGTATGCCGTGCCCATGTTGCTGTAGACCGAGGCCGAAGTCGGCATCACCCGGAGCGCTTTCTTGTACTCGCGAATGGCGCGCCGGTAGCTTTTCTGGGAGTAGAAAATTGTCCCTAGATTGTTGCGCGCTTCCCCGAACTCCGGGTCCACCCGCAAAGCCTGCTCATAGTTCCGCTTCGCCGCTGCGAAGTCCAAAAGTTGATGGTATGCAATGCCAATCTTGTTCCACTTCGCCGCGGAATCAGGACTGGTTGTATACATGTCGATGGCCTCGCGATACATCTTGCGAGCCATCAGAATATCGGCTTTCATCTCCGCTGAAAGGGGACGAGGCGGTTGCGGAACGGTCGTGTCAGCACGGATGGTGCCGATGCCGGAAAAGGCGTAAATTGCAAACGTTATGGAAGCGGTCGTCTTGGAAACCATTTTTGACGGCCTCCTTTGCAGAGATAATATCACCCCGCGATCCATTTGGGGAATATTGCTTGTGCGATTCGGGATAACTACGTTGGCGGTGTGCTCTGCGGTTTGGGCTTACCCCCAAAGATACGGCGGAAGAGTCCCGGCTTCTTTGAGGCGGGCACTCCAGGTGTTACCGCGTTGGCGGCGCCATCGGCCCCAACGGGTTGATCCAACGGAGCCGGAGGCAGAGGACTATAGCGGCGCGGCGGTAATGGCGCGCTGCTCGGAACCGGAGGCGCGCTGGTATCCCACCCGGCTACGTTGGTTGTATCCGTCCCGCCACCCGGAAGCATGGTCGGGTCGACTCCCACCGGTTCCGTGCCCGCGATGAACACTTCCGATCGTGTACCTTCCGAATAGGGCGTGGCTGGCATCCCTGTCTTGCTGTCAATCTGCATCGTGACGATGCCATCGGGAGCGGGAAACGGTTTGGCATCCCGGTACCCGCGGAACGCCAGAGCCCTCTTCATGAACTCCGTCCATACCGGCAGCGCGGAGTGAGCGCCCTGCAGCCCTAGCTCGCTATTGTCGTCAAACCCGACCCACACTATGCACAGCAGTTGTGACGTAAAGCCGGCAAACCATCCATCGTGCGATGTTCCCGTCTTGCCAGCCGCGGGAACTGTGAAGCCCTTCGATCTCACCCCGGCCGCAGTGCCGCTTCGCATTACCTCTTCCAGCATGCTGACCATCAAGAAGTTCACGCGTGGGTCGAGCACGTTCTTGGTCAGTGGCTTACTCCGAAAAATGTTGCCGCCGTTGATTCCGCGCACTTCATCAATGAATACCGGCTGCACGCGCACCCCGCTATTGGCGAACATGGTGTAAGCTCCCGCCATTTCCAGCGGCGTCGCTTCATATGCCCCGAGCGCCATGGCGGGCGTGGCCTTCACGTCCTCGCTGATCCCGGCCTTGTGAGCCAGGTTCACCACCGTGTTATACCCGACCATCTCGGCCACCTTGATGGTGGCGACGTTCATCGAATGCGCCAGCGCGCGGCGCAACGTAGTGGTCCCATAGAACTCGCCATGAAAATTCCCCGGCTCGTATGGCCTTCCGTCGAAATAGAACGTCGTCGGAACGTCTTCCACCGTGCTGGCTGGAGTCAGCGTTCGTGAGCCCCCAGCTAAGGCAGTATTCATCGCCGCCGCGTAAACAAACGGTTTGAAAATCGACCCGGGCTGGCGCTTGGCCGTCACGTGATCCAACTGGCTCTGCCCGTAGCTGCGGCCGCCGACCAAAGCCTTGATCTCACCGGTGTGCGGATCCAAGGCGATCAGCGCGCACTGCGCCTCTTTGGTGATCTTGTTCTTCCGCAACAGCTCGTCCACCTGCTTCATCCCGATCTGCACCGCGTCGTTCGCCGCGCGCTGCAGGTTCAAATCGAGCGAAGTGTAGATCCGGTAGGACCCGGCCTGAAAATCATAGTCGGAAAAACGGCTTTGCAACTCATCATTCACCAGGTCGACGTAGTAAGGAGCGTCGCTTGATTCCGCGCCCGCTGAGGCCAGCTTCAACGGGCTCGCCGCAGCCACGGCATACTCGCGCTCGGTAAGGAAATTGTTCTCCCGCATCAACGAAAGCACCACGTTGCGCCGGTCGCGGATGCGGTCGGGATGCCGGAAGGGATTATAGTAGCTGGCGCCTCGCAACATGCCCGCGAGCGTCGCCGCTTCCGCCGGGTTTAGTTGCCGTATGTCCTTGCCGAAATACGATTCCGCAGCCTCGCCGAAACCTCGAATTGTAAAGCTGCCGCGCCGCCCCAGGTCGATCTGGTTGCTGTACATCTCGAAGATCTGTTCTTTCGAGAGCTTATGTTCCAGCTGCAGCGTGATCATAAACTCGGCCGCTTTGCGCTTGAAGCTCCGAGCAGGGCTCAACCACATGCCGCGAGCCAGCTGCTGACTGATTGTCGACGCGCCCTGCGCGCTTTTGCCTTCCCGAATGTCCACCCAAACCGCCCGCACAATCCCGATCGGATCGAAACCGGAATGCTGGAAGAACCGTCGATCCTCGGCGGAAATCACCGCCTCGCGCAGAATGTCCGGAATCTCCGCGTACTTGACGTACCGGCGCTTTTCCCGATTGCGGTCATACAGATTCGTAATCAGCCGCGGCTCCAGGTTGAATTCCGTGCGCGGCGTGTTATCACTGAGCGAAACGATACGGATGATCCGGCCATCGGCGAAGTGAATCACTCCCGCGTCCTCGCGAGCATACGCGTCTGGGCCGGGAAAGATCTCGATTTCGTCGCGGCGCAGATTGTACGAGCCCATCGGATTGCTGCGGCTCTCGGTATAGCCCGCCCGGCGGAGCTCGGCGGCAATCGCATCGGGGCTCACCGCGTCACCCACTCCCACCGACACCGGCGCCGCGTAGATGCGCGACGTGGTCGTGAAGGGGCCAGCTTTCAATTTGGCGTCGATCAGCTTGGAGTAGTGGATGTAGTAGTACGTGAATACCGCGCCGAATACGAGAGTGAATAAAATAGCGGCGCTAATGAGGAATTTGCCGAAACCGGATAGGAAAAATCGGGCGAGATACGCGTTTGCCGGAACTCGAACGCGTACATTCTTCCTCTTCTCTTCCACTACCTGTATTCTCTCACGGGGACTGGGTGTCGGTCCCTATACTTTGGAGACTGATAACCGCATGGATCTCAGGGAGCCTTTTCGACCCGCCGAAGTTCCACAAGCACCCACTTCAGAGACCGAGGTGGCTTCATGCCTTAGAATCTTGTGGGCTGGCGTTCAACCCGTGATGTCATTTTCCGGCAGCGTTGCACAAAGGATTTTTCGAGACTGGAAAATAAGGTGGGCGTAATCGGCGGGGTCATTCACACCCGCCACACAAGTCGAATTTACGGTTTGGGCGAACGGCATCCTAACCAACTGACCTGCACTCTCGTATTTTCAAGCCCTGCAACCGCGTGCACCGATACAGTGACACAGTTCCGCTACCTACCTCCTACCGCCCTTCGCCGTCACCCGTTCCGCAAAGTTCTGTCCAATAATCTTCATGCGGTGTCCACGCGCGGATGTCCGTCCCGGTCAGGTGCAGCTCAGGAATATTCAGACTCCCGTGCCCATAAACGCAGATGTACTGAATGTGCGGACGGCCGAGTTGCAGCATCCTGCTCCACGATCCTGTCTCAACCGGCATTCGCAGGCGGCGCAAACACACCCGGCAGCGATACCGCTGATCCAAAATCGCAAGGTAAAACAGCCCCACCCCGATCAGGTAGACCACGCCTAAACAGATCAGGTAAACCAAATATCGGTCATAACCCAGGGTGTGGTATTTATTTGCGACCGGAAGAGCGGGGCTAGCCCACAAGCCATTCAGCCCGCGGATCAAGGTTGCGAAAATCGCCCCCGCAAAGAGGAATTTGCCCGCAAGAAATGCCCAGTAACGCACAAACTGTTTGACTTTATCAGTCATCATTTGGTTCCGTGACTACCCCGCTACCCGCGCAAGATATTTCGCGCCAGAAAAAGGACGTTCGCTGGCCTTTCCGCCAGCCGCCGCATGAAGTACGGATACCAGGCTTCACCGAATGGAACATAGAGCCGCACCCGATAGCCATCGCGCACCAAGCGCTCCTGTAAATCGCGCCGGATGCCGTAGAGCATCTGGAACTCGAAACGTTCCGGCGGGATATTTTGTTCCTTGACAAACTGTAAAACCTCCCGGATCATCGCTTCGTCGTGCGTCGCGATACCGGGGTAGTTCCCATCCGTCAGCAGTCTTCTCGCAAGTCTTACGAAGTTTCGATCCACTTCGGACTTATCTTTGATGGCCACCGTTTCCGGCTCCAAATACGCACCTTTACAGAGCCGGACCCGAATGCGCCGGTCGTTCAGGTCGATAATGTCGGCTTCGCTTCGCTTTAAATAGGCCTGAATCACCGCCCCGCAGGATCCCGTTTCGGCATATAGATCGCGTACGATACCCAGCGTGGTCTCGGTGTAATGGCTCGATTCCATATCCACCCGGACAAATGTTCCCGATGCCGCCGCCTTCGTCACCAAGGCACGAACATTCTGGCGGCAAGCATCTTCCGACAGATCGATTCCAAATTGCGTCAGCTTCAGAGAGACATTGCCCTTGATCCCGCGGTTGTTCAGCCCTTCCAAACACTGCAGGTACATGGCGCGGGAGCCTTCCGCTTCCTCGAGGGAATGCACATTCTCGCCCAGGTAATCGAGCGTGACCGTCAGCCCGTCCCGGTTGACTTTCTCGCAAGCCGCCAACGCCTCGTCAAGGGTTCGTCCGGCAACGAAACGTCCCGAAAAACGTTGCGCCGTGCGCGAGGTCTCCATAAATCGGCGAAGCGGGCGGTTACTGGATAGGAATAGGAATAGGCTGCGCAATGAGGCTCCTCTCTATTGATGACACGGCGAGAGGAAGAGAGGCAACTGGAGCCACCGTGAATACTCCGCCTGGAACTAGCGTCGTCAACACGAAAGATACGGTCTGCGTCGCCGTCAAATCGTATTCTTTGAGATGAGTTCCTTGAAGATCTGATGTCGCGCACGGCGCGCTTTTGCTACGTGACTGGCGAGCGCATCGAACAACGAACACCGCCGAGCCGAAGTCCCGCAAGACTCCGGCCCGCCGGTACACTCACTCTAGGTCGAGGGCGGCGTATACATATCCGGCATCCGGAAACTCCGGTAAGATGTCGACCCGCCTTCTAGATTCAGTATCTGCGTCGCCCCCGTGGTCCCTGCCGTTGGTAGCAGTTCGATCGAATAGTTAAAGTTATTCGGCGGAACTTGCACGAACCCCGGCTGGAAATGATAATTCCCGTTCAGTAGCAACTGCGCGCTGCCAAGCGCGAAAGCGTAGTAACCCAAGTCTTGACTCAGCACCGGCGTGACCGTAAACGCGGACTCATCTACCATCAGCGCCATCCCCCGGCTGTTCCCGCCTTGCATCGAAACCCGCGTGTTGCCGTTATCGAAAGTGTCGAAAATCCCGTTGGGTTCAAATGCCGCGTCGTGTTGGTGCGAGAACCAAGGATACGTGTCGTTATTGATGTTGTTGAATGTGAAATCCCCAGACGGCCCCATGCGCCACAGAATGTTCCCTGTTCCGGCGCCGTTGTTGTAATCGATCAACATCACCCAGTCTTGGGATCGTGACGACAGCACGAAATTGCCGTCCGATGCGCGGTATTGAAGCGAGTTGCAATGTAGCCAGTCGTTCACGTTGGTCGTCACGCCTGGCGTTCCCGCGAGGAAGAGCGGCGGACAGCCGCCCGCGCCCGACGCATTGCAAACCTCGTGCAGCACCGCCGGCCGGTTGATATCCAGTTGCATCCCGCCGCTGTCATGCTGGAAGGTGTCGAAATACCACAGCGCGTTCAAATTGCTGTCCACCACCATCACCGCTTCCCCCAGAATGTCAACGTTCAGGCCCGTCGTGTCGCCCTGCGTACCCGGCGGAAACACTTTTTCCATAATGCCGATAAACGCATAATCTCCATTCGGCATCAGAATCACGTCGTGGCTCACGCTGCCCAGGCATGACGAGCCGACCGCAACCGGCCGCGGAATGGAAGCGCAAGACCTCAGGTTCGTTGCCCCTAAGGCTAGGAACTGCTGCTGGAGCACGCCGATGTTAGTCTCCTTCACAATGTTGCCGGTCAGATCGAATCGCCGCCACACCTGCGCCGGCAGCACCGCGTTCGCGTCCCAGGATGTTCCCGACTGAAGCGCCAGGAAGTTACCGCCTTCCAGAGGCCGCGTCAGCAGTACTTGTAGATCCGTGCTGTTGTAGAACCAGATCACGTTTCCCAATAGATCGGTAGCCGTGGGCTGGTAGTTCTTGCCCGGCGCCGCTGTATTCAGATAGCCGTGCAGCAACACCTTGTCCGGCGTATAAGATTGCGATTGCGGGGGTAACACCACTGTCTGCGCGGGAATGCTGATGTTATTGGGTAGAGCACCCGCCTTGAAGGTCGCGCTGCCGGGGCCGTTCACCACCGTCGTCCCCGTTCGAACCTGGTAAGTCAAGTTGTACTTCCCGGAGACTTGCAGACCGCCGACATAGAAGTTACTAGAAACATTACCCGCGCACGGTTGATAATTGGTCGTCGAGCTATGCGACGCTCCGATGCGCGTGAAGACCACCCGAGCCGCACTGCCCACCGCGCAGGGCGGAACCGCCGCCAAGGCCACTAGCGGGTGCACGGTCGGAAGCACCGTGAACGCTCCGCCCGAAAGCGCCGTCGTCAACGTGAAAGGCACGGTCTGTGTCGCCGTTTCCCCTGTTGCGAAGTCCTTCGCCACTACTTGAATTGTGTATCCGCCTTCGCCGCGGATCGACGCCCAACTGAACGGTTGCGCTGTCCAAACTCCCGCGCTACTGGTTCCGATGTTGAAGTTGCGGATGACCGACATCGCGCCGGTTCCATAAGCCGAGCTGAACTGGAAAGTGAGCGGGCCCGGATTCGAATCCGTCGCCGTTACCGCGAATTCCACGGGAGTTCCCACTCTTTGCGGCGAGGGGATTGAAGGGATATAGGAGTTGATCGTTATGGTTGCATTTAGACAAACGCAACTGCACGCTGTCGCAAAGACATATTTGAAAGTTCGCATTCTTTGAAAGAATTCCTTTAGAATCGGGCACTGTGATCCTGAACCCGTCCTATAACGCCCGGGTAGTTTATCACAGTTTTGACAACCCGGGATTAGGAACTCTCGTTACTCTATGGTAGGCGGCGTAAATCGATCCGCCATTCGGAAAATGCGAACCGGCCTACTTCTTAGCGACTGTCACTTTCTTTGCTGAGTGGCTGACGGGTTTACCAGCAGGATGCGCCAGCATCTTGTCCAGTTCGGCTCGTACGTTCTTCGGCGGATCGGCCAAAAACCCCTGGTCTCCGATATACTCACTCTGGATCATCCCTTTGCTGTCGATGAACACCATGATCGGAACGTAAAGCACGGTCATGACCGACTTTTGCAGGAACTCGTAAACCTGCCCCCGGTCCACATAGCCGATCGGAAACCCCTTTACGTACTGCTTGGCAAAGTCCCCCACCTGCGTTTTCGCCTCGGGGTCAAACGCGGCAGCCAACACCTGAACGCCTTTTGGACCGTATTCCGGAACAATCTGACTGCTCAGCATCTTCGCCATATCCTGGCAATGCGGGCAAGTGGTGTAAAACAACGCAAGACAAACGGGCTTCCCGCGAAACGAGCTCAGAAGCTTCTGGCCACCCTCGGGCATGCTGATCGCAAACTCCGCAGCAGGCTTCGGGGGGTTCAATGTCTCGCCGTAAACGGGCAGCACGGCGGCCGCTGCAAGTACTACCGAAATCAGTGTCTTCATGCTTGTTCCTAGTTTATAAGACGCGCCGCCGCCCCGCTTCTTCCATCCAGCAGCACCGGCTCCCGGACATACTCAGTTGTTAATGATTCAATTGGCGCCCCCACTTCCACGTCCTCTCGCCATCCCACCAAGTGCTACCTGAATACCACCAAGAATGGAAAGCAACATCTAGTCCGGCTCGGTGTCCTCCTCCACGAAGCGCTTCAAATCGCCCAGAACCCGGTCCCACTCTGCTGCAATCCCGTCCAGCCACCGCCGCGCCTCTTCCATCTTTTTCATCTCCAGCGTCCACTCCTGCTCGCGGCCCCGGCGCCGGCAGCGCAATACTCCCGCGCCCTCGAGCACGTGCAAGTGTTTCGTCACCGCCTGACGAGTGATCCGCTCCCCACTGGTAATCGCCGTAATCGACTGCGGTCCCCCGGCGACGAGTCGCGCTACAATCCGCAACCGCGTGTCGTCGCCCAAGGCCGCAAACACCGGAGCCGGTCGCGCCGGCCCCAAACTATTCCCTCTGCCCGGCATACCGCGCCAGATTCTCCATCTGCGCCTCCCAGCCCCGCGAGTTCCCCGCGAACAGCTTCGCCCGCCGATCCGCTGAGAACCGCTCGAATCCCGTCTCTGTCACTGTCACCAGCGTCTCTCCGGCCTGCTCTTCGAGCGTGAACTCGACCCTCGTCTTCGGCTCCTTCTCATAGTCGACGTCCGGCTCCGGCGCACCCGGGTCCCATGTCCACGCAAACAGATGCTCCGGTTCCATGCGCTCCACCTGCATCCAAAACTGCACGCCGTCGCAGGCGCCTTTGTGCAAAGAAGTCATCTCGATCCGCGCGCCCTCGGCTAACTCCCCCGTGAATGCCACGCCAAACCAGGTCTTGAACGCGCTCGCGCTGGTCAACGCCCGCCATACCTTGCTCCGCGGGGCCGCCACCCGCATCGTCCGTTCAATCTTCACCGCTTCTGCTGTTGCTGTCGTCATGCAACCTCCTGGATGCATATTATCCCGTCGCGTGCCTGCAATGCAACTGATTGGTTGCATTTATTTTTGCGCTCGAGCCTGTCTTCACAAAACTTTGACAAATCCCGCACATACCCAACATCGAAACCTGGAACACTGGCTAGAGATGCAACCAGCACTCATCCTCGCTCTACTCTCTACACTCACCTTGTCCGCTCAGGTGAGCGTTCTTTCTAATCGCTATAACAACAGTCGAACCGGGGCCAACCTGTCCGAGACCGTTCTCAACACTTCGAACGTGAACACACAGCAGTTCGGGAAGGTGTTTCAATACGCGGTCGATGGCTCGGTATTCGCCCAGCCGCTTTACGTTCCTAAACTCCCAATTCCGGGCCAGGGGTCGCACAACGTATTGTTCATTTGCACTATGTCCGATACGGTGTACGCCTTCGACGCCGATCAAAACAAGACACTTTGGTCGGTCAATTTCACCAACCCGGCAGCCGGAGTAACCGTGGTCCCCATCGCCGATATCGTGGGCCACAATAACGGCGATATCGTGGGGCCGGTTGGAATCGTAAGTACGCCCGTCATCGATATCACCACTCAGACCCTCTATCTGGTCGCCCGCACGAAAGAAACGAAAGCGGGAGCCGCAAGTTATGTCCAGCGCATTCATGCCTTGAGCCTCACCACCGGGCAAGAGAAATTCGGCGGACCGGTAGCAATCTCGGGCTCGGTTCCGGGAACAGGGCAGGGCAGTGTCGCCGGCGTGGTCTCCTTCGACCCAAAGATGAATAATCAGCGTCTGGGATTGGCGCTGGCCAAAGGGCAGCTGATTATCGGCTGGTCCTCGCACGAAGACGCCCAGCCCTATCACGGGTGGGTGATGTCGTATGACGCGGCTACCCTCAAGCAAACCGGAATCTTCTGCTCCACTCCCGATGGGGCGCAAGGCGGAATTTGGCAGTCCGGCCGAGCGCCCGTCGTCGACCCCGCGGGTAACGTCTATCTGTTCACCGGCAACGGAACCACTGATGCAGCCTCGGACCTCAGCGAAGCCGCTCTCCGCTTCAGCACCGCCGGCGGCCTCAAGCTGACCGATTACTTTGTCGCGTCGAACTTCAACGTCCTTAATTCCTCCGATCTCGATCTGGCGGGGTCTGGCCCGATTCTCATGCCCAGCGGTCTGCTCGTGGGCGGCGGGAAAGGCGGCGAGATCTACCTGCTCAAGCCCAGCGACCTCGGCAGGTACAGCACGGGCGATCAAAACATTCCCCAGGAATTTCAGGCCACCCAGCAGCAGATCCGCCCCGGTCCGGCCTTCTGGACCAGCGCTTCCCTCGGCCCTCTTCTCTATCTCTGGGGCGAGAGCGAACCGCTGAAAGCCTTCCACTTCAACGGGACCACGTTTGATACCACTCCGCTCTTGCAATCGACCGTGACTACCCCCACCGGCGCGCCCGGCGGGTCCATCTCGGTTTCATCGAACGGAACAGCCGACGCGAGCGGCATCGTGTGGGGTTCGGTCACGGCCAGAGATTATGAGGATACCGGCCTGGTGAAAGGCATCCTCTACGCTCTAAGCGCCACTAATCCGTCGCAGGAATTGTGGAGCAGCACCCAGAACGCAACCCGCGACGACGCCGGCTACTACGCGAAATTCGTCACTCCCGTAGTCGCCAACGGCAAGATGTATATGCCCACTTTCTCGAATTACTCCACCACCAACTATGTGAACGTCTACGGACTCCTGCCGCTTCCTAAGAACTAGCGGCTGGCGCGGGCGAGCGTAGAGTAACCGGTTCGCGCTCGCCCCCGGCATAATAGTAACGAGAATGAAGGACGACGCACTCATCCTTGCGGCTTGGGCGGACGCTGTGCATCAGGAAACCCCCGCGATTCTGGCCACCGTAGTGAAGGTGAGCGGGTCTGCGTACCGGAGCCCCGGGGCGCGTATGCTGATCACTGAAAATGGCGGCCGCGTCGGATCCATTAGCGGCGGCTGCCTCGAAGGCGACGTCCTCAAAAAAGCCTGGTGGCTCACCGGGGAAACGCCCGTCGCGCTTCGGGTCTACGACAACACGTCGGACCAGGACGCGATCTGGGAATTCGGGCTGGGCTGCAATGGCGTGGTTCACGTTTTACTTGAACGTTGGGAGCCCCGGACTAACCCGCTGACCGTAGCGCTGCTTCAGGCTTGCCGGACCGATCGCCGCGGCGGCGTCCTGGCCACGGTGATCACGGGCCGGGATCTCGGTCAACACTTGGCTTTGTTTCCGGACGGATCGGTCCAGTCAACGCTGCAGTCTTCCGACCGCATCCTCGCCGGAGCGCACGCGGTCCGGCGTTCCCGCGAATCCACTTGGGAGACTTACGGCGACACTGAAGTCTTCTTTGATTTCCTGACGCCGCCGATTCCTCTCCTGATCGTCGGCGCAGGGCACGACGCGCTTCCCGTTCTTCGTTTCGCTAAGGAGTTGGGCTGGCACTGCACCGTGGTCGATGGCCGCTCGAACTACGCCCGGGCCGAACGTTTTCCCTTGGCCGACGCAGTCATACTTGCCGATTTGGATCGCCCGCTTAGCAATCTGATGATCGACGATCGCACCGTCGCGGTGTTGATGAGCCATAGCTACCAGCAGGACAGCGCGTTTCTCGCCGCGCTCAGCCGCGAACCCATTCGCTACCTCGGCGTGCTCGGGCCACGCTTACGCACCGAGCGCATGCTCGATGAAGCCGGTGGACGTCCGTTCCCCGCGCTGCATAGCCCCGTGGGCCTCGATATCGGCGCCGATACTCCGGAGGAAATTGCTCTCGCTATCGTCAGTGAGATACAAGCAGCGTTGACCGAAAGTGGCGCAGGCAAGTTGCGAGATCGCCCGGGTCCCATTCACGAGGGCCGCCGTGAGCCGGTCCTCTCTTGAAAATTGCTGGTGTCGTGTTGGCTGCCGGTGCTTCGTCCCGATTGGGCTTCCCGAAACAACTCGTGCAGTTCGATGGTGAAACGCTGGTCCGCCGAGCCTCCCGCGCCGTGCTGCTTGCCTCTTTTTCGCCAGTCGTCGTTGTAGTTGGCGCGAACAGCGATCGCGTGATCGATGAGATTGCCGGCTTGCCGGTAACTCCAGTGTCCAATCCTGATTGGGCGAGCGGTATGGCGTCCAGCATCCATGCAGGCTTGCGCGCGGCGCTAAAGTGCGATTCGGAAGTCACTGCGGTGCTGTTCACGCTCTGCGATCAGCCACTGGTTTCTGACAAACATTTAATGGCCTTGGCAGCCCTGTTTTCCGAGAGTAGACAGCCCATCGCCGCCGCTGCCTACAATGCGACCTGCGGAGTTCCGGCAATTTTCGGTAAGCCTATGTATCCTAGACTGTTAGCTCTTCATGGCGAGGCTGGAGCCCGAAAAGTTATTTGTGCAAACCTGCACAATGTTGCACAATTGCCGCTCCCGGCCGCCGCGTTCGACATCGATACCGAAGCCGATCTAGACGCGGTCCGCAGCTCAATCGCAAAACCGGCGGCTCACCTTTAAGTAGTCTTCGAGGATCCGCTCGTGCAGCGGATGTTTTCCGTCCTGGACGATTGCAGTTCCCCCGACCACCACGTCCCGCACCGCGGATCGATCCATTCCGAACACGACTGCGGCAACCGGATCGCGTTCACAGCCGGCGATCGATGGATGATCCAGATCCACGGTGAACCAGTCATCAGCGCCGGGAGGAACGTTGAGCGCGGCGGCACCATTCGCGGTCGCGCATCGGAGTAGCTCGGCAGGATCGATCAGCCCCCGCCGCAGTTGCTGCAAGCGCAAGTGGTATTCAAGCTCGCGCGCGTCCTCCAGCAAGTCGATGCTCGCCTGGCTATCCGATCCGAGGGCCAGCCGGACACCCGCATCCAGATAAGCGGCCGCCGGAATCACGCCGTCCCCCAGATTGCGCTCGGTAGTCGGGCAGGCGCACACGAGAGCCTTAGTTCGCGCAAGCGCCGCGATCTCTTCCGCAGTCACATGAATGCCGTGGACGGCGGTGAACCGTTCGTGAAGTAAACCCTCGCGATCGAGCAGCGCAATGGGCGTCACTCGATACTCGGCCACGCAGGCTTCTAACTCCGCCGGCTGTTCGGCGGCATGCATGTGAACCGGAACCCCCGCGCTGCGCGCCCAGCTGTCTACCTCCCGCAGATAGTGCAAGGGGACAGCCCGCACACTATGTGGAGCAACGCCCATCCACTCGAAGACGCCGTCCAACGCGCCGGAGAGATCTTGAGCGTTCCGCAAGAACTCCTCCGGGCTGGCTTCAATGAAACGCTTTTGCAGAGGATCGGGTGCGCTCTCGAAGCCTGCCCGCGCATACGCCACCCGCAGTAAACAAATGCGGAGGCCCACCTCACGCGCCGCGCGGACCATCAACTTCGCGATCAGATTCGGATCGCTGTAAGCCGCGCCAGCGGGATCGCGATGCAGGTAGTGGAACTCGCCAACCGTCGTGATTCCGCTGAGTGCCATTTCCAGATAGGCCATCCGCGCGACGGCATAAAGATCGTCGGGGCTCAGCCCATTCGCGGCCCGGTACATCTTTTCGCGCCAGGTCCAGAAGTTTCCACCCGCGCCGGAACGTCCTTCCGTCTGTCCCCGGAAGATGCGCTGGAAGGCGTGAGAATGCGCGTTGACGAGTCCTGGAAACGTCTCCCGCTTCATAGCTGTACCCGCGCGCCCGCAATCCAGGTTTCGGCAACCGGGTTCTGTCCCATGACGTAGATCAGGTCTCGCCAATCCCGGGAATCCAGCACAATAAAGTCTGCGTGCATCCCGGCAGTCAGGCGGCCGCGATCGTTCAGGCCCAGCGCCGCAGCGGCGTTCACGGTTCCGGCGGTCAATGCCTCGGCGGGAGTTAGCCCGTTCAGGCGAACGGCTAAGCCCAAAGCCAGTGCCGAAGAAAATAGCGGGCTCGACCCTGGATTCAAATCCGTTCCGATTGCGACTGCGGCCCCAGCGTCGATTAACGCGCGGCCCGGCGCGGCCGGTATGCCGAGATGCAGACTGACGCCCGGGAGAATCGTCGCCACGGTCCGGCTCGCAGCCAGCGTAGCCAACTGCCGTGGAACGATGGCTTCCAAGTGATCCACGCTGAGTACGCCCTCCCGCAGCCCGAGTTCGAGGCCCCCCACGCAATGGAACTGTTCGGTGTGAAGCTTTGCCAACAGGTGGTTGTCCCGCGCCGCCCCGAGCACTACCGCCGCTTCGTCCGCCGTCCAGGACTCTTGCTCCACAAACACATCGACCGCAGTCGCTAGGCCACGCCGCGCGACTTCGGGAACCAACTCATTACACACTGCCCCTAGATAAGATTTCCGTTCCGCTTCACTCACGGGCGGAATATGAATCAGGAGCGTCGGCACTGACCGCGCGGACACTTGTCTGGCGAGCAACGACACCGCTTCTAACATGCGTATCTCGGCCTCTATCGCGAAGCCGTAGCCGGACTTGATTTCGATGGTGGCCGCGCCGGACCGTATCAGCGCATCTACGCGCGGCCGTGCCTCCGCCGCGAGCTGTTCGACCGGACAGACGGCCGTTCTCGCAATCGTGCTGCGAATCCCACCGCCCGTGGCCAGGATCTGCTCGTAGGAAACGCCGGACGAACGCGCTTCGAAATCGGCAAGCCGGTCCCCGCCCCATATCGCGTGAGTGTGCGGATCGATCAGTGCGGGAACCACCGCTCGCCCGCCGCAATCGTACGACCGCGCCGCCGTTCCCCGCCACACGCTCACCGGCCCGGACCACACGACGATTCCCTGACTAACGGCAATAGCCGCCTGCTCGATGACAAGAAGTTCCCGCATCGCGCGGCCATGAACCGGTCCGCTACCAACCGGCGACACCAGCTGCGAAATGCCGTGCACCAATAAGTCGGCGATCACGACAGACTGGGCATATCGATGCCGCGTTCGCCGGCAACGCGACGCGCCTTTTCGTAACCGGCGTCCGCATGCCGCACCACTCCCATTGCGGGGTCATTCCGCAGACAGAGTCGCAATCTTCGATCGGCTTCGTCGCTGCCGTCCGCGACCGCCACCAAACCCGCGTGCTGGCTGTAACCCATCCCCACTCCGCCCCCGTGATGGAAGCTCATCCATGCCGCGCCACTTGCCACCCCGGTTGCGAAATTGAGCAGGGCCCAGTCGGAGACAGCGTCGGAACCGTCCAACATCGCTTCCGTTTCCCGATAGGGACTCGCCACCGACCCCGCATCCAGATGATCCCGTCCAATAACGATCGGCGCGCGCAATTTCCCTTCGCGCACCATCTGATTAAAAAGCAACCCTGCACGGTCGCGCTCGCCATAACCCAGCCAGCAAATCCGGGCGGGCAATCCTTGGAACGGGATCTGCCCCGCGGCAAACCTCAGCCAGTGTTGCAAGCGGGCGTCGTCCGGAAACAGCTCCATCATCGCTGCGTCAGTTGCGGCAATGTCCCGGTGGTCTCCCGATAGCGCTACCCAACGGAATGGACCGCGCCCTTCACAAAACGAATCCCGAATGAACGCGGGCACGAAGCCCGGGTAGGCGAAAGCATCGGAATAGCCGGCAAGCTGAGCCTGCGCCCGCAAGTTGTTGCCGTAATCGAAAGCGATTGCTCCGCGCTGTTGCATCGCGACGATAGCGGCCACATGGCCCGCCATGGCGTCACGCACACGAGCCAGATAGGCTGCTGGATCACCGTTCCGCGAGACAGTTAAATCTTCGTCTGCCCGCGCGGGTGGGATATACCCGAACATGGGAT
Organism: Bryobacterales bacterium; assembly: GCA_963752695.1. Classification (GTDB taxonomy): domain Bacteria; phylum Acidobacteriota; class Terriglobia; order Bryobacterales; family Bryobacteraceae; genus Bog-113. Next base: position 284,816 of record CAVVZB010000002.1, read on the forward strand.
CGTGGGCGCTCGTCTGATCGGTAACCAGGTCGGGAATGAAACCACGCGCCAGCATCGCAGGCAGGATTTCGGCGGCATTGCCCCGCAATCCGATCGATACGGCCCTTCGCTCTTCACGCGCTTTTTCGGCCAGCGCAATCGCGCCGTCGAGCCCGTCAGCCACTTGATCGAGGTAGCGTGTTTCCAGGCGCCGCTGTATCCGGCCAGGGTCGATCTCAATACATAGCGCGACGCCGCCCGCCAGCTTGATCGCTAACGGCTGTGCGCCGCCCATGCCGCCCAGTCCTGCTGTAACCGCTATGGTGCCGGCCAGCGATCCGCCGAAGTGCTTGGCAGCCGCGCTGGCGAAGGTCTCATACGTTCCCTGGAGAATCCCTTGCGTACCGATATAGATCCACGAACCGGCCGTCATCTGGCCGTACATCATCAGACCCGCCGCATCCAGGCGGTCGAACTCCGTCCAGTTCGCCCAGTTCGGGACTAAATTGGAGTTGGCAATAAGAACGCGCGGTGCCATCGGCTGCGTCTCGAACACAGCTACTGGCTTACCGGACTGCACCAGCAGAGTTTCGTGATTTTCCAGGCGCTCTAGCGTGTCGATAATCCGCTGGTACGCTTCCCAGTTGCGGGCGGCCTTCCCGCGACCGCCGTAGACAATAAGCTCTTGTGGCTTCTCGGCAACCTCCGGATCGAGGTTGTTCATCAGCATCCGCTTAGCCGCTTCCTGAATCCAGCCCTTCGCTGTGCGCTGGTTACCGCGTGGAGCCTGAATGGGATAGATCAATCGATTTCACGATATCACCCGATACAACTTTGCAGTCGCCTGCTCTTAGTAGAAAAAGATCACGTCTGCCGCAAACATAAATTGACTCTTGGCAGTTCCGTTGTTGTAGGCCGGCGCATCGAACGCGTGTTCATAGCGGAGTTCCGGGCGGAAGACCAGACTGCTACCCACCCAGTGATTCCAGCCGAAACCGTTTTCTTCGTACCGGGTTTTGAATCCGGTGCGCTGGCCCCGGTGGTCATCGACGTACTCATTCCGGATCGTAATGAAGTCGTGAGGGCCCAACTGCCGGCTGGTGTAATTCACCGCCGCCCAGCTCGTCGCATCGCAGGTAAGTTCGTCCGGACGATTGCAGTGCGCTCCATTGGAGTTTGTCTGAATTAAAGACGCGGCCGCTGGATTATTCACGTTCGGAGTCTTCAAGGTATATTGATACCAGGTCTCGGTTGCCGTGTGCCAGTTCTTGTTCAACTTGTGATACCAAGTGGCGTAATACGCCGCCAAGTTGTTGTAGGAGTACTTGCTATCGTTGATTGAGTTGGCGCAGACGTACACGTTGTCGCCGCCCTCAGCCCAGTTGTAGCCCACGCATACGTTTCCAGTAGGCTGGGCGTCTCTGGTCCATAACGCGGATTCACATCCTGCCGATATACCGATTTGTACCGTCCAATGATCACTAATCTTGGTGGTGGTGTTAACACCTTCCTGTGTGTAGCAATCGTATGAATAAGTCAAGGAATGGGTGAATGTGTAGTTATTGGGCGCGAGTTGCGCTTCTATGTCGGGCAGCGAAATATATCGGCCGGCGCGAACGTCCATCCCTTGAGCCACATGCGGGAAGTATAGATCCACATACGCCATTACCGGGTCGTAGCCATAGCGGTTCCCAACGGAACCATCCGGCTTTGGATTATTCAGAAGTTGCTGACTGAAAATACCTTTGGCGGTTGTAAACCGATAGTCGAATCCGTATAAGTTAGTCAGCTGGAAGCCCCAGTCGAAATGATCTTTCTGCACCGTATCGGGTTGCCGCTCGATGTAGAAGGTGAATTGGTCAAGCTGGATGGAATTCGGAACCTGAGGATAGGCTGCTGGCGCGTTTCCGTACGGCTTGCCGTCGGAGGTACTGAAGTTCAGTCCGGCGTTTACCCACCCGAACATCCCGATTCTGCTGTTCTTCCAGGCGTCGCCGCTCGGGCCGTTGTATAACGCGGTCATCAGGGGAGAAGAAAAGCTGAATGGCTGTCCGATGTTCACGGTTCCGCCGATGGGCCATACGGTGAAAGGAAAAGGGGGATTTTGCTCAGGCACCGGGTATCCTCGAAATGCGGGTGATGGATCGCTGGAGGGTCCCGGATTGGTGGACGGGGCCGGAGACGGATGCCAATCATCCCAATACGACTTGCCGAGGCGCTGAAAAAATCCGGGTGAAGTGGATTGCGAATCGGGTGAAGCTCCGGAATCGGGCACCACTCCGGCGGGAGCTTGAGCACTCAAAGGAAAAACACTAAAAAGTGCACAAACTTGCACAATTAGTAGCTGCGGCACAGGAAGCCTTTGCATATATCTGGGAGCTTAGCGGCCGAGACATGAGGCAGGCATAAGGATGGTGTGAGGATGCAGGAACGAAGCTTTGCGGAACCGGACAGAGAATGCGAACCCCCGTTTTGCACCGTACAATTGGAGGCTTGTCAGAGCCCAATCAGCCAGCCGGGCGTTTGCTTATTGTCGACGACGAGTATGCGTTGCGCCGCTCTTTGCATCTTGCCCTATATGGGCAGGGTTTCGACGTCAATGAGGCGTCGAATGGCGACGAGGCCTTGGCGCTAGCACGGGCGGTCCGTTACGACGCGGTTCTGTTGGATTTCAATATGCCCGGCAGAGGTGGGGTCACTGTTTGCAGGGAGTTGCGTTCGCTATTTCCGCACCTCGCCATCCTGATGCTTACCGTGCGGGGCGAGCAGGAGGACCGCGTGGAAGCCTTGGATGCCGGGGCCGACGATTACATCGTGAAGCCATTCCACATGGGGGAACTCATGGCGCGCATCCGGGCCGCCGTGCGTCGCGTCCAACCACCCCCCGCCGAAAACGATGCCGTCCTAACTATTGGTGAAATTCGCATCTACCCCATTCGCCGGCTGGTGCTAAAAGCGGATGAGACATTGAAGCTCACCCCCAAAGAATTCGATGTTCTTTTGTATCTCATGCAGAATTCCGGGGTGCCGGTGAGTCACCGTCGCCTGCTGACCGCGATCTGGGGGATTGAGTCTACCGAACAAGTCGAGTACCTGCGCACCTTTGTGCGTCAGTTGCGCAAGAAGCTCGAAGACGATCCCGCCAACCCGCGTTATATTCTGACCGACAGCCGGATCGGATACCGCTTCCGCAGCCCGGATGAAGAGGCTCCCGACCGTTGAAACGCATCCTCATGTTTCGCTATATCCGGGAGCGCGCGGAAGTTGTATCCGTAGGCGTTCTGGCCGTTGCTCTATCCACGTTCATTGCCTTCTGGCTCCACCTCGATCTGACGGTCATCGCCTTCGTCCATCTGCTGATCGTCGTGTTGGCCGCGCGCAGGCGCGGTTTTGTCGCGGCGAGCATTGTCTCTGCAACCGCAGTGGTCGGCCAACTCTATTTTTTTGTTCCACCCTTTCTGAGCTGGAGTGTGGCCGACCCGCACAATTTTGTCGCGCTCGCGACATTCGAATATTGCGCGCTTATCGTGAGCCGCCTTTCCAACCAGGCCGCGCAGCAAACGAAGTTGGCTTGGACCCGCCAGATGGAATTGGAAGCGCTTTACAGCGCGAGCAGCCAAGTGCTGCTCTTCGATCCCGCCCGCGAACCGGGTCCACAAGCGATCACTTTGATCCAGGATGTTTTCGGTTGCTCGGCGGTGGCGGTTTTCGATTCCCGCGTGTTTCACGGCAGCCATGAGGACGATCCCCGATTGGACGCTCGGCTCCGTGACGCGTACACGACCGGCGTCGACTCGTTCGATGAGCAAGATCAGACATGGGTCCGCGTGTTGCGGATGGGGACACGCTCGATTGGCGCGCTGGGTCTGCGCGGCGGCAGAATCAGTGAAGCTGTTGCCACCGCGTTGGCGTCTCTGGTGGCGATTGCTATCGAGCGAGCGCGGTCGGTGGAGAGTGAGAGCCGCGCGGAAATCGCACGCCGGACCGAACATCTCCGCACCGCAGTATTGGACGCCTTCGCGCATGACGTGAAGACTCCACTCACGTCCATCCGCGCCGCTAGTTCGGGGTTGTTGGAAGCGGGCGCGCTGGGCGAGGGCGAAACGGAAATGGTGCGTCTGATCGATGAGGAGTGCGCTCACATCACGGCGCTGACGGATCGAATTCTGCGGATGGCGCGGCTGGATGCGCGTGATGTTCATCCGCGGCGCGGGCGGGTGGACCTGGTCAGTTTGATCGAGGAAGCGGTGCGTAGCGCTCAGCGGCGGGCTCCAGAACGGAAGATCTCGGTCCGCAGTTTCAGCGGTTCACCGGTGGCTTCCGGAGATCCGCAGCTGCTTGCCTTGGCTTTAAATCAGTTGCTGGATAACGCACTGAAGTACTCGACACCCGGAACAGAAATCTCATTCGTGGTACGGCAGCAGGAGGATGAAACGGTTGTATCGGTTCATAACTTTGGACCGGTGATCGCGGCCGGTGAAATCGAAAACATTTTTGAACGCTTCTACCGGGCGGCGCCTGCCGGACCCATCGCTGGAACCGGCTTAGGGCTCTCGATAACGCGTAAGATTGTCGCGGCGCATTCCGGGCGTGTGTGGGCCGCGAGCGATGTGAAATCCGGAACAACGTTTTTCCTAACTCTTCCGGCTGCGGGGCAAGCCCAGGCAGAATCGGAAGAGGAAGAGTTGGTCTAAGTGGACGAGCGCGTGAGTGTCTTGGTCATCGACGACGAACCCGGAATTCGCGGCGCTTTAACCACCACTCTGACTGCCGTGAACTATCGGGTGGACGCGGCGAGTAGCGGCGAACGCGGACTTGAACTGGCGCGCAGAAATCACTACGACGCCGTGTTGCTGGATAGCAATATGCCGGGCACAGGCGGCCTGGAAACTTGTATGAGCCTGCGCCAGGAATTTCCGGGAATGGGTATTTTGATGCTTACTGTCCGGGATAGTGAAGAGGACAAGATTGCGGCCTTAGATGCAGGGGCAGATGACTATGTCACTAAGCCGTTCGTGGCTGGCGAACTTATGGCTCGATTACGCGCCATTCAGCGGGCCCGGTCCCATAGCGAACCCCTGGAAGAACCGATTCTTGAGGTCGGCGAGCTGAAGCTCGATGCTGGCCGTCATCGTGTTACCAAAGCGGGGGCGCTGCTGCGCTTGACTCCAATCGAGTTCGCTTTACTCGAGTACCTGATGCGTAATGCCGGAAAGCCTGTCCCCCACAACGTTCTACTAAGATCGGTATGGGGGCCGGAGTATGGCGACGAAGTGGAATATCTCCGGACTTTCGTCCGCCAACTCCGGAAGAAAATTGAGGACGATCCGGCCAATCCAATGTATCTGACCACTTACCCTTACATAGGGTATTACTTCCGCGGTCCGGATGAGTGATTGCGTTAGTTGTTGTTAAGCGTGCGACTGCTGAGTCCAATACTTATTCCGCCACCGCTCTAAACCCATCATGTCGGGGAGATCCTGGCGCCGGGCAGTCAAGTCGACGTGATAACCGACGTCTTGAAACCAGCGGAACATCAAGGCCGTTTCTTCACCAGCCTGCTTAGCGAACTCTTCCGACGGGATCTCCGAGTAGGTCACTCCCAGACTCTGCGCGGTCTGATCGATGAATAATTCGTCGCCGGCGATGTCGACGGCCTGCCCCTGCCACTTACCAGGATGCTCCAACGCCAGCAAAGTCCAAGCGGCGATGTCATCCACCGCGATTTGCTGGAGTATGGTTTCTTTCTTAAGCGGCAGCCTCATCACGCCATCCGCCATAGCCGGTCTCATAGTCAGCCAGTTCTCCATGAAGTAAACCGGCCGAAGGACGGTGTAATGCATTCCCGTGGCCCGGAGGTGCTCTTCAATCTTGAACTTGCTGTCGAAATGGGGAATTCCAGTCTTCTGATCCGCGCTTCCAACTGAACTATAAATAAAGTGATCGACCTCGGAGGCATGTGCCGCGTCGATAAAAGCCAAGCCTTGCTGCACTTCGGTTTCGACGCTGGTTCCATAGGGCGTCTGTACGGAGAAGACACCGTAAACATCTTCCAATGCTCGCAGGAGAGACGCCTTATCGTCGAAATCACCACGCGCGACTTCGATGCCGGTTTCGTTTCTGAGATGCCGTGCGGCCGGGGAATCGGGATCGCGCGTTAGAGCCCGAACAGGGAATCCCTTGGCGTGCAGATGGCGGACGACGGCGCCGCCTTGTGTCCCGGTCGCGCCAGTGACCAGGATCAGCTTCTTCTCGTTCGAGCGTTTCGACATGCCTTCATCATCCCTCACTTACTCGCTTCCAGAAACAGGGAGCCAGGCCGGGTATCGATCCGGTCCACATCGGGGCAGCGTCCTTGGCCGTAATCCCACCGCGTAACGTCGGCGAAACCTACCGTCTGTAACAGCGCGGTGAGTGACGTCTGGTTGTAATGCCACCAATGCCGGTTCTTCGCCCGGGGGGAGGTGTCGAGATCGAAAAGCAAATCGAGGAACACGCCCGGGTGGGCCGGATCGTAAGCCTGCACCGCGGCATCCAGATCAACGGTTGAAATCCGCAGTATGCCGCCCGGCTTCAGCACGCGGTAGCACTCGGTAAGGCAACTGTGCGCTCCCGCGCGAGTCAGATTGCTCAACATGTGCGAGATATGGATGGCGTTTACCGTGGCGGTAGAGAAGGGAAATCGGCGCGTCACATCCAGTTTGCGCAACTGACGGAAAACGCCACGCTGGTGTTGAAGATAGCGGGCTTCGGTCATCCGGTTAGCGGAGTAAAGCAAGCGGGCTAAGCCCGGTACACGGGCGACATATAAATGGGGCGTGATGTCGGTATTTACCCAGCCCGGGAGAATGCGATCGAACGCGCCGAGGTGAAGGTTCAGCATGAGTGGCTGCTCGCTCAGCAAATGAGAACGCTGGCCGGAGCCGGCAGTCCCGCCCGTTCAGAGACCCAATGACGGCCGAAATCATCCGACCGGTAGATGTTGGCAGCGCGATCCATGATCACAACGATTGGACCGCTCACGGCCACGCAACCCGTATCGACGATGCCCTCCGTCCAGGCTGGCATTCCGCCCTCCACGGCTGTAAGATGTCCATGCGGCTGGAGCGGGCGGCGATAGATTCGCCCTTGATCGGCGAACGGATCGGCTGACGCAGAGATAAAAACGTCGTCGCCCGAAATCGCTACCGCGGAACAGTGCGGCGCGTGCAGGCCTTCCCGTTCAACCGACCATGTTGCGCCACCGTCGCGACTCATGCAAAAGCCAACAGCCGCTGCCGCCACGACAATGGCCGGGTCGGCCGGGTGCGCGATGACCTGGTGAACATCACTGGCGATTTCTATGGTGGGCTGCCAGGAGTTCCCACGATCCAGGGAGCGCGGAATCCCGCCGACATGCACGTTAGCGAAAAGGATGCTTCCGTTTGCGTTTGCCGCAACAGTACGAACGCCGAGTGGCGGCCCGAAACGCACTCCGTCTAAGATGGCCGACCCGGCAAACCAGGTATTCCGCCCGGGAACGTTATCGAATCCGTCGAGCGGAACCAGCACGCCGCCTGCGGGATTGAAGCGCAGCAGACGCGCGTCCTCGGTACCCACGTACATCGCATCGCCCACGGCCATACAGCAGGAGAGCTCGAATTCGCTTCTAGCCAGTTCGGTCCATCGGCCATCGGGCGAGCGCCTTCGAAGGGAGTTGGGGCCAACGATGGCGAGCGCACCCCCGCGGAAATCCGGCGCGAGTGCCTTCACGGGCTGGCGCGCACATTTCCTGTGTACGGCCCGTGCCGCTGAGAGCAAACAGGCCGTCCTCCCACGTAGCAATCAGTATGGCCGGGTTCCGCATGGGTTCATCCGGCGGATGCCGTTTCGGCGATAGGCGTGGCCGGGGCCGAAAACTTTTTCACGTACCGCATTCCGAGTCCCGCGACGCCGAAAAGAATCAGCGAGCTAATCAGGTAGGACTTGCGAATGCCGATTACTTGCGCGACCGATCCCGAGAGAGCCATGCCGCCCACCTGGGCGAGCGCTAGCACGGACATGGTGCTGCTGGTCACCCGGCCCAGCATCGGAATTGGCGTCTGCCCCTGGCTCACCGCCTGCGAAGAGACGAGGATCAGGGCGACGCAGATGCCGATCCCGATAGTGGCCGCCATCGCAACATAAAAATTCGCGGTGAGCGCAAGCAACAGAATGGTAAATGCCACTCCCGCCAGGCCGCTCAGGATCAGGTAGCCCGGTTGCACTTTGCTGGCGAGCTTGCGGATGACCTGAGTTCCTGCGATCATTCCCAGCCCGACCATTGCGGTGATCATGCCGAAACTGCCGGTTCCGGCTTTCAGGACGTCACGGACGTACACCGAAATCAGGGCAGAGAAGCAACGCACTGCGAAAAGTCCAGCGCCCATGGCAAAGATCGTGAAGGCAAGCGTTCCATGGGAAAAGATGAATCGCATACCCGCTCGTAAGTCGGTGAGGGTGGATCGCAGATCGCGCTTCTGTTTACCGGCATCCCAGGCGAAAGGGATGCGCGTCACCAGCCAAGCGGACGCTAAAAAGCTGAGGCTGTCGATCACGAAGCAGACCTGCTCCCCGAGAATTTTGCAAAGCAAACCGGCGACGGCTGGGCTCACGATTTGAACTACCTGGAAGGCTTGCATCATGAGGGCGTTGGCGGCAAGGAGACCCTCGGCCGGGACCAAAGAACGCAGAACGACGGTCTGCGCAGGGGCGAAGAAGCTGGAGACCACGCTTATCAGGATGAACACTACATAAATCTGGACGGCGGAATGCGCCCACACGAGCGCCAAGATCAGCACCGCGCGGACCAGGTCACTTACTATCATGGTCTGACGCGGATGCCAGCGGTCCACAAATACGCCCGCGATGGGGCTGACCAGACCCGCCGGAAGAAGATACGAGATGGTGATCAGGCTGACTTCGGCGGGGGAACCATGAAGTTTGAACGACACCAGGCTAAACACGGCAAAAACGGCGATAAAATCGCCTAAGACGCTGACGATCTGAGCGATCCAAAGGAACCGGACGGCGGGCATCGCGAGCAATTCGCGGCTGCCGACCGAACTCAGATTGGTCGACGAAGAGGCCATCGTCGCATTATGGCTGTTTTAAGTCCTCGGAAGCCAGCGGCGAATGCCGAAATCGTAAGCCGCGCCGCCGATAATTCCACCGAGCAGAGGCCCCAGGATCGGTACCCAGAACACCCGGCTACCGTCGGTAAGCCCGTTGTTCTTGAATCCCGCAACCACGGTAAAGAGCCGTGGGCCGAGATCGCGCGCCGGGTTGATGGCGTAACCGTGCAGTCCACCGAACGACATGCCGATGCCGACAACGACCAATCCGACCAGGATCGGCGCGAGATTTCCGACCGGCAGGTTGCGCTCATCGGAGATGGCGAATATGAGGAAAAGCAGCAACGCGGTGCCGATCACCTGATCGAGAAACCCAGCGGACGGGACCTGTGGGAAGGTGGGGAAAGTAGTGAAGACGCCAGCGGTATGGTCGAGACCAGGATCGGCTTTCTGGAACGCGGGAAGGTAATTCCAAAACACCAAGGCGGCAGCGCAGAAGGCCCCGAGGGTCTGAACCAACATATAAGGGAGTACTTTGATCCAGGAGAATCCGCGAAAAACGGCGAGCGCAAGAGTGACTGCGGGGTTCAGATGCGCCCCGGAGATTTTGCCAGCGGTATAGATGCCCATGGTGACTGCCAAGCCCCAGGCGATAGTGATATTCGTGTAGCCGCCATGCACCGTCTCGCCGGGAACATCGGTCCCGAACAATACGACCATGGCGACGACGCCACCACCAAAGAGGATCAGGACAAAGGTCCCGAGAAATTCGGCGATAAGTTCAGCAAGCATGCGTGAACAATCATATGCGAACCGAGGCGGGAGTTACCGCTGGCCGGCAAATGTGTCGCGCATTTTGCGCCAGGTGACGGGAAGTTCCTCAGAGAGCATTCGGGTTTCGCCGATGGTGCTGAGGAAGTTGGCATCGCCCTGCCAGCGAGGGAGAACATGCATGTGGATGTGTCCGGCGATCCCGGCGCCTGCGGCGGCTCCGAGGTTCATTCCCAAGTTGATCCCGTTTGGCCGATATAAGTGCTCGAGAGCGGCTTCAGCCTGACGAGTCAGCGTCATCATCTCCGCTGTGGTCTCGGGCGGAACGCCATGCAGCGCGGCGGCATGAACATACGGAACAATAAGCAGGTGGCCGACGGTGTAAGGGTAGAGGTTCAGGACGACGAAGTTCGATTCCGCGCGATGGACGACTAGATTTTTTTCATCGTTCGCAGGTTCAGCCGCAATCGCGCAGAACGGACATGCGTCCTTCGGAACTCCCTCGCTAACGAACTTGTACCGCCATGGATTCCAGAGGTAATCCATCGCCCCTAGGCGTCGTGACTTTCCGGCGCATTTGCCGAGTTGTTCACCACATCCTTCAATTCTTTGCTGGGCTTGAAGTACGGAATCTTCTTGGCGGGTACTTCCACGCGGGTTCCCGTTTTAGGATTTCTTCCCACCCGTGGCTGGCGCTGGCGGGTGCGGAAACTGCCGAACCCCCGGATCTCGATCTTGTCGCCGGTGCGGAGCGACTTGACAATGCTGTCGAAGATCGCCTCGACGATGACTTCAGAGTCTTTACGCGTCATTTCCACCACGCGGGAGACTTCTTCGATCAAATCGGCTTTGGTCACCGGGCGCTCCGTCTGTCGAGTGTAAACTTTGCCATGTCAGTAGATTAGCGATTCCACAGTATCTCGTGAACGCCCGCTGTTTGGCAAACGGTCAGTGGACCCCGCGGCATGTTCGGGCTAGCTGCCCGAGCCGCTTCCAGCCGTCTTGTGCGCGGTCAGGGCACCCTCGAGATCGGACGTGGCAGCCGCCGCCCGGCGCTGATAATCGTCGAACCGCGACTTTTCCTCATCCGCAGCGATGGCCTTCATGCTTAAGCCGATTTTACGGTCGGCCTCGTTCATGCGGATGATTTTGACATCCACCTCCTGGCCGGCGTGGACCGGCTGTGGGTCGCCTTTCCTACCGGTGTAACCAGGGATCTCGGAGAAATGGCAGAGCCCTTCGACGCCCTCGGCCAAGGTAACGAAGGCGCCGAATCCAGATAGGCGGCACACGGCCCCGCGCACCAGGTCATTCACGTGATGCTGTTGGAAGAAGGTTTCCCAGGCATCGGGCTGCAACTGTTTGATGCCGAGCGACAAGCGCTTGCCTTTGGCGTCGATTCCCAGAATCACGGCTTGAACCACGGCGCCCCGCCGCAAAACTTCGGAAGGATGTTTCACGCGCTTGGTCCAGGACAGATCGGACACGTGCACGAGGCCATCGATGCCTTCCTCAATCTCAACAAAGGCGCCAAAGTCGGTCATGTTTCGAACGCGCCCTTCGACGACCGAGCCGACGCTGTAGCGCTGCTCGATGGTGGTCCATGGATTGGCTTCGAGCTGTTTGAAGCCGAGCGAGATGCGGCGATCTTTAGGATGGACCTCGATCACGACCGCCTCGACCTGGTCGGCAGGTTTTACCACCTTGGAAGGGTGCTTCATGCGGCGCGACCAGCTCATTTCACTGACGTGAATGAGGCCTTCGACGCCGGGCTCCAGCTCGATGAAAGCGCCGTAATCGGCGACATTGACGACGCGTCCGACAACTCGGCTGCCCGGCGGATATCGCTCTTCAATTGCTTCCCATGGATCGGGGGTCAACTGCTTCATCCCCAGTGAGATGCGTTCCTTGGCCTGGTCGTATTTCAGAACGACGAGCGTGAGTGCGTCGCCGGGATGGATGAGTTCGGAAGGGTGCGTGATCCGCCCGTGGGTGATGTCGGTGACGTGCAACAGGCCATCGATCCCGCCCAGGTCCACAAACGCGCCGTAATCGGCCAGGTTCTTCACAATACCGGTGACGACCGCCCCTTCATGCAGCGCCTGCAGGGTTTGAGATTTCATCGAGAGCGACTGTTCTTCGACGGCCAGTTTGCGGGACACAACAACATTGCCACGCCGACGATTCAGCTTGACCAGCTTGACCGGAATATCCTGTCCGACGAAGATTTCGAGGTTACGGACGGGGCGCGGATCGGCTTGCGAACCCGGCATGAAAGCGGGGACTCCCACATCAACAGCAAGCCCGCCTTTAACGCGCTCGATGACGCGTCCGGAGATCACCGATTGCTCAGCGGCTGCCTTTTCCAGATCGGCCCAGATGCGCACTTGCGAGGCCTTCTCGTGAGAGAGGAGGACGTAACCTTCTACACGCTCGCCAGTGCGATCGACCATGACGTCGATCGTGTCGCCCTCTTTCACGCGCACCTCGCCTTGGGGCGAAAGGCATTGAGCGATGGGAACGAGGCCCTCCGACTTGTAATTGAAATCGACGATCACCTCTTTCGCGGTGACTTTGAGAACCCGCCCTTGCAGAACCTCATTGGCTGCGGGAGGCGCGAAGTGACTGAAATCGTCGATGAGGTGTTCGTAATCTTCGGCGAATTCCGCCGTTGGAGTCGGGCTCTCTAAGTTATCGTTCCCGGCCATTCCGCAAACTCCCGGGGTCACACTGGTCACCAAAAACTCAACTTAGAGAGGAGGCAAACCGGGGGATAGCGACCCACTGAAAAATACTGTGTCATGCGAATATAGCGTGCCACCCACGCCTTGTCAACGAAGGTTTGTACTGGATCGTGGTATGCCGTGCACCCGCGCCTGGGAAGCGCTTAGGACATCAGCCGGGAACGCTACACTTATGCAGTGACGGACGGGCAACGAGTGGCGCTCATTGGAGTGTGTACGAGCGCCGCTTTAGCTGGCTTGAAGTTAGCGGTGGGGACGGTTTCGGGTTCCACGGCTTTATTGGCGGACGGGTTCGAATCGACTGGCGACATTCTCGCTTCCGGTCTGGTGTGGTTGGGGCTCACATGGGCGGCGAAGCCCGCCGACTCGAACCATCCATATGGCCATGGGCGGGCGGAGATGCTCAGCGGACTGATTGTTGGCCTGCTACTTTTCTGCGGCGGCTTGGCCATATCGATAGAGGCGTTGATTCATGTCGGCGGAAAGACACGGATTCCAGCCTCCTATGCAATCTGGCCGCTGGTCGCTTCGATTGTTATCAAACTCCTGCTGCTGCGGCTCAAGTTCGCCACGGGAAAGCGGATTCATAGCACTGCGCTGGCCGCCGATGCGATGAACGACCTGGTGGATATGTGCTCCGGCGTGGTCGCGTTGGTTGCTCTGGGGCTGACGCTCTACGATCCAGATCACTTTTTGCGAGCCGACCGGTACGGGGCGAGCGTTGTCGGCTTAATCATGATGCTGACCGGCATCCGCGTGGCGCGGCGGACCGGCAGCGAACTCATGGACACTATGCCGGACGACCGATTCGTGGAACGCATCCGCGGGGTGGCAAGCAGCGTTCCCAACGTGCGCGGAGTGGAAAAGGTGTTCGCGCGAAAAACCGGATTACAGCACCATGTCGATATTCATCTGGAGGTTGATCCCGAGATGCCGGTGCGGGCTTCGCATGAATTGGGTCACATCGTAGAGACCGCGTTGTTGAACAGTGTTGACGGCATCGCGGACGTGCTTGTACATATTGAACCGGAGCGACGTTCCTACGATCGGAACCGCTATCATTTCCAAATGGAAATCAAGCCGCAAAAGCTGCCGGACGCAACGCTGGAGATTAAAGACACCCGGATCACCCATGAGCCTTTCGGCGAAGTCCGGATGTATTTCGAAGGCGCTACCGACCAGCTGAAGAACTTGACAGTGGGCAGTCTGGTCCTGGAACCAGGCGCCAGCCCGCACCCGCCTCATCAGCATCCGGAGGAAGAACTCCTGCTGATCGCGGACGGTTCGGGTGAAATTTTGGTGGGGGACCAGGTAAAGCAGGTTTCGGCGGGAGCAATGATGTACTGCGCTGGCGACAAACTGCACGGGATTGAGAACACAGGGTCTACGCCGATGCTGTTTTATTTTTACAAGTGGCTGGCGTAAGTTAGGCCCGAGGAGAAACCGGACTGGATCTCTCCTCGAGTCTGGGGATGCGCTTAGGCGGATGGCGCCGTGGTGATGGTGACTACGGCAAGGGTGTTGTCGGAAACCAGCGGCTTTCCATTGGAAACGTCCTGCAGGTAGAACATCATTCCGTTGGTTACCCAAGTTCCGGTGGTCATGCTTCCTGAGTTGTTACCGCGCACGAAGAGCGGGCCAGTGGGGCTATACACGTGAATTTCAACCGTCGTAGCCATTGGAGCGTTCCACGTCAGCGTGGTGACGCCGTCGACTGACCCTGAGGCAATCGTAACCGGGTTCGGGCTCGCCGACATCGTGGCACCGTCGTAGGATGCGGGGGTGGCGTCAGCGACGGTAATGTTTCCGTTCACGCCGTTGGGGAAGAAGCCGCCCTTGGTGGCGCTGGCAACTCCGCCGTACGCCAGATACAGAACCTGGCCCGGAGTGCGGACTTCGGTGATGGCGCTCGAATTAACAGGGAAGAACAACGTACCGCTCGGCGGAGGAATGATGTCGGCGCCGTCTAGGGGCGCGGTCTGGATTCCGGCTTGCGCGATCTGGAAACGGATGTTCCCGGAGTGCTCAGCTTCAGTGGCCAGAATGCGCGCGGCGTACCCGAGGATTGTCTTATCCGAGATCAGAGGCGCAGCACCACCGTAGGCGGTGACGCCGATATCTTCAAAAATGCGGGCGAGCTTCAGGAAGTCGCTGACGCTCCCAAATCCGAATCCGAGAGCATTCAGATTGATGGCGGGCTTGGCCACAGCCTGGCCGCCGAAAGCGGCAATCGAACTCTGCAGCAGCGAAACGTGCGTACGCTCGTCGAAGGCCAAATTCATGGCGACCTGTTGAGCAAGTGGGTTGCTGCTGAAATCGACGATATTGCCGCCAGTTGTGGCTCCGCCGGTTCCGGTCCCAGTGATTACGAGCCCAGTCGGGGCTGCGTCTATCGTCAGGCCCGTTGTGGCAACGGTATAAAATTCCGCTTCAAGGTACTCCAGGTTCAAGGCGAAGTTCAGGATGTCGAAATCCGTGGGCCCGCTGGAAGACTGGGCGAGCGCCCCTTTTGGAGCAGCGGCTGCGGCCCCGAGAGCGGCGCTAGCCAAACCTAACTTTCTAACAAAACTGCGGCGATTGGGCGAGGCGGCAACCATTTCTTTCATGATCTTTTTTTCGTCAGCCATTTGATCCTTTCTCACGTACGATATGGGGCCGATAAAGAGAGGCTATTTGCCGGTCCCCAACCGATACTACTTCGTTCTCACGAAAACGGATGGGGTTCAAGGGGTGCTTCGTGCCCGAAAGGGTACGAATTAACGCAGGCCACTTTCTTTTTGCTGGGTCTTGACGGTCAGTAAGTAATTACTTACACTGAGTCTTGCCACAAACAGCTCATTCGCTTGCAAGCTCCGACGCGCATCCGCGTCTTTCCGCGGAAGATCGCCGCCGGCAATTGATCGACGTAGCAATTGAATTGTTCTCGCGGCGGGGTTTCAGCGGAACCACAACAAAAGAGATCGCCGCAGCAGCCGGGGTGACGGAAGCTATCATTTTTCGGCACTTTGCCACCAAGCAGCAGCTTTACGCCGCGATTCTCGACGCGCGACAGAGCAGCAGCACGCAGGAGTGGATTGCTTCGGTGGAACGGCTCATGGCGAGTAACGATGACCAAGGCGTGTTTCGGGCCCTGATTTCCGCAATTATAGGGGTGGCGCGCAACGACCCTCAGTTTGAACGCTTGATGCTTTACGCCGCGCTGGAAGGCCATGAACTGGCGGCCATGCATCATCAGCAGTTCGCGATTCCTATCGTCTCGTTACTGCTGGACTACGCCGCACGGCGGCAAGGCGAGGGCGCTTTCCGGATGTGCAATCCCAAAGCGATTCTTTTCGCGATGGCCGGGATGGCCAAACAATATGCGACGCACATCTACCTATGCGTCAACCACCAGGCGGGTTTTTCCGATGACGAAGCGATCGAGACCTTCACGCAAATCTTAATGGGCGGGATTCTGGCGGAACAGACCCAAAGGAGTATCGTATGAACCGATTGACCAAGCCGGTTGTTGGCATTTCCTTGGCGCTGTTGTGCGCCGCTTGCGGGGCGAAACGCGACGTGTCGCTAACGGCCAGTGCCGCCGCGCCATCGGCGGTTGCGATCCAGACTGCAGTCGCGCAGGCCCGCAACGTCCCGGCGGCTTTCGTGGAGACGGGGAGCTTTGTGGCTGACGAGTCTTCAGATATCGCGCCGCCCGTGGCGGGGCGGGTAATTGCAACTCCGGTCGACGTGGGGGCGTTCGTTCATCAAGGCCAAGTAATTTGCGAACTCGATCATCGGGACGCGGGGCTACGGCTGCAGCAGGCCCAAGCGCAGCTTGAGGAAGCTTCGGCGGCGGTCCGGCAGGCACAGTCACGGATCGGATTATCTGGCGGCGCTTTCGATCCGGGCAAGGTTCCAGAGGTGGCGGCGGCGCGAGCGAATTTCGAATCGGCGCAGGCGCAATCCAAAATGGCTGCGGCCGACTCGCAGCGGTACGCAAACCTGGTTTCAACCGGAGACGTCTCGCACAGCGCTTTCGAAAAAGCCCGGACGCAGCAGGAAACGGCGGAAGCTCAGGCGAATGCCGCCCGCCAGCAGTATGAGGGTGCGCTCAACGCCGCCCGGCAGAGTTATCAAATTGTCGCCAGTTCGCAAGCGAGCCTCGACAGCGTAAAAGCGCAACTGGCGCAGGCCGAAAAAGCGGTAGCCGATACTACTATTCGCGCTCCGTTCGAAGGGTTTATCACCGCGCGTCCCGTGGCGGCAGGGGAATACGTAGCGCTTACGGCCAAGATCGCGACGCTGGTCCGGATCGGGCGGCTCAAGCTGCAACTGCAAACGCCGGAACAACGCGCGGCGCGGGCCAAGATCGGTATGACTGTGGTGGCCAACGTAGCAGCGTATCCCGGGCGGGATTTTTCGGGCAAAGTGTCCGCCGTGAATCCAAGCGTAGACCCCAACTCCCGCGTGTTCATCCTGGAAGCGCGTTTCTCCAATAGCGACAACGCGCTGCGACCGGGGATGTTTGCGACCGCGCGGGTGCTCCTGCCGGGCGGCGAGGATGCTGTGTTTGTCCCGAGGAACGCCGTAATGCGCGACCAAACCACGGATTCCTTCCAGGTCTATATGGTTCAGAGCGGGCGGGCTCGATTGCGGGTAGTGCAAACCGGGGAAACCGTGGGGGATCAAATTCGCATTGTCTCCGGAGTGTCCGCGAACGATACTGTGGCGACAAGCAACTTGCCAGCGCTTTTCGATGGTGTGGCGGTAGAGCCGCGCAACGGAGGAAAGTCCTAAATGCATGGTCTGGCGCAGCTCTGCATTCGCCGCCCCGTCTTCGCGACGATGCTGATTTTGTCACTCGTCGTGGTGGGCGTGTTTTCTTATTTCAGCCTGGGCGTCGATCTTTTTCCAAAGGTGGACATTCCTAGCGTCGCTGTGATCGTTCAAGATCCGGGTGCATCTCCGGAGGAGATCGAAACGGAAATCACGAAGAAAGTGGAAGACGCGGTCAACGTGATCAGCCAGGTGGACGAAGTGCGGTCTACCTCGTCCGAGGGGCAATCCCTGGTCGTGATTACGTTTGAGCTTGCCAAAAACGGAGACATCGCCGCGCAGGAAGTTCAAAATAAGGTGAACCTGATCACCAACGATCTTCCGCAGACGGCGAAGGTGCCGGTAATCCAGAAGTTCGACCCCGACGCCGTGCCGATTCTGCGCGTCGCCGTTTCCGCCCCGCGCTCACTGCGGGATGTGACGATGATTGCCGACAAGCAGATCAAGCAGCGCCTAGAGAACGTTAAAGGCGTGGGTCAGATTGCCATTGTCGGTGGGGCGCGGCGCGAGGTTCATATTCTGGTTGATCCTGATCGCCTTCGTTCCTACAACCTGACCGTCACGGATGTGTTCAACGCTCTTCGGGCACAGAATCTAGAGTTGCCGGGTGGCAACCTGAACGCCGGAGCGCGCGAGTTCACGGTCCGCACCACGGGAAAGCTGACCGATCCTGCACAGTTCAATCAGATCGCGATTGTTAATCGCAATGGGTACACGATCAAGGTTGCCGACATTGGATATGCGGAGGATAGCTACGAAGAGCCGCGCACGTCGTCGCGCTTAAACGGCGTGGCTGCCCTAACTCTGGTGGTCTCCAAGCAATCCGGCGAGAATACGGTAACCACGGCCGAAGGAGTAGCCGAGCGGCTCAAGGAAATACAGGCGGGTATTCCGAAGGATTTCCATACCGAGATCATCGGCGATCAATCGGTATTTATCAAAGCGGCGGTTTCCAACATCAAGCATCACCTGGTGGAAGGGAGCATCTTCGCTTCGATCATCATCTTTCTCTTTTTGGCTAACGTGCGCACCACGTTGATTGCGGCCATTGCCATCCCGACTTCGATCGTGGCCACATTCGCTCTGATGGCGGCAATGGGGTTCACACTTAACCAGATCACGATGCTGGCGCTGACGTTGATGGTGGGCATTGTCATCGACGACGCGATCATTGTGCTCGAAAACATTTACCGCTTCATTGAAGAAAAGAAGATGCCGCCGTTCCAGGCGGCGATGGAAGGCACTGGCGAGATTGGATTGGCCGTTATGGCGACCACGTTTTCGCTCCTGGCCGTATTTCTTCCGGTAGGTTTCATGGGTGGAATCGTGGGCCGCTTCATGAGCTCGTTCGGATTCACCTCGGCTTTCGCCATCGCCGTTTCGTTGCTGGTGAGTTTCACGCTAACGCCGATGTTGTGCTCGCGTTTCGTAAAGGCGCCGAAAGCCAACGGTAGCGGGCACGATTCGAAAGACTCACGGCTGTTTCACTTCATCGATACGCGTTACACGAAGATGCTCAAGTGGTCGATGGCGCATCGCCGGTGGATTATCGCGTGCAGCGTTTTGACGATGATCAGCATTGTGCCGCTCTTCATGTTCGTCGGTAAGAATTTTCTTCCGTCGGACGATGCCTCGCAATTCAACGTGCTGATCCGAACGCCGGAAGGGACATCGCTCGCGGCGACGACCCAAGTGGCGGAACGCGTCGCGCAGGATTTGCGCAAGATGGCCGGGGTAGCAGACACTTTGACCACGGCGGGGGGCAGCGCCGACCGCTCGGTAAATAGCGCGCAGATCTACGTGAAGTTGACCGACATCGATCAGCGCAGCGTGTCCCAGCAAGATTTGATGCAGCGCACCCGCGCGTTGCTGAAACAATATCCGCCCGAAATCCACACCGGGGTGGAACTGGTGAGCACCATCGGCGGCAACGCCAGCAACGCGGACGTACAGTACTTCATCCAGGGTCCGGATCTAGAAAAACTTTCGAAATACTCGGACGAGTTACTGGTCCGGATGAAATCGATTCCAGGTATTGCGGATCCGGATTCCACCTTGCGCAGCGGCAAGCCCGAAGTGCGATTGAACATCGACCGGCCGATGGCGGCGGATCTGGGCGTGTCAGTGCTCGATATCGAACAGGCCTTGAACACGCTGGTGGCCGGGCAGGTCGCATCCACCTTCAATGCCGGGGAGGATCAATACGACGTAAGGGTTCGGTCGCAGGAGCAGTTCCGGGGCGGCATCGAAGGCCTGAGCAAAATGACGGTGCCATCGAGCAAGCGCGGCTCGGTGGGCCTGGACGAGGTGGTCCGCATGGTTCCGGGAACGGGGCCTTCGGCGGTGAATCGCATCAACCGGCAGCGGCAGGTCACCGTGACTTGTAACGTGCTTCCTGGCGGCTCGCAGGCAAAGATTCTTGCTGACTTGAGCGCGGCGGCCCAGGCCATCCACATGGATCCCGATTACCGCACTGGATTAACCGGTCCTTCGAAGGAGTTGAGCCGGACCGGATACTACTTCATTCTGGCGTTCTCGCTGACCTTCATCTTTATGTATATTGTGCTGGCGGCGCAGTTTGAATCGTTCATTCATCCGATTACGATTTTGCTAACGCTTCCGCTGGCCGTCCCGTTCGGGATCGTGTCGCTGCTGATTGCCCATCAAACCGTGAATATTTTCTCCGGATTGGGCCTGCTGCTGTTATTTGGGATTGTCAAGAAGAACGCCATTCTGCAGATCGACCATACCAATGGTTTGCGGCGCGCGGGAATGCCTCGTTATGATGCGATTATCCAAGCGAATCGAGACCGTTTGCGCCCGATTTTGATGACCACGATTGCGCTAGTGGCTGGAATGCTGCCGCTGGTCGTTTCGGGCGGGACGGGCGCTGCGACCAATCGTTCGATCGGAGTGCTGGTAGTCGGAGGCCAAAGCTTATGCCTCCTGTTGACGTTGCTGGCTGTTCCGGTGTTTTATTCGTTATTTGAAGATCTTGCCGAACATCCTGTGTTCCATAGGGCGGCGGCCTTAGGCACCGGCCTGCGTGAGCGCTTTGCCCGGCGGAGGTCTTCGGGCGAACTTCCAGCCCTGACCCCTCGAATGAAGGAAGGGGACTAGTGTTGCGCGGGCTATTCGGGGCAATTCTGGTCACTGCTGTAAGGCTTGTGGCGCAAACGGGGACACCGGAACCGGTGAGTCCTCCATTGCCAGCGGCTAAGCCGCTCGAAGTTCCGGCGCGGATCGGCGTCTTCGGTGAAACGACGATCGGACTGGCGGAAGTGATCCAGCGCGTGCTGGCGAATGATCGCGATATCGCGGTTTCCCAAGTCGCGCGGCAAGAGGCTCTTTTCAACATCAAGGCCGCCAAGGGCTATTTCGATCCGCGGCTGGGGCTCAACGCACACCGGCTAAAATCGGTAACCCCGGTCAGTTCCTCGTTGGGCGGCGCCGCCAACGGGAAACTGTCGCAGAAAGAGCTGTATGCCGATCCTCAGCTTAGCGGTGTGTCGCCGTGGCTAGGCACCGCGTATCGCTTGGATTTCGCGTCCGCCCGGCAGTCGACCGATAGCCAATTTGCAACGCTCAATCCGCAGTTCCCGACCTCGGTCAATTTGAACCTGACCCAGCCCTTGTGGCGTGGATTGAGATATGACGATAACCGTCACCGGCTGCAAGTCTCTCGCAAGAACCAACAGCTCACCGATGAGCAGTTCCGGCAGCGCGTGATCGAGGTATCGACGCAAGCAATTCAGGCGTATTGGGAACTGGTTTTCGCTCATCGCAGTTTCGCCGTCCAACTGGAAGCGGTGCGCCTGGCCGAGCAGCAGGACGCCAGCAACCGAAGGCAGGTGGATCAAGGCTTACTCGCTCCGGCGGATGTGATTCAGACTCAGACCCAGATTGCGAATTTTCAGCAGACATTATTCGCGGCGCAAGAGGCTTTAACGCGAGCGGAGAACAACTTAAAGACGTTGATTCTGCCGAGCCGGGACGATTTGATGTGGGGTGTGGCATTGGTTCCGGAAGCTCCGCCGGATAGCTCGGCCGCGGCTCCCACCTTACAGGAAGCAACGCGCGCCGCGCTTGCCGCAAGGCCGGAACTGGCCGAGAGCAGCCTGAACATTGGAATCAACGCGCTGGACGCCCGCCTCAGTCGAGAGCAGGCGAGACCGCAGATTGACGCAGTCGGTACGTTTAGTTTGCAAGGTCTGGCTGGCCGTCCAGTTCCTCCGGGCCCTAACCCGTTCACGGCCGCATTCATTCCCTTGGCGACTCTGTTGAACCAGCTTTCCACGCTGGCCGGCTTGCCTCCACTCGGTCCGATTTCCTTCGGGAGTTCGCAGATTCCGCCGTTTTTCGTGGGGGGGTACGGACAGTCGCTCAACACGTTAACCGGGGCGCAGTTCCCGACGGCGAGCGTCGGAATTCAAATGAGCCTGCCGATTCGTAACCGCACGGCATCGGCGAACGCGGCCGTGTCGGCTCTGGAGGGCAAGCGGCTGCAACTGGTTCGCTCGCAAGTAGAGACGGCGATCGAAGCTGATGTGCGAAACGCCCTGCAGACTTTAGCGTCGGCACGAAATCGTTTGGATGCCGCAAGGCTGGCGCGCCGCTCGGCGGACGAGCAATATGCCAGTGAGCAGCGCCAGTTCCAGGCCGGCACATCGTCGGTTTACCTGGTCTTGCAACGCCAAACGGATTTGATTGCGGCGCGCTCCCGCGAAATCCGGGCTCAGGCGGATCTGGGCCAGGCGGCGGCAGATCTGGACCGCGCTACGGCACATACATTGGAAGCGCAAAATATTCATTTGGCGAGCGTGAAATAGGACATATATAATCAGCGCTTGCGCCCTACTCGACTTCTCCCGCTTTTAGTTGTTTCCGCTATCGCGCTCACGGCCCAGCAAACCGGCTTCGACCAGATTCCGGCGCTCATGAAGAGCTTTGTTGACCGCCACACTGTCGCGGGCGTGGTCACGCTCGTGATTCAGCATGGAAAGGTAATGGAATTCGACGCCGAAGGGATGGCCGATATCGAGGCCAACCACCCGATGCGCAAGGACACGATCTTTCAGATCATGTCCATGACTAAACCCGTGACCGCGGTCGGGATCATGATGTTGGCCGAGGAGGGGAAGCTGACCCTGAAAGACCCGGTCGAGCGCCATCTTCCGGAGTTCCAAAACCAGAGCGTGGTGACTGGCGAGAAACCCACGCGGCCCATTACCATTCGCGACTTGCTGACCCACACTTCCGGTGTATTCGACGCCGCCCCGGAGATCATCAAGGACTATAACCAGCAGATGAACATCCCGCTGGGCGATCTGGTGAAGGTTTTCGCGCGGCAGCCACTCCTGTTTCAACCTGGCTCGCGGTGGAAGTATTCGAGCCCTGGGATCGATATTCTGGGCCGGATCATTGAAGTCTGCTCGGGGCAGAAATATGAGGATTTCGTCGAGCAGCGAATCTTACGGCCGCTCGGTATGAAGGACAGCTTCTTCTACCCGGATGCGGCGCGCATTCCGCGGATTGCCATGGTCTATGAAGGCCAGGATGGAGCTCTGCATCCGTCTCCGGGGAGCATTCTTGCGGGCGACCCGGCTCGGCACCGGCAGGGCGCGAAGTATCCGGCGCCTGGGTGGGGATTGTATTCGACCGCCGAGGACCTCTCGCACTTCTATCTGATGATGCTGAACGGCGGTACTTACAAGGGACGACGGTATTTATCGCGATTCTCGACGGAACTCATGCCGCAGATACAAACGGGGGATTTGAACCCGTCCGGGTGGCTCGGGGGCTCAGGTTACGGACTGGCGTGGGAAGTGGTCAAAGATCCGTTCGGAGAGCTAGCGGGACACTGGATCGGCACTTACGGGCATGGCGGGGCGTTCGGGACACAAGGATGGATCGACGTGAAGCACGATCTGATCCGAATCATGATGATCCAACGATCGAATGGCGGCCACGATGGGATGCGCGACGCCTTCATGACGATGGCGGCAGCAGCGGCTTCTGAGTAGGCGTTTACCTGGGAGTTGGTGTGGCGGAGGTTGGGGTAGAACCTCGTTATTTTCAAACTAGACCACTACCGGCCCTCGATTTGCGTTGACAGCAATTTGACACATAGAGTAGGATAAAAGGGTTTGGCGAGTTAGCTCTTCTGTCCTTGGCTACCATCTTCATTGCGGAGATCCGGCCGGGGATCGGCCCCGAGGCTGAAAAACGGTCATCTGCATCGTTTGAACGCATGGGCTAGTCCGAAGTCCTCGCAGTTCGCTGGTTTTGACAGTCGAAGTTGGGTTGTTGAATATCGGCATGCTGTCTCCCCGTCCGGTTTAATTCCGGTAGATTGCAATCGGCTAAGCGGGTCTTTGCGGTGCCGAGGGTTCGTTTGTGTTTCGTACGCTTTTAAGGAATATTCGTGCCGACTTTTAATCAACTTGTGCGCAATGGGCGGAAGCCGCCAAAGTGGAAGACCGCGAGTCCCGCGCTGCAGGCTTGCCCCCAAAAACGTGGGGTTTGTACGCGTGTGTATACCTCAACTCCCAAAAAGCCGAATTCGGCGCTTCGGAAAGTGGCTCGTGTGCGCCTTACCAATGGCGTTGAAGTAACCACTTATATCCCCGGCGTTGGCCACAATCTGCAGGAGCACTCGATTGTGCTGATTCGCGGCGGCCGTGTAAAGGATCTTCCGGGCGTGCGCTATCACGTGGTGCGCGGTGCACTCGACACTGCGGGCGTAGCCAATCGCAAGCAGAGCCGTTCGAAGTACGGAGCCAAGCGACCGAAGTCTGGGGCCGCTCCGGCACCGACCAAAGGCAAGAAGTAAGAGTTTAGGTTGAAGAGTAAACAGGTTCCCGATGCCACGCAGACGAAGAATTGAAAATCGCGAAGTGCCGCCAGATCCGGTGTTTGGATCGACCATGGTCGAGAAATTTATCTGCTCCATGATGTGGGACGGCAAGAAAAACACCGCGCAGACCATCTTTTACGATTCGATGAAGCGCTTGGGCGACAAAGCGGGCGACGAGCCTTTGAAGGTGTTCAAGAAAGCCGTTGAAAACTGTAAGCCGATGCTTGAAGTGAAGACCCGGCGAGTCGGTGGCGCCAACTATCAGGTACCGATCGAAGTCCCGCAGAATCGGCGGACTTCGCTTGCGATTCGCTGGATTTTAGGCAACGCGCGCGGCCGGGCCGAGAAGGGCATGCCCGAAAAGCTGGCTAACGAATTGAACGATGCAGCCAACATGCGAGGCGGAGCCATCAAGAAGCGGGACGACGTGCATCGCATGGCCGAAGCCAACAAGGCTTTTGCGCATTACCGCTGGTAGTCGACTGTCAACTAAAGGGTTAAGGAACTAAAGGAATTCATGCCACGCCTGGTACCGCTCGAGAGGATGAGAAACATCGGGATCGCCGCGCATATCGATGCCGGGAAGACCACGACGACCGAACGCATTCTCTATTACACCGGGCGTTCGCACAAGATCGGTGAAGTCCATGAAGGCACCGCCACCATGGACTGGATGGAGCAGGAGCAAGAGCGCGGCATTACAATCACTTCCGCGGCCACTACGTGCCAGTGGAAGGATATGCAGATCAACATCATCGATACGCCGGGGCACGTGGACTTCACGGCCGAGGTCGAGCGTTCGCTGCGTGTGCTCGACGGCGCGGTGGCGGTATTCGACGCCGTGGCGGGAGTCCAGCCCCAGTCGGAAACAGTCTGGCGGCAGGCCGATAAATATGCGGTGCCGCGGATCTGTTTCATCAATAAGATGGACCGCGTAGGCGCGGATTTCTATCACTCGGTTGGGACAATTGTCGATCGCCTGAAAGCCAAGCCAGTAGCGATCCAGATTCCGGTCGGCGCTGAAGAGCATTTCAAGGGCATCGTCGATCTGGTGAAGATGAAGGCGTACATCTGGCGCGACGAAACTTTGGGCGCGGAGTTTGACGAGGCCGAAATACCCGCCGATCTTCAGGCCAAAGCCGAAGAATATCGCGCGTTGATGATTGAAGCCATCAGCGAGGTCGATGACGAGTTAGGCGAGAAGTTCATCATGGGTGAAGAGCTCTCGACAGCCGAGATCATGTCGGGCATCCGTAAAGCCACGATCGGGCTGAAGATCTTTCCCGTAATTTGTGGATCGGCGTTTAAGAACAAGGGCGTCCAGACAATGCTGGATGCGGTAGTGGATTATCTGCCGTCGCCTCTCGACATTCCTCCCGTGGAAGGGACGTCGATCGACGATAAAGACGTTGTGATGGTCCGGCACTCGTCCGATAGCGAGCCGTTCGCCGCGCTGGTTTTCAAGATCATGACGGACCCGTTTGCCGGGCAGTTGGCCTTTTTCCGTGTGTACTCGGGGCAAATGAAAGCGGGCGAATCGGTCTACAACGTCGCAAAGGGGCGCAAAGAGCGCGTCGGCCGCCTGTTGCGCATGCACGCCAACAAACGGGAAGACATCCAGGACATTATGGCGGGCGATATTTGCGCCGCCGTGGGTCTCAAAACGGTGTCGACCGGCGACACGATTTGCGACGAGAAGGATCCGATTGTGCTCGAGTCGATCGACTTCCCGATCCCGGTCATTCAGCTCGCCGTCGAACCCAAGACCAAGGCGGATCAGGAAAAGCTAGGGATGGCCATTCAGAAGCTGGCCCAGGAAGATCCGACATTCAAGGTGGCGACCGATCCCGATACCGGGCAGACGATTCTATCGGGGATGGGCGAGCTGCATCTGGAAATCATCGTGGACCGGATGATGCGGGAATTTGGCGTTGCGGCGAACGTGGGTAAGCCGCAGGTAGCCTACCGCGAAACCATCCGGCAGATGGCTGAGTTCGATTACACGCACAAGAAGCAGACCGGTGGATCGGGCCAGTATGCCCGCACCAAGTTGCGCGTGGAAGCGAATCCTGGTAAGGGTTACGAATTCGAAAATGACATCGTTGGCGGCGCCATTCCGAAGGAATTTATCTCGGCGGTGGAGAAGGGCATTCACGAAGCGCTCGAAGGCGGCATCTTGGCCGGCTTCCCGCTAGTGGATGTGAAGGCCACGGTAATTGACGGAGCTTCCCACGACGTCGACTCCTCGGAGATGGCGTTCAAAATCTGTTCGTCCATTTGCTTCAAGGAAGCTTGTCGTAAGGCGAAGCCGGTGTTGCTGGAGCCGATCATGGCCGTCGAGGTGGTGGTTCCCGACGAATACATGGGTCCGGTGAATGGCGATCTGATTTCGCGCCGCGGGCAGTTGGAAGGAACCGAGATTCGGGGCACCACGCAGATCATCAAGGCCAGCGTTCCGTTGAGTGAGATGTTCGGGTATGCGACCGATATCCGCTCAAAGACGCAAGGCCGCGGCAGTTTCACGATGCACTTCGGCCGCTATGAAGAAGTGCCGCGCAGTGTGGGCGAGGAAATCGTCAGCCGGTCGCAGGGAAAAGTCGCCCGCTAGTTGCGGGCAGTAACGGGTCAGTGTTTCAGGAGAGTTTGAACCAAAATGGCTAAGGAAAAATTCGACCGCAGTAAACCGCACGTCAACATCGGCACGATCGGTCACATCGATCACGGTAAGACAACCCTGACGGCGGCGATCACTAAGACGCTTTCGAAGCACAATCCGAAAAACAAGTTCCGGAGCTTCGATTCGATCGATAACGCGCCTGAAGAGAAAGCTCGTGGGATCACGATTGCCGCCTCGCACGTGGAATACGAAACGGCCAACCGCCATTACGCCCACGTCGATTGCCCGGGCCACGCCGATTACATCAAGAACATGATTACCGGTGCCGCGCAAATGGAT
The DNA here is from genome assembly GCA_963752695.1 of Bryobacterales bacterium. Classification (GTDB taxonomy): domain Bacteria; phylum Acidobacteriota; class Terriglobia; order Bryobacterales; family Bryobacteraceae; genus Bog-113. Next base: position 312,032 of record CAVVZB010000002.1, read on the forward strand.
GGCGCGATTCTGGTCGTCGCCGCGACTGACGGCCCCATGCCGCAGACCCGGGAACATATTCTGCTTGCCCGTCAGGTCGGTGTGCCGTACATCGTGGTCGCCATGAATAAGGTCGACATGGTGGATGATGCCGAACTGCTCGATCTGGTCGAACTGGAAGTGCGCGAGCTATTGAGCAGCTACCAGTTCCCGGGAGACGATCTGCCGGTTTGCCGCGTGTCCGCTTTGGGCGCATTGAACGGCGAAGCGCAGTGGGAAAAGACGGTTGACGATCTGATGGAGAACGTCGACAAGTACATCCCGATGCCGGAGCGCGTGGTCGATAAGCCGTTCCTGATGCCGATTGAAGATATCTTCTCGATCCAGGGCCGTGGAACCGTGGTGACTGGACGCATTGAGCAGGGCATTTGCAAGGTCGGCGAGGAAATGGAGATTGTCGGCTTCCGGGATACGCGGAAGACGGTGGTCACTGGCGTCGAAATGTTCAAGAAGCTGTTGGACGAAGGCCGGGCGGGCGATAACGTCGGGCTGCTGCTGCGTGGCGTGGAAAAAGAGGAAGTGGAGCGCGGGCAGGTCATCGCCAAGCCGAACAGCATCAAGCCGCACCGCAAGTTCCGTGGCGAAGTGTATGTGTTGAGCAAGGAAGAAGGCGGACGGCATACACCGTTTTTCAAGGGCTATCGGCCGCAGTTCTATTTCCGGACCACGGACGTGACCGGAGTCGCGATGCTGCCGGAAGGCACTGAGATGGTGATGCCGGGCGATAGCGTGCAGCTCGAAGTGGAACTGCAAACACCGGTCGCGATGGATAAGGGCTTGCGCTTTGCCATCCGTGAAGGTGGACGCACGGTCGGCGCCGGAACGGTTTCGGAGATTCTGGATTAGTTTCCAGAATTCGCTCGAGTTCAGGACATATATAGATGGCATTGAAAGATCGCATACGCATCCGGTTGAAAGCTTACGACCATCGGGTGCTGGATCAATCGACAACCGAAATCGTCGATACGGCAAAACGGACAGGAGCGAGCGTCGCGGGTCCGATTCCGCTGCCGACCTCCATTTCGAAAACGACCGTTTTGCGGTCGCCGCACGTAGACAAGAAGTCGCGGGAACAGTTTGAAATTCGGACCCATAAGCGGCTGCTCGATATCCTCGAGCCGACCCAGCAAACGGTGGATGCGTTGATGAAACTCGACCTGCCGGCGGGCGTGGACGTAGAGATTAAGGCTTTCGGTAAGGGTCAGCAGAGTAAGTAGACTGAATCGGCTTCGGTCGAGATTAGCGGTTGAGTTTTTGCGGTAGCGGTTTCAGCATGACGAGTTTGGCGGTGAGTGAACGATGATTCCAGGAATACTGGGCAAGAAAATCGGAATGACGCAGGTGTTTCGGGCCGATGGCGTAGCCGTACCGGTGACGCTTTTGAAAGCCGGTCCGTGCATGGTCACGCAGCGGAAAACGCCGACCAGCGACGGGTATGACGCCGTGCAGCTGGGCTTGATGGAGTTTGTCAAGGCTGCGCGGATTAACCGGCCTGAGACCGGACATCTCAAGAAGTCGGGGACCGAGGGCGCGAAGTTCTTGCGTGAGTTCAAGATGCGGCCAGGTGATAACGATTTGAAGCCGGGCGATAAGGTTCTGGTAAGCGATTTCAAGCCGTCCGATAAGGTCGACGTCACGGGTACTTCGAAGGGCCGGGGTTTTGCGGGCGTGGTTCGCCGGCATCATTTCGGAGGCGGTGACGCGACCCACGGCGGCATGCACCATCGCGCGCCCGGTTCGATCGGTGCGTCCAGTTTTCCCTCGCGCGTGGTTCCTGGGATGCGCATGGGCGGTCAAATGGGAAACGAGCAAGTGACGGTGCGAAATCTTGAAGTGATCGAAATCGACACCGAAGATAACGTGCTGGTGGTCAAAGGGGCGGTTCCCGGTCCTAACGGTTCGTACGTTGTGGTGCGGAGGGCCAAGCGGTAACAAAATCATGCCCATTGTGGATGTAGTGGATTTGGCGAACGCTAAGGTTGGCGAAGTGGAATTGGCCGATCGCGTATTTGGCGCCGAGATCAATCAGGATCTGATTTACGAGGCGGTACGGAATTTCCGGGCCGGGTTGCGCGCGGGAACGCACGCCACCAAGGTGCGTGGCAGTGTGCGCGGGTCCGGTAAGAAATTGTGGAAACAAAAAGGGACGGGGCGCGCGCGTGTAGGTTCGGTGCGGTCGCCAATCTGGCGGCATGGCGGCACGGTTCATGGACCTCAACCGCGTGATTATTCGTATGACCTGCCGCGCAAGATGATGGCTGGCGCGTTACGCTCAGCTCTCTCGGCAAAGTTGCGCGACGGAGAACTTACGGTGATTCGTGAGTTCGCTTTCAACGACCACCGCACCAAGAGCGTGGTCGGTGTGCTGGGAAAGTTTGAAAATCCCAAGAAAGTATTGTTTGTGGAAGCCGGCGAGAATAAGAACCTGGAACTCGGCGCTCGCAATTTGCCGGGCGTGACTGTTCTCAATAGCCGCCAGATGAGTGTTTATCATCTGCTGGATGCTCAGCGCGTGTTTCTGAGCGAGCAAGCGGCTCATAAATTGTCCAAAGGTTTAGACCCGCAGCGCGCGAAAACCGAAGCGGGCGCTCATTCGACCCCTGAAGACGGTATTCCGGAGCAGGCGTAATGACAATTTACGACGTATTGAAGCGGCCCGTAGTGACCGAAAAAGGTGTTACCAAGAAGGACGAGGAGCGGACGTTGTGTTTTGAAGTTGCTCCCGAAGCGAATAAAACGCAGGTGCGCCAAGCGGTTGAGAAGCTGTTTGGGGTGAAAGTGGAACAGGTCCGTACCTCCAATTTCGAAGGCAAGCTGCGGCGGCGCGGTAAATTCGCGGGCTATCGCTCGGACTGGAAGAAGGCCTATGTTCGGCTGAAGGCGGGCGAAAAGGTGCCCGAATTCGCCGAGATTTAGGGCGGAGTTATTCATTATGGCGATTAAGAATTATCGGCCCTTTACTCCCAGCCGCCGTTATATGACGGTGGTCACACGGGAAGAACTGACCAAAGACGGACCGGAGAAAAGCCTAATCGAGCCGATCAAGCGGTCGGGTGGGCGTAACAATACCGGTCGCGTGACTAGCCGGTTTATTGGCGGCGGTCATAAAAAAAGTTATCGCGTTATCGACTTCAAGCGCGACAAGACGGGTGTCACGGCCACGGTAGCTAGTATCGAATACGACCCGAATCGGTCGGCCCGCATTGCACTATTGAATTACACCGACGGAGAAAAGCGATATATTCTTCAACCGGCGGGGTTGAGCGTCGGCATGACGGTTTCGTCCGGGCCCGAGGCCGACATTCTGGTCGGCAATGCGCTGCCGCTGAAAAATATCCCGGCTGGAACGGTCGTGCATGCCATCGAGTTGCGGCCGGGCAAAGGTGCGCAGATGGCTCGCTCGGCTGGAACGCAGGCCCAACTGGTGTCGCGGGAAGGCGGTGTCGCGCTGCTCAAGTTGCCGTCCGGCGAAGTGCGGCGAGTTTCGACGGATTGCATGGCGACCATCGGCACGGTCGGCAACTCCGACCACGAAAATATCGCCCTCGGTAAAGCGGGGCGCTCGCGTTGGCTTGGACGTATGCCGCACAATCGCGGCGTTTCGATGAATCCGGTGGATCACCCGCATGGTGGTGGTGAAGGCAAGACTTCGGGCGGCCGGCACCCGGTAACCCCGTGGGGGCAACCGACGCGCGGGTTTAAGACACGCAATAACAAGCGCACCGACCGGTTCATTGTCAGCCGCAAGGCCAAGAAGCGGTGAGCAGGATTCACAATATGTACGCGGCCGATGGAAGTAGTGACGCAGCCGAGAACCGATCTAGTAATGGGAGCGGTAAGAGGATAACCGAATGGGACGTTCGTTAAAGAAAGGCGCATTCACCGACGGGCACTTGGAAAAGAAGCTCGATGCCATGAATGCCGCCAATGACCGAAAAGTGGTGCGGACCTGGAGCCGGCGCTCGACGATTCTTCCGGAGTTTGTTGGTCATACCATTGCCGTGCATAACGGTAAGAAGTTCATCCCCATCTACGTGACCGAAAACATGGTGGGCCACAAGCTCGGCGAGTTTTCACCCACGCGGACGTTCAAGGGTCACTCGGCCAAGACAACTGAGAAAGGCGCGAAATAACCGGCATGCTCGCCAAAGCGGAAGCAAGATACATGAACATCTCGGCGCAAAAAGCGCGCCTGGTGATCGACCTAGTACGTGGCCGGAAGGCGTCGGAAGCGCTCGTCACGTTGCGGACGACGAATAAGCGCATTGCTCCTTCCATCGAAAAGCTATTGAAGTCGGCGATTGCGAATGCGTCGAACCTGGACGAAAATGTCGATGTCGACCTTTTGGTGGTTGCCGAGTGTTACGTCAACGAAGGGCCCCGGCAGAAGCGGATTCGGCCAGCCCCGATGGGACGGGCATACCGGTATCAGCGGCGCATGTCTCATATTGTTTTGAAAGTTTCGGACGAAGTGCGCCCGTTCAAGGCGTAAGGAAAGATTTTTCGATGGGACAGAAAGTACATCCATACGGGTTTCGGCTGGGGTTTAATAAGCCGTGGCGTTCGCGCTGGTTCGCGGGCCACGATTATGCCAAGTTGCTGCGGGAAGATCTGGAACTGAAAGACACGTTGCGCGGGCGTCTAAAGTCGGCGGGCGTTAGCTCAATCGAGGTTGACCGGCCAGGGAATAAGCTGCGGGTCACAATCCGCACGTCGCGGCCGGGCATTATCATCGGGCGCAAGGGCGCGGAAATCGAAAAGCTTAAAACCGATCTTGCCAATCGGACCAAGCGCGAAGTGTTTATCGATATCCAGGAAGTGCATAAGCCGGAGCTCGACGCGCAATTGGTTTCCGAATCGATCGCACTCCAGTTGGAAAAGCGCGTGGCGTTCCGGCGCGCAATGCGGAAGGCCGTCGATTCGGCGCTTCGTTTCGGCTGTAAAGGAATTAAGGTCCGGGTCTCCGGCCGCCTGAATGGTGCGGAAATCGCCCGGTCCGAGTGGTATCTGCAAGGTCAATTGCCGCTGCACACCTTGCGCGCAGATATCGATTACGGATTTACGGAAGCCAGCACCACCTACGGGGTGATCGGAATCAAGTGCTGGTTGTATAAAGGTGAAATTTTGGAAGGGCGCCGTCGGGCTTATAATGCCGAGCCGGAACCGCGGCGGCGGGAGCGGCCGGAACGGGATCGCGATCGCGGTGGGGATCGAGGTTCCGATCGTGGTGGGGATCGTGGCCCACGCCGGGATCGTCCGATGAGCGCGCCTGCTGGAGTGGGCGATGGGCGCGAAAACCGGGAGCATGCTCCTGCGGGAGAGGGCCCGGCAGTTCAGGCGGTGCCCGGAGAGTTGCCGCGCCGGACTGGCGGCCCATTGCTGCCTCCGATGGCGTTGGCGTCCCAGCCTTCCTGGAAGCAGGAGGCGCGCGGCCAGGAAGCACGGAGTCAGGAACCGCGAACCGGAGACGCCGCTAGTGCAGGAGTGAAGGCTGCCGAAAACGCGCCGCCGACCCCATCGAGTGAAGCGACACCAGCCGCGCCGGACAACGTGTCTGGTGCAGGAAGCCCGGCAGACACGGCGCCAAACCCGGCGGGGTCAGCCGAAGATCAGGGCAAGTAACGGACAGGGGCGAGAGGAAAATCGATTATGTTGATGCCCAGAAAGGTCAAGTACCGCAAGCAGCAGCGCGGGCGCATGACAGGGAAAGCATGGCGTGGCAGCACGATCTCATTCGGTGAGTTCGGACTGAAGGCCATGGAGTGTGGATGGGTGACCGGCCGGCAAATCGAAGCCGCGCGTATCGCAATGACGCGGTCGATCAAGCGTGGCGGCAAAGTCTGGGTGCGGACCTTCCCCGATAAGCCCATTACCAAGAAGCCCGCTGAAACGCGTATGGGTAAGGGTAAAGGCGCGCCCGAGGAATGGGTCTGCGTGGTGCGGCCCGGAAAAATGTTGTTCGAGATGGAAGGCGTCGCGCCTGAGATTGCAGCCGCGGCTATGCGTCTGGCGGCGCAGAAACTTTCCATTCGCACGCGCTTTGTGACGCGCGACGACGTAGTGGCGGGGGTATAAGTTGATGGCAAAACAAAAAGCGCCGCGCGACATGGATGCTCGCGAGATTGAAGCTCAATTAAAAGAGATGCAGGAGAAGTCGTTTCGCCTGCGATTCCAACTCGCGATGGGTCAGACCGAGGGCGTCAAGCGCATGCGTGAGATGAAGAAGGACCGGGCGCGCCTCTTGACAATTCTGCGCCAACGGGAACTGCAGACTGCGGGAACGAAGGCATAATGGCGATCGATTTTCACGAAGGCGAACACAAGAACGAGAAGGTCGGGGAAGTCGTCTCGACCAAGATGGCCAAGACCATTGTGGTTGAAGTTGCGCGGCGTGTGCCGCATCCTCTTTACAAACGCATCATGAACAAGCGGAAGAAGTTCTATGCGCACGATGAGGATGGCAACGCGAAAATGGGCGATGTGGTGCGCATCATCGAGTGCCGCCCTCTCAGCAAGCTGAAGCGCTGGAGGTTAGGCGAAGTGATTCGCCGGGCGGCGCAGGTATCGGTGCAGCCCAAAGACGTCCAGGCATAGCACCTTGTTTTGACTCGCGGCTGCAAGCGCCTGGTTTGGAAATAGTAAGGGTTGGGGTAAACGGCTGGTCCGTTGCCCGGGGAGCGATTTATGGTAGGAATGAGAACGATTCTCGAGGTCGCCGATAACAGCGGCGCGCGCAGGCTGAGTTGTATTCTGCCCCGCGGTGGCGACCTCGGGCTGCGTGCCGGCCTCGGTGATGTGGTGACTGCGGCGGTGAAAGAAGCTGCCCCCGATTCGAGCATTAAGAAGGGGAAAGTCGTGCGTTGCGTCATCGTTCGGATGCGCAAAGAGACGCGGCGGCGCGATGGCACCTATATCCGGTTCGACTCGAATGCGGCCGTTCTGATCAATGAGGTGGGTGAACCGGTGGGAACGCGTGTATTCGGTCCGGTCGCCCGGGAGTTGCGCGACAAACGGTTTATGAAAATCGTCTCGCTCGCCCCGGAGGTAATTTAATATGTCACTTGCGAAAATGACCCCTGGGCAGCGGGAAGGTGTTCCCGCGCGGATTCGAATTAAGAAGAACGACACAGTGAAAGTGATTGCCGGCCGGGATAAAGGCAAAACCGGGCGGGTACTGGAAGTGATTGCCGAAACGGGCCGCGTACTGGTCGAGCATTGCGGAATGGTCAAACGGCACACCAAGCCGAATCCAGCCAAGCAGATCAAGGGCGGGATCGCCGAGCGGGAATCCCCTATTCACGTTTCGAATGTAATGGTGATGACCGCCGCCGGCGTGCCTACGCGCATCGGGACGAAAGTGGACGTACAGGGTAAGAAGACTCGCCGGACGCGCATTGCGCGCAAGAACGGCGAGGTTCTCGATAAGAAGTAGAAACCATGGCAGCCAGACTGAAAGAGCACTACGAAAAGACGGCGATCCCGGCCCTCAAGAAAGAGTTTGGGTACGAGAACCCAATGGCGGTCCCGCGCCTAGTAAAAATCGCGATCAATATCGGGCTCGGGGAAGCTACCTCTAATGCCAAGCTGATGGATGGCGCGGTAAACGAGCTTACGCAAATCGCTGGCCAGAAACCCGTGATCACCAAGGCCAAGAAGTCCATTGCAGCGTTTAAGTTGCGCGAGGGGATGCCGATCGGTTGCATGGTTACGCTCCGCGGTGACCGCATGTATGAGTTCCTGGATCGGCTCGTGAATGTTGCGCTGCCCCGCGTGCGCGATTTCCGTGGTATCAGTCCCAAGAGTTTCGATGGACGCGGAAATTACACGCTCGGCGTGCGCGACCAGTTGATTTTTCCGGAGATCGATTACTCCAAGGTCGATAAGACCAAGGGAATGAATATCTCGATTACTACCACCGCCAAAAGCGATGCCGAAGGCATGAGCTTACTCCGTAGTATGGGGATGCCGTTCCGCCAATAGGCGGCAGCGAAGGAAACTTATGGCTACTACCGCCAAAATAGCGAAAGACAATAAAACTCCCAAATTTAAATGCCGGCATCGCAATCGGTGCTGGCGTTGTGGACGGCCGCGGGGATTTTTGAGTAAATACGGAATCTGCCGGCTCTGCTTCCGGCAGCTCGCCTTGAATGGCGAAATTCCCGGCGTCACCAAGAGCAGCTGGTAAGCAGCCATCCGGCGGAAGCACGAGCCGGACGCGCGGGGTGCACCAAAGCGCCCATGCCAGCAAATAGCGAGACAACGAGAGGCTTTAAAGAATAAACATGACCAGTGATCCGATCGCCGATATGCTAACTCGGGTGCGCAACGCCATGATGGCGCGCCACCCGAAAGTGGATGTTCCGGCTTCGCGCCTCAAGGTTGAGATTGCCCGCATTCTGAAAGAAGAGGGTTACATCATCAACTACAAGGTAGCCGAAGAGGGCGTCAAGAAGGTCATCAAGATCTATTTGAAATACCAGACCGATAATTCGCCCGTGATTACCGCCATCGAGCGCATCTCGCGTCCTGGCTGCCGGCACTACGTTGGCAAAGGCGATATTCCGCGCGTTCAAGGCGGATTGGGAATCAATATTTTGACCACGCCACGGGGCGTGATGACGGGCAAGACGGCCCATAAAGAAGGGGTCGGCGGGGAACTTCTCTGCCGCATCTGGTAGGTCAGGAAATCGATCATGTCACGAGTCGGTAAGAAACTCATCCCGGTGCCAGCGGGCGTTAAGCTCCAGATCGGACCGGAGCTGAGCGTGGAGGGGCCGAAAGGCAAGCTGGTTGTTCCCATTCCCGAAGGAATTTCGCTCGAACAGACCAATGGGACCCTTGAGGTGAAGCGTTCCGGCGACGAACACGCGGCTCTTCACGGGCTCACGCGCGCCTTGGCCGCGAATGCCGTGCAGGGTGTCTCGACCGGGTTCACGCGGGAGCTCGATATTGTCGGCATCGGCTACCGTGTGGACGTCAAAGGTAAGGTGGCGCTGTTTACGCTGGGCTACTCGCACCCGATCGAGTTCGTCCTGCCCGATGCGGTCAAAATGACGGTGGATAAACAGACCCATATCGTTCTGACCAGTTACGATAAACAGCTCTTGGGCCAGATTGCGGCCAATATGCGGAGTTTGCGCAAGCCGGACCCTTATAAGAACAAGGGCGTGCGCTACACCGGGGAAGTATTACGCAAAAAGGTCGGTAAGTCCGGCGCGGGAGGTAAGAAGTAAATGGCTGGTTCAGGATCGAAGAACGACATTCGCCTCCGGATTCACAAACGCATCCGCAGCCGGATGCAGGGCACGCCGGAGCGGCCGCGCTTGGCGGTGTTTCGCTCTTTGGCGCACACTTATGCACAAGTGATTGACGATTCGAAGGGCGTTACCCTGGTGGCTGCGTCCACGGCGGGAACCAAAGCGGGCGGCAATGTCGAAGCGGCGAAGAAGATCGGCACTGAAGTCGCGCAGAAAGCGATCGAACACGGGATCAAGAAGGTGGTTTTCGATCGCGGCGGCTATATTTATCATGGCCGGGTGAAAGCCCTGGCAGACGCGGCGCGGGAAGCGGGACTGGAGTTTTAATTCATGGCAATTGCAATTCAGAAACGCGTCGATCCGAACCAGCTCAATTTGAAAGAGCAGGTCGTCTCGATTAATCGCGTGACCAAAGTGGTCAAGGGCGGTAAGAACATGAGTTTCTCGGCGCTCGTAGTAGTTGGCGACAGTCAAGCGAAAGTCGTGGGCTTCGGGGTTGGGAAAGCCAAGGAAGTGCCTTCGGCCATCCGCAAAGGGATTGAAGCGGCTAAGAAGAATCTGCGGAAAATTCATTTACTGGAGAGCACCATCCCGCATCAAGTTCTAGGTAAATTCGGGGCCGGGATCGTCTTATTGAAGCCCGCGCCTGCCGGTACTGGCGTGATTGCCGGGGGCCCGGTGCGCGCCGTCATTCAGGCCGCGGGAATCCCTAACGTATTGACCAAGTCTATTGGGACGCACAACCCGCATAACGTCGTCAAAGCCACGATCGATGCGCTGGTGCAATTGCGCGACAAGAGCGCCGTGGCCGATATGCGCGGTATCGCGTTGGAGAAAATGTAATGCCGGCAACATTGATTGAAGATCCGGGCCAGAAGATGATCGGGATCAAGCTGGTGGGTTCGGTGATTTGTACCCCGGAGAAGCACAAGGTAATGGTGCGCTCGCTCGGATTGCGGAAAATGAACCAGATCGTGCAGAAACCCGACACACCCGGTTTCCGGGGCATGGTGAAGAAAATCCCGCACCTGCTTGCCGTAGTTGAAAATAGTTCAGCGAAGTAACGAGGCAGAAACCCATGAATTTAAGTAACTTACACCCACCCAAAGGCCAAAAACATACTCCAAAGCGCATTGGACGCGGTATGGGATCGGGCATGGGCAAGACATCGACGCGCGGCAGCAAGGGCGCCCGGTCGATTTCGGGCTACAGCATCATGCGCGGTTTTGAGGGCGGTCAGATGCCGCTGCACCGGCGTTTGCCGAAGCGCGGTTTCACCAACATCTTCAAAAAGCAGTTCGCAATCGTCAATTTGGGCCAGTTGGAACTGCTTTCTGGAGATGCTTTCTCCGCGGAGTCGCTCCAGCATCTGGGCATTGTCAAAAAGTTGGGCGATGGGCTGAAAATTTTGGGCGATGGCGGCCTGACCCGCGCAATCCACGTGGAAGCGCATCATTTCTCAAAGTCCGCGGCCGAAAAAATCGCAGCTTTCGGCGGTACCGCGAAAGTCATTGGAGCCTGAATCCCCAGTCGGCAGCTTGCCTTTGCAGACCCACGCTGTGGCAAATGCGGCTGGTGCAACTCCCCGGTTAAACTGAACTCGCTATGAATAAGATTTTTGAAGCCTTCGCGAACGTCTTCCGGATCCCCGATCTACGCAAGCGCGTTTTTTTCACGCTCGCGCTCCTGGCCGTCTACCGGATCGGCAGCTTCGTCCCCACTCCCGGAATCAATATCGACCGTTGGAACGAATTCTTCGCCCATAACTTGAGCGGTTTGTTCGGATTCTTCGACGTCTTCTCCGGCGGGAACGTGCGGCGGCTGACGATCTTCGCGCTCGGCATCATGCCGTACATTACGGCGTCGATCATTCTTCAATTGCTCACCGTGGTGGTGCCAACCCTGGAGAAGCTGCAGAAAGAGGGTGAACTCGGGCGCCGTAAGATTACGCAATGGACGCGGTTCCTCACCGTGGGTCTCGCGCTGGTGCAGTCCTTCTTCATCTCGCAGGGGCTTCAGGCGATGGAAGGCAACATTGTCGCCCATCCGGGTATTGGATTTACGCTTCTTACTTGCCTGTCCCTAACTACGGGAACCGCTTTCATCATGTGGTTGGGCGAACAGATTACCGAGCGCGGGATTGGCAATGGCATGTCGCTCATTATCTTTGCCGGGATCGTTATCGGTCTCCCGGCTGCCATTCAGAACCTCTATACCCACGTTTTTGTCACCCGTGATTGGAACGCGATCACGTTGATCGTGCTTCTGGTGATGATGATCGCCGTGGTTGCCTTCATCGTCCTGGTTGAGCGTGGCGAGAGGCGGATACCGGTACAGTATGCCAAGCGCGTGATTGGCCGCCGCGTCATGGGTGGCCAGCAAACCCACATGCCACTCAAGGTCAATGCCGGTGGCGTCATCCCGGTGATCTTCGCTTCGTCAATCCTGGCGTTTCCGCAAACCGTGGCCAGTTTTCCGTTCGTCAAGGGTCTGCCCTGGTTGAGTAATTCCCTGAAATCGATCGCTCACGCTGAACCGCTTTACATGGTGCTGTTCGCTGCCGGGATTATCTTCTTTTGCTTCTTCTACGTTTCGATTATTTTCAACCCCAACGAAGCGGCCGATAACATGCGCAAGTACGGCGGTTTCATCCCGGGTATTCGACCCGGACGCAATACCGCCGATTACATGAACAACATTCTCAGTAAGATCACCGTGGTCGGCGGCCTTTACCTGAGCTTGCTCTGCCTGATTCCGGACATCATGATCTCGGGCATTCACCTGCAACACTTACCGCTCGTCGGCAATTTCATCGACGCCCACTTCCCCCGCTTTCTGCTGGAAGGCCTCGGTGTCAACTTCTATTTCGGCGGCACCAGCCTTTTGATCGTCGTGGGTGTTGCCATGGATACGGTAAACCAGATCGAAGCACAGCTGGTCATGCGGCACTACGAAGGATTCACGCCGCGCGCCGGACGGATTAAAGGCCGCAGGAGCTCTGTCTAAGTCTTGCCGAGCTCCGCATCGTTGATGAACCCCCGGGCTGTTGGTCCTGTTCTCGAAAAGAAACTGGCCGTGGTCCTTTTCGGATCACCCGGCTCCGGAAAGGGAACTCAATCCAAGTTCCTCGTGGACCGTTTCGAAATTCCGCAAATCTCCACTGGCGACATGCTCCGCGAGCACATTCGAATTGGGGACGATCTCGGCCGCTCCATTGAAACGCAGATGCGTGCGGGTGTGCTAGTCCCCGATGAGTTGGTCAACGAGTTGGTGGCGCATCGCCTTGAAGAGCCGGATACGGATCACGGCTTTATCCTGGACGGGTATCCGCGAACCAGTGCGCAGGGCGACGTTCTGCTCGATCTTTTGAAGCGGAATACAGCCGAACCGGTGGTAATTCACTTGGTTGTAGACTACAATGTAATCATCACTCGAATTGCGGCACGGCGGCAGTGCCCGCAATGCGGAACTCTGTATAATCGGATTTCGCGTAAGCCCCGGGTGGATGGAATTTGCGATCTGGATGGTCAGGCGCTGGTAATTCGAGAGGATGACCGGGAGCAGGTGATTCGCGAACGGTTGGATTCTTACGACCGGCAAACGCGGCCTCTTCTGGAATTTTTCGGGAAAATGGTAAGTAATTTCTTCGAGTTGGATGCGAGCGGAGTGACTCCGCAAGCGCTGTCCGGGAAAATTTCCGATTTGTTATTAACTGCTGCGGGCGATTCAACGCGCGGGTACCCCGATGAACCGTCGGAACCGGGCAACGTCGGATGATCGTTCGTAAGACGCAGGCCGAGATTGAAAAAATGCGCCGGGCGGGATTGCTCGTGCATGAGATCTTAACCAAGATCGGCGAGTTGGCGGTTGAAGGTGTTTCCACTTGGGATTTGGAACAAGCTGCGGCGAAGATGATGGACGCGGCAGGGGCAAAACCGGCGTTTAAGGGTTACTATGTTCCGGCCGCCGGAGAACGCTACAAGTATGTGTTGTGTACGTCGGTCAATAGCGAAATTGTCCATGGGATGCCGTCACCTCGGCGCGTCTTGAAGTCAGGCGATCTGCTTTCGATCGATACGGGCGTTTCGCTGGAGGGTTGGTACGGAGATTCTGCCCTGACCGTTCCGGTGGGCGAGATTAACGAGGAGGCTAAGCGCCTGCTCAAAGTAACGCAGGAGTCGCTTGAACTCGCCATCGACCAGGTGCGCGAAGGAAAGCGGCTTTTCGATATTTGCGGGACAGTTGAAAAGTACGTCACTCAAAACGGGTTTTCTATTGTTCGCGAGTACGTTGGGCATGGGATTGGGACGCAACTGCATGAAGAACCGCAGATCCCCAATTATGTGGATCAGCGGAATGAAAATCCACGGTTACGTGAAGGCATGGTGCTCGCGATCGAGCCCATGGTGAACTCGGGACGGCCCGAGACGAAGGTGTTGAAGGATCGTTGGACGGCGGTTACGAAAGACGGGTCGTATTCCGCGCATTTCGAGCATTGTGTGGCTGTCACTTCCGGCGGCCCATATGTTCTGACCCGGCCGTGACTGGCAAGCCGGTTCGCTGGCTGGAGTTGCCGTGGTAATCGAGGCGGAGGTAATCGAAGAGATGCCTAGTCTTTTGTATCGGTTACGGACCGGGGAACAGCAGCAAGTAGTGGGTCATCCCGCTGGCGGCGCGAAACGAAATTTCGTTCGGCTTGTGAAAGGTGATCGGGTAGAAGTGGAATTAGCGAAAAACGATCCCACGCGCGGGCGCATCTTGCGGAAGTTGGCGGCTGGCTAGGGATCAGGAGCGGATCATGAAGGTACGGGCGTCAGTGAAGAAGATGTGCGACAAGTGCATCATTGTGCACCGCGAAGGCGTTGTGCGCGTCATTTGTGTTAATCCGAAACATAAGCAGCGGCAGGGTTAGGGAGAATCAAGAGTATGGCACGTATTGCAGGCGTGGATTTACCTCCGCGGAAGCGAGCCGAAATCGGGCTCACGTACATTTACGGCATTGGCCGCACGCGGTCGAAATCACTGCTGCACCGCTGTGGGATCGACTTTGACCGGAAAATCGGTGACCTTTCGGAAGAAGAGGTGCAAGCCATCCGTAACATCCTCGAAGAGGAAGGCCAGGTGGAAGGCGATCTCCGCAAGGAAATCTCGCTTAACATCAAGCGCCACATCGAGATGGGCTCGTATCGCGGTTTACGCCACCGCCGGGGTCTGCCTATGCGAGGCCAGCGTACTCACACTAACGCTCGTACACGCAAAGGTCCCCGTAAGGGCACGGTAGCCAACAAGAAGAAAGCGACGGGAAAGACGTAATGGCAAAAGCGGCAGCCAAGACCAGCAAGAAGAAAAAGAATTTCAAGAAGCGCGAGAAAAAGGTGGTGCACAACGGAATTGTGCACATCCAGGCTTCTTTCAACAACACCATCGTCACCATCGCGGATATCGAAGGAAATACGGTGTCCTGGTCCAGTTCGGGTTCGCTCGGCTTTCGCGGATCGCGCAAAGGCACACCGTTCGCCGCCCAACAAGCGGCTTTGACAGCAGCTGGCAAAGCTAAAGAAAGTGGGCTCCGCTCAGTCGAAGTGCGGGTTTCGGGCCCTGGGTCCGGACGAGAGTCCGCCGTCCGCGCACTCGCTACTGCTGGCATCGAAGTTCGTTCCATCCGCGATACGACGCCCATGCCGCACAATGGTTGCCGGCCGCCCAAAAAACGCCGGGTTTAAGGATTTTGGAAGTACTGTAATACCGAGCGGGACGAAGAGCACCAAGCTTGTAAACCGCACGTGCAAGCCAGTTAAGGAGAGTAATTTTGGCACGTTATCGAGGACCCGTTTGTCGGCTTTGCCGCCGCGAGGGCATGAAGCTGTTTTTAAAGGGAGAGCGCTGCCACAGCGAGAAGTGCGCGATCGAAAAGCGCAATTTCGTTCCCGGTCAGCATGGCAAGGATCGCAAGGCGAAAATCGTCGGCTATGGTCTTCAACTTCGCGAGAAGCAGAAAACCAAACGCGTTTACGGCCTGCTCGAGACTCAATTCCGCAATAACTTCGAAAAAGCCGCACACCTGAAAGGCATCACCGGCGAAAATCTGCTGGGGCTCCTGGAACGCCGCCTGGACAGCGTGATCTACCGCATGGGTCTCGCGACTAGCCGTCCACAAGCTCGTCAGGTCGTCCGCCACGGACATATTCAGGTGAATGGACGCAAGGTGAATATCCCCTCGTTCACCGTCAAGCCTGGCGACGAGGTCTCCGTTCGCGAAACCAGCAAAGAACACCCCAGTATTCTGTCTTCCCGCGACGCCACCGCGCACGCCCCTTCGCCCAGTTGGATGGATGTGGATCGCGATAATCTCAAGGGCAGGATCTCCAGCCATCCGCGGCGGGATGAGCTTGTGCAAATTCCAATCAATGAGCAGTTGATCGTCGAACTGTACTCCAAGTAAGGCAGCCAGTAACCAAGTAAGGCAGCCAGTAACTAAGATTCGTGTATACGTGTTGCGGCACGCGGTTTAGCCCGGAAATTCTGTCCGTGCAACGCCGCGCCGCAGTGAGGAATCCAATAAATTATGTTTAAGGGCTTTCAGAAACCTAAACGCCTGGTCGCGAATACCGATACGCTGACGGAGCGGTATGGCATGTTCACCGCCCAACCCTTCCAGCGCGGGTTTGGCACCACCATTGGCAATAGTCTGCGCCGCGTCCTGCTGAGTTCCATCGAAGGCGCGGCCATTACCGCTGTCCGAATTTCCGGCGCGGAACATGAATTCAGCCCGATTCCGGGCGTGGTGGAGGATGCCACCGATATCATTCTTAATCTGAAGCAAATCCCGTTCAAGATCATGGGCGATGGCGTTAAGACCGTCCGCCTGGTCGCCGACGCGGCCGGAGAAGTTTTTTCCGGCCAGATTCAGACTGATCAGGACGTGGAAGTGCTCGACCGCAATCTGCACGTCGCCACCGTAAGCGAGGGCGGTAAACTCGAAATCGAAATGCGGCTGAAGACCGGTCGCGGCTACGTCAGCGCCGATAAAAATTTCGACGAGGATCTTGCTATCGGTTACATTCCGATCGATTCGGTGCATTCCCCGGTCCGCAAGGTCAATTACACGGTAGAAGCTGCCCGCTTGGGGCAGATGACTGACTACGACAAACTCACTCTGGAAGTCTGGTCAAACGGTGCCGTATCCCCCCAGGACTCCATTGGCTTCGCGGCGAAGCTGCTGAAAGATCACATGACGATCTTCATCAACTTCGAAGAACTGCCCGAGTCGGAATTCGACCAGCCCGAGCGCGGCATGGAACGTACCGGCGATCAGTTGAACCGCTCGGTGGAAGAGCTCGAGCTCTCGGTTCGTTCCTACAATTGCCTCAAGAACGCCAACATTCAAACGATCGGCGAACTCGTTCAGAAATCCGAATCGGAAATGTTGCGAACCAAGAACTTTGGGCGCAAATCCCTGAATGAGATAAAAGAGATCCTCAACACCATGGGTCTTTCTCTAGGGATGAAGCCCGACGCCCACGGTCGTTTGCAAGCACCGCCTGCCGGCTCGCCGGAGACCACTTTCGGCAACGATGACGACCTGCCAGCCGATCAGTAGCGCATCAGCGGACGCACAGCCTGAGACCTAAAGCCTGAGACATCAAGCATGAGACATAAAGTAGGAACCGCCAAACTCAAACGCGACGTCGGCGCGCGCAATTCCCTGTTGAAAAATCTGGTGACCAGCGTCATCATCACCGATTACATTGTGACCACGGTCCCGAAAGCCAAGGCCGCCAAGCCGTTAGTCGACAAAATGATCACGCTTGCTAAGCGCGATACGCTACACGCGAGGCGCCAAGCCGCTGGTTTTCTGGAAACTCCGGCTTCCGTTAAGAAGTTATTCGATACGATCGGTCCGAAGTTTAGCCAGCGGCCCGGTGGCTACACCAGGATCACTCGCCTGGGCTTCCGAAAAGGCGACGGAGCTGAACTCTGCAAGCTCGAACTAGTCGGCACCGAACTCGTGAAGCGCGCCGAAGAACGCGCCAAGCGGCGTGAAGAGCGCCTTAAGGCACAAAACTCCGCTACCGAAGAACCGGAATAGACCCCCTCGAACGCGAAGAAGCCGCCAGTCTCCTAACTGAGAGCCGGGCGGCTTTACGTTTTCGGCGCAACCGCTTCTTTCGCTGCGATTTCCACACGTTCCTTCCGGATATCCAGCCGCAACCGGCCAAATAGTCCCATATAAACGTTGGCTACCCAGACGAGCGCGAAAAGGGAAATCAGATAGCCGCGCCAGTCCTCATACAACAGCTGAAACCGGGTAATATAAAGGAAAATTGCGGTCACATAGTGGCTGAAGCAGTACTCACACGTGAAAAGATAAAAGAACTTCCGTAGCGCGTACTGAGCGGACGTCTCACTCTGGTGCTTACACCAATCGCGCGGTTCGCGGAAGATCTCTTCGTGGGTCACCGTCCACGCGACAGTGGCGATCGGCACCGCAATCACCGCAAGGTAGAAAATCTGCTCCCTCATGTTCTGCAAGCTAAATGCCTCCTTCAGCCCGGGAACCGCGGGATGAATACTCCTAAGTCTTCTTGTCTTTGTCCAGCTTTAGATTAATCACGGCCTGCTTGCGCGTATCGAAGGAACTCAGAGTACGAACCGCACTCGCCTTTCCGCCTTGCTCCGCGGTGATTTCGAAATCGATATCGGGGCTTAAGCCGTGGAAATAATAATCGCCCTGGTCCCTGGTAATGAACGAGATAATCTCCAGGTTTTTGGTGTTCTTCAGTTGCACCACCGCTCCGGAAACCGGTTTGCCGCTCGCGTCGCTCACTGTCCCTTGCACGTCGCGCAACTTGTTGGTCTGACCTTTCCGCTGACCGGGCAGACTCGGCCCGGAGATCGCGAGGAGGAGCAGGAAGAGAGAGAGCTTGCGGCTGAGAGCTTGCATGTGCGAATACCTGAACCTTGGATGCCAGGGACTCGCACATCGTTCCGCGCTCAATTCAATCCTCACGTTCTGCCCCTACGACCACTCGTCGTCCTTTTCTTCCTCTTCATCGTCTTCTAAATCTTCTTCGTCCTCGTCGTCTTCCTCGTCTTCGTCGAAATCTTCTTCGTCGTCTTCATCATCCTCGTCACTGTCTTCGAGCACCGGCTCGAGTTCGATGGGGTGAACGCTGGCCACCTTCAGATCGGCGCCGCATTCTTCGCACGTCACCGGATCGCCTTCATCCAACTCTTCTTCGTCCAAATCGATCACACCCGAGCATGTAGGGCAGGTCATTCTTGTCTCCTTATCGCGCAAACGTTCGTTCTTTTCTTTATACAGGACCCGGCAAGCCGATCCGAAAGCAATCCGCGTTCCGACGTGCAGGAATCTCCATTCCTCTGCCGGTCTCTACAATGGTTACCATGTTCCGTCTTCTAACCCCGGCGATTTTACTCACAGCCAGTGCCACGTGCGCACTACAGGCCGAGACGTACACGCTCACCCTAAAACAGTCGGTCGACCGCGCCTTGCAGCAGAATCCCGACCTGGTGCTCGCGCGCCTGGATGAGTTTAAGGCCGCGCAAGGTATCCGTCTGGCGCGCGATCCGTTCATCCCGCGCCTGGATGTCGGCAGCGGTCTGGCGTACACCAATGGGTATCCCCAAAGCGTGGAGGGTTCGGCGCCCTCGGTCTTGAACGTGAAAGCGAACGCCTACGTCTACAACCGGCAGCAGACTTATGTACTGGCGCAGGCGCACGAGAATGCGCGCGGCGCGGCCATGGCGACCGCTTCGAAGCGCGACGAAGTGGCGTTTCGAACCGCGTCGCTTTATCTTGATTTAGGACGCGCTGCCAAGCTCGGCGAGATGGCGCAACGCCAGCTGGAAAGCCTCACCAAAGTTGCCGCGACCGCGCGCAGCCGCGTCGAGGAGGGATATGAACTTCCGGTTGAAGAAAAGCGCGCAGTGGTGGAGTTAAAACGGTCCCAGCAGCGCTTGGAATCCATACAGTCCGATCAGGATGCCGCCGAAAGGTCGCTCGCCGTCGCGCTCGGATTCACGGCGGAAGACCACGTCCGGGCATCGGATGTCGACAGCTTTCCCGGAGTGCTGCCGGAATCGGAACAGGCTGCCGTGGCAAGCGCGCTCGATTCGAATAAGGACTTGCGCCGGCTCGAGTCGGCGCTGGTCGCCAAAGGCCTCGAAATCAAGGGCGACAAAGCGCAGCGGCTCCCGCGGGTCGATCTGGTGGCCCAGTACGCGCTGTTCTCGCGCTTCAATCACTTGGATGAGTATTTTCTGCGCTTTCAGACCAATAACGAGGAACTGGGTCTGGCTTTCTCAATCCCATTGCTCCCTGGTCCCGGGATTAGCGCCCAAGTGAAGCAAGCCGAGGCCGACGCGGCCAAAATTCGCGTGCAATACACGTCGGCGCGCAACCGGATCACGCTCGACATTCACCAGGCCTACCAGGATTTGCATAAAGCTCAAACGGCCAGGGAGGTGACGCAAGCCGATCTGGACTGGTCGCGCGAATCGTTAAGCGTACTGCTGGCCCAGATGTCGGAAGGCCGCGCGTCTCTGCGCCAGGTGGAGGAAGCGCGTATCGTTGAGAACGAGAAATGGCTGGCATTCTACGACGCTCAATACGCCGCAGAGCGCGCCCGCTTAACCGTACTGCGGGAAACCGGGGATCTCGCAGCTTCGCTCAAGTAGCCGGCGCCGACCTATAATCTGCTACCCATTGATCATAGGTGTCGGCTAGGCGGAGTCCGATGCCTTTCCAGTCGTAGACGGAGCAAACCAGATGGCGCGCGGCGTTGACCATATCATGCCGTGAGGACGGCTCGGTGATCGCCTCCAGCGCGGCAACCCAGGATTCTGCTGCCGCACCCGCAATTTGTATCTGAACGCCGTGACTGACGGCCAACCCCTCAGCGCCGGCCGCAGTCGAGATCACCGGAGTTCCCGCCGCCATAGCCTCCAGAATCTTGAGCCGCGTTCCCCCGCCTGTTTGCAGGGGCACGATGGAGGCAAACGCGTCTTGGTAGTACGGGAGCACGTCGGGAACGGTGCCGGTCACTTCGATTTCACCCGGTTTTGCAAGAGCCCTCACGAGAGCTGGCGGATCGGAACCGACCAGACTGAGTTTGAGATTCGGATAGCGTCCGCGAACAACCGGCCAGACTTCACGCACGAACCATTGCGCGGCGTCCATGTTTGCGTGATAAGACATCTGCCCAACGAAAACGAGGCGGTCACGTACGCTCGCCGCTTCGGCTTCCGGGCGGAAACGTTCCGTATCGACGCCGTTTTCGGCCACCACCAAGCGTGCGTTTGGACGAATCAAGGCCAGTTTGTTTCGCTCCCGGTCGCTACACACCAAGTGCCCGAAGCAACCGGTCAGAAGCTCGCTCTCCAGCTTGCGCAATTGGCCAGCGGTGACTCTGGCATAAACGCTCCTCGGCGTGGAAAGCGTATTCTCCGCGAAGCGCTGCATCAGCTCCGATTCGATGTTGTGCCAGTCCAGGACAGTAACGGCCGCCGGAGCCACACGCCGAATCTCCGGCAAATACGCCGCCATGTGAAGGCTCTCCAAATGCACCACGTTGAACGGCTCCGACGCTAAATTGCGTTCAATGACCTGCGACATTTCGCGGCTGGTGTAGTTCAAGACCGGCAACGGGAAGCGTCCAGCCAGACCCCTGATGATCTTCCCAGGCGTATACTTTTTCGGTTCGGGCACGGCAATGACGGCGCGAGCTCCGAGGTGCGGACCAAATGCCTCGGCATCTTCCGGGGTCCCAAAAAAGAGATATGTGAGCTCGAACCGCTCGGCAAGCGCACGCGCGAACTGATAGTCCCGCAGCCGCGCTCCACTTGTGGCTGGCCACGCTCGCCGCGGCGATAGAAAGAGTACGCGCATTAGTAGCGAGACTCCGCCAGCTTCTTCGGTTGATAAGATTGGGCTTGCTTAGTCCACAGCCTCGGCTTGACGAGTTTCAGGAAGACGTAAAGCAGGCTTGCAGATTGTGGCTGGAGAGCGAACCGGTCCGCGCACTCGCGAAAATTCTTTCCCCTCCCGAAGCTTGCCGCGACGGCCTGCGCACGGGTGGAGCAGCTTACTGCCAGAAGTGGGCGGGCCGTTTGGCCAACCAAGGTTGGAGCGCTGCCGATGTGGGACGCTGCATGCTGGTTCAGTCCGCACTGGCAACCATTCCGCTCCTGAGCAGTCAGAGGCTCACCGAACGAGTGCAACGATTGCTGCTTGAGGACTTCCTCAAGTACACCCAACCGCCCGCACGCTGGCTGGATATGTTCGACCCGGCGACCGTGAGATTCAGCGAAATGATGAAGTTGGTGCTGTTCCGGCGCTTCCCGGCGGGCCAACTTCACTGGGAACCGATGAACTTCCCGCGGCGATACCTGATTGACGCCGGACTGCAAGGGGGGCTGCGTCTGGCGCGATGTTTGCTCCAGTTGGGAGGCCGCGGCCCGATGTGGGAACTGCACCTGAACGATCGCCGCCCCAACGCGTTCCTCCTTACAGAGAAGGCGGCCTGCAAGTCCTATCACCGCATGGCTGGATGTCTGGAACTGCAGCCCGAAGTCCGCGCGATTACGGTGGGGTCCTGGATGTATTCTCGCGAACTCGCCCAAGTCAGTCCTCATCTGGCTTGGTTGCGGCGCCACTTCGAATCCTGTGGCGCAACGGTCGCCGACCTGGGATTGGCGCCGCCCGATTCGGGTTTTCTGACGGGAGATCCCACGCGCAAGGCATTGTATGAGAGTGGCGTCTTTCATCCGAGGATCGGCGTGGCTATCTGGCCCCGTTCCGCTGCCATCGAGTGGGCCGCTCACCATCCGGAGTTCGCAGACTGATCTCTAAAGGACCTCCGGACCCTCGGTGAGCGTGAACGTCAGCTTCTGTGTGCGCCCGCTGCGGAGCACCGTTAGTTCGAGCTTGTCGCCAGCCCGCTTCTTGGCCATTGCGCGCGCCAGAGCATCACCCTCTTCCACGGCTTTCCCATCGATAGCGGTGATCAGGTCACCTCCCACTCCCAGTTGGTAGTTTCCGACGATCACCGTCTGGCGGGGACCGTGAAGACCCGCCTCGGCTGCGCTGGAACCCACGTCGACGTTTTGCACTAGCAGTCCACCCGTCGCGGGAAGGCCGAGCTGTGAGGCCAAATCACCTTGGATGCGAATAGAAGTAAATCCCGGTACGGGCCGCGCGATTTTGCCACGCGTGTGATACTCGTCGAGCATCGCTTTCGCTTTGCTGATCGGCGTGGCAAAACCGATCCCGATGTTGCCGCCTTCCGCTGTGCCGCCGTGGCCAAGAATGGCGGTGTTGATTCCGATTACGTCTCCATGAGAATCGAGCAGGGGGCCGCCGCTGTTACCAGGGTTGATGGCTGCGTCGGTCTGGATAAGATCTTCGAGATGTCCGCCTTCCTGATCGGAATCGCCGAGCGAACGCCCCAGTGAGCTGACGATCCCGGTAGTGAGCGTGCCTTCGAGACCGAACGGATTTCCGATGGCGAGAACCTTCTGACCAACCTGGAGCGAGTCCGAATTGCCCAAATGCAAAGTGGGTAAATGACCGGGACCCTTGATCTGAATCAGCGCGAGGTCGGTAGGGGCATCGGTGCCCAACACGCGCGCGCGATATTGCTTGTGATTCGACAGGGTGACCGTCAGTTCCTGCCCGCCTTTCACCACATGGTTGTTCGTCAGTATCTGGCCTTCCTCATTAATGATGAAGCCGGACCCGATTCCCGTCGCCGGCATCAGCTGCATAAACCAACCACGCTGATAGACGATACTAGTGATGTTTACCGTAGCCAGACGCGCGGCTTTATAGATATCGATGTTGTTCTGTTCATCGGCGGCGTAACCAGATCCATGCGCCGTATCAGGCGCCGACCACAGCCGGCCTCTTTCGGCAATTGGCTGGATCAAAGACCGCATCTGAGCCCCGCTCCGCCCGGTGATGTACCAGAAGCCAGCAACCAGCAGCGCCGCCAGTACTAAGGTTCTTCCCTTCATATCAGACTCTATTCTGACGCAGTTGCCTGTACAAGGTTTGTGTCTGAAGGAGCGTTTCCTCTCTGGTTCCGGAGGTATCGATGACGAAGTCCGCCAAGGCTTTCTTTTCAGCAATGGGTAGCTGGCGGCGAAGCCGGGCGACTATGTCCGCCTCTGGCAGTTGCGGATTACGGGCTCGCGCGCGTTCCATCTGTTGATCTTCGGTACAAGCGGCCACCACGAGGTAGTCGAAACGGTCGTGCGAGCCGGCCTCGATGAGAATGGCGGCCTCCACAACGGCGATGGCATCCGGTTCGCGCCTCTCGATTTCCGCAAGCTGAAGCTCCTCGCGCCGGCGCACCGCGGGGTGCACGATGGCATTCAAATCCGCCAGCTTTTCCGGATCGTGGAACACCAATTCGGCCAGACGCTGGCGAGCGATGGTTGGCGGGATCGTCCCATCCTCGTTGAGAATGCGCTCGCCGAATCGATCGATCACGGCCTGATAAGCTTCTCCACCGGGTGCCAGGACTTCGTGGCCGAGAGTATCCGCCCGGATCACGTGACACCCTAGCCGCTCCAACTCGGCCGAGACGAAAGTTTTCCCGCAAGCCAGGCCGCCGGTCAGTCCGACCCGCAACATCAGAGCCGCCGCTCAGCTGCTTCGACAGTGTTGACCATGAGCATGGCAATTGTGAGCGGGCCCACGCCGCCGGGCACGGGCGTAAAGGCCGCCGCCAAATCGGCCATTGCGGCGGGATTCACATCGCCTACCAGGGCAGTGCCTTTGGCCGTAAATTTCGCGAGTCGCTCCGAGCCGGCCCCGAATACCCGCGCGGCCTCGGCTGGATTGGTAACGCGGTTCATGCCGACGTCGATTACGGTTGCGCCTTGTCGTATATGGTCTCGGGTGATCATTCCTGCGCGACCGATGGCCGCTACTAGAATCTCGGCTTCCTGGCAAACCTCAACTAGGTTGCGCGTTCGCGAGTGGGCAATGGTCACGGTCGCATTTTCGTGAAGTAACAATAGCGCCATTGGCTTACCTACGATGTCGCTCCGTCCCACGACCACCGCCCGCTTCCCCGCGATAGAAATTTCATAGCGCCGCAACAGCTCAATGATCCCAGCTGGCGTACACGGACGCGGACCCGGACGTCCAGTAGCGAGCGCGCCCACATTACAAGGATGAAAGCCGTCCACATCCTTCGCCGCTGAAACAGCTTCCAACACCCGCGCGGCATTCACTTGCGGCGGCAACGGCAACTGGATAAGGATTCCGTCGATTTGGTCTCGCGCATTCAGATTGTTGACGATATCGAGGAGTTCTTCGGTGGAAACCGATTCGCCCGGTAATACGGTTTCGCTGAATATACCCAATTCCCGCGCTGTTCGAGTCTTACTGGCTACGTAGACGTGGGATGCCGGGTTCGATCCGGCCAGAATCACTGACAAGCCTGGCGGCCGTCCCAACCTCTTTGCGACGTGCGCGACACGCGGCTGGCACTCGGCGATAATTTCGTCCCGTACGCGCGCTCCGTCGAGAATCATCCCCATCGCCCTAGGTTACTAACGCGCGCCATGCAGATTTTCACGAACCATAACCGTGTCTCGTCCGTATAAGTCGAATAGGTCCCCCTATGGCTAAACGCACCCGACGACGATTCCTATGGCTGCTCATTATCCCGCTAGTCGCGGTGGGCGCATTTTTCACAAAGAAGGCATTGGGCCACACTCCCGAAAAGATCGACCCCGAGAAGTTGGGAAAGATTGAGCGTTCGGATCTTGCCCGCTCCGTTGTTGCTACGGGCAAAATTCAACCGGTCCGCCAAGTGGAGATCAAATCTAAGGCAAGTGGAATCATTCAAAAGCTGCCGGTGAACTTTGGCGATTTTGTGCACAAAGGTCAAGTAATTTGCGAGCTCGATAAAAACGACCTGGTGCCTCGTCTAACCGAAGCCAAGGCAGCGCTGGCTGTAATGGACGCCCAGTTGCAAACCGCAAAGGCCGACTATGAGCGTTATAAGATCGACGCCAACGGGCCCGACGTTCCGTTTCTTAAGAAAGACTTCGATCGCGCACAGAAGCTGCTCGAGAGTAAGCTCATTGCTCAGAATGCGCGCGATGAGGCCGAGAAGAACTATCAGATGGGCGTGAATAAGATGAACTCAGCCAAGGTGAATCTTGGTAGCGCTCGCGCCGCGATAGCTAAAGCACAGGCTCAGTACGACGAACAAGCGGCAGTAGTCGCCCGCACCGAGGAAGATGTTCGCAATGCGACAATCGTGTCCCCGATTGACGGCGTCGTACTTTCGCGTGACAGCGAAGTAGGGAGCGCGGTTAGTTCTATCCTCGTCGTCGGCTCCGCCGCATTACCCATCATGATTCTGGGTGATCTCGATGAGGTCTATGTGAAGGGCAAGGTAGATGAAAGTGACATCGGCAAAGTTTATTTGGGACAACCCGCCCGCATTACGGTGGAATCGTTCAAGGATCAGAAATTCGCCGGTCGAGTGACTAAGATCTCGCCCATGGGAACCGAGAAGGATAACGTAACAACCTTCGAGGTGCGCGTTTCTATTTCAAACGAGAGCCATAAGCTGCGCGCGTTGATGACTGCCAATGCCGAAATCATCCTCGAAGAGCATAAGAAGGTTCTAACTATCCCCGAGGGTGCCGTTCTTTACGCCAAAGACAAATCAACCGAAGCTGAGATCCCGGACCCGAACAACGAGAAGGGACGCCGTAGAGTCAAGTTCACCGCCGGAATCAGCAACGGCGCGCGGACAGAAGTCCTGAAGGGTCTAAATGACGGCCAGCAAGTGATTTTGCAGTAATGACCTACATCAAAGAACTTTTCGGGCAGGTATTCGGCAGTCTGTTGCGGAACAAGCTGCGAAGTTTTCTCACCATGGCTGGAATTGCATGGGGAATCGCATCCATCGTGATTATCGTCGCTATGGGTGACGGGTTCAAGGAAGGCCAGCACAACGACATGAAAAGCCTTGGCGAGAATATCGTGATTCTGTTTGGCGGGCGCACGGAGAAGCAAGCTGGAGGAGAGCGCGCCGGTCAGCGCGTTCGCCTGACTTACGGCGACGTCGAATCCATCCGCCGCGATTGCTGGATGGTCGATCTAGTAGTAGGTGAAATCGAAAGTCCTAATCGGGGAACAAGTTCTTTTAACAGCGGGTCATTTGACACGGACGGCGTCGAGCCGGATTTCAATCAGCTCCGGTCCGTTCCTCTGGCGTCCGGCCGGTGGTTTTCTAAAGAGGATGACAAAGAGGCCCGCCGGGTAGCCGTAATTGGCAAGAAGGTGCGCAAGCAGTTATTCGGAACCCGGGCCACCGTGCTGGGCGAGCATATTGCGATCAAGAGTTTGCCTTTTGAAGTGATCGGGATCATCGCAGACAAGAATCAAAGCTCCAGCTACGGCAGTCCCGATGAGGAAAAGATCTTCATCCCCTATCAGACCGCCGTGCGCGACATTCCGCCGAAAGAGTCCTACTACTTCAGCGGATTGCTCGACGATATCATTTACAAACCACATTCGCTTACTCAGTTTGAAGAAGCCCGCAAACAAGTAGTGCGAGTGCTGGCCCGCAACCACCACTTCCAAACGGATGACAAAGCGGCCCTGAATGTGTGGGACACGGTGGAGAACGCCAAGGAAGTTGACTCTATCTTTGAGTCCATGACTGTGTTTCTCGCCATCATCGGGCTGGTTACTTTGAGCCTCGGAGGTGTAGGCGTGATGAATATCATGCTAGTTACGGTTAGTGAGCGTACCCGGGAAATCGGATTACGGAAGGCGCTCGGAGCTACGCGCCACCGGATACTTGTCGACTTCTTGACCGAGGGTTGCGTGCTCGCTTTCGTCAGCGGCATCGTCGGATGGGCCATTGCGTTCGGCCTTTCCGCCCTATTAAAACTCCGGAAGATGCCCGACACTTTTCCGGGGCTCCCAGTTAGTATGACAACGACGCTGCTCACGTTCGTGGCGCTTACAGTAATCGCGATCTTGTCGGCGCTTCTTCCCGCATGGCGCGCTGCCTCGCTCACACCGGTTGAAGCTTTGAGGTATGAGCGTTGAGAGTTCGCTCGATTGGCGCCGAAGCCTGGAACGCGCTGCTATTTAATCGCCAACGCTCCATTCTGACGATGATCAGTCTGGCCTGGGGCGTGGTTTGTTTCGTGGTTCTGTACTCCTATGGTGAGGGCTTCAATCACGCGCTCAGTTCCTCGTTCAAGGCGGTGGGCCAGGATCTCATCCTTATGTTTGGAGGGCAGACATCGGCACAAGCGGGCGGGGAACGGTCCGGTCGCGTTATCCGCCTGGAGCGCGAAGATGTGTATGCGATCCGCGATGCCGTTCCCATGGTCGCGGCTATTTCCCCTGAAGTCCTCATGCGGCGCACCACGGTGACACGCGACTACCGCAACCAAAACATGACTATTCGCGGCGTCACTCCTGTGGATTATCAGAAGGTCCGCAACATGACCATGAATACCGGGCGCTGGCTCTCGACCGAGGACGACTTACAGAAAGACCGCGTTGCCGTCATGGGCGCCAAGGCCGCGGAGAAGTTATTTGGAGAGATTCCGCCGGAGAACGAAAAGATCACCATCAATGGCATGCAGTTTGTTGTGGCGGGCGTTCTCAAAACGAAGATTCAGATCTCCAACTACAACACGCCGGATAACGAGTGCATTTTCATTCCATACGAAACGATGTCGTTGTTGCACGACGTCAAGTATCCCGAAGATATCGTCTGGACGCCTGCTAATCCGCTTTTTCGGGAACAGGCCATGAAGCAGGTGAGGGCTACGCTCGGGCGCATTCACAACTTCTCACCTAACGACGATCGCGCGATTGAGATGATCGCCTTCAATGAGTTCATGAAGCAGATTGATTCGATGTCGCTCGCCCTGCGTGTATTGCTTGGACTGATCGGCACGTTAACGCTGGCGATTGGCGGGATCGGTCTCGCCAATATCATGCTCGTATCGGTAACCCAGCGAACGCGCGAGATCGGCATAATCAAGAGCCTTGGAGCTACGCGCCGTTCCATTCTCTTTCAGTTTCTGATGGAAGCCATGGCCATTGTCACGGCAGGGGGGATCCTTGGGGTGGCGCTCGGATTCGTTATCTCCGTCGGGGTGGGAACACTTCCTCTACTTGGGCCGTTATTCAAAGACACTAGCGGGTCAGGGGATATTCACCTCTCCGTATCCCGCTTTGCCGTCCTGACTTCGACCATCATGCTGGAGTTAGTGGGCTTGATCTCCGGATTGCTGCCGGCCATCCGCGCCTCGCGGTTGGACCCCATCGAGGCGCTGCGTTACGAGTAGTTCGCGTTGCTGGTAAAACGCTGGTTACTGCTTGAAGGCCTTACGCCCTGCATACTTGGCTGCGGTGCCCAGCTTCTCTTCAATGCGGAGTAGTTGGTTGTACTTGGCGATCCGGTCGGTTCGGCTGGCGGACCCGGTCTTGATCTGGCCGCAATTTGTCGCGACGGCTAAGTCAGCGATGAACGGGTCTTCCGTCTCCCCCGAACGATGCGAAGCGATGGACGTGTATCCGGCATTGGCTGCCATTTGCATGGACTCCAAGGTTTCGGTTAGTGTTCCAATCTGATTCACCTTTATTAAGATGGAATTCCCGATTCCCCGATCAATCCCCATCTGCAGCCGCTTGGTATTAGTTACAAACAGATCGTCCCCAACCAGTTGGACTGTCTTGCCGAGCGCCTCGGTCAGCATCTTCCAGCCTTCCCAGTCGTCTTCGGCCATGCCGTCTTCAATGGAGATGATGGCCGGATACTGGCGTTTGAGATCGACCCAATACTGAACCATCTGCTCGCTGGTCCGCTCGCTTTTGTCGGACTTCTTAAAAATATATTTGCCGTTGGAATAGAACTCGCTGGAAGCCGGATCGAGAGTGATTCCAATCTGCTCACCCGCTTTATATCCGGCTTGCTCGATCGCTTCATGAACGAGCACCAGCGCCTCTTCGTTGGACTTGAGGTTCGGCGCAAATCCGCCTTCGTCGCCAACCGAAGTCGAATAGCCGCGCTTTTTCAGAACGCCTTTTAGGGTATGAAAGACCTCGACTCCCCAGCGCAATGCTTCCGAAAACTTCGGAGCGCCATAAGGCGCGATCATAAATTCCTGCAGATCGACCGAAGAGTCCGCGTGCGCGCCTCCGTTGATGATATTCATCATGGGAACGGGCAACACGCCGGCCCCGACGCCACCCAGATAGCGATACAACGGAGTACGCTCCGATGCCGCCGCCGCTCGCGCCAGTGCAAGCGAAACTGCCAGAATGGCGTTCGCGCCAATTCGACCTTTATTCGGCGTCCCGTCCAGTTCGATCATCATGTGGTCGAGCTTGGATTGTTGCGACGCTTCATGCCCTTTTAGCTTGTCCGCAATCTCGCCATTGATGTAGCCGACCGCCTTCAGTGTGCCCTTGCCGAGGTAGCGGGCTTTGTCGCCATCGCGTAGCTCGACCGCTTCGTGCTCGCCCGTTGACGCTCCCGACGGAACCGCGGCTCGGCCCATGGAGCCGTCCGATAGATAAACGTCAGCTTCTACCGTAGGATTGCCGCGCGAATCGAGGATCTCAGTCCCCTGAACGGAAAGGATGGATGCCAAAGTGTTTCGAATCTCCTAAAGAATTTGGATGAGCCTTCAGTGTACAGCGGCCGCTCATCCGCCTCCTCAGAAGACGGGTTTCCAACCGCCGCCTCTACAACTGGACAGGGGTATGGACCGATGCGCGTTCGGGAGCCGGCTTACGCTCCACCACAATCGTGAAACGGCCTACCAATGCTGCAATTGCGCCCACGGCGGCTAGCACCGGTGCTGCTAGCGCGCCCACCAGGGCCATGGTAACCGGAATTTCGATGTACGTGTGCCCGTGCTCATCCTTGATGATGATCCGTTCCACATTCCCTTCGTGAATCAGCCCTTTGACGCGCTCCACCAGGTTCGCGCCAGCTACCTGAATGGTTTCGACAAGCTCATGAATGCCCATGATTTCGGTTCTCCTGCTGATCTCATACGCGACAGGCCGGCGGAAAGTTCACGCCAGGCCGAGCAGCTTGCGAGCGTTGGTCCGGTAGATCTTCCGTAAGATTGAATCGGGCAACTCGAGCCCATAGATTTCCCAGCGGCCTTGCGGCGGCGTCTTGGCTGGGGCGTAATCGAAATACTCGTCCGCTGTCTCCAGAAAGCGATAGTAGATCTCGTACAACTCGTCTCCAAAGAGCTGCTGCGGAAATTCATCGCCGTGCGGAACAGCGTCGGTCCCAAAGACGATTCGATCCTGATAGCGCTCGAAAAATGCGCGGCTCCGGCGCGGTTGCCGTCCCAACTCCCCGATGCGCGCGGCGATGTCCACATACATGTTCGGGTGCCGGTCGAGCGATGCCGACACGCTATCCAGATCCTCGGCGAAGTTGCCCACGTGCAAGGCCACGAACTTGGTCCTCGGATGGCGCGCAAATACCCGGTCGCGGGCTTCCAGCAACTGCGCGTTGGACGGGAACTCCGGCCCGTGAAACGACCAGTCGGGATGATTGTTCAGCTCTTCCCAGCGCTCGTTGTAACGATCCGTTGCGTCAAAGAACGCGAGCGGGTCGGACACATGTATGGCCACGGGCATGTTGAGTTGGCCGCACATGTCCCACATTGGGTCGAAGCGCGGGTCGTCCACTTTCACGAGCGTCCCGGATGTGATCTGCTCGCGCAGATAGAGCCCGAGCGTTTTGAGAATCTTCAGCCCGCGCGCGCCGTCGTCATGCGCCTGCCGAATCGCTTCGGCTTGTAGCTTCGGGTAATTGGCGGCCTGAAAATTCTCATAGGATGGCTCCGTGAAGGACACGAACCGTCCTGGATGCGCTTTGTCGAACCGGAGCACGCTTTCGCGCAACCCTGCGCCATAACCACCCGTGAGATTCACCAGAAGCTCGATGTTACGGCGGTCCATGACTTCCAGGAGCTCTTCGGGCTTGGCCAGAAACTGCCGTTCCGCCTGCAGTTGTATGCCGTGCTCCGCCTTTACCGACCACGCCAGATGCGTATGGAAATCGATTGCCGGAAAGCGCGCCCGCTCAACGCGCGTCCGCTTAACGTGAAGCTGGCTACGGGGCTGGTAATCCGGAAGATCGAGCGGCTGCTTTTGAGCGATCGCATTTCGTGCGGCAGCGGCTGCCAGTATTCCGAGCCAGCGGCGGCGGTTGATAGGCATTTCCAGAAATGTTACATCACGATGGTAGAATCCATGTTCCCCGCTGGAATGAGGCCTGACTCTTGCATCTGACTTATCTGGACTGGTTGGTGGTCGCGCTGTACTTTGCTTTCAACATTGGGATTGGTCTCTATTACAAATCCCGCGCAGGCGAAAGCGTAAGCGAGTTCTTCCTGGGCGGACGCAACATCCCGTGGTGGCTGGCCGGCACCAGCATGGTTGCCACCACGTTTGCCGCGGACACGCCGCTTGCTGTCACGGGCCTGGTCGCGCTGGGCGGGATAGCGGGAAACTGGCTCTGGTGGAACATGGTCGCCAGCGGTATGCTCACCGTGTTTCTCTATGCCCGGCTTTGGCGGCGCTCCGGTGTGATGACCGACATCGAATTCGCCGAGATTCGCTATTCCGGTAAGCCCGCCGCTTTCCTCCGCGGGTTTCGCGCGCTTTATCTCGGCATACCGGTGAACTGCATCATCCTCGGATGGGTGAATCTCGCGATGGTGAAGATTCTCATGATCGTCCTCAATGTCACGCGGTTTCAGGCGCTTGCGGCGGTTATCGGACTGATCGTACTCACGTCGTTGATCTCGACGCTCTCCGGGCTGTGGGGCGTGCTGGTCACCGACCTGTTTCAATTCGTCATCAAAATGGGAATGGTGATTGTGCTGGCGGTCTATGCAGTCCAAGCCGTTGGCGGCATGGGCGAGCTGAAGACGAAGCTGCTGCTGGTCGATCAAGCGCGCAATGCTGCTACGGGCGGCCACGGCTCCGTACTCAACTTCATTCCGGATACGGATTCCGCGTGGATGCCGCTGATCACTTTCTTCGTGTACGTCGCCGTAAATTGGTGGGCCACCTGGTATCCGGGTGCGGAGCCCGGTGGTGGCGGCTATATTGCGCAACGCATGTTCAGCGCCAAGGACGAGAAGAACTCCCTGCTTGCCACGCTGTGGTTTAACATCGCGCACTTTGCGATTCGTCCGTGGCCTTGGATCCTGGTGGCGCTTGCGTCCCTTGTGCTGTTTCCAAAGCTGGAGGACCCGGAAACCGGCTACGTACGTGTCATGGTCACATACTTACCGCCATCGCTCCGCGGCTTAATGGTGGCTGCGTTTGCGGCCGCCTACATGTCGACCATTGCCACGCAACTCAACTGGGGCGCCAGTTATGTGGTTAACGATTTTTATCGGCGATTTTTGCGCCGCAATGAAACCGATCGCCACTATGTGACTGCCTCGCAATGGACCACTGTTCTTCTGACGATCGTGTCCGCCGTCATTACCTTCTACATGTCGTCCATCGCTGCCGCCTGGAAGGTTTTGATCATCACGGGCGCGGGTACGGGGCTGGTTCTGATTCTCCGTTGGTTCTGGTGGCGCATCAACGCATGGAGCGAAGTCTCGGCCATGATTTCCGCGTTCGTAGTCTCCATCGCTCTTCAAACCGCATTCGGCTTTGACAGCGCCAAGCCGCGTGATTTCGCTTTCATCATTCTCATCACGGTCGGCATCACAACGGCCGTTTGGCTGACCACCACGTTTCTTACGCGCCCGGAGTCCACGGCCACGCTCGAAGCTTTTTATCGCCGGACGCGCCCAGGCCGTTGGGGATGGGGACCGATCGCCGCGCTGGCGCCGGAAGTTCCTGTTGCCGGTGGCTTTATCTGGAACATTCTCGATTGGCTGGCGGGCTGCGTTCTTATCTACGGCCTTTTATTCGGAACCGGCAAATTGCTTCTGGGAGAGACGGCCTTAGGTCTGGGCCTGAGCACCATCGGTTTGGCGGCAGGGGCGTTCATCTATATGGATCTTTCCCGCCGTGGATGGAGCACCATTGCCGAATGAGGCTTGCCGCTTTCGGTATGATCCTGATCGCTGTTCGAGGTTCAGCCGCGCCCGCTGAACTTCCATTAATGCCGCTGCCTGCGAACGTGACGCGCGCAGACGGCGCACTTGCTATCGATGGTGCTTTCCACGTCGGGGTTTGCGGTGCACACCACCCTAATTTCGATCAGGCGGTCTCCCGGTTCATTCATGAGCTCGCCTCGGAAACCGGCCTGATTCTACCCGCCGCCGTGGCGCCATCCGATTGTTTGCACGCTACGCTCTCGATTGAATTTCAGCAACTGATCTCTCTCCCGCAGCTTGGGGACGACGAGAGCTACACGTTGTCTGTCACGGCCGCCGCCGCCCGGCTCCGCGCCCCCACTTCGCTTGGCATCGTCCGTGGCCTGGCGACTTTCCGCCAACTGGTTCAAGTGGGAACTCGGTCATACGTTGTTCCGGCTATCACCATCGACGATCGGCCGCGATTTCCCTGGCGTGGTTTTATGCTTGATGTCTCGCGCCATTAGATGCCGGTCGCCGTCATCGAACGGAACCTCGACGCCATGTCCGCGGTCAAGCTAAACGTTTTTCACTGGCACCTGTCAGACGATCAGGGGTTTCGCGTCGAGAGCCGTAGGTTTCCAAAGCTGCAAGGACTTGGATCTGACGGGAACTTCTACACCCAGGATCAGGTCCGCCACGTGGTGAGTTATGCCGCTGATCGTGGCATCCGAGTGGTTCCGGAATTCGATATACCCGGCCACATTACCAGTTGGGCCGTGGGCTACCCGGAGTTGGCGAGCGCTCCTGGGCCGTATGAGATCGGCCGGAAATGGGGGGTTTATGATGCGACTCTTGATCCTACCCGCCCGGAGACGTATCGTTTCCTAGAAAAGTTTATTGGTGAGATGACCGCGTTGTTTCCCGACCCGTATTTCCATATCGGCGGGGATGAAGTCACCCCGACCGATTGGAATAGAAATCCCGCTATTCAGCGCTTCATGGCGGCGCACTCTCTAGGCTCACCGGCTAAATTGCAGGAGTACTTCAACCGAAAAATCGAGGCTATCCTAGTCCGTCACGGACGCAAGATGATCGGCTGGGATGAGATTCTGACGCCTGACCTACCTCGGACTGCCATCATTCAATCCTGGCGTGGGCAGGATTCCCTCGCCGCGGCTGCGCGTGGCGGCCATCGTGGGATTCTCTCCTCGGGTTACTACCTCGATCACATGCGTTCCGCTTCCTACCACTACGCGAATGACCCGCTCAGCGGCGATGTGAAGGCTCTAACTCCTGAGCAGGCCGACCTGATCCTGGGCGGAGAGGCGTGCATGTGGACCGAGTATGCAAGCCAGGAGTCTGTCGATTCTCGGATCTGGCCGCGCCTGGCCGCAGTCGCCGAGCGACTCTGGTCCCCAGCCACGGTGACCTCAATCGACTCCATGTATCAGCGGCTTGAAGCCGTTAGCATCAAGTTAGAACTTTTGGGCCTGGAACATCGCTCCGCGCAGCGCGAAATTCTTGAACGCATCGCTGGATTTGAAGATGCTGCCGCTTTACACGTGATGGCCGGTGCGGTTGCCGCGGCGGGTATTCATGACCGCTATCCGGCTCACACCTATAACTCGCTGGAGCCTCTCAACCGGTTTGTCGACGCCGCAGTAGCGGAGAACGATACGATCCGCCATCTTGTAGCCGATGCAAAGGCTGCCGACTCAGACGAGGGTTCGCGAACGCGGTTGCACGTCGCATTCAGGCAATGGCAGGAATTGCCCGGCCAGATCTCGCCGATTGCGGCGCGAAGCTTCCTGGCAGCCGAGACTGTCCACGTAGCTGTGCTCCTCTCGCGGGTTGCCGAAACCGGAGAGCAGGCGCTTGGCTATATTGAGCGCGCTGAGGCGCCTTCTCCCGCGTGGCTCGATGCGCAGCACACTCTTCTGGCGGACGCCGCAAAACTAACGGCGGAAGCGCGAATTGAGGCGGCCGACGTCCTCCGCGCGTTGCTGAATCATTTCAATCGTTTTGCAATTCCCTCGCGGAAGTTCAGCGCGACTGAATAGGCGTTCGCCTTGCAACAGCCCCAGCAGGAGACTTAACATGGCGACCAAGAAAGCTGATGACCGTTGCTGGCCAGGCTACGAACCGGTACCTGGAAAACCCGAGCAGAGCCAAGGCAGCTGCCGCAAGAAGCCGGAGTCGAAAACCACGAGCCCTGAGAGGAGCTTCGTGGCCAAGCGGGAGAAACAGCTGGATACCTGGCAGAAGGAACATCCCAAGTCCCCGCGCAAGTCCGCGCAGCACCTGCATGCTCCCGCGGCAACAAAGTCAAAAAAGCCGAAAGCGGCGGCTAAGTCTAAAGCCAAGTAGTCGAGCTACATTCCTTTACGTACGATCCCAACGGCACTCGCTATCCTTTAATGAACAGCGACCAAGTAGATCGCCATGGCAACACCGGTCGCGGCCAATATTACCGCGATGGCGATCGCGACGCGAGACGGTCGATTCAGCGGTTCCCCGTTTCGGATTTTCTCTATCGTGCGTATATGTTGAAAAGCAGCTACCAAATTCATCCAAACTCCGATCAGTACCAGCGTGGTTCCGAAACCAACGCTGAATCCCGTTGGTTTGGTAATGGACTCGTGCGTGGTTAGCTGCACTTCTTTGAGAAAGATTCCGAACCGCGCCACAACAAATCCGAAACCCATTAGCGATAATCCCGTTCGGATCCACGCCAGGAATGTTCGCTCGGCGGCGAGAAAGAAGCGAGGATCGGTCTCTTGTGGACGGCTCGGTTGTAGGTCGGGCATGACCTTTTTATCTTCGCAGCCTCGCTCTCGCTGTAACTCGTATTTGTAGTACGCCGATACTATGACTAAGTCATTCGATTTCATCACCGGTGCTACTGGATTCGTCGGAAGCGCCCTCGTGTTGGAGCTGCTGGCCCGAACCGAGTCCACCCTGATCTGTCTGGTCCGTGCGGAAGATTCCTTTGCCGCATATGAGCGCCTGCAGTCGGCGTTACATGAAGCGGCGCTCCTGTATGGGTGCGATGCTCTGATACCGGAGATCTTCTCGCGCTGCATCGCCATTCCGGGAAACCTGCTAGACCTCGATTTTGCATCTGAACTCGCGCACTTCGGCCAGCTTCGGGACCTTTGGCATTGTGCTGCCAGCCTGGAATTCGAAGAAGAACGGGCCGGAGAGATTTTCCGAAACAACTTCGAAGGTACCCGCAACATGGTGGCACTGGCGCGCGAAACCCAAGCCCGACGGTTTTTCCAAGTCAGTACCGCGTACGTGGCAGGACAGCGCTGCGGACCAATCGGCGAAGATTGGCCCGTCCCGCAGCACGGTTTTCACAATACCTACGAAAACAGCAAAGCCGCTACGGAATTGATGCTGAAAGATGAGCAAGATCTTGACGTGTTCATTTTGCGGCCCAGCATCGTTGTGGGCCACAGCCGTACCTTCGCTTCGGCGAGTACCGCTGGGGTTTATGGATTCATGCGCGAGATCTACCGGTGGCAGCGGCGCTTTGAACGTTTGGGCACGCCCATGCCGGCGCTCCGGCTTCAAGGCGATGAGCAGAGCGTCTTCTCCATCATTCCGGTCGACCTCTTTGCCACCGATGCCGTTTCCATTTCGCTCTCGGATACGCCCGCCCGTATCTTCCACCTGACGCGCCGCAACACTCGTACGGCGCTCCAAAGCATCCAGCTCATCTGCGAGCAGTTCGGCCTTCCGCGCCCGGAAATTGCCAACGAGCAGCCGCTGGACCGCATGAACCAGATGCTAACGCACAAACTTGCCTTCTATAAGCCGTATCTTTCGGGCTACAAGCGCTTCATTACGACGAACACCGATGCCGTTACCGGGGGCCTCCATTCCGAAGAAATCGACGCTGCTCCGTACGTGCAGTGGTACCGTGACTTCCTCGTCTCCAACGACGTAGCCGGAGCCTACGTGCTTCCCACCAGAATCGGGGTCGTTTAGAGCCGATTGCAGGCCTGGGAACTTCCTGGCGTCTGCCAGTGTCTATTAGATTGCAGAGCGATTTCTTTCCTGATAGCTTGTAGGCAGCCGATATGGCCTCTTCCGTCATTGCCGATCTACTTGGCCACTCTTACCCCGAAGCGGGCTCTGCTCCTTCCGCCGCCGAAGACCGACGTTTGGTCGCAGGCCTACAAGCCGGAGTTGAGGGTGATTACGAAGTGCTGATCGAACGCTTTCAGCAGCCTGTGTACAATTTAGCCCTCCGCTTGATTGCAGATCCGTCAGATGCTGGAGATATTGCCCAGGAAGTCTTTCTCAAAGTGTTCCGGAATGTCCATACGTTCCGGGGACAGAGCAGTTTGCGCACCTGGATCTACCGCATCGCCGTCAACGAAGCGCATAACCGGAGACGCTGGATTTTCCGCCACAAGCATAAAGAAGTCGGGTTGGAAGACACTGGCAACTCGGAGACGCCCAGGCAATGCAATGTTCCGGACGGAGATCCCTCGCCCTTCGATCGTACTTTGATGCAGGAGAATCACGCGCTGGTCGCGCAGGCGTTGACTCAGATCAACCCGTGTTTTCGTGAAGCCGTTGTGTTGCGCGACATCGAAGACTTGAACTATGACGAGATTGCGGAGATTCTGAATATTTCGATTGGCACAGTGAAGAGCCGGATCACTCGGGGGCGTGAAGCACTGCGACAGCAACTTCCGTCAATGATGCGGTGTGGCTCGGGCCAGCGCATGCACCCTGTTCCGTTAGGCGCTCGATCATGACCGACGATTCCACTCGCCAGGCTTTGCAAGATCTTCCTGTGGCTTCGCCACCACGCGAGCTGTCGGCCCGTTTGCGAGTAATTGCCTCGCACGAGCGCCGGCGACGTCTGGATCGCCATGGCTGGGTGGATCGGATCCGCCTCGAGATCAACGATCTGCTAAAGCCGCTCGCGGTACCGGCTTGCGGCGGGTTGCTGTCCTCCTTAATCCTCTTTTCGTACCTGATGGACACGATGAACGTCCAGCAGTATCTTAGTAAAGACATCCCACTTGGGATCTACACGCAGGTGTCAGTCGACGAACTCTCGCCTTTCGCCGGCAATGGAAGCGACGTCATTGTTGAGGTCACAATAGACCCGAGCGGCCGCGTTTGCGACTATTCCATCCCCAATGGAAAGGTCAGTCAGGATCAGTTGCGGCAGATTGGTAACTTAATCCTCTTCAGTACGTTCCGCCCAGCCACGGCATATGGCCTCCCGGTTTCGGGAAAGATTCTGGTCGCCTTGCATCACATCAATATCCGGGGCTAAAGCGCGGTTTGTCCCGGCAACGCTTCGGCCAGCATTTCCTTTCCAGTCCTCACATTTTGGAGCGTATTGCCATTGCGGCTTGTGGGGATCGCGTGGACACGGTAATCGAAATCGGTCCAGGCCGTGGGGCGCTGACCACACACCTTCTGAACCGTTGTAATTGCCTCATCGCCATTGAGATTGACTCGGATCTAGCAGCCGGGTTGCGGACCCGCTTCGCCGCCGAGCCCCGCCTGACGCTCATTGAGTCGGACGCGTTGCACCAGGAGTTTCGCGAGTGGAGTCCAGATGTCCTATGTGGCAACCTGCCGTACTACGCAGCCACCCCGATCTTGGAGCGGGCGGTGCGATCGGGAATTCGCACGGTGGCTTTGATCCAGCGCGAAGTTGCCGACCGGTTCGTTGCCAAACCGGGAACACGGGAGTATGGATATCTCACGTGTTCCACGGCCCTGTTCGCTGACGCCAAGTATCTGTTTGGGGTCAAACCCGGCTCTTTTCAACCGCCCCCTAAGGTGGATTCCGCCGTCGTCAGCTTTCAACCGAATCTTCGGAAGGCGGAGTTGCAGGTGCCCGAGCAGCCGTTTCTTAGTTTTCTTGCTTCCTGCTTTCACATGAAGCGCAAGACGATGCGCAACAACTTGGCTGGCACGTACTCGCGGGAAGTGCTGGACGGGATTCCTGAGTCCTCCCAACGGGCCGAACAGATGTCTTTGGAAGAGCTTGCCGCTTTTTACCGGCGGCTGAATCCAGCTTGAACTTCAGCCAGTTCCCGGGTCTGTGAGGCCGCAAAAGCGTGTGGCAGTAACAGCGTAAGTGCGTCCGGGCGAATGCGTATGGTGCTCGGAAGGCTGCCAATGTATTCGCCATCCGCTTGCAAATGGACGCTCTCGTCGACGGGCCGTAATCGAATTTCGCCCGTACGGTAGAATGTCACGCCAGGGACGCGCCGCAGTTGCTTGGTGGCCACACCGAGCAGGTAGCGCAAGTATTTCCACGAATCGCGGCCTTCGAACAGTACCACCTCGAAAGCGTTATCGCTCAGCATGACTTCGGCCGCGATTTCGAAGTCGCCCCCGTAGTTGCGAACCTTGCTGATCAGCGCGAAAGTGCAGCGCCGTGTTTGGCCTTCCAGTTCGACATCGAGTTCGGCTAGCTCTCCGCCTAAACGGCTCAGACCACCTAGAAAATACGAAATCTTGCCCAGCTTGTCTTTCAGCCCAGCGCTCAGGTGGTAAATTACCTGAGCGTCGAAACCGGCGCCGGCCATCATCACAAAGAAGCGGGTCTCTCCCGAATCGGTCTCTAGCTCGCCGATTGACACGCGGGTAGGCGTGCACTGGGCCATCTGCCGCGCCGCGCCGATCACGTCGCGTTTCAACCCGATCTCGTGAGCCAGAACGTTCGCCGTACCTGCGGGAAAAATCCCCAACGGCACATGAGAGTTCACCATGCCATTCACTACCTCACTGATAGTCCCGTCACCACCTGCCGCAATGATGAGATCCGCCCCGTTCTCGACCGCTTCCACGGCCAACGCTCCGGCTGTTCGTGGTCCCACGGTTGGGATCAAGAGAACGTCCTTGGCAAGCGAACGCAGCGTCTCCGCCGCCCTCACTAGCCGGTGCGCCCGCCCGTTCTTAAGCTGGCCGGCGCGCGGGTTGTAAATGATGGCTGCCCGGGAGTACTGAGGATTCACTTTGTCAATTTCTCCGCGACATTATATTAAGGGTATGAGCGACAGCGCGGATAGCCGCGACGCCGAAAGTCTTCGTGCCGAACTTAGCCGGCATGAGTACCTCTATTATGTTCTGGATCAACCGGACATCAGCGATGCGGAATACGATCGCCTCATGCGCGATCTGCAGGAACTAGAACGCAAGAACCCCACGCTAATCACGCCCGGCTCGCCCACCCAGCGCGTAGGGGGCAAGCCGCGCGAAGGTTTTATCAAGGTCGCGCATTCGTCGCAGATGCTCAGCCTCGATAATGCGCTGAACGAGCAAGAGCTTGTTGAATTCGATCGCCGGGTCCGCGAGCTCTTGAAAGACGAGCCCTTCGAGTACGTCGCGGAACTCAAAATGGACGGCCTCTCCATGGCCGCGCAGTTTGTCGACTCGCACCTTCTCAGGGCCATCACCCGGGGCGACGGATCGGTGGGAGAAGACGTCACCGAGAATGCCCGCACGATCCGCTCGCTTCCGCTTGCGGTCGATCAAGCGGATTTCCCCAGGTTCGAAGTTCGCGGGGAGACCGTAATGAACCGCTCCGCGTTCGAAAAGCTCAATGCTTCGCGCGAAGAGCAAGGGCTGAGCCGTTTTGCGAACCCGCGTAACGCGGCGGCTGGATCGCTCCGCTTGCTGGAGCCCTCGATCACCGCCTCCCGCCGCTTGGACTTCTATCCGTACTACGTTCTCGTGGAGGGTCGCCCTGCGTTCCCCAGTCACTGGCAAGCGCTCGAGTGGCTTCACCAGCATCACTTTAAGGTGAACCCGCATCGGAGCCGCTGCCAAACGATTCAGGAAGTGATTGCCTTCTGTTCCGAGTGGGAAGGCAAGCGCGAGAATCTGCCGTATGAGATCGACGGAGTCGTAGTGAAAGTGAGTTCGGTTGCGCAGCAGGAGCAACTCGGAGCCACGGCCAAGGCGCCCCGCTGGGCGATTGCCTTCAAGTACGCTGCCCGGCAAGCGATCACCACAGTGGAACAGATTACCGTTCAAGTCGGACGGACGGGCGCCTTGACCCCGGTTGCACATTTGGCTCCGGTCCTGATTGGTGGTGTGACAGTGGCTCGAGCCACTCTCCACAACGAAGACGAAATCGAACGGCTGGGGCTGAGTATCGGCGACAACGTGGTGGTTGAGCGCAGCGGCGATGTGATCCCGAAGATTGTCCGCGTCCAAAGCCAGGGATCCTACCGCCGTCGTTTTCAGATGCCGAGCGCCTGTCCGGTGTGCGGGGGAACTGTGGTCCGCGAGCCTGGCGAGTCAGTGACTAAGTGCATCAATGCCAGCTGCCCGGCCCGATTGAAAGAGACTTTGCTGCACTTTGCGTCCCGAGGAGTGATGAACATCGACGGGCTGGGCGAGGCTCTGGTCGATCAGTTGGTGGACGCGGGACTGGTGCGCTCGATTGCGGATTTGTACGACCTGACCGAAACTGCACTGCTTTCGCTCGAAAGGATGGGCCGCAAGTCGGCTTCTACCCTTATGCGGAATATCCTCGCGTCCAAGAGTGCCCCGCTGCCTCGAGTACTGGC
Source organism: Bryobacterales bacterium (assembly GCA_963752695.1). Classification (GTDB taxonomy): domain Bacteria; phylum Acidobacteriota; class Terriglobia; order Bryobacterales; family Bryobacteraceae; genus Bog-113. The sequence continues at coordinate 353,994 of CAVVZB010000002.1, forward strand.
GTCACTGGGAATCCGTTTCGTGGGCGATCGGACGGCGAAGCTGCTAGCGGAGCATTTCGGTACGTTAGACAAGATTGCGGGCTCGACCGCCGAACAGCTGCAGAAAGCCGGGGAGGTAGGTCCCAAGGTTGCCGAGAGCATCGTTCAGTATTTCCAGGAGCCTCATAACCAGGAGCTGATTGAGCGGCTGCGCGCGGCGAACCTGAACATGGAGTACAAAGTCACGCGCCCGGCCGAAGCGTTGCTCGGCGGACTCACTTTTGTGCTGACAGGAAAGTTATCTCTCGATCGCTTGGAAATGGTCAGCCGGATTGAGGCGTCAGGAGGAAAGGTCAGTAGTGCCGTTAGCCGGAAGACCGATTTTCTTGTCGCGGGAGCGGAGGGAGGCTCAAAACTAGATAAGGCAAGAGAGTACAACGTTTCTGTAATCGATGAGGAAACCTTACTCAAAATGTTGGAAAGTGATGGCCATCACAAATCGAAGTAAAGAGAAAATGGGAGTCTGAGTTAACACGTGTTAACCTAGCCAGCAAGTGAACACAGTACTGGTCGTTGATGATGAACCAGAAGTGCTGCGCCTTGTCGAAACGGTCCTAATTCGACGCGGCTTTAAGGTAATCACGGCTTCGAATGGCGATCGCGCCCTCGAGAAAGTTCGCAAGAACGGCGCGGCGCCAGATCTGTTGCTTACCGACGTCGTCATGCCTGGCCTCAGTGGTCCGATGATCGCGGAACAGCTGCACGCGCAGTATCCGGATCTTAAAGTGTTGTTTATGTCTGCATTCGAAGATCGTCAAGTGGTGCGACGTTTTGTGAAGGATCAAGGCTTCGACCTAATTCCCAAGCCGTTCTCCATTGAGGATCTGGCGGCAAAGGTAAACGCGGTACTGCTCGAGCCTCCCGATTCTGCACCGGCTGTTACGTAGCCCATGGGCAACTAGTCGTGGGGACGTCTGCTTCGAAGCCGCTCGTTGGGCGGAGGTACTCCGTGCACGGCCGGGTTCAGGGAGTCGGATTTCGAGACTTCGTCCAGCGTGAAGCGCGTCGGCTCAAGCTAAACGGCTACGTACGTAACTTGCCCGACGGTTCGGTCCTGGTTTGCGCAATGGGGCCCGAGACTTCGATGTCTGCATTAGAGGCAGCTCTTTATACCGGTCCTCGATGGTCGGAAGTGCGCGGCGTATCGAGCGAAGAACTAATTACGGACCAGGCTTTCGACGACTTTCGGATCGTCTTGTAAGACTGCGGCCCGCAGAAGTTGAAGAGCTCCCGCCCAGTCTCCTTGAGATGGCTGCCGGAACAATCGCATAGTCGGGTACCACGGGCTGTCGGAGCGATCCAGCATCCATCGCCAGTCCGCTTGGAACGGGAGTAGGACCCAAACTGGAATTCCTAGTGCTCCGGCCAGGTGCGCGGTCATGGTGTCCGCCGAGATGATTAGATCCATGGTCATCATGTCTTCAGCTGTCTCGAAGACATCGCCCTCCTCCGCGCGCGCCGGTGTCAGCGCAGTGCGATCGAGCCCATGTTGCAGGCTGAACAGGTCGGCATCGACTCCGGAAAGAGCTTCTAACAAAAGATTGATCGGCACCGACCTCGCCGGGTTCCAGGCGCTTGAGGCCCAGACGAGGCCGATCCGCTTTCTGCCTACATTCAGCTTGCTGAGCTTTGGGGGAACTGAAATATAAGGGATTTGCGCCGGTATTGTTGCGATAGTGCAGCGGAAAATCCGAGGCAGCTCGTTGATCTCAATTTGCACATCCCATTGCGGGGCTTCGGCCGGTGCGCCGCTCCCCCAGGTAACTACCCGGTCAATTCCCTTGACATCCCGGAGGAGGCGAACGAGAGCGGGGTGCGTTTCCACAACGAGCGAGCTTGCCTGCTCGCGAATGAAGGGCGCGTAACGAATGAACTGAATGGCGTCGCCTAGCCCATGCAGGCACCGGAGCATGACGCGCTGGCCAACGAGCGGTTGCCCGTCCCAAAATCGGTGAGGATCGTGGCCGCCCCGGGCCGCTATGCGATCGCTTTCGGCCCAGGCATTCTCGAATTGGCCGAGGAGCATCCAGCAATCCCATCGGAGTGCGGAGCAGTCATCCTGGTTATATCCGAGAAGTTCGGCAGCATCCGCGCACTCTAGCGCCTGTTTAATGTTTCGGTTCTGAAGGAACGAGGCCGCTCTCGCATACTGCACGCGGACATCGTCTAACATTTGGGAACCGCAGTGGTCGTGAAAGCCGGAAAGACTAGACTTTGGCCTTTTTCTCGGCTCGCTGTTTGGCGTACTTGCGTTCGAACTTGTCGACCCGGCCAGCAGTGTCGATCAACTTCTGTTTACCGGTAAAGAACGGATGGCAACTCGAGCAAATTTCCACACGAATGTCGCCCTTGTGGGTGGACCGGGTTAAAAACTTGTGGCCGCACGCGCAGACCACGTTGACTTCGTTATAGGCTGGGTGAATAGCAGCTTTCATGGGGTAATTACAGAGCCTTTCGGACGGAATCTTCAATATAGCACAAATACAAATCCCCGGTGGATCTCTCACGAGTCACCGGGGATAAGCAGCTTGGTTAAAGAACCAAACTTCTGATTTGCAACCGTGCGAAACGGCCGCTCTTAGAACGTCTCCGGCACTGACCCTGGAGTAACGTCCTTCGAACAGCAGATTAGCAGTCGGCCACCTCGCGCGGTTTACAACGATCTATCATATGTTGTTCGGACCACCTCCTTCTTCAGTGATGACTCTAAAATAGAACGAGAGATCGACTCTTGTCAACCTTCCGCCCCGGATTAATTTCGCAGCTAGCGCAACGCCTTACGGTTGTGCGCGTAAAGCCCCTGGATGTAGTACGGTTGCTGCCGAAACATGCGTGACAAACAGTGAATTTTCGCGGGGCGAACAAGAACCGGGGTGCGCTGGCCGGCTTCCTTTTGTCCGGCTTCTTATTCGCGCTTATCGGAGCGATGCTGCCGGCCTGGGGATATGACCTCTCCAGCGACTACGCCCAAGCTGGCCACCACTTTCTCGCGTTCGTGGTTGGGATGATCCTGACGGGCGTTTTGGTGCGGCGCGTCTGGCGCCCGGGCACTCGAACCCTGCTCGTTTCCGGGTGCGTCATGGCCGGACTTGATCTGGCAGGGGTAGGCGAAGCGCCTCCGGGTAGTTTGCCTTTCCGCATGGCCTTAATCTTCTTGGTCGGAGTTGCGGCGGGCCTGCTCCACGCGGGTCTGTTTGAGGCGATCCTTCCAGCCCAGGAAGGAGTTCCAGCTGTTTCGCTCAATCTGGGTGGGATCTGCTTCGGGGGCGGCTCGATTATATGCGCGCTCTTAGTCTCCTCGATCTACTGGGCCGTTTCGGTGCAATCGATGCTGCTTCTGCTAGCGATCGTGCCGGCCATTTTTGCTGTTTTTTATTGGACGCGAAGGTATACTCCTCGACGTCTGGTTGCCCATCCGCGCGTGTTAAGCCAGTTTCGAAGCGGCGCTGCGGTCTTGTTTTCCCTGCTCCTGTTTTTTCAGTTCGGTAACGAGTGGTCGATTGCTGGCTGGTTACCGCTGTTTCTGATTCATCGTTTAGGGATGAGCCCGGTAGGCGCGCTTCGCCTGCTCGCACTTTACTTCGCCGCGCTCACCGCGGGCCGGATCGGGATGTCGTACCTTGTGCAAAGCGCCACTCCTCGACGAATATTGGGCATTTGCGCGACAGCCTCGCTCGCGGGCTGTCTAATCTTGTCGGCAACCAACAACCGGCTCGGCGCTTCTGTCTCGATTATATTGATTGGGTTTGGGTTTGCGCCTATTTATCCACTCGTAACAGCTTGGATCGGATTACGATTCCCGTACTATCACCCCGGTTTTTCGAACGGGATATTCTCCATCGCCCTTGCCGGTGGAATGCTAACTCCATGGATTATCGGTGAGATAGCGGCTCATGCTGGGATGACGGCGATGATCGCAGTGCCCGCTGCTGGAACCTGCGCGGTGGTGCTGCTCCTGTTTCTCATTTGGCTGGAAAAGAGGGTGACCGGCGAATGACGCGAACATTTATCGTGCTTCCGATCCTGGCATTGTGCACAATTGTGCTGCCCGCAGCTTCTTTGCAACGTCGGGTGGAGCGGTTACTCGCCTCGTCTCCCGCAGCGCGTCAAGGGTTTGCCGGAGTTTTCGTGGTGGGGGAGAATGGCCGGCCAATCGTGTCTATCAATGCGGGCCGGGCCTTCATCCCCGCCTCAACAACGAAGCTATTTTCGACCGCTTTTGCCTTGGAGAAACTAGGACCGGGCAAGCGCTTCGAGACACGCGTGGAACAGCGCGGGCCAGATCTTGTTCTGATCGGGGGCGGAGACGCCAATCTTTCCGGGCGAACTCTCCCTTATCAGTTTGGATCACCCGCGGGTGATCCGCTGGCGGCCATGGATGACTTGGCAACTCAGGTTAGCGCGCAGGGAATCCACGAGGTCCGTGACGTGATTGGCGACGACAGCGCTTTTCTGTTCGAGCCTTTCGCTCCCGGCTGGGCTGCCGAGGACGTGTCGAATTCCGATGGGGCTCCGGTCGGGGCCTTGCTGGTGAACGATGACGTGATTACGGCAACGATCGCGCCCGGGCTGCAAGACGGCTCGCCGGTGTCGCTTACGCTCGATCCGCCAGTTGCGCTGTGGGAGGTCGAAAACCGCGCGACCACCGGTCCGTTGGACGACCTGCACACAGACCGGGCACCCGGGAAAGCGTTGTGGCGGGTTTGGGGCACACTACGAGTTGGAAGCCAAGCTCATGTAGAAGAATGGGCGGGTGCCGATCCGGCTCAGTTCGCGGCGGCCGCATTCCGGCTCTCTTTGGAAAAACGCGGAGTTCACGTATCGGGGTCAACGACGGTGCTGCATCGCTGGCCCGGTGTTCCGGTTCTATCCACGCCTGCGGGTGAGACAGTCGCGCGGCACGAGTCCCAGCCCCTGGTTGAAGATTTGCGCGTGATCGACAAGGTGAGCCAGAATCTGCACGCCGATCTTCTGCTCATGGACGCGGGCGGCTCGCGGGGAGACGGCTTGAAGCAGCTGAGAGCATTTCTGAATGCCGTGGGGATCGCTGCCGGACAATACCGGTTTTATGACGGTTCTGGATTGTCTCGCATGAATCTCGCTACCCCCGAGGCCGTGGTGAGCTTGCTCCGATACATGGTGCGGTCCAAACACGCTGAAGACTGGCTGTCGCTGCTTCCGGTGGCAGGGGTGGACGGGTCGCTCGCTAAGAGGCTGAACGGGCCGCGGGTAAGAGGGCGTATTCGCGCCAAAACCGGATCACTCAACCATGTGAGTGCGCTTGCCGGTTACGCCGAATCCCGGAAGCACCGGCAGCTGGCCTTTGCCATTTTCCTCAATAACGCCCTGGTGGATGCCACCGCGCAACATGCGCTGATTGATAAGATCTGTGAAGTACTGGTGGACTAAAGATGCCGATTTTTGAATATAAATGCGACACATGCGGTACCCAATTTGAGAAGCTACTCCGGCGCTCGGATGAGCGCGCCGGACTGAGCTGCCCGGACTGTGGCGAGGAACATCTAAGCCAGCAATATTCAACGTTTGCCGCGCGAGCCAATGGTGTGACCCCTATGGCGGAAGCACCTTCCTGCCCGGGAGGGATGTGTAGCAATCCGGGTGTTTGCGGACGCAACTAGTTCGAGCCTTGCCTGCGGCTCAGTTCACCAGCTGCAATTGTGCAGACTTGTGCAGGTTTTGCGATTTCTCCGCTGGTGTGAAAAACCTCGCCTCCGTCTCTCTTGCATCTAGCGGCTTGGAAAACAGGAACCCCTGCCCGTAGGGACATCCAAGTGCGCGCAACCGTTCGAGCTGAGCCGGTGTCTCAATGCCTTCCGCTACCGTGTCCATTCCTAGATTACGCGCGAGCTCGAGCATAGTGCGCACGATCTCCGGGCCATCCGCGCTCGCTTCCATGCCTCGGACGAACGATTGGTCAATTTTGAGCGTATCGAAAGGGAAACGGGACAGGTACTGCAGGGACGAGTAGCCGGTGCCAAAATCGTCGATCATCAACCCCACGCCGATCGCTTTTAGTTCGTTGAGGACCTGGACTGCCGATTCCGTGTTGACCACGAGGTTGCTTTCTGTGATCTCCAGCCATAAAAGTTCGGCCGGAATGCCGGAGTCTTTCACGGCGCTTGCAATCTGATCGAACAAGGTCGCTTCCGTGAATTGGCAGCTGGACAAATTGACGCTTACCGAGCGATGCGGCCGGTCGTTGTACCTTGCGTTCCATTCACAAATTTGTTGGCAGGCCTGGCGAAGCACCCAATTCCCAATCGGTACGATCAGGCCGGTTTCCTCGGCAATCGGGATGAACTGAAAAGGGGAGATAAGCCCACGTCTGGGGTGTTCCCAGCGGAGTAAAGCTTCGAAACCGACAACCTTGCCCGAATCCAACGATACCTTGGGTTGGTAGTAGACACGAAGCTCGTCGCGATCGAGGGCTCGCCTGAGGTCAGTCTCAAGTTCCCATCGGACCAACGCATTTGCTCGCATTTCGGAATCGAAGACTTGCGACCGTCCGCTACCGCTCGCCTTGGCCCGGTACATCGCCATTTCCGCGTCGCTTAAAACATGGTCCGCCGATTGGCACGATCCGGTGCTGAGAGCGACTCCGATACAAGCGCTAGCGAAGATCTCACGGTCATCGACGAGAAAGGGAGTGGCGAGCATTTTCTGAATGCGGTCGCTGATCTGAATCGCGTTTTCGACGGTTTTGATGTTATCCAAAAGGACGGCAAATTCGTCGCCCTCCATGCGGGCAAGAGTGGAATCCCAGTTGGTGTGGCCTACAAGATCGGTGGCTCGCAAGCAGGAAGTCAGACGTTGCGCGATATTGCGGAGCAGCCGGTTGCCGGCTACGTGGCCGAGACTGTCATTGACCATGCGGAACCGATCGACGCCGATGGCCAAGACTGCAAATCGGTGATCCGGATTGAACGTCCTGCCTTGCAGAGCCAAGCTCAGACGCCTGACAAAGGTGGCACGGTTGGGCAGCCCTGTGAGGTCGTCAATTCGAAGGTCGTTCTGATGGTGAGAAAGGTCGGTGCGCTGCTCCGGCGTCAGAAGGCTGGTTGCAGCATCTAGGCGTTTCCTGGCGAGCGCAAGAGCCGTTTCCATAGTTTCGACAGACTTGAGAAGTTCGATATTTTCATTGCGGAGCGTCGCCAGTTCTTCTTGAATAGCCATACATGTTTCCATCCGCTTCACCTCTGAAGAACAGGAATGCTTATGGGACGTCCATCGGCGGGAGACAGGAAATGCTTTATAGCGGAGGAATTCGGAATTCGAAAACCAGTCAAGAAACGTTTTTACCGGGAAGTGCAGTAGATAATCGCGGCGGAAAGCTGCACTGGAGAACATAGATGCCCGAACAAATAACCGCGGGTGACCTTCGAAAATTGATGGTCACTGCGAAAGCGCAATGGACGATCGACGAGCGATTGAACGACAACGACGCGGTGCGGCGACATCCGCTGGGAGCGGATCTTACTCGAGCCGAAAAAGTAAGTGACGTGCCCCGGATCGATATCGCGCCATTCTTGAAGACTCCGTCTTCGAACCCATTCCTGCAGCAATTGCGAATCAACCGGGGATTTCTGGAGGCGAGCGAACGTCCCATTTCGCCGGCCGTGCGGGACGCGATTGAAAAGTTAGCCATCGAACCCGCGATGGAAAACGGGGCTGGCGCCGCGATGGTCAATGGAGGGAGCGGCTCAAATGGACACGAGTCCGCAGTGGACTGGCGCAATCGATTTGGCTGGCCTTGGCTCACCAAAGTGAAGGATCAAGACCCTTGCGAATCCTGCTGGACCTTCTCGGCAGTGGGAGTGGTGGAGGCCATGACGCGAATCGAGCACGCGGTTTGGAGCCTGCGCTCCGAAGGCGACGTGCACGACGGTATGAACGCGCAATGCGCGACCACGGGCTGGCCGACTCATGCGTTTGACTGGATGAAGAGCAACGGCGTTGCCGACCCCGGATCGTGGGCGTATGAGACAACGAATCAAAAGTATGCGCCCACTCCGGACCGGGCGGGACGGACTGTACGGCTCGATTCCTACGTCACGCTAAGTAATGTGAACGATCAGAAAGTATGGCTAGATAACGTGGGTCCGCTTTCGGCGTGCTTCACGGTCTATAACGATTTTTTTGCATATGGGCCGAACTCGGGCGTGTATACACAAACGTCGCAAGCAGTTGCCGGGGGACATTGCATTGTGGTTGTGGGTTATGACGACGCCAAGCAAGCATGGCTGATCCGCAACTCCTGGGGGACGGGTTGGGGAATGCAAGGGTACTGCTGGTTCGGTTACGGGCAGTGCGATATCGACAACAACGCGAAGTATGGGGTGCCGGGCGCAAATACCAGTCCGGACCCATGGACGAAGCGCCGCATCCATAGCGGGAACATTTTCGAAAGCGGCGACGGGCAGATCCATCGCAATTTTGAAGTATGGGCGCATGCGCCCGGTAACGCGGTGCGGCATTACTGGCGAAACGGGGCAAACCTGAATTGGGCCGTGGCGGAGTCACAGGGGAATGATTGTGCGGGCAACCCCTGTGCAACCGGCACCACGTACAACCGGAACTTCGAATTCATTTACCGCACGACGGCGAACCGTCTGCATCACCGGTTTTTCGATCAAGGACACGGCGCGTGGATGGACGGTCCTGTATTCGGTCCAACCAACGTAGCGGGAGACCCCGGCTTTATCCAGAGCGATTATGGATCGCCCGGGAACTTCGAAGTGGTGGTACTGCTTTCCACGGGGCAACTTGCTCACTGGTGGAGAAATGAAGGAAACTTTGCGTGGCAGCAATCGGCCGTTTTCGGTCAGGGTGTCGCGTTTAGCGGGCCGGCGCTGGTGCAGCGTTTCGATCGCGGACTGGATGTGATCTGCACAAATCGCAACGGGACGATGCAGCGCTATTTGCGAGACGATGCGCATGGGAAACCGTGGCAGGCATGCGAGACATTTGGCTCTGGCATTACGAGCGCTCCGGTGATGATCGAGGGGCAATTTGGCGCTACCGATGAAAATTCGCCCGGGAACTATGAATTGTGTGTAGCGGCGGGCGGTCAGATCGAGCACTGGTGGCGCACGGTGCAGGGCGCCAATACCTGGGCGAACAGCGCGAAGTTTGGCAGCTCTCACGGCAGGGTGGTGCAGGTGCTCGGGCTAATCGAATCCAGTTTTGGCTTTGACCTGGAGCTAGTGGCACTGCTGGACAACGGGTCTCTCCAGCATTTCTGGAGATCCGACAAATGGTACGAAGGACCGGTCTTCGGTTCAACGAATCATTGAGGAGATTGCGCCGCTACTGTAAGCCCGTGCCGGCTCGCTTCGCCATTCAGGGAGATGATCACATACTGCGGTCCGGAGGAGACCGCAGTTGGATCTGCAGGACAGAACAGGCGGGCCGGATAATGCCGCTCATGGCCGGCTCGCGACGGGGGGATGTCAGATGACATCTTTTACAAGTCCTTCACAAACCTTTTACTTAGCTAGCCGATTAGTCTGCCTACACTCAGGTATGAACCTAAATCGGACAAAAGTCCGCAATATCCTGAGCTCATTCTTGCTTACCGGCTTGACTCTCACTGCATCCCCGGCGCAACTCACTTATTCGGTCATCTATCGTTCCCCGGCACCTGCCAACGCCGCACAACCACCCCTGGCCGCCGCTAGAGCCGGAGGCGCCCTCTACGCAACCACCGAGAACGGTATCACGGGGAACGGATCCGTAATTTCCCTAACCAAGGAGCCGGGTAGCAATTCCTGGAAACAGACGTTGATCTATAACACCAGCTCAAATCCAAATGCCGGGCTAGCCATCGGCGCTGACGGAAGCCTCTACGGGACAACATTGGGAACCGCTTTCCAACTATCCCCGCCCGCCGTCCCCGGTGGATCCTGGACCGAAAAGACGATCTTCACGTTTTCACAGCCGTATCTGGCTACGGGTAATCTGGTGATCGATCAAGCAGGCAATCTCTACGGCACCGTCGAGGCGAATCCGAACGATGCGAACCCTTTCGCGATCTACCGCCTTAGCGCCCCAGCTGAACCAGGTGGCACGTGGACTGGGAACCGCATCTATAACTTCTCAAGCTCCTTAAATGTGCAGGGAGGGCTAACTGTCACGCCGAGCGGGATTGTGATTTCGACCTTTACCGACAAAGTAATCGCCTTACAAGTTTCGGCCGATGGCCAGACGGCCACAGCTACGACGATCTTTGACTTAGCAGCCGCTGGGCTACTCACGAGCGCTCCCGCGCTTCTACTTCCGTCAGGGCAAATCCTGCTTACGGAACAAAATGCTTCCCAGTATGGAGACATCATCGAGCTAACACCCGGAGCAAAAGGTGCTCCCTGGACCGAGACTGTCATTTTCTCCCCCAGCGGCATCGAGGGAGAATATCCTAACGGGGCATTGTCCTTGGGCAAGAACGGCGTCGTTTACGGAACGACGTTCGGGGGCGGAACCGGGCAGATCGGAACCGTGTTTGAGCTGACGCCGCCAACTGCGCCAGGCGGCGCTTGGACCGAGAAGGTTCTCCACAACTTTCTCGGAGGAGTACTGGGGCAAGAACCAAGCTCAGGCACGCTGATCAGTGGTTCCGCAGTATTCGGCCTTGCTGGTATCAGCGGCAATAATCTAAACGTTCTGGCGTTTGAAATTACGGCCGCTCCGTAGTCCGGTTCAAACAATCATTGAGGCTATTGCACCGCTACGGTGAGACCGCGCTGACTGGCGACGCCGTTCACGGAGATGATCACTTCCTGCGGTCCAGAGGAGACCGCAGTCGGGATCTGCAGGTTCACTTGCATCAGTCCATTCACTTCACCAGGGGCGGCACCGGCATAGCTAACCGGTGCCACAACTCCTGCAACCGTGGCGGTGACATTCAGCAATTGGATTGCGGCTCCTGGCGCTAACTGGCCATCGACACTGGCGGGGCTGGTTTGGCCGCCACCTGTCGCAAACAAGACGATGGTGCCCCCGGAAGAAATGGGACTGGATGACGTGTTAAGTTCCAAGCCGCCATTGGATGGGACGTAGTTCAAGATCGCGCCCGGGCCAGTTCCCGAAGCGTTGATCGAAAAAATACCGGGCGCGGCGGCGACCACCGGCAGGGTCACCGGCGCGGATGCGATTCCATTGAACTTGTAAGTGATCGCGGTGCTGGCGTGGCCCGAGACTTCGTAGGGTACAACCACGCTCGTCTGTCCGGCAACGGTGTAGAGCACGGGAGCGGGAGCGCCATCGAAGAGCACCTCGGTCCCGGCGAGATTCGTCAGCAGATGGAGCGAGGAGTCGAGCTGGGTACCGGTGAAGGCGGGGGGGCCGAAGTTGGTCTGGAACATGGTAATGATCTCGCCGGGGGCCACGCCTCCGCCAGTGTAATTGGATGCGTTCACGATCGCATTGGCGCTGGACGGCGCGGGCACGGTTTGCAGGGTCTGCATCATGGAGTTAAAGGCGGGCTTGGGCTGGTAATTGGCATCAAAGGGTAAGGCATTGCCGTACTGATTGTTATTAGCGCCAGGAATCCAGGAGTACTTATCTGTAAATCCCCAAGTTTGAAAAGCTGTGCAAGCCGGATTTTGCAGACACACGGTAAGTATGTTGGAGTAAGTAGCGGCTTGCTGCATCAGGACGGTCTGATCCGAGAAAGAACTACTCGGAATCTTGACATCCATCTCGGTGATATGCACTTGTAAGCCAAGGCTGGCGACCCGGGCGATATCGGAAGCAAGCTGAGACAGATCGGGATAAGAACTTCCGGAATCGATATGCATTTGGATGCCGAGGCCGTTGATCGGAACGCCGCGGGAGACAAAATCCTTCAGCATGTTATAGACGGCTTCGAACTTGGGCCCATCCTGCTCAATGTTGTAGTCGTTATAGAAGAGCAAGGCTGCGGGGTCGGCGGCATGAGCCCAGCGGAAAGCCTGTTCGATGAAGCCGGTGCCGGTTAGGCCGATTCCGGGTTGGTTGTACCAGATGGAATCTTTTAGATCAGTGCCAACGCCGCTTGCGGAGTCACTCACGGCTTCGTTGACAACGTCCCAGGCGAACACCTGGCCCTGGTAGTGGGACACGACTGTCTTGATATGGTCCTGCAGGATTTGACTCAGAGCCGTGCTGCTGAAGCCGCCATTGACCAGCCAGTCTGGATTGAAGACACCCCAACATAGGTTGTGGCCTCGAGTTTTCATTCCATGCGCCTGAGCGAAAGCCACCAGCTGGTCACCGGGTTCGAAGTCATAAGTGGACTGGGTCGGGTGAATCGGGTTCCACTTCATGGCGTTTTCCGGCTCGAGCATGTTGTATTGCGTGCTTAAGGTGGCGGCATAGTCCGGCTCTAGGAGGCGGCTGGGACTTATTCCGAACTCGTCGGCGTCAGCGGCTGCACCGACGAGAAGTGTACGGTAAGCGGCGGCCTGCCGAAGCGTAGTAACGGATTGGGGTAGCGCGACGCCCGTGGCGAGTACTAGAATGAGCGCGGTTCGAAGCAGTGGCATAGCTGCAAACACGATATCAGAAGTAGTTGTTAGCGCATTCCGAACACGTTGAAGACGACGTAAAGGCCGAACGCGAAGAGGCCCGCGCCAAGCAGCACGCAAACTGGCAGCGTAAGCACCCAAGCCAGCAGTAAGTTCCGTAGAGTGTCCATCTGAAGGCCGGAGCGATTGGCCGCCATCGTGCCAGCAATTCCGGAGGAAAGGACGTGCGTGGTGCTGACCGGCAAGCCATAATTATCGGCGGCCAGGATGGTGCACATGGCGACTAATTCGGCAGAAGCGCCTTGCGCATAAGTGAGATGCTCCTTACCGATTTTTTCGCCGACGGTGACCACGATGCGCTTCCAGCCAACCATGGTTCCGACGCCCAACGCCAGAGCGACCGCGAACTTCACCCACGTGGGGATGAACTTAGTCACTTTGTCCATGCTGCCCTTCAATTTGGTGACGGCTTTCTGTTCGTCGGCGTTCTGGAGCTTGTGGCCTTTGGTCAGTTTGCCGAGTGATTCGGAAACCAGGTAGAGGTCGCTACGCAGTTGCACGCGCTGGGTTTTGTCCAGAACCGAAAGGCTTTGGCGGTTCGCCAACTCGGCCGATATTTCGCGGCACTTGGTTCCAATGGCGGCGAAGGTGCGGTCGGTCAGTTTTCCGGTGGTTTTCAGATATTGGGACAGCTCGTCAGAGGCGCTTTGCCCACCGGCCATGGCGATACCTGGCGCATGCTTATCCATTTGGAAAGAGACGGTCTGCGTGGCTTCGGACATCTCGCGGATCTGCGCTTGGGTAGTGCCCTGGTTGACGGCAAAGGATGCCGGTATGATTCCGATCAGGATGAGCATGATCAGCCCCATGCCTTTCTGGCCGTCATTGGAACCGTGCGCGAAGCTGACGCCGGTGCAAGTGAGGACGAGCAAGCTCCGAATCCATAATGGCGGGGCTTTGCCCGGTTCCGGCGCCTGATAAAGGTCCTTGCGATGAATCAGCGCTTTGGCGACCAGCAGGAGTAGCGCGGCGCAGGTGAAGCCCACGATCGGAGATACGAGCAGGCTTAAGCCGACCTCGCGCGCTTTGATCCAGTTCACGCCTTCGCCGAAAACGTGACCTGGCGACATCAGCGAATTCGCGAGGCCTACACCCATGATGGAGCCGATCAGAGTGTGCGAGCTGGAGGCGGGCAGGCCAAGGTACCAAGTGCCGAGATTCCAAATAATCGCCGAGATCAGGAGGGCGAATACCATGGCAAAGCCTGCAGCGGAGCCGACGTTCAAAACCAATTCGACGGGAAGCAGAGCAAGGACACCGAAAGCGACCGCCCCGTTCGAGACCAGCACGCCGATCAGGTTCCAGCAGCCGGACCAAATCACGGCGTAGGTGGGCTTTAAACTGTGCGTGTAGATGACGGTGGCTACGGCGTTGGCAGTGTCGTGAAAACCGTTGACGAACTCAAAGGCGAGTGCCAGGCCGAGCGCAAGGAGTAAAAAGATAAAGCTTCCGGTTGAAAGTGTTTCACCAAACAGGTGCAAAAAAGCGACCCTCCCCAAGTATCTGCGCGAATAGCGCGACTTCGTAGGATATGCAATTCTCGGTTACACCTTAATTACAGAAACAACGGGCGTGGCACTATGGGGAAATTAAGATACGGGAGCTGTTTCATTTCGGACGGGGTCACTCGATCGTCGAGCCAATTGCGCGCAGCCGCATTTGGAAGGCGATGTATTGGTATCTGATTGCGTTCGGAGTGTTGTTCTGGGTCGTTCTGTTCTGGTTCAGCTTTTATTTCCCTGGCAGCTATGCGCAATAGCTAACGGCTGCGCTCGGCGACAATGGTCACCTCCATGTTGTGGGCTTGATCGATCACGTCTTCAATATCGGGCGAGTTGCGGCTTACGAAGATCTGGGTGACTTTGTGTTCGCGCGCGAATGCGCTGATGGCTTTACCGGCGTTTTTGCCGGCTAGCTTAGTTACGGGGATATGTAGATCGCGCGCGAAGGTGAGCAACTTATCGAGCTCGGTTTGCTGGGCGGGGTTGACGCCGGGCTTCGCGGGGTCACTCTGGATATAGACCGCCAGACAGTCGGCGTTCAGAAAGTTTGCGACGCGCTTGCCACGCCGAATCAGCATGGCGGTGGAGGGATGCGGAATCAGCCAGATGAGGATGCGCTCGTCATTGCCGGTGCGGGTGATCGGACTGGTTAGCGGGGAGATCGGGGATATCTGCGGCTTCGGTTCGTGGCGCCGTTCTTCAACCTGTTGGGCCGTCTGACGCAGGGCGAGTTCCCGCAAGGCGGTCAGATTGGATTCGGTGAAGAAGTTGGCCAATGCCTGTTGAGTCTTTTCGGGACCATAAATCACGCCGCGTTCCAGCCGATGAAGTAAGGCGCGTGGAGTAGTATCGACCATGACGAGTTCGTCGGCTTCCTGAACGACCCAGTCGGGCACAGTTTCCCGGACGCGAATGCCGGTCACGTGCCAGATCTGATCGTTGAGACTCTCCAGGTGCTGGATGTTGAGAGTGGTCAAGACATCAATGCCAGCATCCTGAATGGCGCGGACGTCTTGCCAACGTTTCGGGCGATCCGATCCGGGAATGTTGGAGTGCGCGAACTCGTCAACGATGCACACGCGGGGATTGCGGCGCAGGATGCTGCCGGTATCCATATCCTCAAAAACGGCGCCGCGGTATTCGACCCGGCTGCGCGGGATCGTTTCGAGACCTTCTGTTTGCGCGATGGTTTCCTTACGGCCATGCGGCTCGAAGTAGCCGATTACAATGTCAACGCCAGCCTCTTTCATCTTCTGTGATTCCTGCAGCATCCGATAGGTTTTTCCGGTTCCCGCGGCGAAGCCCAGAAAGATCGTCAGAGTTCCGCGGCGAGCGCTGGAAGAGATGCCCGAAGGCGGCGGCATGTTAAACCGAGGGCCGCGAAGGAAAGATGCGGACGTCCATTCCTTCGGCGCATTCGATCAACTTTTTGAGCGGGTTCGGGCTCCAGACAGCCCAAGATTTGCGCTGGGTGTGCCCGACAAACATCTGCGTCACGCGCTGGCTTCGGGCGAAATGAATCAAGGCGCGAACCGCATCGTTGCAGCCATCAAGCACGTGCACTTCCCCGCCCAGTTTGCGGGCGTACTCAAGATTGTGTTCCAGCATCTGTTCGTCCTGGCGATTGAGATCCGGCTGCTTGACGTAAGCTACCAGGAACTGCCCGTGGAACCGGTCGGTGTTGCGGCGTCCCATGTCAATCATGGCCTTCACATTACTGCGCGGGGTAACGCAGACCAAAATCCTTTCTTTGGTGCCCCAGGATTGATTTAGCCCATGAGCTTCCATGTAACGCTCGAGTTGATTCTCCACCACTTCAGCGGCCAGCAGGAGAGCCAGTTCGCGTAGTTCGGACAGCTGGCGCGCGTCGTAACGCGAATCGGGGCTGCCGCCGCGAGACTGGTTGCGAGTGAGATCTTCTGGCGGGATATCGACCAGCTCAATTTCGTCCGCAGACCGCACAAACGCCTCCGGTACAGAACTTGCCGCGCGCGTTCCGGAAATGCGTTCGACCGCATCCTGCTGTTCCAACACGTGCTGCAGATTCACGCAGGTGATGACGTTGATACCGGCTTCTAGTAGCTGCTCCACTTCCTGCCAGCGCTTTGGACAAGTCGCGCCGTTTGGATTATCGTAAGCCAGCTCATCAACCAAAGAAAAACCGGGCGCGCGACGAAGGATCGCGGGGAGATCCAGCGCAGTGCCCCCGTTTACCTGCAATAGAGGAAGCACTTCGAGGATGCCGAGCTTGCCGGCTAATTCCTCGGACCCTTTCTGCTGAACGCTTACCACAACAATGTCCTGGCCGCGGCGTTTTCGGCGGATACCTTCGTCGAACATCTTGGCCGACTTGCCGACGCGTGGCGCGTAGCCGAGGAAGATTTTCAGGCGGCCACGTGAGCCGCGCCGCTCTTCCAACTGCACGCGGCAGAGCAGTGCCTCCGGGTCGGGACGGCGGTAAGGTTCTCGGTCTCCCATGCGTTAGGGCTAGCGCTTCAGGGGGAAATTGTTGTCGAGCGCTAGGTTTAATTTCATCACGTTCACCCTGGGTTCGCCGAGGAAGCCGAACTGGCGGCCTTGGGTGTGGGCGGAAAGAAGTTGGTTCATTTGGACCGCCGTCATGCCGCGCGCCTGCCTGACACGTTCGGCTTGCGCCATCGCATTGGCAGGACTGATATCAGGATCTAATCCGCTGCCGGACGTGGTGATGGCGTCCGCGGGAATGGGACCCGAGAAGGCTGGGTTTTCCTTACGGAATGCGGCGGCATCTTTCTTTAGGCGGTCGGCGAGCGCGGGGTTGGTGGGACCCAGGTTGGAACCGCTGGAGGCAACCGCGTCCCAGCCATTGGCGCCCGCCGCGGATGGGCGCGGGTGGAAGTAAGCGGGTTCGGTGAATCCCTGGGCGATGATCTCGGAACCTGCGATCTTGCCTTGCCGCGATACGAGACTGCCGTTTGCCTGATGAGGAAACAGCACTTGGGAAACGCCGGTGATTGCGAGTGGGTAGATGATCCCAGTCAGGATCGTGAAGAAGATAGTGATGACCAGAGCCGGTCTGAGTTGGGAAAACATGAAATCAAAGTCCTTTCTAAGCCAGGTGCAACAAGCCGAGCAGCCGGTCAATCATCCAGATTCCAGGGAACGGCGCGATGACACCGCCGACGCCGTAGATCAGCAGATTGCGACGAAGTAGCGAGGCCGCCGACATGGGTCGATACTTAACCCCGCGCAGGGCAAGTGGGACCAGGGCAATGATGATCAGGGCATTAAAGATGACGGCCGAAAGAATCGCGCTTTCCGGAGTATGCAGGCCCATGATGTTCAGCTTGCCGAGCGCGGGATAGGTGACCATAAACATGGCCGGGATGATGGCGAAATACTTGGCCACGTCATTGGCGATGGAAAAGGTGGTGAGTGCGCCGCGCGTAATCAGGAGCTGTTTGCCAATAGCCACGATTTCGATGAGCTTGGTCGGATTACTATCGAGATCGACCATATTCCCGGCCTCCTTGGCGGCCATGGTTCCGGTGTTCATGGCGAGCCCAACGTCGGCCTGTGCGAGAGCGGGAGCGTCATTGGTTCCATCGCCCGTCATGGCGACCAGGCGTCCGCTGGCCTGCTCTTTGCGAATCAGATCGAGTTTGTCTTTGGGTGTCGCCTGCGCCAGGAAGTCGTCTACTCCCGCTTCGGCGGCGATGGCGGCGGCTGTGAGGGGATTATCGCCGGTGATCATGACTGTACGAATCCCCATGGCGCGCATCTGATCGAAGCGCTCGCGCATTCCTCCCTTGACGATGTCTTTGAGGTGAATGACGCCGAGAACGCGGGCACCCTCGGCCACGGCCAAGGGCGTGCCCCCATCTCTCGAGATCCGGTCTGCGGCATCGGAGAGCTTCTGGGTAAACTTCCCGCCCTGCTCGCGCACATACGCTTTGATCGATTCGGTGGCGCCCTTGCGGATGCGGCGGCCTTCGAAGTCAACGCCGCTCATACGGGTTTGAGCCGAGAAGGGCACGAACTCGGCGTCACGCTCGGACAATTCACGGCCCCGGAGACCATAGCGCTGCTTGGAAAGCACCACGATCGAACGGCCTTCAGGCGTCTCATCGGCCAAGCTCGAAAGCTGCGCGGCATCGGCCAGTTCCTGCTCGGTGACGCCCTCGGCGGGAATAAACTCGACCGCCTGCCGGTTGCCGAGAGTGATGGTGCCGGTCTTGTCGAGTAGAAGCGTGTTGACGTCGCCAGATGCTTCGACAGCCTTGCCGCTCATGGCGAGGACGTTATGTTGCATGACGCGATCCATGCCGGCGATCCCGATGGCGGAAAGCAAGCCGCCGATGGTGGTCGGAATCAAGCAGACCAGCAAGGAGTTGAGCACGATAATCCCAGGAGCGATTCCGCTACCCGCGGCGGTGACGCTATAGCGGGCGAACGGCGCCAGCGCCACGACAGCTAATAAGAAGATGATGGTGAGCCCGGCGATCATGATGTTGAGTGCGATTTCGTTGGGTGTCTTCTGCCGCTCAGCGCCTTCCACCAACGCGATCATGCGGTCGAGGAACGTCTCGCCGGGGTTGGAACTAATTCGGATTTTGATGTAATCGGATAGCACTTTGGTGCCACCGGTAACCGCGCTCCGGTCACCGCCCGATTCCCGAATTACCGGGGCGCTTTCGCCGGTGATGACCGACTCATCGACGCTGGCGATGCCTTCGATAACGTCGCCGTCACCGGCGATGATGTCGTTTGGCTCACAGAGAATGACGTCGCCCTTACGCAACGCGGACGCGCCAACTTCCTCGGTTTTTCCATCGTGCGAAATGCGCTTGGCAAGGGTCTCCGTTTTGGTCTTGCGGAGTGCATCCGCCTGGGCTTTGCCTCGACCTTCGGCCATCGCTTCAGCGAAGTTAGCAAACAGAACCGTAAACCAAAGCCACAGATCGATCTGGAACGCGAACCCAAGATTGCGAGCGCCAGTAAACGTCATGCGGAGCAAGAGGACGGTGGTAACCACGGCGCCGATTTCGACCACGAACATTACCGGATTGCGCGCGAGCGTCATGGGGTTCAGTTTGGCGAAGCACTCGATCATCGCGCGACGCACAATCGGCGGGTCGAAGAGAGGACGGGCACGTTTACCGCGTCCCATCGCGTCGGCTAAAGCGTTTACTTCCGGAGGTGTGACTTGCGGGGGTGTGAGATTAGCGGTCGCCATGGGTGGTCCTTTTACATCAAGAGGTGTTCGACGATGGGCCCCAGCGAGAGGGCAGGGAAGAACGTCAGTGCGCCGACAATCACGACAACGCCCACGAGCAAGCCGACAAACAGAGGTCCGTGCGTTGGGAAGGTGCCAGCAGAAGCGGGCACTTGCCCCTTCTTCGCCAGTGAACCGGCGATAGCGAGTAAGGGGATGATCATCAGAAAGCGGCCCACCAGCATGGCCAACCCCACGGTGAGGTTGAACCAGGGCGTGTTGTAATTGCTGCCGGCGAACGCGCTGCCGTTGTTGCCCGTCGCGCTGCTATAGGCATAGAGGATCTCGGTAAAACCGTGCGCTCCAGGATTAGCGAGGTTCGCGGTCGCGGGGCCGGGAGGATTCAAGTAGCTATTCTTGGCGAATTCGATCACCGCGCTGACTCCGGAGAAACATAAGATACTGGCGGCAAGCACCAGAAGAGCCAGCATCGCCATCTTGACTTCCTTCTGCTCGATCTTCTTGCCCAGGTACTCGGGTGTACGCCCCACCATCAAGCCCGCAATGAAGACGGCCAGAATGGCATACATCAACATTCCGTAAAGGCCGGCTCCGGTGCCACCGAAAACAACCTCGCCCAACTCGATGTTGAACAAGGGAACTAATCCGCCGAGCGGAGTCATGGAATCGGGAGTGGAGTTGACAGCGCCGCAACTAGCATCGGTGGTGATGGTGGTAAACAAGGCCGAGTTAGCAATACCGAACCGGGTTTCCTTGCCCTCCATGTTGCCGCCCGTCTGATTGCCCGTGTCTTGGAGTTCAATGCCGCTTCTGGCAAGGGCCGGCGTGCCAGTCTGCTCATTCTGATAAGCAACGACCACGCCAGCGAACCAGAGCAGCGACATAGCGGCAAATAAGGCCCAGCCCTGCCGCGTATCCCGCACCATCTTGCCAAAGGTGTATGTCAGAGCTCCGGGAATCAGGAATATCAAGAACATTTGCAAGAAGTTAGTTAATGGCGTAGGGTTCTCAAACGGATGCGCGGAATTGGCGTTAAAGAACCCGCCTCCATTCGTGCCCAGCATCTTAATGGCTTCTTGTGAGGCGACCGGGCCCTGAGCAATGGTTTGCTTGACGCCCTCGAGCGTAACTACGTCCGTGTAGGGCAGCAGGTTTTGGATAACCCCTTGCGAACAGAAAAATAGAGCTATGAGAATGGAAAGTGGCAGCAAGATGTAGAAGATGGCGCGAGTCAGATCCACCCAGAAGTTGCCGATCGTCGAAGCGCACTGCCGCGCAAATCCTCGGGTCAACGCAATCGCGATGGCGATGCCGGCGGCGGCGGACGTGAAGTTGTGGACAGTCAGCCCGGCCATCTGCACGAAGTAACTGAGTGTTGTCTCCGGAACATAGCTCTGCCAGTTCGTGTTCGTGGTGAAACTGGCTGACGTGTTGAAATCCAGATCGGGGGAGACGGAGCCCGCGCCATAGTGCTGCGGGTTCAGCGGGAGCCACAGTTGCAGCCGTTGAAGCGCGTACAGAAGCAACATGCTGACCAGGCTGAATATTAATAGGCCGCCAGCGTAGGCAGTCCAGTGCTGCTCCTCTTGTTCGCTCACTCCGCAGAGCCGGTAGACGAAGTTCTCCAGAGGATGCAGTATGGGACGCAAAAAGGTCCGGCGGCCTTCGAAGACCGCGGTCATATATAGGCCGAGCGGTTTCGCGCAAACCAGGATCGCGACAAAGAACAGAGTAATTTGGAACCAACCATTCGAAGTCATTTGGGAAGGTTAGAAGCGCTCCGGTCGCAATAACGCGTATAACAGGTAAATGAGGATTCCGAGTGACACAAGCCCGCCTAAGATTAGTTCCATGACTGGTGGTCCGTTACAGACGTTCGCACGCTTTCACCATGTACCAGGCGAGTAAGAAGAATGCGATGCTAATAGCGATGTAAATGAGATCTAACAAGTAAGTCCCTCACGCGGTGACCGGTTTGACACTTCTCAGCGTAGGGGTTGGTGGCTAAGGAAGTTCTTAAGCGTGGCTAAAGAACTCCTAAACGTCTAATTGGAAGCGATAACCGAGCCACGGTTCCGTGAGGATGTAGCGCGGCTTGGAGGGTTCGGGCTCAATCTTTTTGCGAATCTGATTGATAAAGACGTGCAGGTACTCGACCTGATTGCCGTAATCGGGTCCCCAAACGGCTTGCAGCAGCTTACTGTGTGGGATGGAAACATTGGGATTGGCAACCAGGTACTGCAAGAGCTCAAACTCTTTGGGCGTGAAGCGGACATCGCGCCCGCGCACCTGGACATGATGCGTGGCAAGGTCAATCTGAATGCCGTCAAATTCGATGGTCCGCGCAGCGCTGCCAGCAGCCGATGGGGCGCGGCGCAGGTTGGACCGGATACGCGCGAGCAGTTCGCGCGTGCTAAAGGGCTTGGTGACATAGTCGTCAGCGCCAGCGTCCAGCGCGTCGACTTTATCCCGTTCCGTGTCCTTGACCGAGAGCATGATGATGGGGATTTCGGAGGTTGCCCGGATCTCACGGCAGGCGGCGAGCCCTCCCATGCCGGGCATGTTCATATCAAGCAGGATGAGATCGGGACGATCCTCGCGCAGTTTCACCAGAGCTTCTTCGCCGGTCCTGGCGTCGGCGATGATGTAGCCTTCGGCGGTGAGCGTGGATCGCATCACGCGCCGGATTTGCGGTTCATCGTCCACGACGAGGATTCTGGAGTTGGTCATGCGGATGCCTCATCCAGAGTAATGGAGGATGAGCGTTTGGAGGGGACTAGCAATCTCGGAATGGCGGAGAGACAGGGATTCGAACCCTGGATAGAGTTTCCCCTATACACGCTTTCCAAGCGTGCGCCTTCAACCACTCGGCCATCTCTCCAGATCGAGAATATAAGAATAACACGCTGGTTTCAGCGGTCCCGATCGGTCACCATGCGGGCAACGCGGTCGAGTTCACTGCGGATTTTGCGGTTGCGCTCCCCGAGCACGAGCAGGTAGACAAAGACGATGGCCCACGCGGCCCCAAGCCCGAAAAAGAGAAACTGAAAATTGCGGTCCATGGATAATGCCAACCCGGCGATTATATCGCGTGCGCGTAGCGGCGCAGCCCTTCGAGTTCGCGTTGGGATTCTTCCTGATTCAGCCGTACCAGCATCATGGCGGTAGCAATCATTAGAAGAGCTAACAAGTTCAGGAGCAGCGGGGGCCACATCTCCGGAGCGAGGCCGCCGGTCTCGATCACCGGAGACGGGTGCTGCGTGCGCCACCATCGAATGGACATGAACACGATCGGTACATCGGCGAAAGCGAAGATGGCCAGGGCCGCGGAGATGGTCGCGCGCTGTCCCGCGTCGTCGATCGCGCCGCGCAGGACCAGGTAGCCGCCATAAATCAGCCAGCAGATAAACATCGAGGTGAGACGCGCGTCCCACGTCCACCAGATGCCCCATATGATGCGCCCCCAGATGCTGCCGGTGACGAGATTGATGGTCGCGAAAACCCAGCCAACCTCGATGGCCGAAGCGGCGATAGCATCCAGCGTCAGCGACTTGCGCCAGAGGTATAGACCGCTGCAGATCAGGGCGGCGAAGAACAGCACCCAGGCGACGAAAGCGGCCGGCACGTGGTAGTAAATGATGCGGTAGATGGCGCCCTGGTTCATCTCATCGGGAAGCACCAGCAGAATGCGGTAGAGATTCAAAATCAAAATCACGCCGCCGATGCCGCCGAGCCCGTAAATGAATTTGCTGCGGGTGTTCATGCGTGTTCTCTTTTCATAAGACCAATAGGAAGTCAATCAGCGCGAGCGCCAGTGCTGTAAAAATGATATCGAAGCCAATCAAGAGCCGCAGCCAAGCGATGTTGTTTCCGGTGAGCGTTCCGCCGGCGAGCACGGAAGTCGTCAGGGTCATGGACGCCATGAGCGCGGGTGAGAGTGTGGGGTAGAGCAGCAGCGGCAGCATCAATTCGCGCAGCCGCACGTTCACCGTCATGGCTCCGAAGCTAACGCCGAGAACGGTCATGGCCCACGTACCCAAAGCGATGACAAGCAGCAGGGGACCGAGAGAGCGCGTCCAGCGGATGTTGTAGAAGATGCCGAAGACGGGAAGGCAAAGTAGTTCGACGATCAGGACCAGGAGGAAACTGGCGAGCGATTTGCCCAGGAAAACGGCCCATCCAGGAGCGGGGGATGCGACCAGCACGTCCAGGCAGTCATTCGGTACCTCGCGGGCGAAGCTCCGGTTGAGAATGAGGGCACCGGCGAAGGCGAAGGCAATCCAGAGTAAGCCACCGGCGATGGCTTCGGTTTCTTCGGCGCTGGGCTCGAAGGCGAAGCTGAAGATGAGCAGGATTACAAGGGCGAAGGATACTGAGGCATTGATCGCGTCCTTCCCGCGCAGCTCGGAAAGCAGGTCTTTGCGTGCGATCGCAATGACGCTATTCATGCGAGGGGCTCCGGATCGGCATAGATGGACGATGGCCGATCGAGCATGGCTTGTGTGCGGGGGCCGTGGAAGGTGAGTTTGCCGCGATCGAGAAGCGCGACATCAGTGGCAAGTTCGAGCGCTTCCCGCAGCTGGTGCGTGCTCAGGACGATGGTGCGGGATCGTTGGCGGGCTTCGTTCAGCAATTCTTGGAGCAGGGCGATGGAGCGGTCGTCCAGTGAGGTGAATGGTTCATCGAGCAGCAACACTTCCGGGTCATGAACGAAGGCGCGCGCGATGGCGAGGCGCTGCCGCATACCGCGGGAAAACTCCCGGGCCCGGCCATCTTCGACGCGTTTGAGATCGACACGCGTGAGCCAACGTATGGTCGCACGATGCGGATCGGGAGCCTGGTAGAGGCGGGCGAAATGTAGCAGATTCTCCCGCGCGGTGAGGTCGTCGTAGATGCCGATGCCATGCCCGAGGTAGCCGGCGCGCAAACGGGTGGCGGACTCACGTGGTGGCGCGCCGAGCACGCTAACGTCGCCGCGGGAAGCTTGTGAAAGCCCGGCGAGTATTCGAAGCATGGTGGTTTTTCCGGCGCCGTTGCGGCCTAACAAGGCCAGGCAACTGCCGCGCGTGGCGGAAAGGGATACACCACGCAGAGCGGGAAAGTCGCCGTGGTATTTCCAGACGTCGACGGCGCTAACGGGGTCAGCGTCCTCGTTCATGATCGGGTTTGTTAGCAGAGGGCGTTCGCTGGTACAAGTAGCCGAAGCCGAGAGCCAGCATGGCAAAGACCAGCAGCAGAATCCATTTTACGGCGATCAGGGACGCCAGCGGCCCATCGGCGGGACTCGTTTTGTCATAAAGCTGAGGAAGAAGTTGGGCGATTTGGGCGCCACCGCCTTGATCGGAATTGTCCCCTTCGGAGTTCTGGCTTTGGGCGGAACTGTCACCGCGTGGGAGCGCGCCGGAACCTTGAACATCGATGCGAAGATCGCTCCCGTCGTAGTTATAGATAGTAGCTTTGGTCTGCGGCTCCTGACCGACATTTCCCAGACCTTTGCCGGCGAGAGTTACCCCAACGGGTGCAAGAACCTTGGTGTTCGGGTCCTTGAACAGAGCTTTGGTGGTGAAGGTTCCCGGGGACGTGAATGGAATCTGGTATGTGAGGTCGACGCGCGAGTTACCTGGCTTAATAGGGAAATCGATTTTATAGATATCGGGATCGCTCGTTTTCTCCGGTGAGCGACGCACGGCAACGCTGTTTGGTGCAATGACGTTTAGCTCTACTTTTCCGCCGGTGGCCGCTGGAAGGAAAACGCGCAATGTACCTTGATCGGGATTGTTATACGTGATTTTGCCGGGATTCTCGTAGACGAAAGACTCGCTGACGGTAAGCTGGCCATTGACAGGTTCAAGCAGCATCATGTGAGTGCCCACTTTAGCCACGCCGGGCTGCTTGGATGATTCGTAGACATCCACTTGCAGATTCTGGGCCGCGGTCCCAGGTGGGATCATGCGGTTGTAAGTGACACCTTCATAAGCGGCTTGCAGTAATTTGGGTCCCGGCGCATCGCTGCCAGGAGGCGGAGCGATATTGAACGACCCATCGGCTGCGGACTTCACACTCGCCAGCATTTGCGGACCGCTTTGCGTGATTTGGAATAGGGAGACGGTGGAGTTAGCTTGAGGTTTGTCCTTGCTGGCGTTGTGCACCGTGCCATCGACTCCGAAGACCGCCGCAGCGCTGACCAGCGCCAGAATCAGAACTTTCATGCTTTTTCCCGGGCCGCCGCTATGGGTGCGCCGCACTCCCCGCAGAACTTAAGAACCTCGGCAAATTCGGCATGGCAGCGAGGGCAGACGGTGACTGCGGGCTTGGACTTGGCAACTGGAACGACGCTGGCGATGGTCGAAGCCGGGCGGGCGCTTTGGGGCGAAAGCTGAAGTTCACTTTTCAACCGGTCCACTTCCGCCAGGACCTTGGCCAGTTCCTTTTGCAGGTCGAGTTTGGTTTGCCCGTAGTCTTGATCCGAGAGTTTGCCCACGCGATACTCAAATTGCAAATCGCGAAGGTTCTCGTAAATAGCGGCTTTGCGCTCATCGAGATGCCGGAAAGGAGAAAGGGGCTCGGGCACCGGGAGATCCCGATCCCGGACGAAGACCAAAGCAAGAATCACCAAAACGCAGAGGAGTGAAGCGACGGCGAGAACCACCTACTGAAGTCTCCCGGATTCATCGGATTCGCGTTCAATCGTATCGCGATAACGGGCGAGCACGGCGTCGTCGCTCGGGGACGAACTCGCCGGGGCGGCCGGCGCGCGGCGAAAGTTGCGAGTAACGAACCAGAAGATCGCGCCTGCGCCCAAGACAAGCGCGCCATAAGGGATCATCCAAAAATATTGGTTCGGCCCGGCACGGTAGATATCGGGGCCGTACTCTTTAATAAAGCTATCGATAATCGCTTGATCTGAGAACCCGGCCTGCTGCATTTTCACGATGCGCGTTTTGGCGGGGACGCAGAAGCCGCAGCCTTGCATCGACATGGGACAGGACGCGGTCTCTTTGCACGCCTTACACTGGCAGGCAATATGAGAGGCCACGCGCCGTACCGGTTCGCTATCGATCTGCGCCGTGTCGCCAAAACCCAACGGGCAGAGAGCTGTGCTGAGCAGGATGGCGCACCAAACTGCCCGGTGATGCCTAACTCTGGACAGCGACATTCTTCTGGGTTATTCCGACCACTTCGGTGCGGGCATAGTGCCGGGTCAACTTACTCGGGATCAAGGCTACCAAAGTTCCGAATACGAGCACAACCGTGCCGATCCAAATCCAACTCACCAGAGGGAAGATCCAGAGTTGGAGAGTGGCCGTGATCTTTCGAGTCGCCGGATCTTGCTCAACAGCGGCGAGGCTGATGTAGAGATCTTCGTTCAGGCGGCTCCGGAGCGCGACGTGAGTCAAGCCCTGCTTACTGGCCGTGTAGAGCCGCTTTTCCGGTTCCATGGTTCCGAGCGGCGATCCGTTCTTTGAGACGTCGAGAAGCGCTTTGGCCCACTCATAGTTGCCGTTATCGCCGGAAGTGAAATCGAGGGCTTTGAGCGTGTAAGGGCCGATGCGGGTCGTTTGGCCGACCGCGAGTTCCGCATTCCGGTTCTGATTAAACGCGGCACCGGTCCATCCTACGAACATCAACACGATTCCCATGTGGACCAGGTAACCGCCATAACGCCGGGTGTTTCGGTGAGTCAGCTCGACGGCAGATTTGGCCCAATTCATCCCGTCCTTCTGATGGATGGCCCGGGATCCGCGGTAAAACTCCGAAAGAATGGTCAGCATCACGAAGAGGCAGAACGCGAACGAGACGATGGCCCAGCTGCTGCGGATTCCCGAAGCGAACAGCCCGATGGCGAACAGGAGCGCCGCCCCGCATGGAACCAGGAAATTGCGGCGAAGACTCTCGACCGAGGTGCGCCGCCAGGCAAATAAGGGTCCGACGCCGGTAAGCACCAGCAGGAAGAGGCCGATAGGGATCATGAGCCGGTTAAACCATTCGGGGCTGAGGCCGACCTTCTCATCGGAAATTGCTTCCGAGATGATGGGGAACAGCGTTCCCCAAAGCACGGCGAAACAACTGGCCAGCAGCACCAAGTTGTTGAACATAAAGCTCGACTCGCGGCTGACGACGCTTTCCAACTGCGATTCGCTCTTGAGGAAGTTCCGGCGGATCAGGATGAAGTAAACCGAAAAAGCAACGATTGCGGTCAGGAAACCTACGAAGTACTTACCGATATCGCCCTCGGCAAATGCATGAACCGAGCTCACCACGCCGGAGCGGGTGAGGAATGTGCCAAAGATGCAAAGGAAAAATGTGGTGGAAACCAGAATCATGTTCCACACTTTCATCATTCCTTTTTTTTCCTGCATCATGACCGAATGCAGAAACGCGGTGCCGGCGAGCCATGGGAGAAGTGACGCGTTTTCAACCGGGTCCCAGACCCAATACCCACCCCAACCGAGCGCGTGATAGGCCCAGGCCGAACCGAGGACGATGCCGACGCTCAGGAACAGCCAGGAAACAATCGACCAGCGCCGCGTGGTGTGAATCCAAGCGTCTCCCGGTTGTTTGGTAATTAGCGAAGCCAGAGCGAAAGCAAACGGGAGGGCGAAGCCTACGTACCCGAGGTAAAGCATCGGGGGGTGGATGGCCATCGCCGGATACTGCAATTGCGGATTCAAGCCCTGGCCATCGGCGACGCTGGTGATGACGCGATCCACCGCAAGCACTTGAAAGGGGCTTACAAGGAAAGCGCTAAGGAACAGAAAAAAGGCCTGAATACTGCTTAGGATGGCGACAACGTAAGGCATGAACTCGCGGTGGCGCTTCTTGCTCTGCAGAACAACCACGGCGGCATACGTGGACAACAGCCAGCTCCAGAAAAGAATCGATCCTTCCTGGCCACCCCACCACGCCGTAAATTTGTAGAGCGTCGGCATGGAATGGTTACTGTGACCGGCTGCGTAAGCGAAGTGGAAATCGCCAGTCATGAGAGCCCAGACGAGAATGCCGGATGCGGCCGTGAGTAGAACCCAAACGGCGAGCACGGCGCGCTCTCCGCTGAGTACCAGGAATGGCTTGCGTTTCAGTTTGCCGGTAACCGATGCCGCCGCCGAGTAAATGGCGACGCAAAGAGCGAGCAATACAGCGAGAGCGCCTACGTTTTCCATTTTGTTTTGTTTTCTTCTCTGTAATTACAAAGATGCGTTTTTCATGGGCGCAGGTTTTAAACCGCTGGGCGCCTGGCCCGGTTTGGACTGATACTTCGACGAGCACTTGGCCTGGATGAGACTAGCGCGGAACACGCCGTCCGAGCCAAGATGGCCCTCAGCGAGGGCTTGGGCTCCGTCTCTAAAGGTATCCGGAAGCGGATCTTCGCCAGTGTAGGCGACGCGGAGATTCTGGTGCTCCTGCGTCAAGGTGAAATCGACTTCGCCGGATTTACGCTCGATGGAACCCTTAACGATGTCTCCAGCGACTCGCAGACGTTTCGTGCGCGCGCCTTCTGGCAATTGCTGCAGTTCCGAGACTGTTTTGTAGTAGCTCTGATTGCCGCTGACGGCGGACGTTCCGATCCAGGCAAGCGTGCCGAGAATGAGGACGATGAGGATGGCGAACTTGGCTTTCTTCTGCATGGGGAGGGCCTACTCCTAAAGTATACGGCCAGCGACTGTCAATGGGAATCCAAGTTGCTTAGAGCTCTTCATGCAATGGACGCCAGGCGGTGAGAGTTCCGATATTGAAGATCGACGGGGCGAGAGCGGTGGCGGAGGTGGTGGCGGTGGTTTTGGGCTCGGGCCGGTTCATTTAGGACTTGGCGGGACGCTGGTAGTTGGCGTTTTGAGTCTGGTTTTCCATCAGAACCTCTTCAACCTGTTCAGCGGCGGACCGACTGACGCCCCGGCGACGCAGCAGCAGCAGCCTCAATCTCGGGTCACCGGCCAGGCACCGGCCTCACAAACAGCGGGAGAGCAGCGGGAAGTTCAGTTTGTTTCGTTCGTCGTCGATGACGTCCAGAAGACGTGGACGCGAATCCTGCCACAGCAGGCCAATCGGCAATTTCATCATGCTCACCTGGTGCTTTACCGTGACGAGACAACTTCGGGCTGCGGAGAAGCGCAGTCATCGACGGGTCCGTTCTACTGCCCGGAAGACGAGAAGGTGTACCTCGATCTGGGATTTTTCAACGAATTAAAAACGCGGTTCGGCGCACCGGGCGAATTTGCGCAGGCATACGTGATTGCCCACGAGTACGGGCATCACATTCAAAAGCTGCTGGGCATTGAACCGAAAGTGCGCCAACTGCAGGAGAGTAATCCTCGGGCCGCGAACCCGCTCTCGGTCAAATTAGAACTCCAAGCGGACTGCTACGCGGGCGTGTGGGCCAAGAACTCCCAACAGCCAAACATGATCGATCAAAGCGATATCGCCGCTGGGCTGCAAGCGGCCGGATCGGTAGGGGACGACCGTCTGCAGCGCATGTCTAGAGGCACAGTGAATCCGGAATCGTTTACGCACGGCAGCTCCGCGCAACGGGAGCATTGGTTTGGCGAGGGGTTGCAGTCGGGCCTCATCAGCAGCTGCAACACTTTTGCGAACGCGCAGTAGTCAGCGCTTGGTGCGCTTTCTTTTCTTGTCGGGATCTATGTTCGAAGTCGTGATGATTTTTGGATCTTTCACATACTTGATGCCATTCATGTCCTCGGCATAGATGAAATAGTGGACTCCTGCGGGGACTGTCGCGTTTACGACTGTCGCTCCCGCAGCAGTATTTGAGTCACCCTTAAAGAAGATCAAATCGGGACTGCCGAAAACCGTGCTTCCGTAGTCGAGAGCGATAAAGAAGTATTTGACCCCAGTAACCGTCCACTGGATTTTAGTGCCGCCGTTTACCAACACCGTTTCTTGGTCTGAGTGCACCAGATTAAGCTTTAGGGGCGACCGGAAATATGGGCCGCGATCGTACATGGCGAAACGCTACTGCCGCAAGTTGTCTGGGACTGGGCTAATGCAGCCAAGGGCAGCGTCAGCAAAAGCATCTTCGTGATGAACTTCATGTCTCACTCCATTCCTAATGCGAGCCGGCGCTTGAGGTTTTCACCTGATCAATCCATGTGCGGTAATTCGGATCGGCGTGCAATGCGAAAAGCTCCGGTTCTTTCTCGATTAGGGATAAAGGATAACCCGCTTTAGCGGCGGCGGCAAGGTTGATCAGCGCTTTTTTTCGCTGTCCAGTCAACTCGTTGGCAAGAGCCGCGGTGAATAGGACCGACGAGTTGCCAGGAGCCTTCAGTAACGCTTCGGCAGTAAAAGCAGCGGATTTGCGATTATCCCCCAGGTGGGCAGAGTAAAGGCCGATGCTGCTGAGCAAGTCGGGATCACCGGGTTTAACAGCTAGGGCCGCGCGTGCACGTTCAAGAGCTTTCAAATATGCGCCATTGGCCTGACCGCGAAGGGCGGGGACCTGACGGTAGCTATCGCCCAAATTGCGCCAGCAATCATGGTTGAGGGGCGCCAGCTTGACGGCATGTTGCATAGCGTCAACCGCCTCGGGAAAGCGGCCCAGGAGCATGAGCGCGCCACCGAGATTGGAATAGGTCTGATCGCTCGGCTGCTGAGTAAGCGCTTTCTGTAGTAAAGGAACGGCTTCAGCGTACCGGCCCATTTCAACGTAGACTCCGCCGAGGTTGGCAGCTTCGGTCGCGCGATCCGGCGCCAGATCCAACGCCTGTTTGTACATCGCCGCGGCTTTCGGAAGATCGCCGCGCATGTCGGCAACTTTCCCCAGACCGCTGTAGCCCTGGACGTCGCCGCGTTGTTCGCGCAAAATTAGCGCGAAGCTTCGCTCAGCGTCGGCGAGTTGGCCACGGTCGAGATATGCGTCACCAAGGTGGTGGTAGCACGACAGGCAAGCGGGCTGGATCTCGATGGCTCTTTTCAACTCCGTTATTGCCAAGTCGGAATGACCAGTCATGCGATAAATCTCGCCCATGGTGGAGTGCACTTGTGCCAATCCACCGTTTAGGCCGATCGCCTTCTTGCCGTTTGCCACGGCCTGCTGGATCCATTGCGGATCCTTGGTCAACTCGTACTTGGCGGCATAGGCTTCACCCAATCCCGCGTAGGCCAAGGTAAAGGCGGGGTCTTTGGCGAAGGCTTTGCGGAAGAGTTCGATGGCGTGGTTCAGGCTCTGGAGATCATTCTCTTGCAGGTAGCCACGGCCTTGCTCGTAGTACTCGAAGGCTCCCGGTTCAGTGGTGCTGCTGTCGACCATTTCGCGGGAAGCGGCGTCAGGAACGGATACATCAAGCAAACTCGCGATTTGAGTTATGGCGGCTTGCCGCAATGCGGGCAGGCTGGGAACGCTAACGGCGGACGCCTTCAACAGATGCCGGTTCTGCGCGTCCACCAGCTCGGTCGAAAGCGAAACCCCCGACGTTTGGCGGTGGAAGGTGACGACCAGGACGAGATTCGCACCGACCTCGCGATAAGCCTGGCTGGGCGAGGTAATCCCGCGCACCTCCACCGAGGGAACTACCCAAAGAGCATTCTTGGAGCCCGTCTCCATCCCGGCCAGATCGCCGCGAACCGTGTCGGAGAAACCGGCGCAAAAAGCGGCATCGGCAGGGTCGGCGCTCTCGCTAATTATAGGAAGCAAAGCCAGGTGTGTCGGCGCGGAAGAGCCGCGGATTATCGGTTGAGTGCGCGGCCAGGTGAACGACGCAATCGCAATAATCATGGCGCAGATGCTGGCGATGATCCATAAACCGGGTCGCGAGCGAGGCGGGGGAGTAGCAGTGAGCGGGGTGGCGCTGGTGTTAGAGCCGAGTAGAAGTTCGAGCAGTTCGCCTGCATTCTGGAAGCGATCCGCGGGGTTCAACGCCAGACAACGGCGAACTACTGGCGCCCACTCCGTGCCGAGAGCTGGGGCAGCCGCGGTGGTGCTCCCGGTGCGCACGTGGGGCCGTGTACCGGTGAGCATCTCGTGCAATACGATTCCGAGGGAGTAGATATCGCTCGCCGGAGTGGAGATGTTTTCAAACTGTTCAGGCGCCATGTAGACGGGCGTTCCACTAATAAAGCCCGACTGTGTGAAGGTGAAGTCGCCAGCGTTGGCGGGACGCGCGAGTCCGAAATCCATGACTCTCGCGCAATCGCTCTGGCCCGGTTGCGCAATCAGCATCACGTTGGAGCTTTTGAAATCACGGTGCACGATGCCGTTTCGATGAATGGCGTCGAGCGCGCGGACCATATCGAGAGTTAGCGGGAGCATTTCAGGCCTCGGAATGGGACCGAGGCGGGCAATGCGCTGCGCCAAGGTTTCGCCGGACAGAAACTCCATGGTGAGGAACGGAACTTCATCGCCCCCAGGCCGGGTATGGTGGCCTATGTCGAAGATTCGTCCAATGTTGGGGTGCGTTACACGGCGGGCAAGGTCGATCTCACGCTTGAAGCGGGAGAGACGCAAATCGCCGGCAACGACCGCGGTGCGCAGGGTTTTTACAGCAACGATGACTTCGAGATCGAGATCTTCCGCCTCGTAAACCTCGCCCATGCCACCGCGGGCGATGTACCGCCGGATGCGGTATCGCGAGGCGATGACCTCACCGGGCTGGAACTGGGAGGGCTCGGGCTGGAGAATCTCGGTGTCGTCAGCGTTCACCGCAAGACTAAAGCTCCTTGGGCGACAGATCGCGCCATTTTCCGCTTACTAATCCGTCAATGGTAACGCGGCTAATGGCGGTGCGGACGAGCGTCAGCACTTTGCTGTCGACTGCTTCCAGCATGCGGCGAACTTGCCGGTTGCGGCCTTCGGAAATCGTAAGCTCCAGATAGGTGTGCGGGCCGGAGTCACGGATGCGCTTCACGATGGCTGGGCGCGTAGGGCCGTCGGCGAGATCCACGCCGGAAGCAAGCCGTGCCAAGTCGTTATCTGTAAGATGCGTGGCAGCCTTGATGAGGTAGGTTTTGGGAACGTGGAAGTCCGGGTTGGTCATACGCTCGGCAAAGTCGTTGTCATTGGTTAGGATCAAAAGACCGCTGGTCTCCAGGTCGAGGCGGCCCACCGGGGCTACCCACACGCCAACATCCTCGATCAGGTCGTAGACCGTGGGCCGGTTCCCGGGGTCTTTGTAGGATGTGATATAGCCCGCCGGTTTATGTAGGAGGATGTAGCGTTTCGCGGCGGCCGCAAGCGGCTGACGATCAAAAAGGATCTGGTCGCGGTCAAGATCGATCCAGTGGTCCGGGTTCTCGATGACACGGCCATTTACCTGGACGCGGCGCGCGTGAATCCAGCTCCGGGCATCGGAACGGGAACCGAGTCCGGCCTTGGAGAGGACGCGGTCCAGAGTCTTCTTTTTCGACGGAGAATCTGGGGGCGGCTTATTCCCGGAATAATAGCGGGGCATACTTGGACAGATACACTTGCCAGTTCGGCCAGCTATGTCCGCCGCCGGATTGGTTCCAGATATGTTTCACGTTTTTCGAGGTGAGCAACTCGTCCATGGCTTTCACACCTTGGTAGCCGGGATCGTCTGTACCGCAGCCAATCCATAGAACTTTCAGTTTTCGATTGAGATCGGCGGGATCTGCTTTTTCCCATTCCGTCCGGTTACCGCCGCCGCTAAAGGCGGCGATATAGGCGAACTGATCGAGGTTGTGGAATCCAATCGACATGGATTGACCCGCGCCCATGGACAGGCCGCCGATAGCCCGGTGATTGCGATCGGCAAGCACGCGGTATTTGGCTTCGATGAGGGGCTTCACCGCCGTGAGCAGTTCCTTCTCGATCGCACCCGGATCATTGGCGGGCGTTGGCGACGCCGCTTTAATCTCCCGCGGCACGTGGCCGTACGGCATGACCACGACCATCGGTTTCACTTTCCCATCGGCAATAAGGTTATCCATGATCACGTTGGCGCGGCCCGTTCCAACCCAGGAAGCCTCAATCTGCCCGTTGCCGTGGAGCAGATACAGAACCGGGTATTTGGCGTTGCCCGATTCGTACCCCGGAGGCGTGTAGACGTAGACTGTTCGTTCCACGTTGAGGTTTTTGGAATCGTAGGACTCAATGTGAACAGTCCCGTGAGGGACCGGGCGCTCCTCGAAAACAGCCTTATCCGCACCCGGCACGATGAACAGACTGGTAGTTCCCCAACGGCGCAGCTCCAGGTTCGGGTTCGACGGGTCAGGCATGCGCAAGCCGCCGTCGATCGCGTATCCATAGGTGTAGAAACCGGGAGCAAGCGGACCTACGGTCAGGCTCCAAACGCCCTGATCCCCGCGCACCAGCGGCATCGGCTTCCCGATCGCCTCCAAGATTCCGGGAGACCCCATCAGCAACACGTCGTTAGCCTTGGGCGCGTAGAGCCGGAAGGTGACTGTCCGGTCACCGTGCAGTTCGGGCGAGACCGGGACGTTATTGGTGTCTTCGTAGTACGGCGGCGGAGTGCGCTGGCCGTAAATGGCGGCGGCGGTAAGGGCGACAGCTACCAGGATTCGCATAAATTGGACCTCGTGCGATTTTATTGAGCAAGCGGGCGAGGATGAAATTCACCGCCCTTTACGAGAGCGCCGAGGATTTCACCGATTCTCGCCGGGCAAGCGCGCCCTTTCCGCGGAGTCAGGTTATCGTGCTCGGATTCGATCATGGGCAGCGGTTCCTTAGGGCCGGGAATTTGATTTAGAGCCGTCCAAACGCCGGCCGGGGGCGAGATGGTGTCGATGAAACCCATGCCAGCCATGACCGGGGCCTGAATATGTGAAGCGAAGTTGACCGGATCGAAATAGAGCGCGGTCTTCATGGCGTCGGGACTATCGGATGGCCAGTTCGGATATCCCGCCTTGCGCCCATGGAGATCGCCATTGGTGTCAGAGCCGGCAGGTACGCAAACCAGCACAGCGGTTATCTTTTCCGGCCGGAGTCCCGCGAGCACCAGGCTTTGCTGGCCGCCCATACTTCCACCAGTCAGAACGATGGTCTTGCCATCCCAATCCGGCCGCGTTAACAGGTAATCCAGAACCCGCGAGTCACGCAGATACATATTCAGGAAATAAGATTTCTCACGGTCGGTGTTGCCGACAGTTTGATAGTTCCGAGGAACGCCCCCCGACGGATCGGACGGTAACTTATCGTGCGAATCGACATTCAGGAACAGCCAGCCTTGCGCTGCGCGTTCAGCGGCCGCGTGCGCGTTCAATGCATAAACACCTGCGTACTGCAGCTGAATCAGCGCGGGAAATTTTCCCTCGTGGGCAGGCTTCGCGATGTAGCCTTGGGATTTCGATCCGAGCGCTTCGAGAACAAACATGTTCAGATCGACGCCAGGCACATCGACCGGAACCGGGGTGAGGGCGGCGTTGATCGGGAGCGCACTCTGGGCTTTCAATTTGCTATTCCAGAATGCGTCGAAGTCAGAGGGGCGGGGCACGGAGAGCCCGATGCTCGCCGGTGCGACAGCAGCGCCAGCGGCGTAGAGTCCGTTGTCGCGCCCAGTGTTGCCACCGAGATAACCGGACCCAGTTGCTGGAGGCGCGAAAGGTTCAACGGCGACATAGAGCATCTCCGGCTGGTCGGCAACGATTTCGATCCTGTCTTTACCCGGCGAGAGATCGAGCTTTCCTTCTTTCAGCGGGACGGCGTTGTTCCTGCGAATGGTCCATTTGAATGAATAAGCAGGAGTGACCGGGCCCGGGGTGACTGTCCAGCCCACTGTGTCGCCGACCCTGTAAATGCCATCGGCGTGATAGGGAGCGAATTGCAACTGCTCGGAAATGGGGGCTCTTTGTGCGATCGCGCCTGGACCCGCTGCTTCTGTGAGCCGAACGGAAAGTCCCTGCAGCGGGCGATCATCGGCATCGAGAAATCGCGCACAAAAATCCGTGGCTCCGCCCCCATTGATCACCGCGGCGCGCAGAACGTTTGGGCCCTTTTTCAGCGTGAGGCGTTTGGAAACGGCATCATCGATAACGGTTTGGCGGTCCCCGTAGAGGGCTGCGACCTGCTTTCCGTTCACCCACCAGACGGATGCTGAGTTGGAGCCCACCGCAAGGCGAACCCCGGACATCTCGCGAGGAGAATCAACAACCGTGACAGCCCAGAACAGCACGTTCGACGTGGGCTTTTCCAAGGCGTGGGCGAAATGATAGAGATTCACGTTGTAGAGCTTGGTATCTGCCGCGTGCCAAGTGAGTTGCGCACCGTCGACGGTAGTTTTCTCGCCGTCGCGCGGAATGACTGTCAGTTGATCGGGAAAATACTGCTTTCTTACGGCGGCTTGCACGGCATTGTCCGTGAGCCCGTTACTCGGGATGGGCTCAAGGAGGAGCCAGCGTTGGATAAACCCGTCCGCGGCAGTCAGGGTCTGCGGCGTTGCCGGAGGAGTGAGTGTGACTGGCGCGACCTGTGCGGTGGCAGCGCAGACCGCGAGAGCAGCGATCAGAGTGGGGTGTAGGTTCATGGCGTTTTCAGCACCCAACGCTGCTTATCGCTATTGGGATCGAACTTTGAAAGGGTGGCGAAACTGCTGCCTATGGCGGACAGAGCGAGCGGTTGCCTGGATTTTGGCATGATCCGCCAGTCGCCACCCGGCAGCTGTTCAATGCGCCAGAGTTGTTCGGGCGCGCCGGTGAAAGCGGGGAGGACGGTCAACTCGTCATCCCTGCCAACGGCGAGGGCGCGAACCGTACCCGCGACGGTAATTTTAAAATACGGAGATCCGGGATATCCACCCGCGTTGGGCGCCGGTTCGATGGCCCATTTTTGCTGGGCCTGGGACATGTAATTGGCCATGCGGACGTCGATTGTGCCGGGGGGCCAAGCAGCTGAAACCTGGGCGACATCCTGATCGGGAATGGGTGAGCCCGATCCCGCGAACATACCGGGGCCTCCAGGAGCCGCGCGCCGCACCGGTCTGCCTCCAACCTGGATGCCCTCGACGGCGAGTTCAAGGTCAGTTCCCGTGCGTTCGGACTCGATCCGGTACGCGCCTGGGCGCAAATTTTCGCCGGCCACAGGCCAGCCATCTCGCCACAACAGCGGGCGGATATCAAGCACGCTAGCGCCGCCGCGATCCAGATCGGCTTCGTAGTGCAGGGAGAACTTTTGCACTCCGTCGCCGAGATCGAGTAGCCCAAAGTGACCGGGTCCAATTGCGCGTCCACTGGTTCCGGCGAACAGTTTCCCCCCGCCCTGGATCATGTTGACTCCCATGTTGTCCAAATACGGGCCGGTGATCTTGCGGGCGCGGCCCATGCGGATGTTGTAGCCGGAATCGGAGCCACGGCAGCAGCTTCCGTGAGTGGCGAGTAGGTAATACCAGCCATCGTGAAACATCATGTCGGAGGCTTCGCAGTTGATCGCTAGATCGCGCGGCGCATCATCCGGATGTAGGCGTTTGCCGGTCTTTGGGTCAAGCTCGACCAGCCGAATGTAGCCAAAGTATGAGCCGTAGACTAGCCACAGCCGGCCGTCGTTGGGATCCAGGAAAACGCCGGGATCGATGGCATTGGAGTCTTCCACTCCATCCGAGGACGCGACCACGCCGCCTTCTTCCCATTTATAATCTGGGCTTTGCGGGTCTAGAGTTTTGCTCCACATCATATTCACCGCAGCCTTGGGCTGTGCGCCGATATTGGCGGCAATGTACAGGTAATACCGGTCACCGATATGGATGACGTCCGGGGCTAAGCCGCGGCGGGGAAGCGCAGTACCGCGACGCCAGTTCCATCCGTCATCGGAGACCAGGGAAGTGCCGCCTGTGCCGTAGGTGTAATATTTTCCGTTGCACTGCACGATGGTGGAAGGGTCGTGAATCCCGATTTGCCCATCGAGGGCCAGGGCGATCGATGTGATCGATCCGAGAGCGAGACTAATTGCCAAAAGGATGAGTTTCACGGTTGAGCATTTCCAGATTTGCGCGAGTGTTGTGGATCTTTGAGAATGTATCAGACCGGGGAGGCAGATCTGCGGCGCTAACCGGCGGTGGATATCAGCGGTAAGCTTCTGAACGACCCATATCGCCCGTGCAGGGGCGACATATCCCTCCCGCCCAAGGTGGCGTCATGCAGGTGCCCTCGAAAGCGCGCTTGGCGGTGGGACGATCCAGACGCCGCACGTGCGGCTTGGCTTGGCCGCTGTAGCGAGCATTGTTCTTGATCTTAGCCCGCAGTCTCGCCGCCCCAATCAACGGCTCCACACCCTTTCTCGTCTGTCCGGCGACGTTCTCAACCTTGGCTTGGCGCTTGCGTTCTATACATGTCTTCGGAGCGCGGACAACATGCTGGAGCCTCTGGCCCCGCCAAACGTCCGGCGTGCTCCAATAAACCCTGGCCTTGTTACGTGGCCTTACGTCTGGCCCCCCTAAACTTCCTACGATTCCCAGCCGATGTACCTCACGAGGAGAACTGTTCGTAATGCGGTCCCTGAGGGGTTTGCTGATGCTCGAGAAGTGGATCACCGCTCTAGCGTCGCTTTTCCTGTGCGCGCTCCCGGTGCATGCGCTCGATCCCTCCAAGCTTTTCGGCCAATACGTTCTAAGGTCCTGGTCCCTGCAAAACGGCTTGCCGCAAAAATCCGTGATGGCCGTCGCCCAAACCACCGATGGTTATATTTGGCTGGGCACCGAGGAGGGACTGGTCCGTTTTGACGGCTTGTCCTTCCGTACTTTCGACGAACAAAATTCACCAGGTTTACCCGATCGTCTGGTGCGCAGTCTGGCCGCCAGCCGTGACGGAAGTCTCTGGATCGGTACCCGCAGCGGCTTAGTTCATTACAGGAATGGGGTTTTTTCCAACCTTGCTAAACAGTCCGGGTTTCTCGAGGATATCTACGACCTTTGTGAAAGCCGCGACGGGAGCATCTGGTTCAGCAGCGATCACGGACTGTACCGCTTCAAGAACGCAGCCTCCACGGTCTACACGACGCGCGACGGCTTGCCGGACAATCGCATCACCGCCATTGCCCAGGGCGCCGATGGCTCGGTTTGGGTGGGCACTCGGGCCGGTCTGGTGCGTTTCGCCGGTCAACGCTTCACCACTTTCATCCGGGAGCGCGAGACTCTGGGCAATTCCATCAACGCACTCACTTTGGGTGCGCATGGGGTTGTTTGGATCGGAACCACCGGAGGCGAAATCGATCGTTGGAGTGATGGCCGGATCACCCCATGGTGGCGTGACCCGCGGCGCCACGCCAAGGTCGAAGGACTCCGGGAAGACCGTGATGGCACCCTCTGGGTCGCATTCCAACACACCGGGCTCGCCCGATTGCGCGGTCACCGTTTGGAGTTATTTACGAAGGAAGAAGGATTACCAAGCAACGATCCCGACTGGATTTTTGAGGACCAGACGCAACAGATCTGGATTGGATGGGCCGATGCTGGTTTGTCCGCCTTGCACGATGGTAAGTTCACCTCCTTTGGTACACGTGAAGGACTGTCGTCAGATCGCACGTCGAGCGTGATGCAGTCGGATGATGGATCCCTTTGGGTAGGCACCGAGGACGGAGGTCTTAATCGCATACGTGATGGACGCGTGGACACTTATTCCGACCGCAACCGCCTAAGCGGCAGAGATCTGGTCTCGGTTCTGCAAACCGGCGATGGGGTGATTTGGGCGGGTTCCGATCACGGGTTTCTCAATCGCTGGAGCAAGGGTAGAGTCTCGGTATACGGCAAACAGCAGAGCGCGCCGCCTCGTATTTCCGCGCTGCTGCAGGATCGAGAAGGGGTTTTGTGGGTGGCATTCGAGGAGCACGACGGACTCGCCCGCTTTGTGAATGGCAAGTTCGAGCACATCGCCTTAAAGGGCCGGCCGAGAGCTCTGGCGCAAGCTCCCGACGGTGCGCTCTGGATCGCCGCTTACAACGGAGGTGTCTTCCGCTGCTCCCGCGGCGCCATAACGAATTTCACCGAAGCCGAAGGGCTGTCGAGTAACAAAGCAATCAGCCTCTACGTCGATCGTGCGGGAATTGTCTGGGCGGGGACAGCGCAGGCGGGCCTAAATCGCATTGAACATGAGAGAATCACCCGCTATTCGGTACGGGACGGCTTATTCGACAGCACTGTCGGAGCGATTCTCGAGGACGGCCTCGGACAGTTATGGCTTACCAGTACCCGTGGCATTGCCCGGGTAGACAAGCAGGAACTGAATGCTTTCGCAGAGCACCAGATCGACTCGGTACACGCCGTTTCTTATGGCGTTGCCGACGGGCTCCGATCCGCCGAGTGCAGTATCACGGCGCAACCTGCGGCATGGAAAGCAACGAACGGGACCCTCTGGTTTGCGACAACCGGAGGGCTCGCCTCCATAGATGCGACTGCGCTTCGAGTCGCCGATCTCCCGCCCCATGTCAATCTCGATGGCATTTTTTATGGCGGCCAACTCATTGAACCGAAAACATCGGAACTCAGCTCCGGTTCCGGCCGTTTAGAATTCAACTTTACCGCTCCGGCTTTCCGGTTCGCGGACCGCGTACGCGTGCGCTATCGCCTGGACGGCTACGATACAAATTGGATCGAAGCTAATGCTCGGAGAACCGCTACCTATACCAACTTAGCCCCTCAGGACTACACGTTTCGAGTGGAGGCCGCGAGCTCCAGCGGGGTATGGGATTCCAACGAGGCGGTCTATCGATTCCGGCTTCTGCCTGAGTTCTATCAAACTGTTTGGTTTCGACTTCTGGCCGTGATGCTGTTCGGCTCCGCGGCGTGGGCCGTGTATCTCGCCCGCGTTCGTTATCTTGTCGAGCAAAATCGCGAGTTGGAGGACAAAGTTCAATCCCGGACAGCCGACCTTCAGCGTGCTGTTGAAGCAGCGGAACTGGCCCGCGAGCTTCTGCGCGAGCAGGCCACACGGGACACGCTCACCGGACTATGGAATCGGCGCGCCATTTTCGACATTCTCGAAAACGAGCTCGCCAACTGCCGGCAACACGCTGCCCAGCTGGCGGTGTTGATGATCGACCTCGACCATTTCAAATCGATAAACGATCGTCTCGGCCACTTAGCTGGCGATCAGGTCTTGCAACAAGCGGCCGTTCGGCTAGTCCGCGGCGTTCGTGAACGCGAAGCAGTCGGTCGATATGGAGGCGAAGAGATTATGATCGTCCTGCCCAACTGTCCGCTTGATAGTGCAGTTAAGCGCGCCGACGAACTACGCGCGACGCTCGAATACCCTTCGATGACTACTGATGCTGGAGCAATCCGGGTAACTTGCAGCATTGGAGCCTCTGGCATGGGTCCGGGATGCTCGGCTCGCGACCTGATGGGTGCCGCGGATATCGCTCTTTACGAAGCCAAAGCAGCCGGACGCAACTGCGTGCGGGCGCGCCCCCCGGCGATCGAACCGGCCGTCGAATCGGAACTCACTCTGGCCCGAAATTGACGGAACGTCGTTGCGGCTCGGCACAGATATCGCCTGCAAATCGGTGATCAGCGGCTCAAGCGGCGAAAGTATTCAGCCACCGCGTCGGCGTACCCGGGCGGCGTATTCTGAGGCGCTGGCGTGCGAACGCTGCCATGAGCATCGTCCAGCTTTCTACGCAGGATTAGCTCTGCCTCTTCGGCATCGGCCAGAATCTGCTGCTCGAGCTTCGCCAACTTCTCCGGATCGGGTTGGAAACGCCGAGGGTCCAGGTGCTGCAGATCCCGCAGTAAACCTTGCATATCCTTCGCCGTGGCCGGGTCTGACCGGACCGATTGCTCCAAGCGTCCCAACTCCCGCACTGCCTGCTCGTATTCCCGCTGCGCAGTGGCTGCATCCGGGGGGCGTCGGTTTCCCATGTTCATTGCATCCCAACTTCCGCTTGCGGCTGGACCCACCGGGCCGAACCCGCCCTGAGATGATTCACCCGCGCGATTACCGCCTTGCCCCTGGGATCCCTGCTGTCCGGACTGTCCGCGTGTTTGTCCCGGTTGCTGCCCGCCTTTCTGGCCTCCAGGCTGGCCAGACTGGGCCGATTGCCGCCCGTCACCCGGCTGCTGACCTTGCCCCGGTTTGCCCTGTTGTCCCGCCTCGGACTGGCCAGAATTCTTCCCCTGTTCCCCGGCCTTTTCGCCTGCCATCGCATGCAGGTCTTTACTCAACTTTTCGGCCCGCGCGAGCGCCTGCTGCATTGCCTCCGTCACTCGTGCCGGTTTTGCTGCCACCCGTCATTGCCGATTCCGCGTCCCGCAGCTTGTCCTTAAGAGCGTCAAGCTCTTGGGTCACCGGCGCCTCGCGCATGACTGCATAGCTTCCTAAGCCCTTCTTCAAGGCATCCACTGTCCAACGCATGCGCGACTCAAGCTCGTTCTGCTGCATTTCGCCAATCGCATCCCGGAGCTTTTTGGCCGCCTCGGGTTGTGTATTCTGCATGCCACGTGCGGCCTGCTGAAGCGTATGTTCCAGCTGATGAAGATCGTCGATCTCGCGCTTCTTCTCATCGCCCATCGCCGCGCTGAGTTGCTCGTTCTGCTTCTCTGATCGATTTCCGGCCGCGCCGTCCGCGAAGTTGTGACGGAGCCGCTCGTCGAAGCTTTTCTGTCTCTCCGACAGCCTGCGTGCCTGGTCCATCACATCGCCCATTTGCGATCCGTTCTGCTGGTGCCGCATTTGCGACATTGCGCCCTCGGCCCGATTCAACTCTTCGGCTGCTTTCTGGGCTTGTGAAGAATCGCCGTGGGATGCCGCTTCGCCCATTTTGCGCTCTGCCTCGGTCAGGCTCTGCAAGGCCTGCTCCAGGGCCTGCTTGGTTCCTGCCGACAATTTGCCACCGGAACTCCCCGCCGATTGCTGCTGCTTAGAGGCTCGCTGCGGCGCTTGCTGCTTCCCGCCTGCGTTCCCCGCGCTCTGCTGGCCGGCACTCTGTTGACCGGCACTCTGCTGACCAGCGCTCTGTTGATCAGCGCTCTGTTGACCTGACGACTCTTGACCTTGTTCCCCCTGCTGCTCTGAACCCCGCTGTTGGCCGTCTTGCTGCTGCTTATTCTTTGCAAGATCTTCTAGCTTCTGCCGGAGTTGCTCGGCTTCCCGCCGCAACATCTCCTGCTCCCAACGCTGCTGGAAATTTTGCTTGGATTGCTGCTGTTGCGCGAGTTCCTGCTGCCGCTTCGCCAATTCTTCCAGCTTCTTGAGCGCTTCATCCGCTTCTTTCTGCTTTTGATCCGCAGCGGATTGCGAGCCGCTTTCGTATTGGTTCTTTTGTGTGTCCAGTTCCAGGCTGGTTAGGCCTTCCAGATCGCGGCTTGCCCCGCCACCGCTGCCTCCGCCGCCACCTTTAGAAATCTGCACCTGAATATCGCGAAAGATAGCCTCAGCGCGTAGCAGGTATTGCAGCGCTTTCTGTTCCGGTGAAAGCGCATCGTGCCACTTCTGCCCTTTCAACTCCTCCGCCGCTGGACCCATCACCGAAACCGCGCTCTCCATGTTGGCGACGAATTGCTGAAACTCGGCGTTGTTTCCTGCAATTTGCCGGGCCTTCACGCGGTTGGCTAACGATTGCGCTTCCTCCTTCAGCTTGCCCTGCACACCGGAGAGGTACTTGGCGTTTTCGGCCTCGGTGGCCGGCACGCGCTTGTCGTCCTTGATCTGGTTAAACGTTGCCGCGATAATTTCCTTCTGCCGCTCGGCGATTTTCGGGTCGTCCTGTCCGCCGCCAGCCCCGCTCCCGGCCGATTGCTCCTGGTGGTAGCTCAACTCGAATGGACGCGCTTCGATGAAGTAGATGTCCGACCGCGCCGTGGTCTTTGCATCCCGCGCTGTTCCATAGATAGTGACAATGTCGCCCGGCACCAGTTTGAAATCTTCGAGCGTCAGAGTGGCGGTGCCCCGCGCGTCCTTAACGCCTCGATTCGCCATTACCGACCGCGTCTGCTCCGGGCCGCCATTCACCGCGTAGTGAAGGTCGAGCGCCATCACCCCGTTGTCATCACGCGCCTGCAACTCGACAGGCACCTCTTCGATCGGCGTAGCCCGGGCATCGCGGTTGGGACGCAGAATTGTGATCGTGGGCGGAGAATCGCGTCGCGCTTCAATGAAGTAGTCATCGCTAAGCCGCACCGTCTGCCCGCTATCCACCGTCGCAATGTGGTATGCGCCGTCCTTTTCGATCGGTACCGCCGCGTGGTGCACTGTTCCTTCGCCCGATAGCTCAATTGGCTTTCCGTTATCCAACACGATTGAGCCCGTGCTTAGCGGTTTGTCTGTCTCAATTTCGAGGTTCGCGATAGTGCCTTGAATCGCTCGTAAGTCGCCGCCCGGGTCTTCCGTCTCGTCTTCCTGGCCATACACACCAGGAAAGTGATACGTGACCCGCAGGTGCGTGACTTGCGGTAGATCCACTGCTGTCAGCTTCGCTGTACGCGA
Source organism: Bryobacterales bacterium (assembly GCA_963752695.1). Taxonomy (GTDB): domain Bacteria; phylum Acidobacteriota; class Terriglobia; order Bryobacterales; family Bryobacteraceae; genus Bog-113. Next base: position 398,666 of record CAVVZB010000002.1, read on the forward strand.
ATGAATTCCATTCGAGACCACATAGTATTCCACGTCCTCCGGGATGCCAACCAGCAGAAACTGAAAGCCCGCCGCGTCCGGCTGTGGCCGCATGGCCGTCTCTTCCCATTTGGTTGCGCTCGTGTAACGCACAAATAATGACGCCTGATGGGAGAAATATCCGTGAAGATGCGCGGAAAGAATCTGGTCGGAATGCCGCCGCACGCGTTGATTGCCGGGCTCCAGAGAAATCGAGTAAAACGGCTTACTTTCCTCTTTCGAAACCCCCCAGAGTAGGGAGGTGCCGTAGCCGACGTATCCGGGCCCGCGCATGCCGAGCCACAACAGAAGCAGCGCCGCGCCAAGGGCGAGCGTACCGAACGCCAGGGATCGTGATGGCGCCGCAAATGAGTCCGCGCTCGCGTTTGACGTGTAGGGGAGCGAATCGGCGGCTAACAAGGCGAGAAACGGATCGCTCGAATTGCGGCGCTCAACAAAAGTCAGCAGGCGTTGGCCGAGTTCCGGATTGCGGCGCTCGGCTTCCCGTGCGACTCGCCGAGTGTTCATTCGTAATAGCGGAGTGATAATGGCGGCGCTCAAAGCCGCGGCCAGCACCAGGAACAATGCTACCCGTGAATAGAACACGCTGAGATCCGAGAACGACAGCTGGTTCATCAGCAGCACTAGTGCGAGCGTCACAATCAACGCCGCGCCAAAAAGGATTGCCGATCCGCGCGCCAGCGTCAGCATGCGCAAATTCCGCTCAATGCGTCGCAAATAGTTGCTGAGTTCTTGGAGAGGATTCACGAGGTACCTTCCTTTACATCCAAATGCCGGTTACCCAATACCGATTCCGCTAGCGCCATTGCCAGAGCCGCCCACAACACATACCACCAGAGCTCGTTTTTCTGTTGCGCCGCTTCTGCGCCGGAGCCGCTCGCTCGCGTATCAATGCCTGTATTCTTCCAGAGTGCAAGAGTTTCCGCCGGAAGCATCGTGAAGTCGGATTCGCGCCGGTCCGGATTCACTGCAGCCAACTCGTGACGGCCATTCTGACGGCGAATGTCATAGAATCCCTGATGATCGAGAGGAAGGCTGCGGACGCGCGTCGACTCCGCAAGCGAAAGAACGCGCTCTCCCTTCGGGCCAGTTACCTCGATCGGCGAGTCAGCTTTCGCCGCCGCCGCGCGTAGATCGTAAAACTGCCCGGCTGTGTAGTTACCGGTCGCCGTCTCTACGCGGCCCAAGTATTCGGTCAACTGCTGGAGAAACGGGACGAACAGAGGGCTGACCGGGAGATCGTTGTCCAAGTTGTCGAGACCAGATGCAAACGAGAGGACGCGTCCCTCGCCGCTCGCCCGCTCCGTAAGCAGCGCCGAACCGTCATCCAGCTTGATCAATGGACGCCCGTCGCCTTGCGGAGTGGCGGTCCGGAAGAGATGCACGCCGTCCCAGCGCCCCAGGTTGCGCAGCGCCGGATGCGTGGTGTCTACCTGCACTACCGTCGAGTAGGAATCCTTATTGACTTGACCACTCGAGCGCCGTCCGAGAACATACAGCACGCTGCCTCCATGCGTGACGTAGTTGGTAATTCCGGACTTGGTCAGATCCGACTCCGGGTCTACCAAAATCACAAACGCGAACCGGTCAAGCGACAATGTGGGGAGTTGTCCATAGGTCCCCGTGGTGAGCGAAAAGGCTGGCTGATTGGCGGCCGACAGCGCCGTTTGCACGTACTTCGGCGTTCGAGTGTCCCCCGCGCCATGCAGCAGCAATGCCGGAGCGGGATCGGAACGTTCCACCGCGAAGTAGAAATGGTCGTCATCCGCAAACCCATCGGTCCCGCCGATCCGCACTTCGCCGCGATTCAGGCCGAACGGCGCGTCCATTCCAGTGAAATCTACCGTTGCGCGTCCGCCCGCTGGCACGGACACGCTCTTGGTTTCCAGCAACCGGTTGCCAAGTAGCAAAGAAGCCTGCTCGACGCGATCCTGGTCCGAGTAACTTACGATGGTTGCCTGCACACGTCCGCTCTTGGGATTGAACAGGCGTCGCGGCGCAAGCACGTTCTCAACGGCGAAGTTGGGAACCGGTCCATCGGCGGCCGGATGCGCCACAAACCTGGTGCCCTCGGGTAGCCGTAAGTCCGCGAAGTTAGCCGGAGCCGATGACTTCTGCATGTCGGAGAAAAGGTGCGCTTCCACCGGAGACTTGGCCGACTGCGTAAGCGACCGAACAGCGCGGGCGACCTCGGCAAACGAACTCGCGCCATCACCCGTTTCGATCGATTGGATCGCGGCTTGCAGGGCAGCCCGGTCTCCGGTCAAATTGGTCAGCAGCCGCGTTGCGCCCCCGAAGACAATCACCTGAGCACGGTCGGCTGCGCTCATTCCGCTTACTTCCCGCGTTGCATCCGCCTTTGCACGCGCCAAACGTCCTCCCTGCCGCATGCTGAACGAGTCGTCAATAAGAAGCGCGATCACACGCCCGTTGTGAGCCGATGCCACTCCCGCGTACTTGATCACTGGCCTGGCAAACGCCAGCACCAGCAGTGCGAAAAACAACGCCCGCAAGGCAAACAGAAGCCGGTATTTCAGGCGGCGATGCTTAATCGAGCTCTGTACCCGCCGCTCGAAGAACATCAACGAACTGAACGGCCGGGGCGTGGTCTTGTGCTGCCGCAGCAAGTGAAGGTAAATCGGCAATCCGACCATTGCCAGTCCAGCCAGAAACCAGGGAGCGAGTAAACCCACTAAAGTCTCCTCTGCCGCAAGGTCAAGTACTCGCGTAGTCCGTCATCAAGAGGCCGCGACGTATTCATCAACTGGTAATCGAGCCCCGCGCGCTGGGCCGCGCTGCGCAAAGCCTCAATATGCATTTGGAAGCGTTCGCGGTATTCGTGATTGGCGTACTCAGGCGAAACTTCCAGCGTGGTCTGGCTCTCCATATCTTGCAGAACCACGGAATCGCGAAACTCAGGCTCGAGTTCCTGCGGATCGACCAAATGAAACAGGACTACGTCGTTGCCATGAAACCGTAAGGGCTCAATGTGACGCACCACTACTTCCGGATCGTCATAGAAATCGGAAATCACCGCCACTATCCCACGGCGATGCAAGTACTGTTGGAAATGGATAAACGGTTTGGCAAAGTCCGTGTTGGTGCCCGGCGAAGCCGCCTCAATCGCATGAAGAACGCGCATCAGCTGCCCCTGCCGCGCCGAGGGCTGTACGTATTGACGAACCTCGTCATCGAACACAATTACACCCGTCGCATCGCGTTGCGTGCTCCCGAGATATGCCAGCGAAGCCGCAAGGAAGCGCGCGTATTCCAACTTGGATAAACGTCCAGACCCGAATGACATCGATGCGCTGTTATCGACCAGAAGAAGAAGCTGCGAATTGGTTTCTCCCAGGAAACGCTTCAGATACATGCGCTCGCTGCGCGCAAACACATTCCAGTCGATATGCCGGAGATCGTCGCCCGGAGTGTAGGATCGATACTCCGCAAACTCCTGACTGAATCCAAATTGCGGTGAGCGATGCAGTCCGGCTACAAATCCGTCCACGACGGTGCGAGCAACCAGCTCTATAGATGAGATGGTGGATAGCACCGCGGGATCGAGGTAGCGCTGCATGGGCGTGGCTGCTTTTCGCTAGCTGCTTACTCGCGAGGCGCGGGCTTCGCGTCCAAAACGCGCTTCAGAAGGTCGTCCGTGGTCAGCCGATCGCTCTCGGCATGGAAATTCAGCAGGATGCGGTGGCGAAGCACCGGCGTGGCAAGGGCGCGAATGTCCTCAAACGCCACGTGATACCGGCCCTTCATCAAAGCGCGAGCCTTGGATGCGAGCACCAGAAACTGCGCCGCGCGCACGCTGGCTCCGTAATTGACGTACTTTTTAACGAAATCCGGAGCTGAGGCGTCCCGGGGCCGGGTATTGCGAACGATGTCGATGGCATACCTTGCCACGGTGTCGGCAATCGGCACCATGCGCACGAGTTGCTGAAAATCCAGAATTTCGGCCGCCGTTGTGACAGGGTCGGCATTCGGCACGCTTGTTTTTGTGGTCAGATCGACCACTTTCATCTCCTCATCCGCGCTCAGGTAATCGAGAACGGTATTGAAGAGGAATCGGTCGAGCTGGGCTTCCGGAAGCGGATACGTGCCTTCGAGTTCAATGGGGTTTTGCGTCGCCAGTACAAAAAAGGGCGCCGGCAAAGTGTAGTGATTGCCGCGTACCGTGCAGGCGCGCTCCTGCATGGCTTCAAGCAGCGCCGATTGCGTCTTTGGCGGGGTCCGATTGATCTCATCGGCCAGCAGCACATTCGCAAAAATCGGACCTTGCACGAAAGTCCATGTGCGCCGCCCCGTGCCCGGTTCCTCTTCGATAATGTCGGTTCCCGTGATGTCCGAAGGCATCAGGTCGGGAGTGAACTGAATGCGCTTGAACTGCAGGCCGAGAGTTTCCGCCAGCGTCCGAACCAGCAGAGTCTTCGCGGTTCCGGGCAGTCCGGTGATCAGGCAATGGCCGCCGACGAATAGCGCGATCAAGACCTGTTCCAATACCTCGTCCTGCCCGACGATCACACGGCGTACCTGCCGCAGAATCTCGGCTTCCGCGGCGCGGAAACGCTCCACGCGGCCTTTCAAGAGATCGGGATCTAATTGAGTAGTCACGGTCGTTGACATAGTTAGTCCGAGTGGGGAGTATCCGTCATTTGTAACAGCATCTTCTGCGCAGGTTTGAAACCGGGCGCGGATTCCAGCGATTCCAGAAGTTCGTCTTTTGCTTGCTTAGGCTGCTTGGCCTCGACCAATGCACGCGCTAATCCGTAATGCGCAGCCGCCTGATCGGGAGACTTGCCCAGCACGAGAGCCCGATATTCGCGGATCGCGCCAGGGGCATTCTTCAGCGTGAGGTACTCATCCCCCAGCATTGTATGGAGTTCTTCATCCAATGGAGCGATGTAAATGAGCCGTTCCAAAACTTGTGACGACTCCTTCGTCTTTCCTTGCTTTAAAAGCATTGCCGCGAGATCCTTTAAGCGTCGTGGCTCGCGTCCGCCCAGTTCCGAATACTTGGCCAGATTCGCCTGCTCAGCGGTCTGATCGCCCTTGGCGTGATAAGCCTGCGCTAGCAGTTCATATATATCGGCATACTCCGGGTAAATATCGCGGGCTGACTTTCCGGTTGCGATGACGTCATCGTACTTATGAGTTGCCGCCGCCTTGCTTGCGCTCCTCATGTCCTTACGCCATTCCTCGAACCCGTCAACGGGGCGCTTGGTTTCCGCGTTGAGCCAGCCCAGAAACTTCGTATCAAACTGTTCCGGGGACAGCGCCAACTGTTTCTGAATGACGTCACTGGTCGAGTCAGTGTTGGCGAAAGCGTGCGCCATGTCGAGCAGCTTATGTTCGCCCCACTGCTTCGAGATAAAGTCGCAGATCCTGCCCGCCTGAAAATACGAAATCACGACCTGTCCCGGGTACGTAGGGTGAATAAAACCGCGATCGAGATCCGCGATCGGAAGGAGCTTCTTATCCTTGATCACCTTGATCACTTCCGGTGTTAGCCGGTCGCCCCAGTCAGGCGCCGCTTGCGATTCTTCGTGAACGGCCAGGCCTTCGGTAAACCATCGCGGAGTTCGCTGGCCGGTGATGGACAGAATATAAACGTGGCTCAGTTCATGCCACATCGTACCCGCCCAATGAAACTCTCCAGGCACACGGCCGGACGGGCTGTCCATGGCAACCACGTCCTGGAACGTCACTCCCAGCGCGCCCAGCCCCGGCATGCCCATTGTTCGGACCGCAAAGTCTTCATGATCGGGATAAACTTCCAACTGCACGGGGCGGGGAAGCTTATACTCATACTTCTTCTGGTAAGTGGCGATCGCCCTTTGTAACTCGGGCTCCATATATAGCCGGAGGACTTCGGCTTCCTTCTTATTCACCCGAAGAATGGTTGTGCTGGTTCGGTAAGTGACGAAGTTCTTGTAGCTGTCCATCAGCCGTAGCGTATTCACGGTTTCCGGGTTGCGCCAGCCATTCGCGTAACAAAGTTCCAGCTCCTTGCGTGCCTCTGTTTCCAGCCCCAGCCGCATCAGATTCAAGCCAAGCTGCGAGTGCGCGCTCCACAGATCGGGCTGCACGGCGATTGCCTTGCGAAAGTAGGAGATTCCGTCTTCATAACGCCGGTTTAGCTGAAGAAAATATCCAATTGTCTGGTATCCCGACCCGTCTTTGGGATGCTCCGCCGCAATCCGCTTCAGCCATTCCTCCGCTGGGGCGTGTTCGACAAGATCAGTTGAGGCGAGGATAGCTTCGGCGTTCAGGGAGCGCAAATCCATCTTCAGCGCGCGTTCGGATTCCTCGCGCGCTAGTTTCGGATTGTTGTCCTCCAGCGCCAGCCGTCCAAGCAGTTCCTGGGCTTCGGTCAACTTAGGGTCAGCCTTCAAAGCTTTATGCGCCAGGTCGGCTGAGGACCCGTCGTAACTGGCAGCGGCCACTAAAGCGAGCCCAAGAATCGCGCCGCCGTTGTTCGGATCGATAGCTATCGCTTCTTTGAATAGCGCGCTTGAATCGGATAGGTTAAACCGCTCAAGAAACAGACGGCCCCAACGAACCTTGTAAAATGCGTTATCTGGATTTGAGGCGACCAGATCGCGAAACGCCGTGTTCGCTGCCTTGTAGTCGCGCGCACGCCACAGGGACTCCGCCCGTTCAAGCGTTTGCGCGTTCAACCCTAACGCCAGCAGCAAGAGGCCAGCCGCCAGCTTCACTTGTCGATCTCCTGTTGTGTGCGCGCCAGGTCGACGAGTAGCGCAGTAAGTTGCTTCCGATATTCGTCTGCGGCCATCGTATTCTTTTGTTGCTTCAAAGCGTCGATCTGGGATTCCAGGTCGTCTCGCTTCGTCATCAACTGCTTCTTGGCCGGGTCTGCCGCGGCGGTGCTCCCGAAACGCACCACCGAAAATGAGGCCGCGCGCGTCGTGTCGCTGAGAACCGAATGTTCCGTCGCAATGCGCTTCTGGTCCTCGTAGAAGCTGGTGGTCTTCCGTTGTGCGTACTTATAAGCTTCTAAAGCAGTAACAATCTCGTTCTTGTCGGTGTCTGCAGCAGGATCGTGAAGAGCTTCAATCCAGAAGCGGCCGAAAACCGTCGCATTGCGTTCCGCCCCGTCCCGCGTGGCCGACACAACCAGCCGTCCGGAGTGCTCGAACGGCTTCAAAATCGCTCCGCTGGCACTCGTGGTGTCAACAACCAACTGGCGATCTGCCGGGATGTGATTGAGTAATTCGGCTAATTCTTTCCCCGTAATATCAGGCCCAGGAAGATTGAACTTATATTCCGCGCCGTCGAAGTTACCGTGGCCAATCAGCAGAAGCACAAACGTATCGCGTGCCACGGAAGTTGCGCCTACCTGTTCCAGCACCGACCGGACCTTCGCTTTGGTCGCCTGTGCTCCTTTAAGCGTGATAACTTCGATGTCGCCGCCAGCCGCGCGAACATATTTATCCGTCTCGGCTGCCAGACCATCGAAGCGTTGTTCGTAGTCCGGCTCGCCGCCCAACCCAGCGATGGTCACATAGAACGTCTTTGCCTGCATTGCCAGGGGCGCAAACAGAGCGAACAAAATCAGGACATGGGTCATACCACTCCCCAACGGCGTCGCAGCAGCCATTCGCTCCCCCGCAATGCGAGAGCTAGCAGGAGCACGATCGGAAGATCCCACAGATCCAGGTTCTCCCGCATCGTAATACCCCCATCCGAGTATGCGATCTCGTCGGCCAGATGGCGCGCTTCCGGCGGAGTATAGTAACGGCCGCCAGTCTGTTGCGACAGCTTCTCCAGTAAGTCGCGATTCTGTGTTGTGCGGAAGTTCTCGGTCAAACCATCGTCGCGCCGCAAGGTCACAACATCCCGGCCAATTTCTCCAGACGAATTACTTGCGGTTATTTCAGCTAAGTAAGCACCGGGCTTGCTCGCGGCCCACGTGCCGGTATACACACCCTCTTCCGCAGGCACCGGATGTAATTGAAGGGTGTCCGATAAATTGTTTGGGCCGATGAAGTGAGCTTGCACGTTCGCATTGCCGAGCGGCTGATAAGTCTTGTCGCGGACCTCTACCCGTAATGGCACTTCATCTTGATCTTCCAGAACCTGCCGCGGAGTCGAGGCCGTCACGACCCCCGGCGCATCATTGACCAGCCAACGCAGCATCTGCTGCCAGAACGTCGCGAGCGTGCGATCGGTATGTTCTGAACGCATCTGCCAGCGCCACATCCCGCCGGTGGCCAGCACCGCCGTCCGGCCTCGCCCGTATGACTCGGTAACAAGGAGCGGCGACTTCCGATGCCCCGGCGCAGCTACCTCCACAAGCACCGTCGCCCCCGGCTTTGGGTCGCCAACCAATTGCCAGTTCGCCATCTCCGGCATCTTCTTCCAACGCTCCGTGTTCTTCGCCGGATCGTCCACTAACCGGCACAGCGCGTTGTCAGATCCAGCGGGCGCAAGTTCTGCCGTGGCATAAATACGTTGAAAAGTGGACGCTCCGCTTCCCACATGAACCGGCAAAATCTCGGCCAGCGGAGTCGCTCCATAACCGCCATCGGCAAGGGAGTAGCGGCCTCCCAGGAATAAAACTCCGCCACCACGGCGACCGGCGAACTCCTTGATCATGTCCTGCTGAGCGGACGTAAACCAGTTCGCCTCCACGCTGCCGATAATCAAACCGTCATAGGCAAACAGCTCTTCGGGTTTCGTTGGAAAGCCCTTCTCTAACTCACCGGCATCTTTCACGCCCTGCCGATAAATCTTGTTCGGGGTAGTGCGGAGCATGCTCACCAACTCCACCTGCGTGTCGTCATCCGCGGCCCTTCGCAAGAACTTGTAGTCCCAACGCGGCTCGCCTTCCACATAGAGCACACGCGGGTGCCTTCCGGACACGTTCACTTCCCGTCGCAAGGCATTATTGGCCGTATTTTCTTCGGAAGGCATGGGGTCAATGCAAGCCGTCAGATTCAGTGCGCCCGCGGGCCCTGCATTGAATACCAGAGAGACAGATTCCAATTCCTTGCTCAGTTGGACTTGCTCGGACGCCAAAACGTTACTGCCATTGCGGATGGATACGCGCGCCGTCTCGCCCGTTAGCCCGACTTGCTGAATGGCGATTCTCGCCTCCAGCCGCGACCCGGCCATTGCGCGCTGGGGAACCGCAAAATCTTCTATCTCAACATCGCGCTTTAGCCTTTCTTTCCCGAATCCCACCGTATGGATCGGGATCCGGCTTTGCCGCAGACGCTGGATGGTTTCGAAATCGATGCCCCCGGCGTTTTCCGCGCCATCAGAAAGCAGCACCACAGCACCGAACGGCAGAGAAGCCGATTCCGCCGCAATGCTCTTGAGGCTTTGCGCGATGCGCGTAACGCCGAAGTCGGGCCCGGTAAACAACTGATTGGCTTCGACACGCTTCACGTCCGGCCCGAATCGATAGGTCCGCACCTGAAACTTCCGTCCGAGCGCGTCGAGCAAGCCTCCTTTTAAAAGGCGCGTGGCTTCCTCGAAGCGCGACGGGCCATCGTCCTGGCGAGCCATGCTCCGCGAGGCGTCTAAAAGCACCGCCACAATATTTTGCTGAGGACGCAAACTAGCCACACTCACTGCGGGATGCCAAAGCAGACAAAGCAGGAGAGCCATTAGCGCCGTCTGCAACGCCCAAATGCTCATGGATCGCGCGGTCGAGAGCAACCGGTGGCGCTGCCAGACCTGCCAGTACAGGAAGCCGCCCGCAATCGCGATCAGCGCGATAAGCAACCACACAGGCCACGGCGTGAGCAGGACGTAATGCCCGCGGGAGTAAACGGCCGGAGGGTACTTGAATAGGAACTCAAACATGAGCGCGACCCTTTAATGGGTCATCGAATAAATGATGTAGTTGATCCCGAGCCGGTAGGCCTGCGAGGTGTATTTTTCAGGATACTGCGGATTGTCCGCGTGTTCCCAGGCGTCCCCGTCGTCTTGATTGAAGCACATCGTCACCATCAGGCGGCCCTTGTCATCATAGATGCCGCGCCAATGGGGTACCACGCCATCTTTTTCATATACTTTTCCGCTATAGACGTATTGCAGCCCTGGAACCTGGACGCGATGATCGAGATCGTAGAGTACATGGAAAATGGGGTCGGCGTCTTCGATTTCAACAATTGGACGGTCCGGGAAGATACGGTTCATGCTGGCCGTAAACACCTGCCATTCGTACGTCCCATGGAAGTCGTCGACCATGAGGAAGCCGCCACGCAGAAAATACTCGCGCATCATTTTGACCTGCTTGTCGGTCAGATCCCAATGACCTACTTCAACCGCGTAAACCCACGGCCAATTGAAAATCTCGTCAGTATCTAGGTCGATGACCTGCTCGGTTGAGCGTGTATGAATGCGTGTTAGGCGCCGGACGCCCTGCAGAAACTGGCGGTCGGCCTTCGGAAAATCCGTTGGCCATGTCCCCCGCTCACCCGAATATTCCGCGTACCGCCCTGATGGATACTTCAACCGCGCAAACGTCCACTCGGTTCGCTCGAAAGCCCCAGAAGGCACCGCCGTCGGATTATCTTCCTGTCCGGGATACTCCTTGAACTGAGCCTGAAACGCAAATACCGCGGTCAACGAGAAACAGAGAAGACCGAGCGCCCAGAGGGCGATTCGGAACCGCATCGCAAATGGTTCTTTAATGTCCGCAGAATAACATGCGCTCGCACCGCGAATAGGGGCGGTCCGGTGATATGAAAACACTATTGACCCGCTTCGTGCAGAGTTGAAAGAATGCTGAGTTATGGCTGATCAAGAAGTAGTTGCAAATCAGAAAACGATTCTGGAGAATCAACACACTATCCTCTCCAATCAGGAGACGATCAAGAAAAATCAACACAGCCTTGACGAAATCCTGAAGAACCAGGGATCCATCTTAAAGAACCAGGACGAGATTGTTAAGAATCAGGAAAAGATTCTTTCCCTGTTACACAAGTAGATGTTTCTCGGTCAGCGGACGCCTGAGCGGATAGCCGGTCTGCTTCTCGCCGCAGTGGCCGTCACTCTAAATGGGTGCTCCGGCTCCGGGCTTCCCGCTGCGGATTCAGCGTCTTACCGGAAGTTTGTTTCAGCTTTCTACGTCGGGCTGGCGGGTTTGCAGACCGGCGAGGATGTGCGCGCAAAGGAAAAGCTGACGGAAGCCTCGCAACTCGCGCCAGCCGAGCCCGCTACTTGGGCAAACCTGGCGCTGTTTTCAGCGCGCCAGCAGGAATTCGACATCGCTTTCAACGATGCGGATAAAGCTCACAATCTATCGCCTGGTAATAGCCGCATTGAAGCCTTGCTGGGCGAAATCGAAAGCAAACGGGGCAGACTGCGGGAGGCTGTCGCGCATCTCCAGCGCGCAGTCGAGTTGGATTCTAAGAACCTGAAAGCGCGGTACGCGTTGGCTGAAGAGACGGGCCGATTAGGAACTCCGCAGGCCGACGCCGATAGTCAAAACGAATTTCAGAAACTCTTGGCCGCACAGCCTGACAGCATTGCAGTGCGGTTGGAAGTCATGCGCCTGGCGGCGAAACGCGGGGACAACGAAACATTGCAAAGTGGAATCGAGATGCTTGAAAAGGCGGCCAACGCATGGCCTGCAGAAGCCAAAGAGCGCCTGACCGTTCTCAAGCAAACCGCGCAAAGTTCCGGCCCACAAGCTGCAGCCGTCCCCGTGGCATTTCTGCGTAATGTTCTCGCCCGCGTTCCCGCTTATCGCCAAAGTCTAAACGCGGTTAAGACGCCGTCAAACTTCATCGGCGAGCCTTTCACCCACCTTCTTAAACTTCCAACTCCAGACTCCACCCCAGCCGTTGCAGACACCGGCCTCCGGTTCACGGCGCAAACTCTGCCCGGGGTTGCCGATCAAAACGTAAGCTGGGCCGGCGCGTTTCCCTTGGACGATACCGGCAGGAACACGTTGGTGACCGCGGAAGGTGGAACCGTCCATGTGGCTGGCGGAGCGAACGTACCCACCCCGGGCGGTCGGCCAGTTGAGCGCAACGGAGTTCTCGGGGCCGATCTCAATTACGATTTCAAAACCGATCTGGTGGTCGCCAATTCCGCCGGTGTACGCCTCTACCAGCAGCGCGATTCCGGCAGTTTTGCCGACCTTACGCCGACGTCCAAACTCCCGCCCGCAATCACCAACGCAGCGTACTCCGGGGCTTGGGCTTTCGACGTGGATCTCGATGGAGATCTGGATATCGTCCTCGGAAGTCAAGCGGGCGATCCGGCGGTGCTGCGCAACAATGGTGATGGCACCTTTGCCGTGGTCCGGCCATTTTCAGGTTGTCGCGGGCTCGTTTCCTTCGCGGCTGCCGATATCGATGGCGACGGCGATCCCGATGTCGCGATGGTCGATTCCGCAGGCGCTTTACACGTGTTTGCCAACCAGCGCTTGGGCGAGTTCCGCCCTCGCTCTTTACCTTCGTCGCTCAAGGGATCGTTTCTGGCGGTTGCCGCTGGCGATGTGAACGGCGATGGCCTCCCGGATTTCCTCGCCCTACGGAGCGATGGCTCCGTGCTCCGTTTATCGGACAAAGATTCAGGCGCGGCTTGGGACCTGGCCGAATTGATTCCGCCCGGTGGACCGGGTCTTCTGGCCACTACGGCTAATTTGATCCTTGCCGATCTCGACAATAACGGCAGCCTCGACATTGTGGCTGGTAACCGCGTGTTTCTCGGCGATTCGCGCGGTTATACTCCCGTCCAGATTTCAGGCGGCCTCACCATCACCGCGGCAGTCGACCTGAATAATAACGGCCATTTGGATCTCATCGGGTTTAACGCCAAACCAGTCGAACTGGTGAGCCACGGCACGAAAGACTATCGATGGCAGACGTTGCGCGTCCGCGCGGCGCAAGCAGTCGGCGACCAGCGGATCAACTCCTTCGGAATTGGCGGCGAAATTGAGGTTCGATCGGGCCTGTTGACGCAAAAGCAAATCATCACGTCACCGGTGCTGCATTTCGGGCTTGGCGCTAGTAACACCATCGACGTTGCCCGAATCGTTTGGCCCAACGGCTCGGTCCAGGCTGAGTTTGAATTGAAATCCGATCAGACCGTCCTCGCCCAGCAGCGGCTCAAAGGCTCTTGCCCGTTTTTGTTTGCCTGGAATGGGACCCAAATGCACTTCGTCAAAGACGGCGAGCCCTGGTCGCCAGCGCTAGGTCTGCACATTAATGCACAATCGGTAGCCGGCATCACCCAAACCCAGGAATGGTTCAAGGTCCCAGGCGACGCTCTGGTCCCGCACGATGGCTACTACGACCTTCGCGTTACCGCCGAACTCTGGGAAAGCTATTACATCGATCACTACTCGCTGCTGGCCGTGGATCATCCCGCCAGCACCGAGGTGTTCACCGATGAGCGGTTTTCCGTCCCGCCGCCCGCGCTCAAAGTCTATACAGTCAGTAAGCCTCAGCCGTTCGCCTCGGTCACCGACGATCGCGGGCACGATGTTAGCCGTCAGGTCCGCACTGAGGATGGAACGTATCTCGATACTTTCGGGCGCGGCCGCTACCAGGGTGTCACCCGGGATCATTGGGTGGAAGTGACTTTGCCGGATTCAGCGCCCCTTACCGATCCGCTCTATCTGATCGCGTCCGGATGGATGCACCCGACCGACGGAACCGTAAACGTGGCACTTGGGCAGAGCAGCGATCCGCGTCCGCAAGGATTACAGATCGAGGTGCCCGGTAAGAATGGAAACTGGGTTGTGGCCAAACGGGATCTCGGCTTTCTCGCTGGCCGCATGAAAACGGCGGTAATCGAAATTGACGATATCTTCCGAGCTTCTGGCGTGCGCCGCCTGCGACTGCGCACGAATCTGGAGATTTATTGGGATCGGCTTGCCTGGGCTCCCGGCTTGCCCGATTCCACCACTCATTTGCAGCGGACTAAACTCACCGAAGCTAATCTCGGTTACCGCGGCTTCTCCGTCATCACCGTCGCCAATGCCTCGTCCCCTGAAATACCGGATTACAATCGCCTGGAAGGCACGGTCCAGAAATGGCGCGATCTCGAAGGCTATTACACTCGCTTTGGCGACGTCCGCGAGTTACTCGAAAAGATAGACGATCGGATGGTCATTATGAATGCGGGGGATGAGTTGCGTCTGCGGTTTGCTGCCTTGCCCGCGCCGTCCGCTGGCTTGAAACGCGATTTCGTGATGGTGGGCGATGGTTGGATCAAAGACGGGGACTACAACTCGGTATTCTCCAAAACCGTTCTTCCGATTCCTTATCATTCGATGAAAGACTACACGGCTAAGCCGTCGACGCTGGAGCACGACCTCGCTTATGGCCGGAATCCGCGGGACTGGCAGGAGTATCACACGCGTTTCGTATCACCGGAGCAGTTCCTGAAAGCGTTGCGAAATTAGAATCGTTATCAAAGAAGCATCCATGCAGACTCGTGCGCCCCGTATCTTCGTCACCGTCCTTTTTCTCGTTCTGCTTTCGATCCCGCTCGTCTACAAAGTAGTCGCCGCCCGCCGTGTTTCAGCTGCTTCCAGCGCCAATTCTTCGCTCGCGCTCGCAAGTTACGGTTTCGCTTTTCACAACGTATCCAAAGAGTCCGGAATCCAATTCCAACACTCGTCCCCGCACTTGGATAGCAAGTTGAACCACATCATGCCGCAAGTTGCCTCGATGGGCGCGGCTGTCTCCGTGGTGGACTTTGATCGTGATGGGTGGGCCGATATCTACGTCACCAACAGTGGCGAAGGTACCCGGAACGCTCTCTATCGCAACCAAGGCGACGGAACCTTCCGTGATGTTGCCGCTGATGTTGGCTTGGCTGATCTGAATCAGCCCGGAACCGGCGTTTCCATGGGCGCGGTCTGGGGCGATTACGACAACGACGGCTTTGAAGACCTGCTCCTTTATAAGTGGGGCAAACCGGAACTCTTCCACAACGATGCGGGCAAGCACTTCACCCGGGTAACCGAAATCGCCGGACTGCCGGCCTGGATCAACGCCAATACAGCTCTCTGGCTCGATTACGACAACGACGGAAAACTCGACCTCTTCATCGGAGGCTATTATCCCGAGAACGTGGATCTCTGGCATCTCCGCAATACCAAGATGATGCCCGAAAGTTTCGAGTACGCTACCAACGGAGGGCGCAAGTATCTCTTCCATAACCTTGGCGGCGGGAAGTTCGAAGAAGTCTCGGCCAAGATGGGAATCGATTCGCGGCGTTGGGCCCTTGCTTCCGTTGCCGCTGATCTCCGCGGGACGGGCTACCCGGACCTTATGATCGCTAACGACTACGGCGTCTCCGAACTCTATTTCAATGACCATGGACGCGGGTTCCGCGAGGCAGGCAAACAGGCGGGAATCGGCTATGCGCCGAAAAGCGGAATGACTGCATCCGTCGGCGACGTTCTCAATCAGGGCCAATTCGGTATCTATGTGTCAAATATTTCTGAAGAAGGAGTCCTCGTTCAGGGCAACAATCTTTGGATGCCGAAAGCCGGTACTCACGGCGACACAATCAAGTATGAAAACATGGCTAATGCCATGGGCGTTGAATTAGGCGGTTGGAGTTTTGGCGGCCAGTTCGGTGATCTGAACAACGACGGTCTGCTCGATCTTTACGTGGTGAACGGTAATATCTCACTCGATCAGAGCCGCACTTACTGGTATGACTACTCGAAGGTAGCGGGTGGGAACGAGGCCATCATCTCGGATGCCTCAAACTGGCCGCCAATGAACGGGCGAAGTCTTTCCGGCTTTCAGCATAAACATATATGGATCAATGACGGTGCGGGCGCGTTCCGCGAAGTTGCGCAGCAGGTGGGCGTGAGCGACGTTTACGATGGCCGCTCGATCGCGCTTGCCGATTTCGAAAATCGCGGCGCGCTCGATGCCGTGGTCGCCAATCAGAACGGGCCCTTATTGCTCTACCGCAACACCGTGGCGTCCGGCAATAAGTGGATAGAGTTCGACCTGGAAGGCAAAGCGAGTAACCACAGCGCTATCGGAGCTTTAGTCTCGGTGTTTTGGAACGGCCAGCAACAACTCCAGGTGGTTTCGGGCGGAAGCGGCTTCTGTTCTCAGAACCAACGCAGGCTGCACTTTGGATTAGGTAAAGTCACTCACGTCGACCGTGTTGAGATTCGCTGGCCTTCTGGAAAAATTCAAAAGCTCGCCGGTCCCGGCATGAATCAGAATCACAAGATAGAGGAACCCGCATGACACCTGGAATCACCGCCACCACGACCACGTCGGCTGCTTCGGCGGGCTCAAACTCGAGAGTGCTCGCGCTGCTCGGGCGTTTCTTCAGCATCGAGAATCGCTATCTTCCGCCTATCCTCATCACCACTATCCTGCTGGTCGGCCAAGTCTCCTTCGGACTTCTGGAAAGCTTTCCGCGCACCGCGCTCGCCATCTGCGCCGCGCTGATAATGGAAACGTTCTTGTCCCGCATCATGACGGGCAAGTTCGCCAACTTGGCGAGTGCCTATATCTCGGGAATCAGCGCCGGCATTCTTGTCCGTTCGCCAGAGTATTGGCCCTTCGCGCTGTGCAGCGCGATCGCCATCACTTCCAAGTACGTCGTCCGGTGGCGGGGCCGGCACTTATGGAACCCGACGAACTTCGCCATTTGCGCACTTTTGATCCTCGCGCCGCCAGAATTCTTCACCACCTTGAGCGTGCAATGGGGCAACACATTCTGGCCCATGATGATCGTATGGATCCTTGGCGCTCTCATCACCTGGCGAGTCAAGCGGCTGCACATCACCGCCATCTACGTCGGTTCCTTCATCCTGCTCGCACTGATTCGCAGCGGCATCACGGGACATCTCTTCCTCGCCGAGGTCGCACCGGTGACCGGCCCCATGTATCAGCTCTTTATCTTTTTCATGATCACCGACCCGAAAACTACCGTGCGCTCCTGGCGCGGACAATGCCTGGTAGCTTTCCTAATCGCCTTGGTCGAGTTCGTGCTGCGGCTACAGGAGAACATCCATGCGCCTTACTACGCGCTGGCGATTGTGGGGCCGATCGCAAACGTTGTTGAAATCTGGTTGACTGGACGGAAGAAAGCTCCGGTCCTGACCCCTTCACTGGCTTAACCAGTCGCATTGGCCAAGTGATCGCTGCACAGTTTCGATCGCATGAAGATTGCCACCTATAACGTAAACTCGATCCGGCGTCGTCTCCCCATTGTGCTTGATTGGCTGAAGGTCAATCAGCCCGACGTCCTATGTCTGCAGGAGACTAAGGTTCAGGATGCCGACTTTCCAGTCAATGCCTTTGAATCGGCCGGATATCACGCTACGATTCGTGGGATGAAAGGCTATAACGGAGTAGCCACGCTCTCGCGTCAGGTCCCGGAGACGGTCGTCCACGGCCTCCATGATGGCGAAGATGGCGACGCAGTTCGTATCCTTCAAACCGTCATCGGCGGTATTCCCATCATCAATACCTACGTCCCGCAAGGCTACCTGATTACCAGCGAGAAATATGCGATGAAGCTGGAATGGTTCCAACGCTTGCAGCGCTACTTCCGCGAGCATCTGGACCCGCAAAAGCCCGCCATCTGGCTAGGGGACTTGAACGTCGCGCCCGAGCCCATCGACGTCTATCATCCCGAGCGGCGCGTTAACGACGTGGACTTCCATATCGACGCGCGCCTCGCCTATAAAGCTACGGTTGCTTGGGGCTTTGTCGACGTCTTTCGGGCGCTCCATCCCGAGCGCGTTCAATATACCTACTGGGATTACTATCGAAAAGCGTTTGATCATAATTGGGGCTGGCGCATCGATCACATTCTGGCCACCCCTCCACTCGCTTCTCTCTGCCGCACAGCCGATGTGGATCTCGCCCCGCGTAAAGCACCCGACACCTCGGATCACACCGTGGTTTGGGCGGAGTTCGCGATTTCACTTGGCGACGCGCACTAATCGAACTGGCAGGCGACAAACTCGCGCGGAAGCGCGATCATAATAGTTCATGCCAAATCCCCCACGCTCGGAGAAGTTGACGGCGTTACTTCCCGAAGTCTGGGCGCTGATGAGGCCCCGCCGGAACATTCTGGCTCTTGGTGCGCTGTTGATGATTGTCAACCGGATCTGCGGCTTTGCGCTTCCGGTGAGCACCAAGTATCTGATCGGCGACGTCATGCGACGCCATCAGTACAATCTTCTAGTCCCGATCGTGATTGCCGTCGCCTTGGCAACCATCGTCCAGGGCGTAACCTCATTCTCGCTCACGCAGCTGCTTTCGAAGGCCGCGCAACGGCTCATCACCGAAATGCGTATGAAAGTGCAGGAGCACATCGGCCGCTTGCCGGTGCGGTTCTACGACGCGAATAAGACCGGCACTCTGGTGTCCCGGATCATGAGCGATGTGGAAGGTATCCGAAACTTGATGGGCACCGGCCTGGTGGAACTCGGCGGAGGTCTCCTTACCGCCATCATCTCCATGGTGCTGCTATTCCGCATTAGCGCGATCATGACCTCGCTCACGCTGGTCATCATCCTGGCTTTCACCTTCGTGCTGCAGAAAGCGTTCAAGCGCGTGCGCCCCATCTTCCGGGAGCGCGGCAAGATCACTGCGGAGGTTACCGGACGCCTGACCGAATCGCTCGGAGGCGTGCGAGTCATCAAGGGTTATCACGCCGAAGCCCGCGAGGCCGCTACGTTTGGGAAAGGCGCCCAACGTCTGCTCGATAACGTGTTTTCTTCGCTCACCACCATCTCGCTCATGACGCTTGCCTCCACCGTGCTCATGGGATTGGTGGGTGCCATGATCATGTTCCTGGGTGCGCGGCAGGTGGCCGCTGGACGTATGCAGGTGGAAGACTTCGTCATGTATACCGCCCTGCTCGCCTTCATGGTCGCGCCCGTTGTTCAGATCGTCAACATAGGCACGCAGATCAGTGAAGCGTTTGCAGGCATCGAACGCACCCGTGACATTTTGCGCGAGCGCCCCGAAGACGAGGACCCGCTGCGCACCATCACGATGAAGCCCATCGCGGGCCTGGTGGAGTTCGACCATGTCGATTTCTCCTACGAAGAAGGCAAGCCCGTTCTGCACGATATTTCTTTCGAAGCGCGTCCTGGAACAGTCACCGCGCTGGTTGGTTCGTCCGGTTCCGGCAAGTCCACCATGATCGGCCTTATAACCGCGTTTCATGCTCCGAACTCTGGAACCGTGTGGGTGGACGGGATGGATCTATCCACCGTGCGCCTGGATAGCTATCGCGAGCAACTGGGTGTCGTGCTTCAAGAATCGTTCCTATTTGACGGCAACATCCGCGAGAACGTAGCCTTTTCCCGGCCCGGCGCAACCGAAGAGGAGATTATGGAAGCATGCCGGATTGCCCGCGTGGATGAATTCACCGCCAACTTCCCCGATGGCTACAACACGATCGTAGGCGAACGCGGGGTCAAGCTCAGCGGCGGGCAAAAGCAGCGTGTCTCTATCGCGCGCGCCATCCTGGCCGATCCTCGCATACTCATTTTGGACGAAGCCACTTCCAGTCTCGATTCCGAATCCGAAGCCTTGATTCAGGAAGGTCTCTCCTTCCTCATGCAAGGCCGCACCACGTTCGTCATCGCTCACCGGCTGTCCACCATTCGCCGCGCCGATCAGATTCTGGTGGTGGAAGCGGGCCGCATCTTGGAACGTGGCACGCATGAAAGCCTGTATCGCTTACGCGGCCGCTATTACGACCTTTATACCCGGCAACACGGGTTGGAGATGAATCTTTTTCTTGCGCCAGGCGAAGGCGATCACGTTTCCGAACTCTCGAAAGTCTAAACCGTTTCCAGCCGGTCGAAAACGCGGTTCACTTCTTCCAAGGGATTGGTCATCCCCGCCACTTCCTTCAATTCCAACAGCAGCGGATATTGATCCGAACGGCTGCGCAGCAGGTGCGTCGTGCGCTCCCAGTCAATCGTCCCGCCGGTGTTGGAGAAAGGAAACAGATGCGAATCGGCCGTCCCGTCGTTATCGTGGATGTGCAGGGACCGGATGCGGTCCTGCATGATCTCGAATTCGTGCTCGACGCCCGCGCCGATGTTCGCATGGCCCGTGTCGAATACGAAATAGAGATCCAGGTGCGTCATGTTCAAAAACTGCTGGAGCCGGGTCGCGGAGGAAAGCTCGTTGGGAATATTTTCCAGCAAAATCTGAACGCCGCGCTGGCGTGCGAATAACGATAATTCATCCAGCGAATTGAACGCTGCGTCCAGCTTGCGCTCGTCATATTCCTCATGGCTAACGCCGACATGCTGAATCAGGTACTTGAAAGGAATGGTTTCCGCAATCTCGATCGAGCGCTTAATTTCATCCACCATGCGAATGCGCTCGCCTTTCTTCTGTTCGGTGATGTTCAGCCAGGTGTCGGGGCCGCTGCGTCCCCACTTATCATCGGTGTACATCGGCGCGTGCAGCGAATGCAGCTTCAGGTCGGAATCGCGGAACCAGTGGCCTAGCTCGGCAATTTGCCCCTTATCGCGGTAGTCCAGGTGCTGCCGGGCGCAGAAGATCTCGATAGCTGGAATCCCGGCTTGGAGCACACGCTGCAGCCACGCCAGTGTCAGCCGCTGATTAACAATCAAATGGGTCGATAAAACGCGGTTCAATTAATATCCCTTTGCCGTGCCTTCGGAGCGGCCATCCGGCGCGCCCTGCAACCAACCATTATCCAGGAGGATCACGGCCATTTCGCCAATTTGGTGGCGTATCCCGACCCGGTGGCCGCGCTGCCGCAATAGCTCCAGTGTATCGGGGGAGAACGTGTCCTCGGCTTCAATCTCGTCTGGCATCCACTGATGATGAATCCGCGGTTGGTCCACCGCTTCTTGTGCGTTCATCCCGAAGTCCATGATATTCAGCGCCACTTGCAAAACGGAGTTGATGATCGTCGGGCCGCCCGGCGTTCCCAGAACAGCCCGAAGCTTGCCATCGCGTAGCAAAATAGTGGGAGTCATCGCCGATAACGGCCGCTTGTGAGGAGCGATGGCGTTTGCCTCGCCTTGAATCAAGCCGTACAGATTCGGAACGCCGGGCCGTGACGCGAAATCATCCATTTCATCGTTGAGCAGGAAACCCAGCTTGCTCGCCGTCACCGCGCCGCCGAAACTGTTGTTTAACGTGTATGTCACCGCGACCGCGTTTCCGTCCGCGTCCACAATCGAGAAATGCGTCGTGTTCTGCGACTCGTGACTCGTAAGGGTTCCGGGGCGAACCGCGCTGCTCGGCGTGGCTTTATCGGGGTCGATCGTCGCCCGCCGGGAGTCGATATATTTCGGGTCGAGCAGCGCCGCCACCGGCACCTTCACGAAGTCGGAATCTCCCATGTATTCACTGCGGTCGGCAAAAAAACGGCGCATGGCCTCCGCCAGAAAGTGTTCGGTTCGCGCGGAACCGGCGCCGGACCGCCCATAATCGGTTTGATTCAACATCCCGAGCATTTGCAGAATCCCGATGCCGCCCGAACTCGGAAGGGGCGCCGTGATAATGGTGTTTCCGTGGTAGCTGCCCACCAACGGCTGACGCTCTGTCGCCGCATAGTCCCTTAAATCCTGTTCGGTTAGCAGACCGCCGTGTTCGCGCATATCCTGGGCTAGCAGGCGCGCCGTCTCGCCTTCGTAAAATCCGGCGGCGCCCTTGTCGCGAATACGTTCAAGCGTGGCGGCCAGCTCGGGCTGACGAAACGTATCACCTGCTTGGAAGTAGTTCCCGCCGTTCAAGAAAATGCGCTTCGACTCCGGGAACTCCGCAAGCCGCGCTTCCGCATGCGGGCCGCTGAGCATCTCCGCCAAGCCCCAGGAAACGGGAAAGCCATTCCGCGCCAGCGTGATTGCCGGCTGCACTAATTCCTTCCACGGCCGCTTGCCAAACTTCTCATGCGCAAACGCCATCCCCTGAACCGTCCCGGGCACGCCTGCCGCTCGATAACCCGTGACGCTTTCATCGGTGGGTTTACCGTGCCGGTCCAGGTACATATCGCGGGTCGCGGCGGCGGGCGCGCGCTCGCGGAAGTCGATGAAAGTTTGGCGTCCGTCGGCCATGCGCACCAACATGAATCCTCCACCGCCAATGTTACCGGCCGAAGGATGTGTCACAGCTAATGCAAACGCCACGGCCACCGCCGCGTCCACCGCGTTGCCGCCGCTCTGCAACACAGCCAAACCGGTATCGGTCGCGTGCGTCTCCACTGTGACGACCATTGCTTGCCGGGCATGCACGGGCTGCCGCGCTACCAGTGGACTCAGCGCCGAGACAATCAGACTTACGGCAATCGTGAACTTGTATTTCATCGTCATCCCCGGCCCATCTTTTCGCGCCAGGCAAACAGCACAATGCCCGCCGTCACCGAAACATTCAGCGATGCGATCTTCCCCGACATCGGAATCTTCACCAGCACATCGCAGTGCTTACGAACCATCTCGTGCAGCCCGTGCCCTTCAGCGCCCAGCACGATCGCCGTAGGCGTTGCCCAGTCCACTTCGGAGTAACTCACCTCGCCGCGCTCATCCATTCCGTAAATCCAGTAACCCTGCTCTTTCAACTTGTCGAGCGTTCGATTAATATTCGTCACTCGTGTGATCGGGAGATATTCCAGCGCTCCGGCCGCCGCCTTAGCCACTGTTTCCGTGAGCCCAGCGGCGCGCCGTTCCGGAATCACCACGGCATCGGCTCCAGCTGCATGCGCCGTGCGAACAATCGCGCCCAGATTATGCGGATCTTCCACCCCGTCGAGCACCACTACCAGACGCGCACCCGCAGCCACCGTGTCCAAATCGGCATATTTCTTGGCCGCCCCCAGCGCCACTACTCCCTGGTGAGTGCCCCCAGCAGCCAGACGATCCAGCGCATCGCGTGGCTCAAACCGCAGGGGCGTTGCATTGGCGCGCGCCAGCTCCACGATTTCCTGAATGCGCGCGCCGCCAGCACCCTTCGCAATCAGGATGCGCTCCAACGGACTCCGCGCCCGCAAAGCCTCGGCAACCGGATGGATGCCCATCAAAACAGCCATTGCAACAGTGTGCCACGCCCTCGAAAGCCACGCCCCGCGCCGTAAAAGCCAGCGTCTGTTACAACTGATTTGTGCCCGTCTTCGAAGTACGAACAGCCGGCGGCGTCTATCCCGCCGTGGTCGAGCGTGAGGTCCTGTTCCGGCTTCGTGACTATTTGCCTCCTCAGCACGGTCCCGTCTTCGCCGTCACCGAGGCCCCCATTTGGGACCTTCACGGCAAACTCTTCAAGGACGTTGTCAATCACACACTGTTTCTGCCCGGCGGCGAACCCAATAAGCGCTTGACCGTGCTCGAAACCCTTGCCGAGCAGATGATCGATGCACGCGCCGATCGCTCGTGTATTCTCGTCGCCGTCGGCGGCGGCATTGTCAGCGATATGGCGGGCTTTCTCGCCGCCATCTTTATGCGCGGGCTGCCAATCATTCAGGTGCCCACCACGCTGCTAGCCCAGGTCGACGCGTCCGTGGGCGGCAAGACCGGCGTCAATCTCACGCGCGGCAAGAATCTGATCGGAAGCTTTCATCAGCCACATGCAGTGCTGATCGATCCTTCCCTGCTCGCCACCTTGCCCGAACGCGAGTTCCGTGCCGGCCTATTTGAAGTGATTAAATGCGCCGTCATCGGCAATCCGACCCTGTTCGAGACTCTTCGGGATCGTCGAGCCGCTGTCCTGGCGCAAGAGCCCGGTGTACTCGACCGCATCATTGCCGAATCGGTCCAGCTCAAAGCCGAGGTCGTCTCGGAAGATGAGCGCGAAACCGGTCGCCGCCGCATCTTAAACTTTGGTCACACCATCGGACACGCCATCGAAGCCGAAACTAGCTATACCCGATTTCTCCACGGAGAGGCCGTCGCCATGGGCATGAAGGGCGCTGTGTATCTCTCGCTCGCCAATGAGAAGATCAGTGCGAGCGATGCCGCTGCCGTCCTCGGCCTGATCGAGCAGTACGGCCCGCTTCCCGATGCTGACGGCATTTCACCGGAAAGCCTGTTCGAACGCCTCGCCAGCGACAAAAAAACGCGCCAGGGTCAGGTCCATTTCGTCCTTCCCACGTCTATCGGAACCACCGAAGTGGCGAGCGGTCTGGAGCCGGAATCCATCCTTGCCGCCATCTCCCAGGCCCTTGCTTGATCGATGAAAGGAACCACTCCGGAAGGTACCGAGACTGAACTGCAAGCTTCCCGGTGGGTGCGCGAGATGTTCGGCCGCGTCGCTCCGCGTTACGATTTCGCGAACCATTTACTCTCGCTCAATATCGACCGCATGTGGCGCGCCCGCACCGTGACCCGTGTGCGCAATATACTGCAGCAGCCGCAGGCACGTGTCCTCGACCTGTGCTGCGGTACGGGCGATCTCACGATAGCGCTCTCGGCCCAAAGTCCGCGCCCGGTTCTTGGCAGCGATTTCTGTCATCCGATGCTGACGGTTGCCACCGCGAAGTCTTCGAGCCCGTTTTTCGAAGCCGACGCTCTCGCGCTGCCTCTGGCCGACGCCTCTATCGACCTGATTACCTGTGCCTTTGGATTTCGTAACCTGGCCAACTACGACCAGGGATTGCGCGAGTTTCGCCGCGTCCTGAAGCCAGCTGGAAAACTCGCTATTCTCGAATTCTCAACGCCCCCGAACGCCCTTTTTGCCGCCTTGTATGGCGCATACTCCCGGCGCGTACTCCCAGCCCTTGGTGGCTTGATCTCCGGTGCTCGCGACGCTTATACGTATCTACCCGCGTCTGTCCAGAAATTCCCCGGGCCGGACGAACTCGCCGGCCGCATGCGAGCCGCCGGCTTTCGGACCGCGACTTTCGAACGCTGGACCGGCGGCATAGTCGCTTTGCACTTAGGGAGCAGGTGAGGCCTGCCGCAATAGGCATTCCCAACCCTAACCAACCCTACTTCAGGAACAAGATGCCGTGCGGCCCGTTGAACGTACCCACCAGCGGCGTCACCTTGCCGGTCTTCAGATCCACCGATGTGAAAGCGTTCAAGCTTCCGACAGACGCATACAAGGAGCCAATTTTCAGCCCTGTCATCTTGATCGCGATTACCTGGTTGTTATTTGTGTCAGTGACAAAAAACGTCCCAGATGTGCTGCTGGGAAACACCGCATCGTCCAGGCCGGAAACGTTTGCGCCCGTTGAATCGATCAATTGAAGAAAGGCAACTTCCTGCGAGAGAGTCGCCGGCTTGTTCACAAAAATCAGCGCGCCATCATCGCCGCTGCTTAACATCAAGCCGCCCGCGGGCGTGGCCTTCAGCGAATCCGGATCATTATCGGGAAGCGGCTGTCCAGCAGCGCCCGTGGCTAGATTCGTGCCGGTCGCGCCGAACAGCAGCACATCGGTCAAGCTCAGTGGCGACTTAGTGGTGTCGTAGTACTGGATAATCGCGTCCGTGGGAGCAGCCGGATTCGTATGGCTAGCGAACACCTTGCCCGCTTCAAACACCACATCGTCATAGCCCTGGGTTGCCGATGGCACCGCGTACGTGAACGGCGAACCGCCAACGATTCCCGACTTCGGATTAATGTACGTGAGCGTCGAATTTCCGTCCTGGTTCTGCAAAGCCCAAAGGATGCCCTTAGGATCGGCTTTCAGTCCGTCAACGGAGCCAGCCAGCGTGAACATCTGCTTCACCGTGCCCGTCAAGTCGTACTCCACCACAGTGCTGTTGCCGCCGCCCGTGCTCACTGACGTGTTCCCATATGCCACCCAGATCGACTTTCCGTCCGAGCAGATCGAATCCGGCTTCGTCGAATTCACTGCCGTGCCGGTCGCAAACGTGGTAACAGAAACGATGCTCTGGCCATGTAGAGTACCGCCTAATAACAAGGCAGCGCTGAACGCTGCAGCTAGAACTGTGTTCTTGGTAAATGCCTTCATAAAGTCTCCAGAGGTCCCGACAAGGGGAACCTCTGTGAAGTTATCAACCGGATGTGTAAGACCGATGACAGGCCAATCTGGAACGTGACGAAACACCAATTTTCAGAATTTCTTCAGATATTTACGCAAAGTCGCTCAGTATTCCGCCTATTGACCCCCAACCTCGACTATCATTATGAGGATCACCAACCAACTTACCCGGATATAACACCTTGAAACTGCCTCCCGCAATTCCGTGCGCCGTCTTTCTTGCTTTTGTCTGCCTGCCCGCCTTCCCCGCGGACCCCGCAGCCCCGCTCACTTTCCTCGTTACCAATAATGATGTTGCCGGTTTACCCAGTTCTGCCACATTTTATGCTCTCGGCGCAAATGGCGGGCCGGCCGCAAAAACCGTCGTTCCCACGGGAGGGCAGGGAACTGGAGGCGGGTTCTTCGCCGCCAATCGCGTGGCCGTTCTGCCTGCGAATCCCAACGCCTGCGTGTTTGTTTCGGATGCCGGAACCAACGATATCGCCGGGATTGAAGGCGCTACTCACACCCTGACCGGCAATTTCCTAGGCTCCGTGACCGACTCCGGAGTCGCCAATGGAATCGGGTTGGTGGCCAACGCGAAGTATCTATACGCGAGTTTCACCACCACCAGCACCATCGCCACCTTTCAAGTGGAGACGGGCTGCAAACTTAGCTTCATCGGTGATACGCTCGCAGTCGGCTTAAGCAACGGCCTAGTCGGCGGCATGGCTCTCCACGGTGACATGCTCATCGTCACCTATGGCGATGGGTCTCTCGAATCGTTCAATGTTTCCGCTGGAACGCCCGTGTCCAACGGAGACGTCCAGAACTCGACCGGTTCGGCCAACGATCACCACCCCAACGGCATCGATATCACCCAAGACGGCCATTTCGCCATCTTCGGCGATGCCTCAACCCGCAGCACGGTCGAAGTTTCCGATATCTCCTCCGGCAAGCTCACCGCCACGGTGCCCTACGAGCTCGGATACGGCTGGAACTCCGGAAACGTTCGCCTGAGTCCCGACGAGACCGTCCTCTATGTCGCGAATGAATCCGGCGGTCGCGTCACGGCGGCCTTCTTCGACAAGACCTCGGGCAAGATCACCCCCGGCTGCACCTCAATCCCGCTCAAGAACTTCTATACCGATTGGAACTACGTGGGGGGCGTCGGCCTGCAACGGAACACCGGTATTGGAGGGTTGATCTACGTCCCGGAGTTTGGATCCAACGGCACTTCCTCGTTCGGTGTGATGCAGATCGCTGTTTCCGGGACCACGTGCACCCTCACGGAAGAAACCAATTCCCCCATAGTCGACAAAAAAGACCGTTCGTCCCTGCTCTCGATCGGCGTCTATCCGCCGCGCGTTTTTTAGGCGCGATCACCGAATCCCAGAGCGACAGGAATCAGAGCGACAGCAAAAGGACCCTTTTTCATGAACAGACTTTATCTCTCCGCATTGGCACTAGTATTCGGCGGACTTACTTGTGGCAGCGCCGTTGCCCAGAATAGTTGTCCCCCGCGTCCCGGTCCCGCTACCGTCATCGCTAACCCGCTGGATCTCGTCAGCGCCAACGGCGTGCTACGTGTCCCGTTCACCATGCAAAGCGTGCTCCTCGGCTACCTCGAGGAATGCTACATCTACCAGAGCGCGAACGGTCCCGTCGAAGCCCCCACCCTTCGGCTGAACCCGGGCGACCAACTCTATCTCGATCTCACCAACCGGCTCACTTATTTGCCGCCACCGCCGCCAGGCCCGCAACGTCCCGGTATGCCCGCACATGACATGGCCGCTATGGCAGCTCCCAAAGACGGCGCGCCCCATGACCCTTGTAACGGCGGAACCATGGTGGGAACGTCCACCAACGTCCATTTCCACGGCCTGAATATCCCGCCGAAGTGCCATGAGGACGACGTTGTCAACACCGTTGTCGAGAACACCGACCCGCCGTTCGAGTACCACCTTCAGGTTCCGATGAACGACTCTCCTGGCATGTACTGGTATCACCCGCACGTCCACGGCACCGCAACTCTGCAACTCAACGGCGGTGCGGCCGGCGCCCTGATCGTTCAAGGCATGGAAAAGGTGAAGCCACAGGTCGCCGGATTGCCCGAGCGCGTATTCATCATTCGCCAGCAGTTTACCGATCCCAACTCCTGGATCGCCGGACCCTATCAACTGACTCTGAACTACTCACCGGCTGCCTTTCCTACTTTTCCCGCCCCAACCATTCAAACTCAACCAGGCGTGAAGGAATTCTGGCGAGTCGCCAACGCCTCCACTCAGGCCTTTATGGCGCTTCAGGTGCGTTTTGGTAACACTCCCCAGAGTCTGGAAATAATCGCCTTGGACGGGATCCCGGTGAAAACGCCGACAAGTCTCACCACCCTCAACCTGCCACCGGCCGGGCGCGTCGAATTCATCGTGCAAGGTCCCGCTGCCGGACAATCCGCCTCCTTCTGGCAAAGCGGTTTCAACACCGGACCCATCGGAAACGTCAACAGTCCGCAACTGCTCGCCAACATTGTCCCGACCGCCAAAGCGAAGGAGCCGCCCTCCATGCCTGCCGCGCCTTCCAAACCCGAGCCCCAGACCCCGCAGCGCTTTGCCGGCTTACTCAACCTCACTCCGACCGCGAATCGCACCATCTACTTTTCCGAGGCCACCAATGGCTCGAACGGTCCGACCCAGTTCTTCATCACAGTCGATGGCCAGACTCCCAAGGTCTTCAGCATGTCTGACCCGCCCGCAGTCACCACAACCATCGGTGCGGTCGAGGATTGGACCATCGAGAATCGCTCCGGCGAAACCCACGCCTTCCACATCCATCAGATCCATTTCCTGTTCTTGTCAACCAGCGGCGTCGCCAATCCCGATCCCGAGTTGCAAGATACTGTCATCGTGCCAGCCTGGAATGGCACCGGAAAATTCCCCAACGTCAAGCTGCGTATGGATTTTCGTGACCCCGAAATTGCCGGAACTTTCGTCTATCACTGCCACATCCTGGACCACGAAGACGCGGGCATGATGGCTAAGATCCAGGTCAACCCGAAATAGATTTGTGCCCTCGTTTGCTTCGGGGGCGAAGCGCCGTACTGATGCTGTAACGGAACGGCCTATGGGAAAGTCATACTTCTCAGTAACAGTTCCCGCGATTCTCAGTGCCGAGTCAGTGTTCGCGTCGAAGCTTGTTCTTACGGATCGTCATGACTATGCCTGCGTAAGTACCGCGGTTGCCGATGTAAACGGCGATGGGATTCCCGACATGGTCTGCACTGCAAACGGGGTGCAGGTGCTACTAGGGAATGGTGATGGCACCTTCCGGAATGGTCCGTTGTCCGATATTTCTTTCCTTTCTACCGACATCAAGACTGCTGATTGAACGGGATGGCAGAATCGATCTCGTACTTCTCGGGGTGAGCAATGGCGTGAATTGTTGCGTCACTGTCAGTTACGGCAATGGCGACGGTACCTTTTAGACAGCCACATCCTACACGGTGGGCGGCGATTCACGGAATGACGTTCCTTGTATTGAGCAGACATCGTGATCGCCGACGTTAAGGGCGATGGAGTGCCGGAGCCGCACCTACTGGCATTTATACAGCCAACCTTCACGGCCAGTCTCCGCAGGCCGCGACTCCGGGCATCGTAGTACCCGATGGTTCTGGGGCCGTTGTCACGATCATCAATCGAACCAAGTAGCTAGCCGGAACTTCCGTATCCCACTACCAAACCAAATAAGTTTGCGCCTGCTTCCTTTTCAGCTCTCGTCCGCACATTGCCGCAGAATCTGCTCCAATGCTTCGCGGGCGAGCGCTGTGCTGAT
This sequence comes from Bryobacterales bacterium, assembly GCA_963752695.1. Lineage (GTDB taxonomy): Bacteria > Acidobacteriota > Terriglobia > Bryobacterales > Bryobacteraceae > Bog-113. The sequence continues at coordinate 428,438 of CAVVZB010000002.1, forward strand.
AAACAATTCCTGGCGGGCGCCCGCGCTCAGAGCAATTGCTTTCCAACCATTCGTTGTCGGCACCGTGACCCGTATTTTCACCTTGCCCTTGGCGTCGCGCACTGGCCGGATCACTCCCGGAATAATTGATCGAATGTCCTCACTCTTCAGGATTTCGAGCAGAATCGGCCGCAACCCCTCGATAATGCTGTGTTCGATCTTGAGCTTGCCCGCCGCCGTGCGTAGCCGGAACGACATGGGTCCAGTGTAGTCCGCGCCTGCAAGCGATAATCGAAACGTGCCTAACGCGATTACATTGATCCCAGGTGACGGGATAGGTCCCGAAGTTGCCGACGCCACCGTGCGCGTGCTTGAGGCGACGGGCGTTGCGATCGAATGGGACCGCGTAGACGCCGGCATTCACGCCGAGCAAGCAACCGGAAGCGTTCTTCCCGAGGCGGTATTTGAATCCCTCGAGCGCTCGCGTATCGCGCTCAAAGGCCCCATCGGAACGCCCATCGCCAAAGGACACGCCAGCGCCAACGTCGCGCTACGGAAACGTCTGGATCTGTTTGTCAACTTCCGCCCAGTGAAGATGCTTCCTGGTCTCAAGACTCGTTATCAGGACTTGCCAATCGATCTAGTTATCTTCCGCGAAAATACTGAAGATCTCTATTCCGGCATCGAGCATGAAGTCGTCACCGACGTCGTGGAGAGTCTCAAGGTCATCACGAAAACCGCATCCATGCGCATCGCCCAGGCCGCGTTCGAGTTCGCCCGCCGCGAGGATCGCTCCAAAGTCACCGCCATCCACAAAGCCAACATCATGAAGATGAGCGACGGCTTATTCCTGCGCTGCTGCCGGGAAGTCGCCGCCCAATTTCCGCAAATTCAGTACACCGAGATGATTGTGGATAACGCCTGCATGCAACTGGTCATGCGGCCGGAAACGTTCGATGTTCTGGTCGCGCCCAATTTGTACGGCGACATCATCTCCGACCTCACGGCTGGCTTAGTCGGAGGCCTCGGGATTGTGCCGGGCGCCAATCTGGGAGATGGTTATGCTGTCTTCGAAGCCGTCCACGGCAGCGCGCCCGATATCGCCGGCAAAGGTCTCGCCAATCCCACCGCTCTCATGCAATCGGCGGTTCTCATGCTGTCTTATCTGGGGAAAAAAGAAGCGGCGCGCAAGCTCGATCGAGCATTGCACGCCGTCTATGCGGAAGGAACTGATCTAACCGGCGACGTCGGTGGCAAAGCCGGTACCCGGCAGTTTACCGACGCCGTCATTGCAAAGTTATAACGCGCGGAGGTTGGGCTTACAGACCCTTCTTCGCCAGGAATACCGCAAGATCCACAACGCGGTTCGAATAGCCCCACTCGTTGTCATACCAGGACACTACTTTCGCCAGGTTGCCGTCTAGCACTTTGGTCAGCTGCCCGTCCACGATGGAACTGTGTGCGTCATGCAGAATGTCGCTCGAAACAATCGGGTCATCGGTGTAGTCCAGAATGCCCTTCATCGGCCCAGCCGCAGCCGCCTTTAACGCGCTGTTGATCTCTTCGGCCGTTGCGTTCTTTCCCAGCACCACAGTAAGATCAACCACCGAGACATCCGGCGTCGGCACCCGCAGCGAATATCCGTCTAGCTTGCCCTTCAACTCCGGCAACACTAGCCCGATCGCCTTGGCTGCACCGGTCGAGCTCGGAATGATATTGACCGCCGCCGCCCGTGCGCGCCGCAGATCTTTGTGCGGAAAATCCAAAATCACCTGATCGTTGGTGTAGCTGTGCACCGTCGTCATGGAACCTTTGAGGATTCCGAAAGTATCGTGCAACACCTTGGTAAATGGCGCCAGGCAATTGGTTGTGCAGGACGCGTTGGAGATGATGTTGTGCTTACTAGCGTCGTAGGAACTGTCATTAACGCCCAGAACGAGAGTGATGTCTTCTCCCGTGGCCGGCGCTGAAATGATGACCTTCTTGACCGATCCCCGCAAGTGCTTCTTTGCATCCGCGGCCGCCGTAAAGCGCCCGGTCGATTCGACTACGACCTCGACGCCCAGCGAATTCCAATCGATCTCTTCCGGATTCCGCGTTGCGAAAACCTTGATTTTCTTGTCGTCGATATGAATGTGGTCGCCGTGTACCTTCACATCGGCGTGCAGCTTACCGAGCACCGAATCGTACTTGGTCAGGTGCGCCAGAGTCGCCGAGTCCGTTAAATCATTGACGGCAACCACTTCGAAGTCCGGGTTGTGCAGACCCGCGCGGACTACGTTTCTTCCAATGCGGCCGAAGCCGTTGATTCCAACTTTTACAGGCATGGTTCGGGTGTGACTCTCCTTGAGCTCAGCAAAATTAAGTGGGTTTTAACTCACAAGGATAGCAGACTGACTGCCCGCCCCCGGCCCCCGGCACACGTCAATTCAATTGAAATAGTTGATCGGAGAGTTCAGCCAAAGGGCCTGAACTGGATCGACAAATTTCTTTCAAGAATGACGCGCATGTAAACCGAAGACGTCCGTCAACACCCAGATTGCCCACCACACTGGCCACCCCAGCACGAATGGAAGTTCACAGAAGGCGATGAAGACGATCAGGGTCGTTTTCTGGGTCACGCGCAATGTCCTGTATATAAGGGCAATCCAAATTGGCGTGCAGATCATTGGAAATAGCGGCCACGGTACCTGCAGTCCGAGCGGAGTATCCACGACTAAATAGAAACACGATACGAACGCGGTCAAAGTCGCAAGTGAAAGCAAGAGGAACGAGCGATACTTCAATTGAAACTGCTAATCGGATAGATAAGAAACGGAAGGGGTTTGGCGGGGACGACGGGGATCGAACCCGCGACCTCCGACGTGACAGGCCGGCGTTCTAACCAGCTGAACTACGTCCCCGCATACAACCGGACAGAAACTAGAGTACCACGGACTTTTCCGCTCCTCCATCACCCCCAAACTGCCCCTGTTTGTGGGAGAATCGAAAGATTCCACCCGGAGCTGCTTTTGGCTCCAGCACTCGAGGAGAATGCGTGAGCTATCGATCCGAAACCCCGTTCGACAATATAGAAAACTCACACAAGTATGTGGCAATGCTGGCCGAAGCAATTGCCGAGGCGCAGACCGACGTCGATAACCAGATGCAGTTGGCCATCAGCGAGAATGCCGAGCGCCGGCAGGAAGCCCTTCAACTGGTGAGCTATCACCTCGTGAAACTCAACACCCACATCAGCAACAGCCGTCGGGTGTTGAATGATCTACGCAGCTTACGCCGCCTGCTTCTTGAAGAGCGCCGCCTCCCCTATAGCGGCCGCGAAAAAGCCGCCGGGATCAGCGCCTAAGACCGTCTGTCAGCCATACCGGTCACCGCGCCGTTTTCCCTGTTCAGCCTTCCCATTTTCACTCTCGAACCCGTGTGCCTTGATCGCCTGAGCCCTGTCCGGGTAAGGTGTATTATTGGATTTGTCATCGATCGTTTCTAGCCGAGGTCTCAACCCGCCGGAACTCTCGATCTTTACCTTATCTTCAACACAAGCCAGGAGAATGAATGGCAGCGCACCAGAGACACCTTTTTACTTCTGAATCGGTCACCGAAGGACATCCCGATAAAATCGCCGATCAGATTTCCGATGCCGTTCTAGATGCCGTCCTTGAGCAGGATAGTACCGGTCGCGTCGCCTGCGAAGTGCTCGTAACCACCGGTATCGTGGTCGTCTCGGGTGAAATCACCACCACCTGCTATGTCGACGTTCCCAAGATCGTACGGCAAACCATCGAGCATGTTGGGTATACCGATGCCGCCTACGGCTTCGATTGCAAGACCTGCGGCGTGCTCAACACGATCCAATCGCAAAGCCCGGATATCGCGATGGGTGTCGATACGGGCGGCGCTGGCGATCAAGGCTTAATGTTCGGTTACGCCTGTAATGAGACCGATGAGCTCATGCCGCTGCCCATCATGCTGGCCCATCGTCTCTCCCGCCGCCTTTCCGATGTCCGCCGGTCCGGGGAACTCGACTTTCTCCGGCCCGATGGCAAGAGCCAAGTGACTGTTGAATATGTCGACGGCAAGCCCGTCCGGATCGACGCCGTCGTTGTCTCCATTCAGCACCACGACACCGTCTCCACCGAGGAGCTCCGCGAAAAAGTTCGTAAGCATGTCATCGATGTCGTCATCCCGCAAGACATGGTAGACGCCGATACCAAGTACCACATCAATCCAACCGGCCGCTTCGTCATCGGCGGGCCTCATGGTGATACCGGCCTCACGGGTCGCAAAATTATCGTCGATACCTACGGCGGCATGGGCCGTCACGGCGGTGGCGCGTTCTCGGGTAAGGATCCGACGAAGGTCGATCGCTCCGCTTGCTACATGGCCCGATACATCGCAAAGAACATCGTCGCTTCTGGTCTTGCTACTCGCGCTGAAGTGCAACTGGCCTATGCCATCGGAGTCGCCGAGCCGGTCTCGGTGAACATCAACACGTTCGGAACCGGAAACGTTCCGGACGAACATATTGTCGATCTGATCCGCGCGAACTTCCCGTTGACGCCCGCAGGCATCATCAAGCACCTCAACCTGCGCCGGCCCATTTATCGCGCCACCGCCGCCTTTGGACACTTCGGGCGCACCGAAAAAAGCTTCTCCTGGGAATTGACCGATAAGGCCGAGATCTTGAAGAACTCCGCCGAACTTACCGGAGCCGCAGCCAGCCGCTAATACCTCAGGGGCGCAGGGCAACTTTACCCGGCCGCCCCTAACTATCTCCTGACAATCACTTCACGAAGATGTTCCCGCGTGAGGAAAAACTTGACCGAGTCATACTTCGAAAACAACTTTTCCAGATTGCGATTGTTGAACATCTGGGCTTGTTTGCGCGTTCCTTTTTGCGCTAACGACAGCGTGTTCCCATTCACAATCCGGAACTTACAGTTTGGCGAATCGTCGCTCCTGTCATTCGCGTTGAAGAATCCTAGCAAGTAACTTTGAGGGCGACTCACCCGATACAGTTCGTCGAGTGTCGCCGTCAACAGCGCCGGATTCATATACTGCAAACAATCCCAGAGCAGGACGCCATCGAAGCTACTATCAGGGAAGTCTAGGTTTTGCCTCAGAAAACTTTCGATCAGCCCCGGGTTGGATTGGTCGCTCCCCCCGTCGCGCGAAAAAGTTTGATCGAGCGTTTGCATGAGGGCCTGCGTCGTTAACCGGTGACCCAAGCTGGTAATAAATTCGATGTTCTGCTGGACCGCTCCGCCGAGATCCAATATCGAGAGGCCGGTCGAATCGCGTATGTTCGAGAAAAATTGCTCCAAGCCGCGGCTAGGCCGCTCCATGACGACTTCTTTCTCGTCGGAGTCGCTCGCGCGGCGGCTTGGTTTTGCTCCGGACGATTCGCCGAAGAAACTTTTGAAACGATCGGGAATCACTTACCGGTTGTTCCTCTGAGGATTACCGCTTGACGTCCGCCGTGCTCGCGTTCATATTGACGGCCGGCATGGCTGCGGGGCGCGCAACTGTCGCTGGTGGCGGCGGAGGCGTCATGTTGGCTTGCACGATGGGCGGACCTGCGGGCGTCACAATCTTCGGTTCGCCTTTTACGATGTCGATGCTGCCCTTAAAATAGGCACCGTCTTCGATCACAATCCTTGAAGTCTTGATGTCTCCAATCAACTTCGCTTCTTTTCTGATATCAATCCGGTCGGAAGCCTCGACATTGCCGTGAATCGCGCCCAGAACCACCACGTCGCGAGCCCGCACCGTAGCCTGTACCCGCCCGTTTGGACCGATCGTCAGTTTGTTCTCGTTGAGTTCGACAGTGCCTTCGACGTCGCCATCGATGTACAAGTCTTCTTTGCTGAATATCTGACCGTTAATCTTGACGGCTTTTCCGATGGTGGCCTGTCCGCTCCTGGAGTCAGGATCAGGCAATCTGGTTGACATACTCGACACGGGTGAATTCTCCTTCTTGATCTCCGTCGCCGGTGTAGGCAACGGCGAGTGGGGCCTAGGCGCAGGCGTTGTTTCTTCTCGTTTGTTCCACATGCTCATGTTCTAGCGGCCCTCCCGGACCTGTATTTCGCAGGCCTGTTCGCGCTTCAAGCTTTCAGTCTAACGGAAAAGCCTTGCGATCGCGAATGCCGCTGCTGCCGCCAGCCCTCCGATCAGCGTCGTTTGCATTCCGCCGCGTAGGGGATGGATTCCCGTCAGCTTCGCCTTCCACAATCCGAATGCGAATAACGCCAACAGAGTCACTCCGACCGAAATTTCCAGCGCCTCGCCTGCCGAACTTACTACTATATATGGCGACAACGGAATTAGGCCGCCGACGATGTACGCCGCGGCAATGGTTCCGGCGCTCTGCCAAGCGCGCCCCGGGTCCGGCTTCTCCAATCCCAGCTCGAAGCGCATCATGAAGTCGATCCAGCGCTCTTCGTCCGCTCGAATCGCATCCACAATCGGTTCGATCTGTTCCCGCCGAAGTCCCCAGCCCTCGAAAACCTCGCGGACCTCTGCCGCTTCCTGCTCCGGAATCTCGCGCGTCTCGCGCACTTCCCGCTCGCGCTCATGCTGGTAGTGTTCCGCATCGGTCCGCGCGGCCAGATATCCTCCCAAGCCCATTGCGATCGATCCCGCCGCGATCTCCGCCATCCCCGCGAGCACAATCAGCTTCGAATTACTTACCGCGCCCGATAACCCCGCCGCCAGCGCGAACGGAACGGTCAGACCATCCGACATTCCGATCACCAGATCCCGCACCGTCGCCGTCGCGGTGAAATGCTTCTCGATATGCGAAACGCTTTGCACTAGATATCAGCTTCCCATGCCCGGTTTGTCTCAGCGGCCGCTTCCGCTTCACTTAGAATGTAAACACGTGAGTGCCGGTTCCGCATTGACCTCCGATCCTTTTTCGCCGGATTTCTACTCCGTAGCGCTAGCTTCCTCCGGCGTAGGCGCCGTTTTATTCGAACCTGAATCCGCGCACGTGACGCTGTCTCCCTCGGCTGCCTCCCTTCTCAGCGTCTCCCTTCCAGCCGAGACCAACGCTTGCCTGCCTCTGCCGGAGTTCCTGGCTCGAATTCACCCCGACGATCGCGATCAGGTAAAGTCCGCGCTTCAAGCTGCCGCTAATTTCGCCGTGCGCTTCCGTGCTCTCGATGCACCTTCGAACGCTTGTTTCCAACTCAAAGGCCGTCCCGACAGGACAACCATCGCCGCTCTGCTTTCCGATATCTCCGAAACCGTCGCCGCCGAGAATGAACTCGCCGAGCAGAATCGCCTCGCCGCCCTACGGGTCTCCATCGCCTCCACGCTGACCCGCAGCGATACGCTCGCTTCCATCCTGCAGTTGTGCACCGAGCATCTGGTCCATCACCTCCAGATGGCGTTCGCCCGCATCTGGACCCTCGATAGCTCAGGCACAATCCTCGAACTGCAAGCCAGTGCCGGCATGTACACGCACCTCGACGGCCCCCACAGCCGCGTCCCCGTCGGTCAATTCAAAATCGGCTGGATTGCCGAAGCTCGCCAACCGCACCTGTCAAACGCAGTCACCACTGACCCCCGCGTCGGCGATCATGCCTGGGCCAAACGCGAAAATCTCGTCGCCTTCGCCGGTTATCCGCTGCTGGTCGGCGCCAACTTGATCGGCGTCGTCGCCATGTTCGCCAAACGTGAACTCGGGGCCAGCGTCCTGAGTGAGTTGTCGCCGATCGCCGACTGGCTGGCCGCCACCATCGAGCGCGTCCGCATCGAATCCGAATTGCGCGTCTCCATCGCCAAGAGCCGCGAAAACGAGTCCCGCAAAACCGCGATCCTCGAATCTGCGCTCGATTCGGTCATCGGCTTTGACCGCAATTCCTGCGTGCTCGAATGGAACCCCGCCGCTCAGACCACCTTCGGCTACATGCGTGACGACATCCTCGGCCAGAAGCTTCCCGAACTCATCTTCCCGGAACGCTTCCGCGATGCTTATCGAGTCGGCCTCAGCCACTACCTCGACACCGGCGAAGGTCCCCTGCTCAACCGCCGCGTGGAGGTGATAGCCAACCGCGCCGATGGAGTGGAGTTCCCCGTCGAGCTGGCAGTCACCCGCAGTGCGGCGCCCGGCCCCGTTTTCTTTACCGCCATCTTGCGCGATATCACTCAACGCCGCACCGCCGACGCCGAGCTGAAGGCCGCCAAAGAAGGCGCCGAGGCGGCCAGCCTCGCTAAGAGCGCCTTCCTGGCCAGCATGAGCCATGAACTGCGCACCCCGCTGAACGCCATCATCGGCTACTCCGAAATCCTGGAAGAAGAAGCCTCCGAGCTCCAGTGCCCGCACATCATTCCCGACCTGAACCGCATCCGCGCCTCCGGCCGCCATCTGCTCTCGCTCATCAACGAGGTCCTCGATTTATCCAAAATCGAGGCCGACAAAATGGAGCTATACCCCGAGCAGTTCGAGGTCGCCTCCATGATTTCCGATGTCGCCTCCACCGCTCGCCCGCTCGTCGAAAAGAACGGCAATCGCTTCGAAGTCATCGTGCCGCCCGCTTTCGGGCAGATCTATGCCGATGTCGTCAAAACGCGCCAGTGTCTGTTGAACTTGCTTTCAAACGCCGCCAAGTTCACTGAAAATGGCCTGGTGACGCTAACAGTCTCAAACGAAACCGGCGACGACGCTTCCCCCGTCCTATTTCGCATTCAGGACGATGGCATCGGTATCCGGAATGAGGATATCAACGCCCTGTTCGAACCGTTTCAACAGGCCGAAACTGGCACCGCCCGCAAGTTCGGCGGCACCGGATTAGGCCTAACTCTCACCCGTCGTTTCGCGCTTCTCATGGGCGGCGCCATCACTGTGGAAAGCGAACCCGGCAAGGGCTCCGTCTTCACGCTCACCCTCCCGCGTCAATCGGCGCCGTTCGTTCCATCCGTGGCCGAGGACATCCTGCTCCCCGATCTCGATGGCCGCCGTGGTCGCATCCTCATCATCGATGACGATCCTACCGCTCGCGATCTGCTCCGCCGCATTCTCGCCAAAGAAGGCTTTGCACCCGAGATCGCAAGCAGCGGCGAAGAAGGCCTGCGTCTTGCCCGCCAACTTCAGCCCGTCGCGATCACTTTGGATGTCATGATGCCCGGCTTCGACGGCTGGTCCGTTCTGGCCGCACTGAAAGCCGACCCGCTCACCAGCGCCATCCCGGTGATCATGGTCACCATCATCGATAACCGTAATCTCGCCTACTCGCTGGGCGCTTCCGACTACCTCACCAAGCCCGTCGACCGGGAACAGTTGAGCGTCGTGCTTAGCCGCTACGCCTGCGAACAGCCGCCCTGTCCCGTTCTCGTGGTCGACGACGACCCCGAAGCCCGCCGCGTCATCCGCCACATGCTCGAACGCGAAAATTGGCGCGTCCAAGAGGCTGCCAATGGTCAGGAAGCGCTCGATTGCATCGCTGCGGACCGGCCGAACCTGATTCTCCTTGACCTTATGATGCCCGTCATGGATGGCTTTGACTTTGCCCTCGAACTCCGCAAGCACCAGGCGTGGGCGCAAATCCCCGTTGTCGTCTTAACCGCCCGCGATGTCACCGCCGCCGACCGCGAACGCCTCAATGGCCACATCAGCCGCATTCTCCAAAAAGGCTCGGTTGACGGCCAGGACCTGATTGTCCAATTGCGGGAAATCGTGAACCGCGCCTCGCTCTAACCCCGTCAGACTGTCAGCCTGTCACGGCGCGATTCTTCCTCCTGGTCCTGATACTGCAACTGATAGAGCTTCCAGTAAATGCCCCGTCCGCTCAGTAGTTCCTGATGCGTGCCGCTCTCCCGCAACCGGCTTTTGTGCATCACCAGGATTCGGTCCGCCTTCTGAATCGTACTCAAGCGATGCGCGATCACAATCGACGTCCGCCCGCTTACCATTCGTGTCAATGCTTCCCGTACCCGCAGCTCCGTCTCGGTATCCACGCTTGACGTAGCCTCGTCCAAAATCAAGAATCGCGGCTCCCGCGCCAGTGCCCGCGCAAACCCGATCAATTGCTTCTGCCCCGTCGATAGCGAATTCCCGCGCTCCTGCAACTGCTGGTCGAAGCCGTCCGGCAAGCCTTCGATGAACTCCAGCACGTTCACCTGCCGCGCCGCCGCCGTGATCTGCTCCATCCCCAGCTCTTCCGATCCCAGCCGGATATTGTCCGCAACCGAGCCTGTAAACAGATACGCGTCCTGCAGCACCACCCCGAACTCCGCCCGCAACGTCCGCGGATCGAACTCACGCACATCCACGCCGCCCACCCGGATTGCCCCGCGCTGCACATCGTAAAAGCGCAGTAGCAGGCTGATGAGTGTCGTCTTCCCCGCGCCCGTATGCCCTACAATGGCCACGGTCTCGCCGGCTTCAATCGTAAAGCTCACATCCCGCAGCACCCAATCCTCGTCCTGGTAAGCGAACCAGACATGGTCGAATTCAATGCGGCTCGCAGTTGGCACCGCCTGGGCCTCCCGCGGCGCGCCTATCGCCACCGGCGTATCCAACAGCTTGAAGACGCGCTCGGCCGCCGCCATCGCCCCCTGCAGAATGTTGTACTTCTCGCTTAGATCTTGGATAGGGCGAAAGAACCGCAGCCCATACTGCAGAAACGCCGCCACGACACCCAGCGAGAGCGCGTGCGCCTTTACCCGAAACCCGCCATACGTCAAAATTCCCGCCAACGCCAGATAGGCGAAAAATTCGATTGCCGGATAAAACCACCCGTAAGCCACAATCGAGTCTTTATAGGCTTCCATATGCGCCCGGTTGATCTCTTCAAATTCCTTGCGGCTCAGCCGTTCGCGATTGAATAGCTGCAGCACCACTACGCCTGCGATATGTTCCTGCAAATAGGCGTTGATCCGCGCCAGCGCCACGCGAATCTTCCGATAACTCAGTGACACTGTTCGTCGAAACAAAGCCGTCGCCAGAATCACGCAAGGCATCACCGCGAGCATCAACCAGGTCAACCCCGGGCTGAGTCGAAACATCACCGCCGTGATAAACACGAGCGTCAGAACATCGCCGATAAGCGCCACCAATCCGGACGAGAAAAGATCGTTCAGCACGTCCACGTCGGATGTCACCCGCGTTACCAGCCGTCCCACCGGAGTCTGGTCGTAAAACGCAATATCCAGTCGCTGCAAATGGCTCATCAGGTCTTTCCGCAGATCGAACATCGCGTACTGTCCGGTAATCTGCATGAGCCAGTTCTGCCCAAACTCCGACAGAAATGCCACTGTCAGCACGCAGAGGTAAACCATCGCGATTTGGAATATCCCGGTGAATGGATCAGCCGCCAGCCAGCGATCGAGCACCGACTTTCCGCCGGTCGGAGCCAGGTAGCGGTCGATCGTGATCCTGGTTAGCAGCGGTCCGCAAACTTGCGTTCCCGAGTAGACCGCCAGGCTCGCCACCGCCAGCGCCATGCGCTTCCAATACGGCCGCATGTAGCCCATGAGCCGCCACATGAGCTGCCCGTCGTATACCTTACCTACGACCTCTTCTTCCACTCAATTAGTCTCGCGCACCGCCGCCCGGAAACGCCGAAGGTGGTATACACTAAGCACCATGAAGAAGCTTTTCGCTCTCTCGATCGTGTTTTCGGCGGCCTGTTTCGCCGATTCTTTCAATGGCACTCTGATGGACCAGATGTGCAAGGACAAGGATGCCGCCGATCACACGGCAAAGTGCGCTACCGCCTGCTCCAAGAGTGGTTTTGGAATTAAAACCGCCGACGGCAAGTTCCTGAAGCTGGATGACGCCGGAAACACCAAGGCGCTCGCCGCCCTCAAGGCTACCGACAAAACCAAAGACCTCAAGGCGACCGTCAACGGCACATTAGACGGTGACACGATCAAGACCGAAACCGTCGCGCTCGATTAAGCCAAGCCCTCCATCGGCTCTTGTGCAATCCGCGAAATTGCGAATTGTGCACAAGTTTGCACAACCGCAAAATTGCAAATGTGCACAAGTTTGCACAATACGGAACCGCGAGTGGGTTCGTTTTGCAATTTGCGGATACAAGGGTTTTAAGCCCTTCCGGCCGCCCCTGAGCTGTGCGCGGGACTAGCCGGTTTGATACACTTGTACGGTCGGGCGGAGCCATGTTCTTCAGCATTAAAGATTTAGAAGTAAAAAAAATCGCTTTCGACCAGATCTTTGCTCCCGGTGAGATCACTTTTACCGATCCGGCTCTGAAACAAGCCCGACCCCTGCATGCCGAGGGTGTGGCCGAGCTTCTTCCCCATACGGATGGCGAAGTTCGGATTAAGGGCCGGATTACCACCGAGATCGTTGGGGAATGTGACCGCTGCCTCGGTGAAGCGTCCATCCCGGTCGATGCGGCTATCGATCTTTTCTATCGTCCGGCCAGTGAATTGAACAAGGTCGATGAGGAAGAAATCGAGATCGACGAGGGTGAGGCCGAGATCGCGTTTTACGAAGGGAAGGGAATTGAGCTCGAGCAAGTTATCGCCGAGCAGATTCTCTTGCTCCTCCCCATGCAATTGGTTTGCGCCAATGACTGCAAGGGAATTTGTCCGAGTTGCGGAGCCAGTCGTAACTTGGCCGCCTGTAACTGCCAAACCAACGCTCCCGTCGCCGACCACTGGAGCGCACTGAAAAACTTGGCCAGCTAAACTGGCCAGCACAAGATTACGAGGTTGAACGAGAAATGCCGAATCCCAAACGCCGCCACTCCGCTGCTCGCACCGCTACCCGGCGCGCGCACGACCACCTGAAAAAGCCCGGTGTGTCCGAGTGCCCCAACTGCCACGAACAGAAACTCCCCCATCGCGTCTGCCCCGCTTGCGGCTATTACAAAGGCCGCGAAGTCATTGAAGTCGCCCAGCAATAGTCCGATCCCCGTCTCTCGCTCCCGCAAATGGTAACCATTGCGCTGGATGCGATGGGCGGGGACGAGTTCCCGAAACCCGAGGTGGAAGGTGCCGTTGCCGCCGCCCGGGAATTCGGCGTCCGTGTGCTATTGGTCGGACAGGAACCTGTCGTCCGGAAGGAGTTAGACCGCTATTCCGACTGGCGTAAACTCCCGCTCGAAATCGTTCCCGCCGAAGAGCACGTGACCATGGAGGACAGCGCCGCCAAGGCCGCCCGGTCCAAGAAACATAGCTCCATGCATGTCGCCGCCCGTCTCGTCCAATCGGAAAAAGCCCAAGGCTGGGTCTCCGCGGGAAACACCGGTGCCTGTATGGCCATTGCGAAGATGGTTCAGGGGAAAGTCCCCGGTGTTGATCGTCCCGCGCTTTCCGGCGTCTTCCCCACGGCTACCCTTCACAAGCCTGTAGTCATGGTCGATGTCGGCGCGAATGTCGATTGCACCCCGGAAATGCTGGCTCAATTTGCCATCATGGGTGAGGCATACTCTCGCCTTGTTCTCGGCTGCGCCCGCCCAAAAGTCGGCCTGCTCTCTATTGGTGAGGAAGAACATAAAGGCAACGAGCTCACTCGTCAGGCCACTCCGCTTCTTAAATTGCTGCCCATCCATTTCGTCGGTAACGTCGAAGGCCGCGATCTTTTCTCGGCCAAAGTCGACGTCATCATCTGCGACGGCTTCGTGGGCAACGTCGCCCTCAAAACTAGTGAGGGCTTGGCGGAAATGATCAAAAATCTGCTCCGCGCATCCATGACTCGTACCACCGTATTAAAAGTCGGCGCGCTGCTTTCTCGGCCTGCCTTAACCGAATTTCGTAAGGCCACCGATTACGCTGAATACGGGGGTGCTCCGTTGCTTGGTCTGAAAGGCGTTTGCATCATTTGCCACGGCCGTTCCAAAGCCGATGCAATCAAAAACGCGATCCTTCGCGCCTCGGAATTTTCTAAGCGCAATCTCAACCAGGAAATCGAAAATGGCCTGCGCGATCTGAAAGCGCACGGTGAGATTCATGCCGCCCATTAAGCTCAGGTCTAAGTCTAGGGCGTTGTGCACGCTGGCCTTGGCTCTTGTTTATTTTGCTTCCGTTTCCCCCGCCCAAGTCCAGGACCATGTCCACTGGAAACTGGAAACTGTATCTACCGCCGCCCCTGGATCTAAATTCCTCGCCAAGCTCACGGCCACAATCGACCCTGGCTGGCACCTCTACTCCTTCACCACTCCGCAACCGGGTCCCATTGCAACCACACTGAAGCTCCACGACGACGCCAAGGCGTTTGCAAGCTACCGCGTTTTCCAGCCCAAGCCGGAAATCAAATTCGACCCCAACTTCAACCGCAATACCGAAACCTACGTCACGTCCGCCATCTTCGTCGTCGAGCTTTCCCTAGCAGGCAACGTAGCCCAAGCGCCCCTAAGTGTCGTCGCTCAGCCGCGATACCAGGTCTGCAGCGATAACTCCTGCATCCCGCCGGTCACTCGCGCCGCGTCGGCGTCAGTCTTGATCGATCCGAAAGCCCCGGCCGCCTCACTCACCGTGCCGTCCGGCTATTCCTTGGTGGACAGCCCCGCCGGAAAGCCGCAGGTCTTGGTCTCAGGCCTTGCACCCGCGCCCACCCCACCGCAAAACGCCTGGGCATTTCTCCTCACTGCTTTCGGCTTCGGCCTGGCTGCGATCTTCACTCCCTGCGTCTTCCCGATGATGCCGATCACCGTGTCCTACTTCCTGAATACCCAATCCGGAACGGTCACTTCGCGCTCGTCGTCCCTGAAGCAGGCGCTCCTTTTTTGCGCTGGCATCGTCGTCCTTTTCTCCGCGCTCGGTCTGGTCACCACTAGCCTGCTCGGCCCCTTTGGCGTTGTGCAGCTCGGCTCCAATCCTTGGGTCAACGGCTTGATTGCCACCATCTTCATCGTGTTTGCACTCAGCCTGCTCGGGGCTTACGAAATCACGATTCCCTCGTTCGTCCTCAGCAAGCTCGATAGCGCCTCACGCGGTGGTGGCACCGTCGGGACTTTGCTGATGGGCCTAACGTTCTCACTAGCGTCGTTCGCGTGCGTCGGGCCGTTTGTTGGAACCCTGCTCGCCGCTTCGGTTACAGATGGCGGATGGCGTCCAGTCGTTGGGATGGCCACCTTTGCTTCCGGTCTCGCATTGCCCTTCTTCCTGCTCGCGCTGTTTCCCAGCTATCTAAAGAAGCTGCCCAAGAGCGGAGGCTGGCTGGGCCGCGTCAAAATCGTGATGGGCTTCGTCATCCTTGCCGCAGCGCTGAAGTACCTCGCCAGCATCGATCAAGTGCTGCGCACCGGCGTGCTCACGCGGGAACGGTTTCTTGCCGCCTGGATTGTCCTATTTGCCATGGCTGGTCTGTATCTGCTCGGGTTCGTTCGGCTCGAAGGCGTCCAGCGGGATGAGCAACTCGGCCTCGGCAGGCTCTTCCCTGGCATGGCGCTCGTCATCTTCGCCATTACCCTGGTTCCCGGTATGTTTGGTGGCAGGCTCGGCGAACTCGAAGGCTTTGTCCCCCCGCCGCTGGCCGGAAGCACCCTGGGCGGTTCCGCCGATTCCCAGCTTGCTTGGATTGAGAATGACTTCAACGGCGCCATAACCAAAGCCCGCGCCGAGCATAAGCGCGTCCTGGTCAACTTCACCGGTTACGCTTGCACCAATTGCCATTGGATGAAGCAAAACATGTTCACCAAGCCGGAAATCGCTGCGGTGCTGCGGAACATGGTGCTCGTTGATCTCTACACCGATGCCGATGACGCCAAGAGCCAGGCCAACCAGCACCTCGAAGAATCTCAATTCCACACCATCGCGATCCCTTTCTACGTGCTTTACGAGCCCGGCGCGGTAGACGGCACCCAGCAAGTCCTCGCCACCTTCCCCAGCCTCACGCGCGACGCTCAGCAATACGTTTCGTTCCTCAACACTCCTTCCGCTTCCCGTCCTGCCGCCCCGAGCGAAACCTCCGTCGCCACTCTCGATCTTCCCGGCGTGAACACTCTCGAAGGCGCTCCCCTGAATGCCACCGCGCTCGCCGGCAAAGTCGTTGTCGCTAACTTCTGGGCCACCTGGTGCGTCCCCTGCCGCAGCGAGATCCCGGAATTCAATCGGTTGCAATCCGCCCTCGGCCCCCAGGGCGTTCAAGTGCTCGGTATCTCGCTTGATGACGATGGCGCCGATTCCGTCAAGCCCTTCCTGGTAACCCACCCCATGACCTATGAACTGGCCCTGGCGACCGAGCCCACAAAGACTTCCTATAAGCTCGATCAGCTTCCCGTGACCGTCGTCTTCGACCGCCATGGCCAAATCGCCGATCGTTTCGAAGGCCGCACGTCTTCCGACAAAATTCTCGCCGCCGTCAAAAGAGTCCTTTAGCTCTCGGGATAATCTGAAAGGTATGCATCGTGTTGTCATTGTGGGCGGCGGATTTGCAGGCCTCAGCGCGGCGCAAGCTCTTAAACATGCGCCCGTCGATGTAACTCTGATCGATCGTCGGAACTATCACTTATTCCAGCCGCTGCTGTATCAGGTCGCCACCGGTTCCTTGTCTCCGGGCGAGATCGCCTCCCCGATCCGCAACGTCCTCGGCAAACAGAAAAACACCCGCGTCCTCATGGGCGAGGTGGTCGACTTTGACGTCGCTGCTAAGCACGTGACTCTCAAAGACGGAGCCCGCATCCCGTACGATTCTCTGATCGTCTGCGCGGGCGCCGTGCTCAGCTACTTCGGCCACAATGACTGGCAAAAATTCGCGCCTGGTCTCAAGTCGATCGAAGACGCGACTCTCATGCGCAAGAAGATCCTGTTCGCGTATGAGGCCGCCGAGCGCGAGACTGATCGCGAAAAACAACTCGCGTGGCTGACTTTCGTATTAGTCGGAGGCGGACCTACCGGAGTGGAATTGTGCGGCGCACTCGCCGAAATCGCGAACGATACGTTGAAGAACGATTTCCGTAACATCAACCCGCGGGATTCCCGCATCATCCTGATCGAAGGTTCCGAGCGCTTACTGCAAGCCTTCCCGGAAGACCTCTCACAAGCCGCTGAAAAGTCACTCATCAAAATGGGGGTCCGCACTCGCGCACACGCCCAAGTCACGAGCATCGCTGAGGAGAGCGTCACCGTCAAGTTCGCCGATCACGAAGAGACTATCCCCACCCATACTGTCCTCTGGGCGGCCGGAGTAACTGCTGCGCCGATTGGAAAGGTTCTTGCCGACCGCACTGGAATCCAATTAGAACGGGGCGGCCGCATTCCCGTCCAGCCCGATTGCACCCTCCCCGGATATCCTGATATCTTCGTCGTCGGCGACTTACAGTATCTGAAAGGTGCCGATGGCAAACCTCTGCCAGGAGTGGCGCAGCCTGCCATGCAAGGCGGAAGCTATGCGGCCAAAGCCATCGTCAAGCGCCTTCGCAACGAGCCAGTCAAACCGTTTCACTATTGGGACAAGGGTAACTTAGCAGTCATCGGACGCCTCTCCGGAGTGGCCGACCTCCATAAGCTTCACTTCTCCGGTCCCATAGCTTGGTTTATCTGGCTGTTCATTCATATCTTGTACTTAGTCGGTTTCGATAACCGCCTGACTGTACTTACTGAATGGGCTTTTAACTACTTCACACATAACCGGAGCGCGCGGCTAATTACCGGTGAAATTCCCGATCCTGTTCCAGCGCCCGCCCCGGCACGTGTCTAACTTACAAACGCACGCAGACGGCTTTCTTCTCGGTATACATCTCCACTGCGTCATGGCCCATCTCGCGTCCCCAACCCGATTGCTTATAGCCGCCGAACGGCAAGGCAGCGTCGAAGATGTTATAGCAGTTGATCCATACCGTCCCCGCGCGAAGTTCGTTCGCTAAACGGTGCGCCCGCCCGAGATCGGAGGTCCAGATTCCCGCCGCTAGTCCGTACATCGTGTTATTAGCTTGGGGTAGCACCTCTTCCAAGTTCCGGAACGGCGTCGCCGTTACTACCGGACCGAAGATCTCTTCCTGAACCACGCGCGCGGTGTGCGACGCGTCCACCATGATCGTGGGCTCCACGAAATAGCCCTTTGTGCCGGATCGCCGTCCGCCGGTCACGGCCCGCGCCCCTTCGGAAACACCAGTCTCCAGATACCCGCAGACCCGGTCTAACTGTTCCTGCGATACTAGCGGTCCCATGTCGCACTCCGGGTCCATGCCCGGCAGCACACGGATCTTCTTCGCGCGTTCGGCAACCCCTTCCACCACCCGGTCGAAGATCGAATGTTCCACGTACAGCCGCGATCCGGCGCAACAACACTGCCCCTGATTGAAGAAGATTGCGCTAGCCGCGCCGTCGATTGTGGTCGCTAGATCCGCATCCGCAAACACGATGTTGGGAGATTTGCCCCCTAGCTCCAGCGACACCTTTTTCAGGTTTCCCGAGGCCGCTTCGAGCACCAGTTTGCCGACTTCCGTCGATCCCGTGAATGCCACCTTATCCACGTCCGGATGCGCCGCCAAAGCCGCGCCTGCTTCTCCGAATCCCGGTACGATGTTCACCACACCCGCGGGGAATCCAGCTTCCAGAATCAGCTCTCCCAAGCGCAACGCCGATAGCGGAGTCTGTTCAGCCGGCTTCAGGATCACTGTGCAACCGGCCGCCAGCGCCGGGCCGAGTTTCCAGGCAGCCATCAGCAGCGGAAAGTTCCAGGGAATGATCTGGCCCACCACGCCCACGGGCTCCCGTTGTGTGTACGCGTGGTACTGCGCTCCAGGCGTATACGGCACCGAGAGCGGGATGGTGTTGCCTTCCAACTTGGTCGTCCAGCCCGCCATATACCGGAACAACTCCGCCGCCAGTGGTACATCAGCGGCACGCGCCACGGTCAATGGTTTGCCGTTGTCGAGCGACTCCAATTGCGCGAACTCGTCCAGATGCGCGTCGATCAGGTCCCCAAGCTTCCACAACATTCGCCCGCGGTCCGACGCCGTTATCCGCCGCCAAGGACCTGCTTCGAACGCCGCCCGCGCCGCTTTCACGGCTAAGTCGATATCCATCGCGTCGCCGTGGGCGACGTGCGCAATCTCCTCGCCGGTCGCTGGGTTATATACCGGAAATGTCTTTCCTGAAACCGACTCGACCCATCGGTTGTCGATAAGCATCTTGCCCGGTCGCGCAAGGAACTCCGTGACGCCGGAAGCAACGGGAACTTGTAGTGTGGCCATTAAGAATCTCCTTCGGGGATGGCTGAATCGCCTTCTACTCTATCGCGCCAGCTGAACTGATCTATCTAATTCAAACCCGGCTTGATCAACAGCTTCCCAACTCCATCGCCGTAGCTTTCCACCAAGGCGAAAGCCTCATCGATCGCGCCCATTCCGCGGGCGTGGGTAATCAGGCCGCCGAGTAACTGGTTCCGATCCGCCAATAAATCCAAAGCCCGCTCACTCTCATGATTGGATCGCCGCACATTAAATAGCGCGACCTCCTTCCGGCGCATCACGTGTAAGTTCACCGAGGTCCGCACCTCGGCGTGAATGCCCGTCATGATGATCGCGCCTCGATTCCGCACTGCGCGCGCCGCCTGGTTCAGCGTCTCGGACTTCGCCGCGCAATCGTAGACCGCGTCAGCCCCGCGCTGCCCGGTGTCCTTCATGACTTCACCAACCGGATCGATCGATAGCGGATCGATCGCAGCGTCCGCTCCCATCCCGAGCGCCATCTCCCGCCGATGTGGCACCGGATCGATAGCCCATATCCGCCCTGCGCCCGCCAGCTTGAGACAAGCAATCGTCAACAGTCCGATCGGTCCCGCGCCGATCACCACGATCTGGTCCCCCAGTTTCACCGGCGCAAACTGCAGCGAGTGCAGCGCAATCGCCAGCGGTTCCACCAACGTTGCCTGATCCAGCGTGATTCCTCGCCGCAGAGCCAGCAGGTTATTCGCGGGCAGATTAGCGCGCTCCCGAAAAAATCCCGCGTCCTCGGTCGAGCTCATGAACCGGATATGCGCGCAGACGTTGTGCTGCCCGGCCATGCAGAATTCGCAGTGATAACAGTAGATGGCGGGTTCCAATACCACCTCGTCCCCAGCCGACCAGCCCGTCACGCCGCTGCCCGTCTTGAGAACCACACCTGCCGGTTCATGCCCAAGCACCATCGGATACTTGCAGATTTGATCGCCTACCGAACCTTCGGCATACGAGTGCATGTCCGATCCGCAAATGCCCACCGCAACCACGCGCACTTGCACTTCGCCCGGCCCAGGATCGGGCAGGTCTCGCCCGGCGATCGTGAACTCACGAACGCCCGTCAGCTCCGCAACGTGGTTCACACCCGCTCCGTTCGCCCCAGAAAGCGCCGGAGCTCGTCCTCTAGCGCTGGGGCGGTGATCGCGAAGTTGCCACCGTAGATCGTGTCCGCGCCATCGAAATCGAACGTCACCGCGCCCGCTTCCTCGGCGATGATCTTCAGCGGCGCGAGATCCCAGGGCTGAGCCTTGGCCTCGATCCACACATCCGCGCGTCCGCTAGCCACCAACATCGCGTCCAGACATCCGCCCATGCTGCGGACTCCCCACGTGCCTTCGAGCCAACCCAGCAGATCGTTGGCGAACGCATACTTGTTGATGAAGCTGAACCCGTTCACGCAAACCAGCGCGTTCGCCAGCTTGTCGATTTCAGAGATACGAATCTGCTGCGCTTCGGCCCCCGCGCTCGTGATCCACCACGCGCCCTGACCCTTCGCCGCATAGAACATCTCGTCGTAGGAAGGGAAGTAGGCAAAGCCGGCCACCACTTGGCCATTCTCTTCCAGGCCGATCAACACGCTCCACGCCCGCGTTCCACGGATGAAGTCCCGCGTGCCGTCGATGGGATCGATGATCCACTTGCGTCCGTTGCTCGACTCCTTCAGCGCGCCTTCTTCTCCGAGCAACCCGTCCTCGGGGAACGCCTCGGTCAACCCGGCCACAATCAGCTTTTCGCATTCCCGATCCGCCACGGTCACCGGTGACTCGTCACTTTTCGCCTCGTAGCCGATTCCGCGGCTCCGGTACTCCAGTGCAACGCTGCCCGCGCGCCGCGCGATCTCTTGCCCCGCCTGCAGTTCTTTCTCGTAAAGTCCCATGACTATTACAGGGTAAGATAACGGGCATGGAGAACTTCCGCGAGTTCAGTTGCGGGCCGGACCCCTTCGGGCGCACCTGGCACGTTTTGTTCAAATGGCTGCAAACCGCGATCTCTATCCGTCACAGTGATTCGGTTGACGTGAAGTTCGTCGTGCAAAGCGATGGCGAGGAAGGTTACAAGACCATCTCCATGCCGCACAAAACCCTGCGCCAACTATCGGTGGATACGGATACCAAGATGACCGACGCCTGGTGCGCCCGCCTCGCCAAGCAGCACCTCGAGCACCTCATCCTGTCCGGCGAGGATCTCGAAAAGGACCTCGTCACGCCGTCGCCTCAGCAACTTCGGCAGTACGCCGATCGACAGAACAACTGGGAGTTGCAAGAGGTTCGAAAGCGCCGCGGCGCCGCCTGAGGGCCGCTCTTCCAGATGCACCTCACCAGGCGATGTTTATTGGGCCAACTGGCCGCCTGCGGGGTTGCCTTGGGTCAGAATCGAACCGCCCGGCCCGATTCGCTTGTCAATGTGAAACGCGGGCATCCGCGCCTCATCCTTCCCGATAGCGAACTTGGCCGAGTGCGCGCACTCACGCACGATCATCCGCTGGTGCGCAAGCTTTACGAGAATCTGGAGCGCGAAGCCGACCGCTTGCTCACCGCTCAGCCAGTCGAATACAAGCTTGCCGGGCAGCGTCTGTTGCCGCAGTGTAAACGCACGCTGGAGCGCGTCTACACGCTCGCGCTTCTTTATCGCCTTAATGGAACCCGCCCGTATCTTGATCGCGCCGTGAAAGAGCTGCGCGCCGCCGCTCTGTTTCCCAACTGGAATCCGCAGCACTTCCTGGATGTGGCCGAGATGTCGCACGCTTTCGCCATCGGTTATGACTGGCTGTATCCCGCGCTGTCCGAGGTGGACCGCGATTGGATTCGCGCGGCACTAATTGAAAAAGGCTTGGACCCAGCTGCACAGGCTTTCAAAGCTCGCGATTCGTGGGTCACTGATGACAATTCGTGGAATCTGGTCTGTAACAGCGGTGTGAGCATCGGCGCTCTGGCCCTCGCCGAAGAGGAACCGGATCGCGCCCGGCGCATTCTCGATAACGCTTTCGATTCCATTCGTCGCGGCTTGAATACCTACGGCCCCGATGGCGGCTGGCCGGAAGGGCCCGGCTATTGGAACTACGCAACCCGCTACGTGGTCCATCTGCTCGCCGCCATGGAAAGCGCGTTGGACGATGATCATGGCTTCTCCCGCACCCGTGGCTTTGAACGCACCGGTCGCTTTCGCATCTATTCCACCGGACCTATCGGGAAGACGTTCAACTTCGGCGACTCCGGTGAGGATGCCGGCACAGCTCCCGAGATGTTCTGGATGGCCCGCCGTTTCGATCAACCCGTGTTCGCCTGGCAGGAGCAGATGCAGTGCGAGCGGAGCGGTCACGCCGACCCCCTCGATATCGTCTGGTTTTACAAAGAGGCCAAGCGTCCGCAAGGGGACGACTGGCCCACCGACGCATACTTCGCCGGAGTACAAACCGCCTTTCTGCGCAGTGCCTGGGACGATCCCAACGGCTTGTTTGTGGGCGTCAAAGGCGGCGATAACGACTATTCCCACGCCCATCTCGACCTCGGTTCCTTCGTTCTGGATGCCGGTAGCGTCCGCTGGGCGCGCGATTCGGAGTTCGATCCCTCAACCGCGGTTCACAACACGGTCCTAATCAACGGTGAAAATCAAATCCGTAAAGCGCAAGCCCGCATCACCCGGCATGAGTTCGGCCCCGATCTGAGCTGGGTGCAGATAGATCTCTCGAACGCCTATCCCGGTAAAGTGAAACAGCTCCAGCGCCGGATCGGCATTGCCCAGAAACAGGCCGTTTTGATTCAAGACACGCTGCTTGCCGATCAACCAGTCGACCTGCTCTGGAGTATGCTGACCGACGCGGAGATCACCGTCAACGGCCAGAACGCGGTGTTGACGAAGAACGATTGGACTCTTTCTTGCGAGATTCGCTCCCCGCATCACGCAGTCTTCGATATCATCGTCACGCCAGGAAGCAGACGCCTGGTGGCGCGCGTTGGCGTTAAGGTGGCGGCAGTTTCTCTAAACATCTCGCTCACTCCCCACCGGACCAACCAGCCCAAGCCCGTCGTGAATCGGGACTTCCCGGCCTGATGTCTACGAACTGCCGATGAGGATGCCAGCCGCAAACACCAGCGCGCCTCCGAATACAACCTGAATCAGGCTCATCGTGAAGCTGGATTTGAAGTACTTGAAGCGCACCCAGGAAATGACCAGCAGCTCCAGCGCGACGACAACATACGCCATTTGAAGCGCACGGTGCACGTTCGGAATCAGGAACGGCAGCGTATGCAGGAAGCCGCCGACAAACGTCATGGCGCCAGTCACAAGACCGCGAAAGATAGGATTCCCTCGTCCGGTAAGCTCCCCATCGTCGGACAGCCCTTCGGAGAAAGCCATCGAAATACCCGCGCCGACCGCCGAAGCCAGCCCGATCAGAAAGACCGTATGCGAGGCGTGCGTCGCAAAAGCTGTGGCGAATATGGGCGCTAGCGTTGACACCGAACCGTCCATCAATCCCGCAAGGCCCGGTTGCACGATTCTCAACACGAAACTCTTGTCGTCGGTCGGGAGGGAAAATACGCCCGGATCAGCCATGGTTCCTCATCAATTAGGATAGATGCCGTCGACCTCGCTAGCGCCGGAAAACCTGTGGTCTGAGTCTATAATGAGAGCGCCGGGAATCGATGGGAAGAGTTTTAGCGCTAGATCTCGGTACCCGGCGAATCGGCCTTGCGGTCAGTGACGAATTACGGATCACTGCACAAGGGCTGCCGACTTTGATCCGTCAAAATTGGCGTGCGGACCTGGATGAGCTAGCGCGCATCGTAGCCGAGCGCGACGTCGATCGTTTTCTGCTTGGAGATCCGCGCCGGATGAACGGGGAAGCAGGCAGGCAGTCGGATTGGGTGCGGGAGTTCGCCGCGCGTTTAGAAAACCGCTTTCCGTTGCCGGTTGAGTTCTGGGATGAGCGACTGACCAGCCGTGAAGCGGAACGCACATTGCGGGGCAGCGGCGTGGCCAATCAGGATCGCAAGTCTGCGATCGATCGTTTATCGGCCGTTATTCTCTTGCAGAGCTATCTTGATAGCCGCGCTTACCTTGTTTGGGAGACCGAGTCTTGAAAATTGTGTTCCGGCTTTTTTTCGTGTTTCTATTAGCTGGCTTGGCGGCGTGTGGCTGGATTTGGTACCGGCTAAATCAGCCGTACCAAGGCTTTCAGGTCTCCGTGTACATGGACTTTCCAGTCCGCACCCGAACGGAGGAGATCGCGCGTCTGCTAGCTGACAACGGAGTGATTGAAAAACCCTGGCTGTTCACGGCCGCGCGCGTTCTGTCCCCCCATTCAGTGTTGCAAGCCGGCGAGTATCGCTTCGATAAGCCCGCCTCCGCCCTGGATGTGTTCGCCCGCATCGCGAAGGGCGACACGTTCTACGAAGTACTGACCATCCCGGAGGGGCACAACATCTTCGACATCGCCAAGGACTTAAAGCAGTTTCATCTAATCTCTTCCGAAAGCTTCCTGCAAGCGGCCGACGACCCCGCACTGATCAAAGATCTTGACCCTTCCGCGCCTTCACTGGAAGGCTACTTATTCCCGGACTCTTACCACATCAATAAACACACTACCGCCGATGCCCTCTGTAAGACGATGGTCGGTCACTTTCGCGAGGTATGGAAGGGACTGGAAACAGACCGCAGTGCTCACGAGATTGTGACGATGGCGTCGCTGGTCGAACGCGAAGCCCGGCTGCCCGAAGAGCGTTCGAAGATCGCCTCGGTGTTCTATAACAGGCTGAAATTGGGAATGAAGTTAGGCTGCGATCCCACCACTGTCTATGCGGCGCTGCTAGAACATCGGTACCGGGGAACGATCTATCGATCTGACTTAGAAAGCACGAATCCATACAACACGTATAAGAATCAGGGCTTGCCTCCAGGACCGATCGCAAATCCCGGACGCAGCTCTTTGAAGGCCGCGATCACGCCATCTAAGACTGACTATCTTTACTTCGTTGCTAAGGGTGACGGCAGCGGCGGCCACACCTTTTCGGAGAATCTGGTGGGCCACCTCGCAGCTACCGCCTTACTAAGAGCCGCGCAATCCGGGCACGGCCGCTAGCATGAGCATGGACACCGGTTGTCCCGGTCCGGTGGTTGTCGCGGTTGGTAACTGGATAGTGATGGCGTAGACTCCGTTGGTTCCCGCCGAATAAAAAGCGGAAGTTATTGAAGTGCTCAGATAATTCACTGCAACATACAGGGGAGTAGATGGTTTGTCCGGGAACTCCGGCCACACTGGTGACGGCGAGGTCGCGGGAGTTGTTGTTGGAGTCTTCAGTCAAGGTGCCGGACGGACTGATCGCCGCAATACCGTAGTCCACGAAGTATACGGTGCCGTCTTACCCACGGCAATGCCGGAGGGCCATAGCAAGGAAATTGCAGCGAGGGTCCAGCAGGGGGCAAAAGCAGTGCCGGATCTAATGCACAGCCTGTACCGGCGATTGTGGAAATGTTGCCGCTGGAGATCTTTCGCAGCCAGTTCCCGCGAAGTTGGTGATGGTGGGAACCGCGGTCTGGGCTAAGCCAATGTAATTAGCCAGCAGAAGAAGAGTGCATGCTACGCCCGAGATACGGACCGCGGACGCGGAGAGGAATGAAGTGCTCGGGGTTCTAAGTAAGCCCACGGAGTCTATGGATGTGCGCACTAATGTTGCAAACAGGCGCTCCAGGGTTTGCGCAACGAGCCGCTACACTATGGAGCGGGCTCGGTAATCTCCGTGTAGCGGCGCGCGGGAACTTGAGTCAGTTCCTGTTGAAGGCCGGACGGCCAGCGAATTGTAACCTTATCGATACTGCCGCAAGAGCCAAGCCCAAAGTGGAGCCGGGGATCGTTCCTCGAAAGGTAGCTTCCACCATTCCGGATAGAATCGAAGGCCTTAGTCCCGCAGAAATCGACTTGGACGCGCGCGCCGATGGCGTCGCGATTGGATCTTGTGCCGCGAAGGCGAAGTCCCACCCAGTTGTTCGTATTTACCGAATCGTTCTTGAGCAAGAGCGGCTCCCCTGCGATCGGCAAAACAGCGAGGCCAATCTTGCCGTCGTTGTTCCAGTCGGCTGCGGCACCGCTACGGTAGGAGTTGGCCGGCACTGCGGGGAACTGAAACGCGATCGCGAACTGCCGGTCTTGACGGCTGAGCACCGCGACCGGCTGGAAGTAGTGCGGAGACTTGGGATATACATGGCCATTGGCTAGCCATAGATCCCGCCTGCCGGTATTCTCGAAATCGGCAAAGCCGCAAGCCCACCCAAGCCAAGCGTGAGTAAGATTCTTGAGTCCGGCCTGTGACGCGACCTCATCGAAGTAGCCGGACCCGTCTTGTTGAAACAGCGGGAAGTAGTCCTCCGCGAACGTTGTTGTTACCAGCGACAGGCGCCCCTGGGCGTCCAGATTCCCAATCGCGACGCCCATGTTGGATTGCACGCCGCCGTTGCCATTAACAGCGACGCCCCGCGGCAGAGCGGACTCTTTGAACGTCCCATTCCCCTGGTTAAGGAACAGCAAGTTCGGATCGGAGTCGTTGGCGATGAACAGATCCAGCTTGCCGTCCTGATTGAAGTCCTCAAACACAGGTGTAAAGCTGTGAGCGGCGGCGGCTGACGAAAGTCCTGATGTTCGAGTAACGTCGCTGAAGGTTCCGTCTCCATTGTTGCGATAGAGAATGCCGCGGTCTGGCTTCAGCCCGATGGGTCCGCAGAAAGCGGCGAAACCCGCGTAGGGGCAGACGGGCGCGGGCTCAGCAAGCGAGAGCGAATGTATGTCTACGTAAGCCGCTACGTAGAAATCGAGATGGCCATCGTTATCGAAGTCGCCGAATGTGCTTCCCGTGTGCCAGGC
This sequence comes from Bryobacterales bacterium, assembly GCA_963752695.1. GTDB lineage: Bacteria > Acidobacteriota > Terriglobia > Bryobacterales > Bryobacteraceae > Bog-113. Next base: position 455,411 of record CAVVZB010000002.1, read on the forward strand.
GATATTGCGGCTCAGGCCCGCGGCGTTGGATACATCCGTGAAGGTTCCGTTTCCATTATTACGGTAAAGCAGATCCCGGCCGATACCCGTGATCAGAATATCCGGGTGGCCGTCATTGTTGTAGTCGGCGGCGTTGGCTCCAGTGCCCCAGTAAGGGTTGCTCAGACCGGCTCGGGTAGTGACGTCTTCAAAGTGACCGTTGCCAAGATTGTGGAACAGGTACACACTGCCCGCAGCTGGTTCGGGTTTGTCGTTGGCCACGATGCGGCGGAGGCGCTCCATGGTCGAGCCGTTGACGATGAGGAGGTCCATCAGACCGTCGTTGTCGTAATCGAGCCAGGCGACCCCGCTTCCGTTGGCTTCTGTTATCCAGCGTTTCTCAAGGCCACCGCTGATCATGCGCGCATGCACGCCCGAGGCGGCAGCCACGTCAGTAAAGTGCAGCGCTGGCTCCATCTTCCCGGCGACGCTGTACGCCAGGGCGGAACCGAAAATGAAGATAAGCGCGCCTGCCCGGTGACTTCGTTGCATGCTTCCGGAATCAGTTTACAGAAGATGAATCATAATCGAAACGTGCCGGCCATTCGGGTAGTTTTGGGATTCCTTGTCACGGGGACTTTGTTCGCTCAAGCGGGCGCGGGTGACATTGACCTTCGCGTGCAAGCTTTGTATTTAGCCGCGAAAACAGCGCAGGATCGCGGCGATCTGGCGGAAGCGGAGGCAAAGTACGAGCAGATACTTCGAGTTGCTCCGAACTTGGCGGCGGCTTACAACAACCTCGGCGCGCTCTACTTCCGCGAACGCGACTACTTAAAAGCTGCTGCCGTGCTGGAGAAGGGACTGAATGTAAATCCCGGAATGGCTTCAGCACGCGCGCTGCTTGGTATCAGCTTGTTCAACGCGGGCGAATACGCTAAGGCGCGACCATCCCTGGAAGCGGCGGTTCGCGCCAATCCAGCGGATGTCAACGCGCGGCTGTTTCTAGCGAAGGACCTGACCAAGCTTGCGCTTTTTGCGGCGGCGAGCGTCGAGCTGGAGAAACTAGGCCAGCAGAACCCTAAGAACCAGGAAGTCTGGTATCTACTTGCCAAGCTGCACATGAGGATGTCGGAAGAGGCGCTAGCCCGCATGAACGCCATCGACTCCAACTCGGCGCTGGCGCATCAGTTGTCCGGCGAAGTGATGGAGAGCATGAACAACTACGATGGCGCCGTGGTCGAATTAAAAAAGGCCGTTGAGCTCGCGCCAGCCGTTCCTGGAAACCATTACCGGCTCGGGGATGCTTATTGGACATTGTCACAGTGGGATTCGGCGGCGGAACAGTTTGAGGCTGAGCTGCATGTCGATCCGGCTAGCTGCGCGGCGCAATGGAAATTGGGGAACGTCATTCTACAGAAGAATGGAAGCGCCGAAGATGCCTTGACCCACATTAACGAGGCATTGACACGCTGTCCCGCGATGACGGACGCGCGAGTTGATCGTGCGCGCGCACTGGCCTTAGCCGGACGGGGCGGGGAAGCGTTAGCGGACTTGCAGGCTGCAGCGAAAGCCAGTCCGTCGGATGCCGGAATTCACTTTCTGTTAGGGAAGGTTTACCGATCGTTAGGTCGCACGCAAGAGGCGCAGGCCGAAATGGAGACTTTTGCGAAGCTTGATGAGGCTGCGCGGGCAGCCACTGCGGAGAGAGCTCAGGAAGTAATTAAGAACAAAGAAAGCGCCCGCTAAAAAGAAAAAGGGCCGGCGTGAGTTAGAATCACGCTGGCCCTTAGGTTAACCGTTAGGTTAGAAGCTCAGAGTAAAGTGAGCCTGTCCCTGCCGTCCGTTATTTGATTGGCTATTAATTACTCTGCCAAAGTTAGGATCTTCCAAGTTGGTATTCGGTCCACCGAAGATGGTTCGATTGAACAAGTTGAAAAATTCCATTTCGAACTTCGCCCTCACGCGTTCGGTGATCGCGAAGCTCTTGGCAGCAGCGATGTTCTCGTTCAGATTGAACGGGTTCCGCATCGCGCTGACATAGCGCGGCTCGTTGCCGATGGCATACAAACCGGGATCGCTAAATGCGGCTTTGTTTAGCACCGGCTGGCCCGATTTCACCAGGTTCGCGTAATTGCCGAACTCGAACGTCTGGCCGGGTACGATGTTGGGCCGGTTGCCGGGCGTATCCACTTGGTTGAATAGAGGATTGCCGGCTACGTTGACTTGCAGCGGGGTCCCACTGGCATACTGCAGAAGCGGGCTAATCTGCCAGCCGCCGAGAAGCGAATTGATGAACGTCTTTCTAGACAAGAAGGTCTTGCCCGGTCCGATCGGCAACTCATAAGTAGCGGCGATGTTGACCATTTGAGGCTGATCGTTTCCGTCCACCGACCACTCGGCGTGCAGATTGTTTTTGTTTAACGAAGCAGAAGCGAATGACGAGAAGCCGGAACCGGTGTTAGTCATCATCTTCGAGAAGTTATACGAAACCAGGAAGCTGAGACCGTTGGTGTAACGTTTCTCCACTTGGATTTGCATCGCGTTGTAGAGGGCCATGCCAGTGTCGTTGAAGTTGTTAAAGATGCTGGCATATTGCGGGTACGGAAGTAGCGCCTGCTGCACGGTGGCGCCACCGCCAAACTGCTGCACGAACCCTGGATAGGGGCTGGAAATGCCCGCTGCGTTCGCGGCTGGCGATCCGATCAAAGCACCGAGTGTCGATCCAAGACTCAGATACTTCGGATCGAGCTGGTTAACCGGATTGAGCTGACCGGGGAGATGAACAGCTTTGTTTCCCGTATAAGATGCGGAGACGAACATGTTATAGGGTAGTTCGCGTTGAATACCGATGTTCCACACCACGTCATATGGCAGCAAACCATCGTTCTTGTCGAACGCGTTGATATTGCTGGCTACGCCCAGTGTCGGGCTGAATGGAGTCGGCGCCGGAGCCCCTAGAACGTTGGTATCCCAACTTCCGTAGGCGGGAGCGGTGGTTCCGGTGGAGTTGCGCGTGAAGGAGCCGAGCAGAAGGTTTCCGTAGTTCACGGCGACCTTCGAGGTTCCGTACTCGTACGCGCCACCATTAAGATAGTTCAGCGCGAAGCCACCCTGCAGTTCGGTTTTCTTGTTGATGGCGTAAGAGAATCCGAAGCGCGGCGCTAAGTGGCTGTATTGTGTGGAAGCCCGGTCAAAACCCGCGCATCCAGCGCAATTGCCAAACTGTTGGGCTGCTCCGAGAAGTCCGCCCGCTGCTGGATTCGGCACCTTGGAATTGAAGAACACGATGTTGTTGTTCACTTCCGTAAATGGCACCGCGATATCCCAGCGAAGTCCAAAGTTAAACGTCAGGCGCGAACTGAATTTGAAGTCGTCCTGAATGTAAGGCGACGCATCGAAGTTGCGGAGCCGCAGTTCCTGCGAACCGATCCGGTCCACGCTATCAACGGTACCCAGCAGGAAGCTAGCAAAGGAGTTTCCAGTGGTCGCCAGATTGTTCGGGTCGGCAGTCTGATTGTTGCTGAAGTTGAAGTTACCGCCGCATTGTTGGCATTCGTTATCGTCCTGGTAAGTCCTGCGGAATTCATACCCGATGTTGAAGGTATGCTTGCCGTGAATCCAGAGATAGTTGTTATCAAACACAACGCCGAGCTTACGGTTGGTGGACGTGGTGTTAGAAGAGCCGAATTGCGTCGGCGAGAGCGGTCCGTTGAAGTTGATGCCCGGAAGCTGAGAGGAACCTGGGGCCGCTGCGAAGCTGACACCGGTGCTCAAGCTGTACTGGTTGTTCAGTTCACCCAGCCAACTCGCGCCCGCCGTCATGACAAGGTTGGGCGAGATGGTGTTGGAGTAGTTCAGAATGAACACAGTTCCCGTGCTGGGGTAATAGGCATAGCTCGAAAGCGGATTCCCTAGCGCGAATTGCGACCCTGATTTCGTGCCGTACGACGTATACGGATCACGCCATTGGCTCCAGTGAATCGACTGTTTGTCTGTAATGTTGTGATCGATGCTCACACCCCACGGAGTCTGGCGAACCGGAAGCACGCCAAGCAGCGAAGGCTGATTGTTGACCAGGCCAGGAAGTGCGGGATTGATGAGGTTCGGCAGGAGGCTCAGCGAGGTGGCGCTAAACCGATTCATCGGGATTGTGTCGTTTGGAAACGGCTGGCCGGTCAACGGATCGTAAATCGTCGCGACGCCGTTGAAGTTACCGGCGCGCTCGGCGGCGGTGGGGAGCGATGTGATGTTGCTATCGGTCTGGTTAAGGCGGAACCACTCAAAGCTCAAGTGGAAGAATGTGCGGTTCTTTCCGTTGTAGACTTTGGGAATCCAAATCGGACCACCCAGCGTGAAGCCGTAGTTGTTCTCTTTATCAACCGACTTGTTGGCGTCGTAATATTTCAGACGGGCATCAAAAGCGTCGTTGCGCAGGATTTCAAAACCGTCGCCGTGGAAAGCATTGGTTCCCGACGCCGTCTGGTAGGTAATCACTCCCTGAGCTAGGCCATACTGGGCGGAGAACGAGGATCGCAGGACGTTGAACTGGTTGACCTGCTCGAATGGCGGATTCCAAATGGTCTGGTATCCAGCAGTTTCCGATTGAGCCATTGGAACCCCGTTAAAGACCACTTCATTTTCGAAGTCGACACCACCGTTGATGCGGTGGCTGAACGTGCTACCGGTGACACCCGGCGCGAGGAAAATAAAGTTGTCGATCTGACGGCCGCGGCCGCTAATCTCGTTCGGCAGCTCCGTGACGACTTTATTCTCAAGCGTTGTATTCAGGTCAGGCGTGGTTGTATCGATCGCAATTACGTTCTCCTGAACCTCAATGGACGTAGACGCGGCGCCGGTCTGCAGGGCGGCATCGACCGTGGCCGTACGGGCGACTTCGACACCTACGCCGTTATGAACGGATTGCTGAAATCCGGCCAGTTCTACGCGCACGGTGTAAATTCCGGGGATCAGATCGGTAAACGAATAGTCGCCGTTCGAGTTGGAAGCAGTCGTTTTGACGACGCTGGTGGCCTCATTTGTGGCCGTGACTTTGGCATTAGCGACCGTGGCGCCCGATGCGTCGGTAATGTGCCCGGTGATACCGCTTAATGCCTGAGCGGGCAACTTCATTGATGTGAACAGAAATGTAATACAGAGCGCAGCGGTCAACCAGGCTCCGTTTAGCCGGAGTGGCGAACATAGCCTTGCAAACCGCGGATGCGGCGTTCTCTTCATTGACAGCTCCTTTTGTGGAATGTGGATGAAACAATTCAATCACTAGCAGTTTATAACTATCAAGCGAACGAAATGTTGCGGAGAATACGTTGGGGGAATCGAGTGCTCCCGGCAACGATTTATTGCGCTAGGGGTTCTTCGATTTTGAGGCTGCGATCGGCGGAGATGTTGGTCAATATTTGAGTGGCCCCGGCGGGCCAGCGCACCGAAATCGAGCGAATATTCGTTTCTGCGCCGAGCCCGAAATGCAGCCGCTTGTCGCTCGAGGACAAATAGCTGCTGGCTGTGGAGACGATGCCGTATTGTGCTCCGGCGGCCGTCTCAATCTTAATTTCCGCGCCGATCGCGTCGCGGTTGCTACGATGCCCGACCAGCGTCAAGGTGATCCAATGATTGGAGTTGACGGTGGTGTTTCGCAACAGATGGGCCGTCCCATCGTTAGTGGTGATCACAGCGTCGACACGCCCGTCGTTGTCGAGATCTCCGGTTGCCAGTCCGCGGGCAGCGAATTTCTCCTGGAAGACTGGGCCGGCCGTGGAGGAAATGTCGGAAAATTTGCCCGCCGTGTTGTGCGCAAGAAGAAGCGGTTCCCGATAGCGTAGGTGCGGCGAGGTGAGTTCGATCGTGTCCAGATCGTGCCCTTGAGCAACCAGAAGATCTTTCCAGCCGTCGTTGTCGACGTCAAGAAAGTGCAAACCCCAACCGGAGTGCAGGAGCGTCATTGGCGCAATGCCGGCCATTCGCGATGCATAAGCAAACGCGCCATCGCCGGTGTTGCGGTAGAGCGCGTAAACCTGATTCGACAGTGCATCGATAACTAGGTCGGGAAGGCCGTCATTGTTGTAGTCGGCAAAGTCGATCCCCATGCCTGCATAGGTCCGCCCATCTTCATCCACCGCCATCTGCGTGGGAAGCCCTTTTTCCTCAAACTCGCCATGGCCCTTGTTGCGGTACAAAAACTCCGGCATGGAATCGTTCGCGATGGCGATATCGACCCTCCCGTCGCGATCGTAGTCGGCGATGGCAATCCCGAGCCCTTTTCCTGGCTTGGAAATCCCACTCTGCTGTGTAATGTCTGAGAAGTGTCCTTTGCCATCGTTGTGGAACACCAACGGGGAGATTGGCTTATACGTGTCGGGATGGCAGTAGGCGCGGAAGCCTTCTTTGTGCTCCCCGCACCAAAGGTCGTCGAAATCCCACTGCACGTAGCGCAGAACGATCAGGTCGAGCAATCCATCGTTATCGAGATCGACCCATGCCGCGCTCGTTGACCAGCCACTGCCCGCCACGCCCGCCTGGGATGTCACATCCGAGAACGTTCCGTTCCCGTTATTGCGGTAAAGCCGGTTGCCTCTGTAGCCGGTCACGTAAAGATCTTCAAAGCCGTCGTTATCGAAATCGCCGACAGCCACGCCCATGGCAAAGCCAACGCCCTGAAGCCCGGCTCTTTCGGTAGTGTCCTCGAATGTTCCGTCCGCCTTCTGGTGATAGAGGCGATTGAAGTGTTCAGGCGCGGATTTTTGCGGGACGGCGCCTGAGGCCATTGGATCGGAAAGTGGCGCGCCGTTAGCGAAGAAAATGTCGAGGCGTCCGTCGTTATCGTAGTCGAATAGGGCGACACCCGAGCCCATCGTCTCGATCAGGTATTTCTTCGAGGTGTGGGGTGAAACGTGCTTGAATCGAACGCCGCTGGCGGCTGTGACGTCGGTGAAGCTACCCTGCGGAAATCCCAGGCTTGCAGCGAGGAGGAGCATTCCCATCAAAGTGCTCACGCCAGCGCAAACTACCCCGAGCCGTGTCCCCGAGTTCACTCAATCATGGTACTAGGGGTCTGGGCGAGCGGATGACAGTGAATTAGCACCGAAGAGTTCCCGCCTGCCGCGCCCACCCAATTCGATTACAGCGTTTGGGCCTTGGACGCCAATCACTGGTTCTGCGGTATGGGAGCCAATCGAGTGAACCATACCTGCCCGCTAGAAGCTTTGATCGCGATATGCCAGCCGTCGGTCAGCAGTACTCCGTGGCTACCGTCCGTATAATCGACTGCGGCGTACACGTTCCAGGCACTGAATTCTGACCACCCAGGATAGGTACTGGCCTCCCAAATAACGCCATTCCAAACCTTCTCGATTTCTTCATGTGCAGTGACCAGAATGGGAGCTTCGGGATGCAGAAGACCCGGCCCAGCATTAAGGATCCGAATCTTGACAACTTTCGAGCCAGCAAGTTTGGCTAGAGCCATTTTGGCGTGCTCCTCACTGGAAAGAGCGGGTGGATGTGAAACCGACGCGGCTTCCCGAAGCTCCCGTTCAAACCTGCGCCAATCTTCGGGCGTGGTTTTTGAAGTGAAACTCGGGTCAACGATGATTGCGTCAGTCTTGAGTGACAACTCCGTTTGGGCAATTAGAGGAAAGACGAAGAGGAGAAAACAGCGAAAGTGCAAGGGGCGTCGCATCAAATCATGGTGAGCCGGGCGGGGCTCGAACCCGCGACCACCGCATTAAAAGTGCGATGCTCTACCAACTGAGCTACCGGCTCGAAGTGCGATTTTGGCGGCTGAATTTCAGCGTAACACAGCGGTGCTGACGCCCCTCCGATCATCCCTTTCATGCTAGCCTTTGAGAGCAGGCGGCAAGCTTGCGGGTCTGCGCGAACGTGGCGGAATTGGCAGACGCTCTGGATTTAGGTTCCAGCGCCCGCAAGGGCATGGGAGTTCGACCCTCCCCGTTCGCACCACGCTGTTTCCATTACGGCACCACGACCGCGTTCGGTAACACCGCTTCGGTCGTATTCGTCTGGACGTAAATCGAGTACGGCTGAGTTGGCGCGAGCGGCGAAGCCGTGAGCGTGACGGTAAACTGGCTCGGGCCCGTGACGGTAACCGGCCCAGCGGTAATCCCGTTTGCCGGATCGAACCCATACACGGGGAATACAACAGTCACTCCCTGGATGAAGGTGGTATTCACGCCGTTTACTGTGAAGGTCGCGGATGCGCCGGGAGCCAGTGTGTTCGGCGAAACACTCGTGATCATTGCAGCACCGGGATTGACCAGGATCTGGTTGAACGCTCCCCGCATGACAAAGATCGCCATGTCTCCCCGCGTGACGGGTGACGAGGGACAGTAAAGGGCCGGCCCGCATCCGGCGGTGATCCCGTCGGTAGACATTCGTTGGATCCACTTAAAAGCGAATTCCGAGTTCGGCACATCGTTGAACACTGGCGTGTTGCTATACCCGAATTGCGTGTTTGCGCCGTAACGCGCACGAATGATGAAGATCGCCATCTGATCGCGGGTAACTTGCGAGGTTGGGCAGTAGTTTCCGTTGCCGCAGCCGGCCGAAATGCCCAATTCGTACATCTTCTGAATCCACTGATAACCAAAGGTGGAGGGGCTCACATCGGCGAAATGCTGGACCGGGGAAACGGTGAAGTTGTCCGACCCGTAGACCGATCGCACGATGAAGATCGCCATCTGATCGCGCGTGATGACGCTCCCCGGGCAGAAAACATTGGTCCCGCAGCCAGCGGTAATTCCTTTGGTCGAGAGCAAGTTGACCGCGTCGAAGTAATAGGCCGAGGGCGGTACATCGCCAAAGACCTGCGAGGTAAACGCCTGCGATAGGTTCAGCGTGCGTCCGCCGACATTCAGTGTGCCCGCCCGGTCAGCGCCAGTGGTGTTCTGCGCGACCTGAACCGCAATCTGGCTATAGCCCGTACCCCCGGTGGTGCTAAGAAACGCCCACGACGGCGCGGTAGCTGTCCAAGAACAGGTTCCGGAGATCGCATTCACAGTGACGATGAAGCTGGTGCCGTTACTGTCAAAGCTGGTTGGCGCGTTAGCCGAGATGCTGGCCACGCAGCCGGTCGAAGTCAGCACACCCAGGTCGCCAGGATTAGTACCCGTGCCGTCGCCGTAATCGGCTGTAACGAGATCCACCGTACCTTGACCAGTGAAATCGCCTTGAGCGATCGCTACCGGCGCCAAACCCGTCGCGTAGGTGGCTTGCGGCTGAAACGTGCCATCGCCGTTACCTGTAAGAACGCTCACCGACCCCATAGGTGGAGTAGAAAGAATGAAGGAGTTAGCGACCGCCAGATCCTGCTTGCCGTCGCCATTCAGATCCGCTACAGTGATCGACTCGGGGTTGGTGCCCACGTTGTAAGCAGGCTGCTCAACGAACGTTCCGTTTCCGTTCCCCAGAAGAACCGTGACCTGATTGTCAGTAAAACTGGCGACTGCAAGATCCGCCTTGCCATCGTTGTTGAAATCACCAGTCTGTACATCGATAGGGAAATTTCCAGTCATGTTACTGGACCCCAGGTGGAACGTTCCATCGCCGTTACCGAGCAGGATGACAAGCACGTCCTCAACTACGGCGAGATCGGGTATCCCGTCTCCGTTGTAATCGCCCAGCGCGAGCCCGAACGCGCCAACTTGAGTCCCGGTTGAGTAGTTTACGCCGGTGCCAAAGGTTCCATTGCCGTTGCCGAGAAAAATGGTGACATCCGCGCTGCCCGTGTTGGAGACGGCTACGTCCTCTTTTCCGTCCAAGTTGAAATCTCCAACAATGATGTGAGACGGCGTGTCGCCGGTGACAGGGATGGGAAAAATGGTGGGAGGCAGGAACGTGCCGTTGCCATTGCCGAGCATCACGTTGATGGATGGCGCAATTACGGGCATGGTCGTCGAGCTTCCGCCATCGGCGAGAATCAAGTCCGCTTTGCCGTCGCCATTAAAATCGCCTACCGCCACGGAAAAGATATTGGTTCCGGCGCTCACGTGGACAGCGGCTTGGAAGGTTCCGTTGCCGTTGCCGAGCAGAATACTGATCTCGCTCGTGGCGCCTGTAGCGGCCGAATACACCGGCAAAACCGTATCCAGCTTGCCATCGTTATTAAAATCTCCAACAGCCACCCACGCAGGAGACTGCTCAGCCGCGTAAGGTTGGCCCGCTACCACCGGCGGACCTACCGGGAAAGTGGCGACCGTATTGAAGCCGCTTGCCGAAAGCGTGCTGACCGTTTCCAAGACGACGGGCGCGATCGCGCCGCCACCCCGGGCCGAAAGCTTCCGCGTTCCCGAAAACAATTGGCGCGTGGTGAGAGTGGCCGTGGTGCCCATGATTGGAGCGGTTCCGATCACGTTAACCCCGTCATAGAACGTTACCGGGCCGCTCGGCGGCGCAGTTGAGAAAGTCGCGGTAAGCGTAAGTGGGGAGCCGTAGGTGACCGGGTTCGCGCTGACTCCCAAGTTAAGAGTGTTCGCCTGCGCAGTTGCAATCAGTACGGCGCAGCTAATAAGCAAAAGTGCGGGAAAAGCGGATCTTACATTCATGATGGCGGCTAGTTGAATCGGAAAAAAGGTTCGCCGGCAAGGCCTGCGTCATTACAATGTTATGCGACAAACTCGGAAAAGGTGTCCGGAAGCGGTACTCTCCGACATTTCCTTGCATTCCACGTCAGCTTGAGACAACTAAGTCGTTGCCTGGTTCCACTCGCGCATCCGAGTGGAGAAGCAATCGGGAACCGTGCCGTTCAAACCCGATTTCGGCTTTTCCTACCGTCACACTTCGAGCTTTCTCCGGCCAAGAAAGCTCCAAGATGCGGCAGGTCAGCGATCCTTCCGCGGCCGACACCGTTAACCGGTGATGCTCATTGGCGGAGTGGGTGAACGAACCCCACCCGGTGCCGGATGACCAGAAGCTTTCAAATGGTTTGTTGTTGGGCGAAGGCATCCGTGGGATTGCAACCAGGGAGCGATCTACCGCGCTGAAGTGGAAGCCGCTGAGAGCCGGAATTGCGCTCCAGCTCGCCATTGCCCGCGCATAATGATGCCCGCACTCGGCTTCGTCCCACGGATTGCGCCGCTCGCCGTCGTACCGCCGACGGATATTGCCGATGCACTCGATCCCTTCGTCCACCATGCCGTGGTACATCATCAGTACAGCCGCCGAATATTCAAACCCGGTCATCAGTTCGGCAAAATATGGAAACGGGATCTCCGGCCGCTTGCCCTTGCCGTAATCGCAAATAACCAAGCCGGCTTCATCGTTCAACGCGAAGGTGCGCTGCACGGACTCATGTTCGTCGAGACGCCGCTTGTAGTTATAGCGATAGATTGATTGAAGCGTCCTACGAACGTTGGCGGAATCGAGAAGTAGACCCAGCCCGCAAAGATGCGCAAAGTATTGACCGACGAGCTGATCGATCAGGCATCCCTCACCCATTTGCAGGTCGGGGTGCTCGGTGTCCTGCGCTCCCATTCCGACAATCAGGCCGGGAGCGATCTGATCTTGCGCAATCCCTTGGATCTTCTGAATGTAATATTCGCCATTGAATAAATTAGCGTCAACCCATCGACTCCCTCGCGCAAACAGCTGCTGATACTCGTCTGCCGCGCTCGAATCCCCGATAGCCCGCGCCATCTCCGCGGCGGCTCGTAACGCGCCTAGGTACCAGACTCCGCAGAGCGGATTGGGGCCGAAAAATTCAACGTCATACGTGTTGTGTTGCGCGCCTTCCATTACGCCGTCGCGATTGGCATCCCAACTTCCCGGTGCCCACGCGTGTTCGAGTGATCGTTTAGCCGCCGGCCAGAGTGCCCGCATCCAGGGCGTGTCGCCGGAGAGCTTCCAATCCAGATAGAGATGCATAATCTGCCCCATCTGGCCATCAGCGGCGGCCTTCCCCCAGCGCTGCTTTCCAAAGGGCAGCAGTTCGCGGAAGCTCATCAAACCGGTGTCATCGGTATCTACCAGAAAACTGGTTTCGCGCAACGATTGGGATAGGGAAGGGAACAGATGAGCCGTTGCCGCCTCATAATTCCACACGTGCGTGCAACTGCCCTCGCAGCAACCAATTGAATCGTTACAGCCTTCGAATCCGTAGAAGCGGCCATCCAAGGTGCGCACACACGTCTGATTAACGAGCGTAGACAGATTCGCCATGGCCGCTTCGCGCACGGGGCCGGGCAGAGTCGTCCGCCGCATGGCTTCCACGAACTTGCGGGTGCGAGCTTCGTACTGTGGCAAGTGCGCGGCAGTAAATTCCGCCGCTTGCCAGGCGTCCCGAAACCGGGAGCAATAAAAGTTCCCGACAACTGTGTTTTCCTCATTGGACGCCGCGCGCGCTCCGCAGCGGCTCGGGGTGCGGTTCGGAAAATGCCAGGCGAGGATGAACGTAAAGTCGGCCGATCCGCCGGCCGCAATCTCCTTCTTGAGCGCCAGAGATCCCACCGTGTCGCGTTGCGCGGGCTCAGGTCCGGGGGTGCCATTAGCGGTGAACTGATCCCAGAAAAGTAGCGCACCTACAGGCCATGTGCTCGCCTGCCTCCATCCGCGCACGCGAGAGATCTCCCGTTCCGCGTTTTGCGAAAGCGCGGCAACGGCGAAAGAACCCGCCATAGGATCGAACAACGGCAACAGCGGATTGGTGAAAAGCAGGCCGGAAAGTCCCGTTTCCGGCGTGGATTCGCGGTAGGAGGCCGCCCGCCCATCGCCTCCCACTGGATTGTCCAGAGAGAACGCGATACTTACCGACGCCGGAGCTTTAGCTGGGTTCCGAACGCGATACCTCAAGATCGCGACCGGCAAGCCCGAGGCATCGGCATCGAGAGGAATGAAAGGCGTGAACGCTTCCAGCTGAATTTGCACCGGCAAGTGGGAGTCGGCGAAATCGATGCGCGCAAGGGGAAACTCACCCGTGAAAACCGCGCTTTGCAGCCGTGGCAAGCCCGGGACATTTTCCGAACCCAGGCCCGAGGACCCCTCGTACGGTGGAAGCAATTGGGATTCAAGAACGCGCGCGACGGGCTTTTCTCCCTGGCGCTCGGCCCAGACGGAAGCAAACGCATAACGCGGGCGTTTACCTTTGTCCGGCTTGTTGAACACTTCCCAGTCGCGGAAGTTACCGCGGCCGCCCAGACTGAGTGTTCCCGCGCCGATCCCGCCCAAGGGAAACGCGATCATGCTAAGCTGGCGTCCGCGATAAACCTTCGGGTATTCGCCATCCGGTTTGCCGTTTTTTTGCCCGCGGACCGTGGATTGCGCGGCCACTCCTCCGGCGGCTACTGTCTTGAGGAACGTTCTTCTTCCGGTCTTCACAAGTAAGGAATTTAGACCCCGTGCCGATGGAACCAGGCCAACATCTTGGCCCAGGCGTCCTGCGCCGCTTCCGCGTTGTACCCGGGCCGGTAATCTGCGTTGAACCCATGCCCCGCTTCGGGATACACGTTGATCTCGGCTTCCTTGCTGTTGGCCTTCAGCGCATCGCGCATCTGGTCAATGGACTCGGCTGTAATCCCCGTGTCTTTCCCGCCATAAAAACCGATGACAGGTGCTTTCAAGTCTCCCGCGATATCGATGGGGTTTTTTGGCGTTAGATCGGACTTCTGTCCAACCAATCGCCCGTACCATGCGGCGCCGGCTTTTAGCTGGGTGCTATGTGCCGCATACAGCCAAACCACTCGGCCGCCCCAGCAAAATCCGGTCATGGCCAGCCGCGTGGCGTCGGCTTTGGTATCGGAAGAAGCCCACTTCACGGTTGCATCGAGATCGCTCATCACCTGGGCGTCCGGCACCTTAGACACCACCTTCTGACTGACGTCCTGGATACTTTCCAATTTGGAGACGTCTCCCTGACGCGCGTAAAGCTCGGGCGCTACAGCGAAATATTTGGCCTTCGCAAGCCGGCGGCAAAGATCTCGGATATGCTCGTGGACGCCGAAGATCTCTTGCACCACAATGACGACGGGAAATCCTGTCCCGGTTGCCGGCATGGCGCGATAGCCGGGCATCTGGAAGTCGCCGGAAGGGATTTGGACCTCCCCGGCCACCAGGCCCGTTGTATCCGTTGTTATGGTTTCCGCCGAGATGGGCAGGACGGCCGCTGCGAATCCGGCCGTCAGCTTAGTGAAAGCGCGCCGGTTCACTTCGAGAGTTTGCATACTGTCTGCATCTTAGCCTGTTACTTGCGGAGATGAGCTTGCTCCGTTCGACTTCATATGTATAAAGCAATTGTTTTCGATGTCGACGGTACGCTTCTCGACTCGGTCGATCAACACGCAGCAGCCTGGAAGCAAGCCTTCGAGCATTTTGGCTACAGCTTCGAGCTTCCCGACATCCGCTTTCAGATTGGAAAGGGTGGAGATAAGCTCCTCGAAACCTTCCTTGATCAAAATCAGATTGAGAAGGATGGCGAAGCGATCGAGAAGTTCCGCGGTGAACTCTTCAAGAGAGAGTTCGCTGACGACCTTCAACCTTTCCCCTGTGTTCCCGAGCTTTTTGAAGCCATCCGCGCCAAGAAGATCAAGATCGGATTAGCGACGTCCGCGAAGAAAGCCGAAGTCGAGCGTTATGAAAAGCTCTTGCGAATTGAGGGGCTGACAGACGCGATCACAACCAAGGACGACGTTAAGAACTCCAAGCCTGATCCAGATGTTTTGATGACTGTGCAGAAGAATCTTGGGCACCTGAAGCCGGAGGAGTGCTTGTTCATCGGCGATTCGCCGCATGACGCCGCAGCCGCCGTTAACGACCGCATGGCCATGTTAGGCGTCCTTTGCGGCGGCTTCTCGGAGAAGGACCTGCGAGAAGCCGGCGCGAGTCAGATTTTCCGTGACCCCGAAGATCTGCTTAAGAACTGGATACCGACGCTCTAGACCTCGTAAGTCCCAGACCCGGCGGTGCGAGAGACACGCGTCGCGGGCACTTCCTCGATAACCGTTTCTTCGGCTCCGGGGCGAACCACCGGCTCGCGATCGACAAGCTCACTTCCCACGACTCGTGTCCGCGGCAGCGGTTTATCGGACTTGCCAAAGTCGGCGCCGGCTTCGCTTGCGGAAGCCACATCATCCGCTCCGGTGTGCTTCAAAACGTCTTTTGCTTTGGAGATCCAGTCCGAGCTGTCGCAATGGACAGAAATAAGAATTCCGCCGTTCTTGATGCGGCCTTCGTACCGCTTCGCTTCGTACTCGGGAATACCCATTCCAACCAACGCACCCACCAAACCACCAACGGCGCCCATTGCTCCGGCCCCTGCCAGTGCCGCCATTATTGGACCGGCCGCAATGAATGGCCCGATTCCCGGTATCGCGAGAAGCCCAACGCCCGCCAACCATCCGAGCACGCCGCCCAAAACAGCTCCCGACGTCGCACCCGCAGCAGTTCCTTCCGGAGCCTTCGTGTGCATTTCATGCGCGAAATCTTTGCTCCCGACGTTATCTGGAAACAGAGCGGAAATATCGGTGTTGCGAAATCCTGCCGCCCGCAATGCGTCAACGGCTTCTTCGGCGTGCCCCCGAGTAGGGTAGATGCCAAACACGGACATATTTTTCATAAAGAGTGCCTCTCCTTGAAGCCTCTCGTTGCAACACGAACGCCAAACTAGTCGCGTTCGCCTAGCTCGATGCTTCGGACCCACCCTTGCTCAACAAGTCCTTGATCTTCTGCAGCAAACGCGGGAGCTCTACCGGCTTTGTGTCGTAATCGTCACACCCGCAGGCCAGCGCTTCTTCGCGATCTTTCGCCATGGCGTGCGCGGTTAGAGCAATTACTGGAATCGAGCTGGTGGCCGCGTTCGCCTTTAGTCGCTTGGTGGCTTCCCAACCGCTCAGCACGGGCAGGCTCATATCCATCAGGATCAGATCGGGATGCTGCTGCTCCGCGATTTGGACCGCTTCCTCCCCGTTCACTGCAAGTAGCAACTGGTATCCGCTACGCGTTAACCGGCGCGAAAGCATGTCCCGGTTCAGCTCATTGTCTTCAACTAGTAACAGGCTTGCCACCTCTCGATAGTAGCCGAACTTTTGCTACGCTGAAGCCGGGCACAAACGCATATTGCATCAGGTGGTGCGTGAAAGATCCGGATTCGCTTCTGACGCTGAAAAATCTTAAGCCGACGCGGGACGACGCGGTCTGGCTGGGCGGAGCTGGTTTAGCCGCCATCGTTGTTATCGCTTTCGCCATTTTGAACTGGCATTCGGTTTCGGTCGCCGACCGCGATTACCGGCGCGAGCAAGTTCAAAGGCAGCGAATTCTGGAGTTCGCCTCCTCCTTGAAGGATGCCGAGACCGGCCAGCGCGGGTTTGTAATCACCGGAAAAGAAGAGTATCTGGAGCCCTACAATACCGCCGTAATGCTCATTGCGGTCCAGCTCACTGAGCTCAAGCAAGACCTAGCCGGCGACGCCCAGCTTTCATCATTATTAGCCGAATGTAGCCGGCTCGCTAAACTCAAGCTCGCGGAAATGGCCGAAACCGTGCGGCTTCGCCGGGACGTAAACTTCGAGGCAGCGCGCCAGCTGGTTGAGTCCGGCGTTGGACGCGAGTATATGGTTCGCATCCGCGAGTTGACCCGGCAGATTTCCGTTCGACAGGCGGAGCTTCTCGACCAGTCCTTTCACAAAGCCGAGCAGAAGGCCTTCAGCTCATTGCTCATCACCGCGCTCGCGAGCACGATTTTGCTGCTGATGGTGACCGCTGTAAACCTGAATTTCAAGCGCGAGAAAGACCGCGCCATTGCTGCGAGCCACGCTAAAAGCTCTTTTCTGGCGAACATGAGCCATGAGCTGCGTACGCCGCTTAACGCCATCATCGGATATAGCGAGATGTTGCAGGAAGACATGCTTCTGCATATGGACCGCGATGCAATCTCCTCTGATCTGGAGAAAATCCGCTCGGCCGGCAAGCACTTACTGGAACTGATCAACTCCGTTTTGGACTTATCGAAAATCGAAGCCGGGAAGATGGATCTCTACCTAGAGACCTTCTCCGTAGCCGGTCTGCTCGGCGAGGTGATCAGTATCCTCCAGCCAATTGCCGAGCGGAATGCCAACATTCTGGAATGGAACCATCACGACGCCGGCAGCATGCACGCGGATCTGACGAAAGTTCGCCAGAGCCTTTTTAACCTGATTAGCAACGCCTGCAAGTTCACCGAGAATGGACGCGTTACGGTCTCTGCCGAGCGCGTCACGCGCGCCAATCGCGAGTGGATCGTGTTCACCGTACTCGACACGGGAATCGGCATGTCGCCCCAGGAGATCGCCAGGATTTTCGACCCGTTCACCCAAGCCGATGCGTCCACCACTCGTAAATATGGCGGCACCGGCTTGGGACTCGCGCTCAGCCGGCGTTTCGCCAGAATGATGGGCGGAGACATCGAAATCGAAAGTAGCAAAGGAAGCGGCTCGGCTTTCCGTCTTTCTCTGCCCGCCGTCGTCTCATTGGGCGCGGGTGATTCTACAGCCAGCGAAGCCCAAGTCGCAGCCCCGCATTCCGGACCGCGCGTCGATACAATTCTGGTAATCGATGACGATGTTGAGGTACAAGAATTGCTCCGGCGCACGTTGGAACGCGAGGGCTTCGTGGTGATCGCGGCGCGCTCCGGAGAAGAGGGTCTGCAGAAAGCTCGTGCTCTGCGCCCGAGCGCGATCACGCTCGACATCATGATGCCCGGAATGGATGGATGGTCGGTCTTAGCCCAGCTCAAATCGGATCGGGAACTCGCCGGGATACCCGTCGTGGTGCTTACCATCGTCGATAACCGCAGTCTCGGATTTACACTGGGCGCGTCCGACTACTTGACCAAGCCGATCAACCGCGAGCGCCTGACTAATGTACTGGCGCGGTACCGGCGTGGCGGCCAGCCTTTGCGCGCCTTGATTGTGGAAGACGACCGCGAGTCGCGCGAGGTCCTCCGCAGATTTCTCGAGAACGATGGCTGGAAAGTGGATCAGGCCGAAAACGGGAGAGTGGCACTGGAACGGCTCGAGGCGGCGACTGACGAGAGCCTCCCGAAAGTCATCCTCCTTGACCTGATGATGCCTGAAATGGACGGCTTTGAGCTGGTATCCCGGCTGAAGTTTAAAGAGCAGTGGCGCAGCATTCCGGTGGTTGTAGTCACCGCCAAGGACTTGACTGAAGCCGAGCGGCACCGGTTGAATGGCCAGGTGAGCCAGGTGCTCCAAAAAGGCGCGTATAGCCGTGAGGACCTGCTGGCCGAAGTGAGCCGCACTGTAGTGAAAGAGCTTCGCGGTTCCTCCGCGCTCGAATCTGGCCCCGGAGACCCGGCGTGACTCCCGACGGCTCCATTCGTTCCTCCCAATTGAGACACGCGCTCCGCACTCCGCTGAACCAGATTTCCGGTTATAGCGATATGTTGATTGAGGATTTGGCTTGCGACGCACCGGACGCGGTTCGTGTCGCTCTTCACTCCATTCGCGACAGCGGCCGGGCCGTTCTCGACCTGCTCCAGCGAGAAATTCCACAGGAACGTGCCGTCCTCTCCCCCGAACAACTGCAGGTACTGCGGGATTACATGAAACCGCCGCTGGAGAACATCACTGCGCACTTGGCGCCGATGGTTTCCGACGCCGCTGGACGACAAGCGGGTCTGAATTTAAGCGACGTCATGCGGATCGGCGTCGCCACCGCGGAGCTGCTGGAATTCACCAAGGGCACTCGAGACTTCACCAATGCCGCCGAACCCGCTGATTTTGTTAGCGGCGCTGCAGAATCGACTATCGGTGGCGAAGTATTGGTGGTCGATGATAATCCTGGCAATCGGGACTTGCTTGTTCGTATGCTGGAGCGGCATGGGCTGCGCGCGTGGACGGCGCCGGACGGCGAGTCGGCACTGGCGCAGATCGGCCGCCAGCGCCTGGACTTGATTCTGTTGGATCTCATGATGCCGGGCATGAACGGCATAGAAGTACTTGATCGCATTAAGAGCGATCCTCAAAGCCGCAATATCCCGGTGATCATGCTCTCCGCGTTGGACGAAACCGCGCGTGTCATCCAGTGCCTGGAACGCGGGGCTGAAGATTATGTCGTCAAGCCCTTTGATCCGGTTTTGCTGCTGGCCCGCTTACGCTCGACGCTCGAGCGGAGCCGCCTCCGCGTTGCCGAGAGCATGCGGGCGCGCGAACTTCAAAACGCCTATGAACGGCTTCGCGAGAACGAGCAGCGGCTGCAAGAGAGCGAAGAACGCTTGCGCTTGGCGACGGAAGCGGCTGGGGTCGGAATTTGGTATTTCTTCTCGCGCCAGAAAAGCGTGTTGATGACGCCCGTTTGCAAACAGCTATTCGGGCTCCCAGAAGATGACGAGCCGCTCATGTACGATGTGCTTCGCGATCATATTTATCCGGATGACCGGGCGGGAGCCGACACAGCGATCATGCGCGCGGTGCGCAATGAGGCTGAATACGAATTCGAGTTCCGCGTGGTCTGGCCCGATGCCTCTCTACACTGGGTCGCTTCCCGTGGTCTTGCCCAATGTTATGGACCGGAGAAAGAAATTCGGCTGGCCGGCGTGGCTCTCGATATCACGCGAGGGAAGCAGGCAGAGGAAGCATTGATCCAGGCCCACAAACTGGAAAGCATTGGCCTGCTGGCCGGTGGCATCGCCCACGACTTCAATAACCTGTTAACCGGCATTCTCGGCAGTGCAAGCTTCGTGCTCGACAACCTGGGCGAAGACGACCCGAACAACGAAATGTTGAAAAACGTTGTCAATGCCGGAGAACGCGCAGCTGATCTCACCCGCCAGCTGCTCGCTTACTCGGGCAAGGGCAAATTCACTGTCCAGCGTCTCGACATGTCCAAGCTGGTCAATGAGATCGCGGTGCTCCTGCGTACCTCAATCTCCCGTGCGGTCACACTCGAACGCCACTTGCAAGACAATCTTCCCAAGATTGAAGGCGATTCGACGCAGATCCAGCAGATCGTGATGAATCTGGTCATCAACGGCGCCGAAGCGATTCTAGGTGAAGGCGTGGTGCGGCTGCGGACCGGGATAGCTGCTTTGAGCAACACCGATCGGGAAGCTTTCATCCTGGGCGAAGATGTCCCCCCGGGTGAGTACGTTTACCTGGAAGTGACCGATACCGGATCGGGCATGGACCGGGAGATCCTTACCCGAATCTTCGAGCCGTTCTTCACTACCAAATTTACCGGCCGCGGCATGGGACTTGCCGCGGTTTTTGGCATCGTGCGCGGGCATGAAGGTGCCCTTGAGGTAATTACCGCTCCTGGCGAAGGCAGTACGTTCCGCGTGTATTTCCCGCCGGTTCCCGGCCAGACCCGCCAGTTAAACGACTTAAGAAACGGCCGGTCAAAATTCATCCTGTTCGTGGACGATGAGCCGGTCGTGCGCCTAATGGCAACAACTGCTTTGGAGCGTGCTGGGTATGCGGTGCTCTGCGCTGAAAACGGCGAAGAAGCGTTACGCCTCTTGAAGGAACACCGTAGCGATATCTTACTCGTGCTTCTTGACTTATCCATGCCAGGTTGGACAGGCTTTGAAACCCTGCACCGCCTGCGCCAGGTTAGTCCGAATCTCAAGACAATCCTGTCCAGCGGGTTCAGCGAAGAGGAAGTCTATTCGCGATTTCCCGGTGAGCCCACCGGCTCCATGCTCCAGAAACCATATAGCGCAGCTACGTTGGTCACGCGTGTCAAGGAAGTTCTCTCGAACCTACTGAACTGAGTAACCGTTCTTTCGAAAGACGGCGCGCGCCTCGGTGCTCAGTAGATACGAGACCACCCGCCGCGCGCTTGCAAGATCCGACGTTCGATTCAGAATGCAGAGAGACTGAACAATCGGTGTATGCTGGTTCTCCGGCACCAGCGGAGCATTCGGATGGGTGGCGGCCACTAACGAGAACGCGGTCAAGGATACATCAGCGTTACCGGTATCCGCGTAGCTGAGCGCGGCCGCAATATTCTGGGCATAAACGACTTTGGTTTTGACCTTAATCCAAAGCTGACTTGCTGTGAGAGCTTCAACGGACGCCCTGCCATAAGGCGCCAGGTCAGGGTTCGCGATGGCAATAATTTTGACATCTGGGCGAGCCAAGTCTTCCAGAGTTTTGATGCCGGGCCGCTTGGGTGCCCAGATAACGACGCGGCCGCGCGCGTACTCCCGAGGTGGATCGGCCAACGATTCGCTGGCCAGCTGCGTCGGATGCTGACTGTCGGCTGCGAGGAAAATATCGAAAGGCGCCCCGGCTTCAATTTGCTTGGTCAGTTGGGCCGTTGAACCGAAGCTGGGGACCAACGAGATGCCGGTTGACTTCAGCTCGGCAGCCGCAAGCACCGGGAAAATGGTGGATAGATTAGCCGCCGCCGCGACATGCAATTCTTTCCGGGGCGGCGCTCCCGAAAAGACTCCAGGCCCGCAAGACCAGAGACAACATAAGCACGCCACCCACGGCAAAAGGCGTCGCAACTCAGTCCTGACGAATAACGATCTTTCCGAAATGGGAAGCGCCTTCCATGTGGGCCAGCGCCTCGCCGATTGCTTCCATGCCAAATACGCTATCGATCACAGGTTTCGGATGATGCTGGCTTATCGCCTGGTTCATAGATTCAAACATCTCGCGCGAGCCCACATAAATTCCGTGGATTTGCACCGATTTCTGGAGGATCAGCGCCGTGGCAATCTCGGCGGAAACTCCCGACAGGACACCAATCATTGCGATATGCCCGCCTACGCGCACAGCGTGAAGCGATTGCGGAAGTGTACCGGAGCCGCCAACTTCGACAACATGATCGACCCCTCGGCCGCCGGTAAGCTCCTTCACCCGTCGCGCCCACTGCGGCGTCGTCCGATAGTTAATTCCGTCGGAAGCGCCAAGAGCAAGCACTCGCGCCAGCTTCTCGGCGCTGCTCGAAGTGGCGATTACGCGCGCTCCAGCCATCCTGGAAAATGCCAGCGCAAACAGCGAAACGCCACCCGTGCCCTGAATCAGGACCGTGTCTCCTGGCTTCACGCGGCACTGGTACACCAGCGCGTTCCAGGCTGTTACCGCGGCGCAGGGTAACGTGGCTGCTTCCTCAAAGCTCAGGTACTCCGGAATGCTCGTCAGGCCGTCTTCATGCAGCACCACGTATTCGCTCAACATGCCGTCGATCGCCCCGCCGAGGGCGGAGCCCGCATGGATGTCCTGGATCTCGCCAGCCAGCCAACTTTGCATGAAGATTCCGGCCACCCGGTCGCCCGTCCGGAATCGTGTGACTCCCGATCCGATTTCCGCGACCACGCCCGCGCCAT
The DNA here is from genome assembly GCA_963752695.1 of Bryobacterales bacterium. Lineage (GTDB taxonomy): Bacteria > Acidobacteriota > Terriglobia > Bryobacterales > Bryobacteraceae > Bog-113. The sequence continues at coordinate 477,677 of CAVVZB010000002.1, forward strand.
CGGAAAGTGGGACGCGTGGCAGCTTCATCCTGGGATCGTACAGGCCTTGGGCCACGCGCAGATCGCGAAAGTTCAACGAGTTTGCATGCACGCGCACCAACACTTCGCGTTTGCCCGGCTTGGGAATTCCCTTCTCGCGGACAGCGAGCCCATCCAACCCGAATCTCGAGATCTCAACGTATCTCATCTGCCCAGACATGCCCAAAGTTTACTAGGTTCGAGTGCCAAGGGCGGTCCGCACAATGGCGAGCGCTTCGTCCCTTTCGACACCGGCAAGTGGAAGCCGCGGCGGGCGAACGCGTTCGTTGCCATTGCGCGCTTCCTGCTGTGCCAGTTTGATCAACTGTACGAACTTCGGTACCGTGTCCATTCGCAGCATGGGCAGAAACCATTTATAAAGCGAAAAGGTGTCCGGGTGGCTGCTGGCTGCACGTTGAAAGAGCTCGACTGACTCCCGTGGGAAGGCGTTCGCCAAGCCTGCGATCCAGCAACGCGCCCCGGCATGGATCGCTTCGACGATAACGTCGTCCACCCCGCAACAGATTTCCAGCCGTTCGCCCGCCAGAGCTCGCAAAGCCGCAACTCTCCGAACATCTGCGCTGGATTCCTTGATGGCGTGAAGGTTCTCCCAACAAGCGAGCAGCTCGCAAACTTGTTCCGGCAGGAAATCCGTCCGATAAGCGATGGGGTTGTTGTAGAGCATACAAGAAAGCGAGGTTGCCCCAATCACTGCGGAGACGTGCGCTTTCATCTCCGGCCAGTCACCGGCGTACACATATGGAGGCAACACCATCAACCCCGAACAGCCGGATCTCTCGGCCATTTGCGCCAAGGCCACGGCGTCGCTTGTGGTTAGCGCGGAGATCCCGGCCACCACGGGGACGCGTTTGTCGACCGCTCGCACCAGGGTCGTAAGCACGCGCTCCTTTTCCTCGAATGTCAGCGTCGCGCCCTCGCCGAGCGAACCTAATGGGACCAAGCCCGTGCACCCTTGGTCCACGAGCCATTTGCCATGCCACGCGAGAAACTCGTAGTCCACGGTAAGGTCATCGTTGAAGGGTGTCGTGATCGCGGGCATGACGCCCTGCCACTGCATAGAGTTTGGCATCAGTTGTCTGTCGCTTTCAGCATAAAACTGCCCACGGGGGCGGGGAAGACCGGCGGCCGTACCGAGCCCGGCGACCAACCCAAGAGATGCCGTGTGATCGGGCCGCAAATCCGTCCCTGGCACGGGCCCATGCCGCAGCGAGTCTGTAACTTCGCTTCGCGCCAGCCGCTGTAGAGTTGCAGCTTTCCTAGTGGCACGTCCTCGCAGCGGCAGACGATAGTTTCGGCTTGGGCCAGCCGCTTCAGCTCGGGGCGCAGAGCAAATGTAGCGGATAGGTGCGCGGCAAAACGAACCCAACGCGCGCGCTCCTGGAACACTCGTTGCGCTCGATCCAGGCGGCCGGAAGCGGCGTATCCGGCAATCTTCCCTTCGACTGCCGCCAGATCCGCGCCCCCTGTCCCGCTGGCTTCGCCTGCCACGTAGATGTTCGAGTCACCCAATTGCTGATACTGGTTCAACGGCGCGCGGTCCAAGTTTAGAGCTTGCAACAGCTCGTTGTTGGGAACTAACCCATAGCCGGTGGCCAAATAATCACAAGCGAGCGTTGTCAGGCGACCTGCCCGATGCAGCGTGACCGATTCGAGGTTTCCGCTTCCGTGCGCCTCGGTCACCCAAGTCCCGGGAGAATAAACATGGTTCCACAGCGCTACCGCTTCCCGCATCTTCGGAAAGGGAAGGCGGGTCCCGAACCGGAACAGCCGTGCCCAGGAAGTCTGCTCGGCGATCCTCAGCACGGTCGCCCCTTGCGCCTGAAGATGGTGGGCTACGGCCAGCAACAACGGACCAGTCCCGGCAATGACAATGTTTTTTCGCTTCACCGGTAGCCCTGCCTTAACCATTGCTTGCAAACCTCCGGCGCCCATGACGCCCGGCAACGTCCAGCCCGGAAACGGAAGAAATAACTCCCGAGAGCCGGTGGCCACGATGAGCTTGTCGAACGGCAGCCAAACGAACCCAATCGGCCCGTCCAGCAACAATTGGGTTCGTTCTGCAGAAATGACACGAGTGCTCTTGTGAACGGTTACGCCCGCTTTTTGCAGCCGAACTGGCCAGCGGCCCGGATCCCCGCGCCAGATCTGACCGCCAGCTTCCGGATTGTCATCAATCAACGAAACCGACGCCGTCGCGAGGCCCTCCGCTGCGCTGCAGGCGGCTGATAGCCCCGCCGGACCCGCACCCAGTACCGCGATTCTCATGCCGTCTCGATAATCATTCGCGGCAAGCAAGGGATCTGACAACTTCGCGCGTGCTCCACGCCATCGATCGTGACGCGGCACTCGTAACAGACGCCCATTCCGCAGAGTGGGCCGCGCGGCTCGCCGGTCAATGACCGCCGGAAAACATGTTGTCCCGCGTAAAGCACCGCGACCGCCACCGTCACGTCGTCCGGTACTATCGCCCGCCGCCCGTTGATGACGATCTCAGGCATGGGTCAGGCACGGTCGTTCCGCACTGTAGGGCGTGGCCGGAATCACGGAAACCCGCTGCAGAATTCGATCCAGCAAGAGCCGCCCGGTAGCGAGCGCCGTGGTGATTCCCAAGCCCTCGTGGCCGGCTGCCACATACAGACTGCGAGACCCGGGGACCAGTCCGATCAAGGGAAGTTTGTCGGGCGTAGCAGCCCGAAATCCTGTCCAACCGCGAATCGCGGAAAGCCGTTCGATGCCTGGAAGGTATTCGGAAGTCCGCGCGAGCATGGAACTAAGAACGTGACGGTCCATGGCGGCCGTTGTTTCACCGAATTGGCGTGACGAGCCAATGAGAATCTGACCGTTCGCACGCGGCTGAACGTTAAAGGCAACCGAGTCGGCGGTCGTGGAATGCGCACTTTTCAGGTAGCCCAACTCGACCAGTTGATGGCGAATAAACCCCGGATAGCGATCCGTAATGAGCAGGTGCCCTTTGCGCGGTTGAATGGGAATGGGTAGCTGAGGACTCAGCCGTCCGGCTTCCGTCCCCGCCGCGTTAATCACCAGTCCGGCACTCGCCGTTGAGCCGTCAGCTAGTTTCACCAGGGTGTCGCTGACACTGACGGCGAGCCAATTCCGCAGGTGAATGTTCGGATGCTGGAGCAAGAATCGGGTGGCGCACGGCGGATAGAGAACCGCGTCGTCCGGGATTAGAAGCGCGCCAGCCAGCCCCTCGCGCAAGTTCGGCTCGGCTCTCTGCAATTGCCTCGGATCGAGAACCTCCGTCCGCACGCCACGCTCCGAATAGAACCGCTGCTTTCGAAGTACCTCTGCAAACTCGTTCTCGTCGGCGGCAACCCAAAGTGTTCCGGAGGCCACGTATTCGCAGTCGGCGGGGAGCGTGGGAGCCAGCTGACTCCAAAGCTCCCGTCCAAAGCGGGTCAAGGCGAATTGCGGTTCGGAGTCGTCCATTGCGACAACGTGTCCCATACCCGCCCCAGTCGCGCCGCAAGCGGGAAAGTCACGCTCGATGACGACCACTTGTAGCCCGGCTTCGGCTGCTTCCCGCGCGCAGGCTGCTCCGACGATCCCCGCGCCAACCACCGCGGCATCGAAGTTCACGGCCGGATTCCCCAGCAAAACGGATCACGTTCATCCAACAGAAGTTCGGCATCCGCCGTAACGAACGCCGAGCCGCGGATTTGCGGATAAATCGCGCCGTCACGCACGCTGACGCTGCCTTCGAAGACGCTGCCAATCACGCTCTCCTGCCGCACGACTTTGCCAGATTGCAGCTTCCCATCGGCATAAAGGCAAGCCAGTTTCGCACTGGTTCCGGTCCCGCACGGCGAACGGTCATAAGCTTTTCCGGGGCAGAGCACGAAGTTCCGGCCATTACCGTCGAAGAGCTCGATATGGTCGATCTCCCTGTTATCGCTGCCAGTGACGCCCGCGTTTCGGAGAGCTTCGCGAACACGCCAACAATAATCGGTTAGCCGGTCGATATTGGTGATTTGAATCGGCAATGGACTGCTATAGACCAGGAAAAACCAATTTCCACCCCACGCGACGTCTCCGATTACTGTGCCGAATCCGGGGACATCGACTACGGCCTCCTTGATTAGCCGGAAGCTCGCGACGTTGGCTACGGTCACGTCACCTTCCGGGTGCAGTTGCGCGCCAACAATACCGGCGGGTGTCTCGATCCGGTGGTGGCCAGGTTGAATGCGATCGAGGTAGCGGAGGCTGGCGATTAGCCCGATCGTGCCATGACCGCACATTCCCAGGTATCCGACATTGTTGAAAAAGATCACTCCGGCCGTGCAGGTGGTGTCTTGCGGCTCACACAGCAGCGCCCCCACCATGGCGTCCGACCCGCGCGGTTCATTCACCACGGCTGACCGGAATGTATCGAACCGATCGCGGAATCGTTCCAAGCGCTCCGCCATCGGACCATGTCCCAGATCGGGCCCGCCGGTGATCACCGTTCGCGTTGGCTCGCCGCCCGTGTGGGAATCGATAACGCGGACGCGCATAGTCTTTCCGAGTTTACGCGAAGGCGCCGCTTACCTATTTGGATTTGAGTTTCAGGAGTGCCGCGTACTATACTAGTTGCTTACGCATAAACGGTCCCGGATGTCGTTTGCTTCCATCCGAGCCGCAACCCTGTTCGAGGTCAGTATATGTACGCAATTGTTGAGACGGGCGGGAAGCAGTTCCGCGTCGCTTCTGGCGACACGGTGCGTGTTCCTACCATTACGGGTGAAGTAGGTTCCGAAGTAACGCTAGGCCGCGTCTTGGCCGTGTCTTCCAAAGAAGGGGAGTTGAGCGTTGGGGACAGCATTGCCAATGCCCAAGTGAAAGCTACGATCGCCGGAAACGACCGGGGCAAGAAAATCCTGGTATTTAAGTTCAAGCGGAAAAAGCAATATAAGCGCACCCAGGGCCACCGTCAGGATTACACCGAAGTGAAGATCGGCGACATCGCCGTATAGGTTTTTGCCATGGCACATAAAAAAGGTTTAGGTAGTTCTAAAAACGGCCGCGATTCTAATGCGCAGCGGCTCGGCATCAAGGTGTTCGGTGGACAACTAGTGCCCGGCGGGTCGATCATCGTTCGGCAACGCGGTACCGCTCTCAAGCCCGGCATCAACGTCGGCTGGGGTAAAGACGATACTCTGTTTGCGAAGATCACCGGGGTTGTCGAGTTTCGCGATCGCGGACGGATGGGCAAATTCGTCAACGTCAAAGCGGTCGAACTAATGGAAGAATCCGTCCCCGAGCACGCCACCCTCTAATTCAGGTTTTCTCTCTTGGCGCGAGCTGCCGCTTGGTGGCTCGCTGTGTTCGTCCCTTCTCTCTTTCTATCTTTATGTTTATCGATGAAGCTCGCATCCTTGTAAAGGCCGGCGACGGCGGAAACGGCTGCCTGGCGTTTCGCCGCGAGAAATATGTGCCGCGAGGCGGTCCGTCCGGCGGTGACGGCGGTCGCGGAGGCGATATCTTCATGCGCTCCACAGTCCACGACAACACCCTCTTGCGCTACCGGTTCAACCCGGAGCATAAGGCTGGACGCGGCGGTCACGGTGAAGGCAGCGATTGCCATGGGAAAGATGGCAAATCGATCGAGTTAACAGTTCCGGTCGGAACCGTGGTGTACGACCAGGATTCAGGCGAGGTTCTGTTCGACTTCTCCGAACCGGAGCAGATGTTCCGTGTGGCGCGCGGTGGGCGGGGCGGTCGAGGGAATGCACGCTTCACCAGTTCCACTCATCAAGCGCCTACTGAGCACGAAGACGGCAAACCGGGGGATGAAAAGCATCTCCGGCTGGAGCTGAAACTGCTAGCCGACGTCGGGTTGGTCGGATTTCCCAATGCCGGTAAGAGCACTCTGATCTCGCGCGTGTCCGCCGCTCGGCCCAAGATCGCTGACTATCCATTCACCACGTTGGAGCCAAATCTCGGGGTGGTGAAAATGGACGACTATCGGAGCTACGTGGTGGCCGACATCCCGGGAATTATCGAGGGCGCGCACGAAGGCCATGGCCTGGGGATTCAGTTTCTGCGCCATATCGAGCGGACAAGGCTGCTGGTCCACTTGGTGGACATGTCCGAAACCGGTCGCGATCCGCTGGAAGACTTTGAAATTCTGATGCGTGAGCTTGCCGCGTTCAGCGAAAGTCTTGCGAGCCGGCCGATGATCTTGGTCGCTAGCAAAATGGACGCCGCCGCGAATGTGGAGATTGTGGGCGCGCTCCGTATGCTCGCCGCCGAACGCGGCATGAAGTTCCTTGCGATCTCAAGCGCGACGGGTCAAGGCATTGAAGAACTGAAATTCGCCATGGCCGCCGCGGTGCTGGTGCCGCTGCCGAAAACTGCTTAGGCTAGTCCGGCTGCAGAGCCTTTTCGAGTAACTCCGAAAACACAACCGCGCGGTGATTCACCTCATCGGTCATTGCCTCAAGCACGCGCAAGCGGTCCGCCATGTGCAGGCACGCCAGCACCGCAACACGAGACGCATCGCTCGACCCGGAACGCTCCGCAATAGAATGCATCAGGTCGTCGACCTCGCGGGCAACCCCGAGTACCTCATCGGGGTCGCTCTGCGCCGCTAACGTGTAGGTTTGGTTGAAGATTGTGACCTTAACCGGCTTGCGTGAATCAGGTTTCGGGTCCATGACGGACATCTGCTACAAGCTTAGCTGATCGATATGTCCCAGAAGCTTTTCGATGCGGGTGCGCACTTGCGCGCGCTCCTGACGAATGGCGTCGATCTCGTGGGCGAGTCGCTGATTTTCAGACTGCGCTTCTGCTAATTCTCTGGTTAGAGAGTCGCGATCTTTTCGCAAACTGCCGACTAACATAACCGCTTTCTGAATGCGCTCTTCTAAGCCGGAAAGAGCGTCCACTTCGGAATCCACCATGGAAGGTTCGGCCATAAGCTTTGATTGTTATGCAGGCTGAACTGCAGGCGGGGGCACTGCGGCCAGGGCAGTTTTCGCTTGCTCAACGAGCACGGTAAAGGCTGCTTGATCCGCGTAGGCGATCTCTGAGAGGACCTTACGATCGAGCGTTACGCCAGCCAGTTTCATCCCGTGCATGAACTTGCTGTAGTTTAGTCCGGAGGCTTTCGCCGCTGCCCCGATACGCACGATCCACAGCGAGCGGAAATCGCGCTTCTTGCGTTTTCGTCCCGTGTAGGCGAACTTCAGGGCCCGCTCGACTGCCTCCTGGGCGGAACGGTGAAGCTTACTCTTCGTTAGAAAATATCCGGAAGCCAGTTCCAGCGTTTTATGGCGCGAGGCTCTGCGCTTGGTACCGCGTTTAACTCTAGGCACGTTTTCTTCTCCTGTAGATTATTGGTTAGGTGAAACGGGCACGTGCGGTGGCTCCGTTCACGCAAAGGATCGGCGCTTCTAAAAAGAAGCGTCTAGTAGGGGATCATCCGCTTCAGCTTGGCTTGATCCGCCTGAGCGGCAACCACTTCGGTCTGCAAGCGGTTTTTCCGTTTACGGGCCTTATGCGTCAGCTGATGGCGCGAAAATGCATGACTGCGCACGACTTGACCGGTCCCGGTTTTCCGGAAACGTTTAGCCGCACCTTTATGGGTCTTGAGTTTTGGCATTGCCTGACCTGCTTTAAATTTTTCTGCGGTTGCCGTGCCTGACGCCGTATTTGGCGAAAGCCACCCCACCCACAAGGTCTTAGAATAACACGAAAGTTAATGGTTTTCTTCGTACTCTTCGATCCAGGCCATTTGAATCGCTTCCAGTTTGCCCTCGGTCGAGGCTGCCGGAATATCGCCGAAATCCGGTAGTTCCGTGATCCACCGATGCAGGTCGGTATACCGGATATTGGTGGGATCTATCTCCGGATGCTCCTCGAAAAGCGAGAGCGCGATGTCTTCGGTGTGATCCCAAGTGAGTCCAGCCATGAAAAGATGCTACACCACTTCCATGCCGTGGGTATCAGTTGAGCTGGTTAGTGTGCTACATTGATACCGGGGATGGCATGACCGTCGCAGAAGTAACCAGGATTTCCAGAATACTAGATGGACAGGAAAAGCGAACATTTCACTCCGTTTCTATCCATGAGCTTGCAGATTTAGTTCAGGCTGGTCTTTCGAAACAGGCGCTTCGCCGAACAGCTCAGCGTGTGTTCGATGCGCCTCGCCAGGTAAATGAGCTGATGTACCGGCTGGTTCCGGAAGCCACATACAAGAGGCGGACGCGCTTGACGGCAGCGGAGAGCGAACGCGTTGAGCGCCTAGCGCGCGTGATCGCCGCCTCGGAATACGTGTGGGATGACGACCAGGCCGCGTCGCGCGAGTGGCTCACCCGTCCGCATCCGGAACTGGGCGGCGTGTCCCCGCTTGACCGCTCCATGAGCGAGTTAGGCGCGCGCGAAGTCGAACAGCTCCTCGATAAACTTTTCTACGGCTTACCTTCCTAACTTGCAGGCTTTCCGCATTGCGGACCGGCGTCACCCGTTAATGGATGGAATCGGTCCTTTTCTCAACGGTGGACGCTGGAATAGCCGGGGACGCCGCGTAATCTATGCGGCTTCAACTTACGGCGGCGCGCTATTGGAGCAGTTGGCGCACTCCAACATTGGCATCCTGCCGAGAACTCAGGTCTGGATGCGGATCGAAATTCCGGCTCACCTTTCAGTGGAGCGAGTGGGATTGGACGAGGTCCACGAATGGAATGCCGACCACTTGGTCTACAGCCGCGAGCGAGGCGATCGGTGGCTCTCAGAACGAAAGGCCTTGATCTTGATCGTGCCGAGCGTCGTCACCGCAGGTTTGGAGTCGAATGTTCTGATCAATCCCGAACATCCGGAATTTCCACAGATCCAAGCGTCGGAACCAAAGCCTGTGGCCTGGGATCCCCGTCTACTGCGGCGATCAGATGCGGGTGCCCTCCAGCGCGAAAGTTCTTAACCATGAGGTTCAACTTCCTGCTGCTGGTCACTGCCTCGCTTCTGTTATCGCAAGACACGACTCGGCTACCCGACAGCGCCTTGGCCGTTCTGAATTTCGTTGCCCCGCCTTATCTCCGGGACGCAAGAGACAAGCGCATATCGGGTCGAACAGAAGTCAGTGTTTCGATTAGCAAAGATGGCTCCGTGAACGCAGTTAGAACGATCGTCGCTCACCCCGTCTTTGAAAGCGATGTTCTGACGGCTTTGAAACCCGTCCAATCACTCCGGAGACTCACGTTTCGGCTGCCTTGCCATTATCGGTGACTATACGAACGGAGATGCCTTGTCCACAAGTTGATGCGAGTCGTGCTCCCGCTCAATAGCTTCTCGCCTGTGGCTGGTTGAGCTATGCCGAGATCAGATGCGGGTGCCCTTCAGCGCGACCTGAACGGCTGAGTTCATCATTTCTTCGGCCAGCGGCCGTGTAACTTGATCAAGCGCCTCAATCTTGTTCCGGATCGCGCGATGATCTTCGGTCGACTTGCTATCCACCAGTTCCGCCATCGCCCGGTCCACTAGGGTGCGGTCCGCTTCATCCAACCGCAGCCATGCGGGATTGGTCCGGGCTTTCTCTGCCGCCAGCAGAATGGCGTCCGCTTCCACCCGGGCCTCTGCCACTTGCCGGGCCGCGAAATCAGCCTCAGCGTGATTGAAGGAAGCCTCAATCATCGCCTCCACTTGCTCATCGGTCAGACCATAAGTGGGCTTCACTTCCATGGACTGTTCCTTGCCGGTGCGGGCGTCGCGCGCCGTCACGTTCAAGATGCCGTTTGCGTCAATCAGGAAGCGCACCTCGATCCGCGCGAGGCCAGCCGGAAGCGGGTCAATCTCCTGAAGGTCGAACACCAGCAAGGAGCGGCAATCTTTCGTCAACTCCCGCTCACCCTGCACAACGTGGATACGAACGTTTCGTTGACCATCCACGGATGTCGTAAACGTCTCGCTCGCGCTAGCCGGAATGGTCGAGTTGCGATGGATGATCTTGGAGACGAGCCCGCCCATGGTTTCGATGCCGAGCGAAAGCGGCGTGACATCGAGTAACAGCTGGTTTTCGACAGATCCGCCTAGAATTCCCGCTTGCACCGCAGCGCCGAGAGCAACCACCTCGTCCGGATTCAGGTCCGTATGGGGTCGCGCGCCAAAGAGCACTTCGACCGCGTTGCGGACCATGGGGATCCGCGACGAGCCGCCTACCATTACCACTTCGTCAATCCGCTCCACCGTCATTCCGGAATCTTGAATGCATTGGCGGCACGGGCCCAGCGTGCGATCGATGATGTCGCGAATCAGATTCTCAAACAACTCCCGAGTCAACGTGCGCGCATAGCGGCGGCCCGCCCACTCGTATTCCAGGTCGACGGCCATCCGTGCCGAGAGCAGCTCTTTCGCCGTGATCACGGAGCGGCGCAGCAGCTCCATGGCCTCGCCACTGCTACGTACATCGAAATCCCACTCGCTGGCGATGTCTTCAACCGCGATCTGTATCATGCGGTTATCAATGTCGTCACCACCCAGGTGCGTGTCGCCGTTGGTAGCGAGCACTTCGAAGATCCCGTCGTGCAGCTTCAATATCGAGATATCGAAGGTGCCTCCGCCCAGATCGTACACCGCGACAACGCCGTCCTTGCGCTTATCCAGCCCGTAAGCCAGCGCCGCAGCCGTAGGCTCATTGACTAGCCGCAGAATCTCCAGCCCGGCAATGCGTCCGGCGTCTTTGGTGGCTTGGCGCTGTGCGTCGTTGAAATAAGCCGGAACGGTTACCACGGCTTTGGTCACAGCCGCGCCAAGCTCGTCTTCGGCCCGCATCTTTAACTCGCGCAACACGTACGCGGCGACTTCCGGAGGCGTCAGGAAGCGGTCGCCGACGGCTAGGCGGATAACCGATTCACTATCCGGGCCAATCTGAAACGGCAGGTAATGCAGTTCCTCTCGGATGTCCGCCAGGCCCTTCCCCATGAGCCGCTTGGCTGAGTAAACGGCGCGCCCCGGGTGATGCAGCAGAATGGCGCGGGCAGGTTCTCCGGCTACGAACGCCCCATCGTCGGACAAAGCCACAATGCTCGGCACGATGCCCGTGAGAATCCGCGGCCCGTCCGGCGCCATGATGGCGGCCAGGCTATTGGTCGTCCCGAGGTCAATCCCGACGATGTTCTCTTCCGGCGTGCCAAAGTCAATCTGAAACATAGTTTTTTAATGTCGTTCGCGTCTCAAGGACGAGGTTGGAGATGTATTTCCGATAGTTCAAATGCGCGCGGATCAGCTTCAGAACGGCGGGCGCATTAGACTCATCCCACGCGCGGAAGTCCGCTTCCAGGTCTGCATCGGCTGTTGCGAGTAAATCCTGGAAGCGCTTTAGCGCATCGCGAAGCTGGGGCAGGGAATCGGTATCTCCTGCCTGTAACTCTTCCAGCGCAAGGTTCAGTTCGAAGACCTCTTCAAGAAGCTCCGGCGGAACTTTATCTTCCGAGGGTGGAATGCCTTTGAGCGTCAGCAGATGTTCCGCGCGCGACACGGGCTGCCGCAGCGTGCGATAGGCGTCGTTCAGAACCGCTGACGCGTCAAGTGCCCGCTGTTGCTCATCGGCGGACGCACGCGCAAAGCGATCGGGATGCCATTTGCGGCTCAGCGCGTAGAATCTCTTCTCGAGATCCTGTGCGTCGATAATTAGTTTCTCTGGGACTTCGAGGGTCTCGAAGTAGTTCACGCTCAACCGGCGAAGCTGGTGCCGCAGCCGCAACTCTTGCTGGCGTTCGGATTATCGAAAACGAAGCCAGACTGCATCAGGCTCTCTTTGTAATCGAGCGTGAGCCCGCGCAAATAAATCAAGCTCTTGGGATCGATGAAAACCTTGACCCCGTCGAATTCGAAAATGTGATCGCGCTCCCGCGGCTTCACCTCGAACTTGAACTGATAGCTCAAGCCGGAACAGCCCCCACCCAGGATTCCGAGCCGCAGACCTCCAAAAACGCCTTCGCGCTCAAAGGTCTGCTTGATCTTCTGAATTGCTTTCGGCGTTACCTGAACGGCAGCCGCTTCGGTCACGTTAGCCAACGGTCTGAACCACCGGAGCGCCCACGGTAGAGTGCGCGCCCTGCTTGGTTTTGTAGTCGGTGATGGCGGCCTTGATGGCGTCTTCAGCCAGCACGGAGCAATGGATCTTAACGGGGGGCAAGCTGAGCTCGTTGACGATGACGGTGTTAGAAATCGCCAGAGCTTCATCCACCGTCTTACCCTTCAGCATCTCGGTGGCGAGCGAAGAACTGGCAATTGCGCTACCGCAGCCGAACGTCTTGAACTTGGCGTCTTCGATGATGCCGGACGCGTTGACCTTAATCTGCAGCTTCATGACGTCGCCGCATTCCGGCGCGCCTACCATTCCGGTACCCACCTGCGGATCTTTCTTGTCGAGAGAGCCAACGTTGCGGGGATTGTTGTAGTGATCGAGAACTTTATCCGAATATGCCATGTGGTTTTCCTTTGACGTTCAAATTGTTTGGCGGGAAGCCGGCTGCGGCGTCTAGTGCGCCGCCCACTGTACTTTCGAAAGATCCACGCCTTCTTTCGCCATTTCATAAAGCGGCGAAAGCTCGCGCAGCTTGCGCACCACGTCGATCACACGATCCGCGGCGTAATCCACTTCTTCCTCTGTATTGAACCGGCCGATTCCGAACCGAATCGACGAATGCGCAATGTCGTCGCCCGCCCCGAGCGCCTTCAGCACATAGCTCGGTTCCAGCGTCGCCGAGGTACAAGCGGACCCCGAACTCACTGCAATGTCGTTGATGCCCATCAGCAGACTTTCGCCTTCCACGTACGCGAAGCTGATGTTCAAATTGTGCGGCAGCCGCGACTCCATCGTGCCGTTGATATAAACCTCATCCAGCTCGGACTCCAGCTTGTTCTTCAACTTGTCCCGGAGGTACTGCAAGCGCTTGGACTCCTCCGGCATTTCGCGATGCGCGATGTTGCAGGCCTCGCCAAGCCCAACAATTCCAGGGACATTCAGCGTGCCAGAACGCATCCCGCGTTCATGACCACCGCCGTCAATCTGCGCCGTAATCTGCACCCGCGGATTGCGCCTGCGAACGTAAAGGGCACCAACGCCCTTCGGCCCATACAGCTTGTGGGCGGTAAGGGAAAGGATATCGATGTTGTCTCGAATCACGTCTACAGGCACTTTGCCCACGGCCTGAACCGCGTCCGAGTGAAACAGAACGCCACGCTCCTTACACATTTTGCCAATCTCGGCCATATGCTGGATCACGCCGATCTCGTTATTGGCATACATGATGGAGACCAGAATCGTCTTGTCAGTGAAGGCTTCCCGCAGCATGTCAAGATCCACGAGGCCATCCTGCCGCAATGGCAGGTAGGTCACACGCGCACCCCGTTTCTCCACGTGCTTGCAAGTATCGAGCACCGCCTTGTGCTCGGTAGCCGCCGTGATGATGTGGTTGCCGCGCTCGGCATACATCTCCACTACACCCTTAATCGCGAGGTTGTTCGATTCGGTCGCGCCGCTCGTGAAGATGATTTCTTTCGGCGATGCATTGATCAAGCTCGCAATCTGTTTCCGAGCATTTTCCACCGCCAATTCCGATTCCCAGCCGAAGCTGTGATTGCGGCTGGCCGCGTTACCGAACTTTTCGGTGTAATACGGGATCATGGCTTCCAGGACCCGCGGATCCATCTGGGTTGTCGCGTGATTATCGAGGTAAATAGGGAGTTTCATGAATGGTGAATCCTACAGTATGTGCAGCCCGTCAAACGCCGCTACCGTTTCAGAGGATGCGGGAAGGGGGAACTTAGGTTCGGATCTTCCGTCGCGCGGCAGCACTGGTCCGGCAAGATCCTGAATCGACATTGAGTTGAGAAGCTCTAAGATCGCCTCGTGAACGCGCCGGAGCGGTTCGCGAACCGTGCAGCGATCGCTCTGATCGCACTCTCCGTGTTCCGTAAAACAATTCGTGAGAATGATCGGGCCGTCAATCGCTCGGATCACTTCGAGCGCGCTGATATCGGTCGACTTGCGCGCCAAACGATAACCGCCGTTAGTGCCTGCCACCGATTGCGTCAGGCGGCTGCGAGTCAGTTTCTGCAACACTTTGGCCAGCAGCGGCAACGGGATTCCGTAAGTGTCGGCAATCTCTTTAGCGCTGGACGTACCTCGCGGGCTGACGGCCAAGTGCCGGAGTGCGATGAGCCCATAATCGGCTTTCTTGGTCAGTTTCAGCATCGGGGAGAGATCTGGGACGGATTAAGTCCTAGATTAAGTGTACGCGCGGGGTGCTGCGGAGTCAAGGTGAACGAAGGACTGGCGGAAATACTTGCGCCCACCTCCGGTCAAACGAGTAGAATACCTAAACCACAAAGGAAACGTATGTCCACCTTAAAGACGCTCGCCTGCTCCCTCGCGCTAGCCGCTGCTGCCGCTTTTCCTGTAGTTGCCGCTACCCAGTTCGTGTCCACCCATGGCATCGATCGGTCCACCTGCGGAACCGTCACCAGCCCTTGCAAAACGATTCAATACGCCGTCAGCAATCGAGCCGTGTCGGGAGACACGCTGATCGTGCTCCCGGGCACCTACCTTGAACGGGTGAACATCTCCATATCTCTTTCCATATCCGGCTACGGCGCTGCGGGGACAACGATTATCGATGGAAACAACCGAGGCATCGTGGTGACCATCGGCGCTACGGTGACTCTCATCAACCTCACCATCCAGCACGGGAGTACGGTGAGTTGCGGTGCAGGCATCCTCAACAATTCCACCCTTACCCTCTACCACGTCACGGTCACCGGGAATTCGGCCAATGGCGGTGATATCGGTTCCGGCCAAGGCGGCGGGATTTGTAACTACGGCAATCTCGACATCGAGGAGAGCACCGTTAGCTCCAATTCCGGCGAAGAGGCCGGCGGCATTTTTAATCTCGGCAATCAACTCCTAATTGATAGGAGCACGATCAGTTCGAATAGCACCGCTAGCTACGGAGCAGGGATCGAAAGCTTTGGGCCGACCTCCATCACGAACAGCACCATTGCAAATAATGGTGCCATCTACGGGGGCGGCATCGACAATCACGGTCAACTGGAAATGTACAACTGCACCATTGTCAATAACTCAGCCCAAGTCGGCGGCGGAATTTTCAATGACATCGTCGGTGGCCCCCAGCCGGTGAACATGTCGAACACCATTCTGTCGGGAAACAGCGATTCATATAGCAGCCCTGATTGCAGCGGTTCCGGGATCGCGTCCCAAGACTATAACCAGTTTGGAAACCTATCCGGCTGCACAGTCGCTTTGGCTCCCCATGATGTGGTCGGTGCGGCGCTGTTGCTGGGCCCTTTACAAAACAATGGCGGGCCGACAATGACCATTGCCCCGATGCCGGGAAGTCCGGTGATCGATGGCGGTAATCCCGCCGGCTGTCAAGGCCCGAACGGTACACTCGCCCTGGACCAGCGCCGGGCGGTTCGCGGTACCCCGTGCGACACCGGTTCAGTCGAGGTCAAGGATTAGCCCCGCCCTTTGAATTGCTCGAGCGCCTGTTCCCGCAGAGTATTCAGCGCGTTCGTAATTCGGTCGGTCTCGATTTCGAAAGACGAATGCGTTGGACCATTGCCGCTCGCCGACATCAGAAGACGGTGCTGCGCCCGCAGATCGGGAAAGTGCGCGGCTTCGGTGGGAGATCCTCGAAAGCCTGCTGCTAGCTGGTAAAGGGTCAGCTCAACCTGATCAAGGAAGCGGCTAGCCTCGACGTTTGGGGCGTTCGCGCCCCCTGTGGCGAGGCCTTCGAGCGCCATCACGGCATAGATGAAGTCGTGAGAACTCGCCATCATTGCGCTCATGCGCTCAGTGATCTCCGGCGATGCGCCCGGCTCCATCCCCAGCCGTTCGGCTGAACTCTCCACATTCGATCGGGCGACGCGCGCCGACTGCCGGGCCCGGTCCACCGCCGCAAATTCCGGGTCGTCTCCCGTCAGGTAAGCCTTGCGCACGGCGCGCAGATACACCCGATATGCATCGAGCAAGCGCGCAAAAGATTCGCCCGCAAGCGTCCGTTCCCACGTTGGCCACACCGCATAGGCGATCAAGGCAAGTGCTCCACCGATAGCGGTATTCAAAGCCCGCAGCGGAATCACCTCACCCGGCGCCACACCAGTCTGCGCGATCAGAGCGACCACCAGCCCGCTGATCGCAATCACAAACAGGCCGTAGTTGGCGGGGCCGATCCAACGCAGCATCAACGTGAAAGCTCCCACGAAGACGACGTCGGTCAGCGTGCCGATCGGCAGCCAATGGTAGAGAAGCGTCGCGACGATCAGCCCGATGAAGGTGCCGCCTAATCGCAAAACGCCGCGGCTGAAGGTAGAAATGAAATCGGGCTTGAGCACGATGGCGATGGTCATTGGGATCCAGTACGCCCGGCGCCAGTCAACCGCGCGGCCAATGGCGTCTCCGATGGCGACACATACCGATAACCGCAGCGCGTGCCGGAACACGCTGGAGCTCATGGTCATATTGGCCGAAAGCACTTCCAGTTGATTGCCGAAACGAAAACGCGACCTTACGCCGCGCCAGCGGATAGTCCCCGGGGATGCCGGAAGCGCGAAGTCCCGCGACACAGCCATGCGCCACGCCGCGCGCAGCTGGCCCGCGAGTGCCTCCATTTGCGTGCGAGCATCTTGCAGCACCGCGAGAAAGAATGCAGACGCGCCGGAGCACTCATAGACGCCAATTTCCTTGAGCAGCGCCTCGCTCTGGCTGGAGAAGTCCGGCCCTGGCCGCTCGGTCGAATCGGCTTGAAGCGCCTGGCTGATGAGCGTGAGTTCGTCCGCGCACGTCTGCGCGAAGCGGTCGAGAATGGCGGTCGGCGTGGTCCCGCAGTCATCACGCTTCAGCCTTCTCCGCAGGCGAGCCATCGCCAGAATACGAACGCGAATGCGCTCGGCTTGACTCAACAGCGAGCGGACGCGTTCCCCGGCCGCGCTGTGATCCAGACCCACGATTGATTCCTGCGCGGTGATGAAAGCAGCCGAACCGAGCGGCGGAGACCCGGGCGTGTCCTCACGATCGACTAACTCGGCCAGTTCGGAAAATAGTGTCGAGAGCGCCACGCGCTCTTTCGCACTACGGCGAACTGGCCACAACAGGAGCGCTAGCCCGGTTTGTAAAAGCGCGCCGCCGAACGCCACCAGTCCAGAAATCGCCGCGTCAGCCGGGGAGAGCGGCCGCGAAGTGAAAATGACCAGGGTCACCAGAGTGACGGTCCCAATATCGCCCGCCGCTGTCCCCAAGGAAACGAACATGCCCGCCAGGAAAGCCGCCGCTGTCGCCACCAGAATTGCCAGCACATCGTTGTGGGCCACCAGTCCGCCCGTAAATAATGCGAGGCCCACGAAAACACTCGCCGTGAGCATGCGGCGCGCCCGTAAGCCGTACGCATCCACGCCGTCCTGGTAGGCGACATTCAACGCTCCCAGGCTTCCCACCAGACCTAACGCATGTTGGCCCACAGCTCCCGCGATGATCAGCGGCAGCACGACACCGATGGTGTTGCGGACCGCGATGGGAGGATGAATTTTCGCCCGGTCGAAACGCGTGAGCGACTTTCCAAGGGCTGTCCAGGTAGAATTCGCCATTGCTTCGGGCCGGACAACTAGCCGGACAACCAGAATGACACGTTGTCCAAGTGCAGCCCTGTCACCAGATTTTCATCGCGGAAATGCAGCGAATCCGGTATGCTGGTTGCACTCCCTTGCGTCCCTGCATGGCTCGGCCCAGTCTTTTCGGCTCCGACTAACGCTCTTTTCTGAGCGGCCCCTACCCGTCCACCCACAGGTTTCTGGAGAACTGAAAATGAATGCAACGGAAGAAGTCCGTCTGGACATGCCCCTGCTGCGAGGTCCGCTCCCGGGTCCCCGCGCCCAAGCCATCATGGACCGCGATAATCGCGTCCTTTCCACTTCTTATACCCGCGGCTATCCGCTCGTCATGGAGCGTGGAGAGGGAGCCATGGCCGTCGACGTCGATGGCAATCGCTTCCTTGATTTCAACGCCGGCATCGCGGTCGTCTCCACCGGGCACTGTCACCCCCGCGTGGTCAAGTCCGTTCAGGAGCAGGCCGCCAAATTCCTGCATATGTCCGGCACGGATTTCTATTACGAGAATATGGTGCAGCTTGCCGAGAAGCTGGCGTCGCTTGCTCCCGGCGATGGGCCGCGGCGAGTGTACTTCGGCAACTCCGGCACGGAAGCGATGGAGGCCGCAATCAAGCTGGCGCGCTACTCGACTGGACGCGACAAGTTCATCGGCTTTCTTGGTGCATTTCATGGCCGCACCATGGGATCGCTATCACTCACCGCGCGGCGTCCCGTCCAGAGGCGCGGGTTTGGACCTTTCATGTCTGGCGTCCATCATGTCCCCTACGCGTATTGCTACCGCTGTGCCTACAACCGCACGCCCGATACTTGCGCGCTTGAATGCGCCAAGGTGATCGAGGACACCCTGCTCAAAACCATTCTTCCCGCGGATGAAGTCGCCGCGATCGTGGTTGAGCCGGTCCAGGGCGAAGGCGGTTACATTGTTCCTCCGCCCGCGTTTCTCGAAGAGTTGCAGCGCATCGCGCATCGTCATGGCATGCTGCTAATCTTTGACGAAGTGCAGGCCGGCATGGGCCGCACCGGGAAGATGTGGGCGTCCGAGCATTCAGGCGTCGTTCCCGATATCTTTACAGTCGCCAAGGGCATTGCGAGCGGGATGCCGATCAGTGCGACCATTGCCCACGCCGAGATTATGAATTGGCCCCCTGGCGCGCATGCCTCCACGTTTGGCGGCAATCCGGTCTCTACCGCTGCCGCGCTCACCACCATCGAACTGCTGGAGCAGGGGCTGGTCGATCATGCGGCCAGCGTGGGCGCTTACATGATGGATCGTATGAAAACATGGCCCGCCCGCTTCCCGCTAGTAGGCGACGTGCGCGGAATGGGTCTCATGCTTGGAGTGGAACTGGTTCGCGATCAGCAGACCAAACAGCGTGCACCCGAAGAGCGCGACCGCATTGTCGACATGGCTTTCGAACGCGGTCTCCTGATCTTGGGCGCTGGCGAAAACACGTTGCGCCTCAGCCCGCCGCTGGTAATCTCGATGGATCAGGCCGATTTCGCCCTGGACACTCTCGAAGCCTGCTTTCGCGAGGTCCGCGTCGGTGTTTAGCTGTGCCCGCGCCGCCACTCGATTTGGTCGAAGAGATCTTTTAATCTCACGCCTTTGGCGGGGCTGACCATGGCCACGAAGCTGATCCGCCCCTGTAAGCACGCGCGGAAATCGAGCCGCGCCTCGCGGTTTTGAGACTCGGGACCCAACCGGATACAGTTCGTAAGTATCGCTTCCAGCACATCGAGATCGCGACGCCGAAGGCTAACGTCCTGGTTCACCACAACGCCGGCAAGCTGCTGGCTTTGACCCTGGCGCATGATGCGCGTCTTATGGTGGTTGGTGCTGAAACCTTCTTCGAGCGCTACGGCTGCGACGTGCGAACTGAAGCGCTCGGCCGCGCGCGCGAATGCGTGTGGTCCCGAGAACGCGAGATCGTCTGCATAACGGGTGTAGACCGCACCGGCGGTTCGAGCGAGACCAGACAGGCGACAGTCCAACCGATACGCCATCAGATTCGCAAGCGACGGGGATGTTGGCGCGCCTTGCGGCAGGTGCGGTCTCGTATACCGGATACGCGCATTCTGCCAGATGCGGTAGTCCACTCCCGGCGGCTGGTTACTCCATATCCGTGCGGGAGCTGCGTTTACACAGAACCCGGACAATCGGTCCGCCACCTGTTCCGGGTAGCCGAGCGTGCGGAAGAGGGCTTGCGCGCGCGCTGCGGGAAAGGACGGGAAGAAATCTTGAATATCCATTCGCAAGACGGCGGCCTTCCTTGTATGGGCTTGCGCAAAGGTGACGATCGAGCGCCTTTTCACAAATCCGTGCGCGGCTGGATGGGCCGGAATGCGATCCAAAATCCCGGACAGAATCCTGCGTTGGATGTCAATCAGCTCCGCCTTCGGACTCTCAAGGAGCCGGATTCCGCCGGACGGCTTAGAGACAATCTGGTAGCGATAGTGCTGCAGTTTCAACGACGGAAGTTTCCGATTCAGACCTTTACAATCCGCAAACCACTCAAGACGATTGGGCGCAAGCCAAAGCCAATCCGCTAGGCCGCCGCAACTTTCGATGACTGGAAGCCGCCAGCTTTGGGCCGCATCCACCGGTTGCATGCGTTGCAAATCTGCCAACCATTCAGCAACATCAATCTTCGTTTTGTGCTCTCTACAAGCCGCCAGAAAGCCCGGGTCTGACGCCAGGAATTGAACCACCGCGCGATGGCTGGCGCGAGTGCCATTGCCAAAGACCTCGACATAGCGCGTGCTGAGCGCAGCAAGCCAAGGCCAGTTCCGCCCCAGTGTTCTTTCACAACGGGCGCGAATCTCCTCCGCGCTTGGATCTCCCGCCAGGATACTCCGCGAAAGAGCGGCGACAATCGCTGGAACGTGCATATGGACCGAAGGCCGGAGATCTCAACCAGTCTTACTGTGCGTGAGCTGTCCTGCATGGCATCGCAGACGCGCTCACGCGACGAAATGGCGAATTCCACATCTACCCCGGGGTAACCCCGGAGAGGCAAATCGAACCCGAGGACCCGATTTGGCCGTGCTTGAGACCCCCGACAGCAGCCATGGTATCAGTCACGTAACCTGGAAGAGTATGGGCTCACGGTCAGTTCTTCGGCTGTTGTTGGTCGCCTCGCTCTCCCTTGCTCTGCGAGCGCAACCGGAAGTGTTCATCCACAACTTCCACCGCGTGGACGAGCATGTGCTCCGCGGCGCGCAGCCGGGCGTCGAGGGAATCCGCGCCCTCGCCGCCATCGGTGTGAAAACCGTCATCGACCTGCGCGCGGCCAATGAGCGTGAAAACAAGGAAGCGGTCGAGTCGGCAGCTCTCGGCATCAAGTACTTGAATGTCCCGATGAACGGTTTTCATGCGCCCGGCGACGACCAAGTCACGCGGGTTCTGCAAACCCTGGATGATTCGACAGCTTGGCCGGTATTCGTCCACTGCAAGTACGGCGAGGACCGCACCGGCACAGTCATCGCCTGTTACCGCGTCAAACACGATGGCTGGGATAACCGGAAAGCTTTGGCGGAAGCCAAACAGCTCGGCATGCACGTGTGGGAGTCCGGGATGAAGAGATTCATCCTGGCGTTCTCCCCACCGGTCCCCAACACGCCAGCCCCGCAATAACTGGCGTATGTTAGCCTTCGTTCGTCATGTCCGCTTCTCACTTTGACTTAGCAGCCGCCGCGCGCCAGGAAATGGTTCAGGATGGGTTCGATCCGGACTTCCCCGCGGGCGCCGCCGGGCAGTTGGCGGATATCGCCGCTCATCCTCCCGCCGCTTCAATCGACGGTGTCCGCGATCTGCGCGAACTGCTTTGGTCCTCCATTGACAACGACACCTCGCGCGATCTCGACCAGATCGAAGTTGCCGAGCGCGTCGGCGCCGCGATTCACGTGCGGGTCGCCATTGCCGACGTGGACGCGCGTGTGAGCCAGGGTTCCCCTATCGACCAGCATGCGCAGAGTCAAACCACCACCGTCTACACCGCCGTGCGCGTATTCCCGATGCTTCCAGAGCAGCTTTCAACCGATCTCACGTCGCTTTCCGAAAACGAGGATCGTGCTGCGCTGGTGATCGATTTCAGCGTCAGCGCCGAAGGCGAGGCAACCGATTTCACCATCTATCGGGCATTGGTCCGCAACCGCTTTCAGCTGGCATACCACGCAGTAGGCGACTGGTTGGACGGCAATGGGGCGGCCGACGCCAAGGTTGCGTCCTCATCCGACTTACAAGCTCAACTCCGGCTGCAAAACGAAGCCGCTTGTCTCCTGCGCGCACAGCGCTTCCGGCTGGGAGCGTTGAACTTCGATCGCATTGAGACCGAAGCTGTCGTGCAGGATGGTCAGGTGCAGGACGTGAGCGCTCGCCGAAAGTCTTCCGCCGACTTGCTAATCGAAGACTTCATGATCGCGGCCAACGAGGGAATGGCTAAGACGCTCACCAGCTCCGGCGCGTCTTCCATCCGCCGCGTCGTAAAGTCGCCGGAGCGCTGGGCCCGTATCGTCGAACTCGCAAAGAAGTTGGGCGAACAGCTTCCCGATCAGCCCGATTCCGGCGCCCTCAACGCCTTCCTTCAAAATCGTAAAGACGCGGACCCAGTTCACTATCCCGATCTCTCGTTGAGTGTGATGAAGTTAATGGGACCCGGGGAATATGTCCTATCTCGCCCGGGCGATTCTGGCCAAGGTCATTTCGGTCTCGCGGCTCACGATTACACGCATTCCACTGCGCCCAACCGCCGTTTCGCCGATCTGGTTACACAGCGTCTGATCAAGGCGCTGATTGCTCAAAAATCCGCGCCCTACTCGGATGAAGAACTGAACGCGATCGCGCAGAACTGCACCGCGAAAGAGAACGCGGCACGGAAAGTGGAACGAGCCATGGATAAGCGTGTCGCTGCCGTTGCGTTCCAGAACCGGGTTGGACAAACTTTCCACGCCGTAGTGACCGGCGTAACTCCGAAAGGGGTGTTTGTTCGCGTGCTCAATCCTCCCGTGGAAGGCCGCCTTATGCGGGGGGAATCCGGAGTCGACGTCGGCGATCAGGTCGATGTCAAGCTTCTGAGTACCGACCCGCAGCGTGGATTCATCGACTTCGGACGCTGACGCCTAAAGCTCGATTTTGTCGTGTTCGCCCGCAGACGGTTTATAGGCGTGACCCGTGGTAACCGCCTTGACAAAGCCGATCAGTTGAACCACCTTGCTCGAGGGCGAATCCCAGTACTCGGCCTTCTCCACTTTGACTCGCAGTAGCGCCAAGTCCGGGTCTTCTAATCCGTCCGGGAACCAGGCTTTCAGTATCGGGTTCCAAAGCTCTTGCGCTTTCGCCTTATCTTGAATCGTTACTGCCTTTCCACTCACCGACACGTAGGTATTCTTAGCCGGATCGGCGTAGGCCAGGTTTACTTGCAGGTGCTTGTCAATCTCCTCCACCTTGGTTGACGAGTTCCGCGTGAAGAACCAGAGGTAGCCGTCAAAATCCGCCTTCGAAGTCGCCATGGGCCGGCTCCGAAGCGACCCATCTTCGTCGATGGTCGTAAGCATGGCCATCTTTACGTCCTTGATCAGGCCCGCTAGTTTTTCACTCTGATCGATGCTGTCTTTCATACCTGCGGACAAGCGCGGCCATTGCCGTTGTGCGGTCCCTAACCTTTCGCTTGACGCCGCAGCGTGTATAGGTCCGGCAGCATGTTCATGTGCTCCAATTTCCTGGGTTCATCGGACCCCGTGAGCAACTTTCCGTTGATGTGGTTGGATCGAGGCGATGCCAGAAACAAAGCCATGCTGATTTGTTTCTTCGCCGAGGTTCCACCTGTCAGCCGGGTGCGTTGCGCTTCCTCGGCTTCATGCACCCCGGCATCTGGGCCTGCTCGCAGAATCTCATCGGTCATGCACGTGTAGCTTGCGCCAGGGTCCAGGCAATTGATCTGGATATTGTGGTCTTCAATCTCCTCCGCCAAAGATTCGACCAGGCGGACCAACGCCGCTTTCGAAACCGCATGCCCGGTCACAAAAGGCCGCGGCGTACTGGAGCCGCCCCCGGCCAGCACCAGGATTTTCCCCGACCGTTTCTCCATCATCTGCGGCAAAACGGCCCGGCAGGCATGCACCACTCCCAGAAGATTGGTGTCAATCGTGTTAAGCCATGCTTCGATCGGGGTCGACAGCAGCGGCCCGATCGGGCCCAGGATAGCGGCGGCGCAGATCAGCACATCGACGCTTCCGAATGCGGCCCGGGCACGAGCGCTCGCAGCCGTGAGTTGACCGGCGTCTCGAACATCCGCCGCGATGGTCATAGTGCGCCCGCCCGCATGCTCGATCTCGAGTCTTGCCGCGTCCAATTCGGATTGTGAGCGGGAAAGCAACGCTACGCGCGCGCCGGAATCCGCGAACCCAATTGCCAGCCGCTTTCCAATACCGCGCCCTGCGCCCGTGATCAGGACAGTCTTGTCCTTTACTTCCGAGGAGAAGTCGGCCAAATGATTAGTATCTCCGATCTCTGCAACCGGCTAGGGAGCAAAAATGCGCGCCAGTTCAGCAAAGCCTTGAGCGACAATGAGCCGCTTGGACGAACGGATCTCCTCCCGCTCCAATGTCCAGGTCCGCTGGTGCGGAACATAAACCGCGGACAGGCCCGCGGCCAATGCTGGATTGATGTCCGACTTCGGGCTATTGCCGATCATCCACGTGCGTTCGCGGTCCAACTTCAGCCGTTCCACCAATTCCTGGTAAGCCTGCTGATTTTTCTCCTTGACGATTTCGCAATGCGTGAAATGCCGCCCCAGGGCGGACCGTTCGAACTTCGAACTCTGCTCCCGATGTTCGCCTTTGGTGAACACGGTGAGCTCGTGTTTTCCGGCTAACAACGGAAGGGTTTCAGCCACCCCCGGCATCAGCTCAATCGGCATGGACGTGATGCTGTGCGCGTAGGAGGCGATCTCTTCGAAATGCGTGCGGTCCGGTTCGCGTTCCACCAGCGATTCAAAACACTGGCGAAGATTGCGAACAAAATTGTGCGCCCCGTACCCATGGATTTTATTGTTCTCAATTTCGATCTCGTCGAGAGCGGCACGCACTTGGCCGGGCGTCAGCGACGAGTGATCCAGCAGCGCGCAGAACCGGTCGAAAGCATTCTCAAAGTAGATGTTGTTTTCCCAGAGCGTGTCGTCGGCGTCAATCAGAAGATGCTGGCGTTCCATATCTGTCAATTCACTTCCGGAGGCGCCAAGCGGAAGGGAATTTCCACCAGCGCGTCTACCGCGACGGGTTTACCTTCCCGCATGGCTGGTGTGAAGGTCCATTTCTGCAATGCTTCCACCGCGCTTTCATTCAGGCGCTCATCGATTCCCTTCACTGTTTCGATACTGAATACGCGGCCATCGCTCGAGATCACGAAAGCTAGTCGGACGGTGCCCTCAATCTTCTCTTCCGCGGCCGTTGCAATGTATTTGGGATCGACTTTGTGCAACGGCTGCGGAGCGGAGATCTGCGCGCGGTAGGAGAGTTCCTCCCGGTCGGCATACCACATCAGCCAGCTGCCGGAATGGCTGGTCAGATTGGGGCTTTGTATCGCCACGCTGAAGACCTGGCGGCCCAGAAAGCGTGGATCGGGCGCGCCGGACACGCGCGTTCCCGAGGCTCGGCCAATATCGTCGTCCACGCTGTTCCGGCGTGCCGCATCGCGCGCCGAAGCACGCAGTGACTCGGCCGATGTCGGCGAGTTATATGCGGGCGAGAGCGCTCTGGCGATCAGGTTCCGGGCGGCGTCTTTATCTCCGCCCCGCACTGTTAAGTCGGGGACCGTGATCCCCGACGAGCGGCCATTTGCCGTTGCCCCGTCCGGATTCAGCTTCGGACCAGCGGAGAACTGGGCCCGCCGTGATCCCTCCGGGAGCGGAACCTTCAACTGGTCCACCGGGTTTAATCCCATCACGGCGATGTTGGCCGTTGACGCCGTAGCGCCCTGCAGAACTGGCGCATCCGGCAAGGCGCCGACGGAAGCCGTGAAGCTGCGCTTCTGTTGCGGACGGAACGCCAGGGTTCGCGATCCTTGATCGACGGCTTTCGCGGCGCTCGCTGCCAACGCTGCCTTTTCAGGCGTCAGGCTCGGTGCATCGCTCACCCGCAAGTGCGCGGTCGCTTCGGGTCTTCGCTCTGCGGGCGGTAGGAAGATCTTAGCGACCTTCGGCAGCTCGAACGTTCGGGAACGGTCCACGCGCGGCTGCAACTCCGGGGCTGGAGAAAGTTCCGCGACCTGCTTGGCGGGTTGAGCCGCAGGCTGCGGGTGCGGCGCCGGAGGAACAAACTCGCGCTGGGGTGGCGGAGGAGCGGACAGCGCAAGGATGTTCGGCAAGGGCTTAATGGGCTCCGGCTTCAGTTCCGGGGCGGGATGAAAAATCATCTGCGCCGAACGCGGAGCATCCGCCGGCGAGGAAACGATCGATTGCTTCTCGATAGACTCCGCCCGCAGCGGCTTCTTCTCCGCCGCCCGTGCGACCGGCGACACGTCTGGGAGCTTGGCTTTGAAGTTGTACCACACCAACTGCGTCTCGTGGGGCCGAATGAGCTGGGTGTAAGCGCTGGGATTTTTCACATGCGGCGCAGCAAACAGCCACACGAAAAAGATGAGGTGGGCCGCAATGGAGCCCGCAATTGGCGCGGCGCGTGGGCCGGCGGGCATCCGCCGGGGATCAGGGGAAAGCAGCAAGCCTTAGCTCTCCGCGATCCGGTGACCGAACCCGTTCATCGGCGCG
Source organism: Bryobacterales bacterium (assembly GCA_963752695.1). Lineage (GTDB taxonomy): Bacteria > Acidobacteriota > Terriglobia > Bryobacterales > Bryobacteraceae > Bog-113. The sequence continues at coordinate 504,103 of CAVVZB010000002.1, forward strand.
AGGTGGCGCATCCGGTCGATCTCTCGGACGCGCGGGACATGCTGTTCCAGAAACCGCGTGAGCTGCTGCAAGCGTTCCAGCTCCGACCGGCTACGCAACATGCTGCTTTGAAAATCCAAATCGGGTACAACTTGCGCCATCTGAAAACTCAGCAGCGGCGCATCGCTCTCTGAGACCGGGCTGGAATCGATCGCTTCAGTTGCTTTGGATTCCTTCAGTTCCCGGTAAATAGAGAACGCTTTCTCGCGAACCTCGCCGGGTACAGCCTGTTCCGGTTCATCGTCGAAGAACTGCACTTCCGCTTGCAGGTACGGCTTCTCCTGGTTCAGGTAGACGATCTCGAAACGCCGCTTGCCGCTGGTGACGATATCCAGGCGGCCGTCCGGATATGTGGTTACGACTCGCTCCACCTGCACCGTGCATCCGGCATTCACAATGCCTTCGTCCTTGGCCAGAACGATCCCAAATTCCGATCGATCCCGAATGGCGTCGCCAACCATCTCCTTGTATCGCTCTTCAAAGATGTGGAGCGGAACTTGGGTTCGCGGGAAGACCACTAGCTGCAGCGGAAACAAGGGGAGCAGCTTCGACATATATATTATTATTGCGTGCCGGTCTTCCAGCAGCGAACCAGAATCGCGGAGAGCGTAGTGCTCATCACCGGGGCATCCGAGGGGATTGGGACGGCGTGTGCTCGTGCGTTGCGGGCGCGTGGAGCCCGGCTAGTCCTGCATGGCCGTTCGCTGGAGAAGCTGAACGCCATCGCGACCCGGGACGACCTTGTGATCGCCGCGGATCTAACGGCCAAGGATGCCGCGCCCATGATCATGGAGCGCACGCTCTCGCGCTTCGGACGGCTCGACATTCTTATCAACAACGCCGGACGCGGAATCTATTGGCCGGTGGCTGCAAGCCCGGATCGCGAGACCCGCGACGTGTTCGATCTCAACCTCTTTGCGCCTCTTGCTCTGTGCCAGGCCGCGATTCCTATCTTCCGCAAGCAGGGCGGCGGAAGCATAGTCAATGTCGGATCGATTGCCGGAAACGTCGCCCTTCCCTGGATGCCTCTATATTCTGCCTCGAAGTCGGCTCTGGCGTCGGTTACCGAGGCTCTGCGCATGGAGCTTGCCAGTGACCACGTTCACGTCACGCTGGTGTTGCCGGGCTACATCCTGACCCGTTTTCATGAGCATTCGCTCGGTCTGGCGCCACCACCTCGGGTGATCTCCGCGAAACAGTTTGCTATCACCCCAGAGCGTTGCGCCGAACAGATTGTCCGAGGCATCGAGCGGCGGGCGCGCCGCGTCGTCACGCCCCGTTGGGGATGGCTGTTCCTGGCGTCGCATGCGTTGTTTCCGCGTTCGGTGGAAGCGCGGTTACTGCAATTGAACCACTCGGCGGGAAATGTATGATCCTGAAGCTGAAGCGCACGCCTGGTGTCTATGTAGTCGGGTTCATGGCAAGCGGAAAGACGACGGTGGGACGAATGCTGGCCGCGCATATTGGCTGGCCCTTCGCGGATCTAGACGAGGATATCGAAAAACACGAGCACCAATCGATCGTTGAGATTTTCGAGAAGCGCGGCGAGGCGGAATTCCGCCGCATCGAAAGGGAACGCATCTGGAAGCGGGTGCACGCCGTCGAGTGCGGTCGCCCGCTGGTGATGGCTCTAGGCGGCGGCACCTATGCCCAGCCGGAGAACGCCGAACTGCTCGCCAACAACGGCGTAACCGTGTGGCTGGACTGCCCTCTGCAGATGATCGAAGAGCGCGTCAAACACCAGAACCACCGGCCTCTGGCGCGCGACCTGGATCGCATGCGCAAGCTGTACGCGGAGCGCCGCCCGTTTTATGAGCGCGCGGACTTCCGCATTGACGCGTGTTCGGAAGAACCGCGCCGAAATCTGGAATCCGTGCTGGCGCTTCCCATCTTCAATCCGTGACTCTGCCCGACCAGGCGAGGCAAATCGCCCGCGCGGCTTTGTCCGCGGTCGACCCTTTCGAAGCTGTTGGTTACGCTCTCGCCACGCGCGCGGATGTCCTTGCCAATGCCCGCCGAATCATCGTGGTCGGGGCGGGGAAGGCTTCGGCTCGCATGGCGGAAGCTGTCGAACACGTCTTGGGCGATCGTATTCATGCCGGATGGGTCAACACCAAATACGCGCATGGCGCAAGTTTGCGGCGAGTGATCTGCCACGAATGCGGGCATCCGGTCCCCGATTCGGCTGGGGTCCAGGGCGCCGAAGCTATTGCCGCCCTCGCGCGGGAAGCCGAAGACGGAGATTTCGTTCTATGCCTGATTTCGGGAGGCGCTTCGGCTCTGCTTCCACTGCCGGCCGCGCCCGTGACTTTGCCGGAGAAGCAGGAAACTACCCGGCTCCTGCTCGCATCGGGTGCGTCCATTCAGGAATTCAACGCAGTCCGAAAGCACTTATCGGCGATCAAGGGAGGCCGCCTGGCTCAGACCGCCGCTCCCGCGCGAGTTCTCGCGCTAATCCTCTCCGATGTGGTGGGAGACGACCTGGGTGTGATTGGCTCCGGCCCGACAACGCCGGACCAAACCACCTTCTTCGATGCCCGCGAGATTCTACTCGCCCGCCGCATTTGGGACCGAGTTCCTACATCGGTCCGGGCGCGGCTCGATGAAGCGCGCGACGAAACTCCTAAGCGCGAAGATCCGATCTTCGACCGGGTCGAGAACGTACTGATCGGGTCCAACCGGATCGCGCTGCTAGCGGCGTACCGGGAAGCCGAACAACTCGGATTCCGAACGCTCCTGCTCAGCAGCACCATCGAAGGCGAGACCCGGGATGTGGCCCGCATGCACGCGGCGATCCTGCGGGAAGCGTGCGTCTCGGGCCATCCGATCGCTCGCCCGGCTTGCTTCCTATCCGGCGGCGAAACCACGGTCACACTGAATGGCGACGGAAAGGGTGGCCGTAACCAGGAGTTTGCCTTAGCTGCCGCATTCGACATCGCCGGTTTGGAGAACGTCGCGTTGTTGAGTCTAGGGACCGACGGCACCGATGGCCCGACCGACGCGGCAGGCGCGTTTGCAGACGGAACCACGATCGCTCGCGCGCTGGAAGCCGGATTGGACGCAGTTCGCCACCTCCGCGAGAACGATGCCTATCCCTTCTTCGCACGATTGGACGACCTGGAGATCACCGGCCCCACGCGGACCAACGTGATGGACATTCACGTCCTGTTGGCCGGCCTACTCTAGTTTGCGGACCGACAGTTCTCCACGCTCAGTCACCAGCGAAATCGAGGGCCCACTTGGGTTGGCGCTTCGCAGCATATTGGTGCGGCCTTTCCCACTCTCGCTGACAATTTCATCGCCGTAGTCGTTCGAAACTTCGCCTTGCTGCGCGGTGGCGCTCAAATTGAAGCTCTTGCCGACAGGCAGCGCCATTTCAATGTTCCCGCTGCGAGAGCGGGCATCGACGCGGGCGAGTACTGCTCCTTGCGCCGGCTTCAATCCGATGTCGCCGTGTCCAAGTTCTATGTCCACCGGACCGGTGAATCCCTCCAGGTTGACGTCGCGCTCATGCGTCACAAAGTGAATGGGCCCGGTCAGATTCGCGCCATGCAATTCGCTTAGCGACATGCTCAGCGTGCCGGGGAGCTTCTCCACGCGCAAATCGGTTTCCTTGGAGGCGAAATGCAGAGGCATGGCGAGCGTCTTGAAATCGAGAGTGCCCGAGAAGCGGCCGTTGATCGTTACTGCTCCGTCCACGTGTTCTACCTGAACATCGGCTCCGCTGCCCTGCAGATCGAGAGTGCCCGTGAGGTTAGTCGCTCGCAGCAGATCACAGTGTTCAATATCCACTTTGGCGTTGCCGCCGATGTCTTGGAGCCGCACTTCACCACGTTGGCTCGAGACGTCGACATTCCCCTTCACGGAACTGATGGCCAGGTCGCCCGATCGCCCGCGGGCCTCCACGCTTAGACCCTCCGGGACGCTGATCTCCATGTCAACAGCCATATGCGCCTGAATCGCGCTTGCCGGTTCAACGGCGCGCACGAAAATCGTATCGCCTTCGGGAGTGAGAGTCACCATCGTTTCCGCATTGAGCTTCTCCGCCGCGCCACGGTCGTAAGCCTTAAAGGTCTTATGCCCGCTCAACTGAACATCGGAGCGGTCGCCCCCGGTCACTGTAATCGAGCCGCGCATGTTGTCCAAGACCACGCGCTTGATAGCCGGACCCACGCCGGTTTCGACATTAACCGGAAAGTCGAACTCATCGCCGAGAATGCCGGTGACGTTCCCTTTCCACGTCGCTGGATCGATCGCGAAGTGCGATCGGATGTGAGCCGGAACGCTAAGGGCGGCAACCACGAGCGCCAGAATGAAGATCCAGCCAAAACCCATCGGACGAACGCTCTGGATTTGCGGGCGTCCAGTTCCATGGCGAGCAAGGATTTCAAGGACGCGGATCACGCCGAAGCCAATCAGCAGCAAGGGCCACCAATCGGCCAACAAATGCCACACCGAGAGTTCCGGCATGGCGTTATTGATTAGGAACAAAGCGCCGAGACCGATGAGGACGATCGGAAAGGCGAGTGACCGGTTTCTCATCGACGCACCCCCGGCGGAGGCGGTGGAGGAGGGTCCATGCGCGGACGGGCTGGATACGGTGGAAATCCTGGGGCGGGAGCGCTGCCACGTGCGCGGCTGCCGGCCAAGGCTAATGCACCGAGCACAATCAGCAGCACAGGCCACGACTGTCCGAATTGGAAGATGCCGAACTTATCGAATAGGAAAAGCACGCCGACGGTGATCATGACGACCGGTCCACGGAGCGCGCTAACTAAGCTTGCGTTAGCGTCGTTCATCGCCCAACTCCTGAACTGAAACCGGCTCGGTGGCGCGCCGGTCCAAGCGCGCATAAAGCATGTAGACCCCGAGAAGGATCAGCGCCATCGGCCAGTACCGGATCAGCCGCGACAACGGAATGATTCCGCTCGAATCGAGCAGCAACAGCATGCCAATACCGATAAGCACGACGGCCCCGACAGGGAACCCGATGCGGTTCTGATGCAGGTGCACCAGGCTGGAGAGTTCGTCAACCGGAACACCCAGACTCCGTTTACGCGCGGTGTGATAAGCCTCAAGCACCATGTAAAACCACCAGACCGCGATCAGCAAGCCGACTAGCGGAGCGATCAAGTGACCCCCGCTAGAAACGATGGTGATCAGCAGCCCAAAGATGACGGCATGAATCAGCCCCTTGGCGTATTGTCCGTTGTAAATGGCACCCACGCCCGGGATGGTACCGAGCAACACCGCCACCCAGGGCGACCCGGTGCCGACCGGCGCCGTGTATGGAGAGACCACCGGGGGATTCACATACGGCGAGCCGTCATAAGCCGCCGGCGGCACATACGCGGCAGCTGGCGGAACGTTTCCCGTTTGTGGGGCGGGCAAATGCTCGGCGCAGTAAATGGCTCCTAGATTCTCTATCCGGCACGCCGCGCAGAGCGGCTTCCCACACATACGGCAATAGGCAACGGCCTGTTGATCCGGATGATTGGCACACATGTTCATTTCTCCACCCCCTTGGCCGATTTTTCCAAAGCGCTGTCCGGTTTCGGCGAAGTTGCCCCGCCCGGCTGTTTGGCCGTAACATCCTTGGCGCGTAATGCATCCCGCGCCGCTTCGTCCCTGGCTATCCGATCCTGTTCTTCCTGCTGCTGCCGCCACTCGTGCACGCGCCCTTGAACTTCATAGACCACGCGCATGCTCTCATAAGCTTTTACGGTCCGGTCCCACGTTCGATGCACCCGATCGTCGAAGGCGCCCCAGATTCGTACGGGATCGAGATCGGAAGCCGTTAACGAGCGGCTGGGAACACCCGCGCAACGCGTCATCATGGCGAGCGAGAGGACGGTCATCATCGCTCCCATCACGATTCGGGGTTGCAAGAACGGCTGCACCAGAGGCTCGAACAAGCGGGCCAGCCATCCACGCCACCCTGTCGCCTGAGCCGGAACCTGCAACAGAATCCGGTTAACCATCACCGGCGGCGCATCTAGCGGCTCAGCCGCCTGAAGCAGACCCATGCCTTCGCGGATATCCCGTTCGTAAGCCGCGCACGCGACGCACTCACTCAAATGGATTGCCATGGCCGCGCGAGCTTCCGGCGAACAGGCGCCGTCGAGATAGTCGCAAAGAGCGCTCTCGAAGGCCTCGCAATCCGGAATGTGCGGCGGGATCATGTCTTTATTCACCACGAACTTTATCCAACACGACTGTATTCATACAACTCAAAGCGCTGCCTGATGCTTTCGCAATAACCGCGCCAGTTCCGCCCGTCCGCGATTCAGACGGGATTTTACCGTTCCTTCGGGGATGCTCAAGACCGTCGCAATCTCCCGGTATTCCAGCTCCTGCAAGTCACGAAGGATCACCGTCTCCCGAAGCTCCGGGGAAAGTTTCACTAGCGCGGCCTGAAGCAATTCGTTCTTCTCGCGGGAAACCACCAGGGCGTCGGTACGCGCTGCGCCGCCTGGGCTGGCCGAGTGCACGCCCAATTCCACACCCGGGAGTTGATCCTCAATCGAATCGGTGGCGCGATCCTGACGCGATCGCCGGTAGTGGTCGATCAGCAGATTGCGCGTCACGCGCGCTGTCCAAGTGGAAAACGAGCCTTCCTCCATCCGAAACGACTTCACGGTTCGGAAAATGCGCAAGAATACTTCCTGCGTCAGGTCTTGCGCCTCGGCATCGCTGCCGGTAAAGCGATAGCAGATTCCGTACACGCGGCGGGTATGGATGCGGACCAGATCTTCCCATGCGGCGCCATCGCCAGCCAGGCATCTTTCCACTAGTGCGTTGTCAGGATCCAAAGCTCTGGTTCGGACCGAGGCGTCGAACCTCGGTTTTGCTCCCACAATCGTTTTTGTCTGGAACGACGCCGGGCCGAGAAAACCCGGAATCATTACTGCCGCTGCCATAAACTCCGTCCGACCCCTTCGGCGGCCTTGCCGTCAGAAGAAGGAACGAGGCTCTACCATAATAAGTTCAATCTTTCCGTGGATGTACGGGGCAGTCCCGGAAGCGCGCGAAACACTCGGCGGCCAATTGCTGGTAGGCTTCCTTTTTGCGCCCTGAACCAGGAGGTGGCGTGCCATGATGTGTCCTTTCTGCGGGCATATGGAAGACAAGGTGATCGATTCGCGGGAGAGCAAGGAAGGCGACGCCATCCGCCGCCGGCGCCAGTGCCTCGCCTGTGAGAAGCGGTTCACCACCTATGAACGCATCGATGAGGTGCCGTACATGGTGGTCAAAAAGGACGGCCGGCGCGAGAAGTTTGATCGCCAGAAGGTGTTGAGCGGGTTGCTCAAAGCCGCTGAGAAACGGCCGATAAGTATGGGACGGCTATCGGAACTGGTCAACCAGGTGGAAGCGCGGGTGATTGATTCCCCCGATCGTGAGATCTCCACCACCGAGGTCGGTGAATTGCTTATGGAAGGGCTGCGTCATGCCGACAAGATCGCATACGTCCGTTTTGCGTCGGTTTACCGCGACTTTCAGGACGAGGAGGCCTTCTTCAATGAGCTCAAGGCGCTGATGCGCCATAAAGTAAGCTAAACTAAGTGTCAGCGGTGGATTTTGCGAGTCGGCGGCAGTTGCCCAACTGCTTGAAACCATACGATTTTCCGTACATCAATAGAAATAGGTTAAACTCCGTTGGCCTTTGGTGGTATTATTCTCCCGGCCCGGCAGACATTGGAGGCGCTTCGCATTGTTGCGAATCCCACTTTTAAGAATGCAAATTACTGTATCAGCGCGGCATGCGAGGCTCGAAACCGCCGCTCGCCCAGGGGCACAACGCAATGGATAATTTTGACGATCAATTTTTAGCCGAAAGTCCGCTGGGCATTAACTTCGACGAAGAAGCAACTAAGTTCTTCGATCCGGAAGCTGCCGGGGGCGAGCCCGACTTCCTTCATCCGCAACAGCAGCAGGAAGAGTCGATCTACACCGACGACCCGGTGCGCGTCTACCTGCGCGAAATGGGTGCCGTACCCCTGCTGACGCGGGAAGGCGAAGTCAATCTCGCTCGCCGGATGGAGCGCGGGAAGCTGCGGATGCAGAAGGCGATCAGCCGTTCCGCTCTGGTGCAGCAATCGGTAGCCGAGCTCGCTGAGCAAATCAAGAAAGGCGTCGAGGAGCTGGAGAACGTGGCCGACCTGGGCGAACCCGAGGAAGGCGCGACCGCAATCGACCCTAAGAAGCTGAACGAAGCCCGCGAGATGTTCCACGCGGTGATCGCCGCCCAGAAAAAGACGCTACAACTGGCCGAGAAGATCGAGGCCATGCCGCTCAGCATTAAGAAGCCGCGCAAGCGGATGCAGGGCAAAATGAGCCGTGCGCTTGTCGAAACCTCGATTGCGATCCGGCGAATTCCGTTCTACCTGAAGCGGTGGAAGGAATTTGCACGCGAAATCGAGATGGCAGTGGACGACCTGGCCCATCTGGATCGCGAGATCCGAAAAGTGGAAGCGCGAGGCGGCCCCACGGCGGCAACCCGCGTTCGCGAGCTGAAACGCGAAGTTCGCAAACGCGAGGTGATCGCGGGCGCTTCGTTGAACGAGCTGAAACATACAACCACCGTCATTCGCCATGGCGAGCAGGAAGCCGAGCGCGCCAAGAAAGATCTGGTGGAAGCCAACCTGCGTCTAGTGGTTTCGGTCGCCAAGAAATACGTCAATCGCGGACTGCACCTGCTCGACCTGATCCAGGAAGGCAATATCGGCTTAATGCGCGCCGCTGATAAGTTCGAATACCGCCGGGGATATAAGTTCTCGACGTATGCGACCTGGTGGATTCGACAGGCGATTACCCGGGCCATCGCGGATCAATCGCGGACCATTCGTATTCCGGTGCACATGAACGAGAGCATGAACAAGTTTCTGCGTGCCTCGCGTGAGCTCGAAAAAGAATTGGGCCGCACCCCGACCAACGATGAAATCGGCAAGCGCATGGACATTCCGGTGGAGAAAGTCCAGAAGCTGAAGACCATCTCGCGCGATCCGGTGTCGCTCGAAACGCCGGTAGGTCGTGATGGCGAGTCGGCTCTTGGCGATTTAATCGAGGACCGCTGGGTGGGTTCACCGGTAGATGCGGTGATCGAATCCAACGTGCGCGACGAAACAGCGGGAATTTTGAAGACGCTTTCTCCCAAGGAAGAGAAGGTGATCCGCTTACGTTTCGGAATCGGTTGTGAACGCGAACACACGCTCGAAGAGATCGGGCAGGAGTTCGACGTGACGCGGGAACGGATTCGCCAGATCGAAGCCAAAGCCCTTCGGCAACTGAGGGCACCCGAACGTGCACGCCGGCTGCGAGCGTTGATGGCGGCTCGATAGTCACGAACGATTCGAGCTTTGGGAAATCGGGGTCTGCTTCGGCAGACCCTTTTTTTAGTTCTGCTTACCGGTTAACGCGCGGATCAACGCGACCTCCTTCGGATCATAGGGCGTACCGTCCTTTCGGAAGATATCGTGGAACCAGACTTTCGGTTCTGGCGTTCCCTGTTTCGATCCCCAAGGGAAAATGGTGTTGGTCTTGCCTGCTACAAATCCCCAGCAAATATTGCCCACGTGGGCATCCTTGAACAACTGCAACTCCGCGTCAAAGGTGCTGCCGCGCGGACGCGCCATCCATTCGGTGAAGATCACCGGACGGCCGGATAACTTCATGTCCTTGATCATCTGCTCCGTTGTGGATTTATCGGCATACTCGTGCGCGGTGATGATATCGGCGTTATCCCACGCATAACGGTCGATGTTGGGATAAGCTCCCCAGACATCCACAGAGACAGGTTGCGACGGTTCGGCTTCACGAGCCCATTGGAACACCGACTTCAGAAAAGGGATCGACTTGTCGCGGTTCTGCTGGGGCGGCCCACCATTGCCCGGCTCGTTATAAAGGTCCCAGAACAAGACGCGCGGATCGTGCCCGAAGCGCTTTAAAACGGCCTGTTCATACTGTTTCAGCGGCGCCCAGGTGGACGGATCGTCGACGCGCTTGTAGCCGGGCGCCTGCATCCATCCGGAGTTGTGAACGCCCGGAATCGGGTCGGGCTGTTTGCCCAATTTGGGTTCGGCATTCCAGCAGTCATCGAACAGCACGAACAGGACTTTGATGTGGTGGCGATCGGCAATGGACAGGAAGTTATCCATGCGATCGAGGAAGGCGTTGCCATCCTTTTCCCAGACCAGATTGTGCAGAAAAACTCGGGCGATATTCATGCCAAGCCCTTCTTCCCAGCCCAGTTCGCGGTCGATGGTAGCCGGATCGTACGTTTCTTTCTGCCAGAACTCCAGCTCATTAATAGCGGAGCTTGGGATGTAATTGCAGCCTACGAGCCACGGTTGTTTGGCATACCAGGCGTTGGCGCGTTCACGCGTCCACTTCCACCCGGATTCGGCGGGTTCGGTTGGACCCAGGTGAGAGGCGCCGAACGAGCAGGTGGCGCTCAGGCAAGTAATCAAGGAGAGACAAGCGAGCAGGCGTGCGGGTCGGGTCATTTCATCCGCAGACTATCATGGCGCGGGTTGCGCTGCCGCCCCAGCGGCAACCACGACGATGGCCGTTCGGGGAAAGGCGAACTTCCTGCCGACTGCGTCCACCACATTCAACTGGCAGGTGTACCGACCAGGAGCCAAAGCGCCCAACGGAGCATCGATATTGACGGGAAGGATGCCATCGCCGCGCGGACTCAAACGATTGGCTCGGACGGGCTTCGATTCGAAGACCTTGCGGTCACCTTGATATAGGCCGACGGTTGCTGAAACGTCGGCAAAACGTACGCCGTTGGGCAGACCTTCGGGAGCGCCAGGATCGTAGACCTCGGCATAGATCAGAAGATCCTGCCCGGGACGGAACACGCGAGTGACGTTCGGCACCGTCTTCGTCCCGTCGGTGATCAGCGGGTTCTGGGCCAGTAGCTTCTTGTTGTTTTGAGCGCCCGCAATTTGCGCTTTGATGGACTCGCGCTGATTGCTGAGAATCACGCTACTCAGCCGCAGGGCGTTGCCGGAGCCGAGATCGGGAATAGTGAACGCGGATTCGAACGTGCCCGTCTTCCCTTGTCCATTCTCACGCGCAACAAAGCGTAGACGATACTTACCGGAGGCAAGAGTAAAGCCAGTGTCATATTGGATCTGCTTCCGGCCGACCTCAGTGGCGACAGTTTGATCGAGCCTTAGAGGAATGGTGTCGCGAACGGCAGATTCCGCGTGTCCTTTGGCGTCAGTCACTTCGGCGGCGAAATCGAGTTCAGTAGCTGCCTTGGACCGCTTGTTAGTAAAGCTAAGAGCCGAGCCGGGTATCTTGACCGAGACAGGAACAAAATACTTGCCCTTCTGGAGGCGGAAATAATCGATCTCGACGGCTAGCGGTAAGTCTGTAAGCGGGTTGTCGCTATTCAGCGCCTGCTGCAAGAGTGCTTCCTTATCGGAACCGTTCATTCGCGCGAAAGAAGTCGAGCCGTAGTAACCGTCGCGGTAGTTCAGCTTGGGTTTCAGAGCGGCCATGCGGGGGGAAAGCTTGACTTGGATTCTGCGGTAGCGTCCATCTTCCGAAGCGTTAGTGCTCTGATAGGCCAGAATGTAGTAACTATTCACGTCCTGCTGCACCTGGCGCATGCCGACAGTCAGATCGTTCGAATCGAGAGCGGCTTTACCGCCGGTTCCAGAAGCTAGCGAATCTAGCGTTTCCTGCTGATTGAAGAAACTGTCGCGAAGGGATCTTTGACCCGCGCCGCTGTATAAATTGGACCCGACCTTTGCCGCCTGGGAGGCATCGCCGCCCGGAGCGCTAGCGGTAAGTCCGCGAGCGTCCACCGGATAGAAAGCGACATTCGAGCGCACCGCGGTGTTGATCGTGGCGCGCAGTTGGGATTGGTTATCGATTCCGGTCTTCTCGACGCCGGAAGAGAAATAGATGAGCGACTTCTTCTCGGGATAAGGCGCTAGGGCACGCGCAGCGTCTTCCAGAGCCATCAACTTGAGATCCGTGTTGAAGATGTTGAATTCGGTTTCATCGGCAACGAACTGGCCGCTTTGGTCCTCGGCATCGGCGCCGGTGTCGGCTTGCCCTGCTAGTTCGCTGCCTTCACCGATGTGCAGTCCTTTAAGATCTGCAATAAGTAAGTCACGGTCGTCAGTGAACTCCCGCAGTGTCTTGAGGGAGCCGGAGTAAATCATCAAAGAGACAGTGTCGCTGGAGGTCATCTGCGTCGCGACGAACTTCTGCGCGGCATCCACGGAGCGGATTTGCTCGGGAATGTCCATGCTGGAAAAATCGAAAAGAATGACAATCAGCCGGCGGTCCTGATACTTACTCAACGCGGTTTGCATGTCGAGCGGGGCAGGCTTCTGGACTGCGGGCACCGTTGTGCGGGATTGCAGGGCCGGAGTTACGGGCGGCAGCGCTTTAGCGGCCAGTCGCTGCAACTCGACGGTCTGCAAACGCTGGAGCTTACCGTCTTCGAAAAGTTGGAAATCGTCCTTGGTGAGGTTCTCTATGGGCTTGCCGTCGCGGCCAGTTACGGAGACGTTCACAACCACCAACCGGACGTCGGCACGGAATGTTGGGTCTTGCGGGAGCGCCGGTTGCGCGATGACAAAGGCGAGGAGCAACGCAATCGCTGATTTCAAAACCGGAACCTCATACTTAGGCTGACCGAGCGCATGGACGAAGTCGCCAGCGGTGCGCCGTAACTGATCGAATTGATAACCGTGTTGACGTTCGTGTAATTCACATGGTTGAGAAAGTTATTCGCTTCCAAACGGGCTTCGAGGCGGCGGCGCGATTCACCCAGGTTGAATGACCGTCCAAAGGATAAGTTCGCCGATACTAAGTCCGGGCCAGGGATGGTGTTTCGTCCGGCGTTGCCGTAGGCGCCAGTAAGAGGGACGGTAAAGGCGGCGAGGTTGAAGAAACCGGTGTCCGACGAGAGGTCCGCGCCGGTGGAATTTGCGCGCTCACTGCCGATGCCGTTGGTTTGCGCAAGCGCCGCCGTGTTGCCGAGAACGCGGGCTGTCAGCGGTGTTCCTGACTCGGCCGTAATGCCGCCAGTCAGCTGCCAGTCTTTGAGAAGACGGGCGGTCATGGAGTCAACCGCGAAGTGTGAACCCTGTCCACCGATAGGTGAAGTGAGGGTCCAACTGCCAGTAAGCAAATGCCGCCGATCAAAACTAGAAAGTCCGCGGTCGGCCGCGATATCGAGCCAATTCTGCGCTACCGTGTTTCCGACACCGCCGAAGGTAGAGGAATCGTCAATCGACTTCGAATAGGTGTAGAAGAGCTGCCAGGACATGCCCTGACGGAAACGCTGCTGGACACGTACCTGGAGCGCGTTGTAGATGGAAACGCCCTCCGAGGAATTCAAGATGAACCCGATTGCATTACCGAGTTGCCGCCGCTGCTCAGGCGTGAGATTGGCGGCAGGAGATTGGTTCGGTAGAGTCTCCACGTTCAGATGCGTTCCCTTAGTGCCGAGGTAGCCCACTTCGGAAACAATGCCATGGCCCCACTCGCTCTGGAGAGCGAGATTCCAAGTTTGCGCGTAGGAGATCTTGTAGTTCTTCTGGACAGCCAGAGTATTAGTTAAATCCTGGGGAGTGACTGCGGTGAAGGCGTTAGCTAAGGTCAGGATTTCGGCGGCGCTGGTGTTGATGCTGTATGAGGTGGCGAATGGAGGCTGCTCGGCTAACTGAAGCGCGAACGGGTTATAAGCTTGCGGGTTGTAATAGATGCCATAACCCGCTCGAACGATATTAGAGCGCCTGAAGTAAGGAACCTTCCAGGCGAGTCCGAAGCGTGGAGAAAAGTCATGATAGTTCGGATTAATTAGACCGGAAGGGAAGCGACCGCTATAAGGGCCGATGGCACCGGGTGTGACAACGGCAACAGCGGAATAATCCGGAGCAATGTCGAGGTTCGCGATACGGTTGTACTTTTCAGAGAATGGACTGAAGTACTCGTAGCGCAATCCATAATCGAGTGTGAGACGTGGGTGGATCTTCCAATCGTCATTAATAAAGGCGGTCCAGACATTTTGGGAGAAGTAAGTATTCGTGTCTCCGAAGCGGATGGAGCTGGATTGTGGGTTACCGATCAGGAAATCAGCTAGGTCATAACCGGTGCCCATTACCGGTGTTCCGGAAGCGGTAATTTCACTTGTGACCAAGCCAGTGAAGTTTTGGGTACCGCGGCCATTCTGGTCGGTTTGGGAGCTAAGATCGTTTCGCTGAAATTGTACGCCCATCGTGTACGAATGTTTACCGCGGATCAGGGTCACGTTTTCGCTCCCGCCCTGGCCCTGGTTGCGGGTGAGAACGGGATTGGCGTCGCTCAGAGAGGCGAAGTTGGTGAAGTTCAGCGTTGGAGGGCCATAGTTCAGGGGATTAGTGGAAGTGCCGGCAATCCCGAGCGCGGCCGCGACATCGGGCCCATTCGCGAAATAAGGAGTCGTCTGACTTACATTCCGATTAAACAGAACGCGAGCATTACTGATCAAATGCGGTCCGAAATTACGAGTCCAACTGAGATCGGTACTGAGCCCGTAACCGTGAACGCGATCGATGAAGCCGAACGACTGTAGGTTCTCGCCGTTGCGGTCCTGAAAAGAGAGGTGGAACGCCAGTCGATCTTTCTTGCCAATATTTCGATCAACCCGCGCATTCAGGTTGTCGGTATTGGAAATGACAGCGGCATCGTAAAAGTAGTTATTCACCAGACCGGTTGTATTGGGTAACGGGATGTAATTCAACAGGCCGCGAGCGATCGGGTTAATCAGAGTGTTGGGGATTACGTTACTGGCGAAAGGGGCGTTGGTCAGCGGGTTGAAGATCTGCACGGGCGCCGTTTGATTAGCGCCGATGCTTTGAACAGCTTGCGAGAAGTCTCCGCCGCGTTCGGCTGCTGTGGGAACCGTTGCGAAATTCGCCTGTGGGTTCTTGGCGCGCGTTCCGAAGTAACTGACGAAGAAGGTGGTGTTCGGATCTTTGATGATTTTGGGAATGCTTAAGGGACCGCCGCCGACGAAGCCGAAACGGGTTTGCGCATAAGCGGGCTGGGCGAGATCGGCCCCGCTCAACGAGTAAGGCTTGGCGTTCAAGGCGGAATTGTTCAGCGTGAAGAAAGCGAGACCGTGGATGGCGGATGGGCGGCGGCGGTTACCGAACTGCGCGGGACCTTGACGATTTCCGGCGCGCGCTCCGGCACCGCCGAAACCACCGCCGCCTCCGCGTCCTCCAAATCCACCTCCGCCACCCCCGAATCCACCGAGAGCGCCTGCGCCGCCAAACGGATTCCCGCTTTGTCCGGCGACTCCGCCATTGCCACCGAAACCACCGCCACCGGGCGCACCGAACCCGCCATCGGGCGCGGCATTTTGGGCCAAGCCCTGACTGAGACTTCCGGAGACGAGAAACGCTTCATTCGAGCCCGTGCCGCCCGATGCCGGTGCAATGGCCGTGGAGGCAGGTGCGGTTGCGCTGTTGATCTCGGTTTGCAGTTGCGTGTCGCTGGCGCTGGTGGCCCCGCGGTTGGCAAACTGAGCAAGCCGCCGAACCGCTTGCGAGGGCGCCAACGTTAGGGAGAAATCGACTGAAGGACCGAGCGGGCCGAGCACGGCAGGCTTAGATTCCGGATTAAAACCGAACATCTCCACATCGATGGTTCCCTTGCCCGCGGGCAATTGCGGGAACGCGAACCGGCCATCAGTCGAGGTGGTGGTTGTGAACGCTTGTCCGTTTACCTTGGCAGTGACAGTTGCGCCAGGGATGGCCTGAGCTCCCGAGCGGACGACGCCGGTCTGAGCGGAGGCCGCCACGGCGGTCAGGAGTAAGCAGGCGGAAGCGCGCAACACACCCGGAAAGATGGACGATCCCCGGACTAAGTTACCCGGGATCGATCAATTACTTGCTGCTAGCGGGCTGCTCCATCGGAGAGCAGCAGGGAGTTTCCACCGGCTTCGGTTCCATGAGTTCGGCGCGGGTCAACGTGGGGTCGTAGAGATTCAGCTGCCACTTGCCATCGCGGCCAATCTTGGGTTGTTCGGCGTTCAAGCCGCGCGCGGTCACGGCCTTGTAGCCTTCGGCAACGCTCGGAACGCCGAGCGCGAGGTGGTTCATCACGCCCAGTTGCTTGGGGCTCGGATTGTGGACGTTGAGCATGTACTCCAGCCAATCCGTGCCATCGGGAACGCGCATGTCGACCCAATCGGTGCGGTCATCCTTCATTCCGCCGTGCCAGGTTTCATGGAAGCCAAGGATGTCCTTGTAGAGATGGTCGGAGGCGGCGCGATCGGCAACGGTGAAGCCCACGTGGATGATGCGCTTCGAGACGCGCGTGTCGGGCATGAGCTTACCGAAGTTCGAGGAGTGCAGCGACCCGGGCATGTACTGGACGAACTCGACCGTGTGGCCGTCGGGATCCTTGATGGTGAAGCTGAGGTTCTTATCGAGACCGGTTCGCAGCGTGGCCGGAACCTGAACGCCTTGGCTAGCGAGGTAGTCGCGCAGCTGCTGGACATTGGTGGTCTCGAACGAGATGTGGGAGAGACGCTCCTGCTGCGGATCTTTGAGTTCGGGGAAGATCTCGATGTACTGATGATCGTTGACCTTGTAGTAGGTGAGCAGCAGATCGCCGGACGGCTTGTTCAAAGAGAAGTCGCTGAAGCCGAGTTCTTCGCCATAGAACTTATGAGCGGCTTGCATATCGTCCACGCGCAGCCCGATGTGTGCGACGCCGACGATCGGAGGACGAGTGGGCGCGGGAGATTGGGCAAGGAGCGGGATGGCGCACGACGCGAGAGCGGGAAGAAGGAAGCGCAGACCGAGCATGCCGATCAGTATATGCCTCGGGCGGAGCGGAGCGGTTGACCGGGATAGACGCCAGGGACGAGCTGCTCGCGATCGACAACGAGGGACCCGTTCACGAGCACGTACTCGATGCCGGTCGAGAACTGGGCGGGGTTCTCATAAGTGGCGCGATCGGTGACGGTGCGGGGATCGAAGACGGTGAGGTCGGCATCGGCGCCGATGCGGATACGGCCTTTGTTGGAGAGGCGTACGCGATCGGCGGGAAGCAGTGTCATCTTACGAATCGCCTCCATGAGCGAGAGCGCGTGCTGCTCGCGCACATAGCGGCCGATTACGCGGGCGTAGGTGCCGGCGCCGCGCGGATGTCCTTTGCCATCGGTGATCAGCCCATCGCTCGCGATGATGACGAGCGGATCGGCGATCATGGCGCGGACGACAGTTTCGGGGATGGAGTGGATGATCACGGCGCCGCCCTCTTTGCGATAGCGAGCGAAAGACGTGGCGGTGAGGCGCTCGCCGGTGGCGGTCCATTGCAGGTCGGAGAAGCCGACGCCCAGGCGGTCTTGCCAGCCGGGATCGAAGATGGCGGTTTCGAGATTCGTCATACCTGCGGTGTAGGGATAGGCCTCGACGGTGACATCAAGGCCGCGGGCGCGAGCGCCGCGAATCATGGTCATGCAGAGTTCGGTCTGAGCGAAGGCCATGCTCGGCAGATGGACGACGTGCAGGGAAGCGCCGGTAGCGGCAGCATCGGCAAGAACCTCCTGAAGGGCGTCAATGACACCGGGGTCCACGGGGCCGGCGTTGCGCATGTGGATGAAGCAGGTGGTCTTGCGCGCGGCGGCCAAACGGAAGAGGCCGAGCACTTCTTCGCGGCTGACGGCGGGCATGTAAGCGATGCCGAGCCCGATGCCGAGGGCGCCCGCTTCGAGGCCATGCTGGACAAGATCGAGGGTCAGTTTGACTTCGGCGGGGGTGGCGTGTCCGGTGACGGCGCGGTCGCGGGGAAGGAAGGTTCCGGAGTCATGAAACACGGCCATGCGGGCGGGGATATGGCCGGACGATGCGCCGAAGTTGATGAGGGCTTTGCCCTCCCTGGCGGCGTACCAATCGTGGACGGGGTTGACGCCTACCTCGAGCTCAAGCGCGGTCGTGACGCCATCGCGCGCCTTGAACCGGTAATTCTCGTCTGTCTGCCCGTGGGAGTGCAAATCGATAAAGCCCGGCGCAACGACGAGGCCGGTAGCGTCGATCACGCGAGGCGCGGTCAGCGGGGTGGTGCTGATGGCGGCGATCTTACCGGCCCGGATGCCAATGGAGCGCCTGGCATCGAGCCCGGACTCCGGATCCATGACGCGACCGTTTGCGAGCACGACGTCGAAATTCTGGCCGAATGCGCACGTAATTACGAGAATGCTCAGCAGAATGTACCGCATTTCCTTCGAATTGTCGCAGGCCTTTGAGATAGGCTCAAGGACATGGCACAAGACACGGTAGTGCACGAGGGCAGCGAACGGCCAGCGCCGGCGGATGCGCAGATGGTGGGCACGCCCGATCCGTCAGAGATTGTGGAGTTGACGATTGTGGTGCGGCGCCGGGCGGCACTGCCAGTGAACCCTGGAACTGGCGCGGTGACGAGCCGGGAGGCTTTCGCGGCGGCCTATGGGGCGGACCCAGCCGACTTGGATGCCGTGAAGCAATATGCCGTGTCGCAAGGCTTGACCGTGGGCGCAACCGATCCGGCGCGGCGGACGGTGATCGTGTCCGGACCGCTCAGCGCGGTGGCGGCGGCGTTCGGGGCGGATGTGGCGACCTATGAGAAAGACGGGGAGACCTTTCGGGCGCGGACGGGGACGCTAACGGTCCCGGCGAACTTGCAGGGCGTGATCGAAGGAATATTTGGATTGGACGGACGTCCGCAAGCGCGGTCACGGCTGCGTAGATTACCGGAAGAAAACGATGCAAGGTTTCGGACGCGCGCAGCGGGCAACGTGTCGTACACGCCTCTCGAAGTGGCGCAGTTTTACCAGTTCCCGCAAGGGGATGGAACAGGCCAGACAGTGGGCATTATCGAGTTGGGCGGCGGGTACTCGCAGACCGATCTGACGAGCTACTTCTCAGGCTTGGGGATCAGTCCGGGCCCGACCGTGGTCGCGGTGCCGGTGGACGGCGGGGCAAACGCGCCTTCCGGTGATCCGAGCAGCGCGGATGGCGAGGTGCTGCTGGATATCGAGGTGGTGGGAGCGATTGTTCCGGCGGCAACGATCGCGGTGTACTTTGCGCCAAACACGACGCGCGGGTTTCTGGACGCGATCACGACGGCGGTCCACGACATGGTCAATAAGCCGAGCGTGATTTCGATCAGCTGGGGCGGGGCCGAGAGCACGTACACCGGGCAGGCGCTTCAGCAGTACGATCAGGCTTTTCAAGACGCGGGCGCACTCGGGGTCACCGTATGCGTGGCGTCGGGCGATGACGGATCGAACGACAACCAGAATGACGGGCAGGCGCATGTCGACTTCCCAGCCGGAAGCCCGAACGTGCTGGCGTGCGGCGGGACGAACCTGCAAGGATCGAATGGACTCATTCAATCCGAGACAGTGTGGAACGAGGGCGCAGGCAATGGAGCTTCGGGCGGCGGGGTGAGCGAGACGTTTCAGCTTCCGGCGTATCAGGCGAATGCGGGCGTGCCGACTTCCGTGAACACATCGGCGTTTGTGGGGCGGGGAGTTCCGGACGTCGCAGGGGATGCCGATCCGGCGACGGGCTATAACGTTTTGGTGGACGGCAGCGCGACCGTGGTGGGAGGAACCAGCGCGGTGGCGCCGCTATGGGCCGCGTTGATTGCACTGGTGAATCAGCAGAACGGTAAGCCGGTGGGATTCGTGAATCCGGCTCTGTATCAAAACGCGGCCAGCTTCAACGACATCACACAGGGCGACAACGGCGCGTATTCGGCGGCCCCAGGTTGGGACGCGTGCACGGGCTTGGGGAGTCCTATTGGGACGGCGGTTTTGCGGGCGTTGCAGGCGGCTTCGACTCCTGCGGGGCAGCCACCGGTTCCTCCTGATCCATCTGGCTCGATGAATTCGACGTTTTAGCGGGTGCGGGCGGGAGGCCGTCGATCGGCGGGGAATCGACCATGACGTTGACGGCTTGCGGGGTCAGGTCAGGAAACTTGCCTACATCGATCGAGAGGATGGAGCCCACGGCAATATCGGCGGGCTTGATCTCTTTGCCATTGCGCAGGAATTTGGTCTTGTGGGTGCGGACGATCTCAACCGATTGATCCTGATCGGTAATGAGGACGATGGCCTTGGCCGTGATGCGTTTGAGGGTGCCATGCATGGTGGCGGCGGGTTCGTGATAAGCACCGGTGTCGCCGATGGTATTGGGCCGCGTCGCGGTGGGACGCGTGGACCGCTGGGCGAACAGCGAGAGCGTGGCTAGGGCGAGAATCGGGAGTAAGAGCCGCATCTGCTTTCAATTTCGCACGGTGTTGGGGGTCAGGCGGCTTGGCGAGCTACTTGGGGCTCGGCCTCTGGCTGGGTTTCCGGGTCGGGGGCGATGCTGAATTCCTGCTGGCGGCGGGCGATATCGACACGGGCGATGAGCACGTCGAGGTAGATGGCGCTCTTTTGCAAATCGAACCCATTCGGGACCGAGATCTTCTGACGTTTGGGATCGAAGTGCGTCTGGGTGCGCCTTTCGTGGGTTTCAATGGCGTGGGCGCGGGCGGCGGCGAGACGCGCTTTCTTCTGACGGTCGAACTCCTGAAGCGCCTGGTGGAAGGCTCGGGTGTGGCGGGCCAGGTAGCGCGCAACGCGATCGAGGACGCCGGCGTTTTCGAAATCGGCGCGAACGGCTTCGGCCTCGCTGGTGGAATCGGCGAGCATGTTGGCGCGAATTTCCTGATCGTAGGCGCGGCAGCGATCAATTTGCCACTGGCTATCGGCAATGGTTTTGATCAGATCTTCCTCAATGAGCGAGACGGGTTGCATCTCACGGACGAGACGTTCGAGGCGGGTGGTGTAGAGCATCTGGTCAGCGTCGGAAAGGAGCGCGAGGCGGCCTGAGAGCCCGTGGGTAGCGGCGTTGCGGCTGGAGATGATCTTACCTTCGGTGGTGCGGGGGCCGGTGGACTTTTCGGCATTTTCGCGATTGGCGGTGATCTGAGCTGCGGTGGACATGCGGACGCTCCTTCGATTTAGAGCTAGCACGAGGAACTCACGGCAAGGCGGGCGGGTGCGGGCAAGTGGTTGAGAGGGAAGGAAAAAGAATGTTTTTGGAGTGGAGATGGCAGCGGGTTAGAGGGTAGCGAGAGATGACAGTTAGGACTGAGGTCCGATTTGACAATTTAAAGATTGGCGGCTTCCGCTAAATTGGTTTGCCCTCATGTTGCGCAATACGATTTCGAAGCAAGGCTTCTGCCGTATTGGGATGAAAGTCAGCGGCTTGCCGGTCATAATCGTTCGCTGCCGCGAGGCAATCCGGAAGCCGTGAACCACACGAAGCCACCGTCTTACCACATTCGCGGGATTTCCGAATTGGCACTGTGTCGTGATGACTACTCAAAGTCACGGGACGCGAATCGCATTCTTCGGAACAAGGACTTAGCAATAGCGGCGCAACAGTGCCCGGAGTTGAAGGCTTTTTTGAAAAGGATCATCGAGCTAAGCGGGGGCGCGCAGACTTAGGAAGTCAGTCCGGTTGGGGCTGGGAACAGTGGCTAAGAATCGACTTCCCTCTTCCTTCGAATCCGTGCGAGCACAACTACCGCGATACTTAGGAGGCCAATCGCTTGGAGAATTCGTGTAATCACCGCCTCTTTTCCGCCATCGTAGATGAGATGCAGTTGGACCTGCCCGGTACTTTGGGGTGAGACGTACATCATCCCGAGGGCGTCGGTGTTCATCGCGCGGGGCTGGCCATTTTGCTCGGCGTGCCAGCCACGGTCGTTGCCGATTTGTAGATAGATAACATCGCCGGATCTTACTTCGGCGTCAACCAGAGCCTCGTGACGATTCAGCCAGCGGAAATGGGGGGCTGGGATTGCCGGATCTTCGAGCGCTGTTACGAAGCGGCTCAGATTCGCCGTATCCAGGCCACTTACCGGACGCTTGATGAGTAAAGAGCTTCGAGGGATTACGCGGACCGGGTCGGTCGATTTGCGCGGAATGCGGTAGATGACGCCTTCCTCCTGATGCCAGACTTCCGGTAGCACGCCGTCGAATTTGCGCCAGTTCCAGAAAGGTCGATACGTTTCAGTACTGTGTGGGCCGGTTGTACCCACGGCGTTGGCGCCGTATGCGCGAAGCCACAGCAAAGAGTTCCCGGTATCGTGCGACCCGGCATTCTGGCCGGTGTAAATCGCATAGGTCGCAATGCGATAAGCAATCGAGGGTACTCCCTGATCGCAACATCCGGCCACTTGCGGAACATCGTTGAAGAGGTTCATCCAATAAGACACATTGCCGGGCGCGAAGACTCGCTGAGTCGGAAAGGCGCTCGCGAAGGCCTGGGACATGCGGTATTCGACAGTCGAAGAGATATCAATGGGGCGCGTCTGATCTTTGACGTATTTACGGAAGGTTCGAGTCTGCTGGACCGCGAGAAGTAATAAGACGATGAGCGCCGAAGCTTGCATCACGCGCGGGAACTTGTGCAAGTAATAAGTCAAGATCCAACCCAAGCTACCGGCACAAGCTAAGTCGAATTCGAGCTGAAAGCGGGCCGGTTGGGGAAGAAGCCGCCAACCGAAAAATTCGGGAGTGAGACAGGCAATCCCGGCGATTACCGCGAAGAAAGTAAGGAAGCGGAAGGTGCGGTCTGCGCGAAATCTGACGAAAACAAGATGGAGGACGCAGAGTCCGGCGGCAAGCACAAGGACAGGATAGGTTTGTGCGACACCTAACGCGGTGCCGTCGGATTGCTGGGCGTTGCCGATGACCGCTAAGAGCGTGGACGGAGGCATCCAAGGACAAGCGATGAGATAAGCCACTACGCCGATCCCGATCAGACTGAGCCACTTGACTGGCTGGTCAGCTCCGACTTGCGACAAGCAGAAAGCCGCGATGGCCATCGCGAGACCCATGGAACCTGGCCAGTTCGTCAGGGCGACAGCGGCAAGTGCGAATGGGGCGAGAACGATCCAAAAAGTATTCCGGCGGCAAACAGCAGCATGAAGGATGAGGATTACGAGCGGAATCATCGCCACTGCGGTGGTGTGGGGACCTTCGCCGTAATGGATGAGAATCTGATAGCGCCGGGGTAGCAGCCAACCACCCGCGTCATGCCGGAACAGGGGCGAGAAGAAACAAACGGGTGAGACTAGCGAGTAGATTAGCGCGGAAAGGATAGAGAATCCGAGCCGCTGAGTCATGATGGCGCAAAGGGCGAACAGAGTCACGGCGCTGGCGGAGTAAGTAAGGCCGGTCAGTAAGTGGTAGGCATGCTGCGGGGTAAGGTGGGCGGCTGTCGCCAGGGCAGCGACGGCAAGGTGCAGTCCGGGTTGATAGACGGTATGGAAAGCTTCGCCGGTGTACCAAAGCGGGAACCAAGTCAAGTCACTCCAGTTATCCATGGCCCAGCGGCTGATAGTGATGTAAGAGCTCTCGATAGAGCCCATTTGAATACTGAACTCGAGGTTAAAGAGATTTTTACAAAGATAGGAATTCAGGGCGAAGATGAGCGCGGCCCAGAGGAGTGCTTTCGCGCGCGAATAGCCGAGCCAAGCATTTTCCCGGGGTAGTGTTTCCGCCATATGGAATGTTACCGTTACGCGCCGGGTTGGTTGATGAGGAAGTCGGCCGTAGAGGCGAAGAAGCGGTGGAGGATGGCGGCCGGTTCGGGCGGGAGCGCGGCGATGTCGAGGGCCTTAGTCATGAGTTCGACCCAGCGGTGGCTGGCGGCGGCGTCGACGGGGAAGCGGGCGTGGCGCATCCGGAGGCGGGGATGGCCGCGCGTCTCGATGTAACGCGGTGGGCCGCCGAAGCGGTAGATGAGGAAGTCGCGCAGACGCTGCTCGGCGCCGGCAAGATCGTGCTGCTGATAGAGAGGGCCGAGGATATCGTCCTCGGGAATCTGGCCGTAGAACGCCGCGGTGAGCCGGGTAAACCCGTCGTCGCCGAGGGCGGAGTAGACTTCGTGCTCTTCCATTTCCTTCATGCTAGCCTGCTAGCCGGTAGGAGACTGCGATGCCGACGAGCCCAAGCAAACTGACCAAACCCACGGCCCGAGCCGTATCCGCCTGGATTCAGCGACAGGGCCAGGACCGCTCCGCATTCCTGTTCCCGAATGCGCGTGGTGGACGCCTCAGTGCCGACCTGGAAGCATTGTTTGGGCTCCGGCCAAACATGCTCCGATCGGGGCCAACAAAAGGTAGATGGGGATATGTTGCTTTCCGGGAACTACGCCGGTAGCGAACCGCGGCGGTGGAGTTTACTGTAATGCCGTTTTGCAGGGACGTCGGTAGACATTTTGCGATTATCGTTACTGATCCACATCAGGGCGCCGTGGCCATTGCCGTTTCCCTTCCCATTGAGCGGCCTACCCGCACATACGCCGGTTAGCGCTTGTTCCTTATTTCCCAAAGAACTCCCGGATAGCGGCAGCGAGTGCTTGCGAGGCCATTAGAACGGCGGAATGATCCAGCCCCTCAAGCGAACGATACTCGGCCGCAGCTAGTCTGCCGACAAGCGCCTTTGCCCCGGAGTGAAAGAACGGCTCCCCTTTTGACCCGGCCGCGACCAGCGTGGGAGCGTGGACTTGGGCCCAGCGCTCAGCGGGGAGCGGCTTGCCCGATTGCGTGCCCGTCAACAACATCAAGTCGTAGGGTGCAGTATGCGCGATCTTCGTCATGTCGCTCCAGGCTGGCAGCATCCAGCGCATGAACGTGACGCCGGCGGTGGGAATTCCCATTCCCTTGCCGAAAAAGAGACCCACCGCTTCGTCCCGGTCGTTGGCCGACAGCGACGCGGTGATCTCCTGAATCAGCGTGTCCGGAATCGGCGGGCGGCTGCCGTCCACGATGAACGGTGGTTCGTAAAGGAAAAGCTTCGTGACGTTCGAGCCAAGCCGAGTGGCAGCATCCAGAGCAAGGACTGCGCCAGACGAACTGCCGAAGAGAAAGACGGGTCCACCGACCGAATTCACGACAGCCACCAGATCCTCAACTTCACGCTCGACCGCATAGGGCTGGGTGTTCCCGCTCTTGCCTCGGCCTCGACGGTCGTAATTGACGACGGTGAAAGTGGACGCCAGTTGCCTTGCGAGCAGCCGCGCGCCATCCCGGTCCGCGAGGGCCGCAGAGACGAGAATGATTGCTGGACCGGAGCCAGTCTGCTCGTATGCGATCAACGTACCATCTTTCGAGGTTGCCGTTTTCTCAATTGCGCCCGCAGGGGCTCCGCCCGTGCTGAAAAGCCGACCAAGAACAAAGCGGAGGCCAAAGGCGAGCACAACTAAACCGGCCAAAATAAATGCGATATTCCGCAAAGCGTGCCCCCTCACCTGGCGTAAACTCCGGGTGCCGTTCTGGAACCCTCGGCCCTCGCCAGCATTTCTGCCAGTTTGTCGTAGCTTTCCGCTGCGCCATGCTCCATGCCTGACGCGATGACAGCGTCGCGCACTTCTTTAGACGGGTACAGGATTGTGGCGATCAGTGTTGTCTCGCCGTCACGTTCGGTGAAAACTGCCGTCACGAGGGACTCGCCCGGAAAGTCATCGAACGACTCTGAATGGACGGAACGCTCAGGTGGCGAAAGTTCGCGATAGAACCCGCGCATTCCCAACTCGCGGCCCCCGGGTTCGCGCAGTACAAAGCGGAAGCCGCCTCCCACCCGCGCATCCACATCGCAGGCGACCACGGACCATCCGCGCGGCCCAAACCACTTTTTTAATATTTCCGGCTTGCTGAAGGCGTCGTATACCAGTTGCCGTGGTGCCTTGAAAACGCGCGTCAGCGCAATCTCGCAATCGCCCGGAAGGCTCACGGCCAGAGTTCCTGTATTTTTCATGATATTCTTCTCCGCGCCACGATTCGGCGTGCGCCTCGCGTGGGTTTGGTTTTCTCCTGGATGGGTTTCTTGCTCGCCTGCAGTTCCTCCAACACCTGATCCAGACGTTCGAACTGCTCCTCAAAGACGCTCCGATAACGTTCGAGCCAACCGTCGATCTCCTGAAAGGATTGTGCCCGGAGGGCATAGATTCGGCGCTGGGCGTCTGGACGTACTTCGACCAAACCAGCATCGCTCAGCGCGCGAAGATGTTTGGATGTCTGGGGCTGTCTGATCCGAAGTCGTTCGGCGATCGTTCCGACCGGGAGCGGTTCACGAAGCAAAAGGCCGATGATCTCGAGGCGGCTTGGATCGGCAAGAGCTCTGAAGGTTTCGAGCACGCTCTAAGTATTCCATGTTAAGAATATTCGTGTCAAGGAATATGTAGTCGGTGGCTCAGAAGCAATAAACCCGCCATAAAGCCCCGTCTACGATCCCGCCCAAGATGTCCCGTTACCGGAGCTGTACTGAGGCATCCGTCATCGGATCAGCGAGCTGCAGGCACAGTTGAACGGACTCACGACGGAACGCCTGTGTTTGCTGTTACTGCGTGAGGCAGTCTCGCCTGCGGAGTCATCTTCGGTTGCCAACCGGCAGCTGACAAACGTGGCCGCCCACCGATGGTTCAAGTCACAGACCGGATTATGCCGTGAATGTCAACGGTCTTACGCCACTAAAGAAATAAAATAGAAATCCTCGCGGCATAATCTGGCCGTAGAACGCCGCGGTGAGCCGGGTAAACCCGTCGTCGCCGAGGGCGGAGTAGACTTCGTGCTCTTCCATTTCCTTCATGCTAGCCTGCTAACCGGTAGGAGACTGCGATGCCGACGAGCCCAAGCAAGCCGCGAGTGACCTCTTTCGCTCCACAATTTCTGGTGGATGAGCTGAAACGATCGATTGCCTATTACGAAAAGCTGGGTTTCACGTTCGGCGAAACCTGGGGTGGCTTTTACGCTATTGGACATATTGACGGGCTGGAGCTGCACTTGAAAGAAGCTCCGAAAAACCTGGCGGAGCGGAGGTACCGGCAGGTTAATGAGCATCTGGATGCGGCGGCGGGGGTCGACGGCATCGAGGCGTTTTATTCGCGGTGTGTGGAACGCGGGGTGAAGGTGACTCGACCGCTGACGGCCACGGACTGGGGCACGATGGACTTCTATATCGAGGACCCGGACGGATACGTTATCAGTTTTGGAGGTAGTCCGGCGGGGCAGTAGGGTGCTGGATTATTCGGGCGCGGCGTTCGAAGGACGCGGCTGGTCCCAGCCCGTTCGCCAGATCCCTTCCGCTCCCAAGTGCGTCAACCCGCCTGACGCCGGACGGGATTTATTGCCGATCTCGCTACGATCCAGCACTGACGTCGTGCGCGCTCTACGAAGACTTTCAGCCGTTTGTTGAGGCTGTGGAGAAGTGCGGTACCTGGGCCGACCAGCCGGTTCTACTGGGGGGCATCTTCGATCATTATCAATTCGGGACTGATCTGTGATTCCAACAGGCTCGACCAGTAGATGCCCTTGCTAGCGGAATAACTTGGGGGCCACCTCGTGGAGGTATAGCCGCCAGTTGGCCCACTCATGGCCGCCGGGAGTTTCCATGGTTTCGATCTTGACGCCATCGCTCTTGAATTTGCCGATGACGGCGAGTCCGTTGGCGCGGGCGATGTCGGTCTGGCCCCAACCCCACCAGAACAGTTTTAGCTGCGAGTTGTACTTGGGGATCTGAGCGGCTTCGGACTTGTAAAAGAAGTCGCGGTCGGCCTCGGAGATCCAACCGGAGCTCATGACGGCCACATAGCGAAAGGTCCCGAGGTGATGAAGGCCAATGTTCAGGGTTTGAATGCCGCCCATGGAGAGGCCGGAGAGCGCGCGGTGCTCGGGGTTGGCGAGAACGCGATAGTTGGCTTCGACGAAGGGGATGATGTCTTTGATCATCTCGGCAGTAAAGGGATCTTTGGTGGCATCGGAGGTCATGACCTGGCCGCCTGACGGGGTCCAACCCGAGGGCATAACGATGAGCATAGGAAGGCTCTTGCCTTCGGCAATGAGGTTATCGAGAATATTGCCGGCACGCCCGACGGTGCTCCACGAACTGTCGGTGTCGCCACCGCCATGGATCAGGTAAAGCACGGGATAGTTGGCGACGGTTTTGCCGTAGCCGGGCGGGGTGTAAACATACATTTCGCGGCGCGCATTGCCGAGCGTGGCGGCGACGTAGCGGACCGATGAGATGGCGCCATGCGGGACGTCGCGGGTTTCCGAGAAATCGCCGGGCACGTAGACCACATTCTGCAGTTGGCGCTGACTTGGGCTGGTTTCGACATTGCGGGAATCGGGCGTGCTCACGCCATCGACGTTGAACGAGTAGCGCCAGGCTCCGGGCTGGATGGGATCGGCGGTGGTGCCACTCCAGATGCCGTCCGCGCCCTTGGTCATGACGATTCCATGACCCAGATCGCCGGTGATTGTTACGGCGGTAGCTTGCGGGGCCAAGATGCGGAAGGTGACGTGGCGGTCGGCGAGGACCTCGGGCGAGACAACGCTGGGGCCGCCGCGACCGGGCGGCTGAGAGAAGCCGAGGATGGCACTGGCGAGGATGGATGAAACTGCGATGAGTACGGAGCGTCTGGTCATGTTGGCGTGGAAAAGATCGTTTTCACAGAGTAACGCTTCCCGGGAGCGGATGCTGAAGTGGTATACGAAATTGTGACGCCGGCTCTCGACCAATTACGATTCACGTGCCTGGCGGGCTGCACCAATTGCTGCAACCAGCGCGGCTTCGTTTATCTGACCGAAGAGGATCTGGTGCGTGCGGCGGCTTTTGTGGGGATGACGGCGGCGGAGTTCGAAGCTCGCTACGTGTACCGGACGCGGAACTATCGGCGTTTGCGGAAGCCTTTGCGGTCGCAATGCCATTTTCTACAGGCGCAGGGTTGCGCGATTCATCCAGCAAAGCCGACGCAATGCCGCACGTTTCCATTCTGGCCGGATTTATTAGAGAACGCGGGGGCGTGGGAGGCGACAGCGGCGTATTGCCCGGGGATCGGGACGGGGGATTTTGTGCCAATTGCGGAGGTGCGGCGCGCGGTTGAGGAGATGCGGGCGGCGGACGATTAACTCGGGAAATTACTCGGGTTGGACGATGATGCGCGAGGCTTCGTGTTCGCGATGGGCATGATGGGCCTGCTTATGGATTTCGCCGATGCTCATGCCGGTGAGCATGACGGAGATGGCTCCGACGATTAAAGGCGGCGCGGTGAGGAAGAAATAAGCGATCAGCGCGAAGCTCTTGGCGTTGAAGCTTTCGACCATCAACATGCGCAACCCCAGTTCGAAGACATATTGAAACGCGCCGATATTTCCGGGGGCGTTGGGGATCATGGTCGCGACACGGACGACCAGAAGCAGGAAGGCGCATTCCTTGAGGCCGAAGTCGAAATTATCGGCGCGTGCCAGGCAGAGAACAGCCAGGAATTGCAGCAGGAAATAAACGAAGCTGAGTCCGAACGCGAAGCCGAGTGTGCGCCAGTTTCCCAGCAGGTGGAGTTCGTCGAGCAAGTGGATGAATTTGAGGGTCCACGGGCGCCCGGAGACGACGCGGTGGGCGTGGCTGCGATAGAACAGGATGAAAAGAATGATGGCGGCGATGATGGAGACCGCGAAACCGAGCGTGGCGTAGGCGTCGCGCAGGATGGCCGGGAGGCCGTTCACATCGTAGGTGACCAGATAGAACGAGATCACCATGGCGATGCCGTCGAAGATGCGTTCGAGGACGGCGGAGGTGATGGAAAGCGAGAGCGGGACGCCGGCCCAACGCGATAACAGATAAGGGCGGATGACTTCGCCGGCCTTGGCGGGCAGGATGTCATTGGCGAAGAGGCCGATGAAGGTGGAGCGGAGGCACTGCAGCAGTGATGGTTGCTCGGCGGGGCTGAGGATGACCATCCAGCGCCATGCGTCGACGACGTAGCTGCCCAGCTCAATCGCGACACCGAGGATGACCCAGAGCCAATTGAGGCGGACGACGTCATGGCCGAGCGCGGCGTAATCGAACTTGCGGAAGGAGAAGTAGAGGCTGACTAGAGAGACGGCGAATCCGAGGGCGGGGATGAACCACTTGGGGATTTGGATGCGGCGCTTGATCACGGGCAGGGAAGACATGCGGAGTGGAGGCGCGCCGGGCAGCGTCCCCCTGATTCTCGCATGGGGCTCCTGAGCGGACGGGCGAGGACAGGGTTAACGCAGCAGGTAAGAGTTTCCGCGGCAGCCGTTTACTTCGATCGTTACAGGCGCGGGGACTGCGTTTACTTCGATGTTGACTACGTTCGCTCCATGGGCAACAACGCGGGCTTGTCGCTCGCCGAGAAAAACGCGGACGCGGGCCTGCGCACTGCCGAAGTTCGCCCCGTAGATAGCGAAGAGGGAACCGCCGGCGGCCGAACGGCCTTGGGGTACGATGCCGTTGAAGCTAATCAGGGGCAAACGGTTCGACTGGAACTCGGAATAAGCGATTTGGGCTAAGGGTTGGGTCCGTTCGAGAATAAAGAAGAACGCTGCCAGCCAGACGAGCGCGGCGGCGCCGCCCACCAAAAGCCATAGGCGTGGACGCAGCAGGGTCAGCGCAGCGACCGCAGACATCAGAATGCCGAGCCACACGTCGAAGCTAAAGCCGAAACGGAGGGTGTTGCCGGGACCTCTAGGATCGGAGATGGAAGTCTTTAGCAGATTCCATGATGCTTGCGTGCGAGAGATGCGCGTTCCGACAGGTGACCACGTTGACGAGAGTCGGTCTAGGACCGCGGTTCGGATAAAAGTAGACCTGCCCATTGCTACGATTCGTGCGAATAAATTATGCTTGCGCGCCACGCTTGGCGGGCGCTTCAGAACCAGACGGAGCAAGAAGAACTGATGCAAGTCTTTGGCAGCTTCCATGATGCTTGCGTGCGAGATCCACGTTCCGACAGGTCACCACGTTGACGAGAGTCTGTCTATGACCGCGGATCGGAAAACAACCGTACACGTGCTCATTCAGAGGCAGCATCGCCCAGTGTGTTGCGGCGCGCAAGGTGTACTGGCGGGACATAAGTGAGTGGCTCGGCCCACGCCTGGGTACCGAGTCACTGAAAGGTGATTCGGGCGATGACGAAGCTGGGCATCTGGTGATCCCAATCGTTGGGAATATCGTCGAACGCGAGGCGGAAGGAGCGGGTGGCGCGAGGTGCTAGAGGGACGCCGCGCGGGTCGGCGATGGAGACCAGTTCGCGTTTAATTTCACGTGCGCTGGTGTTGTGAAAGACGCAGGTGACCTGGACCTTGCGAACCGTTTTCACGCCGTTGTTCGTGAGTTTTCCGATGATTTCGAATAGCGAGCCCTGGATGTAGCTTTCCGACGTGCGGGGTTCGATCTCGCTGAGCTGGAGAAAAGGCAGATAAGCGCGGGCTTCGGCGGTGAGCGAGGGGGCTTGAGCGGGCGTAGGTGCCGGGGCCAGCGACAGCCAGGCAAACAGACCGATACCGGCGAGTACGACCACCGCAAGAACGATGACTGCGGGGGAAACGCCGGTATTCCGGCCGGACTTAGCGGCCACCGACGGTCATTTCTCCGACGAGCAGAGTCGGCGCGGCGATGGCACCACGGAATTCGAGGTCATTGGCGGGCTCGAGGCTGGCAAGCATTTCCTGCAGAGTTCCGGCAACGGTGACTTCGCTGACAGCATATGTGAGAACGCCGTTTTCAATCCAGAGTCCGGTAGCGCCGCAGGAGAAGGTGCCGGTCGCGGTATCGACGCCGGAGCCAATGAGTTCGGTGACGTAGAAGCCGGTGTGGGCGTGGCTGAGCAGGTCTTCCGGCGAACGGGGGCCAGCTTCGAGATACAGGTTTCCCGGCCCGATTCCGGCATTACCGGTGATGCCGCGCGAGGCGTTCCCGGTGGTTCGGGAGTTGAGTTTTCGGGCGGAGTAGGAATTCAGCAAGTAGTTCTGCAGCACGCCGTTCTGAATGACGGGCGTGCGGCGGGTCGGCACACCTTCGGCATCGAATGGCCGAGTGCCGAATAAGCCGGGGATCGTGCCATCGTCGATCAGCGTGGTGGCTGGGGAGGCGACTAACTGGCCCAAGCGTCCGAGCAGAAACGAGGCCTGGCGATAGATGGAGCGGCCTTCGATGGCGTCGAAAAGATCGCCAACCAGAGAGCGCGCAACGCGTGGATCGAAGACGATGGGCACCTTCTGGGTGGGGACTTTCACCGGCCCAAGGCGGCGCACGGCACGCTCGGCGGCCTTGCGTCCGACCGACTCGGGATCTTCAAGCTTGGCAGCGCTGCGGGCGGAGGTGTACCAGTAATCGCGCTCCATCTGTTGATTTTCATTGCGGGCAACGGGGACACACCCAAGGGAGCAATACGAGGTCGCGTACTCGCCGGAGAAGCCGAGCGAATTGGCGAAAACGCGGCGGCCCTGGTAGGAGTCGAAGGAAGCGCCGTCGCTATTGTGGATGCGAGGGTCGAAGCTGAGCGCGGCGGCTTCGGCGCGTTTGGCGAGGCTGATGCGCATGTCCGGCGTGAGGTCTTCGATCGCGGAGCTGAATAGGTTCAGGTCACCGGGGACGAGGCCAAGATCTTCGGGGTCGGGAAGGCCGGCGAAATGATCGGGGGTGGTGACGGCGGCCAGTTCCATGGCGGAGTGGACGAGCTTGCGGATGCCATCGGCAGTGAAGTCGGAAGTGTACGAGGCCCCGGTGCACGGGCCGACCAAAATGCGCAGGCCGACGCCGCGGGAACCGGCCTGCTTGATGGTTTCGATTTCGCCCAAGCGCACGTTGACGGAGAACTCCTCGCCTTCGGAGAGCGTGCATTCGGCATGGGTTGCGCCGGCTTGGCGGGCGAGATCGACGGCCTGACTGGCAAGATCGAGAAGCTCGCTCACGCCGTGCCTCCGACGGTCATCCGGTCAATGCGAACAGTGGGAATGCCGACGCCGACGGGGACGCTTTGGCCATCTTTGCCGCAGGTGCCGATTCCTTCGTCCAACTGCAGATCATTACCCACCATGCTGATGTATTTCAGCGCTTCCGGGCCGCTCCCGACGAGCGTGGCGTTCTTGACAGGGCGGGTGAGATGGCCGTCTTCGATAAGGTAGCTCTCGGAAGCGCAAAAGACGAAATTGCCGCTGGTGATATCGACTTGGCCACCGCTGAAATTGACGCAGTAGAGACCCTTGGGGACGGAGCGAATGATGTCTGCCGGGTCGGATTCCCCGGCCAGCATGAAGGTGTTGGTCATGCGGGGCATGGGGATGTGCTCGTAACTTTCCCGGCGGCCGTTTCCGGTGGCCGGTTTACCCATGAGCCGGCTGGAAAGCTGATCCTGCATGTAGCCGAGCAGGACGCCGTTTTCGATCAGGACATTGCGCTGGGTGACGTGGCCTTCGTCGTCCACGTTAAGGGAGCCGCGGCGGCTCGCGATGGTGCCGTCGTCAACAACGGTGCAGAGCGGGCTGGCGACTTGCTGGCCGATGCGGTTGGTAAACGCCGAAGTGCCCTTGCGATTGAAGTCGGCTTCGAGGCCATGCCCGACGGCCTCATGAAGCATGACGCCGGGCCAGCCCGGGCCGAGCACGACGACCGAATCGCCCGCGGGCGCTTCCACGGCATCGAGCTGATTGACGGCCTGACGCGCGGATTCGCAGGCGAAGTGCTCGGGGGTTTTCTGGGTTTGGAAGAAGTCGAGCTCCACGCGTCCGCCGCCGCCGGCGTAACCGCTTTGCGCCGGACCACCCTCTTTGCGGGCCATGGTCTGGACGCTGATGCGGGCCATCGGCTGGCGGTCGAAATTGAGAATGCCGTCGGAGGTGGCGATCAGGACGTGGCGGAGGCTGTCGGCATAGCTGGCCTGGACCTGAAAGATGCGGGAATCGTAGGAGCGGGCGGCTTTCTCGGCGCGCTTGAGCAGATCGACGCGAACGGCAAACGGCGTATCGGTGGGCGCGGTAAGGACCGGGTAGAGATTGCGGCGGGGACCGTCTTCGAGAGGAGCCTTTTCGACCTTGGCTGGACCGCTGGCGATGCGGGCGGCAATCTTCGCGGCAGCGGCGATCTTCTCGGGGTCCAAATTATCGGAGTAAGCGTATCCGGTGCGTTCGCCGGAGATGACGCGAATGCCAACGCCGAGGGAGACGCCCTGGGTAGCGCTTTTGACGATGGATTCGTCGATGCCGATCATGCTGGTGGCGAGGTACTCGAAATAGAGGTCGGCGTAATCCCCGTTCTGCGAGAGCGCGACGGCGAGATAGCGCTCTAAGTCGCGGCGCTCGATGCCGAAACGCACGGCGAAAAACGACTCCGAAAATGTCATGGGATCTATATTCACGGTATCAAATGGGGGCGAGCGGCGCTCTGTGGGGTTGTTTTCGATGTACCGTCGGTTATTCACGTGGTTTTCGACACTAGTCAGGAGATTTCGACGGCTAGTGTCGAAATAGTGGCTTGCGACGGAGGGCACGACACGGCCGCTTGTCACCTGCCTGCATAATCAGAGCCGGAAGCACAGGCCGGACCGCAACAGAAACAATGACGTGATTTCATAAGCAAGTTAAACCCAATGTCTGTGCTGCGCGGCGACTGGCGAAGTTCGCGCAGGATCATGCCGCCGAGCGACAACCCTTGTATTTTGCGGAAGGTTTTCAATTGCTCGATCGCGGCCTCACGTTCCTTTACGTCCGCATCGTCCACGTCGTGGGCGAGCGCGGCGGGCGCTGCACTGATGACTTCTTCTGCATTTTGATAGATGCCGGAATGTATGATGCGCTCAATCATGCGCTGATGTTCGGGCGTAAGTTCAATAGACATCGCCAGGAGCGGCAAGGCTGGCTAGCTTTCTGATCGAAAGACGGCCAGACCGAAACCACGAGGTACATCAAAGCTGGCGCGAACCGATGCGCCGAGTGCCGCGGAGCGGCTTAGTCCCACATCACCTATGTTGTAGCAAGCAAGCGGATCTCATAAGCCAAACAAACCGAGAGGAGGATGGCAAACCTGGCTGGCCGGGGTGGGGATAAACCTAACCCAACTCCCCATAATTTTCCATAAAGTAGTAACACAGCATGTGACAGATCACCAGGTGGCCGTCCTCGATGCGGCCCATATGCGCGGCGTCGACGTGGAGCCGCAGTTGCGCGAGCGTGCCGAGTTTGCCGCCATCGCGCCCGGTAAGTCCAATTGTGTGGCAGCCGGCTGAGTTGGCGTATTCGATCGCCTGAATGACGTTGGGCGAATTTCCGGAGCCGCTGATGGCGATGACAACATCGCCAGGCTGGGCGAAGTTGCGGAGTTGCTCGACGAACACGGAGTCGTAAGAAACGTCGTTCGAGTAAGCCGTAATCGTAGGCATCGAATCCGTCAGGGCCAGGATGCGGAAGCGGGACGCGCGCTGGAAGCTTGCGCCCTTGATCATGTCGCACGCAAAATGCGAAGCGGTGGAGGCACTGCCGCCATTGCCGCAAACGAAGATGGTGCGCTGCGCGTCCCGGGCGGCGGCCAGAATTTGGACTGCCTCGGAGACAGCGGCAAGATCGATCGAGTCGATGGCTTGCAAAAGCTGACTCTTATACTGAGCGGGGAACGCGGCAGCTTCCGGCATCTGCTCCCAGAATAGACGAGCGTGGCCGCTCAACGCGCGATCAGTAGCGGGGGACGGCGGGATCGATCTGGCGGCTCCAGGCTTCGATGCCCCCGAGCATGCTCTGCGCAGTGCCGACACCATGTTCACGGAGCCAAGCGGCGACTTGCAGACTGCGGACGCCATGGTGACAAATGATGACGAGCGGCTCCGGGCGATCTTCAAGATCCATCAGCCGTTGCGGAATGGTCCGCATGGGGATTAATTCCGCGCCTTCGATCCGGGCGGTGGCGAACTCATCGGGCTCGCGGACATCGATCAGGAGAATCGGATCGGGAGCGGCGATCAGGCGTTGAACCTCCTGCACGGTAATCTCTAACGGAAGTTCAGGCAAGGGGCCAGTTTATCAGGCACCGGTTGGAACGGGACCTGCATAGATTGCGTTGATATAATCACAAATTCGGCTTCAATCCGGCTCCTCTAACACTCACGCTCTTAATCATCATGAAGGTTCTCGTCTCTCTTTTTCTGGCCTGTCAAGCGGCCTTCTGCGCGGATTTCCTAACCGGTCAAGCCGCGCGCTTAGTCATTGGCCAGCGCAACTTTACCGCGGCTTTGGCGCAAACGCCGGTGTTTGGAAATGAGGGGGTGCTGGGCGGGGCCGGCGGAGTAGCCTATGCCAATAACCGGCTGTTTGTGGCGGACGGGAATAAGTCGGGTTCGACGCCGATGAACAACCGTGTCCTCATTTATACGCCTGTGTCGGCAATGCCCACGGTGTTGAATGTCCCGCAGAGTCAGAACTCGAGTTTTAGCCAGACGTGCCCGGTGTGCGTCGGCAATCCGGCGGTGGTGGTGGGACAGCCGAATCTTGACTCGTCCGCGCAGAATTTGACGCAAAACGGATTGCGGAACGCGACAGCGGTGGCGTCCGATGGAACGATTCTCGCCGTGGCCGACACCGACAACAATCGCGTGCTGATCTGGAAGAATATCCCGACCGCGAACAATCAGAATGCGGACGTTGTGGTGGGTCAGCCGGACTTCACCCATGGCAACTCCAGCGTCACTCCGAGCGCGACCAATTTGCGCGGGCCGCAGGGTGTGTGGCTGGCGAATGGGAAATTGTTTATCGCGGACACGTTGAACAATCGCGTGCTGATCTACAACTCGGTTCCGGCGTCGAATGGCGCGGCGGCGGACGTGGTGGTTGGCCAACCAAATTTCACAACCCTGGTGGTGCCACCGGTGACCGATCAAACCGTGCCGCCGACACAGACCAATCTGTCGAGCCCGACCTCGGTGACGACGGATGGTACACGCTTGTACGTGACCGATCTGGGGCATAACCGCGTTCTGATCTGGAATGCGATTCCGGCGGCAAACAACGCGGCTGCAGATACCGAAATCGGACAGCCCGATTTCGTAAGCCAGATTTCAAACAATTCATCGGCCGTGTGTCCTTCGAACGGGACGAATACGACCGTGACTCCGAATGTTCCCACTTACCCATATACCTGCGGAAGCGCGTTATCCTACCCGCGCTTTGCGCTTTCCGACGGCACGCGGTTGTACATTGCCGATGGCGGGAACGACCGCGTTCTGATTTTTAACTCGATCCCGGAGACGAATCAGGCTAAGGCAGACGTCATTCTGGGTCAAGTGGATGAGAATTCCGATAGTTCGTCATCCAACGCGGATTCGATGGCGGCTCCTTCGGCACTTGCGTGGGATGGAACTAACCTCTATGTAGCAGACACCTATAACTTGCGCGTTTTGGTGTTTACGCCGCTTGGCAACGCGCTTCCCATAAGCGGCGTTCGCAACGCAGCGAGCTTGGAGATCAGCGCAACCGGGCACGTGAGTTTCAGTGGAACCCCAGTGGCGAAAGATGTAATCACTATTGTGGTGGGAACCACGGCGTATGCATACACGGTGGTAAGTGGGGACACGTTGGCGAGCGTGGTGACGGGGCTTACGAACCTCATCAATGGCACAGCCGCCGCGAGCAAGATCCCGGACGTGCATGTGATTGCGACCGCGAACACGGTGAATCCAACGGTCTTTTTGACGGCGCGCTTGCCAGGGAACGCGGGGCTCGGGACGGCACTCAGTGCGTCAGTGTCGAGCACGTCGACGGTAATTCCGGCGGCTTCTGGAACGTCGATTACGATCAACCTCGCGAGCGCGGTACAGATCGCGCCCGGGACTCTAGTGTCGATCTTCGGGTCGGGATTGAGCGATCAGACGGCGGCATTCGGCTTCAACCAGCCAAGTGCGCCGACGACTCTGGGCGGGACGGTGGCCTACGTCGATGGATTGCCGATTCCGTTGTTATTCGTATCGCCAAATCAGGTTAATGGGCAGATGCCTTTCGAAGTAAAGGACCGGACCGGAGTCAGTGTGTATGTGGTCAACACGCATGCCGATGGAACACAGACGGCGACTAACGCGATCGGAACCAGCATCGTTCCTCAGAATCCAGGCCTATTCGCGGGCGTGGGTGTTGATCCACGGCCGGGAATTGTTAACCACCTGAGTGCGAACGCGACTGGGGTTATTTCGCTGGATGGGACGATCACGGCGGGAAACACGGTCACCGTGACCATCGCCGGAGTCAATTACACCTATACGGTGGTGACGGGCGACACGCTGACAACTATTCGCGATCATCTGATTGGATTGCTAGCGAAGGATCCGTTGGTCACGGCCACGGCGACTAACATCTACACCCGGATTTACCTACAGGCGAAGGTGGCGGGCACGCAGGGTAACTCGATTGCCTTTTCCACGTCGGTCAGCACCTCGGCGACATTGATTGCATCGGCGCTCTCGAGCAGCGGCTTCCTGTGTTGCGGCAATAGCGGAGGCGGTCCGATTACGGCCGCGAATCCGGCCGCGCCTGGGGAAGTGGTGTACACCTATGCAACCGGTTTGGGTCTGACTAACCCCGCGACCGATTCGATTACCGGAACATTGATTCCGATGGCGGTCAATCCGTTACTGGTTCCGGTCGATTCGATCCTGGTGAGCGGAACCGCCGCCAACGTGGTTGAAGCCTCGCTGGTTCCCGGGTCCATCGGGCTTTATCAGGTGGCATTCCAGCTGAGTAGCACGCTGCCGAACGATCCGGAAACGACGCTGACCATCGCACAACAGGCGTTTGTGAGTAATATCGTGACCTTCCCGGTGGCGAAGCCCTAAGCAATTCGGTTTCGGGCCAAGAATCGGGAAGCTATCGCAGCGCAGGGCGATTTAGACTTGCTTTATGCAAGCGGAGCAGCAGTGGCAAGCGATAGCGGAAAGA
The DNA here is from genome assembly GCA_963752695.1 of Bryobacterales bacterium. Taxonomy (GTDB): domain Bacteria; phylum Acidobacteriota; class Terriglobia; order Bryobacterales; family Bryobacteraceae; genus Bog-113. The sequence goes on from CAVVZB010000002.1 coordinate 542,923, forward strand.
GATCCGCGCTTCGATGGCAGCCTGTACTACGGGGTGTCATCGACCGGCATTTATTGCCGACCATCTTGCCCCTCGAAACGGCCCAGGCGAGAGAACGTACGCTTCTTCGATTCTCCGCCGGACGCGGAAGCGGCGGGATTTCGGGAGTGCTTGCGATGCCGGCCAAGGCAATTGGCTGCAGCTGCTGAGCTCGTGCGGCGCATCATAGCGATCGTGGACGCAAACGGAGATGCGAAACTCACGCTCGGCGAGTTGAGCGCGCAAACCGGTGTTAGCCCGTTCCATCTGCAGAAGACCTTCAAGAAGGCGACTGGGGTTACGCCCAAAGCCTATATGGCGGAGCAACGTCTGCAGCGATTCGCCAAGACACTGGGCGAATCGGGTAGCGTGACAGCAGCAATCTACGACGCGGGATTTAACGGCAGCAGCCAAGCATATGCGCAAGCAGCCGGAGGATTGGGAATGAATCCTGGGGAAAGAAAGAAACATGCGGCGGGCGTGGCGATCCGGTTTACGATCGCGCCGACGGAGTTTGGGCAGATGCTAGTGGCGGTGTCCGGGCGCGGCGTTTGCGCGGTGCGGCTGGGCGACACTGATGCAGTCCTGCAGACCGAATTCGAGCGGGATTTCTCACGCGCGCAACTTACTCGCAACGATGAAGAACTAGCCGCCACTGTGGAGCAGATTCTAGTATCGATCGGTGAAGCGATGCCGCACCCGCAAATTGCGCTAGACGTGCGTGCGACTGCATTTCAGAGGCGCGTGTGGGAGTATCTGCAGTGCATTCCGCGAGGTGAAACGCGCAGCTATTCCGAGGTGGCGGCCCAGATCGGTGCGCCTTCAGCCACACGGGCCGTAGCGAATGCGTGCGCGCGGAATGAGGTGGCGCTCATCGTTCCCTGTCACCGCGTGGTGGGGGCGAATGGGAAACTCACCGGCTTCCGCTGGGGTGTGGAACGAAAACGCGCGCTACTTAAGAAAGAACAGTCCTGAGAACGTCGGCGGCGTGGCGGCAATCGGCTTCCGAGACATCGAAGTGGGTGACGGCGCGCATTTCGCGCTCATTGATTCCGTTCAATATGACGCCCTGTTTGAGGAGATCGGCTGCGATGGCTTCGGGGGTCCGGCCGGTCGCTGTCACGTCGAAGATGACGATGTTGGTCTGGATGGCCGCGGGGTCGAGGTGGATGCCCGAGATGGGTGCGATCAACTCGGCGAACAGGCGCGCATGGGCGTGATCGGGAGCCAGTTGCGCAGCGTTTTCGAGCGCTAACAAACCGGCGGCGGCTAGTACGCCGGCTTGCCGCATACCACCGCCCAGACGTTTCCGGTAGAGACGGGCACGTGCGATATCGGCGGCGGTACCGGCGAGCAAGGAACCGACCGGCGCGCCCAGACCTTTGGACAAGCAAAACATGATGGTGTCGACGTCGCGGGCGATGCGTGCAACTGGGGCTTTCACAGCTTCTGCGGCATTGAAGACGCGCGCGCCATCCATGTGTACTTTGAGCTTGCGCGTATGAGCCTCAAAGCAAATTTCATCGATGTCGGCAACGGGGTAGGCCAGACCGCCCAGCATGTTGTGCGTGTTCTCAATGGCGATGCATGCGGTGGCCGCGTTGTTGGGGCCCGGCGCGCGTAACGCAGTCCGGTAGTGCTCCCAGCGAGGGAGCCCATTCGAAGCGGAAACCGGGCGGACCAGGCACCCGCAAAACCACGCGAGCATCGATAGTTCCCAATCGAGAAGGTGAGCGCGAGAATCACAAATGACTTCTTCGCCGTGCTGGGTGTGGAGTTTCATGGCGATGGTGTTCCCCATGGTTCCCGTGGGGACGAATAGAGCGGCCTCTTTGCCGGCGATGGCGGCGCCCTGCGATTCGAGCAAATTCACTGTGGGGTCTTCGCCGTAGACATCGTCGCCCACCTCGGCTTCGCTCATGGCGCGGCGCATGGCCGCGGTCGGGCGCGTGACCGTGTCACTGCGCAGATCGATCCATTTCATGCTTGTAAGAATTCCTGGAGAACTTCGTTGGACACCATGATGCCGCGCGGGGTCAGGCGCAAGCGCGTCCCGGACTGCTCAAGCAGATGGTGATCGAGAAAGCGAGCGATCGCGGGCGCATGGAGTTGAAGATCTTCGGCGGTCGGCTCGATACCTTCGGATAATCGCAGACCCACGAAGAACTTCTCTTCCGCTTCGTTGGCGTCGGCGGCCGGTCCTTCGCGAACATCTGGCGAGAGACGCACGTATTCCACTGCGGATTCGATGTTCTGCCAGCGCCGGCCGCCAACGAACGAGTGGGCGTCAACTCCGAAGCCGACGTACGGTTCGCGGCGCCAGTACTTCAAATTATGGAGCGATTCGAACCCTGGCCGGGCGAAGTTCGAAATCTCGTAGCGGGGAATGCCCATGGCAGCGAGCCGTTCCACGGCGGTCTCATAAAAGGTGGCGGTGAGTTCGTCGCTGGGAGCATCGGAGGCTCCATAGCGCACGCCGCCCAAGAGCATTTCTTTGCCAAGGCGGCTATCCTCATCGACTTCCAGCATGTAGATCGAGACGTGGGGAGGCGCGAGCTTTTCGATCCGGTCGAGAGAAGCATTCCAGCTGTCGCTGGTTTGACCGGGAAGGCCAGCAATCAGGTCGATGTTGATGTTGGTGAGCCCGGCGGAGCGCAGGAGCTGCAGGTCGCAGCTGACGGTCTGGGCGGTGTGTTTGCGACCCGTTCGGGTGAGTTCGGAGGTGATGAACGATTGCACCCCCAGACTGATGCGGTTGAGACCGGCGTCTTGCCAGCGCGTCACGCGGTGAGGATCGATCGTGCCCGGCGCGGCCTCGATGGTGGCTTCCTTCCAAGGGCGGCCGGGGATGGCTTGGAGGATGCGATCAAGCGACTCGAGGTCCATCGAACTTGGAGTGCCGCCGCCCAGGAACACGGTGTCGGGATGGAAGGGGATAGGAATGGCGGCGATCTCGCGAAGGAGAGCGCTTGGGTATTGGTCCTCAACTCCGCGCGGCATCACGCCCGAGGCGAAATTGCAAAATGTGCACTTTTGTGCACAAAACGGATAAGAGAGATAGACGCCACTCATTGCATTGCGTCCGCGGCTTTCTGCCAGTCGTCCGCGGATACCAGGGTGGCGGTGACGTGCTTGTCATCGCCCTCGGCAACCTCAACCGCGACGGCGTGGCTTTCAAGAAGCTGCAAACTTAGCTCCTGGTCGCTGAGCGACCAGACGTTGGCGGTCGGCAGTACCAGAACGTGAAACTTGCCGGGCGGCACATTTTGAAACGACAGTTCGCCGCTGGGACCGCTAATAGCGATATTGCGCCCGTCAAACACGATGGATTTGTCGTCGGAAATCAGTATCCCCGCGACCAATTGGCCTGGAGCGGGGCGCTGTGTGAGGTCGACCTCGATTTTGGCCATTTTCGACCCCACGGAAATTTGTAAGGGGCCGGTGGCGCCCTCCGTAATTTCGAAATCCTGCGGGTTGATCGCACGGCCTGCCCACGTGACCGATTTCAGATATCCGATGGGAACGGGATTGAGCCGAAAGTGGCCGGGGAGAACATTGCGAAACTCAAAGGCCCCGCCGGGTCCGAGTGTGGTCAGTGGCATGGAGCCTCGGAAGTTGTTGTCGACGGGTTGCAGGGAGATCTGCATGTTGTCAAAACGCTGATTGGGGTCGTCGATTTCGAGGGTGCCCGAGACATGGCTGCCCGGGGAGAGTTTCAGATCGAACTCGGTGATCTGCGTTTTGCCAACTTCCAGGGTCTGGCGGGCAAAGTAAGCAGACTCGGAGGTAACGATGCTAGCAGTGACTTCGTAAGAGCCCGCGGGCACGCGCCGGAACGTGAACCGCTTGTGGCCGGGATCGTAGTTGCCTCCGGTAAACTCGTCAGCAGCGGCGGGGCTACCGGACGAGCTTGCGGGCGTGAGAATCACCTGAGCATTCGGGAGCGTGCTGCTGTCAATGCCGGACAAGACTCCGCGCACCACGAAAATCGGCACACGGCGAACATGGAAATCCACGCCAGTGAGTTCGGCTCCGGCGCTTACTAGGAGGCCGGAGGTTATCGCCGCCGGATCGCCCTGGCCCGAGAACGCGGGCGCGTAACCTTCATGGGGAATCATGGGATCGTTGCGCGGCATGAACCCATGCGGCGCTGGAAATGTGGCCTGGCAGTTCACTTTTAGGAGGTAACGGCCGCCTTGCAGATTTTGCAAGCGATATTCGCCCTGGTCGTTAGTATTCGCTCCATTGTTGCTTTGCCAGCGCGTACGTCCCTGCAAACGCGCTGTGCGTAGCGCTGCGACGAAACATTGCGGAACGGGGATTTCGTCTTCGTCGAGAACGCGGCCCGTGATGGTTGCGCCGGGGCTAAGGGTGATTTCGGAGCCCTGCTTTTGTTCACCCTCGGCGAGCATGAGTTGCTGCGGCATGTTGAAGCCGGATTGATTTATGTAGAAGTTCTCATGGCTTGCCGCCACCATATAGCCGCCGGGAGGCAAGGCTCGAAAAGTGAACGTACCGCTGCCATCGGTGACCGCGCTAAGGTTAGCGGGCCCGCTCAGAGAAACTTGGGCCTTTTTGATCGGCTCTTTTGTCTTCGCGTTAACCACGCGGCCGCTAATCACACCAGTGCCCGGAGCAATCTCCGGCGGGGCTGTCTGGGCATTGTCCGCGGGCGGAAAGCCGTTGTGACGCGGGGAGCCGATCTCGATTTGCGCGAACAGCGCGACGTGAACACAGATTGGGAGCAGAAGGCCAGCCGCGCGAGTGATGTTTCTCATTGCGACCCACTCTCGCCGCGGACAATCAGGGTTGCTGTCCGATCCAGCCGGCCGCGCTCCGGTACATCGAACGCTTCACCCATCGAGACGTAAGGCTTCAGGAAATCGGGTGATTGGTATTCATTCGGCTCCATGCGGTCGAATGCGTAGATTTTGTACCGGCCGGGCGTTACGCTTTCGAACTTGAAGTGGCCGCTCGCATCGGAAACGGTACTTTGGTAAAAGCTGAGCACGTTATCGAATTTGCCGAAAGGAGCGAGCAAAACCATGGAGCGGCCAGCGGGTTTCTGGTCGGCGGCATTCTCGATAACGGTGCCGCTCAAGATAGCGCCATCCATGTTGAGGGTGACGTCGAGTGGCTCGCGAGGACCCGGTTGCAAGACCATCTCTTCGGTGAGCACGTCTTGGCGGCCGAAGGTCATGGCTTGCAGGTAGCTGCCTGGCGGTTGCGGCTGGACACCGATATCCCAAACTCCCGGCACCACGTCCTCAAAGCGGAAGGAACCATCGTCTTTCACATCCGCGGTAGGCTGCTCGCCCATAAAGCGACCATCGTCACCCGGGAAGAGAGTGATTTTATACGGGCCATGTTCCCGCGCACCGTTGCCCACCAGTTTCAGATGGCCGGCCAATGGAGAGCCGGCGTTAAGGGCGATGCTCAAATTCTCTGTGTTGTTGCCGGCTTCCACCAGTTCACTCGCAAAATAGGAGCGGTCCCGGATGTGGAGCACGGCGAGCAGGCGGTAAGAACCGGGAATGACGTTGCCGAACTGGAAACCGAAACCGGGCGGGGCTGCACCCGACGAGCCAGCCTGGTTCATCTCACCTAAGCTGGGAATCAGGAAGAGGTTCACTGGGGTGAAGCTATTTGGAGTATCGGGTTTAATCTCAATGCCGGAGGGAAGGATCAGGCGGCCAGCGACAATAGCGCGTTCGACCGGGGCGAGGGTAAAGTCAATCGCCTTGATGTCGTTGCCCGCATTGAGCGTAAGGATTTCCGCAGAGTCGATGCTCACCGCGTTGGGGTAGAACTGTGGCCGATAAAGCTCCTCGACTGGCTTTTGACCGAAGGTGACGTCGGGTTGCGAGCGCGGGGCGGTGAGATAAGGGCGCTCAGCCATGAACCGATAACGTCCCGGCCGCACGTAGGGCATGCGGAACTCGCCGCGATTGTCGGTATTGGCGGCCTCGGCATTGCGCCAGTGCAGGACGCGCCGCTCATAGACCGGTTGCAGCATATGGACTTGGGCGTTGGGAACCGGGTCGCCCTCGATATCCCGTACCGTGCCGGTAATAGAGCCGAGCGGCAGTGCGGCCAGAATGATGTCCCGGCGGTTTTGGCCCTCGCGTACAAAAAGAGGAGGAAGAGGGCGGCCGCGTTCCGCCGTGCCACCGAAGCACGCGCGATCATAACCTCGATAACGGGCACAAAGAAAGTATTCTCCAGGGGGCACGCCGATGAAGGCAAAAGCGCCATTGGAATCGGAATAAGTGACCGCGTCCATGGGCTCTGATCCGCTCGTAGACAGCGTGACGGTTGCGCGCCGGAGTGGGACGCGCGACCAGGCGTTGCGAATCACCCCGGAGAGCACCATCCCGGAGGCTGGTTGCTGCGGCTGGGCTTTCACACCGGCCGTGAGCGCTGCAGCCAACAGGAAGGCGAGTCCGGCGGCACGGGACATGGGAGCTTAGGCGATTACCTCAACCCGCGTTTGAATTTCTTCGCGCGGCAGCAAGGCCGACCAGTACGCGACGATCTCCCGAACCGGCGGACGACCGTCTCCGAATCCCGTTGCGCCCGGCGGGCCGTTGAGAACCAGGGGGATCAACTCACGTGTAAAGCGGTCGACGGACTTGCGGTCCGGGCCGCGCACGCCGATGCGCAATTGCACCTCGGCCGGATTGTTCACTGGCGGCGCGACCGGTCCCTGGCACGCATTCACGCCAAAGAATTCGGTCGTAATTTCGTCGAAATGCAAGCCAAGTGACAGCAGCCGCGCGCGGACGATCCGGTCCGCCGCCTGCGCCTTTTCAAGGGCTTGCGGATAGCTATAGACCAGGGTGCCAATCGATTTCCATCCGTTCGCATAGCTGATGGAGAGCTTCAATGTGGGCGGGCGCTCGCCGCCACGAATTCCGGAAACGCGCACACGGTCGGGCCCGATGTCTTCCAGGCGAATGCTGGTGAAGTCGGCAACGCAATCCGGCGTAATGTAACGGCGTGGGTCGCCCAACTCGTAGAGAAGCTGCTCTTTAACCGTATCGGAATGGACGCGGCCACCGGTGCCGAAATGTTTGGTGACGACGAATGAGCCATCGGGCTCGGCTTCCACGATGGGATAGCCAACGTTGGCGAGGTCCGGGATGTTCTGCCAATCAACTTGACAGTTACCGCCGGAGCATTGCGCACCACATTCGACGATATGCCCGGCGATGGTTCCGGCAGCCAGTTTGTCCCAGTCATCCGGCTGCCAGCCAAACCGGTGAACCATCGGGGCGAGAGCCAGCGCGGTATCGGTGCTACGGCCGGCGATGACGACATCGGCGCCGGTGGCGAGCGCTTCAGCCAGCGGAAAGGCGCCGATGTAGGCGTTAGCGCTGAGGATCTGGTCGCGGATTGGAGCTATGGGCGCGCCGGTGTCCATGTCGCGCAATTCGTAGCCCTTCGTAAGGAAGTCGTCAATGCGCGGGAGAACGTCGTCACCTAACACGACGGCCACCTTGAAACCGGGTGCGTGCTTGAGCACGGCATGGGCACAGGCGATGGGATTGACGCCGCCGGCATTCGCGATGACTTTGATGTTGTTGGCGCGCAACTTGTCTTTGAGACGCCCGATCAGGGGTGGAAAGTCGCTGGCGTAGCCAAGGTTGGGGTCGCGCTCCTTTTGCTTCTGCAGGATCGACATGGTGACCTCGGCGAGGTAGTCGAGGATCAGGTAATCGATGGGGCCGTCTTCGACCAGGCGGACAGGAGCTTCGAGCCAGTCGCCCCAGAAGCCCTGACCATTGGCAATGCGAATCATTTACAGAGTCTCCAGAGCAAGGGCTTCGGCGCGCGGTCGGGATAGGCAAAGGTCGAGCGCCTGGGTGAGGATCTCGCGCGTGTCTTTCGGATCGATCAGTGCGTCGACATGGCCGCGCGCGGCGGCAAAACGCGCATCGAGCCAGCGGTCGTAATCGGCTTTGGTGCGGGCGATGGATTGCTGCAAGTCCTCGGGCAGATCGAGACCTTGCGATTTCAGTTTGTCGAGCTCCGCGGAAAAGAGCGCGACAACGGCGGAATCGCCTTCCATGACGCCAATGCGGGCGGTCGGCCAGCTAAAGGAAAAATTGGGATCGAAACCTTGTCCGGCCATGGCATAATAACCCGCGCCACTGGCATGATTAATGGTCAAGATGATGCGGGGGACCGTGGCGCATGACATGGATTCGACCATATCCGCTCCGGCACGTATGATGCCGCCGATCTCGGCTTCCGCGCCCACCATGAAGCCCGAGACATCCTGGATGTAGAGCAGAGGCGTGCCTGCGCGTTCCGCATCTTCGACAAAGTAATGAACTTTGCGGGCGGATTCTGTGTAGATGATTCCGCCCACGCGTGGACCATCGGCACCACGGAGGAAGCCGCGGCGGTTCGCGATCACAGCGACCGGGCGGCCATTCAGGCGAGTATGCGCACATAGCATCTCCGGCGCGTAATCGGGTTGAAATTCCAGAAAGGCGTCCGCGTCGACGAGGCGGTCGAGAACCTCGCGAATTTCGTAAGGCAGGCGATGGTCGGCGGGCAAGACGCCGTAAATGTCGTCGGCGGAGCGGGCTGGTTGGGTAGCGGCCGGCCGGGATAGCGCAGGGGGCAGGGAAGCGAAGCGCGCGCGGATCATTTCAAGGCAATGCTCGTCGTCGTCCGCCATGTAATGGGCCACCCCGGAGCGAGTGGTGTGCATCTTCGCGCCGCCCAAGGCTTCCTGATCGATGACTTGGCCAGTGGCGCCTTTCACGAGGTTGGGTCCGCCCAAGCCCATGAAACTCGTGTTCTCGACCATGATGATGCAATCACTAAGGGCTGGTAAATAAGCGCCACCAGCAATGCAGGGCCCCATCACAGCGGCGATCTGCGGAATGCGCATTTTGCGCCGCATGAGCGAATTGTAAAAGAAGATTCGCCCCGCGCCGTACTGGCCGGGGAAGATGCCGTCCTGATAGGGCAGGTTGACTCCAGCCGAATCGACCAGATACACGATCGGGACGCGGTTGCGCATGGCGATTTCCTGCGCGCGCAGGATCTTGGTGATCGTCTCCGGCCACCATGAGCCCGCTTTGACCGTGGCGTCATTAGCAACGATGACCGCAGGCCGATCTGCGATCCGGCCAAAACCGGTGACCACTCCCGCGGCAGGGGCCTGTCCGTCGTAAAGGTCATAGGCGATCAGCAAACCCACTTCGACGAAGCGAGTACCGGGATCAATTAATTTCGTGATGCGCTCGCGCGCAGTGAGTTTGCCTGATTTGTGCTGCTTGGCGATGCGCGATTCGCCGCCGCCGAGTTTGAGGCGCGCTTCGAGGCGTTGAATCTGCTCGACCAACAAGCGCATGTGGGCTTCGCGTCCAACAGGGGGCGCGTGCTGTTCGGTCGTCATGACAGGTACCATTTTGGCACCGAAGTCTGCGCGCCCCTCAACGATACAGTGAATGCATGTTTCTCCGAACATTTGCTTTCCTTGTAGCGGGCGTGATCTGCCTGGCTCAAACTGCTCCCGACCCTTGGCATGCCGCCCAGCAGATGTCCACGGCGGAGCTGGCTCAGCAGCTACAGAGCGGTAAACCTCCAAGGATTTTCATGGTTGGGCCGCGGCTTTTGTACAACGGAAACCACATTCGGGGGGCGACGTTCGCGGGTCCGGCCGGGACTGCGGCGGGGCTGGCATTGCTCAAGGAAGCCGTGGCGGGAGTTGGGAAAAGCGAGAAGATCGTGCTTTATTGCGGTTGCTGTCCGATGGATCACTGCCCAAACATTCGGCCGGCATTCATAGCTTTGCGAGACGCGGGTTTCAAAGATGTGAGGATCGTGGACATCCCAATGAATTTGCCAACAGATTGGACTGCTAAGGGGTTTCCGGTGGAAAAAGGAGCGGTGGGGAAGTAAACAGAGGAAGTACGGGACGGACCGAAGCCCGCCCCGTGCGCATAAATTACTGCTGGCTTAAGGGTGTGGGTGTCGCAGCTGGGGCTGGGTCACCTGTGGGATTTACGGGCGTACCGATCACATCTCCAGAGAGAACCAGTTCCACCCGGCGATTCTGCTGTCGTCCAGCAGCGGTGTCATTCGAGGCAATTGGCTTCGTTTTTCCAAAACCGATAGCGGTCAGGCTGTTACCGTTAACGTTTTGGGCAACGAGATAATCGCGAACGCTGAACGCGCGCTTTTCAGAGAGGTTTTGATTGTACTCGTCGCCGCCCACATTATCGGTGTTGCCTTCGATCTGGACTCGCAGCGTGGGGTAGGCAAGCAGAATTCCAGACACTTTGGCGAGACCTTCCCGAGCCGCAGGTTTGAGGGTAGATTTCCCGGTGTCAAACAGAACGTCAGACATCTTCATGATCAAGCCGCGGGCGCTATCACGGGTTTCCATGATGGAGTTCAATTGAGCGAGCAACTGGGCGCGCAAAGCGGTCTTGTCTTGCTCGGCCTTGGACGCCGATGCACGAGCGGCATTAGCCTCAGCTTCGGCCTGCTGCTTGGCTGCAAGAGCAGCGGCGCGATCCGCCTCGGCTTCCTGGCGCATCTTGTCCGCTTCTAGCTTGGCCTGTTCGGCCGAAGCGCGAGCCTGATCGGCCGACAAGCGGGACTGTTCGGCAGCGCGGCGATCGGCATCAGCTTGCTGCGCGCGCATGCGCTCCTGCTCTGCCCGGTTTTGAGCGGCAAGAGTGGCGTCAGCGGCCGCTTGACGTTCCGCCGCTAGTGCATCGTCGGCTTCCTTGCGGATGGAAATCAAACGAGCATCCTCAGCCATCTGCGTGGCTTGGCGGGCCACGGTCTCGAGTTCCTTTTCATTGTGCCCACCCTGGAAGAAGCCTTCAGCGTTTTGCATATCGACGCCCGCCTTCTGCATGGTGTCTGCGGCATATCGATCGGCGCCTTGAGCTCTTGCAATGGCGATTGCCGAACGCGCTTCCCGTAGTTGCAGCGGCACGCGCATGTCGCTCACGATTGGAGCGATTCGCTCAACCGGAATGTTCATGGTGTACACACCGCGCTTGAGAAGTTCATACTTCGCGTCTACCGTTTCGAGGGTTCCTGTAGTGTCCTGCCGAATCATGTTCTCCATGACGACCACGTCGCTCGGCTGCGAGACCGCCCAATAAGGCTCGGCGGTTACGATTAGCCCGAACGCTTGCAAACTGCTAGTGGTATCGAGCTGGGTACGGTCGCCATTGCCCTTCATCACTAATTCGCCTAGGTTCTTGGCATTGCCTTCCGGGGTGATGGCCCAAATTACGTAAGTCAGAAATTCTGGACCGAAGGAGGAAGGTTGTGCTAATTTCTCGGCGTCGACATGCATCTTGGTTGCGCCGGTATTGCTATCCACGCGAACTTTGCCGACCGCGCGAGGCATAATCGCCGTTCCGCGCAGATCGACGTAGGTTGTCCCTTGCCGGTGGTGGAAATTGACTGCTGCAATGGAACGGGAAGTCACCGTGACCCGAAAAATAGGCTCTGAGCCCTCCCGGCCTGGCCGCGTGGCGCCTTGGGTGGGGTTGGTCTCCTGCGCTACAGCGAGCGACAGGCAACTGAAAATGAGCAAGGAAGTTGCGAATCTACGCATAGATTTATGTGATCTCCACGGGAGGTGCAAGCAAGAAGGGTGCCGAACGAGGAGAAGAGTTCGAAATATGTACACTTTTTAACCCTTTGTAGGGGCATTCTTATAGTGGCCATAATGGAAGATTGCAGCGTCAAGTCAGCTTTCAGGTGACGTCGGAGTGCCCAGTCACGCGCGCGCGTACTGGAATTCTGCACACCGCGCATGGGGATATCGAGACCCCCGTGTTTATGCCTGTTGGCACCCAGGCGAGCGTCAAGGGTGTTCCGCAGGACTTGCTTTACAAAGAATTGTGCGCGCGGCTGATTCTAGGAAATACCTATCATCTGTTCTTGCGGCCGGGTCACGAGGTGATCCAACGCCTGGGCGGGTTGCACCGGTTCATGGCGTGGCCCGGGGCGATTCTGACCGATTCCGGCGGCTTTCAGGTGTTCAGCCTGAGCGAGCTCCGAAAAATCACCGACGAGGGCGTAAAATTTCAGTCGCATCTGGATGGCAGCGCGCACCTTTTCACTCCGGAATCGACCGTGGACGTGCAACTGGCGTTAGGCAGCGATATCTTAATGGCGCTGGATGAGTGCCCGGCTTACCCGGTGACGCGCGCTTATGCGGAACAATCCACTGCGCGAACGATCGCCTGGGCGCGGCGAGGCATGCGGCATTTTCGCGATCGCATGGAAATCATTCCCACCCGGCACGCGCTTTTTCCGATTGTGCAAGGTTCGATGTTCGCCGATCTGCGCGCCCAGTGTGCGCGGGAACTGGTCGATCTGGATGCTGACGGGTATGCGGTGGGCGGGTTGTCGGTGGGTGAACCGCGACCCCTGAGCCTGGAGATGGTGGAAGCGAGCGAGCCGCATTTACCCCGGGATCGCCCGCGCTACGCCATGGGAGTCGGAATGCCGGAAGAGTTGCCGGAATATGTAGCGCGCGGGATCGACATGATGGATTGCGTGCTACCCACGCGCAATGCCCGCAACGGGAGCCTGTTCACCAGTTCCGGCCGGGTGATCATCAAGCACGCCCGATATAAAGAGGATGACGGGCCGGTAGACGCCAATTGCGGATGCGTGACCTGCCGGACCTACTCGCGGGCCTATCTGCGGCACCTGTTCCAGGCGGGTGAGATTCTATTTGCAACCCTGGCGTCTATTCACAACCTGCAACGCTACATTGATATCATGCGTGAGATCAGGGAAGCTATCCGCGGGGGCTTTTACCCCGAATACCTGCGCAGTTTGCGGAATGGAACCGGGGAGTCCTCTGACGGCGTCCCCGTAGAATAAGGAAACGTGATTACAACTTTGGCCGCGCTACTGTTTCAGGCTGGCGCGACGGATTCGTTCCGGTTCGCGCTGCCATTGGTCCTGATGTTCGGGATTATGTACTTCCTTCTGTTTCTGCCAATGCAGCGCCAGAAGAAACAAACCCAGAAAATGCTGGCCGAATTAAAGAACGGCGACAGTGTGGTCACCACCGGCGGCATTGTTGGGACGGTGACGGCGCTGGAGAAAGACACCGTCGTGATTCGCGTCAAACCTGACAATCTGAAGCTGCAAATCACCCGCGCCTCAATTTCCGGGCTAGTGCCGCCTGTGGAAGGTACCGTCCTCAAGTAAACGGGCTGTTCTGTTTAGCTACACTTCTTCAGATACACTGTTTCAGTCCGCATAACGCGATTTTTGCAGCAAACACACTCACGAAAGCAAGTTTAGGAAGCACGCAAACTCATGCAACGAAATTTAACGGTGAAGACGATCGTGATCGTTTTGACGATCCTTCTCTGTATCATCGGCATCATTGGATTCCCGAAATCGCAATCCGAGTTGATGTCCAATCTGCAGCACAATATCCGGCTGGGATTGGATTTGAAAGGCGGCAGCCATCTAGTTCTGCAAGTGCAGGTACAGGATGCGGTGCGCACCATTGCCGACCATGCGCGGGAAACGCTGCTCGCTGAAGCGGGCAAGGCGGGGATCGTTCTAGGCGCGGTGGATCGGAACGATCCGCAGACAATTGAGCAGACCGACTCGATCCAGATCAACGTTCACGGCGTTCCGGTGGACAAAACAGCGGCGTTCCGGACGCTGGTGACGGAGAAGCTGCCTCAATGGAATTTGGCTCCGGTCAGTTCGAGCGATTACCGGCTGAACATGAAGCCGACCGAACTAGTGGATGTGAAGCGGCGGGCGATCGACCAGTCGATCCAGACCATCAGCAATCGCGTAAACGCACTAGGGCTGACCGAGCCAGTGGTGCAGCAGCGCGGGCGGGCGGAATCCGATTACGAAATTCTGGTGCAATTGCCGGGCATCGATGACCCGGCGCGCGTGAAAGACATCATCGGCCAAGCGGCGCAATTAGAAATAGTGGAAGTGAAAGAAGGACCGTTTCCGTCCGAGGATGCGGCTCGGCAGCAAAAGGGTGGAATTCTGCCCTTGAACACGCGGCTGGTGCCCTGGACGCAACCGGGCGGAACGCAGTGGTATCTGGTGTCGCGTTCGCCTGTGGTAGTTGGCGAGGATCTGCGTAACGCCCGCGCCAGTCAGGACCAATTCAACAAGTGGGAAGCCGACTTCACGCTGTCCCAGGATGCCGCCGGAAAGTTTGAGCGCTACACCGAGAGCAACATCGGCAACCGGCTGGCCATCATTTTGGACAACCAAGTTCGCAGCGTCGCCAACATCAAGTCCAAGATTTCCGATAGCGGCAGCATCTCAAATCTGGGAAGCCAGCAGGAAGCTTCTGATCTCTCGCTTGTGATGCGGTCCGGGTCACTGCCGGCGTCGATCAAGTATGAGGAAGAGCGAGTGGTCGGTCCGTCTCTGGGTGCAGATTCGGTCAAGCAGGGGCTAATTGCTGCATTGGCGGGGTTGGCGGCGGTGATCGCCGTAATGCTCGTGTACTACCGCAAGAGCGGTCTGAACGCGGTACTCGCGCTCGTACTGAACACGGTGATCCTCATTGCCGCGCTGTCCTATTTCGCCGCGGTGCTGACGCTGCCCGGGATTGCGGGTATCATTCTGACCATCGGTATGGCCGTTGACAGCAACGTGCTGATTTTCGAGCGTATTCGGGAAGAACTGCGCGCCGGGAAGAACGTGGTGAGCGCGGTGGACGCGGGCTTCGGCAAGGCTTGGTGGACGATTGTCGATACGCACGTAACCACTATCGTGTCCTGCCTGTTCCTGTTTCTTTTCGGGACGGGACCGGTCAAGGGATTCGCCGTGACGCTGGTGATCGGTCTGCTGGCTAACGTGTTTACGGCGGTGTTCGTGTCCAAGACCATTTTCGATTTCGAGCTCTCCGGCAAGCGCCCTGTAACGCGTTTGAGTATTTAGATTTTGAATAGTTTTCTATTTCAACGACGGGAACAAGAAAGAACGAGCCGGTGTCTAACGTTTTGTCAGGCATCGGTCAGGCTGTGACGGATGGAATTATTTAAAGCAACAAACTTCGATTTTCTGGGCCGGAAGTGGCCGTTTATCATAGCCTCGCTGGTGCTAACAGCCGCGGGGTTGATCAGTTTGGCGGTGAAAGGCGGACCGCGATACGGGATCGATTTCAAGGGGGGCACGATGACCACGGTGAAGTTCCAGGGTCCCCCGCCGATCGATCAGATCCGGTCGGCGATCGATAAGAACTTGGGCGCAGGCGCCACGGTGCAGAATTTTGTGGGCGGTGAGAACGAAGTGGCGATTGGAACCGAGGGCTCGGATAGCAACACGCGGCAGCGCGTAATGGCGACGCTTGAGTCCGCGTTCGGAAAAGATCTGGCTGGAAAGCTGGACCTGAATAATGCGAGTGCTAGCGACATCGCCAATCGGCTACGTGCTCCGCTGCAAACGGCCAGTGTGTTTCTGACCGATGAGCAGTTGAATAAGTTAGCCACCGATATTCGCACTTACCGGGATTCGCCGCCACGTTCGGGTCTGCTTGCAGGCGTCGATCAGCTGTCTGGCGTGCCTGGCGTTACGCCGCAGGTAATGAGTGTATTGCGCCAGGAAACGGCGCTATCCAGCTTCGCGTTGCGCAGTTCCGATTTTGTAGGTCCGAAGGTGGGGGCGCAGTTGCGACGGCAGGCCATCGTGGCCACCCTGTGCGCGCTTGCGGGCATGCTGGTGTACATTGCGTTCCGGTTTGAGTGGATCTATGGCTTGGCGGCTGTAATCGCCGTGTTTCACGATACGATCATCACGATCGGCATGTTTTCGTTGTTCAACAAAGAGATCGATCTTACGGTAATCGCGGCGTTGCTGACGCTGGTTGGCTACTCGATGAACGACACGATTGTCATCTTCGATCGCATTCGGGAGAACCTCAGGCTGGGCACCAAGAGCCGCGAGCCGCTAGAGGGCGTGATCAACCGCAGCGTGAATCAAACGCTGAGCCGGACCGTAATGACATCAGGTTTGACGTTTCTTACCGTGGTCGCTTTATTTCTTTTCGGCGGCCCGGTGTTGCACGGGTTTTCTTTCGCATTGGTTGTAGGTATTATCGTAGGCACCTATTCGTCGGTGTTCATTGCGAGCCCAATTGTACTGGTTTGGCACAACTGGCTGGATGAACGTAGAAAAGTATCTCCGATTGGTATAGAATCGCGGTCTGCGGTTCGAGCGGCTTCGGTAAAAAATTCTCCGAAGTTGATGAAGTAGGGAGTGGCGGGGCCTAGCCCGTCGCGTGAGATAGATGCAGGTAAGCAGGACGCGGCGAGACAGGTTTTACAGAAGCTGATCGAGAAGGGGGATAGAAGCAGAATGTTCGAACAAAGTTTTGTGCAGACCGGAGATACAGGGAAGCGGGCGTCGTCGATTTTTATCTCATTTGGCGTTCAGGTGCTGGTCATTGGAATCTTAATCATTCTGCCGATGATTTATTTCGACGCCTTACCGAAGGGTCAGTTGGCCAGCATGTTGGTCGCGCCGCCGCCTCCTCCTCCTCCTCCTCCTCCGCCACCGGCACAGGCAGTGAAACAGGTGAAGATCGTGCCACGTCAAATGGATTTGAACGTCCTTCACGCGCCGAAGACGATTCCTAAAGAAGTAAAGATGATCAAGGAAGAAGAATTGCCGCCGCCCACGACCGGTGTTGTCGGCGGTGTCGCCGGTTCCAGCGGAAGTGCGGGCGGCGTGCTCAACGGCGTGATTGGCGGACTGCCTAGCTTAGCCCCGCCTCCGCCACCGCCTCCGGCACCGAAAGCGGCGCCGAACAAGCCAATTCGCGTCGGTGGTGCCGTCACACAGGCGAACCTCCTGAAGAAAGTAACTCCGGCCTATCCGCAGCTCGCCCGTCAGGCGCGCATCCAGGGCGTGGTCCGGTTTAACGCCAAGATTTCCAAAGACGGCCGAATTGAGGACTTGCAGATGATTAGCGGTCATCCTCTGCTGGTTCAGGCGGCCACGGAAGCTGTCCGGCAATGGGTTTACAAGCCCACCCTGCTGAACGGAGAACCGGTGGAAGTGCTCACCACCATCGACGTGAATTTCACACTGAGCCAGTAGCACCGGAAAAGTAACAGAAGGCTGTTGATTTAGATTTAAAACGAAAGTAAGCTCAACTCAACTCGCAGGGGAGATAAAACGATGCTTTTACAAGCGCAAGTATGGGGCTTTTGGTTGTTCCAGGAAGCAGGGGCGATTGGCTGGGATCCGCGTTCGCTGTGGAATCAGATGGGAGGACTGGCTAAAGCCGTCGTTATCATTCTGTTCATCATGTCAGCGTGGTCGATCGGTGTCATGATTGACAGATTAATGGCCTACCAAGCCGCCAAGACGCAGTCTCGGGCATTCGCCCCGGCCGTTGCCGGAGCACTGCGCGAGGGCAAGTTAGACGAAGCTGTTAAGATTGCGGACCGTTACAAGAAGAGTCACTTGGCCAAAGTGGTTGTCGCGGGATTGCAGGAATTCCAGGCGCACCAAGCCAGTCCGGAGATATCAGGCGAAGAGATCGACGCTTCGCAACGCGCTCTGGTCCGGGCCGAGGCCATTGTTCACGCCGAATTAAAGCGCGGCGTCAGCAGTTTGGCCACTATCGGTTCGACGGCGCCGTTCGTGGGATTGTTCGGAACCGTCGTCGGGATCATCAACGCGTTCAAGGATATGGCCGCGCAAAAGTCGCCTGGTATCGGCGCGATTGCGGGTGGTATCTCGGAAGCGCTGGTGACCACTGCTATCGGTCTGCTGGTGGCTGTGCCCGCCGTGTGGATGTTCAACTACTTCACAGGCCGCATCGATTCGTTCGATGTGGAAATGGGTAACTCCAGTTCAGAATTGATCGATTACTTCCTCAAGCGTTCTCAGTCGCGTACCGCCGCGATTCGGAAGTAACGAGAAGTTCTACTGGCGAGTTGAGTTTGGTTCGGAGCGGGCGCGCTGCAAAGTGCGCCTTTTCCGGCCCTGAATTCAGAACCCAAGAAGCAAGCGACCCAAGTAGTCATTGAGGAGAAGCCGATGCAGTTAAAGAAAGCTCCACCACCCGTTTCGGAGATCAACGTCACCCCTATGGTTGACGTGATGTTGGTCGTGCTGATCATCTTCATGGTGATCACGCCGCTGCTGTCCAAGTCGGTTCCTCTCGACATGGCGAAGGCGCGGAACCCGACCACCATGGCGGATGCCGATAAAGAAGACGCCGTCATCGTCGCAATCACGCGTGATGGCCAGACCTATCTGAGTCCGGGGCTGCTGAAAGTGCAACCCGATCAACTCACTCAGAAAGTGAAAGAACTGATTACTTCGAAAGCGGAGAAGACGGTTTTCATTAAGGCCGATGCGCGTGCCAAGTATGAGCGCGTCGAAGAAGTGGTGGACGATTTGAGAGCGGGCGGAGTGGACCAACTCGGCTTACTTACGGATCAGGCTGCCGAGAATAAGAAGAAGGCTGGCAATACTGCCGGCACGATGTAGAGTTTGCGCGAGAGCGACTGGTTTTAAGGAGAGTTTCCTATGGCAATGGCAGTTGGCGGCGGATCCGGCGGGGTCTCAGCAAACATCAACATGACGCCGATGATCGACATCCTACTTGTGTTGTTAATCATCTTTATGGCGATTTCGCCCACCAAACCGAAAGGACTCGAGGCGCTGGCTCCGCAACCGCCACCGCCAAACGCTCCTCCGCCCCCAGATAATGACCGCACAGTCGTTATCCAGGTGGACAAGAATCACAACTGGAAGATCAATCAGGAAGACATTACCGAAGATCGGATCGAAGATCGTCTGATCGCTATTTTCAAGACCCGCGCTGAGCGGGTGGTGTTCGTGAAAGGCGATCCCGATCTGGAGTTCGAGTGGGTAGCCAAGGCAATCGATCATGCGCACGGCGCCAATATCGATAAAGTCGGCCTGATGACACCGAAGGTGGAGGAAGGACATTAATGCGAGCACAATACGCCGTACTCGCGGCGTCTCTGGCGGCGGTAGTCACGTTCAGCTCCGGTTGCGAGAAGCTCAAAGCGCGCGACAACCTCAACAAGGGCGTTCAATATTTCAAGGCCGCGAAGTACTCCAATGCGGTCGAGAGCTTTAAGACCGCCGTGGACGCCGATCCTAAGTTCACCACGGCGCGCCTCTATCTTGCGACTGCTTACGAGATGCAGTATGTTCCGGGAATCGATTCAGCGGAGAACATGCAGTACGCAAATTCGGCCATGGACCAGTTCAATAAGGTCTTGGCCGATGACCCCAAGAACGTCCTTGCGATTTCGTCAGTAGCCTCCCTCTATTACAACCAAAAGAAGTTTGACGAAGCCGGCGAGTGGCATCGCAAGGTGATTGCGGTCGACCCCAAGAACAAAGAGTCCTATTACACTCTTGGCGTTTTGGCTTGGACCAAATGGCTACCGGTCGATCGCCAGGCGCGCGTGGATTCCGGACAAAAAGCGGAAGATCCCGGCCCGATCAAGAACGCCAAAATCCGGACGCAATTGAAAGAGAAGTGGATGCCTATCCTCGATCAGGGCATGAAGGATGAAGAAATGGCGCTCCAGATCGATCCGGAATACGACGACGCCATGGCTTACATGAACCTGATAATTCGTTACCGCGCTGACTTGCTCGACACGCCTGCCGAGTATAAAAAGGCTGCTGATGAAGCCGACCGGTGGGTAAATAAGTCACTCGAAGCGAAGAAGATCAAAGCCGAGCGGAAAGCTAAAGCCGATAACGGCGGACAGAAAACCGAATAATCGGGCTTCAGTGTTTGTAGCGGTTGGGCGGCTCGTAAGAGGGCCGCCTTTCGTTTTTTCACCTCCGGATTTTCTAAACTAAAATTGTGACCCCGATACCACCGGCTACTGCTCAACCGGCAAATCTGCTTCCGGGCCGCATTCCGGTTGAGGACTCCTTTGAGGAGTTGCGGCTTCGGGTTCTTGCCAATCGGCCTCACGACGACTTCGCCCCCATCCAAAAAGCTTTCGCGTTCGCTGAGTCTCTCCACAAGGGCCAATTCCGCGCTTCGGGCGAGCCGTATATGTCGCATCCGGTGGCGGTAGCTGAAATCCTGGCTGAGATGCGCATGGACGCGGTGTCGATCGAGACCGGTCTCTTACACGACGTTGTAGAGGATACTTCAGCCACTTCGGAAGAAGTTCGTAAACAGTTTGGCGAGGAAGTCGCGCGCTGCGTGGACGGTGTTACTAAACTTGGTAAGCTCGACTTCAGTTCCGCCGAGGATCGGCAAGCCGAGAGCTATCGCAAGATGCTGCTCGCCATGGTGCATGACATCCGGGTCATGATCGTGAAGTTGGCCGACCGCCTCCACAACATGCGCACCTTGGACGCTTTATCGCTGGAGCGTCGAGAGCGTATCGCGCATGAAACGGTGGAGATCTACGCTCCTATTGCGCACCGTCTCGGCATGGGCAAGGTGCGCGGCGAGCTTGAGGAACTCGCGTTTCGTCATCTTGATCCCGCGGCGTTCGCGGAAATCAGCGACCGCATCGAGTCCAACCGCGGGGAGAACGAAAGTTTTCTCGCGAAAGTCAAAGCCGTCGTCGAAGACGAATTGCGCAAGGAAGGTATTCCGGCACGCGTGGAAGGGCGGGTCAAACGCGCTTACTCCGTGTACCAAAAGTTGAAAAAGCAGAAGATTTCGATTGAGCAGGTGTATGACTTGCTGGCGCTGCGCATCATCACCGATTCCGTTAAGAACTGCTATGCCGCGCTCGGCGTGATTCATAACGAGTGGCATCCCATCCCCGGACGGATCAAAGACTTCATCGCCATCCCGCGACCGAATCTGTATCAGTCGCTGCATACGTCAGTTGTTGGGCTGGAAGGCCGCCAGTTCGAGGTGCAGATCCGCACCGAAGAGATGCACCGCGTGGCCGAGGAAGGGATCGCCGCGCATTGGAAGTACAAGGAAGGGCGGCGAGGACCGGCCGACGACGACCAGCGTATTGCCTGGGTGCGCCACCTGGTGGAATGGCAGCGCGACATGAGCGATCCCAGCGACTTCATGTCCACGCTGAAAGTGGATCTCTACCCGGACGAGGTCTACCTGTTCACGCCGAAGGGGCGGGTCGTCGTGCTTCCCAGGGAGGCGACGCCGGTCGATTTCGCGTACGCGATTCACTCCGATGTCGGTAATACCTGCTACAGCGCGAAGGTGAATGGCAAAGCTGTCCCGCTCAAATACAAGCTGCAGAACGGGGACACTTGCGAGATCGTCACCCAGTCCACACAAAAGCCCAGTAAAGATTGGCTTTCTTTTGTAAAAACGGCTAAGGCGCGAAATAAGATCCGCCATTTGATCAATGCCGAGGAGCGGGATAAGGCGATCGAAATTGGCCAGAAGTATTTGGACCGGGAAGCGCGCCGTGTGGGTTTTGCATTGAATCGCGCGCCGAAAGAACAGCTACAGGCTGTGGCAGGTGAGTACGGGTACGGCAAGATGGAAGACCTGTACGCCGCGCTGGGGTTTGGGCGATTCAGCGCGCGGCAGATTCTGACGAAGTTAGCCCCAGCGCCCATTCCCGAAACGCCGGTCGAGCCTGGGTTCGAGCCTTCCGTGTCGCGCGCCGGAGCCGATTCCGATGGCGTGATCAAGGTCAGCGGCTTGGACGAACTGCTTGTTTACCGGGCCAAATGCTGCAACCCAATTCGCGGCGAGACCATCGTTGGTTATGTGAGCCGCGGAAAAGGGATTGCGGTCCATTCGAAAATCTGCCCGAATGTCCAGAACCTCTTATATGAACCCGAGCGGAGAATTGAAGTGGCTTGGGAGGGCACCACTTCGGCCGCGCTCCCGGTCCACTTGGTGGTGCGAACCGACGACCGCCCGGGCCTGCTGAATCAGATTACATCGATTCTCTCGAACGAAGGCGCCAACATCCGCAGCCTGGAGGCGAAGACCGAAATCGACGCTACCCGTGATGCTTTGATTGAAATGACAATCGACGTGAAAGACAAGAAACAGTTGGAAAAACTTTTGAGCTCCATGCGCCGCATCTCCGGAATCCGCGATGTCGAAAGGCGGTTGCAGTAACAATATGACTGTCTCGCCCACTGATCCGGAACATATAGCAATTTCCAAATCGAAGGGTGTCTCGATCGACTGGAAAGACGGTCATCGCAGCACCTTCGATAACGAATATCTGCGCGATCACTGTCCCTGTGCGAGTTGCACTGGGGCCCACGGCACCACGCCGCGAGTGAAGTCTTCCGAGAATCCGCTCAAGCTGTTCACGCCAAAACTAAAGATGGAGAGCGTGGAACCGGTGGGCAACTATGCCATCCGAATTATGTGGAACGACGGTCATTCGACCGGAATTTACTCTTTCGCGCACCTGCGCAGCATTTCCCCGGGTTCGCCTGCGTCGCCCGGCGAAGTGCGCTCAGTCACACCAGCCGGCTAAGAAGGTTGCGGGCGTGCTCATGTCAGAGTATGCCGACCATCCCAATTCCTGAGAACGAAACACTACCGCTGGAACACGTCACATCGGGAGTCTCCGGTCTGCGAATCCTGTTCGTGAACGTGTTTGCGCTGGCCGACGCCGACGGTGGCTGGGTCCTGATCGATGCGGGGATTCCGCATTCCGGCGGCTCCATCAAGAATTGGGTGGAGAAGGAGTTTGGGGAAGGCGCCCGCCCTAAAGCGATCGTCTTGACCCATGGGCACTTCGATCACTCGGGCGCTCTGGAAACGCTTGCCGATGCGTGGGATGTTCCCGTGTACGCGCATGAACTCGAGCTGCCATTCATCACCGGACAGGAGAAGTATCCGCCACCCGATCCCAGCGTTGGCGGAGGGCTGATGGCCATAATGTCGCCGCTCTATCCCTCAAAACCGTGCGACGTTGGTTACCGCGCGCATGCGCTGCCAGCAGATGGGTCGGTGCCGTTCCTGCCGGATTGGAGGTGGGTGCACACTCCTGGCCACACCGTCGGACATGTTTCCTTTTTTCGGGAGAGCGACCGGGCTTTACTTGTGGGCGATGCGTTCTGCACGGTAAAAGCGGAATCTTTCCTGGCAATTGCCCAACAGAGGCCGGAACTGCACGGTCCGCCTGCTTACTACACGCCAGACTGGAACGCCGCCCGGCACTCGGTCGAAAAGCTCGCCGCCCTAAAGCCAAATTTCGTCATTCCGGGCCATGGCCGCCCCATTCATGGCGCCAATACCGCGTCGGAGCTGGACCTGCTTGCCACGCGATTTGAGGGCATTGTGGGCGCCAAAGCCTTGCACCAGAGCAACGCCTGATCCGCCGTGCGGGACCCCCGCGCACTGATACACTATAGCTTCAGCCTAATGAAACAACGAGTCCGGTCTACGACGGTCCTTGTCGTCCGTCGGGACAACAGAGTGGTTATGGCGGCCGACGGCCAAGTAACGCTCGGCAGTGAGATTCTGAAATCGTCCGCTAAAAAGCTGCGGCGTATCTATAACGAAAAAGTTGTCGTGGGATTTGCGGGATCGACCGCAGACGCTTTTTCGCTTTTCGCACGGTTTGAGGGCAAGTTGGAACAATTCAACGGCAACCTACCGCGCGCGGTCGTGGAACTTGCCAAGGATTGGCGCACGGACAAGATACTCCGCCATCTCGAAGCATTATTACTGGTTGCGGACGCCAAGAATATCTTCATTGTCAGCGGCACCGGAGATGTGATTGAGCCCGACGAGGGAATCGCAGCGATCGGGTCCGGCGGCACGTTCGCGCTCACGGCGGCTACGGCGCTGTTACGAAACACCAAGATGAACGCGCGGCAGATTACCGAGGAGTCCATGCGAATCGCCGCTAACATCTGCATCTACACGAACGATCAGATCAATTACGAAGAGTTGCCCGTGGACGACGTCACCCCGCAGCCGAAGGGGACGAAGTAGCCGATGGTGATTTATCTGCCCACCAAGTCAGTAGAAGATTCGCCTGCGCTCGATGAACTGACTCCGCGCGAGATTGTTCGTGAGCTGGATAAATATGTCGTCGGTCAACCTGACGCTAAGCGCGCCGTAGCTATCGCGTTACGCAACCGTATCCGCCGTCAGAAACTTCCGCCGGAAATGGCGGAAGAAGTGATGCCCAAGAACATCTTGATGATCGGCCCGACCGGCGTTGGAAAAACGGAGCTGGCTCGGCGTCTGGCAAAACTGGCAAGCTCGCCTTTCCTCAAAGTAGAAGCCAGCAAGTTCACCGAGGTCGGCTATGTCGGTCGTGATGTCGAGTCGATGATTCGCGATCTGGTCGATATTTCTATCGATATGGTTCGGGACGAGCGTCTGGACGAAGTTTCCGACCAAGCCGAGAAAATCTCCGAAGAGCGGTTGCTGGATTTACTCATGCCCGCGCCCGCCGAAGGTGGCGAGCAGCCTACGGACAAGACGCGCGACAAGTTACGCGAGCGGCTGCAGGACGGCAAGCTCGATGAGCGCATGGTGGAGTTGGATGTCAAAGATCGGGCTCCTCAGCTCGAGATTGCCGCCAGCGGCAACTTCGAAGACATGGGCATCAACTTCAAGGAAATGTTGCCCGCTCTGTTCGGTCCTCGAACGCGGAAACGGACCATGCGGGTCGCCGACGCCTTGGAGTATCTGACCCAAGAGGAAGAGAGCAAGCTGATCGACATGGATCAGGTCACCCGCGAAGCCATCGACCGCGTCGAGACCAGCGGAATCATCTTCCTTGACGAAATCGATAAGATCGCTGGCCGCGAATCTGGGCACGGTCCCGATGTGAGCCGGGAAGGGGTTCAGCGCGATATCCTGCCCATTGTCGAGGGCACAACAGTCAATACTCGCTACGGTTTTGTACGGACCGATCACATTCTGTTTATTGCCGCGGGAGCCTTTCACGTATCCAAGCCGAGCGACATGATCCCGGAATTGCAGGGACGGTTTCCGATCCGAGTGGAACTGAAGTCGCTTACTGTCGAGGATTTTGTCCGCATTCTCAAAGAGCCCAAGAATGCCCTTTCTAAACAGTACGTCGCATTGATGGAAACCGAAGGCATCAAGCTTACCCTGAGTGACGACGCGCTGGCTGAAGTGGCGCGTTTTGCGGCGCAGGTTAACGAATCCAGCGAAAATATCGGCGCGCGCCGGCTTCACACCATCATGGAAAAGCTGCTGGAAGAAATCTCTTTCGAAGCGCCAGATCTGAAAAAGAAGGTAATCAAGATCGACGCAGTGTATGTCCGCAAACAGCTAGCCGATATCGTCAAAGATCAGGACCTGAGCCGGTACATTCTGTGAGTTCAAGAGCGCTGCGCCATTGGCCGCGCCCTGCTGCCGTATTGATCGTACCCGCGTTGCTTTGCACAGCATGCGGATACGTGGGACCACCCCTTCCCCCTGCGCTAAACCTGCCCAACCGAGTGACGGATCTGACTGCGGTGCAGCGCGGGCCCAACATCGTGGTTCACTTTACGATGTCGGCTATGACTACCGAAGCGATGCCGATCAAAGATGCGCCCGAGGTTGACTTGCGGGTTGGAGTCACCGCGCGGCAGTTTCAGCTGCAAGCTTGGTTGGATCGGGCCCGGCGCATCCCGGTTCAAAAGAAGAACACCGACTTTCTGGTTCCCGCCGCCGATTTCGTCGGGAAAGATGTAGTCATAGCGGTGAGGCTGGTTAACGATCGCGGTAAGGACGCGGGCTGGTCGAACTTCGTGCCGTTGCTAGTGACGGCGCCGGTTCCCAGGCCGGAGAACCTGCAGGCTGTGGCAACCGCCCCCGGAGTTCAGCTCACGTGGTCTGGTGCTGCTGCGCCGGTTTATCGGATTTACCGCAAGGGCGAGACGGGCGATTTCGGGCCGCTTGGCAGCACGCCGAATGCGACCTACGTAGATACCACTGCGGAGTTCGGCAAAACGTACACCTACTTCGTTCAGGGTGTGCAGAAGCAAGAGACTTCGACCAGTGAGAGTGAGCTCTCCGACGAAGTCACCATCACTCCGAAAGACATTTTTCCGCCTTCGATTCCGATGAATCTCAAGGCGATTGTCGGAACGCGTTCCGTGGAATTGTCGTGGGACCGGGATACCGAATCGGACTTGGGCGGCTACCGTGTTTTCCGGGGTGCGGGAAACCGGCCGCTTGAACCGCTGGCTGGCAAGCTCGTTGGAGTTAATTACAGCGATCGCGCCGTCCCTTCCGGACACTATCGCTACGCGGTTTCGGCCTACGATTTGACCGGCAATGAAAGCGAGCGCAGTCCCGCGATTGAGGTCGATGTCCCTTAACCGAATGCTTAGCTACAATTAGTGTGTAACAACCTTAAAGACCAATGAAGTTTTTCCTCGACACTGCCAATTTGGATGAAGTTAAGAAAGTAGCCGCCTGGGGTATCGTCGACGGAGTCACTACTAATCCATCGCTTATCGCCAAGGAAGGTCAGCCGATTGACGACCAAATCCGGCGTATCTGCGATCTTATCGATGGCGATGTAAGCGCAGCGGTGATTGCCACCGGACACCGCGAAATGATCCAGGAAGGCATGCGGCTGGCGGCGCTTCATAAGAATGTGATTGTGAAATGCCCGCTCACCCGTGAAGGAATCATGGCCACCCACGCGCTTACGAGCGAGGGTTATCGGGTGAATGTGACTTTGTGTTTCTCAGCCGCACAGGCCTTGATTGCCGCCAAGGCCGGAGCTTATATCGTCAGCCCGTTTGTTGGACGGCTCGATGATATCGGTCAGAACGGCATGGATCTAATCCGCCAGATCGTGACCATTTTCGACAACTATGGGTATCCCACTCAGATTCTTGCGGCCTCTTTACGGAATACCAACCATTTGATCGATGCGGCTATCGCCGGTGCACATATTGCCACCATGCCCTTGAAGACGATGGATGCCCTATTCAACCACGTTCTCACTGAACAAGGACTGGAACAGTTCGCCAGTGACTATCATAGGGTTTTTACCAGTACGCCGGAACCGGTTAACGCTTAGGACAGGTTCCTTCGATTGACCGGCTTGTCCAAACCAGAGGCTATCGGGGCTGTATCCGTTGCGCTTGTCGCCGCATCGGGCGTTTTCCTCTGGGTTCGTTCGAAGCGGAAGAACCGGCCAAGTCAGGAGGATCTGGAGGCACAACGTCGCGCTTGGCTGGCTGCTTATGGCAAGTTGAGTGGCGGTGAAATCGTGGAACTGCAGGCGCAATCGATCACTTACTGCTACGACGTGCGCGGAATTAACTACACTGCATCTCAAGACATTTCCGCACTCAATGCCCATCTACCGGAGGATCGCTGGTCAATCATCGGCGGAGTAGGTGTAAGGTATCATCCCCGTAATCCAGCTAATTCCATCGTATTGTGCGAAACATGGACTGGCTTGCGTCGCCGTGAGTAATTTACCAAGCTAGAATCGGGTCATCTATGAAGATGACTCGAATACTAAGAATTGCTAGCTTGACCGCAGGCAGCATCGCAAGTTGCTTCGCACAGGGATCGGGACCAGATGGCGGGCCGATCGTGCAAGTGGTCGTAACCGCAGAAGCCCGCCACGGAAAACAAATTCCCATTGTCAATCCCAATGACGTGAGTGTTACTTCGGGAAAAGAAGCGCTTCGGATCGTTCAGTGGGTGCCAGCCCCTCCGACTCCGTTGCAGATCCTGCTGTTGATAGACGACTCGTTAAATACAAACATCGGGACACAGATGGGCGATTTGAAGCATTTCATCACAGGCCTCCCAGCGGACGCTCAAATCGGGGTCGGGTACATGCGCAACGGCACAGTCGATATGGTGCAGCAATTCACAACCGATCACGCCGCTGCTGCTACCCGCATTCGGTTACCGATGGGAAATCCCGGAGCTAACTCCAGCCCCTACTTTTCCTTAGTCGAGTTACTGAAGGGCTGGGCTCCGATCGCAGGACGACGCGAAATCATCATGATTTCGGATGGTATTGATCGTTACGGCGGAATCGGCCCTGATAACCCTTACGTCAATCAGGCCATGGAACACGCGCAACGTGCAGGCGTCGTAGTTAGCTCCATCTACTGGGGTGGGGAAGGGCACTTCGGACATTCTTACTTCCGGCTTAACTGGGGGCAGAACTATCTATCTGAGCTTGCCGATGCTACTGGCGGTGAAGCCTACTGGCAAGGTTTTGGTAATCCGGTTTCTTTTGCACCTTACCTTGAGGACTTCACCGCCCGTCTGAGCCATCAATACTTACTTACGTTTGAGCCCAAGTCCAAAACCAAGGCCGGCATGGAACCGATCCGTATTCGGACCGAGCTGCCCGGCGCGGAGTTAGTCGGTCCGACCCAAGTTTGGACCCAAGCTCAGTAAGCTGCGCTTACCAGCGGCGGCCCCAACCACGACCGTAGAACCGCGGGCCGCCGTAGAAAAAGAAACCGGTGTTCCAGTAGGGCGCACCGTAGTAGTAGGGATAAGGAGCTGGCACCGGGCGTCCATACGCATATCCCGGACGCATCGCTTGCCGCGGCTGATCGTAATCTTCACGGGCCACGGTGGTAAATGCTCCAGCCGAGCGCGCCGTCGACACCATTACCGACTGTTCGACCCGGAACGTCAGCAAGGTCTCTGGCGCAATCACAGTGGGACGTCCGCGAGTAGAAAGAACTCCGATCGTAGCAGCCGCCGCGCCCGCTAGCGCCCCGACTCCGGCATACAAGCCGGAACCTGTAGCAGCCGCTCCGATTGCCGCTCCCACTGCCGCGGTGCCACCGACCGCCCCTACATCACTGCCGACCGACGTTTGCCCTTTTCGGTAAATCATCTGGGAGTGAAAAGGGACCTGTTGGCCATCAACCAGATTCAACTCGGTCAACTCCACGCGCAAGCTGGATACACCCTTGACGCGACCGGCTTTCTGGACATCCACTACGCGCCCGTTTACCACCTGACCGCGCGCAGCCACCACAAATCCATCGATAACCAACGGCTCGGCGAGAGTCGCGGAAAAGAAGTCTCCCGGCTGATTTCTATCGGAGGTGATGAAGTTACTGGTCCGCACGGTCAAATACTTGCCTGCGGGGATGGTCAAGGTCGCCGGAACCGGTGCCATGTTCACGCCGGCGTCGCTTGGAAAATGCGGGTATCCCCGTTCCTGGCCATTTGGCATGTTGCCATCTGGCGGTGGCGGAGGAGCATTATTCTGTGAAGTCTGCGGATACGAACCCTGATTCGGAGCGTTAATTGAAGGGTCACCGGGGCTTTGCGCAAAAACCGGGGAAACGGCTGCTGCTAGCGCCAGTACCTGTAGGAAATTGCTTGAGAGTCTCATAGTCGTTCACTTCTTGTAACGCAGCTATGGGCAAACTGGTTGCCAATAAGATAACTCTTTTTTTATCATGCGCCTACGTGGTCTTCAGCTGCTTGAATACAAGCAACGGGTGGCCGATTTGCACCAGCCACCGCCCACCAGTTACCGCTTGCACATTTCAGGAAACTGCTTCTGCAGCGCACGGATTTTCGGCATATCGTTAAAGACAATATATGGGTAATCGGGATTCTTTTGCAGGAAGTGCTGGTGATGCTCTTCGGCGCGATAAAACCCTTTAAGAGGAACCACCTGGGTTACGATGCGCCCGTGAAAGACGTGCGCCGCATCCAGCTGCTTGATGTACGATTCCGCTATTTTTTTCTGCTCGTCATTGGAGTAGAAAATTGCGGACCGGTACTGCGTCCCGGAATCCGGTCCCTGCCGGTTGAGCTCGGTCGGATCGTGCGCCACGGCGAAATAGATTTTCAGAATCTGTCCGTAGGTGAGTTGCGCGGGGTCATAGGTGATCTTGACCGATTCCGCATGGCCCGTCGTGCCGGTGCTTACCGTGTCGTAGTTCGCGGTCGATTTGTCGCCGCCTGCGAACCCGGAGACAACGTCGGTGACGCCCTTGACGTGTTCAAACACGCCCTCGACGCCCCAGAAACATCCGCCCGCTAGGACCGCCGTCGCTTGGGTTTTCGCGGCAACCATTGGCGCGTCCGTTTCCGGATTTGGCACCATGGCCGCCTGCAAGTTCGCCATCCCGATGGCCAGGCAAAGAACCGTTAAAGCGTTTTTGTTCATAACCCCTCCTAGTACTCTAATGCGTCAAACTTAGTAAAAAGTTCAACCCTTTGTTCGAACCGTCTCGACTATTGGTTACGATCACAATTTTCTATGAAACATTCGGCCACCTACTTGCACCCAAGCAGATGTGACCAAGGCCAGCCCAAGCCCTTCGAGTTTTCAAGACATTCCGTTTCCGGATGCTGAAACTGTTCGGAATGATTCGGTGCAGGCCGGCGGAGCGGATCCGCTGGGCGTCCGATTCCGCGTCGTCGAATATGAACGCGTTACGGGCCGGTTGATCGGCGTGCTGCTGGAAAATTCCGGCTTCCTCGAAGCTCTGGCAAACACAAGCGATCTAGTCGCGCGCGGCACGGCCTCACACTTCTGCCTGGAGCCGGTTGGGTTCGTTCAGTAGCAGCAATACGGTTTCTGTTCGTATCGTTCCGTTTGCGTTAAATCCCTGCTAAAATAAGGGTTTACACGCACAACATGGCTGAACAGGAACCGCCGCAAGGCCCTCCCGCACCACCCCAATTGCCACTGACTGGCGGCGACGAAGGCGGGGATAAAAACATCATCTCGATCAACATCGAAGATGAGATGCGCCGGTCGTATCTCGATTATTCGATGAGCGTCATCGTCGGACGTGCGCTGCCCGACGTGCGCGACGGACTGAAGCCGGTACATCGGCGAATTCTCTGGGGCATGCACGAACTCGGGCTCGCCCCGAACCGCCCGACCCGAAAGTCCGCCAAGATCACCGGCGAAGTAATGGGAAAGTATCACCCGCATGGAGACGCGCCCATTTACGATTCTCTCGTGCGTATGGCGCAGCCGTTTAACATGCGCTATCCGCTGGTCGACGGGCAAGGAAACTTCGGGTCTCTCGACGGAGATCCTCCTGCGGCTCAGCGGTATACCGAAGCTCGTCTTTCCCGTGTTGCTACCGCGCTGCTCGAAGACATCGATAAGGAAACCGTCGATTTCCGCGCAAACTACGACGACAGCGAACAGGAGCCGGAAGTTCTCCCAACGCGCGTGCCGAATCTGCTGATTAATGGTTCGGAAGGCATCGCGGTCGGAATGGCCGCGAAGATTCCGCCCCATAACTTGCGAGAGATTGTGGACGCGACCGTGGCGCTGGTGCTCGACCCGGCGACTCCGCTTAGCAAGATCATGGAAATGGTACAGGGCCCTGATTTTCCAACCGGCGGCTTCATCTTGGGCCGGGTCGGAATACTCGACGCGTTTACTCGCGGCCGGGGTTCGCTGAAAATTCGTGCACGCGCCACCATCGAGCCAATGCCGCGGCATAAAGACCGCGAACAGATCGTCGTCACCGAAATCCCATTCCAGGTCAATAAGAGTAAATTGATCGAGTACACCGCTGGCCTGGTAAACGAAAAGCGCATCGAAGGCATCTCGGAAATTCGCGATGAAAGCGACCGCGATGGCCTGCGTATCGTCTTCGAACTGAAACGCGGCGAGCAGGCCGAGGTCATTCTCAACAACCTCTATAAGCTCACCCAACTGCAAACCAGCTTCGGCGTTATCAATCTCTCGATCGTCAATGGCCAGCCCCGCGAAATGGGCTTGATTGAGACTATCAAGTGTTTCATCGAGCATCGTGTCGACGTGGTGCGCCGCCGGACTGACTTCCTGCTGCGCCAGGCGCGCGAGCGCGAGCACATTCTGCTCGGATACAAACTCGCGCTCGATAACATCGACGAAGTCATCCGGCTGATCCGCGCTTCGAGCAGCGCCAAGGAAGCGCGCGAGGCCTTGATGACGGCGCGCTTTTCCTTCCAGGAAGAATTGGCTGCTCTGGCGAGACGCGCCGATCAGACTTGGGACCCTTCGCAAGGCTTCACTGAGCGCCAGGCCCAGCAAATCATCGAACTGCAACTCCAGCGCCTTACTGGAATGCAGCAGAAAAAAATCGTGGACGACTTGGTCGACCTGGTCCGCGTTATCAGCGAATATCTGGCGATCTTAGGGTCGGAGAAGATGCTTCGGGATGTCATTGTGGCTGAGTTGCGCGAAGTGCAGAAGCTGTACGGAGACGCCCGCCGGACCGAGATCATTGAAGACACCGGCGACATTCGCCTGGAAGATCTGGTCGCGGTGGAAGATGTTGCCGTCACGGTCACACATGGCGGATATCTGAAGCGCACCAGCATCGACACCTATCGCCGCCAAACCCGCGGGGGACGCGGACGGATCGGCATGGGAACCCGCGAAGCCGATTTCGTCGAGCATTTCCTGGTAGCTTCCACTCACAGCTACCTTTTGATCTTCACCAATAAAGGCCGTGTCTATTGGCTGAAGATCTATGAGATTCCCGATGCTTCCACAACCGGCAAGGGTAAGAATGTCTCTAATCTCATCAACCTGCAGCCCGATGAAACTGTCCAGGCCTTCCTGGCGGTCAAGGAGTTTGTCCCCGACCAGTTCATTGTCATGGTGACGAAGTTCGGCGTGATCAAGAAAACCGAATTGACCGATTTCGGGAATGTCATGGCGCGGGGCATCATCGCCCTGGGTCTTGATGACAATGACGAACTGCTGGCTGCGCGTTTGAGCGACGGCAAGAGCTATATCTTCCTCGGTACGCACGAGGGGCAGGCAATCCGCTTCAAGGAAGACAGCGTTCGGTCAATGGGCCGGACCGCGCGTGGAGTTGGCGCCATGGACTTGGCTGACGGCGACTACATCGTCGGTGCCGAAGTTGTCGGCGAAGAAAGCCTAATCCTCACCATCTCGGAAAAAGGCTACGGCAAGCGCACCAAGCTAAGTGAGTATCGCCTCACGCATCGCAACGGCAAGGGCGTCATCAACATGAAGAGCACCAGCAAAATCGGCAAAGTCGTCGATGTGCTTTCCGTCAAGGACGATTCCGAGCTGATGATCGTCACCAAGAACGGGCTGATGATCCGTATAGATTCAGCGGAGATCCGCAAGACGGGGCGATCGGCTTCCGGCGTGCGACTGGTGCGCATGGACGATGATGACCGGATTGCCGCCGCCAGCTTGATTCCAGAGGTGGAAACCGAGAAGAACGGTGATGGAGTTGACGGACAGGGCGACCTCTTATTGCAGTAACCGGGTTACCATGCGTGTATGAGCGCGCTGTTAGTGCAATTGGAAGCGCCGGAATCGCCAGTTCTCGACGAATCGGCGCTCCTTGCTAAACAAGCTAGTCTTCTTTCCCAACTTCGCTCGATGGACAGCGTCATCGTGGCTTATTCTGGCGGCGCTGATTCCGCGTATCTCGCTTGGGCCGCCCACCAGGCGTTAGGTTCGCAAGCCGTCGCGATTACGGCCGACTCGGCTTCCATTCCTACCAGTCATAAGCGAGATGCCGAGGCATTCGTCCAGCAGTTCGGCATTACCCACCGCTACATCGACACGCTCGAATTCGAAAACCCCGATTACATCCGCAACGACAAGAATCGCTGTTTCCACTGTAAGGACGAGCTATTCACTCGCCTGCAAGCGTATGCTAGCGACCACGGCTTATCCAACATCGTCTATGGCGTAAATACGGATGATCTGGGCGACTATAGGCCTGGCCAGAAGGCAGCTCAACAGCATTCGGTCCGCGCGCCGTTTGTCGACGCAGGTTTGTCCAAGGCTGAGATTCGTGCATTGTCTCGATTGGCAGGCTTGCCGACCTGGGACCGCCCCGCCGCAGCTTGCCTCAGTTCACGAATTCCGTACGGCACCCCCGTGACGCTCCAGAACGTGAGGACCGTCGAGCTTGGCGAAGAAGAATTGAAAGCGCTCGGATTCCGGCAGTTTCGTACCCGGTTTCACGGCGAGTTGGTTCGCATCGAAATCGCCCGCGAAGAACTCCCGCGAGCGCTCGATCCGGTGATGGCAGCTCGCTTTAGCACCATCTTTCGCGGACTCGGCTTCAAGTACGTGACCCTGGATCTTGACGGATATCGGCAGGGCTCGTTGAACGAAGTTCTTTAGCTAGCGAATCGAAACCTTGGGAGTTACCGACATCCCAGGGCGCAGCCGCTCCAGGCCTGACTGCTCCGATTTAAAACGAATACGAACTGGCAGCCGCTGGACGACCTTCACATAGTTCCCGGTGGCGTTTTCGGGAGGCAGCAAACTGAATTTCGCGCCGCTCGCTCCGGGCATGGAGTCCACATAGCCATCGAAGTCCGCATTGAACGAGTCCACGTGGATCTTCGCGGGTTGCCCGGGTTTGAGATTTCGAAGTTCCGTCTCCTTGAAGTTCGCCGTAACCCAAATATTTTCCAGATCGGTGATTCCCATGAGTTGCTGGCCCGGCGAGACCTGCTGCCCGATCTCGACACTGCGTCGCCCGATAACTCCACTCACCGGAGCTGCAATTTTGGCGTAGCTAAGGTTGAGTAGAGCTTGGTCCAACTGAGCGCGGTACCTTCCGATATCGGCTTGGCGGCTGGCCAGTTGCGCCTTTTGAATCTCCACCTGCCGCGGAGCGTTGATCCGCGTTTCGCTCTCGCGCGTCCGGGCTTGCGCAAGCGCAGACTCTCTCTGCGCAATCGTGTCCTTGGCGGCGTCCGCGCTCGCACGCTGGGCATCCACAATCGCCTTTTGCGCGATCTTCGCAGTTAGCTTCGCGTCGTACTGTTCCTTCGAAACTTCTTCCTTATCGACTAGCTGCTTATACCGCGCTTCATCGCTCGCCGCATTGGCATAATTGGCTTCGGCTTGGCGCAACTGTGCAATCGCGGCCTCGTAACTCTGACGTGCGGCAGAAACACCAGCCTGCGCGTTGGTGACGTCCTCCGAGCTCGAAGTCAAATTGGTTGCTTGCGCTGTTTGCGTAATCGGAACATTTGGGTTCTGCGCCTGCGTTGCCGCTTGCGCCTGGTTCAGTTGCGCCTGCGCTTGCTCCACGGAGACCTTAAGATCGCGAGGGTCGATATCCACCAGCGTCTGCCCAGCCTTCACGCTCTGGTTGTCCTCGGCGTAGACGCTCACCACGGTCCCGGCAATCCGGCTCGTCACAGCGTTGATGTGCGCATCCACCTGCGCGTCGTCCGTTGACACGTATGAGCCGAGATATTGAAGCAGCAGGAATATACCGATGGCGCCGGCAATCAAAACAATCAGAATGACAACCAGCGCGATCGGATGGTTCCGGACCCAGCTGCCCGGCTTCTTTTTGGGCTCTTCTTTCTGATCCTTGTCGTCGGGCTTGGCGGCTTCGGGCTTGGCGGCTTCGGGCTTGCCAGCTTCGGGCTTGCCAGCTTCACTTTTCGGATCACCAGCCGGCTGATCCTCTTTGTTCTGGCCGTTTGCCCCGGCCTGCTGACGCAGACGATCCTGCTCCTGACGCAGCCGAACTTGATCGTCCCGCAGCTGCCGTACCTGTTCCCGAAGCTCTAGATCTTCCGCCACGCCATCTGCCATGAAATTAGGATGCCCGAGAAGCCGCCAAGTTGCAATTGCCCCGCCTTTGGAACCTCAATAAAGTTACTGTTCGTGGTAATTCCACAGCAAACCGCCATCGACAAAGAAGGTTGATGCAGTCACATAGTCGGATTCGGCAGACGCGAGGAAGACGGCGAGCGACGCCACATCTTCCGGCTTGCCGACCCGGCCGAGCGGAATGTTCTGAGTCAGCGCGCCGAGCAGCTTCGGGTCGCTCAGTAACTTTGCGTTAATGGGCGTTTCGATGGCGCCGGGCGCGATGTTGTTGATATTGATTCCCAGGGGCCCCAGTTCGACTGCCAGGTTCCGCATCATCATCTTCAACGCGCCCTTGCTCATGCAGTACGCGGTGAAGTGAGGAAATGGCAGTTCCTCGTGCACCGAGCTGATGTTCACAATCTTGCCCTTCGTGCTCTTGCTTCGGAGCTGTTGCACGAAACGTTGGGTGGTGAAAAATACGCCGGTCTGATTCACGCCCACCACCGCGTTGTAGTCGTCTTCGGTGACATCCCAGAAATCGGCCCGCTTCTCGACCCCTGCGTTATTAACCAGGATGTCCAACCTTCCATAATGCGCAACCGCCTCGTCGACGAGCCGTTTGGTGTCGGAGATTTGAGCCAGGTTGGCCTGGATTACTAGCCCCTTCCGACCGGTTGCTTCTACTTCGGCAAGCGTTTCCTGGGCGTGGTCGGCGTTCTTGTTGTAGTTGATAACAACATCGGCCCCTTCCTGTGCAAAGCGGACCGCGATCGCCTTGCCAATTCCCTGATCGCTGCCGGTGATAAGTGCAATTTTTCCTTCAAGTCGCATGATGCTATGTTCGCCTTTCGGCGCGACGAAGTGCAAATGCCCTGATTCGGGCAGGTGTGATACCTTCGGCAAATGAACTTCTCACGCGCACTCTTGTTACAAGCTGCCGTGGTACTAACTCTGACTTGCGCACACGCCGCAACTTATACGTACACGACCATACAATACCCCGGCGCCGCTGGCACCTTCCCGCAAGCGATCAATACGGCGGGCACAGTCGCTGGATACTATTTCGATTCAGGCTTCGGCGGCCACGGGTTTGTGTACTCTCATGGCGTCTTCACCGTAATCGACGCAGGCGGCACTTGCGGCAGCACGTTTGTAAACGGAATTAACGATGCCGGTGTACTCTCCGGCTACTGCTTTCCGTCGACGGGTGGAGTCACTTCCTTTATAGATAAGAATGGAACCTTCACTTACTACGCGCTTCCTAATATCCTGGACACTTATGCCGAGAAGATCAATAACAAATACATCAATGTCGGCTGGTACTTTACTAACAACAACACGGTCGCGTCCTTCTACGCCGTCAACGGCAAAATCGGCAAGACCTTTGCAATCGCCAACTCGCCTGGCACGGCGGCTTATGGGATCAACAACTCGAACGTGATCGTCGGCAATGCCCTTCCGGCGGGCGGCGGATCGCAATCCGGATTCATTCTCAAGGCTGGCGTATACACCCTAGTGCAGTACCCAAGTTCCTATGAAACCTTCTTCAATGGCCTGAACGACGCCGTCCAAATCGTCGGTGATCGCAACACCGTGGCGCGTGGGCCGGTCTTCGCCTTCCTCTACGCCAACGGCGCGTTCACCGATCTCGTCATTCCAAACGCTACTGCCTCGGCTGCCTTAGGAATTAACAACGCCGGTGTGATCGTCGGCCAGTACGTGACCGGGGGAGGGAACCTGACGCTCAACTCATCCGGGTTCATCGCCGATCCGAATCCCTAAAGTGCCGGAGCAAGCTTTTTGCCTGAACAGAATCCGAAACCGCTGTTTTATGCACAGGTTTAGAACAGCGGGGCGGCTCTAACGGAAACAAACTAAAGCAGATATACTTATGTCGAAAGTAGTACTTTTCGAGAATCCCCGCTAGCCATCGCCTCGGCTAAGACGATACAACAGAGGCACTGTTAGACAGCCGCGGCGTAGCTTTCGGATTCCGGCAAATCTCGGGGGAGGTGGCCGGAATTGGCTGCGCCGCGTTATCCGCTGCTCTAACCGACCGGCTGACGTGTTTCAACTGGCGAG
This sequence comes from Bryobacterales bacterium, assembly GCA_963752695.1. Taxonomy (GTDB): domain Bacteria; phylum Acidobacteriota; class Terriglobia; order Bryobacterales; family Bryobacteraceae; genus Bog-113. Next base: position 580,503 of record CAVVZB010000002.1, read on the forward strand.
AGCCACCCGTAGGTGTCCGCCTTAGTCCCATTCACGATTCCGAAAAATTCCCGTTGCAAGCGCTCAGTGATTGGACCTCTTGATCCCTTTCCAACCGGAATGCGATCAATCGAGCGGATCGGCGTGATTTCCGCCGCAGTTCCGGAGAAAAACACCTCGTCCGCGATATAAAGCATCTCGCGCGGGATCACCGACTCCACAATAGGAATTCCGGCGTCGCGGGCCAGTGTCAGAACCGTATCTCGCGTGATCCCAGGCAGCACGGACGAACTGAGTGCGGGCGTCACAATGCGGCCGTCCCGCACCACAAAAATGTTCTCGCCAGACCCTTCGCTGACATTCCCGTTGTGATCTAATCCGATTCCCTCGTGATAGCCGTTTGCAACTGCTTCCATGCGGATCAGCTGCGAGTTCATGTAGTTCGCGCCCGCCTTTGCAAGGCTCGGCAAAGTGTTAGGCGCCATGCGTCCCCAGCTCGAAACGCACACGTCGGTACCGCTTACCAGCGCTTCCTCGCCCAGGTACTTGCCCCATTCCCAGCAGCCGACATAAACGTCGACCGGATTTTTCAGACCGTTCACCCCGAGATCGCCATACCCGCGCAAAATGATCGGTCGAAGGTAACACGACTGCATCCCGTTAATGCTGACCAACTCAAGCATTGCCGTCATTAGTTGTTCCGCCGTGTAGGGGAAGGTATCCATCCGGTAGATTTTTGCCGAATCGATCAGACGACGCACGTGCTCACGCAAGCGGAAAATCGCCGGACCCGATGCGGTTTCGTAACACCGGATGCCCTCGAAAACCGAGCTGCCGTAGCTGACCACATGCGAAAGAACGTGGATCTGGGCCTCGTCCCAAGGAATAAACTTGCCATTTCGCCAGATTTTTTCAGTCGCCTTCATGCTGAAAGTATAACTTGGCGGGCCATTCTGGCGTCTGAATCTGGCATGATGAAAACTTTACTTTTCAAATGAGGTTGATACGGTTGCGTTATATTCTCCTGCTCACCAGTTGCGTTCTATTCGTCGTCCCCGCTTTTGGCCAGGTTGCGTCAGACCAATTCGCAGTGCAGTTCGCATTGGAGACGCCCGCCGCTCCTATAGTTGGCCTGCCGCTCACCTTCACCGCCTTGGTAACCGATCCTCAACCCGGCACGCACGACTACCGCTTTAGCGTTTCCCACGACGGCGGTCCCCTCCAGGTTGTGGTCGACTACAACTCTTACAGCACGTTTTCCTGGGTGCCGTCGCTCGAAGAGGGCTCGTATACGGTCCAGGTAAGCGCCCGGAATAAAACTGCGGGGGAGATTGCGGAAGCACAGGTTCAGTTTGATGTCGCGTCACAAGTCGTCGACGGCCAGCCCGAGGTCATTCCGACCGGCAATCCGCTAGTCGCGTTCTACAGCGCGCCGCCTTGTCCCGCTGGTAGTGAAATCTATGTCCTGTTCACTGCCGGACAGACCACCAGCCGGACGGACCAGCGACCCTGCAGCACCGGTCGGAGCAATAACTTCTTCCTCGCGGGTATGCTTCCGAATACCACGTATCGGATAAACGCAATCGTGACTTCATCCCCGGGCCGTGACTCGCTATTCCCCATTGGTCTCCGCGGCGATGCTAGCCATCATCTGGAGGCGGTTCGCCCGGCGCTTCGCCATCCGGAATTTGCCGGCATTCAGGTGATTGGTGACGAAGGAATATTCACCACCGGTTCGCTTCCCCCGAGCCTTCCGTTTCCGCTCGCAACCGTCCTAACGCCCCCTACTCCTCAAGCCAACTCGGACCAAAATATTTTGCTGAATGACAATCTGTCTCTAAACGTCCCGGTTCCGAATACTTACTACTTTCCGACCGCGACAGACCTCGCAGGTAACGTTCTTTGGTACTACGGCGCGCTCGGAAATGCAACCCAGGCCCCTTCTTACTTCATTCGTCCAATTGATGGAGGCACCTTCCTACTTATCGCAGATGACCCCAATGCAGCCGACGGCCGCGGCCAGCTCCTACGCGAAATCGATTTGGCGGGCAACACCATTCGCGAAACGAATGCCACTCGCGTGACCGAACAGCTCAACGCGCTCGGGCTGCTCGGAGTTGTGGACTTCAACCACGACGCGATCCGCCTCCCGAACGGTCACACTTTGGCGATTTGCGGTCAGGAGAAACTCTTTCCACCCGGGACCCAGGGCGCCGCAGGAGCTCTCGACGTCATCGGAGACGCTGTTGTCGATCTCGATTCCAATTTCCAGGTCTCGTGGGTCTGGAGCGGGTTCGACCACCTGGATATCAATCGCGCCGCAATACTCGGCGAACGGTGCCCTCCCTACACATCTGGGTGTTCTCCTGTGTACCTCGCTCCAATAGCGGTCGACTGGATGCACTCCAACTCACTCACTTATATCCCGTCTTCCGGCGACCTGCTTCTCTCCGTACGCCACCAGGACTGGGTGATCAAGATCGACTACCACGACGGCGCTGGTTCCGGCGCGGTGCTGTGGAGACTAGGTCACGACGGATCATTCGCCATTGCCAGTAATGACCCTTACCCATGGTTCTCGCACCAACACGATGTCGAGTACGAATTAAAGGGCACTTCCATTCTTTCGCTCTATGACAACGGCAACACGCGCGCGGTCTTGAATCCGGGAAAGGTGGAAAACAGCCGCGGGATGGTGTTGAATATCGATGAGTCCCGCATGCTAGTCACGCCGCTGCTCATGCAGGATCTTGGTGTCTCGTCCCAAGCCGTAGGCAGCGCGCAACGGCTTGACAATGGAGACTACCACTTCGACTCCGGCTTCATCTCTATAGCATCGGGACTAGTTGCCCAACACTCGGAGTTCTCGCTTACTGGCGTCGAGAATTACTTACTTCAGACCAATGACTTTTCTTACCGGAGCTATCGGATGGTCTCGTTGTACCAGACCAATGGCCCCGGTAATTAATCCCCGGCTTACCAGACGCGGCAGTTCTTCTTCGGTGCCATGGGCTGGCCAACTTTGCAGCTGAAAGCCTGAGCGAATTCCGGCATGTTGGCAACCGTGCCGTTGACGCGGAACTCTGGTAGCGAGTGCGGGTCTACTTGGGCCGAGAGGCGCTTCACCTCCGGCGTCGAGTTCTGACACCAGACGTCTGCCCACCCAAGGAAAAATTGTTGCTGCGGTGTAAATCCATCCACGTCCGCCAGCTTCCTTCCGGACATCAATGACGCAAGCGCCATGTAAGCTAAGCGTAAGCCGCCATTGTCGGCAATGTTTTCGCCCTCGGTGAGTTTCCCGTTCTGCTTCAAGTCTCCATCAGCCACGAAATTTCCATATTCGTCTTCAATGCATTTGGCGCGGCCTTCGTATTCCACGGCGTCTTCTTTCTTCCACCAATCCTTGAAGTTGCCAAGAGCATCGAATTGCCGCCCCTGATCGTCGAAACCGTGAGTTAGTTCGTGTCCCACCACTGCGCCCATCCCACCGTAGTTCATCGGCTCCGGCGCTGTTGGTCCATAGAAAGGCGGCTGCAGGATTCCAGCCGGAAAGTTGATGTTGTTCATCTGCGGGTCGTAATATGCGTTGACCGTTGGAGGCGACATCAGCCATTCCATTTTGTCCACGGGTTGGCCCACCTTGGCCATCTGGCGATCACTCTCAAACTCACGGCCACGGATCGTGTTCCCTACTAAGTCATTCGGAAGAACCTCGAACTTCGAGTAGTCGCGCCACTTATCCGGATAACCGATCTTATTGGCAACCGCATGAAGCTTCTCGTACGCCAGCTTCTTGGTTTCCGGACTCATCCATTCCACCGACTTGAGATCCTGCTCCATCGCCGATTCAATGTCACGGACCATTCGCAACGTCCGGTCTTTGCCTTCCGCGCCGAACATTCGGTCAACATACGCCTGGCCAAGCGCTTCCCCCAACTCGTTGTCAGTCATTGCGACGCAGCGCTTCCATCGTGGCCGCTGCTCCTTCTGTCCCGCCAGCGTGCGGCTGTAAAAATCAAAGTGGGCTTCGTCAATCGGTTTCGACAATATGTTGGCGTTTGTCGAAATAAGATGAAACGTCAGATATGTCTTCCAATCGTCGAAGCTTAAACGGCTGAGGAGTTTCCCCATTCCGCGGAAGAAATCCGGCGCAACCACGTTAAACTTCTGTTGGTCGGCATGCACTACAGGCAGATAAGCATTCCAAGCGAAAGCCGGCGCAAGCGCACTCATCTCGGCGCGTGTCATCAGGTGGTACTGCGTGGCGGGATCTCGGCGCGACGTAACATCCTGCGAATCCTGAGCAAGAGCCGTCTCCAGCTTCATCACCGTCCCGGCGCGCCGCTTCGCTACGTCGGGGCTATCGCCCAGAAGCTCGAAAAGTTTCTGCACGTAAAGAACATACTTCTCGCGCAGCTCGGTTGAATTCTTGTCTTTCTTGAAGTAGTAATCGCGCTCAGGCAGACCCAGCCCACCTTGGTCGACTGCTGCGAGCACCACCGTCGCGTCTTTAAAATCCTGTTGCGGCGAGATTCCGAATACCGCGTCAACGCCCATGCGCTGCAGGCGGCCGATCTCCGCTGAAAGGCTGTTCAGATCGTGAATCGCATTGATCTTATCCATTTCCGGGGCTAGCGGCTTCAAGCCTTTCTCGTTCGCCGCCTTCACGTCCATGCACGACGAGTAGAATGCTCCGATCTTTTTCTCGACCGGAGTGCCGGCCGGCCCCCGGGCAGCCGACTTCTCCAGAATGTCTTTCAGTACGTACTGATTGCGCTCCTGCAATTCTGAAAACGATCCCCAGGAGGCCTGATCGCTCGGAATCGGATTGTTTTTTATCCAGGTGCCACAGGCGAAATGGTAAAAATCGTTGCACGGATTCACCGAACGGTCAACAGCCGCAGCGCCATAAGTGGGCACTTTGGGTGCCGAATCGGCGGAAGCCGGAGTCGTCTGAGCCGAAATAGCGCCTGCCCCGATCAGCAGCGCCGGAAGAAAAATTCGCATGGGCTAATTTAATCACGTGCCAGACGGAAGTCTCCGCCGTGATGTAGAATCATGACGAACTCATCCCCGTTATGTCCCGTCTAATCCACATTTCGTTCTTGCTCAGCCTGAGCGCTGCTCGCTTCGCCGTCCTCGCGCAAACGCCAGCGCCGCCCGCACCCGCGCAAACTCCGGCGCCTACACCCGCGCGTCCTCCGCGACCCGTTCCGCCCACGCGTGATCCGCACACTCCCGGCTATGTCGAGGCCAAGGATTTGCCCGATGGCGAGAATGCCCCGGCTAAGCAGGATGGCAATTTCATCATCGGTCCTACGCACAATCCCGCGCCGGAAATGATCGCCCACGATGGCGTTCCCCAGGGCGTCGTCTCCGAATTCATCATGAATTCGACTGACAGCAAGCTTTACCCCGGTATTGCTCGGGAGCCCAATACTTTCGGTAAGCCAGACCCGAACGACCCGGCCAAGATCATCCTCACCACCAGCCATCCTGCCCCGTACACCCGCCGCGTAAACGTCTATGTGCCGCGGCAGTACGTGCCGGGTACCGTCGCACCATTTATTGTCGGCGCCGACGGACCCGATAAAGCTCTCTTCATCGCGCTCGATAATCTGATCGCCCAGCACCGCCTTCCGGTCATGATCGCCATTTCCATCAGCAACGGCAGCGGTGACGCGCAAGGCAGTGAGCGCGGACTCGAATACGACACCATGTCCGGTCGCTATGCCGAGTTCGTTGAGACCGAAGTCCTGCCTCTAGTGGAACAAAAGTACAATGTGAAGCTCACCAAAGATCCCGACGGGCGCGCCACCATGGGCGGCAGTTCCGGTGGTTCGGCCGCGTTGATCATGGCCTGGTATCATCCCGAGCTTTACCACCGCGTGCTGACCTACTCCGGCACTTATGTCAATCAACAATGGCCCTCTAACCCGGATACTCCGCACGGCGCCTGGGAATTTCACGAGCACATCATCCCGAACTCGCCGGCAAAGCCTATCCGTCTCTGGATGGAAGTCGGCGACCGCGACTTGTTCAATCCCAATCCCATGGGGGACCACATGCATGACTGGGTGGTGGCCAACGAGAACATGGCCAAAGTTCTCGCAGCCAAGGGCTACCACTACCAATATGTATTCGCGCGTAATGCCGGCCACACCGATCGCGCCGTCAAAATGCAAACTTTGCCCGAAGCTTTAGAGTATGTCTGGCAAGGTTACCCGATCACCAGCGCGAAGTAAGTGACTTAGTGCGCGGCCGGAGTACCAGCTCCAGGTTTGCCTCTGCGCATCAGCAGCACAAACGGAATCAGTAAAGCCACCACCACCGCGAGCAGTGACAAAACATCGATGTACGCCAGCGCCGTCGCTTGGCCTTGCACCATCTGATTGATCCGCGCGTAAGCCTGCTGGGTGGCAGCGGCCGCGCCAACTCCGCGCGATTGCAACGCGCCCGCGATGCCGGTCACCATCTGATCGAAGGCCGGTGTCCCCGGAATGGCGTGCGCCGCAAGCGATGTCGTGTGCTTCTGCGCCTGACGCGTCAAGAAGGTGATGATCACCGCGATCCCGATACTCCCGCCAATGTTCCGCACGAACGCGTTCATCCCTGACACCTGGTTGTTCTGCTCGCGCGCGATACCCACATAGGCCAGCGTGTTCGATGGCAAGAAAATCAATGGCAGACTTAACGTCTGCAGAGTCCGCATCCAGAACGCGGTATTAAAATCCAGCCCTAAGCTAAGCCGTGTCGTCATCCAATAGAGCGAGGCTGCGGTCCCCGCAAAGCCCATCGCCATCATCAGGCGTGGGTCGAATCGCGATACCAGAATTCCCGCCACCGGCATCATCACCATCATGGCGAAACCCCCGCCCGCCAGCGCTTCGCCCGCTGTCACCGCCGGATACCCGAGCAGCGTTTGCAGAAATTGCGGAATCACCACCGTCGTCCCAAAGAGTACGATCCCTAGCATGAAGGTGAAGAACATCGCCACTGCGAAATTTCGCTTGCGGAATAGCCGGATGTTGACGATCGGATACGGGTGCCGCCACTCCCAAACAATCCAGGACACGAATGCGATTCCAGCAACCGCAAAGAGCACCGTGATCCACCAGGTTGCGAACCAATCCGCTTCCTGCCCCTTGTCGAGCACCACCTGCAAGCTGCCGATGAACAGCGTCACCAGACCAAGCCCCACGAAATCCACCCGAATGCCCGAAGCTTTCTTGCGCGCTTCCACCAGATACGGCGGATCTTCCACCAGCCGGTTGGTCAGGAATAAAGAGAGCAGCACCACCGGGATATTTATGTAAAAAATCCAGCGCCACGTGTAGTTATCGGTGATCCAGCCGCCCAGCGTGGGTCCGATCGCCGGGGCAACCACCACCGCCATCCCATACACCGCGAAAGCCATGCCGCGCATCGCCGGCGGGAAGGTGTCCGCCAAAATGGCCTGTTCGCTCGGCGCCAATCCTCCGCCGCCAGCGCCCTGCAGCACCCGGCAAAACACCAGCATCCCCAGGCTCGGGGCCAGCCCGCACAGAAAGCTGCTCACGCCGAAAAGCGCCACGCATGTCATGTAGAAACGCTTGCGGCCCAGCACCGTCGCCAGCCACGCGCTGATCGGAAGGATCACCGCGTTCGATACCAGATAGCTCGTCAGAACCCACGTCGATTCGTCCTGACTTGCTGACAGGTTCCCCGCAATATGAGGCAGCGCCACGTTGGCAATGGACGTATCCAGCACCTCCATGAACGTTGCCAGTGTGACCGTGAGCGCGATCGCCCATCGATTGTGTTTCGGCTGCCAGTCGCTCAAATTGGCTAGACGCTCCCGCTCAGCACTTCGCCCGTGCGCTCGTAATGCACCAGGAAAACACCCTTATCGGTTACCGTACTCTCCGTGATCCGGAACGCTACCGGCATCGAGTCATCCGTAAACAGCCGCTTACCGCTTCCCAGGGTGATCGGCATGATCATCAGCCAGAACGCGTCCACTAGATCGTGCTTCATGAGCGTTTGCACCAGGTTTGCGCTCCCGTACACATGCAGGTCCGGTCCATCCTCCTGCTTCAGCTTCGCGATCTTCTCCGCGATATCGCCGCCCAGAAATACCGAAGGCTGCCACTCATGCTCAGTCACCGTGTTCGACGCAACATACTTGGTTGCCTTGTTGACGCCGGGCCAGATGTCGCTATGTTGCGGCCAGAAGCCAGCCCACAGATCGAACGTAACGCGTCCCACCAACAAGTCAAACGGCTGGTCCATCTGCTTCTTCACCACTGCTTGAGTGACCTTGTCCGAATGCTTCCGGATCCACCACGGCGGACCGCTCGCTGCCCCATCCCGCTCGCCCGGTGCTTCGATCACCCCATCCAGAGATATGAATTCGATAACGTTGATTTTCCTCATCGCCCGCCTCCGCTCCAATCACGACCGAAAAAACTTTATCTTCCTTCTGATTTCCTCTACTTAGCGCGGTCGACACCCCCAACCCCGCCTTTCTGCGCTTTAGCATCAAGGCAGAAATGTGCGGCAACTGCCGCGAAAAGGGATCCATGAACGTACTTCTATTCATTCTGCAACTATTTCCAGTGCTTCTCTCTACCATTCAACAGATCGAGGCGGCTGTACAAGTCGCCAAAGCCGGACCGGCCAAACTGCAACTGCTCACCGGCGTCGTCAAAACCGCTATGAAGGTGGAGGTTGCCAAACCGGTGCCGGTCAGCCAGGATCAATTGGTTCCGATCGTCAATTCGCTCGCCACTGACATTGTCACGTTCTTCAACGCCACTGGCGTCTTTAAGAAGACTTCCTAAGCTCCGGTCTCGTATCTTTGCAAACGCCGCGCGCCGGGATCTCGTATCATCACAATTGATGAGCATCTCGACGCCGGAAGCTGTGGCCGCGCCCGCAGAGCAAGTAGTCGATCTTGAACGCGAATACCTGCTCCAGAATTACGGGCGCTACCCACTGGTTCTCGACCATGGCGACGGCCCCTGGCTCTTCGACCTTGAAGGCCGCAAATTCCTCGATTTTCTCTCCGGAATCGGAGTCAACGCGCTCGGCCATAACCACCCCCGCATCACTCGGATCATCCAGGAACAAGCCGCTCTTCTCATCCACTCATCAAATCTCTATTTCCACCGCTACCAGGGCCCGCTTGCCAAAAGGTTGACCGAGGTCAGCGGTCTGCAGCGATCCTTCTTTTCCAACTCAGGAACCGAATCCATGGAAGGCGCCATGAAAATGATCCGCGCCCATGGCCGCCGCATCCACCCCGATAAATTCGAAATCGTCTCCCTCGACAATTCCTTCCACGGCCGCACCTTCGGGTCCCTCTCCATCACCGGCCAGCCCAAATACCGCAACGATTTTGAACCGCTCCTGCCCGGCATTCGCTTCGTCCCAATCAATGACATCGCCGCTCTGGAACTCGCAGTCACCCCGCAAACCGCAGGCATCGTCATCGAATGGGTGCAGGGCGAAGGCGGCATTTTCCCGATATCCGGCGACTTCGCCCGCCGTGCCCGCGAGTTAGCCGATCGTTTCGACGCCTTGCTCGTTTTCGACGAAATCCAGTGCGGGGTCGGGCGTACCGGCCAATATTTTGCCTATCAGTTGACGGATCCGCCCGTGCTGCCCGACATCATGGTGGCCGCCAAGCCGCTCGCCTGCGGCTTGCCGCTCGGAGTCATCTGCGCCAATGAGCGCGCTGCAGCATCCATCCGCCCTGGAATGCATGGCTCCACGTTTGGCGGTAGCGCGCTCTCCTGCCGCGTGGCTCTTGAGTTCTTCGATATTCTCGATGAGCTCCTGCCAGCTATCGCCCGCGTGGGTAACTACTTCCGCGCCGGACTTCGCGATATCGCTTCGCGCCACAATTGCATCACTGAAATTCGAGGCGAGGGTCTGATGGTGGGAGCCCAACTCTCCATCCCCGGGGCGGGCATTGTTGCCGATGCCATGCAAAACGGCCTGCTGATCAACTGCACCCACGACACGGTGCTCCGTTTCTTGCCGCCCTACATCATCACCGAACGCGAGGTCGACCAAGCCCTCGCAATCCTGGAACCAGCCATCGCGCGGGCTGAAAAATCACAATAGCTCGTCCCGGCCGCGCTTCTCCAGCATCTTGACCAGGTCGCCCACCTGCTGCGCGCGCTTGCGATCCGCCACCAAAAGCGCGTCCGGTGTGTCGATCACAATTAGATCGTCCACTCCGAGCAATGCCACCAGTTTCTTGCCTGCCTGTACAAAATTGCCTGCAGCATCTCTCACCAGCAGGTCCGCCCCCGCGTTCCGCGACTCATCCCGCGGTAGCAGCTCGTACACCGCGTCCCAACTGCCCACGTCGTTCCAGCCGAACTCGCTACACGCCACACCCACCACGCCCGTAGCCTTCTCCAACACCGCGTAGTCGATCGAAATGTCCTCGCAAAGCGGAAACACTTCCTGCAGCCGCTCCGCGAAACTCGCATCCGCATACGCCGGCAAGCCTGCCAGCAGTGTCGCCGTTTTTGGCAGGTGATTGCGCAAGTTTTCCAGCAGCACCGAAGCCCGCCAAAAAAACATCCCCGCATTCCAGAAGAATCGGCCCGCCGCCAAGTACTTCTCAGCCGTTGCTAGCTCAGGCTTTTCGCGGAAACTCAGCACCGGCGCAGTCTCCAGCGCGCCCGGCTTCACGTCGTCGCTGAATTCGATATACCCGTAGCCGGTCTCCGCCCAGCGCGGCTGAATCCCCAAAACCGCGATTCCGCCTTGCTCGGCCGCTGCAAACGCCTGGCGCACCGCCGCCAGATACTTCTCCGGCTCGGCGATGACATGGTCCGATGGAAATACTCCGAATACCGCGTCTTTATCGATCGATTGCAGAATGTGCGCCGCCAATCCGATAGCCGGAGCCGTGTTGCGCTGTTTCGGCTCTGCCAAAATCTGCCCGGCCGGAACCTGCGGTAACTGGCGCACAATCTCATCGCGCACGAAATCGTTAGTCAGAATCCAGATGTTTTCCGGCGCAATCAACGGCGTCAGCCGCTCTACCGTCGCTTGGATCAGGCTTTGCTCGCCGCCCGCCACACTCAGTACCTGCTTAGGCGTCGCTCGCCGGCTCCGCGGCCAAAAACGCGTGCCTCTCCCGCCAGCCAGTATCAGGCCGTAGTAACTGCTCTTAGCCATGTCGTTGTCTTATCTAACCGGGTAGCTGTGGACCAACCGCAACGTGCGTTCCCAGCGCGTTTTGGTGAAGAAGTGCAGCGCCAAATCTTTGATATGATCCAGGCCGATCGACGGGCTCGATAACTGCTCAGTCGGCGCGTCATAAGACCAATACACGATCAGCGGCTTGCCGATAATATTCTCGCGCGGAACGAAGCCCCAATACCGGCTGTCCGACGATAGGTCCCGATTATCCCCCATCGCGAAATAGTTCCCCGGCGGAACCACCACTTCTCCGTTCTTCACGTTCGTCTCCAGCATCGTAATTGCCGGTGTGGTGACCGCCGTATTCGGCTCGCTCGGAAAGTTGTCGCGATACGAGTCGATGTAATTCAGCTTATGAACCACGTAAGGCTCGTTCAACGCATGCCCGTTCAGAAACACTTGCTTATTGACCAGCTTCAGACGATCCCCTGGCACACCCATGCACCGCTTCACATAGGTCTGCCGGATATCCCCCGGCCAACGGAATACAATAATGTCCCCGCGCTGCACATCGCTGTAGGGCAAGATGTGCTTGGTCACCGGTCCGTAGGGCGCAAACGCCAGCTTATCTACCAACAGATGATCGCCCACCAGCAGTGTGTCTTCCATCGATCCGGTCGGAATCACGAACGCCTGCACCAGCGCCGTCGTCCCGAATAACAGCAGAACGATCGTGACCGTCCATTCCGCAATCACCCCGCGAGACGGCTCCGGAGTTGGTTTCGCCTTCACCGCCGGCGGCGGCGCGGATAGCGACTCGTTTACACTCTCGGGCTTCTTGTCCGCTAAACCGCTTTTCTCACGTGTCACAGCTACTGATTGTATCGGATGGGCTGCTATTCTGGCATTTCAGCCTCTCTTGCATGAATCGTTCCCCTGCAGCGCAGCCCTCTGCCGACCATCGCAAGTTCACCCGCCGCCAATCATTCATCCTGGTCTTCCTCTGCACTGTGGTGGGTGCCGCTGCTCAGGTTTTCATGAAGATTGGCGGCCAGCGCATTCACGGAATTGACGCCAGCATCCTCACCAACTTCCCGCTGCTCACCGGGTACATGCTTTACGGCCTGAATACGCTCATGCTGATGATTGCCCTGCGCGATGGCGAACTGTCCAAGCTGTACCCCATCATCGCCCTGACGTTTGTCTGGGTAAACATCCTGAGCATCGTGTTCTTCCACGAACGTGTGAACCCTTGGAAAGTTTGTGGAATCATCGCCATCATGGTCGGCGTGTCGGTCCTTGGGGGTGCCGGTTCCCGCCGTGAAAACGCCGCTTAGCGCCATGGTCCTGGTGCTGCTCGGTTCGGTCATCGGATCGTTCGGCGCAGTCTTCCTTAAGCTAGGCGCGGAACGCCTCCGTCACGGGTTCCGCCACGTCATCAGTTGGCAAAGCTTTACGGGCGTCCTGTTATACGTCCTGTCCAGCTTCTTGTTCGTCGCCGGCGTCCGCAAGGGCGAGTTGAGCGTCCTCTACCCGATGGTCTCGCTCGGCTACGTTTGCACGCTCTTCTGGTCCCGCATCTTCTTCCAGGAGCGGTTAACGAAGCAGAAGTTTGTCGCTCTCGGGCTGATCGTTTTTGGAATCTGCTTAATCGGTGTAGGCGCGGTGTAACGCCCGCGGTTCTCAATACGGATAGAAATAGCTCTTGCCGAACTCAACCCGGAGCTCTAGAGACTGCGCGCCAGCGGATTCCGCTATTCAGCAGGCTCAAAACTTCGATCGAGGTATTCGTCCACCGACAAGCCCGTACTGAGATCGACTGTCAACCGGTTGCTCCTGAACGATGGTAACTGGAAGTCAACGAAAATCATCCCCTACCCAAACGGCTTCACCACTCGATCATTCTCCAGGAACTCCTGAATCAGCGGTTCCTGCGAATTCGGCAATTCCGCCACCGGCCCGAAGTACACGGCTTTCCCCTCCGACAGCACCATTACCGCATCCGCCACTTTTCGCATCAGATCTAGATCGTGAGTCACTACCACTGAAGTCAGTTGCAGCTGATTCTTCAAGCGAAGCATTAAGTCTCCGATTCGCTCGGACATGATCGGGTCCACCATCGTCGTCGGTTCGTCGTACAGGATGCATTCGGGCTGTGCAGCCAACGCTCGCGCAATCGCCACCGCGCGCTTCGTTCCAACCGGCAAGTCCGCCGGGTACGCATCCCGTGTGTCCCAAATGTCAACGATGCGCAACAGCCCTTCCACTACGTCCTCCCGATTTTTCGCGTCGTAGTCTTCACGGGTCTCCAGCGAGAACAATACATTTTCGGAAACCGTCATCGAATCGAACAGGGCGCCCGATTGGAACACCATCGTAACCTTCTTGCGAATTTTCGCTAACGCGCGCTCGCTCAGCGAGGTAATGTCCTGATGTGAGACAATCACTTGACCTTGATCGGCTTTCAAAAAGCCCATGATATGGCCCAGTGAAACCGACTTCCCCACGCCGCTGCGTCCGATAATCGCCAACGTATGGCCGTTATCCACGTGGAAATTAACGTCGGCCAAAACCGGCTTCGAGAACGTCTTGTATACGTGCCGGAATTCAATGTAGTGCGGGAACTGATCTTCGGCCATAGCAAGCTAGCGAACCGCGAACGCGCTCCATTCCTCCGGCGTGTTGACATTTTCGAACAACTCCGCATCGCGAAACGGCAACAACGTGACCCGGAGTTCCGAAATCGCCTGCATCACTCGGAGGGTTTCGTTCCTCAAGGCACGTTCCACCGCACCCAACGCCCGCCGGTGATACATCGCGCAGAGCGGTTGCGCCCGGCTATTCACTTCGGGAACCAAAACATCCGTTTCGGGATGCGCGCGGGTTTGTTCCGCAAGCCATGTCAACCCTGCGGCGGTGAGCCCCGGCATGTCGCACGCCACAATCAGATTCCAGTCGAATGCGCACGCCTCAGTCAGTAAGAAGGTCTCTCGCCACGCATTGCGCTTCAGCGTGAAGCAGCGCCGCTTGGATCCCGCCGAGCGGCCCGCAGCCCGCGAACACATCCGAAATAGTGGCATACCCGAAACCGCCGTAACGCAGTGGATCTCCAACAACGATTGCGGAGCCCGTGGCTTGTTCCACCGCTTTCGCCGCGCGCTCCAACAGCGTTTTTCCTTGCGTCCGCAGAAACGCTTTATCGCTTCCCATCCGGGAACTGCGCCCGCCGGCAAGCACGAAGCCTCCACACCGAGCGGCGCTCATGCCGAGATGATAACATTGGGGGTTACGGCCTGCCAGGCGCAGCTTTCGAATCGGCGTCTAAACATAATGATTCACAAATGTTTCATCCTTGGATTCAGTATGGCCGCTTTGGTGCCCTTCGCCCATGGCGATAGCCGGGTCTTTAACTCCGTTGTTCAAAGCGATGCCCGCACTGGCCGTCTGGTCCGCCACACAAAAGTTTCTCAATCCCCGTCCGCCGACCGGACTAACGAATCCGGCAGCGAGCGAGAAAACACCCCGCAAAAGCTCATCGACATGATCGATGCAATCGCACTCGAAAACAACGTCGAAGCGCCGTTGGTGCACTCGGTCATCCAAACGGAGAGCAACTACAATCCGTTTGCCGTCTCCAACAAAGGCGCGCAAGGTCTCATGCAGTTAATTCCCGCCACCGCTAAGCGCTTCGGCGTTCGGGATAGCTTCGATGTCCAGGAGAATGTGGAAGGTGGAACTAAATACCTAAAGTATCTGGTTGCGTTATTTCACGGTGATTATTCCCGTGCCATTGCCGCTTACAATGCCGGCGAAGCGGCGGTTACCAAGTACGACGGTATCCCGCCCTTTAAGGAAACCCAGAACTACGTCCAGTCCGTTTCTCATCATTTGGAATCTCGCCGTCGTGCAGCACATTCCAAGCCCCCAGCGGCAAATCCCGTGATCCCCGCCGACGCTCCAGCCGTTGACGCTGCAAATCCTGTGATCGCTTCCGTGCTCCCGGATGGTCGCGTACTGTACCGGACGCCCTGACATGCGCTGCCTGTTTTTGATCCCGGCTCTTGTCTTTACGAGCGCCGCGCTGCAAGGCGGATCATTACAGGTCACAGCAGTTCGCGCCTGGTCCTTGCCCGACATAACTCGGGTTGCAGTCGAGCTCAGTGGTGAGTTTTCCTTCCGATCCGACCGCGCCCACAATCCCGAACGCATTTTCTTCGATCTCGCTAGTACCGCGCCCCATGTTTCCAGCTCTCGCGCCGCCTCACAGCGCTTCGTAAAGAAAGAGGTTGGCGACAAGTTGCTGAAACGCGTGCGCGTCGCCGAAACGCAGCCTGGTGTCACCCGTATCGTTCTCGATCTGAGCGATGCTGTCGAATTTACCGCCTCGCAACTCTACAGCCCGGATCGGCTAATCATTGAGCTTCATGCCGCGCCCGCCGGAACGACGCCATCGCCTTCTATCTCGCAATCCACGCCGCCCACAACCGAAACCGTTCGTATCGCTACGCTTCCCGGCACCAGCTCGCCGGCTTCCATGCGCCGAGCCGAGATCGCCAAGCAACTGCTTCCCGAGCCGCCCACCGTCCGCCCCGCCGCGCACGGAGCCGATCTCGATGTAACTCGCTCCCTGACGCGCGCCCTGGGTCTTAAAGTGAATCGCATCGTGATCGACGCTGGACATGGCGGCCATGACGCGGGTACCAGCGGTCCGCAAGGCCTTGCCGAAAAGGATCTGGTCCTCGATGTCGCTCTCCGCCTGGGTAAACTCGTCGAGCAGCGCCTCGGTGCCGAGGTCGTCTACACTCGCTCCGATGACACCTTCATCCCCCTCGAGGAACGTACCGCCATCGCCAACCGCAACCACGCTGACCTATTCCTCTCCATCCACGCCAACTCTTCTGCCGCTACCGAAGTTGCCGGCGTCGAAACTTACTACCTCAATTTCACGAATTCACCCGAGGCAATGGGCTTGGCCGCCCGCGAAAATGCCAGCTCCAGCAAGAGCGTTTACGAGTTAAAAGACTTGATACAAAAGATCTCCCTGCACGACAAAATTGAGGAGTCGAAGCAGTTTGCCGAAAGTATGCAGACCGCCCTGCAATCATTCACAGCCCGATCCTTTCCCTCCGCCCGCAATCGGGGCGTGCGCAAGGCTCCGTTCGTTGTGCTGATCGGCGCTTCCATGCCGTCCGTCCTCGCCGAAATCGGCTTTCTGACCAATCCGCGCCAGGAATCCCTGCTTAATAAACCCGAGTACCGGCAGAAACTTGCCGAGTCGCTTCTTCGTGGCGTCCAGAACTACACCCACACACTTAGTCACTTCGAAGTAGCCCGTCAGGACTCCCGGCCAAGCACGTCCACGCATTAGATGTGAATTTGAAAAACGTGCACAAGGTTGCACAATTTTTCTCTGTAACTCTATGATTCTAAACGGCGCTGCTTGGGCAGTAATGTGATCGCAATTGCTCCCGCCACCGCGATGCACAACACCCCGTTCATCGCCGGCCCGTAGCCTCCCAAACGCTCCCGCAAAATAGAAACGCCTTCCGGCACCCACGTCTGCCCGATCGTATTAACCGGCAGCAGGATCGCCATCGCCCTCGGCAATGTATTCACGCCGAACTGCCGCGCCGCCATCAGCGGGATCAGCATATAATCGGCCCCCATCGCGAATCCGAAAATCACTGCAAACGGAACCGGCGACCCCGGCGGCCGCACCATCAAGAGCATCGGTATTGTCGCCGCCACCACAAAGTAGGTCGCCGTCATCACGTACTTCATCGGGAACCGGTCGGCAAAGAATCCAATCAGTAACCGCCCCGCGATGCTCGAGATCGAGATCACAGTCGCCGCCGTCCGCCAAGTCGAATTCAATACCGCTTGATCTACGAAACCGGCGTCTTTGAACACCAGCTTCATGTGTTGATTGATCGCCCCGATTGCTCCGATCGAGCACATACTCCCCACCAGCAGCAGCCAGAATTCGCGCTGCCCGAGCAGATGCGAGAAGCTGTGCGGCTTGGCCGATTGTTCCGCCGGCGCGGCTCCGTCCCCGTCCGCGTGCAGCCCCATTTCCGACGGCCGGTTCCGCAGGACCAGCCACGCGATCGGCCACGCCAAAAACAGCACCGATCCCAAGGTCAGCAGCGCCTGCCGGAATCCGAACGCCTCGGTTAACGGCTTCACTGCCACCGACCCGGCCGCCGCCAGCAAACCCACCCCAACGTACGCCACGCCCATCGCCATGCCGCGCTTGCGCCGGAACCAGTTCGAAATGATGATCTGGTGTGGAATCGGACCGGATAAGATGTACCCCACTGTGTACACGAACCAGAGCGCGTAGTAGACCGTAAGTGACCCGCCCATTCGGCTGAACCCCAAAAACGCGAGAGAGGTTAACCCCGTCCCGGCTACTATCAGGTTGCGCGGGCTAAAGCGCGGCACCACTAGCGGGCCCACCCACAACGTCAGTAACGCGGCAATCGGAAACCCGAGCGTGATTGCATGCCGCGGCCAATGGAAAGCGTTTTCGTAATAGTCGTAAAAGAACGGCATGTTGTAGTAGGGAACGCCGACGCTGATTCCGAAAGTCAGAAACGCACCTAGCGTCACCCACCAGCCGTAAAACACTTTGCGCATCCTGCAAAGTGTATCTCTTGCGGCTTACTGCACTTGTTGGACCGACGCCCGGCGCTCCAGTTTGCCCCAGCCCACCAGCCGCCCGCGCATCGCGAACACGAGCGATTTCGCCAGTACGTAATGCATCAGTTGTCTGTAGTAAATGCGTTGGAAAAACAGGAGCGCCAAATCCCAAGGGGCCAGTCCTTCCAGTCCATAAGCCAGAAAACCTGTGAGTAACTCCAGTACAAAGAACGCCAGATAGTATTTGAGTACGATTCCGCCGTTACCTGAGAACAAGGAGATAACTAAGTAGATATCAGCGAACGGCGACAATGCCGATAACAACACCTGAAAGAGCCAGATACTTGGAAGTGCGACAAACCCGAGCGTTCCGTAACGCGGCACGAACATAGCATCCCGATGTTTCCAGGCAGCCTGCAGTGTCCCGAAGGCCCAGCGAAACCGTTGTTTCGCCAGCCCCTTTGTATCTTCAGGAGCTTCAGTGTAAGCGATCGCTTTCTCTTCGTAGCGGATCGCATAACCTAGCCGCCGGATGGCCAGAGTCAAGTCGGTATCTTCGGCCAGCGTGTCATGTCCGAAGCCCCCCAGATCGACAATCAGCTTCTTCCGCCACGCCCCCACGGCCCCCGGAACGACAGTAATCGCATTTAATAGGTCCAGCGCCCGCCGGTCCAGATTGAACCCGTAAATATACTCGATCGATTGGAACCGCGTGATCCATCGCCGCCGATTCCCAACACGGGCATTACCCGATACCGCTCCTATCTTGGGGTCCGCGAAATGCCGCACCAGATATTGAATCGTCCCGCTCTGGAATACTGTGTCCGCGTCCACCGCGATCAACATCTCATGTTTGGCATGTAAGATCGCATTGTTGAGCGCGGCCGACTTACCGCCATTTGGTTGCGTCAGAATCAGCACGCGCGGTTCATCGGCAAAGTGGTCCAGAAGGACTTGATAAGTAGTGTCCTTCGAGCCATCATCCACCACCACCACCTCGAGGTCCGCATACCCGTTCGCCAGCACCGATTGCACTGTCCGGACAATCACCGTCTCTTCGTTGTAAGCCGCAATCAGCACACTGACGGGTGGATGAAAACCCGTGTCGTAGACGCGCCTGCCCGACCGGATCTTCTGCGCTACCGCGAGCACCCCATAGATCAGCGATCGCGATACTGTCAGATAGATCGCGCAAAGAAACAGAATCCCAAGCAAGGCCAGCAAGTTACTCTTTACGTCGAAGGCTTGCCCTTCGATGCGCGCCCATCGCATTTCTTCCGCCGATGGGACCGGCATAACCTGTGCTTCCGTCTTCCCGATCAGGTCACCGACCCGAATAAAGCGGTACCCTTGCGATTGAAAGTACTCGATGATCTTCGGTAATGCCAGAAGCGTCGCATCACGGTTTCCACCGGCGTCATGCAACAGCACGATATGGCCGTTGTCTTTCTCGGCTTTGACTTCGTCAAGGATTGCATCCGCCGTCGTCGGCGGTCTGCCAATCGCGTGGGTCGATACTTTCGCCCACGGTCACATAGCCGAAGCGCTGCGCGCGCTCGATTGGGTTCAGTTCGGTCGGCGTCTGCGGTTCGCTGTCAGCGTTGTAAGGCGGACGGAACAACGTCGTCGAATGTCCGATCGCATTCTCTAGAATTCGTTGCGTCGACGACAGTTCCAATTCCACCCGGTAGTCCGATACAGTGGCGATGTTTGGATGCGTATAAGTGTGGTTCCCGATCTGGTGACCTTCGCGGTACTCCCGCTTGATCAAGCCGATGTTCCGCTCCGCGTTCACGCCGATCACAAAGAATGTCGCCGGAACATTGTAGTGCTTCAGGATGTTCAGAACTTTCGGGGTGTACTCCGGATCGGGTCCGTCGTCGAAACTCAACGCCAGAACTTTCTGATCGGTCATCCCGCTGTCTTCCACCACATAGTAAGTGGGGAAGACTTTGTAGACCTCGGTGTAATCGTCATCGTCTGGAGTTGTAGGCTTGCTAACTACCCGCGACCCATCGTGCGGCGTCTGAAGTATTCGTAGGAATTCGCCGCCCGCGTAAGGGTTCACCTGCTTTTCCGCGGTGAGCAAATCCAATTGTTTCGGATTGTAGTTATCATCCGGCCATGCTTCCCGCTGCAGCACGTTCCAGACCGCCGGATCTTCGGCCCCGAGCCGCCACACTCCGACGCCCTTGAACCCGCCGTTGTGAACAGCCTGCGCCATATTGAGAGCCGTCACTCCGTCCAGAAACCAGATCTCATGCTGTAAGTTGTCATGCGTGTAGCGCAGCACGGGGTTGGCTTGGTCGGTATCCCATTCCACTTTGGCGTTGGATGCGTTGGCCACCGCCGCCGACATCACTTCGTTGAATCCGATTTCCGTGCTCGTCGTGCTTCCGATGACCCAGTCGTAACCGTAAGCACCCATCCCGATCACTAACTTCTCCGCAGGCACCATCTTGGCTAATTTCTCCAAGTGATCCTCGAACCAGGTCTCGGATGCTACCGGTCCTGGAGTTCCCGATTGGTAATGTTCGTCATACACCATCGGCAACAACAGATCGTCCGCCGCCGCTAGCCGCTTCAGATCGTAGGCCTCGTCGTCCACCGGTGTATCTTCGGTCACCAGCAGCCCGAGCGGTCCCAAACGGGCTTTCAGTTCCTGCATGAAGACCACCAGCGAATCGGAATCGCCTTTGTTCAACTGTTCGAAATCGATGTTGATGCCTTGATACTTATGTTCAGTCAAATTGCTGACAATGTTCTCGATCAAGGTGTGCCGCAGCGCCGCGCTTTTAATGATGCGCCGGACATCGGCATCCTGCCAGCTGTCCCGGTAATTTGTCAGCATCGGGATAATCGGTAAGTTGGCCTGACGCGCGATCGTCACCACTGTCGGGTCCGACTGATCGTCAATATCACCTTTGTCATTCTGCAGAATGAACCACTCCGGCACCAGGTGCGTCAGGTGGGCCAGGTTGATGCGTAGCGAGACGATACTTGCGCGGTCCCAGTTCACATAGAAGCCGAAAACATACGGCTTGTCTCCGCCCGCCTTCGCCGCCTGCTTGGGATGGATCACCGGAGATGCCGAACGCACGTACTTGACTTCTTTGGCATCCTTCCGCATGTCCTTGCGGGTCTTCAACGGGATCTTGAACGGAATGTTGAACTCCGGCCGCTGACCCTTGATGATCGACCGGACTTCCACCTGGTTCGGGGTCGCCGTGATCGGGTTCTCGGGCAGCCCGATCGTCGGCAGTTTGTAGTTGGCAAACAGCGCCAGCACGAAAACAACCAACAGCAGGAAGAAGACGATACCGAAGGTTTGGATTGCGCGCTGGAAGCGCGTCCACCGCTTCCCGGTCGGATCGTAAAAAATGAAGGGTTGGGAGGGCTGCTCGGCCATATCTGCTTTTTCTTAGAGTAACGTTAGGGCAACGGTAGAGTGATGTTTTACCCATACTCGCTTCCCAAAGTTCGCTACCATCGTCGGAAATGGAATATCGAAAGTTAGGCAATACGGGCGAGTCCGTCTCAGCCATGGCCCTGGGCGGCTGGCATATTGGTCCCGGCGCGATCGAAAGCGACTCCGACGCCGAGCGCGTCATGCATCAAGCCATGGCCGAAGGCATCAACTTCTTCGATAACGCGTGGGATTACCACGAGGGCGGATCCGAAGAACGCATGGGCCGGGCTCTTGAAGGCGGACGCCGCCAGAAGGTGTTCCTCATGACGAAGGTCTGCAATCGCGATTACGCCGGCGCCATGCAGCACCTGGAAGATTCGCTGCGCCGTCTCAAGACCGACTACGTCGACCTTTGGCAATTCCACGAGATCAACTACGATAACGATCCGGAATGGGTCTTCACCCGTGGCGGTATCGAAGCTGCCGTCAAAGCCCGCGAGCAGGGCAAAGTCCGCTTCATTGGTTTCACCGGCCATAAGGACCCACGCATTCACCTCGATATGCTCTCCCGTCCGTTTCTCTGGGACACCTGCCAGTTCCCGGTCAATGTAATGGACGCTCACTACCGCAGCTTTATTCGGCAGGTCATTCCCGTCTGCCGCCAAAAGGGCGTCGGCGTTATCGGGATGAAAGGACTAGGCGGCGGCTATCCCACTGGAACCATCCTGGACAAAACGCCGCTTTCCGCTTCCGACTGCTATCGCTTCGCTTTCTCGCAGGATGTCGACACGCAGGTCATCGCCTGCACCTCGCTCCAGCAGCTCTCGGAGAACAGTGGGCTGCTCAAGCCACTGGTCAGAATGGGCTCGGAAGAACAGAACGTGCTTTTGGCCAAAATCCGCGACGTAGCGACGGACGGCCGCTGTGAAAAATTCAAAAGCACTTCGAACTTTGACGGACCTTATCATCTGAAGCAGCACGATTTTGCGTAGACTGGAGGAACCATGCCAATCAAATCAATAATCGCGGCGGCCCTGTTCGCGGCTAGCCTCTCGGCTTCCACCATTTACGACTACTCCATGAAGACCATCGACGGCGCCCCCAAGCCTCTTTCCGAATACAAGGGAAAAGTGGTGTTGGTGGTGAACGTCGCCAGCAAATGTGGGTTCACTCCTCAGTACGAAGGCTTGGAATCGATGTACAAGAAGTATAAGGATCGCGGCCTGGTCGTTCTCGGTTTCCCGGCCAACAACTTCATGGCGCAGGAACCCGGCACGAACGAAGAAATCAAACAGTTCTGCACCCGCAAGTACAACGTCGATTTCCCGATGTTTTCCAAAATCGACGTGAAGGGGGATTCCGAAGCTCCGCTCTATCACTACTTGACCAGCGCCAAGGGCGGCGACATCAAGTGGAACTTCACAAAGTTTCTGATCGGGCGCGACGGCCAAATCCTCGCTCGGTTCGAGCCCGATGTGAAGCCGGAGTCTCCGGAAGTCACTGCGGCTTTGGAAGCGGCGCTGAAGCACTAGAGGCTTCTGTCGAACTTAGCCATGCCTCCAGGTTTTGCTTTTGAGCGGCGGTCGCGTTTGGCAAAATCTGGAGTTGCCAGTCCGGCCCGGGCTCCTCGCCTAGCGTGATCGGAACATGTAGCACCCGGTCCCGGCGGCTGATAAGCACGTCCAGCCGCTCACCTGGCGCGTATTGCTCCAGCCTTTGCGCCCACCCCTCGCCAGCGACGCGCCAATCGTCAACCGCCAGAATTTCGTCGTCCACCGCGAACCCGGCCATCTCCCCGGGCGTGTTCCGCGGAATCTGGGACACCAGCAAGCGCCCCGCGTTGACCCTCGTCTGAAGCCCGGTCCAGGCTTTAGCGCGGCCATCGGCCTTCACTGGTTCCACCTTCTTGAACTGCAATCCAAACCAATCAAGAGCCTCGGAATAGTCCAGTTCCTCGGTCGTGTCCAGCACCTTACGAAACCATGCTTCTAAATTTGTTCCGGCAATCGAGCTAGCCCCGGAGACGAACCCCTCCCGCGTATACCCCCGCTCACCAGAGAAACGCTCGTAAGCCAGCCGCATCAAATCGTCGAGGCTGCGCTGGCCTCCGGTCGCGCGCCGCAACTTGGCGTCCAGCAGCCAGGCCACAACCGACCCTTTGGTGTAGTAGCTGATCGAAGTATTGGCGGAGTTTTCGTCCGGGCGATAAGCCTTAATCCACGCGTCGTACGACGCCATGCTGAGCGGCTGCGCCAATCGGCCCGGCGTGGTCTGCAAAGTTCGGATCTGGGTGGAGAGCGCGTCTCCCCACCCGTCAGCCGCGGCGCCAAAGCCCAGATATTCGCCCTCGGTTGCCAAGCCCGCCCGCCGCGCCATCAGGCCGGAGTAGTAATCGGTGAAGCCTTCCGCTATCCAGAGGTTCTGCGTATAGACTTCGTTCTCGTAGTCGAAGGGCCCCAACTCTTTCGGACGAAGCCGCTTCACATTCCAGGCGTGGAAAAACTCATGACTCACCAGGCCTAGCCAGCTGAGATAACTTTTGTGCGTGCGCGTGGCGTAGCGGCCGCTCATGATGGTGAGCGAGTTCTTGTGTTCCAGACCGCCGCCCGCGTCCACGATCAGGTTGAGGAAAACGTATTTCTCGTAAGGTAGCGAGCCCCACAGCTTGCGATTCTGCTCAACCAGCTTCCGGACATCGAGAGCGGCGCGATTCCCGTCCCAAAGCGCCGATTCCCCCTCGTTCACCAAGTAGTGTTTTTTTCCTTCGACCTCGAACTCGTGCACGATCGGGCTCCCGGCAAGGATCGGTGAATCGACCAGCGTGTCGTAATCCGGGGCGCTGAAATGATTTGGACGTAGCTCCTTCATGCCGCTGATAGACAGCTTCCATCCGGCGGGCAGTTCAATCTCGACCGCGTGCTCGCGGGGCGAGGAATCAGCAATACTTAAGAACGTCGCCGCACCGTTCAGCAGAGCGAAGTTCTCGTCCACCCAGTTGGTCCTGACGGACATTTCGCGGCAGTACACGCGATAATGAACCGTGACAGGCGACGAGCCTGCTGAGGCAATCCGCCAGCGATTTTTTCGGGTCTTCTCGATCGTGAGCGCGTTTCCGGCGGAATCGGTCGCCCGAAGATCTTCGAGATTGCGGGAATACTCCCGGACCAGATAGGAACCGGGCGTCCAGACGGGCAGGAACAGCAACAGATCTCCGTGGGCGGCGGGTGGGAACACGGCATCGACCTCGGCATAGTGCGTCACCGGGGCGGGGAATCGGACGGTGTAGCGCACTGCCTCAAGAGTCTGCGCCTCCAGGTCAGGTGCAGTGAGGCGAAGGCCGGTCACGTCAAGCAAGGCGGCTCCCGCCAGGAAAATTCGTAACCACCATCGCACGTTCGATTATATGCGGGACCGCCCGGATCAAATCGCTCATGGTGGTGCAAAACCACCAGCGTTGCAACCGGGTGAAGGCTTCTAAATCATTAACAATGAAACTACTTGTGGGATGGCAGAGTCCATGCATAGTGAAAGGCGCGCTTCCATGCGCAGTGTGTGGCACATGACCTCAAGAATTGCTAGTCTCGCTTCTTTAGTCTTGTTTTCGATTTCGGCAATCGCCCAACAGGCACCTCCTCCCGGCTCGGCGGCCCCGGCGGATGAGGCGGGTCCGGGCGTGGCTCGAATCAGCATGATTTCGGGGGATGTTTCCGTCAAACGCGGGGATTCGGGCGACGCAGTTGCGGCGGTCGTGAATGCGCCATTGCTCGTTGCCGATACAATTGCGACCGGGCCGGAGGCTCGCGCGGAGGTGCAGTTCGACTCCGGCCACCGCTTCCGTCTCGGCAGCGAAGTGGAAGCTCGCCTTGCGGAGATTCAGAATGGTAAGTACCGGATGGAATTGGCTCACGGTACAGTGGCACTCAGCGTTCTGCGGGATTCTGCTTCACAGGCAGAAGTGAGCACTCCGAATATCTCCATGCGGCCAACTCAGCGCGGCCTGTATCGCGTGACCGTCAGCGACGATGGTCAGACCACGGTAACAGTGCGTGCCGGTGAAGCTGAAATCTACTCCGAAAAAGGGACCGAGCATCTCACCCAGGGTCAATCGATGATTGTTCGCGGGAACGCCGACGACCCTGAGTTTCAGATTGTGGCTGGCATTCAGCGCGATGAATGGGACTCGTGGAACGAACAGCGTGATCAAGCGCTAAGTCACGCCGATAGCTACCGTTACGTGAATCCGGAGATCCCCGGAGCCGAAGAGTTGGACGGTCAGGGAACCTGGGTGAATGACCCTGCCTATGGTAAGGTTTGGGCGCCGCGGGTCAGCCCGGATTGGGCTCCTTATCGCGAGGGCCGCTGGACGTGGGAAGACTACTACGGTTGGACTTGGGTCAGTAATGACCCGTGGGGTTGGGCACCGTACCATTACGGGAACTGGTACTACGGTTCGGTTGGATGGTGCTGGTACCCCGGAATTTATAGCCGTCCGGTGTTCTGGCGTCCCGCGCTAGTGGCGTTCTTCG
This sequence comes from Bryobacterales bacterium, assembly GCA_963752695.1. Taxonomy (GTDB): domain Bacteria; phylum Acidobacteriota; class Terriglobia; order Bryobacterales; family Bryobacteraceae; genus Bog-113. Next base: position 606,204 of record CAVVZB010000002.1, read on the forward strand.
GCTTTGGTGGCGGTGGCTTTGGTGGCGTAGGGTTCGGAGTCGGCTTTGGATTTGGTGGGTTCGGACATGTTGGCTGGCTGCCGCTTGCTCCCTTTGAACCGTTTCATCCCTGGTATGGACGCGGTTTCGGTGGTCGAGGCTTTGCAGGAAACTACAACATCACAAACGTGAATATCACGAACATTTACCGCAATGCGCGAGTAAATGGAGCGATCAGCGGCGTTGCCGCAGCTTCGTTCACGGGCGGTCGATTCGGTGCGATCACACGCGTCAATCAGGAGCAGGTGCGTACCGCTGGCTTAGTCCGCGGCGCCTTACCGATCGCACCCACGGCAAATAATCTCCGGTTCTCCGACCGCGCGACTTCGGTGACGCCGACACACTTCGGCGGCACGAACTTCTCTAGTCAGAATCGTTCTTCGATCGCAAGTCCGGTTCCTTTTTCGCAGCAGCGGCAGGCAATTCAGCAGTCTGCCCAGCGCTACTCCCAGTCGGTAAATTCGCCAGGAACACGGTCGTATTCGACTGGGCAGCCTTCTGTTGGCGGCAACTCATCGTGGGGACGATTCGGTGCCCCTGGAGCGACTTCTTCGGCTCCCAGCGGCCGGCGGGCTGCAAGTCCTGTAGCTGCTCAATCGGCCCCGGGCTGGGCTCGCTTCGGCAGTCCGAGTGGTCCGTCTTCCGTAAACCGTAGCTCGTACGGGCGGAATGTACCACCGCCCGCGACTTCGGTATATGGGCAGAACTCTCAGTCGCTGCGCCTCTCGCAGCCGATGGTCCATAGCCGATCATCAGATCAGCCGGGTGGTGGCGGTTACTCGTCGGGGCAGGGTTACAATGCACCGCGCTATAACACGCCCGCTTACAACGCCCCTCGATACAATACACCAAGCTACAATGCGCCGAGAAGCTATAACTCGCCAAGTTACAACTCGCCAAGTTACAACGCGCCGCGAAGTTCCGGATCTCCAGGCTATAGTGCGCCCAGATCGTACAGTGCTCCGGCGGCGTCTCATAACTCGGGTGGCGGCTCACAGCATACGGCACCCGTAAGTCATTCGAGCAATGGCGGCGGTGGCGGTAGCAGTTCACACCACCGCTAAGTCATTTCGCAAGTCTCAAGATCTCGGATGCAATCCGGTTGAAAGCCCCCGCCAGCTGCGAAGCGTCGGGGGCATATACATATAGACCGGCGGGTAGAGTGGGATCGTAGCTCGAGGCTGTCGGATCGTTTGCGATGCGCTTGAGGAAGTCATGATCGATCCAGCCATCCCCACCCAAGCCGATGGAATAGATCACGGTCGCGAAGGTACGATCATTGCGGATTCGCCGGCCAGCATCATCTGCCGCATTAGTTGACGCGTATACTACCGCCGTCGGAGTGTCCACGCGCATCTGTCCCGCATAGGCATCTCCAGACGGATAGGTGTCGACTGGCTTGTACCCTACTGTTGAATTCCCCCACGAATCGAGTGGCGGAATAAAGGCGATATCGTTTCTGACGTAGACAACGCCTTTTTGAGAGAACGCGCAGCCCGGGGCTTGGATCAACGGATCAACAGTACTCGAGATGTTGGTTCCCGCAGTGTCCATGATGCCCGTCGTGTAACCTGTCGTGGCTCCATCGGGCGCACCTTGCGCAAGCACGCCATTTAGCGTGGCCGTTGCTGGATTGCCGGTTACCTTGCAAGTTGTCGGGGGTACTCCGGAGACCAGGGTCGACGTTTGGATGGGGTCATAGCGGGTATCGGTCTGGAGCTTCAGCGGAAACGGCGCGGCGATCCCGTTCGGTTGCCCGTCCGTAAAATAGACGATCAAGTTCAATGCGCCCGGCTCATTGATCGCCAGGATTTGCTGGTAAGCCAGCCACAGCGCCTGCGCCGAACCGGTGTTGCCGCTGCACTTAATCTGGGCAACCGTGGAACCGATGTTTGGGGACGTCGACTTGAAGCTTACGGTTGAGGGGAAATCGACGTGCGCACTGGCCTTGAAAGTGATCAGCCCCAAACGATCGCGGCCGTTAGTGAACTTATCGGCGAACGCGGCCGCATTGGCCTTCATAGTGCTGCATGGAGTTCCGGCCATGGAACCGGAGCGGTCGAGAGTGAGAATGATATTGACATCGCGCCGCGACGCTTGACCACTGGCATTCACCTGCCCGGTGGTCTTGCCAATGATCGCAAGGAAAGATAGAGGAAACGTGGCAGTGGCCTGGACGGAGACAGTCCTGGTCTTATAAGCTGTTTCCTGAATCGAACTTTGGACGACGACATTTGAAGTGCCGTAAATGCCATCCGGGAAATTGGCTTTCAGGTATTGGTTCACGGTAGCTTGAGCCGCGGCAGTCTGGCTGGCCAAATCCAGCCCGATGCTGAGAGATCGCGCTCCGGCTAACGCGGCCGCGTCGACAGCGCTAGACAAGCGGGTTTGGGTAAGGTAGCCCATACCGGAGTCAATTGCAAGGCCGACCATCGGGATCACCGCGAACAGTAACATCAGAGTGACCAGGAGAAGCGTCGCTCCTTTTTCCCGCGAGCGCGTCTGACTCTTCAAGCGGCTCAAAAGATCGCCCTCGAATATGTTCCCGACCCGCTAAGGAAGCCAGGCCAGTCCAAATCGGGAGACGCAAAGTAGGCTTCCGAGAGGTAGGCGAATTGGCCGGTCTCTAAGGGCAGCACGGAAGTGAATCCATTTGCCCGATCGCCAAGATCGTTCAAGTAAGCGGATGAACTGATGTTGCCGTCGGCGTCGATGGAACTGGATTGTGGCGTGCCGAAGGCGCTAGTCCGCAACTGCCGGTTTCCGATCACGACGCGGCGCGTGAACACCGGTTGATTCAGGTTGGCGCATTGGGATGTGTTCGCCATTCGTCCGGCAGCTTGACAATCCTGAGGGCCGACGAAAGTGATCGTCGAAAGGATCACGACGCCATTGCCGCCAGTGGCTGAAAAGGTAAAGTCCGAAGCTAGGCGCACGAGCAATTGCTGGTTGGCTGGCTGTGCGAAATCGACACCGTACGCGTGCATGTGTCCGGCATCGCGGCAGATTTGTGTTACCTCAATCGCGCGCACGACATTGAAGCCGATGAAAATGATTCCGAGCAGCATGGGAACCCAGATCATACTCGTGAGCAGGAATTCGATCAAGGCGCTCCCGCTTTCGCGCGAGCTACGATTCGGTCGAGAACACTTAGTCATCTCGGCGGCGGAATTCCTCCCGGGGAACTTTCCATAACATCGGAAGATTGTGCGGAAACCTGTAGAGGGTCGGAACTTCTCCAGACCGGCGCTAGGGGGCTTACGAGGACGCCGTTTACCGAGACTTCGACGACGTTGCCACCGGCGTTCATGTTCGTGGGGCTGAGCGTGGCGGGGTTGTAATAGGCTATCGATATCTTGGAAACGCCATCAGGACCGTTGAGAAAGCCAAACGCGTTCTGTTGCACGACCGATCGAATGGAGGCATCTTGGCCCTTGCCTGGTTGCGTCTGACTGGTTACTGCGTACCGAACGCCTTGGCGGACAGCATACTGCACACTCGCTTTGGCAAATACCATCCAGGCGGCATCAATAGTCAGGAACACAAGCGCCAGCAGCGGCAGCAGGACCAATGAAAACTCGATCAATTGCGAACCTCGACTGCGGCGGCGCCCGATCATCAAGCACGCTCCGATAACCGGACATCGTCCAGTCCTGGAGGAAGCGCGAACGGGGTGGCATAAAGGCTTACCGATTCGCCGGCATGGATCACATCGGCTTCGCTCTGAAGCGCTCGGTCAAACGCCAGACGCAAGTAGGCGAGCCTCGCCGGGTCGATCTTCATCAGGCGGCAGCACGTCGCGTCGACGTGGGGCGGAGACGCGCCCGCGACAATGAGCCCCATGGCCTTGCTTGTCCCGAGAATGGGCCCGTTGCCCTCCATGCATTCGATCCCGTCGACCAAGCAGAACTGGCGGGGAAAAAGTTGGTGTAAGTCGGCAATCGATTCATCGATCCCCGCCCAATGCAACGGATTCTTGGGCCAACCGTACACCGCACCGGGAACCACACCGAATAGATTTTTCATCGCGAGCGTGGCTCCAGCCCAGTGGTGCGTTTTCATCTTGGGAATGCTGACGAGCAGATCGGTGTTGAGCACGGTGTGTGGCAAATACAGCTCATGAAGGGTGGAGTGCGGACGTGGGATCGAGACCCTGGACACTTCGTCGATATTCAGGTCGGTGAAGCCGGCCTCAAAGCCGGGAACTGAGGTGAAGTAGCCGGCAGCATCAGCGAGGTCCAGCGTGGCCCGTCGATGGCCCGGACCTTCGGCGATCCGTACGCTCTTGGCGCCATGCCGATAGAACGCTTCCCTTGCCGCGGCAACAAATATCGGGTTGGTGTTGATGGGCCGCGAACCGTCGAACTCGACCAGGTTCGGCTTAAGCACCACATTCCGGCCCTGCGTTGCAACCCGATGTTCGATGAGAATACGCCGGATGATTGAGGCCAGATCTTTGTCGTACGACTCCGCCCGGATGACGGACACCAGTGTTTTTGCCCGCGCTTGCTTTGGCTTTGTGCAGGAAGCAAGCGCGAAACATCCGAGGAAGAAGTGTCTTCTATGCAAGCTTGCAAACCTCCGGGATTTCGAAGGCGTTCCGGCCCTCTAGCGCGGCTTGAGCGAGCAAAGTAAGCGCGAAGTCCATGGTTGTCCGGCAGCGATAGCAAAGGGCAGCGCTTTGCGGTTTACGGCCATGAGCGGCGAGGCCGATGCTGAGCCAGCTTGCGCCTTCGACAGAAGCGGGACGCGCGATCAGCTTTTCAGCCAAACGCAGGGAAGTTGCCAGGACCGGTTCGGGAAGCCCTTGTAAGCCGACTAAAGCGATCCCGGTAGTCTCGGGATAACTCGCTGCGTCCTCGCTGCGGTAAAACGAGCCCCCATGGTTCCATCCGCCATCGCGACAGCGACGGGAGAGCAGGTAAAGTCGGCCGTCACGGGCGCGCCGCGATTCCCGCTCGTCATTTCTTGTGCGGGTTTTGGCGAGGGAAACCAGGGCGAGCGCTGTGGGTGTAACCCAGGATGCAGTGCCGGGGAGCCACGACCAGCCAGCGGGGTCCGACCGATCCGCCCGACCTCCGCTGATCCAATTGAATAAGCGATCGGCGCCGGACGTGGGCTGTCCAGTCTGTTCGCGCAGCCAATCGATTCCTCGGAGCCGGGCAGGGCCGAGGGCTTGAGCGCCCCCAAGCGCCAGACACGCCAGACTGGTGACCCAGGTGCTTTGGTCAATCAGTGATTGGGGCGGCCAACCGCCGTCAGGGCTTTGACGCTCGATCAGCCATTTGCGGCCGTGCTCGATAGCCTCGGAACTCTTATCCCATGCCGCGAGCGCCAGCAAGGCATAACAGGTCGGCTCGGTCCAGGATGTTCCGGTTGTGTAGCTCCAGCCCCCATCTCCGTGTTGTGCTTGAAGCAGGTTGAGGAGGAGCGGTTCGCTCTCGTTAGACAATTTTGCGCGAGCGGCGACGCTTGATGTACAGAAGCAGAAGCGCTCCAGCTAATACCCAAATCATTGCCTGCAGTGCTGTATCCATTACTTCCTCCTGAAGTTTTAGTTTCTTTACTGTAGAAATTTCTTGTTGCTAGTTGGATCATCGACCGGAGCAACGAATCACGATAGAGACTAACGGAATTCTTTCATCGCGGGCAGCAGATTTCTCATCAGCTGCATCAGCCCAGGACCAGCCGTAACGATGAGAAGCGCAGGCATGCAGAAAAAGAAGATAGGGAATACCAGCTTTACACCCACTTTCCCGGCGCGCTCCTCTGCTTCCTGCCGTCTGCGGGTTCGCAAGTAGTCGGACTGGGTGCGAAGGGCCTCGGCGATACTCGTTCCGAAGCGGTCGGTCTGCAGCAGGATTGCTACCAGTTTCTTGATCTCGTCTTCCCCGGTGCGGTTTGCAAGTCCACGCAGCGCCTCGGTGCGGGAAGATCCGGCGAGAATCTCGAGGTTCACAATAGAGAGCTCCTCGCAGATGGCGGGGTGAACTGGCGCCAGCTCTCGGCTCACGTTGATGATGGATTGATCCAAGGCACAACCGACCTCGCTACAGATCACTAACAGGTCAAGCACATCGGGAAGGGCGAGCCGGATAGCGATCCGGCGGCGCTTAGTTAGAGATCCAATAACGAAGTCAGGGGCAAAGTATCCGAGAGCGCCGCCAGCAACCAAGATGACAATGCGCGCGACCGGATTTTCCGTGATGTTGTTCCGGACGATGAGCGCAACGATGACGGAAATGACGGCGGAAGCGACGCGAATACCCGCCATGACTGCGACCGCCGAGTCGGCGCGGTATCCCCCAGCGGCGAGTTCCCGGCGCGCCAGTTTCACCTCCTCGGGCGATCTCGGAAGCATACTTCCGATACCGGCAAGTAGGGCGACTGGTGCGGAACGTTTGGGGACACCGGTTCCAAGGACGGCGGCTTCAGATCGGTCCTCGGGGTCTGCCAGCCGGTCGAGAATACCCGCGGGACGAACGAACTTCGCATAACCGTAAAGCACGATCGAGGCGGTCAGAAGAAGAAAGACGCAGATAGAGATTTCAGCTGCCATGCATCACACCCGAATGTTCACGATCTTCTTAATGACGAAGTACCCGACAATCTGGCCCGCGACGGCACCATAGAGCAGCTTTCTTCCGTCTTTGTCGTCCGTCAGAGCCTTCAGATAGTTCGGGGAGGTAGCTAACAAAATCAGGGTGACGATCACCGGCATCAGTAGGAGTACCAAGCCGGTGATTCTGCCATGAGCACTGAGCGCCTTCACTTGCCCTTTGAGCTGGCAACGTTCGCGAATTACGTGTGCAAGCTTGTTCAGAATTTCGCTCAGATTACCGCCACTCTCCTGTTGCAGGATGACGGTCGATACAAAGAAGCGGACGTCGACGAGTGGCACCGCAATTACCATCTTGTTCAGCGCAACCGCAAGCGTAGATCCCAGCTGCATCTCATTGGAGACACGCCGCAAGGTAGTGGCTAGCGGCTCGGCCGCATCTTGCCCCAGCGCTTCCAGACTGATAGTGAACCCGTGCCCGGCGCGCATGGAGCGCGAGAGGAAGTCGAGAGCGTCTGGAAACTGTTTTTCGAAAGCGCCAAGAGCTTTCGCTCGTTTACGCAAGACGAAGAGCAGTGGCAAAAACAGACCGATTGCGCCGAACATCGCCGCACTAATCAAGGGAGCTGAAAAAAATCCGAGATTCCAACCGAGGACGGCTCCGACCACGAGGCCTATGCAGGAGAGGACGACCAGGCGAGCTATCGTCCAAGAGAGAGAGGACTGCAATAGCAAGGCTTCGATTTTGACGGCCGGAGGAAAGCGCTGCATCCATCGCGCGAAGGGGTCTTCGCTCTCTGCCTTGCGCACCAACTCCGCTTCCCGGTTGAGTGTTGCCGCGGGTTTGACGTTTTCGAGCATGGCTCGCAGCTGTTTCCGTTGCGACGTCTCGAAGTAGGCTAGGCCGAGACCAATGCAAACCATGACGATTACGAAAATGACAGCGAAGATGATAAAGGCGAGTAGCACGAGCTATCGCACCTCGGTAACGCTTTGGAAGATCCCGGGCGGAACTTCCAACCCGGCGGCACGCAAGCGGTCGCAGAATTTCGGTCGAACACCCGTACCGCGAAAGCGGCCGATTACCCGCCGATCAGCAGAAATCCCGCCCTTCTCGAAGACGAAGATGTCCTGGGTGGTCACGTTCTCGCCCTCCATTCCGACGCATTCGGTGATGTGGGTGACGCGGCGGCTCCCGTCGCTCATCCGCGAGATTTGAATGAAGAGGTCGACTGCCGAGGCTACTTGCTGGCGAATGGAGCGCACATTTAGGTTGGCGCTGGTCATGCTAATCATGACCTCAAGGCGGCTGATGGCGTCGCGGGGATTATTGGCGTGAATTGTGGTGAGTGAGCCATCGTGGCCGGTATTCATCGCTTGGAGCATGTCGAGGGCTTCTTCACCACGGACTTCTCCGATCACGATGCGGTCGGGGCGCATACGAAGCGCGTTTACCAGCAGTTGACGCTGAGCAATGGCTCCGCGCCCCTCAATATTCGGAGCGCGTGTTTCCAAGCGGGCCACATGAGTTTGCCGCAGCTGCAACTCCGCCGCGTCTTCAATGGTGACAATGCGCTCATCGTCCGGAATGAAACCGGAGAGCAAATTCAGGAATGTGGTCTTACCGGCGCCCGTGCCTCCAGAGATGATGATGTTCAGGCGGCCACGTACGCAGGCCTGCACCAACTGCATCATTTCCGGGCTGAGGGACAGCTTACGGATGAGGTCCTCCGGCTGTAAAGGATCGCGGCTGAAGCGCCGGATGGAAAGGACCGGGCCATCGACGGCGAGCGGCGGAATGATCGCGTTTACACGCGAACCATCGGGCAGGCGCGCATCGACCATCGGCGAGCTCTCGTCGATGCGGCGGCCGACGCGGCTCACGACGCGTTCGATGATGCGCTGTAGGTGCTGGTTATCGCGAAATTGAATCGGGGTCCGTTCGAGTTTGCCTGCCCGTTCGACATAGACAAGCTTGGCGGTGGTGACCAGAATGTCGGAGACGGTGCGGTCGCGCAGTAGGGGTTCTAAAGGACCCAATCCGAAGACCTCGTCCATCACTTCCTCGATCAGACGATCCTTTTCAACGGCGCTGAGGGGTGTCTTTTCCTCATCTACAAGCCGCGCGATGGCAGGGCGGATTTCTTGACGGACCCGCTCGGCTGGCATTGCCGAGACAGCCTCCAGATTCATACGATCAAGCAGTTTTCGATGAATGGAAAACTTCAAATCCTGATAGCCCGGCTTCGACTCTTCACGCAACGCAGGGGGCGCTGTTCGAGGGGGAACCAGGGGGCTGACGAGCGATTCCGGTATGGTCATATTTGTCATCCAAACAGCGAAAACATCTTCTTCTTCTTGACCGGGGTTGGCTTTCCCGCGATCCGGGCGGCAACCTGGGCAAATTGTGCCGCGAGGCGGCTCTTGGAGGGCAGAAGAGTGCCGCCTGAGTAGGAGTGGTAGAGGCTGGGATAGTCGTTGGGAAGCAGCGCGTAAAGTGGGCGGCCCAGGATCTTCTCAAGTTCGTCGACGGTGATGTCCATCATTTTCGGCGCGCGATTCAAGATCAGGTGCAGCTTCGCCAATTGTTCTTCCTGGCTCTCAATGCCACGGATGATCGTTTTGACGCCGTGAAGAGCGATTACTTCCAGGGTGGACACGATGAACAACTCGTCAACTTCCTCCAGCACCGCGCGCGCGGTTCGCGTCAGACTGCGCCCCAGATCGACTACGGTCCAATCGTGCTGAGTGCGGATGAAGCGGAGGAGTTGCCGGAACTCGTTTTCGCTGGGATATTCGCCCTGAGCAATCGAGGGAGGAGCGGGAAGTATCGAGAGGCCGGGCCGCGAGCGGTCGGTCATTGCCTTCCAGAGACTTTCGTCGAGGCGGGACAGGTTCTTGATGGCATCGATGGCCGAGTACGCACAGGCGCTTTTCATTAGGAACCCAAGAACGCCGGACGTGAAATCGAAGTCGGCCAACAACACATCTTTCCCGGTCTGCCTCTGCAGTTCAGGAGCGATGTGGCAGGCCAGCGTGGTGGCGCCGCAACCGCCTTTGGCGGAGAGGAAAGCGATCAACTTCCCATTGCGCTTTTCGGGCGACGTAGCGGATTCATGAAGACGTTGAAGTGCGGGAAAAAGCGTATCGGCGAACGGAGGATGAACAAATTCGCTGGCGCCTGCCCGCATCGCGGCCAGAATTGACGCGGAATCGGACATACCATGGATGGCGACCACCCGGGTTTGCGGCGAGCGCGACCGGACATCGCGAATGGCGGCCGAGAGATCCCCTTGAAGCAGGTCGAGGTCGACGAGGAGAGCTTCTGGCTGACGGGCTGCCAGGGCGTCAAGAAGCGCTGCCCACTCGCTGGGGTCGTGCTCGGCCCAGGCGATTTCCCCGGAACCTGTCGACAATGCGGCAATCGCTTCCGCCTTCAGCGTCTCGTTCTCGATAGCAAGGATTATGTCGTGGGCAGGCATGGGAAGTTCGCAATCAATTCTTCGGCGCAGCCGGCGGGGGAAGGGCAGGGACCTGCGACAACGGCATGGGGGGCGTGCCGGCGGCTGAAGTACCCGAAGGCGTACTCGCCGGAGCGTCATTCGGCAAAGTTCCGTTCAGACCTCCCAGTAGCGATTCCGCGTGCACAACATCTTTCCTTAGTAGCGAGAGCGGCACTCGCGCTGACGGTTGGGACGGGGGGTCCATCGGCAGATTCTTCATGAAGCCTTGGGGCATTGAGATCGCCGGCAATTTGTCACCGGCTGGGATCGGTTCCACGATTTCTGGTGTCACCAACACCAGCAGCTCGCTGCGATTCCGGCTTTGCGACTTCGATTGAAATAGCTTCCCCAATAGTGGGATGTCGCCGAGCCCTGGAATCTTGTTGATCGTTTCAGTGAGCCGGTTGTCGAGCAGCCCAGCAATAGCGAAACTTTGTCCGCTCGCCAATTCGACTTCTGTTTCAACGCGGCGAGTTGCCAATCCCGGAACAGTGAATCCTTGTACGGTAAGACCGTTGGCAAAATCGAGCGAGCTCACTTCTGGAGAGACTACGATGCGGATTGTGCCGCGCGGGGTGACTGTAGGCAGAAAGTGTATCCGGATTCCGAATTCCCGGAATTGCACGGTGATCTGTCCGATTCCGGATCCTCCACCTTGAAGAGTGGGGTAAGGGAACTCACCGCCCGCAAGGAAGCTAGCGGGCCGGCCGCTCATAGCCAGAAGATTGGGTTCAGCTAGGATCTCGAGGAGTTGTTTCGCTTGAAGAGCTTTGATCGTCGCTCCGAAGTTCAAGTCGGGACGAAACAGCAGAACGTTCAGAGCATCGGAAAAAGTGAACTGAGTGGGAGATCCCACCGAAACTGGCGTAGGCGGCGTGTACTGCTGGGTTGAAATCAACCCCGGCGTGTTTCCCGCGCCAGTGCTGAACAGATTAGCGCCGAGATCGATGCTTGCCGCCCGGTCGACATTGGCGAATCGTACGCGGAGCAGAATTTGCGGCTCGGCCGGGGGAGCTTTGACATTAAGCAGGTTGACCACTTTGCCGAGTGTCGATGCGATGGCAACTGCCCGGCTCGCTCCAACTACATCCGAGACTAAGCCACGCAAGAATACGTTTTCGCCTTCCATGCGGATCGAGATGTCCTGATCCGGCAGTTCGCGGGCAAGTTCTTCCCGCGCGGTATCTTCTTTGGAGTGGCCGCCTTGGACGTGGATGTCGAACAGGCTTCGCTTGCCACTAGCGGTCCAAAGGACCAGAGTCGTATTGCCAGGGGCTTTGCCATTGATCACGACTTCGGTCCCGCTGACGGCAATCGCCTCTGCGATTTCCGGGTTGCCAATTAAAACGCGGCGGACGCCGGAAGCATTTTCCAGCACGATGGACTTACTTACCGCCACCAGCAGTTCCGAGGAATCGGTGGGGTCGGCCGAGTAAGCTGAAGTGAGCCACACGGCGGCCCAGACGAATACGATTGCCCAACGCTGCACTTTACTGCGCCTCCGGATTTGAATCAAACCGTTGTTCGGTTCGCTTGGAACCGCTGAAAACTTCGACACTGACTGGCCGGGGAATGTCGACAGCGGCGGTGAGGCGAGGTTGCCGTCTTATAGGAGTAGGCACAGGTGAGGGCCCGTCAGGCGTTCGAGCAAGCGCTGGGACGGGTGACCCGCCAAAGAGCCCGGCCGTGCTCGATCCGTGGGTAGGCGTTTGTTTCTGATCGAGCGGGTTGCGGAGCACCAGCTGGACTTTGGCTTCGCTGCTCGCCAAATTCATGATTTCGGCTTGGTCCGGAGTAACCAGGAGATTGACTACCTGGGCGTCTTCGGGCTTTCCGGCGGCATTTCTCTCAATGCGCTGATTCGCGGACAAGACTTCCAGGTTCTGAAGTACGGTGCGCGAAACTGTTCCAAACCTGCTTTGTTCCGCTCCAGGAGCATTTCCTGCGACTACGACATCCACGCGCATACCCGGCAGAACAAAGCCAGCTAAGCCGACAACATCGTTGACGCGTAAAGCTACGGCCCGCATTCCGAGCGGAATCGTAGCGGCCAGTCCCGCGCCTGCGCCTTGAGGTGCAACACGGCCGCTCACCACGGGCTCATCCTGGAAGATCCGCGTTATCACTCCGCGCCCGACAACGTCGGAAGCTTTCGCGAAAGCGCCCGCGGGCAGCGGACCATTCCAAGGCACGGTACGGAGATCGCCAGCCTGAATCAGCGCTCCGGTTTCCATATCGTGCGCGGCAACGACCACGTCAATCGACGTAACCGGCGCATTTGTGGTTAGGTGGCCGACAATCGTGCGATAGATCAGGAAGCTAGCTGCGCCCGACACCGCCAGCGCGAAAAGGAACACGGATAGAAGCCGTCGATTCATCAAGAAACCTTTCTGCCAGCAGTGCCAAGCCTGCAAGCCGCCCGTCCCTGATATCTGGGAGCGGGATGAAAACCGTGACAGTCATCGGCGGCGCGCGCAGCCACGGTTTCCGTATTTAGCTGCCAGCAGCGGTGTTGGCAGTACCCAGCTTGGTGCTGATGGTGCCCCATAGCGTTTTGATGCTGCCTTGGACGGTGGTCAAAACACCGATGGTCGCCAGAGCGATGAATGCCAGCAGCAGTGAGTATTCGACCAGGTCCTGCCCGTCGTCTTCCTGCCAGAGTGCCGTGAGGAATGAGTGAATCATGCGTAAAACCTCCAGTGGTTTCGGTCTTAATAGGTGTTGCGGGTGCAGGTTCACCTTGCGGTTCGCCGCCCGATGAGATGATCGGCTGCTTGCTGGGAAACTTTAGGATCCAGGCCGAATGGCGCAGCAATGAGGCAAGTCTCAAAGGGGCTTCACGAGGGTTAAGGCGACGGTGATTAGAGCTCCCGAAGCAATCGCTACCCCGTGCGGCAGGCGCATGGAATCCGGACCTCGAACATCCAGCTGCGGATGGGTCCGGTAAGGAGCGCGCAGCTGCACGAAGTCGCCGAGCAGCAGCCAGAGATTCAGCATGGTGTCGTGGAAGCGATGGCGTTTCAGGACCATTACTCCGGCAATAGCGCCACCGATTACTGCGGCAGCGAGAAAGATGAAAATCCAATTCACGGGACCCACCACAGCGCCGATGGCGGCCATAAGCTTTACGTCTCCGGCACCCATTGCGCGGAGCAGGTAGAGGGGAATATAGACGGCCAAGGCAACGCCGGTCCCAAGAAGCGCAAATTCCAACCCCGACCACTGATCCCGAACTGCATTCAACACTAGGCCAGCCAGCAACCCGGGCAAGGTGATCCAATTTGGGATCCGGCGGCGAACAAAATCGTAACCGCCGGCTGCGACCGCGATGGCAACGAGGACGATATAAAACACAGATGGAAGTAGGAACATGGGCGATGGGCCTTGAACCAAAGGTGGGAAGGGAGAGGAATGTTCTCAATCCACGCCGGACGCTGGGTCAACTGTAGGACGCGTAAGAGATTTCGACTCGGTCGAGCAGTTGCGTACCAGAGGCCGCGATTGCTCCGGCGGGAAGCTCGATAACGGAATAGGCGCGCCAACAGACACAAATCCGGCGGGCACCCACGGCGCAACAGAGTTTGCGGACGCAACTGTTGCGGTCAAGGAAAACGATATCTATCGGGAACCGCATTCCAAAGGTGTGGACAGCTTCGCATGGGGCTATCCAAAGCCCGCAGGCATCCGGCAACCTGTGTGCGCCGAGTAACCCTTTGCGCCGCTCGGCACTGGTGCCCGCGAGACTGACGTTGCCGAGGTTGGATTGCCGATTCAGGTTCCGCACCGCATACAAATTGGCGCGTTGATCGTTGTGCACTCACTCGAGAGTGCGCCGCCCACGGGGAAATCTCTCGCTTGGCCGCTGGCTAGAAGCCGCCGAGATCGGTCGAACTCAGAATCACGGCGAAAGCCGTGACCAGGAACAGCACGTTGGTGAAGTCGACGAAAAGACTCAGGTTCGAAAGTGGCCATCTGAGAGGTTCGCGAGCGGCGACGATGAGCCAAACGGCGGCGGCTAACACGTGTGCAGCCACCAAACCGGTGAAACCGTAATAGGCAAATCCCATGGTCTTGACGTTCCACGGGTTGGACAACGGGGTCACTCGTTCGATCAGCAGGAGGCGTCCCCATTCCATCATGAGCAGAAACAGGAAGGTCGCCCAACCGACTAGGGCAAGCGCCAGCATGCGCTGCGTCATGGGCCCGTCGCGTTTCGCATTGCTGCGCGTCGCGACATGAGTAACAAAGCTTGCGGCGATGCCAAACATGGCCATGGAAACCGTCATGAGTCCGGAAGGGAAATGAAAGGGCCGAGGCCATTCCGGGGTTGCGCGCCGGGCCAGAATGTAGGCGGCGAGGCCCGCGCAAAACAAAGCCAGATCTAGGCAAAGTAATAGCCGCAGGCCGCGGACGCGAGCAGTCAAGGTCGGAAACGTGGCCTTATCCCCAATACAGAAACAAAGCCATCAGGCACAACCACATAACGTCGAGAAAGTGCCAGAAAATGCCGCTCACCAGCACGCCCGTCCGCTTGCCGGGTCCGAGCCGAAAACGCGCGGCCGCAATGCCGACCCACAGAAGGCCGATGAGCGCACCGACGGCGTGAAGCGCGTGGGTAATTGTCAGGATGTAGAAGAGTCCGTGGCTGGGATTGCTGTTAAGAAAGATTCCGCGCGCGTTTAACTGGGTCCAGGCGACGGATTGGCCGGCGAGGAATCCAGCGCCGAGCACAATTCCGGTCCACCACAACCAGTTGAAAAGGTCGCGTCTTCCGGCTCGCAATGCGTGTCTGGCCGTCTCGATTGCCACGCTACTCAGTAGCAGGAGCGCAGTGTTGGGCCACAAAATCCACGGCACGGGAAGAGAAACCCAATCGCGGGAGAGCGCATGCCGCAGAATGAGCGTGCTTGCTAATGCGGCGAAGGTCATGGTGCTCGCGACCATGCCGACAATCAGCCCGGCGACCGAATTGGAACGCGTGGATCCACGGCGCTCCGGATTGGAGTCGCCATCCCCGCCCCCGCCGAAATGCGGGCCCGGGTCAATCGGAGGCGGGCCGCCACGATCACTTTCGACTAGAGTTCCCTGGCGCGCCATATTGGACCAGTATCTCGTTTCCTTAATCAGTGTGATGTTCCCGAGCCGCTGGTGGATGTGAACAGTCGCGCGAGCGTTGGGCAGAGGCGCTCGCGCGGTCGATTTAATCGGCTGGCGGGAGGTGGATACTCG
Organism: Bryobacterales bacterium; assembly: GCA_963752695.1. Taxonomy (GTDB): domain Bacteria; phylum Acidobacteriota; class Terriglobia; order Bryobacterales; family Bryobacteraceae; genus Bog-113. Next base: position 621,534 of record CAVVZB010000002.1, read on the forward strand.
ACTTGGCCAAAGCGGCCCGGAGGGAGTTCTCGGCCTCTTGCGAGGACATGGAGCGCGCGATAGACATTTCGGAGACGAGCATATGGCGGGCCCGTTCCAGCATCTTTTTCTCCCGAAACGAGAGAGCTTTGTCGCCCTGCAGAATCAGTAGACCCTTAAATACCTCGGCGATCTGTAGGAGATTGCCGCTTTGCATTTTGTCGCTGTTGATTTTGAACCGGCATTTCCAGTCCGGGCAATTCCGGCACTCGCCGGCTGCGAGGTAGGTGAGAACGCTGGCGATCTCGGACGCCTTGGTGATTTTTCTGAGTCCGATGCTGTTGACGTTAGAGAACGGCACCATTACCGTCATACTGTTGTAAACAAGCCGAAGCAGGTAAAACTCTTCGTGCTGGGCGCCAAAGTTGCGAGTGCTGATGTTTTCTATGGTCCCAACGCCTTGGTTGGGATAAACCACTTTTTCACCGATCTCGAAGGTCATACAAGGACTCCCCCATGGAATAGCAGTGTTTCTTTAAAGCTGTAACGAATCGTTCATAACAAAGCTTCTTATGGTAGGCATAAAAAAAATTAGTGTCAAGCTTTGTTGACAGCGGTCGATGGATGGGTACCAGACAGCCGCGGCACAGGACGTTTCCAGGCTGGAAACGCGGCGTTTGGGACAGCGGATGCGGCGCTTGTTGATCCAGCGCAATCGAACCAACCGCTGTTTTGTTGGGAATTCGTGGGAATTGCATCCTCGTGCTGAAGGTGAGACGGTGGTAAGTTCGCCGCGCCCCGTGCGCCCCGCGCGACTTCGGGGATAACCGGGGGAACCTGTCGCGATGCTGAACCAGGGCTGAGAAACAGAGAAGGCGGCATTCAAGACCCAAAAGTACTAAGTCTTTCACTTTGTGTTGTCTTGACACGCACAAAAAGAGGCGCGTACACTAGACCATCGAGCTTTATTCCGGCCTAGTTGCCGCCTCGTTTTCCTCCGTCTGGCTCCTCTGTCGGGGTCGTTTCCGGGGGATCGGTTTCGGTGTCTTTATATGAAACGAAATCCTTTCGCCGGTCAGTTATCCACCATGTTGTCCAGCGGTATCCCACGGGCGGTAAGTATCTTCGCGGCAGAATTTTTGTCGAAGGCAACGCAGTGAACCCATACGCACTTTTATTCATGAGCTTCGGTGTCGGCATCCTCGTTGGACTAACGAGCATGGGCGGTGCTGCGCTTATGACACCGCTGCTTATGCTGTTTGCGGGGATGCATCCGATCGTCGCGGTGGGCACGGATCTGGCTTATGGGTCGGTGACCAAGATCGTGGGCGCCTGGATGCACTGGAAGCAGAAGACAGTAGATCTGCGGGTAGCTTTGTTATTGGCGTGCGGCAGTATTCCGGGCGGAACGCTCGGCTTTTACTGCATCCAGTTGATGCACAACTACGGCGTGAATTCGGATAAGTTCGTGAAGCGGTCGATCGGAGCCGTTTTAGTGCTGGGAGCACTAGTTACGATCGTGCGAACGTTGCGGGCGTCGCGCCGGGAAGCGGCGGGGGCCGAGGCAGTTTCCACCGGCGGATTTTTGCAGCGGAATCAGGTGCAGTCGGTGGTGGCTTGGGGATTTGTCATTGGGCTCGCAGTGGGATTGACGTCGGTAGGCAGCGGTTCGCTTTTAGCCCCGTTTTTGATGTTTTTATTTCCAAATAATCCGTCGCGAGTCGTGGGCACGGACGTGTTTCATGCCGCCATGCTGGTCTCTGTTACGGCAATGCTCCATGGCAGCGCTGGCCATGTGGACTGGCCACTGGTGCCGATCATGCTAGCCGGGTCGATTCCGGGTGTTCTGTTGGGAAGTTATTTAGCGCCGCGGCTTCCGAGCCGGCCGTTGCGAGTAGGAATTGGCGGAGTTCTTTTCGCCACTGGGTACCAGTTGGTGTTCGCGCCTTAATCAGAAATTAACAAAAAATCACAGGAGCAATTGTTACTATTTACTATGAATTCCGCTACGTCCTCTACACTCATTTCGCCCTACGGCGGAGTCCTCAAGAATCTGCTGGTCGCCCCGGACGCGGTCGACCGGTTAACGGCGCACGCCGGTGAACTTGCTTCCATCCAGATTTCCGAGCGCACGCTCTGCGACCTGGAGCTGCTGGCCGTTGGCGCTTTCTCGCCGGTGGACCGGTTCATGGGCAAGGAGGATTATTTCGGAGTTCTGAATAACATGCGGCTGGCGAATGGGGCGCTTTTCCCGATTCCGATCACGCTGACCGTAGCAGACCCGAGCCAGTTTAAGGTGGGCCAGGAAATCGCCCTCCGCAGCAGCAAGAACAATCGTCTGGCGATCATGACGATTGAGGAGATTTACGAGCGCGATCCGGAACTGGAAGCCCAAAAAGTTTGTGGCACCCTGGACGCCAAGCACCCCTTCGTAGCCGAAATGAAGAGCTGGGGCCGGTACAATCTTTCAGGTCCGCTGCAGGTCTTAGAAATCCCGCGGCATTACGACTTCCCCGAGCTTCGGCACACGCCGGCACAGGTGCGCGAGATGTTGACGGCCATGGGCAACCCGAACGTGGTCGCGTTCCAGACCCGCAACCCCATGCACCGCGTCCATGAAGAACTAACTAAACTGGCGGCGGCCGAGAGCGGCGCGAGCTTGCTGATTCACCCGGTAGTCGGCATCACCAAGCCGGGCGACGTGGATACGTACACCCGCGTCCGGGTCTACAAGGCCCTGGTGGACAACCACTACGATCCGATCACCACAATGTTGAGCCTGCTGCCGCTTGCCATGCGCATGGCTGGCCCGCGTGAGGCTTTGTGGCATGCCATTATCCGGCGCAACTTCGGCGCGAACCATTTCATCGTGGGCCGCGATCACGCCGGCCCGGGCAAGGATTCGACCGGAAAGCCGTTCTATCGCGGGACGGAAGCGCGCGAGCTCGTTGCGGCGCACGAAGCTGAAATCGGCGTCAAGATGCTGCCGTTCGACGAGATGGTGTATCTGCCGGACGAAGCCCGTTACGAACAGGTCACCCGCGTTCCGGAAGGTGCCAAGATCGCCAACATTTCCGGCACTCAGGTTCGGGACGAGTTCCTCGCCAAGGGCCGCGAACTGCCCGAATGGTTCACCCGGAAAGAAACCGCGGCCGTTCTCCGCGCCGCCTATCCGCCGCGGACCGAACAGGGTTTCACCATCTGGTTTACCGGCCTGCCGAGCGCTGGCAAGAGCACGATCGCCGAGATCCTGACCGTCATGCTCAATGAGCGTGGGCGCCAGGTGACGGTTCTGGACGGGGATGTGGTGCGTACGCACCTATCGAAGGGTTTGGGTTTCTCGCGTGAAGATCGCGATACCAACATCACCCGAATCGGGTACGTCGCGGCCGAGATTTCGCGGCATGGCGGAGCAGTGATCTGTGCTGCGGTAAGCCCCTACGCGGCCACCCGCAATCTGGTTCGCACAATGCACAAAGAGGGCGTGTTTATCGAAACATTTGTCGACACCCCGGTGGGCATTTGCGAGACGCGCGATGTAAAGGGCTTTTACGCCAAGGCGCGTTCGGGCGAAATCAAGGGTTTCACCGGCGTCGACGATCCGTACGAAGCACCGGCCAGTCCGGAACTGACATTGCCAACGGCTAACCGTACCGCCGAAGAGAACGCCCGGGAGATCATCAGCTATCTGACGGCGGAAGGTTTCCTTGAATCGGAAGATTCTAAGCCGGCACGGGAGACGGTTTTGGTGGGCTCAAGCAGCCGGTAAGTCATCGGAAGCGGATCTTTCATTTCGGGATTCAGAACCAAACTAGATAAGAGCGAAACCGAGTCAGAGAGCCAAACTCAAGGGGGTGTCACGGATGGGAGCGTACAGAACAGGCAAGGCTGTTTCTGTGCGCGCCGACCCGGCACCCTTCCGGTTTGGCTTCTGGCTTTTTACCGCCATTTCAGGAAACCCATGCAGCGCGTCGTAATTACAGGTGTCGGATTGGCCACTGCGCTCGGGCCCGACGCCAATACCTGCTGGTCGCGCCTGGTCAATGGCGCTAACGGAGTCGCGCCAATTAGTTTTTGGGATCCCTCCGACTACCAGACTAAGGTTGCTGCGGAAGTTCGTCAGATTCCGCGGGAAGTAGGCCTTACCTCATTGCCCGGAAATCATTGCCGCCGCCCGGTCCGATTATTTGCTCCAGTGGCTCGGGAAGCATTTGCCGACGCCGGCGTTACTTCTCAATCCTTCGCTCCGCGCGAGCTTGGGTTAGCGCTTGGCATGAGCGTCAACTATCTCGATATGCGGCTGCTCAAGGATTATTTCCGGCTATTGGAACCCGGCAAGTACCTGCTCAATCTGCGGCGGCTGCTCGATCGGGGCGACCATCTTCCCGCTTACGCGTTCTTTCGCCGCCAGGGAGATACTATGGCGAGCGTCACTGCTCGTCTGCTGAACATCGGCGGCCCATCGTTCACGAATGACACCGCCTGTGCGGCCAGTGCTTACGCCGTGGGCGACGCATTCCGGCTGATCCGGCGCGGCCGGGTGCGGGCCATGCTGGCCGGGGGCGCTGCAGCGCTGGTAAGTCCTTTGAGTGTTCTGGCGTTCGCCGTCATTGGCGCTCTGAGCCGTTCCGCCGACCCGGAAACTGCCTCTCGCCCCTTCGACCGGCAGCGGGACGGATTCGTCATGGGGGAAGGCGCTGGGGCTGTACTGCTCGAATCACTCGAAAGCGCGCAGCAGCGCGGTGCCCGCATTTATGCCGAAATCACGGGATTTGGGGCTAGTTTGAACGCGCACAATCTGACCGACCCGTCCCCGGGCGGGGTAGCCGAAGCGCAGGCCATGCGCCTGGCTTTAGCCGAAAGCGGCACCGCGCCCGAAGAAATCGACTACATTGCAGCCCACGGTACCTCGACTCAGAAAAATGACGCCACTGAGACCCAAGCCATTCGCGGATTTTTTGGCCCGCACTCGCAGCGGCTGGTGATTTCTTCCAATAAAGCGCAGATCGGTCATACGATCTCGGCAGCGGGAATCGCAAATCTGGCTTTTACGATCAAAGCCATGGAAAATGAGGAGATTCCTCCAACCATGCATTTACATGACGCGGACCCGGAGTGCGATTTGGATTACGTCCCGAATCAAAGCCGCCGTAGGCCCATTCGCCACGCTTTGGTAAACGCCTTTGCTTTTGGCGGACAGAACGCAGTGTTGGCCGTGCGCCGGTGGAAAGCTTAATAAAGATCGAGAAAAAGGAATGAATTGTCTATGAGTAACAGTTGGATGACGGAAGCCGAGATCCGGGAAAAGTTCGCCGAAGTGGTCGCGCAAAGCCTGAAGATCGACGTCCAACAAGTCACGCCGGAAGCTTATCTGGATGACCTCGGGGCCGAGTCGCTGGACTTGATTGAAATTGCGATGGAGGTCGAGAGTAATTTCAAGGTCTGGCTTCCAGAAAAAAGCATTTTGCAGACTGCAATTGATGTGTACGGTCCTGGCGTTCTCGAAAAGGATGGTTACCTGACAGCCGAAGGCAAAGCGCTGTTCCAGGAGCGATTGCCCGGGGCCGACGCCGCGCGGTTTGGCGGCAACGTTTCGGTGAAGGACGTCAACCGCTATTTCATGCAGGTGGAAACGTGGGTACATATGATCGACGGCCTGTTGGTTTACACGCCTGTTTCGTGCGCCCATTGCGGAGGGCCGCTCGAGGCTTCTCTAGGCTTCCGGCTCAAGTGCACGGCCTGCGGCCAGGAAGTGGCGCTCCGGGCCGGTGATGAGATCAACCGCGATTGGGTGCAGGAATTTGCCGCCCGGAATCGCGAGCCGCATCCGGCCGAAGTACAGGCTTAAACAAATAGCAGCCCTGCGGCTGCGGTTACAATCGACCGCCGGCGCCAAATTGGCATCGGCTGCAAGAGTGGCATCTAAAGCGAAAGTCTGAGGGTGATCGCCAGGAAGCGGCGCCCTCCGGAGATTTGAATTCTCATGAGCAGAAGCGTCGTCCCCATGAACCTCGACCGATTTGGAATACTGGCCGCCAACTTACCCGGTCTCCTTGAGACTGCAATCGTCGTCGCCGCTAGCCGCCGCGGCCACGGAGAAATCCCGGCAGCGGGTCTACTGAACCTTGAAGCAACCGCAGACGGCAAGGTAGCCCGCGCGGCTATCGAGCGCGTGGCGAAGCTGGCGCACGGGGATTTCGCGGTCAAGCTGGATGCGTCTCTGCCCGTCACCGCGCAATTGGTTCAGGCGCTTCCCGCCGGGGCTACTACAGTCGTTCTTACGACGGTCACCAGTCAGGAACTTCCGGCGCTCTGCGATGTGATCCGCAACCAGGGCCGCAAGCTGTTCTTGGAAGTCACGCACGTGGACGAAGCGCGGATTGCGGCTAATTGCGCTGCCGACGCCATCATCGCAAAAGGTCAGGAAGCCGGAGGTGCGGTAAGCGAGGAAACGAGTTTAATTCTTCTACAGCGCCTGCTGCGCGAATTCACCATGCCAGTGTGGGTGCACGGTGGCGTCGGTCCCCATTCGATCGCTGCCTGCTACGTGGGCGGAGCGGCCGGGGTCGTGCTGGACAGCCAGCTGCTGCTCACGGCGGAGTCGGCCCTTCCGGCACGGTTGCGATCGGCCATTGAGCGCGCCGGCGGCGATGAAACCTTCTGCCTGGGTCGCGAATTGAACGGTCTTACGCGCATTTGGCGGCGGCCGGGTATGCGTGGCGTCGAAGAATTGGAGAAGCTCGAAGTCGAGCTTGCAAGCCAGCCGCTCGCGACCGCAAATGCCGCTTGGCGGGAAGCGATCCGGTCGCGCACCGGCTGGAAGAATCCGGAAACCGATGTCTGGCCGCTCGGGCAGGACACTGCTTTTGCGCCCGCCTTCGCCGCTCGCTTTGTTACCGTGGCGGGCGTCATCGATGGGCTGCGCGCCTCCATCGAAGCCCATGTTTCCGCTGCGAAGAAGCACGCTCCGCTCGGCCGGAACTCGGCTTTGGCGCAGGCCCATAAAACCGAATATCCGATTCTGCAAGGCCCCATGACACGGGTGAGCGATACGGCGGAATTTGCCAACTCCGTGGCTGAGGGCGGCGGTCTTCCGTTCCTCGCTCTTGCACTGCTGCGCGGGCCGCAGGTCCGGCGCTTGATGGAAAAGACGAAAGCGCTGGCCGGCAACAAGAGCTGGGGTGCCGGAATTCTTGGGTTCGTTCCCACTGAGTTGCGCGAAGAGCAGCTTGCCGTTGTCCGCGACATCAAGCCTCCGTTCGCCCTAATTGCCGGAGGCCGGCCGGATCAGGCGGCAAGTCTGGAAAAGCTGGGTATCGCAACGTATCTCCACGTTCCCGCGCCGCCCTTGCTGCGCATGTTTATCGAAGATGGGGCCCGCCGCTTTATTTTCGAGGGCCGCGAGTGTGGCGGTCACGTTGGTCCGCGCACCAGTTTCGTGCTTTGGGAAACGATGATCGATACGGTTCTCGACGTCCTGCAGAAAGGCGTCAAGCCCGAGGAACTGCACATCATTTTCGCCGGCGGCATTCACGATGCGCAATCGGCCGCTATGGTTTCGGCAATGGCTGCGCCGCTGGCCGAAAAGGGCGTGAAACTCGGCGTCCTGATGGGCACTGCTTATCTGTTTACCGAAGAAGCGGTGGCCGGTAAAGCCATTAACGATACGTTCCAACAGGAAGCGTTGAATTGCCGCAACACGGTGATCCTTGAATCCGGACCCGGGCATGCCACGCGTTGCGTAAACACCGGTTTCGCCGATATTTTCCGTGATCTCAAGCGGAAAATGCAGAGCGAAGGCAAGTCCCACGAAGAAATCAAGGAAGCTCTGGAAGGCCTCAACGTCGGGCGTTTGCGCATTGCTTCGAAAGGGATCGACCGCGTGGGCGAAGGCACCAACGTGCAATATGTCGAAATCTCCCGCGAAGCGCAGCTCGAACAGGGCATGTACATGATCGGGCAGATCGCTTCCTTATGGTCGGCCACCTGCACCGTGCGCCAGCTCCATGAGACGGTTTCGGCGGGCAGCGCGCAATGGCTGAATCAGGTGGAAGCGCCCGTACTTGGCGCCGCCCCGGAGATGCCGGCCGAGCCGCCCTGTGACGTGGCAATTGTGGGCGTCAGTTGCATGCTGCCCAAGGCAGCCGATGTGCGCGAGTTCTGGGCCAATGTAGTCAATCAAGTCAACGGAATTGTCGAGGTTCCTAAAGTACGCTTCGATGCCGACCGCTATTACGATGCGGACAAGAAAGCGCGCGACAAGATGTATTCCAAGTGGGGCGGCTTCCTCACCGAAGTGGCTTTCGATCCTATGCGCTACGGCATTCCGCCGAACGCGCTCGCGTCCATTGACCCGATGCAGCTGCTAGGTCTAGTTGCGGTTGAGGACGCGCTCAAAGACAGCGGCTACGATGTGCGCCCGTTCAACCGAAAGACCACCAGCGTGATTCTCGGAATGAGCGGCGGTCTGGGCGATGTGGGCTTGAATTACGCGGTCCGCACCACCTTGAGTGAATATATCGATCCCATTCCGGAATCGATCCTGAGCCGGATGCCGGAGTGGACCGAGGATACGTTTGCGGGAATTCTCCTCAATGTCGCCGCCGGACGGATCGCCAACCGGTTCGATTTTGGCGGCGTCAATTTCACCGTTGACGCGGCCTGTGCTTCGTCTCTAGCGGCCACCGCGATCGCCACGCGGGAGCTTACCGCTGGGTCGAGCGACATGGTCATTGTCGGTGGAATCGATACGCTCCAAAGCCCCTTCGGGTTCATGTGCTTTGCCAAATCGCAAGCGCTCTCGCCGCGCGGACAGTGCCGTCCCTTCGACGAGTCCGCCGACGGAATCGCGATCAGCGAAGGCGTGACCATGCTGGTGCTCAAGCGGCTAGCTGATGCCGAGCGCGCGGGCGATCGCATTTACGCCGTGATCAAAGGCATCGCCGGTTCGAGCGATGGCCGCGGGAAGAGCATGACCGCCCCGCGCCCCGAAGGTCAGATGGCCGTGCTCGCGCGGGCTTACAAACAAGCGCGTTTCGGTGCTTCCACGGTGGGTTTGTTCGAGGCCCATGGAACCGGCACGGCTGCCGGTGACGCCGCTGAGATTACTTCGCTTTCCGAATCACTGCTTGCCGATGGCGCAAAACCCGGGTCCATCGCAGTGGGCTCGGTGAAGTCCATGGTGGGGCATACAAAGGCCGCCGCCGGAGTGACCGGGCTTTTGAAAATCGCCCTGGCCCTCTACCACAAGGTATTGCCGGCCACCATCAATGTCGAGAAACCGAACGCCAAGCTAACCGATCCAGCTAGCCCGGTTTACGCCAACACGGAAACGCGTCCCTGGGTGCGCATGGATGCCGAAACTCCCTTGCGCGCTGGCGTTTCGAGTTTTGGCTTCGGCGGCACCAATTTTCACGCCGTGCTGGAAGAATATACGGGCGATGTGCGCGAGCCGCAGGACATCCCCGCCGTGGAAACCTGGCCCGCCGAGCTTTTTCTGTTCTCCGGTTCGCCGGCTTCGGTCAACTCTTCACTGAATCTGCTGAGCGCCAATCTGGCGGCAGGCAACCGTTTGCCTCTTCGTAATCTGGCCGCCCAGTCGGCAGCGCGCGTGATTAATTCCCGCGCGGGCGTCCGGGTCGCACTGGTGGCGCGTTCCCACGAGGATCTGGCGCTCAAATTGGCCGCCGCTAAAGATCTTCTCGCCGCGGAGAAAACTAAGCACTCCGATAAGAACGGAATCTACATTGCCCCGATAACGGCCGCCGCGCCGAAACTCGCGTTCCTCTTCCCCGGACAGGGCTCGCAACAGCCCAATATGCTGCGCGATCTGGCGGTTCATTTCCCGGAATTCCGCGTGGCGCTCGAACGTGCCGACCACGTGCTGGCGGGTCGCTTCCCGAAGAAGCTGTCCGAATATATCTACCCGCAACCAGTATTTACGCCGGTGGAAGAGAAGCGGCAAATGGCGGAGATCACCGCTACCGCCGTCGCGCAACCCGCGCTCGGCGTGGTTGAAATCGCGCTCACCCGGCTGCTGGAGCGTTTCGGCGTTACCCCGGACATGACCGCCGGCCACTCTTACGGCGAGTACACCGCGCTCGCCGCCGCTGGTGTCATCACCGACGATGTCCTGTTTGAGCTTTCCGAACGGCGCGGCAACGCCATCGAAGAAGCTACGCGCGGGGGCGATGCCGGAACCATGGCCGCCGTTCTAGCCAACGCTTCTTCGGTAGAAGAGGCGCTTAACGGAACTTCCAACGTCACCATTGCCAATTACAACAGTCCGAAGCAGACCATCATCGCCGGCGCCCGCGAGGCCATAGAGCAAGCGATCGAGAAACTCGCGAGCAAGAAGCTAACCGCCAAACAGATTCCTGTCGCCTGCGCGTTTCACTCACCGCTCATGCAGCCCGCACAAGCGCGTTTGGCCGCGGTCCTCGATCGCCAAACCTACGATGCGCCTCGTGCGCAAGTCTTCTCGAATACCTTGGCCGCGCCGTATCCGGAAGCTTCTTCGGCAATCGCGAGCCTGCTCGCCAGCCACCTGGTGGAGCCGGTCCGATTCGTTGAACAAGTGCGCGCCATGCACGACGCGGGAGCCCGCGTTTTCCTTGAAGTCGGCCCCAAGAACGTTCTGTCCAATCTCGCTAAACAGAATCTGGATGGCCGCGACGCCACGATTCTGCAAAGTGACGCCAACGACCGCCGAGGGATGGATCAGTTGCTGCATATGCTCGGGCAACTCGCGGTTTTGGGCGTTCCGGTCGAAACCGAAGAGCTTTTCCGCGGACGTGTCGAAGCTCCCAGCGCCGTGGTAGCGCGCGCTCCGCAATGGCTCGTCACAGGGGCTGGCACTTACGCCCGCGCCACTCCGCCCGTACCGAAAACGCCCATCCGCCTGGTGGACCCGGCAACGGTGAAGCCCGAGGTCCGAACGATCGAAGTGGTTCGCGAAATCGAAGTGATCAAGGAAGTGGTGAGGGAAGTTCCCGTCGCCGCGCCCGCAACGACCGCTGCGATCGCCGTTTCACCCACCGGTTCTGGCGCCGGTTCCAATGTCGTGCTTGAGCATCAGCGGATGATGCAGCAGTTCCTGGCCACCCAGACCGTCATCATGCAGAGCTTTCTGGCGGGCGCTCCGGCCACGGAGATGGCACCTACGGCTCCGTTGGTCTCCCCTCCGGCGCTGGCGCCAGTCCGCCGCGCGGTTGCCCCAAGCCCCACAACTCCTCTTTCCGTCGCAGCCCCGGTCAAAGCTCCTGTGGCTCCTCCGGTCTTAGCTGCTCCTGCACTCAACAAGCACGTCGCGGTGCCCGCCCCTGTGGCAGCCCCGGTTCCCTTAGCCGCCCTGGTAGTCCGGACGCGCGATATCGCTAAAGATATTCTGGTCATCGTCAGCGACCGCACCGGCTATCCCGCCGACATGCTGGACATCGACGCGGCTATCGAGGCCGACCTCGGTATCGATTCGATCAAGCGCGTCGAAATCCTGAGCGCCTTCCAACGCACGTGCACCGAAAACGAGCAGAAACTGGTGCAAGGCCTGATGGAAACACTCACGAGCGCGAAAACACTCCGCGAAATTGCTTCCCGCCTTGCCCCTGCATTCGAGGCTCCCGCGCATACCGAGATCGCCCTCGCTGCGGCTGAGATTCCGCGGCCGGCGATCACTTCTGCCACCGCCGTGCGCGACGTGGTCGCGGACCTTCTCGCTATCGTCAGCGATCGCACCGGCTATCCGGCCGACATGCTCGATCCGAACGCCGCCATTGAAGCCGACCTTGGTATCGATTCCATTAAGCGCGTCGAAATCCTGAGCGCCTTCCAACGCACCTGCACCGAAGCTCAGCAGGCCCAGGTGCAGGCGGCAATGGAGAAACTCACCAGCGCCCGGACGCTGAACGAAATCGGCGAGCGACTCTTGCCGCTCGTTAGCGGAACCGCAGCTTCGGCATTGAAACCTGTCGCAACGCTCGCTTCTGTTGCCCCGGCGCTCGCGCCAACACCCGAAATTGCGCTCACCCCAGCACCCGCCGCCCCAGCACGCGACGTTCTCGCTGATTTAGTGGCGATCGTGAGCGACCGCACCGGCTATCCCGCCGACATGCTCGACATTTCCGCAGCCATTGAGGCCGATCTTGGTATCGACTCAATTAAACGCGTCGAGATCTTAAGCGCTTTCCAGCGTACCTGCACCGAAGCGCAACAAGCCCAGGTTCAGGCAGTTATGGAGAAGCTGACAGCTGCCCGCACGCTCAGCGAGATTGCCGAGCGTCTGGCGCCGCTGTTCGCCGCAGGCCCAGCGGTTCCGCCACCTTCCGCACCCGTGCCGCCGCAAGCGTCATCGACGTCACCCGAGCGCGATGTTTTGGGCGATCTGATCGCGATCGTGAGCGACCGGACCGGTTACCCGGCCGACATGCTCGACCCAACCGCCGCCATTGAAGCCGACCTTGGTATCGATTCCATCAAACGCGTGGAAATTCTGAGCGCCTTCCAGCGGACATGCTCGGAACCCGAGCAGATCAAAGTGCAAGCCGTGATGGAGAAGCTGACCAGCGCACGAACCTTACACGAAGTCACGGAACGCCTGAGCGCGGTCTTCGCTACCCCGAGTTCCGGGGACCGCCACGCTGCCCCTGTCGTACCGGGCGAATCTGTGGCCCGCTTCACGCTTACCACCGTTGCCCGCAGACGTACGTCGGTTCCTAAGAGCTTCCCTGGGCGCGTCGTCCTCATCACCGACGACGAGAATGGCATCGCGTCGTCGATCGCAGAGGAATGGAACGCGGAAGGCGAGCGCGTGCTTCTTCTCCGCCATAGCCCGGGATCCACGCTGCATGGGGAAGGCGTCTACTCGACCGACCTCACGGACCCCGCCTCGGTCGACGCCATGTTCAAAGCGGTTCGCAAGGACTACGGCTCCATCGGCGCTTTGATTCACCTGCTGCCGCTTCAAACCACGCCGCCTTTCTCCCAACTCGATTTCGGGCAGTGGCGCGGGCAAGTCCGCCAGGACGTTCGCAGTCTCTATCTGTTGGCCAAAGCGGCCGAGTCGGATCTAAAAAGGGCAGGGAAGCAAAATGGCGCGCTGCTGGCCGTAGTGACTGGTCGCGGTGGGTCGTTCGGTCTTTCCGCCGGTTCGGTGGCGGCACCGACGCACTACGCCGCAGCCGACTTCGTCAAGACGCTCTCGCTCGAGTTTCCCGAAGTTCTCTGTAAGGTGGTTGATGTCGACCCGGCTGATCCGGTGGCGATCCTACGGCAGAAACTCGCTGAAGAGCTCTCCTGTCCCGAGTCGGCTCTTCAGATCGGGCTCCCCGGAGATCGGCGTCTTACGGTGGTTCCGCGCCGGTCCGCGCTATCCGCTGAACCCATTCGGTCGGTCGACGCGAATTCCGTCGTCCTGCTTACCGGTGGCGCGCGCGGCATCACGGCCGGCGTCGCCGCCACTTTGGCACAGCGAACCAAGTGCACCTTGATCCTGGCGGGCGCATCGCCGTTACCTCCCGCCGAAGCTCCGGAAACTGCCGCCCTCAAAGAGCCCGCCGCTCTGAAAGCAGCCATCCTCCAGCAACTGCGCGCCGGGGGCAATAAGCCCGTTAAGCCCGCCGAAGTGGAAGCCGCTTACTCCCGCCTTACGAAAAACCGCGAGATGCAGCGCAACCTTGCTGAACTCGCTAAGCTCGCCACTGCGGTCGAATACTTTGAAGTCGACGTGCGAGATGAAGCCCGCTTCGGCAGCCTGATCGACGATATTTATGAACGCTTCGGCCGCTTAGACGTTGTCATCCACGGAGCCGGGGTCATCGAAGATAAGCTGATCAAAGACAAGACTCCGGAATCGTTCGACCGCGTGGTTCACACCAAGACCGATAGCACCTTCGTCCTCGCTCGCAAGCTGCGGCCCGCCGAAACCAAATGTCTGATCCTGATGTCTTCCATCACAGCCGCGTTCGGAAACCGCGGTCAAGCCGATTACGCAGCCGCCAACGGAACCATGAACGGCATCGCCACCATGCTGGCAGCCGAATGGCCCGGTTTGGTCGTGGCCATGAATTGGGGACCATGGGATCAGGGTGGCATGGTGTCTGACGACGTTCGCCGCCAGTTCCTGGCCCAGAAGATTGTCCCCATTCCGCCTGCTGAAGGCGACGAAGCCGTCATGCGCGAAATTGCGCTCACCTCCAAAGCCGATCCGATCGCGGTCTTCGGTGAAGGCCCCTGGGGCGGATTGGTGGTCGAAACGCTCGACACATCATCCGCCGTCTCCGCTCGCGCCTGAAGCCAGATTCGCTGCGCCTGTGTTCGCTACACTGAGCTTTGATCGATCTACATTCACACACCGACCAATCGGACGGCAGTTCGTCTCCTGCCGCTCTCGTCCAGGAAGCTTTGGACCTGAAACTCGAAGCACTAGGAGTTACCGATCACGACACCCTCGCCGGGTACGATCTGGCCGCGCCGCTAGGACGCGAACGCGGGCTCGAAGTCATTTGTGGTATTGAACTCTCCACGCGTTTGGAGGAACCCGGCTCAACCAAACGTCCGCCCTCGGTCCACCTGCTTGGCTATTTCGCCTCCACTCCGCCGACTGACGACTTCCGCGACTGGCTCATCAATTGGCAGAATAGCCGTCGTGCCCGTAACCTCAAGCTCATCAAAAAGTTGAACGACCTGGGTGTCGATATCCAATTGGAAGAAGTTCAGAAAATCGGACGGAATCTGACCGGCCGCCCACACTTCGCTAAGGTCCTCATAGCCAAGGGTTATGTCCAAACTACCCAGGAAGCCTTCGACAAGTACCTCGCCGAGAACGCGTCCGCGGGCGTTGAGCGGGAAGAGTGTTCACTGGTGGAAGGTATCGCGAAAGTGAACGAGGCGGGCGGAGTTCCTGTGCTGGCGCACCCTTACCGGATGACCCAAGGAAAAGATGAGCAGCGTATGATCGAGATGCTCACCCTGCTGGTCGATCACGGTCTAAAGGGAATTGAGGTGTACTATAGCGAGCACACGCCCGAAGATCGCGCACTCTACCTTCGCATGGCTGAGCGGTTCGGCTTGATCGTTACTGGCGGCTCCGATTATCACGGCACCAATAAGCCTGGTATTTACCTCGGCACTGGACGCGACAACAATCTCAACGTTCCGTATTCGGTACTCGATTCCCTTCGCTCGAATTAGCGCCAATCTTGGAGGACGGCCATCGCGGCATTCCTCCCATTAATCCCGATCACGCTTCCACCGGGGTGCGTGCAAGCGCCGCAAAGGTAGAATCCCGGCATCGGGGTTCTTGCGCTCAGCCGGTTGCTCCACATGTATCGCGGCAAGCATTCCCCTTGGAAGATGTGCCCACCCGTCAGGCCCACTTTCTTTTCGATATCCGGCGGGCCTAAGACTTGCGCATCCATCACGGCGTCGTCCAGATTGCTGCAAAATCGTCCGATAGATCGCAGGACCGTTTGCCGCACCTGCTCGCGGCGGGAATCCCAATCGCCATTCGCGAACTTGTAAGGCACATACTGCGAAAACACGCTCATGCTATGCATTCCCTCCGGCACCACTCCCCGGTCGTGCACGCTTTGGAAGTAAATCTCCGTCCATAGCCGGTCGGCGATGCGGCCTTCGCGCGCGGCTTGATAGTTCTCGCGCCATTCCGCCTTCGTCAGCGGCGTATTGATCTGACCGTGGTGATGGACTTCGCACGTGCCTGGGCGCGCGTGGAAGTCGGGTAGCTCTCGAAGAAGTACATTCAGCTTGACTGTGCAGCCCTCGATCGGAACCGCTTCGACCTGAGTCCGCCATGTGGAATCGGCCGCCTCACCAAGCAATGAGATCGCCACGCGCGGATCGGTGTTCGAGACTACGGCGCGTGCTTGAATTCGTTCTCCCCCAGCGAGTAGCACGCCCTCGCCAGGAATGATCTCCGCTACGGGAACACCCGCCGCGACCACCGCGCCCGCCTCCGTTGCCGCATCGCAAAGCAGAAACGACACTGTTCCCATTCCGCCTTTGACGTAGCCCCATATTCCTGGCATTCCGCCCAGGCGCCCGGACGCGTGATGGAACCGGATCGAGGCCGTCCCCTTGTCAAACGGACTCGCATTCGTGCCGATAACCCCCTGCCCCAGATAGGCCATTTGCAAGCGTTCGTCCGAAAGGTACCGCTCGACCATCTCCGCCATCGACCAATCGAAAAGGAGAGCGCGGGCCTCGGGGTCGTTGCCCAAGCGTTCTTCGATATCCTCCCGGCTTGGGGCCTCGCCGATCCAAGAATCGCGTTCATTGGCTGGCCGCAAGGCGTCGCGAAGCCGCCGAATCACCGCCGACATGGCCCGCCAGCCTTCAACATCCCGTGGGCACAGCCGGGCGATCTCGGCATCGCAAATCGCGTCATCCTCATGCAGTTGAACGCTTGTGCCGTCTTCAAACGGGACAAAGAGCCCGGCTGTGGCCGGAGTCCATTGGAACCCGCGCTCCACCAGTCCAAGTTCGTCAATGACCAGCGGGTGCAGCAGGCCTGCAAGGTAGGCGCAGGGTGACATCCGAACGCCTGGCCAGGGTTCCTCCAGCGTGCATGCTCCGCCAATGCGTTCGCGGGCCTCCAAGACAAGTACACTGTGTCCGGCGCGAGCCAGATACGCGGCGCAAGCCAGGCCGTTATGCCCGGCTCCAACGATTACCGAGTCCCATTTCCTACTGACTAAAGTGGAGATCGGAGCTGGCAAGCCGACCAATCCCATCGAGGAAATCGCTGAATGCGTCACGCAGTCCAGAGTAGCGCGAATCCGGCTTGTCTCGCGGTATAGCGCCCGCCTCGCGGTATAGTGATTGGTAGCCCACCTAGAACGGCGCGGTAGCCAAGTGGTAAGGCCAAGGTCTGCAAAACCTTTATTCGTCGGTTCAATTCCGACCCGCGCCTCCAACCTCAAAACATAGTTAAGCCTAATAGAAACAATGGCTTAACTAGCGTTTACTCCTATCAAAACGGGCCTATTCTAGGCTCCCTATTGTCACTATTTGTTCGCCTGATTTCCCTGTGGATAACAGACAAAATCAGGGACAGTCACCTGGACAAAACTGGACAGCGAAATAGCGTCACTTTTGTGCTGATTCGGGGTGGCGCGTGAACCGTTTCATTCAAGGCGATGTCCGCGCGGTGCTCGCCACGCTGCCAGAGAAGAGTGTCAATTGCATCGTGACGAGTCCGCCCTATTTCGGGCTCCGTGACTATGGGATGGAAGGGCAGATCGGTCTAGAAAAGACGCCCGACGAGTATGTCGCAAAGCTCGTTGAAGTGTTCCGCGGCGCGCGGCGGGTGTTGCGCGACGACGGGACATTTTGGTTGAACTTAGGAGACTCTTATTCATCGCAAGGAGGCCCCCAGTGTAAACAATCAAAATGGCAAGTTCATGGGGCCTCCGATACTCAAAATTCAGGGAATACTCGGTCTCCTGTTGTGGGTCTCAAACCCAAAGACCTGATCGGCATTCCGTGGATGGTGGCCTTTGCTCTCCGCGCGGATGGTTGGTATCTTCGCTCGGACATCATTTGGTCGAAGCCAAACCCGATGCCGGAATCGGTGACCGACCGTCCGACAAAGGCGCATGAGTATCTGTTCCTGTTGAGTAAGTCAAAGAGGTATTACTACGACGCGGAAGCGATTAAGGAAGCCTCAATTACGAACGACCCTCGCCGTCCGTACACCTCACAAGGCTCATGGGATATGGATGGACGCCCAGACGAGCAGAAGTACGGCGGCGAGCCTCGCAGCTTCAAGGGGAGCAAGTTTAACAAGGGAAAGACGGCCGAGCACCAATTAGGCAGGAGTTCTGACAAGCCGCGCACTGCTGGCAACAAAAATCACAAGTACGTAACAGCCTATGAAGAGTCGGCCACCGAAGAGCACCGAACCAAAGCAGGCTTACCGCGACGTTGAATGTTACTGGCAGTTCAACGTGCCCAAGGACGGGCTGAAAGAACTGTATCGGACGGATACGGGCGAGTTCGTTGAAGAAGCCCGGATGCAGGATCACGAGAAACAGCAGACGCTCCCACTAGAAGAACTCGCAGCGAAATGAAGCGCATCCCTCAAATCTTCTGGTACCCCAGGCTTTCCGGTTCGCGCCGGGAAGCTCTGCGGGAATTGCTGCGAAAGGCGGGCAAATGAGCCTCCTTACTCCCAAGCAAGTAACGGCCCGGCTCGGTATCGCACTTGCCACTCTAGCCAATTGGAGATGCCGCGGGGAAGGGCCGCAATTCGTGAAGCTGGGGACTAAGATTGTGCGCTACGAACCCACTGCGATCGATGAGTGGGTTGCCGAGCAAAAGGGGAAACATGCTCAGACAGCGAAGCAATATGTGGCACTACCGGTTCCAACTCAACGGAAAAACCTACGAAGGAACGACACACCTTCGGGCCACCGGCGCAAACAAGATAGCAGCGGAGCAAATTGAAGATGCGAAGCGGCGTGAAGCGGCCACTGCGGGGAAGTTCGGCGCTATCAAGCCGGTACGCCTGGGGGATGCCTGGCGAGCGTTTCTCAAGGTATACGCAGGCGAGGTCAAACCAAGTTCCCTCCGGCGTATCGCGGTGTCTGGGACATCGATTCTCGATTATCTGGGACCGAATACAGAGGTCAACGCGATTGCGCCAGGAGACATTGAGGATTTCAAGGCTTGGCGAAGGGATACAAAACTCGTGAAAGAGGTCACCATCCGGCACGATATCCACGCGCTCGCGCCCTTCCTCAGCTACTGCCGTAAAAAGCGGTGGCTCGATCATGACCCGCTCGAAGATGTGAAAATCCCGAGCGACAAGGATGCGATCCGGAACAACGTGCTCACGCCGGACATGCAGCGCCGGTACCTCACCCAGGCTATGCGGTTTCCGCTGCTTTATGACTTTGCGCGGGTGCTACTCAACCAGGGCTTACGTCCGGAAGAGGCGCGACTCCTGAAGAAAGAAGATATCGACCTGGAGCGCGGGACCTTGCGCGTGCGGGAGTCCAAAACGCCCAGCGGCCGCCGCACGCTCACCATGACGATTGAGACGCGGGAGATTGTGACCCGGCGCATGGCGGGCGCTAGCGAGTGGGTATTCGCCTCCCCGCGCGGCAACGGGAAAGATGTGCCGGTTGGCCGGTTGAACAACTCGCATGACCGTGCTTGCGCTCTGAGCGGAGTGCAATGCACCCTCTACGATTTCCGGCACACGTTTGCTACGCGCTTTGCGGAGACGGCGGACATTCCGACGCTTTGCGCCGTCCTAGGGCACTCGAATACCCGGATGGTGATGCGGTACGTTCACCCGCGCGATGAGCACGTGCGCGAAGCCATGAAGACGTTCGATCAGGGACAGCGCAAGGGGCAGGGAAGGGAGAAGGTCAATTGAGCAAGAAGCCGCTTTACATGGAAACGACAGCCATTGCGCCCGAGCGAACAGCGCTGGAGATCCAAGCCGCGCTCGTTTCCGCCGGAGCAAAGCAGATAGCAACCGATTACGGGAACGGAAAAATCACCGGACTCCGCTGGTTCATGGCAACTCCCGCCGGGGACATGCTCTTTGCTCTCCCGGTCCGCGTCATGCCCCTGTACGAGCTTCTTTGTAAGCGCCGCGGGGTGAACCCGAAGTACGGAGGAACGCCGCTCATGCAAAAGGCGGAGCGCGTTGCGTGGCGTCAGTTGCTCCGCTGGGTTCTCGCGCAACTTGCGATGGTGGAAACCGGCATGGTCAGCGCCGGGGAGGTGTTCAGCCCTTACGCGGAGGTCGCCCCCGGAAAAACAATGTGGGCCGCAATCCAGGAATCAAGACAACTCGCGTTGCCCGCTCCAAACGACTTAAGCGCAGGAATGGGGTCACAAAAGGTCTAACCCATGCCAACTCTTTCTAAACAAAAGGTCTTTCATGGGACAGGAGAGGTCTGCAAAACCTTTATTCGTCGGTTCAATTCCGACCCGCGCCTCCAACCGGAGATTCGCATTTTCTTGAACTTCGGCTCCAAATGTCCGATTCTGGCTTTATGCCCCTCGTCCGCGTATCCGTCCTCTCGCTCCTGTTCTGCGGAGTTGCCGCGACCGCTCCTGCCGTAGTTCATCAGGGTCCGATGTTCCCGACGGCTGCCGGCCCGCTTGCGTCCACCCTCGCAGACTTCAATCAGGACGGGCATCTCGACCTATCCGTCTCCAACACCGCCGTCGATTCCATCTCCGTTTTCCTCGGCGTGGGGGACGGAACGTTCCGCGCGAGGACCGATTACACCGTCGCCGGCTGCCAGCCGGGTCAGACCATCACCGGTGACTTCAACCGCGACGGCCACCTCGATCTTCTCGGCACCTGTACTCTGACCACTTCGATTTTCGTTCTACCGGGTAAAGGCGACGGCACGTTCGGCGCGCCCATCTTCACCCATGTTCCGTTCCCGATCGTCTCCGGTTTTCTCGACGCCTTCGTTCAGCCCCTGTCGAGCGCCGATATCAACGGAGATGGCATTCCCGATCTCGCCCTGATCATTCAAACAACCTCCGTGGTTGGGCTCTCCACTCCTGGGATGATCGGTCAAACCGTTACCCTCACCGGAAATGGCGATGGCACTTTCGGGCACCTCACGACGATCGGCATCTCGCCAGCGGGAACTGAAACTTACGCTGTCCAACTTGCCGACGTCAACGGTGATGGAAAGCCGGACCTGTTAGGGATAGCTTTTAACTTCGATAGCTCTGGTCTTACTTACCCATACACTGCCTTCTTCACCGTCTCGCTCAGTGACGGTCACGGCGGGTTTCAATTAACCCACACTTACCCTCTTACTGGAATTCCGCAAACCGGAATGATGATCGCCGATGTCAATGCCGATGGCAAGCTTGACGTCGTGTTCGCGGGGCTTTCCATTGCCGCTATTCTCAATGGCGCTAACGGCTCGAACACGATCGATTTTTCGGGTGTTGGCGTTTTCCTCGGCACTGGAAACGGGTCTTTCACCCAAAGCTTTGCCATTTCCGACCCTCAAACACCGCGGGCTCAGCTTACCGTTGGCGCTGGTTTAGGACCGGTGCTCGGCACTAAACTGCCCGATCTGGTGACAGCTGTCCTGGTTCAGGACAATAACAATGTGAACGTCGTCAACGGCCTTCTGCAGTTTCGCGCAAACAACGGGGATGGCACTTTTGCCGCGCCCCAAGACTTGACAGCGCCATCTCCGGTGTTGCCATTCTCCCTCTCCATAGGCGACCTGAATGCCGATGGATTCGCCGACATCGTTTCCTTCAACTTCACGGAGGATCTGTTCACGTCTCTTTTCTTCGGACCGGTGGACGTGACCAAGAACATCGACGCGATTGGACAAACTCTCGCCTCGTATCCAGCCGCGACCGCGTCTGTTCTCCTCGGTGGATCGGGTGTAGCGAGTTTCACGAGTACCAACGCCGCCAGTTTCCAAGCCGGATCTCTCGCGTCCGCTTCGATCGCTTCCGGTTTCGGGTCCAACTTGGCATCGTCCAGCGCTGCAGCAGCTACATTACCCCTCCCGCTGTCACTTGGCGGTACGTCGATTTCGGTTGTCGATGCTCTGGGCGTCGCAAGGCCTGCTCCCCTGTTCTACGCCTCGCCACTGCAGATCAATTACGAAATTCCGGACGGTACCGCCGCGGGGTTGGCGACCATCAAGGTAGCCACGCCTACCGGGATCGTGACCCAGACCCAGCAGATCGTCGCTGTCCAGCCGGGCATCTTCAACGCTTCCGGCATCGCCATAGCGCAAGTATTTACTTATAACGGCAGTGCCGGGCCTGTAGTGACTTCCACTCTTGTGGTGAACTCGCAAGGCCAATTCTCCGCCGCTCCTGTTAGCGTCGGCACTGGCTCACAAAGTGCCTATTTGATTCTCTATGGAACAGGCATTCGCAATCACCAAAGTGCCGTCACCGCCACGATCGGCTCTACAGCGGTGACTGCCGCGTATGCCGGTCCGGCAGGCGCTTTTGTCGGAGAAGATCAGATCAACATCCTGCTGCCACAAAGCCTGCACGGCGCTGGATTAGTTAACGTGACACTAAGTGCGGATGGCCTGCAGAGTAACCCAGTGCAACTTCTTTTGCAGTAAGTCGAGAACCGAGAAGTGCAATTGTAATTAACGCGTTGTTTTGACTAAAACAAGAATCTCGCCGCTCATGCAACCGGGGCTGGTTACGGGGACAACTGGGCCTTGCCGAAACGGCGTGGCGGCGACACCGGTTCCGAAGAGAATGGAAACGCCGGAGCCGACCACCACAGCGAGGTCGGGCTTGCCACCGCGATCGAGGTCGCTGGATACCGGGCAGCTTGCGCTTCCGCCGGCTACAGGTGCGGTGACCGATTCCTGGAATCGACCGTTACCGAGGTTGAAGAGAGTGGAAGTACTGGAAAGGAGGTTGGATATTACTCGGTCAGGTATGCCGGCATTGCGGAGATCAGCGGCGATTACATCAACTGCCCCACCCACGGGAGCGCTTGACACGGGATAATAAGTCGGAGCGTGGAAGCTTCCGTTCCCGCGACCGAGCGCGACGTTATACTCCGGGGCTGACAAGATCGGGTATGCGTCACGCAACAGTAGTTTTTGGCTCACGCAAACAATATTAATATTGCCATCGGAATTTATGTCTCCGATGGCCACGGACTGCTCATTATTAGTTCCCCCACACAACACAGCTAAGTCATGCCGGGCATACAGACTCGGTGATTTCGCTGCGTTCAGGCAACCGCCCGCCAGTAAGGCAACTACGATCCAGATATGGCGTCTTGACACGATAGGGTACCCAACTCTGCGTACCGAGCTATTCGAGGATTGGGCGGGCGGGCTGTCAGTGCTGAACAAGCTGCAGTCACATCTTTGGTTGGCTGGAGCGCCGATGCGTAACGAACATCGGCCTCCGTACTGCTTGCCTAAGCTAGAGCCAGGTTCACATTCTCGATCGCTTCATCAATCTCGCCCGTGTTCTTATAGCCGATTGTCACGCTGTCCACACCCGCAGTCTTAAATGCGAAACGTAGCGCCTTTTGCCGGTCGGCCCGATTGGTGAAGGACCCTTCGCCCACCAGCTTCATACTGATTACGCCCATGCCTTCCTGGCGGACCTGTTTGACGTGCGTCACTACTTCACTGACATCGCCGGGACCGCTCGTGGCAAAGTCTTCGGCATCCATCGACTTGCCGGTATGATTTACCCGTATCATCGCCACTTCCAGCCACTTGTTGCCCGGTACTTGCCGCAGCGCTGGCAGCCCATGCACCGACGCTCCACGCCCTATCACGATCTTCTTCGATTGCGCTTCCTGAATCCCGTCCTGCCATCTCACGCTATCCACGGGCCACGTTCCTACGTGTTGCCAGTGCAGCAGCATCACGTCAAAATACTCCGTGTTGGCCAGCCGCCGCAGCTCGTCGAACTTGGCTTGCGGGTCCACACCCTCGTGCGTCGTCACCTTCGACATGATGCGATAGCTGTCTCGCGGCAGGCCCTTCAGCGCGATTCCCAGCATCTTGTGCATCTCGCCATAGGATTCCGCCGTCTCAAAAAACCGAATCCCGTGATCGTAGGCGTACCGGACCAGCTTGGTGAATTGCTCCTGGCCGAGTTCGCGCTGCACCTTGCCGCTCTGCGTTCCGGTTCCGAACGCCAGCCGCGTTACCTTCACATCGGATTTTCCCAAGGTCACCCAATCCGTGGCCGTCGGGGTAGATGCTTTCAAGGTCAAGCCCGCTGCACCGGCGAGGGTAGCGGCCGCAAAACCAGCTTTCAGAAAATCGCGTCGGGAACGTTGATCCATGGGTATTCCTCCAATTGGCCGGATAGTACCACACTCAAGGTCTGACGGAGATCGCTTGGTTGCGGCTGTCCCCCAATGACCCACTCGCATTGGAGGGCTCTACCCCCAAAAAATTGTTTGGAGGTACAGACACGTACTAGTACTCAGTGCGATAAGGAAGCTATCCAGCGCAGAGAAGAGCTCGGAGGTCCACGCGTTCTTCAGCTCAACCAATAACTGAGAGCTCTGCTACTTGGCCGCACCTTACTTTTTTGGACCGGGAGATTAGAACGTAGATGAAGCAAGTAGCTCAGACCATCAAGTTCGCTTTGACCATGTGTGTCGCCAGCGGACTAAGTATCGCAGGGTCATCCACACCCTCCACAACCGCACTTACCACGCCGGGACCCAGTGGCGCGGTGAATGTGGCCGTCGCGCTTACGGCGCGCATTACACCGAATACTGCGAACGGCCTAGTGACGTTCTTCGACGGCGCGACCGTCATCGGCTCGGCCACGGCCAGCCAAGGAATCGCCGTCCTGACTTATGTGCCCTATTTTGCTGGAAAGCGCAGCCTGCGCGCCTACTATCGGGGCAGCGGCCCAGACAATCCGAGTTACTCGCCGGCCATCTCTTTCACCGTGCAGCCAGTAGCCTCTGGAAGTCTGGGGAATTTCGAATTCTACGACTCCGAAACGACAGAATCGAGCCCAGTGATCGGTGATTTCAATAATGATGGCGCTCCCGATTCGGCGGTCCTTACTTCGGATGGCGCGGTGATCCTGCTTGTAAACGTTGGAATGGGAAGCCACAATCTGACCACTCCTATTTCCGGTCTGAATCATCCCGGCGGAATGGTGGCCGGTGACTTCGATGGGGACGGTAATTTAGATCTAGCTATCGCCGATACACAAGATTCGCAGGTCGCGCTCTATCGTGGGCGTGGCGATGGCACTTTCTACCCCGCCGTGAATTACTCCACTGGGAACCCCTGCTATGCGATCGCCGCCGGCGATTTCAACGGGGACGGCATCGCTGACTTGATCACTGAGAATGGCTCGAACGGGCTCAGCCTTCTTATCAATAATGGAGATGGCACGTTCCAAGCCGCCGTTAACTCTTCCGTGCCAGGGACGCTCAACGGTTTGGCGGTCGGAGATTTCAATCGCGATGGCGTGGCTGACATCGCCGTAATCGACACCAGCGCAAGCGCAGTGGAAATCCTGTTTGGGAGTCCGACTGGTTTTTCCACCCCCGCGTCTTATACCGTCGGTGCTCCTGTTGGCCTCGCTGTCACCGATTTTAACGGTGATGGCATAGTGGATTTGGCCGTAGTGAATAGCTTATCCGTTAGCACGAGCATCCTTTTGGGCAACGCGGACGGAACGTTTCAGACCCAATACAGTACAGGGGATCTGCCCGGTCCGGAACCGTTCATCGCGGTTGGAGATCTGGATGGCGACGGTGTGATGGATTTCATGGTAACGGGTGATTATATCTGCGTTTCCATGGGGAAAGGCGATGGCACCTTTTATCCTCCTTACTGTAATGAGTTCGACACGACAACCGGAATTGCCTTAGGGTCCGCAGATCTTACTGGCACCACAGACGTACTCCTCACCGGTCCTGGCGAAGCGTATTTGCACGGTGGCCCATTCTTGCCTGTTATCGTTTCCGGAGATAGCCAGACGATCCCCGGCGGAACTAGTGCAGCCTCGCTCCAGGTTCAGCTCTTAGACTTCAACCACCCGTACCAGGTCGCGGGACTGCCCGTCACCTTCACGGCGCCGGCTCAGGGACCGGGCGGCTACTTCATGGGCCTAGGGACCTCTGCAACCGTGAATACGGCTGCTGACGGGACTGCAACCGCGCCGTCCTATGTGACCAACAGTGCGGCGGGCGCATACTCTGTCAGCGCTGGGAATCCCAACGCCCTCGTCAACTTTTCCTTGACAAATTCCGCGCCTGTGGCCGATTCTATCCCTTGCTCGTATACCGTGTCCCCCGAAGCCGCGGTGTTCAATTCGAATGGCGGGAGCGTTTCCTTTAGCGTCGTGCCGGCCCCGCCGGTTGCGCGTGGAGTGCCTCTTCCAATGCCTCCTGGATCAGTACTTCTGGGACTGATTTTACCGGGGCGTCCCAAGTCACAGTGACTGCGCCTGCGAACCTCTCCGGTAACACACAGAACGGAGATCTGCTCATCGCTGGTCAATACGTGAAAGTCATGCAGTGGGGCACAGCGCCAGTGGTGTCCGATGGCGGGGCTCTCACGCTGGAAATCACGGACATGATCGGTTATGGCTTTTCCTCGGGCTGTAGCGCGGTTCCGCTAGACTACTGCCCCGACAGCCCGGTTACGCGCGCCCAGGCGGCAATCCTGCTAGTCCGCGGCGTTTACGGGAATGACAACTTCTCTTACTCCATTACGCCTCACTTCAACGACGTAAACGCGTCCTCTTTCGGGTTCCAGTGGATTCAGAAGCTTTTCGAGCTCGGAATTACCTCGGGCTGCGGAAACGGCAACTACTGCCCAGATATGAACCTGCCGCGCGATCAAGCCGCGATATTGATCGTGCGCTCGCGCTTTGGTTCGGGAACCCCGTTCAATAACCCGCAAACTCCCTACTTTACCGACGTGCCGGCTAACGCCTTCGCGTTTTCCTACATTCAACGGCTTCGTATGGACAACATCACTGCGGGGTGCACACCAACTGCGTTTTGTCCTTCGCAGCCGGTTACCCGCGGCGAACTTGCCGTCTTCATCATGCGTGCTCTCACCAATCAGTTCCTACCCACGGGCATGCCGTTGATTAGTGAAGTGACCAGTGCCAACCAGCCGGTTCGGAGCCTGTTTTTTTACCAGACAACCACGCTGATTATTCGCGGCCAGAACACCCATTTCGATCAGACGTCGTCAATCGTCGTGGCTGGCGGAATCGCTACGAGCAACTTCACCGTGTATAGTCCGACTTACGCCACCGTCGACGTCCAGGGCGACGGGCAGACCCTGCGCGATGAGCCGGACTCGATCATCATCACCACCGGATCTGAACAGGCCGTGATGCCGAATGCGATCATGTTCGAAGGCTGCGATCTCTGCTAACTTCGATCCACCTGTCAGTTCGTTTAGCAACGGCTTCCCGCTCCCGGGAAGCCGTTTTTCTTTAGTTGCGTCTTCGACTAAGATCCGAGGCAGCGTTCAGATATAAACAGCCACTTCAACCTCACAAGGGAGAATGTTTTCAACTTCTTTGTATCGATCTCGGAGAAATGGCCCTATTCCAGTCGGCGTTGTTCTCAAGTCCGGAAGGTAACAGCTTCAATAGCGCGGTCCCAATGTCCTTCCGCACCGGGATGAAAATCGTGCTCACGGACGACGCGGGCACCGATGCCGGGCCGATGTACTACGATGTCGATTACACGCTAGGAGATCAGCACGGGGGCGACATGCTCTACTTCCATGCTTATTTTCACCGCGATAATACAAAGCTGGACCAGGCCTGGTCGATATTGATAAGGCTCACATCGCCCCCTACCAGCTGTTCCAAGCTTCCGCGGTCAATCCAGCGCGGGCGGCTTGTTCTCCTTTCTTTTGACCGAAACGCTACAAATGTGCTATGTTAAAAGAGCTCTAGCCCGCATACGTCCTTTCGTAAGTGGTTTCCAATTCCACTTCCTCCGAATCCCTTTTTTTCCTGGGTTTGCAGATTTCGAATCCTTCGGTTCGTTTTGATTGGGCGGCTTGCCGGTACTCGGCAATAAGGTCCTATCCAAACACTATGAACCAATTTTCGGAACTAACGATATCCTCAACCATTCACCAGAATTTAGCTCGCAACACCTTTCTCAACCCGACTCCCGTTCAGGCGCAGTCCATTCCTCCGGCTCTGACCGGTGTGGATGTTGTTGCCACCGCCCAGACGGGAACCGGAAAAACTCTAGCTTTTCTTATCCCGCTGCTCGATAAGCTCATCAAATCGACGCCGAGCGGCGTCCAAGCACTGGTGCTCAGCCCCACGCGGGAACTGGCTATTCAGATCAGCGAGGCGTTCTCGATCCTTTCCACCGGCACCGGGCTGCGTGCAGCCGTTGTTGTGGGGGGCATGAGTGAACAGACCCAATTGAATGCGGTCAAGCGCGGCGCGCGCCTTGTAATCGCAACCCCCGGCCGGCTCGAAGATTTCCTGAGCCGTCGCCTTATCAACCTTTCAAAGGTCGAAACGCTGGTGCTTGACGAAGCCGACCGCATGCTCGACATGGGATTTCTGCCTGCGATTGAGCGCATCCTCTCGGTCCTTCCTGCTGCGCGCCAAAGCTTGTTTTTTTCGGCCACCATGGAGCCCTCAGTAGCCCGGCTCATTGAACGCTACTCCAAGAATCCGGTGCGAATCGAAGTCGGCGGTGCGGTTGCCAAAGCGCCCGACCAAATCGATCTGCACATCTATGAGGTCGAGCACGACCGGAAGCTGGGTCTGCTGCGCCACATGTTGGCGAGCGAGCCCGGATCGTTCCTGGTCTTCGCGCGCACTAAGCATGGCACCGACCGGCTCGCCAAACGGCTTTCCGCCTTCGGGATGCGCGCGGTAGCTATGCACGGGGATCGTACCCAGAATCAACGCAATCAGGCGCTGGCTGGATTCCGCGATGGTTTTTACCGTGTCCTGGTGGCCACCGATGTTGCCGCTCGCGGCATCCACGTCGATAGCGTCGCGCACGTTGTGAACTACGATCTTCCTCAGGCGCCGCAGGATTTTATTCATCGTGTGGGCCGAACCGGACGCGCGGGTCAGCGCGGCACAGCCTCCACCTTCAGCGCCCGATCCGAACGCGGTGAAATCCGCCGGATTGAAAAAGAGTGCAAGGTGCGATTGGTGCGGCAGGAAGTCGGTTCACAAATTTTGAGCGAACGCGATGAGGTCGCTGGCGCCGCGCCTTTCGTGGACACTAAGATGTCGCCCGATCGTGAACACCCGCGAGTCTATCGCCCGTCCGGTAACAAAGCGGGCTTCAGCGGTAAAAAAAGCTTCGGCGGGCCTAAGCGCGTCAGCCGTACCGCTCGATAAACATTCGACAACTCTGTGACGGCACCTGCGGCGGAGGCTTCCAGCTTCCGCCGTTTTTGCGTGATAATCGGGGTATGTCGATTCATCGCTTCCTGCTCCATAACGGGCGCATTCGTAAGTCGGACGAAGCTTTGCTGACTCCGGGCCAACTCGGGCTGCTCTCGGGCTGGGGCGTGTTTAGCACCTTGCGAACCGATTCCGGAGTCCTGTTTGAGTGGGAGCGGCATTGGGCAAGGCTCTCGCGCGATGCGGAACTGCTGAATGTGCCTTTGCCAGGTAACGCGGAGCAAGTCAGAAACGATCTCCTCCAACTAATCGCCGCCAACGAGGCTTTCGACGCCACGCTCCGCCTCGTGTTCGTTCGCAATACCGGCGGCATGTGGGAGGGCCCTTCCACCGGACATGCGTGCGATGTGATTGCACTTACGGCCAATAACAATCATTGGGGCAGTGACGTCCGCCTGACCTACCAACCAGAAGGCCGCCACTCGAAATCGGACTTTACGCGCGCCAAGGTTCTCTCCTGGGCCGGAAACCTGCGCTGGTATGAGCGTGCTCACGAGCAGGGTTTCGACGAGTGCATCTTACTCAACGAACTCGGCGAAGTGACCGAGTGTACTTCGGCCAATGTATTCCTAGTGAAGGGCAATGACGTATGGACCGCGCCGCTTTCGGCCGGCTGCCTCCCAGGCATCACACGGGAAGTTCTACTCGAAGAAATTCACGTCCCAGGCATACGAATCTGCGAAAAACGGCTACTCCCGGCAGACATCGAATCGGCTGATGAGATCTTCATCACCTCCACCACCCGCGATCTGCTCCCGGTTTCGCAGGTCCGCGAAACCCGATTTCCCACCACCGGCCGTGTCCGGCTGGACCTGCTCAGTGCATTCCGGCAGTATCTTGCGGATTACGGCGTCGCCAATCAGGCCCGCTACCAGTACTCAGCTCCCATTGGAGCCAACACTTAGTGCCTTACGTCCAGAACAACGGCGTAAAGATCTGGTGGGAGGAACAAGGGCGCGGGGAGCCTGTCCTCGCCATCATGGGGTTAAGCTTTCCGCTCGAGATGTGGCATCGGACCGCCCCGCTGCTCGCAAGAAAATTCCGGGTCATCTTGTTCGACAATCGCGGAGTAGGGCGCAGTGACGTGCCACGCGGACCGTACCTAATTTCGCGCATGGCGAGTGACGCTGCAGCGGTGATGAGCGCGGCGGGTGTGCGAAGCGCGCACATCCTCGGAGCCTCGATGGGTGGCATGATCGCTCAGGAGTTTGCGCTCCAGTATCCCGGGCGCGTGCGCTCGCTGATGCTAGGGTGTACCTGGTGTGGAGGCCGGCACGCCATCAGGCCCGATTTCCGTCAGTTCCCCAGCGTGCGCGAATTCCAAAGCCTTTCTGCCGAAGACAAAATGCGCAGCATGATTCCGTTGCTGTACGCATCCGGCACTCCGCTCCCGCGAATCGAGGAGGATATCCAATTGCGCTTAGGGTTTGTGCCTACGTCCCGCGGATATTACAGCCAGCTTCTCGGCACCCTTGTTTGGCAATCCTGGAATCGGCTGCCACGAATCCACCACCCCGTCAAAGTGATGCACGGGGCTTCCGACCGCCTGATACCCGTCGCGAACGCGCACCTGCTCGCTGGACGGCTTCCCGATGCGCGCCTGTTCGTCGTACCCGAGGCTGGACACGTGTTCACCACCGATCAGCCCGAAATCGTCAATCGCGAGACGTTGGATTTTCTCGAAGAGATGTCCGACCGGCCCTCGATAGGTTTACTTGCCTAATCGGCGCGTCTTACCAATACTGCAGTGCCACGATAAAAGCCCAAAGATCCAAGTTGAGATGCGGTCCAATCCACCCGCAGCGAGTGGTCCGCCATGAGTTTGAATGTCACCTCGCCCTTCGATCCACCCGTCCCGTTCCACGGTAGACTGCCAGACTCGCCGCTGAGCCGGCCCGCAAACTGGAAGTTCACATCCGGGGACACCGGGCGGTTGGGAATGCGGTAACGGGCTCGATACGTTCCGCGCAGTTGTCCGTTGTCTTCGGTGATTGTCGTTTCGATGAACTCCGGCGGAAATAAATCTTTGTTCTTCGACGCTTCCGCGGGCTTTTTATAAACCCAGCTTCCGCTCATTGGGTGATGAACCACCATGGGGATATCGGGCGGTGGGGGCGGGGCAACTACCTTGGCCGTCAAAGCAGGTGAGGATTGCTGCGGCTTGGGCTCCGGCCTGGACTCGGCGGAAACCGGAACTCCGCGCTTCAGCTCGTTTCGAGCCAACTGGCTGTTGCTCAAACCGCGCTGCGAACTCTTTTCAAGCGCTTTGTCCGCTGCCATCCGGCTTTGCAGACGAGAGACTTCGGCAAGTGCCGAATCGCGCTCATTCATTGTTTGGGCGAGTCTCAGCCGTAGCGCTTGCGCTTCCACGGCGGACGAATCCGAGCCGCCGGCCAGAGGCTTTGCGACTTGCGCCGCAGCAGGGACAGGCGCTGGTGCGGGTGCCGGCGCGGCCGCCAATGGCTTCGGATTATCCAACGCTGGACTGCTGAGCGGCGATGCGGGTTCTCGCGTGATCGGTGTTTCTACAATACTCGCGCCCGAGGAATAAGCCGGATTCACTTGTAGCGGCCGCGATGCCATCCAAATTAGCAGGATGACGAATAGACCTACAGCTGTCATCCAAGCCGCGGAGCTTCTGTTAAGGAACCCGTGCGGCGTTGGTGGCGGCGCGTGGATGATGATCGGCTTGGCGCGTTCCGCTCCTTCAACCAATTCCCGGTCATAGGCTCGCCGCCGGTCCGGATCGGAGATGGTGGCGTACACCCTGTTCAGCTTTTGCACCTGACGCTCGGCCACTTTCTGCAACTGCGGATCTTGCTGGTGATCCGGATGAAGCAGCCGCATAAGCGCGCGGTAGGCTTCTTTGATGTCGTCCTGCGTGGCGCTCGCCGAAAGCCCTAATTCTTCGTAATAATTCATTGCTTTCGCGGTTTGTCTTAAAGGTATCGAACCCCACCGAATCCCGCAACCTTCAGATCAAGTTCGATCGACTGTTTTAGCGCGGCTTACTGGATGAGCGCTCGAACCCGATCTCCTTCCTTAACCGGCAGATCGGTCGGAAGCATAACGAGTTCTCCCTCCTTCAAACCCTTGGTAACGGCCGTATTGGAAACGTCGGAAGTTCCTGTGGCGATTGCCTGCCACGCAAGTCTGCCATCGCGGCGGACATAAACGCCCACCGGCCCGCGGTCCCGCCGTAGAGCCGTTTTCGGAACCAACAAGGCATTCTGAGCGACGTCGGTTCTCACCTCGGCATTGACCGTAGTGCCGGGCACCAGGTCATGTTGCTGGTTAGCGATCGTCGCCCAGACTTCACCCACCTGCCGGGAGCCGAGCGACACAATCTCCGTAGGCATCCGTTCGATTGCACCTTCCCATACGCGAGTGGGCAGCCCATCCCAGGTGATGCGCACGGGCAATCCGACTTTGATTCGCCCTAGTTCCGGTTCGTCCACAAACACCTTGACCCTGAGTTGATCCAGGTTTCCGATATTGGCTAGTAGATCGCCGGCATTGACGTAATTACCGGGACGCGCCGGAAGGCTATAGACTGTGCCGGGAATGCGCGACACTACAATCCCCGTTCCGAGTTTGACTTCCGCCGACTGCCGATCTGCTTCCGCTTCCGCCAGCCGTGCCCGCCCGCCCGCAATGTCGTTCGGAGAAACCAGAGCCTGACGCCGCAAGGTCAACGTCTTTATCGCCAAATCAGCGGCATCCAAACGCTGTTTGGCGGAGAGCACTTCAAAACTGGTGGCCGCCTGCTTTTCTACCAGCCGCGAGAGCGTGTGAAAGTCGCGATCGGCGACTTCACGATCGAACCGTGCCTTCGCGATGCCGGCGTCCAATTCCGCCATCTGTTCGGACTGGCCGCCATGGTGCAGCGTTTCCAGCGCGCTCCGCGATTGAGCGGCGCGGGCGCTAGCCCCAGCCAATTCCTGCGCCGCCCCAGGCTGCGAAAGCCGAGCGATAATCGCTCCTGCCGATACCTTCTGACCTTCTCGCACCGGGACGGAACTGATTAGCCCGGCAGTTTCCGCGCGGACCGATTCCCACTCGACCGGTTCTACTTTCCCGTTGGTCGGCAGGTTACTCACGATGGTCCCGCGCACCACGCGCGCAAATGCGACTTGAGGTGGCTCCTGCTTGCGCAACACCAACGCGCTTATCAGGATCACGACGAGGACTAAAATCCAAACCCAGGCACGCTTCAAGGCCGCAGCACCGTCTTTCCGCCGCGCTGCTCGCGTACAATTTCCAGGGCTGCATTCGCGCTCTCTAACGGAAACCGGTGAGTGATCGCGGCTGCGAACGTCGGCGCCCCATTGCCCGCACAAGAAATCGATCGCGCGCGCCACGTGCCGTGGCTCAAAGCCCCAGGAGCCGATAATCCGCAGTTGCTTCCGGGTGACCGTGTGTGGGTTGAAAGCGATGTTCCCCGCATTTCCGTATTGGCCGAGCACCAGCACGGTGGCACCGTCGCGCCCCAGTTCCACGCTCTCGTTGACCGCTTCGGGCCGGCCCACGCACTCGATCACCATATCCGCGCCAAAGCCGCCCGTCTCGGCGCGTACCATACGAAGGCGCTCGTCCACTTGTTGCACATCATCGATATCGATGACCATATCCGCTCCGAAGTCGCGCGCCAGTTGCAGGCGATGATTTGGCCCGCCGATCGCGATAATCCGGGATGCTCCGGCGTCCCGGCACAGCGCGATCGCTGCCAGTCCGACCGGCCCCGTTCCTTGCACAACCACGGTGTCCCGCCATGCCAACGGCGCTCGCTCAAGACCATGGATCGCAGTAGTTAGCGCGCAACCCGCGCCGATCAGCGCATCTTCGGACAGCTGGTCGGGAAGCCGGAAAAGCGCGGTGCCCGGCCGTAACAGAATCTGCTCCGCGTATCCGCCCCGCAGGTATGGCGATTCCGTGCTGGGATAGCTGATCCCATAAGCCTTCCGGGACACACAGCGGGTAGGCTGGGCTTTGAAACGGCAATAGAAACACTCGCCGCAGGAGATCGAACTAGCCCATGTCACCCGATCCCCAGCGCGCAAAGCCTTGCCGCGCCAGTCTTTGGTCAGACCGGGACCAGCCTGTTCAAGCACTCCGGCGGTCTCATGGCCAAGGATGAGAGGAAGCTGCAGCGGAAGTTCCCCCCGCCAGAGATGAACGTCCGTACCACAAATTCCGGCCGTCGTTACGCGCACCCGCGCTGCCCCGGTCTCCAAGGAAGAAGGTACCGGGAACTCCTGAATCGTCAAAGGTTGTTGAAATGCCGTAAGGACGGCGGCCCGCGCGGCTAAACTCACGTATTCCTATTGTTCCATGAGGGGATTTTCCCTTGGCGCGTTGTGCAAGATTGTGCATGAATCGCTGTCTTACGGCAGAAATTAAAGTAAAGTGGCTGTATGCCGCAATTCCGCATTCACCGGATGAAAGAGCAGCCGCGGGAGCATTTTCGATGGGCGCCGCACATTTCAGCCCAAGCTGTTGTTAAGCCGCGCGATTATGAGCCAGCCGGCGCGGTCCAAGCCGACCATGAATATGCCGCGTGGTCGGAACTCCGCTCCACCGAGCGTCCGCTCCAACTTGGCGACTTACTCGAGACCGAAAGCGGTGATTTGCGGATTTGCAAATACGTCGGCTTCGAGCCCGCCACCTGGTTTGTCCCCGAAATTCCGGCGTCCATTGAGGCGAGCTAAATGGAAACCAGACTGGGCGATATCATCGATGACTTCTGTGTAAAGTGTAAGCGCATCACCAATCATGCCGTGGTTTCTATGGTGGGCAGCGATCCCGCCAAAGTCCGCTGCCGGACCTGTTACACCGACCATGATTACAGGCATGAGATTGCACCGCCGCCCAAGGTGGACGCCCGGAAAGCCGCGCTCTTTAACCAGGTGCTGGAGAACTTGAATGTTCCCCAACCGCCAGAAGTCCCTGGGGACGAACAAACGCCCGCGCCAGTAGCAGCTAAGTCGAAGCGAGCCAAGAAGTAAACCTCTGTTTTCGCACATCTCGGCACAGCGCAAATCCCGATTTTGCGGCGTTGTCACGCTATTGAAAAACTAGCCTGATATTCATGGTGCCGAGGTCTGAATGTTACTGAAAAAGCAGCTTTTAGCATGTGCCAGTGTAGTTTTGCTGGCGAGTTCTTCCACGTCGTCAGCGTGGGCGCAGCAAGTAGAGGTCACCAGCGCCGCCGGTCCGGTTCGCCGCGTGCTGTTGATCAGCATCGACGGTTTTCACGCGGTTGATTACTTGAATTGTGCCAAAGGCATCGCGGGCGTGAACAATGGCGCTCCGTATTGCCCGGCTCTGGCCGCCTTGGCAACTACCGGCATCAATTATCCCGCAGGCTACTACTTCCAAGCCGTCGGACTCTTTCCCGGGCTTGACCGCAATCGTATCTGGCGCGTCTCCCCGCACCAGCGGCGTCTATTATGACGTGGCTTACGACCGCGTGTTGGCGCCCCCGCAGAACACAACTGGAAATGGTGTCGCGGGCGGTCCTTGCGTAGCCGGAGTTCCGAACGGAACCACGACCGAGTACGAAGAGGGCATCGATATCGATCAAAGCAAGCTGAACGGCGGAGCGCCCACCGGTGACGGTGGAATCAACTCGATCGACCCGACCCGGCTCGAACGTGATCCCATGCAAAATTGCGCTCCTGTGTACCCATGGAACTTCGTCCGCACCAACACCATCTTCGGTGTCATCCACGCGGCGGGCGGCTATACGGCATGGAGCGACAAGCATCCCGCCTATTCCTCGGTTTCCGGACCAGGAAACGGCACGAACCTGGACGATTTCTACGCCCCAGAGATCAACTCCACCGTGGTTGGACTGCCGGGCGTTCACCTGCCGAGCGGCACGAGCTGCGCGACCATTCTCGATCCCAGCCAGACCGGCTCCTGGACCGATAGCTTCCAGAACATCCAGTGCTATGACACGCTGAAAGTGCATGCGATCCTCAACGAAATCGATGGCCGCTCGCATGATGGCTCGAAGGCGACCAAAGTCCCCACGATCTTCGGCATGAACTTCCAGGCCGTCAGCGTTGGACAGAAGCTGATTGAGAAGAACGTTGCGACCGGCGGTTACACAGACAGCCTAGGCACACCCACCCCCTCACTGCTGAGCGAAATCCAGTTTGTCGACAATTCCATCGGCGAATTTGTCACCGACCTCAAGAACCGGGGGCTCTACAACTCAACGTTGATCGTGATTACCGCCAAGCATGGACAGTCGCCGATCGATCCGCAACGCTTCTTCCCGATTCCAGGTCCGAATGGTAACAACGGAACGACGCCGGCCGACCTGCTCGTTTCCTTGCTTCCGTTCTCGGAATCACCCGCAAATCCGAATGGCATTGGACCGACGCAGGACGATGTCTCCCTGCTTTGGCTCAGCGACGCGAACCAAACGGCGAGCGGCGTGGCCACTTTGGAGCAGAACGGCACGGCTATTGGTTTTGGACAAATCTTCTCGGGCGGTCCGCTGAGCTTGATGTTCAATGCCCCCGGCATTCCGCCGATGGGAGACCCCCGCACTCCCGATATCATCGTGACTCCGAATTACGGTGTCATCTACACCGGAAGCAGCAAGAAACTCGCCGAGCATGGCGGGTTCTCTCACGACGACACCAACGTGATTCTGCTTCTTTCGAATCCAAGCATTCCGGCCAAGACGATTACCACCCAAGTGGAAACCAGCCAGGTCGCCCCGACGATCCTGAAAGCGCTCGGGTTGAATCCGTCCAGCTTGCAGGGCGTTCAGATCGAAGGCACGGCCGTTCTGCCTGCAAGCTTCTGACGTTTGGCGTCAGCAGGTGGTGTTGTTCGGGTGGAGCATCGAAAGATGCTCCACTCTTTTTTTTCGGGGGCCTGCGAGCCCATCGCTCCGCTCTTTTCGGCTCGTGAGATTTCAAATTCGAAGACGACCGGGCACCTCGGAATTTCACCGCATATTCCCCTTTTTATTTCATAAACCAACTAAATCATCTTCGCGGTCTTGCCTGATTACAAGCGTATTAGTCTTGCTCCCCGTTCAACATCCACAAATAGTCGGCGAATAGAAAACACCGCATGTCGCGCCTGAAATTGGTCTCAAAACCCTCACATCGATTAACTCACTTTCGCGGGGCCAACTTACAAATCAGTTATTAAATCGCGAGTAAGTCACCGCCGTGGAGTAAGTCGAGGCGATTCGCTGAATTGAAAGATCGCTCTCATCCATTGCTTAGCGGCGCTGACTTTGGGCTTGTATTACGTAGTAAGTGGCCGTATACTGCGTAACCAGTACTTTATGAGCTCAACACCACCGTCCCGGTTACCCGGCCTGCCTTCTCGAATTTTGAGTAAGTGGGGCTGCATCCTGCTGGCACTCGGCGCTATTCACGCGCTGAACGGGCAGGGCTCCGCCACGCTCACGATCGAAAAACCTGTGGCCGCACCCGGAAACGTGGCTCTTCTGCGGGCTTCCGGCGCAGGAGCTGTAAGTGGCTCTTATATCGACTTCTTCGACGGGAAACGATTTCTTGGCGCCTCTCGGTTGCTGAATGGGCAAGCAACGCTACTTGCTGCCGGGCTGCCGCCAGGCCGTAGGCTTTTACGAGTAACTTGTAGTACTCCGGTGGGCGGCGGGTGTGGCACGGCGAGCGCGACGTTCATAGTGGAATCCCCAGCGCAAAAGCAATTACCCAAGCAGGTGGGAAAGCACGACGGGATAGCAGGATTCAGCCTGAGTGCCACCAGCCTGACCCTGGGACCGATATCCGGGTCTGCCACGCTTCTTTTGCAAGGGTCGGATGCATGGACCGCGGTGAGCAATGCACCGTGGCTGCATATTGCCGATGGATCAATGGCAGGCCAGGGAAGCGCTCCTATTGTGTTCACCTACGACGCAAATGCCACGGCCGCTCCTCAGCTGGGAACTCTTACGGTTGCCGGCCTTACTGTCTCGATTGCGCAGGCTGGAAACGCCGATCTTGTCCCCTCGTGGGTAACTCCGCTTGTAACTACGGGCTTGCTGGCGCCGGCTGGTCTGGCGTTGGACGCGCTCGGGAATATCTATATCGCCGATGCCGGCAACAACGCGGTCGAGGAATGGAATGCTTCCACGCAGACACTGAACGTGCTGGTTCCTGCTGGGGTGCTCGCCAATCCGCGTGGAATCGCCGTGGACACCTACGGCAACGTATTCATCGCCGACACTGGCAATGGCGCCGTGGAAGAGTGGACGGCAGCGACGGGGCAGTTGTCGAC
The DNA here is from genome assembly GCA_963752695.1 of Bryobacterales bacterium. GTDB lineage: Bacteria > Acidobacteriota > Terriglobia > Bryobacterales > Bryobacteraceae > Bog-113. Next base: position 659,703 of record CAVVZB010000002.1, read on the forward strand.
TCTCGTCACGGGGCTGAACTCGCCGACGGGAGTCGCCGTCGATAGCGTCGGGAACGTTTACGTTGTCGAACAGGGGACGAACGCAGTCCGCGAGTGGAATGCGACGGACCAATCGCTTACGACCCTGATATCCAGCGGATTGAGTAACCCATCCGGCATCGCGGTCGACCTGCTCGGCACAATCTACATCGCCGATACCGGCAACAATGCCGTCGAACAATGGAACCCCATCACGCAGATACTCAACGTGCTTGTTTCCGGACTGAATAACCCGCAAGATGTAGCCGTTGACGGCCTCGGAAACGTGTTTATTGCCGATGCGGGTTCCTCCACCATAAAGGAATGGAATCAAGCGGCGCAGCAGTTACTGGCGACTGCGTTTACCGGGTTGTCGGGCGCCAATGGGATCGCTTTGGATAGTGCCGGAAACTTATACGCCGCGGATACGGGAAATAACGCGGTAGAGCAATTCGCCGTGGGATATGTTGGGCCAGGCGGACTGTCCGAGGGACGTTCTGCCGGGATCGACACGTTCCATGTGTTACCTTCCGCCCTCGTGTTCAGCGCTTCCTCGGATCAGCCATGGCTGGCGCTTACCGGCGCGGCAAATGGGATTGGAAGTTTCTCCTTTAGCTCCAACCAGACCACCGCCTCGCGGAGCGCGCATATCGCCGTTCTCGGCGAGCAGCTAACCGTTATTCAACAGGGGGATACGCCCGCCACCATAACCAAAGCAGGTGGCGATGGGCAAAGCGTGATCGGCCCGCAGCAGTTTCCGGCTCCCCTGCAAGTGAGCGTTACCGGAGCGGGTGGCAATCCGCTTCAGGGAGCGGCAGTCACTTACCAGGTAACTTCTGGGAATACCGGAGCTGGCGCCTCGTTTGTATCGGGAACCACGGCGGTTGTAAGCACCGATGCCACGGGAGCAGGAGTCGCGCCGCTACTTACGTCCAACGGGACCCCCGGCGTCTTTTCGGTCATCGCAAGCGTAGGAACACTGCAGGCGTCTTTTACTCTTACGACTTCAGCGGCCAGCCTGTCGGTAAGTTCGCTGTTGACGGGTAGCGGCGCGGGAAACGGGTCGACGTTCCTCAACCTGACCGCGCCGAATGCCCCCTGGACAGCCGTGAGTAACGCCCCCTGGATTCATCTCGCACCGGCCAGCCTCACCGGCGCTGGTAGCGGATTTATTCAGTTCAGTGTAGACCCGAATACCAATCCGGCAGCAGTCACCGGGACAATTACTGTCGCCGGCCAGACACTCACCATCACCCAAGCCGGAGCCGGTTCGTTGCCGACTGAAGTAGTCAGCACACTAGTCTCCTCGGGCCTGGATCTCCCATTCGGGTTAGCCTCCGACATCCAAGGCAATCTCTATATCGCCGATACCGGCCACAATGCAATTCAGAAGTGGAGTGCAGCAACCCAGCAGCTGACGCCGCTGGTCGCCACGGGCTTGAACTCTCCGCATGGCGTCGCCGTGGACTCGTCAGGTAACGTCTATTTCGCCGATGCAAATAACAATGCAGTGAAGGAATGGCTCGCGGCAACCGGTCAGGTCGTGACCCTCGTTGCTTCCGGCCTGAAATTCCCGGTGGGAGTTGCTGTAGATAGCCTAGGGAACGTCTACATTGCCGATCTGGGAAACGGCGCAGTGAAGCAGTGGAGCCTGACAACCCAGCAGGTGACGACTCTGCCCGGTGCCCCGCTGAGTAACCCGTCCGGCGTGGCAGTGGACCCGGCGGGCAATGTCTACGTCGCGGACCTTCTAAATAACTCAATCAAGCAATGGTCGAACGGGGGACAGTTGACGCCCGTGACAGCAACGGGGCTAAGTCTGCCGAATGCCGTGGCCGTCGATAGCCAAGGCAATCTGTTTTTATTCGACGGTAATAACAGCGCGCTGAAACGTTGGAATCCCGCAGCCCAACAAACGAGCACTCTTGCGTCCACCGGTATAGCCGGGGCTTTCGGTGTCGCCACGGATTCACAAGGAAACTTCTATCTGGTGAACCCCGGCACTAGCAGCGTCCAGGAGCTTACCACCGCTTACGTCACCATAGCCGGTGCAAGCCGGACGGAACCTGCACCCGCGGGCTCGGATTCCATCGCCGTGCAGGTGCTTCCCGCGAATACGGCGATCAACGCGTCGGTGGACCAGCCGTGGCTCGCGCTGGGCGCAGTTTCCAACAACTCCGTCACTTTCTCATTTACCGCGAATACCTCGGTTGCCTCTCGATCCGGGCACGTGGCCGTTCTGGGCCAGCCAGTAGCGGTTACCCAAAGCGGAGATGTGCCTTCGACGCTTAGTAAAACGGCGGGCGACGCACAGAGCGCGTTCAGCGGACAGACTTACGCCGTGGCCGCGCAGGCGGTAGTTCGGGATGCAAGCGGGGCTGGCGTCCAAGGCGCCAACGTTACGTTCACACTGAATCCCGGGCCGGGTGGAGCAGCGGGCACGTTTCTCGTCAATGGAGTTCCATCCACGAACGCGACGGTTTTCAGCGATGTCAATGGAAATGTGCAAGCGCCTCCACTTACCGCCAACCTGAGCGCCGGGGCGTTCACCGTGTCCGCCAACGTGAGCGGACTCTCGGTTAGCTACGGATTCACCGTGCTCGCGGGCGCCCTGGGAACCACCACGATTTCTCTCGGCAGCGCGGCTGGCGCGTCCAGCGTTCTGCTATCGGTCGCGGCGTCTTGGACGGCAACCAGCAACGCCACCTGGCTACATTTAAACGCGAATAGTCTGAGCGGGACAGGAAATGCCACCGTTCAATTTACATACGATGCAAACCCCGGAACCTCGAATCGCACCGGATCGCTCACTGTAGCCGGAGCTACCCTGACCGCCACTCAGGTGGGGAGCTCCTACATCTATCTGAGCGGCATCACAACCTTAAGCGGCACTGGTTTTAAGAGTCCTCAGGGCAATGCGTTGGATGCGACGGGTAACGTGTATGTTGCAGACACAGCCAACAATGCCGTCAAGGAATGGAACGCAACCACGCACGCCGTCACCACGCTTGTATCCGCGGGCTTGAGTGGACCAGCGGCCGTCGCGGTCGACGGCAAGGGAAACGTCTATATTACCGACTCGGTGAATAACGTGGTGAAGGAGTGGTCGCCGGCTAACCAATCAGTCTCAACGTTGATCGCCACCGGCTTAAGCCGGCCCTATGGCATCGCCGTGGATCAGTCGGGGGCCGTATATATCGCCGATAGCGGGCACAACGCTTTGAAGAAGTGGACCGCAGCCGGAGGCCTGGTTACGCTTGTTTCCTCAGGCTTGAATGCCCCGCGTGGAATTGCGATCGATCTGGACGGCAATATCTACATCGCCGATGCAAAGAACAATGCCGTGAAGGAATGGAATCCAGCCACTGGGATAGTCACTACCCTGGTCGGGTCGGGCCTGAATGCGCCCTCGGCGGTTGCTGTAGACGGCCAGGGAAATGTCTACATAGCCGACACGAACAACAACTTTGTCAAGCGCTGGAGTCCAGCTGGCGCGGCTATAGTTTCACTGGTAACTCCGGGCTTGAAAGGACCAGGCGGAGTCGCTCTGGATAGTAACGGGAACGTCTATATCGTCGACACGGGAAACAGCGCTCTCAAGGAGCTATCGTCGGAGTACTTGTCTCTGAGCGCAACAGCGCGCTCGGAACCATCCGCCGCGGGATCGGACTCGGTTACCGCGCTTGTCTACCCGGTTGGGGCCCCGATTACACCTACTAGCGATCAGGGATGGTTGACTATTACCAGCGTCACAAACGGAGTGGTGAAGTTCAATTTTACCGCGAACAACGCGGCGACCATGCGGACCGGTCACATCTATATCCTTGGGCAGCCCGTAACTATCACGCAGAGCGCGGATGCCGCGACTACTATGATTCGCGCGGCGGGGAACGGTCAGAACGCCGCGGTGAAGACCGCCTACCCCGTTGCCTTGCAAACACAACTGAAGGACGCCGCGAACGTCGGAGTAATTGGGATTGTGGTGACTTACTCGGTGGCGCCGGGTGCAAACGGTGCGAGCGCAACCTTCACCGGCGGAAGCGGCACCGCCACCGCCACCACCGTCGCCAGTGGGCTAGCAACGGCTCCGATACTGACCGCAAACGGAACCGCCGGCACATTCACTGTTAAGGCGACAGCTGGCGCGCTAAGCGCCATATATACACTTACCTCCCATTAAGAAGCACGGGAAAGGAATTCAAGGAGCTTCAGGATAGTCATCTATGGAAACCGAAAAAGAAATTAGCCGTAGGGCCTTATTACTCAGCTTAGCTGCAGGCGCCACCCTAGGCGCTTCCCGCCCGCCGGCCGTTCACCGGTCTCGCCCCCGGTCGAATGGAAGCAACTTGAGAGCCAATGCACCCGGATTCACCCCCGCGCCCGCGCTGCCGAACCCGAATGTGCTGGTGATCATAGTCGATCAACTCCGCATGCCCATGTGGCTGAACACCACACAGCAAACTATGGTCAACAACACGCTCCTACCTAATATCTACGGCCGCATTCAGAGCAAGGCCTACAACTTTCAGCAGTACTACATCGCTTCCAGCTGTTGCACCCCGGCACGATCATCCATGCTGACGGGACTTTATACAGCCCAGAATGGCATGTACATTGGAAGTAACTCGCCGAACGGGCCAGTACTCAATCCCGCGTTTCCAACATTCGCAACGGCCATGGCCCTGTTGAACCCTCTCTACCGGGGAAACGCGTGGTGGTTCGGGAAATGGCATATCTCTTATCCCTCTCCAACCTCTACTTTGCTTCCTTACGGGTTCAACACTCGCACTTACCCCGGAGGCGCGGCAGGTAATCCGTCGCCGAACGGCTGGTCGAACGAGGGGGTAAACGGGGGGCTGGTAACCACCGGCCCTTATGCGGGACAGACCTGGTGCAGCGATGCCCAGATCACAAGTGATTTTGTGGCCTGGCTACAAGGCCAGAAGAATGGCGCCGCGCCTTGGTGCAGCACAGTAAGTCTGATCAACCCTCACGATATCGCGTTCGCACCCGGTTATCTTCCCCCGACGCCCACTCCTCCCCCCGGTCTTCCGGTGCAGCCAATTTCCTTTCCGCAGCCAACCGGGACACCCCCCTCGGTTTACACGGCCGCTCCGTACCCCTGGAACACCGAGAATTTACAGCAAACCGCCAACAAGCCCTACTTACAGTCCGTCTTCCAAAATGGAATCAACGCGTCGTTCGGTACCGTTTCCAGCTGGACTCTTTTTCTCAACCAGTATTACTGGCTACAAAACATCGTCGATCAGCAAGTCGGCCTGATTCTCAACGCACTCTATAGTTCGCCGTTCGCCAACAATACGATCGTCGTGTTCGCCTCCGATCACGGGGAGTACGCCGGCTCGCACGGCCTGCATGACAAGGGCGGCGCGGTTTATGACGAGGGCATTCGGGTTCCGTTATCGATCCTGTTCCCCAATCAGACCAGCCCGGTCGTGATGAATCAGATGTGCTCCGGCGTGGATTTCTTCGGGTTGATGTGCGATCTCGCCAGCGGGGGAACCGGTCAATGGCGGCTGGCTTACCCCGACCTGGCGAACCGTCAATCGCTGTGGAGCTTCTTGAGTTCCAACAGTCCCGAGACCCGCGTCACTCCCGGCCCGCTCGGGCTACCTTACATCCTCACCAGTTTCGATGAAATCAAGTCCAATGAGAACGGCGTAAACTTGAATTACGCAAAATCGCATATCGTTTGTTTGCGGACCAAGAACGATCCAGCCGCTGGTCTGGCGGGAGGCAAGCTGGCGTACTACTCCGCGTGGGCATCGTGCACCAACGTGCAAGATCCCGCCGTCACTGCCGATACTGAGTTTTACGATTACAACGTTTCGGGTGCGAGTAATCCGAACGAAATGGGCAACGACGCGTTTTCCAACAACGCAGTCACACAAACGGCGTTCCAACAACACCAGCAGGCCCTAGGAAACGTCGGAGCGAACCCATCTGGATTGTTCGCCTCTGAATTCAGTGCGCCTCTCGTCGGGAAGGGAAATGACGGCAATTCCTTATCGCAGACCAGCCGAACCGCGATCCAGACCTACGTCAATTACATCAACAATACCGGACCGTGCCCGGCATAAGTTATCTATAAAGTGCCCCCGAAACTTGTCGGAATTACCGGGTTTGCAAACTGATAGAGCATTAGGTATACAATCACTCCGGTAACACTGACATAGAGCCAGATGGGAAAGGTCCAACGTGCGATCTTGCGGTGCTTATCGAACTTACCGCTCAAAGCGCGGCTTAGCGTGATGATCGCCAAAACGGGGACCGTGAACGCCAGCAGGACATGAGTAAGCAGGATCGAGTAGTAAACATAGCGAATGAATCCCGTGTTGGGATATCGCACCGACCCAACTTGCGCGTGGTAAATCAGATAGCAAGTCAGAAAGGCAATCGAAACCAGAAACGCGGAAATCATGACGCGTTTATGTGCTTCGACACGTTTGCGGCGGATCAGCGCAAAACCGGTCAGCAGCAATACCGTGCAGAGCGCGTTCAGAGTCGCATTTACAAGCGGCAAGTCTCGAACAGTAATCAAGAGCGCTCCTTCGAAAGAGCGATGGCGTCAGCCACAATGTGTTCAGTCATATTGTCCTGTCCCATCCCGTAGTACCCGCGGATCGTCCGCTTGCGATCGATAAGGATGAAGCGCGTGCTGTGATCGAAGGCAGCGCTGAGATGTCCCAGATGAAAGGTATTCCAATCGAGCGCATCCAGAGTTTGCGGGTCGCCGGTCAAAAAGGTCCAGCGATCGGATGATGCGTGGAACCGGCGGGCATACGCGGCTAGGACTGGAGGTGTATCCCGAGCCGGATCGACTGAGAACGAAGCGAAACGCAGAGAAGGCTCTCCGCTGAGCTGATCTTCAATCTCATGCAGGCGTTTGGTCATCAGCGGGCACGGACCCGGGCAGTTGGTGTAAATAAAGTCGGCAATCCAGACATGACCCGTAAGGCTTGACCCGGCAAACTGCTTGCCGCTTTGGTCCGTCAACACGAAATTGGGCACAGTGCCTAGTCGCGGAAGAGGTTCAGGATGGGAACAGCCGGTAAGTCCGGCGAGTACTAACACAGCAGCCACCGCCGCCCTCACAGACGTGTATGATCCAGAATCATTAACCCGTACATCAGCGGCAAATACACCACGGAAACCAGCAGCACAGTTCGCGCTCGCAGGATCGTCCGATCCAGGGCAACACGCACTCCGGAGTACAGAAACCAGCCGCCTAACAGCAGCGCGCCAACCAGGTAAATCTTGCCCGTCATGCCGAGCAGAGTCGGAAACAAACTAACCGGGATCAATGTAGATGCATAGATCACGATCTGGCGCGAGGTCGATTGACCGTCCGGCTCAACCACCGGAAGCATAAGAATACCGGCGCGCGCATAGTCTTCCCGATACATCCAAGCAATCGCCAGGAAGTGAGGAAACTGCCAAAGGAACAAGATTGCGAACAGTGCCCATGCATTCGCGGTCAAGTGCCCGCTCGCGGCGGCATATCCGATCATCGGCGGCATGGCGCCAGGTAGAGCTCCCACGACCGTGGAGAGCGAGGTGCGCTGCTTCAACGGCGTGTAAATGAATAGATAACTGACCAGAGTAAATAGGCCAAGCAAGCCGCATAACAAGTTAATAGTGAGTGAAAGCTCCAGGAATCCCAGGCAAGCCAGTCCAATTCCGAACCATAACGCGCGATTGGGTGTGACCATGCCCGCCGGCAACGGACGATTTTCGGTTCGGCGCATGTGGCGGTCAGAATCGCGCTCATACCACTGATTTAGCGCTGCGGTCCCGGAAGCAATCAACGCTGTCCCGATGATCGTGTTCAACAGCGTGATCAGTTCGACCCAACCGTTCCAGCGATTCTCAAGCCCGAAGAAATATCCCACGCCAGTGCTCATGAGGATCAACCATGTGATCCGCGGTTTAGTCAGCGCGAGGTAATCCTTCATTGGTGAAGATCCTGCATCCCGAGGCCGGCTTTCACTCCCCATAAGCAAAAGCCACCGATTTGGTCCCAGCGGGCTCAATAGTAACGCTCAGTTCCTTATGGCCGAATTTCTCTTGTATGGCCTCGATCACATACCGGCCCGGCGGCACCGAGTGAAGCTCGAACTGACCATCGGTGCCCGTAACCGCGAAAAATGGGTGCGCCACCACGGATACGTAAGTGCGCATCCATGGATGCACGCCGCAAGTTACCGGAAACCAGACTTCCTGAGCCGGATAGCGTTTGTGGATTGACTCGGCCCGCGGTGCCTCAACCTCATTGGACGCGGCGTTCCGGACCGCCTCCAAATGAACATCGTGGTTTACCGGATCGCTATTCCGGATCTCCAAATCCTGATTCACCATGAACGCCAGAACGTGGGGCCGGTAGATGCAGCCGGATTGATCCAGTTCCGCGCTTTGTGCTGGGGGCGACCACCGGGTCTGAGTCAAGCCGCTCTTGATCCAGACAAACGTATCCCGCAAAGTGTGATTCGGATTGACGACCACGGTTTCCGCTAGCACGGTTTTTGGATGCTGCCGCTCACATTGCGGATTGGAAGAGAAGTCGATAGCGGGCATGACCGGCGGGCGTCCATGGAAACGGACGACACCACGGATCGTGCCTGACGCACCCGTTTCGACCGGCGCGGCCGCTGGCCCATTGACCGCGACAGGCGATGCCTCCGGTCGTGCAACTTCCACCGACTGCGTTTTCGGTTTGGGCTCGCAGGCTGAGAACAGGCCTACGAGGGCAGGAAGCAAGACCTTAACTGAAAGAGAACGATACATTATTCTGGAACACTTCGATTGTCGCACCGTAGAAATTTTTCGAACGCTTTCGAAAGCTGGCGCGTAGTGTCTAAGGAACGCTTATGACCTTGAAAATGATGGCTCTTTTCCCCGTGTTGGCCTTGGCTGCCGTAAACGCGGGATGCGACGACTTCGATATGGATGTGGGCGGCGCGCGCGTCGAAGCTCCCTTCCACTACAACTACGAGGTGAATCCCGGCGTACGCGTCGAGCTGGAAACCTTCAATGGATCTGTCGAGGTCCGGTCATGGGACGAGAATAAGGTCGATATCTCCGGGACCAAGTACGCAAATTCGCCAGCCCTGCGTGACGGCATCCGCATCGATGCTCATGCCACGCCCGGCTCTGTCACCGTGCGCGCGATACAGCCCTCGCAACATCACGGGAATATGGGCGCTAAGTTTGTGGTGCGCGTTCCCCGCTCGGCCACGCTCGATCGGATCGTGAGCTCCAATGGCGGTATTCGAGTTGAAAATGTAAACGGCAGCGTCCGCGCACAGACATCCAATGGCGCGGTGAATCTCTCACAAATTCAGGGCCCGGTGGATGTCGAAACTTCCAACGGCGGCATCGATCTCACCGGCGTCGTGGGCAGCGCCAAGCTGGAAACCAGCAACGGTCACATTCACGCCGATCACCTGACTGGCGTGGTCGAAGCGACTTCCTCGAACGGCGACATCAACCTTGTCTTCGCTAACGCCCCGAAAAGTGACATCCACGCCAGCACGTCGAATAGCGCTATCGAAATCTCGATGCCCTCCAGCAGCCCCGCGCGCATCCGGGCAGACACGTCGAATGGGCGCATCACGAGCGACTTCGAAGTGACTAACCCGATCAATGCCTCAAAGACGCACTTAGAAGGCGCTGTGAACGGGGGCGGACCCTTGCTTGAACTCAGCACCTCAAACGGCAGCATCAAAATCGTTAAACCCTAGCGCGGCCTGGGGCGGCTCCAGCCGTTGCTCCCGTTAAGCAAGTACTGCGATATGCTGGAGATCCGGACGGATTCGGACCTCATATGAAGGGTATCGTTCTTGCGGGAGGCACCGGCAGCCGCCTCTTTCCGCTCACTAAAATCACCAACAAGCATCTGCTGCCGATTTACGACAAGCCGATGATCTACTTCCCCATCCAGACTCTGGTGGATGCGGGAATCGAGGAAATCATGCTGGTGACTGGTGGCAAGAACTCCGGCGACTTTCTCCGCCTCCTGGCCAACGGCAAGGGATTCGGGCTCAAGCACATCGACTACACCTATCAGGAGGGCGAAGGCGGGATCGCCGACGCCCTCGCGCTCGCTGAGCACTTCGCCGACGGACACAAGATCTGCGTAGTTTTAGGCGATAACCTGATCGAGGGCAATATCCGCGAAGCCGCCGATGCGTTCCGGTCACAAAGCCACGGTGCCCGAATACTATTAAAGGAAGTGGAAGACGCAGAACGTTTCGGGGTTGCCGAACTGGATGGCGACCGAATCGTCAACATCGAAGAGAAGCCGCGCCGGCCCAAATCGAATTTCGCGGTCACGGGCATCTATATGTTCGATGAAACCGTATTCGACAAAATTCGCCGTCTGGTGCCTTCCAAACGGGGCGAGCTGGAAATCACGGATGTGAATAATGCCTACATTCGGGAAGGCTCCATGTCGTTCTCCTTTCTGAATGGCTGGTGGACCGACGCGGGAACTTTCGAATCGCTCCTCCGCGCGGCCAATCTGGTTGCCGCTACCAGCAAACGGCGAACCGAGCACGGCGTCGAAACTTTGCTGGAACAGGCGCGCTAGTCTTCCATGCGCGTGGCGTTGGACGCGACGCCGCTCCATCTTTCAAGTGGCGGATTGCGGCGCTACACCGAGCAGCTGAGCTTGGCTCTGGCCGCGGAATTTCCAGGTGACGTGTACACTCTGGTCAGCGACCAGCCGTTCGTCGCGCCTCAGGGTGCCGGCCTAAATCTTAGGCACGGGGTGGCTCCCCGGACGCGGGTGGAAACCAAGTGGTGGATGTTCGGTGCCTCCACTTCCATGTACCGGGCGCACGCGCAGGTGTTCCATGGAACCAACTTCGAGGTGCCCTACTTGAACTTACGACCGTCCGTCGTGACCCTGCACGATCTTTCGCCTTGGCGCGACCCGGCTTGGCATCACAACGCCGGACGTGTGCGAGCGCGGACACCTTGGCTGCTCCGGTTCGGAATTGCGACCATGGTTATCACGCCAAGCGCGGCTGTCCGGCAGGAAGCGATCCGTTATTTCGGCCTGGCCCCGGAACGCGTCGTCGCCGTACCGCTGGGTGCCGCTGCATTGGAAAACGAGGTGCGCACCCCTGGGCGCGCGGAATTGGGTTCGTTTCAACAACCTTTCTTCTTGTATGCGGGCGCACTGGAGCCAAGAAAGAATCTTACGGCCCTCTTGGAAGCGTGGCGGACCGTCCGCGACCAATTCGCCGTTGACTTGGTGCTCGCGGGACGGCGCCGAGAAGACGGTCCTGTTTTTACGAATGAACCCGGTCTCCACCTGCTGGGCGAGGTTTCGGATAGCGAACTAGCCGCGTTGTATCGCTCTGCGGTGGCTTTTGTATATCCGTCGCACTACGAAGGGTTCGGGCTGCCAGTGCTCGAAGCGATGCACTGCGGGTCCGCCGTGATCGTTTCCCGCGACCCGGCTTTGCGGGAATTAGCTGGCGATGCGGCGTTGGTCGCGACCAACGCGCCAGAAATCGCCGAGGCCATGCAAGCGCTGCTCACCCGACCGGAGCTGCTGGCTCGGCACCGCGAGAAGAGTTTGTTCCGTGCGGGCCAGTTTTCCTGGCGCGAGACGGCCCGGCGAACGCACGCGGTTTACGGAGAAGCCATTGCCCGATTCGGTTAGTCCGCGCCGGCGAGCGCTAATTGTTTCGCCCGAAGCGCCCTATCCGCTCGATGGTGGCGGCGCACTTCGAACTGCCTCTTTGCTGCACAACTTTGCACAAGGTTACGACGTCGATCTGATCGCGTTCCAGCATCCCGGGCAGAAGATCGTCGAGGCGCTCCCCCCAGGTCTGGTTCGCGAAACGTCGGTAGTCGAACTGCGCCACCACGCAAACGGTCTGGTCGCGAAAGCCAGCCGAAACGCATCCAGGCTTGTCCGAGGCAAGCCCCCGCTCATTGACCGCTTCAGCGGCTACGAGGCGGAAATCGAGGCCAAACTGCGCGGCCGCTTCTATGATGTCGCCGTCTTGGAGCATATCTGGACTGGCGCCTATTTGGGTTTGTTTCGCCGATTTGCTGAATTGCTGGTCCTAGATCTGCACAATGTCGAGTCGGCGTGGCATGCCTCTTCCGCCAACACGGCTCGATTCCCTCATGCGGCCATTCACCGAAGTTTCGGCAAATCAGCGGCGCAGCTGGAAAGACTTTGGCTGCCGCTTGCGGACATCGTGCTGGTCACCTCGGAGCAGGATGCGGAACGGGCGCGCGCCCTTGCTCCGGCCTCCCGAATCTCGGTGTACCCGAACGCCATCCCGCACCGGGAGCCGCCCGTGCGGGAGCCGGATTTCGCTATTGCCTTCTCCGGGAACTTGGAATATGAACCAAACCGCGACGGCCTGAGGTGGTTCATTCAAGAGGTTTGGCCAGCGCTGAAGCGCCGGTTCTCCGGTTTGGAGTTACTGCTGATCGGTAAGAACGAACACGCTTTGCCCCCCGCACTACGATCCGCCCCGAGTGTTACCTGCACCGGGTGGGTCGCGGACCCATTCGAGAGTCTCGGGTCTGCCCGGCTTTGTATTGCGCCGCTCCGGTCTGGCAGCGGGACGCGCCTGAAAATTATCGAAGCCTGGGCCGCCGAGCGCGCCGTGGTCTCAACCAGTATTGGCGCGGAAGGGCTCGGCGCCAAGGACCAAGACTCCATCCTGATAGCGGACCGTCCCGGCGATTTCGCCGATGCTGTCGGACGCTTGCTCATCGACCATGCCCTGAGACAAAAAATTGCAACAAATGGTCGCAAGATTTTCCAACAAAAATATACATGGAATGTAGCCTGGAAGACACTTCCTGAGTGTCTGCAAGCCGGATTCAACCGGGAGCGCGTGAGATTATAAGTCATATGGTTGGAATGCGATACGCAATCGACGCTCATGCCATCGGCCAGCAACTGACCGGTAATGAGATTTACGTTCGCAGCCTCGTTGGGGCGTTCGCGGCGGTCGATAAACGATCGGAGTTTTTCACCTATATCGCCACGAAATCGGCCGAGCAGTGGATTCCCAAGCGGTTCCAGATTCGCTACGTTTCCTCCAATCCTTTCGCGCGTTTAGGCTTCGGGCTGGCTGGGCAATTGCGCCGAGATCGGCCGGATGTGCTGCACGTCCAATACACCGCGCCTCTATTTTGCCCGGTGCCGGTGGTGGCCAGCATTCACGATGTGAGTTTTCTCGAACATCCGGAATACTTCACTGCTGTCCGCCGCAAGCAATTGGAAATTACTGTCGCGCGGACGGCCCGGTCCGCAGCCAGGATCATTACTGGAAGTGAATTTTCGCGCGAATCGATACTGCGTGCCTACCGCGTGGACCCGGAAAAGGTGGTGGTGGTCTCGGATGCCGCTAACCCCTATTTCCGAACCATCAATCGCGACGGCGCCAAGCGCAAGGTTCAAGAGAAGTTCGGGTTCGGCGAGCCCTTCGTTCTCTCGGTGGGTGACTTGCAGCCCCGCAAGAATCACATGGGACTGATCCGGGCTTTTGCCGATTTGATTCAGGCGAGTCCACAAATTCCGCATCGGCTGGTCCTTGCCGGGCAGGATACGTGGTTTGGCGCCCGCGTGCGTGAAGCTGCGCGTCAGTCCGGTGTCGCAAATCGCATTTCGTTTCTTGGCTTCGTTACTGACGAAGACCTGCTTAACCTTTATAATTCCTGCGATTGCTTTGTTTTTCCCTCCTACTACGAGGGCTTTGGGATACCGATCCTCGAAGCCATGGCCTGTGGACGAGCCGTCGTCTGCGCGAATACTTCTTCGATCCCCGAAGTAGCTAACGGAGCTGGATTGCTTTTCGATCCTTATCAGCCCCAGGAAATTGCGCGGGCGATGCGCGACGTGCTGATCGACAGCGAGCTGCGCCAACGCATGGAACGGTTGGGAGTGCAACGAGCCGCCACTTTCAGCTGGCAGGAAACCGCGCGCCAGACCCTCGATGTCTACGGAGAGGTGGCGGAGCAGAAGGCGCCCGCTCATTTGCGTGCGGAGTCGGCGCAGGCGCATCGAGGATGAAATTCGTGGCCTTATCCGGCGCTGTACTCTTTCTCATCGGAAGCATCGCAGCGCTACCCTGCTGGAGCGCAACTCAAACATTTCCGAACGAGAACCTGGATTATTCCATCAATTGGCCGACCGGTCTGAGTCTGGGCGAAGCGCACTGGAAGGCCCGCAATATTGGTTCCGTCCAAGCGCCAGTGTGGGACTTGGACATGAATTTTGATGCCCGCATTCCTGGCTTCGCGCTGATCAACTCCTATCACGCGGTAACTACGGGCAAGACTTGCATGGATAAACTCTACCGGGAAGTCGAGCATGGCTCGGTCAAAACAACCGAGACCGAGTTTGTCGATCACAAGAATTCAACGGTGACTCGGAAAACAACTTCGAACAGCGGCGGCGAGAGCACATTCACGGTCCCCGATTGCGTGCGTGACGCGCTCACGTTTGTATTCTTTACGCGTCAGGAGCTGCTAAGCGGGCGCATTCCCCCGAATCAAACCGTGTTGCTCGGGTCTCCCTATGACGTTCGCCTCACCTATCTGGGGCAACAGAAGATTACTTCCGGCGACCGCCAGATTGATACCGACCGCGTCGGGTGCGCAATCAAAGGCCCGACTGCAGCAATCAACGCCGAAATCTTTTTCGCGCGCGACTCGGTCCGCACCCCCGTTTCCATCCGCGTACCGCTGAGCATGGGCACCTTCTCGCTGGAGCTTGTGCACTGAGTCATAAACTCCGCGTCGCATTCTTCTCGCCCATGCCTCCGGCACGGAGCGGGATTGCCGATTACTCGGCGGCGCTAGTGAAGGAGTTAGAGCAACTAGTCGCCGTCACCGTTTTCGATCGAGCTCCGTCGCACTTCAATCCAGATGATTTCGACATCGCGCTCTATCAACTGGGCAATAACGCCGACCACGCCTTCGTTTACGAAATGGCGCTGCGGCATCCGGGCGTGGTGGTGCTACATGAGGCGAACCTCCATCATCTGATCGCTGACATTACGATCCTGCGCGGCGACTGGGGCGCCTACGTCGCTGCATGCACGGAGGATGGCGGACCCCCCGCCCGCAGCCGGGCTGAGTTGGCCCGCGGACTGTCCGTCGGTCCCGATTACGAAAATGTCCCCATGCTGCGGCGCATCACCGCCGGGTCGCGCGGGGTGATTACACATAGCAACTTCGTCGCTAGCCGGGCTGGAGACGCTGGATATAACGGTCCTGTGGCGGTAATCCCGCACGGGGGCTGGGTGGACCGTGAGCCAGATCCGGAGACGCACGTCAACAGCCGAGCCTCGATCCGGTTCCGGTTGGGGCTCGACGAAACGACTCCACTGATTGGCGCTTTCGGGTATATCAAACCGTATAAACGCATCGCGGAGACGCTGCGCGCGTTTCGCCGGCTGGTTCGCGCGGATGGGCGCGCCAAGTTGATCCTCGGCGGCGAGCCGCATCCCGATCTCCCGATTTTGCAACTCATCCGGACTCTTGAGCTGGAAACCTCGGTCCGTCTGCTCGGCTATACGCAGGAGGACGAATTCGCCGCTTACATCGAAGCTTGCGATGTGATCGTCAACTTGCGCTATCCCACGGTAGGCGAAACATCCGGAAGTCTTTTGCGCGCCTTCAGTGCCGGACGTCCGGCGCTGGTTTCCGATGTAGGCGCGTTTGCCGAACTGCCGGATGATATCTGCCTCAAGGTGCCCGTCGGCGCGGGTGAGGAAGACCTAATTTTCGAGTACCTGAACCTCCTGGTGACCCGGCCCGCGGTGGGGCTGCACATTGGTGCTTGCGCGCGCGCTTGGGTAGAACGCGAGTGCAGTTGGAAACTGGTTGCCGCAAGGTACGCGCAGTTCCTCACCGCGGTAGCGGCAAATGAATCGGTTCCCGAGCTGTCCGGCCCCGCCGTGCCGTCCGATCCCGCGCTGCCCGCAACCGCTTCCCAGTCGTCAGCACCTCAGCAAGAAATCGAAGTCGAGTATCTGCGCGGTTGGGCGGCCGACCCAGCCGCCCGCGACTATTTCGAAACCCATTCCGCCCGGCTGCTACACACTCTCGAAGTCACGCCGCCGGGGGATGCTTCGAAATCCATTCTTGAGATGGGCTCCTACCTCCAGATCACGCCCGCGCTGCGCGATAAACTCGGGTACGGCACGGTCCGCGGCTGTTATTTTGGGCAGAAAGGCCGGATGGACCGGCGCTTGGCGCGTTCCGAAGACGGCTCGACATTCGAGTGTGTGATCGATCATTTCGACGCAGAGAGAGATGCTTATCCGTATTCTGACGAGAGCTTCGATACCGTGCTCTGTTGTGAACTGATTGAGCATTTGGCGAGCGATCCAATGCACTTGATGACAGAGGTGAACCGCGTGCTGAAGCCCGGGGGACATTTCGTTCTGACGACCCCGAACATCACTTCCTATCGGGCGCTGTCGGCGATTCTGGCGGGTTACCATCCTGGATTTTTTACAAACTATCTACGGCCTCAGAACGGCGAATTCACTGATGCTCGCCATAATAGGGAGTACGCGCCGGGCGAAGTTCAGCACCTGTTGACGAACTCCGGATTCGAACTCGTACGGTTGGAAACCGGCCCTTTTCGCGATGAGCCGCACCCCGAGTTTCACTGGGTGAAACTACTCTTGGAGGGCTTGAAACTTCAAACCTATTGGCGTGGCGACGGGATCTATGCCGTGGGCCGCAAAATCGGTTCGGTGCGGGAACGCTGGCCCGGCTGGCTATACGCGTGAACGCGCGATATCACGATCTCGCGTTCGATGAAACCACCCGCACTCTCACATTCGAGATGGAGAATGTTTCGGGTGAGGCCTGGCGGACAAGCGACGGCTTCCGCGTGGGCTACCAGGTGTTCGATGCCGCATCCGAAATATTTCTGGCGGAAGGCGACAGAGGTGATCTCGGGCATGACGTGAAGGTTGGCGCGCGAGCGGCAGTGAGCGTGACGATCGCGCTGCCCGACGAGCCGGCGCTCTATCGTGTCTTCTGGTCGCCCATTGTGGAAGGCCAGGGCTGGGCTTATGAAACGGGATTGCCGTTCGTTGTCATGGACTTGCTGCTGGGTGCCGGGAATGCGGTCCGGCTGAAAAGACTAGGCGTAACCGATCTGGCGCGGCGGCGGCGGGTGCGGCTGGCGCGAGCCGTTCCCCGGGCGCTCGTCATGCCATTCCAAACTGTCTGGAATCATCGCCGGCTAAGTTACACGTTGACAAAGCGGGAAATTCTGAGCCGGTCGCGAGGATCTTTTGGCGGCGCGCTCTGGACCGTCTTGAATCCGTTGCTGTTGATGGCCACGTATTTTTTCGTCTTCGGCCTGGTGTTGAAATCCCGGTTCGAAGACGATCCGCGCCCGTCCTCGTTCGCTCTATATTTCCTGGCGGGGATGTTGCCTTGGCTTGCTTTTAGTGAGGCCGCGGGCCGGGCACCCACGCTGTTGATCGAGTACCGGCAGCTCATTCGAAAGCTGGTGTTCCCGATTGAGATGTTGCCAGTAAATCTTGTCTTTTCCGGGTTAGTCGGAGAGGCCTTCGGACTCGGCTTGTTTGTGGTTGCTTTGATACTGCTGCGCGGGAGGCTTCCCTGGACCTTGATCTACCTCCCGCTGCTGTTGATTCCCCAGATGATCTTTACGGTGGGAATGTGTTGGTTTCTGTCCGCCTTGGGTGCGTTCCTCAGAGACTTGGCTCAGGTGAACGGATTTCTACTCACCCTGTGGTTCTTTATTACTCCTATCTGTTATCCGCAGTCGCAAATACCGGTGGAGGCGGGTGCTTTGTTGAAGCGGAATCCGATTTTCATCCTCGTCAACGGTTACCGCGCGATTCTGTTACAGGATCGCGCTCCGGATTGGAAGCCGCTGCTAGGCTTGACAGCGGTTTCGTTAGCGCTAGCCATTGCCGCGCACGCCTGGTTCTACAGGCTGAAGAAATCTTTTGCGGACGTACTGTAGACTGCGAACTTGTTCAGACACTTTACAGACGCGTTGGTAGCATTGGGACCGCTCGGCGTTCTGGCCCTGACCTTTCTCGATTCCACCGGAATTCCGGTTTCAGCGGGTGTGGACGCGCTTCTAATTTTCCTGGCTGTACAGTCGCCGCAATCGGCGTGGGTTTCGGCGTTGCTCGCGATTTTGGGATCTAGCATCGGCAACATCGTCCTGTTCACGGCGGCGCGAAAAGGCGGACGGCGGTTCATGGCCCAGTCCACTCCGTCGGGGCGAATAATGAAGTTCCGCGCTTGGTTCGAGCGTTACGGCTTGGTGACTGTTTTCGTTCCCGCGCTGGTTCCGTTCCCTATGCCGTTAAAGCTGTTCGTGGTTTCGGCGGGCGTGCTGCGCACCCGCATGTCGCTGTTTGTGGGTGTGGTGGTTCTGGCCCGGGTTCTCCGCTACGGTGGAGATGTGTGGCTGGGCGCCTTGCTCGGTCACGCTTCGCTGGGGTTCATTGAGAAGCACCTCTGGCACTTTGCGGTTGCCGGGGTATTACTCTTCGGGGCGTTATATCTTCTGGTGCGCTTCAACGATTCGTCCCGTCGGGCTTTGCAATCGCATGCTGGTGTATCTCCTGGGGAGAGCGCGATCAGGGGCGATGCCACTGTAGACTAAAGGTCTGCATGTCAAAAAGAGTGGCGGTCGTCGAGGACGAAGCCGAACTCGCTTCGCTCGTCGAATACAACCTGCATAACAGCGGCTTTCAGTCCAAGATCCTGACCGGTTCGAAAGGAACGCTGGACCACCTGGAAGAGTGGCGTCCCGACCTCATTATTTTGGATGTGATGCTGCCGGATGGCGACGGGTTCGACCTATGCCGGCAGATTCGTAAGAGTTCGGGCCTGAGCCGGACACCGATTCTTTTCCTGACGGCGCGTTCCGACGAAGTGGATCGCGTGTTGGGACTTGAGATCGGCGGGGACGATTACATTACCAAGCCGTTCAGTCCGCGCGAGTTGATGGCGCGAGTGAAGGCGCATCTGCGCCGCGGCGGACCGGACCCGGATTCCGGGATCTTGAAGATCGGGCCGTTTCGCTTGGACCGCGAAGCGCATCGCGTGTTTCTCCGGGACAAAGAGCTTCCCCTAACCTCGACGGAATTCCGTCTGCTGGATTTTTTCCTGGTGAATCCAGGTAAGGCGTACGGGCGCGAGCAGCTGCTTTCCGAAGTCTGGGGTGAGCAGCATTACGTTACCCCGCGCACGGTCGACGTGCATGTTCGGCGGCTTCGTGAGCACATCGAAGCGCAGCCCGAAGAGCCGCAATATCTGGTGACGGTGCGCGGTTTCGGGTACCGGTTCGAAGGCGGTCCGCAGTGACCGTCCGCATCTTCCTGAAGCTGATTGCGGGTTTGTGCCTGATGATCTCGCTTGCGCTACTTACAATCTACTTCGTTACCGGTCCGAGTATTGAATCCACCTATATTTCCAACCGCTGGCGCGAGATGGAAGGCAAGGCGTCCATGCTCGAAGTCACAGGGATTGGAGCCCTCTCCGATCCGGTGAAGCTCAAGGAAATCGCCAAAGCCGCCGGGGCGCGAATCACCGTGGTTGCGCGGGATGGGAACGTGCTGGCCGATTCCGAAAGTGATCCGGCCCTGATGGACAATCACGCAACACGCCCGGAGTTGGTGGAAGCTTTGGCCGGGCGGCGCGGATCCATCATTCGGCAGAGCGCGACCCTGCATAGCGAATTCTTGTATCTTGCTGTTCCGCTTCCACAAGGAGCCTTACGCCTTGCCGTACCGATGGCCGAACTGCGGCGCGATATAAGCGCGATCCGCAACCGTACGCTGCAGAGCACGGCTTTAGCGTTTCTACCTGTCGTGCTCATCGCGCTGTACTTGGCGCAGCGAACTTCGTACCGGCTCGGCACGATTATTGCTTACGCGGGTGAAGTGGCCAATGGCAATTTCCACGCGCGGCTTCCGGATTACCGGAGCGGGGAACTGGCGGTCTTAGGACGCAAGCTGAATGAGTCCAGCGCCAAACTGGAGCGCACGGTCCAGCAGTTGCAAACGGAGCATGCGGAACTAGAAAAACTGGAACGCATTCGTAAGGATTTTGTGATCAATGTGTCGCATGAATTGCGAACGCCACTCGCCTCGATCCAGGGCTACACGGAAACGCTGATGGATGGGGCGCTCTACGATCAGGCGCATAACATGCGCTTCCTCACAATTATCCGGCACAACGCAGAACGCCTGGCGCGCTTGACTGCAGACTTACTCGCGCTCTCGCGCATCGAGATGAAAAGGCAGGAGTTCCGCTTCGCCACTTACCGCGTCAACGAGCTGCTGGCGGACGTGCTGGACACCATCCGGCCGATCGCCAATAAGAAGCAGATCACGCTTAGTCAAGAGATTGCTCCCGCGGGAACGGAAGTATATTGCGACTCCGAAGCGCTCTATCAGATTTTGAGCAATCTGGTAGACAACGCCGTCAAATACACTCCGGAGCAAGGTGTGATCACGGTCGGAATGAAGGAATGTCCAGGCGCCAGCAGTCCGCGGATGCTCGAGTTTTTTGTGCGTGACACCGGGGTGGGAATTCCGGTCGAGGATCAGTCGCGCCTGTTCGAACGTTTCTACCGGGTCGATAAAGCGCGATCCCGGGAATTGGGCGGCACTGGGCTCGGGCTCGCGATTGTCAAACACCTGGTTCGCACCCACGGAGGGGACGTCAGGGTGGAGAGTGTTCTTAATTTGGGGTCGACCTTCTTTTTCACCTTGCCGCGGGAAGTTGTCGAGTCTGTTCCGGCCGAGGATCTTCATCCAGAGTTCACGGCCTCGTAACGCTTCCGTAACGCAGCCAAAGCTACTCTGATTCCAGAATTGAGAAGACGATGAAAAAGATTGTACTGATCGAAGATGATTCCGATTTATTCGCGCTGCTCAAATACAACCTGGAAAAAGAGGGCTTCAGTTTAACCGGATCGCAAACCGGTCGCGGCGCGCTCGAGTTATGCCGGCGGGTACGGCCCGATTTGATTCTGCTCGACATTATGCTCCCGGATTCCGACGGTCTCGACATTTGTAAGGGCATCCGGAACGATGTTGACTTAGCGCAAGTGCCGATCATTTTTCTTACGGCTCGGGCCTCGGAAACGGATCGCATCGTGGGCTTGGAGCTAGGCGCGAACGATTACATCGTGAAGCCGTTCTTCGTTCGGGAACTAATCGCCAGAATCAAATTGCAATTCCGGACGCAGAACACTCCTACGCGCGTGCTGAAAGCTGGAGGAATCGAGTTGGACCGCTCAAGTTGCCAAGCGCGGCTGAATGGGGACTTGCTCTCGCTTACCGCGACCGAGTTCCGCCTGCTGGAGTTCCTGATGAGCCGTACGGGCGTGGTGTTCAGCCGCGAGCAACTGCTCAACGCGGTGTGGGGCCAGGACCGCGCAATCACCGATCGCACGGTGGACGTGTATATTCTGCGGTTGCGCCAAAAGGTGGAAGCCGACCCGACCAGCCCACGGATTATCCACTCAGTGCGGGGTTTTGGGTATTCTTTTGAGTCGCGGGCTCTGCCCCCCGACGCACGTACCCGGGAATCCGACGCTGTAACGGCTTAGGTTCGCGGGGACTGTCCCGTGACGCACATGTTACGCTGACCGAGGTGGCCACCGACCTCATCGAGATCGATCAGAATTCTCCGGGAGAAACGTCGATCGAGCGCGCAGTCGCAGCGATCCGGCAAGGTAAGGTGGTCGCGATCCCGACAGACGCCTTGTATCTTCTGATCGCCGACCCAATGAACCTGAACGCGATCACGCGGGTATTCAAGGCGAAGGGACGCGAAACGGTCAGAGCGCTCCCGGTGCTGGTTTCCGACACGTTGATGGTCGAGGATTTGGTGCGGGAGCCGTCGAAACGGTTTTACGCCCTGGCGCGCCGCTTTTGGCCGGGACCGCTTTCCATCATCATGCCGGCCTCGTCCAAGGTGCCCCTTAAGGTCACTGGCAACACAGGGCGGCTGGCGGTTCGCCAGAGCCGGTCGCAAGTAGCCAGGGAAATCATCGACCGGATGAGTCAGCCGGTGATCGCCACCAGCGCCAATATTTCGGGGCAACCGACCTGCACGAGCGGAATCGAAGTGTTCGGTGTGATGGACGGGCGCGTCGATTTGGTGCTGGATGCTGGGCCATGCTCGGGAACCAGTCCCAGCACGGTGGACATTACCGAGCCGTATTGGAAAATGATCCGCGAAGGAGCGGTTCCGGAGCGCGAAATCGCCGATTGTTTACAAGGCCTGTAGCTCGTCGAACGGCACGCCAAACGCCCCATGGCTGAACCGTTAAAAGCTTGAATCGCTTACTATACAAGAGCATAGAAAATTTCAATTTGACGCTACCCGGCAGTGTCTCTAGACTTGGGTTAATCCCGTCCATGGCGGGCCCTGGAGGAGTGCCGATGAGTGCTGCAATGGAAGCGAGAGGGCCATACATGAGTAGCCACGTAGCGCTGCTTCACCGGATCAGTAGCATTGTCAGCTCCGGCGAAGAACTCGACAACGTTTTGCGGGAACTCGTCGATATGATCCTGACGGTCACCAACGGCGATGCATGCCTGGTGTATCTGATCGACCCGATCAGTCAGGAGATTGTCCTGCGAGCTTCGCACTTGCCTCACAACGACGAAATCGGGATTTTGCGTCTGAAGATGGGTGAAGGTATTACGGGTTGGGTTGCCGAACACCAGTCGGTAGTTGCGCTACCCAATCGAGCGTCCACCGATGCGCGGTTCAAGTCCTTCCCGGGTTTACAGGAAGACACTTTCGAAGCGTTTCTGTCGGTGCCGTTGATTGCCGACGGCGAACTCACGGGCGTGATCAACGTCCATCACAAGGCTCCGCATCACCACACCAGTGACGAAGCAGCGCTGGTAACGTTTATCGGCGAACAGATGGGCGGCGTCCTCGCAAAGTCACGGTTGACCGAGCAATCGTTGAGCGCGGTGAAGCGGATGGAGGTACTGGCTGCGGTTGCGCAGAAGATCAGCGCGGAGAGCTATCTGGACCGGATTCTGCAAGCCATCTCCGAGATGGTGGCCGAAACGCTGGATTCCCCGGTTTGCTCCATCATGCTGGTGGACGAGGAAAAGAAAGAACTGAGTATCAGCGCGGCTCGTTGCTCCACCCCGGAGTACCTGCACAAGCTGCCGTTGAAGCTAGAGGATTCGCTTATAGGCAGAGTGGTGCGGGAAGGGCACCATCTCTACGTACCGGACGTGAAAGAAGAGAAGCAATACCGCTATCCGGAACTCGCACGGAAGACGGGGTTGGCATCGCTCCTGTCGGTACCACTGAACTCTCGAGACAAGGTGATCGGCACGATTAACATCTACACGCGGGACCGGCGGATTTTCACGGACGAAGAGGTCGGCTTTGTGCGGGTGGTGGCGAGTCAGGCAGCGAGTGCGATCGAGAATGCCCGGCTCATGTCGGAGACCCTCGAAATGAAGCGAACTCTGGAAACCCGGAAGCTCGTTGAAAGAGCGAAGGGCATTCTGCAGTACAAGCACCATCTCACAGAGGAAGATGCTTACTTGCGGCTGCGAAATGAAAGCCGCCGCTTACGTCGCCCGATGCGCGACTTGGCGGAGGCGGTGATCATGGCTGACGAACTCAACCGCAAAGACTCCGACGCGCCAACGCCCGTGCAAAGGGAATACAAAGAAGAACTTATGTAGGACCAAGCGGGGCCGGTGACGCTTCTACCGCGTCGATTAGGGCGCCGTGCTGTTCGACGCGGAAGTAGCCCCGGTCATCAAGGCCGCTTAGTTCGGTAGAAGTGTCGCGGTCAGCGCGGATACCGTGCGATTTACCTTGGATACAGAGCCGGTAGTCTTTCAAGAACCGTGCCGCGCTATTTTCGTCTGACCACTCCGAAGCATAAACCAGCATCCGGGCGCCGCTCTTTTTGTTCTGGATGATCTGGAAGCTGCCGCCGCGCCACTCGGGACTTAGCGATCTGGCTTCTTCGAGCGAGACATACTGCTGAAGCAAGACGCGATGATCCAGCTCTCCGACATCCCCCGCATAGATGACCCGGTAACCCGAAGACGGCTTGGGCAATTGACAACGGCGCGGTTGCTTACCAGTGAAATAGAGGTTGGGATGCAAGATCTGCTGGGAGGAAAGTGGCGGGTGACGGAACGGAGCCGTGAAGCCGTTCTGGCCCAGCCGATCTACGAGCGCGGATTGGAATGCCAAGCCCCAGGTGTAGGGAAAAATCAAACCCATCCGCACATAGAGCGGCGCCCGATCGAAGACGGGATATTGCCCGTTAGTTGGCGCCACGGCGCGATCGAAGCTCGAGATATCGGGATGCACTTCAGGGGCAGGCTTCCCAGTAGGAAGAGCCGCATACGCGAACATCAGGTAGGAAGCTTGACCTTCGATCACGGCCTGGCGGGCGAGGGCTGACTCATAGCGGAAATCGGCGGCTTTCGAATAATGCGCCAGGGAAAAGTTCTGATCAGCCAAGGCGTGACCCAATTCATGGATGATCGCGGTGTCGCGCATGCCGCCGGGTGCCCAATCGGAAAGAAACAGAGCTCGCTTTTTATAGTCGTAGAAGGCGGCAGCCTGCTCGGTCATGAGATCGACCGTAAGCTTGCGCAAGTCAAACCCGGCGGGAATCAAGCCCAATAGTTCCAGCGCGGCCTGTTGTTTTTCTAACTCTTCCGGGCGGGTACTCTGCCGTGTGCGCGCCTCGAGATAGCGCGCCGTATCCGGGCGGCTGATTGATGTAAACCGAACGGGATGACGCAGGCGCATGCCGCTGATGTGCGACAGCTGATCAAGCACCTGGTCGACGAACGCCGGGGAGGGGAGTAACTGTTCCGGCGCATCACTGGCCGTTAATGGAACGAACGGAATCAGAAGCAGGGAGATGGCGGCGCAACGCGCTAAACTAGAGGGACCCAATCAGTACGAACATAGAACAATCAGGAGGCCAAATTGGCAGACGAGAGCAAGTTGTACAAAGCGGAGAACCTGGGTAGCGGAACTTTTGTAATCAGCAAACCCAAGCGCAAGAAGAATAAGATGCGGCAGACCGACCTGCGCAACCCGCGGCGTGGATCGCGGAAGTAGTCTCGCTATTTCCGCCGATTCGGGTCAATGGCGGCGAGCCACACGTGGAGCAAAGCCTTCTGAATCAAGATTGCCGAAGCTAGCGAGGCTCCCAACGTCACCGCGATCAGTATCGTTTGCATTCTAGTAGCCCGGCACCGCGAACATCATAGCTTCACCCTTTTTCCGCATTGTACGAGGACTGCGATCGAGTTCTCGCAAATTTCAGAAATATTTCCGAACCCGATTTAAGCAGGATTGTGGAAGAGGAAATCCAGCTTGATGGAAGCGCGCTTCTCGTTGGAAGCGGGTGGGATTTTCTGGGAGGATAGTCTGGTCAACTTGAGGACAAAAGGCTGGACCGGATTCCTCTTCCTGCGCTAAACGTACACGTGCAGTTTGCCGCTGCAATTGCTGTGCGACGTCAAGTCGCTGAAACTGGGACAAATAAAAATTTTTTCGTGGCGTTACTGCGGAGATTTACCTTGTATAGTGATTGCGTCAGCCATGGATAAAAGGACATTTCTAAAAACATCGGGCGCGCTGGTCGCCGGGAGCCTCATGTCGCACATCGATATGTTCGGGGATCAGACCGAGACTCGGAAAAATTGGGCCGGCAATCAGCAGTACAGGGCAACTGAACTGCTCACCCCATCGTCGGTGGACGAAGTGCGGCGCATTGTCGCCAAGTCGGCCACACTCAAAGCCCTGGGCACGCGGCATTCTTTCAATCGCATCGCCGATAGCCCGCAAACACAGATTTCGTGTCAAAAGATGACGGGGATGACTCTGGACCGGGACGCGAATACAGTGACCGTGGAAGCAGGAGTCAGCTATGGCGCCTTGGCGCCATATCTTTATCAGAATGGCTTTGGTCTGCACAATTTGGCTTCGCTTCCCCACATTTCAGTCGTTGGGGCGCGATCCACGGGTACGCATGGGTCGGGCAGCAAGAATGGGAATCTGGCAACGGTCGTGACGGCCCTGGAATTGGTGACGGCGGACGGGAACCTCGTTCACCTTTCGCGGGAGCACGATGCCGACCAGTTTGCCGGGGCGGTGGTCGATTTAGGCGGGCTGGGCGTGGTGACTAAGGTCACTCTCGCTCTGGTTCCGTCCTACGAAATGCGCCAAGTGGTTTTCGAGAATTTAGCTTTCGCCGAGTTGGAGCAGCACCTGGACCAAATTTTTGCGGCTGGTTACAGCGTTAGTCTGTTCACCGACTGGCAAAACCACAGGGCAACGCAAGCGTGGGTGAAAAGTGTGGTCCGGCCGGGAAGTTGGCCCACGCGCAACCCGGAATTCTTCGGCGCCAAGCGCGCCAGTGCAAACCTGCATCCCCTGGCCGGTCACTCCGCAGAGAACTGCACGGAGCAGATGAACGTGCCTGGACCCTGGTACGAGCGCTTACCGCACTTCCGCATGAACTTTACTCCAAGTAGTGGCGAGGAACTGCAATCGGAATACTTCGTGCCGCGGGACAAGGGCTATCAGGCGATTCTGGCGGTGGAAAGGCTGCGCGACCACATCGGCCCGCATCTCATGATTTCCGAGCTCCGGACCATCGACGCCGACGAGTTATGGATGAGCCCGTGCTACCAGCGCGCATCCATGGCCATCCATTTCACCTGGAAACCGGAGTGGGCAGCAGTGCAAAAGGTACTGCCGATGATCGAGGAACAATTGCAGCCGTTCGATGCTCGCCCGCATTGGGCAAAATTGTTCACCATGCCGCCGTCGCGGCTGCAATCGCTCTATCCGAAGCTTCCGGAATATCGTGCCTTGCTCAAACACTATGATCCGCAAGGTAAGTTTCACAACGAGTTCTTGAAGACTAATGTTCTAAGTTAATAGCTGGCTTGCTGGCCTTTCGATAAACTCGGTACACATGGCAAGCCAGGACTCCCAAACAGAAATAGCGCCGCTCACCGAACGGCCGAGTTGGAAAGCTCTTCTACAGCATCACGCACAGCTCGAGCCGTTGCATTTGCGGAACCTGTTCGCGGATGATCCTGGCCGTGCCGAGCGCTTCACCTTGGATGCGGAAGGTCTCCGGCTCGATTATTCGAAGAACCGCATTACCGAGAAGACGATGCAGTTGCTTTTGGACTTGGCCAACGAGTCCGGCTTGCGGGAGCGCGTCTACGCGATGTTCGATGGGGAGCGGATCAATACCACCGAGGATCGCGCGGTGCTGCATGTCGCGCTGCGAGCGCCGAAATCGGAAAGAATTCTGGTCGATGGAAAAGACGTTATTCCCGACGTGCATCAGGTGTTGGAGAAGATGTCGGAGTTCGCCGACCGCGTCCGCAACGGGAACTGGACCGGGCACACCGGAAAGCGCGTCCGGAACGTGGTGAACATCGGGATCGGCGGGTCGGACCTGGGACCCGTGATGGCTTATGAGGCTTTGCGGTATTACAGTTCGCGCGACCTCACATTTCGATTCGTCTCAAATGTGGACGGGACCGATTTCGTGGAAGCCACGCGGGACCTGAATCCCGAAGAGACGCTGTTCATTGTTTCATCCAAGACCTTCACCACGTTGGAGACCATGACGAACGCGCACACCGCGCGGGCTTGGACAATTGCCGGACTCAAGGACGAGAATTCGATAAGCAAGCACTTTGTGGCGGTGTCGACCAATGCGAAAGAAGTCGCCAAGTTCGGTATCGATACAGCGAACATGTTCGGCTTTTGGGACTGGGTCGGCGGACGCTACTCGATGGATTCCGCAATCGGTCTTTCGACCATGATTGCGATTGGACCTGCGTCGTTTCGTGAAATGCTGGGTGGCTTCCATGCAATGGACGAGCACTTTCGGACGGCGCCGCTGGAACGGAATCTGCCCGTACTCTTAGGCCTGCTAACAGTCTGGTACACGGACTTTTTCGACGCGCAGACGGTGGCTGTTCTCCCGTATGAGCAATATCTAAAACGCTTCCCGGCCTATTTGCAACAGCTCACCATGGAAAGCAACGGCAAGCACGTGACGCTTGCAGGCAAGCATGTCAATTATCAAACGGGTCCGGTCTTTTGGGGGGAACCCGGCACCAACGGCCAGCATTCGTTCTACCAGCTGATCCACCAAGGCACGAAGCTGATTCCGTGCGACTTCATCGCCTTTGGACACAGCCTCAATGCGATTGGAGAGCATCACGATATTTTGATCGCCAACGTTTTCGCGCAGGCTGAGGCGCTGGCGTTCGGTAAGACTCCGGAGGAGGTAAAAGCGGGCGGCACCCCGGATTGGCTGGTCCCGCATCGCACATTCGAAGGAAATCGTCCATCGAATATGATTCTGGCGGACCGGCTGACGCCGGAGACTCTGGGGAAGCTGATCGCGCTGTATGAACATAGCGTTTTCACGCAAGGCGTCATCTGGCAAATCGATTCCTTCGATCAATGGGGCGTTGAATTGGGGAAGGTGCTGGCGGCGCGGATCATTCCGGAGTTGACGTCTGCGGCATCACCGGAACTGCAGCACGACAGTTCCACGAACGCGTTAATCCTCCGGTATCGCGCAATGCGAGATGGTGCATAAGCTACTCGGGCTGGTGTTGGGCGCGGGTTTTGCTGCAGGGTTCGCACAACCGGCGGAAATCGTCAAGAAGGGCCCTGGCTGGAGTTACACGCGGCTCGGCAACACGGAGAACGTAACCACCAAGACGCGGTTTGGAATGCTTCTCGGAGGTGGCGGGACGGACGTGGATGCCGCGTTTCAGTGGATGTGCGAACGTTCTGGCAACGGCGATTTTCTGGTTCTGCGGGCTAGCGGCACGCCTGCTTACAACTCTTACATTTCCGGGTTATGTCCCGGCATCAACTCCGTCGCGACACTTAATATCGAAAGCCGCGCGGCCGCGAATGACCCTTTCGTTTTAACAACAATTCGGAAAGCTGAGGCGGTGTTCCTTTCTGGAGGCGACCAGGCCAATTACGTGAACTTCTGGGAAGGGACTGGCGTTCAGCAGGCGATCAATGCAATGGCGGCGAATGGCGTGCCAATCGGCGGCACCAGCGCGGGGAATGCTGTGCTTGGGCAGTTTGCCTTCTCGGCTTTGCACGACACAGTGACGTCGTCGCAGGCCCTGAGCGATCCGTTCAGCCCGCTGATCACAATTGACGATCACTTCCTGCGGCTCTCGCCCTTGCTTCGAAACACGATAACAGACGATCATTTCGTAACCCGTGACCGGATGGGCCGCTTGATCGTTTTTCTGGCGCACCTGATGCGGGATACCGGAGCACCGGTGGCGTCCGCCATCGCGGTCGCAGACAAAACGGCGCTATTAATCGAGCAGGATGGATCGGCAACGGTGGCCGGGCCGGGCGATGTTTACTTTTTTCGGAGTAGACACAAGGCGGAACTTTTCGTTCCGGGTAAGCCTCTTACTTTTCTGAACGTCAGTGTGGCGCGCATGTCTGCCCACGCCACGTTCAACCTGAAACGATGGCAGGGGACGGGCGGTGTTCGATACGAAATCTCAGCCGTGAATGGCGTTCTTCAGTCGACGCAAGCTGGAGGGAGCATCTACTGATAGTGTTGGACCCTCACTCAGTAAACGACTTAACACGGCTCGACGAGATGAAGTCGGCCCGCTCGCCGAGTGAATTCTCCCAGTGCAGGACGCCGAATGGCAGCTGCGGCTCTACGTCGAACGTCTCCGTAAGACCGTCCTCGGTATGGACAGTGAAGACCTCGGCCTGCTTGCCAGAAACCAGCTGATGGGCAGCGGAGTGAGTGAGCGTCGCGCGCCTCCAAGTCAGCGCACGATGTTGCGAACGGGCATCTCGCAGAGACGGCAAGATGAGGACGCGACGCTGCTCTCCGGGGCGTAAGACCGGGGCGGCCATGTGACGCGCCCAGAACCATAGAGCATCGCCTGAGATCCCATCGCCGGGGTAGGGCAGGGTAATCTGCTCATCGCCTTCGCTTTCAAAATAGCTGTACTGATGGGAGCGCACGCCGGTAGCGTCGAACAACAGCTGGTGAAAGAGTTGGCCGTCAAAACTCTGTAAGGAGAAATCGACTTTCGTTTCGGCTCCCGCAACCCGGCCGTCAACGGGCGCCAACGCCAGGGCCGAGGTGGTCATCTCCGCGCAGTTCTCCAGGCCTCGTGTATAGCGCTCAATCCAACTCATCTGAATAACCGGGAACAAATCGGGAAGGGTGGGCTTGGGATTTTCAATAGGAACCCTCTCGTCTTCCGAGTAGTTGGCGCGTTTGACTATGGCCGTTGCAGTGGCTTTTCGGAGCGCGCCGCCGCGCATACGCAAGGTTTCGTAAGAAGACTGTTCAGCAGCTCCGTCATCCCACTGTTGCCGGAACGCCGCATCGAAAACCGGCGCGCGGAACGAGGGGCTGCTCACAGTGGCGGGCCGTTCGCTGCCGCAGGCCGCTAGGAAAAGGCAAATGCTTAAGAGAACCAGGAGGGAGATGCGCGTCACGGAGCCGGGGTAGAAACCTCTTTCCAAAGTTTACCGTCCGCGGCTCCTAGGCAAAGGCTATGGGTGCGAATCTTCGGGCATTTTCACTTCGATCCGGTCCAGCATGCGAATCCAGCGCGCGGGTTTCTTATCTTCCGGGACGATGAGGCGAAATGGCCCCTGCTCCGCGGTTAGGGGTTTGCCGTTGGAAGAGTCCGCCACCAGAATCTGATTATCCTGAAACGCGGTATCCACTTCGGCAAGCGCCATCGAGACATGGTAGCCGTCCTTGGCTGAGAAGTAGAGGTATGCCGCCATGTTCGGCCCCTTCAACCGATCGCCGACTGGCGCGCCGGATTGCTTGAGCAGATCACGTAAAAGCACGCCTTCGAACTGGACAGGCTTGCCGTGTTCGTTAGCGGTGATCAGGGTGTGCGGCATCTGGGCAATCGCAGCGGCGCTGAACTGCTGAACGCGGTCCGGCGGGCTGGCGATGGTAAGGTTCTGAGCGAAGGTGATACCCGCCAAGCCCAGAACCGCTAGACAAGAGAATGCAGACAGTCTAAAGTGCATAGAATTCCTGTGCCGTGAGTCCCATTAGTTTCTCGCGTACGCCGACCTCGCGCGCGCCCAACGCTTGTGTAAACGCGGCTAAAACCTGTTTCCAAGTCCCCGAGGTCAGGCATACCGGCCAGTCGCTGCCGAACATACAGCGATTCGGACCGAACTCATTAAAACAGTGGGTCAGGTAAGGCTGAAGTTCAGATGCTTTCCAGTGCGGTCCGGCTTCGGTGATTACGCCGCTCATTTTGCAATAAATTTGCGGGAAGCGGGCCAGACGTGCGATGTCCTTGGCCCAAGGTTCGAGTTCGCGCTTCTGGATGAAGGGTTTCGCGATATGGTCAACCACCATACGGAGATCCGGGACACGCTCTGCAACTACCGGGATAAGAGGCAGGTGGCGCGGGTGAATACACAAGTCAAATGGGATTCGCCGGCGTGCCAATTCTTTGAGGCCTTGAATCACTTCCGGCCGGAGCAGCCAATGATTGTCAGGCTCATCCTGTACCAGGTGTCGGACACCCTTGAAAAACTGGTAGCCCTGCATTTTGTCCAGGGTTGCGGCCAACGCGGGGCTGGTCAGGTCCACCCACGCGACGACGCCTAAAATGCTGCGTTCGGATTCCGCCAATTCGAGCGACCACCAGGTTTCATCCATGGTGTGACTGGCCTGCACCAGCACGGACCCATCAATGCGATTCAGCTCGTAGATCGGCTTCAAGTCGGCCGGCAGAAAGTTCTGACGAAGTATGGTGGGAGTAAGGTCGCCCATCCAAAAATAGTTGAACCGGTGAATATCCCAATAGTGCTGGTGGGCGTCGATGCGCATGAGTTCATAATATTGTCTGAACTTCGCAAATCCAAGGAACGTATTGCACTCTGACAAACCGTGAGCTACGCAATTGAGTCGGAAAACCTGACCAAGGTCTACAAACAGCGCTGGAGCAAGCGCGAGATGCGGGCTGTCGATGCGATTTCCCTACGAGTAGAAGCGGGAAGCACGTTCGGGCTGCTGGGTCCTAACGGGGCGGGGAAGACGACGTTCGTCAAGATGCTGTTGTCGTGTACGCACCCCACGTCCGGCCGGGCGCTGGTATTCGGGCGCAATTCCTGGGAGCCGGAAGCGCGGCGCGTCATTGGGTACCTGCCAGAAAATCATCGTTTCCCTACCTACATGACCGGTGCGAACATGCTCGACTTCTATGGCGCGTTATCCGGCGTGGATGCCGCGACCCGGCGGAAGCGCATCCCGGAACTGCTCGAGATGGTGGGACTGGATAAATGGGGGACCACGCGGCTGGGCAAGTACTCGAAAGGGATGCTGCAGCGCGTTGGCTTGGCCCAGGCGATCCTTCATGAGCCGCAGTTGTTGATTCTGGACGAACCGTCCGACGGTGTAGACCCGGTCGGCCGAAAGCAGATTCGCGATTTGCTCTACGGGCTGGAGCAGAAAGGCGTGACTATTTTCGTGAACTCGCATCTGCTCCAAGAAGTTGAGCTGTTCTGCCATAACGTTGCGATTATTCACAAGGGAAAGGTCGCTTTAGAAGGCAAGGTCAAGGACTTAACGGCGGGCGGCGGCTACCGCCTGCAAGCCGAGAAGATGTCGGAGAATATGGCGACGGAACTTGGCAAGCGCGCCTCGGCGGTTCTAGGGAGCAACGGGGATCTGTCGTTTGTGTTCGGAACGCGTGAAGCGGCCAACGCGGCGGTGGATTTGTTGCGCGGCGAACACTGCGAGGTCGAATCCCTGACGCGCGCCTCAAACACCCTGGAAGAAGTGTTTATGCGGACGGTGGAAAAGAAATGAACGACGCTTCGGTAACGGGCGCGCTGGTGCGCGACACTTTCCGGGAGGCCCTGGCCCGCCGTGTTTTCTGGGCGTTTTTCCTGGCTTCAACTACCCTGCTTGTCTTCTTTCTGCTGATCATGCGGATTGACGTCGTCCAGGGATTGGTCGCGTCGGTGAGCATATTCGGCAAGCAATCAACTCCCCATGACGGGTCCATGAGCGCGGACCAAATGGTGACGGGCGCGCAGAGCGGGCTATCCGGATTCCTCTACGTAGTCGGAATGGGGCTGGCGATTTTCGCGTCGGCGGGATTGATTGCGGCGGTTTTCGAGCCGGGCCGCGTTGAACTACTTCTCTCCAAGCCGCTGAAGCGCTATCACATTCTGCTCGGGCGCTATCTCGGCAACTTACTGATCGTCGCAGCAAATCTGTTTTATCTGATCGTCGGATTTTGGCTCATTTTCGGGTTCAAGACGGGCGTTTGGCGGCCGCATCTCCTGATCGCCGCCGTGGTGACACTGGCGGTTTTTTCCGTAATGCTTGCGTTCATTCTGGTGACAGCGGTGGTGTGGGAAAGCGCTGCTGTATCGATACTGGCAACTTTCGCGCTAGTGGTGCTCAGCTTTGTTCTGGCTGCGAAACCGATGCTCGAACGGCTTCTCAGTTCGGAGTGGTCGCGAAACGTCGTGCGGGTACTTTACTATCTGTTCCCCAAACTTCCGGACTGCGCCACCATCATGATGAACATCGTACTCTCGCGACCTGTTACTGACTGGATGCCGCTGTGGAGCACCGCGCTATTCGGTATCGCGATGCTTGGCTCGGGTTTGTGGATTTTCTCCCGGCGGAACTTTTAATGCGATTGACGATAGCGCTGTTACTGGCCACCGCCGCGTTTGGACAGACGCAACCGGATCCCGTGCTGGCGCGCATGATTCCGCCCGGCACCGTTTCCTTGCTTGGTGCGCGGATGGATCAACTCAAGACGACGCAGATCTATCAGAAGTTGATCGCGCAGAAGAAACTACCGGACCTCGATCGCTTCACGCGCGAAACGGGTTTCGATCCGCGCACGGACGTTCGAGAACTGCTGGTTGCGTCGAACACGGCACAAGGCCAAGGGGTGGCGTTAGCGCGCGGGAACTTCAAAGTCTCCAACTTCGGCAGCCTGAAGACTTTTAAGCATGGCATCTATGTGATCCACGGGGATGACAAGGCTGGGTTTTGCTTGCTCGATGGGACCACAGCTGCGGCGGGTCCTCTTACTGGGTTGTATGCGGCGTTGGACCATTGGCATTCCGGAGCGCCGCCGGCCGCCCCTGAGCTGTTGAAGCAGTTGGTCAACGTACCGGCCGGTAGCCAGTTGTGGGCAGTCTCGCAGGGCGGCTTCAATCTACCGGGATCGCTTTCCATGCGGCAGGGCGGCACGGACTTTGCGCAGATCTTCCGTGGAGTGGAACGTACCGCATTCTGGGCGGATTTGAGGACCGGGGTGAACGCCGTGATTACCGGCGATGTGAAAACCGAGGACGATGCCAAGAATCTTGGCGATGCCGCCCGTGGCCTCATCGGCGTTGGACGGCTAAGCGTGCCGGAGAATCACAAGGAACTCCTAAAGCTTTGGGACGGATTCCATGTGGATCAGCAAGCGCGCCATATTACGATCACGGCAAACGTTGCACAAGATATGATCGACCGCCTTGTCGACCTGTTTCAATCCGGTCAGATGACGCCGCACGGCGGACTGCAGCTCGGCAACTAAAGAGTGGACTTGCCGCCTTCACTAATGTAGTTCCGGTTCCACGCGGGTATTTCTACAACGACATCGCCGGTTACCACGCATTGGCATCCGAGCCGCGAGTTCAATTGAACGTCAGCGGCCGTCTCGACGCGGTCAGCCTCATCGTCGTCCATCTCGGAAAGGTTTTGCATCCCTTCCTTCACCAGAACATGGCAGGTCGTGCATGCATTGTTTCCGCCGCACGCGTGGTCGATGTGAAACTGGTAGTGCATGGCGATATCGAGAATGGATTCAGGCTTGCCGTGCTCTCCATAGGGCAGCTTGCCACTCTCGAATTCGAACGTTTGGTTGGCGGGAAGAAAAGTAAGTTTAGGCACTGGATTTGTATGGGCGGCGCTTACTGCTTACTCTTGATCACGTCCACCAACTCCTTGACCGCATCCGCGCTCTTCTGAAGCGCAGCTTTCTCTTCGGTGCTGAGCTGAATCTCGTAAATCTTTTCGATTCCTTTGGCGCCGATCTTGACTGGCACGCCGACGAACAGTCCGGAGATCCCGTACTCACCTTCCAAATAAGCCGCACATGGCAAAACCTTCTTTTTGTTTTTCAAAATCGATTCCGCCATTTCGACGGCAGCCGCGGAGGGGGCATAGTAAGCGCTTCCCGTTTTCAGGTGCTTCACGATCTCGGCTCCGCCGTTTTTAGTGCGCTCGACGATCTCGTCCAGCTTTTCTTTGGGAAGTAACTCAGTCAGCGGAATCCCGGAGACACTGGAGAGACGCACGAGCGGCACCATCGTGTCGCCATGCCCGCCCAACACTACCGCCGTTACGTTCTCAACCGAAACGTCGAGTTCAGCCGCGAGAAAGGTTCGGAATCGCGCGGTGTCTAACACCCCGGCCATACCGATCACGCGTTGACGCGGGAACTTGGAAACCATCAGCGCCGTTTGCGCCATCGCGTCGAGCGGGTTCGAGACCACAATCAGAATTGCTTCTGGAGAGTGCTTGATCAGCCCCTCGGTCGCGGTTTTGACGATTTCGTAGTTGGCCAACAGAAGATCATCGCGGCTCATCCCTGGCTTGCGCGGAAACCCGGCAGTAATGATGCAAACGTCAGAGTGCGCGGTTTCCTCATAGCCGTTGGTTCCGGTTATCTTCAGGTCGCAGCCATTGATTGGCCCGGCTTGCGACAGGTCGAGACCCTTGCCCTGCGGTACGCCTTCCACGACGTCGACCAGCACAACATCGCCTAGTTCCTTGGCGGCGATCCACATCGCGCAATTCGCGCCTACATTACCAGCGCCTACGACCGTTATTTTCTTTCGCATATCTACTCCTGTTAACTATTGAGGCTTCTTGAGAATCAGCCCGAGATCACGCAGATTGCGCTCCGGTACCGTCGAAGGCGCATCGCACATCAGATCTGTTCCACGCGCGGTCTTGGGGAAGGGAATCACATCGCGAATGGAGGTTTCGCCTGCCAGAATCATGACGATCCGATCTAGACCCAGAGCAATCCCACCATGTGGCGGCGCTCCATATTCTAATGCTTCCAGCAGAAATCCAAATTTCGCATTGGCTTCCTCCGTGCTCAACCCAAGGGCCTCGAAAACCTTCGCTTGAATATCGCGGCGATGGATACGAATCGACCCTGAACCTAGCTCCGTTCCGTTCAATACCAGATCGTAGGCCTTCGACCGGCAACGGGCCGGGTTGGTCGTCAGCTTGTCCAAATCGTCGTCGTGAACCGACGTGAACGGATGGTGCGCCGCCATCCAACGTTGATCATCCCGATCCCACTCGAACATCGGAAAATCGGTGACCCAGAGGAACTCGAATTTTTGGGGGTCCAGCAACTTATGCTTGTCGCTATATTTTTGCGCCGCGTGCAATCGTAATTGACCGCAAGCCTGCAGAACTGTCTCCTCAGGGCGATGCCCTTCCGGGTCGCTAGCCCAGGTCGTGACGAGGAGCAAATCATTCTCGCCGGCATTGGCACGCTTGCGAATCTTTTCCGTGACGCCCGGCGTGTCTTTTTCCAGGCGCTTCAGGTCATCGAACACGCGCAAGCCACGCTCTTTTCCGAATTCCTTCAGCGCATCCCGCTCGCTGCGCGTCAGGCTTCCGATGTGCGGGATATGGATCACCATCAACGGGAGGCCGTTCGAAACCAGCGCGGGCAAAAGATCGCTCACGTCGCGCATGGGGGGAATCCGGCGATCGGGCTTATCGATTCCATACATCCACATGGCCTCGGCGTAAGTCAGACGCGGGATGGGAAGTTCGACGTCGAAGCCCGCAATCCGGCATACCTTCTGCATCAACGGCTCGATCACATCGAAGATCTGTTCCTGCTGCGGAAATGACATCTCGAGATCGATTTGGGTGAACTCCGGCTGGCGATCCGCGCGCAAATCCTCATCGCGGAAGCAGCGCACGATCTGGAAATACCGATCAAAGCCACTGACCATGAGCAGCTGCTTGAAGATCTGGGGCGATTGCGGCAGCGCGTAAAACATGCCTGGCTGCACCCGGGAAGGAACTAGATAGTCGCGAGCGCCCTCAGGCGTTGAGCGCGTCATGAACGGTGTCTCGATCTCCAGAAATCCGGTCGAGTTTAAGAACTCACGAACGCCGAATGCAATCTGCGATCTCAGAATGATATTGCGCTGCATGCGCGGCCGGCGCAGATCGACATAGCGGTATTTGAGCCGCGCGTCTTCGCTGACATCCACGCTATCTTCCATCGGGAAGGGCGGAGTGTTCGACGAATTTAGAATCCAGATTTTGTCCGCAACCACCTCCACGGCGCCGGTGGGAAGATTCGGATTCACGGTTTCGGGCGAGCGCAAGGCAACTGCGCCCGAAACAGCAATCACGTACTCGGATCGCAGTGTCTCCGCCTGCGCGTGCGGCGCGGAACCTTCGAAGACCACTAATTGCGTGACGCCTCCGCGGTCCCGGAGATGAATGAAGATCACGCCTCCTAAATCGCGGCGCCGGTGAACCCAACCCATCAGCACGACATGGCGGCCATCATCGGATGGGCGCAAGTCCCCGCACATGTTGGTGCGCTTCAAATCTCCAAGAAAATCGAGTTCCATTCCGTTAATTCAAACGCCCGGCTAGTTCGGCCCGGCTGAGCCGCTCTTGCTTGCCGGTGTGCATATCCTTCAACGAGTATTCGTGCGCAGCCATCTCCTCATCCCCGATGATAAGAACTCGCCGCGCGCCAATCTTATTGGCAATCTCCATGGCCCGTTTCAATTTCGAAGAACTTCCCACTTCGACCGACGCGCCACTGGCCCGCAACTCCCGCGCGAGCACACCCGCATGACGTAGCGCGGCCTCATCCAGAGGGGCGATGTAGAGCGCCAGCGGCTCGCCGGTTTCGCCCTCGCCGACAGACATTACCAGGCGATCCTCTCCGATGGAGAACCCAATGCCCGGAGACGGCACTTTCGACCCCAGTTCCTCGGCTAATCCGTCATAACGTCCGCCGCCTAACACGGAGTTCTGTGCGCCCAGGTTTCCGTGAACAACCTCAAACGTCGTTCGCATGTAATAATCCAGGCCGCGCACCAGCCGCGGGCGAATTTCAAACCTGATCCCGCGGTCGGTCAGATACTGCTGCACGTGTGTGAAATGCGGGCCGGCACTCTTCACAAAGCGCGTCCAGAATGGACGGCATGAGCGCGATGACCGGCTCGTCTTCGGGAACTTTAGAATCGAGAACGCGCAGGGGGTTAGTTTCGGCGCGTCGCTGGTTATCCGGCGAAAGCTGCGGCAGGTACGGCTTCAATGCTTCCCGGAGCTGCGCTACATATGCCGGCCGGCATTTCCTGCAGCCGACAGAGTTGATGTAGAGCTCGAAGTGGCTGAGCCCAACTCGCGCCAGAATCTCGATCACCATTTCGATGACCTCGGCATCCGTCGCCGGGGAATCGGACCCGATCGCCTCAGCGCCGATCTGGAAAAACTGCCGGTACCGACCTTTTTGGGGACGTTCCCGACGAAACATAGGACCGATGTAAAACAGCTTCTGGACTCCCGGACGTTGGTCCATCCGATGCTCGATGTACGCACGCATCACGCCGGCCGTATTCTCCGGTCGCAGGGTCAGCGAGGTCTCTCCATCGCGGTCCAGAAACGTGTACATCTCCTTGGTGACAATATCGGTTTCCGCGCCGACGCCGCGAGCGAACAGCTGCGTTTCCTCGAAGATCGGAGTGCGGATTTCGTGGTAATTGAAGGCGTGAAAGACTTCGCGCGCTATACGTTCCACACGGCTCCACACGGCCGTTTCGGGAGGCAAAAGATCCCTCGTCCCTTTGACTGCGCGAATCATCTGTATCGGGAAGTTTTCATGCTAGCACGCGATACAATCGCTGTTTATGCGCAGGCTAGTGGCGGCAGCGATGTGGATGTCGGGTTTAATGTTTGGGCAGCAGCCTCCGGCATCGCTTCCGTTTGACGCGAACGCGCTCCTGTCGGTGATCCGCGTCGGCGACCCGCAGATTTCGCCGGATGGTAAGACAGTCGCCTTCTCCGCCGTCACGGTCGATTTGGCCGCGAACAAGAAGCCGAGCGCCATTTTCACGGTGCCTCTATCGGGCGGCTCGCCGACCCGATTAAGCGATGGAAGCCGGCCGCGCTGGAGCCCGGATAGCTCGAAAATCTTCTTCGAATCCGATCGCTCCGGCTCTTCGCAGATTTGGATTATCGGAGCTGACGGTTCCGACTCCGAAACAGCTGACCTCGCTCCCGACTGAAGCTGCTGGCGTCACCGTGTCGGCAGACGGGAAACACTTTGTATTCACAAGCGATGTCTTTCCCGACTGCCCCGATGACGCGTGCAATCAGAAAGCGTTGGATGCCGCCAAACAGGCGCCGTTAGCCCGCACTATCGACAGTCTGCTCTACCGGCATTGGACGACCTGGCAAGGCGCGCGCCGCAGCCATTTGCTGTCGGCTGCATTCGATCCCGCCACGCTGACCGCCAGCGCGCATTAAAGACCTCACTCCCGGCAGACGCGATGTTCCTCCGTTTTCCCTCGGCGGGCCGGACGACTACGCCATCTCGCCCGATGGCAAGGAAGTCTGCTTTGCCATGAACACGGATGAGCAGCCGGCTACCAGCACGAACTCGGATCTTTTCGTTATCCCAATTGACGGCTCCGCCCCGGCTCAGAAAATCACCTCTAATCCAGCCGCCG
This sequence comes from Bryobacterales bacterium, assembly GCA_963752695.1. Classification (GTDB taxonomy): domain Bacteria; phylum Acidobacteriota; class Terriglobia; order Bryobacterales; family Bryobacteraceae; genus Bog-113. The sequence goes on from CAVVZB010000002.1 coordinate 699,600, forward strand.
ATCAGAGTCCGCAGTATTCCCCTGACGGCAAGTACTTGGGGTGGCGCGCACAGCAACGGCCAGGGTACGAAAGCGATCGCTGGCGCTTACTGGTGATGGAACGCGCGAGCGGCACGGTGACCGTGCTTACGGACCTCATTGATAACTGGGTCAACAGTTTTATCTTCTCGCCCGATTCCCGGAAGATCTTCTTTACGATCATGGATCGCGGCCGTCAATCGATTCGGATAATTCCGGTGAAGGGCGGCGCCGTTCAAGTGGCGATAAGCGGCGACAACGCGCTCGACGACATGCAGTTGACGCGCGACGAAAAGACGATTGTTTTTACTCGGCAGTCGGGTTCTCAGCCAATTGAAATTATGCGCGGATCGTCCCATGGCGGAGCTCCGGCCCCGCTAACACACTTCAATGACGCGCTGTTGACCGCAAGAGCGACCACGCCGTTAGAAGAGCTCAATACCCAGGGTTCAGAAGGCGCGATGATTCAGAGCTTTGTGGTGAAGCCTCCCGGCTTTGACCCGGCCAGGAAATATCCGGTCCTCATGTTGATTCACGGTGGACCCGAAGGCGAATGGGGTCAGACCTGGACCTATCGCTGGAATGCGCAAGTCTTCGCTTCCGCCGGTTACGTGGTCGTGATGCCGAATCCGCGCGGTTCGGTTGGCTATGGGCAAAAGTTCATCGACGACGTAAATGGCGATTGGGGCGGGCGCGCCTATGAAGACATCATGGCCGTAACCGACGCGGTGGCCGCTCTGCCGTATGTGGACAAAGACCGAATGGTGGCTGCTGGCGGGTCTTACGGCGGCTACATGATCGATTGGATCTTAGGCCATACCGACCGCTTCAAAGCGCTGATTTCACACGCCGGAGTTTACGATTTGGCTAGCGAGGCGGGAGGCACCGAAGAACTTTGGTTCCCGCTGTGGGAGTTCAAAGGCATGCCTTGGGACAACCCGGAGATGTACCAAAAGTTCTCTCCGAGCGCCTACGCCAAGAAATTCAAGACTCCCACCTTGGTGATCCACGGAGAGTTGGATTTCCGCATTCCTTATTCGCAAGGGCTGCAGCTATTCACAGCCCTCCAAATGCAGAAAGTGCCTTCGCGGCTGCTCGTCTTCCCCGATGAGGGGCATTGGGTACTGAAGCCTCGTAACTCGGCTCTCTGGTACAAGACGTTTATCGATTGGATCGATACTTACACGAAGAAGTAAAGGAACCCATTTCTCCCAGTGAAATACATTCTCGTCGCTGTTGCCGGTGTTGTTGTTCTTTTTGTAGCTAGTCTATTTCTCCTCGCCAGAAGCCCACATCTGGAACTGAAGGCGACGCCCGCCGTGATTGGCGATCAGACGCCGGTTTCCGTCCATCTGGTGAGCCCGCATGGTCTTCGCTCCTTGACGGTCGCTGTCGAGCAGGACGGCAAATCGGGCGCGATAGTCGTCGCCCAGGATAAGAAGCACCGCTTGGGGTTGTTCAAGAACGAGCCCGCCCGCGATTTCACCTTCGATGTCGGCAAGAAAGAACTCCCGTCGATGCATGAAGGCAACGCGCATGTGACCATAACCGCGAAAGCGAATGACCTGATAGGCCGGACCGATAATTCCTCCTTCGATGTTCGCGTCGTCACAGCCCCGCCCCATGCTGTTGCGGATGGCGCGCAGCACTACATCAATCAAGCTGGAGTCGAGTTAGTTACTTTCTCCACTTCGGGCTATGTCACCGATTCGGGTGTCCAGGTTGGATCGCGCCACTTCCGAAGCTTCCCTCTGCCCACCGATCCAGATCATCAGCGCTTCAGTCTATTCGCGATTCCCTTCGACCTGCCCGGCGATCCGAAGCCTTTCGTGTTTGTTACTAACCCGACGGGTACCGTAGGTCAGGCTACTTTTTGGTATAAGACGTTCCCCAAGCAGTTCCGTACTCGCGACATTGAACTTACCGACGAGTTCCTGAATAAGGCCGTGAACGATATCGACCCGAACGGTTCCGGTGACTTACTCACGCGCTTTCTGAAAATTAACCGGGAGATGCGCGTCCAAAACAATCAACAAATTGCCGATATGCGCAATGAGACGGAGAGCCGCTGGCTATGGAATCAGCCGTTTTTCGCCATTCTGGGATCGCGGGAGGCGATGTTCGCCGACAAGCGGAACTACATCTACAAAGGTAAGCAGGTCGATCAGCAAGTGCATCTTGGGTTTGATATCGCCGGGACACAACATATGCCGATTCCGGCGGCTAACGACGGACGTGTCATTTGGGCGGCGCGCCTGGGCATTTATGGCAATTGTATTGTGATCGATCACGGCTACGGACTTACAGACCATCTATGGACACTTAAGCGAATTTCTGGTCAAGAAGGGCGACCGGGTCAAGCGCCAGCAGGTGATCGCCAAGAGCGGTCAGACTGGCTTAGCGGGCGGCGATCACCTTCACTTCACGATGCAAGTGGACGGAGTACAAGTGAACCCGGTCGAGTGGTGGGATGAACACTGGATTAAAGACCGGATCTGGAGTAAAGTTCCCGCGCCTAAGATGTAGCTGGACTGGTGCACCAGAGCAGCCACCAAATTAGAACTCCCTGCGCCGGGAGCCGCGCCCACAACAACCACTGTGGAAGCGGTACTGTCGTAACCTGAATCGCGATTCTGAGCCATATAGATATTGGCTGGCATTACAGCCACCAGCAGAGCGACTAGGCCCCAAGCGGCAAAGCGCCGGGCTGAGGGAACCAGCAGTCCGAAACCTCCCAAAATTTCGGCTACTCCGCTAATGGCAACCATCGCCGCAGGCCAGGGAATGTAGGGCGGCATGATCTTGAGATACAACTCATGGCGGAAGAAATGCAAAGTCCCAGCCGCAATGTATAACAGCGACGCCAGAACAATGAAGACTGGCCGAAACGTGGCAGGCATTAATCGTAAACGGCGTGAAGCGCAGTTTTTAGGTCTTCCCAGGCTTCCCGTTTCGCATTTTGATTATACGGCCGAAGCAGATAACTGGGGTGATAAGTGATCATCAGTGGAATATCGTTCCATTGATGCCACTTTCCCCTGAGTTTTGTCACACCGTCTTTGCCGCCCAGTAGAGCTTTGGCAGCGGTCGACCCTAGTGCGCAAATCGCCTTCGGTTGTATGACCTTCAACTGGCGGAAAAGGAATTGCCCGCAAGTGGCCATCTCGTCGGTTTCTGGCGTGCGATTCTCGGGGGGACGGCACTTCACCACATTGCAGATATAGACGTCGGCGCGCTTCAATGCAATGCCTTCTTTCGATGCCGTACCTTCGATCATTTGGGTAAGTAATTGCCCGGCGCGCCCCACGAATGGCAGGCCGGATATGTCCTCGTCGGCGCCAGGACCTTCGCCCACAAAAACAAGCCGTGCCTTCTCATTCCCAGCCCCAAACACGATCTTGTTCCGGCCTTCGTGCAAGCGGCAGCGTGTGCATTCACCCATGTCCTGGACGATCTTAAGCAGCGTGTCGCCAGCCGGCGCCATGGAAGGAAGTTCAACCCGCGGTTCCGGAACGGGCGAAGCCGGGGACACGGCCCGCTTGACTTCGACCTGCTGTGCCGCTTCTGGACGGGGCCGCCAGATCTCTTTCACCCCGAGATCCCGGTAAAACTCCAGGTACCTGCGGATTTGCTCAACGTGCATACGGCATGGAGAGCGCGGCGCGTAGCTTTAACGCTTCGGTAAAGATTCGATCCGCAATCGCCCGTTTCTTGGCCCGTTCCACATACATCGCGCCGGAGCGCGTCAGCAGGAGAACCTCGTTTTCATCGCTTTCGAAGCCGGTCTCGCTTTGCCCGACCAGGTTCCCGACGATCATGTCGCAGTTTTTCGCTTCCAGTTTTCGTTGCGATTCTTGCTTCAAGTTTTCTGTTTCGGCGGCGAATCCGATCAACAGCCGGTCTCCCTTGTTTCGCCCCACCTCGGCCAGGATATCTGGAGTGGGATCTAACTCAACCGAAAACCGCGCCGCTGTTTTCTTGATTTTCTGAACCGGAACTCGGGCCACTCGGAAATCCGCCACTGCGGCGCATTTCACGACAATGGTTGCTTCCGCTAGATGTGCAAACACCTCATCCCGCATCTCCTGTGCGGTTTGCACTTCGATGCGATTCACTCCTCGCGGGGCGTTCAGATTCACGGGACCCGAGATCAGGATCACTTTCGCCCCGCGCATCGCGGCGGCTTCGGCTAGTGCGTAGCCCATCTTGCCGCTGGAGCGGTTGGAGAGAAAACGGACGGGGTCGATCGGCTCCTGGGTAGGACCCGCTGTAATCAGCACGGTTTCGCCTTCCAGGTCTAGTTCTCGGCTGAGAGTCTGCTCAATAAAGTCGGCGATTTCGATGGGCTCGGCAAGCCGCCCCGCGCCTACCATCCCGCAAGCCAGCGTCCCTTCACCGGGTGCGATTACCTCGTTATCGCGCTCGCGCAAAATCGCCAGCGTTTGCCTTGGTGGCCGGGTGCTCCCACATGTTAGTATTCATCGCGGGCGCGAGCACCACGGATCCGTTGAACGCGAGGTACATTGTGGTCAGGAAGTCTCCCGCTAAACCATGGGCGAATTCGGCCATCAGGTTTGCTGTCGCGGGTGCGACTAAGAGTAGGTCGTGTTCCTGAGCGACGGCGATGTGTTCGACCGCGCTCGAAAGAGTCGCCTCCGCGCTCTCCATTTGAAAACAGGTCGGTGATGGTTTTGCGCCCGGTAAGTGTGGCGAAAGTCAGAGGTGTGATGAACTCGCAGGCCGACCGCGTCAGAATTGCCTGCACGCTGTGCCCTCGCTGCTGGAGGATACGGGCCAACTCCGCAGATTTATATGCAGCGATCCCACCTCCCACAGCCCAGCGCGATTCGCACGTATGAGCCTTACAGAGCCGTTTCGACGCCGCCTTCAAACTCGTCCACGATTTCGGCTTCCGGGATGTCGGTCCGGTAGTATTTCACCAGTCCACGCCTCGCTTCTTCGATGGCGATCGTTGTAGCTTTTTTCGCCGTCGTTGGGAGCACCGGGCGCGCGCCGCCTTGCAATTGCCGTGCGCGTTTCGCGGCTACGATTATGTAGCGGTACATACTCTGCTCGGGGTCATCGGGCAATGTGCAGTGCGCATTATTTCGAATCTCGTCCATCCGTTGCTCCTTTGCTTCAAATGGTGCTCAGTGCAAATGTTTCTAAGATCGGCCTGATCTTCTCTTCGAGCCGCGTTCTTCTCACCCGCTCCGCCCGCACGATTCCTGCGAGCGTTTCTGATGACTCGTTCAGGTGATCGTTGATCAAAACGTAATCGTACGACTCATAATTGCCAATCTCGCGGGCGGCCGACTCCAGCCGCCGGGCAATTACCGCCTCGGGGTCTTCACTTCTCGACCGCAACCGTTGCTCTAGCTTCTCGCGTGAAGGCGGAAGGACGAAAATAGTTACTGCTTGCGGAATCGTCTGCTTCAATTGTGCCGCACCTTGCACATCGATGTCGAGCACCAGATCCAAATGCCGCGCCGCCGCGCTCTCCAGTTCGCTCCGATGCGTTCCGTAGTAGTTGCCGAAAACACTCGCGAACTCCAGAAATTCCTTGGCTTGTATCCGATGTTCGAAATCTTCCCGCGTGGTGAAGTAGTAGCTCTCCCCGTTGACTTCGTCGCCCCGCAGCGCGCGCGTGGTGTACGACACCGAAAACGTCAGACCCTCCACCTGCCGGAGCAGACGCGCGACAAGCGTCGATTTGCCCGATCCGGACGGCGCCGAAATAATGAAAACAGTCGGAACGTAACGTCATTCGAGGTTTAAACTCTGCTCGCGCATTTTATCGATCTCCGCTTTTGTCTCGAGGGCCAGATTTGTCAGTCTCAATCCATGGTCGGCTAAACCGCTGGTTTTCGACAGTACAGTGTTCGCTTCCCGATTCATTTCTTGTAAAAGAAAATCGAGCTTCTTGCCTTTCTCACCAGTCGTCGCCAGCAATTCCAGCAACTGAGCCGCATGGGTCCGCAGAGCGCAGGATCTCCTCACTAATGTCGCTGCGCTCGGTCAGAATTGCTGCTTCTTGCGCGAGCCGGTGCGGGTCAATCGCCGAACCGCGCAACAATTCCGATAACTTTTCCCGTAAACGCGCGATGGAATACCGCGTTGGCCTCGGCCCGGATACTCTCCATGGCTCTTGCCAGTTCCTGCAAGCGGCGGGTGCGGTCTTGCAGATCCAGCGCGATCGCCGCACCTTCCCGCTCGCGAAAGGAACTCAGCTCCGAAAGGGCTTCATCCAAAGCGGCCGTCAGCTCGTTGCCCAGAGACTCCGACCATTCCGCACGACTTTCCACTCTGCAAAACGCCCGGAAACCGCAATCCTTCCCCTGGATCGGGCTGCCGCGTGCGATCCCACAATTCGCGCGGCCTCCCGATAAGCGCGCGCCCAACGTTCCAGCGCGGCCCTGTCCAATGCGGGCTCTTCGTCCGGAAGGTATGCAGACGCCGATCCAGAGTCACCCGCATCTGGACATGACCGCGATCCACGTTTTGCTTGATCCGCCCTCGAGCCACCGCCTCGAATGCTTCCCAGCCCGCCGGCAGATGAAAGTGCAGATCCAGCCCTCGATGGTTCACGGCCTTCAGGCTCATCACTGCTTCCGAGTCACCCACGCGCCGTCGCACTTCGGCAAAACCCGTCATACTGCGGGCGCTCATGTAAGCTCCACTGCGGCAGGCTCCAGAAACTGCAACTCATGCAACCGCTGATACATCCCGCCATGTTGAATCAACATCTCGTGCGTGCCCGTTTCAATGACACGCCCCTGTTCCAACACGACTATCTTGTCCGCCCGACGGATCGTGGAAATCCGATGGGCAATCACGATAACGGTCCTACCGGCCATCAAATTTCCGAGCGCCTTCTGTACCAGCATCTCCGATTCCGTATCGAGATGAGAGGTCGCCTCGTCTAAGATCAGAATCGGCGCGTCCTTTAAGAGCGCACGCGCGATGGCCAGCCGCTGGCGCTGTCCGCCGCTCAGTTTGGTCCCACGCTCACCCACGATCGTTTCGTACCCTTGCGGAAGCTTGAGGATGAACTCGTCGGCTAGGGCTGCCCCCGCCGCCCTCTCCAGCGCCTCTTTGGTTACGCCTTTGCGGCCGTAACAGATATTATTCGCAATCGTATCGTTGAACAGGAAAGTGTCTTGAGCCACCAGCGCAATTTGCGCGCGAAGCGAATCGAGCGTGTAGGAGCGCAGATCCTGGCCGTCAATTAGCACCGTGCCCGCGGTTACGTCGTGGAAACGGGGAACTAACCGCGCCAGGGTGGACTTTCCAGCGCCGCTCGGGCCTACCAGGGCAACCACTTGGCCGGCTTTCACCTCCACGTCGATATTGCGAAGCGCGTAGCCTCCATAGGTGTTCGGGTAGCGGAAACTCACGCCACGAAAGGAAATGCCATTGCGAAAACTGCCCAGATGCCGCGCGTCGGTCGCGTCTCGAATATCCTCCGGCGCGTCCAGGTACTCGAAAACATTTTGCGAGGCGCCGATCGCCTGTTCGAATATGTTGTGAATGTTCGTTAGCCGCTTCACCGGCTCATACAGCATCAGCAACGCGATGATGAAGCTCGTAAACTGCCCGGGGGAAAGCGCCTGCGTCTGAATTTGCGTGCGAGCATACCCGAGCAGTCCCACGATGGTCAGCGCCCCGAAAAACTCGATCAGCGGTGACGCAATCGCCTGCTGTAGTACGTACCGCAAGTTCCCTTTTAAGAGGCGGCGCGCGGCTTGGCGGAAGCGGCCTGACTCATATTGTTCCGCGCCGAACGCTTTCACCACCTCGTGGCCGCTAAGCGCTTCCTGCAGGATCTGATTAACATCGCCCATCGCGTCCTGCGTGTTGCGGCTTGTGCGCCGGATACGCCGCCCCAATCGCGCCGTCGGAATCAACACAAAAGGAAGCACGGTCAGGCTGACAAGAGCCAGTTTCCAATCACGATGCAAGACGACGAACAGAAGTCCGATCACTACGAAAATCTGCCGGAGTGAATCGGCCAGCATGCTCGACACGGCGGTCTGGATTTTGTCGATGTCGTTCATGATCGAACTCATCAAACGGCCCGTGGAATTGCTCTCGTAAAAGCTTGCGCTTTGTTTCAGCACTTTTTCGAAAGCATCGTTCCGCAGGTCGGTGATCGCCGAGAAGCCCGCGAAACTGACCAGGTAATTGGCGATGTAGTCGAGCAGGCCCTTGGCTGCGAAAACCGCAACAATACTGATCGCAACTAGCGTCCAAACGTCATGAATTTGGCCCGGAATCAGACTATCGAGATAGATTGGAGCACCATTGAACGGGTTCTTGTAAAGGACGACGGGCGCTGCACTCGCCCCCGGCGAAAGAACGCGATCGATGACGGGCGCTACCAGGAGCGCCATTACACCGTGCGCCGCGCCGACAAGCGCCATCAACATTACGGAAGCCAGAATCTGCGGCGTATATCGCCGCGAGTACCGGAGCAGGCGCCGCCAGTCTTTCAAACGTGCACACCTAGCCGGTCGACCGCGCGCAGGACCATCTCCTCCCGCACGGTTTCAATGGGACCATCGGCTACCAGGACCGACGATTCTGTCTTCCATGGTGCCCACACCACCGGATCGGAAGGTCCAAAAATCACTACCACGGGCAAACCGAACGCGGCGGCCATATGAGCGGGACCGGAATCGTTTCCTACAAACAGAGCGGCTTTCGCCATCAGCCCTTTCAATTGCTCCAGGGATGCTCCGGCCAGTACCGGCCACCGCTGAAACGGGGAAACGTCGTCTCCCGGTCCCGCCACGAACACCGGCTGCATGCCGAGTTCCCGTTTCAGATGCTGGGCCACGCCGGACAAAGAATGGAGACGGCCAGGTTTTCGCCGGTTCCGAAGCTACCGGATGGATGACCGCAATCGGACCCGCGCCCGCTGAAAGCGCGGGTGGAACGCCGCCAAATAGCGCTGCGCGCGGAATCTCCCTCCGTGCGGCACCCAGGTAGAACATAGCCGATGCGGCATGCTCCGCTGTGTGAACGGTGCGTTCCACTCCCAGGATTTGCTGCGCGCGAGGAATGCGGACATTGTAGACGCGCCGATAAGGGAAATGCGCGAATCCGGCGCGGAACTTCGCCCCAGAAAATAACGTCAGCCTGGCACTCCGCGGTCCGCCATGTAGATTCAGGCATAGATCGGCGGCAAACTGCCGGACGTCCACCAAGCGCGGCGGCAAAACAACATCAACGTCGGGATTGTCCGTCCAAACTGCCCGGAAACGGTCTTCCGATACAATCGCTATGCGCAGATCGGGACGCGACTGCTTCAAAAGTCGCACGGCCGGGGTTGTGAGCACCGAATCGCCCAGAGAACGAATCCGGATCACCACCACCCGCGCTCCCACCGGCAGGCGATCGAGGATCTTACTCATCGATTGTGGCTTCGTCGATCAGCATAATGGGAATGTCATCCCGCACCGGGTACAGCCGGTGACAAGCCACACATCGCAAGCCGCTGCCGTCCGGCTTCAAATCCAACTGGCTCTTGCATGCTGGACAAACAAGAATTTCCAATAGTTCTGGGCTGATTGCCATAATTAAAGCTTTAACAGCTCTCTCAACCGGCGAGTCTGCACACGACTCACCGGAATCTCCGTCCCTTTCTTATCGTCTACCCGGATCTGATAACTCGACTTAAACCATGGCACCACTTCCCGAATCCGGTCGATGTTCACCAGGTACGAGCGATGGGCGCGCCAGAACTGCTCGGGATCAAGATTGGCCTGCAATTCTTCAATAGTCCGATAACTGGAAACGCCTTCTACCTGATTAGCGGTAATCGTGATCACACCATCTTGAATACGCGCGAAAATGATGTCCTGCGCGTCCACGATGAAGTGGCGATTGCCGTTCCGCACCACAATTTTTGCGTGTTGCGGATTCCCTTTGGTACGACCTTCGGCGGGTCGCAAATCCGTATTTGCAAGATCGATCGGACCGGATTCCCCGTCTCTGGCAACCAGCATGCGCTTGGCTCGTTCGATAGTCTCCGCAAGCCGGACCTTGTCCACCGGTTTCAGGACGTAATCCATCGCCTCCAGCCGGAATGCCTCCACCGCATATTGCTCGTAAGCGGTCGAAAAAACGAAGTAAGGCAGCGGGATGTCCTGCTCCCTCAGCTTGCGAACCACGCTGATCCCATCCAACCCGGGCATCTGCACATCTAGAAAAACGATATCCGGCTCATTCTCTTCAATCAGCCGAATAGCGTCCAAACCGTTGGCCGCAGTAGCCACCACTTCAATCTCTGGAAAGTCATTCACCAGCCACTTCAGCTCCTCACGAGCGAGCGATTCGTCATCCACCAGGATGGCTGTGTATGTGGCGGTCGCGCGGTCGCGCATCGACTTGTTATCATAACAAATTGCCAACTTTCGCGGACTTTCCGGCCCCGAGCCGCCCGTCGAAACTGTGAACTTCCCGCGCGATGTCTGCGCCTATTTTTAAGGAGCGTTTTTCAATTTGTCCCGTAGTTCAGACACTAATTCGCCGGTCCCGGACGCCTCCAGTCCCTATCGGGAAACCCCAACTATTCAGCCCGCCGATGGGAAACTAGGAATCCTGATTCCTGGTCTTGGTGCCGTCACGACCACCGTGATTGCGGGTGTCGAAGCGATCCGCCGCGGACTTGGATCTCCCGTCGGTTCGCTTACCCAGTTGGGTACCGTTCGCCTGGGGAAACGGACCGACAACACCAGCCCCAAGATCAAAGATTTTGTTCCGCTGGCCAACCTGGACGATCTCGTTTTCGGATGCTGGGATATTTTCGAAGACAACGCCTATGAGGCGGCCATTCACGCCGGCGTTCTCGAACGTCCATTACTCGATCAGCTGAAGGCGCCGCTTGAAGCGATCAAGCCCATGCCGGCCGTCTTCGATAGCCAGTATGTCAAGCGCATTGACGGACCCAATAAGAAGGCGGCCGGTTCCAAGATGGATCATGCCGAGATGCTCATGGACGACATCCGGCAATTCAAGGTCACCACCGGCGCTTCCCGTGTTTCGATGATCTGGTGCGGATCAACGGAAGTTTTCCATAAGTCGGCCGCTGTCCACGCGACCATGAAGGATTTCGAACAGGGCCTCTGCAACAATGACCCGGAAATCTCCCCGAGCCAGATTTATGCCTACGCTGCGATCAAATCCGGCGTGCCCTATGCCAACGGAGCTCCGCATCTCACGGTGGACGCGCCGTGCCTGATGGAATTCGCTCGCGAGCGCAATGTTCCAATCTGCGGTAAGGATTTCAAGACCGGCCAGACATTTATGAAAACGCTGGTTGCCCCTGGACTGAAATCACGCATGCTAGGCGTCAGCGGTTGGTTCTCCACCAACATCCTGGGCAACCGTGATGGTGAGGTCCTCGACGATCCCGGGTCGTTCAAGAGCAAAGAAGAATCTAAGCTGAGCGCGCTCGAACAAATACTCCAGCCCGACCTGTACCCCGAACTCTACAAGGACATTTACCATAAGGTCCGCATCAACTACTACCCGCCCCGCGGCGACTCCAAGGAAGGTTGGGACAACATCGATATCTTCGGCTGGATGGGCTATCCCATGCAGATCAAGATCGATTTCCTGTGCCGCGATTCCATTCTTGCTGCTCCGCTCGTGCTGGATCTCGTCCTATTCATGGACCTCGCACAACGCGCCGGAATGCGTGGCGTGCAGGAATGGCTCTCGTTCTACTTCAAGGCGCCAATGACTGCTCCCGGCTTATATCCGGAACATGATATTTTCATTCAATTGATGAAACTTAAGAACACGCTCCGCTGGATGAAGGGCGAACAGCTCATCACTCACCTCGGCCTCGAATATTACGACTAGAGCCGACAACAACGGCTATGAAGATTCTGGTTATCGGCGGGACGCTGTTCGTTGGCCAGCGTCTTGTCTCTGAACTTCTGAAAGAGGACCACGCGGTCACTGTTCTACACCGCAAGCCGAAGCACGCCCACGGCCGCCGGGTGGAAAACATTGTTGCCGATCGCAACGATGCGGATCACGTCCGCGCCGCTTTGGAGGGCCGCCGCTTCGACGTGGTTTTCGATAACGTCTACGACTTTGAGCGCGGTACCACCGCCGCTCAGGTGGAAGCCACCGTAAAAGCTCTCAACGATCGGCTTACCCGCTATGTGTTCCTGTCGAGCGTAGCTGCCTATGGCGACGGGCTGAATCATTACGAGGATGACGCGCTCGCGCCCGACGATCATCATGACCCATACGTCCGCAACAAGGCCATGACGGAGCGCATGCTCTTCCGCATGCACCAGCGCACCGGATTCCCTGTTGTCACTTTCCGGCCGCCATTCATCTACGGACCAGAAAACCCGTTATATCGGGAGGCCTTCTTTTGGGACCGCATGCGTGCCGATCGCACCATCGTTTTGCCCGGGGACGGCGGACGCCTCATGCAGTTTGCTTACGTCAAAGACGTGGTTGCGGCGATGATCCGGTCCATGTCCGATCCTGGTGCCGTCGGGCAGTCGTTTAACATCGGGAGCGAGCGTCCTGTGACGCAGCTTGAGCTAATCCATGCTCTGGCGAAAGCATGCAAAAAGAAGCCGCAAATCGCACGTGTCCCGCGCGACAAGATCATAGAAGCCGGCGGCAATGCCATGGGTCAGCCCGCCTATTTCGGAGTCTACTTCGACCTGCCTCCTATCACCGAAGCAGTCGGTAAACTCAAGCGCGTTTTGAAGGTTCCAATTACCTCGTTCGACGAAGGATTGGCGGAGACTTACGCCTGGTATACGCGCCATCATAAGGTAGAGAAGATAGAAGGCGAATTTGAAGACCGGCTAATCGCTCAAGCCGTTCAGATCACCCACTAGGCCGTCCCGCTCGTCCCTGCGCCTCATAGCATTCCTTGAATACCCTCGCGTCCGTCTACCCGCCTGCCCCATACCACGCTAAAATGGTGCTTGAACTGAAATGATCGATTCCATACTGGCCAAGGTTTTCGGCACCAAGAACGACCGCGAGATCAAGGCCATGCAGCCCGCGGTCGCCGCTATTAACGCGCTCGAGGCCGAAGTCAAGAAGCTGTCCGATGCCGAGTTGGCTGCTAAGACCGTCGCTTTCAAAGAGAAACTGGCCAATGGCGCCACGCTTGACGATCTGCTGATCGAGGCGTTCGCGGTTGGCCGCGAAGCGGGGCGGCGCGTTCTCAACATGCGCCACTTCGATGTCCAATTGATCGGCGGAATGGTGTTGCACAAGGGCAAAATCGCCGAAATGCGCACCGGTGAAGGCAAGACGTTGGTGGCTACGCTGCCCACCTATCTGAACGCGCTTTCCGGAAAAGGTGTCCATGTGGTTACGGTGAACGATTATCTTGCCCGCCGCGACGCCGAATGGATGAGCCGACTGTACAACTTTCTCGGCCTAACCACGGGCATAATCGTTCACGATCTCGATGAAACGGAACGCCGAGCTTCGTATGCTGCCGAGATTACCTACGGCACGAACAATGAATTCGGCTTCGATTACTTGCGCGACAACATGAAGTTCCGCATCGAGAATTGCGTCCAGCGCGGGCATAACTTCGCCATTGTCGACGAAGTCGATTCGATCCTGGTCGACGAAGCACGTACGCCGCTCATCATCTCCGGGCCAAGCGAGCAATCGACCGACAAATACTATAAGGTCAACGGCATCATCCCGCGCCTGGAACGCGGCGAGGTGATCGAAGGCAAGGAACCCGGCGAGAAGTTCACCACCGGCGATTTCACCGTCGACGAGAAACACCGTAGCGTCGCATTGACCGAGCAAGGCGTCCTCAAGTGCGAGAAGCTGCTAGGTATCGGCAATATGTACGATCCGGCCAACATCGAGTGGAACCATCACGTCCAGCAGGCCCTGCGCGCCCACGTGATTTTCCACCTTGATAAAGACTATGTGGTCAAGGATGGCGAGGTCATCATTGTCGACGAGTTTACCGGCCGCCTCATGCCCGGTCGCCGCTGGTCGGACGGCCTTCACCAAGCCGTCGAAGCCAAAGAAGGCGTCAAAATCGAGCGCGAGACCCAGACTTACGCAACCATCTCATTCCAGAATTACTTCCGCATGTATAAGAAGCTGGCCGGAATGACGGGTACCGCGGAAACCGAAGCGGCCGAATTCCAGAAGATCTACAACCTCGACGTTACCGTCATTCCCACCAATCGGCCCATGCTTCGGCAGGAATTTCCGGATCTGGTCTATCGCACCGACGAAGAAAAATTCCGCAACGCCGCAAAAGAGATTGCTGAAAAACACGCCGCCGGACAGCCCGTTTTGGTGGGCACCATCTCCGTGGAGAAGTCGGAAAAGCTTGGCAAATTGCTCAAAACCATGGGCATCCGGCATGAGGTTCTGAACGCCAAGAATCACGAGCGCGAAGCTTTCATCATTTCTCAAGCGGGCCGGAAAGGCGCGGTCACCGTATCAACCAACATGGCCGGCCGTGGAACCGATATTCTGCTCGGCGGTAATCCGGAAGCCATGGCCCGGGAGCAGCTTCGTAAGCAGGGGAAAGATCCGGATGAAATGATCAAATTCCCGGATGGGCTGGCCGAGTGGGAGCGTACTCAGGCCGAGTTTAAAGCCCAGACCGCCGTGGAGCACGACGAGGTGGTTGCGCTCGGCGGTCTCCACATTCTCGGCACCGAACGCCACGAGTCGCGCCGGATCGACAATCAGCTGCGTGGCCGCGCCGGCCGCCAGGGCGATCCTGGAAGTTCGCGTTTCTACCTTTCCCTCCAGGACGATCTGCTCCGAATCTTCGGCGGCGAGCGGATGCAGAATCTCATGTTGCGGCTCGGCATGGAAGAGGATGTGCCGATCGAGTCCGGGCTCATCACCAAGCGTATCGCCGCTGCCCAGAAGGCTGTCGAAGTCCAGAACTTCGAGATGCGCAAGCACCTCATCGAATACGACGATGTGATGAACAAGCAGCGCACCGCCATCTACAGCATGCGCCGCAGTTTGCTCGAAGGCGAGGATCAGAAAGACCGGATCCTTGAAATGACGAGCGATCTCATCGGCGGCTACATTGACGATCGGTGTCTCGAAAATGCCCATCCCTCCACATTCGACCTCACAGGCTTGAAGACCGACGTTCTCACTCAGTTTGGCGTGACTGTCGGCACTGAAGATCTAATCGGCCTGTCTCGCGAGCAGATCGAAGACGAGATTTTCAATCAAGTGAAGGCCAAGTACGACGAGAAAGAGTCCGTCGTGGGCCCCGTGATTATGCGCGATACCGAGCGATGGATCATGCTGAACGCCATCGACGACCAGTGGAAAGACCATCTGCTGTCCATGGATCACCTGAAGGAAGGAATCGGGCTTCGTGGCTACGGCCAGAAAGACCCGCTGGTCGAGTATAAGAAGGAATCCTACACGCTCTTCCAGGATTTGATGGGCAGGATCGAAGACGAGACCGTCCGGTACCTGTTTTTCCTCCGCTTCGAAACCGGCGCGCCGCCTGAACTCCCGTTCCGCAATGACGACGAGGAGTATGAGGAAGAAGATGATGAAGACGGCCCCGTCGCTCTGAACGGTACCGCCCTGAACGGCGCCCATGCCGAGGAGGAGCGGAGGCAGCAGGCCGCCAAAGCCGCCGCTCAAGTTTCCGCTCAAGATCTGACCCGCAACATCCAACGAAAGAAAGAGCGCGAGCTGGCCGAACTCTCGTTTGCCGGCGGCGATACTGCCACCACTGCTACTAAAACGGTCGTGAAGGGTAAGAAGGTCGGCCGCAACGAGCCTTGTCCTTGCGGAAGCAACAAGAAATACAAGAATTGCCACGGAGCAACCGCCGCCTAGCTCTGGAACACCTCTCCTTGTGCGAAATTGTTTAGGTTCGTGAACCCGGCGACTCCGTTTCCGGCGTCCAAATAAGAGAGTTCTATGAAAACGATTCTTTTTTCGCTTGTTCTGCTTGGCATTTCCGTGCAGGCCCGCTCGGCCATCCTGCCCGGTGTCATCGGGCCCTGGAAACAGGTTTCCACGAGCCCCTTGCCGGTACCAGGCAATCAGCCGCTATGGCAAGAATTTGGCCTTCAGGATTCTGCTCAAGGCGTGTACCAGCGTGCCGGCCAGACCTTGCACGTCCAAGCTTGGCGACTCACCGATTCCACCGCGGCTCTAGGAGCGTTTCAGTTTTTGCGGCGACCCGACGCGCATCTCGCCCCCGCTCCCCTGCTTGAGTTGACTCCGAACGCGGTCACCTTCCCCACCGGAGCGCTACTCACGCTCGGAAACTACGTAGTCCGCTTCGAAGGTGCTGTTCCCGAGCCGGACGCCACCGCCAACATGTTTCGGTCCATGGCCCGATTTGAGCATTCGATGCTCCCGACCTTCACGAGCTACCTGCCTGATCACCAGTTGCCGAATTCGCAGCGCTACATCGGCGGCCCGGTCGCACTCAGCCAATTCTTCCCCGGCGTCGATGCTTCCGCCGTCGGATTTCACTTCGGTGCGGAAGCCGCGGTTGCTGACTATAACCCCGGTCTGAAACTGGCTTTGTTTTCGTATCCGACTCCCGCCATCGCACGCAACCGGGAAGCGGAATTGAGCAAAGTGCCAGGCTCGATTGTTAAACGGACGGGACCGCTCGTAGCTGTCGTGTTACATCCGCAAGACGGCAACGCCGCCGAACGACTTCTCTCCCAGATTCGCTATCAAGCTGTAATTACGACGGGAGAAAAGCCAGCCACGCTGAAGGACAACCCGGGCAACTTCATGCTAAACGTCTTCTATCTCATCATCATCCTGATGGGTTTCTGTTTAGCTTCCGGCCTTGTCTTTGGGGGAATTCGCATGCTGTTCCGTCGCTCTGGAGCATCTGGCGACGGGGACGAAATCCTCGCTTTGCACCTTGGCGGACGTTAAGTATTTATTTCTCAATAGCTTAGAGACGAATTTAGGTCAAGAAATAGGGCTTTCGACGGGATTCGCGAGATTTCGCGAGCAGCATCGGCCTCTGTAAGCCTTCTGTTAACAGCGGCTTGCAGGCAGAAAAATCTGTTCCGAAAACCGCTTGACGCGCCACCCCGGAAAACTTTAAGATCCAATCAACTCAAAGTTTTTCTCGGTTGCGAAGCCGTTGAAAAATGATTCTCCCATCGAATGCCGGTCCGAAAAGGCCGGTTCTGAAGGGCTCGGCCTACCACCGGGCCCTTTCTTTCGGTCCGAGCATGGCCGTCTGCGTGCTCCGCCCCCAGCATGAAACGTTGCGCGGCAGTCTTCGTTTTTTCGCTCTTCAGCTTCTCCGCTGGTCTATTGTTCGGCCAGGAGCCTCCTTCCTCCATCACTCCTCCCGCCCAGCCCGGCGCGCCTAGTCCACCACCCGCCGTCGCGCCTGAGCAGCCCGGACCGGCGCCTGCACCCTCAGCGCCCCCGCAGAAGCCTCGCAAGTCGCGGAGATCTGCCCCTCCAACTCAGAATCCGCCGCCGAATGCCAAACAGCCGCCACAACCGGTCTAATCCGCTCCGTCCCAACCTGTAGAATGGACGTTGGACATCGGAGCGAGAACTTTTGACAGATAAAAAGCTGAACATCATCCCGCTGGGCGGGTTGGGCGAGTTCGGCATGAATGTAATGGCCGTTCGCTATGGAGACGACATCATTGTCCTCGATTGCGGAATGATGTTCCCGGACGCCGAACTCTTGGGCGTCGACTACGTCGTACCCGACCTTACCTACCTCAAGGAAAACCGGAAGTTCGTCCGCGCGATGATACTCACCCACGGGCATGAGGATCACATCGGCTCCATTGGATATTTCCTCGAAGATTTCGGAACGACACCCGTTTACGCGACGGCCTTTACTCACGCGCTCGTGGAACGCAAGCTCGAAGAGTTCGATCTCGAGGAAGAACCCGATCTTCGGTCCATCAAGCCGAAGGACATCGTCGAAATCGGTCCATTCAAGATCGAATTTATTCACGTCACCCATTCGATTGTCAGCTGCGTAGCGCTAGCTATCACTACGCCGCTCGGCGTCATCATGCACACGGGTGATTTCAAGGTGGATCCGACACCCACCGACAATGCTCCGTTCGATCTTCACACCTTCGCCGACTATGGCAAGCGCGGCGTATTGCTTCTGATGTCGGATTCTACGAATGCGGATCGCTCCGGCTACACCGATTCGGAGCGCGCGGTCCGCCCGCGGATGGAGGACATTTTTAACCGCGCCGATCGCCGCCTGTTCGTCTCCTGCTTCAGCTCGTCCATCCATCGCCTGCAGTTGGTACTCGATCTTTCGGTTGAGTTTAACCGCCGGGTCGCCATAATTGGCCGCAGCATGACCTCGGTTACCGAGATCGCGCACAACCTCGGATTCCTCGATATCCCTGATGGTGTCCTCATCCGTCCCCAGGACGCGATGACATTCAAGCCCGAGAAACTGACTGTGCTGATTTCTGGCACTCAGGGCGAACCGATGTCTGCGCTCTCGCGCGTGGCTGTTGACAACCACAAGAACATTTCCGTCGAAAAGGGTGATACTGTCGTCCTCAGTTCGCGAATTATTCCGGGTAATGAGAAACCGATCTTCCGCATGATCGATCACCTCTCTAAGCGCGGCGCTGACGTCATGTACGGCAGCATGAATCCGCCTTTACATGTCTCCGGGCACGGAAGCGTCGAGGAACTCCGGTTGATTTTGAACCTTGTCCGGCCCCGCTATTTCATGCCGGTCCATGGGGAATTCCGCCAGCTTGCTAAACATGCCCGCCTCGCCGAACACCTGCGCTTCGCAGGTCTAGAAGAAAGCTTTCTCATGGAAACTGGTGATCGCCTGGAGATTGATAGCCGCGGTGCCCGGAAAGCCGGGAAAGTCACCGTGGGCCGGGTTTGTATCGATTCTGGTGTTCTTGACGAAGTGGTCGGCGAAACCGTCATTCGCGATCGCCGAGCGCTCTCCGAGGACGGAATCGTGATTCCTGTGATCGCCATTAACAAGCACTCCGGGCGCGTCGAGGGCGTCCCCGAGATCGTCAGCCGTGGTTTTACGTCGGACGATAGCGGCAAGCAATTGCTTGGTGAACTTCGCCAGGTCGTGTCCAAGACTTTGGAATCCGCCAGCACGGAAGAGAAGACCGATTGGGGCGTCATCAAGGACAAGATCCGCGCCGATCTGAAACGCTACATCTCCAAACAGACCGCGCGCCGCCCGCTCATCATGCCGGTGATCCTTGAGATCTGAGCCGGGTGGCGACCTCGCGAAAGTCTTCCCCCGCCTCCAATAAGGGCGGCGGCCTTTTTTTAATTGGCGCGTACAAACTTCTCGAATGCGCGGTTCTCATCGCTGCTGGTATCGGCGCGATCCGCCTCCTGCATCGCGATGTCCAAGCCGTGGCGCTCCATTGGGTCCACGTCTTGCGCGTCGACCCCGATAATCATTACATTCATCAGATGCTTGCGCGGGCTCTCTCCGTAAGTCCCAAGCAGCTGAAGGAACTGAGCGCCGGCACTTTCATCTATGCGGCATTGCGCTTTGCGGAAGGTATCGGCCTAGTCCTGCGCAAAAAGTGGGGCGAGTATCTGACGATAGTCGTTACTGGCCTTTTCATTCCGCTCGAGATATACGAAATCTTTCGTCATCTGACCTGGATCAAACTCGTTGTTTTCGCTCTAAACTCAGCGACGCTTTGGTACCTAATCTGGGCACTGAAGCGCGACAGCCGCAAGCGCTCCTGACTAACCATCCTCCGAAGGGCTGCTCGTTTCGGGGTGACTATCCGGGTTCCGCATCGCACCCATCAGCTGCAACCCTGACCAGGCAAGACTAACCAGAAACACCAATAAACTAAGGCTGATCACCAGCAGCCGGCGCGGCGGACTGACGTACTTCGCTACATCCGGCTCGCGAGCAAATTCCACGGTAGCGTCGAACGCGATATCGGCGGGCGCATCGCCCTCGTTGATCAGCAGGATCTCGTAATCGCCACGTCCCGGAACTGGTTGCTCGAAGCTCAGCTTGTTGCGGTTTTCAAATCGAATCAGGAATGGCGGACTTTGGCCGTGCACAAAGTCTCCAAGGCCTTCCTTAGTTACCACCTCCGCGGTAATCAGGCCGCTGCTTAGAACTTGGGCGTCACAAGCGAGCGTGGCTGGCCACCTATCGATATGGGCGGGCACGTAGCGGTAGTCGTGCGGCGGAATGCTGAATTTCTCGGTAGCGAGCGAGTGAGAAGCTAGTGCAAACAGCAGGGCCAACACTTACTGCTCCTGATACACAATCTTACCGTCTAGAACTGTCATCACGACATGCGCCTTCCAAACCCGCTCAGCCGGGGCTTCCATGATGTTATCTGAGAGCATAACGAAATCGGCCAGCTTCCCGGGTGTGATTGAACCTTTGCTATCCTCCTCGAACGCGGCATAAGCGCCTTCAATCGTAAAACTGCGAAGGGCTTCCGCGCGCGTCAGGCGTTGTTCCGGAAACCAGCCTCCAGGAGGATTACCTTGGTGATCCTGGCGCGTGATCGCGGAATAGAACCCTAGGATCGGGTTCGGGTCTTCCACCGGAAAGTCGGATCCAATTGGTAGATGTACGCCCAGCTTGTGAAACGTCTGCCAGGCGTACGCTCCCTTGAGTCGCTCCGGTCCCAACCGCGCCGCCGCCCAGGGCATGTCGCTCGTGCAATGGGTGGGCTGCATGGAAGCGAGTATGGAGTTGTCGCGGAACCGGGCAAAATCCTCCGGCGCTATCACCTGGGCATGTTCGACACGGAATCGCTTGTCGTTCCGTCCTCCCAGGGCCGCCTGGTAGCCTTCGAGCACGACGCGGTTCGCCCGGTCGCCGATCGCGTGCGTGTTGACCTGGAACCCAGCCGCCAGCGCCTCGCGCGCAATTTTCGTTATGTAGTCGCGATCGGAAATCAGCAGCCCGCGGTTGGCGGGGTCATCGGTGTAGGGCGCCAGGAGCGCAGCGCCGCGGGACCCGAGCGCGCCATCGGCATAGATTTTCACGCTGCGAACAGTCAGCCTCGCCCCGATCTCCGGACCCTTCTGCTGAAGCTGCTTCCACAGCGCGCCGTTCCCGGCAATTCCGAGCATGGCGTAAACCCGCAAGGGCAGGCGACCCGCGTCGATCAACGCGCGATACGCAAGCAGCGTGTTCCCGTCCACCCCCGCATCGTGCACCGTCGTCAGCCCCAAGCGCGAACAGAGTTGAGCCGCGCGTTCCAGATCGTCTTGCACTTGCGCAAGGTTGTGAGCGGGAATGTGCCGCATGGCCAACTCTTGCGCACGGTCGACCAGCACTCCGGTTGGCTCGCCCTTCGCGTCGCGCTCCAATCGACCCCCCGCCGGATCTTTGGTGGAGCCGTTCACCCCTGCCAAATCAAGTGCTCGCGCGTTAAGCCAGATGGCGTGGCCGTCCACCCGCGTAAGTGCGACCGGGTTCGCAGGAGCGGCTCCGTCCAGAGAGCCCTTGGCGGGGAATGCCTTCGAAGGCCACAGGTTCTGATCCCACCCCCGGCCGATAATCCACTCACCTGGTTGGAGCGAGCGAGCGGCGGACGCTACTTTCTCCCGAATCTGTTGCTCGGAAGCTAGGCCGCGCAGGTCGAGATCCATCAGCCCAGCGCCCAGCGCTTGCATGTGGCCGTGGGAATCGATAAAGCCGGGAATAATGGTGCGCCCATGAGCGTCGATCCACTGAGTCGCGGGCGTTATATACCGCTCGAACCCATCGCCCACCGCCAATATCTTGTTCCCGCGCACCACGATTCCAGTCGCTGAGGGCCGCTGCAAATCTACCGTGTAGACCCGCGCATGGGTGATCACCAAGTCCCCATTCTGAGCGAAGCAAAACGAACCCAGTAGCGTCATAACCAGCGAAAGGCGAAGCATTTCCTCAGCGTACAATGAATATTGCTATGAGTCAGGCGTTAACTATGGACCGCACATTTGAGCAGCCGGGTTGGAAAAATCTGCTCAATTGGACGGCGGCAATTCTCATCGCGATCGTTTTCCTCGCGGCGGGTTTGTTTCACATTCTCGATCCGTTTGGCGCGGCCGTATTGATGACCAATCTCAAGCTGCCGCAAGCGATCAGTATTCCTTTCGCCATCGGACTCGGCACCGTCGAAACGTTCACCGGGCTGTTGTTTCTCATCCCCCGATACCGCCGGTGGGCTTCGTATCTGGGCGTCGTTCTACTGCTGGCGTTCATGGCCTATATCGGGTACTTCTATAACGATTTGCGCGGCGCCGATTGTAGCTGTTTCCCCTGGGTCAAACGCGCGGTAAGCCCGGCTTTCTTCGTGGAAGACGGCGCCATGCTGGTGCTGGCCGTAGTGGCCGGGATGTGGACGGTGGCCACCAGGCGCTTACGGCTTCCGGCCTTGCTGCTAGGGATTACCGCTGTTTTCGCGCTCGTGTCGTTCGGTGTGGCCAGCTCTCGGCAGTCGGGTACGAAAGCACCTGACACGGTTACTGTAAACGGGAAAGCGTACAACATTGCGACCGGCAAAGTGTTCATCTACTTTTACGACCCCGAGTGCATGTATTGCGTTGAGGCCGGCGAGCGTATGTCGAAATTGAACTGGGGCGACACCAAGTTCGTCGGTCAGCCCATCACCAACCCGCAATTCGCGCCCGCCTTCATGGAGCGGACCGGCTTGAAAGGTGTGACGGCGAGCAACTTCGACACTTTAGGGAAAACTTTCGCGTTTAAGAGAAAGCCTGCGGGAGTGGCAATTGAAAACGGCCGTCAAGTGGCTGCGTTAACACAGTTTGCCGCCCCGGAGCCGGTACCCACGCTTCGTAAGCTAGGTTTTGCCCAGTAATATAAAGTTCAGGCAGAGCTTGGACACCCACCAAGAGCGTGTCCACTCTGCCCTCCGCTGTATCTGTAGGAAACACTTTCGTGCCTATCGAATATCTTCCCCTCCTTGGTTTCCTTGTCCTTGCAACACTTTTCCCGCTGGCCGTCTTATTGCTCTCTAGTTGGCTGCGCCCCTCGGCACCGTCGAAGACCAAACTGGAGGCTTATGAGTGTGGGATTCCGGCGGTGTCGAACGCGCGAGGACGTTTTGCAGTGAGTTATTACGTCGTCGCGATTTTGTTCGTCATCTTCGATGTCGAGACCGTATTTCTCATCCCCTGGGCAGTTCGTTATCGGGCGCTCGGTTGGTTCGGAGCCGCGGAAGCCGGAGTTTTCCTGGCGATCCTGTTGGTGGGGTATTTGTGGGCCTACAAGAAAGGTGTTTTCGATTCGTTATGAAACGTATTCATAAGTCATTTGTCTTTCTGCTTTCTGTTACTTCGATGTTATCTATCGCCATGGCGCAGACCTCCGTACCGGAGATGCGTCTAAGCACGGCGGCCATTGGGCCATTGAACATAAGTCCCGGCGGGAACCCGCCCGCGCAGACTATTCAGATCTATAACGTGGGCGGAGGATCGCTAACCCCCACGGTGTCCAGTAGCGCGAGTTGGCTGCAGGCCTCCATCGGTACTGCCGTCGCTTGCGTCACTCCTCTAACCGGAACCTGTCTGCCGATTAACATTACCTACAACACGGCCGCGCTAGCCACCGGAACTTACACCGGCTTCCTCTCTGTATCCGACCCGAACGCCATCGATTCTCCGCAAACCATCTCGGTGACTGTGTCAGTAGTAGCCTTTGGAGCGCCGAGCGGCATTCAACTCTATGCCGCTCCGGACGGCGGAACCGCCACGGCCACCATCAATACGCATGCTGTCGCAGTTACGCAGCCTAGTACAGCCAGCGGCGGCAATTGGCTTGCGGTTTCTCTAACAGGAAACGGCAGTTACGGCTTCTATTACCCCTATCAGGTCAAAGTAACTACTCAGTCCGGTCAGGTGCCCGGCACTTATACCGGCAGTGTCAAAATCAGCGGCAGCAACACGGCGAGCGATAACACGACAATACCCGTGACGCTGAACGTGACTACCGCACCTATTGCTCAGCTGAGTTCATCGTCGGTATCCTTGTTTGCCGGGCTCGGGGGGCAAGCTAGCCAGACGATCAATGTGGCCAACGGCGGCCAGGGCGCACTCACGCTGACTGGCGCGACGCCGGCTGTCACGTCCGGCTCGGGCTGGCTGACCGCTTCGGTGTCGGCGAGTAGTGTGACCATTACCGCCAATGCCGCTTCACTACAGCCGGGCGGCTATCAGGGTTCCGTGACGCTGGCCACCAACGCCGCAAACAATGCCGCGCTTGTAATTCCGGTCAACCTGTTCGTCACCGCTCAGGTCGGCCCGCAGATTGGCTTTGGAGGCATTGTCGACAACACAGGACAGGCGCCCATCGCGCCGGGTGATATCGCAGTCGCATATGGGACCCAGTTCGTGACGGGAAGTCCCGCGCCGGCCACGGCGCTTCCGCTGCCAACCAACCTCGGGAATGTCCAAGTGTTGGTGAATGGCGTAGCGGCGCCGCTCTACTTCACCTCCGCCGGGCAGATCGATTTTCAGGTTCCCTATGCAACGCCCGCCGGTACGGCAACTGTTCAGGTCGTCGGCAACGGCACCCCGGGCAATAAAGTTTCCGTGCAAGTCGCCGCGAGAGCCCCAAAGATCCTGCTTGAAGGCGGCTTCGGATCCTTCCCAATCATTGTCGACTACACCACCGGGGCGCAGTTGCAGTCAAACGTCACGGCCCACCCGGGCGACACCCTGGTCATCTATGCAATCGGCCTCGGTCAAACAAGCCCGGCTGCCACCGATGGCGCGGCTGCAACCGGATCACCGCTATTAGAGGTGAGCGGGCCTGTGACTCTCGCGCTTGCGGGAACTTCCCCGTTCTCGCAGAGCGTCAGCGTTACGCCTTCCTTCGTGGGCTTGGCGCCAGGTTTTGCGGGACTCTACCAGGTGAATGCGCAGATCCCCGCCAGCTATGTCGCTCCCGCTGGAGGTCTGGTTTCGCTTACGCTGACGGTGAATGGGACCGCATCGCTGCCAGTGCAAATCGCCGTTCAGTAGTCTATCGGAGATTGAAGATTGGGGCTATGGCTACCAGGCCTAGCCCCACCGCAAACGCGGCTAGCATAATTCCAATCAACGTCTTCACGCGGGAGTTCGCTCCTGCGAATTCCTTCCAGTAAAGCAACCCCCACAGTATGCCTACCATCGTCGCCCCTTGGCCGATCACATAGCTGACCGCGGGTCCAACTCGCGCTTCCCCCTGCGCACTCGCCGCAACGAAGTTGGCGATGGCTCCAATTCCCCAGATCGCACCACCCAGTAAGCCCAAAGCGTGCTGCTTCCGGTTCCCTTTGAGGTAAGCGAAGATGTCGATCGGCGGCCCTTCGACTGGTAAATTCATAAAGAATAGGTTGAATACAAAGGTGGAAAGAAATACGCCGATCGCGAAAATCAGCCCGATCGCATATGGACCAAGGCCGGCTTCGTTGGTGCGATCGCGATAAGCCCCGAGTTGCACGAGCGGGAAGAACAGGCCCATGAGAACACCGCTCGCTAGGCTGATGGCAACGCCCTTCACCCCAACCTGTCTCACCGTGGTTCGTGTCTCTCCTGCGCGAATCGCCTGATCGAGTCTCTGCGCGGCAAAAGCACGGTACGCCAGCGCCGTCACGATCACCGCCCCCGTAATGAGCGCTACGCCCGCAAACAGGAGTACCGGGTTCCCGCTCGGATCGATCAGATAATTCAGCACCACGCCGATGATCAGCGCCAGGCCAATCGCAATCGGAAACGCCACCGCCATCCCGGCAATCGAGATCGCGGCGACCAGCAGCATGTTTGCCAAGTTGAACACGACCCCGCCAGCCAATGCATAGGCGTCCTGCCTCTTGCCGGATTTAACAATGTCATCCAGCGTGGCAAACCCGTCGTAGCCGAGCGTTCCAAAGGTGAAGGCGAGGACCACCGCTATAAAGAGGAGCCCCGCGGAATAATCGAAGTAAAAAAGCTCAAATCGCCATTTCTTCGTAAGCTTTTGGGTGTTCGCCCATGATCCCCAACAGATCATGGAAAGCAGCATGAGAGACAGCGCGGCGAGGTAACTCGAGGGAAGCAGCATTTTTGCTTGTTGTGCGAGAGTACAACGCCGCTGGGGTCGTGCGCAAGTTGCCTCCCTCTTGGGCGCGGTTGGTTATTCGCTGCCTGAATTGGGCGTGGGGAGCGCGAACGAATAGAACTCGTTGCTCGCTGTCCCGATTGGCGCCGGGGCGGGGAAGTTGTGATAACCGCTACCCCAGAACAATACGCCGTTCATGATCGCGGGCGCAGCGTTCACCGATCCCGCGGCTTGAAACGTCCACAGCGTATCGCCCGAACTCCCGTCCAGTGCGAACATCAGGCCGGCCGTATCGGCGCAGTACAAGACTCCATTTGCGATGGTCACCGGCCCGAGCGCGAGTGCGGGATTGCCAGCCTTCACCGGATCAAGGCCCGGGTCGGGAACCTGCCAGATGAAATGCCCAGTCGCAGCATCGAGCGCAGCCCAGGAACCTCCGTTCCACGGCATGCCGGAGGGCTGCAGGGTATACGGAGCATGCCGGATATTACTCATGGCCACGTACACGCGTTGATTATCGCTGGCTGTACCCCACTGAATTCCTCCGATCAGGCCGCCCGGACCCACAAACTGCTTCCAGACCACCGCGCCCGTCGATGCGTTCAGAGCCCAGTAGTTGCCGCTCTTTTGGCCCGCTCCGACCAGATCCGTGGGAACACCATTGATGTTGGCCGTAAACAGGTTTGCGCCGGAGCCGAAGTCGAAATCCTGCCCCCGTGGATAAGGGCAGCCAATTCCATACGGGCAGAAACCATTCCAGGCGTCTGTATAAGAACACTTTTTTGCCCAATTGACATTGCCGGTAGTCAGATCGAGAGCTACGATGGAGTCTTCGTAGTTATTCGCCGCTTGGCAAGCTACGACGGCAGCCACGTTGTTTCCCGCCGCCAATTCGCAATTTTCCACCGATACCGGAAGCGAATAGTTGTTGCCCGTCGTCACATAAATCTGATTCCGCGCGACATCGATGGCCGGAGTGCTAGACCAGATCGGCCCCCCCGTGTAACCCGGCGGAACCATGTAAGTCTGCCAAAGCAGCTGGCCCGTGGCTAGGGAAATCGCAACCAGACTTCCGCGAAAGTTGGGAGCGGCCATCTTCTCCTGGGCGGAGGAGACGCCGATGTAAATGACCCCGTTGTAAATGATGGGCGATGCGGTCGCCACAGCCAGCGGAGTCGGATCGAGAACCACCTGCCAGATTAGATTTCCTAGAGCGCTATCGAGCGCGAGCAAAGACGCCCCGGCGTTGTAGTTGGGGTGACCCAGCGTGGCGCTCGCCCCGACAATCACCATGTTTCCGGCGAGCGTGGGAGTGGTACGAGAAATGAATCCCGCCGGAAGCCCGTAATCGGTCATGGCATGCGACCAGACCAAATTCCCGGTTGCGGTATCGAGCTTGTATATTGACCCCGACCAGTCCGGGAAATAGACTGCATTCGATCCCAGGTCGACGGACGGCGTCGCGGAGACGTCATTCTGGGTGGCGAACGACCATCGCAGCGTAAGGTTTTTGGCGTTGGAAACCGTTACGGTCGATTCAATCGGGTTCCAACGGCTGTTCCGAATATCGAAACCGGAATACGGCCAAGCCGCGCCGGACTGGGCGCTGGCGGATATTGCAGAGCAAGCATATATCGCGCAGAGATAGTAATTCGCCTTAAGCTTCGATAATGCCATCGCTAATAGGGGTTTGAACGGTTTATTGACTATGGCAATATTTTTCCCGATTGGCAAACTATTTCGGAGTAATTTCTTTTTATCTTTCCTATTTAGTTACTCTCTACTGAATTAGTAGTGATTTAAGTAAGCCTCTAGGATGCGCAATGGTGGTTTCTTAAGCGCGAAAAAAAAGGCCGGAGATTCAGACCATTGCAGCAAGTCTGAAGCTCCGGCCCTGGAAACCCAGGCGGAATGTTAAGTGTTAATTGGTGCCCGTTCCCGGGTAAACGCCCATAATGCTGAGAGTGTCGCCCGCCACGATCAACCCCTGAACCTGCGCCTGCGTCAACGTTCTTGCGTTTCCGTCGACCGTGTAGGTTTTCGATGACGGCTGGTAGAGAAGTCCATGCACCTTGCCATTGACGGTGCCACGCGCAATCAGATCGATGTTACCCGCTGCCGCTTGGGCCTCAAGAGTATTCCAGTCCGTTTGTACGGATGGCGAGGTAACGTTCGCTGCCGATAATGTTCGGGTGAAGCCCACCGCGGGGGCCGTGCCGGTATCGAAGCACATCAGATAAGCACTGATATCCAGAGCTTGTGTAGCGTTATAAAGCGTAAACGCCCGGCCTTTGAAGAAATCAACCAGGCTGGTGAGAAATCCATCGTGATCCAAGCCAAAGCCATCGATTGTGGTCGGTCCATTCTTATTGAATAGAAGGCGCTGGTACACACTGCGAAGATGTGGGTTTTTCAGAGGCTGCGGCCGGAAGTCCAGGGCATCGATCTGCAGATTCGAACCCGGTCCATTGCCGGGGTTCGCCAGGTGGCAGGAGTTGCAAGTCTTTTTGCCGGTGACTAGATTCGTGAGCACCAAGTTGTTGTAATCCTGAATGCCTTGGTTAGGATTGCCGCCATCGAACGTCGCGGGCATTGTGCGATCTAGGTTCTGGTTCGGGTTGGGCTGGAAAAGAATAGTGTTGACGAAATTGGTGTAGGCCGTCATGTCGTCGGTCGAGATTTGCACGTTGCCCATTAGCGTATCGAAGGCCGAGTTGAATGCCGCGAAGTTGGCGTGGTCGCCTCGCCAGTGATAAGGCGCTAGACCGTTCAGCCCGCGGAAGGTCTGGGTCGTCATTGGCCCTTTCATGGGGTGGAAGGTGATGCTCTGGCCATTCTGAACGACGGTCTGCAAATCCCCTGCCGGATTGCCCAGGTTCCACGCCAGGTGATCGATGTCGCCATCGATGTGGCAGCTAGCGCACGACGCAGTCCCATTTCCGGAGAGTTTCGCGTCATAAAGGAATCCGCGTCCATTCTTGATCACGGACGGGGTCGGGTCGGTTCCCACCGGGATTTCGCTCAGGACCGTCTTTTGGACGGTGTCGATGATGGAGATCGTATTAGAAATCCGGTTGTAGCAGTACAACTTCTGGGCAGTCGCATTGTAGGCCAGCGCGCGCGGGCCTCGCTTGTTCGCCGGATCGGCATTTGGACCGGAACCAGCCGGCTGCGAAACCTCGACAAACGAAAGCACATTTCCGGCAGTATCGACCCAAGCTACGCGATCGGTTCCGAATGCCGCCACATACATGAACGCGCCACTGGGATCGACCACGACGCTGGTTGGTTCGGCAAGCGACGTTGAGATCGCCCCCGGGTTCGGAAGTACAGCGTAGTTAATGTTGGGATTCAGATCGAACGCGGTGACAGTACCCGTGGCCACCTGAACGCGCGTTATGCGGTTATTCACCATGTGTCCCCGCACATTCGATTCGAACTGAACCACGTTCAGGGCATCCATGTTGCCAATGTAGAGGTCGCCCGTAACCGGGTTCACTCCAAGACCTTGATTGATAGTGCCGACCGACGAAAAGTAGCCCGCCACGCTAGGCGTAGCTCCGGCGTTAATCGCGACAACACCATTCGCCGGCATCGTATAGGGAATCTTCGACGCCCAAACCGGATTGGTCGAATTCACGATCAAACTGACCTGCGGGGCGGGTGGTAACGCCGGATTTGTTGGCGGTGGCGGAGGCGGAGCTAGTTGCGAGGGAATCAACGTCGTCTTGTTTCCAGCGATTGTAAACAGGGCATACACGTCCTTGCCACTCGGGCTGACGGCCATGGCTCGGGGACTGCCGCCGAAAACCGGCAGAATGGCTGTAATTTTGAGAGTTGCGATGTTGATCACCGCGATAGCGTTACTCCGCGATACGCTGACATACGCATTGCCGCCCGCGAATACAACGTCGATCGGTTCATCGGGCACGTGCAAGGTAGCCGTCACAATGCCTTTCGAAACCGAAACTACGCTGATGCTGTCGGAAACCTGATTAACAACCCATACCTGATCACTAGAAACGGGATTTACGGAGGTCGGCTCGACGCCCACGGGGATCTCGGCCAGAAGCTTTGGGCTGGCTCCATTGCTCAGATCGAACACAGACACGCTGCTGTTCGGAGGGTTTGCGACGAACATGCGGGTTCCATCCGGTGAAAGCCGAATCGGATTTGTGATAAAGCCTTCAAAGTTGGCGAAGCCAGCCTGTTGAGCGCCCCTTTGTCCTGTTAAGACCGGCACTGGAGCCGCTCCCAGAGTAGAAATGACTAGGCTGCCGAGTGCAAGATACGTCTGGATGGCTCGGACCGTCTTATTAAAGTTAGGTGACAATTCCTTATAGCTCCCGGCCGCGTTCTTACAAAAATTGAGGCGGGACACTACAGGTATCTTTCAGAATTTCGCAAAACTTGCGGCCTGCAGTCTTACGAAATTCCGGCCTCTGCTCTGACGTAGAGCCGATCAAGTCAACTTACCCGGAACCTGCAACATACCACGGAACATTCCGCTGGGCAATAGCAAGACACGCGGTTGCTATTGACTTTCGCGATTCGTTTATGTGAGTCCGCTCCCACCGCGCGGCCGCTTCTCTCATTGTTCTTTTTTTTTGGGGGGAATGCGCAACATACCATTTCAAGCTGTGTTTTGGTTGCTCATACATAAAAAGAATTCTGTTTGATTTGAAGTTGTTCAATGGCGATTTGGGAAAAGAAACACGCAATTGCTTGATATTTCTTTCTGAATTCTTAGACACTATCTCCGACACCAAAGAGTTGTGTGACGCCGATCACACCTAAAGCGAGGCTTACCCTTTGAAAAATGTAATTCCGACAGCGGCTATCGTAGCCGTGTTATCAGCCACTTGCGGGTTCTCGCAAACCCCACCAGTGCCCGCCGTCTTCCAGCCGGCCTACACGACGATCAGCAATGACCTCAGTAATTTTTCAGGAACCATCAACTCGATCTGGAACAAATCCAAGTACCCGGTGTTGCGCTCATCGCAGCTCCAGACTGCCAATTCCGACTTAACTACAAATCTGCTAGATCCCAATTACTACCAGGTGACGGTGTTATCCGAATTGAACTCGCTGCAGGCGCTCGGGGTCTCCAGCATTACGTTCCACATCAATTTTCCGGCGATGTATCAGCCTTACTACACCAACCCGGCGGACTACCAGGGATACCTGAACTTCTACACTCAGCTGGTTAATGAAATTCGATCGCGGGGGTTGAAAGTCGTCATCGAGTCAACTATCGCCATTGTCTTCCCAGGCAACAACAGCGGCGAGTTCCTTCCCTATTACCAAACTCTGGATTGGCCGACCTATATGAGTCAACGCGCGCAGCTGGTGGCCAGCATCGCGCAATTGTTTAAACCGGACTATCTGGTCGTAGTTGCCGAGCCGGACACGGAGGCCAACTCCACGGGGCAGCTGAATGCCAACACGGTTAGTGGCAGCACGTCGATGGTTCAGCAGATGATTCTCGATATTCAGGCCACCGGCGTCAAGGGCGTGCAGGTCGGCGCCGGGTGTGGGACATGGCATCCGTCGTTCCTGCAGTTCGTTGAAAGCTTCAGTAACCTGCCGTTGAACTTCGTCGATATGCACATTTATCCGGTGAACATGAATAACCTTCCGAATGCACTTAGTGCGCTCGGGATCATCCAGGCTGCCGGTAAACAGCCGGCCATGAGCGAGTTTTGGACCTACAAAGAAACCGACGCGGAATATTCCACCGGGTTGTCATACACCACCATCTATGCCCGGGATGCATTCAGTTTCTGGTCACCTGTGGACATCAGTTTCTTACAGGCAATGCAGGATTTTGGCAACTACGGACACTTTGCATTCATGACCCCGTTCTGGTCGCATTACCTCAGCGCTTACCTCGACTACGGCACATATGGCAATCTGGCGGACGCCGATTTAATTACTACTTCAGATACGGCTGCGACCCAGGCGAACATTGCGGGCTTATTCACTCCCACCGGCACCGCCTACGAAAACATGCTATTGAAAGCGCCGGACAAGACACCGCCGCCGACACCCGCCGTTCCGGTCCTGGTCAGCTACTCGCAAACCGTCGCTAACCTCTCCTGGACCCCCGTGAAGGACAATGTCGGCGTGGCGGCG
This sequence comes from Bryobacterales bacterium, assembly GCA_963752695.1. Lineage (GTDB taxonomy): Bacteria > Acidobacteriota > Terriglobia > Bryobacterales > Bryobacteraceae > Bog-113. The sequence goes on from CAVVZB010000002.1 coordinate 731,809, forward strand.
TATAACATCTACCGGGACGGGGCAGTGGTCGGAGCCGTGAGTAGCCCGCTCACGTTCTACGACCCTAACCTCAGCCCGAATACCACCTATACTTACACCATTTCGGCTTTCGACGCTTCAGGCAACCAGTCTGGTCGTTCCTTGCCGCTGGTGATGACAACCTATTCGTATCCCGACACGACTCCGCCTACGGTGCCAACTGGCGTACTTGCAACTGGGCTCACGGACATTGCCATCGGGCTGACGTGGCACGCTTCAACGGACAACGTGGCAATTGCCGGCTACGAAATCTATCGGGGAACATCCCAGAGCTCCATAACCCCATTTGCCACCAGCACCACCACCTCGTTTACCGACACACTGGTAGGCCCGTCGAAAACCTTTTACTACCAGGTGGACGCGTTCGACACATCTGGAAACCATTCTGCTCGCAGTGCAATCGTGGCCGGAACAACTCTTGCCGACACGACGCCGCCGAGCATACCCGCCAACCTGCATGGCTTTGCACAGCAAGGCCCGGTGGTTACGCTGGCATGGACCCCTTCCGTGGACGACTATATGGTTGCCAATTACCTGGTCTACCGTGGCTTAACCGCCGCCAACCTACAGGTAATCGGCTGGAGCCCCGCGTCCCAGGCGAGCTATTCCGACCCGACGGTCGGCTCCGGCAAAACGTATTACTATGCGGTTCTAGCAGTGGATGTTGCTAAGAATCAGTCCGCTCTGTCGGCGCCCGTGGTGATCACCGCGCCCTAGTTGTTGTAATGGGTGCTTGCGGATCAGCATTCATCCCGACCCCGCGGCGTTAGCGCTCCGGGCTGCCTCTCATGGGGCAGCCGCTATTCGGAGCGCCATCGCCGCTTCTGGGGTTGCCCGCGTCATTGCGGCCAGCGCCGCCTCACAGATTCGCTTCCTCGCCGAACTGGTGAAAGATGCTTCAATTGACTGGACGCGCGTCGAACTCTACCAACTCGACGACTATCTTGGATTATCAGCCACGCATCCCGCCAGCTTCCGCCACTTCCTTCAACAGCATCTGATTGGGCCCACCGGAATTCCGCTTGTGCACCAGATTTCCGGTGAGCTCGATCCAGCCTCCGCGCTCGACGCCGCTTGCCGCGCCCTCCATTCCGCCCCCATCGATCTTGCTTTCGTCGGCATCGGTGAAAACGGCCATCTCGCCTTCAACGATCCACCCGCCGATTTCACCAGCGAAGCACCATATCTCATCGTGGAACTCGACCGAGCCTGCCGTTTGCAGCAAGTGGGCGAAGGCTGGTTTCGCACACTGGACGAGGTTCCGCACCGCGCCATTTCCATGTCAATCCGGCAGATATTGAAGGCCAAGGAAATCGTCGCGGTGGTTCCGGATCTTCGGAAAGCACCTGCGGTTCGGGACTGCCTGGAAGGTCCGATCGTCCCCGAAGCGCCCGCGTCCATCCTTCGGACGCACGCCAACGCAAGCTTGTATCTGGACCGCGATTCGGCTTCCTTACTACGCAACCCGCCGCCGCACTTGTAGCTATACTCGATGGCTAATGTGGCTTCGTTTTGGTCTTCTGATTTCCTGCTCCGTATTGGTCGCTAGCGATCAGCTGCCCGTGCGCGGCTTCTCCCCGGCGTCGCTTCCTCAGGAAAAGAAGTGGGAAGAAAAAGCGCGCCTGCTGCCGGAGTCCACCCGCATCGGCGCTTACATGAAGCGCATGTCCGCCAAGCCGCACTTGGCTGGAACACCCGCATCCCGCGAGGTGGCCGAATACGCCCTTGGCCTGATGAAGTCGTGGGGCCTGGACGCCCATATCGAAGAATTCGAGGCGCTGCTGCCCCGTCCCCAATCGAGGCTCCTTGAGGTACTCTCTCCGCATCCGTTCCACGCAAAGTTGTACGAGCCGCCAATTGCCGCTGACACCGTCAGCGTCCACAAAGACGAAGTAGCCACTTATAACGCCTACTCTGGCTCCGGCGACGTGACCGCGCCCCTGGTCTACGTCAACTATGGAATGCCAGCCGATTACGAGTACCTCGCCAAGAATAAAATCGACGTGAAGCGAAAAATCGTGATCGCTCGTTATGGCGGTGGCTGGCGCGGACTCAAGCCACGTCTGGCGGCCGAGCACGGCGCGTCTGGGTGCCTCATCTATTCCGATCCGAAAGACGATGGCTATTATCGCGGCGATGTGTACCCCACGGGAGGCTGGCGTCCCGCCGACGGCGTCCAACGCGGCAGCGTGATGGATATGACGCTCTATCCAGGGGATCCACTCTCGCCCGGCTGGGCCTCCGAGAAGGGCGCAAAACGGCTGCCGCTCAGCGAAGCCAAGACCCTGATGCACATCCCCGTTCTGCCGATTTCGTACGGGGACGCCCTCCCTCTATTGCAGCAACTCCGTGGACCCGTGGCCCCCGATGATTGGCGCGGCGCACTCGGCTTGACCTATCACATCGGAGACGGCGGCGAGAAGGTTCACCTCGCGGTGCAGATGGACAATTCCACCCATCCCATCTTCGACGTAATCGCCCGCATTCCCGGCAGCGAACTTCCCGATCAATGGGTGATGGCCGGCAACCATCACGACGCCTGGGTGCACGGCGCGATGGATCCACTGAGTGGCGCATCGGCCCTGCTCGAAACGGCCCGCACGCTCGGCCAACTATTGAAACTAGGATGGCGTCCCCGGCGCACCATTCTGATTGCACTCTGGGATGCCGAGGAGTTCGGCCTGGTTGGCTCCACCGAGTTCGCCGAAAAGCATGCCAGCGAACTGAGCCGGAAGCTAGTGGTCTACGTGAACTCGGACTCCAATGGGAAAGGCCGCTTCAGCGCCGGGGGTTCGCACACGCTCGAAACCTTCGTCGGCGAGCTTGCTCGCGACGTCAACGATCCGGTAACCGGAAAGCCGCTGGCCGATATCTTGCGCGCTCATCCGCATGCCGCGCCGCCATTGGGACTACTGCCTCCGCCTGCGTCTTCGGAAAAACACGACTGGCACCTGGAAGCGCTCGGGTCCGGGTCGGACTACACCTCGTTCCTCCAGCATCTTGGAATCGCCTCGCTGAATTTCGGCTTTATGGATGACGATGGATCCGGGGGCATCTATCATTCCTCCTACGACACCTATTACTGGTACACCCATTTCAGCGATACCGATTTCGCTTATGGCAAGGCGCTCTCGACCGTTACCGCCACCGCTCTACTCCGCCTGAGCGACGCCACGCTCGAACCGTTCGAGTTCTCCGTATTCGCCGACACCTTGGAACGCTACGTCGAGGAAATCGAAAAATTGCTGAAGCCGGATCAGAAGTTGGATCTGAGCTCCGTCCATGCCGCCGTGTTCGCTCTACAAAAGTCAGCCGCGGCCTTCGAAACGGCCTATGAACATGCGCTCCCTCATCTCCCCAGCGCGCCCGTAGCGAAACGCGCAATGCTCGATCAGCTTCTATTCGGAAGCGAGCGGAAAATGATGCTGGAGACCGGGCTCCCCGGCCGCGACTGGTTCAAGCATGCCATCTACGCTCCCGGAAGCCTGACCGGCTATGGAGTAAAAACGCTCCCTGGGATTCGCGAAGCCGTGGAAGCTGGGCGTATGGAAGAGGCCCAAACGCAGGCCGGTAACGTCGCCGCCGTCTTGGGTAAAGTGACCCATCAAGTGGATGAAGCCCGCGGTCTGCTCACTGAACTTCATTCCGCCGCGCCGGCCCCGGTAGACGCTAAACTCAAATCTGCATGGCGATCCAAACATTATTCGGGACCGTTCCCCAGGAACCGAGTCTCCTCGACAAGCTAAAGCTCGGCGTCCAGAAAACGCGCGCCGGTCTTGTCTCGGCCCTCGAAGACGCCATCTCCGGCCGCAATATCGACGCTGAGCTTCTCGACGAATTGGAATACACGCTTCTCAGCGCCGACATTGGCGTAGCGACCACTACAGAGATCCTCGATCGCATCCGTGACCGCGTGGAGCGCCATCAACTGAACGACGCGGGCGAGCTGCGCGGCTTAATTAAGCAACATCTTTTGGAAATCCTAGAGGCGTCCGAACGTCCCCTCCCTCGCGTCGACGAAGCGCCTGCCGTCGTCATGATGGTCGGTGTGAATGGGGCGGGGAAGACCACCACCATCGGCAAACTCGCGCAGCTTTATAAATCGGAAGGCCGCAGCGTTTTGATGGCTGCCGCTGACACCTTTCGCGCCGCGGCGATCGAGCAATTGGAAGTCTGGGGCACGCGCACTAATACCGATGTCATCCGCCAGAATACGGGATCCGACCCCAGCGCCGTGATCTTCGACGCGCTGCATTCCGCCAAAGCCCGCAAGATCGATTACGTCATCATCGATACCGCCGGCCGCCTGCAGACCAAAGCCAACCTGATGGCCGAACTCGAGAAGATGAGCCGGACCGCAGCCCGCGTCGTCACCGGGGCGCCGCACGAAGTTCTGCTTGTCCTGGACGCCGTCACTGGGCAGAACGGCCTCGAACAAGCACGCAAGTTTACAGCGTCATCCGGAGTCACGGGAATCGTCTTAACCAAGCTCGACGGCACGGCAAAAGGCGGCGTGGTGATTGCCATCGCCCGCGAATTGAATCTCCCCATCCGCTACATCGGAGTGGGTGAAAAGGTGGATGACCTGCTTCCCTTCGACGCCGAAAGCTTTATCGAGTCGCTGTTCGCATGAACGATTCCGATTACCTCAATCAGGCCATGGAACTAGCCGCCAGGGGCCGCGCCATCACCAGTCCGAACCCTATGGTTGGCGCGCTGCTCGTCAAAGATGGTGACGTCGTCGGTCGCGGCTTCCACGTCTTTGAAAATCGCGATCACGCCGAAGTCCTGGCCTTGCGCGATGCTGGCGAACGCGCGCGCGGGGCAACGCTTTACCTCAACCTTGAACCTTGCTCCCACCACGGCCGCACTCCGCCTTGTGCCGATGCGCTCATCGAGGCCGGAGTCGCGCGCGTGGTTGCGGCCATGCAAGATCCCAATCCCTTGGTAAGTGGCGACGGCTTCCGCAAGCTTCGTGCCGCCGGGGTGGAAGTGAAGATCGATGATGCCGCGCGTCCGGCCGCCGAGGCTCTCAACCAAGCGTTTCTGCATTACATGCGGACCCGCAAGCCGCTAGTCACACTCAAGACCGCGCTAACCCTCGATGGCAAAATCGCCGCACCAGACGATAATCGCGGCTGGCTGACCAGCGGCATCGCCCGCGAACACGTCCAGCAACTCCGCCACGAGTCAGATGCCATGCTGACCGGTATCGGCACCGTTCTGGCTGACGATTGTCTGCTCACCGATCGCACCATCCAGCCGCGCTCGCGCCCGCTCCTGCGCATGGTTCTCGATTCGCAACTTCGCCTGCCGCTTACCTCCCGCATGGTGAAGAGCACGCTGGATGACGTGGTGGTCGTCACCACTTCGGCTGCTTCCGAAGAGCGCCGCAAAGCGCTGGACGCGCGCGGAATTCGCATTTTGACCCTCGATGGCGTGAAAGGTCGCGTTGATATCGCGCGCGCAATCAGCTGGCTAGGCGAACAGAATATCCTTTCGGTGATCGTCGAGGCCGGTAGCAAGGTGAATTGGGCGGTGCTTGAAGCACAATGCGCCGACAAAATTTTCTTTTATTACGCCCCTAAAATTCTCGGTGGCACCCAGTCTCTCCCTATGGCTGGCGGTGTCGGCCGCCGCCGCCGTTCGGATGCCATCCGCGTCCGCGACGTCCGGCTGCATCCCATTTCTACCGATGAGTTCGCCGTCGAAGGCTGGGTCGAGAAGGACGATTAGATGTTTACCGGGATCATCGAAGAAGTTGGAGTGATTGGCGCCCTGGAACCGCGTCAGGCAGGCGCGCGCTTGAGCGTCGTGTGCGACACCGTCTTGTCGGATGCTACCGAAGGGTGCAGTATCTCGGTCAACGGCGTCTGTCTCACCGCGCTCGACATCCAGGCCGATCGCTTCCATTCCGACCTGGCGCCCGAAACCCTGGAACGCAGCAATCTTGGCGATCTGCGGCCCGGTTCGCGCGTCAACCTGGAGCGCCCATTGCTTCCCACTTCCCGCCTCGGCGGCCACATCGTGCAGGGTCACGTAGACGCTACCGCCGAAATTATTGCACTCGACCAACTGGGCGCGGATAACTGGTGGCTGCGCTTACGCGTCCCGCAAAATCTCGAGCGTTATTTTGTCGAAAAGGGCTCGATCTCCGTCGATGGCATTAGCCTGACAATCGCTGCTCTAGCTGGGCCGGAAGTTGCGATCACCATCATCCCTCACACCTACGAAGCTACAGCTCTAGCTTTCCGCCGCCCCGGCGATCGCGTCAATATCGAAGTCGATGTTATCGCGAAACATGTTGAGAAGCTTCTGATAGCTCGTTAGTCATTGCCGCATCGCGGATCGGCACAAGGTTTCCGGCGTCGTCGAACTCCAGGTCGTAAGCCTCGCTCAGGATTTCCAGTCCGGGGTTGGCTTCGATCTCCGCCCGTAAGTTCGCGCTAAGCACCATCGGCGTTAGCTCCATTGTATTGCGGATACGTCCAATGCGCAGCCCGCTCGGGTCCAGCTTGCCCGTGGTCCGTCCGATTTTCTCGATGCATTCCCGGTCAGTATCATAGTGCATCGGAATGCGCGCGCAGCCAGGAGACGACGACGTGATCGTATTGATGTAAGTCGCGTTTAAGTCCATCTGACTAACTAAGCGCTCATTCACAACATCTGCCAAGCCAACTCCCGACGCGTTGCCATAGGTATGACGGCTCAGACTGCGAACAAAAATGCGGTGGATCACCGGCGCGATCTTCCACGGGTTGTACTGCCCCTGCACGCCGCGATTTACAACCTTCGTGTCCATCCCCGATCCGCTAATCTCTTTGCCGATTTCATCCAAGATCAGCAGATCCAGCATCACCGGAATTTTCCCCATCCAGCTCTTCACCTGCTCCAGAAGCGCTTCCTCGCGCGCCTCCATCCCTTCCGCTACAACCGCCGTCACCTGCGCCGTGTTGTGAAGCGCGTCTTCCAGGATCGCCAGGCCGCCAATAATCTTCCCCGTTCCGAGCATCTGCCGCCCGATCGATCGAATCGTCTTCTCGAGGCCCAACGTATAGGCATGGGCGTGGTAATGTTGCGCCCCGGCCCACTTACCGAGCCCAATGGCCATCATCTTGAATAGCCCGCTCTCGATCGTCCCCTCAAAGTCGGTATGCCACTTCACGCGCCCGATCATCATGATCCCGTCCGCCTCGGCGGCGAAGCGGTCTAGAAAAGCGTCGATTCCCTCCGGTGTCGTCCCAATCGAAACGACATCGAGCGAACTGCGAATCGGGCAGCCCATCGTCTCTTCGATAATTCCGTAATGCGCCAGAACGTCAGCCTGCCCCTGTGCGGTTGCTGCTCCATGGCTGCCCATCGCAGGAAAGATAAAAGGCTGCGCACCCACCGACTTCCAAAATTCCACCGTCGCGCGTGCAATCGTCGCGATGTTGGCGATCCCGCGGCTTCCCACCCCAATAGCGACGCGAGCGCCCGGCTTCACCCGGCCTGCAAACCCCTCGCGCTCCAACTCCTTCCGCACCGCTCCGGGGATGTCGGCCAGCCTCCGATTGGCGAACTTCTGGCGCACCGTGAATACTTTGGGGAAGGGCATGAGGGAATTATAGAAAACCATTCGAGATAATCGAATCTGCTTATGGACTTCCATCGCGCCACCGCGCTCCGCTTCCTCGAATACCACGCCTGGGCCACTCAGAAGACTTTCGATTCCGTCGCCCCGCTCTCCGAGGAACAACTGCATCGCGACATGCAGACCTCGCACACCAGCATCTTCGGAACCTTACTCCATGTTTATCAGGCCGATGCTATCTGGCTCAAACGGCATGAGGGTATTCCTAACGCTAAGCTCGATGAAGAGTTGGCTGCCGACTTAGCTACTCTGCGTCACAAAGCGTCAGAGGTGCAGGGCCGCCTGATCGCCTATGCGGGAGCCCTAACTGACGACCGTTGGAGTTCGAACCTCGACTACCGGTTTATGAGCGGTCTCGAAGCGAGTTCACCCGTTTACGACAACTTACTCCATGTAGTGAACCACGGCACCTATCACCGCGGCCAGATAGTCACTCTGCTGCGGCAGTTAGGCGCGAGCCCGATTGTGACAGACTATGTTCACTATGTGCGCACCATGACCGGTGCCTGAACCGGCCAAACCCGATCACCTCTTGGCGAGTACCGGCGCTTCGGGAACGAGTCTCCAATCGGTGATCTCCGACGCGCCCTTTGAAGGCACGCAATCAAACACCGGCGGGTCCACCCGATACCTGTCCTGATACCGGCGTTTGATTACCTGCTTGAAATTTTCCACCGCGTCCGGACGCACCAGGTTGACCGTACACCCTCCGAACCCGCCGCCCGTCATGCGCGCGCCGTAAACTCCGTCAACTTCCAGCGCGCGATCCACCAGGAAATCGATCTCCTCGCACGTGATCTCATAATCGTTCTTCATGCTCTGGTGCGAGGCCACGAACAACTTCCCCATCCCTTGCAGATCTTTCCGGGCCGCCGCTTCCCGGAACGCCTCCACCCGCGCGTCTTCCGTGATCACGTGCCGCGCCCGCCGCATGACCACTTCGCTCAGACCCGCGTCAGGCAAATCGCTTAAACGCGCGTCCCGCAGGCTTTTCACTTCTTTGCGCCTACTCTGAATCCCTGCTACGGCGGTAGCGCATTCATGGGTGCGCTCGGTATAAGCCGACGACGCCAACTCATGTTTCACCATCGAATTCACTGCCACAATCGCGACATCCGCCGGAAGCTCCACCAGTCGGTGTTCCAGACTCCGGCAATCGATCTCGACCGCCCGCTTTTCCTGTCCGAACACGGAAATGTATTGGTCCATGATTCCGCACGGCATTCCCACGAACTCGATCTCCGCCGCCTGGCAAAGCTTCGCTGTCTCGATCTTGTCGTACGACCGCCCATTCAGAAATGCCAGCGCGGCCGACACTTCCAAGGCCGCCGACGAACTGAGCCCTGATCCCTCGGGAACCTCGCTGTGCAGCATCAGCCGCAGCGGGCTGATCCGCACACCGCGCAAGGCCAGCTTCTGAGCCACACCGATCACGTAATCGGTCCAGTTCTTTTGCGGCTTGGCGTGCGCCACATCCACATCGAACGTGAAGCCCTCGTTCCGGTCGAGCGAGTACACCTGAATTCCGCCGTCGTTCGCCACCGCGCACGCCATATAGCACGCAAGATCAAGGGCCACCGGCATCACAAAGCCTAGATTGTAGTCCGTGTGCTCACCAATCAGATTGACCCTGCCCGGCGCGCGGAACACCCGCGGCTTCGCATCCCGGCCGTACTTTTCCTGAAACTGCGCAATCATTTGTTTCGCCACGCCAGCAGGAGCATCACCGCGCCGAACAGAAGCATCGCAACCCCTGTGTAAAGGTTCACATTAGCCGTGGTCAAGGCCGACCGCGTCCCCGGCGCGAACACGCCCATTCCCACCAGCAGCAATCCGGTCGCGCTAAAAAACAGACCCGTCGGTACTCGTAAGTCGATCATCGTCAGCTTCCCTTTTCCGCTTTACCGAAACGCCACATTCAGCATAACCAGAGCCACAATCACGATGATCGCCAGGGTCACCGGCGTCTTATACCAGGGAATGCCTTGCTCGCGAGGTTGCGTCGTCAATCCATACACCAGACCCTCGAGTTGCGCCGCCGGCTTTGGAGTGGTCGCCAGACTCACCGCCACCGTCACGACAAAACAAGTCGTGAATGCGACAATCGCAATCCAGAAACTCTGCGCCATCGAGGAAGGGAATTGGTACAGAACGCCCAACCAGCCACCTTTTCCTTCGGCTCGTGTCAATCCCAACGCCACGCCGGCCATTCCTGTTCCTGACGCCAACCCCGCAAATGCTCCGTGCCCCGTCGTCCGCTTCCAGAACATCCCCAGCAGAAACGTTGCAAACAGCGGCGCATTGACGAACCCGAATACCAGTTGCAGGAAATCCATGATGTTGTTGAACTCGGTAGCCAGATACGCCGTGGCCACCGATAGTGCTGTCCCCACCAGGGTCGTAATCTTACCTACTCGTAAGTAATGCGCATCCGGTGCGTCTTTCCGGATATAGCTCTGATAGATGTCGTACGTGAACACCGTATTAAAGGCCGTCACGTTGCCCGCCATGCCGCTCATGAATGACGCCATCAGCGCCGTTAGGCCCACGCCCAGCATCCCGGATGGATAAAACTGTGCCATCAACGTCATTAGTGCCTGATCGTAATCGTACGTATGCCCGTCCGCTTTGAACGGCAGCGAATATCCGGTGTGCATCTGCGTCAGCGCGAACGCCGCCAGCCCTGGCACAATCACCACAAACGGCATGATCATCTTCGGGAAGGCCGCCATCACCGGAGTGCGCCGCGCCGCGTTCATCGAATCCGCCGCCATCGCCCTTTGAATAACCAGGAAGTCCGTGCACCAATAGCCGAACGACAGCACGAAGCCCAACCCTGCGAACAGACCGAATGCCTCGATGCCCATCGGATTGTCGGACGCGTGCGCCAAATGCGCCCACGAGTGCGTATAAACATGTGGCAACCGCTGCTGCATCCCCGCCCAGCCGCCAGCCTGTGCGATCGCCAGAATCGATAATGGTGCAAACCCCAGAACAATCAGGAAGAATTGCAGCACTTCGTTATAGATCGCGCTCGTCAGCCCGCCCAGGTACGTATACGTCAACACGATCGCAGCCGAAAGCAGCACCGACGCCGTGAAACTCCAGCCCAGCACCAGTTGCAGCAGCAGGCCGAGCGCGTACATCGAGATCCCCGACGAGAAGATCGTCATCACGGCGAACGTGATCGCGTTCAACCCGCGCGTCTTTTCATCAAACCGCAGTTTCAGATACTCAGGAACCGACCGCGCCTTGCTGCCGTAATAGAACGGCATCATGAACACGCCCACAAACAGCATCGCCGGCACCGCGCCGATCCAGTAGAAGTGCGCCGTCATAATGCCGTACTTGGCGCCCGACGCCGCCATTCCGACCACTTCCTGAGCCCCTAAATTCGCCGCCAGGAACGCTAAACTTGTGATCCATACGGGTATCGATCGCCCTGCTGTCAGAAACTCGCCCGCCGATCGCGACTTGCGCCGCAGCGCCCATCCGATCCCGATCACGAACGCAAAGTACAACGAGAGAATTAAGTAGTCGACAAGGGCTAGTTTCAACTGGGAGCGCTACTCCGTTTCAAGATGTGCAGCCGCGCCCGTGCTTCCGGGTCCGCGCTTCTGCCTCCATATAACCTATTACTTGCAAACGTTTTCGGCAAGCTCTGGCGAAAGTTACGCCACGCTAGCCCGCTACCGCCGCCCGCCAATAGTCGAAACTGGTGCTCCCAATCGCCCGCCGCCCCGCCGCAGTCGCATAAATCGCCTGCAGATCTTCAAAAAACGCTAGCGATTCCGCCTCCAGGCCCAGCAGGCGCGTTGACCGCAAAATCCGCGTGATCCGCAGCAGGTTATGATTTCCCGGCGTCAGCCACTGCCGGTCCTCGTAGAACCGCGTCATCATTCGAAGCGACACCAGCAACGCCGCTCGCAGCGGCTCGCTCCCGCGAAATTCCGCAATCGTCTCGGCATCCAGCACCGGCGCGCTCGGATTGACCGGGCTCGGTTCCGGCAGCGGGAACAGCCACTGGATGTAATCGTGAACCCGCTCCAGCTGCGCTGCACCCCACCCCTGAATCTGCGTCACCAGTCGTCCGCGGTCGTCCGGCGTCTCGCCCAGGTAAAAGCGCGCGATTTGCGTGTGCCCCATCGCCTTTGTCTCCCCTTCCGCCAAGCGCCCCTACTGCACCAGCCCAAACGTCACATTCACGCTCGCGTGAACCTCAATATTCCCCGCCGAAAGCGGCGGCTCCGCATTCGACTCCGCCTTCATAAACTCCACCTGCCGCGCCGGCGACACGATCACCGGCTGACCTTCCTCCACCAGCAGCACCGAGCCCAGCTTTAAATGAAGACTGCTCGCCAAAGCTTGCGCGCTCGCCTGCGCCTGCGCCGCCGCAGTCCCCAACGCCTGCGCCCGATACGGCTTTTCATCCTTCAACGTGTAGTTCAGGCGGTCCACATTGTTGGCCCCCGCCTTTGCCGCCGCGGCAATCACTTTCCGCACCAACTCCAATTGATTCAGCTCCATCCGAACTGTATTGTTCGCCGTGTATCCCAAGATCGTCGCCGTCCCGCCGTCTTTGGGGTACTTGTAATTCGGATTCACTGAGAAGTTGACCGTCTGAATCGACGCGTCGGGCGCTGCGGCCTGCAACTGCGCGATCACCGCCTTCGCCAGCTTCGCGTTGCTCTCCAACGCCACCTCCGACGTTGCGCCCTGCGTAATGACTCCAATATCGATCTCGGCCCGATCCGGCGTCGCCGACACCGTCGCCTCGCCATGTACCCGCACACTCGGCGGTTCCGCTCCCTTTGCCATCGCCGCCGTTCCGATCGCCGCCGCGCTTGTCAGCAGCATTGTCCATATTGGATTCACCCGCATCATCCTTCCAACTTAGAACACCGCTGCCGCTATCCTGGTCCCGTGCCGGCAATCTCGCGCCGTAGCTTCCTTGCCGCCGCCGCGCTTCCGGCCCTTGCTGCCCCGCGCCTTTCCCCATCCAACGAAGCTTTTCTCGAAGACCTCTCCCATCGCGCCTTCCTATATTTCTGGGAACAGGCCGACCCCCGCACCGGCCTGGTTCTCGACCGGGTCCGCGCCGACGCCGTCCACTCCAAGCGCCAGAGCCTCAATGTCGCCAGCACCGCCAACACCGGCTTCGGTCTCACCGCGTTGTGCATCGCCCACCAGCGCAACTGGCAGGACGCCACCAGCATTCACGACCGCGTCCTCGCCACCCTTCGCCATCTCGCCTACCGCCAGCCCCATGTCCGCGGCTGGTTCTATCATTTCGTCGACCGCAACACCGGCGACCGCGTCTGGAAATCCGAACTCTCCACCATCGACACGGCCCTGTTGCTTGGGGGCGTCCTCACTGCCGGTCAATACTTTGCGGCCGACCCCGAAATCCCCGAACTCGCCCGCGCCATTTACGACCGCGTCCAGTTCTCCTGGCTCTTCGATCCCGCGACCGGTCTGCTCCGCATGGGGTGGTACCCCGAAAAAGGTTTCCTGCGCGCCTCCTGGGTCGATTACCGCGAGGCCACCATCCTCCAGCTACTTGCCATCGGCAGCGCCACGTTTCCCATCCCTGTCAGTGCCTGGTACAGCTTCGAGCGCGACCCGGCCCAGTTCGACCAATATCGCTGGATCGGACGCGGCCCGCTGTTTACTCACCAGTACTCGCATGCCTGGATCGATTACCGCAACCGCGTCGACGGTCCGCCGTTCCAACTGAATTACTTCGATAACTCCATCGTCGCCACCCGCGCTCACCGAGCTTTCTGCCTAAGCCTGCGCGGCCAATTCCCTAGCTTCGCGCCCAACGTTTGGGGCCTCAGCCCGTCCGACAGCGAGATCGGCTACATCATCTGGGGCGATTCCGGCACGCGCCGCGACATCGATGGCACCATCGTACCCAGCACCGCCGCCGGCTCGCTCATGTTCACGCCCGAGCTTTGCCTCCCAGCCCTGCAATCCATGCGCGACCAGTTCGGAGACCTCATTTACGGCCGCTACGGCTTCGTCGATTCCTTCAATCCCCAAACATCCTGGGCCAATCCCGACTACATCGGTATCGACCAGGGCATCACGCTCCTCAGCGCCGAAAACCTCCGCTCCGGCAATGTTTGGAAATGGTTCGGCCGCAACCCCCGCGTTCGCTGGGCGATGAATCAGATCTTCTCCCCCAGTTAACGTGTCGTGTAAACTTGAACCAACGATGGCCTCTGTAATGGTGATCGACTCGGAACCCACTGTACGCCTGGTTATCACGCGGATACTCGAACGCGGGGACCATACGGTTCGCGCGACCGAAGACTTCACAGAAGCCGTTTCGATGCTGCGCGGCCAGACTGCCGATCTCGTTCTGACGAATGTTTTCCTCCGCGGAATCGCGGGACATGACGCGATGAGGCGACTGCGCGTGGAGTTTCCGCGGGTCAAAGTACTCATGGTGTCGGGGCTGCCTGATGAAGCCGCGATCGCTGAGTGGGCCGGCGAGGCGAGATTCGATATCTTCCCCAAGCCGTTCTTACCGGGCGACCTCTTGGAGAAGGTCCGGCAGGTTCTTCAGGAACCCATTTAGAGCAGCCCCCAAGCTAAGGGCGCATTGCCCCTACACCCGCCTCCACTCCCGTGCTATCCTACGGGTGCGGTTCATTATCCTCGCACGTTGTCGGAAATTGTTTGAATGTACCTCAAGGTAATCCCTGTGATCTCCGCTGGGCCATTCTCTAAAAAGTACGTCACGGGATGAGTTCCAGAAAGAGAGAGTAAATGAGAGAAACAGGTACAGTGAAGTGGTTTAACGCCGCTAAAGGCTTTGGTTTTATTCAGCGGGACAATGGCGAAGATGTTTTCGTCCATTTCTCCGCCATCGCATCGAGCGGATATCGGTCGCTTGATGAAGGCGCGCGCGTGTCCTTCATTGTGAAAAAGGGTCCCAAGGGCCTCCAAGCGGAAGACGTTAACCTCGCATAAACAGCAATTCCAACTTCAGATTTTCAACGGCGCTTCCCAGGCAGATTTACTTGCCGGAAGCGCCTTTTTTATTGCCACTGTGCATCCGCCAGTTTTTACTTCCGTGCACAACCTTGCACAATCGCTTTTTAACCCAACTCAATCGAATCAATCACTTAGCTGAATGAGACACCCGAGCCGCCGCCACTGCGTGCACAAATGCGCGAGCCCGCTTTTCGATCTCCGCATAGTCCCCGGTCTCGATCAGCCGCGCATTCACCAGCTCGCCCCCCACCGCCACCGCGCAAGCCCCGGCCCGCAGGAAATCCCCGCAAGTCTCCACGCTTACCCCGCCTGTCGGGATCATCTCAATCTGCGGCAGCGGGCCCTTCAATGCCTTGATGTACTTGGCCCCGCCCACGCTATCGGCCGGGAAAATCTTGATCACATCCGCCCCCGCTTCCCACGCCGTCACCACTTCGGTCGGCGTCAGCGCACCTGGGCAAATCACCTTCGAATACCTCTTTGCGATCTCGATCGTCTTCAGGTTCAATGCCGGAGTCACAAAGAATTCCGCGCCCGCTAGCATGCATGCCCGCGCCGTCTCCGGATCGAGCACCGTTCCCGCTCCCAGCACGATCCGGTCCCCATAAGCGTCCGCCACTTTCTCCAGCGCCCGCAACGCGCCCGGCACCGTCATCGTGATCTCCGCTGCCCGAATCCCTCCGCGGTAAATAGCGTCAATCGCCAATATTGCGCTCTCCGAGCTCGCCGTCCGCACCACCGGCACAATCCCGATCTCCCGAATCCCGCGCAGTATCTCCCCTGGCTTCATGGCCCGAAGTATACAATGCGGAATGAGATCCCTCCAGTTCCTGCTGCGCCTGCTTTTTCAGGGCCGTCTGGCCGCGCTTGCCTGGATCGGCGCCCGCTATCCCGAAAACGGCCGCATTCGCATCGGAACACGTCGCGGAGTGCTCATCAACACCCCCGAATTGATCGAAGAAGTCCTCGTCCACCGCACCGCCGAGTTTCAGAAAGCCCCCGCTCTGCGCATCTATTCCCGGCCCCTGCTCGGCAACGGATTGCTCACCAGCGAGGGCCACGAACACCTCGCTCACCGGCGCCTGGTTGCCCCGGCGTTCGCCCACCAGCGCGTGCCCCGCTATGCCGAAATCATGACCGAATGCGCCCTCCGCGCTTGTGCCTCATGGCCTGCCGATAGCGTTGTCGATATCCATCATGAGATGACCCGCTGCACCCTCGATATCGTCGGCCGCACGCTCTTCGATGTCGATCTTCTCAACGATGCCGATCAGATTGGCGATGACATCACCGCCCTGATTCATTTCGCCACGCGCCAGACGCGCTCCCTGCGGCCGCAGTCCCTCGATCATGGCCCGGTCCGCGAGCAGGCCCAGCGATCCATCGACCGGCTCAACCTCGCCATGTTCCGCATGATCGAGCAGCGCCGCCAATCCGGCGAGGACAAGGGTGACGTGCTCTCCATGCTCCTTCTCGCCCGCGACGAGGAAGGCCAGGCGCTCACCGATCAGCAGGTGCGCGACGAAGCCATGACTCTCTTTGTTGCCGGCCACGAAACTACCGCCAACGGTTCCACTTGGGCGCTCTACTTGCTTGCCCGGCACCCCGAGGTTCAGAACGCACTTCGCCAGCAAGTTCATGACGCGGTGGGCACTCGCCCCATCACCTTCCAGGACCTTCCACGCCTCCCGCTCGCCCTCGAAATCTTCAAGGAAGCGCTCCGCCTGTTCCCGCCCGCCTACATCGTGGTTCGCGAACCCCTGCATGACCTGCAACTTGCCAACGGCCTGCGCGTCCGCAAAGGGGAACTGGTCGCCATGTGCGAATACGTCGTTCACCGCAATGCGAAATATTTCCCCGACCCTGAGGTCTTCGATCCCGCCCGATTCACCCCCGAACGCGAAGCCGCCATTCCCCGCTACGCGTACTTCCCCTTTGGCGCCGGCCGCCGCATCTGTATCGGTAATCAATTCGCGTTGATGGAGGGTCAGATTCTCCTCGCCACCCTGATGCAGCACGTCACTGTCACACCCCTCAACTCCCGACCGTGGAAGGGCGACCCGCTGATCACTCTTCGTCCCAAAGGTCCTTCGAAGCTGCGCGTCACCCGCTCAGCTGCCGCCGCTTAAGCTACGATGACGTTGCATGTACCGCCGCGCTCTGCTCACCTTTGCCTGCTTGCTCCTCGCCACGATTTCCGGCCAAGCCCGCTCCCATCACCACCGCGCGAGTTCTCGCGCCTCCACGTTCGACTACTATTTGCTCGCCTTATCCTACGCGCCTGATTTTTGCGACCAAGCCAGCGGCAACAAGAATTCCGCTGAGTGCGGTGCCGGACGCCGCACTGGTTTTGTCGTCCATGGACTCTGGCCGCAAGGCGAATCCTCCCGAGGCCCCGAACGCTGCGGCTCGGCAAGTCCCGTCTCCGATGATCTGATCCGCATCATGTTGAATTACTTCCCAACCGCGTCCTTGATCCAACACGAATGGGCCGATCATGGAACCTGTACCGACCTGTCCGCCGCCGATTACTTCACCCTGGTCCGTAAAGCGCGCGACGCGGTCAAAATACCGGCGGCACTCACCGCGCCCAGCCGGCAACTGCAGCTCGATCCGCAATCGATCACCGCACAGCTAGCCGCCGCAAACCCCCGCTTTCCGTCGGATGCCTTCCGCGTCACCTGCTACCCCAACGCGGAGTTGCAGGAAGCGCGGGTTTGTTTCGATAAGGACATCAACCCACGCTCCTGTACCGCCAGCGCCGGCGCCTGTCCCGCTCCAAACGTTACCCTGTTACCGGTCCGCTAAGATAAGACATCCATGCCGATCCAAGAAGAAGCTACTCTCGTTCTCAAGCTCTATGAAATGCGCCGCGAAGAAACCATGCGGAAAGCGCGCTATTGGTTTACTGCCACTTTCAACCCCGATACCCTCGAAGACGTCACTGCTGCCATGTTCGGCGAGCATAGCGGGCACCTTCGCATGGTCATTAGCTACTGGGACATGGCCGCGGCCCTGGTCAATCACGGAGCGATCGGTGCGGAGTTGTTCAATGACACCAACGCCGAACACTTCATGGTCTTCGCGAAACTGGAACTCCTTCTAACGGAAATGCGCGGCAGCTTCTCGCCAACGATACTGGTCAACCTGGAAAAGTTTATCGACTCCACCCCAGGTGGCCGCGAACGTTGTGCACAGGTACGCACTCGCATGAAGGCCATGCGCGCGCAACTTGCCTCCCGCCAGGCTTCCGCGTAACACACTTCTATCTCATCCCGGCGGCGATCGCGTTCAGTAAGGTCTCGTGATCGTCGCCCGAGTACTCCCAGAACATCATTCCACGCAGATGTAATCTGTTCACAAACGCGGCCTTTGCCCGAATGGATTCCGCGTCCTCATAACTCACAAAAGTGCGGGACGAGGCATTGTATAAATAGGGTGCCGACGCCACCGGGTCCCAGTGTCGCGAGTAACCATTTTTAATTAAGTCATTCACCACCGATTGATAAGTCACCTGTAAGTTGGAAGCGCCACCCGGCTCGAACAAGCCATGCCTATCGGCACGTACGCTGCCCCAGGCATGTCCGTAGAATGGCACGCCAACCACCAGCTTGTCCGCGGGTACTCCGGCCTTGAGAAACGCTCGCACGGAGCCCTCGACCGAAACTCCTTTGGGGTCGCCTGGACTTACATGAAGGGGCGCGTGATGACCGGTAAGTCTATCCGAACTTGACTCGTAGTAGTCATAGCTCATCAAGTTCACTGTATCAACAGATCGCGAAACGACCGCCATCTCCACGTGCGCCAGATACTCCTCCGATGCCCCCGCCGCAATTGTGATCAGTAGCCGTCTCCCGATCCGCTTTTCCTCCTGATCTAACCGGCTGCGTAGCTCACCCAACAGAGCCGTAAAGTTCTGCTTGTCCTCCACGCGAAACCGATTACCCGCGCCGGCCATCCCCGGATACTCCCAGTCGATATCTATACCGTCGAGCTTGTACTTCGTTATGAACCTGACCGCGCTTTCGATAAACTTCGCCCGGCTCTTCGCGCTCAAAGCCATGTCGGAGAAGCCACCCGACCACGTCCACCCACCCACCGATGCCAACACACGTAACCCTGAATTGGTCGCCTTCAGCCCGGTAAGCAAAGCGTAGTTGTCCGCATCATGCGAGAACCCTTCCACCACTTCGCCATTCTTGAGATTGGCGAAGGCATAGTTGATCCGTGTCAGCTTACTCGCGTCGATTTCGCCCGGCTTAATTGCCCGGTCACGCACGAATACATATCCCACCACTTCCTTCGTTCGGGGCGCCGCAATCGCAACTTGCATGGCGAAAAGGCTTGTTGCCAATAGCGATATACCCAGCAGGTGCATCACCCGATTGTAGGCTGGCAGCCTATGGTGTGCTATAAGGTAGAGCGTGAGGAGATGTCTGGCATCTGCGCTTTTGGCGATATTCAGCATCCTGCTGATGTCTCCCGTCGCGCTTACTCTCCAGAATGATTCTGCCGTCCCTGCCTGTTGCCGCCGCGCCGGAATCCATCATTGCTCCGCGCGATCCATGCCGGGTCAACCCGCTTCGGTATCTGTCGGTTCCCCCGCCGTACGTTGCCCGCTCTATACAAAGGTCGCTTTACTAGCACGTCCCACACTTGCCGCCTGTCCGCCTGCAACTGGCTCATTGGCACTCGATGCTCCGGCCATCCTAGATCCCGTCTTACAGGCCGAGACGCTGTTTCGCATCTCCTTTGCCCGCAGTTGTCAAAAGCGCGGACCCCCTAGTTACTCCTAGATCGCTGACTGTTGTTCCCCCGTCCAAGATCCAGCAGTAAGTAGGAGTTCGTTTGTCCCGATTACTATCGTACGTAACTGTCTTACTATGCGTTTGCGTCAGCGCCCAAGGCTTCGCTCTCAGTTCTCTGCGAGGCATCGTCCACGATCCCGATCACAGGCCGGTTGGTCACGCCCGTGTCGTGGTAAGGTCCTCTTCTTCGGACCTTATCCAGGTCCTCGCCACCCGCGATGACGGATCTTTCGATAGCGCCCCGGTCCCGGTAGGTGCTTACGGAATTACTGTGACCCACGACGGCTTCGTTCCCGCGAGGCAGCAAGTCATGCAGACCTCGGGAGGCGTTCCCGTGCTCCATTTCCAGCTCGCCATTAACGCCGTCAACCAGGTCGTCAATGTCGATGAAACGGCCTTAGCCGCCAATCCGGAGACGATTACCCCAGTCACTATTGTTAGCCGGAAAGAAATCCAGCAGACTCCGGGCGCCGACCTCACAAACAGCCTCAACATGATCACTGACTATGTTCCCGGAGCCTGGGTCACCCACGATCAGCTACATGTCCGCGGTGGTCACCAAGTTACTTGGGCCATTGACGGCGTCCCCATCCCCAACACCAACATCTCGAGCAATGTTGGCCCGCAGGTCGATCCCAAAGATATCGATTACCTGGAAGCTGATCGCGGCGGCTACTCCGCGGCTTACGGCGATCGTACTTACGGAGTGTTCAACGTGGTTCCACGAACCGGCTTTGAGCGTCACAATGAAGCGGAGCTCTACACCACCGCCGGGTCCTTTAATCAAACGAACGATCAAATGAACCTTGGCAGCCACACCGAGCGCTTCGCCTACTTCGGTAGCTTCAATGGTAACCGCGCCGATTATGGCTTACAAACCCCCGGTTCCGATGTTATCCATGACCGCGTCTGGGGCTTGAGCGGGATGGCCACGCTGATCTACAACGCCGGCGCAGCCAATCAGTTTCGCCTCGTCACCACCCTCCGCCGCGATGACTATCAGATCCCCGTTGATCCCGCCGCGATAGCCCTCGTCCGCGATGTCGAAAAGGAGAACGATGCGGTTCTTAACTTCTCTTGGATCCATACTCTCGCATCCGGTGTTCTCCTCACCGTTTCCCCGTTCTATCATCACAATCGCGCCAATTACGACGGCGATCCGAACGACACTCCCCTCAGCACAACCCAGCATCGCGTCTCCGATTACGCAGGGGCGCAGGCGACCTTGAGTGCTGTTACCCGCCGGAACAGTTTTCTCGCCGGACTCTATGGATTCGGACAGCGAGATGCCGAGTCGATCGCGCTATTAGCTAACGACGGATCGTTAGACTCGCTAAGTCAGCGAGACCGAACCAATGGACAATTAGAGTCACTCTTTGTGGAGGATCAATATAAGCCTGCGTCCTGGCTAACGCTCATCGCCGGGGCTCGCTTCACACACTTTGCCGGATCGCTCTCGGAGAATGCTGCAAGTCCACGGCTCGGCGCCTCGGTCCGGATCCCGCATCTGCACTGGGTGCTCCGTGGTTTCTGGGGTGAGTATTATCAGGCCCCGCCGCTTTCCACTGTTAGCGGGCCGTTACTCGATTTTGCATTGACTCAGGGCTTGGGCTTCATTCCCCTCCGCGGGGAGCGTGATCAGGAACATCAGTTCGGGCTCACTATCCCCGTGCGCGGCTGGTCAGTCGATGTGAACGACTATCACCAGCGCGCCCGCAACTACTTCGATCACAATAATATCGGAAATTCCGATATCTTCTTCCCGCTGACCATCGATCACGCGCGGCTCTATGGTTGGGAGGTTAGCATCCGCTCGCCACAACTGTTCGGCCGCGGGGAAGTGTATCTGGCTTACTCGTACGCGCATGCCGAAGGCGCTGGATCGATCTCCGGTGGACTCACTGATTTTGCCGCAAGCGGCATTGGCTACTTCCAGTTGGATCACGATCAACGCCACACCTTACATGCTGGCTTTAACCTGACGCTCCCCGCTCACATGACCGCGGGCGGCAACCTTTACTACGGCTCCGGCTTCACCGACGGCGCGTCCGACGTGTCAGCCCACCTTCAGGAGCACACTACCTTCGACCTATCTCTCGGTAAGTCTATCGGTGAGCGCGTAACCATTTCAGCCACGGCGTTGAACTTGATGAACCGGCGCTTTCTTCTTGACAACAGCGTGACCTTTGGAGGAACGCACTATGCCGACCCCAGGCAGATCTACGCGCAAATCAGGTATCGCTTCCACTACTAATTCACTCAAGGAATGGACGGAATCACACGCCTTGAGTCAATCTCGCCAGTTCATCGCCAAGCTCACAAAACTGCGCACCAGTACGCCGGTGGGACCCTTGGCCATCGCGGGCTTATTCTCTTCCGTCCAGGCAGTTCCAGCAATGTCGAGATGTATCCATGGTGTCTCTCCTGCGAACTCTTTCAGCAGCATCGCAGCGGTAATAGCGCCACCATCGCGGCCTCCGATATTGGCCATATCGGCAAAGGAACTCTTGATCTGTTCGCGATATTCGGGGCCGATAGGCAAGCGCCACATCTGCTCCCCTTCATGTCCGCTAGCATGCATGAAGCGGTCTACCAGTGCATCGTCACTTGAGAAAAGACCGGTGTAGTGATGACCCAGTGCTACCACTACCGCGCCTGTCAACGTGGCCGCATCTACCAAGTGGGTGCACCCGATCTTCTTGGCGTAAGTCAGAGCGTCGGCAAGAATCAAGCGGCCTTCGGCATCCGTATTGAGTACCTCGATAGTCTTGCCGGACATCGTTGTAACGATGTCGCCCGGCCGCTGAGCCTTCGGTCCAAGCATGTTCTCGACCGTCGGAATCACCCCCGTCACCGCAATCGGCGGCTTCAGCAGCGCCACGGCGCGCATGGCCCCGATCACCGCCGCCCCACCGCACATGTCGTACTTCATTTGGTCCATCTTGTCGGCCGGCTTAATCGAGATGCCGCCCGTATCGAAAGTCACCGCCTTACCTACTAATCCAAGGTTCGTCTTGCCGCCCGCTTTGTCTGGCCGATAACTTAGGACAATCATCGCCGGGGCTTCCGCGCTGCCTTGCGCCACACCCAGGAGCGCACCCATTCCCAGTTCCCGCATGCGCGCTTCATCCAGCACTTCGCATCCCAAGCCGCACTCCGTCGCCATGGCCGCCGCGCGTTGCGCCAGCACCGAAGGTGTCAGGAGATTAGCCGGCTCGCTACCCAATTCCCTCGCGAAATTCTGGCTCTCCCCAAGAACGCGGCCCCGCTTCAGGCCGTGTTCCAGTTCTTCGCCGCCGCCCTGAACCACTACACTCAGGGAAGCTAGAAACTTCGTCCCCGTGCGGTCGGACTTATGCTGGTCGCACTCGAAATCGCCAATCAGCGCGCCTTCCACCACGGCCGAGACGTGCTCCTCCGTCGAGAAGTCTTCGGGCAGCAGGAACGCGGCCGTACACAGTGATCGGGCTTTCAGAAAGCGTACCGCTGATCCCGCAATAGTCCGCAGCTCCGCAGCCGTGAACTTCTGCGTCGACCCCGCGCCAGCCATCAGGATGCGATGCGCTTTAAAGCCTGCCACGTGATGCAGCAGGGCAAACTCCTTCGCCTTCCCGGTCACTTCTTCCGCCTCGCGCATCGGCGCGTAACCGGCTGGCAATGACGAGCTTTCTTCGAACTCCAGAATAATGAGAGCGTCCGCTTCCACTTCGGCGGGCGATTTACGATCCAGTGTGATGTTCATGGTTGATCTGTTGAGCTTCGTTTACTCCCGCGCCTTACTGGCGCGAATGGCGGCGCGCGCTTCGGTCTCCGCTGTCTTGGCGCGATCGGCCTCCCGCTTGTCGTGCAGTTGTTTGCCTTTCGCGACGGCGATTTCGGCCTTCACGCGACCCTCTTTCAAGTACACTCGGGTAGGGATTAGCGATAGCCCTTTCTCGCGCGTGATGCCGAGCAACTTATCGATTTCGCGGCGGTGCAGCAGCAGTTTGCGGCCGCGCACAGGAAGATGATTTTCGCGGTTCCCGTGAGAGTACTCGCTAATGTGCGCGTTGATTAACCACGCTTCGTTGTTCTCAATCCGCGCATAGCTATCCCGCAGCTGCATCTTGCCCGCGCGAATGCTCTTGACTTCCGTTCCGCTTAGGACCAGGCCCGCTTCGTAGCGGTCCGAAAGATGATAATTATGGCTTGCTTGGCGGTTTTCGCTTAGAATTTTCGAGTTCGGGTCAGACTTCTTCATATGCCTGGTCTAAGTGCACTTGAAGGGATAGAGCGCGAGGGGAATACCCGAAGTTTCGCCTCAACGATAATAGCCCTGCTCACGTCAGACCTATTGATGATAATACGTCCGGCTTTCCTGCCGAGATGGCGCACCGTCGGCGCCGTGTTTACCGCCGCTTCGCTTCTAACGCCGGTGATGCCTCTCGAGGCGCGCAATCGCAAGGGCGATCGCCTGTTGCGGGAAGCTCAAATCGCTGAGAGCAAGCAGGTGTGGGACGACGCGCTGACCCTGGCTGAACAGGCGGTCACTTCCGACCCAGCCGACCCCGCCTATCAGCTGGAATTCCGGCGCGTACGCTTCGAAGCCGCCAACTACCACTTGCTGCGCGGTCAGGAGATCCGGCCCAAAGGCGATTTGGCTGGCGCGCTCGCCGAGTTCGAAAAGGCTTATAAGATCGACCCGGCTTCCGACATTGCCGACCAGGAGGCCCGCCGCACCCGCCTGATGATTCAGCGCGAGGCCAATCGCAAAGCGGCCGACCCTAGCGCCAAGGTCTCCCCCGAAGAAATGGGAATGACCACCGCCCAGGTGGCCCGGCAAGCCGCCCAGGAACGCGTCGATAGCCTCATGCCCATTCCGGAATTGCGGCCCCTCAACACGCAGCCGCTGACCCTGCGCATGACCAACCAGAAGCCCAAGGTTTTGTTCGACACGCTCGGGAAGCTAGCCGGTGTAAACGTCTTGTTTGACCCCGATTTCGATGGAGCGCAAACTAAGCCGCAATCGATTGACCTGAACGGTTCCACGCTGGAGGAAGCTCTCGATTACCTCGCCGTCGTGACGCACTCCTTTTGGAAGCCACTCGGCAGTAACACGATTTTTATCGCCCAGGAAAATCCCACCAAGCGCCGCGATTACGAAGATCAGGTGGTCAAGGTCTTCTACCTTTCGAACATCACGTCGCCTCAGGAATTGCAGGAAGTGATCACAACGCTCCGGCAGGTGATCGAAGTAAACAAGCTGTTCAACTATAGTTCGCAAAACGCCATCATCGTGCGCGCGGAACCGGCTCGCATGGCGCTCGTCGAAAAGATTATTGCGGATCTGGACAAGCCCAAAGCAGAAGTTCTGGTAGACGTCACCGTGATGGAAGTGGACACCACGCGCTCGCGTCAGCTGGCCGCGGCCTTCGCGCCCAATGGAATCAATTCGCAAATCCTGTTTACTCCCCGCACTAGCCTCCAAACGCTGGCAGGTCAGTTAGGAACTACTAACAGCAATTCCGGCGGCTTCAATGCCAACGGCGGCAGCACCGGGTCCACTGGGAGCAGCACCGGCTCGAATACGGGAAGCGGTACAGGTTCCAATACCGGGACCACGAACACTTCCGGAAGCTCGTCCACAACGACGACCAGTTCTCCCATTCCGCTGGTGAACCTGAAGCACATCACCTCACAGGATTATTCCTTGACCAACGTTCCCGGCGGCTTGCTTGAGGCCATCATGAACGATACCGGCACGCGCGTCATGCAACGGCCCCAAATTCGCGCCGTCGATAACTTTAAGGCCGTTTTGAAAATCGGCGACAAGGTCCCGACCGCCAGCGGCAGCTTCCAACCGGGCGTGGGCGGCGTTGGCGTGAATCCTCTTGTTAATACGCAGTTCACTTACATCGACACTGGCGTGAACCTGGAGATGACTCCCCGCGTCCATGACAATGGCGAGGTCTCGATGCACCTGGATATCGATATTTCGCAAGTCTCCGATTACGTGAACCTCGGCGGCATCTCGCAGCCCGTCATCAGTCAACGCAAAGCCACTCTCGACGTGCGCATGCGCGATGGGCAAATCAATATGATCGGCGGCCTCATTCAGCTTTCCGATTCGAAGAACGTATCGGGTGTTCCCGGTCTTGCCAATATTCCGATCTTGAACCGCCTATTCACCACTCTGCAAACCACGCAGAATAAGACCGAACTGCTGATCTCGATCGTTCCGCACATCGTGCGTGGACCCGATGTTACCGCCGAGAATCTGAAAGAAGTTTACGCCGGTAACCAGACCAACTATTCGGTTCGTCGCGCCGCGCGTGCGGTTCCGGCGTCCACCACCGTTACCGTTCCTTTGCCGAATAGCGAAATGGGTGCTCCGCCCGCGCCTGCGGTGCTGCCTAGCCCCGCTCCGCGCATCTCTTTTTCTCCCGCGCAGTTGGATGCGCAAAGCGGGTCATCCTTCACGGTCTCCGTGCGGGCTGACAGCGTGACGAATCTGCAATCGATCGAATCACAGATCAAGTTCGATCCGAAGGTTCTCAAGATCAACTCCATCGTTGCCGGCGATCTGTTGCAACAGAATGGGCTCACTTTGACTCCTTCCAAGAACATCTTGAATGACACCGGTGACGCTAGCGCCAGTCTGGCTCGCGATCCGGCAAAGGGCGGGGTTAACGGCTCCGGAGCGTTGCTTACAGTAACGTTCCAGGCCGTTGGTAAAGGCCAGACCGTCGTGATCATGCCTCGCACCGTGCTGCATGACGCTGCGGGCGCCACTGTCAACGCAGGCAGCGGGCCTTTGACCGTGACCGTTAAATAAGCCGATATGATTCTGGAAACGCAGCGTCGAAAGCTGGATCTTCGCGCGGGCATGACGCTCGTGGAGTTGATCGTCGCGTGTACCATCCTCATGCTACTCAGTGGCATGGCGGTGCCTCTGGCGCGTTCCCACGTGCGCCGGATCAAAGAGCGCGAGCTGCAGAACGCGCTTCGCGAAATGCGCGCGGCGATCGATAAGTACAAGGACTATGCCGATAGCAACAAGCTCGGCCCGCAGAAGGTGGATGCCTTCGGTTATCCGGAAAGTTTGCAGGCTCTGGTGGATGGAGTGAAGGGCTCAGGTAAGGCCGCCGATACCAAGATCAAATTCCTGCGGCGAATCCCCAAAGACCCCATGACCAACACGACCGAGTGGGGTGTGCGCAGCATGCAAGACGACCCAACTGGCAGCGGCGGAGGAGGCCAAAACGTTTTCGATGTTCACACCAAAAGCGATGCCAAAGCGCCCGATGGAACACCGTATGCCGACTGGTAACCGGTGGCGCGATGTGGGCTTCACGCTGGTCGAACTGATGATCGTCATGGCGATCATCGTCACCCTGCTCGCCATCGCCGTACCCCAATACACCAAGTCGCTGGTGCGCGCTAAAGAGACCGTTCTGAAACAAGACTTGTTCAGCCTGCGCCAGACCATCGATGAGTACAGCTTCGACAAGCAGAAAGCGCCTCAAACTTTGCAAGATTTGGTCTCCGATGGCTACCTGCACGAGGTTCCTAAAGATCCCATGACCGGCAACAACTCCAGTTGGAAGCTCATCATGGAAGATGCCGAGCAGAGCGTCAATCAGCAGGAACCGGGGATCTGGGATGTGCGCAGCGGGTCGGATAAGAACGGCCTGGATGGAACGCCCTACACGGAGTGGTAACGCCCCCCGCATCTTCGCGGTTGAAACGTGTTCGACACCTTTCCAACCTTTAGAATGGTCAGACACATCTAAAGATGCCGAATACCAAGATCGTTGCTACCCTGGGCCCCGCCACCAACACGCCGGAAATGATCCGGGCGATGATTGACGCGGGCGTCGATGTGTTCCGTCTGAATGCGTCTCATAGCACGCAAGCCGAGCACGCCGCCCGTATCAAAATGATCCGGGAGCAGGCCGCACTGGCGGATCGTCATGTCGCGATTCTGCTTGATTTGCAAGGCCCTAAGATTCGACTCGGCAAGTTCGATGGCGGGTCGTGCGTTCTGAACAAAGGGGCCCGCTTCATCATCAGCACGGAGACTGCGCTCGGTACATGCGAACGCGCTTCCACCGGATATTCCGATTTTGCGAACGATGTAAAAGCCGGTAACCGCGTGCTGCTGAACGATGGCGCCGTGGAACTGCGAGCGGTCGATGTGCGCGCCACCGAGGTCGAGTTCGAAGTCGTCGCTGGAGGCGTGGTCGGCGACAACAAAGGCATCAATCTGCCCGGCGTGAAAGTGAGCGCGCCATCGCTCACACCCAAGGATCTATTAGACCTGGAGTTCGCACTCGCCGAGAAGGTCGATCTGATCGCGCTCTCGTTCGTACGCTCGGCCAAGGACGTCGACGCGTTGCGCAAGCACATCGGATCGCGCGGCCACCACGTTCCGATCATCGCCAAGATCGAGAAGCCCGACGGCGTCGAAAACATCATCGAGATCGTCGCGGCCGCCGATGGTCTGATGGTCGCTCGCGGCGATCTGGGTGTCGAGATGGATCTCGAACGCGTCCCACCGATTCAGAAATCCATCATCCGCAAAGCTCGCCGTGGTGGCAAGTTTGTGATCACGGCGACGCAGATGCTTGAGTCCATGACCGCGAGTCCCGTGCCCACACGCGCTGAAGTGAGCGATGTCGCGAACGCCATTTACGATGGCACAGACGCGGTGATGCTCTCGGCCGAGACCTCGACCGGAAAGTATCCGCTGGAGTCGGTCGGGTACATGAAGAAGATTGCGATTGAGGCGGAGAAGTCAATTCGCGCGAAGGGCTTTGAGGAACGCCGCCGTCCGGTGCAGACCCAGAATACGGCGGAGGTTCTGGCCGATGCGGCTTACAACGCGGCGCGCGCTGCCGGCGTGACAGCCCTGGTCGTGTTCACCACCAGCGGGTCCAGCGCCCGTTCAATTGCGCGGTTCCGGCCGCCCGTTTCTCTCTACGCGATTACTCCCGATCCCGAAGTGGCCCGTCGTTTATCGGTCACCTATGGCGTGGTGCCGATCCTCGCGCCCATCGTCGCGTCAACCGATGAGATGCTGCTGCAGATGGACCACGTGCTGCTGGGCCGCGGCTATCTCAAGTCCGAGGACCTGGTTGTATTCGTCGCCGGACAGCCGGTGGGGCGTCCAGGCACGATGAACCTCATGAAGGTCCATCGCTTGGGCGAAGTCAGTGAGATAGACTGACGAAACATGAAGAACTGGAAGCTTGTATTTGGACTTTTAGGAATGGCTATGCTGGCGGGAGCGGCTGACGACACGCGCGTTTTCGAATTGCGTACTTATCATTGTTTTCCGGGCAAGCTCGAAACATTGAAGACGCGCTTTCGTGACCACACGACCAAGATCTTTGAGAAGCATGGGATGACCAACGTGGCGTACTGGACGTTTCAGGACGAGCCCGACAAGAGCAACACTCTGATCTATGTAATCAGCCACGCCAGCCGCGAGCAGGCCAAGAAGAATTGGGCCGAGTTCGGGGCGGACCCGGAGTGGCAGCAAGTACAGAAGGCGTCTGAAGCCAACGGCAAGATCGTGGAGAAGGTAGACTCCGTGTTTCTTGATCCTGCCGATTTCTCACCGTTGAAGTAAGCTCACGAATAGTAGTTCTTATCCCAGGCGTGCTGCCGCACGAGGTCGAGGAAAGGTTCTGGCAGCGGTCCCAACATTGGTGCGCGTACGTTCATCTGGACGCTGCTGAGAGAACGCATACCGGGAATAACGGTCGAAACCGCAGGTGTGCTCAGGATGAAACGCAGAGCTATCAGAGGCAGGTCGTGACGTTCGATCTCCAGATCGTTCACTAACGCGCGTACATGCTCGTCGACCTCGCGCTTGCGGTCGCCGCGGAAGTACATCGCGCGGAAGTCCTTTTCGTCGAACTTACTGTCTTCGTTGATCCGGCCCGTGAGTGAACCTTCGTCGAACGGCACGCGCGCAATCACGCCGATGTCTTTCTGCTGGCAAAGCGGGAACAGTGTGGTTTCGGGCGTGCGATCGAAGATGTTGTAGATGACTTGCACGGTATCAATCAGCCCGGTGTTGATAATGCCGATAGCCGAATCGGGTTGATGATCGTTGATGGAGATGCCGAACGCCCGCACCTTGCCAGCCTTCTTCAGGTCTTCTATGGCGCGCCGCCATTCATCACGGTCAAGCCATTCCGGGTTCCAGACATGCAGTTGTTGCAGGTCGATTCTTTCGCGGCCCAGATTCTTCAAACTGCGGTTGGTGCAATCGACGATGTAATCGTACGGGAACACGTCATCGATACCGATGCCGGTACGCGCTGGCCACATTTGGTTCTTGGGCGGTACCTTGGTGGCGACGTAGATGGCTTTATCGGAAGAATTCACAATCTCGCCAACCAGCCTCTCGCTATGGCCTTCTTCTCCATAAGCAAGCGCCGTATCGATGAAGTTGACGCCGTTTTCGAGCGAAGCTTCTAAGGCTGCCAGCGACTCGCGGTCCGTATGGCCGAACCACATATTGCCGCCGATGCCCCACGCACCGTGGCCGATCTCGCTCACTTCAAAATTAGTTCTTCCCAGTCGTCGATAGCGCATGTGTTCTTCATATTATTCCAGGACGTTGTCGCGGTTGCGTGGGCGGGATCTTTAGAATAGAGAATATGCGCACGGTTTTCCTGGTGCTTTTGTTGTCCGCGAGCGCCTACGCGGCTGCTGGGAAGTTGTACCTCAAGGATGGCGGGTATCAGCTGGTTCGCGAATGGAAGCGCGAGGGCGACCGGATCAAGTTCTATAGCACCGAACGGAGCGAGTGGGAGGAGTTGCCGGCTGCTTTAGTCGACCTAAGGAAGACCGAGGCCGAAACCGTGGAAAACAACGCCGCCCTGGCTGACCAGGCCCGCATGAGCGCGGACGAGGATCGCGCCATTAAGGATCAGCATGACCAGATCCTAAAGATTCCGCAGGATTCGGGCGTCTACACACTGGATGACGCGAAACAACTCACCGTGTTCAAGCTGGCCGACGTCAAGGTCCACACCGATAAGGGCCGCAGCTTATTAAAGATCGCCGTTCCGGTACCGCTCATTGCGGGGAAGGCAACCGTGGAACTGGATGGAGAGCATTCGGCGAATGTCATCCGTCAAGAAAAGCAGGAGTTTTTCTTGCAACTCGAAAAAGAGGAGAGATTTGCAATCATCCGGCTGACACCTCATAAGGGCGTACGCGTCGCCGAGCATGTTGCGATTCTGCCGGTCGTCAATGAAATGGATGAGCAGATCCAGGAAGTGCCTTCGTTTCGCAAACAGCTAACAGAAAGCGCGCTGTATAAGATCTGGCCGGAGAAGCCGCTCACCGAAGGCGAATACGCGGTTATTGAATTCACTCCAGGCAAGGTGGAACCGCGGATTTGGGATTTTCAGTTCAAGAAATAGCTGCGATAGAGCGTGTCGCGTTGCTTGGGAATGAAGCCGGCGTCGCGAATCAAACGCCGTAGTTCTTCTTCAGTGGCGCGGTGGTGAGCACCCGCCGCGGAAACTACGTTTTCTTCGATCATGATGCTGCCGACATCATTGCCGCCAAACCGCAGACCGACCTGGCAGGTTTTTAAGCCCGGCGTTACCCAAGAAGATTGGACATTCAATATGTTGTCCAGAAAAACTCGCGAGACTGCAAGTGTCTTCAGATATTCGACCGCCGTAGTCTCTTCTTTGACGAAGCGTCCGAGCGATGTATTCTCGCGCTGGAAGCTCCAGGGGATGAACGCGGTAAATCCGCCGGTGTCTTCTTGTATGCGGCGCACGAGTTCGAAATGATTGAGGCGCTGATCGATCGTCTCGCCGCACCCGAACATCATGGTCGCGGTGGTACGCATGCCGAGCTCGTGAGCGGTGCGGTGCACGTCAACCCACTCCTTGACGCCGCACTTGAGCCGGCTGATTCGGTAGCGTACCGCATCGTCCAAGATTTCGGCGCCTCCGCCGGGGATCGAGTCCAGGCCCGCATCGCGCAGGCGTGCGATGGTGTCCCGCAGGGAAATTCCACTGATCTCGGCGATGTTCCAGATCTCAGGCGCGGAAAAACAATGAGTCCAGATGTCGAACCGCTGCTTGATAGACCGAAGCAGATCTTCGTACCACTCGATCTTCAGGTCGGGATGCAAGCCGCCCTGCATGAGAATGCCGGTACCGCCGAGGTCGATGGTTTCCTGAATCTTCTGGAAGATCACCTCCCTTGGCAGAGTGTATCCTTCCTTGTGGCCGGGCGGACGGTAGAACGCGCAGAAGCTGCAGTACTCGGTGCAAGTGTTGGTGTAATTAATGTTGCGATCAATGATGTAGCTCACCACGCCACCAGGGTGCAGGCGGCGGCGGACGGCGTCAGCCTCCATCCCGATCCCAATCAGATCGTCGGACTCGAACATCTCCCGTGCTTGCTCACGCGTTATCATCTTGTTCCTACTAGTTTAGATGCGGCGGGCAAAAGCGCGGATGGAACGTTGCTTAGTCGACCGATTGCACTTCCGGCCATAGGATGCCGGCGCCGAACCAATCGACGTGCTTGCCGCTCCGCGCCAACAACTGCGAAGGGTACAGCAGCGGATTAAGTTCGCCCAGCAAAACGTTCTGCAGAGCGGCATTCTTATCGGCGCCATCCACCAGAAACACGGTCGCGCGGGATACCAGAAGCGCCCCCGGAAGCAAGGTCACCCGCTGTTTGGGCTCCGCCGTAGCTAACACAGCAGCGGCAACTCCGGTGCGGTCTTCGATCAGAGGCTCATTTGGAAATAGGCTCGCGGTGTGGCCATCCGCGCCCATGCCGTGATGGATGACATCGAAGACAGGAATCTTTCCCGGAGCGAGTTGGAACCATTCGAGCATGGCATCGGTGTAGCGCGCCGCGGCTTCATTCGGGTCCAACTCGCCCTGAATGCGGCGCACGTTATGTTCGGGAAAATGCAAGGGCGCGAGAAAGGAATCCTGAGCGAGCCGGAAATTGCTCTGCGGGCTTTCCGGCGGTACGGCGCGCTCATCGACGAAGAAGAATCCCAGCTTCTCCCAAGGGAACTCCGCTTGGCGAAGGTGCTCGAATAGCAGCTTCGGGGTTTTGCCTCCGGATACCGCGATATTGGCGCGTCCGCGATCCTCAACAGCCTGGCGCAACCTGCCAATGATCCACTCCGCGCAGGCAGCCGCGGCTTCGTTGGCGTCGGGATAAAGGTGCGGCCGGTTATTGTTCATGGGTTAATATTCACTGGCAAGCGGTATCGCTGTCCTGAGAGCGGCTTCAAAAGTTGTGTCACGCTCGGTAATCGAAAGCTCTTCCTGCAGCGCGAGGTAATCGGTGGGTTCGGGGAAGACGATGCGATGCTCTAGCTTATTCGTTTGCACCGCGACTGCGCCGGAACGCTCATGCCGGATGGTGACATCCCAGGAACCGCCGCCGGTGAACCGCACGCCTTCGACCCGCCGCCCTTCGACACTCACCAACTTCACTCGCGCGGAATTGCCCGCGGACACGAGCCCATTCTGCAGC
Source organism: Bryobacterales bacterium (assembly GCA_963752695.1). GTDB lineage: Bacteria > Acidobacteriota > Terriglobia > Bryobacterales > Bryobacteraceae > Bog-113. The sequence continues at coordinate 764,818 of CAVVZB010000002.1, forward strand.
CACGCGGCGAGATAAAGAGCCTCGGTCCCCGGAGTCTTCCCGCCATATTCGACGACCGCATCCGTGTACCGCGAGAGAGCCTGGAGACAGTCGCAGTTATCGAAAACCTGCGAGATCGTCTCGCGCCATCGGGTCACCCTCGACCATGCGAGGTCCGCCGTGAGCCGGTCTTCTACGTGCTTAGAAAGCAGTGCCAGCGCTCGGCCTGGTTCCGCAAACGCGCTCGTGTCCACGATCAACTTGCCGGACATTTGCGCGATCTTGGGAAAGGCGGCCGTCGCAAACAACCGCGGACTACGGCTCCAGAGAATCACAGGCAGATCCGGCACCGCCAGCGGGAGCACGACGCCCGGCACATCGTCCAGGCTGCCAAGGGAAGCCGTGATCTCGATCTGTTCGCAGCAGATTTGACGCCGCTGACCGAACGGCATCCAGCATTGAGCGAAGACGCGCGATTCCAGGCATTCATCCGCCGTATCCCGCAGACGGATCAGCACCGAGCGGCTCGGATGCTCCTTCATGAGCAGAGCCACGGTCTCACCAACATTGCTGGGGTCTTCGTTCTCATCGGCGATCGTAATCAGAGTCATAGCGCAGGCTCGCAGAACGCCCGCGCCCGAGGTTCCATCGGATAGACCTTCGCGATCTTCGTGACCCAGGTCGACCCAGAGCTTGGCCAGGTCTTTCAATACTTGTTCCGGCTTCACCATATGCAGGCCTTCTACGGCCGTCTCCACACGTGGCCATGGCGCGCCAACATTTCATCGCTCGCCAGCGGCCCCCAGGTCCCCGCCGCATAATTGGGAAAGCTAAAGCTGCGGTTATTCCAAACTTCCTGAATGGGCTGCACGACCGCCCAGCTTGCCTCCACCATGTCCTGGCGCGTGTAGAGCGTCGCGTCACCGGTGATGGCATCGAGCAAGAGCGTTTCATAGGCCGAAGGCGAGCGCTCACCGAAGCTTGAACTGTAGTTGAAGTCCATCGAGACTGGCCGCAGTGTCATGCCCGCGCCCGGACGCTTTGATAACAGCTTCAGCGACACGCCCTCCTCCGGCTGGATGCGCAGGATCAGCAGGTTTGGCAAGGCTGCTTCGGCAGCCCCGTTGCTCGCGCCAAAGACCGCGTGCGGCGCCTCATGAAACTGGATGGATATTTCACTGACGCGTTTCGGCAGTCGTTTGCCGGACCGGATAAAGAAAGGAACGCGAGCCCATCGCCAGTTGTCGATGAAGAACGTGGCGGCCGCGTAAGTATCGGTCTGCGCTTGCGCATCCACGCCTTTCTCCTGGCGGAATCCGGGCACTGTTTCGCCGCCAATGCGTGCCGGTCCATATTGCCCGGCTACCGCGTTCTTGGCCACCTCGTCCGGCTTCATGATGCGGATGGAGCGCAATAACTTGGCGCGCTCGTCACGCACCGCATCCGGCGAGAAGGAAGCGCTCGGCTCCATCGTCACCGTCGCCATGACTTGCAACAGGTGATTTTGAATCATGTCCCGCAGCGCCCCGGCTTCCTGGTAGTATGCGCCCCGGCCCTCGACACCGATCGACTCCGCCGCTGTGATCTGCACGTGATCCACATAGTTTCGATTCCACAGCGGCTCGAAAATGCCGTTGCCGAACCGCAGCGCTAGAATGTTCTGGACCGTTTCCTTACCCAGGTAATGATCGATCCGGTAAACCTCTTCTTCCCGGAAAACTTCGTGAAGACTGGCGCTCAAATCCTTCGCGCTTTGCAGGTCGTGCCCGAAGGGCTTCTCGACAACAAGACGCCGCCACGAGCCACCCTCGCCATGGTTCATGCCGACCTTCCCGATACCGGCCGCAGTTGCCGCATACTGGCTCGGCTGCGTGGAAAGATAGAACAGAACGTTGCCGCCGGTTTGCCTTTCCTTCTGCACGCCTTCGAGGCATGTCTTGAGATTGGCGTAGCACTTGTCATCGTCGACGTCCCCCGCCATGTAGAAAAGGCCCTTAGAGAAGCTGTTCCAAAGGTCGTTATCGAAGGGTGAGTCTTCCAGATATTTCTGCACCGATTCCCGCATTTTGTCGCGGAACTGTTCATCCGAAAGCGGCGTGCGTGAGATCCCGATCACACCGAATCCCGGTGACAGTCGCCGCTCGAAAGCCAGGCGGTACAGTGCCGGCATTAGTTTGCGCTTGGTCAGGTCGCCGTTCGCCCCAAAGATTACGACTGCGCATTCAGGAACCGTTCTCTCAAAGCGCAACGGATCATGGAAAGGATTTTCGGCCGCCATCAGGCCACCATATCACGCGCTTATTGGCGCAAAGCGGATTTGCATAACAATTCAAAAACAGTTACTCTCGGGTTTCCCCAATCCCGAGCGGCAAGACGCCGTGGATTCAATCAAACCGCTCCCAACGCATCCACCATTCCCTAAGCCCAGCATGCCGAGAAACAGCAATAACCGGATACTCGTTGCAGTTAGCGACTTGTTCTTCACAGTCAAGATTCTGGATGCCGCCAAGCGCGCGTCGATGCAGGCGGAAGTTGTCAAGACGCAGGAAGACCTGCTAGCGCAGGCAAGCACCGTACCGGCGTTAATCATTTTCGATCTAAACTTCGAATCGCTGGATCCGGTGAAGATGATCGGGCAATTGAAGCAAGACGCGTCCATGAAATCGACCGGCATGATCGCGTTCGTTTCCCACATCCAGGCCGACCTGAAACGCCAGGCTCAGGAAGCGGGTTGCGACATGGTGCTGGCGCGGTCCGCCTTCTCGCAGAACTTGCCGCAAATTCTACGGCGTTACAGCGGCGCGGTCTGACTCGCCCGAGATTCGCTTCAGCGATTCCAACTTGGCTGCCGCAGCGCCCGAGTCGATGGACGCGGCGGCTTGCGCGATAGCCTGCAGCGGGGTCTCGGCTTTTCCGGCGGCCATCAACGCCATTGCCGCATTCACCAGCACGATGTCGCGGCGCGGGCCGATTTCGCCTTCTAAAATGGCCATTGTGATGCGGGCGTTTTCGCTCGCCGTGCCTCCACGAACGGCCGCGAGTTCCGCGCGCGCCACTCCGAAGTCCGCCGGCTCCACGGTCATGCGATGCACCTGGCCGCGCCGAATAGAAAACACCGCGGTGGGTCCGGTCAGTGTCACTTCGTCCAAGCCATCCTCTCCGTGCACGACATAGCCGCGTTGCAACCCGAGTGAGGCGATTGCGGCGGCAACTCGCGCGGCGGAATCGAGCGATGGCGTTCCCACAATCTGCGCTTGCGGAGCAGCCGGATTCGCGAGCGGCCCCAACAAATTAAATATGGTTCGCGTCCGCAACTCCCGGCGAATCGATTGCGCCTGACGGGTCAGTGGGTGGAACGATGGAGCGAAAAGAAAACAAATGCTGGCCTCCCGCAAGCTGCGAGCCGCTTGTTCGCCCGAGACGGCGATTGTGACACCGAGTTGCTCCAGGACGTCGGCGCTTCCGGAAACGCTCGACACCCCTCTGTTTCCGTGTTTGGCGACAAGCAGGCCGCAGCCAGCGGCGACGAATGCGACCGTGGTCGAAACGTTGAACGTGCTGTGTCCATCGCCGCCGGTGCCGCAGGTATCGAGCAGGATTTCGCCAGGCGCGGGTGTAAACGGAACGGGCAGGGAAGTCTCGCGAAGGGCTCGGGCAAAGCCAGCCAACTCGGCCGCCGACTCGCGCTTCATGTGCAGCGCCATCAGGAACGCCGCAACTTGTGAGTCGGTGGCCCCGCCTTGCAGAATGACACTCATTGCGTGGCGAGCTTCGGAAATGGAAAGATGCTGGCGTGCTGCCACCCGGTGCAGATAGGGAAGCAACCCGCCAGCTTGTGTATCGGACAACTTTCAGGATAACGGCTTGAGCTAATTCGCGAAGAAGTAGCCGTATACGCCGTGTGCTTCGCCTTTAACGCCAGCAGTGAAGAAAAGCTGGTTAGCCGGACCGCTTCCGCCGCCCAGACCGAAGCTAAGCGCCCACAATCCCGGGGTGGCGATCGCCTTTCCCTTCGCATTGCGGAGCGCACCTTTGGCTTTACCAGTAGCAAGATCGAAGGCGATGATCTGGCCCGATCCGAAGTTACCGACCAGGAGGTCGTTGCTAAACGGCCCGAAGTCGCTCGGCGCGATAGCCATGCCCCAAGGCGCGTTCAAGAAGTTGCCATGCTGAAAACGCTGGATGCTGTTCCCACTGCCATCGAACTCCTCGACGAAACCGAGACCTGGGCCATCTTGTTCGTCATGCTTAGCCGCATCCTGCACCGCGTAAGCCACGAACACGTTGCCATTCAGAACCTGAACGTTGAACGGCGCCATCCCGGCAGGGAGCATGGGATCTTTAAATGCACCGGGAGACAACTCGAGGGGATTGAAGTTAGTGTCGTAGACCTCCACCGTGCCAGCGCGGAAGTTGGCAGCGTAGATCACGTTCACGGTACCCAATTGTCCGATCGCCAAGCCCTTGTAAACCGCGGCTGATCCCTTGTCGACGACGATGGTCGCACTCGGCGCGCCCGACCAACTGGTGATGGTTCCGTCTTCGGAATCGAATAGGAACGGAGCTGCCGCGAAATCCGTAGTCGTGTTAGCGACGATGCCTGTCGGCGTTCCCGTGGACCCAGCCGGCGCGGAGGCCGACGGCGGAATCGTGACCACCAGGGGGATCACGTTGCCCAAATTGTCGTAAAGCGTGGAAAGACCTGTGCCGTTATCGGAAACCCACCACGGATTTCCTGGCGCAGCCGCCAAACCCCATGGGTTTACAAGGTTCGGGTCGATGGTGGTCCCTAGCCCGGCAGCCGTATCGGACACCAGGCGAACTTCGCCATAGGTTTGCGCAGAGCTCGGTCCGGCTGCGCTGAGCAAGGAAACAGTGACGGCAGTCAGGGCCGCGCACCGGTGGAACATACCGCTTGTCGTTAGATGTCGCATGTAGAGTCTCGTTTCTCGTTCAGGATGTTGTTGTTTCGCAATTACTTCGGTGTTCCCCGGGGAACCCTACTCAGTGTCTGTAGTCTCTCGATTCGCCAGGCTAAGCTCAACACCGTTTCATGCGGATCTTGTAAGGATTTTGTAAATTCAATGCGGCAGTGACGGCGAGTCCGCATGATATAGTTTGAGGCGGGTGGAACCACACCCAAAACAAGTCGGAAACACATGAAAATACACGAGTACCAGGCCAAGGCGATCCTGGCGAGATACGATGTGCCCGTGCCCCGCGGGGAGGCCGCATTTACCGTGGCCGAGGCCGAAACGGTGGCTAAGTCGCTCGGTGGCAGCGTTGTCATCAAGGCCCAAATTCACGCTGGCGGGCGAGGCAAGGGCGGGGGCGTCAAGATCGCCAAGAGCGCGGAAGAAGCCGCGCAAATTGCTGAAAAAATGCTCGGCATGACTCTGGTCACGCACCAAACCGGTCCTGAGGGCCGCGTGGTGAACAAGTTGTTGGTGGAAGAAACACTACCGATCGATAAGGAGTTGTATCTCGGTATTGTGCTTGACCGTGTGATCGGCAAGCTGGTGTTTATGGCGTCCGCTGCAGGTGGAATGGAGATCGAAGAAGTAGCAGCAAAAGATCCGCACGCGATTTTGAAAGAAGTGATCGAGCCCGGCTATGGATTGATGCCGTTTCAGGCTCGCAAGCTGGCGTTTGGAATCGGGATTCCCGCAACGAGCATTAACGCTTCGGTGCAAGCCATGGTTGCGCTCACCCGCGCCTGCGAAGCCAACGACGCGACTCTCGCGGAGATAAATCCGTTCATCACGACCAAGGACGGCAAAGTGTACGCGCTGGACGCTAAGGTCAACTTCGATGACAACGCGATGTTCCGCCACAAAGGGCTTCAAGAACTTCGCGACCTAAACGAAGAAGATCCGTTGGAAGTGGAAGCTTCGAAGTTCGGCCTGAACTACGTAAAGCTGGATGGGAATGTCGCCTGCATGGTGAACGGCGCGGGGCTGGCGATGGGCACGATGGACATCATTAAGTACGCGGGCGGAAGTCCGGCGAACTTCCTGGACGTAGGCGGCGGCGCTAACGCCGAGCAGATCAAAAATGCGTTCCGGATCTTACTTTCCGACCCGGGTGTCAAGGCCGTTCTGATCAACATTTTCGGCGGAATTCTACGCTGTGACACGCTGGCGATCGGTGTTCTTGCAGCTGCGCGCGACCTGGATGTGAAGGTCCCTATTGTGATCCGCATGGAAGGCACTAATGTGGAGGAAGGCCGCCGAATCTTGAAGGAGTCCGGCTTCAACTTCACCGTGGCGGATGGAATGGCTGACGCGGCTGAAAAGGTAGTACGGTTGGCAGGAGTGAGTCGCTAGATGAGCGTTTTAGTTGATAAGAACACCCGCTTGATGGTGCAAGGCTTTACCGGACGCGAGGGTACGTTTCACGCGACACAAGCGGTTGCCTACGGTACACATGTAGTCGGTGGAGTAACTCCTGGCAAGGGTGGATCGAAACATCTTGACCTTCCGGTCTTCGATACAGTAACCCAGGCGGTTAAGGAGACTGGCGCGAATGCTTCTGTTATCTTTGTCCCGCCTCCGTTTGCCGCTGACGCGATCATGGAAGCTGTGGATGCCGGGCTGCCGCTGGTTGTTTGTATAACCGAGGGCATCCCGACCCTCGATATGATCCGGGCCTGGAAGTATATGCAAGGTAAGTCCACGCGCCTGGTGGGGCCGAATTGCCCGGGGGTAATTTCGCCAGGTAAGTGTAAGATTGGGATCATGCCGGGCCATATCCACCTGGAGGGCAATGTAGGCGTAGTTTCGCGGTCCGGCACACTGACGTATGAAGCCGTCGGACAACTAACGGCGCTTGGAATCGGTCAATCGACGTGTATCGGCATCGGCGGCGATCCAATTATTGGAACTTCCTTCAGCGACGCCATTCGTTTCTTCAACGACGATCCAGATACGCATGCGATCGTGATGATCGGCGAGATTGGAGGCGATGCCGAAGAGACTGCAGCTAGCTATGTCAAGCAGCACGTTTCCAAGCCTGTGGTTGGGTTCATCGCGGGTCAGACAGCGCCCCCTGGCCGCCGCATGGGACACGCCGGAGCGATCATCTCAGGCGGATCTGGAGCGGCTCCCGATAAGATTCGCGCCATGGAAGAAGCGGGCATCAGTATGTGCGCGTCACCCGCCGACATCGGCAAGACAATTCAATCTCGACTGGCATCCAAATAGACATTCATGGAACGAACATTTTCAATCATCAAGCCGGACGCTGTAGCTTCTGGCCATACCGGCGCCATTCTGGCATTACTCGAAACGAGTGGCTTTAAGATTCGGGGCCTTCGAATGACGCGGCTGACGAAAGCCCAAGCCGAGGGTTTCTACGCCGTTCATAGCGCGCGTCCTTTCTATACGAGCCTGGTCACCTTCATGACCGAAGGCCCAGTGGTAGCAATGGTCTTAGAACGCGACGATGCAGTCAAGGCGCTTCGCGAAGTGATGGGCGCAACTAACCCAGCGAATGCCGCGGAAGGTACGATCCGTAAACTATTCGCTGAAAGTATTGAGCGGAACGCCATTCACGGCTCGGACGCTCCCGAAACGGCTGCACAGGAAATTCCTTTCTTCTTCACCAGCGCTGAATTGCTCTAGGTGCCCCATGGGGCAGGCGAGTTTGGTGGGGCAAACTATCGCCGGGTCGCACATATCTACGATCGGCTTGAGTTAGTACTGGGTGGTGTTCTGGATAAGACGCGAAACGCTTTCCTGGGCCAACTCCCCTTTGTTCCAAACAACCCTGTTATCCTGGCGTGCGGTACGGGTAAGTTTGCGGCCGCGTACGTGCGCGCCTACAATCCGCCACGGCTGACGATCAACGACATAGCTCCGGAGATGATTGCACGGACGCAGCGCCGCCTGACTGCAAGTGGCTGGAATGGTGAGCTAGTGGTTCTCGAAGGCGATGTTACGCGGATGCAGATCCCGTGTGTCTACGACTTCATCTCCGCCCAGTTCTTTCTAGACTGCTTCCCGCAGCGCTCACGCGTCACACTCATGCATCGTATTCGAGCGATTTTGGCGCCAGGCGGGATTCTTCTTGTTTCAGATTATGCCCGGCCGCGATCGACGTGGATGCTCCCCATTTTCTATGTTAATTATGGAGCGGCGCTGCTCGGCTTTTGGGTGTTAGCACGGCATGCGCCGAATCCGCCGGGAGACATCGAGCGCGCCATACTCGATGCCGCGTTCCGCATCACTCAGAAGCGGGTCCTACTTGGTGGCTTGTTCGCCTCGTGGCTTGCCCAAGTAGACTGAAGTTATGAGCGGTTCGCCCTTCCAGAAGACTGATTATGGCCGTGTGGCGCGCATTTACGACAAGATCGAGGCCATTGGCGGAGATGTTATCGAGCAGGCGCGCAATGCATTTCTAGGCGAACTTCCCATCGCGCCGGTAAATCCGATCATCATCGGTTGCGGAACCGGAACATTCGCCGCCGCTTTCCTTAAATCGGAACAGCCGGCGCAACTCACTCTGAATGACATAGCGCCGGAGATGTTGGCTTTATCTCGGAAGCGCGTGGCAGACACTGAGTGGGAAGGAAAGTTGATTGAATTGCCGGGCGACATAACCTCTCTAAACCTTCCCGCACAGTATGACTTCATTGCCTTGCAATTTGTTCTGAATTGCTTCCCGATTCCACTTCGCCTGGAGATGCTCCGAAAGGTCAAGAAGCTTCTTGCTCCTGGCGGTGTCTTGTACATTTCGGATTACTCGAAGCCGCGATCCTTTTGGATGCAGCCTGTTTTCTACGCGAACTACTTTGCAGCTGTCTTACTCTTCTGGCCATTGGCGAAGAACGCGCCGAATAGTCCCGGCGACATGGAGAAGTTGATTCTGGAAAGCGGTTTGATTATCGACAAGAAGCGGACCTTTGGCGGAGAACTCTATTCCGCCTGGCTCACGCACGATCCCGCTTCCATGATGCCGCCAGCAGCGCCTTAAAGATGCTTCCATTAGCGATCGCGCGTGCGGCTGCCAACACGACCCGGGGCGCCATCAGCATGGTGCGCGGCACCATGACATACTCGTGTTCCCAGAACGTCGGGCTCATGCGCGCTTTGAAGCGATGCACCCCGGCGAAGTTATAGATGGCGTCGCCGCGCCGATAAACCAAGCCCATCATGCGCCGAGCGAAGTCGTGACGACCTCGATAGATCGCATCTTCCTGTTCCACACCGAGTAACGGAACCGGTCCGAGCGTGGCCAGGCGAACGCCATAGTCGCGGAGATGTTCCATGGCGGTAACGATCAGCAAATCCGTCGTCCCATTTGGCGCTGCGGCGATTCGCTGTACATCCTCTAGATAGCTGCTGGAGCGCGCGGGCATGGGCGAAGCCGTCAGAAACCCGACCAGCGTACCAGCTCCATCGCGCGCCAGAAACATCGTCTTGTGCTCCGGGAATCCGAAGGGGTCTGGCGCGAACACCCATCCGAAAGTTGATGTGCGCCGTTCCGCGTTCCAGTCATGACAGATGCGTTCGACCTCGGCCCGGGGAATGGCTTCACCACTTACCGCTTCTACGGTTAGCCCAGCCTTTCGCGCTTGGTTGACGCCCGCTCTTAAGGCATGTCGCTTCCGCCCACTCAGATTCCATTCGTTAAGGTCGAAGTACGGCGACATTCCGATCGGCACGCAGTCCATGTCCAGTTGTAGACTGAGTTCGGCGAGCCGGTGAGACACCGGAACAAACGCGACTAGGCGGCGTCGCTCACGCGCGAACGCCCCAAAGCTCCGAACCAGTGCGGCTAAATCGGCAGGCGCCCCCATCGGCTCGGCTGCCAACCACGTATTCCCTTGCTCCCGGTAAACGACCGCTCCCGAACCGTCCGGGGCAACCCACGATTTTGTATTCGTCTTAAGCGAGATCAATGAATGCGGGCTGTAGCCAAACGCTCGCTGGTATTCCTCCAAGCTCTGCAACTGCACTGAATCGCCAATCACGGTTGTGCCACTACTCACAGTAAACTAAAGAAAGGGAGCATCCCGCGCCCTTTTGTTATTGTTTCAGATTCATTACTTCGGCCTATCAGGCAGGTATCGCATCTTATTTCGTTTATCGATTCTGTTTTTCTGCCTCTGCGGCATTATGGGGGCTCAAAACGCCCTGGATCAGGACAGTGCTCCCCCGCCGCAAGCCGCGCCTCCGCAGAGCGGTGAGAGCCCCCGTCAGGAAACTAATCGCACCCCCGAGCAGCCGGCTGCGGACGAGCGCTGGAACATCTTCTATCAGGCGACGTCGATTGGTCAATATCACGGCACCTTTCACTCGCCGTATTCCGGTCCGTTCAGTCTTCAGGACTACACCGAGCGCGACGTGTCTTTAACTACGACACTGTTTTTCGGGTTACGTCTAGACAAGAACACAATGTTGTATTTCGATCCGGAGATTGCGGGTGGCCGCGGCTTCAGCGGAGTAAACGGGCTCGCTAATTCGTCAAACGGCGAACTACCGCGCGTATCGACGGCAACTCCCAAACCGTATCTCGCGCGCCTGTATCTCACGCATGACTTCGGCTTCGGCAACGAGATGGAAAATGTGGGGAGCGATCAGAATCAACTGGCGGGGCGACGCCCGGTAACTCGCTACTCGATTACTGTTGGTCGCTTCACTCTCACAGACTTCTTCGATAACAATCGCTACTCTCACGACCCACGCACTCAGTTCATCGGATGGGCAGTCATGTTTAACGGGGCCTGGGATTACCCGGCGGACGTGCGTGGCTACACCTGGGGCTGGATGCACGAGATTCACGCGCGCAGCTGGTCTTTACGCTATGCCAGCGCGGCGATGCCCCGTGTGGCCAATGGACTACGTTTCGACCGCCGTTTGCTCGTCAATCGTGGCGATGTGATCGAGGGAGAGTACCGGCGAAATGTTCACGAGCGTCCCGGAATCATCCGATTACTCACTTACTTCAATCACGCTAGAGCCGGGAACTATGCACTCTCGATTCAGAACGCCCTGGCGAACGAAACCCAACCTTCGGTGATCAGCACAAGAATGAACGGAACTCTGAAGTATGGATTCGGACTGAACATCGAGCAGGAGTTAGCCAAGGATATCGGGGTCTTTTTCCGCTTGGGCTGGAATGATGGGAAGACCGAAAGCTTCGCGTTTACCGCGATCGATCGGCTAGCTACCAGCGGCGTTTCCATCACGGGGGCGCGCTGGCGCCGGCCCTTCGATAGCGTTGCGGCCGAACTCACGGTGAGCGGTATTTCCGGTGTGCACGCCTCCTATCTTGCGGACGGCGGCTATGACTTCCTGATCGGCGACGGTCATCTCAACTACGGCCCCGAGTACGTCACCGAAGCGTACTACAACGCGCGCCTGTTTCCCGGCTTCTTTACCTCGTTTGACCTTCAACACGTCTCTAACCCGGCATTCAATCAGGACCGCGGACCGGTATGGATTCCCTCCATTCGTCTGCATCTTGAACTCGGTAAAGATAGCTTTACGCATAAGAAGACAGCGCAGTAGTCACTTATCCGCGGCCCATGAAAGGCATCCCGGCCGCCATCACAGTTAGAAATGGGACATTGACATTTAGCGGCAAGTTCGCCATGTAAACCACCGCGTCCGCGACATGCTGTACATCCATGCGCGGCTCCGGAGCAAGTCTTCCATCGGCTTGTAAGACACCGGCTGTCATTCGCGCCGTCATCTCGGTGGCGGCATTCCCGATGTCGATCTGTCCGCACGCAATGTCCCATTCGCGGCAGTCGAGCGCGATGGACTTAGTAAGTCCGGTAATCGCGTGCTTGGTCGCCGTGTAAGGCGCCGAGAAAGGGCGCGGTGTATGCGCGCTGATTGAGCCATTATTGATGATGCGTCCGCCCCTCGGAGTCTGCTTCTTCATGAGCCGGATCGCTTCCCGCGCGCAGAGAAACGCTCCCGTAAGATTCACGTTCACCACCGCGTACCAAGCTTCAATGGCCAGTTCCTCCATGGGAACCGCCGGCGCGCCCATACCAGCGTTATTGAATAGCAGATCGATACGGCCGAAGGTACCCTCTGTTTTTGCGAACAGGGCTTGTACTTCTGCGGGCACAGTCACATCGCAAGGGAAGGGCAGCATCTCTCCCGTCTGAGCCTCGCCCAAAGCCGCTGTCTGCATCAACTCCGCGTGCCGTCTGCCCACCAGTACGACGTCAAATCCACTCTGCTCCAAAGCCAGGCTCACTGCCCGCCCGATGCCGCTTCCCGCTCCTGTCACTACCGCCACGCGCCGATTGCTCACAAACCGTAGTTTACGGCTTCGATCCGTTAAACTACGGTTACGGAGTACATCGAATGATTTTGAAGCCTTCTGTGGCGCGCGCTTGTATGTTCGCATTCAGCGTCGCTGCAGTCGTGTGGTGCCCTAACGTGGGTTGGGCAGCAGCGATGGAGCGCCCCAAGTCCGGTCCAGTTGAAATTCTGAAGGCGTCGGAAGTGAGGCCTGGCATGCACGCGATCGCCTGGACCGTCTTCGAGGGCACTGAGCCGGTTGCGGTGCCGATCGAGATTATCGGCGCGATGAAGAACATGTGGGGCCCCGGGCAAGATGTCATCATCGGCAAGATGGGCGGCCGGGCCGAACGCACCAACGTCGCCGCTGGTATGAGCGGCAGCCCCGTCTATGTCGATGGAAAGTTGATCGGAGCGGTTGCCCTGCGGCTCAGCACGTTTTCCCCGGATGCCATTTGCGGGATTACTCCCATCGAACTTATGCTGGAGATCAATCAGCTCGATGATTCCCGCCCGCGCGATACTAAGTCGCCCGGTCAATCGCAAACACATACTGCCGCACTCTCAAGCGAGTTGGTAAATCGACTGGTGGCAGCCGGCGCTTCACCCACCCTGCTCCATCAATCGCCCCTTATGATTCCAGTCGAGTCACCTTTGGAATTCAACGGATTCTCCGATGACACATTGCAGCAGTTTTCCCCACTGTTCCAACAGATGGGCGTTCAAACGGTCGCGACCGGTTCCGGCAGCACAGTCCGGGGTTCCAAGCCGGCCGCCGACTGGAAGACAGCCTTACAACCGGGGGAAGCCGTAGCAGGCGTTTTGATCTCCGGAGACATGAGCGCCACGGGCCTTGGGACAGTAACATATAACGACGGCAAACGCGTGCTGGCTTTCGGCCATCCTTTCTTCAATCTTGGACCGGTAGACATGCCGATGAGCAAGGGCGAGGTACTGATGGTGTTAGGTTCCGCCTACCAACCCGCGAAACTGGCTAACGCTACGGAGATCGTAGGGTCGCTGCACCAAGATCGGCACAGCGGCATTATGGGGACGCTGGGAGATGAGAGTCCCATGATTCCGGTAACTGTCAATGTCCGCTCACTCCGCGATGACTTATCGGTCAGTTCGGAACGCAAGTTCACGTTCAACGTCTTCCAGCATCAGAAATGGACCCCCACCCTGATGATGATGACGTTATATAACTCGCTGTCGGGACTGAATGAATTCCGCGAAGAAGCTACTTATCGCCTCACGGGAAAGATCGATTTGGCAGGTGGACTGGCTCCGCTCGCAATTAGCACAATGCAGACTTCCAGCGAACAACCGGTTCCAGCTCCCATGTTATTGGCCGGATGGTGGGGCGACCGGTTCAGCCGGCTGTATCTGAATCCTGTAAAGACCGCGCCGATTCTAAAAGGTGTAAGTGTCACGGTAGACCTGCTTCCGGAGCGGCGTGTCGTGTCCATCGAAAACGCCTGGATCTCCTCGAATGAAGCCCGCCCGGGTGACGATCTTCCCGTCAAAGTGTTTCTTCGACCCTATCGCGGCGAGCGCATAGAGCGCGAGTTTACGATCAAGCTTCCGCCCGGTATCGCGAGAGGCGAGCAACGAATTCTGCTGAGCGACGCCGAAACACTGAATCGCATTCAAACCTTGGTTGGCGGCGCAAACCACTTCATCGATATTCCACAAACCGTCTCCCTGCTCAATCAGGAACGCGGTAACGACCGTCTTTACGTCTCGCTTTTAGAAGCCGCTCCCACTGCATATTACGACGACAAAACGCTTCCGGACTTACCTCTTTCCGTGCTCAACGTCATGCAGTCCGGGCGCGCCACTAATCGGGCACTGACGGCCATTCCAGAGAGCGCTTCCGAGCAGCTATCGCTTCCTTTTGACTCCGTCGTCACAGGAAGCTACATTCTGAAAGTAGACGTTAAGTAAGTATGAGCAAGGCGTTGATGCGTGTCGCCGCGCTGGCGGTGCTGCCCGTTGTGTGTCCAGCTGGCTCCACGCGCAGCTGGCTGACATCCACTTACTCCGATTTCACCAAGGGCGAACTGAAAGGCGTTTCCGTGCGCAGCGACGGACGGATCTCGATGGCGCCGGCAAGTCATGAGCTTTTTGACTCCAGCCTTGCGTATCTTTGGTCCGTAGTTCGGGATTCAAGGGGAGTGATCTATGCGGGCGGCGGTCCCGGTGCACGCGTTTATCGTTACGCAAATGGCAAGCCGGAGAAGATCGCCGAATTCGAGTCAATCGAGGTTCATGCTCTTGCTGTTGATCGTCAGGATCGCGTTTATGCCGCCACTTTTCCCGACGGTGAGATTTACAGGATCACGCCGGGAGGTAAGCCGGAGCTCTTCTATAGTCCGAAGCAGAAGTATATCTGGTCGATGGCTTTCAATGAAACGGGCGATCTGTTTGTCGCCACCGGTGAGCATGGCTTTATCTATCGCGTCACTCCCGACGGCAAAGGTTCTGTCTTCTTCCACAGCGAAGACACCCACGTGCGCACCCTGGTCTTCTCCGGCTCCGATCTAATCGCCGGCACCGATCCGACGGGGTTGGTGTTTCGGATCAATGCAAAGGGAGAAGGATCGGTCTTATTCCAGTTACCTAAACGCGAAGTGACCGCCGTCGCCGTGGCTCCGGATGGAGCTATCTATGCGTCCGGCGCAGGCACCCAGCAGGCTTCTGGCAGCCCTGCTGCCTTACTTACCGCGATCTCTTCGTCTCAACCTCCCGCCGCGCCTGCTAACCCTGCAGAACCTGCCCGGCCACCAACACGAGCGATCGCCCTCACCGGAGGATCAGAGCTCTACCGCATCGAGAAGTCAGGATTTCCTCAGAAGGTGTGGGCGCATCCGACCGATGTTATTTACTCCATCGGATTCGATGCTGCCGGGCTTCCGCTGGTAGGGACGGGGAACAAGGGCACTATCTATCGCGTCGACTCGCCATCGCTTTATACCGCGCTGGCTGTGGTCAATGTAAATCAGGTAACTGGTATCCTCCCGAGCCGGGATGGTAGCTTTCTTGTCGCCACGGGTAATCTGGGTAAGATCTATCAGTTCGGGCCTGGTCTCGAGAAGACAGGCGTGGTTTCGAGCGATGTGTTTGATTCTGGCGCCTTCTCCATTTGGGGTAAGCTCACACCCTACGGTTACATTCCGCCGGGTACTCTGCGACTTGAGGCCCATAGCGGCAATCTTGACCGCCCGCGTAATTTCTGGAGTCAGTGGGCTTCCAGTGCGCCCCCGCCGTCGCGCTTCGTCCAGTGGCGTGTCACGCTCGCAGCCGTTAATGGCTCATCGCCCGTTCTTGACTCCGTTGCGCAGGCTTACCTGCCGCGCAACGTGGCACCGCGCGTTGATGAGATCGAACCTACTCCGCCCAACTATAAGTTCCCGGCACCGGTGGTCACCATCAACGTGCAGCGGAGCCCAGCTACTCTGAACCTCCCTGCGATGGGCAAACGCTTGGTTCCCGCCACGGTTAATGCCGACAGTGAATCCTCCACCATGACTGCCGCGAAGGGATGGGCTGGTATCCGCTGGACGGCAACCGATGACAATAATGACCCGTTACTTTATACGCTGTTCATCCGCGGTGTCAACGAGTCCGCATGGAAGCCGCTCCGCGAAAAGCTTGTCGAGCGTCACTACAGCTTTGACTCGACAGCTTACCCCGATGGAGAGTACCGCGTGCGTGTGGTTGCCACCGATCAACCTGGTAATCCGGGCGGCCAAGCCCTCACGGGCCAGCTCGATTCCATTCCAGTCCTCATCGACAATACACCACCGGTCATCTCGGCCCTAGTTGCCACGCGTGCCGGGTCTAACATCGGGCTAACCTGGAAAGCGGCGGATGCCTTGAGCGTGATTCGACGCGCCGAATACTCCCTGGATGGTGGCGATTGGTTGCTTGTCGATCCGGTAACTCAGCTTTCGGATTCTCAATCACTGGACTACAAGCACCTGATCGCGAACGTTACTCCCGGCGAGCATGTCATCGCGGTGCGCGTTACCGATGATTACGAAAATGTCTCGGTTGCCAAGGCCATACTGCCATGACACCCGCCGTTCCGCTCGACTCCGAACAGCCGCGCGTTGCTGTTGTTATCGTTACGCGCAATCAGGCCGCGCCACTCCAGTTGCGGCTAGCGGCTCTTAAGGATACGCCACTCACCATCGTCGTGGATAACGGCTATGGAGATAGCGCTGGCCTTGATGACCTATTCCCGAGCGTCCGCTTCATCCGGCTGCCCCGTGATTTCGGCATGACGAAAGCCCTTAACCTAGGTATTCGGGCGGCCGATGCGAAGATGGTGTTCTTTCTTGCTCCGGACGTTGACATCAGTCCAACAGCCATCAACTCGCTTGCCGATACTCTCGATGCCCGCCCTGACATAGGGGCCGTTTGTCCACTCTTGATCGACCGCCCGCAAGTATCGGACCTGCCAACCGCGAGTCGGCCACATCCCCCCTTGCGGACCGCGGTCGCAGGCGAGTCAGTTGCTTGCGCAACTCTTGACGCAATTCTATTCCGATCGTTCTTTCTAAGAGCGCTTCGACACATTGATGAGCGCTACGGGGACTACGGCGGCGCCGTCGAGCTCTGCCAGCAAGTCAAGCGCGCAAATAAGTCGATCTTGATTCACCCAACGGCAACCGCCGTGTTGAATCGCGCGGCGGAAGCACTAACTCCCGCGCAGGAAGCCGATCTTGAAATCGGCACGGCGCGCTATCTGCGCAAGCATCATAGCTTGTTAGCGGGTACCGGCTATCAAGTGAAACAAACCCTAGCTGCGCTGGCGAGTCTGAAACTAGGAAAGCTCCGCGCTCTGGTGACTCAGAAGACGATCGACGGAAACTAAGGCGCCTGCAGGCGTTTCTGCTTCAACCGCGCGCGCAGTTCCTCGGTGACTCGCCGGTGACAAATCAGGCAGAGTGTCCGGATGTTACTCAGATCGCATTCCCCACCACCTTCGGCGACGGGCAAGATATGATCGGCATCCCACAGGCTGCGTCGAGTCATGCGCGTCAGCCCCCACTTACTCAGCCGGTCATTTCTACGTTCGCCGCGCGCTCGTTTAAGTTGAAGGTGGGCCTCTAACGTATCCACACGGCAGAGCGCGCACACACCCTTGTCCCGCTTAAGAACCTGCTCGCGCAAGTAGCCGGGGTCGCTGCGCAACCGCCACTCATGCACGCACCACTCGGAGCAGAAAGTACGGCGGCGTGGCGGAATCTCAATCGCGCACCAGCGGCACAAAGGCAGACCCGCCGGCCCCGTCGGGAGTTCCCCTAGAACGGCCCGGCCGCCGGCCATCTTACGGGTCGTGCTCATTTAAGTGAGTAATTCCAGCAGCCTGGTTCGCAGTTGGGCCGCTATCTCGTTATCTCCAGCTATGACCAACACCGTATCGTCACCGGCTACTGTACCCACCACTTCGTTCCAGTCTTCCTTATCGAGGGCCACGGCGACCACATTGGCGTGTCCCGGATCAGTCTTGAATACAAGCAGGTTCTGCGCCTGCCGAATGTCCAGAACATAGTCACGGAATAAGTTTGCGAAATCCGTGTCCTGTTCCTCCTTGGCCATTTCGCGATATCCATCTGGCGTCTTGACCAGGCCAATCTCGCGCAGGTCGCGCGATAAGGTCACCTGAGTGGCGCTGACGCCGCGCTTGCCTAGTTCCGACGCGATCTCGTCCTGAGTATAAACCGGACGCTCCCGAATGAGCTTCAGAATTTGGCCTTGCCGGAACCGCTTGCTCATCCCCAGCTCTGCAGACGTTCTCTCGCCTCATGCAGCGCCCGCGCCACTGCGACCGGACCCGTTCCGCCGGGAATCTCACGCGTCTTCAGGCCTTCTCGCGGGTCCAATAACTGAGCCATGGCAGGTGTAAAGGCAGGGTCGAAGCGGCGTAGCGAATCAGCGTCCCAGTCCGCGGGAACCTTGTTAATCTTCACGCTCTCCAGTACTAATCGGCCCACCATTAAGTGCGCCTGATGAAACGGAGTTCCCGCGCGCGCCAACGCTTCCGCTAAGTCGGTGGCCACCACCCAACTCCGCTCCGCCGCCGCTAACGGAACGTGCGGGCGCAGAACCACCGACCCCGCCACAGCGCAAGCCATTGCGAGCGAAGCAGTAAGTTGGTCCGCCGCCTCGAACAACGGCTCCTTATCTTCCTGCATATCGCGGTTGTAAGTCATCGGCAAACCTTTGACTGTCATCATCAAAGCGTGCAGGCAACCGGTCACTCGGCCGGACTTACCCCGGATCAGTTCCAGCGAATCAGGATTCTTTTTTTGCGGCATCAAGCTCGATCCGCTGGTAACGCCGTCGCCCAACTCCAACCACCCGAACTCTTCCGAAGAGTAGAGTATCCAATCTTCGGCCAGACGGCTGAGATGCAGCATGGTGACTGACGCCGCGTAGAGGAAGTCAAGCGCGAAGTCGCGGTCGGCAGATACGTCCATGCTGTTCCGAGTGATACTTTCAAACCCCAAGTCCCTTGCGAGCGCCTCACGATCCAGGGCGAACCCGCTTCCGGCGAGCGCACCGGACCCGAGCGGCATCGCGTTCACGCGCCGACGCGCTTCACCTACGCGCTCAAAGTCCCGGGCGAACATTTCAAAGTAAGCCAGTACATAATGAGGCCACAACACTGCCTGCGCGCGCCTAAGATGCGTGTAGCCCGGAATCACGGCGTCAGAATACTTAGCCGCCAGATCCAGCAACGCTTCCATCCAAGCGCGTAGCAGGTCCCGCACGCGATCGCACTCATCCCGAAGCCACAGCCGCGTGTCGAGCGACACCTGCTCATTACGGCTGCGTCCCGTATGAATCTTGTCGGCGACTGCTCCCGCCCGCTCCTTGAGCTTGCGGATGACCAGCGTGTGTACGTCCTCATCGGTCGCGTTCGCGAAAAACGCTGGGTCGGTGGCGTCCACCTGAATTGCGTCGAAGGCCTCAACAATCGCCGCGCACTCGTTCCGGTTCAGAATGCCCGCCCGTTCCAGAGCCCTTGCGAACGCCTGCGATCCGCGAATATCTGCCTGTAGCAGTCGACGATCGAAGTGGAGCGAACCCGAGAACCGCTCAAACACTTCCGAGGGACCGGCCTCGAACCGCCCGCCCCACAGCTTCATTCGGCTCTCTTCTGTTGCGCCAACAGCGCTCTCACCTGAGTCGGGAGCCCAATTAGATTGATGAACCCGCGGGCGTCTTTCTGGTCATAGTCCGCGCCCATGGTAAAGCTGGCAATACTCATCGAGTAAAGCGAATGGGTGCTGACGCGGCTCACTGGCTCAATCGTACCCTTATAGAGCCGCAACGTGATCTCCCCCGTCGTTGGCTCGCTAATCTTCTCGAAAAAGGCATCCAGCGCTTCTCGTAAAGGATTAAACCACAAGCCGGCGTAGACCATTTCCGCGTAATCGATAGCCAGCTTCTGCTTAAAGTGCATGGTCGAGCGATCAAGCGTCAGTGCCTCCAGTTCGCGCAATGCCGCTACGATCAGAGTGCCACCAGGCGTCTCATAACAGCCGCGCGACTTCATTCCAACGAAGCGGTTCTCCACCAGATCGATGCGTCCTACGCCGTGCTCGCCGCCGATGGCGTTCAGCTTTTCGATCAGCGCGACGCCGGACATCATATGCTGTCCGTCAACAGAGACCGGAATACCTTTCTCGAAGCCAATCCGCACTTCTCCCGCCCGGTCGGGAGCTTCCTTCGGACTCCTGGTCAACATCCAGATGCCATCCGGAGCCGCATTCTTTGGATCTTCGAGTTCGCCGCCTTCATGCGAGATGTGCCACAAGTTGCGATCGCGGCTGTAGATTTTCGTTGTAGATTGGGCAACTGGCACACCGTGCTTGGCCGCATATTCCAAGGCGTCTTCGCGCGAGACGATATCCCACTCGCGCCAGGGTGCGATGACGGGCAGTTGTGGAGCGAACGCCTTGTAGGTGAGTTCGAAGCGAACTTGGTCGTTCCCTTTACCGGTGCAGCCATGGGCTAGGGCATCGCACCCGGTTGCGAGCGCCACTTCCACTTGTTTCTTCGCCAGCAGGGGCCGCGCGATCGAGGTTCCCAATAAATACTTATGTTCGTAAACCGCGCCGGACCGCACCATGGGCCATAGGTAATCGGTTACAAATTCCTCGCGCATGTCCGCAATGTGGACGTCGTCCGCGCCCGTCTTGCGCGCCTTCTCCTCGAGGCCCGTCAGTTCATCGCCGCCCTGCCCAATGTCTCCGCAAACGGCCACAACTTCACAGCCGTAATGTTCCTTGAGCCACGGGATGATTATCGACGTGTCAAGTCCGCCCGAGTAGGCGAGCGCCGCCTTCTTGATATTCATAGCTTGTACTTGTAGAGTAAATGAGCGGAACTACTGGACCAACATCAGCAGCAGCGCCTTCTGCACGTGAAGCCGGTTCTCGGCCTGATCGAAAGCTAAATTGCGCCGTGATTCCATCACTGATTCGGTGACTTCCTGGCCACGCTTGGCAGGCAGGCAATGCATGAACAGCGCGCCTTCAGACGCGTTATCCAGTAACTGGTCGTTCACTTGATAGCTCTGGAAAATGCGCTGTCGCTCCGCGGCCTGATCTTCCTGACCCATGCTTGCCCACACGTCCGTGTAGACGAAGTGGGCTCCGTGCACGGCTGCGGCCGGATCGTTCAGCACCCACACATGGGAGCCAGCCAGCGAAGCCAACCCGATCGCCTGCTGCAAAATGCAAGCCCTCGGTTCGTAGCCCGCGGGTGTTGCGACAGCGATGTCCATTCCCAGCCGCGCCGCGTTCAGCATCAGCGAATGCGCCACGTTATTGCCGTCGCCCACAAACGCCAGCTTCTTTCCACGGAACGGACCTGCATGTTCGCGGATCGTGAGCAGATCGGCAAGCACCTGGCAGGGATGATATAGATCGCTCAGGGCGTTCACCACCGGAATGTGCGCCCAGTGCGCGAGGCCTTCGATCGTGCTTTGTTCGAAAGTCCGCGCGACAATCACGTCGACCCAGCGTTCCAGATTCCGCGCGACGTCTTCGAGCGGTTCGCGACCGCCCACGGGACCATCCACAGTGACCACATTCCCGCCCAGTTGCTGCATCGCGAGTTCGAAGGTAAGCCGGGTTCGTAAGGAGGGTTTCTCAAAGAGCAGCGCGGCGCTCTTATCCTGCAAGGCACGCCGGTACGCTTTCGGTCCGCGCTTTAGATCGCTCGCCAGATCGAGGAGCGCGAGCAGTTCTGAAACCGAGATGTCCAGATCACGGGTGAAATCCGGAGCAGCAATGGCGGTAACGTGATCCTGTGTGGCGAACATGGCAACTCCCTTGCGGCTGTTGAATAAATATTCAACAGCTTGAATATTTACACATTTTGATCTGGCAAGTCAACCGGAGCCGGTGTCGCAATACCCTAAACTAGACTCAGTGTCTGAAACCAGCGTTTTGTGGCTGCGCGTGGCCGCCGGTCTCTATTCGATCGGTGTGCTTTACGCCATACTTACGCTTGTCCAACAGCGCCAACATCTGTTTCGCATTGCGCTGGGTACCTTCGGGTTGGGAGGCGTGTTTCAGCTGGTGTCGATCGTGGACGAAGGCCTGGCGCTTGGCCACTTTCCCGCCAGTAACATTTTCGAATCGCTATCGCTTTGCGCGTTCGCCGTCACCGCAATCTTTCTAATTACCAGTCGGCGCTATCCGCTCGAGAGCTTAAGCGCTTTCATTTTTCCGCTCGTGTTCATGATGACGGTCGCCGCCGGGTTGAGCACGCCAGTCGCCGGTTGGTCGAGCCCAGACCTTCGCAACGACTGGTTGATTGTCCACGTTGTCGCTGCTCTGCTGGCCTATGCCGCGCTCACGTTCACAGCGGTCGCCGCTCTGCTTTATCTTCTGCAGGAGCGCCAGCTCAAGACGAAGCATCCAACCAGTTGGACGCAGCGGCTTCCACCACTCGGCATGCTGGACGAAATCATCACACGCTCGATCGGAATCGGTTTCGCCTTCGTGACCGTAGGCATGCTGGCCGGCACCGTCTGGGCCTTTATCGAGTTTGGCACCCGATGGGTCACCAACCCAAGCATTGGCCTTTCGTTCGTTACTTGGGGCATTTATCTAGCGCTGGTTTTCTTTCGCGCCACTGCGGGATGGCGCGGACGGAAAGCTGCAGTCCTCGCGCTGATCGCCCTCTGCTGCTCGGCAATGACTTGGGCCGCGCACGCCCGTCTGGAGTACATGCTCACCCAATGAAGCTGCTGGTAGCTGGGGTGAGCCATAAGACCGCCGACGTCTCTGTCCGTGAGCGCCTCGCGATTCCGGATGCGGCACTCGCGGATGCGATTCGCGCTCTGAAGCGGATTCATGGTGTCGCCGAGGCCGTGGTCTTGTCCACTTGCAACCGAGTCGAGTTCACCATAGCCGCCGATGACGATTGCGACCCGTCAACCGCGATCTCCGAGTTTCTGCGCGCCCGTGGCCACTCGATTGACTCCTTCGGCCCACAGTTTTTCCGGTGCGAGCAGCGGGCGGCTATCGAGCATCTCTTCCGCGTGGCTTCGAGTCTCGATTCGATGGTGGTCGGCGAACCGCAGATTCTCGGGCAGTTGAAAGCGGCATTCACTGCAGCCAAGACAGAAGGCGCGGTCGGCGGGATTCTGGAATTGATCCTGAGCCGGGCATTCTTCGTCGCTAAGCGCGTTCGTACCGAAACCGGCATCGGGCATATGGCCGTGTCGGTTAGCTACGCAGCCGTGGAACTGGCCCGCAAGATCTTCGGATCGCTGGCCGGTAAGAAGATCATGATCGTCGGCGGTGGCAAAATGTCCCAGCTGGCGGCCCGGCACCTGCGCCGCAGCGGAGCGTCTCATCTGTTCGTTACCAATCGGACCCCCGAGCGCGCGTCCCAGTTGGCTGAGCTGTTTCAGGGCACCGCCGTCGATTACCTTCGCTTCACCGCGATGCTTCCCGAAGTGGACATCCTGATCGCTTCCAGCGCCGCTCCCCATTTCATTTTGAGCGTGGACGACATGCAACGCGTGATCGCAGCCCGCAAGAACCGGCCGATCTTCCTCATCGATATCGGGGTTCCGCGAAATATTCAGCCGGAAGTGAACAAGATCGACAACGTGTTTCTCTATGACATCGACGACCTGCAGGGCGTGGTCAGCAGCAACCTGCGGGAGCGGGAGCGTGAGGCCGCTCACGCCGAGCAAATCGTGCAGCAGGAAGTGGATGCCACGATGGCCAAGTTGCGCGCGCAAGAGATCACGCCCACCATCGTGTCCCTGCAGGAGCAACTGGAGGAAATCCGCGAAGCCGAGCTTGCCCGCGCCAATCGCCGCCTCGGCGCGCTCACGCCAGAACAGCGCGAAGTGATCGATCTAATGACTCGTTCGATTGTGAATAAGATTGCTCACGGACCTATCTCGGAACTTCGTAAGCAGGCCGGAGATCCTGAAGGCGCGACCGTGATCAACGCAATCCGCCGCGTATTTCGACTGCGGGAGAATGCTTCGAAGTAGTGTCTCATCTAAAACCTCTGGAGATGAAATGTTAGTCATCGGCTCGCGCGGGTCGCAGTTGGCACTCTGGCAAGCCCACTACGTGCAACACCGTCTGGAATCCCGGGGCTTGGAGTGCCGCGTCCAAGTGATTCAAACCACCGGAGACCGCATTACGGACGTGCCGCTGAGCAGCGTCGGAACCAAGGGCCTGTTCACTAAGGAGATCGAAGAAGCGCTGCTTGATAATTCGATCGACCTCGCCGTGCATAGCTTGAAGGACCTTCCGACCGAGCTCCCGAAAGGCTTGACGATCGCGGCCACGCCGCAGCGAGAGTTCGCCAACGACGTAATGGTGGGAAAGCCGCTGCGCAGTTTGAAGGCGGGCGAACGGGTCGGCACCAGCTCATTGCGCCGGTCCGCGCAATTGCGGCGGTATCGCCCGGACCTCAACGTGGAATCCATCCGCGGGAACATCGATACGCGTCTGCGCAAACTCGACGAAGGTCAATATGACGCAATAGTTCTGGCCGCCGCCGGCCTCCGCCGCCTGGGATGGAACGACCGGGTTGCTGAAGTGCTCGCGCCGGAAGTTATGTGCCCGGCGGTCGGTCAAGGAACTCTCGCCATCGAGACCCGCACGGAAGGCAAAGGGTTCGAGGAGTGCGCACTTCTCGATCATCCGTGGACCCGCTTCTGCATTACCGCGGAACGCGCCGTGCTCTCCGCATTGGGGGGTGGCTGTCAGATTCCGATGGGAAGCTTCGCCACCATTGAAGGTCAAGAGATGCAGGTGACCGGCGTCGTGGTGACGCCGGATGGCAGCCGCTTAATTCGCGAACAGACCGAGGGCGATTACACGCAGCCGACCAAGCTCGGCAGGCTGGTCGGGGAACGTCTCATCGCCCGTGGCGCACTCGATATGATCGGACCCGCGCTGAGCGGTCAGCGCGACAAAGACGTCTGATGTCGGGTAAGGTCTACCTGGTCGGCGCGGGACCTGGCGATCCGGAGTTGCTGACCTTGAAAGGCAAGCGCGCTCTGGAGAAAGCCACGGTTGTGTTTTACGACAACCTTGCCCCAGAACAGCTCCTGCGGCTTGCTCCCGCCAACGCTGAGCGAGTCTACGTTGGCAAGAAGCGCGCAACCCATTCCTTTGCGCAAGACGAGATCAACGCGATGCTGATCGATCGTGCGCGTACCGGTCACACCGTTGTGCGCCTTAAGGGCGGCGATCCGTATCTGTTCGGCCGGGGTGGCGAGGAAGCCGAAGCCTTAGCATTCGCGCACATTCCCTTTGAGGTGGTTCCCGGCGTGACCTCTCCCGCGGGCATCTCCGCCTATGCGGGCATTCCACTCACACACCGCTCTCATACTTCCGTGGTCAGCATCGTCACCGGCCACGAGAGCGATACGATCGATTGGAATCGCGTGGGACAAGCCGAAACCCTCGTAGTGATGATGGGGCTTTCCAATTTCGAGCGGATCGCCAAGGGCATCATCGCTGGGGGCCGCTCACCCGAGACACCCGCCGCGGCTATCCGTTGGGGCACGCGGCCGGATCAATGCGTCATCGAGGGCACTCTGGCGACGCTTCCGGCGTTGATACACGCTCGCGGGCTAAAGCCACCTGCCACGATCATCGTGGGCGAAGTGGTTCGGCTCCGGCAACAACTCGATTGGTTCGAGAAGCTTCCTTTGTTCGGCCAGCGCGTTGTGGTCACTCGTCCGCAAGGCCAGTCAGCCGAGATGATTCTGAAGCTGCGCGACCTGGGCGCACTTCCGATCGAGATTCCGGCTATCGAGATTCAGCCCGCTTTCGACTACGCTCCGCTTGATCGCGCCATCGCCCAGCTCCACGATTTCGATTTTCTGGTTTTCACCAGTGTCAATGGCGTCGGTGCTTTTTTCGATCGCCTGGATCGCTCATCGCGGGATCTGCGCGGCTTGCGAGCCAAGCTCGCGGCGATAGGCCCCGCGACTCGCGACGCCCTCAATGCCGCGCATCTCAAGGTCGACATCATGGGAGACGAGTACGTCGCTGAGCGCCTTCTGGCAGCATTGGCCGGGCACGACCTTGCGGGGAAGCACATCCTCCTGGTTCGCGCCGCGGTAGCTCGCGACGTGCTGCCATCTGAGCTTGGTAGGGCTGGCGCGAGGGTCGAGGTGGTGGAAGCTTACCGAACCGTTGCTGCACCCGATATGGACGCGCGCCTTGCCGAACTCCGCAAGCAACCGCCGAATTGGATTTCCTTCACCAGCTCGTCCACCGTGGACAATTTCTGCCGTGCCGCAGACCCGGCCATTTTCACTCACGCCAAAGCTGCTTCAATTGGCCCTGTAACTTCGGCGACACTGCGGAGGCACGGCATTGAGCCCGCAGTGGAGGCCGCACGTTACACAGTAGACGGCCTAATTGAATCTATACTCAACTCGCTATAATTAAGGCGTGAAATCAGGGGTAGTATTCGCCATTGTTCTGGCCGCCATCCAGCTGTCTTGCGGTAATAAGATGCAGACACGCGAGGCGGTGGAAAAGGGCGTGTTGAAGGGTGTCGCCTCCCGAGGCATCAACGCCGACTCGATGGACGTTTCGGTGACCCATGTGGACTTTCACGGCAAGCAGGCCGAAGCCGTGGTTTCCTTCGCGCCCAAGGGCGGCAAACTCACCGATGGCCTCACCATGCGTTACACGCTGGAGCAGCAAGGCAACGAGTGGGTGATTACCAAACGTTCCGGGATGAACCTCCAGCAGCATTCCGGCGGCATGCAGCCCGCGCCATCCGTGATGGACCAGAACTCCGGAGCTGTGGAACCAATGCCGAACGCCATCCCCGGCGCTGCCCCGTCGTCGCGACCGCTGCCGCCCGGACACCCCCCGCTTAACGGAACCAGTAAGTGAAAACGGTTGCAGTCCTGGGTGGCGGTCCGGCGGGAGCATTTGCAGCCGAGCAACTTGCCGCGCATGGAATCCGTACCATCGTCTTCGATGAGAAACTTGCCTGGGAGAAGCCCTGTGGTGGCGGCCTTACATACAAAGCCTATCACCAATACCCGTTTCTAATCGATAATGAGACGCCTAAAAAGCGCATACACGAGACGGTGCTTGCCTCGCCCGAAGCTGGTTCGGTCAGCCTGAGACTGCAGACTCCGCTGCTGATTTACTCGCGCCTGCATTTGAACGAACTGCTTCTTTCGCGCGCCATTCGCGCCGGCGCTGAAATAGAGAAAACGCGCGTGACTGGGATTACGCGGGAAGCCGAAAGCTGGCGCGTGATCACTAAAGCTGGCACGGTTGACGCCGATTACTGCATCGTCGCGACGGGCGCGCGGAATGCGCTGCGGGATGTAGGAACGCAACTGTCAGCGCAAGACACCATGGTGGCGCTCGGCTATTACGTGCCCGGAGAACGGGAGAGAATCGACATTCAATTCCTGGCCGAACTCGAAGGCTACATCTGGGTGTTTCCCCGTTGCGGTCATCTTTCGGTTGGAATTTGCGGAAAAGGAAACTCGGCCGGGGAACTGCGACGCCGCCTGGAAAGTTACATGGATCAGCAAGGCATTCAACGCGAGGGGGCCACTTTTTATAGCCACTTACTGCCCAGTCTGGAAACCGCAGCGTGGAAACAGAATCGGGTGGCGGGTCCGGGCTGGATGGCGGTAGGCGATGCCGCGGGACTAGTCGATCCGATCACCGGCGAAGGCCTGTACTACGCCATCCGTTCCGCCGACCTGGCAGCTCAATCGCTGGCCGAGGGCTTCCAAGATCCGGGCGGATGCTCGCTGGCTTACCGGCGCCGCTTGAACCGCGACTTCGCGCGCGATTTGGAGGCCGGCTCGCAACTGGCGAAGCGAGTATTCCGCGGCAGGTTTCTTTTCGGCGCGATTCCTAATCGCATGGTTCAATTCACGAGACGCAGCCCGCGCTTCACCTCTACCATGCAGGATCTGTTCGCCGGTACTCAGAGCTACCTTACATTGAAGCGCCGCTTGCTCACCAACCTGCATGCCAGTCTGTTTGAAATTGCCAGCAGCTGGGCCTTTTCCTTCCACGAATGAATACTACGCGATCCAAAGAGCTATTCGAACGCGCCCAGAGAACGATTCCTGGGGGCGTCAACTCGCCCGTCCGCGCTTTTCGAGGGGTAGGCGGGACTCCCCGATTCATTGGCCGTGGCCAAGGCTCACGGATCTATGACGCCGATGGGAACGAGTACATCGACTACATCGGTAGCTGGGGTCCGCTGCTGCTGGGCCATCGCTTCCCTCCGGTGCTCGCTGCGCTCGAAGAAGCCGATGGGGCGGGGCACCAGTTTCGGCGCACCCACCTCGCAAGAGATCGACCTCGCGGAACTGATTTGCGAACTGGTGCCGTCAGTCGAGATGGTGCGCCTGGTGAACTCCGGCACTGAAGCCACCATGAGCGCGCTCCGGGTGGCCCGGGGCTTCACCGGGCGCGACCTTACGATCAAGTTCGAGGGCTGCTATCACGGGCACGTCGACTCCTTGCTGGTGAAAGCGGGTTCAGGCGTTGCCACGCTCGGCCTTCCAGATTCGCCTGGCGTGCCACGCGGCTTCAGCGACACCACGATTGCGGTGCCGTTCAACGATGCGCAAGCCGTAGCTGACGCTTTCGAGCACAACCCAGGAAAGGTCGCGGCGCTGATCGTTGAGCCGGTTTGCGGAAACATGGGCTGCGTGCTCCCCAATCCGGGTTTTCTACAGGCGCTTCGCGACCTCACCCGTCAGCATGGAGCGCTCCTCATCTTCGACGAAGTGATGACGGGCTTCCGGCTCTCCATTGGCGGGGCTCAGCAACTATACGGCATTCAACCGGACCTGACCACCCTCGGCAAAGTGATCGGCGGCGGACTACCGATAGCGGCGTATGGCGGCCGCAAAGATATCATGAGCCACGTCGCGCCGAGCGGCCCGATTTATCAAGCGGGCACGCTCTCCGGGAACCCACTGGCGGTCGCCGCAGGACTGGCCATGTTGCGCCATCTTCGCGCGCATCCGGAAGTGTACAGCCATCTGGAAACCATTACTGCCAGCCTGGCGGTCGCGGCTCCCGAAGGGACTAACCACAAATCGCGAGGGATCGATGATGACCTGGTTCTTCCACTATCGACCGGTGTTCGACTACACGACGGCTTCAGCTAGTGACCGGCGAAGGTTTGGCGTGTTCTTTCATGCCATGCTCGATCGCGGGATCTACCTGCCGCCTTCGCAATTCGAGGCGTTATTCGTTTCTGCCGCCCACACGGAAGAAGACATTTCGCGCACGGTGGCTGCGGCTCGCGAGTCTTTCGCGATCGCGTTCGATCGCGGCTAGTTTCATTTCAGTTACAAGCCGTTTAAAGTTTCGACGGCTTTCTGATTTCGACCCAAAGTAGGCCGACTTGCACCCGCACCGGGATGATTAACTCATTGGTATCAGCTAGAATTCTGAGAACAATCTCTTCAGAGGGGAATCCAGTTGACTCGCTTTTTCAGACAATTTTCAGTTTTACTTAGCCTAGTTTTGGGTGCGAATCTTGCGCTCGTTCCCGCTAATGCGCAGCAAGTTTTGGGGGCGATTACCGGAACTGTTAAAGACCCTTCCGGCAGCATCGTACCAGACGTCGCGGTTCGCGTACGCAACACAGCCACGAATCTGACCATCAACGAACAGACTAAGTCCAACGGACTGTATCTAATCACGAACCTTCCAATCGGCAACTACGAGGTGACATTCAGCAAGCCGGGCTTTGCAACCGAGGCGCACACGCAGGTACTGGTCCAGGGTGACCGGACGGCGACTGTAGATGGTGCTCTCCAGGTTGGCACGGCAGCCACTACGGTCGAGGTTGCTGGAACCCCGCTTCGCAATCAGGTAGACACCACGAATGGGTACATCGTCGATGAACTAACTATCAGCCGCACACCGCTAGGGACGGGAAGCTTTACACAGCTGGCGATTTTGAGCCCTGGTGTCAGTGCCGACTTCCTCAACGGCTCCGGGACTAATGCGGGTTTAGGTAACCAGAGTATTTTCGCTAACGGCCAACGGGACTCAAGTAATAGCTTCTCGGTAAACGGCATCGGAACGAATAACCTCTTCAACGGTAAGTCCTCCAGCCAAGTGTCGGCGAACCGTTTCGTCCTGAACACCGGTGAGAGCTTCGGCAGCGGCGGTGAGATTCAGACCAGCGGCTCGGTCTACAGCGCGATCGGTCAATCCTTGCCAACACCCGCGCCGGAGTCGCTGCAGGAAATCCGGGTGGATACGTCGATGTACGATGCCAGCCAGGGTGCAAACAGCGGCGCGCACATCGGACTTACGACGAAGTCCGGAACTAACGGTTACCACGGCCAGCTGTACGAGTATTTCCAGAACAACGATTTAAACGCAGCACCCCCGTTCCGCAACTCCGATCCGGCTATTCCTGCCGGCGATAAAGTGCCGCGACTGGATCGTAATCAGTTCGGGGCCACGTTCGGCGGTCCAATCATCAAAGACAAACTCTTTTTCTTTACGGCTTACCAAGGCGCGCGCGTGTTGGATCAACTGAATGCCACCCAGCAAATCACAGTGCCGCAGTTCCTGACCGATGACCGGAGCCCGGCTGGCCTGGTCGCTGCAGTGAACGCGAGTTTCCCGTCGAATACACCGATCACCGTGGGTCAAGTCGATCCGGTAGCTTTGAAGATTCTGCAAACAAAAGCGCCCGGCGGGAACTACCTGATTCCGAGCGCGACGTTGAGCCAGGATCAGGCAAATTCACTTGGCTATAACGCCCTGGTGCAGGGCCCCTCGGCTACATCGGTAGTGGATCAGGGTAGCGCGAATGTCGATTACGTGGTAAGTAACGCGGACCGGCTCTCGGTGAAGTACTATATTCAGAATAATCCCACGACCAATCCTTTTTCCGCGCAATCGAACGGCTTAGGCTTCCCCCAGGTTCTGGAAAGCGGGGCGCATGTGGGCTCGATCGATAACACGGTTGTTCTTACTCCACACCTGACCTGGGAGCAGAAAGCCGGGTTCGTTCGTGAGCGAGCTTTTGCGAGCACCAGCCAATTTCTCTCGCCGTCAAGTGTTGGCATCAACGTATTCGGGTCGACTAAGTTTCCCGGAATATCCATCAATACCGCCGACGAGAACCTAGGAAACGGCTATAGCTTTGGCCCGTCATCTAACTTCGCGAACGCCGGTTTCTTTCAGAACGACTGGTCCTACTCGACCAATGTCGGCTGGCAGGTTGGCCGCCATAACATCACAGCGGGTTTCAGCTGGGACTACATTCAAATGAATGTAATCAACCAAAATAACCAGGTTGCTCAACTGAATTTCAGTGACTTTTCAAGCTTCCTTACTGGAAACGTGCGTCCCGGAATTAACTCCGTCTATTTCGCCGGCACCAGCAACCGCTACTATCGCTCCAACACGGCGGGTGCCTTCGTGAACGACAACTACCGGATCGCCAGTAACCTGACGCTGACCTTGGGCCTGCGGTACGACTACGATGGCCCGCTCACGGAGAAGTACGGCAACCTGACTAACTTCCGCGGCAACACCTATTCGTACGACGCGGCCAATGACGTGATCACGAATTCCGGCCTCGTCTTTGCAGGCAACAACAAACAGTTTCATACGCCGGGTGTGAGCGATTCCACGCTGAACGCCAATCAATGGGGATTCGCGCCACGCATCGGATTAGCATGGAGCCCCACGACAAAGTTGACGGTCCGCTCCGGTTTCGGCATGTACTATGACCGCGGCGAGTTCTTTTCGGAACTCTCGCCAAGCGCGGGTGGCGGCTTTAACGGTCCGTTCGGTGTGACTTTACAACCTCCCTTCGTGGTGCCTGACGTGGCTCAATCCGGCGCGACATTTAGCAGTCCTTTCGGATCGAGCGTCCCGGCTCTGCCGCCTGCCAACGCGGCTGCTTTTCAGGCGATCCTGCCTAACATTGCCGCGCTGACTTCAGGTAATTTCCCGGCGGGCAATCAGTTCGGCCCGTATCTATTCGGCGGCTACGATCCAGCGAATAAGCTTCCATACTCGTTGAACTGGACCCTTGACCTGCAATACCAGCCTGTTAACAATCTACTGTTTGACTTAAGCTATGTCGGCAACCACGGTGTGCATCAGGTATTGCCGATTCCATTTAACCAGCCAGGAATCGCCACGCCGCAGCACCCGATCAACGGCCAGATTTACTCGTATGGTTTCAACGCGCGCTCACCGGTGCTTCCCGACGGAAGCGGCGGCAACGTGTCTATCTACGAGCCTATCATGTCCACCACCGGTGGGAACACCGATCTTCGGGTTCCTTACATCGGTTACAGCCCGAATTCGGTGTTCTATGAAGCGGAAGGAACGGCCCATTACAACGCGCTTCAGTTCCAGGTTCGGAAGCGGCTTTCGTCCGGGCTTCAGGTGACCGCATCATACACGTGGTCCCATAGCCTTGATGAGCAGAGCGGGCAGGGACTTTTCTATAACGGGAACGATCCGCTGAATCCGCACAGTGGATACGCGTCTTCGGATTTCGATCGCACCCACGTCTTCGTGATCAACTACCTCTACCAGATCCCAGAGGTGATCAAAGGCCATTCACTCCTGGCCGGGTTAACGAACGGCTGGTTTGTGGCCGGTCAGACCATCGCGCAGAGCGGTCAGCCTTACAACGTTTATGACTTCTCGGGTTCGATCGCGAGCCTGTTCTACAGCAGCAACGACTACATCACCAATCCGATTGTTCCTCTGAAGCCAGGCATTACGCCCAGCCAGGCGCAAACCCAAGGCACGATCAATCCTAACCCCAACCAGCCGGTCTTGAACAAGGGCGCATTTACGATTCCCACGCTTGCACCGGGACAAGACGGCGTGCCGCCTTGCGACCCATCGGGAGCTTGCGATACGTACGAATCGGTCTACGGCAGCGGCGGGCGGAACATCTTCCGAGGACCCTTCCAGTTAAGGTTCGATGTGTCGGTCGGCAAAGAGTTCGCGTTCATGGAACATTACCGGTTCCGCTTCAGCGCGGATTTCTTCAACGTGTTCAACCATCCAAGTTACGACACTCCCAACAATAACGTGGAATTTTACAATTTCAATAATCCACCGGATCTGAACTCGACGCCGCGGGGCAGCCTGGGAGTGATCCAACACACAATCGGAAGCCCTCGCTTCATTCAGTTGCAAGCCCACCTGGTTTTCTAAGGCGCTTTCCATTTCGGCAGTACACGGGGCAAGAGGTCGAAGGGCCGCTTGCCCCTCTTCGCTTTCGTTTGCGCTTTAGCGACCGTTCAGCGGATAATACGAGATTCATTTCCGGGGCGCCCAACTTTAATGACCAAAGACGAAATCATACTCGCCAATCAGGATTACTTGTTCCCGTCAGTGTTTCATTACTTCAAGGAAGCGCTGGTTCTGGATCACGCCAAAAATCAGTTTGTGTGGGACGCGGAAGGGAATCAATACCTCGATTTCTTCGGAGGCATTCTCACGGTAAGCGTGGGCCACTGTAATGACGAAGTCAATGCCAAGGTACATGCGCAAGTAGATAAACTACAGCACGTCTCCACGGTATTTGCGACCGAGCCGCAGGCGGCGCTTGCCAAGAAGGTTGCGAGCCTTACGCCCGGGACGGTCAAGAAATCGTTCTTCACGAATAGCGGAACCGAAGCCAATGAGCTGGCGATACTGGCTGCACGGATGTATACGGGCTCATCCGAGATCATCGCCTTACGGCATTCTTATCATGGCAGGTCGTCTCTTGCAATGGCGATGACGGCGCAGGCGAGTTGGCGGTTGGGGCCACCGCTCCAAGCGGGCATCGTCTATGCCCACAACGCTTACTGTTACCGGTGCCCATTCGGGAGGACTTACCCCGACTGTAACATCGAGTGCGCGCAAGACGTGGATGAACTAATCCGCACGACGACTTCAGGCCGCGTTGCAGGGCTCATTGCCGAGCCAATTCAAGGCGTCGGTGGCTTCATCACACCGCCCCCGGAATACTTCGGAATAGTGGCGGACATCGTTCGCAAGTACGGCGGAGTGTTTATTAGCGATGAAGTACAGACGGCATGGGGCCGGACCGGCGATAAGTGGTTCGGCATCGAACACTGGGGAGTAACACCGGATATTATCACCAGCGCAAAGGGTCTTGGGAACGGGTTTCCGATTGGCATTACGGCGGCTCGTCCGGAGATCGCCGACGCTACGAAGGGGCTTACTATTTCTACCTTTGGCGGCAATCCCGTGACGAATGCGGCGGCAAAGGCCGTTCTCGATGTGATCGAGCGGGATAACCTGGCTGCTAATGCCGCCACGGTCGGGGGCTACCTTCGAGGACGCCTGGAGGAGCTACAAGAGAAGCACACGATCATCGGTCAGGTTCGCGGCATGGGGCTGATGCAAGGTGTGGAACTAGTACAGGATCGAGCGACTAAGACACCAGCCACGCAGGAAACGCTGCGCGTGATGGAAGCGGCTCGCGAGAACCGCATCTTACTGGGACGCGGCGGCATATATGGCAATACGCTTCGCATCTCACCGCCGTTGAATATTGCTAAGTCAGATGTCGATGACTTCATTCGCGCACTGGATGCAAGTCTTACTGCGGCGATGGCCGGTTGAACTGACATGACCTTAAGTGAAGTAAGTGCGAAACGAGTAAGTCAACTCATCGGCGGTAAGTGGGAAGATACTGGCCGGGATGACGGGGCAGTGACTAATCCGGCTACCGGTAAGGTGATCGCGCAAGTTGCCTTCGCCAACGCCAATGACGTGGATCGGGCTGCCCGGGCGGCGCATGAAGCGTTCTTGACTTGGCGCGAGGTGCCCGTAGTGGATCGGGTTCAGCCACTGTATCGCTTCAAGCATTTGCTCGAGAAGAATCTTGACGATCTTGCTCGAATTCTGTCGACCGAGAATGGCAAGACGCTGGAAGACTCACGGGCGGAAGTGCGCCGGGCGGTCCAGATGGTGGAAGTCGCTTGCGGCATGCCTAGTCTGATGATGGGCGATGCGCTCGAGAACGTCTCGCGGGGCATCGACTGCCATACGATTCGGCAGCCTTTAGGCGTGTGCGCCGGGATTACGCCATTCAATTTTCCGGCGATGGTTCCGCTGTGGATGGTGCCATTTGCCATCGCATGCGGTAACGCGTTCATCCTGAAGCCTTCCGAGAAGGTGCCGCTGACACCCACGCGAATGGCGGAACTGCTTGCCGATGCGGGGCTGCCGGACGGCGTCTTCACCTTGCTCCATGGCGTGAAAGACACCGTGGACGCGCTGCTGAAGCACCCGCTGGTTCGAGCCATTTCGTTCGTCGGTTCGACGCCGGTCGCCAAGTACATATATGCGACGGCGGCGGGGGAAGGAAAGCGCGTGCAGGCTCTCGGTGGGGCCAAGAACCACCTGGTTGTGATGCCGGACGCGGATATCGAGAAGAGCGTCGACGCCATCATGAGTTCGGCATTCGGCGCCGCGGGTGAACGCTGTCTCGCCGGGAGCGTTCTGGTGCCTATCGGGAAGGTTGCCGAACCGTTATTGGAAGCGCTTGTGGCACGTTGTAAGACCCTCAAAGTGGGCGACCCGCTCGAAGCCACAACCGGGATGGGACCTCTGATTACTCAAGAGCATCGCGATCGCGTCTCCGGGTATATCGAAAGGGGAATCGCGGAAGGGGCGAAATCTCTCTGCGATGGACGGGAACAAACGCGACGCGAGGGCTTTTTTCTGGGACCGACCGTGTTCGATTTTGTGCAACCCTCGATGAAAATTGCACAGGAGGAGATTTTCGGCCCGGTGCTTTCGGTGATCCGGGTGGACACTCTGGACGCGGCAATTGAGCTGATCAATGGCGTGCCTTTCGGGAATACGACGACGATTTACACCTCCAGTGGGAAGAGCGGCCGGGAATTCGCCACGCGGATTGAGGTTGGCATGGTCGGGATTAACATGGCGGTTGCGGCCCCGATGGCGTTCTTTCCGTTTGCCGGATGGAAGCGATCGTTCTTTGGAGACTTGCACGCCCACGGTAAGGATGCGGTCAGCTTCTACACAGAGCAGAAAGTGATTATGTCGCGCTGGTTCTAGACCCGGCTGGTGGACCGCAGATTGTGCAGAGTTGTGCACGTTTTGCGAAATGCCGTGGATGCACAATGGCGCCGGCTAGCCATCACTTTCGCGTTCTTCGCCCGCGCGGCGCGCTTCCGGTGTTGAAAAGCCAGCTACTTCGGTGACGGACACTCTGCCGTGGCTACTGACGGCACAGAAAAAACCGTGCTTCTCCGGCGCGCCAGCCGGATTGCCTCCCGGAACAAAGAGGTGCGTGAGTTCCCAGGCGATCAAGGCCAGGAGTACGATTCCAACGAGGGATTCCATTTCAACCTTATCAGTTCCAGTTATCGGCGGAA
Organism: Bryobacterales bacterium; assembly: GCA_963752695.1. Taxonomy (GTDB): domain Bacteria; phylum Acidobacteriota; class Terriglobia; order Bryobacterales; family Bryobacteraceae; genus Bog-113. The sequence goes on from CAVVZB010000002.1 coordinate 801,004, forward strand.
CCTCTCATTTTATTTTCGGTAGTATGATTCGGCCATGCAAAAAAGTTTCCTTCTGTTGCTGACTCTGGCCACCCAGGTATTTGCTGTCGACCTGCCGAGCCGCAAAGTTCTGAATCTGGCGGCGATTAAAACGATGGTTGCCGGCGCGGAGGCAGAAGCGGCCAACCGCAAAGTGAACGTCACGATCTGCATTGTGGACGAAAGCGAGAACCTGCTGTTTTTAGAAAAAGGCGATGGAGCGGCGTTAAATACGATCCAGTTCGCCCAAAAGAAAGCCCGGCATGCGGCATTTTACAAGTCGCCGTCCAAGGGGGGCCAGGATGCGGCGCGGAAGGGGAATATCGAAATTCTGGCCCTGCCGGAGTTTTTTCCGAACCAAGGTGGGCTGCCGATTCAAGTAGACGGGCAGACGGTAGGGGGTATCTCGGCGAGCGGGGCGGCGTCGGAGATTGACGAGGCGATCGCTCAGGCGGGGCTGGACGCTCTGCTCAAAAAGTAGACTGGTGTTTTGCGGATACTGAAGCACAGCTCGTACCCGTTGGCGCTTCTGATCGCCGCCATTGTGGTACTAGCGATGGGAATCGGATTCCGGACATATCAAACGCCGCGACCTCTTTCCGAGTCCAATCTGGCGCTGCAACCGGCGGCTACGTCGCCTGGACTGAATGAACTTCCGCAATCGGTGACCGACGCGGCGGCCCATGCGGCGCGTCAGCTGCTCTACCTTTCGACGGCTCCGCATACCGCCGTCATGTGGAACACGACGCGGGCGGTCGGCAGTGTGGAATTGGCGCAAGCGACGCGGGTCACGAGCGAGAACGCGGACGGAAAAACGTTCGAACTCGAGCCGGTGACGGTGGCGAGCCAAACACCGATCGCTTACTGGGCAGTTGGTTCGGAGGCCGCTGTCGCGCCGGTCGAGCAGGCCACTTCCAGCCCGGGAACCGACGACTGGGTGATCGCGGTGGGGCGCGGAACCAGAGATCACGTGATTTTTTCGGAAGGTTTGTATCGGGGAACATCGCCAGCTCGGTGCGGGACGTTCGACTATCAGCAGGTGAACGCGACGGCAATCCTTTCGAGCGCGCTACTGGGCGGCGGCGTGTTCACGTTGCAAGGAAGCTTGCTGGGCGTGATCGTCGCCTGCGGCGGCGAGCCAGTGGTGGTCAGTACCGGCTCCATTGAGAAAGCCATTCGGATGCCCGTGTTCGTGACCGACTATCTGCAACAGGTTTACGGAATCGGGGTCATAGAAGCGAAACCAGAGGCGGTAGTCGTCTCAACTGTGTGGAAAGGAAGGCCTGCCGACATTGCTGGAATTGAGACTGGGGATCGAATCCGCGAGGTCGATGGCGCGCCCGTGCACATACTGGCTGACCTGGATATTGTCGAGAAAGGGAGTGTGGGCGCGCCGCATGCGCTGGTGCTGACCCGCGGCAAACGCGAGTTGCGCACAACACTGCTTTCGCAAAGCGAAGATCCAGAGCGGCCACAAACAACGGCGGTGGACGGGATGACGCTGACCGCAAGCGCCAGGAGTGGGAACGTGCTGGTGGATTCGATCGCTGCGGATAGCATCTGGGCGAAGAGCGGTTTACAGGCTGGGGATGTTCTGGTTCGGGTGAACGGAAGTAAGGTGCGTGATCCGGCCGAGGCGGCTCAGAAACTGGTCCGTCAGAAGCGCGCATCGTCGATCGCGGTGGAAATCGAGCGCGGGCCTGGAAGAGCCGAAGTGCGGCTTTCGTATGAATGAACTGATCTCGGTGGGCTTGATCCTGCTGCTGGCGCTTTTGGCGGGTCACGCGGTGAAGTTACTGCGCATCCCCGAAGTCACGGGTTACATTCTGACTGGAATTGTGCTGGGTCCGTCGGTGCTTGGCTGGGTCAGCGATCGCAATCTGGCGGCTTTGGAAATTCTGAGTGAAGTGGCGCTGGGTTTGATTTTATTCTCGATCGGGACCATTTTCGAACTCGGCCAGTTTCGGCGGGTGGGGAGAAAGCTCGGGATTGTAACCGTTTTCGAAGCCGCACTGACTTGTGCTCTTGTCATCGGGGGATTAGTTGCGGTGGGTGTGCGCTTGCCGGTTGCGGCAGTACTCGGAGTCATGGCAATTGAGACGGCGGCAGCGTCCACGCTGATGGTTATTCGGGAATGCAACGCGCGGGGTCCGGTGACGGAGATACTTACGGGTCTATTCGCGTTGGATAACCTGGTGTGTCTTTTTCTTTTCAACATCATTGTGACAGTCGTGCAATTTACCAGTGCATCGGGGGCTGGAGCAGAATCGATCGTTTCGGCCGTGTTGCATGTGGGATGGCAGTTTGTGGGAGCGATTGCGCTCGGTTACTTAATTGGCTTTCTACTTTCGGCGTGGTCGATGCGGGTTGTAGAACATGGCGAACAGTTGATCTTACTGGCTGGATGCGTACTGCTCTGCGTGGGCGCGTCGAAGTGGCTTTCAGTGTCCGCTCTGGTGGCCAACTTGACGATCGGGGCTACGGTGGTGAACTTATCGGAGCGGAGCCGCCGTCTGTTCGAGAGCCTGTCGAAGACCGACCCGCCTTTGTACGCGATCTTCTTCGTCTTGGCGGGGGCGAACCTGGACGCGTCGCGGCTGATGACGATTGGGGCAGCAGGTACTGCTTATGTGGTGGCGAGAGCAGCAGGGAAATTACTAGGGGCTACGATCGGGGCGCGGGTAGCGGCACTTAGTGCGATCCAGCAGAGATGGATCCCGCGCAGTATGCTGGCGCAGGCGGGGCTGGCTGTGGGGTTGACTCTGACTCTAGGCCGGAGACTACCCGAGCTGGCACCCGCCATTACCACAATTGTTTTATCGGCTGTGATTATCTTCGAGATTATCGGTCCACTTGCGGTGCGCTGGAGCATTATCCAGAGTGGGGAAGCGCAACCGGAAGCGGACCCGGTAACCGGCGTCTTAGATTAGCGTTACTTGTTAGTTGAACTCCAGATTATGGCATTGCTGGCCCGTGCAGGTGAGCCATTCAGTGATCATGCTGCGGAATTGTAAAACTTGTGGATGCCAAGTCTGTGTCTGGCTCAGATTTTGAATGGCGTTCGGATCCGTCTGGTAGTGATAGAGTTCGGTTTCGCCAGTCTTATATTGCGTGAACAGCGTATCAGGAGTCACGGTGTCGTCGAGTGAAGAGCGAACTCCGTTGTAAGCAGTAATATCGTCGACGCCGAGCCCTTCCTGGACATATTGAAGGAAGTAGCGTTTCCGCCAGGGCTGGATTGGGTTGCTCAACAGAGGAACGAAGGAAGTTCCATCGACCGAGGCCGGAATTGGGGTGCCAGTAAGTTGAAGGATGGTGGGGAAGAGATCATTGTCTCCGATTTGCGCATGGGACACGACGCCGCCGCCCACACTGACGTACAGGGGCGTTTGGATGGAAACGTCATAGGGGGCCAATTTGCCACCCAGACGGAAGTCGCCGTCCATCCAGCCGTTGTCCGATAGGAAGATGAAGATGGTGTTTTGAAACTGTCCCGCGGCCTTGAGGGCCTGAACGGTCTGTCCGAAGGCGGCATCCACGCCGGCGAGAGCGCCCATCCGGCTCTGCCATTGCTGTTGGATACCCGCTAAGTCATCACTGTTCATCAGCGGCTTGCTCGTAATGTACGAGGGCTTCCCGGCGAGAGACGCGGCATTGAAGGTCGGATTCTGGAGGTAGGAAACGTCGGTAACCGGGGCGCTTCCGGGCGGAGTGTGCACAACAGCTGAGTAAAGGTTTTCGTAACCTGGCAGAGGGTCGGGATTATAGTTAGTTTCGACGTGAGGAGCGCCGTACGTGAGGAACATCAGCAGGGGCTTGGCGACCTTTGGCGGGGCGTAGTTCTGGATGAACTGCGTCGAAATGTTCGAGAGGACGGTAGCTTGATAGTCCTGAGGAGCGCCGCCGTGATAAATCATAGTTCCGTTCTGATTCAAGTAGTAGTTATAGTCGTTCGGATTATCCTGCGCCAACAATCCATTATTCGGCGGAACCGTACCGTTAACCTGGGCTTGGTAGAAGGGGATAATGGCACACAAATCCCAGTGCGGGGGGCAATAGGTGGCGTCGTTGATGTCTACAACTCCATCGTGGTTTACGTCCTCATAGCCGTATCCGTCACCCCACTTGCCGATCAGAGCCTTGGAATATTGGGTTACCAGGTCCGATAGCGTCGTTACAGAACCCGCCTGGTAGACCGAGCACTTATTCCCATAGCCGGCCAGCATGTGATTCTTGAAATATTGACCGGTCCAGTAGGCTTCGCGCGAGGGACAGCCATGGGAATTACTTACATAGTACCGGTCAAACGTAGTACCGGGGTTAATTATGTACTGTTGCACATTTGGCATTAGTCCCTGGGCCAATGCCGCGTTCATCAAGGGACGATTTAAATCGTCGGGCATGACCACGACGATGTTGTGTAACTGCTGAGCGTTTAAGTGGGCGGCGAGGAGTAGACAGCCGGCGACTACGGATGTGAGTAAGCGGGCAGAACTCATTTCGTTAATACTCGCACAGCTTCTCACAATAGTAAATGGGAAAATAGTAAGGTCGGGGTTAGGGCAACTACGACATTTCTTTACGATCGTTTGAGCATACCATGCCAACGGGCAGCGCTTGGAGGAAGGCCTTGGCCGCGCGGTTGAAAGTTTTGCGTTTGCGGTGCACCACTCCAACCGGCCTTACTAACCCCGGCGATTCCAGCCTTAGTACTTTCAGCCGTCCTTGATTGACTTCGTGTTGCATGGTTCGATCAGGCAGAATACTAATGCCATGGCCGAGCGCCACGGCCTCTTTCACCATCTGAATGTTGTCGAAATTCATGACAACGTTGACTGTTACACCTTGTTCGCGAAGAAAGCGGTCGACATCCCTGCGAATAGCTAGATGCGAGTCAAACGCAACGAAGTCCTCACGATCCAACTCTTGGGGTTGCAGTGCAGTCCGCTGATGGAAACGATGGGAAGGCGGGATGGCGACGGCCATGGTTTCGTCCCGCCAGTGAATAACTTTCAAAACGCGGCTGGCTTCCGGGTAACTGACTAATCCTAGGTCGGCGGTTTCTTCGATAACGGCCTGGTAGACGCGGGCGGGTTGGAAGTACTCGACGCGGAGTTGGACACCGGGACACAGAGACTGGAATTCGGCGCGCACCCGGGTCATTTCGGTCAGCGCTACCGAGTAAATGGAAGCAATCCGCAGTTCTCCAGCCGGACCTTCCCGGACGCCATCGATGGCGGCTTGAAATTCTTCGGTACGGCGAATGACATCGCGGCAGAAATCCAGGTACAGGCGGCCAGCATCGGTCAGGGTTAACGGGCGCGTACGGCGATCGAGTAGTTGAGTGCCGATGCGGCGCTCCAATTCCTGAATGTGCTGGGAAGCGGCGGACTGGCTAATGCCGTTGGCGGTGGCGCCGCGGCTCAGATTGCGTTGGAGGGCCACGTCGCGGAAGAGCTTACATTCGGGGAACATCCAGGGGAGAGCTTAGCATAAGAAAAACTGATGGAGAAAACCCACAAAAGTTGTTTGGATAATAGTATCGTCGGCTGGTAACCTTATGTAACTCTTTTATGACGCGCAACGGTCCGCCCGCGGAGCAGGGCCTCTATCATCCCGACCAGGAACACGACGCCTGTGGCATCGGATTTGTGGCGGATGTGAAGGGCCGGAAGTCCCACGACATCATCACGCGAGGGCTACAGATTCTGTTGAACCTGACGCATCGCGGAGCTTGCGGCTGCGATTCCGAGACGGGCGATGGCGCGGGGCTGCTGGTCCAAATCCCGCACGTTTTCTTTACCCGGGCCTGTAGGGAGCTGGGCTTCGAGCTGCCGGGCGCGGGAGAGTACGGCGTCGGCATGGTTTTTCTTCCGGTTGATCCTCAGCAGCGTCTGGTGTGCGAGGGCATTCTTGAATCGATTGCCCGGGAAGAGGGACTGCACGTTCTTGGCTGGCGTGATTTGCCCGTGGATGGGGACGCAATCGGACGGGTGGCGCGCAATTCGCAGCCTTACATCCAACAGGTCTTTCTGAGCGGCCGAGGGCAAGCTCTGGAAGGGGACGCGCTCGAACGCAAGCTTTACGTGGTCAGAAAGCGAACGGAGAACGCGATTGCGAAATCGGAATTGGCTCACCGTGCCGACTTTTTCGTGCCTTCGCTTTCGAGCCGCACCATCGTCTATAAAGGTCTGCTTCTGGCCCCGCAGATTGCACGCTTTTACCCGGAGTTGAACGATCCGGAGTTCACCAGCGCGCTTTGTCTGGTGCACCAGCGGTTTTCGACCAATACGTTCCCGACCTGGCAGTTGGCGCATCCATTCCGCTACATCGCCCACAACGGCGAGATAAATACGTTGCGTGGAAATGTGAATTGGATGCACGCGCGGCAATCGATCCTGAACTCGCCGCTCTTCGGGGACGACATCAAGAAGCTGTTTCCGATCAATCCGCCGGGGGGCAGCGACTCTTCGGCTTTCGATAACGTTCTTGAGCTCTTATCGCAAAGCGGCCGCTCGCTGCCTCATGCCATTTCGATGCTGATACCCGAAGCGTGGGCCGGCAACGAGTACATGGAGGCAGAGAAGCGCGCGTTCTACGAATATCACTGCTCCTTGATGGAGCCGTGGGATGGACCTGCGGCGATTGCGTTTTCCGATGGGCGCGTCATCGGGGCCACGCTCGACCGGAACGGTTTGCGTCCGGCGCGATATCTGATCACTCACGACGATTTGATCGTGATGGCGTCAGAGTCAGGCGTGCTCCCGGTGAAACCGGAAGAGGTGCGGCTGAAGGGAAGGCTGCAACCCGGCAAGATGCTGCTGGTGGATCTGGTGGCGGGACGAATTGTCTCCGACGCGGAACTCAAGCAGGGGCTGGCGGCGCGTCAGCGGTACGCGGAGTGGCTGGGGAAATATCAAGTCTCGCTGGATCAGCTACCTGCGCCGGCGCGAGTGCAAGGTTCCGACCACTCGACCATTCTGCGGCGGCAGCGGGCGTTCGGTTACACCGATGAAGACTTACGGTTATTGATGACTCCCATGGCGACGTCTGGGGAGGAACCGATCGGCTCCATGGGGACCGACACGCCGCTCGCGTGCCTGTCCGACAAGCCGCAGCCGCTGTTCAATTATTTCAAGCAGTTATTCGCCCAGGTAACTAACCCGCCGATCGATCCGATCCGGGAAGAGATGGTGATGTCTCTGGTCAGTTATATCGGGACGGAGCGCAACATTCTGGATGAGACTCCCGAGCACTGCCACACGTTAAAGTTACCGCATCCCATACTGACCAACCGGGACTTGGAGAAGCTGCGGCGACTGTCGCAAGGCGACTTCCTGGCAATGACGCTGCCGACTTTGTTTCGGGCCGAGGACGGCGCCAAGGGATTAGGGCGTGCACTCGATGATTTAAGCCGCAGCGCCTCTCGCGCGATGCGCTCCGGGTATACGCTGCTGATTCTTTCCGACCGCGGCGTGGACGCCGACTATGCCCCGATCCCCAGCCTTTTGGCGCTGGCCGCGGTTCATAACCACTTAGTGCGTGAGGAAACCCGCACGCAAGTTGCGCTGATTATCGAATCGGGTGAGCCGCGGGAAGTAATGCACTATGCGCTGCTGATCGGTTATGGGGCCAGCGCAGTGAATCCATACCTGGCGTTTGAGACGCTGGAAGATCTGGTGATCGACAAGTTACTTCCAGAGACACTTACTTTCGAAAAAGCAGCCGGGAACTATATTAAGTCGATTAACAAGGGTCTGTTGAAGATCTTCTCCAAGATGGGGATATCTACTCTGCAGAGTTATCGCGGGGCACAGGTCTTCGAAGCGATAGGACTGAATAAGGAATTGATCCGGCAATACTTCACGGGGACTCCGTCGCGAATTGAAGGAGTGGGGCTGGACGTCATTGCGCGCGAGGCGGTAATGAAGCACGAGTTTGCTTATGAGCCCATCGGGGAAGCGGACCCTGAACTTGCCATTGGCGGGAATTACCAGTTCCGAACCCGGGGCGAATACCATCTCTACAATCCCGATACGCTCAGCAAACTGCAGCACGCGGTGAGGCAGAACAGCTTCGAGACTTTCCAGCAATACGCCGATTCGGTCGACGGGCAAGCTGAACATCTTTGCACGCTGCGCGGGTTGATGCAGTTCAACTACACGAGCAGCGTTCCGTTGAGTGAAGTGGAGCCGGCGTCGGAAATCGTCAAGCGCTTCGCGACGGGGGCCATGTCGTTTGGTTCCATCAGCAAGGAAGCTCATGAGACGCTCGCAATCGCGATGAACCGCATGGGTGGGCGTTCGAACACAGGCGAGGGCGGGGAAGATGAACAGCGGTTTGGCGGCAACCGGCGGAGCGCGATCAAGCAGGTGGCAAGCGCTCGGTTCGGGGTTACAGCGAATTACCTAGTAAACGCCGACGAGTTACAGATCAAGATGGCGCAAGGAGCCAAGCCGGGCGAAGGCGGGCAACTGCCGGGTCATAAGGTGGATGAAGTTATCGCCAAGGTCCGGCACTCGATTGCGGGTGTGGGCTTGGTGTCTCCGCCGCCCCATCATGACATTTATTCGATCGAAGATCTTTCGCAGCTTATTTTCGATTTGAAGAATGTAAACCCGCAGGCGCGGATCGCGGTGAAGCTGGTCGCCGAGGTGGGCGTGGGCACGGTTGCCGCGGGCGTGTCGAAGGCGCACGCGGACGTCATTCTGATCAGCGGTCATGATGGGGGCACGGGCGCTTCTCCGCTGACCTCGTTGAAGCACGCTGGGGTTCCTTGGGAACTGGGGCTGGCCGAGGCGCAACAGGTGCTGGTAATGAACGATCTGCGCGGGAGGGTGGTTCTGCAGGTAGATGGAAAGCTGCAGACCGGCCGTGATGTGGTGATAGCCGCGCTGTTGGGGGCCGAAGAGTTCGGCTTTTCGACGGCGCCTCTGGTAGCGCTGGGCTGCATCATGATGCGGAAGTGCCACTTGAATACCTGCCCGGTGGGTATCGCGACTCAGGATCCCGTGCTGCGCGCCAAGTTCAATGGCCAACCGGAAGACGTGATCAACTTCTTCTTTTTCATTGCGGAACAGATGCGGCACTTCATGGCCAAGCTGGGGTTCCGAACGGTGCAGGAGATGATCGGGCGTGTCGACCGGCTGAGTTTTCAGGCGGCCCCGGCGCACTGGAAAGCAAAAGGACTCGATTTTTCAACGATCTTGTATTATCCGCCGACGCCGGGCAGGGTGGCGCGGCGTTGGGTGACCGGTCAGGATCATGGCCTGGATCAGGTGATGGATTATGCGCTGATCGACCATGCGCGACCGGCGATCGAGCACGGGATCAAGGTGGAAATGCAGCTGCCGATCCGCAATGTCCATCGCACGGTGGGCGCCATGCTTTCTGGTGAGATCGCGCGGCGTCATGGATCGAAAGGCTTGCCGGATGACACGATCCGGTTCCGCTTTGAAGGCTCCGCGGGCCAGAGTTTTGGGGCATTCCTGGCCAAGGGCGTGACTTTGGAACTGGAAGGCGACTCTAACGACTACGTGGGCAAGGGACTTTCCGGCGGGCACATCATCATCTATCCGCCGCGCTCGTCCACTTTCCTGCCGGAACAGAACATCCTGATCGGGAACGTCGTGCTGTACGGCGCTACCAGCGGCGAGGCGTTCTTTTGTGGAAAGGGCGGAGAACGGTTCGCGGTTCGCAACTCTGGGGCTACGGCGGTGGTGGAAGGTTTGGGCGATCATGGGTGCGAGTACATGACCCGCGGCTTGGTGATTGTGCTTGGAAAGACGGGCCGCAACTTTGCTGCTGGCATGTCGGGCGGTTTGGCCTTCGTGCTGGATGAAAAGAACGACTTTGCGGATCAGCGCTGCAATCGCGCGTCGGTGGACCTGGAGCGCGTCTTCGATCCCGAGGATCAACACCTGTTGCGCCGGTATATCACGCGCCACTGGGAGGCCACGGCGAGCCCGCGCGCCCAGCGAGTGCTTGCGAACTGGAACGAAATGCTTCCGCGGTTCTATAAAGTGTTCCCCAAGGAATACAAGCGCGTTTTGTTACATGCCGCGCAGAAACAGGCGGCCCAGGGGATTTTGACGGGCGCGTCCGTGGCAGCTGCGGTCGGACGGGAGGCTCTGCTTGCCTAAACCGACTGGTTTTTTGGAGTACGCGCGCGAGGTTCCGGCTCGGCGCCCAGTGCCGGAGCGCATCAACGACTGGTTTGAAATCTACCAACCGTTTCCCGAGGAGAAAGTCCGCATCCAGGGTGCCCGCTGCATGGATTGCGGGGTTCCTTTTTGTCACACCGGCTGCCCGGTGAACAATTTGATTCCAGACTGGAACGATTTGGTACATGCGGGGCGTTGGAAGGAGGCGCTCCGAACTCTCCACGCCACCAACAATTTCCCAGAATTTACCGGACGGATCTGCCCGGCGCCTTGCGAAGCCGCGTGCGTGCTGGGGATCAACGATCCGCCGGTATCGATCAAGCTCATCGAGAAATCGATTGTGGATCGCGGTTTCGAAGAAGGCTGGATTGTGCCGGAGCCGCCTCGAATGCGCACGGGGAAACGGGTAGCGATCATCGGCTCGGGTCCGGCGGGCTTGGCAGCGGCGCAGCAACTTTGCCGGGCAGGGCATTGGGTCACGGTGTTTGAAAAGTCGGACCGTCTGGGGGGCCTGCTGCGATACGGCATCCCGAACTTCAAGATGGAAAAGCATCTGGTGGACCGGAGGCTGGCGCAATTGTCAGCCGAGGGGGTCGATTTTCTGACACGGCAGCACGTGGGAGAAAACGTGGACGTGCGCGATCTGAAGCGCGATTTCGACGCGGTGCTGATTGCCATCGGGGCCGAGGCTCCGCGAATCTCGAAAGTTCCAGGAACGGATCTAGGCGGCATCCATTACGCGATGGATTACCTGACCCAGCAAAATCGTGTTTGCGAGAAGGACTCGGTGCCCGGCCAGATTACCGCGACTGGGAAGCGGGTGGCGATTATCGGCGGGGGAGACACGGGTGCCGACTGCCTGGGCACCGCACATCGCCAGCACGCGAAATCCATCCATCAACTCGAATACAAAGACGCGCCGCCAAATACGCGCGATCCGTCAACGCCATGGCCGCTATGGCCGATGCAGTTGCGGACTGAAAGCTCGCATGAAGAAGGCGGGTACCGCGAGTGGGCCGCTATGACACTTGGCTTTGCCGGTGACTCCAGCGGCCAAGTGAAGCAGTTACATGGCATTCGAGTTGGACCGAAACCGGAGCAGCGGCATATTCCCGGAACGGAATTCGTCCTAGATGTAGATTTGGTGCTGATCGCGGCCGGCTTTACGGGGCCGGTGCAAAAGGGCGTACTGGAAAAACTAGCGGTGACGCTCGATGCACATGGGAACGTGGCTGTCGATGAGCATTCGATGACCGGCGTGCCGGGGGTCTTTGCAGCCGGCGACGCCAAGCGCGGGCAGTCTCTTGTTGTCTGGGCAATCGCGGAAGGGCGGCGAGCGGCCGACGGAATCAGCCGCTACCTGGCTACGGGAAACTAGCTCTTTTTGCTAACGACTTCGACGGCCTTCTTGAGAAGAAGGTCCTCGGTAGCTTTGGGCTCACCCTGCGCGGCAACCGGCTCGCCGTCTTCGTCGACCTCGCCCATCGCGTCTGGCTCGGCAACGAGTTCGTTCGGAACCACGCCGTTATCCTGAATTGCTTTTCCGTCCGGGCCGTAGTACTTGGCCACGGAGAGAATCACCGCCGAACCGTCGTCCATGGTGATGGTGTGGCGCACTGACGCATCGCCGTAGGTACGCTCGCCAACGACGTCCGCGCGCTTCTCTTGAGATAGGGCGGCGGCGGCTACTTCCGCTCCGGCAGCGGTGCCACGATTTGTGATGATCACAAGCGGGAGGTTCCAGACCTGTTTCTGGGCCTGCGCAACGTAATCATGTCGCGCCGACTTCTGCCCCTGCGTGTAGGCGATCAGGCCGCCGCCGAGAAACAAGTTCGCCAGATCGACGCCCGGGTCGGCATCGCCCGCGCCGCAACTCCGCAAATCCAGAACCAATCGTTTCGCGCCCTGCTTCTGGAGATTCCTGATCGCGGTCGCGACTTCGGCCACGCGACTCCCCGTCAAAACGGCTGGGCGGACATAGGCAATCTGGTCAGGCAGCATCTTCGATTCGACGGGCAGATTAGCGGGCGCCGCGCGCGTCAACGTGACTTTCACCGGTTCCGGCTTCCGCTTCAATACAGTAAGATCGATATCCGTGCCTACCTGGCCGCGTAATAGCAGGGACGCATAAGCCAAGGGCATATCGCGGGTTGCGACGCCTTTGATGGTCTCGATCATGTCGCCAGTGGTGAGGCCCGCCTTAGCCGCTGCCGAGCCCGGGATTACGTCGACGATCGCGATGTAACCGTACTTCTTGGACAGCACCATACCGACGTCGCCACGGAAGTTGTCGAAATTCTTCAGATACTCTTTGTACTGGTCGGAGTTCAGATAGCTGGCAAATGGGTCGATCGATTCCAACAACCCGTTCACCGCGCCGAGCGTGACCGTTTTCATGTCCGGCTCTTCCACGTAATCGCTTTTGATGTGGGCGAGCACTTCCGTGTAGACACCGAGGTGCCGATAGACCCCAGCGGGCGTATTGTCGGTGGCCGGGGTGGCTCCTTTACCTACAACGTTGCCCAAAATCAGAAGCAGGACCAGAAACGTGGACGACACTACCACCAGGTATTTTGCGCGGCTGTTCATTTGAAGGGGAAGCTCCGACTGCCTAAATTGTAACAACTGGGGTGCTAATTGGGTTGGACGCTGCGGAATGGCTTCCGGTTGCCCGGAGTGCCAGATTACGAAGTTTCGCCTGGCTGTTCGGACAGATCGTCGTCTTCTTCGCCAAGCTCTTCGTACTCCATGACCATGCCGCTATTCACCAGCGCGTCTTTGAATTCTTGCTGGGCATTCTCGGCAACGTCGAAATCCCACACTTCCGTGCCAAGGGAGAGGAAATCGTCATCCTCTTCCATGCTTTCTTCATTGTGGAGGTTGTCCGGCTCAATCGTTTCCACTACGGTGCTGTCCAGGACCACGCCGTCCGCCACATTAAGAAAGGTGACCGGGGCATCGGAACCTTCGCCCTGCTGGTTAAATCGCTTTCGGAAACTGACTCGGTAAGTGACGCTCATTGTGCCTGAGGTGAGCAGTTTCGCTGCCGAACACTACTCTTGAGCGGGCATCTGCTGCTCGATATCACGCCAAGCGCTGATCTTCAACCGGCGGCAGACCCAACACATTTGCTCGACCGATCCGGAATGGGTATCGGACCCACAGATTGTGCAGTGGATCATAGCGACGGCTGGTTCGACGTCAGCGGCGGGGCCGTCACCTGGCAGGGCGGGCGCGGGGTTTTTTCGAGATGCTGAAATCTTTCTCATTACAAAAACGGTCTCCCTCACTATCACAGATCCCAGCAGTCTCTACAACCGAAACCGTTACAAAGGACAAAAAATTAAGCGGCCTGGGGAACGTGCATCACAATGCCGGCGTCGATGGAGCCGGAGCAGCGCGGGCACTTTTGTCCGGCTACCACGGCCGAGCGTTTGCCGTTGGTTCGAACAACAACGTCTACCGTGTGCGTGCAGATGGGGCAATACACTCGGCCATTCGCGGTGCGGATTTCAACCGGCGGATTCGGGGTCTTAGTCATTGGGTACTCCTTTGAAACTCTCGTAACACCTGAGAAGACGCGGCAGCGCAAGCAATGGTTCTGACAAATTGAAAAGTTTTGTGCAAACTCGTGGAAATGCGACGATGGCGGCAGTCCGCCCCGAGTGCGGGCGGCCCGAGACGCTTAATAACAAGATCTTGGAAGCAGTGCGGAATTAATCCGGGGGCCGACGATGACGCAAAGTACCAAGACCGGAAGGAAAGCTCTGATGGCAATGGTATTTCGTTTCAGTTCGAATTACTATTGACGCGCGCTTGGCTCTTAGTTTCTTTGGCTTGGGTGGCCTTCGCCTTGTGGGGCGGCATTCGGATGGACGATCCGGGTGATCGGTTCATGGCCGGGCTAACCTTCTTGATCTAGCTTGTGGCCGTATTCGCGACACGCTTCGTTGTCGTACATTCGGCGAGAACGGGGCGGAAATGTCGTGCTGGCTGACCTTAACGGCGGACCTTCGCCAACTTGTTTACTTTGGCAAAGGGGGGACGGGACACTCGGAGTTCTGAAGCCAATTGTTACGGCGGTTCCCAGGGAGGGTTCTCGGCGACAGCGGCTGGAGATGTGAACAACGACGGGTGGCCGGACATCGTGCTGGTGAGCGCCGCGATCCCCTGTGTGAAACCTACCTGCTGCTCAACGATCAGCATGGTGGGTTCACGCAGTTGATCACCACATTTGGGGAGTTCGCCGATCAAATGACGATTGTCGTCGCACCTCGGGCGAATATCGGTGTAGCTGCAGGGGTTTGGAGCAATACCGTGGGAGTTTTTGCAGGGATTGGCGATGGGACGTTCGGCCCGGGCATGGATGTAGGCGCAGGGGCTAACCCTGAATGGGTCTTGCCCGCCAACTTACATGGGCATCGCCCTTGGCCGGCAAGCCGGACTTGGTCGTTCCGGATGCCTCGGGCGGTGTCCTAGTCCTATTCAACACCACCAAGTAGGAGACCGGGAGAGCAGCGTCGAGTACTAGTCAAATTGACTCCCCTCAGCCTCACTGAGAAGATGGAGTTTCTATGACGACTCCTCCGCCCACAGTGATCCGCCTGGACAAGTCCGCCGATTACCGCGAAAGCTACGCCAATAGCGTTCAAATCCGGGTCAATCTCTGGGACTTCTTCCTGATGTTCGGCACCATCAACCAGGCCGCGCCCGATAACGTCTCCATTCAGAACTTCCAAGGCGTTTACATCAGCCCGCCCCAGGCGAAGGCTCTGCTGAACGTTTTGCAACAGAACGTGAGCCAGTACGAAGGCGCGTTCGGCGAGATCCGGTTGGAAGCTAACCAGGCGGCGGCCCCAGGCAGCGTTGTCCAGTAGTTGGGGTGCAGTTCCCCGCGCTATTTTGGCGCTAACAGCGGCCTTTCTGGCGCTTCTTCTCACGCACTTTAAGATTCTTCCGCTCCCGTATTATTGGGATGAACTAGGCCAATTTGTTCCCGCCGCGTTGGATATTTTCCACAAGCTCGCGTGGGTTCCCTATTCCGCGACTCCCAACGTCCACCCGCCGGGGGTGATGAGTTATCTAGCACTGTTTTGGAGCGTGGCCGGCTATTCCATCGTGAATACGCGTCTGGCCATGTTGCTACTAGCGGCAGGTGCGCTGGTGGCCCAGTGGCGGTTGGCCCGCATCCTCGGCGAAACCAGCATGGCGGCGTCGATTGCCACTCTACTGCTGTTCGTGTCGCCGTTGTTTTTTGCGCAGGCAGCCATGGCGCAACTCGATATGCCGGCGATGCTTCTGACCACGATCGCTCTTGCGCTGTTTCTGGAAGAACATCTGGTCGTCTGCGCTTTGGTCTGCTGCCTCGCCGTGATGGCCAAGGAAACGGCCATTGTGGCCCCAGCGCTGTTCGGGTTTTTGCTTCTGCGGCGACGCCGGATCGGTCCCGCGCTTCTGTTCCTTCTGCCCCTAGTGCCTCTCACTATCTGGCTCGTAGTTTTGAAGCAGACAACCGGCCACCTGTTTGGAAGCCCCGAGTTCGCCGACTACAATCTCTGGTACCCACTCCATCCGGTACGCCTGCTGCTTGCTCTCTTACGCCGCAATTACTACCTCTTTATCGGCAGCGGGCACATCCTCGGCACGGTAGCGCTACTGGTGTGGTGGCGTCGCCGCAGGGCGAAATTGCCGGACCGGTGGATAGTAGTTATCGCCTTTGTCGCCATCCATGTGGTGGTGATTACGGTGCTGGGCGGCGCAGTTTTGGAGCGTTATCTGCTTCCCGCGCTCCCGGTGCTTTACGCTTCGTTCGGCATGGCGCTCGCTTCGCTTTGGCCCCGCGTCCGCAATCTGGGGGTGCTCGCGCTGACAATCTGTCTGATCCTGGCGTGCTTCATCAACCCGCCTTATCCATTCCCAATGGAGAACAATCTCGCGTGGACGACGTTCGTTACCTTGCAGAAGCAGACCTCGCTTTTCGTCGAAGCCGAGATGCCGGACGCAACAATTGCTACTACGTTTCCGGTTGCCGGAGGTCTGCGAACGCCGGAACTGGGATATGTTTCCCGGCCACTGCACTTGCTGGAGATTAACGACTTTCGCGAGTCCAACCTGACGAATAAAGTTCGTGGGCACGCCGGCGCGCTGATCATGTACTCCGTACTTTGGGACCCGCTGGGTTTGTTCCAGCATTCCTGGTGGACACATCCTCTCCGGCGCTTCTACGGGTATGTTCCGCAGGCTTCACCGGGAGATGTTCCGCGCTTGACCGGTATGCGAAGCGCCTTTCGTTTATGCGCAGCCGGCCAATGCTTCGAGGTTTTCAGGACTCGCAATCCAAGCGCCCCGGGTATGTAACTCGGCCCGCCATCCCGCGGGAATCCAGACAGTCGATCCGTAGTCAGAAAGCAAGGCTGGGCCGCGAAGCGTCTGAGTGTCACGAGCCGGAGCTCGGAGGCCGTCGAACCAGGCATTATCAGCCGGACGTATTGCGCGGACACGAGCGGTAACTATTTCCACCGGCTTTCCGGGGTTGCGAAACCCGTAGATCGACTCGTAGGCATTTTCGAACGGAACTCGCGGCTGTTGCGAGTCCCACGGGACGGTTAGTTCGTAACTCTGACCGCGATACCGGATGTCGGCGAACTCTTCGATGATCGCGCCGGGCATTTCCCGCCTGGCTTGTTCGCGTAACTTTTCGAAGATCGAACTGCCGTCCACGGTAGCGAGCGCTCCGGCGGCGTAATCGCGCGTCTCGGGCGCAAGCAGCATCCCCAAAGCGGACAGCGCGCCGGCGTAGGGAGGAAAGATCACGTGGCGAATTCCTAACTCCTGAGCAAGTTCACAAGCGTGCAGGCCGCCGCAGCCACCGAACGCGACCAGGGGAAATTCGCGTGGATCGCGCCCTTGTTCCACGGTGACTGTCTGGATCGCACGTTCCATATTGGAGTTGGTCATGCGCACGATCGCTAGCGCAGCTTCCTGCGTCGTCACTCCGAGAGTTTGTGCGATCCCGCCAACGGCTTTTTCCGCGCGCTCCCGGTCAATCGGCATAGTTCCGTCCAGGAACCGCTCGGCGGTAATGCGTCCCAGGGCAACATGCGCGTCGGTGACGGTCGCTCGCTCACCAATTCCGTAGCAGGCTGGACCTGGATGCGAACCGGCGCTCTCCGGTCCCACCTTCAACCGTCCCCCGGCATCCACGCTAGCCAATGACCCGCCGCCCGCGCCCACGGTATGGATATGAAGCATCGGCACGCGGACCGGAAGGCCCTCGATCCACGCCTCGGTTGCGAACCGGAGCGGGTCTTCCACCAAGCTCACGTCAGTAGAGGTTCCGCCCATGTCGAACGCGATCGCTTGAGGAAAGCCTGCCGCTTGCGCGATGGCGCGTGCTCCGATGACGCCGCCAGCCGGCCCGGACAGAATTGTGCGCACCGCATGCCGCCGCGCTTGCCCGGTTTCGAGCAGACCGCCGCTCGATTGCATCACGCTGATTGGAAACGGGCATTCCTGCTCCAATCGGGACAGGTAGCGATCCATCAAAGGGCCGACGTACGCATTGACGACGGTGGTGGAAGCGCGCTCATATTCGCGAAACTCGGGCGCGACCGCCGAAGAGCGGCACACGTAAATGCCCGCCGCTTCCAGCTCCTGTTCGACACGCAACTCCGGCTCGGACTCCTGAAACGCATTGAGAAGGCAGATGCAGACCGATTCGGCGCCGCACCGGGCGATGTGCTCGCGCAACTTGGCGCCATCTCCATCCCAGGCGAAACACAGCTCGCGGGGAACCAGATTGGCGCGGCTCGGCGGCAGGAGCGAGTAGAGCGAAGCGCGATGCTGGCGTCCGATAGCCAGCAAATCCCGAAAGCCGGGCGAAGCGACGAAAGCAGTGCGCGCACCCTTGCGCTCCAGTAAAGCGTTGGTGGCGACGGTGGATCCGTGAACGACCGTGACCGGGCTGGTGAGGGTGCTCGAAGCGCCGGTCTGCCGGATCCCGCCGAGGATCACGCCTGCCGGGTCGGCTGCGTCCGAACGGAGCTTGAACATTTCGACCTGCCCGTCGTCACGCAGGATCACGAAGTCGGTAAACGTTCCACCCGCGTCGATACCGATCCGCACGCTGTAGCGTAGCAGGACGGGTGGCTTCGGCGGGGCTTAGGCTCGTCCCTCAGGCGATTGCTCAGGGTAATAGAACGCGTGTATCGCCTGAATCTGTCCATCGACGATATGAATCCAGTCGAAAACGTGATCCGTCCCATGAACGGTCTGCATGTCGAAAAGGGTGGCGACGTAATCGCCCTCGACAATGTGTTGCTTGAGCCGGATACCGATGACCATCGGGAGGATTTGGGTGAGGAATCCTAGTATGGTTGCCCGGCCCGCCAGCTTCGGCATGCGCGGGCCTTCGAATGTGGCGTCTTCGGCAAAGGACACCTTGGACAGGTCCTTGGTTGCGAAGCAATCCAAATAGGCTTCGACTACGGCGATTTTCTGTTCTCGCGACATGAGGTCTCCTGACCGTATATGGTCCCAAAGGGTGCGTGAGGTGTAGTAGACTTGGAGTTCCGCACGCCGGGGGCGCGTAGCTCAGCTGGTTAGAGCGCCTGCTTCACACGCAGGAGGTCCGGGGTTCGAGTCCCTGCGCGCCCACCATTTACTCCTTTAGAATCAATCTTCCCTTCTTCCTGAAAACGTAAACTGACCACAACTGTGCATGAAAGTGTGCAGAAAAATGGTTCAGTTGACGTTCGCTGTGCCGGAAATTCCCCGCTCGTTGGCTTGACGGTCGCAGGCCCTCTTCGCCTTCGTGGACTCTCTGGTTAAGACTGTTGCACAAGGAAATTTCCGCTATGATCGGTTTCTGAAGAGCGTGGGTGCTGCCATGGCCGGCGACTCCAAGGCGGCAATGATCGAGCTATTGAATCATGCCGAGAAGGGCTGACGTTTCCTAATGCGTTCCGATCAGGCTGAACCGCCCGCCCATGGCGGGAGATTGGGAGATCGCGGAACATTCAGGTTTTCCCGCATCAGCGCGGCGGCCGGTAAAATCCAGACAGGGCAGCAGAGAACCCAACAAATCGCGGTGAACAGAAACGAGGTGTCCATCCGTTGGAGGAAGGCATCGTTCTCGGTTATTGTCGCTTTGCTGACTCGGTGCTCAGAGCCAGTTCCGCCGAGCTAAGCATTTCAGTTCTGGGGATCTCCAGCCTGAGAATGGTGCCGCCGAGGTAAGCAATGCGAACGTGGATGCCGCCTCGGACCGTTCCACCGTGCGAGGCTGCATTGTGAAAACCTGGTGTGACTTCGCAATCCGAGTAACGGAATCGCTTGCACCCCACGGTAAAGCATTCGTCGTCATGTCCCTCATATGGCATCGGATGGAAACCGTCGACCGTGCCTCAACGCCGGAGTATCGGCCGGTTTGAAATGCTGTGAACGCGTCAGAGCCTTCGATAAGAACCGGCCCGCTCGCGAGGAACATCCACAGGATTCCGAATGCGCACGAAAAGCCCGCAAAAAGCCAACCTGGGCGGTGCCAATGCAGACGCCATTTCCCCAGAATCAGAGTCAGTCCGACGGCCAGTGGCGCCAGACCAACCAAGGCGAACGGAAGACCTGATGTCCCGCTTGAGATTTGGTAAACCGTAACGTAGTCCGGCATCAGTGCAATCTCATTGTATTTAGGTTCGCCAGCAGCCAGTTTCTTCTACCCGAGCAGTTCGCCCCTTATTGGAGCAAGCGGCCTGACTCGGATTCTTACCTCGACGCGCGAGCCGAGACGGTTCAGAATCGACATCAACCGGTCAGCGGTAAACCTTGCGAGGTCGGCACTCCGAATGCGCGAGAAGTCGGCCGCGGCGAACCCGGTTCGGGCATGGGCTGCCCGGACGGTCAGTTCCTCCCGATCGAGTGTCTTGATGATCTCGGCGGCCAACAATGCTTTCAATTGTTCGAGATCCGCGTTCTCGCGGCGGAGGTCGTGGAAGACATTTCCGCTGCCGCGAACCAGTTCCAGTTTTTCATCTTTCATCTGAGTGCTTCTTTCAGTCTCTTCAGCCGATTCCTTACCAGGTCGATCTCGTGTTTCGGCGTCTTGACGCCCTGCTTCGATTTCTTCTGGAATGCGTGAATGGCCCAGATTTCATCTGCTAGAAGAATCGCGTAAACGATGCGAAACGCGTCGCCACGATGCGCGAGTGCGACCTCCAGCACGCCTGATCCGAATCCATGCAGTGGTTTGGCGATGTCCGCCTTCCCGCCTTCCGCCGCAATCGTAAGCGCGCTCAGGAGTATGCCTTTGGCCCGTCAGGAAACTCCTGAAAGTCTTTGAGCGCCGCCTTGATCCACGAAACGGGCCGGGTCTTTCGCGTCTCGGCCATCAGCATGTAATGTTGTCATATTTGACAACCAGTCGTACAACTCTCCCCATTAGCAGCCCCTCGCGCCGCACCGATGCGGAAGAGGAACTCGCCATCTTCATGAAGGCCGTCAATGAGGCACGCATAGCGTCAGGTGAACCGCTCGTCTACCCGTGAGCGACGTTCTTTTCCTCGATGCTGGTCCGCTCGGCCTAATAACGCAGCCACAGCGCAGTCATGAAGTAATCGCGGTAACGGACTGGCTCAAGAATTGTCTTATTGCCGGTGCTCGCGTTGTGGTTCCCGCCATCGTCTATTACGAGATCAAGCGCGAACTTCTGAGGGCTAACAAGACTATTGGAATCGCCCGCCTCGACGCATTCGTGAACGCCACCCCAGACCGATACGTCCCGCTGACCGATGACGCCCTTCGCTTTGGAGCGGAATTGTGGGCTCAATCCCGACGAGCCGGACGACCCACGGCGGATGCCACGGCTCTTGATATCGATGTGCTGCTCGCCGCCCAAGCTCTCCGCGTCGGGGGTTCCCCCGTTGTCGCAACAACCAATCTCAAACATCTATCGCAATTCGTTTCAGCGCTGCGTTGGACGGACATTAGTCCGAATATTTTCAAACATTCATAAATCGAGAATCTGCGAGATCGCACTCACCCGCGCTCACCTACGCAGAAAACTCGCGATGTGCGCGGTCAAGGAGGGATCGATTGCTGCGCACCTGGACCCATGCAAGGCCGAAGCAAAGGAAGAGTAGGGCGATATCGAAAGGCGTCGACCCTTTTCTGTCCTGCGTATTCCACCAGTCGGGCAAATGAGTCCGGGCCACCAGCATTGCGGTTTGAAGGGCGAAAAGTCCAGCCAAAAAACCGAAGTGGTGCCAAAGCAGGCGTCGTAGTTTCGGCTTGACGGCAGGGCAAGTGAACTTGAATGGCGGAAGGTCCCTACCGCCTGGTCCACCGCCCGTTCTTGCAAATGTGAAGAAAACTTCGAAAAGAGTGTAATTGATGATCGACGCCACCTGCAGGCCGTAGGGCTTACTCACCAGAAGGAAGAGAGGAATGCTGCCCGCAGTCCAGCATAGAAAGATCATTGTCATCAGAGCGAGGCGTGGAAGGGAAAAGGTTCTGCCCCGACATGGATCAGAAAATGGCCACCGCTCCATTAAATGCAGCTGTGGTTCGAATGAGAGAATTTGATGCAGCGGAATGGCTCGATTATTCCTACGGCGCCCGCTCCGTGGCAGGTCATCCGGTGAGATTACGGCAACAGAGAGTCGATCCGAATCCTCGTTTTGCCCTACAACTTCCGCGGTAATCTGTTCGCCGTCCTCAAGCACAATTACACCAACGGTGCCCACATCTGCTTTTTCAAGCCATTCCGGAGCATAGCTTCGCTTTGCCTCGTCAGCCGTGAGGTTGCGTATTACAAGTTCTTTGTCGACGGTACGCTCTGCTTCCGCAGTGAGACCGCCTTCTGCCCTAAGCTTCAAAAGCTCCTGATCGCTCAGGGCATTGTAGTAGGCGTTGAGTGCTTTCGCGTCGGGCAAGAAATTACTCGGATTATAAGCCCTTGCTTCGTTCCGATAATGTCGCGAGGCGGCGCGATTCGTCGGCAGACCGGAGGGCGCAGAGCAATACGTGGGAGTGACTGTGCCAAAAACGGTGTCGGAAATGCTTCTTGAGGCCATCTGTTCTGAGCGGAAGCAGATGCCCCGAGCCTAACTAACCGATAGAAAACAATAAACCACGTGCAATCCGTGGAAGCCCCTCACGTTCTTCACACGCAGGAGGTCCGGGGTTCGAGTCCCTGCGCGCCCACCATTTACGGCTTATTCGGGCCGGACACATAGGTAACAGATTGTTCCTGAGACATAGGTAACACATTGTTGGCTGGCCGAGAGTTTCCCGGTATACCCTTGGCTAGTAGCCGGCAGTACGTGGTCCCTGCTACATTTGAGGCGTGCCGCGGACTTTGATTGTCCTTCTTCTCCTGGGGGTCACAGCGGAGTCAGGCGAAATTGCGGCGACATATCCTGCAACGCTCTCAGAACTTGATCAGAGCCGCCCGGATTCCGTCTGCAAAGCGCTCGATACGCTGCGCACACTCCTACCCCAATCCCCCGCTGTCGATCGGGCGAGCATGTTCCGCGAGTTCCTCAAATTCACTGGAGCAGTTGCGATCAAAAGCGCACATGACTTCAACGCGGCGATAACTCCGGTCATTGACAAAGCCTCCGAGGTTCTGGAAAATGAACACTGGAAATCAGGCAGCGCCTCGTCTTATCTGCGCCACGATCCGCAGGTTAGCAAGGCACTTGGACAGTGGCTCGCATGTGGTTTCGGAATCTATACGAGCGAAGGTTCCTTTTACGACGGTGCCGACATTGCAACACTGCAACAGATCGCGCCGATGCTGCCCCCAGACCTTCGCGCGTGGATTAGTTTCTTGAAACATGAAGGCGGTTTTGCCGAAGTTGCAGATGACGCTACCCTCCGCTTGTCTTGGCAAGAACTCGCGGATCGGCTACATCGCTGGGAAAACTTCCTCGGCACTCACCCGTCCCTTGAAGAAGAACTCCGTCCTGAAGTTCACCGTTTGGCTTTCTTTTTCTTCCTCGGAATAGATAACTCGCCGATCCATGGGAGTGCTTCTGATCGGATCAATCCTGAGGTTCTAACTGCGTGGCGCCGCTTTGCCAATGACTCCAGTCCGTCCCGGTATACGTCAACGGTGCGCAAGCTCCTCGCTATTCTTAAAGCAAAGAAGGGCACGCTCGGTCCTGATACTGAGGCACTTACTCAATGGATCAAAAGTGAGAGTAATCAGGACGCACGTCGTTAGCGCCGGGAAACTGCCTGGCCATCTCGCCGCATCGATTACTCCCGAAACAAAGTCTGGTAATAATCCGTCAGGAACTGACGCCAGATGAACCAATAGTGCGCGCCCGGTGCTGTGTGATAAGAAGTGTTCAGTCCAACCTTCTGCGCAAGTCCTGAGAGCGTCTCCGCGCCTGGCCGTGCAAAGTCAGTTGTCCCGGCTCCGATCCAGTAATGCTTCACTCCGCCATCTTTCACCTTTGTCAGTGCCGCTGTGAACTCTGGCGTGTCCTGCGCCCCGGCGCTCCAGACCCCGATCCAGCCAAAGACGCCCGGGTTGTTATTCGTTGCCTGGATCGTGTGGCCGCCGCCCATCGACAGACCAGCCACCGCGCGATTGTTCTTATCGGCGAGCACCCGATAATTCTTCTCGATAAAGGGAATCACCTCCTGCACCAGGCTCTGCGGGTAGGATCCCTCATACTTCTGAGGAGGCCGCGGCGGCATGCCCGGCGCACCTGGCGGCCGTCCCGGACCAGCCCCCTGAGCCGCTTGGACCGGAGGTGGCGCGGGCGCGACTACTGGCCGAACGGGCGGAGTCGGTCCATACGCGTAGCCTTGCGAAACGATCTGAGCCGGATTCCCATTCGGCATCACGACGATCATCGGCTTTGCTTTTCCATCGGCGATGAGATTGTCCAGGATGATGTTGGCTCGTCCCATGGTTGTCCATGCATCCTCATCGCCCCCGCCGCCATGCAAGAGGTAGAAGACGGGGTATTTCGCTGTGCTAGACGCATAGTCGGGCGGAGTGTAGACGTACATCCTGCGATTGGCTTGTTTCAGCACTTCCGACGGGTACCAGACTGCGGCAACTGACCCGTGCGGGATGTTGGGCCGGAACTCCCAAGCCGCTGAGCCAGGGCCGGAGATCATGAGCAGGTTGTCATAACGATTGCCGTCGCGCTGATACTCGCCGTTGCCCGGGTCCATAACTTTTAGGCCATCGACGCTGAACGAATACGCCCAGAGTTGGTCGCTCAGGGGGCCGACGGTCGCCGACCAGATTCCGGCATCGTCTTTGGTAAGGGGAATGTTAGTGCCGTTGGTCCAATTGCCGTTGACTAACACGGCACTGGCTTTGGGGGCGAGCAGACGGAAAGTCACTCTCTTATCGGGTAGGATTTCCGGGGACACCACATGTGGGCCTTGTGGAAGACGAGCACCAGCTGGTGGCATCGGGGCGGGCGCCTGACCGTAAGCGAGACTCACGCTAACTATAGCCAGCAGGCACCACCTACGACTGAATAACAATTCGGGACGCATCATGTTCTCCTCGGCAGCAGACTGCTTGGCAAGAGTATATATCGGCCCGCTACGGGAGAGGAACCGTGGGCAGCAAATCAGGCCAGGTGTTTCCAGAAGACTACGGTGTCACACCAACTGCCATCGGGAAACAGCGCGTAACGGGGAATAACTCCGGTCCGCTGCCAGCCTAGGTGCTCGTAAAGCCGTTCGGCTGCGCTATCGCGGACTGTGTCGAGTACCAGTAAGGTCCGGCCTTCGCGAAGGCTGATTTCTTCGACGTGACTCATCAGAGCGGTAGCGGCGCCGCGCCCCCGGAGCCATCGCGCGACGAGCAGTTTTGCTATGTCCGCGCGGTGTGGCTGATTGGGAAATGTGGCCTTAACCGACTGCACGGTGCCCCCCAATTTGCCGTTCCAAAATGCTCCGAGTAAAACACGGGTACCTTCCTCCACTCCGACCGCGACATCCTCAAAATACTTCTGAGCCATGGCCTCGGTGGTCCCGGCAAGGAAGCCCACCGACGCGCCGCCCTCCACGCAGTCAATCAGCACTTCAGCTAATTCGGACCTGCGCGCCAGCACCTCCGAACCTGTAAGCCGGCGGACTTCGAGCATCCCTTAGCTTACGATTTCACGCTCCGCCGGAAGATTCGACCTTAGCGATAGACTGTCTGTGTCCCCGCGCTTCAGCTGCCGCCTGGGACAGGAGACTACATGAAACTAAACGCGCTTTCCAGAATCCTACTCGCCTCTGCCGTTTGCCTTGTCTCGGCTCTGGCGGCCGATATCAATGGCAAATGGAAGTCCACCTTCGATACCCAAATCGGCGAGCAGAAATACACATACGAATTGAAAGCC
The DNA here is from genome assembly GCA_963752695.1 of Bryobacterales bacterium. GTDB lineage: Bacteria > Acidobacteriota > Terriglobia > Bryobacterales > Bryobacteraceae > Bog-113. The sequence goes on from CAVVZB010000002.1 coordinate 826,547, forward strand.
GATGGCGAGAACCTCACGGGCAAGGCCATCAATGGCGAACACTCGTCCAATATCAGCGAGGGCAAGATCAAGGGTGACGATGTCTCCTTCGTCGAGATGTTCAACTACCAGGGCACCGATATCCGGATCGAGTATACCGGTAAGATCGCCGGCGACGAGATCAAATTTACGCGCAAGGTCGGTGAGTTCGCGGTCGAACAGATCGTGGCGACGCGCGAGAAATAGTAAAGATCCCAGTGGGGAGTGCGATCTTTTACCGTGCTCCCGGACGGGGTTCGGCCAGCAGCCGGATGAACAGGCCGCCCACCACGCTGCGCGCCTGAAAGCCTTCCTGCTTACCGCTCACAGTGTCGTACCAATCGGTCAAAGGCACCCGCGTTGGCGTTTCGTCCGCCCACTTGTATAACGGCTTCACAAACTCTTCGAACTCACTCTTGTTATCGGCCATGGTTGCCGTCCATAGAGTCCAATCGAGCTTGGTGTACGTCTTGCGGCTATCCAACGGCAGCCCATACTTCTGAAACCGTGCCGGGTACGACGCGATTTCCTGTTGTATCCGCGCTTTCGGAAACAGATTCAGACCGAGTAACTGATCCCACACCAGATTATACTTCTGGCTCCAAGTTCCGGGACCATCGAACGTTAATTTGAAATGTTCGGTATCGCGCGCCATCTGCATCCACTTCGCGGCGAACTGCTCGGCGAGCTGCCGATACTCCGTCCCGTCCTGCTTGTGTCCGGTCCGGTTACACATCTCGGCGTAGGCGCCAAGCGCCACCACAGCCTTTGCCGACAAATTCACGTTATGCGCCAGATGACCGGCAAAGTCATCCGTGCAGAGTTGATTTTCGGGATCTAAGCCCTTTTCCCGCAAGTAAGCCGCCCACTTAGAGAGCAACGGCCAGTACTTCACGGCATAATCCGGAGTGCCATCCTCTTTGATGGTCGCGGCGACAAGCAGAATCATGTTGGCGCTCTCTTCCACAGGCATCTGATCTTCTTCGGTCTTTTCGCCGCCGCCGTACACCTGCCCGTTTGCTAGCGGGTAAGTGCCTAAGTCATGCGGTGCAAACGGAAAGCGCCAACGCTGCAAGCTGGCGTACTCCAGAATCGGAGTAATCGACGCCTTCAACAGTCCCGTATGGTACAGCAGCAACTGCGGTGACTGCGGATATAAGATGTCCACAGTCCCGATGCACCCGTTGCTGAAGTTTTCCTTCGGAAACAAAAGGGGCGTGCCATCCACATCGGCCACTAACTTCTGAGCCGCCAGGCCCTGACGATACGCCAGAGATCCCAGAACCGCGTATTCACGTCCGCCAACGCGTTCCAGATCGGCTTCTAGCGAGTCATCGAACTGCTTACACTTGAGTAACAAGGCCTCGGGCTCAGCCATGGCGGCCTGGATCAACTCCGCGGTCCCGGCGCCGTTCCGCCGCCAGTACGGGCGCATTTTTCTTTCTAGGAATTCGATCGAGAACAGATCGTCATAAGCCAGAGATGCATATCCCAGAGCGGGTTTCTTCCCGACCGAACCTAACTCAATTTCCAGTGCCAGCACGGGGCTATCTTTCCCGGCGGCCCGCGGCAAATTCAAATCATCCACGCGCGGCAGCATTCCGCTAGTTGCAAATTCGGTTGTCGCACTCTGGTGGCTTGCCACGGATAATGTCATGTGGGGAGATGGCGAAACCAGGTAAAGGTAACCCCAGTCGATTCGGAGATCGTCTCCCGCCTTCCCCAAAACCGGCTGCAGGGTCGAGCCCGCACGCAACACTTCCACCTGCCCCGCGCGCACTCTCGACTCAGTCACAGCTTGATCCGGCGTGTTCACACTGAGTAGAGCCGAAGCATCAAGATAGACCTGCACGTCGTGCTTCTTACTGTCTGTGGCCGCCACGTTCCAGCGTATGTAAGTCACCGGCCGCGAGAGTAAGTCCAAGTCGGTCATCAGCAGCGGAGAGGTAAAGGTAAACTCCACCTGCAACCCCGCGCCTTCGAACAGATACACTGTCCGGGTCGGGTGGACCGTGACCGACGTTTGGGGCAGGGCAGGGACTCGAGATGGCTCCTTCCCCATCAGCCGATAAGTCACGCCATCGATCCGGATCAATGACGATAGCGGCTGAGCCTTTCCGGTCCAATGCCGTGTGACGTCATCGGTCAAGTGGTCGGCCATCGACCATACGGAGAAATAGGGATCGGAGGTGACTAGCGGCACCGCCGGCGGGCGAAACGCCGCATTGAGCGATCCGATAGTGAAAACGAGAGTTGCAAGAGAGCGTAGCATCGGCTCTCCGCATCATATGTCACCCGTACTGGCGGCTTCTAACGCGCCGTGTTGTAAGAAAAAGTGAACTGCAAAACCACGCGTTTTCCTTGAAGCCCTTCCGGCAATGGCGGCAGCGGATCGGACATTGACAAGGCCGAGATGGCCGCCCGATCTAACGCCACGGACCGGGATTGTGCGATGAACGCTGTCTTCGAGATGGCCCCATTCAGGGCGATTTCAAACTGCACCACCACTTGCCCTTTCAGCCCCATTCGTGCGCTCTCCGGATAGACCGAGAACCAGTTGGTGCGCACGCTTTGCAGCACGCGCTGGATGTAAGGCTTCATATCGACGCCGGTAGTGTCGCTCGCAATTTCCACATCAATGGTGGGCCGCTTCAGTGCCGCCGGTCCGCCGCTTTCCTGAATCACGCGCGGGGCAGAACCGCCCGCAATGGCCTGCACGGCTTCTTGCACGCTAGCCGACGGCACTTTCAAAAGCCCGGTGCCTTGGCCCGGCTTCGGCGGCGGCGGCACATTTTCAAGCGCGAGCTTCGGTGGGTCCGTGCGCACCGGCGGCGGTGGCGCGATTGTCCCATTAGCCACTTGTACCGGCCGCGGCGCTTGATCGAGTTTGATCTTCGGCGGTTCCGGTTGCATGATAGGCGGAGTGTTCCGAGCCGGGGACGCCGGGGCGGCTTGCCGCGCTTGCACCGGCGGTGGTGCGAAACGTTTCGGAGCAGGCGGCGACTTCAACTGGGGAGCTTCGACCTGCGGCGCGACCGAGATCTCCCGCGACACAGGAATCTTGTTCGGGGTCTTTTGAGTCAAACGAACCGGCGGATCGAACAACTTAGTCACGATCTGCGCGCGCTCCAACTGCACCGGCTCGGTCGTATCTTTCGGAATCGACACCAGCGCGACTAACAACAGAAGATGCACCGCTGCCGTGCCGATGCCCGCGCGCCGCCACTCGGCTAACGTCGGCTTCAGGTTGTCCAGCAGAACTACGTGGAAGTCCGCGCCGTCAGTTACCCGCATTGTGCACTGACGGTCGCTACTACGATGCTCGCGTGTTCCTCGATCTTTGCCAAGATTTCTAACGCTACCGCAAGTGTGCGACGTGCCGTGATCCCATCCAGTTTCGGCGTTGTCCGTTCGCGAACACTCTGTAGAAACGCATCGAGTTGCGATCGTAGCGACTCTTGCTTGCGCGTCTCCATTGGATGGAACGAAATCTCGCGCTCTTCGGTTACTCGGATGGCCAGCAATTCCTGCCGGCTGTAATCGACGGAAATATATTCGCCAGGTTGGAACAGCCGCAGCTTCCGCACTTTCTCGGTCGACGCGCGGCTGGCGCTCAGGTTAGCTACACACCCGTTTGCAAACTGCAGCCGCACATTGGCGATATCCACTTTCTTCGAAAGGATGGAGATTCCCACGGCGCGGATCTCCAGCAAGTCCGCTTGAACGAGCGCCAGAACGATGTCCAAATCGTGAATCATCAGGTCCAGCACCACGTCGATGTCCAGACTGCGCGGGCTGAACATACTCATGCGGTGGATTTCGAAAAAAAGAGGCAGCGTCACCACTTCAGCAAGGGCGAGAACCGCCGGGTTATACCGCTCCAGATGTCCTACCTGCAGAATACGGTTATGCACGCGCGCGGCGGCGATCATGCGATCAGCCGAATCGAGATCCAAGGCCAAAGGCTTTTCCACCAGCACATCGATGCCAGCCGCCAATAGCTCGCATGTGACATCCGCATGTAAACTCGTCGGGACGGCAACGATGGCCGCGTCGATTTCACGGCTCGCAAGATCTACATAATCAGTGAGCGCTTCGCAACCGGGTTGCCCGGCCGCGGCAGAGCGCGCCCGATCCCAATCACGATCCACCACCGCCGCCAACTCCGTCTCCGGATGAGCGGCCACTACCCGCACGTGATTAACGCCGAATTGCCCCGCGCCCACGACTGCTATTCGTATCGGTTTCGTCAGTTGGCGAAAGACCCTTCCTGCCTCTCATGATCGCAAACCGCGCCAACACTCAAGGGCACTTGCGTTACGGCGCGGGGCGTGATCGAATGACAGTGCCCATGCCTATGACCGCTCCGGCGCTCGCGCCCCAGGAAACTCGTCCTACCCGCGTGCGTTATGGAGTGATCGCCTTTGCGGTCACGCTCGCCATCATCACGTACTTCGATCGCGTCACTCTTTCGAAGGCGCAAGGTCTGATCCGCGCCGACCTTCACCTGTCCAAGCAACAGATGGGATGGGTTTTCGCCGCCTTCGCCTTCTCCTACTCGCTGTTTGAGATTCCCAGCGGCTATATGGGAGACCGGCTGGGACCGCGCCGCGTCCTGATGCGCATTGTGATCTGGTGGTCGGCCTTCACCGCGTTGATGGGCTTCGCCGCCGGCTTCCTGTCTCTCTTCTTTACTCAGCTCTTCTTCGGTGCCGGTGAGGCGGGCTGTTTTCCTAACATCACCAAGGCTTTCAGCACGTGGCTGCCGCGCGACGAGCGTGTCCGTGGCCAGGGAATCATCTGGCTGGCCGCGCGTTGGGGCGGGGCCTTCACTCCCCTGATCGTGTTCCAACTCTTGCGTTTCGTGTCCTGGCGTCAGGTCTTTATGCTGTTCGGCTGTGTGGGCGTGGTGTGGGCGGTACTGTTCTTCCGCTGGTACCGCGATAATCCGCGTGATAACCCTTCTCTGAATCAGGCCGAGCGCGACTTACTCCGTGGCAATCAGGGCCTTGCTGGTGCGCATGGCGATGTCCCGTGGAAGTTGTTTGCTACCACTCCCGATATCGTCATGCTTTGTTTCGCATATTTTTTCATGTCATTCAGCTGGTATTTCTATATCACCTGGTTGCCTAGCTTTCTGGATGACTTGAAGCTCGATCCAGCGGTTTCCGCTGCGCTGAACATTCTTCCGTTATTCCTCGGCGGTATTGGCGCGCTGCTCAGCGGACTTCTTGCCGCTCCCTTGGCGCGCTTTTTCGGAAGCGTGCGCAAGGCCCGCCGCGTCGTGTCGTCAACGTCTTTCCTATGCGCGGGTATTCTCTTTATCATCTCCACGCGCATCAACGAACCCTGGCTGAAGATGGTCGCGATCGGAATGGCCAGCTTCTTTAACGACGTGGTTCTTCCCCCTGCGTGGGGCGCCTGCATGGACGTGGGTGGTAAGTTCTCCGGAACTCTCTCCGGAGCGATGAACATGACGGGTAACTTCGGGGGCGTGCTATTCCCTGTGGTTACCGCCGCCGTGCTGACGCACTTTGGGAATAACTGGAATTTAGTTTTCTACCTATCCGCTCTGTCTTACTTGTTTGCCGCAGTTCTTTGGATGGTTTTAGACCCGGTTACCCCTGTCGAAAAGCCTGAACCGGTCCATGACTTTGCCTAAAAGCAGGTGTACTAGCGCGGAACGTCTAACGGGTCAGCCGCTTCCGCGCCCAATCCCGCATAGGTTTCCTTTACCTTTACAACTTTGTTGCCATTGAACGTGACAAACACCATCTTGCCCGGAGGATGTCCGTAGATCCAGTCCTCCAATTCGTCGCCGTCTTTCACTTCGCGCGACTTATGATCGGGGCGCCCCAGCGCCATTAACACCTGGTCACGATCCATGCCGCCCTCGGCCCGCTTATCGGCAATCGCCTTCTTGATCTCGGGTGGCAGCTCCTGCGAATACAAAGCGGTCGCGGAATGCTTTTCGAAATCGAACAATGGCGCCAGAAGTTTCTTCACTCCCGCCGAGTCCAGTTCGCTCAAGGGCTTATGAAACTCAAGAGCGATATAAGTTCCCGTGGTGGCGGTGGCGTCGCCGTGTCCCACCGGCCTAGTCTGCCCGCCCATTCCGACCTCTACATGGTCGTACCAGTGCTTGTTGTTCTTCAACCCGCCGTTGATATCAAACAGAATGCGATCATGCTCGAGAGTTACTTTAGTGATCTGAACTTGATCGCCCAGGCGCGCAGCCGGTCCGTTTTCTCGAATCAGCGCGGCCCATTTAGCCTGATCGTACTTGCCGCTTATCTCCAACTCTAGCGGCTTCTTAGTGCGCGGAAGAGTTTCTTTTAAAGTTGCATACTCCGCGGTTAAGTTCCGGACTAACTCCACCCGCTCCATTTCGGTAAGTTTGTCTGTCCCGAACGCCGGCGTGATTAAACCGAGCGCCATTGCGGGAATCACGACCATCGGAGCCAATACGCGAATCATCCTGCCCTCCGGGCATCGTCCACCAGATACGCTTCCTGCCGGATCACGCGCACCTTCCACACCGCCAACGCGAGCAGCACCAACGATATCGTTGCCAGAACACTTGCCTCGGGTCCGTACTCGCCGCCAGACCAGAAACCCGAGCGATCCCACGCGACTTCATAGGTGGTAATTCTCATTGTAATCCCGCTAATATTAGCCCCAAAAAGCAGTAGCGTGAGGTTCCAACCGAAGTGCAGGCCGAAAGGAAACCAGATGTCATGGGAGCGAATGAAGGCATATCCAAACAAGACTCCGAAGCCCATCGTGTTTACGATTGAAAACGCCGATGAGTGCGGATTTGCGCCATGCAGGAATCCAAATAGCGCGCCAATGGGCAGCAGCGTGGAGAATGGCCCGAACGCGCGCAGCAGAATCTGGAAGCCAAAACCGCGAAAGAGTATTTCCTCGGCCGCGGCGCCGATCAAAAGCATCGCCGGGACGAAAAGCTGGATTCGCCAGTTCATTGCCGGAACGGCTTTCGATGTAACTTCATGCGCGTGCCCGGCCAGTAGCGGGACTACGATCACGAACGCCGCCGCCGCGAAACCGAGCGCCGCGCCACGCCACGAATTTTGCCATCCCGCGCCGATTGAACGGCAGTCCCAGACGCTCCAGACCCACGCCGTCAAACGCGCGTAGACAAAAAAAATTGCCCAGCAACGCGGAACACATCACGGCCAGCACAGAGCCGACAAAATTGTTCGCAACAAAAATAAAGAGCCAACTGAATAGCCAGACCGGGCCCACGCACAGCAGAATATAGACCGCGGCCTGAAGCAGCGGCTGCATTCGATCTTCCTTGTTTTTTACGGGCTCTTCCGGTGGCAGATCAGGCGTCATCGCAGGTGGCGCAACTGTCCATAACATAGCAGTTGGTACGCCCGCCAATTAATACGCATCGCCAAGCCACATGGTTCAACGCACGAGAAATTTTCGCCAGTGTTTGAGCGACTCGTCATTGTGCCTGGTCAGTGCGCGGTATCCGTCGCGCGGCGCGTGCTTATCCCGCAACAACCGCGCGCCAGTTAAAGCAATCGCACTCGCGTCATCCGGATTGGCCACCCAGTGCCGCGGCACCCAGTCGATCGCCGGAGACACTACGCTCGCGACACCTTCCGCGATCCCGTCCGCCGTGACGCCATTGAAACTCTCCGTAAAACTTGGCTGCATGAGCAGGTGCATGCGCCGGATCACCCTTCTGAAATCAAGCCACTGAAGCCACGGCTCTTCGATCAACTCTACCCGCCGCAGGCCCCCGCACATCTCCCGAACCGACGAGAGAACGCCACTACCGCCTTCTTCGCGTCCTGTCGAGATGTGAATTTTCAGGTCCGCATCCAGCATCCGCCCGATATGAATGCTGGCCCACGCGGCTGTCATCAGGTTCTTCAGGATGCGCGTCGCCCCAAAAATCCCGATGTCGAGTTCCGGCCCTTTCCACAATCCGCGCCTGCGCTCGATGGGTCCGTTCACGTAGTAGAGATTGGGCAGAATTGTGCACGGTAACCCATATGCAGCCTTCACCGCCGAACAGAATTTCTCGCAATTGCCCGCCAAATGGAAGTTGCCGATGCGCCGTTCCAGTTCCATCTGTTCGCGCATTACTTTGACCGCCCACTTATCGGCTTGCAGAAACCCCACGTTACTGTGGAACACGACCGCAAATTGAAGGGAAGGGAACTCGCGGCATAAGCTTTCCAGAAAGGGAGTGTCCAGATACGGTGCGCAGAGTACAACGTCAGTAACTTTGGGCCAAGTGTTGGCGCGCAGCCGGTCGCGAAGGTAATAGCCATCCACAACCGCCACCGCGGTCGCCGGAATTCCGTGCTCAACCAGCATTTCAGCGGCATTGGCCGCTGTTACACCCAGCCCAACATGACAGGATTGTGGGTTCTCCGCTTGAGGGTTCTTGAATGCAAGGATTACGTGCATGAAATGGGGGTAAGTCCTGTTTCGAAAGATGGGATCGGCTTACTGGCGCGCGTAACTCGACGGGAAAAGGTCGGCGTCGCGAAGTCGCCACTCCGTGACGCCATGAAGCATGCCCCATCAACATGCCGACCTTGGGAGGACCGGTTCGCCCAAACCAGTCTTCTTGTCCATCATCTTGCACCCACGCCCCTTTGAGGCTCCCCGCTAGCGCCCGCTAACTGTTTGAAAAGGAAAGCTCACAAATTCCAACGAACGCGGTGACCGCTTGTAAAAATCCTGTAAATACCAACCGTCGCCCGCCTGCACCGCTTCCCAACGGCCGTCGGTAACGCTACTCTCGACAGAGGACCCAATAATCCGGAACCCCGGTCGGCATGCAAAAAATCCTGGTCATCGAAGACGATGAGAGCTTGCGCGAAACCATCGCCATCATGTTGGAACGCGAGAACTTCGTCCCCATAGTGACTGGCGAAGGCCGTGCTGGGCTCGCCGCCGCCCTATCCCAAAAGCCCGATCTGCTGCTGGTGGATTTGCGCCTGCCCGGGATGACCGGCTTTGAAATCTGCCGCGCTATCCGGGCCGCCAAGGTCCGCCTGCCGATCATCGTCCTCAGCGCTATTGCCGACGAAGTGGACAAGGTCGTTCTGCTTGAAATGGGCGCTGACGATTATGTCGTCAAGCCCTTCGGCACCCGTGAACTTCTGGCGCGAATTCGCGCCGTCCTGCGCCGCTCCAGCGCCGAATCGCGCGATATCTCCACGTTCGGAGACGTCGAAGTCGACCTGGATCGCCGCCTGGTTTGGAAAGCCAAACAGGAAGTGCGCCTTACCCCTTCCGAGTACAACTTGCTGGTTTATTTCCTGCAGAACACGGATAAAGCGGTCAGTCGCGATCAGATTTTGAATTCCGTCTGGGGCTACCAGTCGTACCCGAATACCCGCACCGTCGATGCCCATGTCGTCAAGTTGCGCCAGAAACTCGAGCCTGATCCGACCGCACCTCGCTTCCTGCTCACCATGCATGGCTTCGGTTATCGATTCACGGTATGAGTCCGGAGACCAGCCTGACCCCGCCCTTGATTTTAGTGGTGGAGGATTGTCCGGAAACGATACCTGCGCTTGAAATCGCGCTGCTGAAAACTTTCGCTTGCGACGTCGAGCATCACGTGAGCGGACTGCAGGCCCTCGCCGTCTTTCAGCTCCATCCCGGCTCTGTCCTGGCCCTCATCACCGATCTCAATCTGCCCGAAATCGATGGGTGGGAGATCATCCGCCGCGTGCGGGCCCATCCGGCCGGCGAGCATCTCCCCATCCTGGCCGTCAGCGCCGACCCGCATCCACTTGCCGCTCGAAACGCGCTGCTCGCGGGCGCTCACGCCTTTTTTAGCAAGCCCTATTCGCCGCTCGACGTTTGCCGCCGTCTTCAAGGAATTCTCGATGCCCAAGCCTTATCCGCGCCTGCTCCTGTTTCTTCTGCCGGCGAGCCTGCTCGCCCAACAAACTACGCCACCTCCCACGCCGGAGATGTGGACCCAAGTGCTGAGCCGGCTGGAGAAGCTTGAGTCCCAAAACCATCAGCTTCAAGAAGAGGTGAAAGTCTTGCGCGACCAACTCGCGCCGATGACCTCCGCCGCCACGCCGCCCACCGCTGCCGAACCCGCCGAGCAGCTCCCTGATCCCATCGAACAGCGCCTCGCCGTTGCCGAACAGCGCATTGACGAGCAAGCTCAAACCAAGGTGGAAGCTTCCCAGCGCTTTCCCATCCGCGTTACCGGCGTCCTGCTCTTCAATGCTTTCTCGAACACCGGCGCATCCCCGCAAGCCGGCTACTCGCCCCTGCTCAGCGGACCGGAAGCCTCGGGCGCCACGTTTCGCCAGACACTTATCGGACTCGACTTCCACGGTCCAGCGCTGCCCCTAGACGGGAAAGCTAGCGGGTCCATCACCTTCGACCTTTCCGCCCCGTCCGCCGCCAACTACAACAATGGACTCAATATCCGCCGCGCCGTCCTCAACCTCGATTGGGCCAGCCGCGGGCTTGAGTTCGGCCAGGATAAGCCCCTGATTTCTCGCCGTGCCCCCGACTCGCTTGCCGAGGTCCTTCTTCCGCCGTTGTCTTACTCCGGCAACCCCTGGGCCTGGGTTCCGCAGGTCCGCTATGTGGAACATCTACGCGCGGGCGAACGGGCTGGCCTCGATCTCGAAGCTTCCGTTCTGGAGACTGAAGAAGACTTCGCTTACCTTCCCGCTGCGTCGAACGAACATGTCCAGAGAGGCCGCCCCGCCTTCGAGGCGCGCACGGCTTTCTGGCTGCACACTACTTCCGGCACGCGACGGCTGGAGTTCGCTCCCGGGTTCCACGCCAGTTCCTCCCACGTCGATGGCTACGGCGTGCCTTCTCAATACGCCACCTTCGATTGGCTGGTGCAACCTTTCAAGCCCGTCCAGATCACCGGATTCTTTGCCGCGGGCCGCAACTTATCTAATTTTGGCGGCTTCACTAACGGTTTCTACGCCGACTCCAACTACACATGGCATCCGGTCCGCTCAGCGGGCGGCTGGACTCAGTTCGCCGTCACACTAACTCCCCGTTTGACCTGGAATAGTTTCGCCGGTTTCCAGGCACCCCGCGTGTTCGGCCTGCCGTATGGATCGCTTTCTCACGATTATTCCTTTGCTAGCAATCTGATTTATCGCATCGCCCCGAACATACTGATCGGCTTGGAAGCTCTTCAGGAACGTACGGGTTACATCGGCCAGAGTCATTTCATCCGCGACCACTATGACCTTTCACTTGGCTATCTGTTCTAAGTTTGCCGGACTCCTCTTAGTAACTTGCTCGATGTGCTCGGCCGCCACAATCACGGGCACAATCGAGCTCAAGCGCGCCGACCGCTCCGGTGTCGTCGTCTGGCTGGAACCGTTGGACAACGCGGCAACATCGACCCCCTCCACCGCTACCGCTCACGAACGCCTTCCGCATGCGCGCATGCTTCAAAAAGATAAGCGCTTCCAACCCCACGTGCTCGCCATCAGCGCCGGGACTACGGTAGATTTCCCCAACGCCGATCCGATTTTCCACAACGCGTTCTCTAACTTTAACGGTCAGATCTTCGACATCGGTCTTTACCCGCCTGGTAAGAGCCGTTCCATCGTTTTCCGTAACCCCGGCGTCGTCCACGTCTTCTGTAACATTCACCCGTCCATGGCGGCGGTCATCGTGGTGACCAAGTCGCCGTTCTTTGGCGTCACAAACGCCTCCGGCCAGTACACCATTCCTTCGGTGCCGCCGGGCCAATATAACTTCAGAGTGTTTAGCGAACGCTCCACGCCGGAAAGTCTGAACGCTAGCGCACGCACCGTAGTTGTTTCAGAACCTACACTGAGTCTGCCTCGGATCTCTCTCCCGGAAGCAGGATACATTGCCGCGCCGCATAATAACAAGTACGGACGCCCGTATCCGCCGGGAGCGGGCGAGCCATCCACTTACACGGTGCCGCAATGAGTGCGCGGCCACAGTCGCTCGTCCTGCGCGTGCTCGTGTTTACCTCCTGCGCAACGGTCATACTATACTGCGCGTCGGCCTATCTGCTTGGCTCCTATGTCTTGCGCGCTACACGCGGCAGTATCGAAGGCGAGATAGCATCTAGCCTCCGCGAGGTGGAGTTGCAGTGGCGCACCCGAGCCGATAGTCTCGCCCGCGCCAGTCTCTTGCTTAGCCGCATGTCCGACGTGCGGAGCGCGTTTCTCACCAAAGACATCGCCACCATGCGCGACGCTGCCGGTGACATGTGGTCGCAGGTTTCCTCCGAGCCATCCATCTTCCTGGTGGTAGACCCCGAAGGCCATCAACTGGCGTCACTCGGCGGAAGCACGCCCGTTTCCTCCGCCGGTCGCTTGCTCCAACAAGCACGTCGAGCCTTTCCTGGTCAGGCGCGCGGCTTTGTGGTCGATCCTTCCGACGGCCTGTCCTTCACCGTCTGGACGCCCGTCTATGTCGATTCGTCTCCCGGCGGTCAAGCTCTTCTCGATATCCTCGTCACCGGCTTTCCGATCGACAACTTACTCGCCAACGGGCTAAGTTCCGCGGGCGGCACTGACTTCATCTTCAGCGCGCGTAACCGCGTAGCCGCATCCACACTCGCGGGTGTCAGTCCAGGCATGCTCTTTACCGCTGCGGGCTCAGGAATGGAGCGGCGCTCACTCGCCGGGACCGAGTACGCCATGTTAGGCAAGCCGCTCCTAGGACTCGGCCAGGAACCGCTCGGTCAGTTATATGTCATAAAGTCGCTGGCGCCCACTGACGCGCTCTTTCGTCATCTCGAATTACAAATCCTCGGGATCCTCTTAGCCACGCTCCTGATTGCCTTGGCCCTCTCTTACGCCCTCATGCGACGCATTATGCACCCCATTAATCAACTCGATCGGGGTGCCGCCGCCATCGCTAGCGGCAACTATCGCCATCGCATTGCCGTCACCCACAACGATGAGCTCTCTCGCCTCGCCAAGACCTTCAACGCCATGTGCGATTCCATCGAAGCCTCGCGCAAAGAACTTATCTCCTATGAGCGCATGAACACGATCGGACGGCTGTCGAGCTCCATCGTCCACGATCTGCGCAACCCCCTTGCGGCTATCTACGGCGGCGCCGAGATGCTGGCCGATGACGACCATCTCACTCCTCAACAATCGCGCCGTCTCGCCGCAAGTATCTATCGCGCTTCCCGCCACATACAGGAACTGCTTCGCGGCCTTGCCGATAGTTCCCGCGGTAAAGCTGAACCTTTCGAAGTCTGCCAGCTTGCCGAAATTGTCGACGCCGCGCGCGGGCTGCTTACGCCCGGCACAAACGTCCGTGTTGAACTCGCCATCCCCGCCGGCATCGAACTCCCGCTCGAGCGTTCCCGCATGGAGCGCGTCTTCCTCAACCTAATGAGTAACGCGGTCGACGCGATGCAGAATGGCGGGCACTTACTCGTCACCGCTCAAGAGCGGGAGCACGCAATCTTCGTCACCATTGACGACACGGGCACCGGTATTAGTCACCAGGTCCGCGATAGCCTGTTTCAGCCCTTCTTTAGTCAAGGTAAGAAGAATGGCTTGGGACTCGGCCTCGCGCTTTCCCGCCAAACCGTACTCGACCACGGCGGCGACTTATGGGAGGAAGAGAAAGATACCCCGGGCGCGCGCTTTGTCATTCGCCTGCCGAAAGGCTAACACGTGCCAATGGTTCCGTTTGAAACTCGCACGGGACTAGCCCCGCTGATTGGGCAGGCCTTCCCCATTGAGGATGGGTTGGCAGGAACCGGCACTCGGAGGCGACCGGTCCTTTTTGTACCTCCAACAGCTACGCACCCTTACCTAGGTCTCGAGGAGACATGCTCCTACCCCGTACCGGGTTGTTACTTCGACAACACGGGCGCGCTGACCGCAACGTTTGGGTTGTATCAGATCGAATAAACTCAGTTTCAAACTGAACCACTACCAAAACGTTCGAGTCACACCTTCTCTGGCACCACAAACCCGGCGCGATACTTCCTGCTAAACATCGCGTTCGCCTCCGCGTCTCCACTGACTTCGAACTTCTCCGCGTCGAACTGCAAGGTCCGCCCCGTCCGGTAACTAATGTTCGCCAGATGCACTAACTGCACCGACAGCGCCCCTTCCTCAATCGGCGCGAATTGCTTCGACCGGTCGCGCCCGCGGAGTACTTCGATGAAGTTCGCCCAGTTATTTCCGTCCTGACTATTGGCCGGACCCGGCTCATTCTTCTTACCCAGGTAAGTCTTATAACTTCCATACCCGTCGATCGCCATATAGCCGTCACTGCCGTAGAACAGGTTGCCGATCGTATTTGGATCGTCCCCGCGCTTGCCGATCCCCGCTTCGTTGTTCGTCATCCAATGCCGGACCTCAAACTCCATCATCCGCCTCTTTCCACCATCGTGAAACTCATAGGCGATGTTCAAGGTATTCGGCGTCTCCTGGTCGTCATCGAACATAAAGTGGCCGCCCATCGCGCTTACCTTCACGGGCTGGCTCACGCCTAAACCCCAACGCGCCACATCCACCTCATGTATCCCTTGATTGCCTAAGTCGCCGTTGCCGTAATCCCAGAACCAATGCCAGTTGTAATGGAACCGGTTCTGGGTAAATGCGTGCTCCGGAGCAGGACCCAGCCATAAATTGTAATCCACGCCCGCGGGTACCGGCTCCACCGGCTTGCGTCCGATACTCGCCCGCCACTTATAACAGAGTCCGCGCGCCAGATACACATCTCCAATCACTCCTTCACGCAGCTTCTGCACCGCCTCGCGCAGTGCCGGACTCGACCGGCTATTGGTCCCATGCTGCACAATCCGGTCATACCGATGGGCCGCCGCAACTATCTGCCTAGTCTCGAACATGTTATGCGAGCATGGCTTTTCCACATACACGTCCTTACCCGCTTGACACGCCCAAATAGTCTGCAATGTATGCGAGTGGTTGGGAGTCGCAATCGAAACCGCGTCGATATCCTTGTCTTCCAGCAGCTTTCTAATGTCGACATACCCGGCCGGTCGTTTCTTCCCCATGGCCTCGATTTCGCCTAGCCGCTTGTTTCGTACCGCGTCATCGATGTCGCAAATGGCGGCGATTTCCACCTTCGGCATCTTCGAGTACTGCGCGATATGCGCGTTGCCTTGACCGCGAACCCCCACACACGCGATCCGAATCGTGTCATTAGGACTAGCAAGACTCTTGGTTGCGGAACCGGCGGCTACGGCGGCTGCGCCCATCAAAAAGTAACGGCGATTCATTGCTCCACCTCTCCCAGTCGCTGATAGCGGCTCCCAAAATACACCAGCGGGCGGCCTTCCCGATAACTCGTGGACCTTGCTTCGGTCATGAGAAGTATGTGATCGCCCGCGCTTACCCGTTCCACGATTTCGCCTTCGATCGTTGCCAGAACGCCTGCAATCAAGGGCGCTCCGTGCTTGCCCGGCGCCCACTCCACGGTCGCGAACCGGTCATCCGCCACCCCGGCGAATCGCCGTGACAACCATTGCTGCTCCTCGTCCAATATATTCACCGCCAGATGGACGCCCTTTTGGAGAACGGCTGCGGAATTGGCTGTTCGATCGATGCAAACCAGGAATAAGAGCGGTGATAACGAAACCGACGTGAACGAATTCACCGTCAACCCGTGCGGCTGGCCCGATGGGTCGGCAACTGTGACCACCGTGACCCCCGTCGCGAACCGCGCGCACGCCCGCCGGAACTCGTCCGCCGCGCTCGCCGCCGCAACTACCGTTACCGGGTCGCTTGACATCGATTTAACCTCAACTTTATCATCAAGTTGACCACACCGTTTGCTCTAAACCCATCGCCGCGGAGGCGTCCTTGATCAAGCTCGACATCATTAACGAAGTGGTAAATAAAACCGGAATCACCAAAACCAAAGCCGAAATGGCTGTGGAAACCGTCTTTGAAAAGATGAAACAGGCTCTCGAGCATGGCGATCGGATCGAATTGCGCGGCTTCGGTGTGTTTAATGTGAAGCCCCGGAAGACCGGTATCGGCCGCAATCCACGCACCGGCGCGGAGGTTTCCATCCCCCCTGGCAAAGCGGTGCGCTTCAAGCCCGGCAAGGAATTGCAGACGCTCCAGTAGTCCCGGCCCACGTTTTGTCACAGCCGGATTTCCCGTCCCAAGATCTGCAGAGTTTCCGTGGATCCTCGCCCGTTTCGCGGTTCGACCTCAGCCCGAACTTCCCTCGCTTCGCGCTGCGCCCCGGCCGCCTCTGGCTGCACATTCTGCTGTTTGTCCTTACACTTCTCACCACCAGCGCGGTTGGCGCCCGCATGCAATCCAACTTCGATAGCAACATGCCCGCCCTTACTGACCGCGATTGGGAAGCGCTCTGGGTTTGGATCGCGCACCCCGCGATTCTCCTCGCCGGCCTGCCATTCTCGCTGACGTTGCTCGTTATCCTGCTCGCTCATGAATTCGGCCACTACATCGCCTGCCTCTACTACGGCATCGACGCTAGCCTTCCTTTTTTCCTGCCCGCTCCCACCCCGTACACGGGAACCCTGGGCGCGTTCATCCGGATCCGCTCGCCAATCTTCTCCCGGCGTCAGCTTTTCGATATCGGTGTCGCCGGACCCCTGGCTGGCTTCCTCTTCCTCCTTCCGGCCGCCGGTATTGGCCTCGCGTTCTCCAAGCTGATTCCCGGCATCGCGGGAATGGGCGCGATTCAATACGGGACGCCCCCGCTGCTTCGTCTCCTCGAACTCGCCGTTTTTCCCGGTGCCGGCGTTCTCGATGTCTATCTCCACCCCGTCGCGCGCGCCGCTTGGGTTGGCATGTTCGCTACGGCGATGAATCTGCTGCCTGCCGGCCAGCTCGATGGCGGCCACATCGTCTATTCGCTCTTTGGGAAGGCCCACAAGTGGATCACCCGGGCCACCATGCTGGCCCTCGTTTTCATCGGCTTGACCTTCGGCTTCTACGGCTGGCTCTTCTGGGCCGCGCTGCTGTTCGTCTTCGCCCGCCGGCACCCACCCATTTACGATTTGTCTCCGCTCGGCCCCGCGCGCTGGAAACTGGGTGTTCTCGCCTTCGTCATCTTCCTGCTATGCTTCAGCCTCGCGCCGGTCAATCAATGAGCCCCCGTTGTTCATGAAGATTTCCGCCACCATCGTCGCCTGCAATGAGGAACGCAACATCGCCCGCGCCATCGAAAGCCTGCGCTGCTGCGATGAAGTTCTCGTCGTCGATAGCGGTTCTTCCGATCGCACCGTCGCCGTCGCAACGCGCTTCGGCGCGCGCGTCGTTCACAATCCTTGGACCGGCTATGCGCAGCAGAAAAACTTCGCCGCCGCCCAAGCCGCGCATGATTGGATTCTGTCCCTCGATGCCGATGAAGCCTTGAGCGAACTTCTGGAAGCCGAGGTCTGGGACGTGCGCCTGGGCGGCCCCGCGTTCGACGCTTATTCCATGCCGCGTCTTGCCCAATATGGCGGACGCTGGATTCAACACAGCGGCTGGCACCCGGATCGCAAAGTGCGCCTTTACCACCGCGATCGCGCTCAATGGGAGGGCGCCTATGTTCACGAAAGCGTGCGCGTCGCCGGCCCCGTCGGTGAACTCCATGCCAACATCCTGCACTTCACCTGTTCGTCCTTATCGGCGCATCTCCAGAGCATCGATCGCTACACCACCCTGGCAGCCCGCCAGCACCATGCCGCCCAGTCCCGGCCACCGTCGCTCGCCCGCTTGATCTGCGACCCGCCCTGGACGTTCTTTCGTTCCTACATCCTGCGGCGCGGCTTTCTCGATGGCGTGCCCGGTCTCACCATCGCCTGGATGGCCGCCCTGTATTCCTATCTCAAGTTCGCAAAGAGCAGGGAACTCCATGGCCGCTAGTCCCCGCCGCACCATTCTTCATCTCGATTCCGGTCGCGAACTCCGCGGCGGCCAGTGGCAAGTCGTCCGGCTCATGCGCGGCTTACGCAAGCGCGGTTACGACAATCTTCTGCTTGCTCGCGCCAACAGCCCGCTCATCGAACAATGCCGGCGCGAGAACTTCAAGTGCGATTCCATCGGCATCTCCTCCCTGCGTTGGGCCGCCAAGCTTGCTCACGTTATCCACGCCCACGATGCCCGCTCGCACGCGCTCGCCGCCTTCTGGGTTTCGCTTCCGCTCCTGGTCTCCCGCCGCGTCACTTTCCCCATCAAACGCAATCCGCTCTCGGCCTGGAAGTACCGCAAAGCTCGGCTCTATCTCGCTGTTTCTAACGTCGTCGCGGCCGAACTTCGCGCCGCCCAAGTGCCGGATGAGAAAATCCGCGTCGTCTATGACGGCGTGCCGATACTGAACGACCGTTGGAGTCCTAAAGGCCCCGTGCTCATCCCCCGCTTTAGCGATCAGCGCAAAGGCAACCGCCTTCCCCTCGAGGCCGCCCGCCTCGCCAACGCGCCTGTCGTCCGCTCCACCAAGCTCGAAGCCGATCTGAATGGCGCCAGTATGCTTGTCTACCTGACGGACAGCGAAGGCCTCGGTTCAGCCGCGCTCCTTGCCATGTCCGCAGGCGTGCCCGTGATTGCCAGCGACATCGGCGGCCTTCGCGAAGCTGTTCAACACGGCGAAACCGGCCTCCTGGTTCCCAATGAACTCGAAGCGGTTACCGCCGCCATCCGCTCCCTGCGCGATGCGCCCGATTACGCCCGCACCCTTTCCCTTAACGCCCGCCAGGCAGTTATTGACCGCTTCAGCGAAGATCGCATGGTGACGGAAACTTTATCTCTTTACGAAACGCTCTTCGATGCCTGACGCGCTTCCGATCGCCTTCGCCGCTGCCTTCGCCGGTATCTTCGGCTTGCTCATCGGCAGCTTCCTCAACGTCGTGATTTACCGCCTGCCGCGCGATCTCTCGATCGTGCGTCCACGCTCCCACTGCCCCGCGTGCAACCACATGATCCACGCCTGGGACAACATTCCGCTCCTCAGCTACCTGCTGCTCGGAGGCAAATGCCGGAACTGCGGCGCGCCCATTCCCATTCGCTATCCGCTCGTCGAAGTTCTTACCGCGCTGATCTTTGCGGGGTTCGTTACCATGCATGGCGTCACGCTCACTGCCCTGCGCGATTGCATCCTCGCTGCGTTGTTCCTCGCGCTGACTTTCACCGACCTGGAAACTCGCCTTTTACCTGAACCACTCACCATCGGCGGAATCCTAATCGGCCTGCTGTTCTCGCTATTGGTGCCTATCCACGATGGCTCGGCGGCCTTGCTCGGCTTCTCGGGCGCTCTCGGCTCGTTTCTGGATTCGGTGATCGGCGCAGTCATACCCGCCGCCCTGCTTTGGGGCACCGGTTGGCTATTCGAGAGAGTTCGTCACAAGCAAGGACTCGGTTTTGGCGATGTCGTGATGATCGCCGAGGTCGGGGCATTCCTCGGACTGCGCGCCGCTATCCTGACCCTTGTCGTCGCGTCCATCGCCGGCACCCTGGTTGGCGTGCTCTTCCTCCTGCAGAAAAGGAAAGATGCCTGGAGCTACGAGCTGCCCCTGGGATCTTTCCTTGGTATCGCCGCAATTGCCGTCGCTGCCTTTGGCGACCGCTTTATTTCTTGGTACGCGAGCCTTCTCTGATCTCCACCGCCCCACGCTTCTCGATGGGCGTCCCCTGCGCCAGCAAATGCTCTCGAATCGACTCTCGCACGCGTCGCAGATTGGGCGACGGCGTGTCAATCTTCATGAGTGCCTGCCACGCCCGGAAGAGTTCGCGGGTTTCAAACGGGCTGCCTAACTCTCCCTGTACTGTCACTTTCAACGGACGATAACGCGTTCTGTGCGCGGCTGCCATTCGTCTATTTCTTCCTTTTTGCAGGTTCTGGCGCGATGATTTTGTTGAAATTACTCTTCTGGCCGGCTGCGGTTTCCACCTGATAAACCAGCGCAAGCCCTCGCTCATCGAACTTTTCGAAGAAGTCTTCCCAACTGATCTCTTCCAGTTTGTCGTCATGAGCGTTCGGCGCACCCGGAAATTCAATCCGCATGAGCCCGATATCGCCCTTTTTCCCCGTCCCCCGCACACATGAAGGCTTACCGCCGCGCTCTTCGGCCCAGTTCCGGATCTCTTCATGGTCGGTCGTCGTATGCGATGTATGGTCGCCGGTACCTCCCGCCGGCTTTTTCCCGCCGCTGTTCTTACCCCCTGCGCTCTTCTTGCTAGCCGCCGCGCCACCTGACTTTTTCGCGGGGCCCGCAGACTTCTTCACGGCTCCTGCTGACTTCTTCGTCGCGCCCCCGGCGTTCTTGACTTCGGCACTCTCACCCGCAGGTTTAACCGCCTCTTTCATCAAACGCTTGGCCACGCCTGCCAGCCGCTTGTCGGTCTCTTGCTCTTCCTGCATCGTCTCTTGCAACAGCCCCACGATGCTCGCTTGCTTCATCGCCTGAGCCGCCAGAATCAGCGTCCCGTACGCCGCCATCTCGTAATGCTCCACCCGGCGCGCCGCTGCAATCAGCGCGATATCGCCCACCGGCGCATCCAAATCTTCTTCGATCGCTTCCTGGCCTTCCCGCACCAACCCCTTCATGGCCTCACACGGCTTGCTCTTGGCCTTCGCCCCGATCTCTTCGAAGATCTGCTCGATCCTTTGCACGTGGCCTTGCGTCTGCGCTAGATGATCCCGAAAACCCTGCTTCAATTCTTCATCCGCAGTCGCCTTCGCAAGCCTCGGAAGAGCCTTCGTTAGTTGCTTCTCCGCGTCATATAGATCCCGAAGTTGGCTCACCATCAATTCCCGCATCATGTCCGGCATGAATGCATATTACCTCGGACAATCCGGCTAAAGTTGGATTTCTTGGCCCAATAATTCGCTCGTTCGCCTGCTCATGAGCTCTCGCAGGGTTTGCCCTGTATCGGGTAGTACGAAAGCCCCACGCGCCGCGTCCCAATCCAGTTTGAAGCTCTTCGATAACGCCGAAACCCACACCTGCCGCACTGGCGTATTAGGGCTCACCACGAACCGCGCCGCCGGACTTTCGAACTCCACCGTCATCGCCCCAGCGTTGAAGTCCGTCTCGAACCCATACTCGTCCCCCGCGTCGATTAAGGCTTGGTTCAACTCCTCCAGCGCCTTGTCCGCGCACTTGCGAAACTCCTGTTCATCCATCATGGCTTTTCCTAGCCTATGACAAGCGCGTTGAAGGCGATGCGCCGAGCTTGAATTCGACCTTATCGGTCAGTTCTTCTGCGCTTGAATTCCGATCAAGGCGCGACGCCGATCCTCGACACTATGGACAGTTCTTGTGCAAATGATACGAACCGTACCACCTGCACTCTTTGCGCTGGAAGTACACGCACCAAATTCCAACGCTGGAGTAAAGCTTGGCGTTCGGAGCACATGGCGCGAGGGTATCAGAATGTCACGGTGAACCGTTGTAGAACGATTCGGCGCATCCTTGACGTCAAGGCATGATAGGTTTATTGCACAACGATATGCATCACTCAAACCTTTCCGCTTATATCGGCGCAGTGATCGCAATCATCGTGATCTTCGCGGCTCTTAGAAACAGGCGGCGCTAGCCAATTTTGCGCGCCGTTATCGCCCCAGCACCGGCCCGACATTCGCGAATTTCTTTATATTCTTGCGATCCTTCGCGAGGTTGAGGCAATCATCCTCTTTCGCCTCCAGGTCCGACACATTTCCACTTCACCACTCAATCGAGATCAATTTCGCCCGGACCGGCTGAGTTTCTTAAGGTGTTGGAAGCATGGGCGTACCCCGCCTGCTTCGAGTATCATTGCTCTGTACTCGCAGCGTTGCGGGATCAAGGCAACCCATATGTTCCGACTTGATCTCTCCACAGAGTATATGTCTCGCCGTGAGAGGTGTTCGGGAAGTCATTGCTGCCCCGGCCCACTTGCGAAACTCCTGTTCGTTCATCCATCGCTCTCCACTTCCCCCACTTGCCCTTCCGCCTCGATCTCACTCACCCGCCGCCCAGCGCCGTCGACCTTCTAATCGATTGGGGCGCGCTCGATATCGAGCCATTCGCCCCCGGGCTCGCCGCCATCCTTCCGGACACCGTAACCCCGCAGACCGTCTTCGCCCACTTCGGTTCCGCCGGCGTTTCCCTCTCGCCCGCAGTCTCCCGGGATGACGGCTCGGTGTGGCTGCTTCATCCCCGCCCGATTCGCGCCGGCGGCCTTCTCATCACCGCTGCCCCATCCCAACCCGGCCAGCATGACCTCCGGCTGCTCGATTCAGACGCCTTCGGAACCGGTCATCACCCCACCACCGTCCTTTGTCTCGACGCTCTCGCCTCCATCGTCCCCATCGCACGGCCCGCGTCGATTTTAGATGTGGGAACCGGCTCGGGAATCCTCGCCCTCGCCGCTCTGAAAATGGGCGTGCCGACCGCCGTTGGCATCGATTCCGATCCCTCCGCGCTCCACGCCGCCGAAGCCAACGCCCATTGCAACGGGCTCTCCGACCGCGTTCAATTCATCCACTGCGGTCCCGGCGACGTCGATGGCAACTGGCCCCTGATTGTCGCCAACATCCTCGCCGCCCCCTTGATCCAAATGGCCCCGCTTGTCGCCCAACGCCTCGGCACCCGCGGTCAAATGATTCTTTCGGGCATCCACGCTTCTCTCGTCCCCGAAGTGCGCCACGCCTACCAACATTGCGGCCTGCGCCTGACTGCTTCGGAAACGCGCGCGGGCTGGACCGCTCTCATCGCGCAAGCCCCCTGGTAACCCGGACGAGTTTCTGTGTAATCACCTAAGTTTGCCCCAGGGCCTGTTCTGCAGTGTCGTCCAGAAGGTTCGGCGCAGGCTTCAGAACCCGCCCTATACAATCGAGCAATATCTGGACATTTTGACCAGAAACGGCGTGGTGGCGATCGCCGGTGAGCTTCGATCTTTCGCCGGTTTACTTTGAGATCGGTCAGCTTCCAGCGCCGTTGGCGTCAATGGTGCGTTGGACTGCACGGGCGCTTGCATTTGTCGTTACATTCTCCCAATTCTTCTTTTCTGGCTGCATTAACCACCGTTCAGAGCACCATCAGCTACCCTAAAGAACCCATCATGCCCCGTACGCTCCTGCTCTCCGCATCCACCCTGCTTTTCTGTTGTGTCGCGCTGTTCGCCCAAAACACGACCGCCGATCTACCTCCGATCATCGACGTCCATGTTCACGCAATCGACTTCGATGGCGCCGGCATGACCCCCATGTGCCCCAACACCGCCAAGTTCATCGCCTCTGATCCCGCCACCAAAGAAGCCTCTTCCGGCTGGGTCCAGGAGGAGTGCTCGCCCAAGCTCTACCCCGCCGCCAAGGGCGAATACATGAAAGACGTGATCGCGGAAATGCGCCGCCTCAACGTTACCGCCGTCGTCTTTGGCGATCCCAAAAGTGTCCAGAAATGGAAAGACGCCGCGCCCGACCGAGTTATCCCCGGTACCGGCTTTGACGGCACCGCCCCCGGAACCCGCCTTCCGATCGAAGTCATGCGCCAAAGCTTCACTTCCGGTGGCTTCAAAGTCGTGGGCGAGATCGGTTTGCAGTACGAAGGCTTGTCCCCCAGTGACCCCAGCGTCGACAAGTACTTCGCCCTTGCCGAGGAACTTGACGTCCCCGTCGCCATCCATATGGGTACCGGCGGCTCTGGCCGCGCCAATCTCGGAATGGCGAAGTTCCGAGGCTCCAAGGGCGATCCCTTGCTGCTTGAGGAGTTGCTCGCCCGCCACCCCAAACTGCGCGTCCAAGTGTGAGGTTTCGGTAAGGCTGCACAGCAGGCAGATTGTGCAATGGCTGGAACTTTGTACCGTCAGTTTGGGTTTGGGTACGCGGCTGAGAATCCGGAAAAGCTAGTTGAACGCGTGATGCCGGATGCGGTTCACAAAGAAAATACCCGCGCCTGATGCCGCAAGAAGAAACCCGGGGATAGACGACCATTTTACGAGGGACTCGATATCCTTATCGAGGTACAACCCCACAAGGTTGTCTTTTGTGTTGGACCAATCGCTCACGACGATGAGATCAGCGGCAGAAACTGTGCCCGTCTCGTCTCCCACTAATTTCAATGTCAATTCGCTGCCAGGATCCGCATGGAACCGCAGGCTGCTCGATGGACAACTAGTTGAGTAGCCGTAAGGTCCACCATCGGGCTGAAGTGGTATACCCCTGCCCGTTGGGTCAATCAGCTCGATCCGCACAGGCATTTCCGGAAGGCAAAGCGCGAAGGTTCCAGCCGCATCTACCGCGCTGATAGCCAACCACGGCTTGCCCCATTTTTTGCGAATCTTCGTCCATTGCATCGTGTTGGGGATTATGAGCGTCACCGAGAACGGCCCCTGATCAATCCTTGCAAGCTGGATTCGTTTCAACGGCTGCAGTGCAACACGCGCGTCATCGTCACTAAGGCGACTGCTGGAGCCCGCAACCCACAGGATTCCCGGTACAAGAAGAAGGGTACCAATAGCGCCGAGCCAAAGCGGTAAACGTTTCGACTTCATTATCTGGCGCTCCTCTCGTCCGGTTGCGTGACTGGCCAAAAACGTTATTTGATTTCGTCCTTTGAGAGCCCGTTTTACAGGAATTTCAACAGGTATGATCCGCATGGCCTCAAAGGAATGCTTTCGGCCATGCTGCCGAACCATCATATTACGCGGCCACTGCGGTTGCGTCGTGCCTGTAGTTCCACGGCATCCACTCTGCCAGATGCGGAACTCTGATCCACGGCAGAATCAGGAAGCGCGTATTGTAAGCAATGAAGCGAATGTTGCGCCGGGCTTCGAAGACCGCGTCATGTTCGGAACTGATCAACTGATCTGGCCCCACCTGATGGCCTACTCCATCAGCATCATCCAGAATGCGGATTATCTAACTCCCGAGCAGAAGCGCGACATCCTTTATAACAACGCCGCGCGTTTCTTGCGGCTCGATAAGAAGGCCGCCAAGTAACGAGTACTTCCACTTACCCCCGCTCCACCCGCTCTTTCATCTTCGTGTACGCCGCGGCAATCAGCCGGTAGAGCGCCGATTCATCAACCGGCTTACCCGGCCGCAGCTTCACATGACGCATATACTTCCCGGTGCCTTCCAGTAATCGCGCCGGGTCGGCCAGTTCCGCCCCTTCGAAAAATCCTACGTTCAAGTGCGACGTGAACACATTCACATACCCGAACGCCGCATCCCCCAGACACGCCACTGGGCACCCGTCATGGAAAACTTCCCGAACTTCGTCTCCGCATTCCCGCATCGCGCCAAACCACTGCCGCGCCATCACACCGAGCCCGTCCTGCCGCGCGTCCAACCAGAGGTCGATCGCGGGGTCCCTTCCCATCACGCCGTCTAAGCGAAAGATTTCCGGTCGCACGTTTGCCGCGCCACTACTTGCGTTTCATATTCCGTGCCACTGCCGCGCGAATCAGATCGGCGAACGCCGCCTCATTCAGTGTGTCTGTCTCATGGAAGTCGATGGCCCGCCGCACGTTCCCTTCGAGGCTGGAATTGAACAGATGCGCCGGGTCCGGCAGCACCGCGCCGTGAGCAAACGTTAGCTTGACGACTTTCTTGTAACTCTCACCCGTGCATACAATTCCACCACGAGCCCACACCGGCGTCCCCCGCCACTTCCACTGTTCTTCAATCTCCGGCTCAGCCGCGTGGATCGCCTCCCGCACCTTTGCCAACATCCGCCCGCGCCAATCCCCCAATGTCTGTATCCGCTCATTGATCAACGCCGACGCCGATTTCTCCGATGTCTCGCTATCCATGCACACCTCCATCCTGCGAGAAATTCTGACACACAACCCCGGGCGAAACTGACGCGTGTTCACCCGCTTTCAAACGCCCAGCCACTCCAACCCTGCGGGAAGCTCTCCCCGCGCGTAATCAACCTGGAGGACCCGGCGGTGCGTCGGATTGAGCGCGGCTTCTGACGCGTGCAGAATCGGGGTCATGTAAAGCCAAACATCGCCTGCTTGAGCGAGGCATGCGACCACTCCACACTCACGAACGACGCGGGGGATCTCGTTTGTGGGAATTCGCCCGCGCTTATGAGACCCCGGCGCAATGAGCAGAGGCGCATTGATCGCCGTCACTGCGTCGAGGTGGACCCGAACAGTCACCATGTTGGCCAACAACTCGATTGGCGGCTCCACATGAATCATGCTGTTCTTAATGCTCCAAGGCCCGAAGCCGGGGACTGCGATCCGCTGCGTTACCGCAATGGTCCGGTCCTGATGCCAACCAAGAGACCAGTTCCGATCGGAATTCTTGTCAAACAGAATTGCCCGCACCGCAAGGGATTCCGGTCCGAGCGCGGACGCTGCAAGTTTGCCAATTGCACCAGCCGGTCTTAGTAATTGCGATAGCGCGGGAATGCCTGAAAGGCGGACGCCCGCCTGATCTTGCACCTGAGTACTCAATGCAAGTTCGAGCTCGACTAATTGCTCCTCGCAGAGTACGTTGCGAAGTAGTTGTGCACCCTCGCTGGCGATCGATAGTTCCGCAAGTTCCACCTACTTCACTGTAATCCCAGCCAACCCGCCACATGTCTCTGCTACGCTGCCCACATGGAGAAGGTCAACATCCACGACGAACTCGCCCACGTGACCCGTCATTGGTCCCCGCGCACCATCGCCGAACTGAACGGTCAGCATGTCAAAGTGGTCAAGTTCCA
Organism: Bryobacterales bacterium; assembly: GCA_963752695.1. Taxonomy (GTDB): domain Bacteria; phylum Acidobacteriota; class Terriglobia; order Bryobacterales; family Bryobacteraceae; genus Bog-113. The sequence continues at coordinate 853,203 of CAVVZB010000002.1, forward strand.
GGGCGAGTTTGTCTGGCACTCCCACGCCGATGAGGACGAGCTCTTCTTCGTCGTTCGCGGCGCTTTCCGCATGGATTTGCCGGACCGCTCCATCAGCCTCACGGCCGGGGATTTCCTGGTCGTTCCCCGCGCCACCCCCCACCGCCCCGTTGCCGACACTGAGGTCGAAGTCATGCTCTTCGAACCCGCCCAGATCGAGCGCACCGGCGACGTCGACCCAACCACCGCGCCGCCAGTTTGATTTTCCGCCCCAAACCCGAGCCCAAAGACTCTACCGCGTCTGACCAGCCAGTTTCAACACGATACCCGTCTACGAGATCCGAACGCCTTGTCCAGGAAGCATGGCATCCAAGGGAGCCAGCGCAGCAGGAATCAGTGGCGTTAGATCGAAACCTGCGGACTCTGCGGCGAGCAATAATCGACCGTTCTTCAGGCCGGCCAATCGAGCATGACGGGCTGTTTGGCACTCGTGGTCAGATAACGCGTGACTAAGTCGCTCGTCGATACACTCATCAAGAACAACGCGCATTAAGCACGCGAAAACAACGGAGCTTTCGCTTCTTCAAGGGCCTGAACGGCATGTTCACGGGAAATCGTCGGGAACCCTTCGAGGAAAGTCCTCCAGGCTCTCGCCACCCTCTAGATAGTCGAAGAGCCTCTGGCGCCGGGACGCGCGTTCCCCGAAACACGGGCGTTCCGTGCATGATGTCCGGATCTCGAAGGATTGGCTGCTCCATAAACGGATCATCCCGCAACCCAACAGAGCCCGTCTGGCGAACTCGACGCGACCAAACACATCGCCGAGGTTCCAGAGCTTCCCCGATGCGCCGCCTACACAGCCAGGTACCCAAGCGATAATCACTGTTATTACGACCCAAGCACTCCAAGCCATCGCCCACGCCCGCCTCGCCCGCAACGCGGGGCAGTTCGCTGAAGCGCGCGCACACTACACGCAGGCAGCCGCCATCTATCGTCAGCAAGACGATCAGCTCGCCTACGCGCACACCCTTCGCCACATCGCCGACATCCTCCAGCAGGAAGCCAACCCGGCTGAAGCCCGGCCTCTTTACGAGCAGGCTCTGGATCTGTACCGCCGCAACCTCGCTACTAAGCTCTTGGACTTGGCGAATACCATCCGCCCCTATGCATTACTCCTCGAACAGCAGGGCGATCTGGCCGCCGCGCTGGCCCTCTGGGAAGAAGCCCGTACTCTCTATGGTGCGCTCCGGCTCGAAGAAGGTGTTCTCGAGTGCAACCAGCACCTCGCAGCCCTCCGCCAGAAGTAAATGATCATGACGGAAGCTCACGGGTTTGACGGCACGATCATTGCTACCTAACTGCCGGCATGTCCAAGCTTGCCTCGATCATTGCTCATTCGTCGACAATCGATCCGATGAGAATGTGCGCGAACGGGATCAGGCCCGCCTTCTGAAGTGTCTCGCGTGATGCGACGTTGGCGGGATTGCAGCGTGCGCACGGGATGCTTCCGAGCGCGTACGCACAGCGTTTAAGTTCCTGGACCAGATACGACCCAAAACCCTGGCGACGGAAGGGTTCGACAGTCTCCATGTAGATGTCCGCGTAGGGCACATTGTAATGAAAGAGGAGACCGCCGGTGGCTATTGTCGCGCCATCTAGCACCAGCCGGTATTCCGCGCCGCCTTGTCGCTGAGCGATCGCATTCCACGTCTCCTGATCCGACGTCAACTGCTGAATGCTCGCGCCATTTGCGGGCAGCGAGGTTGTAATTGCATCGCGAAACACAATCTTCTCGCTCCAGATGTTATGCGCGTATGTATGCAGCATGACCGCCAGCAAAACGTCGTTCGACTGGATCTCCATGAATCGTGCTTTGCTGCGAACCCAACAGGGCCTCGAACAACTTGAATCCGTGTGCCCGATGTTCGGGAAGCACAAAGAACTCGAAGATGGAGGGTTTGTCCTTCCATGGGCCTGCAAGAGCGATCGAACCGAAACCGGCGGTGACGCCGTCGACAGTCAACAGGTAGGTGACTGTCCACCCATCACGACGGTGAATCGAGTCGTGCACGATCTGGCCGTTCATCTCCTGCCGATAGCGAACCCGTAGTGGAAGGACGGCGTCTACCGTCGATATTGTGGCCGAGGCAAGCATGTGGCGGTTAAGCACAATAGCAGGGTTCAAGTGTCATCTCTGAGAAAATGACTCATCGGATCTCCACCGCGACAGTGTTCGAGTCGATGGTTCCCGTCCAGTAATGGATCAGCGAGAGCCCTTGCATATCTGAATTGCTTGATTTTAACGAAATCGGAACGCCAGTGTAGATGGCTTTCACGCTGTACCGTCCTGCGGAAGCTCCTTTAAAATCCACAACCGGAAGAGAGTAGGACGCACCCGCCGCAAGCGGAATAATCAGCGGGTCCATTCTGCCTGCCATGGCGCCACTTCTGTCGCATCCAAAGCTGCTGTTCGACCGGCGCGCTTTTCCATCCGGCCCTACGATCAGCAGCTTGATATTCGACGGACAGAGCCACTTGTCGTTCGCGACGATCGTCCCGATCACCAAGAATAGCGGCTTCGCACTCTGATTTCGAAACGCTGCGGAGTAATTGGCTCCAGTAGAACCTTTGACGAGGGCGAGAGTAACTCCGGCACTTTGCCCCCGGTCGCTGACGTCACCCGCGGCGTGTAAGCCCTCTCCGGCCATGCATCCCGCTGTGAGGATAACTACCAGAAGCCGTACCGTTGAAAGCAACTCAAACTTAGCGCGACATGACAAAACATCCATATATTTGATAGGACAATCCTTTGCGAAACTAAGTTCCCGCTCCGAGAACCAATTAACTTGAAAGCTCGGGCAGGCTGGGCGATGACGTTAAGGCTGGGCACCTACCGCGCCATAATCAAAGCTCCGCCAGGGAGCGAAGCCGCCGTGGGTCGATCGGACAGGTTGGATCTCGTTGGAGTTGCTGTAGAGCGCGATAAGTGCCCCAACGTTGCTTGCCCGCCGCCCTTTCCGATCCCATCCCGCCCGCAAGTCCCAATCGCTGTCCACCCCACCCCCCCAAATCCGCTACCCTAAACCAACCCCATGAGTAAATCCCACGAAAACACGATCAACCTGGCAGCCACCCCCGAAGCCGTCTTCCGCGCCATCACCGATCCCGAACAGATCGTCAAGTGGTTCGCCCCCTACGCCACGGTCGACCCCCGCGTTGGCGGCAAGTTCGCCATCTCCTGGAGCCCCGATAAGCCCGGCAACGGCGTCATCTCCGCCCTCGACGCGCCCCGCCATCTCGCCGTCAACACCGAGCGTTCCGTCGCATATAACAGCAAAGGGCAGCCCGTCGAAACCGGCACCCCGCGCCAAATCGTAGTCGAGTACTTCGTCGAGCCTTTGGACGAAGGAATCACCCGCCTGCGTCTGGTCCAGTCCGGTTTTGGGCCCGAGCCGGCCTGGGACGAAGAATACGAGTCCACCCGCACCGGCTGGGCTTACTTCCTCGCCAAACTCAAGAAACTTTTGGAGCAGTAATCTCCCCCGGTCGTGGCCTCTGCAGTGCAACATTCACGCGGCCACCAAATTTCTATCTCGCGGTCTCCCAGCAACATAGCGTGGGCCGCGACCCTCCCTCGCCATCCGCGCGTGCACACTCGAGGCGAGGATAGCTTCATGCCTACCGATTCCGCCGCGCTCTCGCCCATCCAGCAGCAGGTGCTCCAACTTCTCGCCACCGGCCTCAGCGTCTCCGCCGCAGCCGACACCGCCGGTGTCCACCGCAACACCATCGCCAATTGGCGGCGCAACTCGCCCGGTTTCATCCGCGAGTACAACGCCCTCTTTTATGAGCAATCCCTCCTCTGGCGCGACGGCCTGCAGGCCCTCACCGGACAGGCGCTCGAAACCATTCGCCTCATCATGGCTAACGGCAGTAACGCCCCCGGTGTTCGACTCCGCGCCGCCCTCGGTGTTGTCGACCGCGTGGCCGCCCTCCCTGTCCCGCCGCCCGACACTCCTCCCGATAACGTCATCGCCATGCCCACCCCCACGCAACCCGCTGAAACTGAAGCCGCTAACGAGGCCGACGCCGCTGCCAATAACCTCACCGTGCCTCTGCCAGCCGAGCCCCTGAAAACCAAGAAACTTGCACAATCCCGCACAATTCCCACCCCCATCCGCGGCCCGAAATCGGCTGCCCGGCACGCCCGGAATCAGCCGTGTTCCTGTGGCAGCACGCTCAAATTCAAAAATTGTTGCTTGCGAAAGGCAATTGCCGCCTAGAAATCACCCCGGATGGCGTAAAGATGTGGCCCGCAACGGTCGATAGTGCTGGTATGCCAACCAAAGAGTGCCAGGTGTGCAGCATCAAGGCCTCGTGCCCGTCGGACAGCATGTACCTGTTTGCGCCCACGCCCATCCTGGCCCAGCGCATCGAGTCAGTACTGCTCGAAACCGAAGTTCCCTTCGCGCTTCACGATCGGGTCTTCGCTCTGCAAAGTCGCTCGGATCGCGCCGGGCTTCTCAACATCCTCGAAAGCAAGCTTTCCGCGCCCGAAGCTCACGACCTCCGCGTCACTTTTGATCTGACGAACCTCATGTCCGCCACCAGCCTCACCCAGGCCTCGCATCGCGCCGAAACCAAGTGGTTTGAAGATGGTTTGGTTCACGATCTTTTCGAGCACTGGTTCCAGCCAATCGTCGATGCCCGTCAGAAATCGCTCGTCGGCCACGAATGCCTCATCCGCCTCGCACGCGCCGATTCCAAATCTCCGTTCTATAACGGCCAGGAGATTATCGAAGCCGCCGTTTCCCGTGGCGATCTGCATGTCTTCGATTCCTATAGCCGCGGCGCCGCCATTCGCGCAGCTTCCCGGCAAGACAAGCGCGCCCGCGTCTTTATTAACTTCACCCCGTCGTCCATTTACGATCCCGCTTTTTGCATGGCGTCCACCCTGCGGGCCATGGAAGGCACTCACCTGCGGCCCGCCGATATCGTGTTTGAAGTCGTCGAAAGCGAGACCGTCAGCAATCCCGTCCACCTGCGGAAGATCACCGATTACTATCGCGATAAAGGCTTCGGTGTCGCCCTCGATGACGTCGGTACCGGCTCCAATAGCTTGCAAATGATCGCGGACATCCAGCCCGATTTCATCAAGCTCGATAAGTCCATCGTCTGGAAATGGGATTCCACAATCGGCCTCCGCATGATCCGCAAACTCGCCGAGCTTGGCGCCGAAAGCAATATCTCCGTCATTGCTGAAGGTGTCGAACATGCGGCCATGCGTGACACACTTCTCGATGCGGGCATCAGCCTAATGCAAGGTTACTTCTTCGGAAAAGCCGCCCCGCGAATGGCCGATCCGTTTGCCCCCGCCGCTTTATGATTTGAAAAAATCCTGGATGTTGATTCCCGCGTAAGCTAGCGTCAGTCCGATCATTACCACCACTGTCGCCCAGGCCACCCAGTTATAAACCGGTGAGCTGACCCACTCCTTCATCAGGCTCTTCTTATTGATGAGAAGGATCATGAACACCAGTACAATCGGCAGCAACACACCGTTGATGATCTGCGAAATCAGAATCATCTTGATCAAGGGGAATCGCGGGATCAGCACCACCCCAGCGCCACCCACGATCAGCAGCGTATACAGCCAATAGAACACCGGAGCTTCGTTCCAGGTCTTATTGACCCCATGCTCGAACCCGAGTCCCTCGCACACCGAATATGCCGTCGAGAGCGGCAGAATGCACGCCGCAAATACCGACGCGTTCAGCAAGCCCCCCGCGAACATCAGAAACGCATACTGGCCGAACGGCTTCAATCCCAAGGCCGCTTCCGCGCTATCTTTGATGTCCCGCGGCTGCACGCTCCAGATCGCCCCCGCGCACGCCACGATAATGAAGAACGCAATCACCGAAGTCATCACGCAACCCACAATTACTTCGATCCGCGATTGCGCGTACTCCTTGGCCGAGATCCCCTTTTCCACCACCGCCGCCTGCAAGTAGAACTGCATCCACGGAGCAATCGTCGTCCCCACCATCCCGATCAACATCGCGATGTAATCGGAGTCCAGCATCAGCTTCGGCCGCACGCTATAGAGCGCCGCCGTCTTCCAGTCCGGCTTCACCAGAAACCCGGAAACGATGTACGCAATATAAATCACGCACGCGAACAGAAAGATCTTTTCCACGCTCGCGTAATTGCCCCGTACCGCCAGAAACCAAACCAGCACCCCGGAAAGCGGAACGCAAATCCACGGCGCCACCCCGAACAGCCCCAGCGAGCTTGCCACCCCGGCGAACTCGGACATGATGTTCAAGAAGTTAACTGCGACCAGCAGCAGCATCACGATGAACGTCATCCGTAGCCCGAACTCTTCGCGGATCAGGTCGGACAACCCCTTGCCCGTCACTGCCCCCATCCGCGAGCACATCTCCTGCGTCAGAATCAGCACCACCGTGATCGGCAGCAGCGTCCACAGCGGCAGATACCCCCACCGCGCTCCTGCCTGCGAATATGTGAAGATCCCGCCGGAGTCGTTGTCCACCACCGCCGTGATGAACCCCGGTCCCAGCACCGCCAGGAACACCAGGAACGAATTGCGGAATCGCCGAAACAACTGCACCATCACCGTTCCCGCAGCACGGAGATAATATCGTCAGCCGTCACCACGCCCACCAGCCGTCCGTCTTCCTCCACCACCGGTAAGGTCAGCAGATTGTATTTATCGAACATCTCCGTCACGCGGTCCTGCCTCAAATCCACCCGCGCCGAAATCAGCGTCTCGGAGGTCAGCTCCATCAGCGGCGTTTCGCCCCTCGCCGTGAACAACCGCGCCAGCGGCACCACTCCCGTCAGCTTCTCGTTCACGTCCGCCAGCAGCAGCACGTTCAACGACTCCAACATGTCCTCGTTCTGCCGCAGCGCCGTCATCGCGTCCGCAATCGTGGCCGTCTCCGGCAGCATCACGAACTCGGTGTTCATCATCCCGCCCGCCGTGTGCTCGCCATACTCCAACAGTTCGCGAACCTCTTCGCCTTCGTCCGCGTCCATCTCCTCCAGAATCTCTTCGCTCGTCTCCTGTTCCAGTTCGGACAATGCATGCGCCGCTTCGTCCGGCGACATCTCCTCAATAATGTCCGCCGCCACTTCCGGCTCCAACGATTCCAGAATGCTCGCCTGCATCTTCGGCTCAACCTCCGACAACGCTTCCGCCGCCGACTCGCTATCGATGGTCTCGAAAATGGATTCCCGCTCCGCCGGACCCAGTTCCTCCACAATGTCCGCCAGGTCCGCCGGATGCAAATGCTCCAGCTTCTCGTTCGAGATGTTCAGCCTCAACCGTCTCAGCGGATCGGGCTCCACGATGTTGCAGTAGTCCCACCGGATCGAATGCGGAGGAATCGGAGCCTGCATGCGCCTCACAGTGGCAGCCGGTAACACGCCCTGGAACACTCGCCGCAGAATGCTGCGCACTCCGATGTCGATGTCGATGATGTGCAGGCAATCCCGCGTCCCATCGTGAACCTGATCGAACGTAACATCGTTGACCCGCACCACCTTCCGCCCGTTCACGTCGATGATCTGCTGGTCTAGCAAGTCCCGGTCGATCCGCAGCATGTACTCGTCGGAATGGTACGGCACAAGCTTCTCGTCGGAAAGCTTGAGCCCGGCAAATGATATGCTGCTGACCTGGTCGAACCGAATCGATAGCCAAGCCCCGCCCGCGCCTACCAGGAACCGGTCCACCCGCGAGGCGTGGATCAACGGCACGATCGCCGCGTCCCGCACCCGCCCGATGCGCCGGTTCTTCAGGTCATAGACCGGCAGCCCGAGCAGTTCCGTGAAGTACAAGAAGTGTTCCGCCATCGGTACTCATCCGGCGGCTATTGAATCGATAGCGTCCATGGCGAGATGCTCAGATATCCGCCATGCTGCCACACCCGCATCCCTGCGCTTTCCCACAATCCTGGCGCCAGCCCCACCGGAGGTCTTCCCATCAGCGCCGAAAGCGTTCGTCCTATCTGGCTCTCCACCCCGCCGTCGGCCCCCGCCGTTCCCGTCAGTAGCTCAAGCCAACTACGCCGCGGCGGATACGTCACCAGTGTCACCTGCTCATCCGCGCGGATCTGCGCCCGGCTTTTCACCAGCTCAATCGCCCGGTCAATCCCGCCCAGCTCATCCACCAGCCCGTTCTCCTTGGCCTGGTCGCCGAGCCATACCCGCCCTTGCGCCAACGGCTCGATCTGTCCGAACGCGCGCTTCCGCGAGTCCGCCACCTTCTGTACGAATCCCTGATAGTTCAGGTCGATGCCTTCCCGCAGCTTCGCCCGCTCCGCCTCGCTGAGCGGTTGGTAATCGCTCTCTATCCCCGCAAAGCGCCCCCGCTGCAGCCCGTCCTTGTCGATCCCCAGCTTGTCGTAAAGTCCATGTAAAATCGGCTTCCCGAAGATCACTCCGATCGATCCGGTCAGCGTTCCCGGATACGCCACAATCGGCGTCTTATTCATGGCCATGTAGTAGCCGCCCGAAGCCGCGGTATCCGACATCGATACCACTGTCGGCTTCTTCTTCCGCAGCTCGTTCATTGCCTTCCATAGCTCGTCCGACGCGAACACCTCGCCCCCCGGCGAGTCGATCCGTACTATAACCGCCTTCGCGCTCGATGTCCCCACCTTCTGCAACAGCTTGGTAAAGCTCTCCGATTCGATGGCGCTCCCGCCGGTACTGCTCGATTCCGGATCGCCCCGTACGATCTCGCCCTGGGCCACCACGAACGCGATCTGCTGCTTGCCCGCAATCCCGGCGTCAGCATCGGTGGCCTTCACGTATTCCCGCTCGGTCACCTGGCGAACGTCGGCCTTCATCTCGTCCCGCAGCTTCCCGAACATCTCGTTCTCGTAGCAAAGCCCGTCCACCAGCCCGCGGCTGAACACCTGGCCGGATAGCAGCGGCCCGTTGTCGATGGCGTCCTGCACTTCGACCACTGGCTTCTTCCGGCCCAGCGCGATCGTGCGCACCAGGTCGCCGTAGAGCCGGTCGATTACACTCGTCAATACCTCGCGCGTCTCCGGACTCATGTCGCTCCGCGTGAACATGTCCATGTAGTCCTTGTACTTGCCCGCGTGCTCCACGTCCACCGACACTCCCAGCTTGTCCAACGTCCGCCGAAAGTACATCATCTCGAAGCGCAGGCCCTTCAGATTCAACATGTCTTCCTGCGACAGGAATACTTTGGATGCCGCCGTCGCGACGTAGTAATCGCGCGTTCCCGGCGTCTTCAAATAAGCGTAGAGCGGCTTGCCTGACTTGCGGAACTTCTCCAGATCCGCGTGCAGTTCCTCCATCTTTCCCCAGCCCACGCTCAGGTCATGCGGCTCGATCACCACGGCCTTGATGCGAGAGTCCGCCGCCGCCCGCCGCAGCATCGCCCAGTTGTCTTCCAATGTCAGCGCGGGCTTCTGGCCGAACGCGTCGAAGGGTACTTCCGCCGGGGCACGCTCCGGCAAATCGCCTTCCAGGTGGAGCACCAGCGTCGACCCCGCTGCAATTGCCGGCGGCTTATTCCGCTGCCCCACCACCGCAAACACGGCAATCGCCAACGCCAAAACCACCAGAACCGCCCCAACCACCAGTCCCAGGAAGAATCTCATTCCGTTATTTCCATCTAAGGAAAGGTAACATCCCCTGCCGCGATCCGCGCCACCAGGTTAGTGTCCCGAGAACGCGTTGTTGAACTGCTCGAAGAAGCCATAGTACTTCTCCGCATTTAAGTCGCCCGCAAAGCGCAGCGGATGAACGTTCTTCACCAGGATCTCCTTCGCCTCAGGGTCCTTGCCCAGTAGCTCCATCACCTCGCTGATGAAATCGGCCAGCGGCATCGCACGCGGATCGCTCTTCTGCTGTTCGCCCATCAACTCGGTCTGCACGTAGGGCGGCGGCAGCTCGATCACCTGCACCGAAGTCCCTTTCAGTTGGTAGCGCAGCGAGTCCGTCCACGAGTGAATTGCCGCCTTGGTCGCGCAGTAGGTCGGCGTCATCGCCAGCGGCATAAATGCCAGCCCGGAACTCACGGTAATTACCGCGGCTTTCGCCTGCTTCTTCAGGTGCGGCATCAAGGCTGCGGTCAATTGCAGCGGCGCCGTCAAGTTGGTCGCGATCATGCTTGCGATCGCTTCCGGGTCGGCCCCCTCGCTCAGGTTCTCCATCTTCATAATGCCTGCCATGTGGATCACCACATTTAAGTCCGCGTACTTCGCCGTAATGTCCGCCGCGAAGCTCTTCAATTTGCCCGCGTCCTGCACGTCCAGTACTTCCGCCGCCATTCCGGGATTGGCCTTCGTCACTTCGTCCAGCACGTCCTTGCGGCGCCCCGCAATGATCACGTGATTCCCGAGCCGGTGAAACGCCTCGGCCAGCCCGCGCCCAATGCCCGAACCGCCGCCCGTGATCAATATTGTGTTCTTCCCGTTGATGTCCATTCGTCGATCTCCTCGCTCTAAGCGCCGAACTTTTTCCGGGCGCTTCGCGTACATGCAATCCAGATGCTCGTCTTCGTGCTTTGGCTTTTACTGTTTTTCGTGTGCTGGCCACTCGCTTTGCTCGCGCTCCTGATCTACCCGTTTGCCTGGCTGATCAGTCTGCCGTTCCGTTTGGCCGGTTTCGCGGTCGTCGGCGTTTTCGAATTCCTGGGCATGTTGCTGACTCTCCCGTTCCGGGTGTTCAGCGCCCGCTCGCGCCCACGCTACTGAATCGTCGCCAATAGCTTCCGGGTGTAAGCCAGGCTCGCTTCTAAGTCCACGCGCTCCCGCGTCGCTTGGTCCGGACGCTCCCACGGCTCCTCGGCTCGCGGTTTACCGCTATCGGCCAGCGCCACGAATCGCTCGAAGTTCCAAGCCGGCACGTCCCGGTACGCCTCCCAGAATTGCGGCTCCCGATAATCGAAGTTCTTCGGGCCGAACACAATCGACTCGAGCGACAGCGCCCGCCCCGGACACAACTCCGCATACTTCCTTACATAGCTGTCAATCCCGACGTTGCCTTCTCCCATCCGCACCCACGTCACCGCCGCGCCGGTCGGCGTCTCCCAAACCGCGCTATCGCGGACATGGCTCGTCAGCACATACGGATGCAAAGCCTCCAGCGTCACGTGTGGATCTTCCAACGTCCATAACGGGTTTCCCGAGTCCAGACAAGCCCCCACAAACTCCGGGCCCGCAGCTTCGATCAGCGACTTCAGCTCCTGCCCCTGCATATCGCCCGCGTGGTTTTCGATCGCGATCCTGATCCCCTGATCCATCGCCCGCGATCGCACCTTCCGCAGCACCGCCACCGTCTTCTCGATGTGCGCTTCGATCGGCGCCGTCTTCCGGTCATCCATTCCGCCCAGCACTGCGCGCACGATCTTCGATCCCACCACCCCAGCCGACCCGATCATCCGCGTCAGTTGCTCTTCCGCCGTCCCCGCCTTTGCCTCAAACATCGTCGAACTCGGGCAGATCGAACGCATCCCGATCTCAACCTCAATCCCGAGCTCTTCGGCGTGCTTCCGCACTTTCCGCAAGTTCTCCGGCTCCAGGCTGCCGATGAATCGCACCTCGGAGAAATGCACCACCTTGGCCTGCTGGCGCGCGCAGTAATCCAAATACTCGAAAGGCGTCCACTTCTGCGAACGCAGGCTGAATAGATCGATTCCTAACTTCACCGGCGCGGGTGTACTTGCCGCCAGCAATGGCGCGGCGCCCGCCAGCGCCAGAAACTCTCGTCGAAGCATTGGCCAAAATTGTAGCAGCGGACGCGCCCGTTCAAGCTGGCCGTACCCTACCCAACGGTTAACCGTGATGTATAACCGTAATGTCATGCCGCATCGCACCCGCCGCGAATTCCTCGCCTCCGTCCCCCTCGCTCTCGGAGCGGCATCGCTCGCCGCCGAATCCGCCCCTGCCGATCCGGATCTCACTCTCCACTTCGATGAACCGGCCAGCGAATGGTCCCAAGCTCTTCCGATCGGCAACGGACGCCTCGGCGCGATGGTCTGGGGAAATCCGCTCAAGGAAGTGCTGCAGCTCAATGAGGACACGCTCTGGTCCGGCTTCCCTCATGACTGCACCAACCCCGACGCGGCCAACCATCTGCCGCTAGTGCGCCAGTTGGTCATTGAAAAACACGACTACGTGGGGGCCGATCAAGAGTGCAAACACATGCAAGGACCGTTCAACGAGTCCTACCAGCCCGTCGCGGACCTACGCCTGGACTTCGATTACACTAGCCCCGTCACCGATTACTCGCGGTCGCTTGATCTCGATAGCGCCATCGCTACCGTCCAATTCACCACCGGCGGAGTCCGCATTACCCGCCATGCGATCGCTTCCGCCGTCGATCAGGTGATCGCCGTGCACCTGGAAGCAGCCAAGCCCGGCGCCCTTACCTTCTCTGCCGCGCTCACCGCCGCCGTTCCTGCAGAGACGATTGCCGGCTCAAATACACTCACCATCAGCGGCAAGGTGCCCGCCCACGTGGTCCCGAACTATTGGGCTTCGAAAAACCCGGTCACGTTCGACGACGCGGAAGGGAAGGGAATGCGTTTCGCCGCGGTGGTGCAAGTCGCGGCCGTGGGCGGAAAAATAGTTGCACGCGATTCCCAGCTCCATATCGAGAACGCGAATGAGTGCCTGCTTCTGATCTCTGCCGCCACAGGTTACCGCGGCTATGATCAGATACCCGACCGTCCGGCCGCGCGGATCATCGAAGATGCCCAAGCCCGCATATCCAACGCGGCGCGAAAATCCTGGCAACAAATTCACGATGCACACGTTGCCGATCACCGGACTCTCTTCCGCCGCGTCGGACTTACGCTAGGCGATCCAACCCCAGATTCGCGTCCTCTTCCGCGGCGGATCGCGGCGGTCACCGATCATGCCGATCCCGCGCTGCTCGCGCTCTACTTCCACTTCGGCCGTTACTTATTGATCGCCAGCTCCCGCCCCGGTACCCAGCCCGCAAACTTACAAGGCATCTGGAACTATCAGGTGCGTGCTCCCTGGAGCTGTAACTGGACGGCTAACATCAATGTACAAATGAATTACTGGCCTGCGGAGACGTGTAACTTATCCGAATGCCATCAACCCCTATTCGACTTGATTCGCGGAGTCAGTGAAACCGGAGCGCGGACTGCCAAGGTCAACTATCATCTCGATGGCTGGGTCTCGCATCATAACATTGACGTTTGGCGTCAATCCGCCCCGGCCGGCACCGGCGGCGGATCGCCTACCTGGGCCAACTGGCCCATGAGTGGCCCGTGGCTCTGCGCCCACCTCTGGGAACATTACCGTTTCAGTGGCGACACCGCCTTCCTGCGCCAGGCCTATCCCTTGATGAAGGGCGCCGCCATCTTCTGTCTTGGCTGGCTGATTGATGACGGGCACGGCCACCTAACCACATGTCCGTCAGTATCCACCGAGAATGACTTTCTAACTCCCGACGGCAAGAAGGCGGAAGTGAGCGCGGGTTGCACGATGGATATGGCGCTGATTCGGGAGCTCTTTACTAACTGTGCAACTGCCGCCCGTCAGTTCGACGACTCCGCTTTCGCCGCTCAGCTCGATACCGCCCGCGCGAAGTTACTCCCTTATAGGATCGGGCGCTACGGTCAGCTTCAGGAATGGTCCGAAGACTTCGCCGAATCGACTCCGGGCCAGCGTCATATGTCGCACTTATACGGACTCTTTCCGGGCAGCGACATCACTCCGCTTCATACCCCCGAACTGGCGCATGCCGCCCGCGTGTCTCTCGAGCGGCGGCTCGCCAACGGTGGCGCGTATACCGGTTGGAGCCGCGCTTGGGCCATCGCTTTCTGGGCGCGTCTTGGCGATGGCAAAATGGCCGAAGAGAGTCTCACGATGCTGATGAAACACAGCACCGGCCCGAACTTCTTCGATACTCATCCGGCCCCGCACGGCAGCATTTTTCAGATTGATGGGAACTTCGGCGCCACCGCCGCCATTGCCGAAATGCTGGTCCAGAGTCACGCGGGCGAGATTACGCTCCTTCCCGCGCTCCCTGACAATTGGACAGCCGGATCGTTCCGCGGGCTTCGCCTTCGCGGCGGAGCCGAACTTGACCTGGCGTGGTCCAATAGCCGTGCCATCTCCGGAGTGATCCGTGGTTCCCAGTCTGCGCGTATCAATGTACGGGCGCCGCTTGGTCAAACGGTAATGGGAAAGCAGGTGGCGCAGATGTCCGTCAAAGCTGGTAAGCCGCTCCACCTGGTCTTTGCATAGCCCGCGCTTGCCAGACTACTTGACTGAATGAAATCCGATCCGGTCCATCGCGTCCACGATCTCCGGATTCTTCATGAACCACTTCCAGACTCCGCCGTTCCGGGCGTTAGCCGCGCTAAGCAAGGTAACTCCCTGGTCGATCCCGATGATCTCTGGATCGATCCAGCCGGTTAATGGATTGAACGCGTCGGTGAATCCATAGCGTCCGTATACCTTGCTCCCATATTGAGTGCGCATGTACCGGATCGTGTCCAGGGCAATCCGGGGCGTCAACATGAGTGATCCGCCTGCCGCGCAAGGCACCAGGGTTCCGTCGATACGGCCTTCCGCCGGTGGTCCGCCCCAGATCCGGTAACCACCGACGCTGTCGGATGCCGTGATACCCCACAGGTTGACGCTGTAGTCTGAGAATAAGTGGTGCAGGCTGACACAGAAGTCACGATTGGCTTGAGTGGCAATCGCCGCGTTTTCAAACCAGTTGATGTTAGTCGGAGCTCCTTCTCTAAGGTTTCGAAAATCCACCCACGCGTGCGAGAATTGTTGCGTGAACAGCGGGCCGTCGCTAATGAAGGTATAGTTCTCGTAAGTGACCTTTGGCCGGGCCCACGCGTACCAGGACTTGGCGGGAATCGGATGGGTGGGCGACGCGATCGCCAGAATATAAAGAATCATGTGCTCGCTATAGGTGTCCCAGCTACTCTTAAGCAGACCGACATCGGGGCGCCACCCGTGCGACAGTATCCCGCGCTTGTCGATGAGCCACGGAAAATCCATCTTCCGGTAGATTTGATAAGCAAGACCTGGAATTTCGGGGTCATCGGCGAAACGCTGCCGGACAGTAAGCGCGCCGGCTGAACAGCAGGGCCGAATCGATCGACGAGACTTCTGAGTCGCGCACACGTTCTCCGGTTTGAGGATCTAACCAGTGATAAAAGAAGCCGTTCTTTCCAGGAGCCTGATAAGCGAAGAAATGCAGTGTATCGCGGGCACGCTGTCGCAGTTGGTCGTCGGGCATCCAATGCCGGTCGGCCGCTACTGCCAATGCCGTCAACCCGAATCCTGTTGCCGCGATACTGGCCGCGTAACGATTCGTGTTCGGCGGAATGGATCCATCGGTCAAGGCCCGGTCGCGCACCAGCCCCGTATGTGGATCGGCCTGTTCCCAGAAGTAAAGGAAGGCGCGGTGTCCTAAGTCATCTAAGAACGCGTTGTCACTCCGGGGCGCGAGAAACGGCAACGGTCTTACCCGGACATAACTGTTACAGCCTGACGACAGGACCGCCACTAGGACGGCCGCGATACCGCGAGTCCGCACGGGCCTAACGACTAACTTCGATCAACGCCAGGGCTTTCGGGGCGAGAGTAATAGACAAGAGTGACTGCATCGGCAAAGGTACTGCTTCCGGATAGATGCCTGCCTGCCGCAGCCGGGCCTGCTCTTCGCGCGTGGGGAACCTTGGACTTCCCATCTCCCGCCAAATGCGTAGTGGAGATCCATGATCCCGATCCACTACCGTCATGCGCGCCTTCGCTCCCTCTGGCAGATTTTGCACGTTTAGTTCATAAGTTCGGGGAGTTCCTTCCGTCTCTGGGTCGGCATAGTTCCACAGCGCGATCGCCAGGCTACCGTCCGCGCGCTTAGTGACTATCGCGCTCTTGGAAGCGTTCTCCAGCCGGTCCACACCTAACTGACTCAGCAGCATAAAGTCATTAAACGCGGCTTTCGGAATGCCACCGGCAGCGATCAGTCCGTAACCTCCATAGAAGGGCGATTTCACCACACCCTGTTCCTCGAACACATCTGAGAAGCACCAGTAAGACATACTGGTTACTAGTCCGTCACTCTCTGCGATCGTATGGGCAAGCCAAGGTCCCATAAACGGAGAGTCAGTTACCTCGACCTCATTCATATAGGTCGCGTTGTACTCGCTCCAATGAATCTCCACGTTCGGTAATGGCGAGTGCTTGACCTGGTCATAAACCTTGCGGACGGAGCGGATCACCATCTCCGATCGGGCAATCTTTTCGTCCGTCCCAAAGACATCCTTCGCCGAGTCGTTCCCATACACGTGCGTGGAGACAAAGTCCACCGGGATCTTGTTCTTGGCGCAATGACTCAGAAAGCGGTCGACCCACGCAGCCTGCGCGGTGGCCGGTCCGCCCACTCGCAGCTTGGGACTGATTGCCTTGATTGAACCAGCCGTGTGGTCGTACAGTTCGTAGTACGTCTGTTCCGCTGGATCGCCATTCCAGAAATCGATGTTCGGCTCGTTCCACACCTCGAAGTACCACGTGGCGACTTCGCCCAGTCCGTAGCGGTCCACCAGATGGCGCATCAATGCTAGAATCATTTCGTCCCAGCGCCGGTAATCGTTGGGTGGAGATGGCAGCGGCTTATACCAGAATGGATGCGGCTTACTATTCTTGGCCAGCTTGCCCGGCATAAAACTAAGTTCGACGAAGGGCTTGACTCCATTATCTAGAATCCCGTCGTAGATCTGGTCGACATAGGAGAAGTTATAAGACGCCAATCCATTCGCGTCGAGCTCGTACAGTCCTGATTCGTCGCTCAGTATGTTATGGAAGCGAATGTACTGCACTCCGGTATGGCTCTTTAGATTGCGCAGGTCGTTGCGGTAACTCTCGCGCAAGGTCAGCGTCGCCCGGCCTGATCCGAACGTCTTCTCCCAGAAGTGAGGAAAGGCGTGGCTGGGTCCATTCGCGTCGATCGCGATGCGTTCAGTGGCGGCCGCCGGTTCGGTTGTCTGCGCGGGCAGCATCGCCGCCAGACCGAGCACAGTCGCCAACAACATCGCCAGGCCTTTCCAGGCTTGCCCGCCAACGTTTTGCATATTCAAAGCTTAACCGACTAATCTTGGACTTGCTCCCTCCACTGATCGGCTTCCTGCTGTTCTCGGTCCAATTGCACCCTCCCGAGATCGTGGCCTCCACTTCAAGCGCTTTACCGTCGGCTGTATTCGCTTCCGCCAGCATCCCTGAAGCCTTGAAAGCCCGGATGCGCGCGGTGTCCTGGCATGCCGGCTGTCCGGCGCCGCTCGATGACTTGCAAGCCCTGACGCTGACCTATTGGGACTTCAACGGCGTCTCTCGCCAAGGCATGCTGCTGGTAAATCGCGCCGTGGCCCCCGATGTCCTTTCGGCCTTCAGCAAGCTTTACGCTCACGGCTTCTTGATCGAACGCATGCAGCCGGTGGAAGACTTCGATGGCAGCGATGACCGGTCCATGCAAGCCAACAACACATCCGCCTTCAACTGCCGCGATGTCACGGGCAAGCCCGGCCGCTTTTCCAACCATAGCTGGGGACGCGCCATCGATATCAACCCGCTCACGAATCCCATGCTTCTCCACGGCAAGTATCTGCCGCCGGAAGGCGCGCGCTATGCCGATCGAACCAAGGCCGTCCCCGGCGCCATTCTCGGCAACAGCTTCATCGTCGACACTTTTCGGTCGATCGGCTGGACTTGGGGCGGCGATTGGAAAGACCCGGATTATCAGCATTTCGAAAAGCCCGATCCGCATCGTCCTTGAGGACGAGTACACTATCTGAATCGATCTTGGAGGAAGTATGAGTGTCGACCCTCGTTATCCTATTGGACGTTTCACGCCGCCCGCGGAGATTACTCACTCCCAGCAGCATGAGTGGATCACGGCCATCGCCGTTCTGCCGCGTCAGTTGCAGGAGATTGTTCGCGGCATGTCCGATGAAGATCTCGCCTCGCGCTACCGTCCCGATGGCTGGACAGTACGTCAGGTCATTCATCACATCGCCGATAGCCATGTCAATTCTTATTGCCGCTACCGGCTGGCGCTCACCGAGAACGACCCGCTCATCCGTCTTTATGATGAAGCCGCGTGGGCCGAATTGCCCGACGCTCAGAACGCCCCTGTCGAGATCTCCCTGCAGCTGATTACGGCCATCCATACGCGGTGGGTGTCGTTGTTGAAGTCGATGGACGACGCCGCTTTTCAGCGGACATTCCGCCACCCGGACCGCGGCTCTCGTACGCTGAACGAAACCACCGGGCTCTATGCGTGGCATGGCCGTCACCATCTGGCTCACATCCGGCTGGCGCGAGGGTTAGCGCTAAGTGCGGCCCTATGAACCGCCGCGAACTCCTTCAGACAGGCGCGTTCGCTCTCGCTACGGCGCGGTCCGTCCAAGCGGCGTCCAGAGCTACCTTCGACCTGAGTGAAGCCACCATCTCCGATCTCTCCAGGCGCATGCGGTCCGGCCGTGACACGGCTGTCTCTCTGGCGTCCAAGTATCAAGCCCGCATCGCGGCCCTGGACAAGGCCCGGCCATCTTCGGCTCCAACTGTGAATGCCGTGATCGAATTGAATCCCGACGCGCTCCGTATCGCGCGGGATCTTGACGCCGAGCGCAAGCAGAGAGGTCCGCGCGGCCCGCTGCACGGCATCCCGATTCTCATCAAGGACAACATCGATACGGGCGATCGCATGATGACCACCGCGGGTTCGCTGGCTCTTGCCGGTCCAGGCGCGCCTCGGGACGCCTTCATCGTGGAACGTCTGCGCGCGGCTGGCGCCGTGATCCTTGGCAAAACTAATCTCAGCGAATGGGCCAACTTCCGCTCCACGCATTCGGTCAGCGGTTGGAGCGGCCGTGGCGGTCAGACGCGCAATCCATATGCGTTGGACCGGAACCCATGCGGATCGAGTTCAGGCTCGGGGGCGGCGGTAGCAGCTAACTTTTGCGCCATCGCCATCGGTTCGGAAACCGACGGCTCGATCGTCTGCCCTTCGTCCATGAATGGCATCGTCGGGATCAAGCCGACCGTCGGCCTTTGGAGCCGCTCTGGCATTATTCCCATCTCTCATAGTCAAGACACTGCGGGTCCCATGGCGCGCACCGTTACCGACGCGGCCATCCTGCTGAGCGCACTCACCGGTGTGGATCCGCGCGACTCCGCAACCGCCGACAGCTCCCGGCACATTCAGCCGGACTACACTAAGTTTCTCGATCCTGCTGGCCTGCGCGGCGCGCGGCTAGGGATCGCCCGCAAATACATGGGCAACAATGCGGCCGTCGATCAGCTGATGGATTCCCTGTTCGACGTTCTCAAGCAGCAGGGCGCTGAGCTGATTGACCCAGCCGATATGACCGGCACTGGAATGGGTGACGCCGAAAACGAAGTTCTTTTATTCGAGTTCAAAGCTGATCTAAATGCCTATCTGGCCGCGCGCGGATCAACTGCGAAGGTCAAGAGTTTGGCCGATATCATCGCGTTTAACGCGGCTCAGGCCAGCACCGAGATGCTATGGTTCAACCAGGAGCTAATGCTACAAGCGGAGAAGAAAGGGCCGCTCACGGATCAAGCCTATATCGACGCGCTCGCCACCTCTAAACGTCTCGCGCGTGCCGAGGGGATCGACGCACTAGTCGCCAAGCATAAACTGGACGCCATTATCGCGCCGACAGCCGGACCTTCCTGGCTGATCGATTGGGTCAATGGCGATCACGATACTGGTGGATGTTCATCGCCAGCCGCAGTCGCCGGTTACCCGCACATCACCGTTCCCGGTGGCTTCGTGCATGGGCTGCCGATTGGACTTTCCTTTTACGGGCCGGCTTGGAGTGAACCTAAACTCCTCAAGCTTGCCTATAGCTTCGAGCAAGCCACAAAAGCTCGCCGCGAACCGCGCTTTTTAACTACGCTCCCGCTTACTTCAGCTCGTACTTGATCGCGGTATCGACCTTCGCGCGGTGAAAGTCCGAATTCACCAGGCCGACACCGACGGTACGGGCATACATGAAAACGGCGCGAAACTGGAGTTCACCGCCGTAAGTCACCGGGAACCAGATCCCGTCGTCGAACTTCTGGTACGTTACTTTAAAGCCTACCTGCTTGATGTTCGTTCCGAGCATTGTCTTCACAAGCAGTGGCAGCTTGCAGGCCAGGTGCGACGTGACTACCAGCGGCTGCAGTTCTACGGTATCGATCAACGCGTCGCCCGCCCAGCAGTCATCATCGATGTCCCGCTTTGCAGATGGCTGGAACTCAATGTGATAAGCCTCCCGGTCGTGCCACTTTTCGGTGCCGGTCAAGGTGAATGTGTACTTCGTTAGCAACTCCGACCGTAGTGGGAATAAGTCATGCGCCACGCCGTCTTTTGACTTCTTATCCACGCCGAAGTCGTCGGCAAAGTTCTGAACCAGTTCGCCATCGATGTCGATGTTCTTATAGCGGAAGTCGGCCTTGTCGTAGGTTACTGCCTTCTTGCCCTCGCCGATGGTTCCTGATAAGCTCACCAGCTCGCGCTTGATGCCGTCGGCTGCGGGCGTCACTGTATAGTCGCGAGTTTCCTCACGGGCGATCTTGCCATTGGCGCGTTTCATCCGCACCAGCACGTTTTGGTGATAGACAAACTGTGATCGCGCCGCGACCGCCGAATCCTGATGCAGAGCCACCTGCGCCATGATCTCGTCCGCTGTTTGCGTGGCCCGTATCCCGCCAGCACAAAGCGAAGTTATCAATAACAAGCGTGATGCAAGTAAGCCAATCATTTCTCGTCCTTATCGTCGCCCATCATCCGTAAGTGCTCCAAAGACGCGATATCTTTCATGTCCACCGCGCCCAGGATATGGACCACGGTAAGTTCGAGCGGTTCAGCTGTAAGAATGAATAACCCTTGTGGTTTGTCCTTACCCGGAAGGACATAAATTTCCGAGCTTTCTTTATCGTCCTTATTCGACGTATCGACAATGCGCTTCCACTCCGACAACTTAATCTGCTTCCGGATCAGATCTAGATCGGCGCTCGTATAGTCGCCAGTCTTCTTGAATTCGAAGTTGCGGATGGTCACGCTAGTTAGACCACGCACCAGCTTCTGGATCTTGGCGGCATCGTCATCGCCGCTAGAGCCAAACATGGAAGCCGCCATCTTCAGCAACGGCCCATCCAGCGTGATGTCGACGTGGTTAGAAGCCTTCGCGCGGAGCCTTTCGAAAATGGTCCGGTCGAGTTCAGCCAAATCCAACGGATCGGCTTTCGCGACGCCGCTTCCAAAAGCTGCGAGCATCAGCGCCGTCACTACCCAGGCGCATTGTTTCTTAAACACCATTGCTTCTCCTTCGCATCATGCGCGTTGTGGCATGCAGCTTACTTCCCGTAATCCTGAGCGCGACCGCTAATTGGTGTCCAGCTTCGCGCGCTTCCACTTGCCGGTGCTGCTCATACGAACGTACTTCGGCCGTGATTACAGCCCCACAAGCGAACATCGCGGCGACGACCGTCCACGTTCGCAGCATGCGTCTGCGCTTACGCTCCGCGGCCGCCGCCAGCACACGACCCGCGAATCCCGCCGATGGCTGCTCTCGCCGTAGCGCCTCAGTTAAAAAATCATCCAAGTTCATGCACTGATCTCCACGCTGGCTACGTGCCCGGCCCGCTCCACCTTGCCCCGTAGTAACTTCAAACTGCGATGCAGCAAGCTCTTCACCGAGCTAGCCGGCATATCTAGAACCCGTCCAATCTCGGTCGGCTCCAGACCCTCCTGGTAGCGCATCACCACAATCGCGCGCGCCCGCTCCGGGAGTGCCGCCACCAGCTTGCGAAGGATCTCATTAAGCAAAGGATCTGTTTCCACGGCGCGGATGGAAGGCTCCCGGATCTCCTCCAGAC
Source organism: Bryobacterales bacterium (assembly GCA_963752695.1). GTDB lineage: Bacteria > Acidobacteriota > Terriglobia > Bryobacterales > Bryobacteraceae > Bog-113. The sequence goes on from CAVVZB010000002.1 coordinate 875,132, forward strand.
TTACCTTCGGCCGCAGCTTGCGCCGGCGAACCTCGTCGATCGAGCGGTGATACGTTGCCCTTCGCAACCAGAACTTCACGTGGTCCTCGGTCTCCAGTCCGGGCAGCTTCTCGTACAACTGCAAGAACACGTCCTGGGCAATCTCCTCGGCCAGCGCGCGGTCCCGCAACAGCCGCAATGCAATGCTAAACACCATTGCCTGATGTTGCCGCAACAACTGCTCGAAACCTTCTGTGATGCGATTGGTCAATAGCCCCCGGTTCTATTCGTCTATACGCGGGCCACGCGGCGGGCGACTCACAATTTTCCTACTCAGTCTTGCGGCTCGTCCGATACGATCGTGATCTTGGCTTCGTCGGCAAGCGGAATCAGAACTTCGCGGTCCAGCATCAACGTGCGGCCCGCGTCGATCGCCAATGCAGATGTGTTGGTCTCCCGCATGGTCTCAATGGTCCCGATCCCCACGACGGGAACATCGAACAGCAGATGGCGGCGTCGCGAAGCCGACTTCACCAGCGTCAGCGGCGACCCTTCCACCAGCGAGGCCGCCCTGCGCAACATCGCGTCAGTACCCTCCATTGCTTCGATCGCCACGCAAGCCCGATCCGCGATGGCCACGCTCTGGCCTAAGTCGAGCGTCGCCAGCATATGTGCGATCTTGCGCCCGTACTTGACAAAGCCCTGTTCGTCCTTATTCGGATGGCGGTGGGTCAAGACACCAGAGCCAGCTAGCAAGTGCTTCAGGAGTCGCGTCGAATCGACCAGCTGAATTCCCTCGCTGGCCAGCACCTTCGCAACCGCGCCAATCAACGCGTCGGTGTTCTTGCCTTTGAGCTTGGTCAACACTTGCAGAAGCCGCCAGTCGGGCTGAATCGACGAAAAGATCTTAGCGTGTTTGACTTGACCGGCCATCATGATCTCGGTCACGCCTTCCCGGTGACAGATCTCGATCAACCGGCCCAGCTGCCCGACCGAGATCCAATGGCAACGGCTGGCCAGCGGCTCAAGCTCCGCGGTGGCTTCCTCTTTGATCGCGATCACCACAACTTCATCCCCCGCTGCCCGCGCACTCTGCAACGCGAGAATGGGGAACCGGCCATTACCGGCGATCAATCCATATTTCATTTACTTAATGACGCCGCGGTCGGACGTAGCGATGAATGCCAGAAGCTCCTCCACTTCCGGCGTGCCAGGGATCTCCTCCTGAATGCGCGCAACCGCTTGAGACGTGTTCAGCCCCGCCCGTGTCAGCAGCCGGAAAGCAGTCTGCAGCTTTTCGATGACGTCCGTCGCAAAGCCACGCCGCTCCAGCCCCACGCGATTCGCGCCAAACACTTTTGCCTCGCGCTCGGTCACGGTGTTTGAGAACGGGAGCACGTCCTGGGTTACCACGCTATAGCCGCCGATGATGGCGTGCCTCCCGATGCGGCAGAACTGATGAATTCCGGTGGATGCCCCGATAACTGCCCAGTCGCCCACCGTGACGTGACCTGCGAACGTGACCGCATTGGCCAGTACGCAGTGGCTACCGAGGATCACGTCGTGCGCCACATGCACGTAAGCCATCAGCAAATTGTCGTCGCCGATCACTGTTCGCAAGCCGCCGCCCTGAGTCCCGCGGTGGATAGTCACAAACTCCCGGATACGATTTCGATGGCCGATGTGGGTCTCCGCCCGTTCGCCTCGATACTTCAGATCCTGCCCCGCAACGCCAACCGTGGAGTATGGCGAAAACACGTTCGCCGTGCCGATAAACGTGGGTCCCTCGCAGTATACGTGCGCCATCATCCGCGTGCCTGCTCCGATAGAGACCTCCGGTCCGATCACGCAATAAGGACCGATTTCAGCTTCGGCATCGATATGCGCGGAAGGATGAACGATGGCGGTCGGATGGATAATGGACGTGGGATGAGCCGGCATTAAAGCACCGGCAGCGGCTCCGAAGCGACGGGCTGCTGCGCTTTGTCTTGCAGGCTGCACATCAATTCGGCTTCGGCTACCAGTTGCCCGTCCACCGTGGCGCGTGCGGCAATCTTAGCCACGGAAACCTTGTTCTTGAGAATCGTGATTTCCATGCGCAGCTGATCTCCGGGAACCACTGGGCGCCGGAACTTGGCACGTTCCACGGACACCAGGAACACCAGCTTGTTCTGGCGATCGGGGATTTTTCCCAACACCAACACGCCGGCGGTCTGGGCCATCGCTTCGATAATCAAGACGCCGGGCATGACGGGAAACTCAGGGAAATGTCCACCGAAGAACGGCTCATTCGCGGTAACATTCTTGATGCCCACGATGCGCTCCGACTCGAGTTCCACAATACGGTCGACCAGCAGCATGGGGTAGCGATGAGGCAACAGTTGCCGGATCGCGTTGATATCCAAAGTGGGCATGAACGGGAACCCGCTATTATACAACCGGTGAAGGATTTCTCTGGTAACCAGGGTGCGCTGCAGACGTGGGTCAATGGGCACTCGCGTGAAACGATCGGCCTGATTCAGCAAATGGTGGAGATCGAATCGCCGAGCGATGACGCTCGCGCACTCAACCAGTTTGCCGAGTGGTTCGCCGGCGTGGCCGCGCCGCAATTTGGCCTGCAGATCACCGTTACGCCCGGTGGGCACCTGCTCTGCCGGAGTGGGTCGGATGGCGGCGGGCAGGTGCTGATTTTGGGCCACTACGACACGGTCTGGCCAATAGGCACTTTGAAAACGATGCCTTATCGTGAGCACAATGGCCGTCTCTGGGGCCCCGGCGTGTTGGACATGAAAGGCGGCATTGTAATAGCTCTGATGGCGCTGCGCGCCGTGCGTGAGTTGGAGATCCCAACCGGTGGATCGTTTCTCCTCCAACTGAACGCGGACGAGGAAATCGGCAGCCGTACCTCTCGCGCGCTCACTGAGGCCAATGCCCAGGCCAGCCGCTGCGTGCTGGTGGTGGAGCCGGGAACAGGGCTCACCGGCAAGTTAAAGACGGCGCGGAAAGGCGTGGGCAGTTACCGGCTTCGTGTTACCGGGCAAGCCGCGCACGCGGGTGTCGATTTCGGTGCCGGGGCAAGCGCCATCCTGGAACTGTCGCGGCAGCTTCTTAAGATTGCGGCGTTTACGGATCTGGGGCAGGGAACTACGGTGAACCCTGGGGTGATTGCGGGTGGCACGCGAAGTAACGTCATCGCGGCGGAAGCTTCCGCGGAGATCGACGCGCGCGTGTCCCGGCTGAGTGACGCGAGCGAACTCGACGCGCGTCTTCGCGCTCTTGTTCCTGAAGACTCGCGTTGCCGCGTTGAGGTAAGCGGAGGACTCAACCGTCCCCCGATGGAGCGGTCCGCAGCAGGCGCGAAGCTCTTCGCGAGGGCGCGGGAATTAGGCCGGCAGATCGGCATCGACGTGGAGGAATCGTCCACCGGTGGCGGCTCTGATGGGAACTTCACCGCTGCATTGGGAGTGCCGACGTTGGATGGCGTGGGAGCCGTGGGCGAAGGCGCGCACGCCGCGAACGAAAGTATTCTGATCGACCGCATTGCCGATCGCATCACCTTGCTAGCCGGGCTGCTCGGAAGTCTCTAACTGTCGATTCAGATGGGACAATACGAGATTGAAGGATGAGTAAATCGTCTCAAGACCCACCGTGGCAGCGGCTAGCAGCGTCATCCGGGCCGTTACTAGTTTCGTTCGCTGTGTTGTCCATCTTACTGGTTTACCTTTACTCCGCCGCGCTTCAAAAGTGCGGTGGACACTTCGGCTACCCGATGGACGATACATACATTCACATGGCGATGGCTCGCTCGTTCAGCCAGCACGGAGTGTGGGGTTTAACGCAATATGGGTTTTCCTCAACCTCGTCATCACTGCTATACACGGCGATCTTAGCGGTGGTTTACGCCGTATCCGGACCTGGTGAGCTCGCACCATTTGTCCTGAATATCCTTTTTGCTTACTTGCTGCTGTTCTTATTCGACTGGGTACTTAAGAAGGCCGGAGTCGCAACTCTACCACGCGTGATGTATCTCGGCCTGCTGATCTTCGGATTCCCGCTTGCGCCCGAGGTGATGGCGGGCATGGAACACATACTTCACGCTGCGATCACCATCGTATACGTGTTTTTTGCCGTGCGGCTGCTTCAACAAGAAATGCCCGCGAAATTGGGGTTGCTGAGTGTACTTGGCGCTGCGATGGTGCTTGCGAGGTATGAAGCAATTGCGCTCATTTTCGTCACTGGCGTGTTACTCTTCGTTCGAGGAAGAAGACAAGCCGCGCTGATCTTCGGGTTTGTCTCTTGTCTTCCAGTTGCTCTGTTTGGACTCTACTCTGTTTCCGCTGGGTGGCTGCCAGTCCCCAACTCTATCGTGGCTAAAGCGAGCCGTCCGGAGAAATCGCACGTTTTCTATTTGATTCACTGGGTAGAACAAATCGTTACCGCACCTTCGGTCGGCGTTCTTGTCATAGTGGCTCTGGCGTTTTTGATGGTCCTGTACGCGCGGCGGCGCACCATTTGGACTACAGAAAGCCTCACCCTGACTCTATTTCTGAGCGCCGCGCTCCTACATATGCAATTCGCGCGCGTCGGCTGGTTTTTTCGATACGAAGCGTATTTAGTGGCGCTCGGAATCTATGCTTGCGCGCTGGCGATTCAAGCGGTCGTACGACTGCCACGCAGGCGTTCCACGGCCGGTAGTCGAGGACTCGTGTATGCGTCGTTCTGTGCCGTCGCGGTGGCGGCCTTCTGGTCTCGCGGCGTCGGCGCCATGTGGTTGGAGCCTTGGGCTAGCCGGAATATCTACGAGCAGCAGTATCAGATGGGACGCTTTCTAAAAAACTACGGTGCGGGGGAGACCGTCATGTTGAACGACATTGGCGCGGCGGGGTTCCTCTCCGATGCACACATCGTGGATCTTTACGGGCTTTCCACTATAGAGGTTGCCCGCGCGAAGATGCACCACCAGTTTACACAGGACTTCCGGCGCTCACTGGCCGCACGGACCGGCACAAAGTTCGCCATCTTGTATCCCGCTGTGTATCGCGACGTGGGCGGACTGCCTCCCGAGTGGGTTCCAGTCGGCAGTTGGAAGATTCAATTAAATCAGATTTGCTGGGCGGATACGGTGACATTCTACGCCGTAGATCCTACTTACCGGCAACAGCTGGAAAGCAACTTAAAAGAGTTTGGTCCGATGTTACCTCGGGATGTAACTCAGACAATGCCCGGTAACCATTCCGATTGAAGATAGGCACGCAGAGCTTTGTCATCAGGCTCCAGACATAGAGTGCGGAGAGTACTTACGAGGCGCTGTGAGTCATCGCTGACCGTCGGTTTCGGCAGGACCACGCGCATTTGTTTACAAGAAGTGGGCATTGCCTTCTCGCTCTCGGCGACCAAGAGTTCTTGTTCCTGATCGCCCGCTCGTAGGGTAGTTAGTTCTATAGAGATAGTCGTGCGCCCTTCCTCGGGTAATGTCAATATGAATTTACGGGCTAGGTCGACGATCCGAAGCGGGTTCGCGGCATCGGGAATGAATATCTCTCTACCGGTCATTGTGCTGCCGGCGTAGAGAATGGCGTGTACTGCTTCCTGTAAGGTCATGAAGTAGCGTTCGGCAGTCGGGCTGGTCACGTTTAACGGCCCGCCAAGGGAGATCTGTTCCAGAAACCGGGGGAGCACACTTCCCGGACTTCCCAGAACGTTGGCGCATCGAACAGCCGCGAGTCTTGTTCCGGAGCCATTGAGGCCCAGAACTAAGATCTCCGCCAAACGTTTCGAGATACCAAGCACATTGGCCGCGGCCGCAGCCTTGTCGGAGGACACCAGTACGAAGCGGTCGACGGCTGCATCCACGCAGGCCTCGGCGAGATCCCAGGCCGCGACCGCATTATTAGCGATTGCCGCTCGGGGATGCGCCTCGAGAAAGGGGACTTGCTTATAAGCGGCTGCATGATACACATGCGAGGGGCGATGAATTGTCAAGATGGACCGAACTTGATCATGGTTGCGGATGTCGGCTAGTACGACAGTCAGATGAGGAGAGGCAAGTGTTTCAGCCAGCGCGGCTTGCGAGTATTCACTAGAGTCCATGGCGACAACGTGCGCGCCGTGGGCGATCAGTACTGCGCATAGCTCGGCGCCAATAAAGCCGCCAGCTCCGGTGACCAGCACCGAGCGGCCTTGAACCTCTGCGGCTAAGTGCTTGAGTTCAAGTGGTCTCGGGACCCTTCCCAGCAAAGCGGCAACTTGACTGTCACTGGGCCGTACAAAGTGGCAAGTGCTATTGGTCCACCACGCCGCGCTCAACGGAGCGCCTTGAGGCAGGCAGCCAGCCCCTGCCATAGGATGCGCACGTCACTTCGCCACGTACGCGAGGCTAAGTACGTCGAGCTAAGTCGTAGCTTCAAAGGCAAGACAGTAGAGACATATGCGGCCTGCGGGTCAGTGTACCGGGCGAGCTGGTCCGCTTCATCGAAGTACATCAGCGATGCCGGATCGATCAGGCCAGGACGCGAACTCAGTAGTCCCGCATACTCGCGAGGAAACTGAGCCACATATTCCGGGAGCTCGGGACGCGGCCCGATGATGGACATGTCCCCCTTGAGCACATTCCACAACTGCGGCAGTTCATCCCACTTGGCCGCTCGCAGGAATACGCCCGAGCGTGTGATGCGATTGTCTCCACGAAGCGCAGCCATCGTCCGGAACTTATATATCCAGAAGGGCCGGTGATGCCGGCCAATGCGAACCTGTGTGAAGAGTATGGGACAACCCGCGTCAAGCCACACAACCAGCGAGACTGCCGCCAGCCAGGGGGCCGCCACAACGAGCGCAAGCCCGCTCGCAAAAACATCGAAGCAGCGTCTCATGCTGTTCGATAGGCGCGCGCCGGGCGTTGATGAGCTGCTAAGACGTCGAGGACACAGTCAGCGGTGTAGTTAATTTGTTCCTCGGTCATCCCAGGGTAGAGGGGCAGCGACACCAACCGGGCGAACTCGGCCATCGCCCGGGTGTAACCAGAGGCATCCGTGAACCGTTGCCGGTAATAAGGGTGCAAGGGAATCGGGATGAAATGGACACTACATTCCACTCCGCGAGCGGCAAGTGCGTTGGTGAAGGTGTCGCGGTCAATGGTCAACTGTTCCAGCGCGAGCCGCACGATGTATAAATGCCAAGCATGCCGGGTACATGCCCTAAGTGGAGGTAGCTCGAGTAAATCGCAATCGGCAAACCGCTCGTTGTAAGCTTTCGCAATTTCGGCTCGCCGGGCGATCATGCCGGGAAGCTTCCTGAGTTGTATACGACCGATTGCGGCCTGTATGTCGCTGAGGTTGCATTTGAGGCCGCGGTCCACCACCTGGTAACTCCACGCGGGTTGATCGGCTGAGCCCCTGCGAACGCCATGGCGGGACATCAGCCGCGCCCTATCTAACAGGCGGGGGGAACAGGAGGTAAGCATTCCGCCTTCGCCAGTTGTCATGTTCTTATTGGCAAAGAAGCTAAATACGGTGGCATCGCTCTCACCAGAACCTATTCGACCGTCCTCATACTCGGCACCGACGGCATGCGCCGCGTCTTCGACAACAGCTACACTGTGTGCTCGCGCGAGTTCCCAAATTTCGGGCATCCGGCAAGGCAGTCCGGCCAGATGTACGGGAACGATGGCGCGTGTGCGTCCAGTTAACAAGCCGGGCAGGAGCGCCGGATCTAGATTCAGGTCGTCTCCAATATCGCAGAACACCACCCGCGCGCCCGTCTCTTCAATCGCCTGGACTGTTCCGCAGAACGTCACCGGAGTCGTGATGACTTCGTCCCCGCTCCCGACATCCAAAGCAGAAAGAGCAAGATGCAAGCCTGAGGTGCAGGAACTAACAGCCACCGCGTCACTGACTCCGGCGTACGCGCTGAACTCGCGTTCGAAAGCGGAAGCCTGAGGACCCGTGGTGAGCCACCCGGAGCGAAGAACATCGGCTGCTGCGGCGATTTCTTCTTCGTCCACAGACGGGCGGCTGAACGGCACTCGATTGATCATTTGACCAGCCCTCCCGGCTTACGAATAACACCAAGATAGTGAGTCCGCAAGATAGGAAGTCTCTGTATGTTGTCCAGCACCGTGTAGGAAATACGGCAGAGTATCCGCGCGAGTGGCGCCACCAGGGTGACCTTTCTAAGTGCGATGGTACACCCTTGGAAAAGCTCCTCGATCTGCTTACGCGATACTCTCCGCGTTTTGCGGTTCCACGGATTCGGAGCAAAGAAGTCATGCCAAATGACAAAGCCGCCTGGCTTGAGAACACGCAGCATCTCTCGAGCGGCTAAGTCGCGATCTTGCCGCCTGATCAAGGACGAGAACAACGTAAATTGGCAGACAGCGTCGAATACCGCGTCTCCAAGCGGGAGAAGCCGCGCATCGGCAGCGCACACGCCAGCTCCAGGTAATGACTGCTTAGCTTGCGAGAGGCGTCCAGGACTGAGATCCACGCCCCAAATCTGCGGCTCTGGAACACCCCGCCGGTGGAAGTACTGTAGCCAGTCGCCGCGCCCGCAGCCGATGTCCACTAGCCGTACGCGGGTCCAGTCGATGGGGGCATGTTCGAATGCCCGATCAAGTTCGCGCGCTAACTCAATACGCTGGATGCGGTATGTCGCTTCCCGTGTTGACGACACTAGCGAGGCGTCCGGATTCCGCCTGCCGCAACCAGCAGCCCCGAGCCGTAAGCCAGATGGACCGTCGCAAAGACCAGGGGGACGGCCGCAAGTTGCGCCCAGTTCCTTGACACATACCAGCAGCGGAAGGCGGCGGAAAGCGAAATAGCCGAATAAACTGCAACCAAGAGTAACAATGTCCGCACAGCGTCGGGGCTGATAAAGGACGTAGCAGTAAGTGCGGCTCCCACTAACAACGCGCCGCCGGGTACCACATGTCTCAGTTCAGCCGGTCTCCCATGCTTGCGGATAACCGCGGTTTTCCACCTTCCATAGTCAAAGTATTGTCGAAATAAGGCAGCTAATGAAGACCGCGGTGTGTACCAGGACCTTATCTTCGGGCTCTGCCAAACCGAACCGCCGGCTTGCTTGATTCGGAAATTCAGTTCGTCATCTTGATTGCGGACCAGTGTTTCGTCGAATCCACCGAGTCGCTCGAGGTCTTCCCGCCGCCAGCAGCCGTAAGGAACTGTATCGACATAACCTTCGAACGACTCATCATGAAAGCGAGCGCCTCCGGAAAAGAAAGGGGAGTGGAACGCCTGGGCTATGGCTTGCTGCCAAAAACCTTTCGCCTGGGTACGTGCGGGCCCGCCGACATTAGTTGCACCAGTCGCGGTACGAACCGTAAGACACGCTTCCACATAGTCAGGCGCATATTTAGTATGCGCATCCATTCTAACGATGATGTCCCCCCTGGAGGCATGAAGCGCAAGGTTAAGTCCTGCAGAAGTAATCCTGCGCGGATTATCGACGATCTGAACCTGTGTTGCGAAGTGTTCAAGGAGCTCGCCTGTTCCGTCGGAGCTCATGCCATCCGCGACGATGATTTCACAGTCGATTGTCTGCTGAAGTGCGCTATGAAGGAACTTCTCAATGGAAGACACTTCGTTCCGGCAGGCACAGATGATTGATACGAGGGGCAAGGCGGATCGGTCCACCTCAAAGCATAACCGACCCGCAAGCCGAAGGTTAAACGATGGAAGACTATCTCTTCTTGGTTGCCGGAGCTTTCTTCTTGGCTGGCGCTTGCTTTACAGGCTTGGCCGGCTTCTCCTCTTCTTCCTCCTCGTCCTCATCCTCATCCTCGTCGTCATCGCCCTCTTCGGCGTCTTCATCTTCCGAGTCGATTTCGTCTTCGTCTTCTTCTTCGCCTTCCTCCTCGTCGTCCCCCGATCCGGCGTTAGCTTCTTCGACCAGCTTCGCCGCGATCGCGGTTAGCTTCTTGTCGGTCTCGCCTTCCTCCTCTTCGGTTTGACGAAGCAAGTCCGCCACTTCCCGATTTCCAATCGCTTCCGCGATGGTGCGAACGGTGCCGTAGCCGGAGATCTCGTAGTGCTCCACCTTTTGCGCCGCCCCAATGAGCATCAGGTCCATGATTGGCCCTTCAGCATCTTCTTGTGCTTGTTCCTGGCCCTCTTCGACCAGACCCTTCATCGCCAGGCACGGCTTGGACTTCGGCTTGGATCCCAAATGCCCGAACACTTCTTCCAAACGGGCAATCTGCCCCTTGGTCTGTTCCAGATGCTCGGTGAAAGCGGCCTTCAACTCCGGGCTCGATGCGGCTTTGGTCAACTTGGGCAAAGCCCGAGTGATCTGCTTTTCGGCGTCGTACAGGTCTTTGATTTCTTCGAGCAGTAGCTCGTCTAACGTTTCGATTGGCATAGTTTACCTGGTGAAAGCCAGGGCAGTATCGATGCCAATCTACAAACGTGGTCGCTAGTTAACGTACATTAATTATTTGACGATCATGCCGCAGGCGATACGGTCACCGGCATTGCCTGCCGGGTCGCTTTTTCCGTCGTCGGCCTTGGCGTGGATCATGAGCGCGGTGCCGCCGTTAGCGAAAACCGAGTGGTCATTATCGCCCATGCTGACATGACCATTCGTGATGATTGTGGCCGCTGTGCCGTCAGCGCCCACCGTAAAGTTCGGCATGTCTCCGGCGTGCGGTCCCGCGGGGTTGTCCATCCCATGTTGCTTCTTTTCGGGGTTGAAATGCGGGCCTGCAGATTTGAAATCCGGACCTTGGCAATCCGCGACGGAATGAATATGGATCGCGTGGTCGCCGGGCGGGAGATTCTTTAGATCGAGCTTGATGGAGACGCCCATAGAGTCGCCGTCCGAAGCAGGACTCAGGGTCGCCGTTCCCACACTTTCGTTTTGTGCGTTTCTTAATTCCACCTTGACTTGCGCCAAGGCGAGACCGGTTGTCGCCATTGCCAAAAGCGCCGTCATTAGCACTGTACGTTTCATATTCTCTCCTGGTGTGAGTGTACAGCGATAGCGCGCGGAGATCCTCGCCTACTTCCGCTTCTTGCCGACCAGCAGCGCGAAATCGCTCGGTAAAACCTCGGCCGTGATCAATCGCGTTTCGAGTGACTGAATGCTATCGATCATCCGGTCGACTTCCGGGATGTTATCGGGGAAGTTCTGAATAATCCCCGAGTAAAGCAGATGTTGTATCGTGCCGCCGAGCTTCTTATGGTGGATCACGTCGAAGTAGCGGTGAAACAAGGGCTCGATTTCATTTGAGCGGATTGCTTCGCTGGGGCAGACGCGGATCACTTCTTCCGGAGTGCTACGGCCTTCGGCGGCTTTCTCGACGCCATTGGCGTACATGCGAAGTGGCTTAGGGATCAGCGCCAATAACTCCGCCGTGATCGCCAGTTGAAGGTCCGTCCACTGGAAGCGGGGCGGGCCAACGAATTCGTCCAGGACAAAGTATCCGTCGTCGGTCAGCGCGGCCTCAACCTGCAGCATGATATGTTCCAGAGCTTCGAAGTGATGGAAGCTCCCCAGGGCGTAGATCAAGTCATACCGGCGCGGCTCCAATTCGATGTGGTCGATATCGGCGGCGCGGAGTTGCAAGGAACGGGTCGGCCGGGCTTGGAAACGGGAAGCATCCAGGTCCACGCCCTCGCCGGACGTCGCATATCCATCCAAGACGAGAGATTCGATAGCCAAACCACGGCCGCAGCCCAGTTCCAGTGCGCATCGGGACGGTCCGCCTTGTTGCGCCACAACCCAGTCGTGCCACTCCAGACCATCCAGCTTATGCTTTTCTTTATCATGAAAGGCGACACGCGGGTGGGCCAGCCAGAACAGCCGTTCCCCCGCATTCACTCTCCGGGCCATCTCATTCCAGTGGCGCACTTCCGCCGCATGGGCGGGTGCTATTGGATCGGTGGCCGCGCGCGAGGAGCGGAAGAGTTTCGAGAACGCTGACATGGATTGCGGAAGACGCAGAAAACAACATAGCAGGCTGGAGTAGGCGTGGAACCTATCGACCGTGTTCTGGCGCCGGCGCGACCGTCCACCCTGCAGCATGCCTATCGCGCGCTGTTGAAAGCTCACCAGACCGGGCGAGATGCTCCGTGGCGCTGGAAAAATCCTTTCGAGACAGCCATCCGCGTGGCGGCCGGAGCGTTGGCCCAGGCGCAACGGATGCGGTTTCCCGACCGCCGGATCGATTCCTGGCTATGGACCGCGCGCTGGCAGTTCGAAATCCTCACGCGCTGGAATGAATGGGAATCGGTGATTTGGTGCCGCTGGTCGATTCCGCCGGGGGCGGTGGTGATCGACGTGGGAGCTCACGTCGGTTATTACACAAAGCTTTTCTCCGAGTTAGCGGGTCCGAGTGGGAAGGTGATCGCTGTGGAGGCGCATCCCGAGAATCAGGAGATCCTCCGCTATAACCTGCAAGGGCGGAAGAACGTGGAAATGCTCGGCATTGCGGCGGCCGCGAGCGACGGCGTGGCTACCCTGCACGTTTCAGCCGGATCAAGTAATCACAGCCTAGTGTCGGGCTACGGCAATTCGCAAAGCGTGGTGACGACCCCGACGCGCTCGCTCGATAGCGTCCTTGCCGACCGGGGCGTCTCTCAAATTGACTTCATTAAGATCGACGTCGAAGGCGGAGAGCCACAGGTCCTTGCGGGGTTGGCGCGAACCATTGCGCGATCGTCTGGGTTGCGAATGCTCATTGAATATAATCCGGCTGCATTGAGTTGCGGCGGCATCGAGCCCGAGTCGCTGCTGCAGCAGCTTGCCGCCGTTGGTCTTCAAGCCTATCGCTTGGAAGCGGATGCAAGCCTGACCCGGGTGAGTGGGCGGTTGGGACCGGAAACGGTGAACCTGCTTTGCTGGAAAGTGGGGTCTTCGGCCCAATGAACGTCTACTTCTACTGTCCGGATCGCCACATCATTTATGGTGGCGATACGGCCGAGCGGACCGGCGTCGGCGGCGGCATCACCGTGCGTTTGCGCATGGCCGCGGCGCTGGCCGAACTAGGCCACACCGTTACGGTGGCATGCAACTGCAGCGCGAGGCATAGCTACCGTGGGGCGAACTATGTTCCTTTGGACGAGGTCGCTGCGATCAACACGGGAGTGCTAATTGTCCACAGCACTGCGGGAACTGGCGTATCGAAATTGACCGCCATGCCGGTCAAAGCCTGGACTCGTATCCTTCTAGTCGACGGCATTCCCCAACCTCCCGGCAGTGACCGGATCGAAGTGGATTGGGTCTACCCTTGCAGTAATTTCATCGCGCGCGTGATTCAGCGCGATTGGACTTTACCCGGCGCTCCAATCCTGGTTTCTCACCACGGAATTATCCGGCGGAAGGCGGAGTTCTTCGATCGTTTCCATTCCCGCGACCCCTATCGCCTAATCTACACCAGCCATCCTTCGAAGGGCCTCGAAGCAGCTGTGGCAGTGCTCCGGCGGTTGCGAAGATTGGACCCCCGCTTTTCACTGCATTGCCACGGCGGAGATCGATTGTGGGGCGGCAATGCGGCATTCAGCTATGCGGATGAGGGCGTTCACGATCACGGACTGACCGGGCAGGACGAACTGATGCGGTGCTATGGGCGGTCAATGTTCGCCATGAATTTACAGACGCGCGAGGAGCCATTCGGAATCTCGCTCGCCGAGGCCATGGGCGCCGGCTGCATCGTGGTCGCGAGCCCGGTTGGGGCGTATCCGGAATTGGTCCATGACGGTCGAACCGGGATCATGGTCGCAGGTAATCCGTCAGCCGAGGCGACCCTTGACGAGGCAGCGGGACGGATTTTGGAGATCGTCAACGACCGCGCGAAAAGGTCCCAAATGAGCCGGAACGCCGCAGCGGCTCCGCTGGACTGGAGTACGGTCGCGGCGACCTGGGTGCAGCATTGGGAGTGGCTGGCGGAAGGCTCCCCCACGCCCGATGCAACCTGTACCGTATGCGGCGGGTCAGCTCTGCGTCTTGCTGACGGACTGCATTGCATCCGGGGCGCTCACTATGAGCGCTAAGACGTTGCCGACAGGAGTTTTCCGAGCGCGCGCCGCTGGGTGGCTGTTTTCTCCGAGGTCAGGCTGACATACAGGGCAAAGTCGTTCAATGCATCGCGAGCGACGTCACGGTCAACGCATTGAGCACAATCGAAAGCGATAAAGTGCTCTCCGAAGGTCCCATCCAAGGCTCCGGCCCAGTGCGTATCGTGCCCGCATGGCAAGCTGTCCCCCGCTTGAGTAAACAAGTGAATCCCCAATCCCATCCGCTATTCGAGCTCCTTAATCAGAATTGTGGGAACGACGGAGATTATTCGCAAAATCTTGGCCCTTCCGATGTGTGTTTTCGTACTATGAGCGGTGTGGCCTACCATGTCCCTGTTTTCTGCCCTAACCGCCACACCAGACCGCGGGCCCGAGCGCGGCTTCTCGTTACAATCGAGCTATGGCGTCGGGTCCTCGGGTTGCCGTGGTGGGCGGCGGCATCATCGGGATGTCGATCGCGTGGAGGCTAGCGCAATCGGGCGGCTCGGTCACGGTCTTCGACGCAGGCCGCATTGGCAATGAGTCTAGTTGGGCAGGCGCCGGCATGCTCGCACCGGGCGGGGAATACGACGGCCCCAGCAGCTCGGCGGAATTTGCGATCGAGAGTCTCGGCCTATATTCAGAATTTGTAAAAGAACTGGTGATCGAGTCCCACGCCGAGATCGATTTTCGCGAATGTGGCGGGTTTACCGTCGCGCTCAACGACGAGGAAGCGAGCGAACTGCGCGCTCGAGCCGCGAGGCAATCGCAAATCGGAATCTACTCCGAGCAGTTTCCCGCGTCGCGCGTTCCTGGCTTGCGATCCGGTGCGACCGCCGCGCAGTTCTACCCGCACGATGCCGTCGTGAATCCGCGCGACCTGATGCATGCCTTGCGTATTGCCTGCACGCGGCTCGGCGTAGTTTTGCGGGAGTTCGAGCCCGTCAGCGACGTTCCTGGCCTTCCCTTCGATCGCGTTGTTCTGTCGGCGGGCGCATGGAGCAGCCAGGTGAGTGAACGGCTGCCGATCCCGCGGGCGTATCCCGTGCGCGGACATCTGATCGCTTTCGATGAATCGTCCGGCTTGTGCGACTCGCTGGTTCGGCACGGGTCGCTTTACCTATTAAGGCGGGCGGGGAACCTGGTGGTTGCTGGAGCTTCCATCGAACAAGTGGGATTCGATCGAACGCTTGATGGCGCGGCTGCGAATCAACTCGCGAACCAGGCCGGGGAACTGATTCCCGAGCTTCGCGGCCGGCGGTTCGCGGCCTGGAATGGATTTCGCCCGGCATCGGAAACGGGAGAACCGGTGATCGGGCGCGTGGCAGATTCGCCCGTTTGGCTCGCTTACGGCCACTACCGCAACGGGATACTGCAAGCCCCCGCGACGGCTCGGCGCGTCGCCCGCGAAGTCCTTGCATCGGTGTTCACGCCGGCCAGTTTGCAAACGGATTGGTCCGCGCCAGGCGTGCATCAGCAATAAGATCCGGGAGCAATCGGCGGCGGCGAAGTAAAGTCTCTAAAAGCCTCTCCAGTTGGTCTTCTTCTCCGGGCACCCACTGCGGTGGAATCTGCCTAAGCGCCTCATCGATGACGTGCTCGGGGAAGTGCACAATTTGGTCGAGCCACGGCTTGAAATCGTCCAGTGAACGCACGCTGTTGTAGACCATCTTGCGTGGATACAGACCTTGGATGGGAGAGCTGATGAAATCCCAGTGCGGGCCATTGAACACGTAGCCATGATCGATCATGTAGGCGACGAATCCCATCTTGCGCGGGTTCGCCTCCGCGCCGGGGAGCCACTGACTGATCTGGGCGCGAAAGAAGATGGCCTGCCGCCCGTCCGAGTTCCCAGTCCATTTATCGAAGGCGAGTACTCCGAGGAAATCTCGAAGATTGTGAACTTGCGAAAGCAGCTGGTCCGGAACGAAGTCGTACGTGGCCATACGCGCCGGGTCGCCCGGGAACTTCGATCCGAAGTGCCAGCCCGGTTCTGGCAGAATTACACGGGTTCCCAACTGCATGGACGCCTCGGGAAAGTCTTCCAGGAAGCGGCCGGGAATCTCGATGATGGCGGTCTCTGGGACCGCAATCTGCAGGTACTTCAATACGGCCGCCGCGATCCATTCATTGGGCAGGATGCGCCGATGTTGCGGGTTAGACAAATACTTAACGATGTAGAACGCGCTGTCTTCGCACTCGATCAGGTGGGACTGCGCGCCGCCTCGCATTTTTCGAATATGCCGGCGGGCGCGAATAGGCATTGCGCTCACATCTTACTACTCGCGCCTCCCTCTGCCGGCCGGGTTGCGGGTAGAATGGCGAGATGCCGCGCTCTGCCCTTCTCCTCTTGATTTGCGCGATTCCCACTATGAGTTTAGCCGCCGAGTATCAAACTGCATTGCTGAAACAGGATGGACTTCCGGTGGTCCGGTTGACCGATACCGGGCATCAGGTGGAGGTGTCGATCGTACCTGAGATCGGGAACATGGCCTACTCCATGAAGGTGAAGGGTCATGAGATTCTTCGGCTGCCGACAAACTCACTTTCCGCGTTGAAAGCCCATCCCGGACTCGGTGGTGTACCGTTCCTGGCGCCATGGGCCAATAGGATCGACGGAACGGCGTTTTGGGCCAACGGAAAGAAGTATGCGCTGAACGGGGATGTGGGAACGCTGCGGTTGGACCCGAATGGTCTGCCGATCCACGGGTTGCTTTCCTTCTCGCCGGATTGGACGGTTATCGCGCACCAGTCGGATGCTAAAGCGGCCTGGGTGACCAGCCGGCTCGAGTTTTGGAAGCATCCCGATTACATGGCGCAATTCCCATTTGCTCATACCATCGAGATGACTTATCGGTTGCACGATGGCGCGCTTGAGGTCGAGACCGTTCTGAAGAACTTGAGTGTGGACCCGATGCCGGTCGCGATTGGTTTTCATCCTTACTTCCAATTGGATGATGCGCCCCGTGATGAATGGACCGCGCATCTGGCCGCAAGCTCGCACCTGGTTCTGAACGAGAAGCTCACACCCACGGGCGAGAAAAAGCCCATGGATCTTCCCGACCCTCTTCCGTTGAAAGGGCACAAGCTGGACGATGGGTTTGTGGATCTGACCGGTACGCGGCCCGAGTTCTGGGTACGCGGGAAAAGCCAGCAGATTAGCGTGGTGTATGGGCCCAAGTTCACCGTGGCCGTGGCATACGCGCCGCCCGGCCAGAACTTCATTTGTTTTGAGCCCATGGCAGCGCTCACTAACGGTTTCAATCTGGCGCATGACGGGAAATGGAGCGGCCTGCAATCGGTTCCTGCCGGTGGCGAATGGCGCGAGAGCTTCGTGATCCGCCCCAGCGGCTTTTAAGTCTGCGCGGTTTTCTTGAGAAGGTGGATAGGAATATCCAACTTTCCAAGTATGAAAAAAAGAATAACGATCGGCATGGCCGTGCTGTGCCTGCTGGTTGCGGATCACGCCGATGCGCGCCGGTCGCCGTCGTCGGGTAGCTTAGCGTCAGCGGAAATCAAAGCTCACCGGCCTCCGCATCAGAATAAAGGCCGGTCGCACATTACCAGATACTATCGATCGAATCATCCGCGCATTTCCAAGAACCCGTCGCCCAAGCGTTCGCAGTTCAACATTCAGGAGTGGGCGCGCTAGGCCAAAAGTTCTCCTCGTAGCAGCGCCGTAGTCAACTGCATCCGGAGGAAACGTTTTTCCGGGTCCGAGCACTCGCAGTCAAGGGCGGCCGAGAAAGCCGCAGCCGCTTCGGTGAAGTTTCCAATCTCGAGCAGAAAACGCCCGCGCACTGCAGGTAGCAGATAGTAGCGGCGCATTGCGGGCTCCTGCTGGAGAGGGTCTACCAGAGCTAGCCCTGCGTGGGGCCCGTGGACCTTTGCCACCACCACGGCCCGATTCAGGGCGACTACGGGTGAGTCCGTGAACTGAACCAAATAATCGTAGTGTTCCAGCATGGCCGGCCAGTCGATCGGGCGGTCTCCGCCGCGGGCATAGGTGGCCGCGATCGCCGCTTCGGCATGCCATCGCGAAACCTCGCGACCGGCAATAGAGCGATCGAAGTAGTGGAAGCCGATTGCCAGCAGACGGCGATCCCAGAGGCTTCGATCCTGATCTTCCAGCAGTATCAAATCGCCAGAAGCTCCGGAGCGCGCCGGTGAACGCGAGCCTTGCAACGCCATCAAAGCAACCAGCGCGTCCACCCGCGGGACGGAAATCGAAGACTCGGCAAGCAACTGCCCCAGCCGAATGGCCTCCGAGCAAACATCCATTCGGATTAAATCCTGACCAGAATGGGCCGCGTAACCTCCACTGAACATCAGGTACAGGACTTCGAGGACCGAATCGAGACGCGCCTGTAACTGCGCTGGACTTGGCGTGAGGAAGTTCGTGTGGCGCTCCCGAATTACGCGTTTCGCTCGCACGAGCCGTTGAGCAATGGTGGCGTCGGAGACCAGAAAGAGCCGGGCAACCTCGCCCACGCTGAAGCCGCACACCAGCTTGAGGCTGAGCGCGATTCGCCCTTCGGCGGAGACATCGGGATGGCAACAGAGGAACACCATCCGCAACTCCTCATCACGCAAGTAACGTTCGATGTCCGCTTCATTGGCTACCTGGCTGCGGGCTTCGACCTGGGCGATGATATCGGCAGTCTTGCTTTCGAACGTGCGCATCCGCCTCAGGCCGGAGATCGCAAAGTTGTGAGCGACGCGGAACAGCCATGCTTCTGGTTCCGGGGGCACTCCCTGAAACGACCACACTTCCAGGGCTCGCAGCATGGCATGTTGCACCGCGTCTTCAGCGAGCTGCAGGTGGTGCGAGCCAAGCAGACCAGCGAGCGAGGCGACGATGCGGCCCGCCTGCCTGCGAAACAGGTGCTCACAAACGGATTGACTTCCCGGGACACCGG
The DNA here is from genome assembly GCA_963752695.1 of Bryobacterales bacterium. Taxonomy (GTDB): domain Bacteria; phylum Acidobacteriota; class Terriglobia; order Bryobacterales; family Bryobacteraceae; genus Bog-113. The sequence continues at coordinate 894,036 of CAVVZB010000002.1, forward strand.
TCTGCAGCTCTTGCATGAACGGCCTCGATTTTACTTCGGCGGCGGCGGGACTAACTGACGAACTTCCACTGTTCCGAAATCGAGATGCGGGTGATCGCCAGCTAATTCAACGGCGTGATCGTAGCTTTGCGCCTCAATCGAATAGTATCCGCCGAGTACTTCGCGGGCTTCGCTAAAGGGACCGTCAGTAACGGTCACCCGATCCTGGCTCTTCTTCATGAGGCGTCCGGAGTCTTCCAGGCGGCGGCCATCCACAACGAACGGCTTGCGCCGCCATTCCAGATACTTTGCGAGCGCCTGTTGCATCTCCTCCGGGCTACTTTTCCATCCCGGAGCGTTATCGTCCCGGTGTAACAAAAGCATAAACTGTGGCATTTTCAAATTTTCCTTTCACTGCTTGATTGCGGTGCTTCTATGGAGACAACGCGTAGGCAGAAGGGAAATCGACAACAGCGATGATAATTTCTTTCGGAGTTCACCGCAGAATGGTGATTCGGTCGAAGCCTTCGGAAAGTTCGGGGATTTCGAGACGGACCGCCATGGCTCGGATCACTTCCTCGGGAACAACGCGATCACGGGCGTTGTTGCGCGCCAGGCAAACATCCAGCGCTACACCGAAGAACAGTGCTTCGATGCGACAAGCGTACCACCGGGCAAGCCGCAAATACGGCCGGCGCTCGGCCCGAGTCAGGTGCGTGGCGTCGATGTAGGTGACCTGCATGCCGATGGCCAGACGCTGACGCAAGAGGTAGCGGACGGTGGCGAACACCTGGGAGTGGATGCTTTGGGTGGTGATGTCGTCGGCCAGCAGGACGCGGATTGCGTCGGTGGAAAGTGGGACGATACCGCGCCGGGCGAGCCAAGTCGACTTGCCCGACCCGGGCAGGCCGACCAGTAGAACGATGCGCTGTGACGATCCGGCTCTAACCGGCAACGGCGTAGCGTTCGGAATCGAGAATGCGGCGTGCAATCCGGCGGCGGGCACCGATGGCGTCAATCGGCTCATATTTATTGAACCGGCGCAGAACGGCCATATTGGTCTTTAGCGAATCGCCGTCGGAACAGGCCGCTACCAGATCGCGGGCGGTGGTGTCGACGTGCGCCATGGACTCGCGCAGCAGGACGGCGCACATGTCATAAGCCGAGCTATCGGGCTTGGCCTTCAGTTTCTCAGTGCGAAGCAGGGCAGACTCCATGGCGAAGACGTCCATGATGATATCGGCGAGGCCCGAGAGAACTTCCTGCTGCTTTTCGAGATCGGTGAGGTATTTCTGGTAAGCCAAGCCGAGCAACATCAATGCAATCTTTTTGGCGTTGGAGACCAGGCGTCGCTCTTCCGCCCAGGGTTCGCCCTCTTGATCGAAGGCGGACATGGAGGGTCCCGCAAGGATCTCCGCCATGACGCCCTGCGCGGCCTTGACAAGCCCGAGTTGTCCTCGCATGGCCCGCTTCAGGAGCATTCCCGTGGTGAGTAACCGATTGATCTCGTTGGTGCCTTCGAAGATGCGGTTAATGCGGGAATCGCAGTAAGCGCGCTCGACTGCGTACTCCGCGCTATAGCCATTTCCGCCGTGAATTTGGACGCCTTCATCGACGACGTAATCGAGCATCTCGGAAGCGTAAACCTTCACCATGGAGCACTCGGCGGCAAACTCTTCGATGGCTTTCATTTCCCGCCGGGCAGCGTCGGGCTGGTCCCACGAGAAATCGTCCAGCAGCGCTTCGATCGCGCCGACTGTGCGATAGACCATCGATTCGGTGGCATAGATCTTAATCGCCATCTCCGCCAATTTGTGTTGAATCACGCCGAACTCGGAAATGGTGGTGCCGAAGGCTTTTCGATCCTTGGCATAGCGGGCGCTGATAGCGAGTACTTGTTTCGCGCCACCGACAGCGAATGGCCCCAGCTTCAGCCTTCCGAAATTCAAAATGTTGAACGCGATGACGTGGCCGCGGCCCTTTTCGCCGAGCAGATTTTCGACTGGAACCGGAACATTATCGAGGAAGATGGCGCACGTTGAACTGCCCTTGATGCCCATCTTCTTCTCTTCATGGCCATGAGAAACACCTGGGGCCTTGGCGTCGACCAGAAAGGCAGAGAAATGCTCGGAGCCATCGGGATCGATGATCTTGGCGAAAACGGTGAACACGTCGGCCTTGGCGCCGTTGGTGATCCACATCTTCTGACCATTAAGTAAATAATGCTGGCCATCTTCGCTCAATTTTGCGGAGGTTTTTCCGGCCAGAGCATCGGAACCCGCGTGAGGCTCGGTCAGGCAGTAGGCGCCGACGAATTCTCCGGTCGAAAGCTTGGTCAAGTATTTCTGCTTCTGGTCCTCTGTGCCAAAAAGCAGGACGGGGAGCGTACCAATGCCGGCGTGAGCACCGTGCCACGCGGCGTAGGAACCGTCGCCCGCGATTGCCTCGGCGACGATCAGCGCGCTCGCGAGATCGAGTTCCATGCCTCCGAACTTTTCGGGCGTGGTGATGCCGAGCAATCCGAGCTCACCCGATTTTTTCAAAATAGAAACCGCGAGATCGTGATTCCCATTTTGAATCTCTTCGGAATGGGGCTGCACGTCGCGGGTGAAGAACTCTTGTGCAGTGCGCGCGATGGAACGATGCTCGGAGGTCAAATCTTCCGGCGTATAAATTTCTTCAGGAGTGCGGTCTTCGATGAGGAAAGAGCCGCCGACAGTTTTCGGGTAAGACACGGTTGCAGTAGCCATGGTTCGATACCTCTGTTGAAATCGATCAGTCGAGCAGTTCCAGAATACCTGCGGCGCCCTGCCCCCCGCCGACGCACATGGTGACCATTCCATAGCGGATGTTGCGGCGCTGCATTTCGCGAAGAATGGTGGCGGTCAGCTTCGCGCCGGTGCAGCCCAGCGGGTGACCCAGGGCGATTGCTCCGCCATTCGGATTTACCTTTTCCGGGTCGAGACCGGCTTCCTTAATAACGGAAAGCGACTGGACGGCGAACGCCTCGTTGAGCTCGATCACGCCGATGTCATCCAGCTTCAGACCGGCCAGGGCCAGTGCTTTTGGAATCGCGACAACGGGGCCGATGCCCATGATTTCGGGAGGCACACCGGCGGTGGCGAAACTGACGAAGCGAGCTCTCGGCTTCAGGCCGAGCTCCCGGGCGCGCGTCGCCGACATGACCAAGGCAATCGCGGCGCCGTCACTGGTTTGAGAAGAATTTCCCGCGGTCACCGTGCCATGCGCATGAAACACGGGTCTCAGTTTGGCCAGCGCTTCGAGAGAAGTGTCGGCTCGGGGTCCCTCATCTTTGACAACTGTGGCTGACGAAGTCTGCGGCTTCAGACCGTTCATTACCGTGGTGGCCACTCGGACGGGAACGATCTCCTCATCAAAGCGGCCTTCGGCCTGAGCCGCTAGAGCTTTGCGGTGACTTTGAAGCGAGAACTCATCGGCCTGCTCACGGGTGACGCCATACCGCTTCTGTACCTGCTCGGCTGTAAGCCCCATATTCATGTACACCTCGGGCCGGTGGTCCACAAACCAGGGATTTGGAGCCATTTTGTTGCCACCGAAAGGAATCATGCTCATGCTCTCGCTGCCGCCGGCCAGGATGATATGGGCACCACCGAGGCGAATGCGATCTGCCGCCATTGCAATGGATTGCAAGCCAGATGAACAGTAACGGTTGATAGTGACTCCGGTGACGGAATCGGGGAGCTGAGCACGCATTACCACGTTACGAGCCATGTTGAATCCGGCTTCGCCCTCAGGCATTGCACAACCGAGAACGAGGTCTTCGATTTCGTCTTTCGGGACTTGCGGGTACTTCTCAAGTAAAGCTTGAACTACATTCGCGGCGAGGTCGTCCGGACGGACTTGGCGCAGGCTGCCCTTTGGCGCTTTCCCGACCGGGGTGCGAAGACAATCGACAATGACGGCAGTTTCCATAATGATTTAGGTATTGCTTGTAAGTATTAGTTTCGAAGCGGCTTGCCGGTTTTAAGCATGTGCGAAATCCGCTGTTGTGTTTCCCGGCGTCCGCAGAGGGAGAGAAATGTTTCGCGTTCCAAATCGAGCAGGTATTGCTCGGAGACCAGCATGTCACCAGTGGCCCGACCCCCGGCGATCACGTAGGCGAGTTTCTCGCCGATGAAGGCGTCGTAGTCCGAAATATAGTCACCTTGCCGCATGGACCAGACGCCTGCTTTCAGCAGAGCGAACGTGTTTTCACCACCGACCGAAATATCTGTCCGGGGTGTACCGGGCGAGTACGAGGGCACGAGCGCCAGAGCAAGATCTTTGGCATCGCCGATCAGCCTTTCGGGGTTCATGGAAATGCGGTCGCCAGCGCGGAGCAGATTCATTTCTCGGGCTTCCGCGGCGCTGGTTGCGGCCTTGGCCATGCCGATCATTTCAAACGCTTTCCGCGGTTCTATGCCGCGCGCGAGCAGTTCCTTACAACCGCCCCCACCGGGAATCAGGCCCACGCCTACTTCGACCAAACCGATATAGGTTTCTGCCGACGCCTGAATTTGTGTGCCATGGAGTGTAATTTCGCATCCGCCCCCGAAAGCAAAGCCGAAAGGTGCGACCACAACCGGCTTAGCTGCATATTTGATGCTCATGCTGCACTTTTGGAAGCGAACGATGGCGTGGTTCAGTTCGTCCCACTCGCCTTCCTGGGCAGCCAGCAGCACCAGCATGAGATTAGCGCCGACCGAGAAGTGTTCTCCCTGATTGCCGATGACCATCGCCTGGAAATTCTTTTCTGTTTCGGCGAGTCCCTGGTTGATCATGGCGAGGACGTCATCGCCGACAGTATTCATCTTGGAGTGGAATTCGCAGAGCAAGACGCCGTCACCGATATCAATGAGCGACGCGCCGGAATTCTTCTTGACGACGCCCCGGGCACGCTTGGTATCGGTTAGAACTATGACACCGGGACGATCCTCGAGGATGCGGTAGGACTGGTGGACGAGATCGAAGTAACTGGTGCGCGGTGTCCGATTTTCATCGGCGTGTTTATAGAACGATGTAGCCCCGCCGCTGAGCATCTTTTGGACGGACGGGGGCAGGGAACAGCCCTCCGCTTCCATCCTTCGGGCGGTGGATTCAAAGCCGAGCGCGTCCCAAAGTTCGAAGGGTCCCAGGGTGTTGGCATAGCCCCACTTCATAGCGCGATCGATCTCGACAATGCGATCGGAGATCTCGGGTATCATCGCGGCGGAGTAGAGCAGGGTATCGCGAAACATTTTCCAGAGAAACTGGCCAACGCGATCGGGCGAAGCCATCAGCATGCGCAGCCGCTGAGGTAAATCTTCCTGCAGACGCGCTGCGTCTACCTGGGGGAAGCGCGGCTTCGATGGCGGGCGATACTCGATTGTTTTCCAATCGATGGCCCAGAATTCGCGCTTGCCGTTATTGTCGACCTTCTTATAGCAACCCTGGCCGGTCTTGTCGCCCAACCACCGCTTGTTGAGCAACTCTTGCAGGAACGGTTGAAGGACGAAACGCTCGCGCCACGGATCGTTCGGAACACCTTCATAAAGGTTGCGGGACACGTGGGCCCAGACATCCAGGCCAACGATGTCAAGCAGCCGGTAACTTCCCGATTTCGGCAATCCGATCAGGCTGCCGGTGAGAGCGTCAACTTCTTCGATGGTGTAATCGTCTTCGACTGTCAGCTTCTGGACTGTCCCACCAACGAAACTGCCGATACGATTGCCGATGAAATTCGGAGTGTCTTTACAGTCGACAACACCTTTACCGAGACGCCGATCGCAGAAATCGCGAAGGAAGTCGAGGATTTCGGGGTCCGTTTCGACTCCGGGAATGAGCTCGACCAGATGCAGGTAGCGCGGCGGATTGAAAAAGTGCGTGCCGCAGAAATGGCGGCGAGTGTCGGGTGCGAAGGATTCCGAGATGGCGTGCAGTGGAATACCGCTCGTATTGGTGCTTAAAATCGCGCCGGGCTTGCAAACGCTTTCGACGCGGGACCAAAGCGAGCGCTTGATGGCGAGGTCTTCGGTAACGGCTTCGATGATCCAATCGCAGTCCTTTAATTTTGGAAGGTCATCGTCGAAATTTCCGATTGTGATCAGGGAACTGGCGACGGTGGTAAAGAACGCGGCGGGTTTGGACTTGCGGGCCGCAGTTAAGCCATTTTCCGCAGCGGCGTTCCGGGACGGTTTGTCGGGCAATACGATGTCGAACAGATAAGCAGGCACACCGGCATTGGCGAACTGCGCAGCGATGCGCGCGCCCATGGTGCCAGCACCTAGAACGGCGACGCGGCGGATAGTATTCATTCGGGAAAGGATGGGTAGCAGCTCCGTACTGAGTTTATCGCAGCAAAGAACGGTGCAACTTAGCCGGAGTCATTTTCAGATCCTCGGGCATCCTTTAGTTTTTGACCGCGGGCTTCAGAAGGCTGGCGGTGAGGAGAGCTATTTATGAAGGTTCAGTATCAGATTGACCCCGCGCACTCGAGCGCGAGTTTCAGCGTCCGCCATATGATGATTTCGAACGTCCGGGGCGCGTTTAGCGGCGTGACCGGGACAGTGGCATTCGATCCGGACGATGCGTCGCAGAGCAGCATTCATGCGGTGATCGACGCGACAACGTTTAACACGTTGGATGAGAAGCGCGACGGACATGTGAAGAGTCCGGAGTTTCTGGACGCGGGGCAGTTTCCGACGATCACATTCGACAGCAAGCAAGTCACGGGCGGGTCAGACTCGTGGAAAGTGACGGGGGATCTCACGCTTCACGGAGTGACGCGTACGGTCACACTGGACGTAGAAGGACCGAGCCCGGAAGGGAAAGACCCGTGGGGCAATATGCGGAGCGGCGCCACGGCGACGACGCGGATCAAGCGCGCGGATTTCGGACTGACGTGGAACGCGCCCTTGGAGACTGGCGGCGTACTCATCAGCGACGAGGTCAAGATCGAGCTCGACATTTCGATGATCAAGAGCTAAACCCGAGACGACAGAAAGTATTGGCTGACTGTTTGCAGCAGGACGTTGCGGCTGATGGGTTTTGGGAGGTATTGAGTACAACCCGACTGATAGACCTCATTAAGAGCGATGGTGGACGAGGCAGCCGTTAGTGCGGCAATCGGGGTGGGACGGCGATGGTTCTGGCGCTCCCAAAAGCGAATAGCGCGAGTAGCCTCGCAGCCGTCCAGCCCCGGCATCTGAATATCCATCAGCACCAGATCGAACGGGGACTGCTTGAAAGTCTCGATGCCATCCCATCCGTTCGTGGACACCGTGACGTGGATGCTGGGGTCGGAAAGATGGGCCTGGACCAGGGTCGCAATGTCGTGGCTATCATCGACAAGCAGTACGTTGCAAGAGCGGCGGAGGGAAGCTGTTTCGGTTTGCATGGCGTCTAATTCCTCGGTTAGGAAACAGTTCGGAGGAAGGACGCCAAAACTTTAGGGTTCGAGACCCTGGGAGAGTCACTTCCGATAACACATATTATGTTAACTTAATGACTCGTGACTCAGTTATGAGGTTGGGGCGTGAGGGTGAACCGCCCGTCAAAGGCGTCCCTGACAGACACACGATTTCTCTCCAAAGTGGAGCCAGTCGCCCGGTCGAGCGCCGTCCGCGCTTTGGCGTAAATCGCTTTGGCGGCAATCTCAGTGGTACGCGCTTGCGCCAAATAGCTCTGATATTGGAGCACCAAAAATGTGGTGGACAAGCCGACCCCATATCTCTCCTGCTCAATTTTCAGCGACTGTTCCTGAAGCTTCCGAACCTCAACCGCCGCGTCATAGGAATCGCGAGCCCGCTGAAGCGCGACTGCGCCATCTTCAACTTCCAATCGGACTTGATTGGCGACCTGCTGCCGGCGGATCTCATTTTGGCGCACCTGGAGCTCATCGCGCACGACATCCGCCTCGCCAACGCGATTGCGCAAAGGAAGGTTTAAGTTGACTCCGACGCTGAACGTAGGGTAGCTTTGGCTGCCGATCTGGCCAAGTGCATTTCCATAATTGCCCTGATAATTCAGGTTTGCGGGCAACGGCGTCCCAAGCACGGATTGATAGCCGCGGTTCGCGCTTCCGGCCAGGCCTGAAGCGGAATAGCCCCCAACCAGATCCACTTCGGGCAACAGCTCATTGCGGGAGCCTTCGAGCGCGATGTTGGAGTTCTCGACCTGGATACCGGTAGAAAGCAGATCGGGACGGTTTGCGTTGGCGGCGCGGATGAGCTCGGCGGTATCAGGCGCCGTTGCGTCCGTAGGAGTGTCAAGGCTGCTGGTTGGGACGACATGGACGGAGTGCAAGGCCGGGTCGGCGGTAAACCGGCGCGTAATTACACTAAGAACAATCAATTCCTGCTGGCGCGCGAAGCCCTGCGCGTTGATCAAATCCTGCCGGGCGGCCGCGACTTGTGCCTGCGCGCGCGTGAGCTCGACGGGAGCTAAGGTCCCGACATTTACCTTATTCTTGTTGTCTTCGTAGAGCCGCTGCGCCAAGGCCAGGGTATCGCGCCGGTTGCCAACGTCTTCGGTAAGCGCTACCAAATCCTGGTACAAGCGGATGGTGCCGGAAACGGTCTCGATTAACTGCTGTTTGAATAGGAGGTCGGTGATCTTCTCGTTGTTTTTGCCGATGCGGATGAAGCGGCGATTGAGGCCGATACCGAATCCTCGAAGCAGCGGTTGCGTGACGTTGAAGCCAAGGCTTGAAGTCGAATAAGGATCGTAGAAAGATGTAGTTGAGTTGGTGTTTTGGAAGTTGTTATTGAATGCCGCCGAAAGTTGAGTGCCGGTGCTGAACCCTTGTTGGTAGCCGAGGTTTCCAGTCACCTGCCGAGAGGTCAGAACGGGAGTTCCCGAGCTAAGCAGGTTGGTTTCCGGTGTGGAGCCTCGCTGGACAGCCACTGTACCTACAATTGCGGGATCGAAGGCGGGGACGGCTGGGCCGGTCGCAAATGACGTGCTCGGGAGTAGAGTGCTGTTAGTTTGCGCTGTCGTGATGATGGAAAGATCGGACGAGTAGCCGGGAAGCGTGGAGGTCGGAACGGTGCCGCTGGCCGCAGATGTGACAAGCGGGGCGTTGGGTCCGCCGATGCCGACTGGCACTTCGGTAAGGGTTGTGGGGATGCCGCGGAGCAGTCCCCCGCCCTTGGCTCGCAAGGTATCGCTTTGTGAGATCGGAGTGTTCAAGCGATCCCATTGCACATCCAGATTGTTTTCAATGGCGAGCGCGATCGCGTCATCTAGAGTGAGGTAGAGATTGCCAGCGCGAATGAGCGATTCGATGCGCGGCGAATTGGACAGCGAGACCGCACCGACCACCGGACTGCGATACAGGCCGCGGCGATAGGCGGAGATCTGATCGTCAGCGGCTTGCGAGAAAAGACGAAACGCCAGCAGCAGGGCGCAAATCCGCACCGTCATTTGCCTGCGTTCCCCGTGGTCCCGGTGGCTGAGCCATTGCCGGAACCACCGCCCGAGCCATTGCCGGAGCCATTGCTGGAACCGGAAGCGCCGCCGGAGTTACCGGACGCCGGCGCACCTCCCGCCGACGTATCGCCCCCGGACCCACCCGGTTTTTTGTCGGTCGGGCCACCCCCGGGAGTCGCCGCCTGCGGACCTTTACCGGATGAGGGAAGGATGAGAGCACCCTCGAAGACCTGGTCGCTCGGATTAGTCGCCACGTACTCCCAGCCTTGGAGACCGGAAGTAATTTCGGTGTCGGTGCCGTAATCGCGGCCCACTTCGACTTTCTGCATGTGAATCTGTTTGGGCTTTTCGTTGTGTTCTTTGGTGCCGGTGTCTTCCGGGCTTTCTTTCTTGAGTGCCTGGAGCTTTTGCGGATCGGCATCGCGGACAACCGCGATGAAGACGCCATCGGCGCGAGTCATGAGACTGTCGCCGGGAACCAGGAGTGGCGGATCGGTCCGGGGGCTGGCGAACTGCACCTGGGCATACATGCCGGGAAGCAAGCTGTGGGCGTTGTTATCGATCTGCACCTCGGTGAGCAGCGTTCGGGTCGTAGGATCAAGGGCGCTGGAAGTTCGGGTGACTGTTCCGGGGAAACGGCGGCCGCTATATTCGGCCACCAGGACATCGGCTTTCTGGCCGAGGTGGACGGCCGGTGCGTCGGTTTGCGGAACATTGATCAGGATGCGCAAGCGGTCAATCTGCGCGACGCGAAACATCTCGCCGTTTTGCTGGGACGAAGAAGCCGAGCCTAACTGCTGACTGCTGGCGTAAGTAGTGGCACCGGATTGGCCGCCGCTGGTGGAAATGTAGGTGCCTAGGTCGACGTTACGCGCGGTGACGACGCCAGCGAAGGGAGCGCGCACTTCCTTGTAGGAGGCAAGTGAGACCAGGCGCTCCAAATTGGCTTGCGCAGCCTTGATGTTGTCTTCGGCGGCGCGCACGTTGGCTTTGCTGGAATTGACGGTAGCGCCGGCAGCGTCATAGTTGGCCTTCTGCGTATCGGCATCCTGCTTGGAGACGGCGCCATCCTGCACCAGGGTCCGGTAGCGATCCCAGGTGACCCGGGCAAGTTCGAGTTGGGCTTGCGATTGTTCGAGCGCGGCCTGGGTCTGACCGAGTTGCTGACGCGCCTGCGCTACTTGTGACTGGCCCTGGGCGACTTGCTGGTCGAGTTCCGGGGCTTCGATGACGGCCATCAATTGGCGGGCTTGGACATGATCGCCAATATCGACCAGGCGCTTGGAGATATAGCCGGATGCGCGCGCGTAGATGGGCGCTTCAGTCACGGGCGTAATGTTGCCCGGCAGCAGCAACCGGGAAAATTCGGGAGAGTGCTTGACCTTAGCGACGTCCACGACGGGCAGTGACTCTTCCTCGCGCCGGGCGGAATTGGCGGTGGTGTTCTCGCGGCTGCGACGCGGCAAGTACCCCACTAAAAAGATAACCGCCAGCAGAATGAGGGAAATCAGGAGCGCCCAGACCAAACCTTTCCGGGAGGGCTTGGGTTCCTGGTCGTGCTTCTGCGGCTCGGCCGCGTTCGGATTGTCCCGCAGAGATTTCTGTTCCTGGTTCATCGTAAATTTTTCGCTAGTGCGTATGGGGGCGCAAATCTAAGCGGGCTGCGGCTCCTCTTCGTGTTGTGGCTGCGACTCGGGAAGGCGCTCGTGCGCTTCCCTCTCGATTTGCGATTCCCAGTCGACCGGTGCATCTTTGCGGAGGAACGAATACATGATCGGGACAAAAAACAGGGTGCTGAACGTTGCAACGAGCAGGCCGCCAATAACCGCTCGGCCGAGAGGAGCATTCTGTTCCCCGCCCTCGCCAAGAGCGAGCGACATGGGCAGCATTCCAATCATCATGGCGGTGGCGGTCATGATGACGGGACGGATTCGGGTGAAGCCGGCGGAATGGGCCGATTCGATGGCGCTCTTGCCGCTGATCCGCTCGTCATTGGCGAAGGTGACAAGCAGGATCGAATTGGCCGTGGCCACGCCGATACACATGATCGACCCCATGAGGGAGGGCACGTTGAGCGTGGTCTGGGTGACAAACAGCATCCACAGGATGCCCGAAAGCGTGCCTGGTATGGCCATCAGGATGATGAACGGGTCCATCCAGGATTGGAAGTTCACCACCATCAGCAGGTAGACCAAGAGCAGAGCGAAGATGATGCCGAGCCCCAGGCGGAGAAACGACGAGTTCATGGTGTCCACCTGTCCGCGCACATCGATGAAATTGCCCTTGGTCAGCTTCTGGCGATATTTGTCGACGATTTTATAAACGTTTCCGGCCACTCCGCCAAGATCGCGCAAGTCAGTATTGGCAAAAATGTCATAGGTCGGTTGCACGTTGTAGTGATTGACAAGCGCCACTGTCGTGGTGCGTTTCAACGTAACGAAATTGGAGAGCAATTGCGGTTGGGCGGAACCGTTTGCCGAGGTCAGTGGAGTGCGTTTGAGCGCGTCGAAGGAATCGATCCGGTATTGCGGGGTTTGGACGGCAACGGAGTAATTCACGCCATTGACGGGGTTGAGCCACTGGTTGGGAGCGACCTGCCCACTCGAGGTAAGTGAGATGAGAACGCTATTCGAGACATCGCGCTGGGTGAGGCCTGCCTGGTCGGCCTTGGTGCGATCCACGTTGACCATGACCGAGGGGTAGGCGACCTCCTGCTTGATATGGACATCGACGGCTCCGGCGACGTGGGAGACTTCGCTCTCGATTTTCTGGGCGATGGCGTAATTGTTCTTGGCGTCGCGCCCGACGATCTGTATATCGATCGGCGCGGGCAGTCCGAAGTTGAGGATCTGATTGGTGATGTTAGCGGCCTGGAAAAAGAACGTTTCCTGGGGGAACTTGTCGTTGAGGCGGGCGCGCAATTTGCGTTCGTAGACCTCGGTCGGTCCGTGTTTTTGGGCGTTGAGCGCGATCAGGATTTCGCCGTCGGAGACACCTAAGGTGGAACTATCTCCGAACGCGAGATTGACGCCGCTCGAAGGAAGACCGATGTTATCGACGATCGTATCGACCTCGGCTTTGGGAATCTCTTGGCGAATTTCACCTTCGATCCGGGCGAAGATTTGCTCGGTCTCCTCGATGCGGGTTCCGGCGGGAGCGTTCACGTGGAGGCGCATCTGGCCGGAATCGACGTAAGGGAAAAAGTCGCGGCCAACCACGAAAGCAAGGCCGAGGGAAAGAAAACAAAACAGTCCGAAGACGCTCGCGACGATTCCGCGGTGATGCAGGACGTAGATCAACCAGCCGGAGTAGCGTTCGCGGAACCACTCGAAGCGGGCATCGAACGCGTGGTGGACGCGCCAGATCAATCCTGGAGCATGCGCAGGTTTGCCGTCTTCACCTTGCTGATACAGCTTCACTTCCGGGGGAAGCAGGAAGTGCACCATGGTCGGAACCAGAGTGCGGGTAAGCAGGTAAGACGTGAGCATCGCGAATACAACGGCGCCCGCAAGCGGAGTAAAGAGAAATTTGGCGGCGCCGGTGAGAAGCAACACGGGGACGAATACGATGCAGATGGCGAGGGTGGAAACGAACGCGGGAACGGCGATTTGCTGGGCACCATCGAGAATCGCGGGGACGATCGGCTTCTTCATGCCGAGGTTGCGGTGGATGTTCTCGATTTCGACCGTGGCGTCGTCGACCAGGATTCCGACCGCCAGAGCCAAACCGCCGAGCGTCATGACGTTAACGGTTTGTCCGAGCGCGTCCAGCACGATCAGCGATGTCAGGATGGAGAGCGGGATGGAGATGCAGACAATCAAGGTGGAGCGCCAACTGCCCAGGAAGAGAAGAATCATCAGACCGGTCAGAGCAGCCGCGATGGCGCCTTCACGGAGCACGCCGTTAATGGCCGCTTTCACGAACACCGACTGGTCGAAGAGCTGCCGGATTTTGAGTTCGGGAGGAAGACCGGACTGGATGCGAATGAGCGCCTTCTTCACGTCCTTCACGATGCTGAGGGTGGATGCTTGCCCGTTCTTAAGCACGGTAAGTAAAGAGGCCCGGCGGCCATTGACGCGGACCACGTTCTGCTGCACCGCATAGCCATCGCGGACGTTGGCGACATCGCGCATGTACGTGGTGGCGCCATTCACGGTGCGAATCGGCAGGTCATTCATGGCCGAAACCGCAGTCGGGCTGCTGTTGAGCTGGATCTGATAATCGCGATCGCCGATTTTGGCGGTTCCGGCGGGCAGAATCAGATTCTGCAAGTTAAGGGCATTTGAGACGTCGGTGGCGGAGAGACCCTTGGCGTAGAGGGCGTTGGGGTCCAGATCCACCATGATCTGGCGCTGTTTGCCGCCAGAGGGCAGCGGGACGGCGGCGCCCTGTACGGTCGCAAGCTGGGTGCGGATGAAGTTCAGCCCGAGATCGAAGAGCGTCTGTTCGCTGAGAGTATCGCTTTCCAAGGCCAGTTGCAGAATGGGAACGCTCGAGGCGTCATATTTCAGAATGATGGGCGGGAAGATGCCGGGCGGCAGGACACGGAGAATCGTTTGGACAATCGAAGTGACTTGCGAGAGCGCCAATTCGACCTTGGCGGTGGGTTGGAAGTAGACGCGGATGACCGCGACGCCGTTGTACGACGTCGACTCCATATGCTCGATATCATTGACCGTGGTGGTCATGGCGCGTTCGCAGATGGTGACCACGCGCTTTTCCATCTCATCCGGAGATAGGCCCGTGTAGGTCCAAACGACCGTGACCACGGGAATGTTGATATACGGGAAAATGTCGGTCGGCATGGTAATGATGGCCGACACACCGAGCACGAGCATCAGAACCGCCATCACTACAAACGTGTACGGGGCTCTGAGCGCGAGCCTAACAATCCACAATAATTTTCTCCTGAGACCTGTATAAGGGACGCGGCGCCACTCCGCGTCGATTCAACCGCAATACTAGTTTGGCGTAGCCCGAGGAGGAAAGTTACCCCCGTCAGTGCTTAGCCCAGAAACTTAGAGATGTTCCTAACGGATTCGACATTGAACCCTACAGCGATCATAGCTCCATTGTGGTGCATTTGACTTTGCGGGGCGCATCTTCCAAACTAGGCGTTTGCCGAAAACAGGTGGTGAGTCCGAGGTTTTGCTGGTTGTGGGCGCCGGTTCCGGGATGGGGCAGGAATGCGCTCTGTTTCTCGCGAGTAAGGGGTACCGCGTGATTGGGTCCGTCTTCATGGAAAAGGAGGCGGACGATCTTGCGACTGCGGCGGCGGCGCGGGGCTTGACCATTCAAACGGCGCGGATGGATGTGACCAAACCCGAGCAAGTAAATGCGACCGTGCAGGGTTTGGGCCGGATCGATGGCCTGGTCTACTTTGCCGGAATCAGCCTGCGGGGGTTTGTGGAAGACCTGACCATGGAGGACATCAAGAAAGTCTTCGAAGTCAACTTCTACGGGGCGTTGCATTGCATTCAGGCGGTCTTGCCGGGGATGCGAGAGCGTAAAGCGGGACGGATGGTGATTACGACATCGGCGGGTGGCCGAATCGGCTCAATGAGTATTGGCGGCTATGTATCGAGCAAGTTTGCGGTCGAGGGCTTGGTGGAGTGCCTGGCCCAAGAGGTCGCGATGTTCAACATCCATTGCTCACTGTTGGAACCGGGGCTGATAAAGACGCCGCACTTTACGGTACATCGCAACCGAGCTCCGCGCGCGATGAATCCGGAAAGCCCGTACTATCCGTGGTTTCTGCAACACGAAAAGATGGTGGACGACATCCTGGAAGGTAACTCTTTCGGAATCGGCGACGTGGCGAAAGTTGTTTACGAAATCCTGCAGGCCAAGCGTCCCCGGTTGCGATACCTGGTGGGAGCGAAGGCCAAGCTGGTTGTGAACCTACGCCGGTATGTACCGGGCGAGATCTTTCAGCGCATCCACTGGCGAGTGGTGCGGAAGATTGTGACGCAACCCAAGGTACAGGCTCTAACGCTCAGTGGGACGGAGCCGAAGAAGCCTTAGGCGAGTTTGCTGCTGTTCCTAGTGAGCAGCAGTCTGGCTGATGCTAGCGTCACGCTTCGGCTTGAACTCATTACCTGGATTCCATTCCGGGAACTTGCTGCCGTTGGCGACGCGCAGACCGACATCGAAGAGCAGTTGCATATCCTGCACTTCACCGGATAGATCCCAGCCTGGTTTGGGCTCGTCGGACACCTTGTGATAGTCGTTCGTGGTGTAGTCCTCGGCTTTGTCGTGGCCGAAATTAGCGGGCTTGCCGATGAAGTCGACGCCAGGATGAATGTCGAGCGCGGGTACGCCTTGCTTGGCGAATTCGAAGTGATCGGAACGGTAGAAGCCGCCGCGTTCGGGGGTGGGATCGGGCTTGAGAGTGCGGCCGCCCTGCTGGTCGGCAACTTGTTTCGCGACGTCATCCAGCGTGGAATTTCCGAGGCCGACGATAACCATATCGCGCGTGCGGCCCCACATGTTCATGGAGTCCATATTAAGGTCGGCCAAAGTTTGATTTAACGGGTACAGAGGATTGGCGGCATAGTACTTGGAGCCGAGTAAGCCCTTCTCTTCTGCGGTGACCGAGAGGAAAAGAATGGAGCGTTTCGGGGCGGGAGTTAGTTTGGAATAGGCGCGGGCAAGTTCAAGCAGTCCGGCGCAACCGGAGGCGTTGTCGACGGCGCCGTTATAGATCTTGTCTCCGGGGAGCGCGGGATCTGTTCCGAGGTGATCCCAATGCGCCGTAAAAATTACGTACTGGTCCCGGAGTTCGGGGTCGCTGCCGGTTAACTTCGCGACCACATTCTTACTCTTGACTTCACGTACAGCGGTCTTTATATCGAAAGACCACTTCGCATTGAGAGTGACCGGACGAAACTCCTTAGTGGTTGCGAGCTTCTTGAGAGCCGCTAAGTCCTGACCCGAAGCACGAAAGATCTTATCGGCGGTCGCGTAGGGAATCCAAGATCTGACCGGGACTTGCGAGGCGTTGCGATCCGGCGTCTGAATGTCGAAGTTCTCGTGTGTGTTGCTTCCGACAACGACTTCGAAAGGATAACCAGCGGGGCCTGTCTCGTGGATGATGACTGCGGCGGCTGCTCCTAGCTTCGAGGCGATCTCATACTTATAGGTCCAGCGGCCGTAATAAGTCATCGCGCTGCCCTTGAACATTTTTGGATCGAGCTTGGACGGATCATTGGGGTCGGGCACGGCGGGATCATTAACGAGCATGACGATGGTCTTGCCTTTTACATCGACGCCCTTGTAATCGTCCCAGCCATACTCGGGAGCGACGACTCCGTAGCCCACGAATACAACATCGGAATCCCGCACTGTTACTTCAGGAACCGGCTGTACGGTCCATGCCACAATGTCTTTCTTCGGCTCCAGTTCGAGCGTGGCTCCGCCCGCGGTAACGTGCGACGACGGCGTGGAAAGGATGCCGAAGAGAGGCACGTCCTGCACATAAGTGCCATCTGGATTGCCGGGTTTTAGGCCGAAGCTTTTAAACTGATCGGTCAGATACTTGACGGAGAGAACTTCGCCTTTGGTGGACGGAGCGCGGCCTCCGTACTCATCGGAAGCGAGCACTTTGATGTGGGCCAGAAGCCGGTCCGGAGTAATCAGGTTGCGAGCAGCTGAAGGATCGAGAGCGAAGGCCAGGGCGGCCGCAGCGGCGCCGCTCAGAACGACACGTTTTACGCCCAAGAGAACCCCTCCTTGGCGAGAGGAAGCGAGCGGACGCGTTTTCCGGAAGCGGCAAAAATGGCGTTGCAGACGGCGGGTAGCAGCGGGGGCAGCGACGGTTCGCCGAGGCCTGTAGGAGCGTTGTCGGTCTTCAGGAAATGTACTTCGATTTGGGGTGCCTGACGCATGCGCAGCAAGGTGTGGCGATCGTAATTAGTTTCGACAACGCGCCCGGCATCGAGGGTAATTGCCTGCCCCATCAGTTCACTGAGGCCGTCGATGACTCCGCCTTGAACTTGCGCTTCCGCGCCGCTGGGATTGATGATCTGACTGCCGACATCGCCCACAACCCAGACTTTATTGACCTTGATTTGGTTCTTGGCGTTGACGGAGACCTCGGCGATATGCGCGAAGTAACCCTGGAAACTATAGTGGAAAGAGACTCCGAGCCCGGTGCCCGCCGGAAGCTGGCGCTTGCCCCAGCCCGCCTTCTCGGCAACGAGCGTGAGGGCGTTGGTCATGCGGCCCGCGTTATAGTTCATCTTACTTTTCTCGGCAGCAGAGGGGCGCGGCTCGTTTTCGACCTTGGGCTTGGCCGCAGCCTTAACGTTTTCCTTGCCGGGTCCAGCGAGTAAGGCCAGACGGAATTGCAAGGGGTCCTGATTCGCGGCATGGGCCAGCTCATCGAGGAACGACTGCATGACGAAGCAGATGGCGTTGTGACCGGGCGCGCGAAGAGCACCGGTCTTGAGCCGTAGCGGCATCACCGACGAGCCCATCGCGAAGTTGGGGACGAAGCCGGCGGGAAATTCATTAGGGCTGATTTGAGCCGAAGCCGCGAACTTATCGCCATCGCCGTAACTGACGAAATGGTTTTGCCAGGCGACGATGTTGCCAGAGCTATCCACACCACCTTTCAAGAAGTGGAAGCCTCCGGGACGATAGTAATCGTGGGTCATGTCGTCCTCGCGCGTCCAGAGGAGCTTGATGGGAGCGCCGGCAACCTTAGAGATCCAAGCCGACTCCGCCATCAGATCGTTGTAAAGACCGCGACCGAACGAACCGCCCGCGCGGAGCATGTGAACGGTGATATCGGATTCCGGGATTCCGAGCGTTTTCGAGACCAATCCGCGGCCACCGCCGGGAGTTTGACTCGTCGTCCAGATTTCGACTTTGCCGTCCTTGAAAAGCGCGGTGCAGTTACGAGGCTCGAGCGGCGCGTGCGAGATGAAGGGATAGGAGTAAGCGGCGTCGATCGTCTTGGAAGCGGATTTCCAAGCGTCATCCACATTGCCATCGGTCTTTAGTTTGCGAGCTGGGCCAGCGGTGTTGAAGTCCTGGGCGCGCTTGGCGAATTCGACACTGCTCTGGCCGGAGATCTCGCCTGTTTCCCAGGTGACTGCGAGTTTCTTACGGGCCGATTGCGCCTGCCACCAGGAATCGGCGACGATGGCGACACCAGGCTCAAGGCCCGGTTCGGGTTCGATGATGGTACCGGTTTTCACCTGGCCTTCGACGATGAAGGCTCTGCGCACGCCGGGCATTTGTTGGATCTGGTCGAGATTGGCGGTCTTCACTTTGCCGCCGAATACCGGGCATTTTTGGAAGACGGCGTAGAGCATGCCGGGCATAGTGAAGTCGATGCCGAAGATCGGCTTGCCGGCGACGATGTCCGGGAGGTCGACACTGCGGGTTGAGACCCCGATGATTTTGAAATCTTTGCCGTCCTTGAGCTTGAGGGCTTTCAGGTCAGGAGGCGGAAGAGTGGCGGCGGTGGCGGCAAGTTCGCCATACCCGAGAGAACGATCGGTGTTGCGGTGGTAGACGCGTCCGGAGGCGGCATAGCACTCCGATTCGGGGACGCCCCAAGTCTTCGCGGCGGCGGCGATTAGAAGCGTGCGGCCAGCGGCCCCAACCTGCCGCATGGGAACCCAATTGTTGGAAGCCGCGAAGCTGCCACCGGTGAACTGCACGCCGTACTTGGCGTCGAGATCGCCTTGCTCGACGTGAACCGTTTTCCAATCGACTTCCAACTCTTCGGCAATGAGCATCGGCAGCATGGTCTTAATGCCCTGCCCGATTTCCGGATTTCGCGAGATCAGCGTGACACCGCCATCGGAAGCAATCTTGATGAACGCGCTTGGCGTTAACGGCGGAGGCGCGGGCTGCTGCGCCAAAAGCGGAGTGTGCGGGACCAAGCCGAGAAGCATTCCACCGCCCGAGATGGCGGTGACTTGGATGAAGGATCGGCGATTCACTAGCATGGCTGCTCCTTTAGGCTTTCTGCGCGACGCCCGCATTGGCGGCCTGATGGATGGCTTGCCGGATACGGAGGTAGGTTCCGCAGCGGCAAAGGTTGCCACTCATGGCGGAATCGATGTCCTGATCGGTCGGTTTGGGATGTTTGGCCAGCAGGGCGGCGGCGGACATGATCTGGCCGGCTTGGCAGTAGCCGCATTGTGGAACGTCGAAGTCCGCCCAGGCGACTTGGAGCGGGTGCGCGGCGTTCGGCGAGAGCCCTTCCAGGGTAGTAATTTTGGCGTTCGCGGCGTTGGAGACCAGGGTGGTGCAACTGCGCACTGCCTCGCCATTCATGTGGACGGTGCAGGCGCCGCACTGACCGATGCCACATCCGTACTTGGTTCCCTTGAGGTTGAGTACATCGCGAATGACCCACAGCAGCGGGGTGTCTGGGGCAACGTCGACCGTGGTGGAACGGCCGTTAACAGAGATCTGAAACGACATGGCTACCTCTTGCCAACTAGAATACTCTTTCGTCACGGGTGCAGCGGAAAAGGGCCGATTCGGGGGCTTCTTGCGCATTCACGGAGAATTCACTCTTGCCTGTAGGCGTTCGGTGTAGTCTAATGGCGGAGCTATATGCAACTTCGCGTACTGGGAATCGTGCTGGCGGGTGGCAAGGGAACCCGTTTATATCCACTGACAAAAGAGCGGGCGAAACCGGCGGTGCCGTTCGGCGGCAAGTACCGCATTGTCGACTTCGTGCTGAGCAACTTTATCAATTCCGGGATCTACTCGATCTACGTATTGACCCAGTTCCGGAGCCAGTCGCTCCTGCAGCATTTGAGTGAAGGCTGGCAGTTCGGCAGTCTGCTGAGAAACCAGTTCGTGATACCGGTGCCTGCGCAGATGCGGTCGCCCGGGGAGACCTGGTATCAGGGGACGGCCGACGCCATCTTTCAGAACCTGAACTTGCTGGAGCAGGCGAATCCGCACGTGGTGGCGATCTTCGGGGCCGACCATATCTACCGGATGAACATCGCATCCATGGTGGAGTTTCACGAGCAGCGGAAGGCGGCCTGCACGGTGGCGGCGATCCCGGTACATAAGCAGTACGCGCACGAGTTCGGAGTGATCGAGACGGACGATAGCGGGCGCATTGTCGCATTCCACGAGAAGAATCCTAATGCTCCGACCATACCGGGGCGTCCCGACCATGTATTTGCTTCGATGGGTAACTATATCTTCTCGTCGCGGACGCTGATTAACGAATTGATCGCTGATGCGGCGAACGAAGACAGTTCGCATGACTTCGGGCGGGATATCTTACCGAAGCTAGTCAAGAAAGAAGAAGTGTACGCCTATGACTTCCAGACGAATAAAATTCCGGGTGAGCCGGAAGGGCAACCATCTTACTGGCGCGACGTCGGCACCATCGATGCGTACTACGAAGCCAACATGGATCTGAAGGCGGTATCGCCCGAACTGAATCTATATAACCGGGAATGGCCGTTGCGCACGACGGGGTTCCCTGACCCGCCGGCTAAGTGCTGTTTCGACATGGAAGACCGGCGCGGGTTAGCGATCGACTCGGTAGTCTCGGGCGGCTGCATCTTATCCGGCGGCATGGTTCGGAACTCAGTTCTCTCGCGCGGCGTGAAGGTGCACAGCGGCGCGGTGGTGGAAGACTCCATCATTTTAGATAACTGCGATATCGGGCGGCGGGCACGAGTGAAGAACGCCATTCTGGATAAGAACGTGCGAATTCCGGAAGACGCGCGGGTGGGATACGATCTGGAAAAAGACCGTAAGTTGTATCACGTGACTGAGTCCGGGATCGTGGTGATCGAAGGTCTACGGTCGAGCGTCAGTATATCGACAGTAGCGATATAGGTTAGTTGCAAGTTAGCGTGTAAAGCCGGTTTCCGCCTTGAATGCTTCAAGGGAGTTATATACGATCGGGCAGTAACAAGCGCGATCGACAAACTCCCACATGCGGCTAACGATGGAACCGGCCCCACGGACCACGTGCGGGAAGTCTTCGCAGTTAGCTGGGCGGGAGTCATAGATCAGGCATAAGTTGCCGTCAAGAAACACACAACCTTGCTCAGTGCGTTTGAGTATCAAGCCCTCGGTATCGCTCTGCATTGTATAGTCATCCAGGAACCGGCCCGGTTTCATGCGCAACGATTTAGATATGTTCTCCACGTCGCGAGTAGTTAGTTTAACGGTGGCGACGCGGCAGCAGTTGGCGCAGGTTGTGCAGTCGATCTGATCTTCGACGCCGACCGCGATGCGGCGCAGGATGCGATCGGAGTGATCGTAGGATTTCAGGTACTTACGGAAGCGCTCGTTCTCCGGGCGTTTTTTCTCCCCCAAGGTCTTGATTTGAATTAAGTCGGTCAGCACTGGAATGCCTGTAGGATATCGCGGGCGGCGCGATAGCCGGTGGCAACAGCGCCGTGCACAGTGGCGCTATGTCCGTTGGTTTCGGTCGCTTCACCGGCGAAGAAGAGAGTGTTTTCGATCGGCTCGGCAAGCTGGCGGCGGGCGTCCAAATGTCCAGCGAGAGCGTAGCTGTAGGCACCGCGAGAGAACGGGTCGGCATACCAGTCGTGGAGATGCCAGGCGCGGACGAGCGGGGCGACGCCGGTGCCGGTGATTCGGGAGAGGGACTGGATGGCGGCTTGGGCGATTTCGGGTTGCGTACGGCCGAGCAAGGTTGCGGTCGGCGGGCCCGCCGACCAGGCAGTGAGCAGCGGAGCGCGGACAGGTAAGGAGGTCCACCAGGTGGGAAAGACTTGGTCATCGGTGAACAGAAACGCGGCATCGCGGAGGCCGTCGATTTCTTCCCAGAACGGGTGTGAGAAACGGAGCACGACGCGGAAGACCTGTCCGTTGGCGATGTGCGGGACGGCGCTAGCAAGGATCGGCGGCACCGGCGAAAACTGAACCGACCCGTGTTGCAGGACCCCGATAGGGAGGGTGACAACGCAGGCCCGCGCGGTGAACGCGATGGGGTTCCCGGCGGTGTGGACGGTAACTTTGCCGGGGGACCACGCGATGTTTTCCACCGGGTGGTTCAGGAGAATGGACCGGCCGGGGGAGCCGCAAACTTGTGCAATGATGTGCGGAATTTGCGAATATCCGTTTTGCACACGGGAGTGGTGGCCGCGATCGATGGCGCGGGCCGCGCGTCCGTCCTGGGCAATGGATGCGATGCTGATGCGATCGGCGTAAGCGGCATTAAAACCTTCGACATAGCGGGTGGCGGCGCGCTTCAAAGCCTTGCTTGCCGTGGTGTGCTGGAGGAAACTGGACCAGCTCTCATCCGGCAGTCCGGGAGCATCAAGAAGGCCTAGTAGCTCTTGTGCATCGGATTCGGAATCGTCCGACTTCCAGACACCGTTTTGAAGGGTGCTCGTCTCAGCAGCGGCGTCGCAGAGCATCAGGTTGGCGCGTTCGACCAGGTCGAGAGTTTCGGGTGGACTGCCATGAACGAACTCGGCGCCGAGCTCAATGGGCACGGGACAAAGCGGATCGTGGAGAGTAAAGACGCGGCCGCCTAAACGGGAACGTGCTTCCAGGCAGAGGACTTTGACGCCAGCGCGCTCCAGGTGCGCAGTGGCCGCCAGACCGGCGACCCCTGCCCCGATAACCAAAACGTCACAAGTCACAGGAGGCTAGTCGTCCGATTCGATGTTGCCGACCTTGAGAACGGCCAGGAACGCTTCCTGCGGAATATCGACCGACCCGACGCGCTTCATTCGTTTCTTACCCTCTTTTTGCTTCTCGAGCAACTTGCGTTTGCGAGAGATATCGCCGCCGTAACACTTTGCGAGCACATTTTTGCGCATGGCCGCGATGGTTTCACGTGCAACAATTTTGTTCCCGATGGCGGCTTGGAGAGCAATTTCAAACATTTGGCGCGGAATTAGCTTCCGCATCCTCTCAATCAAGGTCTTACCACGCTCATAGGCGAAATCGCGGTGCACGATGATCGAAAGGGCGTCGACCGGCTCGGAGGCGACTAAGACATCGAGCCGAACCATGGGAGAAATGCGGAATCCGGCGAGGTGATAGTCGAGCGACGCATAGCCCTTGGAGACGGATTTCAGGCGGTCGTAGAAGTCCATCACGACTTCGTTGAGGGGCATTTCGTAAAGGAGCAGAACGCGTCCTGCGCCGATGTACTCGAATTTCTTCTGTATACCGCGCTTTTCCTCAAGTAAAGCTAGAATCCCGCCAAGGAAGTCTTCGCGGGTGATGACGCTGGCGTCGATGATGGGCTCTTCAATCTGTTTGATGGCGGAGGGGTCAGGAAAGCGGGTGGGGTTATCGACCTCGAGAACGTCGCCCTTAGTAGTCGTAACTTTGTAGCGAACACCGGGCGCGGTGGTGATCAGGTCAATTTTGAACTCGCGTTCGAGGCGTTCCTGGACGATTTCGAGGTGAAGGAGACCGAGGAAGCCGCAGCGAAAGCCGAAGCCGAGAGCGACGGAGTTTTCGGGCTCGAAGTTGAACGCGCTGTCATTTAGACGAAGTTTTTCGAGGGCGTCACGGAGCAGGCCATGTTCGTGGGACTCGACCGGGTAGAGGCCGGCGAAGACCATGGGCTTGATTTCCTCGAAGCCGGGCAGAGCTTCGGTTGCGGGGTTCTCATGATCGGTGATGGTGTCGCCGATCTGCGCGTCGGAAACGGTCTTGATATTGGCAAAGAGGTAACCGACTTCGCCGGCGGAAAGTTCCGGCGCGGGGATAGCTTTGGGCGACTGATAGCCGAGACCTTCGACCTCATAGATCTGGCCAAGCGCCATCAAGCGGATTTTCTGGTGAAGCTTGATTCGGCCCTCAACGACTTTCATGAGGATGATGACGCCGCGATAGGGGTCGAACCAAGAATCGAAGATCAGAGCGCGGAGCGGGGCGTCGGGGGAACCGATGGGCGGAGGAACGCGGCGGACGACGGCTTCCAGGGTTTCGTGGATGCCGATGCCTTGTTTGGCGCTGACAAGAAGAGCGTCAGTGGCATCGAGGCCGATGACCTGTTCAATCTGTTCGCGAATGCGCTCGGGCTCGGCGGACGGGAGATCGATTTTATTAATAACGGGAATGATTTCGAGATTGTGGTGGAGCGCGAGGTAGGTATTGGCGAGTGTTTGGGCTTCGACGCCTTGGGAGGCATCGACGACGAGGAGCGCACCTTCGCAGGCTTGCAGGCTGCGCGAGACTTCGTAGGAGAAATCGACATGGCCGGGGGTGTCGATGAGGTTGAGCTGATAATCCTGGCCGTCATCGGCGCGGTAATTGAGGCGCACGGCGTGGGCTTTGATGGTGATGCCGCGTTCGCGCTCGAGGTCCATGGAATCGAGCACCTGGGCCATCATCTCGCGTTGGGAGAGCGCGCCGGTGGATTCCAGGAGGCGGTCGGCGAGCGTACTTTTGCCGTGATCGATGTGCGCAATTATGGAGAAATTGCGGATGAAGGCGCGGTCCATGCAGGGTGGGAGGGGCTCGGTAAGTTCCAGTGTCCCATATGGATTGAAGTGGGATCGGGTTTTGGTGCTGTGAGGTGGGTCGAGGTAGGAGATGGTTTTCCGGTGGGGCCGGATGAAGGCAACTATTGATAGCGGACTTACGTTGGGTCACGCCGTTTTGCAGTCTCAATTTCCCGATTGTTGACGATTCGCTCAGAGTCAACGGACGCAAGCGCGTTTAACGGTACTGATCCTTCATGGCAACCCTAGGGGACGCAGAAGGCAGTACCGGTGCGAAAAGGAATTCACGTTGAAAGACTTGCCAATAAGCGTTTCCTTATGCTCTTCTGTATAAGGGATCGCTTATGCCAACCGAAGAACTCATCTTTCGAGCCATCGCTCACCCCGCCCGCCGTAACATGCTCGCGATGCTGGCGGAGTCCTCTCTGTCTGTAAAGGAACTGACCGCTCGCTTCACGATGTCACAACCCGCCGTTTCGCAGCACTTGAAGGAACTCCGCGAAGCTGAGCTCGTTTCTTCAGACAGGGACGGACTTGAACAGCGTTATCGGTTAACGCCCCAGCCTCTTCGCTATGTTATTCGCTGGGCAGAGCGCTATAAGGTGCTGGTCGATCCAGCCGGACACCTGTGGTCCTTCGTCGGGACTTCTGAGAAGCCGATGAAGAACCCACACAGCAAAAGGAGTAAGCATGGCGGTTGAAGGGTCGGTGCCTCACATGGGGCAGATTGTTCCGCATCTGGTCGTGCGCGATACGGAAGAGGCGTTGGCATTTTACGAACGGGCTTTCGGCGCGGAACTGCTCTATCGTTCCGCATCCCCCAGCGGTACGGGCGAACATCTTCATTTGAAGATTTGGGGTTCGCTCATCCAGGTCTCGACAGAAGAGCCCCAGCAGAGAGAGCAACGAGTGGAAGGGGCGCTTCTCGCTTCGCCCGAAAGGCTTCAAGGCTCTACCTGCGTCTTCCAGGTTCGCGTAGACGATGTGGACCAGGCGTATGACCACGCCATCCGCGAAGGGGCATCTCCCGCATGGCCACCTACGGACATGTTCTGGGGAGACCGCTATGGATGGATTCGAGATCCCCAAGGACACGTGTGGGCACTCGCAACCGTAAAGGAAGTCCTGACACCCGAGGAAATCAGTTTGCGCCTGCGCGGGTTTGCCGAGCAGACGAAAGGAAACCAGCTATGAAGATCTCCCATATCGCCACTATTGCCGCCACTCTCATTTTGTCTCTCTCGACAAACGCACAGAGCTCATCGACAAAAGACCCGCTCCAGTCCCTAGCTTTCCTTCAGGGCACCTGGAAGGCAAACACCAATGCGAACGGTTCCTCCGGCGGGACGGCCGCGGGGACCTACACGTTCGCGCTCGATTTGAACGGCCACGCGCTCCAGCGCACCAGCTCGGTAGACAAATGCTCTGGTCCAAACTCTTTCGACTGCCAGCATCACGACCAACTCACCGTGTACGCGGGTATGTCTAGCGCGCTGTCTGCGTTCTACATCGACAGTGAAGGCCACGTGATTCAATACACAGTTTCCACTCCGGATGCGACAACAGCCGTCTTTGTGTCAGAAGGCCCAGCATCCGCGCTTCACTTCAAACTCGTCTACCACCTCGAAAAGGGAGTGATGACAGGCAAGTTCCAAGGCGCCGCCCCGGGCTCGACGGAGTTTCACTCCTATCTTGAGTGGGCAGGGGCAAAGCAGTAGCTTCCACGTCTCGTGTTCAGGAATGCCTGCATCGAGCAAGCACTCTGGAACTTTGTCGTTTCCTAGAACGATACTGTGGAACTACGGTCAGTAATGACAAGTCGGCAAGCATCCGCCCAACTTCCGAGTGGCGCGTGATCGGCTCGCAATTCGCGACATAACAGTTGTTGCGCTCTTGGTTGGTAAAACCATGCGGTGTTAATCGCGAGCACGCGCTTTTTGACGCAGTTCAGCGACAACGAGATAAACGGCGTTGACATCCTCGATGTCTACAAACACGGGAGTTGCGCCGATCGCCATACTGTCCCAAGCACTCCAGCCTCGTCGTCGTGACCACGGTGAATCCGGCTCCGAAAACCTTAGAGTTCCGATTGTTCCCGAACCGGCTTCCTTAATTAGCACTGGCAGAGTGTCGATGTAGGCACTTGCAGTCTTTCGATTCGGACGATCTTGGACGACAATTACACGCTGGTTTGTAACAGCGTAAAACGTTCTCCGCTTGTTCCACTCAGCATAAAAAAAGCGTCCCCAGATGAAGTACTGTCCGACTAATACGAACGGTATTCCCCAGATGATGCCGAAGTTCCACGGCGTTCTGGGATTGGAGCCTCGTCCCCAATAGCCCAAAACGCCTGCCTCCCAGAAGAGTGCAAACCCTCCCCACAGAAGACTGAACGGCACCAAGAACAAATCCTCCTTGTGGAATATCCTGCCTAAAGTCGGAGTGCCCGCCCAAATAAGGCGCTCATCCGGAATGAGCTCGGGCCGTACGGCGATAATGGCAGCAGTTTCGGTCTGCATCGAATGGCTGCGTTCAAGTGTAACTTGGGGGCCTACTTGGCGTGATCGACGGACAACAAGCAGGAAGAGATGACTCCTTCCCGCGTCGCCGCTCTCACCAACTCAGAGCGCGTCACGGCCCTACGTTTTCCCCTCCGAGCGGATCGTCGGCAACACGGAAGTTGGCCCAGATTACTACTGATAAGTCGGCTCGTATCCGCCGATTCTGCGCGAGTGACCCGGCACTCGTCCCTTACGAACGTCATCATGGGTTTGCGGTCGAGGAGGGCACACGACCGATGGTGAAGACGCACGCAGGAAAGGCGAACCCACGAGTTCCTAAAGCAGTTTTGCGGCTGCCTGACTTGG
Organism: Bryobacterales bacterium; assembly: GCA_963752695.1. GTDB lineage: Bacteria > Acidobacteriota > Terriglobia > Bryobacterales > Bryobacteraceae > Bog-113. The sequence continues at coordinate 921,748 of CAVVZB010000002.1, forward strand.
ACCTAGCGAAGGCGGCAGTCTTGAGCAGCCTCAGTTCGCCCCACGCGCAACGCGGTTACAGACACGCGAGCCAAGAGTTCATTGAATGGTATTGCTCAGAGCCGCGGCTCTCTTTCAGCAGGACCGTCGTTCTCCGGTATCGTATGCACCTGGAGTCACGGCAGCTTGCGCCCGGCACTGTCAACCTGCGACTTGGCGCGGTGCAACGCTTGGCGTATGAGGCGGCCGACCGCGGACTGCTTAGTCCAGACCTCGCCGCCGGAATACGCCGCGTTGAAGGCGTCAAGAAAATCGGCATCAGGCTCGGAAACTGGCTGACGTCCGAACGATCCCAGCGGCTCTCGAACGCGCCCGGCTCTCAGCGGTTGAAAGGCAAACGGGATCGCGCACTTTTGGCGGTGCTGCTCGCCTGCGGCCTTCGACCACACGAGGCCCCGCGGTCTTGAAACTGCCTCCCCTTAAGATGACGAATTGACGCGGTTGTTCCGCGTTTGACCAACTCCGACGTAATCTCACCGGTGAGGGACGAATCCGCCCTTTATGCGGTATGATGAGGCTCGGCAAACCGCGTCTTCGCATATGGATTTCAAGCACATACGGTTTACGGCGGAGGCATCGGGAATCGGTGTCGTCACCATCGACCGGCCGGAAAAGCGGAATGCTTTAAACCACGCGCTGATCGGGGAACTGGAAAGTGTATTCCGGGCGGCGGGTGACGATGCGGCGATTCGCGGCTTGATTGTGACCGGGTCGGGCGATAAGGCATTTGTCGCGGGCGCGGACATTCAGGAACTGGCGGAAATCGTTCCGGCGGAGGCCGAGCGGCTGTCGTCAAGCGGGCAGCGGGTATTCCGGATGCTGGAGACGATGCGGAAGCCGTCGGTAGCGGCGATCAACGGGTTTGCGTTGGGTGGCGGGATGGAGTTGGCAATGGCGTGTACGGCGCGCATTGCAGCGGACACCGCCCGGATGGGCCAACCCGAAGTGAAGTTGGGAATCGTGCCGGGTTACGGAGCGACGCAGCGATTGCCACGGCTGGTAGGGTATGCGGCGGCGGTGGAGTTACTGGTGACGGGCGAGACGATCGACGCGTTGGAAGCGCGGCGCATTGGATTGGTGAATCATGTGGTTCCAGCGGCGGATTTACTGGATTTTAGCCGCAGGTGGCTGGAGAAAGTGCTGGGCAATGGTCCGCTCGCGGTGGCGCTGACGCTGGAAGCGGTCGAGATGGGGTATAGCGCGGGATTAGAAGCAGGCTTACGGTTCGAAGCCATGGCTTTCGGCGTTTCGGCGGGCACGGCGGATCGGCGGGAGGGCACGCGCGCCTTCCTGGAGAAACGCCAGCCGGTATTTACGGGTAAGTAACGAAGGCTTCGGGGCACAACATTCCATTGGGTCAAAAAATCAAAGAGATCGAAGGACAGTTGTCGGCGGGCGGACTGCGCTTCGCCATCGTGGTGGCTCGTTTCAATAGCTTCGTGACGGACCGGCTGCTGGCGGGAGCAATCGACGCGCTGAGGCGCACGGGAGCGGACGAGAGTCTGATCGAGATCGTGCGGATACCGGGCGCGTGGGAGTTTCCGGTTACGGTGAAAGCGGTGGCGGCGCTAAAGCGGCATGACGCGATCGTGTGCCTGGGCGCGGTAATTCGGGGCGACACGCCACACTTCGACTACGTGGCGGGGGAAGCAGCGAGTGGACTGTCTCGTTTGGCGGTGGATACGGGGATACCGATTGTATTCGGCGTGCTGACAACGAATACCGTGGAGCAGGCCGTGGATCGTTCGGGCGCGAAGAGCGGGAATAAGGGTTTTGACGCGGCAATGACCGCGATCGAGATGGCGAACCTTCTGCGGGCTTTGCAGAGTCAAGGCAGCTGATGCCGTCGCGACATAAAGCCCGGCAGCGCGCGTTACAGATCCTGTACCAGTGGGATATGCGGAAGCATTCGGTGGGGGATTCGCTCGAAGGCTTTTATAGCTCGCTGACGCGGGAAGAGGGCGATCCGCGGACACCGCGCGATCCGTTCATGGAGTTTTTGGTGCGCGGGACGGTGGAACAGAGCGCGGAGATCGACGCGGTGATTCAGAAACATGCCGAACACTGGCGGCTGGAGCGGATGCCGATCGTGGACCGGAACGTGTTGCGGCTGGCGGTGTACGAGATGCTGCATACGGACACGCCGCCGGTGGTACTGATCGACGAGGCGCTGGAACTGGCGCGGCAGTTCGCGGGCGAAGAGTCGGTGCACTTTGTGAATGGCGTGCTGGACGCGGTGCATCGGGACGCGAGCACGGGCGTGCAGAAGAACGGGTTGACGCCGCCCGACCGGTGAGCCGTTTCGGCTAAAGAGCGGACCGATCATGGCCACGTTTGAGGAATCCGATTCGCCGCGCCGGGATGGAGATGGGGTGTGTCCGTTTTGCGGGCAAGCCGGAGGCACGGTGGTGCTGGTGGTTTCCGCAAGGGAAGCGACATTGCATTTTCTGCGGCCGCATCAGGACGCGGAAGTCTTCGCCCTGCTGATCGAGCATATTCGCAAGCTGTGGGGATCGGATAGCTGCTCATTGATTCAGTGTGGGTCGTGCGCGGGTGTCTATAGCTGGCCGTTCGTGGGCGGTGACGCGGACTACTATGCGTTGGCATACAAGCATGTTTACGGGTACCCGCAGAACCGCTGGGAATTCGGCGTAACGCTCGAGACATTGCGGGCAGATTCCGCAGCGTTGAGCCGCCGGTGCCTGGAGATGGGCGCCGGTGACGGGAGCTTCCTGAAACGGCTGCTCGGCTTGGGCTTTGCGGGAAGAAAAGTGTGCGCTGTGGAGTACTCGGAGCGGGCCAGGCAAAGTATTGCGGCGATCGATTCGGCGGTCGAGTGCGTGTCGAGCCTTGAGGAGATCTCGGGCGTTACCTCGGGGGAATGTTTCGGCTATGCGTTCGCGTTTCAAGTCCTGGAGCACTTAGGGGAGCCGGTTGAGTTCTTGACAACGTTGCGAGACCTTATCGTTGCGGATGGTCTGGCATTTATTTCCGTGCCGAATCCGGCGAGGATCCGGTTTAACGAAACGCATGGCTTGTTGTTAGATATGCCGCCGAATCATGTTTCGAGAATCGGAGAGAAAGCGATGGAGAGTCTGGCGCGGCGTGTGGGTTTCCGGGTGGAGCGAAGTGTCGTTCAGCCGTTCGACAGTCGCGCGGCGTTGAAGCAATTTGTGACTTACCGGTTCAAGCGGCAGACACAACTGACAGGGACGATGGAGAACGTGTTGGAACGGCGACTTCCTTCCGTTGGGGCTAAGGGTGTTGGGGCTCTCTTAGCAGCCCCTAAGGCGCTGGCAACTCTACCGGGTAGAACTGACGGCGAGTCAGTACTTTTCGTTTTAAGAAAGGTGTAACTGCTTGTTTCGAAAAACGCGGATTTTGTTATACAATTCCGTGGGGGGTTAAAAGGCGGCCCCTTTTTCAATGAATAAGGGGTTGCTCGCGCTCACATTAGGTATTTCATCGTGCTGTTGGGCCGATGTACTACCGACCGTTACTCAGTTTGTTAGTTATACGGGGAATGCCTCGGCGCAGGCAACAGACACGTTTTCTCTCACCGGAAATATTGCGAAGGCTACGATTCAGGGGCAAGCCAATTCGTATCCCGGGCCTAAGGGTGGACAGGCCGAGGCGGATATCACGATGCAAGGTGAATTCGTGGCCGCGGGTACTGGGACGGGCTTTCTGGTATTTACGGCTTCCGGGAATGCGGATGGCAGCGGGGGCGCATTCAGCGCGAGTTACTTCATCAACGATCAGAGCCAATCCTGCTTGCAAAATTGCGGTGGCGCTCCGGTATCGGAGAAGATCTCGCTCGGGGTGCCTTTCTTGATGTCGTTGATGGGAACGTCGTATGCATACTCAGGGAATTTCGCCGAGGATGCGGCTTATAACGTTGGACTGAATTTCGATGTTACGGACGCTAATGGGAAATTACTGGCGTTAACGGAAATCCCACTGCCGACGCCGGAGCCTCAGAGTTTGGCGCTTATCGGCGCAGGTTTAACGGCGCTCGTGCTAGTCAGACGCCGCGTGGCGGGTTAGCTCGGCAGATAAGCGCGGAGGATCGGGTATGCGGCTTGCACAAAGGCTTCGCCCTCGTTGACGGCCTTTTGCTCTCCATCGCCGACCACGGGCACGACAACCCGGACCAGGGCCGTATCGCTGCGGTGGTGTTTGATGGAATCGGCGACCAAATAGAATTTGGCCGCAAACTCGTCGGCGATGACGCGGCTTTGTGTCTGATACCAGTAAAGGACGACGCTCTTCACATCGCCTTTAGCGACGATGTAGCGGTTGATATGGATGGTTTCGCCGGTGGCTGGGATGGGAACGTCCAGAAAGCCGGTGGCCGATGGAGTCCAACCCGCGCCGGGGAGGCAGTTCTTCGGAGAGTGAGGTGACTGGCCGGTGCGCTGAGTCTTGAAGTAAGCGACGAACAAGTTGGCGCCACCCTGAGCAGGATCGACATACCAGCGAGTTAAGGTATCGTCCGCGCGTAAGACCGCCTGTGTTTCGGGGTCGACCACGCCGGTTTGCGCGAGGCGCCAAGAGCCGAGCGCTCCGGGAAACTGATCGAGCGGCTTAGCCAGCGGAATCATCTCCCCGTGGGACGCCGTGTAGAAGAGAGCGCCCTGCAGTACGAGAACGGCGGTGAGGACCTGGGCGTAGCGGCTACGCAGCAACGGGCGCAATGTGGCGGCGGTCATAGAAGGCGATACCTCGGCGAAAGAGTTGGTGCAGCGCGACCATGATCAATAGCGCGGCTAGGAAGATGACGCCGCCGGACATTTCATGGAAGAAGCCTTCGGCTAACTCCGGCTTGTACTCGGCCAGGACGCCGGTTAGCGTGACGCGGTTGGCGTTGGCGATGATCGCGATGGGAATGGTGGCAAGGAAGAGCAGCACGCGCATCCACATGCGGCGCTCGAAGAAGTAGCCGTAAACCAGCGATAGGAAGGAGAGCGTCAGCAAGGAGCGGATGCCGCTGCAGGCTTCCACCACGCTCAGGCGCTGCTCGGGAAGATCCAGGATGTTGCCTTCGCGCAAGACCGGAATTTGTAAGAGCGTGAGCGCCCATTCGGCGGTCTGGCTCGCGATGATTTGCAATGGAAACGTGATGCGGTTATAGATGACGGCCGGGATGGGAATCATGAACAAAAGCAGAAAGAGAGGGAACGCGAGCACGCGCAGGTAGCGGGCGCCTCCAAGCAAGAGGACCATGCCCACAAGCGAGAGCACGAACGCCGTGCGCGCGAGGAATAACTCGGCCCCGAGCGTGGCGATATATAGCTGCAGGGCGGCGTACAGCACGATGGGCAAGCCCCACCAGTTCGCACGCGGGGTGAGCGCGGCGAGTTCGGCGCGTTTCTGCCAGACAATAAAGGCGCTGACCGCAGGCACGAAGAATCCATGGCCCATGTCGGCATCGCTATTCCAGTTCTTCACCAGCGCGAGGAGAACCGGTGCGTAGCAGGCCAGCAGGAGGGCGCCAAACCAGCCGATAGTGATCCAGGAGAAAGGTTGGCGAGGAGTCGCCGGCGATTGGTCCGCCATGAGTCAGTCAGTATCCGGATCATATCATTCCGGTAACTTGGTTTGGGTTCAGCACGTTACACTTAAGGAGTAGTTGTTCCATGGTGTTCTCCTAAGGTCCCGCCGCGTGCGCTTCATCCATTTTCTTTCGATTTATCTGTTGGCAAATCTGTTGATGGCGGCCCCGGCGCCTGACGGATTTTTTTCCGTGGCGGACGTTCGTCCGGGCATGCATGGCATCGGGCGGACGGTGTTTCAGGGCGATAAGGTCGAGGAATTTCAGGTAGAGATTCTGGGCGTACTCGCTAACGCAGGGCCGAAGGAATCGGTGATCTTAGCGAGGCTGTCTGGTGGTCCGTTGGAGCACACCGGCGTGCTGCAAGGGATGAGTGGAAGCCCGGTGTATCTGGATGGAAAGCTCCTGGGGGCAGTGGCTATGGCGTTTCCATTTTCCAAGGATCCGATCGCGGCGATTCGTCCCATTGGGGACATGATCCGGTCTGCGGACGGGGACACGCACCAGCGCGTGCCAAGCGTACAGAACGTAGCGGAAGCGATCCAGAAGCGCGACTTTACCGTTGGGTTTCCGGCGCAAGCGGCAAATAAGGACACGCGCCTGATGAATATCAGCACGCCGCTCGGGCTCGGCGGATTTACGCCGCGAACGATTGATGCGTTTGGACCGCAGTTGCGGGCGCTTGGGCTGGAACCGGCACAGGCCCTATCGGCGGGCGGCAATTCAGGGGACGCGCGATTGGCTTCGTTTGGCGATTCGGCGCGCGTTCAGCCGGGCTCCATGATCTCCGTGCAACTCATGCAGGGTGATTTGAACGTCGGTGCGGATGGCACGGTCACTTACGTCGACGGCGACCGGATCTATGCATTCGGCCATCGTTTCATGGGTACGGGCGCGACCGGACTACCCTTCAGCCGCTCCGAAGTGCTGACTCTGCTCGCGAACGTGAACACTTCTTTTAAGATTTCGTCACCGCGGGAACTGATGGGAGTGATCTCTCAAGACCGCGACACGGCGGTTTCGGGAAGGTTTGGGCAACGCGCTTCCATGGTGCCGCTGGACATACGCGTGCATCGCGCGGGCAAGCAGATTGATAGCTATCGGATGAGCATGGTTAACGATCCGCAGTTGACGCCATTGTTATTACAGATGGCGGTCTTCTCGACGCTTGACGCGACCGAGCGCAACTCCGGGGCGGCAACCTTAACCGTGAAGGGGACGATCGGGTTGACCGGAAATCGGAAAATTGCAGTGAACGATGTCTATGCGGGCGATGCGGGCGTGGCTCAATTGGCATCCGTCTCGACGGCGGCCCCGGTGGCGTATGTGCTGCAAGGCGGGTTCGAGACCTTGGGAGTGGAACGCATTTCGCTCGACATCGAAGCGTCGGAGAAGAAGAGAACGCTGGATATCGAGGAAGTGGTGGCGGCGCATCGCGAAGTCCGGCCGGGCGAGACGATTGAATTGCACGTGGTGTTGACGCCGGATGGGGGCGGCGATCAGATGCACACGGTGAGCTATACGGTGCCGGTGGGCGCAGACGCCGGACCGCTGTACTTTACCGTGGCGGACGGAAACCAGACGAGTATGCAGGACCTGAAGTTCGCTTTAGCGAATACGCCGCGTACGCCGGAACAGTTGCTCGATCTGATCGGCCGCTTGCGGAGCAATAACAAAGCGTATGTGCGGGTGTGGCGGCCAGAGGCATCGTTCCCCACAGGGGTGAGCGAGCTACCGTCGCCGCCGCCATCGGTCGCGCTCGTTATGGCTTCGTCATTGGGAAATGGCGCGCTGGCCTTGAACGCGATGAAGAACTCTAAAATCGCCGAGATGGAAATCGATGGCGGAGGCTTCCTGGTTACCGGCTCGAAGACGATCCAGGTCGAGGTGAAGCCGTGAAGGCCTGGCTAGTCTGCATTCTTCTTGCTGGCCCGGTGGGCGCTTCGACGGTAGCCACCTGGGAGATGGCGAGCTATCAGGATTTTCTGCGTGGCCACTTTGAAAATGTATCGCTTGGCCGGGACGGAACGTTGACGCTTGCGCCGCGGCTGGATGCGGTCTTTGCTTCGGGGCAAGCGGTGATCTGGAGCGTGGCGGAAGCTCCCGATGGTTCGATATATGCGGCGACCGGGAACCGCGGACGCCTCTACCGGATAGACAGGTCGCGGAAGTCGACGCTGGTGTGGACGGCGGACCAACCGGAAATTTTTGCGGTCACTGTAGGCGCGGACGGATCGGTATATGCGGGAACTTCGCCTGACGGGAAAATCTACCGCATTCGCAGCGGGAAGGCAGAGGTATACTTCGATCCGCATCAGAAATACATCTGGGCGTTGGCGGTAGCGAAAGACGGCGCACTTTACGCCGGCACCGGGGAACAGGGGAAGGTGTTCCGGATCACGGCGGCTAACACGGGCGAGCAGTACTACGACACCGGTCAGACGCACGTGACGGGCTTGACCCTGGATTCGGGCGGACGTTTGCTAGCGGGGACCGAGCCGAACGGCATTCTGTACCGCATTAGTGCGAAGGATCAGGCGTTTGTTCTTTATGACGCGAACTTACCGGAAATCCGCGCGATTGCAAATGGGCCGGACGGATCGATTTACGCCGTGGGACTCGGCGGCTCCGTGAATCACAAGACGCAAACGGCGGCGCAGGCGGCGCAGTCTCTACTGCAGAGCGGGTCAACGCCGGTGGTTACCACGTCGATAACAGTGACCGCAGACGCGGCGACGCGGCCAAGCTTAACGGCCCAGCCGGGCACGGAGGTGAAGCCGCCTCAGACGGCCGATGCGACAAGAGCAGCTCAAGCGGCCGTGGCAGCCGCAACCACCGCGCTGTCGGCGAGCACCGCCCAGCCCCTAGAAGTTTCCGGCGTGGAGAAGTCAGCCATCTATAAGATCGCGCCTGACAATACGGTGGAAACTCTTTGGAGTTCCAAAGAAGAGAATATCTTCGACTTACTCTCTCGAAATGGTGACTTACTGTTTTCAACGGACGACGGTGGACGCATCTACCGGCTAACTGGTGATCGCAAGCTAACATTGGTAGCACAAACTAATGAGACAGAGGCAACCCGGCTCATTGCGTCGGGAGACGGTGTTTTCGCCGCGACTGGGAACACAGGTAAGCTCTTCGAATTGCAATCCGGGAAAGCGGCGAAAGGGAGTTATGAGTCGCCGATCTTCGACGCGCAGAGTGTAGCCCGGTGGGGACGGGTGCGCTGGTTGAGCCAAGGCGGGGTGACACTGAAGACGCGCACTGGCAACTCATTGCGGCCTGACAGAACCTGGAGTAACTGGTCGGAGGCGTTGACTGAGGAATCTGGGTCGGCGATCCAGAGTCCGAACGCGCGTTATATCCAATGGAAGGCGGACCTGACAGCCAGGGGCGACCGGCAGCCGACGCTTGAGAATTTCAGTCTGGCGTATCTGCCGCAAAATTCCGCGCCCGTGGTGCGGTCGATTATAGTCACGACCGGGGCCACTAGTGCGGCGAGTTCGGCGCGGAGTTCCAGCAGCACGGGAGGGCCTGCCACCTCGGCCTATAGCATAACGGTCACCGACACTGGCGACGCCGGTCCGGCAACCAGCACTGGAACTCCAACGCAGACAATTTCGCGAGCAACGTCGCAGCAATTGGTGGTGAGTTGGCAGGCGGACGATGCCGATGGTGACCGGCTGGTCTACTCGGTGTGGTTTCGCGGCGATGGCGAGCACGATTGGAAGCTGTACCGCACGGCCTTACATGAGAACGCGGTCAATTTAGACGGTGACGCTCTGGCGGACGGGCGGTATTTCTTCAAAGTCATCGCTTCGGATCGCGAGGCGAACCCGGTGGACCAAGCGCGCGACACGGAGTTAGTGAGCGCACCGGTGCTGATCGACAATACTCCGCCGCTAGTCAAAGTGACCGGGTCACGGCGCGAGGGAAAGACGGCGGTGATCGACTTCGAAGCGGCCGACGCGACGAGCGCGTTGCGGCGCTGTGAATACTCGGTGGACGCGGGGCCTTGGATGGCTTTGAATTCGATCGACGGCGTGATCGATTCCCCGCGAGAACGCTTCCATTTAGTTGCTCCGATTCCAGCCGGTGAACGGGTGGTGGTTGTACGCGCGGTGGATAGTGGCGGCAACGCCGGCCTGGCGAAAGTAGTTATTGAGTAAGTGCGTCAAGGAACTGCCGGATCACAGAGCTGACAAACTCTGGCTGCTCCAGAATGGACAAATGACCAGCGGCTGGGACTGATACGAATTGCGCATGCGGAATGGCTTGGGCGATGGCGCGGGTGTTCTCGAAAGCGGCATCGTATTCGCCAGCCACAGCGAGGGTTGGCACTCGGATCTGAGCAAGTAACGGCTGGGCATCCGGACGATTCACCATGCCGCGCGCGCCGGCGGCAATGGCCCCGGCAGTTTGGGACAGGATCACCGCGCTTACTTGAGCAATAAGTTCGGGCTGGCTGGAAAGGGTTGCGGGCGCGAATAGGCGGGTACTCATGACGTCAATCGCAGCCGATGGTCCCTCGGCGGTCAAGCGATCGCAAAGCGTTCGGTACGTTAGCTTTTCCTTATCGTCCGCAGGGTTGGCGCGGGTGTCCAAAAGCATGAGTGCGCGGACGCGAGCCGGGTATTTACCGGCGAAGGCGAGCGCCACATAGCCGCCTCGGGAAATCCCGCCGAACACGGCTGCTTCTAACTTGCGCTCGTCCAACAAGAGCTCGAGATCGTCAGCCAGGAGATCGATGGAGATCTCCTGTAGGTTGCCAAGCTGGTGGTGAGCGGTACCGAATCCGCGCAGATCGGGAACGATGACTTGATACCCACTCGAAAGCTCGCGGGCTAGGTCGAACCAGACTCGTCCATCAAGAGGAAACGGATGAAGCAGGATGACGGGCGGGCCTTGGCCGAACACCACGGCCGGGGGTGCGATCGGCTGTTCCATCAGTTGAGGGGCGCAGCGTAACGCAGCACGGTGGATAGGTCAATCCCGCGAATGATCCCTTGCGAGTGATAGGCAAGGCCCCAGGAATCAATTGTGGAAATATCGGGGAAGATACAAGCTTCCAATGTCTGATCAGTTGAAGTAATGTTGACCCAACCGCCGCCTGCGGCATTGATTCCGCCAAACAAGTCGGAACCGCCGAGTAAGGTGCAGTAACAAGAAGCCGGATTGCCTTGGCAGGTATTTCCAAGCGGTGTCTTGGCGTAGTAGGCCAGCGCGGCGAGCGTGGGCTGCGTAGTTACCAGTGTTTCCAGCAGAACATGAATGCGGGAGCCGTCGGTGGGAGAAGTGTATTGACAAAAGGGTTTGGTCCCGGCGAGTTGCAATTGCTGCGGGCGCGGACCATTGGTGCCGTACGTCGCGCGGCGCCAATAGACCTTACCGCCGGTTTGCGTGCAGTACGCTTCGGCCTGCTGTAAAGCCGGATCGGCAGGGGCCAAGGAGTCGCCATACATTGTCACAGAAGCACTGATCGCAAACAGGATGGTAAGCGGGATTTTTAGCATGGGGCTATTGTAGCGCCGTCACATGCGCGCGCACCGCACTCTCCAAACCAGAAAAGCTGTAGCCGCCTTCGAGCACGGAAACGAGCCGGCTGTTGGAATATCGGTCAGCAATGGAGCGGAGTAAGTGAGTGAGCTGAGCGAAGTGCTCATCGGTGAGGCGAAATTTGCCAAGTGGATCGTCAAGGCGCGAGTCGAATCCCGCGGAGATCAAAATCAGTTCGGGCTGAAACAATTGCATGGCGGGGAGCAGATCTGACTCGAAAGCACCGCCGATTTCTTCGATCCCGGAACCGGCAAGGAAGGGCCGATTCATGGTAGTTCCCCGCCCTGCTCCGCTGCCTGTTTCCGAGGCTGCTCCGGTGCCCGGATACCAGGGCGATTGGTGCGTACTGAAGAAGAAAACCGAAGGGTCTGCGTAGAAAATATCCTGGGTGCCGTTGCCATGATGAACGTCCCAATCGGCGATCAACACGCGCGTGATCCCATACTTAGTTTGGGCGTATCTGGCAGCGATGGCGACGTTGTTGAACAGGCAGAAACCCATTCCGCGGTCCGCGCTGGCATGGTGTCCGGGCGGCCGGACGACGCAAAATGCATTCCGATATTCACCGGATAAGACAAGGTCGACCGCGGTAAGCACCGTTCCCACACCTCGGGACGCGACTTCAAACGACTTAGAAGATACCTGAGTGTCACCGGTGCTTAGCTGATCAAGTCCGGCGTCGACTTCGCGGCGGGTACCGTCGATATATCGGCGATCATGGCTAAGTGCGAGTTCGTCCGGCGTAGCGGCTCGTGGGGGAAAGGGAGTGAGCGGCCACGACGACAATCCACGCATGGCCGCGTCGAAGCGCTCGGGCTGTTCCGGATGTCCGGGCCCGGGATCGTGCATCTTCGAAAACGGGTCAGCCAGGAGCGCGGTCATTGACTTACCGGAGCGACTGATGGGGCTAAAAGCGCGTCAATATAGTGGATCGAGGTCCGCATTTTTGAACGTTCGATCCATTCATTGAGCTGAGTATCGACGCGGTCTCCGGTCAGTTTCGCTTGGATCTGATCATGTAAGTCTTGCAGGCTCGGCGCGGCGCCATCGGGTCCGGGTTTCACCGGCACGTGAGCTTTATAGTAGCTTTCGACATCCTCATCGGTAACCTGGACAGCGGGACGGAAGCGCAGCTCAATGAATTTAAGGAGCGCAAGCTGCCACTCCAGATAGTCGCGAAGATCTTTGCGCTTCAGCCGATACTGAGTAAGAGTTCGATCCAAGGCGGCCGCGCCCCCGCGCGCCTTCTCGGTGCTCGCGACGGCTTGATCTACTTGAACCGCGGGGACAGCCGGGTAACTTCCAAACGACATCTCGCGACGGATTAAGGCTTGTTCCACAAGGCGGGCGGCGGCTTCTCGTTTCGAGTCCGGAGTCAAGACCGGCGTGGTTCCGTTCAGTAATGCGGCAAGCTGGATGTCGCGTTCGATCTCGCTAGAAGTAATGGCCTGAGTGCCTACGGTAATCGCGATGCGGTCAATCAGTGTGGCATGGACTACCGAGAGCGACAACAACAACACAAAGGCGGCGCGCATGTTAGAAGGTTTGCCCAATGCTAAAGAAGAACTGGAAATGACTGATCTGCTGTAAGCCGCTGACGCAACCCTGTGCCGACGCCGTGCAATTGACCAGGTCCTGGAACGAACCCGCATAACCATTGTATTTCGGCGGATTGATGCTGTACGCAAGATCCAGACGAACTGGGCCGATCGGGGTCTTATAGCGGATACCAAAGCCGGCTGCGTGCACCATGTAGTTGAAATCGGTGGGCTCGGTGGGATGCGGTTGATGGACGGAAAAGCTGATGTCTCCTGGGGTTGAAAAGACATTTCCAAAATCCTCAAACAGAACCCCGCCGATGTTATCGCCGATGAGCGGGAAACGCATCTCCGTGTTGTTGAAGAAGAGCGCCGATCCACCCAGCGGGAAGCCGGTAATGGAATCGCGGGGGCCGGCCTGATTCTGGGGGAAGGCTCGAAGAGTATCCGTGCCACCTCCGAAGAAACGCTCCGCCAGGGGAATCGGATCAGGATCCTCCGGACTTGTTACGGCTGCCTTTCCGTAAGTAGGCAGGACGCCGAAGGAAGTCTGCCGGGCAAGAATCAACTTTTCTCCGATATGCGTGTAAGTGGCGTTGCGTCCCAGAAAACGGATGAAGTTATTACGGCCACCCAGGTAGTGGGAAGCGATGCCCAAGTCTAGAGAGTTATAGGTTCCGCGGTGTGCGTCTGTCGGGTCGTCGCGCCGGTCATTCACCAAATTGACGGCGGCCAATCCCGTCCGCGTGGTTGATGAAAACAGCGGGATCAGGAGCGGGTCGATTTTCAGATTGCTGACATTCACGTTGCGATAGGTCAAGCGGAAGAAGATGGTGGTGGCCTTGGACCAACGATCGGTTAGTTGAACGGAAGCTTCCTCGCGCTTGCTGGCAAAGGTGCGAACGTCGTAAGAGTTGTCGTAGAGCGTGGTGATTGTAAGATCACGATTCACGTTACGGCCGAACCGGGGAATCAGATAGGTCAACTGGCCACGCTTGTCGATTGTGGAATAGCGGCTTCGGATTGCGAGGGTTTGGCCTTTACCTAGGAAATTGATCCGGGTAGCGTCCAATTCCACGTTGGGACTGAAGCCGGTGGCGCCGCCGGGATTGGAGAGATCGTTTGCGGCGCTGCTTCCCCCAATACGTGCAATCTGCGCACCTAAGCCGCCCGTGATGGCCCAGCGGCTAGCCTCTTCCATGTCGTACAGAACGTAGCGGCGGCTCTCTTGACCGTCGGGATTTTGGACCGCCATATCCACTTTGGCGAAGATACCCAGATCGTAGAGACGCCGTTGCGTTTCGCCCATTTCCACTGGCGAGAGAGGATCGCCGGGACTAAGGCGAATTTGCCGGTTGACCAAATCGGGCTTAGTCGTGCTCAGACCGGAGTAGATCACCTGCCGGACAAATTGCTGGTCGCCTTCCTTGATCGCATAACTTAGATTCACTATGTTGGAAGCCGGCCCGGGAGTAGACGTCCAACTGAACTGGGCGTTAGGAAAGCCGTTTTCAAAGTAGAAGTTGAGTATCTGTTCGCGATCCGCCGCGATGTTGAACTCGCTGAATGGTTGGTTTTCCGAGGAGTTCAGGGTAGTAAGAATCCGGTGCAGGTCGAGTTTCTGATAACCGGAAACGTTGAGCCTAGATACAATCCACTGCTTGCCCTCATCGATCCTGATGGAGACGGCCAAGTCGCCTTTCTTCCCTTTGTAGTCGTCACTGACCTCGCTGGTAAGACTGGCGTCGCGGAAACCGTTGGAGCGGTATAGGTTGCTGATCGATTCTTTATCCCGGCGCAGGAAGGCGTTACTAAAGCGTCCACGCCGGAATTGGATGGATTTAGTCTCCAGAAACATGCGCTCACGCAGTGTCTTTAGGCGGAAATAGTTGTTGCCCGTGATGTTGAGTGCAACAAGGCGATGGCGCTCGCCGGGCGTGATGAGGAAATCGATCTCCTCGGTGTCACCGATCACGCGAGCTTCCCGGTATTCTACCCGTGCTTCGAAGAAGCCCGAGGCCTGGAACTCGTCACGCAGATTGTTAGCGCCTTCCTGGAGCAAGTCGCGATCTACCGCGTGTTCCTCGTAAACGGGCACATTGCTTCGTAACTTACCCTTGCTGATCTTGGCGCCAACGGTTTTGATTTGCAGCTTCGGGCCTGCGGTAACGGCAATTGACGGGCGCACGCGGCGCGTTTCTGCTTCGTAGTCCAACCGGGAAAGCTGAACGGTGGCCAGAAGCCGGTTCGATTTTTCATAACGTACGCGAACATTCTGAACGCCCCGCGCGGTTAGCTTCTGCGTTACCGATTTCCAACCCGGAACTACAAACCGGTGCCATGTGGTTGCTTTGATGAGCTTCTTGGTAGTAAGAATCAGGTCGGTGCCGGTAATCTCCGGCTCGGTGTACCGGGCGCGTTTGCCGAGTTCAATTTCAAAGGTGATGTTGACCTGTTGGGCGGCATCGGAGTAAGCGATCCGGTGAGTCACGATAGCTTCGTAAAAGCCGTTGGCGGCGAGGAGCTTACGGATGCCATCTTCCGCGGGCGGAATCATGGCGGGATCGAAGGGCGTGCCTAGATCAAGACGCGAGGCATTGGCGAGCTGGCCGGCGTTGGGAGGCTCCGACATTTTTCCTTCTACCGAGACATCGCCGATAAAGTAAGCATTGCGAGTGAGGAATTGGACAATCACTCCGCCAGCGTCGGGTACGGCATTCACTTGGATATCCGCAAAGCGTCCGGTACGGAAGAGTGTCTGGATGGCGTCGCGCACCGCGTCGTTACTTAGCGGGTGATGCACGCGGATATCTTCAGCCTCGAGGATGGCGTGGAGTTCGGTCCCGTCGAGAGGCTGATCCTGCGGAAAGTCGATACGCGAAATGATGCGTCCTTCGTAATTTTCCGAAGGCGCAATGTCTTGAGCAGGCGTAGGAAAGCCGCTTGAGATTAGAAGTAAAGCAATTGTGAAAGATAACTTGGGTAGCTGGAACTCCAAGCATTTATCGTAACGTATACCGTTATGGCAAGCGGAGTTCCAAGGATAGGTTTGATACGATCCGGCTAGCGATGAATTCCGACCGTTACTCGCGCCAGATCCGGTTCACTGCCATAGGTAAAACCGGGCAGAACGCGCTGTTTCAGGCACATGCGGCGATCGTTGGCTGCGGCGCTTTGGGAAGTGTCTCGGCCGAACTGCTGGTCCGCGCGGGAGTGGGGCGCGTGACCGTGATCGATCGTGATTACGTGGAGCTCAGCAACCTGCAACGTCAGACGCTGTTTGATGAGTCGGATGCCGAGAGCGCGCTTCCGAAAGCCGTTGCGGCCGAGCGAAGACTGCGGGCGATCAATAGTGACACTACGGTTAGCGGCGTAGTGGATGACTTGCGATCGAGCAACGCGGTTGAGTTGTTGGATGGGGCGGACGTTATTGTCGACGCAACCGATAACTTCGAAGCGCGCTATCTGATTAACGACTATTCTGTCTCCAAGTCGATTCCGTGGGTGTATGGGGCGGCTGTAGGAAGTTATGGCATTAGCATGCCGGTGCTTCCGGGGGACTCAGCGTGCTTCCGATGTATCTATCCAACTCCGCCAACCGGCCTGCAGCCAACTTGCGAGACGGCGGGAGTCCTTAACGTGGTGACGTCTACGATTGGGAGCTTGCAAGCAAGCGTGGCTTTACAAATACTCAGCGGGAACCGGGCAGCGGTGCGGCGGAAAATGACCACGATCGATCTTTGGTACGGACCCCTGCGGGAACTGCAACAGCCGGAGCGGGACGCGGAGTGCCCATGCTGCGCTCGTGGCGAATACGAATGGCTCAGCGGAGGGCATGACACGCCGATCAGCCTGTGTGGCCGGAATGCCGTGCAGATTCATGCGCGCGGGAAGGTGGATCTGCCGGCGCTGCGCGCGCGTCTGTCCGTCGATGGCGAGGTAAGGGCCAACGACTTCGCGCTGCGGTTTATTAAGGGTGAATATGAGATGACGGTCTTCGCCGACGGCCGGGCAATTATTAAAGGGACCACGGACATTGCGGCTGCCCGGAGCTGGTACGCGCGGTGGGTGAGCGCTTAGTATCCGGCTTGCTTGTCGACGATGTTTCTTAATGGCTCGCCACTAAGGAAGCGTTCAAAGTTAGCCAAGAAAAACTGCATGGCTTCTTCGTTCCAAGTGGGTGTGTTATCGGCGCAATGAGGCGAGAGTAAGACGTTATCCAACTGGAAAAGCGGAGAATCGGGGGAAAGCGGCTCGTCGGTTACAACGTCGAGCGCAGCGCCTCGAATGCTGCGGGATTGCAGAGCGCGAATCAGGGACGGCTCATCGATTACGGGGCCACGGCCAACGTTCATCAGAACAGCGGTGGGCTTCATTGCGGCGATTTCGGTTTGACCAATGAGGCCGCGCGTTTCCGGGGTCAACGGAGCGGCAGCAACCACGTAGTCGCACTGGGAAATCATTTCGATCAACTGGTCGGGACCGAAGACTTTGTGAATGAACGGGTCGTCGAGCGACTGCTCCGGCCGGCGGCGTTGCGCGAGAACCCGCATCCCAAGAGCATGGGCTCGCCGTGCACAGGCGCGCCCTATATCGCCATAACCGACAATTCCCATGGTGGCGGCGCGTAGTTCGAGCATGACGAACGGCTCCCACTTCCGTTCCGCTTGCGCTTGGATCAAACGACGGATGTCCTTAGCGAAAAACATGGCTCCCGCAATCACGAACTCACCGAGTGACTGGCTATAAACGCCTCTGGAATTAGTTAAGGTAACGGAGCTGGAGACGAGCGCGGGGAAGAGGAAGGAGTCGAGGCCGGCCCAGCGGAGGTGCATCCATCGGAGACGGGGAACCAGCGGGAACAGCTCCTCGACTTGTGCACGATTGTGCACCCAAGCAAGTAATGAGTCGGCGGAAGGCGCAGCGTGTGACAGTGCAGCGGCGGAAGCCCCGGTGACGACCGTGGCGCGATCACGGATGGAATCTAAGAGCGGCAGGTACGGATCGTTATCCGGCGCCAGAACGAGGAGGGTCGGTTTCAACTGACTGTCAATTGGACCCAGCCGGGAAGTGTGGACGGCTGGTTCTGCTCAAAGACGATGTGGCGCGTCTTAGGGAACGGAAGTCCGCTCTTGATAGCGCGTTCGTAGACGTTTTGGGAGCCCAGAATCTCGCGTGGTTCGGGGTTTTGCGTGTCGAGCAACGCGGATTTGCCCAGGTACCCTCCGCCCCAACCGATCGGGAGAAGACAGGAACCTTCGGCGTGCGCGGCGGCGAGTTTGGCTTCCAAGTCTTGGACATGCTCGTTCAAGCGCTCGAGGCCAGGAAGAACGGAGTAGCGCGCATGGAGATCGAGGACCTTGCGAGCATACTCGTTCGCGGCAGAGAACAAGCGCTGGCGTGTCATGACGCCACCCCATCGGAGTGCCCGGCGAATGTCCGGGGTGTTTAACCACTCGTGCTCATTCCAAGTGCCTTCGAACGAAGTGCCCGGCGGGGCCATTTCGGCGAAGGTGGGGGTAGAATCGTCGGCGCGCCGTCCATCGACCGAGCCTTTCGGCACCTGCTTCCAGCCGAGCGAGTATTGGCCGGGAGCCTTTGAAACAAGGGTCGACACACGGACCAAGTAAAGCTGGAGCGAGTCATAGCTGATCGGGCGCGAATCGGAAAGACCGGCCCATCGCATGCGGTTGGAGCCGCTGGAACCGAGCAGTCGATCTTCGGCAAACTCGGCGGGGCGGCGGGGAGCGCGTTCCGCCTTGGCGCGTTGGGCGACTTCGGTCGTCATCGAGTCATTCCAACTCGCGCTGAGCAGTCCCGTGCGCAACGAGCCTTTGAGAGCGGTGGCGGGCAAGTACGGCCCAGCGGTTCCGGCGGCGAACAGCGGGATGTTTAGCGAATCGCCTTGAGCCCGCTCGAAGTGCTTGGAAAGCGAAGAGGATTCGAAGGGGATCCGGCGATCCGCGTAATTCTGGGCGAAGCCGCCCCACGACGCGAAATCGAGTTTCGTGGCCTTCTTGAGCTGCTGAAGATAGCCTTCGAGACGAGGACCGCGGCTGAGCAGCTTGAAGATACGCGTTTGGTCGAGCACGTTGACCTGGTCCTTCCAGACCATGTAGTCAATGGGCGACAGACGCTGGCCGGCGCCGACCAACGTCGGAGTTAAACAGGTGACGCGGTAGTTCACTCGACGGGACCTTCGGGCTTTCCGGGCTCGTCCGGATTGGGGCCAGGGGGATGTTCGAAGCCGGGTTCAGGATCGATCGGGGTCAAATCTTCGGGCTCGGAGAAGGGCGGCTCCATGGGGCCGGGGTCATTCATCGGTGGCATCAGGTCGTCCTCCGGACCGCCGGAGTCTTGACTCTCAAGCCGTTCCAATTCGTCGTCAGTAGTGGGGATTTCAAGGGGTGCTGGATCGCGCATGAGCATAGTATCCTCCGGGGCTGCGTCTGCCGGGAGCACCGGTTCGGCCTCGAGATGTGCGATTTCAGGCGAAGGAGGTTCAGTGACCGGTTCGATGACCGGTTCAGTGACTGGCTCTGGGATCGCTTCGATCTGCTGCGGGATTACAGCTGGGATCGAGATCGAAAAGGCCCAACCGGCGTGGAACACGGGATGACTGAATCCAGTTGGCGCGACATCCGGAGCGCTACCTTGCAATACGGACGCATGCAGCACGGAACCTTCGTCGACCATAGTAAGCAATTTCTTGGAAGCGCCGAGGCCAGCAGGGCTATCGACGCGCCCGCCGCGCACGGAGGTGGAATAGCTACCTTGCTCCCAATCGACTACATCGGACGGGGCAGGGCTGAGTAGAGACAAGAGCCAAGTGGCTTGCGGCCCCAGGGTGGTGCCCTTATAAAGGAGCTGCGGGAGTTTTCCGTCGCGGAATTCCGGGGTATGGGCGCGGCCCCAACCGCGGGAGCGTTCCCCGCCAAATCCCGAATCGGCCAGAAGCCGGATAGCGGCTCGTAGAGGATCGCTCCATTGATCGCGCGCAATCTCATCGGCGAACGACACACCGAACCAAAGGCCGGACTTCGGGGCAAATTCGAGGCAGGCTGTGCGATGCGGCTCGGAAACTCCGGTGAGGCGGTCGACCGCAGCGGACGAGCGAAGGCCTAAACGGAACGGGCCGGACTTGCCGGCGGGAACCAGGCACTCACTCACGCCATCGACGGTCCAACGTTCGTCCTGAAGAGCCTTGCCGGCGAAAATGGACTCTACGAGCGAGAGCGGGATAAAACGAGCACCCGCATAGTGCACGCGAACCGAAGGCGCGGGAGGCCAAATGTGTCGTGGCGGAGTGACATAGAGCGTGTCTCCGAAGAACGGAAACATGGAACTAACCTTGACCAGCGGGCCATCTTCCGCGCTGCTGCGAGCCGTCACTTCCAGCCAATATTCCAGCCGGCCAAGCATGCGCATCGCGTGCGTGATGGCGGAATAGAGCGTATCGCTGTGATAGATCAGATCCACACGGTCCCGAGCACCGGAAGCTGGACCGATGCGCCACGGGCGCGAGGGACGCAACTTCACGAGCAGACCCGGGCGAGCATCGCTCACCTTGACTGGAAAAGCTGACATCCGCTTCTTACGCCGACAGGAAGGCGTTTCCTTTTTCGGCTACGGCGGACTGAAGAGCGTCCAAAGCGGCGGCCGCGGCTAGTTCTTCTTCGGATTTACCGGTAGCGTAGTAATCTTTCCCGCGCCAGATCAGTTTGAGGCTGCTAAAGCGCACGCGTCCACTGCCGCGCGATCCCCCGCCCCCTAGAGCGTCATCTTCGAGCAGACGGAGGCCCTGGATCAACAGGCCGAGTAGCGGAGCATCTTCTTGGCAGAGTAGGTCGAGCACCATGCGGACGCGAAACCGGGCGCCAGCGGGAACACGCTCGAACGTGCGCGGGTTGGACTGCGAGGTGATGCGATCGATGGCATTCTCGCTCTTGATTTCCGTCAACTCGTCGTCGAGATTCTCGCGCATTTGCGAAGTGATGCTATCGAGTTCGAGAGGCGCATCGAACACGGCAAGTCGCGCGGGACTAGCAAGACCACCTTCGAGAGCATCGCCCGAGACGCGCTCCATGCGGCCGGGAGTGCGACCGAAAAGCAAGCAGATTTCATCGTCTGGACGGTCACTCTGATGGATCCGAACTTCCTGGCCCTTTCGTTTGGACACGTAGACCAGTTCGGAGGGCACAGCCATGCCGGTAGATTGCTCGAGGAGCGCACGGAGCCGGCCGCGGAGCGAACTGCCGGGAATGTAGGGACGTCCGAATGCATCTTTGACGACGGGATTATCGGCGCCGCCAATTTCGAGCGAGCCTTTGCCCGCGCCTACATGAAGGCCGGTTTCGCAGTGCAGCGTGCCTTCGAGAATCAGTTTTCCGAGAAGCTTCAGTTCGGTTTGTGCGGTATGCGCGCTCATAGAAATGTTCTTTCGTGATTATTCGTTGTAGGCGACGATGGCTTCAAAGAGATCCCGGAAGCGTTCGTAGCCACGAACTTCGTTTTTGCGGGTGACTTGGAGCAGCAGGCGCTCAATCTGATCCATGCTGCGGAGTGAGTGCCGGGCGATGGTGTAGGCAAGACGCGCACGCAGCATAACGAATTCGTGCTGCCGCTCGTTTTCCGGGGCGCGGACGGCGCGGCGAACAGCCCCATACAGGCGGCGGAGTTGCGTGCGGGTAGCGGAATCCATGTCACGGATGCGGCTGACGATGGCATGCGCCTGGTTATCGAGATAAAGGCTGTCAGTGATCAGCTTCTCGAGATCGATTTCGGGAACTTCGAACCGGCGTTCACCGCCAGGACCACGATCTCCACCGGGCCCGCGACCACCCTCACCACGCGGGCCGCGATCGCCGCCGGGAGCACGGCCTTCCGGGCGAGGTCCACGGTTGGGGCCACCAGCGGAACGGTTCTCACCACCCGGACGACCTTCGCGCGGCGGACGATTTCCCTGGGGCGGCTTAACGCCCTCAGGCGCTTTATTTGCCTGTTCTTCTGCCATGTAAATTCAGACCTCTGAGTTCAAACTTCTTTAGATAACCGAGCCCACTCGATGGCTACCACACCGGCCGGACGCAAGCGCAGCTGTTTGCCCACAGCTGGCCGAATGTTCCTTCCAACGATCTCGCCAATCAAGTGCACGCGCAGCTTTTGAAACTCTTTCTCCCGTTTCGAGTATGCCGCGCGATTGTAACGCCTTTGGAACCGATAGGCATGCCGCAACAACTTTTCGTGATCGCCTGCGGCATCATTCGCCGACGAAGCTTTGCCGTACAGCCGCGTAAGCTCGGCCAGAAATTGACGCCCCGCCGCTTTGAATTCCTCGCTGACCCGCGTCACAGCATCTTTAAGTTCAGCGGCATCGGCCAGCTGTTTCCATTCGACCACACGATCGAACAGGTAGATGCAATCGCGATCGGAGGCGCGAGCGATAGCCAGATTCCGGGTAGCCTGTTCGAACACAGCACTGAGCGACTCTCCGGGTTGGGCGAGCGCGACCGACATGGTAATCGTCTTGGCGTCGGCACCGGGAAACTCGGCTAGATTCTCTTCGGTGAACCGGTGAAAAGTCCGCTGCATCTCACCCGCGAAGAGCACGAGTGCGTCCCACGAACCGTATACGGCGAAGTCGTTCGCACCGGAATACAGAATGCTAATGCGACGCCAGAATTCTCCGGCGGCGCACAGCACCTCCAGTTCACCGGCGAAGAAATGCTTGTAGAGCATGGAAAGCTGCACATGTTCCTCAACCGAATGAAGGCGGCGCATGCGAAGGTTAAATAAATCGACCGAACCGCGAAGAACGCCCCAGGTGTGATGGCCGGCAGCGCGACTCGAGAGTTCCTCGGTGGTCGCGGGCCCGGTTTCGGAATCGTTGGGAGCGGTGTGCCGGGCGAGCGTGATGCCTTCCAGAGACAAGTTACCCGAGATCGTCCAGGCGTGCTTTCCGGCCGCGGTGTCGATTACGGTTGGAAGTTCGGGAGACCAGCCGACGGTTGTGGTCGCGCGGAGCTGTTCGGAGAACTCGGAAGTAAAGATGGTTGTGTCCGGCGAGCTTGGTTCGAAAGGCTCGAAAGAGCGCGCTAAGGCTAGAGGCGCCGACTGTTTCCGCAGAAGTTCATCGTGCAGGCGTTTACGCACCACCGGCCAATCGCCCAAGTTTTCCGTAACAGCCCAGATCAGACGCACGCTTCCGCCCGTGGCCGTGTTGATTTGAGCGGCGGAGGTCTGCAGGAATATTTCGGCCGCGATGCGAGCCGAATCGGGAAGGACGAGCAGGAACTGACCGCCACCGCTTGAGCCCAGAAGCAGGCGGGACAACTCCTGTTCAGCCAGAAGCGCGCGCGGAACCACCTCACAGACCAGCGAAACCCAAAGCGATCGCGCGGCGATCACGTCATCGGACGCGTCGGGAGCGGCGGTAAGGAAGTCGTCGAGGCCGAGCAGTTTCCCCTGGATGAGGATCTGTACGGACATGCCTCAGACAAGGTAACACGCGCGGGTTTACGGATTGCCCCGATCGTCTTCGATACAGCGACGGCAAACCGCGTTACACTGGCGTCCGATGGCTTGCAAGGTGCGGCTGGTTTCGATTGTTGTAGTGCTCGCCGGGTGCGCCCGCGCGCAAGGTCCTGACGCCGTGGAACTGACCCGGCACGTGGAGAAAGCGCTCGGGTGGACAGGCCGTTTCGACCGGGTGACCGCCTTACAAATTGAAGGAACTCTGGACGGGGCTCCGATCCAGGTCTTCGCCAAACAGCCTTCGTTATTCCGCATGGAACTTATGGCTGGCAAGGATCGCATTATCCAGGCGTATGACGGAAGCTTCGGGTGGCAGATGACGGCGGGCGACCACGCGCAAGCGGCTCGACTGAATGGCGCGCAATTGGATCAGGTCATCAATCAGGCGTCCAATGCGATCGGCGGGCCGCTGGTGCAAGCGCCGGAGCGAGGGACGCGCGTTGAGTACGAAGGCAAAGCGACCGTGAACGGGAAAGACTGCTACAAGTTGAAGCTGACTCTAGTGTCGGGCGCGGTGATCCATTCTTATATCGACGCCGCGACTTTCCTGGAGAGCCGCGAAGAACTGGTGAGTCAGGACGGTGGCGTCATCGAGGAAACGGTGGGAGATTACAAAACATTCGACGGGATCTTGTTTCCGTGCCGTTTTGTGAGCAAGGCCAAGGGCGGCACAACGACCTATGTGTTGCAGCTTCAGAAAGTAACCCTTAATCCTTCATTGGCGGCGGGTCTGTTCACGATGCCGCGCCCGTAAAGCGTTCCGTAGTTCTTAATCCTGCTTTCATCGATTCGTCACGGATGACAAGTAGGTTAGGACTAAATGAATCCGAGTGTCCCCACGCCGGTCCGATCGCAGTTCGAAGAAGCGCTGGCGCGTTTGCCGATTGCGACCGCATTCAAGCGGTTTATCATACCGGCGGATCTGAACCGGATTTACTCCGCAGAGAATTACAGCGCCTCTCCTGGCGAGTTTGTCAGCGGCATGCTGCGCAAGGTAGGCGTTCAGATTCAGGTCACCACGGCGGATCTAGAACGGGTGCCTAAGACGGGCGCGGCCGTGGTGGTGGCAAACCATCCTTACGGAATCTTAGACGGGTTGATGCTGTTTGAGGTGCTTACCCGCGTGCGCCCGGATGTGAAGATCATGGCCAATTCGCTGCTGGCTCAATTTCCGGAAATGGATACGCGGCTGATCCTGGTTGATCCGTTCGATACTCCGCTTTCGAAAGGCGCGAATCGGCGCGGTGTGCGGGAGACTATATCCTTCCTGAACCAGGGCGGACTATTGGTTGTGTTCCCGGCCGGGGAAGTTTCCCATGTGCAACTGCGAGAGCGGAAGATCGTGGACAGCCGCTGGAACGGCAATATTGCGCGATTCATCAGAGGTGCACAAGCTGCCGTGGTCCCGATCTATATCAAGGGCGCCAACAGCCTGACGTTCCAGGTGGCGGGGATGATTCACGGCCAACTCCGGACAGCCCGCCTGCTGCACGAGTTGATGAATAAGCAGGAAAAGACAATTGAGCTGCGCGTTGGAAACCCAATCGCGTGCCAGACACTCGACACGTTCGAGAGCACCGATGAGTGTGCCCGTTACTTACGCTCACGGACGTATCTACTTGAGAATCGGGGACGCCGCCGGATGCTGGCCAGCTTGCCGCAACTCCTGGCCGAGGCGAAGCCGCGTAAGAAGCAGCAAGTGATTGTCACGCCCGCGCCTCAGGAGCAAGTAGCGGCTGAAGTCGCTCGGCTACCGAAACTCGCCCGTAGCGGCGATCTAGACGTTTACGTGTCACGCGCGGACGAATCACCCAACGTTCTACACGAGATCGGACGTTTGCGTGAGACCACTTTCCGTGATGTAGGCGAAGGGACCGGACTTGCGCTAGATCTGGACAGCTTCGATCGTCATTACTACCATGTCTTCCTATGGGACGGGCAGCAGGCTAAGATCGCGGGAGCTTACCGGCTGGGACTGACCACCGAGATTTTGCCGCAATATGGGCTTAGCGGGCTTTACACATCCACGCTGTTCCACTTCGATCGCACGTTTTTCGAACGCGTAGGACCCGCGGTTGAGCTCGGCCGCTCGTTTATCTGCGAGGAGTATCAGCGCCGGTTCGGACCACTGCTTCTGTTGTGGCGGGGAATCGGTCAGTTCGTTTCGCAAAACCCTCGCAGTCCGATTCTGTTTGGTCCGGTGAGTATTAGTAACTCGTATCATCCGGTGTCGCGGCGGCTGATGGTGCAGTATCTGCAGGCGCAGGAATCGATTCAAGAGCTCTCGGAGCTGGTAACACCACGCCGCAAGTTCAGCGAGTTCGGCCGCGGCGCGGACAACGCAGTGATCGGGCGGATGCTCCGTGACAGCGATGAGTTGTCGGCGGTAACTGCGGATATCGAGCTAGACGGAAAAGGGATTCCGGTTCTACTCCGGCAGTATCTAAAGCTTGGGGGTAAAGTGTTAGGCTTCAATCTCGATCCCTTGTTTTCTCATGCGCTTGACGGTCTGATCCTGGTGGATTTGCGCAATACCGCGCCGACGATCCTGCAGCGCTATCTGGGACGCGAGGGAGTGAAGCGGTTCATGAGTTACCATCGAGATGCAACGGCGGCCAATTTGTGTGCACCAGTGTGAGTTCCGTACCTCGAGTCGCGTTCCTCACGGATACTTACCATGAGGTGAACGGCGTCGCCCTGACGAGCCGGCAGTTGCAGGAGTTCGCCAGCCGTAGAGGGTATCCCTTCCTGTGTGTCTACGGGGGCGACGACACCAAGCGATTCGATAACGGTTCGGTGCGCCACTTGCAGCTCAAGCGCGGCCCGCTGGCCTTCAATCTCGATAAAGGCTTGCGTCACGACCCCGCGTTATGGCGCTATATGCGCGACCTTTCCGAAGCGATCACCCAGTTCGGGGCGGAGCTGATTCACATCACCAGCCCGGGCGACGTGGGGGAAATGGGCGCGGTGCTGGCTTACCGGCTCAAGATTCCGCTGGTGATTTCGTGGCACACGAACTTTCATGAGTTCGGCGCACGGCGATTGGAACGCATGCTCGGCTGGATGCCGCGCGGCTTGCGAGAGAACATCGGGCAGCTGAGCGAGCGCCATATTTTGACGGCGATGGTGAAGTTCTATGGCCTCGGCACCGCCCTTTTCGCACCGAACCACGAGTTAGTCTCTATGCTGGAAGAGAAGACCGGCAAGACAACATTTCTGATGAAGCGAGGGATTGACACTCAAATGTTCACGCCGGCTCGCCGGACGGTGAACGACGGGATTTTCCGGCTGGGTTATGTTGGGCGGATCACCCCCGAGAAGAACGTGGCATTCCTGGTCCAGTTGGAGCAAGCGCTGCTCGGCTTGGGCCTGCGCAACTTTCGATTTCTGGTAGTAGGAGACGGCAGTGAGCGGGACTGGCTGAAGCGTCATTTGATTGCCGCCGATTTCGAAGGTGTTCTGCGCGGCGAGACTCTGGCTGAGGCTTACGCCAACATGGACGTGTTCGTGTTCCCTTCAAAGACGGATACTTTTGGCAACGTCGTTCTGGAGGCAATGGCCTCCGGCACGCCGTGTGTGGTGACCGACCAGGGCGGCCCGAAGTTCATCATCGAAGAGGGTGTGAGCGGTTTTGCGACGGCAACCCCGGCCGACTTTGTTCAGCGAGTGGCGGATTTGATGGTGAACCCGGCCCTGCACGCATCGATGGCGGAGGCAGCCCGTAGGCAGGCCTGCCGCGCCTCATGGGACAAAGTTTTCGAGGACGTGTACCTGGGCTACGAGTTCGCGTTGCAGAGCGGGCCGGTGGCGATGGCAGTTCCACGAACTCCTTAGCGTTTCAGCTCCCTCGGCCTGTTAGACAATAAGAGCGGATGGCTTTCATCAAAGTTGCACGACTCTCGGATTTAGACCGCGACCCGCTCATCGAAGTGATGATCGGCGCCGACCCTTATGCGCTCTGTAAAGTGGATGGGCAAGTTCACGCGCTGAACGGCTTGTGTCCCCACCAAGGCGGGCCGCTAGGACAAGGAATGCTGACCGGAACCGGAATTATGTGTCCCTGGCACGCCTGGGAATTCGATTGCCGAACGGGCAAAACCCCCGAAGACCCCGACGAGGTGGTTGCGACCTACCCGGTGAAGATTGAAGGCGACGACATTCTGATCGACGTTGCCTGAGCTTCCAGAAGTAGAGACCGTGGTCCGCGGTCTGCAACACCTCCGCGGCCGGACCATCCTGAACGTAGAAGTTACTCAGCGCCGGATACTGCGCAGCGAGCTAGGCGAGATCGCGGGCAAGCGCGTGGTCAGCGTCACCCGGCGGGGCAAGTTTATCGTTTTCGAACTGAACCTGGGCTATCTCGTGGTGCATTTGGGAATGACAGGCAAGTTACTCTCAAACGCGGAACCTAGCAAGCATACACACGTGGTCTTTACTCTCGACAAGGGAGTACTCCTCTATACAGACAGCCGGCAGTTCGGACGCGTGGAGTATGCGAACGAGTTACCGGATCGTGTAGCGAGACTCGGCCCGGAACCATTGTTAGTCGGTTTCGACGATTTCTTGGTAGCCTTGCGGGCCCGGAGCGCGCAAGTGAAAGCGGTGTTACTTAACCAGCGGTTTGTAGCGGGAATCGGAAACATTTATGCGGATGAAGCGCTTCATCGCGCGGGAATCCACCCGCGGGCGAACTCCGCCACAATCAGCAAGCCAAGAGCGCGGCGGCTTTATGCGGCGATTCAAGAGGTGCTACACGCGGCAATCGCGGCTAAAGGCTCTTCCGTTTCCGACTACGTAGACGCGGAGGGCCGCAAGGGGTCATTTCAGCACGAGCACTTAGTGTATCGCCGGACGGGAGAGCCGTGCGGGACGTGCGGATCGCTCATTAAGAGGACCTTGGTTTCACAGCGCGGGACACACTACTGCGCGAAGTGTCAGAAAAAATGAATGGCGCTATTTGAAGCGCTTCTTATAAAGAAAGTCGATGCCGAATTCGCCATTCTGGTCGCGAAGAGCTACGGCGGACCAATGCGGCGAGAAGTCCCACTCGACGCGGATTACTTGTTCCTGAGCATTCGCCACATCCGTAATGTAAGTGAACGTGATGTCCGGTGAAATCTGTTGTTCCAGGGTAACTTTCGCCTGAGGCGTTCCGGTGACTCCGGAAATCGTGGGATCGATCTTCAGCTTACTGACTCCAAAAAAGCGTTGAAGGCGTCCGGCAACTGGGTTCGCGATCGCCTGGCCTACTAATGCTGAAGCACCCATTTGTTGCCAGCTCTGTTGCGGCGCGGTCGGTTGACGGGCGGCAATGGTCGCGTCATTGGGTGTGCGTCCGGTAGCAAGCAAACCCACGATATCGGAAAACTGCAAGGGCGGATCAGACCGGTAACTCACATTGAGCTTACTTACAGGTCCGGAAACAGTCAGAGTGACATCGACGCCGCGAGCCACTGTTTCAAGATCGATGTTCAGAATCGGCTCAAGCCGCACGGGGTTGAAGAACGATACCGAGCCCTGATTGATGGTGTACGTATTTCCAAAAAAGGTGATGTCCCCCTGGGTGATGTTGATGCGGCCCAGGAGCGCGGGGCTACCCATCGTTCCACGCAATCGGAGATTGGCGTCGGCCTCCAGGCTATCGGTGTAACTGCTTTCGAAAGTGATATCGGGGGAGGTTTGAATCTGCACATCCAACTGAAGGTTGTTGGTGAGTCCTGATGCTTGCCCCGAAGGGGTTTCTGGCGGCGCGGAGGCGGATGAGAGTAGTGATCCAAGGTCGGTACGCGGGTTGAAAGCCAGCCGATCAATGGTGATGGTTCCCGATAATACGCTCCGCTGGGACGTTCCGACCAAGCTCAGTTGGGCATCGGCCATGGTGCTGATTCCTTGCGGGTAACGGACTCGGACGCCACTGGCCGTGGCTCGTAGCCGGAAACTCAAATCACCGCCCACAAAGGATGCAAAGCCTCCGAAGCTCACCTTTCCACCGCCGCTCTCCGCAGTCAGATTTCGCACGATGGCCTGTGTGCCGCTGAAGGTGACGGTCCCGTTGGCATTGCTGATCCCGTTTGGAAAGTCGACAACAGCTAAGTTGGCGTTCTTTAACTGCATAGATCCGCCGAGTTGCGGGCTGGAAAAGTTACCACCCACCGTGGCGTGCGCACTAACAATGCCGGAAGTTACCAGATTGTCGTCGAACAAATGCAGCACAGCTAAGTTAACATCGCCATCCAGCTTCAGATTCAGCAGTTGTTTCGGACTTAGAGTGGCGCTTCCAGTAACCGCGAACGTGGAGTCCTGGGCAATGATCTTCGCGCTCTCCACGGTGACGATGTTATTGGCAAGGCTAATCCGGATCGGGCTCGCGTTCCGGACAGAAAGATCAACAGGCCCGCCGTTGCCCGTGCTTGGGGGTAGAGGATGAACCTCAAGTTTCGGGATGTCTAATATGGCGCGGAGCAGTTCGGGCTTGGCGGCGGGCCCTGAGATATCTAGGCTACCCTCGATGCTGCCGCCGATACGCACAGAATCGACCTGTGCGGGGCTGAGAGCCAGCCGTCGCGCCGTATCGATATTGACGTTGCTGAACTGAAGCTTTGCTGAGCCGGGGTAGTCGCCAGCCAGAGTCCACTGTCCGTCCGCCGTAATCTTGGCGTCAGCAAGGTTGGAGCGCAGCTTAAGATTCAACGCCGGAGCCGGTCCGCCAATCGTAACCGTGGCCGCAGTCAAATCTACATCACCTAAGCGGCGTCCGGCGATCTGGAGACCGGCAGCAGATACATCGCCATCGATTTTTGTAATAGCCAGAGCGGGATTGCCATTCTTGTCGCGAACTACATCGGCAGCCCCGCTGGCAGTAAGTTTGGCGCTACCCTGTAAGTCGGGCTGATGCTGGTGCAGTGTCACGACTTGGTTCAACGCGATGTTATTGCTATCCACGTTGAACGAGAGCTTGCCTGGGAACAAGTCGTTAGCGCCGTGCGTGTAGGAAGCTTTCAGGTTGATCTGTTTAGCGCCGGCGATCAGTTGTGAGGTGAGCGTTTGCGTGCCGCGGCTTGGGGCGTCCA
The DNA here is from genome assembly GCA_963752695.1 of Bryobacterales bacterium. GTDB lineage: Bacteria > Acidobacteriota > Terriglobia > Bryobacterales > Bryobacteraceae > Bog-113. The sequence goes on from CAVVZB010000002.1 coordinate 952,038, forward strand.
AGCGTGCGGTCAGACGGTCAAAGGGCTCACCGTCCAGCACGCCGCGCGATAGTGTAAGGTCGGCCGTGGCCAGCGGATTTCCCACGGTCCCGGTGATTGCAGTCGCCACATTCAGCGTTCCGGAAGCAGGGATGCTCGTTTTTCCGGCGAGCGCCATCACGTCCTGCAGATTCGCATTATGAACCGCGAGCGATGCCTGTAGGGGATCGGTGTTTTCGGGGTTCCAATGATGCAGCCCAACCTTGCCACTGAAATCGGCGGATAAAGACTTCTGGCGTAGAACTCCGTTGGTAACTGCGGCCCCTGACTGGCTGGCCACCAAGTCCGCACTTAATGCATCGATCGTCTGATTCTGAATAAGGAAACTAGATCCGTTGAGGTGACCGGCAATTGCAGGTGACGCTAACTTCCCAGTGACCGTTCCGTTAAATGCGAGCTGTCCTTGCGGCGCTACGGTTACCGGCACTGTGGGCGCGGGTTGCCCGGGCTTAGCCGCCATCTGAAGCGCCGGAAGTAAGTCATTCAGATTGCTCGATACGAACCGAACTTTTAACTGTTGACCGAGAACGCCCGCAACATCGAGCCTGGAGTTCGGTAAGGCCACGAAACTTTGGCCAAGATCGACCGTATCGTGAATGCCATTGTATTTAGCGTCAAGGAGTCCATGAACTGGAATTCCCTTCCCCGCAGGTGTCAAGTCGAGGCGCGCCGTGGCGGTCACACGATTGTTCTCGAGGTCGGAAATCTTACCCTGGCTGAAGATCGGCCCTGAGAGCGTGGCGTCATAGGGGAGCTTTTCACGCGTCGCCAGCGATGCAAGTTCGCGGACGTCGAAATGGTGCAGTTCGCCATTCAGCTTGTACGTTTCAAATCCGAGGATTTCAGCCTTGGCCGTGATCTCACCACCCAGCGCGTAGGCCTTGAGATCGTTAATAGAAATGGATTTCGGACCACCATCGATTTTGGCTTCCGCGCGGAAACTGCGCAGCCGGATCGCGCCCGTCGCGTAATTCACGTCGGAAGCATGGACTACTCCACTGAGCGCGTAGTCGGTGGCACTCTTGTAAGTGCCGCTACCCTCGGCCGTAATCCATCCCGACTGGCGCGACGCAAGTTTCAAAATCTCGCCCGTCTGGCCAATTGATAGCTTGGCGTTGTACTCCGCCGTGATTACAGGCGCGTTGAAGTCTTGTACGCGGCCATTCATCTGAATTGTCGAGTCACCCGAGGCAAGCTCTGATTTCTCGACCACCAGCCTGTTCTTCTCAATCGCGAGTGTGGCATTAACGCTCACCGGCAGGGGCTTGTATTTTCCATATTGCAGTACCAGGGGGGCCATGGAAACATCCCCGTGATAGCGCGGAGCCGCGGCATCGAACATGAACAGCACTTTGAGGTTGTCGGCTTTGGCGTTGTAGTCCTGAGTTTTTGGCGGTTGGCCATTGCCGCGGATCTGCGTACTTCCATTATTTAATTCAAACCTGGCGACTGCTAAGTCCAGAATCGTTTCCGCAGGGCTCTTGCCGGACTTGGCTGGAGTCTTCGGATTGGGTACGTTGGTCGTACCGTCGGCGGCGACTAACAGATAAACCTGCGGTTTGTCTATTTTCAGTAAGGCAATGTCGACATCCCGCTTGAGAATGGAGATGATCTTCAAACCCACCAGAATGTCGTCAGCATGCAGCAAGGGCGGACCACTCGCAGGCTCAGTGCCGCGAATAGTGAAACCCTTGAGAGTGGCGGTGAGAGTGTGCCAGTCAAAATCAAAGCGGTCGATCTGGACGTGTCCGCCTGTTGCTGTCTCCGCGGTAGCGACAATCCGATCTCGAACTTTGTTATGAAACCACCGGCTCTGGACAAGCACGATTCCACCAACCACGACGATAAGAACCAGCAACAATAAGCTGCCGCCAGCTATTAAGGCGATGCGCAAGGGCCGCTTCATTCTGGCCCGATTTTAGCAATCCGTAGAATGCTATTTACCCGCCGTCGAGGCCATGGCGTCCCGTAGCCTACGTTCAGCGTCGGCACTCCAGTAAGCACAGTCCAACTGCAAGAATACAGATGTATATGGCAGAGCCATGTTGGTCTTGATGATAAGTACACGGAAAGTCTTCGCGGCCTCATCAAGCTTGGAAATGATGTCGAGATGTGGCACGAGCTGCACAGTCTGAGATCCCAGCAGCCCGGCCAAGTTGCGCCGGTATTGGGAGATGCCGGGTGCGTCGGATTCAGGAACCGAGTTGAGTTCCTGATCCGTGTAAATAATTGGTCGTACATGTCGAGAAGCCGCGAGTTGGGCCAGAACGCGGCGCACCACGTCCAATTGGTCGTCGTTGGCCACGATGGTTTCAATGCCTTCCCTGGATTGCGAGGGGTAAGCCGAATCCGCAATCACGATCCAATTGCGGTGCCCGTAAAGTGGGATCAGATCGTGGAGCGACTGTTGCCAAGGATCGGCGCTAAAAGCGGGAGTTGCTGCAAGCAGCCCCGCTAGAAGTAAGAAGAAAGAAGCGGGCTTCAGATCAGAAAGACGCATGCGTTCGTGATCTTACTAGAAGTCGCGAACATTTGGCTAGCGCTCAGGCGCCGGACCCGCCAGTAGACCGAGAACACCAACGCCATTCTGAGTGCCCACGTAAACCTTCCCGTTGGCAATCATTGGCGTTATGAACTTGTTCCCGTTACCGAAGTTGTCGCGCGATCCCGCCTGAGAACTGTTATAAAGCTCGGTTCCAAGGTTCGTCGCGTCATATGCGTGCAGCACCGCGGGCGAAGTGTTTTCCGTGGCCCATAAAATGGCATTCGCGATCCCATTCGACGACACGCTGGGAGTCGCGCCGGGGTAGCCGAATTGATGAGCCGTCACCGAGGCTGCCGAAAACTTTCCGTTCGCGAAAGTAAAGGCGCGGATATTGTCACCCACACCACCGAAGTATACGGTCCTGTTGAAGTAAGCAGGCGCGCTCCACGCTCCCCCATGAACAGCACCAGGAAGCTCTTGGAAGATATTGTTGCTGGATGGATTGAACTTGCCCAGATTGGTTCGGTCCACCACATAGATATTGCTATCTTTGCCCGCGCCGATTGCGAGAGTCAGCGTGTTTCCTCCCGCACCCGGAAGGTTGGGCAACAGCATGGCGCCCCCGGAACCGAGGTCGGTGTCGCTGTTCGATTCCGATACGGTATTAAACATCGTGAAGTAGTCGGACACCGCCAACTTGCTATTCACATCCGAAAGCTTGAGGAACGCATTACCGTAGTCCCCTTTGTTCGGAAAGCCGTTGTTGTTTAGCGTTGTATCAAAGGTGCCGTTAGCCGCCAAGAAGTAGATATTGCCCGCGACATCGGCTGCCGGACCCGAGCCACTTTGCCAGACACTGCCTTCTTCGCCGTTGGGAGTAAAATCAAATACGCTGACTTGTTTCAAAGTCTTGAGGTTATAAGTCATCACCCATCCAGTGTAGGGCCGGATGTCGCAATGCGAAGACCAGCTGGTCACGACCGTACCGCGGTTGATCAGAAGCCCCGGACGCTCTTTATACTGAGCCGGATCGAATATCACCGTTCCATTGACGCTTCCGTCTCCCGTGCCAGGATAGCTCGCCTGGATTTCGACGGGTCCATTCAACTGCTCGGAACCGGTAGTAAGGTCAAGTGCATGGAGACGATGATGGTAAGTTCCGGAGCCGTCCTTACTCATGGCGATCACATACATGGTTCCGTGCGCGCCGATGGAAAGGTCAATAGCCGGAGTTGCCGTGATGCCAATCTGCGGAGCGACTTGGTCACAATTACGGGAGTCAGATGGCGTTTCCCCCGGTTTTAGCAGGCTTACCTGCCAGAGCGGCGAACCGCTTACGTCCGCATCGTAAGCGTAAACAGTATCGTTCTCGGTAGCTACGAACACGACATTGTGTGTACCTCCCCCGATTGAAAGGTTCGGAATGTAAAGCGGCTCGGCATCTACCAAGCCATCCGCCGGCATCGTGAAAAGTTTCCCGAATTGGGCGGATTTTACGTTGGAAGTAGTCAATGTCTTTTCTGTGTGATTCCAGCCCGTGCGGTAAGAGTCGTTGTGATAGGTCAGCACTGGCGTTTGCGCGAATGCGCTAGCGACGGCCAAACTCGTGATTGAAAGCGAACGTAACATGTATTCTCCAAGTGAACAGGACAAGAGTATCCCTGTTTAAGAACCCGCAATCAGCAGCCGGGGTTTCTGAAATGATCTAGGAAAGTTCGAAGCCGGTTGCTATACGACGTGGACCAGCGGTCGCACATTCGGGTCGGCAATCGCTTCCCTGAGAATTTCATGGGTCATCGGCGCCGTGTAGCCGTCGCCCAGAAACAAGAAGCGCAGTACGAGCAAGATCGGGTTGCCCTCCGACCACGTGAAGTAAATGTGTGGGCGCTCACCCGTGCGCCGCCCAATCTCAATAAGTAGCGCAGCAAAGGCGTTAGGGATCGACTGTGCGCATGTGCGGAGCACGTAATGATTTCCTTCCCGTACACCGTTGACACACATATCGGCATCGAAGTCCGAGGTGTCGCCGCGCTCTACTTCCACAAAGATCAACGACTCGTCTTCGCCAATGTGATGCGATTCGCGAATACAGCTATTAAGTTGGTCGTAATTTTGAATGGGGCTGCCGGTAAGCCGGCGGGCTACCAGGCGGATGTTGCGCCCCTGATAACGAGAGAGAATCTCATTCGCTCCAGGCGTGATGTCGACCTTCGATATGCGTAACTCGGTCGAACGCATCGCACGCGAGATAAAGGAAGTGGTCAAGATCGAAACAATAAAGATCGACGAAATTTTTATACCTTCCGGGCGCTCGTACATGTTTACGGCTGTGGTGTAGACGAAGACGACAGCGATCGCTCCGAACAGCCAGACCGTCCAGTCGCGACGCGCATTGATGGCGACGGCGATCGCCGCAGAAGTCATCAGCACCAGAACTCCGGTGGCGTAAGCACCGCCTTGTGCGTCCACGTTGGCGCGGAAAACAACGGTAACAAACAGTGAAATGGTGAAGAACACCAGCACCAAAGGGCGCGAGGCACGTGCCCAATCTGGAGCCATGCCGTAGCGCGGAAGATATCGAGGAATCAGGTTCAGCAATCCGGCCATAGCGGATGCGCCCGCGAAACCCAGAATCAGGATCGTACTGAAATCGTAAACGGACCCGAACGCGGCCCCCAAATACTGATGCGCGAGCCAAGCTACGGCGCGACCGTTCGCCGAACCACCCTGCTGAAATTCCTTCGCTGGAATCAAGAGAGTCGTTGTGATGCTCGTTGCCATCAGGAACACGCTCATAATCACGGCCGCGGTAAACAAAAGCTTACGTGTATTAGCGACGCGCTCTTCCTCATCCTTTGCGGAAATCAGCGGCATCACCGCGACACCGGTCTCGAATCCCGACATGCCTAGAGCGAGCCGCGGGAATAGCAACAGCGCCACGCCGAGCATGCCGAAGATGCTGCCATGCGCCTGAAAGAGTCCAGCCCTCCAGCTGGCGATCACGGCGGGGTGGCGGAACACGGCACCGATCGCGACTACCGCGACCACGGCATTCAAAACCAGATAAAGCGCAACCAGCACGACGGCGATCTTGATCGCTTCTTTGAAGCCACGTAAGAAGATAGCGGCCAGCGCCAGGAGGATCACCAGCGTGACGCCCATCTGGCTCGCCAGGGCGCGCGGGAAATAAGGATTTTCGACCAGATGCGCTGCTCCGTCAGCTGCCGATAACGTGATCGTGATGATGAAGTCCGTCGTAGCGAAACCGAGAAGGATAAGAACGAACAGCTTCCCATTCCATCGCGGGAACAGCCGCTCCAGCATGGCGATACTTCCCTGCCCGTTGGGGCTGGCCTTAGCGACGCGACTATAAGCAGGCAGTGCCGCAAAAAGCGTCACGATCACAAGCACCAAAGTGGCGAGAGGAGAAAGCGCTCCCGCCGCTAGAAACGAGATACCGGGCGCATAGCCGAGAGACGAAAAGTAATCCACGCCCGTCAGGCACATCACGTTCCACCAGGGGTGCGAATGTTCTGTTTCGGCGTGCGCCCCTTCGGGCACATTCAAATCCGCCAGCAGCCAATCGGTAAGAGCGCTCATTTAGTAAACTACCGGGGCCGCGGCGGTCGAGCGATGGCGAATTTCCATGCAGCCCTTACCGGTCGGCAATCCTTTGCCGGAGTTTAGCCGGCAACTCGGATCGAACAGATTCTTGAGATCACGCATTGTATCGAGCGTCTCGTCGGAAAACTGGCGCGCCATCAATTCGTTTTTCTCCATGCCAACGCCGTGCTCTCCCGTGATTGATCCGCCGGCGGCGATGCAATACTCCAGAATTTCTTCGCCCGCCGCGCGCGCTCGTTCCAACTGGCCCGGAATGCGGGCATCAAAAAGAATAATCGGATGCATATTGCCGTCTCCGGCGTGGAAGATGTTGCTGATGCGTAAACCGTGCTTCTGTCCGGTTGCCTCGATGTGCCGCAGCGTGTCGGCAATGCGCGAACGCGGCACAACACCATCCTGAACATAGTAGGTCGGGCTCACGCGCCCGATCGCGCCAAACGCATTCTTACGGCCTTTCCAGAGCAGATCGCGTTCGTCCTTATTCTTAGCAATTCGAAACTCGCGCCGGTGCTGGGATACGCACACCTCGCGGATGTCCTGCACTTGTTGTTGAACCGATTCGCGTGGCCCTTCCAGTTCGATCAGTAGGACAGCCGCGGCGTCCATCGGGTAACCAGCGTGCGTTGCTTCTTCGACCATGCGTAGCATGGGCCCATCCAGCATCTCGACTGCCACGGGAGTGATCAAGCGTGCGGTAATCTCACCCACCGTTCCCGCGCAATCGTCGGCGGAATCAAAAATGGCGAGAACCGTCTCCACCGTCTCGGGAATCCGCACGAGGCGCACCACGACCGAAGTGATCAGAGCCAGCATGCCCTCGGAGCCGGTGAGCAGACCGGCGATGTCGTAACCGGGCATGTCGGGGAGCGCTCCGCCCGTCGAAAATAACATGCCGTCCGGCAAGACGCCTTCGAGTCCGAGCACATGATTCGTTGTCACACCGTACGCCAAAGTGTGCGGCCCACCCGCATTTTCGGCAACGTTCCCGCCTACGGTGCACGCCCTTTGGCTTGATGGATCGGGCGCAAAGAAATAACCGTGTGCCTGCGCGGCCAAGTTCAGTTCCAGGTTCACAACCCCTGGCTGAACCACCGCAAGCTCATTCGCTGGATCCATTTCTAAGATCCGGTTCATGCGCGAAAATCCGATGACGACTCCACCGGTTCGAGCGATCGCGCCGCCGCTGAGGCCAGTTCCCGCCCCTCGCGCAACGATCGGTACATCGTGTTCGCGCGTGAGCCGTACGATTTCCGCGGTTTGTTCTGACGTTTTCGGGAAAACAACTAGCTCCGGACGGAACTTGTCCACGCTGCCGTCGTATTCGTAGAGCGTGAGATCTTGCGGTTGATCCAAATATCCTTGCGGTCCCAGCAACCTGGCCAGCTTCTCTCGAACCGTGTCGGGAACAGCGGAAGATTTAGGACTAGCGCTCGTTTTAAAGGAGCGACTGAACATAGTTGATCACGCGCTCGTCACTCCAGATCTCTTTACCAACGATCTTCTTCAACACTTTCCCGGAGCGATCGATGATATAGGTCTCCGGAACCTGCAAAGTGCCGTAGTCGACATTGATCAGGTCTGCCGTTTGCCGCGCAGTCTCAAAACCAACCGGGGTGCGAGCCAGGAACTGATGGTAGGCGTTGGCATCCTTATCGATACTGATGCCGAGCACCGTCACTCCCTGGCCGCTGAAGCGTTTCTGTAAGACATCCAGACTCGGCATCTCCTCGACGCATGGGGCACACCAAGAAGCCCAGAAATTCAGAATTAACACCTTTCCCGGAAAGTCGGGCGTGCCGATAGTGCGGCCAGCGTCGGTGCGAATGGAAAAGTGCGGCGCTGTGTCCCCTTCTTTCACCATGTGTTCATCGAGAGATTTCGCCAGTACCGCGACAAAGGTAATCAGCAATAAGGCTATCCCGCCGAGTAACAGGCGGTCGGTTCGGTTCTTCATAGGATCGCTATAGTAAGAGTGTAGCGGTTACGCTGCTCGCAGCATCTATAAGGTTCCCGATGCTTATCACACGCAGGGCGGAGTTTTCCGCGTCGCACGTCTGCCGAAATCCAGGTTTCAGCGATGAACAGAATCGCCGCATCTATGGCCCCGCCGCAAACCCGCACGGGCATGGTCACAACTATCTGTTGGAGGTGACCATCGAAGGCGAGCCCGATCCCGTTACAGGTATGGTTAGGGATCTCAAAGAAGTAAAGGACGTGATCAACGAAGAGGTTATCGAGCCCTTCGATCATCGGTTTCTCAACCGCGAAGTCTCACCGTTCGACCGAGTTACCCCGACTGCAGAGAATATTGCCGTCGAGATCTGGAAGCGCCTTTTGCCCCGGCTCTCCGGACCGTCTAGTCGCTTGCACTGCGTGCGGCTGCAGGAAACGGCGGACTTCAGCGTGGAGTATCGGGGAGAAGCGTGATCACCGTCTGCCGGAGCTACCATTTCTGCGCTTCCCACCGTTTACATGTCCCGGCTTTTAGCGAGGAACAGAACAGCGCGCTTTTTGGAAAGTGCAATAACCCTTTCGGACATGGGCACAACTACCAAATCGAAGTGAGTGTAGAGGGGGAAATCAATCCTGCCACCGGCCGGGCCGTGGATGTAGAAAAGCTCGACGCTTTGGTGTGCGAGCAGGTCGTGGCGCGGTTCGATCACCGGTATTTGAACGAGGAAGCTGCGGAATTCCAGACCCTTGTCCCGACAACCGAAAATCTGAGCGCCGTTGTGAAACAGCGTCTAGCGTCCGCATGGCCTGCCACATTCCCGGAGGGGGTACCAACCCTGCGGCGAATTCGCATCTTCGAGACCGCCAGAAACATCTTTGAAGTTGAATGAACAAGCATAAGACAGTCGTAAACATGCCGTCCTCGGCTGCCGTTACCCCGAGCATCGCCGCTCATATTGAGCAGGTCCTGAGTGCCCTCGGTGAAGATCCTAAACGCGAGGGGCTGCTGCAGACTCCGGAGCGCGTCGATAAAGCCCTCCGATTCTTAACCAGCGGGTATGAGACCGACATCGATAAGGTTGTCAACAACGCACTCTATGCAGTGGATTACGACGAGATGGTCGTCGTGCGTGACATCGAATTCTTCAGCATGTGCGAGCACCACATGCTGCCATTTTTCGGCAAACTGCACGTGGGCTACATTCCAAAGGGACGCGTGATCGGATTAAGCAAGATCCCGCGAATTGTCGACGCCTTCGCGCGGCGCTTGCAAATCCAGGAGCGCCTCACTCAGCAGGTGGCCGAATGCATTCAAAAGCATTTAGAACCGCAAGGCGTCGGAATCGTTTGCGAGGCCCAGCATTTTTGCATGATGATGCGCGGCGTGGAAAAGCAGCATTCCGGCACCGTAACTAGCGCCATGCTTGGCGCATTCCGGGACCAGAAGCAAACCCGGGACGAGTTTCTGTCCTTAATTAAGGGCCGGTAATCGGTTCGGGCCAGCCCGAAGTTGGCCGCCGGAGTGCATACGAAACCGGCATGGCGCAAACCTTAGACGAACTCAAGACGAAGTACCAAGGCGTACTCAGCGTGATCCAACAAGTGAATGGACACCTGGAAAACGTCAATATGGATGGCGACAAGCTGTATGTCAAGGCTGAAGTTGCCAATGACGATCTGAAGAATCAGATCTGGAACGAGATCAAGAAGATTGATAGCTCCTACTCGGATCTGAAAGCGGATATCTCGGTTAACTCGGCCCTGCAGGCGCCCGCGCAGCAGGCCCAGGCCGTGGGTTCGACTCACGGATCGAAGACTTACATCGTTCAACCCGGCGATAATCTCTCGAAGATCTCACAGCAGTATTACGGCAAGGCAAGCGAATACAACAAGATTTTCGAGGCCAACAAAGACAAACTAGATAGTCCCGACCATATCCGCGCGGGTATGACGCTGACGATTCCGGAGTAATTATGAGCCTCCTCGATCAATTAGGCGGGATGCTTCAGCAGTACGCCGGGGGAAACACGCCGTCCAATCCGGAACAGGCAACGACGCACTTCGGCCAGGTTGCAGAACAGGCCTCGCCGAGCGTGCTATCGAGCGCCCTTACGCAAGTCTTTCAATCGCCCCAAACGGGGAGTTTTGGACAGAACATTTCGAGCATGTTCCAACAGTCCAACCCCCAGCAGCGCGCGGGTATTCTTAACCAGTTGATCCCGGCGCTCGGCGCGGGTGGGCTGGGCAGTTTGAGCGGCCTGCTTGGGTCCGGAATCGGCAACATGGGCACTTCAGGTCAGATCTCGCCCGAAGCTGCGCAACAGGTCTCGCCCCAACAGGTGGAGCAGATCGCTAATCATGCCCAGCAACAGAACCCTTCTGTCGTTGAGCAAGCAGGCAATTTCTATTCTCAGCATCCCACCTTGGTAAAGGCGCTGGGCGCAGGCGCGGCTGTCTTCGCTCTGCAACACATCGCCGCATCTCAGCAGCGTTAAATCCAACCACGCAGTCCGGGCAGGGGCGCGACACGCGCTGCTGCCTGGATTCAAGGTCTCGTCGTATCATCTTTATTTAGGTGGATGCCGTTCTCCGCATTAGCAGACAGAAGCGCCTGATCTGGGTTTGTTCCCTCGCTTTCACTTCTTCCCTCGCCGCGCAGAACAATACCGGCGAACTGCGGGTTAGCATTACAGATCGCGATGGTCTCGCCGTGGCCGCGAAAGTCGAAATCGCCAGCGACTCCAGCCGGTATCGCGGTGTGTTTGGCGCTGGACCGGACGGTAAAGTTGTCGCCAAGCGTCTACCTTTCGGCCAATACACGGTCGTTGTAAGCAGCGCAAATTTCGCAAGTCAGCGGATGCTGGCGCGTATAAATTCGGGTCTTCCTCAATCTCTCGCCATTACTCTCGAACTCGCTCAGCTCCAAAGCTCGATCACTGTCGAAGATCAGACGACACTAATCAACTCGACAGAAACAGGCTCGGTCAACCGAGTTGGCTCCGAGGAGATTGATCGTGCACCGGCTTCCCTGCCCGGGCGTTCCATTGTCGACTTAGTTAGCGCGCAGCCCGGGTGGCTCTTCGAAGGCAGCGCCGTCCTCCATCCCAGGGGTTCCGAGTATGTGACCCAATTTGTTCTCGATGGCGTACCGCTTACCGACAATCGCTCTCCTAGTTTTGGCGTCGCGATCGAAGGTGACGACGTGCAATCGATGAGTATTTACACTGCCGGCTTTCCTGCTGAATATGGCCGCAAGCTGGGCGGAGTCGTCGAAATCAACACTGCGAAGGATTCCCGCCCCGGCATTCATGGAACTGCAGTCGGGTCAGGCGGAAGTTTCTCCACCGCGAGCGGATTCTTGCAGGCTCAACTGGTCGACGGCGCGAATGCGGTCTCACTCTCCGGAAGCGGTTCCAGCACGGCGCGTTACCTGAACCCGCCGGTTACGCAAAACTTCACTAATAACGGCACTATTGATGATTTTTCAGCCCGCTATGAACGCGACATAACAGAAAACGACCGGGCCAGCATCCTGGTGCGCAACGGAGCGGCGCGCTTTGAAATCCCCGACGAACAGGTGCAATTCGCCGCCCATCAACGCCAGGATCGAAGCAATCACGAAACCTTAGCGATTGCGAGCTATCAACATATATTTTCGCCGTCCCTGCTTGCCGATTTTCGTGGAATGATCCGCGACAATACGCAGAGTTTTTGGGCCAACGATCTTTCAACTCCCATCATTCCTTCTCAGGACCGGCGGTTCCGCGAGGGCTACTTAAAAGCTGTCGTCTCCGCGCATCATGGGCGCAATGAGTGGAAGGCCGGAATCGAGTCAGATGCGACGAACCTCCACGAAGCTTTTAGCGACCTGATTACCGACCCGTCCCAATTCGATCCGGGCACGCCGCCCGTCTTTCAATTTCATGGCGAGAAGTGGGATCTGGAGCAATCGGCGTTCTTGCAGGATCAAGTGAAGCTGGGCCAGTGGAATATCAGTGCGGGCTTGCGATGGGATCACTATCAACTGCTCGAAAATCGGCAAGCCGCGAGTCCGCGAATCTCCGTCTCGAAATATTTTCAGAAAGCCGAACTGGTGCTGCATGCTTCCTACGACCGGGTGTTTCAAACGCCCCCGTCCGAGAACATTTTGCTTTCCAGCTCTTCACAAGTCGTTTCATTGAACGCCAACTTCTTACGTATTCCCGTGGCACCCTCGTTAGGCAACTACTATGAAGCCGGATTCACCAAGGGTCTGCTCTCCAAACTCCGCTTGGACGGCAACTTCTTCGTGCGAAGAATGAACAACTATTTGGATGACGACCAGCTTCTGAATACCGGAGTAAGCTTTCCGATCACGTTTTCGCGCGCGAGGCTATACGGGGCGGAAGGAAAGTTGGAGATCCCGCATTGGGGCCGGGCCAGCGGGTTTGTCAGTTACTCTTACATCGTGGGATCGGTCTACTTCCCCGTCAGCGGCGGCCTTTTTCTCGGCGCAGAAGCCACGGGCAGCCTCGCCGGCGTGGGGCGATTCTGGGACACGCAAGACCAGCGCAACACCGTGCGCTTTCACTCCCGTGTCGACCTGACCAGCCGAGTTTGGATCGGGGCCGGTGCAGACTACGGATCGGGCCTGCCAGTACAATTCAACGGAACGCGGACTGACGCGCTCGATCAGTATGGTGCCGCCGTGGTCGACAGGGTCGATCTCAATCACGGACGCGTCCGTCCATCCTTCGCCGTCGATGCATCGCTAGGCCTTGAGCTAGTTAAAACGGACAAGCTCCACATGGAATTCCAAGCCGACGGCGAAAACTTAAACAATCGCCTGAATGTTCTGGATTTCGCCGGACTGTTCTCTGGGAATGCGATTGCACCGCCACGCAGTTTCAATCTACGTCTCAAAGTGAAGTTCTGAAAGGTAATCCGACCCATGCCGCCACTGTCACGTCGAAACGTATTGAAGCTGGCCGCGGCTCTTCCGTCGGTCGCGTTTACCGCCGGCGCATTAGCGAATGATGGGAAGAAAGAAATTCTTTCCACCTTCGATTACTCCAACGTGGAATTGCTCGACAGCCCTTTCCGGCGGCAGTTCGACCAGAACCACCGGTTCTTCTTCGGCCTGGACAATGACCGTTTGCTGAAGATCTATCGCCAGCGTGTCGGAATGTCGGCTCCAGGCGCAGACATGGGCGGATGGTATGACGATTTCTGTCCGGGCGCCAGTTTTGGACAGTATGTCTCCGCGCTCGCGCGGTTTGCCGCCGTTACCGATTCGTCAGCCACGCGCCAGAAAGTCCGCCAGTTGGTGCGCGGGTACGCTCAAACGATCGACCCGGCGGGCAAGTTTTTCGTCGATTTGCGCTACCCCGCCTATACTTACGACAAGCTGGTGTGCGGCCTAATCGACGCGCATTCGCTCGCGGGAGAATCTAGTGCTCTCACCGTTCTGGCCGCTACCACGCAAGCCGCCGTGCCCCACATGCCCGAAAAGGCGCTTACCGCGGAGGAGAAGGAAAAACGTCCGCACAAAGACGAGACCTATCTGTGGGACGAAACCTATACGCTCGCCGAAAATCTGTTCCTCGCTCACCAGATCTCGGGAAACCAGCAATATTTCGACATGGGCAGGAACTATCTACCGACCCAAGGTTTTCTTGACCCGCTGGCCGAGGGGCAGGATATACTTCCCGGACTGCATGCCTACAGTCACGTGAACGCTCTAAGTTCCGGAATGCAAGGCTATTTACAACTGCAAGATCCCAAGTACTTACGGGCAGTCACGAACGCAGTCGATCTTATCTGGAAACATCAAAGCTATGCGACCGGCGGCTGGGGTCCGAATGAATCATTTGTAACTCCAGGCAAAGGTGAATTAGGCGCAAGTCTAACCAATACGCATCGGAGTTTTGAAACTCCCTGCGGCAGTTACGCCCATCTGAAAGTCATGCGCTACCTACTACGAGTGACTCGCGACGCGCGTTACGGTGATAGCATGGAACGAGTTATCTACAACGCCTTACTGGGCGCCAAGCCGATCTTAGAAGATGGCTCCAGCTTCTATTACTCCGATTACCATCACGCCGGACGCAAGACCTACCAGCGCGTGATTCCAGGTGCGACTTATCGATGGGACTTGGATGACAAATGGCCGTGCTGCTCCGGCACTTTGCCGCAAGCCGCCGCCGATTACGGAATCAACTCGTATCTCCGCTCCCCGGACGGAATTTTCGTCAACCTGTACACTCCCTCGGTGGCGAAATGGTCGCAGAAGGGAATCCGCTGCGCGCTGACCCAGTCGACTGCGTACCCCGAGGACAGCGTGGTCAAACTGGCGCTGACCACGTCCGCCCCGATGCCGTTCACGGTATACCTGCGCATTCCGGCATGGGCCGGTAAAGGAACTGAAGTCGCCGTGAATGGGCGACACTTGCCGGGCCCACTCACGCCGGGAACTTTTTTGCCTGTCCATCGCACCTGGAAATCCGGGGACCGGGTGGAACTCCACATCGATCAGCCGGTCCGCTTTGAACCAGTGGATTCGCAAACGCCCGGTCAAGTCGCGATCCTCCGCGGGCCGCGGGTGCTGTTCGCGATCGGGGACCGGCAACCCGAGTTGTCCCGCCGCAGCATCGAAAGGCGGCAGCTTACGATGGGCAACGGGAGTGACTGGCTTCTTTCGAATGATTCCACCAAGTTGACCCTACGTCCCTTTGCTGCTATCGGAGACGAGACTTACCACACCTACCTCAACATGGGCGTTTAAGAATTCCGGGATTTCCGCACAACTCTGCACAATGTGCCGGAACAAACCCATGGGATTCGCACGGGTGGGACGCTTCACACTCCTGAAGCTTGCAATTTGTGTCGAACGCGCTACACTGGTGTCTGAAGTTGGCGGTTCCAGTCGGTGGGCGAAAGCCCACTTTTTTATTGCTTTCGAGGTTTCTTACAGGATGTCACGGCAGGCAACGGTGGCGCGCGTGGAAGAGATTTGTGAGCGCGTCGGCGAATCCGAGAAAATTGAGATTGTCGAGGTCGAGCTGAAAGGCTCCGGCCGCAATCACCTACTGCGGATTTTCATTGACACACCGACTGGCGTTACGCACGGAGATTGCGAGCGCATCTCGCAAAAAGTCGGCGAACTCCTGGACGCGGATGAATTCTTGCCCGGCCACTACGTTTTGGAAGTGAGTTCCCCAGGAGTGGAGCGAAAACTCAGAAAGTTGGCGGATTTCGTCCGTTTCCAGGGCCAGAAGGCGCGTATCGTGATGCGAGAAACGGCCGGCGAAGAGCGCAAAAGCCGCTTCGTGGAAGGCGTGCTGGCTGGAAGCGATGGCTCCGAAGTGCTGCTGGAAACTGCGGCAGGCGAGACACTGCGCATTCCGATCGCTGCTATCGATCGGGCCAACTTAAAGTTCGAGTGGTAAGCAAGGCGCCGGACGCCGGATAGGAAAAGGATTTCCCCGTGGAAAACATTTATTCATCGATTGAAATATTGAGCAAGGAAAAAGGTATCGACACCCAGATCGTTTTGGACGCCGTCAAAGACGCGCTTTTGATCGCCGCCCGGAAACATTTCCGGACCACCGAGGATCTGGTCGCCGAACTCGAGGAAAAGACCGGCTCGATCCTGCTCTTTGCCGTCAAGAAAGTGGTTGAGCACGTCGAAGATCCCGTTAAGGAATTGACTCTGACCGAAGCTCAGCGCATCGATCCCGCAGCCGAACTGGGTACGGACGTGCGCATCGCTAAATCCACTGACGGGCTCGGGCGCATCGCCGCCCAAACCGCGAAACAGGTCATCTTTCAGAAGGTGCGCGAAGCGGAACGGGACACCATCTATCAGGAGTACTCCGGTCGCGCCGGCGAACTGGTCAATTGCGTAATCAAGCGCATGGAAGGCCCCGATTTGGTGGCGGACCTGGGCAAGACCGAAGCGCGCCTGCCGAAAAAAGAGCAATCCCGGCTGGAGAACCACGGCGTCGGCGACCGCGTGCGGTGCGTCATCAAGCTGGTCGACAAATCCAGCAAGGGCCCGGGCGTTCTAATTTCCCGCGCCGATCCCGAACTGGTAAAGCGCCTGTTCGAGCAGGAAGTCCCTGAGATCTACGACAATACCGTTCTAATCAAAGGTTGTGCGCGCGAGGCCGGGGAGCGAACCAAAATTGCTGTCTGGAGCCGCGACCGCGATGTCGATTGTGTCGGCGCGTGCGTCGGCATGAAAGGCATGCGCGTACAGTCGATTATCCGCGAGTTACGCGGTGAAAAAATCGACATCATCGAGTGGTCGGAAGATCCGGTGAGTTTCGCGACTCATGCTCTGAGCCCCGCAAAAATCAGCCGTGTCACCGTCATCGATGCGCTGGGCAAGCATATGGAAGTAATCGTGGATGATTCCCAGCTCTCCCTCGCCATCGGCAAGAAGGGCCAGAATGTGCGTCTGGCCGCCAAGTTGCTCGGCTGGAAAATCGACATCAAGAGTGAGGAAGAGAAGCGCCAGGAAGTGGAAAGCCAAATGGAGGCTTTGGCTCAGGGCTCGCCCGTGTCTAACCTTATTGATTACGGTCTTCCCGAGCACATCGCCGATAAATTATTCGTCGGCGGCGTGGGCACGATCGAGAAACTTGGCGATATGACCCCCGAGCAGCTGGAAGAAATTCCAGGTATCGACTCCGAAATCATCGAAATGATACAGACTGCGGTGAACGGATACTACGGGCAATATTCCGAGGATGGCGAGCCGGAAGCCGGCTTATCACTAGGTTCCGACGAGGAATTGGCGGATTCCGGGCCGACCGATGCCGATTTGGACGCCATCGAAGGCGGAATCGATCCGGCTGCAACGGGTTCCGACGACGCCGCGCCTCTCGACGACGTGCCGGGTTCGGATTTGGAGCCGGACGCCGCCGACATAGGTTCACATGCCGACCATGCCGAAGACGAGAGTTTCACGCCGTCACCCGATACTGCCTCCGGCAACCCGGCGTAAAGAGCAGACTTTGTTAAGATGTTTAATACTGAAGGCTAAGGACTAAGAGGAGCAGAGGGTAATGTAAGCGGACCAACCAGCGAGTCTACGAACCCTCACGCACGATCACTGTTTGTCTATGAAGAAGATTCGTATTAACGAGCTGGCACGGGATCTCGAAATCAAGGCTAATCTGATTCTCGATAAACTGCCGGACTTAGGCGTCACCGAGAAGAAAACCCACTCCAGCACCGTGGACGAGCAAGTAGCGGAAAAGCTTCGTGGGTTTTTTGTTGGCGGTTCTCCGGACGCGGAAAATGAGCATCACACCAACGGCACGGCCGCAAACGCAGCTCCTGCCGAACTCCACGGCGAGCGCTCGGTGGAACAGCATTCCACTCCAGCGGCTGTAGAACAGGTCCCGGCGAGCGTAGAAGTATCGGCGCCCAAAGAGGTAGCCCCCCAGGAAAGCAGTCCGGCTGACCCGCCGGCGGAAGAAGAACGGCCGGCGCCTCGGATTTCCTTGCGCGCTCCGATCCGCCCGCCGATGCTTGGGCAGCCGCGCCCGAATTCCCAGACACCTAGTCCCACTCCGGCCATCCCGGCCGCGCGGCCAGCAGCGCCCTTCCGTCCTGCGCCATCCACGAGTCCGGCTTCGGTCGGCCCGGCTGCGCCTGCCGCTGAACGAACTCCCGCTCCACCGCCGGTCGCGGCTGCACCCCCGATCGTCCCCCAAAGCCTTCCCCCGCGAGCTCCGCAGCAGATGTCTCAACCGGGCGCTCAGCAACCTGCCCAGCAAGGTCCCGCACCAGGATCGCCGAGTCCCGGCAGGCCCGCGCCTCCAGCAGCCCGGCCAATTCCCACTTCTGCTCCACCGTCCGCCCGGCCAGGTCAGGTGCTCTCCGGGCCACGTGCACCACTGCCTCCCGCATCGTCGGCTCCGCGTCCGATGGGGCCGGGAGCACCACGGCCTATGCCCGCCCCTGGCCCGCGTCCTCAAGCAGGTCAGCCGTTAAGGCCACAAAACGCCGGTCCGCGCACGGGAATCGCGCCGGGGTCGCCCATCGCTCCGCGCCCTCCGTACCCGCCGACCACACAGCCGTATAACCCGCAATCGCAGACTGGCCGCCCGTTGGCGGGCCAGCCCGCGCCGCGTCCCACGGTTCCGCCGCGTCCCGATTTGGTTCGGAAACTTGCCGAACAACAGCGCACCGTAGCCCCAGGAGCACCCGGACCCGCGCAGCCCCGTCCCGGTCTGCCGCAGCGCGCACCCCAAGCTCCGCAGCCCGGCCGCCCAATTTTTCCGAACCAAAATCGCCCTGGTGTGTCCGCCCGGCCGGGTGCACCTGGTGCCTACACGCGAACCGGCCCTCCCGGCGCTCGCCCTGGCCAGCGCTCGATGCACCCAACTTCCCGGCCCGGTCCTCTGAACGCCGTCGGACTGGTGCCCGCGCCCACGCCCGACCAAGCCCGCCGTCCTCAAAGCCGTGGAACCGCGCGCCCCCAAAATCATCGCGAACGCGAGGAGCAAGAAAAGAGCCTCCGGCCCATGCGCCGCGAGCGCGAGCAGGGTCCGCCGCCGATCAATCGCGATATCACCATTTCCGAAGGCGTCACCGTCAAGGAGCTCTCCGAGAAGTTGGACGTGAAAGCTAACCTCGTCATCAAGAAGCTCCTGGATCGCGGCATCTTTGCCACTATCAACCAGACGCTCGACGGCCAATTGGCAACCGACATCGCCCGCGAGTTCGGTGCCTCCACATCCACCATCACCTTTGAAGAAGAGGCGATGTTCGATATCGAAGTCGCCGAGGAAGCTAAGGATCTTTTCCGCCGTCCGCCCGTGGTCACCATCATGGGACACGTCGACCACGGAAAAACGAGCCTGCTCGACGCCATCCGCACCACCCATGTAGCCGACCGCGAAGCCGGCGGAATCACCCAGCATATCGGCGCTTACTTCATTGAGAAGAACGGTCAAAAGATCGTCTTTATTGACACCCCGGGTCACGAAGCCTTTACCCGCATGCGTTCGCGCGGCGCGAAAGTCACCGACATCGTCGTCCTGGTTGTCGCCGCCGACGATGGCGTCATGCCGCAGACGCTTGAAGCCATCGATCACGCTCGCGCCGCCAAGGTCCCGATCCTCGTGGCAATCAATAAGATCGATAAACCGGACGCGCAGCCCGACCGGATCAAGCAGCAACTTTCCGATCGCGGATTACTAGCTGAGGATTGGGGCGGCGACGTCGTCATGGTCCCGGTTTCCGCGCGTACGCGGGCCGGTCTCGACAACCTGCTCGAAATGATTCTGTTGGTAGCCGAAATCCAGGATCTTAAAGCCAACCCGGCCCGTCCGGCCATGGGTTCCGTCATCGAATCTCAGCTCGATCGCGGACGCGGTCCGGTCGCCACCGTACTCGTTCGCAACGGAACGCTACGCGTGGGCGACTTCTTCATTTGCGGCGAGGTCTTCGGTAAAGTCCGCGCCATGCAAAACGATCGCGGCGAACAGATCCGTGAGGCCGGTCCCTCAATGCCTGTCGAAGTACTGGGCTTGCAGTCGTTGCCAGACGCTGGTGATGAGTTCCAGGTGGTCACCGATACCGCCAAAGCCAAGCAGATCGTCATGTACCGCGAGGAAAAAACGCGGGAAGAGGCGCGTGCCAAAAACAAGCGAATCACGCTCGAACAGTTCCAGAAACAGATGGCTGCCGGCGAGACCAAGGAACTGCCCGTTATCCTCAAAGCCGATGTGGCCGGCTCCGCCGAAGTTTTGCGCGATACTCTTCAGGCGCTTTCCACCGAAAAAGTCCGTATCAACGTTCTCCGTGCGGGCGTCGGTGCGATCAACGAAGGCGACGTGCTGTTAGCGTCCGCTTCGAACGGCATCGTGATCGGTTTCAACGTCAAGCCGGACCGCAAAGCCGAGTCGACGGCCGAGCATGAGAAGGTCGATATCCGGCTGCATTCGATCATTTACAACTTGACCGACGAGATGAAAAAGGCCATGACTGGCCTGCTCGAACCGGTCTATCGCGAAATTCCAAGAGGCCGCGCCGAGGTGCGCGATACCTTCCGCGTTTCTAAGGTTGGCATGGTGGCTGGCTGCCTGGTTGTCGAGGGCAATATCAACCGGGAGTGCATGTTGCGAGTGATGCGCGATAAAGTCGCCGTTCACACGGGTAAAGTCGGCTCGCTCCGGCGTTTCAAAGACGATGTCAGCGAAGTCCGCATGGGTATGGAATGCGGCATCACGGTGGATAACTTCTCTGACGTAAGACAAGGCGACGTGCTCGAAGCCTTCGTGACCGAGAGAATTGCGGCGGTGCTCGGCAGCGCGATTCAGTAACAACAAAATGCCCGCAACAGTGGGAGTACTCACGCTCGAGCTTCATGTGGAAGACTCCCACTCGTTGAAGGACAAGCGGCATGTGGTTAAAAGCTTGAAAGATCGGATTCGGAGCAAGTTCAACGTCTCCATCGCCGAAATTGATGGCATGGATACGTGGCAATGGTCGGTCATCGCGGCTGCGGCGGTTTCAGCCGACCGAAGCTTCTGCGAGAAGATCCTGCGGGCGGTCGAGGACGAGTGCTCCGCACTGTTGGGCGCCGATCTAGTTAGAACCGATCTGGAACTTTGGTGAAAAGGTAAATGGACGAAAGGCGAACAGCGCGCGTATCCGAAGCAATCCGCGAGGAGCTTCTCGAGATCACCGGGTTCGAAATGGACGATCCGCGAATCCGGAGCGCCGAGATTTCGAAGGTGGACGTTTCACAGGACGGGCGGCACGCTTACGTGCGCGTCGCACTCAAAGGCGATGCCAAAGAGCAGAAGCAATCCCTGGCAGCCCTCGAGAATGCGGCCGGTTTTCTGCGCCATGAATTGGCTTCACGCCTTGACCTCCGCCATGTTCCGGAACTTCATTTCGAAGCCGACAAGTTCCCCGACGCCGATGCTCGCATCGAACTTCTGCTGAAACGGGCTGGAAAGAGCCGTGGCAAGCTTGACTAGCTCGAAACTCGTGTCTGGGGTGCCCCGCATATCCGCCCTCCTACTTTTTGTCCTCCTTGTCCGGCCGGCTCTTCCTGTGCATGCGGCCGAAGCATTGCGCCTGGAGCAATCGGTCGTCGCGATGGGTTCCACCTACTCGATCGCTCTTTATGGTGACGATCAATCGGTGATGGAATCGGCCTCCGCCGCCGCCTTCGATGAGGTACGCCGCCTGGACAATTTGCTTTCCAACTACAAGCCCGAAAGCGCGTGGAGCCAGGTGAACCGGTCCGCAGCCGAGCGGCCCGTGCACGTGCCGGAAGATCTGTTTGCCCTTCTTAGCGCCTGTCTCGCCTATAGCGCGGCCAGCGAGGGGTCCTTCGACATCACCGTGGGACCGCTCATGCGCGTGTGGGGCTTCTACAAGGGGACCGGCCACTTGCCCCGCCGCTCGGAAGTGGATGCCGCCCGCCAAGTAATCGGTTGGCAAAATATCGCAGTTGGACCCAGCCGCCCAAACTGTCCGCTTCCGCAAAAAAGGCGTTGAAATGGATCCGGGGGGAATCGGAAAAGGGTTTGCGGTCGATCGCATGGTGCAGATTCTCCGGCAGAACGGCATTCGAACGGCGCTGGTTTCCGCCTCCGGCAGCAGCATCTTCGCTTTGGGCGCGCCCCCAAACGAAGATGGGTGGCACATCGAAATCAAAGACCCCCGCGATTTATCGCGCGCCGTCACCGAAGTCGTGCTGAAGGACCAATCCCTATCGACTTCCGGCAGCTATGAGAAATTTTTCAAGGCCGAAGGCCGCGTTTATAGCCACATCATGGACCCGCGCACCGGCTATCCGTCAAAGGGCATGCTGTCGGTGTCTGTAATCACGCCACTTACTATCGACAGCGAGGCATGGACTAAGCCATTATTTATCAATGGCCGCGAGTGGGCGGCAAAACATAAACCGGCTTTCGTCCGGGCATATTTCTGTGAGGACAAAACTAATTCCGTTGTGGATAATTCGACTACTTCCAGCCGAGACTGCTCGTGGCTGCAATGAATAACCGTTTTCTTGATGCTTGCCGCAGGCGGCCGACCGATGTTCGCCCCGTATGGTTCATGCGCCAGGCGGGCCGCTACATGAAGCAATACCGGGATATCCGCGCCCACCACGGCATTCTGGAAATCTGCAAGCGCCCGGATCTTGCCGCGACCGTTACGCTCCAGCCCATCGAAGTGCTAGACGTGGACGCCGCCATCATCTTTGCCGACTTGTTGCTGCCGGTGGAGCCGATGGGCTTGCGTTTGCGCTATGCCCAGGGCGAAGGGCCGATCATCGACAATCCTGTCCGCACCTCGGACGATATCGACTCGCTTTCTACCGATAGCGTGGACGACCTGGGCTACGTTGGCGAAGCGATCCAGATGGTAACGCGCGCGCTCGGCGGCCGCATTCCCACCATCGGCTTCTGCGGCGCACCATTCACCATGGCCAGCTACATGATCGAGGGTGGCCCTTCGCGCAACTTCATCCGCACCAAAAAGCTCATGTACTCCGATGAGAGTTTGTGGCGGCGGCTGATGGGCAAGATTGTCGACGTGCTCGCCCCGTTTGCCATCAGTCAGATTGCGTCCGGAGCAAAGGCCATCCAGGTTTTCGACAGCTGGGTGGGTGCGCTCGGTTCCGATGACTACGTCCGGTATGCCGCGCCTTATTCGCGAGCGCTGATCGAACGCATTCGGTCGGGCGGCGTTCCCGTCATCCATTTCGGTACGGGCGCATCCGGCTTCTTCCGGGAACTGCACGCTGCCGGCGGCGACGTACTCGGCTGCGACTGGCGCATCAACATTGACCAGGCCTGGATGGACATCAGCTATCGTTCGGCCATTCAGGGCAATCTCGATCCGGTCGTGCTCTTCGCGCCTCTACCCGAGTTGCGCCAGCGTGTCCAGGATCTGTTGCGCCGCACCGGCACCCGCCCCGGTCACATTTTCAACCTGGGGCACGGCATCCTTCCGGAAACTCCGGTAGATAACGTCAAGGCCGTGGTCCAAATGGTTCGCGAATTTCGACCCTAGCGTGTCCACCGTCATCGTGGGCGGCGGCATCTCCGGCCTGAGTGCCGCCTGGACTCTCGCCCGCGCCGGGCGGGAAGTCACCGTGGTCGAGCCGGGCCCGTTCGGGGGACTCCTCCGCACCGAGATCGTCGATGGCTGTACGGTCGAGTGCGGTGCCGATAGTTGGATTCGCGCTAAGCCCTGGCTGCGGGACTTGGCCATCGAAGCCGGTTTAGCGGGCGAGATCCTGCCCTGCAACCCAACGCAACCCAGTACGTTCATCTTCCGGGGCGGTCGCCTGCTGCCCTATCCGCGCGGGATGCGCATGGTGGCCCCCACGGAATGGCGTCCGATTTGGGCATCCCAATTAATCGGTTGGCGCACAAAAGTGCACATGTTGCGCGAGATGCGCCGCAAACCGCTGGAACGAACCGACCGCAGCATTGCCGATTTCGTCTCGGATCACTTCGGCCACGAAGCTCTCGAATACCTGGCCGAGCCTCTGTTCGCCGGCGTTTACGGAGGAAGCCCGGAACAGCTTGGCGCGCAAGCGGTTTTGCCCAAACTGGTCGCCTACGAGCGCACTGTGGGGAGCTTGATCCGGGGCGCACGCATGGAGCCGGCGGCGTCCGGTCCCATCTTCGAATCCCTGAAACGCGGGCTGGGCAGCATTCCGGAAGCGCTCGTTAGCCAACTCCAGGGGCGCGTCCGGTTTGTTCGGGCAACGGCGGACAGCGTCCGGAGCGGAGGCGTCCACGCGGGTGGAGATTGGCTACCAGCCGATCACGTTGTGCTGGCGTGCGGCGCGCTCCCGGCGGCCCGGCTGCTCAACGGCACCCCCCCTTCAGAGCTTCTCAGCGCCATCCCGCATTCATCGGCGAGCATTTTCGCGTTTGGATTCGATTCGTCTACCATCCCCGCACCCCGGGGTTTCGGATTCCTCGTGCCGCGCAAAGAACGGCAGACCATCCTTGCCGCCACTTGGGTGACCAATAAGTTTTCCGGCCGGGCGCCGTCCGGCACCGTTGTCCTCCGCTGCTTCGTCAGTGGCGACCACTCGGAATCCAGCCTCCCCGCTGTTCTTTCCGACTTAAAGCGCATCGCGAGCATCGATGCCCCGCCGCTGTTCACCCGCGTTTACCGGTGGCCCGATTCCCTGCCCCAGTTCGGGATCAATCACGGCGCTTTGGTCCAACAAATCTCCGCCAGCATGCCCGCCGGAGTGTCGCTCGCAGGCGCGTTCCTAGGCGCAGTCGGTATGCCGGATTGTGCCCGGAGTGGTGCCGTTGCCGCTGCGCAGTAGCCTCCCAAGCGCCTGATTACATTGTTGTGTTATACTCAACGTATTCACCCCCAGTGCAGCTCAAGCTCAGCAGCTTGCCGCCCAGCAATTATTTCAAACCGGCGGATTGCACGATAAGAGGTAATCCGATAAACCTATGGCGAACTACTCAAAAGGCTCCCAGATTGAGCATACGAAGTTTGGTTTTGGAACGGTCGAATCTCACACCGATGACCGGATCGAAATCAAATTCGATGATCACGGTACCAAGAAATTCGTGACCTCCATGGCTATGGGGGCACTGAAAAAGAGCGATCGCACCCCGCCCGTCGAGAAGCGTGCAACACGCGCCCGGAAGCCAAAAGTGATTCCGGCAGCCGCTGCCCAGTAACCAGTTGAGGAACAGTTTTTGAACGCTCTACAGAAGCGCATGTTTGAAGAGGCCCGGAAAAAGAATCCGGACCTCAAGATTCCAGTCGAATCAGCTCGGCCCAATGCCGAGCTAACCGACGAAGACTTAGCCCTGATTAAACAGGGTGTTGGCGACAAAACGTCACGGCCCCAGCAGACGATCTCCGCGAATGGCGAAGTTGCCGAAGTTTCGGCGGAGCAAATCGGGGCGATTATTACCTACTTCGAAGAAAAAGGGTTCGGCTTCCTGCGTCCTGAAGGCGGCGGGCGCGATGTTTTCTTCCACATCTCTCGTGTGGTGGAAGCGCAAGCCACCGACCTCACCCCCGGCACCCGTGTCGCGTTCGAACTCGGCATGGACCGCACCGGCAAAATGGCCGCAAGCATGGTAAAGTTGGCGCCCAAGCTCCCCGACCCGCCGCCACCCGCAGCTTGAACCTTGCTCTCCCGGAACGCTCTGGAAGATCCCGCGTCCACCCCTGCAAGTAGTCAGGGCGTTCACACCTCTCACCAGGGACTTTGGCGCCGGCTACTTGCTTTTTCCGGACCAGCCTACCTCATCAGCGTCGGGTACATGGATCCTGGCAACTGGACCACGGACCTTGGCGCTGGCGCGAGTCTTGGTTACCGCCTTCTGTGGGTTCTGGTTGTTTCCAACTGCCTCGCGATCCTGCTCCAAACTCTAAGTGCGCGGCTGGGCATCGTCACTGGCCGGGACCTCGCGCAGGCTTGCCGCGAAAGCTATTCGCGCCCTCTTTCGCTCACTCTATGGGTGTTTTGCGAGATCGCCATCATCGCCTGCGATCTGGCGGAAGTCCTTGGAGCGGCCATTGCCATCCAGCTCCTGTTCCACCTTCCGCTTATCGTGGGCGTCTGTATTACTGCCTTCGACACATTGTTGCTGCTGTGGCTCCAGCGGTTCGGCATTCGAGCGATCGAGTCCATCATCATCGCGCTCATCGCCGTAATTGCCGCGTGTTTCGTAATTGAACTGTTCTGGGCAAAACCGGAAATGGCGCCGCTCCTGGGTGGCTTGGTGCCGCGGCTCTCACCCGGAGATGTGTACCTCGCCGTCGCGATTCTTGGCGCCACCGTGATGCCCCACAATCTCTTCCTGCATTCGTCGCTCGTCCAAACGCGCCGCATCGGAAAGACGGAAGCCGAGCTCCGCCGTGCCTGCCGCTTCAATTTGATCGATTCGGCCATCGCGCTGAACGGAGCCATGTTCGTGAATGCCGCCATTCTGATCCTGGCGGCCGCTGTTTTCTTCCGGCTCGGCAAACCCGTTGACGATCTGGAGCAGGCTTACCAGTTGCTCTCGCCGTTGATCGGCGCCACCGCCGCTAGCGTCATGTTCGGAGTCGCGCTGCTATGCTCCGGGCAGTCCTCCACCATTACCGGCACACTCGCCGGACAAATTGTGATGGAAGGTTTTCTGAATATTCGGGTCCGCCCTTGGCTGCGCCGTTTGGTAACGCGCGCGTTGGCCGTTGCCCCGGCGGCATTCGTCGTTTGGTACGCCGGCGGCGTGGGAGCCACGCAGCTCATCCTGCTCACGCAAGTCGTGCTCAGTGCGCAATTGCCCTTTGCGATTGTGCCGCTGATTCATTTCACTAATGATCCCGGCCGTATGGGACCGTTCGCCAACAAGCTGTGGCTGCGGATCATCTCCTGGCTGAGCGCCGCGTTAATTGTAGGGCTTAACGTGTGGCTGCTGCAGCAGATGCTGGAGCAACTTGGGAAGCAGAGCGGCGCTTACACGGGCTTGTTCTGGACCGGCTCCGTTTTAATTGGGCTTGGTTTATTGTTGCTGCTCGGCTGGATGACGTTCGCTCCCGCGCTGCAACATTGGCGCCGCAATTCGCGTAGTCCGATCAACATGCAGCAGGCGCGCGTCGACGAACTCGTCATCCCGCACTATCGACGCATTCTCGTCACCCTGGATCATTCGCTTCTCGATCAGGAGGCTCTCGCTCACGCCTCGGCCCTGGCGCGTGCCCACCAGGCGGAGCTCTTCCTGTTGCATGTGGAAGAAGGTGTCACAAGCCAGATCTACGGGTCGCTTTCGTCAACAGCGGAGGTCGAAGCCGGACGCGACTACCTCGACTCGCTCGTCGCTTCTCTGCGCCATGAAAACCTGCTCGTCGAAACTGCCGTTCGTCACTCGTCCGCTCCGCGCCGCGAGATCGTCAACTATGCGCGTGAGATCCATCCCGACCTGCTCATCATGGGCGCCCACGGCCACGGCGGCTTGAAAGACCTCATCTTTGGAAACACCATCGATCCGGTCCGGCACCAGCTCGATATCCCGATTCTGGTAGTTCGTGACAAATCCAGAAAGAAGATCCAAGCGTGAAGAGACAAACTGGGACATCGATGTCTCAACCGTGTCTTGCAGTCCCAAACGGCGTTCGTGCGCCCAAGGTAAATGGCGTCTTATCAACATTACCTGCTGGCCGCTGTTCTGCTTCTAATTCGGCAGTGCTCAGAAATTGCATTCTTTGTTTGATTGCGCTTGCAGTTCCGGCGTTTTCCACCGCGCTGCTGCAGATGTCCATGGACCAGATTACGGCAGCAAGCACCGAAATCGTCCAGGGCACCGTCTCCTCTTCTTACACAGCCCTCTCCGGTACCACGATCTTTACTCACTACAAGATTCAAGTCGCGCAGCGCTGGAAAGGGTTGGCAAATGCGACGACTGACGTTGCAATACCTGGGGGCTCGTTCAAGAACCTGCGGCAGAGTTTTGCGGGTGTCCCCATTCTAGAAACCGGCCATGAATACATGCTGTTCCTTTGGCAGGGAGCCAAAGGACCGAATCAACCGGTTGGATTAAATCAGGGCATCTTCGAGGTTCAAGAGGGTACGAGCGGCGGTCTTCTCGTTTCAAGACCTGCAACCGGCGAAACAATGCTGAACAGCGCTCACCGGGCCGTTGTCGATCATGCGATTCAGATGCCACTCGAACAAATGCACTCGCGCATCGCCGCGGTTCTCAGGGGAGTGGCGGCCAAGTGAAACTTCTTCTTGGATGGCTCCTGGCCGGAACTCTTGCTTCACTTACTCCGCTAGCAGCTTATACGCACTTCCTGCATTACAACTCCGCAAACGCTCCGATTCCCGAGAAGTTTAATCTGTCCCAGGTTTCGGGTAAGACTGTAACGTTCTTTGTCTCCGATGCTGGACCTACAAGTTACGGAGCTACCGATAGCTTTCCCTCCGTGGTCAATCAAATTCGGCAAGCAGCATTAGTATGGAACGGAGTGGCAACGTCCGACCTTAGAGTTGCTTTCGGCGGCCTCTACACCGAAGGCACTCCCGACAACAGTCCCGGAGGCATGGTAGTCTTCGAGGATCTTCCGCCAGGAATTCTTGCTTATAGCGGCCCCACGACTTGTCAGGACAATATACCGAATGGCCCGAGCTCTTGCCAAGGGCAGGCGCCCGCCGATGGCGATTCGTTCGTGCCGATCCTTCAGTCGACCATGCACATGAGCCGCGACTTGACCCGCCTTCCAGGACCGAGTTTCAGTGAGACATTCTTCCTTGTTTCCGTACATGAGATGGGTCATGCGCTGGGCCTGCAGCATACATTCACATCCAGCACCATGTCCACAATCGCCACCCGTGCCACTTCGCTTGCGAGGCCAATCGCAGCTGACGATATCGCAGCGATCTCGGATCTATATCCGACGCCCGCTTTCCAAGCACAGTTCGGATCAATCACTGGGGTAATCACTTATTCCGACGATAACTCACCGGTGCATATGGCCTCTGTGGTGGCGGTAAGTGCGGGAGTCGCAGTGAGCGCACTTACGCTTCCTGACGGCACTTACCAGATCAATGGCATTCCACCCGGCCAGTACTACTTGTACGTCCATCCTCTCCCGCCCACGGCAAGTATCCGCGCACCTCTCGATGCAAACGACACTCCGATCAATCCGTCACAGCCGTTCAACGCGGTTCTTTACCCGGGTGTCTTGCAGGTTTCGGATGCCTCCCAAGTGAGCGTGTCGGCGGGCCAGGTATCCAGCGCCAACAATATACCGGTGACACGCCGCGCTTCCGTCCCGATCTACGATGTTTCGATGTATAGCTACTTCAGTCCCAATCCGGCCACAACCAATGCGGTCCATCCTGCCTATGTAAGCGTCAATTCGAGTCCGGGCACAGTGGTCGCGGCCGGGGTGGGCCTTGCCGATAACGGTGCGGAAACCGCTGGCTTAAATATCGCGGCTCTTGGAGGTGTCTCTTCCATTTACGCTACGAGCCCTTACAGCGATGGAAACGGGAACTCGTACCTCGCGCTCTACTTAAACTTTTCGAGTTTCGGGGCGCCGGGACCACAACACCTGATCTTTTCCTTGCCCGATTATTTGTATCTGTTGCCGAGCGCCTTTTCGGCAACTCTCGCATCGCCGCCAGGAATCAGTAGTGTCACCTCTAATGCGAGTGGTTCGGTCACGGTGGCGGGCACAACACTTACTCCGGCGACACAGATCTACTTCGATGCTATTCCGGCTTCCATACAGAGCTTCGATTCAACTAAAAACCTCATAACGCTAACACCCCCATTGGGCGCGCCCGATCAGACTGCCACACTGACTGCTTACAATGCCGACGGCCAAAATTCGACATTCCTGCAAACTGGTGCGCCTCCCCCCACACTGGCCTACGGCTCGGCGACGGTACCTTCAATAAGCATCAGCCCTGGTGCATTGCCCGCAGGCGCGGAAGCCATGGTTGATATTCAAGGAGTGAACACTAATTTTATCCAGGGCCGGACCACCTTCGGATTCGGCACCCACGATGCGTTGGTGCGCCGCACTTTCATTCTGAGCCCCACGCACGCCGTCGTTGACATCGGTATTCCCCCCGGCGCCGCGCAACCTACGACAGAGGCCACCGCGCTTACCGACTTCCAACTCGTGGCCGCTCCGGAAGCATTTCAGATACAGAGCCCCCAGTCTGGTCTACCCGCCGCTTTTCCTGTGTTATTCAATGGCGTTCAAGGGCAGACCGGTTCGTTCGCTGGAGCTATTGTTAGCCTCTATGGCGCTAATCTGCAGGTAACTCCGGGTGCGGCATCGACAGTCACCATCAACGGTGAGACCGCAAGTCTACTCTACGCCTCGACTAATCTGATTAACCTTCAGATTCCCGCTGATCTGCATCCCGGTCCGGCAACTCTGGTGGTAAACAATGGAGTACAAGACTCGTTCCCGGTTCTCGTGAATGTCGATTTGCCGGAGCCGGTTATCGCCGCTCTGCAAATTGGTAACAAGCCGATCGATCCCGTGCAAGGCGCCCAAGCCGGAAATGTTATTGACGCACTCATGTTTGGCTTTCCCGGACTGAACCCGGTGATCGACGCAAGCCGCGTGCAGGTAAGTGTCGGTGGCGTTCTATTGCCAGCCGCGGCGGTTACCCTTTCAACTACAAGCAATCTTTACGATGTTCAGTTCGTTCTTACCGCGGCAGTGCAGCCCGGTTCACAGGTTCCGATCGTGGTCTACATCGATGGCCGGAGCAGCGTGCAGTCCGTCCTCACCGTGACCGCTGCGGCTTCCTCATCTGGGAATTAGCGACAGGATATAATTCCGTCCATGTACAATATCGGTAACGCTTCCGGTGCTTCGGAACGCAGGGGCTTCTTACGTCATCTGGCGAAGTTTGCCGGATTCTCTGCCCTCGCGGCTAGCGGTGCGGCCGCGCAATCCTCAAACGCGGGCTCCGCTGCCGGATCTGCTGACTCGCAGTTGCCCGCGTATGCGCGATTGATGACTCACCGCTCTTTGAAGCAGTCGAGCTTCGATCGTACAGGCGGCAACAAGGATGCATGGCCCATCGCGCCAGGGGCCACGCAGACCGTCTTCGAATCGGATGGTCCCGGCATCATTAGTCATATCTGGTTCACCATCGATGCGGAAAGCCCAAATCATCTCAAAGAAATAGTTCTACGAGCTTATTGGGATGGGCATCCCAAGCCCAGCATCGAGGTGCCGGTGGGAGACTTCTTCGGTCTCAATCTTGGTCAGTATTTCCAGTACCAATCCGCGTTCCTTAACTGCTCGTCGGTAAAGGCGCTGAACTGCTACTTTGCCATGCCGTTCGCTAAGTCAGCGCGCCTGACGGTAACTAACGAAGGAAACGGACGAATCGGCAACTTCTACTCGAATATCGATTACAAGCTCGTGGCCGAGTTGCCATCCGATGCAGTGTACTTCCACGCACAATACCGGCAGGAATCCCCAGCTGTGGCCCTGACTTACAAGTCTGGCCAGAAGGAACTAAACTTACTCGGCGAAAAGAACTATGTCTTTGCTGAAGTGCGCGGCAAAGGGCACCTAATGGGGATCACGATGGGCGTGGTACAGAACGCTGAATACTGGATGGGCGAAGGTGATGAAATGATTTTCATCGACGATGAATCCAAGCCCGCTATTACGGGTACTGGCACCGAAGATTACATCAACGGTGCCTGGGATTTTGGCGGTCGAGACACACAGATCCCGTTCGGCTACCTGTATAATGGGGCACCGTACATTATGCTGGGTGAGCGCACTGGCGGACGCACGGTGATGTACCGCTGGCACGCTGACAACCCGGTAACATTCACGAGCTATCTGAAGCATACAATCGAGCATGGCCATGCGAACGACCGGGGAGATAACATCTACTCGGTCTGTTACTGGTATCAAACTGTTCCTTACACGAACTTTCCAGCTCTGCCGTCGGCCAGAGACCGCGTCGCGCATGTGACTCTTCCCACGGCCTGAAGTTGTTCATAAAGCCGGCAGTTCCTGCAATATCGTGTTAAGCTTCTTGACAGTCCGCCAGTTGCGTGCGGTACTGGTTGTGTTTAGTTTTGAATCGAAGTAGGCGTTAGTCAATTTAGTCCGCGCCATGCCGTTAGGAAGGTGAACGAAGATCTCCTGCTCGCGCACGATGAACCGATCTGGCGAAGAGCGATCCGGATCAAGCTTCGCCACATTGTCAAGTGCGGGCGAGTCTGCCAGAAAGTATGCGTGCAGAAATTCCTCCGATTCACCCAGGAACGGATTGGACGCCACCACCTCACTCATTTGCGATGCCGAACGCATCACAAGTGGAACACGCAAGCCGAATGCGCTCTCAATTTGCTCGGCAACTTCGGCGGCAATGAGCTTGGTCCTCCCGGGCGCGGCTCGAAAGACTACATTACCGCTCTGAATGTAAGTCTGGACTTGGGTACATCCGGCTGCGGTGAACATAGCGGCCAAGTCTTTCATCGGCAGTATATTCTTGCCGCCGACGTTCACTCCTCGCAACAGCGCCACATAGCCGTTCAATGGTGGCCCTTCCAGAGTAGTTCCGCGTCGGACCGCCGCACGTAATTGGCATCAAGGGTTGCCGAGTCACCGTCCTCACCTTCGCGCTGGCGCCCGAGAGTAATCTGGCCGATGTAACCGGCGATCGAGCGCGGGACAAGAGTCTGGGTCACATTCGCCAGAGGAGTCCCAACCAGTGCCGCCGAAAAAGGCGCGAAGTCGAAAGCGAGCAACTCTTCGATGTCGCTCGGCAGGCTAGTGACCCAATCGGCGAGACGCGCGACTGTTTCGTCCTGCTGCCCGGCGCCGAATACGCCGCCATAGATCTCCCCTCGTCGGGCGTCAAGTAAAACTGCCCGCCGCTTTGCCGATCCGGCGCGCGCCATCGCTTCCAGATTTGACACACCGAAACAGGGTCTGGAACTCGCGTCGGCAAGCGCTTTGGCAGCGGCTAGTCCAACGCGAATGCCGGTAAATGATCCGGGACCCGCGGCGGCCGAGTAACAATCAATCTGCCGCGGGCGGAGTGCATGACGCGTGAGCAACCCGCCGATTTCACCGAAAAGTACACCCGAGTATCCGCCGGGCTCGCGCAGCGGCACTTCTTCAAGTGTTCCACTGTCGGAGACCAGCGCCAGACTGCCGAATTCGTTGGCTGTATCGATCGCCAATACGATCATTGAGAGATACCGTAATTGCGATCAACCGAATACAGCTTGCCGAGCGCATTCAGTCCGTAGAGACGTACGTGGAGTGTTCCCGGAAAGTGCCGGATAATATTCGCGGGAACTCTAAAAGTCCCGGCGGCGCCGGTCCCCAACACACGGTAGCCCTCTTCATCCGCGCTCACCTCACCGGTCCACAAATACAACATGCCGCGGGAGGCGCGTGTCTCCTTCTTGAGATGCGCGGAGTAAGCGGCTGACTTGGCAAATGCAAGAGTGTCTTCCGAGGGTTGGGCGATCTCAAAAGGAACCTTGGCCGGGTCTACTTCGACTTCCTGCAACTGCACCGTGCGGGCCTCAAACCGATAACTCTTAAGCGATTCTTTGTGACCCTCGCGGTAGATATGGAGAACCCAGTCGTGAGTGGCATCGGGCGGCTCACCGCTAAAAGAGTCAAGCTTAAAATCGCCCAATTCCGTGTGTTCGCCCGTAATTGGGTTCACCCACTCGCCATTCCACTTATGCTTCCTCTCTAACTGGACGGTAACCGGACCGGGCTTCTCGAGATAAAGGATGAACTCGGTGTCGGGTAAAAATAAACCGCGAGCGCCAACGGCTTCGAAAAAAGGTTCGTTGTCCCAATGCCGCGAGTCGGCCAGTAACTGTTTCCAAATCCCCAAGTACTTTAGCATGGTGGCATCGGTCGTGGCCGCTTCCGGATAACTTCCGCTCATGGTTGCCTGCCACAGTTGGTGGCGAAAATCCTCGGCGGAAGGCGCCTGGATTAGACTTACCGCTGGCTTGGGATAGATCTGGTGTTCTACAGCCGCTATGGTCCAATCCGGGGACCCGTAGTAGCGCAGGTTCGTCCAGTTCTCATCGGCGAACGGGCCAGCAGTCACCGCTGAGCCGACCGTCTTCAGGTGGTGAAAAGGGTCCTCATTGAGGTAGGTAGCAAGTTCACGTAGCAGGTCGTGCGCGTGGTCCATTTTCTCGAACTGATCGAGCAAGACCCACGTCGCATTTCGCGCGGCACATCGAGCGATGACATAGCGCATGTAAGACTGGCGCTCTTCTCGGGACTGCGCGCTGGGATTGATGATCAAGTCGGCTATCAGACCCGCCCCGCTGATGGCCGTGAGCCGGGAGTCAAGTTGATCGAACGCGACCTCATCAATTGCAGGGGGAACATGTAACCGGACGTGGTTCACTCCCGCTGCTGCGCGTGCCGCTACCCAAGCACTCAACCCCGCGCCATCGATCGACTCTGGAAGCGTATCGCCGACCCACAGATGCGCTGCGCGTTCGCCCCCCGTATAACGGAAGTGATGCACGTTGGCGGCTTCAACCCACCCCGGGGAGTTCGAGGCGGTAGCTTCCAATTCCATCTGCTTATCGTGATAAGTCTCTATCGAGCTCGAGATCCGGACTTCCCACTTGCCGGGTTCGAAAGGGCTGAAGCGTATCGTTGCCCGAGTCGGTCCAGACCGGTAGCCATGCAAGAGAAACGTGCGATGGCTGGGCCCGCGAAACTCGGCGTTCAGCTCAAAGTTGGATGACTGATTCGAGGCGAGGTCGAACTGGATATCGCAGATCGCATACGCCGGAGTTGGCGGGCACATCGTTTGAGCGCCAAGCAAACCGGCGAAGAGAACTAGACACAGAGCGAGGCGATCCATCGCCTCAGTTTATGACGTCCGATACCAGTCAAGAGTGAGTCGTAGCCCCTGGTCGAACGAGAAGCGCGGGGAATGCCCCAAATCGCGATTGGCAAGCGTGGTGTCGGCCTGCGAATCACGGACATCACCAGCGCGGGGCGGCCCGTAGTTGGCGGGAAGATCGAGGCCCTCGATGGCCTGCAAAAGATCCCAAGCTTGATTGAGCGTGATGCGCCCGCCGTTGCCTCCGTTGTACACCTTCCCGGAGGCGTTGGAGGCATGGGCGGCTTTGATGTTGAGATCGGCGACATCGTCGACGTAAGTAAAGTCACGGCTGGTGAGTCCATCGCCAAAGATGGTAGGCGTCTTACGAGCCAAAACATACTTACAGAACAAGCTGAGGACGCCCGAGTATGGGCTTGACGGATCCTGCCTAGGTCCATACACGTTGAAGTAGCGCAGGCACACCGTTTCCAAGCCGAAGCAATTGGCAAAGACCGAGCAGTAATATTCGCCCGTTAGCTTCTGCAGCGCGTACGGCGACTTGGGGCGGGGTGTCATGCTCTCCACCTTCGGTAGCACTTCGGTATCGCCATATGCGGACGAGCTCGCGGCATATACGACGCGGCGAACTCCGTTACTTGCGGCGGCGCGCAAGACAGTAAACGTGCCGTCGATATTGACCTCATGCGAAGGCACGGGATCGTCAATGCTGCGGGGAACTGACGGAATTGCGGCTTGATGAAAAACCACGTCGGCATCGCGAATAGCCGGTGCAATCGCATCGAAATCGCGAATGTCGGCCTGGTGGAATTCAACCCGGTCGCGCACTTCGGAGAGATTACGCGCGTGGCCGGTGAGCAGGTTATCAATGACGACAACCTTGCCGTCGCCTCGCTGGAGCAGCGCCCGGACCAACGCCGAGCCAATGAACCCCGCTCCGCCCGTGACTACATATTTCTTCATAAGAGTGATTTCAAATAGTGGAGCGATTCGCGCGCAATTATCACCGGATTTGGTTGAAAATTGAAAACCTCCACCGAAACCCAGCCTTTGTAATTGCACTCCCGCAGCGCGTTTAGGATGCCGGCGAAGTCATAGGTACCCGAGCCGGGATATCGCCCATCGATTTCGTTCACGTGAACGTGGCGAATTATCGGCATGTAGCGCGCAACCAAGTTGGCGGGGGATTCCGATTCATCGACTGCATTGTGTGTGTCGAACATGGTTTGGATGGCCGGGCTGTCAATCTCCTTCACGATGGCCGCGGCCTCGGCCAGATTTCCGACCACATCGCACTGATTGGCGGGAAGCGCTTCGACCAGCACGGTCACATCCCGGCTTTCTGCGTGTGGAGCAAGAGAACGCAATCCATCTGTAAACCTCATAGCAGCCTTGGCTTGGCTGACCCCGGGCGTCGTGCCACGCTGCCGGGGAGATCCGAAGATCATGACCGACGGGCCGTCGGACAAGTCAGCGCAAAGATCGATCAGCGTCCGAACATGGCCCCAACTACGGTCACGAAGTTCATCGTCACTGGTGGTGACATGTAGGCCGGGCGGGCTCACCATCAGCCAGTGAAGACCGACAAACTCAAGATCCGCACCCGCGATCATTGAACGGATTTCTCGGCGACGCTCCTTACTGATTCCCTCGGGAGTTGCCGCCAACGTGAACGGCGCAATTTCGATACCCGTATAACCGGCTGCGCTGATTTCCTCGCACACCTCGCCGAAGTCGCGATCGCCGAAGGGCTCATTGCACATGGCGAAACGCAAGCTCAACTGGTATGGTCCTGGATGATCTTCCAACCTTGAGCGGTTTTGAGCAGCAGAAGAGTAAAGACGCCATCGGCATTTCCACCGGCGGCAGCGGCCCGGTCGAGATGAAATCGTCCAACCACGTTTGCGTAGCGTTCATCGAGCAAGTGGATGGTGAGATCGTTGAATCGCAACCGGCCCATCTTCTCTTTAGTCGGATAGGCTTTTTTGTAGTGATCCAACATCGGCGCGTAGCCGTGCGTCAGGTCGCGTCCAACAAAAAGCAAATCCGGGGAATCGAGATAGCTCTTCGCGAAACCATCGATATCGCCGCGATTCCACGCCGACACCTGCTGATCCAGAACCAGCCGGATGTCTTGCTCTGGAGCGGAAGCCGCGAGGGCGCTAGCGATCGCGAGTGCCGAAAGCACGAAGGCCCATGCAGTCTTAATCATCATTGTCGCCAAACAAATCAGTGACGGCGTGCCAGCCCTTGTGCTCATCACTGCCGTGTTTATAGAGTGACAACTCCCGGCGCATCTTTTGAAGTGTCATGCTCTGAACCACGACACGGCCCGGTCCCGTCATGTTGGCGAGGAATAAGCCTTCTCCGCCGAACAGCGCGGTCTTGATGCCACCGGCGAGTTGAATGTCGTAATCGACCGTTTCATCGAACGCCACGATGCATGCGGTGTCCACCTGAATCGTCTCGCCCACGGCAAGATCGAATTCCACGAAGTCACCGCCGGCATGCAGAAACACCAGTCCCGGCCCAGTGAACTTTTCGAGAATGAAGCCTTCACCGCCGAAGAAACCCGCGCCGATTTTCTTAACCAGCGCGATGCCGAAGTTAACGCTTGGCTGGGCGACTAGGAACGCGTCGCGCTGGGCCAGGATCGATTTACCGGCGGGCAGATCGAAGGCTTGGATGCGTCCGGGATAGGCCCCGGCAAATCCCACTTCACCCTTACCGTTCGAATGGAAGTAAGTGAGGAATAACGACTCGCCCGTCACCTTACGCCGGAAGGCGCCAAGCATTTTCTCGCCAATGGTTGCGCCACTCATTCGGGTGTCCCAGTAGACATTCCCGGTTTTATAGACCATGCGGCCCGCCTCGGCGTATACTTCTTGGCCGGGCTTCAAGTGCAGCCGCGCGACCTGAAGATTATCGCCTTGAATGGTGTACTCGAGCTGCTCTATCGTATAGTTGTGAGCGGTGGCGTTCGCTGCTGGTGGGGCGACATCGGGAACCTGGGGAGCACCGCAACGCGTGCAGAAACGGTCGGCTTCCATCGTGGGGGCGCCGCAATTGGTGCAAAAGGCCATGCGGGAATTCTCTCACGGTGCTTCCGCCACGCCGATACAATGAGGCGATGCTTTCCTGGCTGTTCTCCGATCCGCTCGCGGTAGGCTCCAAGGCCCCGGATTTCGCTACAACGGACGATGCGGGCCGTACCGTGACCCTGTCTTCATTGAAGGGCAAGAATGTAGTGTTGATTTTCTATCCGGGTGATAACACGAGCGTCTGCACGGCGCAGCTGTGCGAGTTTCGTGATCGCTGGGACCAGGCCAAGGCGCGCAATATAACCGTGTATGGCGTCAATCCGGCTGGCGAGAAAAGCCACACCGGCTTTCGCGAGAAGAACAAGCTGCCCTTTCCGTTGCTGGTCGATAAAGGCCAAAAGCTCGCCGAGGCTTACCACGCGAACGGTCTGATTGTGAAGCGAACCGTTTATCTTATCGGCCCGGACGGAACTGTTCGATATGCGAAGCGAGGCAAGCCGGCGGTTGCGGAAGTGCTTTCGGCGTCACGCTGATGTATAAGCTGGTTGCGTTCGTTTCCACCGCGGTGGTGCTTTTCCTAGTGATCGGGATGGCTTCCTATTTCCGGTACTACGCCCCGGTAGGTAGCTTCATTCACCGCGATCTGGATGCCGCTACGGTGGTCAAGGAAGTTCAGCAGTTAAGCGATTTGGTAACGGTGCGCTATGTCATGCAGAAGGTGGTAGGGGTGACCGAACAGCACCAGCCGTTGGGAGAAGAGTCACTCCTGCTCATGGTGCAAGGCAAGGTGCTCGCAGGCATCAATTTGCGGGAGATCAACCAGTACGACGTGGAAGCCGTTCATGGACATGAGGCCAGTCTCCGCCTGCCCCCGCCGCACGTTATCGAAACATTTATCGACGAGAAAAACACGAAGCTGTGGGACCGGAGAATCACGTGGTGGACACCATGGGTGGCGCCGGATCAGGATCTGGAGCACAAGGCGCGGCTGCTGGGTATCGACGAGATCCGCGGCGCAGCTTTAGAGAACGGAATTCTCGACGACGCGCGGCGCAACGCGCAGGACGCCATTCGCAAACTACTTGCACCGCTCGGAATTACAACGGTGACGTTTCGTGAAGTGAAAAGTTTTAGCTGAAAGCGCTCTCAATGAGCTATCATTACGCTTCGATGAAATACGGGCTGCCCCGCCTCTACCCGATCCTGGATACAGACGCTTTGGCTCGGCGGGGTTGCGACAATTGGACTCTTGTGGCGCGCGGGATGCTGGCGGGTGGTGCGCAGATTCTTCAGATCCGGCATAAGCAAGCCTGGACCCGGCAGGTGTTCGAGCATGCGGAAGAAATTGCGGACGAGTGCCGCCGCGCACAGGCGACCCTGATCGTGAACGACCGTGTGGACATGGCGAAGTTGCTGGAGGCGGGGGTGCATTTGGGTCAGACCGATCTTGCGCCGAACGACGCGCGCAAAGTGATTGGCGAGGAGGCCACGTTAGGCTTTTCCACGCACAATTCTGCACAAGTGGCCGCGGCCGCGCAGCTACCGGCGGACTATCTGGCATTCGGTCCGATCTTTGCGACCAGTCACAAGGACAAACCGGATCCAGTGGCTGGGCTGGAGCTGCTGTCGGAGGCCAGAACCCAGACCACGAAACCGCTTGTTGCAATTGGCGGAATTACTCGGGAGACCGCCGGGGCGGTGCTGGACGCCGGAGCCGACAGCTTGGCGCTTATTGGAGATCTGCTTCCGGGTACACTCAGCGAATCGGCAATCCGCAATCGGATGGAAGAATGGCAACGTCTACTACGGAAGTGAATTCCAGTCCGGGGCTGGTCAAGGGACTTGGACTCGTCAGTTCCACTACGCTTGTTGTGGGATCGATGATCGGGTCTGGCATTTTCATCGTTGCCGCCGATATTTCCCGCCAGGTGCAATCGCCGGGGCTGCTGATTCTGACTTGGGTGATCACGGCTTTGATGAGTTTGATCGCCGCGTTGAGCTACGGCGAATTAGCCGCAGCTATGCCCAAAGCAGGTGGCCAGTATGTCTATTTGCGGGAGGCGCTGGGGCCGCTGAGTGGCTTTCTGTTCGGCTGGACGATGTTCTTGGTGATCCAAACGGGAACGATCGCGGCGGTCGCGGTCGCCTTCGCGAAATATACGGGCGTTTTTTTTCCCAGCATCTCGGCAAGCCACTACTTAGCCGGTGCAGGTAAGTTTGGCATTACCACGCAACAGGCGGTGGCAATCGTCGTCATCTTGCTTCTCACATGGGTAAATACACGCGGGCTGAATTACGGGGCCGCTGTTCAGGTAGTGTTTACGTTTGCTAAGACGGCGGCTTTGATTGCTTTGATCGGGATCGGCTTTTTTGCTGGGAAGCATGCGGACGCGGTTCAGGATAACTTTACTGATTTCTGGCGAAACAGCTCCTGGACTTTTACGACCATAAAGTTAGTCGGCGTGGCCATGGTTGGAGCGCTGTTCTCGTCCGATGCATGGAATAACGTAACGTTCACTGCGGGGGAAGTAAGGAATCCTCGGAGAAATCTGCCTCTCTCGCTGGCGATGGGCGTAATTATCGTTAGTGTTCTGTATATAAGTTGTAACTTCGTATACCTGAACGTCATGACGTTGTCGCAGATTCAACACGCGCCTGAAGATCGCGTGGCGACGGCGACAGCAGGCGTGATCCTGGGACCGGTCGCGGTGAAACTGATCGCCGGCGCAATTATGGTTTCGACCTTCGGCTGCATCAACGGGCTTATCCTGTCAGGGGCGCGCGTCTACTACACAATGGCGCGCGACGGGCTATTTTTCCAACGGGCGGGGGAACTCAACGCGCGAACGCATACTCCCACTTTTGCCCTTATAATGCAAGGCGCGTGGACCATTCTGTTGACGTTGAGCGGCCAGTACAATGAGTTGCTGGACTATGTTATCTTCGCAGTGCTGTTGTTCTACATTCTAACGATTGTGGGCCTGTTTGTGCTGCGTCGAACCCGGCCGGACATGGAACGTCCATATAAAGCGATCGGGTATCCAGTTCTGCCTGCCCTGTACATACTTAGCGCGGGCGTGATAGACATACTTCTGTTGTTCTACAAGCCGCGGTTTGCAATTCCGGGGCTCGTGATCGTCCTACTTGGAGTACCTGTTTTTTATCTTTGGCGGAAAAAGGAAGGCATTCCAACATGAGTCTATTCGCAAAGAAGCCGCTCGGCAGGCTGTTGGCGGAAGCCAATGAGGAAGGTGAGAGCGGCGGATTGCAAAGATCCTTGGGCGTATTTTCATTAACGGCGCTAGGAATTGGCGCGGTCATTGGAGCGGGTATTTTCGTGCTTTCCGGACTGGGCGCTCACTATGCCGGGCCGGGACTTATGCTTTCGTTTGTACTCTCCGGATTAGGTTGCGCGTTCGCGGGCCTTTGTTACGCGGAGTTCGCGGCCATGATCCCGCTTGCTGGAAGCGCCTATACCTATGCCTACGCCACTCTTGGCGAACTCATTGCCTGGATTATCGGTTGGGATCTAACGCTTGAATACGCCATGGGCGCGAGTGCCGTATCGTCGGGCTGGTCGAACCACTTCATCGAGATGCTACGAATATTTCATCTCCGGCTTCCGCTTTGGCTTGCTTACGATCACTGGACCGGGTTGCGAACGGCGATCGACCAGGTAGCGCGCCAGCAAACGACAGCCAACTTCCCCGCGTTGCGCCCTGGTTCGCAGGAATTCCTGCAGCATCTCGACGCCGTCAAGAGCGCCCCTTCACCCGACATTCTTACCCGCGCGCACCAGTTGTTAGCCGCGCCGCATCTGTTCGGAACCGAGATCGGCATCAACGTGCCAGCGCTATTGATTGCTTTGCTGATTACCGTGATTCTGGTTATAGGGATCAAAGAGAGTGCCCGATTTAACTCGACCATCGTGATATTGAAAGTTGCAGTGGTCCTCTTCGTCCTGGGTTTGGGTTCGCAATATATCAACACAGGTAATTGGGGCACCGACTGGCCCTCGTTTGCGCCCTACGGGTTTTCCGGCATCGGAGCGGGAGCAGCGTATATCTTCTTCGCCTATATCGGTTTCGACGCGGTATCGACCACGGCGCAGGAGGCCAAGAACCCGCAACGCGACTTGCCTATCGCGATCATCACGTCCCTTGGTGTCTGTACCCTGCTTTATGTTGGCGTTGCCGCCGTTCTTACCGGGATGGTGCCGTGGAAGGAAGTTAACATCGAAGCGCCGATTGCGCGTGCGTTTCTGGACCGCAATCTGGGATGGGCTTCCAACATCATTACACTCGGTGCGCTTGCAGGCCTGACCAGCGTAATGCTAGTCATGTTGCTGGGGCAAACCCGCGTTCTCTATGCCATGGCCAAAGACGGTCTGCTACCGAACAAGTTCTTCGCGTCTATTCATCCCAAGTTCCATACCCCGTATAAGAACACTATCCTGGTCGGACTACTTGCGGCTGTTGTTGGAAGTTTAACCCCTATCGACGACATCGGTAAGATGGTGAACATAGGAACGCTGCTGGCGTTTGTCATTGTCTGTATAGCGGTGATGGTGCTTCGGCGGACCAATCCCAGCCAGCCTCGGCCGTTCCGGACGCCATGGATGCCGGTGGTTCCTGTCCTGGGAATTCTGTTTAACGGGTACATGATGTACAAGCTCGGATGGATCAACTGGGCGCGACTGATTATCTGGTTAGCCATCGGTCTTGTCATTTACTTCGCTTATGGACGGAAGCATAGCAACGTGCAGCAGAGTTCGGCGCAGTGAGCGCCGCTGAATTACGAACCCTATATCGGACCGACCTGCCGGGCCTTGAACTTATTGCGTCCGGCAAGGTCCGCGATGTGTATCGCGTAGATTCGACGACGCTATTATTCGTAGCTACGGACCGGCTTTCGGCCTTCGACGTCATCCTTCCTGACCCGATTCCGCGCAAAGGCGAAGTACTCACCAAGATGTCGATGTTCTGGTTTGACTGGCTGCGGCCCGTGACTCAGACGCACTTCGTCACTGCCGATTTCGACGAATACCCGGAAGCTTTGAAGGCATATCGGGATCAACTCCAACGAAGGTCGATGCTGGTCCATAGCGCAGAAATGATCCCGGTGGAATGCGTGGCGCGCGGATACTTGGCCGGATCTGGCTGGAAAGAATATCAAGCGAACGGCAGTGTCTGCGGAATACCGCTAAGCGCCGGTTTGCGCGACGGAGATCGTTTGCCCGAACCGATATTCACTCCGGCGACCAAGGCGCAATCCGGCCACGATGAGAACGTAACATTTGAGGCAGTTGCGCTGCGGATTGGGACCGAGATGGCCGCCAGACTACGCGACCGGACGCTGACAATTTACAATCGAGCAGCGGCGTACGCGCTTCAGCGGGGCATTATTCTGGCAGACACGAAATTTGAGTTTGGCTTGATCGATGGGGAACTAGTGCTCTGCGACGAAGTGCTTACGCCAGACTCGTCGCGATTCTGGAGTGCGGAATCCTGGAATCCTGGCGGTCCCCAACAGTCCTACGACAAGCAATTCGTGCGCGACTATCTGGAGACGCTCGATTGGAACAAGCAGCCTCCTGCGCCCCGCTTACCTCCGAACATTATTGAGAAAACTAGCGTAAAGTACGTTGAGGCGTACCGCGCCCTAACGGAGAGATCGCTGTGACTTTTAACTGGTTGGACTTAGCTATTGTAGTCATCCTGTTCGTTTCCATCCTCACGAGTGTGCAGAAAGGGTTCTCGCGAGAGGTTATCGGACTTGTGGCCGCGTTCATCGGCCTGATCCTTGGGGTCTGGTTCTACGGGACGGCCGGAGCGTGGCTGCAACCCTATGTAAGCTCCAGCAGCGTGGCCAACTTTCTAGGATTTCTGATCGTCTTCATCGGAGTCATTATTGTTGGTGGGCTTCTCAGCTGGGTAGTTAGCCGCCTGCTCAGAACCGTTGGTTTGAGCTGGATTGATCGGATGCTGGGAGCCGCGTTTGGAATCGCGCGTGGACTCGTGATGTCGGTGGCCTTAGTGATGATCATGGTGGCGTTCGCGCCGGGCTCAACCGCGGCGACCCCTCCGTCAGCTGTGGTTAAGAGCCGTCTAGCTCCCTATGTAATTGGTGTGTCTCGAGTCATCACGCAGTTCGCCCCTTACGAGCTCAAGGATGAGTTTCACAAGAGGTATGAGCAAGTGAAACGAGCCTGGGATGACAAACACGCCGAACTGCTCCAGGAACATAAGATTCGGTAGTCGCCCGAAAGTCACGCCGAATGAAGAACAAATTTGAAGAGTTGGTCGAGCATTTAATGGAGAAGGGCTTTTTTCTGGAAGAGGCTGTCGAGATATTGGAGAAGAGCCTTGTGCAGCGAGCATTACTCAGCACCGGAGGAAATCAGTCGCAGGCGAGTAAGATGTTGGGGATACACCGCAACACACTGCAAAGAAAAATGATCGGCTTCGGGCTTGATGGAAAAAATGGTGTGCGCAAGCCGCCTGCGTCGGACCAGGGATCGACCAAACCGGCTAAACGGAAGAGTTCCTAATGGCGCTCGTGATTTTTGATTTGGATGGCACGATCATCGACTCTCGTTTGGATCTGTCCTATGCGGTCAATGCCACGCGCGCCTTCATGGGCATGCAACCTCTAGATCACGAAACAGTTTTCACCTACGTCGGGAACGGGGCGGCTGTCTTGATTCAGCGCGCGCTGGGGAATCTAGGATCCGCTGAGAACGTGGACCGCGCCCTGCCATTTTTCCTGGGTTATTACACGGAGCATAAGCTGGACTATACAGTCTTGTACCCTGGCGTTCAGGAGTCGTTAGACCGGCTGCGCGAGGCGCGGATGCCGATGGCGATACTTACAAACAAGCCGGTTCGGATTA
This sequence comes from Bryobacterales bacterium, assembly GCA_963752695.1. Taxonomy (GTDB): domain Bacteria; phylum Acidobacteriota; class Terriglobia; order Bryobacterales; family Bryobacteraceae; genus Bog-113. Next base: position 996,413 of record CAVVZB010000002.1, read on the forward strand.
GTAAAGCAATTGTCGAAGAACTTGGATTAGCCGACCACTTTTTCCAGGTGTATGGTGGCAACAGCTTCGAATTCAAGAAGCCGAATCCGATCGGTATCACCACCTTGATGGCCGAAGCGAAGACGACCGCCGAAGACACTATCATGGTCGGAGACAGCGGAGTGGATATCCAGACGGCTTCCAATGCGGGCGTGCGCAGCTGTGGAGTGACCTACGGCTTTCAGCCGGAAACTCTGGTGCAATTCCCGCCGGATATACTAGTGGATCGTTTGGAAGAACTCGTGGAGCAGCTACTGGTAAACCCGTGAAAAACGACTGCGTTTTCTGTAAAATTGTGGCCGGCGAAATTCAGACCGAGACCATCGCGGAGGATAGGGACACCATGGTGTTCCTGGATAAAGATCCTATCTTTCCGGGGCATCTCCTCGTTGTACCGCGCGTACATTCAGATACGCTGCTAGACCTTCCTGAAGAGCAACTTGCGCCTTTCTTACGGCAAGTCCAGCGCGCAGCTAAGGCGGTAGAGATTGGGCTTGGAGCGGAAGGGTCGTTCCTCGCCGTAAATACAAAAGTGAGCCAATCGGTGCCCCACTTGCACGCACATGTGATGCCTCGCAAGAAAGGCGACGGAATGAAGGGCTTTTTTTGGCCGCGCCGCGACTATGCGGACGAGAATCACCGCCTAGAAACCGTGGCGAAGTTGCGGGAAGCCTTCCAGTCTTTGTAACAGGACAGCGTGTATGGGTTGGCAGCACCACTACGAACCCACAGGCGCACTCTTTACTTCGGCACTCGTTGCTGCGCTTCCGATTCTGATCTTACTAGTGTTGCTAGGTGTACTTCGAAAGCCGGCGTGGCTGGCTGCGATGTACGGTCTAATCGTAGCGGGATTGGTCGCGGTGCTCATTTACCGGATGCCCGTGTCTCTGATGTTGGGGTCAGTAGGGTATGGCGCCGCGTTCGGACTGTTTCCCATTGGTTGGATTGTCTTCACGGCAATTCTGCTGTTTAACCTAACGGTTGCCACCGGGCAATTCGACATTCTCAAAAGTTCACTAACGTCACTCACCAGCGACAAACAGATGCAGGCTTTGATGATCGGCTTTGCGCTGGGAGCTTTTCTCGAGGGCGCGGCTGGATTCGGCGCGCCTGTAGCTATTGCGGCGAGCATGTTGACGGCGCTTGGTTTCGAGCCGTTCTACGCCGCGGGAATCTGTTTGCTTGCCAATACGGCTCCGGTTGCCTTTGGCTCAATCGGAATTCCGCTCACGACTTTGGCCGCCGTCACGGGCCTTCCACTTCTCCGGCTAAGCGCCGACGTGGGCCGTATCTGCGCACCCGTGTCGTGCATCTTACCCGCTTACCTGGTTACTGTAATGAGCGGCTGGAAAGGATTACGCGGCGTTCTTGGCGCGGCACTGGCCTGCGGTGTTGCGTTTGGAGGAACCCAGTTCCTGGTCTCTAACTTCGTGGGCCCCGAACTTACTGACATACTGGCGTCCCTCGCTGCGATGGTGACATTGATAGCGGCTGAGCGGCTCTCGGGTCGACCCCGTGTGCCAAGTGGGATCTCTGCTGGCGCCACATGGAGAGCCTGGTCGCCCTATGCTTTCTTGGTGCTGTTTGTACTGCTCTGGGGAATAAAGCCGATTCAATTGGAACTCCAGCATATGAATCTGGTGTTTCCTTGGCCCGGCTTGCATAACCGGATCGAGCGCATGCCGCCAGTAGTGGCACAAGCATCACTCTATCCAGCGATCTACACATTCAATTGGTTAGCCGCTTCAGGTACGGCTTGCCTGTTTGCAGCCGTGGCTTCGGCATTGGCCGTCGGATTGTCCGTCGCCGAATGCGGACGAGTTCTGCAGGCCACGGTAAGGCAACTCTGGGTTGCCGAGATAACGATTGCGATGGTTCTAGGGCTCGCTTTCCTGATGAACTACTCTGGGGCGACAGCCACGCTTGGGCTCGCATTTGCGTCGACGGGGGCTGCTTTTCCATTCTTCAGCGCTTTACTCGGATGGCTCGGCGTTTTTCTGACGGGCAGTGACACGTCCGCGAACGCGCTGTTTGGCAATTTGCAAGTAGTCAGCGCGCAACGGCTCGGCATGAGCCCGGTTCTGATGGCGGCTGCGAATTCCAGCGGTGGGGTGATGGGAAAGATGATCAGCCTTACCAGCATTGCGGTCGCTACGGCGGCAACAGCGATGAAACCCGGTGAGGAGTCTCGTCTATTCCGTTTTACGCTTCGGCACAGTGTGACCCTGGCCGCGGTCATCGGCCTGATCACCCTGCTGTATTCGACTCTTGGTGTTCGTTGAACTCACAAACCGTTCGACGCCAGTCGTGTAAGGAATGTATGACTTAGTTGAGATTTTTCCCGCGCTCGCACAACAGTCTATGTAACGCAACACTCCATGCAACTTCCCCCGATCTGGCGGGGACGTGGACCACACGTCTCTGCCAGAAGCCGGCTCGCGCAGTTTCGCGCGGTCCTGCACACTGCGCAATCCATAGACATCTACCGGGACCGGTTAGCGAAGGCCGGCCTCGTTAATCGAGACGGGATCGCGCGACTTGGCAATGTCGAGGAAGCGATATACCGCATGGAGCCGATTGCTTTGAACGCATACAACACCCGGTTTTCGAAGCGGCAACCAGCCCGCCGTTATGTGCCTCAGAAGACAGAGACGAGAAGCGCTTTCCTGCTGCCTTACTCTCAAGCCCGATCTGGCTATAAGAACTATCACGAAATGCTGGACGATGGCGCTGACCTGTACTCGCCCGAACGAACCGGCAAAGCGACCGAAGATCTTTACAATCTTGCTCGTGCATTGAACACACCACCAGTGCCCGATCTGAACATTCATCAGGCTTTGGTTGTGTTCTCAGGGATTGACGCGGGCCTGGTAAGCCAGTCCCAACGCAAGGAGATGTGGGAGCGGTATCAGGTTCCCTTCTTCGAACACTTTTTGGGGATGGACGGAGCCGTGATCGCCTCTGAGTGCGAAGTGCACGCAGGTTTGCATATTCGCCAGGACACCGCCCTACTGGAGTGTATCGACGGCGAATTGATAATCACATCCCTCACCGACCGCCAATCCCCCGCCCTGCGTTTACGATCCGGTTTATGCGCGACCATCGATGCCGAGCCTTGTGAATGCGGGCGCTTAGAACCACGTCTGACTGATCTGGATATTCTGCAAGAAGCTCGCTCGGCTAGAGCCGCGTAGTACGTTACTCTGGATTTTGCATCCAGCCATAACTGTTTCCAGCATCGCCCATTATCTGGGCTGCACGTTCACAGGCCCGGGTGACCGTGAAATCACTGGGCTCGCCGGTATGGATCAGGCCGGTTCTAAACACTTAACCTTTCTCGCCAATCCGAAGTACATTTCCAAACTAAAAGAAACGCGAGCTGCTGCAATCCTAATCGCGGAGCCCGTGGACGGAATTGGTCCGGCCTGTCTCATTTCCAAAAATCCGTATTTGGATTTCGCCCGAGCGTTACATCTTTTCTACGAGGCTCCGAAGCCTGTAACGGGAATCCACCCGACTGCGGTGATCGCGGATACCGCAATCATCGGGGAGGGTGCTTCAATCGGGGCATATTGCGTGATCGGAGAAAATGCTGTCGTGGGTCGTAATGCGGTTCTGCATCCACACGTGGTGGTGTACCAGGGCGTACACATTGGAGATGACTTTCTCGCGCACTCGCATGTGTCGGTTCGGGAATTTTGCCGAATTGGCCACCGCGTGACGTTGCAAAATGGCGTCGTCATCGGCGGCGACGGGTTTGGCTTTGCCAAGCAGGCGGACGGGACCCATTTCAAGATTTTGCAAACGGGTATCACCGTTATCGAGGACGACGTAGAGGTGCAAACTATATCGTCAATTGACCGGGCCACCGTGGGCGAGACAAGGATCAGGCGCGGGGCTAAGATCGACAGCTTAGTGCAGGTCGGCCATGCCTGCGTGGTCGGAGAAGACAATGTGATCTGTGCGCAAACGGGTTTGGCTGGAAGTAGTGTCTTGGAGCGGAACGTATTACTCGCTGGGCAGGTAGGGATCTCGGGCCATCTAACCATTCACGAGGGGGCCATCGTTTATGCTCAAAGCGGAATCGGCGGCGACGTCGCGGCCGGGTCCGTGGTGAGCGGATCGCCTGCATTTGAACGTGGAACCTGGCTGCGCGCCATCACCGCGTTCCAAAAACTGCCGGACCTGGTCCGGACAGTCCGCGAGTTCAAGTTCAGGATCGAGAAGCTGGAGCGGAAATGAGCGAGAACGGGTCTAACCTGAAGCGGCCACCCTTGGCCTATAGAAACGAAGAGTTCCTCACGGGGCCCGAAGCCCGGCCCTTACGCATCCTATCTGAGTACATGGAGCCGCTGGCGCACTTTCACCAGGAAGGAATCAAGGACACGATCGTGTTTTTCGGTTCCGCGCGGCTCACCGAAGACGGTCCCATGGGGAAGTATTATCGGGATGCGCGCGAACTAGCCCGTCTGCTCACCGAATGGGCGAACCCGCTGGATGGAGACAGTTGCCGGTTCGTCATTACATCGGGCGGGGGGCCGGGAATTATGGAGGCCGCCAACCGTGGCGCCATGGACGCGGGTGGGAAGACAATTGGTTTGAACATTGGGCTTCCCTTCGAACAGTTCCCGAATCCGTACATCAGTGCCGACCTTAGCTTCGAATTCCATTACTTCTTCATGCGCAAGTTTTGGTTTGCGTATATGGCGAAAGGCTTGGTGGCGTTCCCGGGCGGGTTTGGAACTCTGGACGAATTATTCGAAATGTTGACATTAGTCCAGACCCGCAAATTAGCCAAAAAGATTCCAGTGTTCTTATACGGATCGAGTTATTGGAAAGAAATTATTAATTTCGATGCACTCCTGCGGCATGGGATGATCTCTGCCGATGATCTGGAATTATTCCAATTTGTAGATGACCCAGGGACTGCGTTGAAGTTACTCACGGATGCTTTACAGCAGAGTCTAGAGGCGGCGCAAGAAACGCCGACAATCGCTAAAAGCGTAAAGCTCGAGCAATAAATCTTTAAGAAAAGGATTATTGCGCAGCGATCTTTTTTTTGTTATGCTTCTTCCCAAATCTGTTTTCAAAGGAGCATTTTTTGAAATTAATGACAGTCATTGCTATGGCGCTCGGGATCAGCGTGGTGGCGTTCGCTCAGGAAGGTTCCCGGGTAATGCCTACCGTGAACGGTACCGAAGCAACACCGCACGGCATCGCCGGGGCGCGCAATCCCTCCATTGTTTACCATGGTGGACCAGTAATGGGAACGGTTTCCGGACAGCCCGTGCACCTGTACTACATCTTCTATGGCGGCTGGTCGAATCTTGATCCAGGCGGGCCGCAGATCATGACGGACTTCGCCAATAATCTGGGCGGGTCGGGGTACTGGAATATTCTTACCTCGTACGTCGAGCCGAATGGCGCGTCCATTAAGAATGCGCTTACGCTCGCCGGAACGACCACCGATAACTACTCCCAAGGCAAGACTCTCAGCGATACGACCTTACAAACCGTCGTGAAAACGGCAATCAGCAATGGTTCCCTGCCTCTGGATGCCAACGGGATTTATCACGTTCTGACCAGCCAGGACGTTACCGAAAGCGGCGGATTCTGCACCAGCTATTGCGGATTCCACAGCCACATGAGCTATAACGGGCAGGACGTAAAATATACATTTGTCGGGAATCCTGTGTACTGTGTTAGTCAGGGCGGTGTGGCAGATTGCCAGGGCGAGTCCACCAATGTCAGCCATAGTCCGAACAATGATCCCGGCGTGGACGCAATGATCTCGATCATCGCTCACGAATCCGAGGAAGCAACCTCGGACCCAGACCTGAACGCCTGGTATTTCCGTTCAGGCAACGAGAATGGTGATCAATGCGCGTATAAGTATGGATCCACGTTTGCCGTCGGCAATGGGTCAGTTGCTAACGTGACATTGGGCGGTCGTAACTTCCTGATTCAGGAAGATTGGATCGCGCCAGCAGTAGGTTGCGCGCTGTCTCACTAATTCCCTGAAGTGTTGCGGGGTACGGCACGACTGCTAGTCCCCGCAACGCGTCTTAGCCAACGGCGGATCGGACGCAGGCGGTGAAGATCTCGCCGAATAGGATCGATAAGTCCGGGACTAACTTGCAAGCCGTGATCGGCGTCGACTAGCCACTCCAAGAAACTCCAGCGATTCTCAACTAGCATGTCCGGGAAAACCTGCCGGACCCCTGCCAAGCTTTCATAAACGTAAGCAGCGTAGTTTGTCATCCTCGGCCACCAAGGCCGTCTTGTTACGTCCAGGCCGTACTTGGAATTCCCCCATTTCTCGAAAGACGTCTTCATGGAGACGGCGGTAGCGCGGGCTATGTCCGTGTCATGTTCGTAACCGACAAACCATTCCGCATAGCTGGCGCGATCGATGCCCGTAAGATCGGGAAACGCGCGCTGAAGTTCCAGATCGGAGTTGTAGACATGAAGCGCAAAACGCGGGAGCGGAACTCCGGAATAGAGCCCCTTTCCGGGGAGGCTCGAAGGCTCGGCCGCCCAGGTCAGCAGTGCTTGACTCAGATAGCCGGTGAAGTAAGATTCCAGTAAATACTGTCGATGATGTTGGCGTAGAAACCATTGGACGAATTCGACTCTGGGTGCGCATGTGAGATCCGGGAAAGCGATCTGTAAGTCAGGGCGCATCCGGTAAATGTAATGTGCTAGGCGCGACAATGGGACGCCGGAGTAATCGTCTCGGCCCGCGACGTCCGAGCTCTCGTTGCACCACGCCAGGAACGATCTAGGGCCGCTACTCGCGATAGGCGGCCAAAGCTGGTTTTGTTTTGGATCCAGAGATAAATAGAAGTCGACGATAATCGGGGCGGCGAATACGCCATTGTCGAAACGCTCCAGGGAATTGAAAGGATTACACCCAGTGACGTCGCTCTCAGGGGTCGGTCCGAGTTCGGTAGGGTCGAGAGTATAGCCGAGTTCTTTAAGCTGTTGGGCGTAAGGTGGGCTCGCAAGAATGGCCAGAATCTCCGGCGAGAGCGTTTCGCGCCACTCACCGACGGCGCCCACGCGGAAGAATGCTTTATGTTTTCCAGCAAGGCTCCGCATTAGCTTTAAATCACAACGTGCGATCGACTGCTCGATCCGGTCATCCGCTACCGGTTCGACACGATCGGTCAGCCTCTTCAACGTGTTCCTCGGAGCCCGTCGAAGGTCCTCGTATCGCACCACGGAACCCATCTCTAGACGCATCCACGCGAGTGAGCACTCGAGCTCTCCATAGAAGGTGTGATAGGCGTACGGATCAATATCCCGGCGCTCGAAGGGTTCGCTCAGCATCTTCGTTAAAGTAGGGAGATCAGGAACAGCGGATTCGAAGGAATGAAGGTGATGATAGAGGGAAATCAAAACGTCGCCGGGATGACGGATCGTGGTCAGAACGTGCGGCTTCGATTCGTCGATCCAGGACAGGAGCGCGGGTTCAGGGACCATGTGATGAAAGGCGATCCATCGGTCTCCGAGGCAGACGGCCTGATCTCGATCAAATGGATATACGAGACCGACTTTCGGTAGATCATAAATGGCCGAAAGAAGATTCAAAAGCCAGGTGTTTCCCGTCTTCGGTGTACTCAGGATCAGAATGCGCAGCGGCCGAACGTCCATAGATGGGTGACTGTACGGTTTCTATTATCACGCCGATTTACAACGCGGCATCCTTCCTAGCGGAAGCAATTGAGAGCGTTAGGTCGCAGAAGAACTTCGATGCCTGGGAGCTGCTGCTTGTCGACGACGGCTCCGAAGACCTGAGCGCGTCCATAGCTGCCGAATTTGGCGAGCAAGACGATCGGATTCGGCTGCTCCATCATCCCGGCAATCGCAATCGGGGAAGCAGCGCGTCACGCAACTTAGCTATTGAGCAAGCGCGTGGTGAATATATTGCTCTGTTAGATGCTGACGACGTGTGGCTGCCTGGGACGTTGCGTTATCGAGTGGACTGCCTGGAGCAACAGCCCCAAGCGGCGATGATCTACGGTGCTGCCGAGCGCTGGTATAGCTGGGATCCAGCGAATTCGACGAGTCGGGATTTCGTAGTTCCGGCTCACATCCCGGGCTTCGGTTCGGATCTACTCATACCGCCTCCAGAAGTTCTTCATACTTACCTTCAGGATGAGAGCGCGACGCCCTGCACATGTACAGTGATGTTTCGCTTGGACGCGGTGCGGCGACATGGGTGTTTCGAGGAATCGTTTCCCGGGCTCTATGACGATCAAGTGTTTTATGCCAAGATCTGTTTGGCGGAGCCGGTGTATGTGACTTCCCGATGTTTGGCTCGCTACCGGCAGCATACGGCATCCTGTTGCGCGACGGCGCGACGGAACGACGCGTGTGAAAAAAGCCGCGCCACCTTTCTTCGCTGGCTGCGACAGTACGCGAAGATATGCTCAGCCTGAATCAGCCGGTTCTCGTATTGATGTATCATCGCGTGAATCGACTGCGGCCCGATCCGTGGGACTCCTGCGTATCACCGGAGCACTTCGAACAGCACTTACAAGTTATTCGATCAATACCAATTCCCACTAGGATCACGCTCGATGACGGGTACGCGGATAACTATACGACTGCCAAGCCACTCTTGGAGCGCTATGACCTGCCCGCCACGATCTTCGTAACTTCTGGCGCGGTAGATAGCCGGCACGAGATGTGGTGGGATGAACTGGATCGCCGTTTTTTGCTGGAAACCCCAAAGGATTGGAACTGGAGTGCGCCCGACCCGGACGCTGGTGCCGTGCAGTATCGCCGGATGTTTGAGTTGGCCCGGCGAGGCGAGTACGGGGCGTATCCCATCCGTCCAATCGCACGTCCAGAGCGGCGAATGATGACGAGCACCGAAGTGGCTGACCTTGCGCGTGGCGGGCTGATTGAAATCGGGTCTCACACTGTAAGCCATCCGGTGCTGTCCCAATTGGATCAGAGCCGGCAGCGATCTGAGATCGTGCAGAGTAAGCGCGACTTAGAGGCGATAGTCGGTGGACCAATAACTTCGTTTGCGTATCCGAACGGGTTTCCGGCTGACTACACAGAGGAGACGGTGCGACTGGTTAAGGAAGCCGGCTATCAATGCGCTTATAGCGGTTGGGACACGGATTGGGGAACTCCCATCGACCTGTACCAGATCCCTCGTATGATGGTGCGCGACTGGGATGGCGACCACTTTGAGAAATTCATCCAGGATAAGTTGCACAATAGAATCTCTGTTTAAAGGATCTTTGCTATGATGATCCACTTTAGCTAACAAGGAGCGCATGAGCCGGCGAGATCGACAACTAGGCATGGACGCGCGCATTGACCGGCGCGATTTTCTGAATGGGGTCGCAATTGGAGCGGGCGCGTTGCTCGGTGGAAGTCCTCTGTGGGGAGCGGACGATTACTACCCTCCAGTGTTGACTGGTATGCGCGGCAGTCACGACGGCGCGTATCAGGCTTCTCACGCGCTTCGCGATCACACGTTCTGGACGGCGGCGGGCGCTCCTCGCGAGACTGGCGAGGAATATGATCTGGTGATCGTCGGCGGCGGGATCAGCGGTTTGGCGGCGGCCCATTTCTACCGCAAGTCGGCTGGCGCGAATGCGCGCATCCTGATTATAGAAAACCACGATGACTTCGGCGGCCATGCAAAGCGCAATGAGTTTCATCAGGCTAAGCGCATGTTGTTGGGCTACGGTGGCACTTACTCCATCGAGAGTCCGGCTCCCTACAGCGCGACGGCCAAGGCCTTGGTCGAAGAACTCGGAATTGACGTGCCATCATTCTCACGGATTGTGGACAAGAACTTATATCCATCACACGGGATGGGCGCGGCGGTCTTTTTCGATCAGGAGACGTTTGGCGCCGATCGCTTGGTGCGCGTGCCCGATTTTGAGGGAGTGCGAGAAGCTGTCCGGAAAAAGGGTGCTGGCGTAACTTGGCGTACGTTCGCCGCCCAGTCACCGTTGTCCGCTCAGGCGAAGAAAGACATCGTTCGTCTATATGAGACTGATACCGATTATCTGCCGGACCTGACTTCAGACGAGAAGAAGGCGCAGTTGGCGCGCATGAGTTATGCCTTGTATCTTCGGGAGAAGGTCAAGGTAGACCCCCAAGTAATCGCTTTAATGCAGGCGCGGCCTCAGTCCTGGTTCGGTGTAGGAATCGATGCGGTGTCGGCCCAGGATGCCTGGGGCTTGGGCTCTCCGGGGTTTGCGGGATTGAATCTAACCGATGGCGCCGGGCCGGGAATGAACCGGGATGCGATTCCAAATGAGGAGGCTGAGGCTTACTTTTATCATTTTCCTGACGGAAACGCATCCATCGCTCGGCTCCTGGTTCGAAAACTTATTCCCGTAGCGGTCCCCGGCCGCACTGCACAAGACATCTTAACCAGCCGCATAGATTATTCGCGGCTGGACGAATCGTCTTCTAATATCAAGATTAGGCTGAATAGCTCTGCGGTAAAGGTGGAACACTTAGGCGATCCGTTCAGTGCCCGGAAGGTAAGGATTACCTACATGCGGAACGGAAAGCTGGAAGTAGTCCAGGCGAGTCATTGTGTGTTAGCGTGCTGGCATGTGGTGATTCCGTACATATGTGAGGCGCTTCCGGCTACACAAAAGCAGGCGCTTGCGTCGGCTGCCAAGGTTCCGCTGGTATACACAAACGTGCTCATTCGAAACTGGAAGGCGTGGCAGAAACTTGGCGTGAGCGGGGTCTATTCCCCTGGAAGTTTCCACACGACGATGGATTTGGATATGCCAGTCAGTATTGCTGATTATCATTGCTCACGCAAACCCGAGGAGCCCATCCTAGTTCACATGCAACGTGTGCCTTGTCACCCGGGTCTGCCAGCGCGGGAACAACATCGAATCGGCCGGACTGAACTGTTTACCACGACATTGGAGACCTTCGAACGAAACATCCGGGAACAGATGGCCCGGACCTTAGGTAAAGGTGGATTCGAGCCGGCGCGCGACATCGCAGCAATAACAGTGAACCGATGGCCGCACGGCTACGCATACGAATACAACTCACTGTGGGACCCGTTCTGGTTAGAAAGAAATGGCGAGCTACCATGTGTCGTGGCGCGGCAGCCATTCGGCCGAATCGCAATTGCCAACTCCGATGCGGGCGCTTACGCTTATACTGACTCGGCAATCGACCAGGCCTATCGAGCGGTACAGGAACTCGCCAGGTTCGCCTAGCTATTCTCTCGCCCGGCGGTTGCGAATTCGAAACCACATTGCGATCGGAATCACGGAAAAAAGAAAGATAATCGTAGAGATCGCGTTTATCTCCGGCGTAATTCCCCGGCGCAAGCGAGCCCAGATCTCAAGCGGCAGAGTATTCTGCCGTCCAATGAGAAAGAAACTGACCGCGATCTCATCGAGCGAGAGTGTAAATATCAGCAAGATGGCGGCTATGATCGATAGCCGGATATTGGGGAGGGTGACCTTCCAAAACGTGCGCCATTCGCCAGCGCCCAAATCCAGCGAAGCTTCTTCTTGCGCACGATCCACCTTGCTCAGACCCGCTAGTATCTCGGTTGTAGCTACCGAAATCAACGCAGTTCCGTGGCCAAGCGCAATCGTCAATAAGCTAAGTTTCATCCCTATTGCCGACACAAGGATCAGCAAAGAGAGTCCGGTGATGATCCCTGGAAGAATCAGAGGAAGAAGGACGATCCGGCGAAACAACTCTTTCCCATGGAATCCAGCGCGATTGATCGCCAGCGCCGCCGGAAGCCCAATCGAAACCGAGATTACGACTGCAGCGGCCGCAACTAAGAGACTATTCCAAACGCTCGCTAGTAAAGCGCTATCCTCAGCGAGGAGACGGTACCATTTTAGCGTCCAGTTGTGGGGTGGAAACCCGCCGACGCTTTCACCGTTGAAGGAGTACACAACAAGGGTAAAGATGGGTAGATACAGGAACGCAAACACGACTGCCGCGTGAATTCCGAGCCAACCTGTTCCGCGGTAGGTTCTCATGTCCCGGTTGCGCTTAGGCGCTTACTGAAACCTTCGATTGCTGAAATGAGCACTACGACGACGGTCAACATCGCAAACGAGAGCGCAGCTCCGAGAGGCCAGTCATAGGCCGCGCCGAATAGGCTGACCACAACGTTTGATATCATCATTCCGCTCGAGCCCCCAATTAAGAGTGGAGCTAGAAAATCTCCAAGGCTAAGCACAAACGCCAAGGTCGCGCCCGCCAAGACACCCGGCAAGGCAAGTGGAAAAACAACCGTCCAAAACGTCCGGGACGGCGATGCTCCCAGGTCTTCTGAAGCTTCCAACAGTCTTCGCGGGATGTGCTCCATCGCAGCAAAGATAGGCAAGAACGCAAACGGCGTGTAGATGTGAGTGAGCGTAACAACTACCGCGAAAGGACTGTAGAGCAGAAAACCGATGGGACGATTGACGAGCCCGGTAAAAATTAGAAACTGATTGAAAACGCCCTCACTCCCTAGAATCGTCTTCCACGCATAGGCGCGCACAAGATAACTTACCCAGAGCGGGATGATCACTAATTGGTAAACCAAGTCTTTGCCGCGCCTAAGCCGAAACGAGACGAAGTACGCCATCGGAAAAGCGAGCACGAGCGAGAGGCACGTGACTGAAGCTGCGATTCGCAATGAACGGCCTAGGACGGAAACATAAAGCGGATTCTGAAAGATCTCGCGGTAGTTGGCGAGGGTCCAGTCATGGACCACCGATTGCGCCCGCACTTGCCAGAAGCTAAATAGAAACAGGAGCGTGTACGGAAGTATGAGAAACGCAGTGACCCAGAGTAGCGGTGGGATTGAAATCACGCGCTTATAGGCCTGGGAATACATTCTTATCTCACAAGCAGCACGGCGTCGGAGGGAGAAAACTCGATACCGACCTCCGTCGCAGGTTCCCTGTCGCTCGAAGTGCGCACCTGAAGCCGTGGACCACCCTCGGATTCTACTTCAAGAACCTCGTGAGGACCGCCGAATGTTTGACGAACAACTGTCGCACGAACATCCGACGTTGACGAAATACGAATGTGCTCGGGACGCAGCGAAAACAGAGCAGGGCCGTCGGGCGCATCGCATTTCCAGGTAAGCGCACCCGCCCGGGCGACATTATCCCTGACGTCGGCCTGCAGTAGGTTGGTGTGGCCGATAAAGCCAGCAGCATAGGCCGTTGCCGGCTTACGGTAGATCTCGCGTGGCGTAGCTATCTGTTCGATGGATCCTTGCTTCAGCAGGACGATGCGATCGGACAGCGCCATGGCTTCGTCTTGATCATGTGTGACAAAGACAAAGGCAATTCCGGTTTCACGCTGCAGGAGCTTCAACTCGGCCTGCATCTGACCGCGAAGGTTCGCGTCCAGCGCGGAAAGCGGCTCATCCAGTAATAACAGCCGCGGGCGGTTGACTAACGCACGAGCCAAGGCAACGCGTTGCTGCTGTCCGCCGCTCAAGTAACCTGGAGCGCGCTGCGCGAAGTCGGCCATGTTGACTTGCGCCAGCGCTGCTTTCACGCGAGGCGCAATGTCCAGCGTGTCCACGCCCTTGGCGCGCAGTCCGTAAGCCACGTTATCAAATACGCTCAAGTGGGGGAAAAGTGCGTATTGCTGAAACACGGTGTTAACGTCGCGCCTGTTCGGCGGAAGAGTGTCAAAGCGCGCGCCCGCCATCCAGATTTCGCCTGTGTCCAGTTGTTCCAGACCGGACATAATCCGCAGGAGCGTAGTTTTACCGGAACCGCTTTCGCCAAGGATAGTAAGAAATTCACCTTCGGCTACTTCCAGGCACACATCGCTAAGAATGCGCGTGTTCCCGAAGCTCTTACTGACATGGCGAACTGCCAGCAACTCGCCCACTACGCCGCTTTCACTTCATTCCAAATCTGATTGTACTTTTCGCGACGCGGTACGTTTTCCCAGAAAATGATGTGCCGCTGATAGTTCTCGAGATCATCCAGATGCAGTTTCGTTTTCTCCGCCGGGCTCAAATATTGGGCCACCGCTGGGTTAGCTGGAAGATAGCCTGTGATAGCGATAACCTTCTGCTGTGTCCTAGCTTGAATGGCGTAGGCCAGAAATTGCTGAGCTAAGTCCTTCTGTCCGCTCGCGGCGGTAATCATGAGGTGATCAATCCAGCCGGTCGTATTCTCTTTCGGAATGGTTTCTCCAATCGGGAAATGGCGCTGCCGCAATTGGTTCGTCATAAGAGGCCAGCCCATGGCGATTTGGACTTCATGACTCTCGAAAAGGTTGGTCAGTTCACCCCCGGTGGACCAGAATTTCCGAACATTCGGCTTCAAAACCAATAACTTGGTTTTCACCTGCGCGAGCTGATCGTCGGTCAAATTGTAGATAGCGCGCGGATCAGGCTTATCGAAGCCGAGCACTTGGGCTGTCATATAGATTGTGGAGAGGTCGTCCCACAGAGATACCTTTCCCCTCAGCTTGGGTTCCCATAAGACGTTCCAGCTATTGGGCGCCATTGGGAACAGCGTGGTGTCATAGAGCAGAGGGTTAGGTCCCCACTGAAACGGAACCCCGTAGACGTTCCCATTGGCTTTCACCAAAGTGAGCGAGGTGAGACTTGGGGACAGATTTCGGTAATCCGGCAGCTTTGAAAGATCGAGCGGGGCGGCCAAACCAGCCGAGGCGATAGTCCCCGCAATGTCGCTGGAAGGAGAGATTACGTCGTAATTGCTAGCGCTCCCACCGCGGAGTTTGGCTATCAACTCATCGCTCGATCCGATGTAGGACGCGCTGACCCGGCACTTACATTGCGATTCAAACCCGCTGATGACAGAGGGATCGGCGTACCCTTCCCAGACAAGCAGCGCGAGCGTGGGCTGGCTTTTCGAGCAACTTGAGAGAAGAATAGCCGCAGAAGCAAAAACCTGCCAGACTCTCAGGCGACACCTACCTGGACATCTATCACCGCCGGCACATCGTCCCCAATCAAGTGATCGAGACCTGCCTCGATTACATCAAGAGCTTCGTCCAGTTGAGTTTCAGTCATCACCAGCGGCATCAGGATGCGAATAACGTTGCCATAAGTGCCAGCGGTGACTAAGATGACGCCCTGCTCATAACAACGACGCGCCAGGTTTTTCGTCAAATCGTTATCCGGGGCCTTTGAACCGTCAGCTTTAACGAGTTCAATCGCCTGCATGGCGCCGACCCCGCGAACATCGCCGATCGGGGGAAATCGCTGCTGCCACCTGAGAGCGCGTTGCCGGAAACGGTTGCCGAGAAACTCGGCTTTTCCACAAAGGTCATCATCCTCGAGAGTTTGCAGCGCGGCCAGTGCAGCTTCGCAGGCCAGCGGGTTTCCGCCGAATGTGCCGCCAAGAGAACCGGGCCCGGTATGGTCCATGATGTACGCCTTCCCAGTGACAGCCGCGATCGGCAGACCACCGCCAAGGCTCTTCGCTGTCAGTATTAAATCGGGCTCGATTCCGCTATACTCGCTCGCAAACATTTTTCCGGTGCGGCCAATTCCGGTCTGTACCTCGTCAGCGATCAAGAGAATTCCGTGGCGGTCGCAGATTTCCCGGACGACCGCGAGCCACTCCGGCGGGGGCGGAACAAAGCCACCTTCTCCGAGAATTGGCTCGACGATGATAGCGGCAACAGACTCAGCGGCCACTACGCGCTTGAACGTATCTTCCAGCTGCCAGGCACAATGCAGCTTACAGTCCGGGTAAGTCAATGTGTACGAGCAGCGGTAACAGTAGGCGTAAGGCACGCGATATACATCACTTGCGAATGGTGCAAACCCTGCTTTATATGGGACGGTCTTGCTGGTGAGCGATAGCGCAAGCAACGTGCGCCCGTGAAATCCGTCCTCGAAGCAAATCACAGCCGGACGGCGCGTGTACGCCCGGGCGATCTTAACACCATTTTCCACTGCTTCCGCGCCGCTATTCAGAATGATCGTCTTCTTGGGTGACGTACCGGGTGCAAAGGCGTTCAGCCGTTCCGCCAGCCGGACATAGCTTTCATATGGCGTAACCATAAAGCAGGTATGCAGAAAGCGATCGGCTTGGGCATGGATAGCGTCCACCACAGCCGGATCGCGCTGACCCACGTTCAAGCAACCAATGCCGCCCGCTAAATCCAAAAAGCGATTGCCGTCGACGTCTTCGAGAACCGCCCCGCTAGCGCGCTCTACGAAAATCGGCGTAATCTGCGCGACGCCACGCGCTACCGAAAGTGACGAGCGATGCGCCAACTCTTGCGATCGCGGCCCCGGAACCGGCGTAATGAGTTGAATTGAGTTCATCAATACCATCCAATCGGTTCTTCGCTAAGGTTGATGTGAACCTGTTTGGTCTCTAAGTATTCTTCCATTCCCCAGGGACCTAGCTCACGACCGAATCCGGACTGCTTGTAACCGCCCCACGGGGCTTCCACAAATGTTGGCTGCATGTGGTTCACCCAGACGATTCCAGCACGCATCGCTTTCACCACGCGCATGACACGAAAAATATCCCGCGACCATACCGCGGCGGCAAGACCGTAAGGCGAATCGTTCGCGATGCGAATCGCATCCTTTTCTGAATCGAAAGGGATTACGGAAGCTACAGGCCCGAAGATTTCCTCGCGGGCTATGCGGGCATTGTTACTCACGTCACTGAAGATAGTTGGTTCAACATAGTACCCCTTGCCGAACGAGGCAGCCCGGCCGCCGCCAGTTACTAATTTCGCTTCGCGCTTACCAATCTCCTGATACTCGCGGACACGATCGTACTGCTCCCGGCTAATCAAGGGGCCCATCTTCGTCGCTCGATCGAGCGGTGGACCTAGAGTAATGTTCTTCGATCTCTCTGCGAGCGCCTCGACGAATTTGGAATAAATCGATTTTTCCACCAGGATACGGCTGCCAGCCGAACAAACCTCTCCTTGATTGATGAACACTCCGAATAGGGCGCCATCGATTGCAGATTCGAAGTCGGCGTCGGCGAAAAAGATGTTTGGCGACTTGCCTCCTAGTTCAAGAGTCACGCGCTTAATGGAATCAGCGGCACTGCGAAGTATTACTTTGCCTACGGCGGCACTCCCAGTGAAGGCGATCTTATCCACGCCCCTATTCGTCACCAAGGGCGCGCCAGCGGATTCCCCCAGCCCTGTAACTATGTTGACCACTCCGGGCGGAAAACCGATTTCGTTGAACCAGCCTGCCACCTCAAGCATGGTGAGAGGCGTCTGCTCAGCCGTTTTCAACACACAGCAGCAACCCGCCGCCAGAGCTGGAGCCAACTTCCAGGCAGCCATGACCAGCGGGTAATTCCACGGAATAATTTGTCCGGCAACGCCTACTGGCTCACGCAGCGTGAAACTCAGCGCGTTATCTGGTACTGGGTTCACGTGCCCCTGAATCTTGGTTGCCAAACCGCCATAGTATTCGAAACACGTAGCAGCGTCGGCAATATCGAATTCTGCCTCTACAATGGGCTTGCCCGTGTTCCGGCACTCCAGTTCCGCCAGCGCCGCCGCATTTTCTCGAATTTTTCCGGCAAGCTTGAAAAGCAGGCGACCGCGTTCCTGAGCAGTCGACTGCGGCCATCCGGCGTCGTCAAAGGCTGTTCGAGCAGCACTTACGGCTCGATCGATATCCGCAGCGTTTCCATCTGGAACTTCGGCAATCATCTCCTCGGTTGACGGATCGTAAACCGGAAGCCATGCGCCGCCGCTACTCTCGGTCGGCTCGCCATTGATAAACATCCGGTAGCGTTGCATCAGCTTCTATTTATAGAACACTGTCTTCGCGTTGACGAACTCGCGAATACCCATAGCGCTCAACTCGCGCCCATAACCTGAACGCTTGATTCCGCCGAACGGCAATCGAGGGTCGGAAGCAACGGGAGCATTCACAAAAACCTGGCCTGCTTCGATACCGTCCACAAACTGTTCGGCCTCGACGGCATTCTGGGTCCAGACGCTGGAACCCAGCCCGAAAGGCGAGTCATTCGCTACTTCGATGGCGTGGGCTGCATCTCGTACACGGAACAACATGGCCACCGGACCGAAGAGCTCTTCGCGATAAACCGGAGAATCGGGACTTACCTCGGCGAGCACGGTGGGCGGATAGAAGTTACCGGCACCGCTAGGTCTGATTCCACCAGTTAGCAGACGGGCCCCCGCTGCGACCGCGCTCTGAACCTGCTGATGAAGCTCCTCGCGAATCTTAACAGTCGCGAGGGGACCGATGTCGGTGTCCGGCAGTAGCGGATCTCCCACGCGCAACTCCTGCATAGCGCTCACAAAACGTTGTTCAAAAGCATCGTAAATATCTTCAGCGATCAAGAAGCGTTTTGCGGCAATGCATGACTGTCCGTTGTTGATTGTGCGCGCGCTGACGGCAGTAGAGACGGCCAAATCGAAGTCCGCAGAAGGCATCACGATGAATGGGTCACTTCCGCCCAGTTCCAACACTGTTTTCTTTATCTGCTTGCCGGCTTGGCTTGCCACAGCGCGGCCCGCAGGCTCACTGCCGGTGAGGGTAACCGCCACAACCCGTGGATCTTCCAGAAGCGCCGAAACCTGTTCGGCCTCCAACAGGAGCGTCTGAAACACACCCTGGCGAAAGCCCGCTCGCAGCAGAATGTCCTCGATAGCCAGTGCGCATCGCGGAACATTAGATGCATGCTTTAACAGACCGACATTGCCAGCCATCAACGCCGGCGCTGCGAAACGAAAAACTTGCCAGAAAGGAAAATTCCACGGCATGATCGCCAGCACGGGACCCAGTGGCTGATACCGAACGTAGCTGCGCCATGCGCTACTGACAATGGGCTCATCCGAAAGGTGCGCCGCGGAATGCTCAGCGTAGTAGCGGCAACCGGTTGCGCATTTCTGGGCTTCGGCGATGGCGGACTTGAGCGTCTTACCCATCTCCAGTGTCATGATTCGACCGAGAGCTTCGCTTTCCGCATCGAGGATGTCCGCGGCTTTGCGGAGCTTCTCTGCACGATCCGACATCGTACTTTTTCGATGTTGATGAAATGCTTCGAGCGATAGCGCGAGGTTCGCCTCAATTTCCTGCTGCGAAAGCGGTGTAAACTGCCGAAGCGTCTCACCGGTTGCTGGATTAACGGACGCAATGGCCATTTATATCCCGACCCTGGCGGCCCGCCGGGAATAGTAGAAGAAAAGGCCGGCGGCCAGGCCTAAAAACACAAGGCAGGTGATGACCATCTTCAACTCGAACCGCAAAACAGATTCTACCTGCCGCGACGGAACGAAAGCGACGACCATGCCTATAGAGGTCGTGACCAGGCCACTGACGGCGGCGACTCGGAGCTTTAGGCGTGAATATACGCGCGGGGTCCAAAGCTTACTGAAAGCTACGTGCATCAGCGTCGCATACAAGTAGAGATAAGAAAGCATTTGCAGAACAACCGATAGATCCAGAAGCGTCACATAAGCCTCCTTTACGGAAGCTTTGCCCACGAAGCTCATGGCAATCAGGCAGGACGACAGGACTGCCATTCCAATCAAAGCGACATGCGGGGTTCCATACTTAGGATGAACCTTGCCAAAGATCGCCGGAAGATAACGATCAAGACCCGAGACAAACAATATACGTGCCGACCCGCTCAGCCATGCCGAAGTACAGCCGACGATGGAGATGAAGATCATCACCCCGACCGGCTTTACGGCTTGATTGAGCCCTAGCCCGGATGACATACTGTCCACTCCCTGAAGAACGCCCTGCAGCACCTTTAGATTCTGTTGGGGAACAGCCAGCAAGAGGGCCAGCGTGGTCAGCAGGTATAGGCTGCCCGACAGAATTCCGCCCATCAAAATGCCACGGGGTACACTCCGTTGCGGATCGCGGATCTCACCACCCATGACCGGTCCTAACTCCAAGCCGACCAGGCCAAAACAGATAACGCCGAAGGACGAGATCACGCGCCAATCCACGTTAGTTATCGCAAAGCCACTTACCGGAATGCTGAAGCCTCGGCGATAGACGCTGAATATAGCCAGCACGATCAGTATTGCAGCCGCAATCAAAGTGCCCAAGCCACCGGCATTATTAACCCACTTCCCTACCCCAAGACCTCGAATGTTGGCCAGAGTGGCGAGCCAAAGCATGCCAATAGTAAGGGCAAGAAACAAGTAAGGATTCTCGGAAGCACCGGTACCTGCGGCGCCTCCGTTGTAAGTGACAATGCCTACAAGATAAAACAACAAGGTCGGAATATAGAAGATATTTGCCGTCCAGTAACACCACCCGCAGAGGAAGCCGTGTAGGTCCCCGAACGAATCTTTGGTCCAGACGTAGATTCCTCCTTGGGCGGGCATGCGGTGGGACAACTCGATCACCGTGATCCCCTGCGGCAGGAAGAAAAAGAGCAACGCCGCTAACCACAACCAGACGGTGGTCGGACCACTCGCGGCAATCACAGGAACAACGTTAAGGTTGGCAATCGCCACCACACACAACCACGTGAGATCCCAGACACCCAGCGCCCGCCGCAGATGGGCGGCAGGCGTTCCCGAAGCCGGCGTGAGTGTAGGGGCTGCCATGCGGAGTTAGTGGGCTACCAAGCTTGCGGCCGTATTCGCCTGCTGATGAGCGGCTAGCGCGGGCGCGATTTCGGCGAACACCTGTAAATGGAGATCGATGTCCTTAGCGGTGTGCTGCACCGAAATGGTCCACTGCTCATCCCACCAATACGGCTGCGCCATTACGCCGCGGTTCACCATTCCGAACCAGTAATGTGTCCACACGTCCTCGTCGACGTGATACCAGTCCCGGTAATTCCGCACGCGGTGGGGATAGAACATTAAGGCGCCATTGGCGCCCGCGCCTTCCGTGTACGCCACAATGCCGGCTTTCTTTGTGATCTCGTTATATCCATCGACCAGCTTTTGATTCAGTCCGCTGACATGAGCGAACGCTTCGTGGGTGAGTACTTGGCGCATCGTGGCCAGCCCGGCAGCCATCACGACCGGGTTCGTGTTATAAGTGCCCGCGTGAAACATCTTCTGTGTGGCAATCACGTCCATCACTTCGCGACTTGCGGCAAAGGCAGCAAGCGAGAAACCCCCGCCTATCGATTTTCCCAGGCATAGGATGTCCGGCTTCACATTGAAATACTCACACGCGCCGCCATAGGCCAGTTTCCCGCCTGTCTTTACCTCATCCATGATGAACATGGCGCCATGACGCCGGGTAATCTCGCGTACTCCTTGCAGATAGCCCTCGTCAGGCATGCAGAAAGCGATGTTCATCATGATCGGTTCGACGATGACCGCCGCGATCTCGCCCGGATTTTCTTCAAAGAGCCGTTCCAGCGCCGGAAGGTTGTTGAACGGCGCGACCAACGTCGCATCCGACGTTCCCTTCAAAACTCCGAGACTGGATACCACCGGGGTTGGATGCTCTGGGTCACCGAACTGGCTTTCTTTTGGCTTGACGCTTACTGAAATTGCGTCGTGCCCCCCGTGATAGCCGCCTTCCATTTTGACGATCTTACTTCGCCCGGTCACCGATCGCGCCAGTCGCAACGAATGCATGGTCACTTCGGAACCGCTGTTGCCGAAGCGCACCATTTCCACTGGGAAACGGGCGCAAATCTCATCGGCCAGTTCGAGCTCCAGCCCATGAGGCATGCCGAACAGAGTGCCGGTTTCGAGCCGCTTGGACACTGCCTCCATCACGGCCGGATGGCAATGGCCAGCCATCAAAGCTCCGTAACAGAGGTTGTGATCGATATAGTGGTTACCGTCGACATCGTGCATGTGGCCGCCATGTCCATCGCGAACAAACAGCGGATAGGGCGGGTAGTAACGGTAATTGCTTCCGACCCCGAGCGGAACGCGGCTCGACGCTTTCTCATGTGCTTCGCGAGACTTGGGGGTGCGCTTTTGATAGGTCTCGAGTTCTTTCTCCAGTGCTGGGTACATCTAGATTGCTTCCTTTAAGATCGTCAAGTTTGTACCGCTTTGATTCGTTGTTTCCAGCATAACGGGCTCCGCCAAACCCTCACGCGCTCAGAACATAAGTTTCAGCGCGAGTTGAATCAGACGCGGATCACGAGCGCGCAGCACCTTGCCAAATGTGCCGCCCTGCGTGACGTCCCCGTCGGAGATGTTGCCGTCTACCTTACTGAATTGCGCATGGTTTGCGGCATTGAAGAACTCCGCGCGGAATTGCATGTTGAACCGTTCGGTCACGCGGGTGTCTTTGAGGACACTCACATCCAGGTTATTGATACCTGGGCCACAGCACACGGTTCGCGGCGAGTCGCCAATCACGCCCAATTGCGTTGGCTGCTGAAACGCGGACGGATCGAATGCCAGATTGTAGCCGTTCCGGGGGTTGAGCTTCTGGAACGGCTTGACGATATTCGGTTCGCCGGCCGAAGAGAAGAAGAAGCTATTTTGCAATTCCAGGTCATCTGAAGACGTAATTGGAACGGGGAAGCCGCTCTGGAAGGTCACAATCCCTGACGTACCCCATCCATTCAGGAGCGTCCCGGCTAGACCCTTCGTAGCGAATTTTGGGAATTCATAGACGTAGCTGATCACAAGCCGATGGCGCGCATCGAAATATGAGAGCGATCGACTCAGCGCGTAATTCAGAGGATTTAGCTCATTCTCAAAGCTCGACGCGTTATCTATCGATTTGCTGAAGGTGTAAGCCGCCTGGAATTGGAGCCCATGCGCAAACCGTTTCTCCGCGCTGATCTGAAGCGAATTGTAGTTCGAGTTGGCAATCGTATCCTCAGCGAAAATGCTCGCGAAGACCGGAACCCCATCGGGAGGACATCCACTTCCCGTTAGCGGGTTGCACAGCGGCGAGGAATATTTCCGTAACCCGACGAGGGTGATCGGATTGGGATTCGGCCCCGTCACTGACGATTGCGGGCCATAGGGCAGATGCAAGGTGAAGCCGGGGGGAATCTCATTCGGCTGAACCGTATAAGCGGAGTCTGCCGAGAATGGACCGCAGGCGAGGCTCGCATCCCCGGTCAAACCCGACAGCGCATTTAAATCCAGACAAGGCTGCGCTTGACCGTAGTTTAGATCGTGGGAAGCGAGCAGCCGGTGCCCCTGGGAACCGACATAGCCGATTTGGAACAGGATGTCGCCCTTCAACTGACGCTGGATATTAAAGTTGTATTGCTCCGCGTATTGTGTTCTCAGGTTGGGCTGAAATTGCCCATAAAGCAACAGCGGGCGAAAGCTGGACCAATCGATTGAACTGCCGCGCGGCGGGCTCAGAATCCCATTGAACGGGTTCGGATTCACGGTCCCGTTTTGCCCCACAAACGGCGTGTTGAAGAGCGGATTCGATAAGGAAGTGCTGCCCCCGAATGGAGGCTCCGCGCTAAACTGCTCAAGCACTAACTGCTCCACCGGGTTATAAAACATGCCCCACCCCATTCGAATGCTCGTTTTCCCCGGCGCCCCAAGCAGCAGCCCGAGAAGTCCGGAACTGGCGGACGGGCTGTAAGCCAATCCAATTCGCGGCGCGAACGACTTATAGTAGGTGTTCGTCAACGCCGCCGGGACACCAGTGTCACCGGGGAACACCAGGCCCAAAGGATTGACCGCATTCGCCGGGCCGGAAGGGCTGCAATCCGTGCTGCCGAAGGTTTGCACTAGCGGGTTATCAGGGCTGAGCTGGCAAGGATAGATCGCGGTAGCCTGGCCGGGGTGAAATGTCTGCACTCGCTGACCGATATCTTTCAACGGCGTATTCAGCTCCCATCGCAGGCCATAATTCAAAGTCAGTGTCTTTCGAATCTTCCAGCTGTCTTGCGCGAATAGATAAAGTGCCGTGCTGCGCACGTTTTCCGATTGCGCCGAGCCCTGCGAGTAGGTGTTGGGAAGGCCTAGCAAGTAATCCGCGAATAGATCACCCGCGCCCACATCGTTGGCGCCTCCACTGTTAAACGAATAATTGCCGTTAACGTTGAAGTAGAGTGTCTGGTCGAATCGCTGACGGCGTACATCCACTCCGACCTTAAGACTGTGATCGCCAATTACCTTACTCAAGTTATCAGTCCAATGGAAACTATTCCCGATCTGCGGCAACTCGCCTTCCGAGCTGTTGCCGATGCTAAAGCCGCCGGATACGTTGATGAACGGAACGCCTTCGTGCGTTGGACCCAGATTAGGTGTGATTCCAAACTTGGGATTGGTGGGGTCGTTGAAGCAGTTGGAAGCAGGGACCGCGGCACCGCAGGAATCGACCACCAGGTTGGTAGCTTGCGGATGGTTGAATTTCAATTGGCCCTCGCGAAAATACCCAAAGTGAGCTTCATTTACGGTGGTGGGACTAATCGTCCAGGTTTCCGCGATGTTGAACTGTTGGCTGCGCGTGCTGTAGTCTGACCCAAACCCAGGGACATTGGCTCCGGCGGCTTGGAAGCGGGCGAATGGCCGCTCGGCGGCATCATCGTCGAAGTAGTAATAGAAATTAAGTTGGTGGTTATCGGATATCTTATGGTCGACGCGAATAGTCGATTGAATCCCGCTATCAGCCTGCACGGGAACCGTCTGCAGCGTATTGCCGCCGACGTTCGGAAGCGGCACATATTTCGCCAGTAAAGCGGCTGCAGTCGGATCGAAGCAACTAGTCGGGATGACGCTCGAGGGAAAAATCGTGGACCATGGAGTTCCCGCCGCGATTGGTCCCGCACCCTGGGCCGCCACCGTTGCCCCACACCCCGGCCGTGAGTTTAAGACTGTCGCCAGGTTTGCATCGGTCAAAGTACCGGAAAAAGGGCCCCCCGCGGAGAAGTCGCCCGCGCGCTCGGCCACCGTGGGGACGCTCACCAGATCCGACGAGATTCCCTGCCGAATCTCACGCTGCTCGGCGGAGACGAAGAAGAAGGTCCTGTTCTTCAAGATCGGGCCGCCGAGGGTCCCACCAAATTGGTTCTGATTGAACTTCGGTTTGTCGGTATCGAAGAAGCCGCGCGTATTGAGCGCCTTATTGCGGAAAAATTCGTAAGCGTCCCCATGAATCTGGTTTGTTCCGCTTTTGGTCACCACGTTTACGACCGAGCCCGAGTTGCGCCCGTACTCGGCATCGAACGTATTGGTGAGAACGCGAAACTCTTCAATCGTGTCGGGCGAAGGCTGGATAGCAGGCACGCCAATGAACTGATCGTTGGCGTCGCTTCCATTCACATTGAAGTTGTTTGCCCGGCCGCGCCCGCCGTTTACCGAGACCACACCCGCGTTCTCGCTGCCTGCAAACAAATCACTACCCTGCTGGGATTGAACTCCCGGTTGCAGTTGAAGCAGCTGGTATGTGTCGCGTGTATTCAGAGGAAGTCCCACAATGGACGTCGCGTTAACCACCGCTCCCATCTGCGTACTGGTGGTCTCTACTAAGGCGGCTTGTGCCTCGGCCGTGACGGTCTGCGTCGTGGTGCCGAGTTCCAGCGTTGCATTGACTTCGATCACGTGACCTAACGTGACAGCCACGTTCTCCTGGATGTAGGTTTTAAACCCGGGAGCTTGAACCTCTACCGAGTAGGTCCCCACTGGGATCGTGGGCAGAATAAATCCGCCTTTTTCGTCCGTAGCGCCCCGCCGGGTGATACCGCCTGAAGCCATGGAAGCTGTGACCTGTGCTCCTCGAATCACCAGCGCCGACGGGTCCTTGATCGTGCCGCGCAGTTCGCCCGTAGTTTGCGCGCCCAGTACACCTGCCGCCATCAGCCCGACACAAAGAGCCGTCAAACGTTTACCGCTTATGGAAACCTTCGGCATTTCCCTGGCACCTCCTGAAAAATCGGAGTGGCTGCATCGCACTCCAACACCTTGAGGGACGCGGCAAGGATTTCGGAATTATAACGCCACGCGTGAACTGAACGGCGCGCGCCACCCTAATGTCTCTTAAAAAACCGCCGATATGCCCCTTAGAATGCTTTTCGCAGGCAGAACCGTGGCCAAAAGATTCGTGTTGAGCATCGGCGCCCTTGCCGTTCTTGCAATACACCCGGCGGCTATTCAGGCTGCGAAACCGGCCCGCGTGTACATCCACGCTCGCGACATCCAGGAGATGCCGGTGAAAGAGGCGGCCCGATCCTACCCTGTCCATATTCGCGGGGTTGTGACGTTTCTAGACAACCAGGTTGGTGATCTCTTTATCCAGGACAATACTGCTGGGATTTTCGTTTTCCCCAAAGACTCCAAGTCGGACGTTCCCCTTCAGCCAGGGTACTGGGTGGACGTAACCGGACAGACTACCCCAGGAGCCTTCTCCCCCTGTATCGACCATGCCCGGATCAAGGTGTTGGGTCCTCACTCATTCCCGCAACCGGATCACCCTACATTCGATTCGTTGATGACCGGGAAGGAGGACGGGCAATGGGTCGAACTCGAGGGTGTCGCCCGCTCGGGCGAAGTCAAACAAGGCCATCTCTTGCTTAACTTGAGCATGTTGGGTGGAACCGCCATAGCGGTCACTACGGATTTCGGCCCAGACTGGGCGAAGACCCTAGTCGACGCCAAGCTGCGATTAACCGGGGCCGTGGAACAGCTCCACAACGAGCGTCGCCAGTCCGTCGGCATGCGCTTGATGGTTCCTACCGGTTTTCTGCGAGTGATCGAACCAGCCCCGTCCTTGATCTCTGAATCTACGATCGACTCGGTCCGCGCGTATCACAAACAAGATGAGCTCATGCACCGGATCCGCGTTCGGGGGACCGTAATCGGTGGCGACCCCGGATCCGGAATCTACATCGCTGACGGAGAAAATAGTCTCAGAGTGGAAGGTTATCCGGGATGCGTCGCCAAGAACGGCGATCGAGTCGATGTCATCGGGTTTCCGGGCTCCATCGGGAGTCGCCCCGCACTACAAGACGCCACATGCAAGCCGGCGGGCAAGCGCATACCCATCATGCCCATCAGTCTCAGGGTCGAAGACATCCTGCCGCCCACGGGAGATTCCGAGTCTTCGGCCTACGTCTACACAGAGGGCAAGCACTACGACATGAGCCTCATCCGAATTCAAGGAACCCTGATTCAGAACTCGACGGGCCCCGCCGGAACCATTCTGCTCATGGAGTCGAATGGTAAACGCTTTTCGGCGCGCTTGCGAGGCGTGGAACAGCCTGACGGTCTTGAGACCGGGAGTGTTCTGGAACTCACGGGCGTATCCCTGGTTGACTTCAGTCAGTATGGAAGACCTGAGACGTTTCGCGTTACTTTGCGCAGTCTTGCCGACATCAAGATCCTCAAGGCGGCTCCTTGGTGGAATTTGCGCAACGCGGTGCGAGTGCTCAGCATCATGGCTGTCTTCTTGATATCCGCCATCTTCTTCATGGTGCGCCAGGCCGTCGAATTGCGAGAAGCAAACCGAACGCTCCACCGTCTTTCCTATCAGGACGGATTAACCGGGCTAGCTAACCGGCGCAAGTTCGATTCAACTCTGACTGCGGAAATTAAGCGAGCCGCCAGGGCGTCTTCCCAGATTTCCTTGCTCATGATCGATATCGATCACTTCAAATCTCTCAATGATTGCTATGGCCATCAACGCGGGGACGATTGCTTGATCTCTGTCGCTCGTGCCTTACAGTCGGTTCCTCTGCGGGGCTCCGATTTGGTGGCGCGTTACGGCGGAGAAGAATTCGCCGTCATTCTTTCCGGTAGCAATGCGGCTGGAGCCATGGCAGTAGCCGAAAATCTCCGCGCGGCCGTTCTGGAACTCGGGATCTGCCATGACCGCTCCCCATTCCGTCAAGTGACCATCAGCGTCGGCGTCAGTACGCTGATGGCCTTCCGGGCTGTGCTTCCCGCCACCTTGATTGAACAAGCCGATCAGGCGCTTTACGCATCTAAAATGAGCGGCCGCAATCGAAGCACTCTTTTCGAAGAGCAACTAGATCTCGCAACCGCTCTCTAGACGCAGTATTCGGGGACGTCTGGCACGCTCTTTAGACCGAGTACGTTCGGCCTTTGTGGGCCCCGATAAGAATCTGGAAAATCCGATGGGCGATCAGTTCGTGAAGCGTGAGAAGCTCCTTATGGGCTTCGAAGATTGCATTTGCATCGATTGTTTGAGGCAGCGGAGCGCCTGCTTTCAACGCTTCTGTCGCTTCCCGCAGAATGGGATCTTCCATGACTTCGCCTGCCATCTCCCAGAGCGTAATAAAGCGATCGATCGCGGTTGGGAAACTTACCGAGAACACTCCCCGATTGCTCGTTGTGCGTGGCGGCTTGTAATCGAGATTGAATGGGCCATTGTACCCGTGGCTGCGTAACATGACCAATACATTCAACCAATCCAGCGGGTTCACCAAGCCGACCGCAATATCCACATCGTGCTTGAGCCGATAGCCATCGTTAATGTCAAAATGCCAAAGCTTGCCCGACAGAATGGCGCGGGCCAAGGCAGCGCGAGGTGCGGCGCCCCACATCAATTCGTGCAAATACTCCGGGTTTAGGCCAACCATTTCGGGATGCGTCAGTAGTCCCGATGAGATAAAGCCCAACATTGCATCGCTAGTCGGCAGCAGGATTTCAGCAGCAGGCTCGAACGGCTTGGCTTCCATACAATGCTTGAGCGTGGGGCGGCCGAGTTTCGCCGCTACTTCGATGTCATGCTCGCAGGCAGCGTTGAGGGTTTGCGCATACCACCGGAGCGTCTCGGTTTCCTCTACCGCGCCTTGCACCTGGTATCCCAGCGAGCCTGGCCAATAGACGGCAAACTGGGCGCCTAGCTCATGGCCGATATCCACCGTATTCTTCACCCGGAAGTTTGCGTACTCACGAATCGCGGGCGACTCCGCCGCGGGGCTGGCTGCCCACACCGCGTGGAAAAACGTCTCCGTCGTGACCATGGAACATTTCAGGCCATTGTCACTAAGATCCTGCTTGATGCGCGCCACGATGGCGTGCTGCTCGTCTTTCCCGATTGCCTCGGTTGGTATAACGTCGGTGTCATGCGTGCACCACCAGTTCAGGCCGATCTTTCCGTACTCGCGGATCACCTCGGTGAAGGACACCTCCGCGCGCGTCGGAGCGTGGAAGAGCGCATGCCCGGGGTATGCGGCGGACCACTGGGGGCCTGTGATGAAGTACTTTCGCCGCTGATCGGGTGTGTAGGAGCCTCCGCAGGCTTGGGTCAGACGCTCAATGAGCGGGAGCTGTTGCTCGGTTGGAATAGAAGCCATAGTGTTCGTGATCTAGGATATACCGGTACGGTCGCCCGCTGGCGTCGCCAATTGTGGGAAGCCGATCGTACCAGAAGTTGGACGTCGACCCGCCCTTCAGATCGCATACAATCAGGAGGGAATGGGAGCACCCGATATGTCCTTGAATACGATGGCGCTGCTACTGCTGCGCGGTCAGGATCTGCTGGTAGTCGTGGCGTTGCTGCTGCTTGTGTTTGGTGGGAAAAAGCTTCCGGAATTGGCGAAGGGGTTGGGAGAGAGCATCCGCAACTTCAAGAGTTCGATTAAAGAAGACGAAGTGAAGACTGAAGAGAAGAAGGAAGCGAAGACCGAGGCCTAAAGCCTTCACAACCGCTACTCAACAAATGACCCCGTGCAGCAATGACGCTCCACGGGGGTTTCGTTCGGTTGGCCTGTACTAGTGGCTATGCCTTGGCTTTCTTGGGTGGAACGATGGAGTCCTTCGCTGCCTTGGCGACGCGGAACTTTACGACCTTCTTGGCGGGTATCTTGATCGATTCACCGGTCGCGGGATTGCGGCCCATTCGGGCTTTGCGTTCCACGCGGACCAGCCGTCCGAGCCCCGGGAGCACGAACACTCCATTTTTCTTTACCTCCGCTACCGCCAACTGCGATAGGTGGTCCAGCATCAAGCGGGCCGTCTTATTGGGAACCTCGCACTCCTCCGCGAGAGCTCTCATCAATTGCGTTTGCGTCATTCTTGTTGTAGTAGTTGCCAACTTGACCTCCAGTGCGACGTTATCATGGCGGATTGCGGACCGGTGCGGGACCAAATGCCATTTGCTTCGGTGACATCAAGGCCCGGTGCCGCGCCCCTATCCAAAACGTAACAATCATACGGAACAGAGCGGAGCGAAGTAAAGGGACAATGCTCAGAAAGGCCGCTTTTTCTGGGAAATTGATGAATTTTCACGTCCAGCGTGCCGTACTGCCGCCGATGGGCCGGCGCGTGGACCTTTCTGGAGAAGTCAAGTGACGGCTTTCGCCACTGTTGACGCCAATCTTCAGGATTGTTTCCGAGCTCTGGCCGGAGGCCGCGAGCATGCCGAAGTTCGCCGGCTCGGAGGTATTCACCTCATCTCCCTCGGTGTCCGATTTCAGATGTTCAACGCCGCGTGCCTCGCGTTCCCGGTGGAAAGCGAAGCCGATTTCGACCGCCGGCTCGCCACCGCTTCCGTTCATTTTGGCGCTCGGGGAACCGAGTGGTCCTTCTGGCTTTGCGACGGCATGCTGCCGGATGGTGTACGTCGCAAAGCCCATCGCGCATTTTCCCGGATCGGATTCAACATGGCAACGCAGATGCCCGGAATGCTCGCCGGCGGATTGCAGCCACCCAGCCGTCCATTGCCTGAAATCGAGATTCGCCAAGTCAAGTCACTTGCTGAGTTGCGCGATTTCTGCGCGATCGGATCACGCTGCTTTCGCGTACCAACCGACTTGTTTAACGAAGTCTTCGATCACGCCACCCTCGTGCGGGAACCCTTCCGAGCCTGGGTCGGGTATGTCCACGGCCGGCCGGTCGCGACATCCGCCACCATCGCAAGTGGTGGGTCATTGGGAATTTACAACGTCGCTACCCTTCCGGAAATGCGGCGAGCCGGCTACGGGGAAGCCATCTTGCGCGCGAGCGTAGCCCATGAGCAGGAGCAGCATGGGCCGCTACCGCTGACGCTTCAATCCACGCTATCAGGCCTTTCGCTTTATGAGCGCATCGGATTCGAGGCAGTCACGAACTTCCGCGTATGGGTTTGATTACGCGAATCGTGTGGTCTGCCTGTGTGCTGCGGCTTTGGATGATGCCACTGCCATCCAGCTTCTGGATCGATGAAATCGGGACGGTATTCGTGGTGCGGATGGGCGCTCGCCATTCGTCACTCGCAGTCGCACCCCAAGTGCCCGCTTCCATCTACTTCTGGCTTGCTCGTGGTGCGCATGCGTTCTTGGAACTCTTCCCTTCGCTGGCGCAACATGTTGGCGCAACGGAGACAGTGTACCGCCTGCCGTCGTTGATCTGCATTGCCCTTGCAAGCTGGGTCATAGGGCTTATCGCGGCGCGGCTGATCGCACCGCAAGCTGCGTGGTTTGCGGCATTCGCTTGTCTTTCCCTTCGCGGCTTCGACTATCAGGCTGCCGATGCACGGCCCTACGCTTTAGGGACTCTGCTCGCCTCGGTGAGTATCCTGTACCTCGTGCGGTGGTTGGATCGGGCTCGCTGGCAGGACGCCTGCGCGTTTGTTCTGGCAGCGGCATTGCTCTGGCGGGTACAGCTGGTCTACTGGCCGTTCTATCTGGTCTTTGCGTGCTACGCAGGAGAGCGTCTGATCTCAAAGTCAACGCCGGTCCGCCGCCGCACGGCCGCTCTGGTGTTCGCTGGAGTGCTAGTCTTACTCCTCCCCGTAGCCGCGGACGCCCTTGCGCTGTTTCGACAAGCGGGAGCCCACGTCATTGTCCCCAAGCCCGGTAGGAGCGAACTCTGGCGGTCATTGAAAATGGGGCTGATCGCTCTGTGCGGCCTAGGAGCTTGGGCCATCTATCGATTCTCAGGGAAAAAGCCCGGATCGCAAATCACGCGCTCCACATGGGTCCTCCTTGCGTCATGGTGGTTGGTGCAACCCTTGTCCCTGTTCGCCTTTTCCTGGGTAACCGGCACCAGTGTGTTTGTCGATCGGTATCTTTCAATTGCGCTTCCGGGGGCAGCCTTGATTGCCACCGCAGCCGCGAGCCTGCACCTGACCGCGCGGCAATGGCGGGCAGCGGCGCTGGTCTTAGGTGTGATCGCATTAGCGGTACTCGGGCAATGGCGGGCGCCATGGCCGCGGCACCACAATTCCGACTGGCGCGGGGCCGCCCATGCCATCGACGCTCTGGCGCTAGGGCTCGAATTGCCCATCATCGTACCCAGTCCGTTTATCGAAGCGCGTCCACCCGCTTTGACCTCTGCCTATCCCTTGCCCGGATTTCTTTATGCGCATCTGCTGGTCTACCCGGTCAATGGGACGCCGGTCCTTCTCCCATACGAGGGCGGGTCTTGGAATACCGCACTCGCCGGTCAGAAACGATTTATTCTCTACGGTCCTCACGGCGGGGTCCGGGCAATCGAGACCTCGCTCATGTCCCAATCGAGTTTCACGGGCTGGCGCAATCACCCGTTAGGAGACTTCGGGGACGTTGAAGCGATCCTCTTCGAGGCACCGTTGTGAGCGGTGGTAGCCTGATCGTCATGCGCCGGATTCTGCTTGGGATGTTGTTCGTAGCCGGGATTGGGTGCTCCAACCCGGTCGCCGTAAATATCCAAGTTCTGCCGGATTACGCCAACCTCTTCCCCACCGACGGCCTTCTCAGGATGGACCGCGTTCCCGCTCATCTGTTGGAGAAACCGTTCATGCCCGGCGGTAACCTGGCGACCTACCAGCGCGGTTATCAAATCGGATTGGGAAAAATGCAGGATGCTTCGACCGCGGCATTTCTGCTGCTGGACTGGAAAAAAGTTCTGGGGAACGCAACGTACCTCGCACACATGGGCGGCTACTTCGGAACGGATTCCGCTCGGCCCCTATATGTGTTCACCAAGGGTCCCTGGATCGCCGTCATAGCAGGCTTGCCCGAGTCCCAAGCCGATCCCGTAGCAAGAACGTTAGCGGCGCACCTTTGACTTTCATACCATTCATACAGGCCGGTGTTCGGGGCTTCTTGCACACACCGGAAAACAGCAACAATCAGGGATTTGTCCTGACCCATGGCGCTGGAGGAAACTGCGCATCCGGGCTGTTGGTGAAGGTCGCGGAGGCCTTAACAAGCAAAGGATACACCGTGCTGCGGATTGATCTTCCATTTCGACAGCGCCGTCCCACTGGACCGCCCGGTGCCGGTGCGCACGTTCAAGATCAAGCCAATATTCAGGAAGCGGCCATGGCCATGCGCGCCATGGTTTCCGGCCCTATTTTTATCGGCGGTCAATCCTATGGCGGACGGCAAGCAACCTTGTTGGCCGCGGAACATCCAACCGCCGCCGACGGCTTGCTGCTGCTCTCGTATCCACTGCACGCGCCCGGGAAAACGCAGATGCGTACCCAGCACTTCCCTGCCCTGAAACTTCCGGCATTATTCGTTCAGGGAACCCGCGATCCGTTCGCCTCCGCCGGCGAGATTCGTGGCGCGGTGACAATAATCCCGGCGCGCACCTCGGTTTCCATTGTGGAAGGCGCGGGACATGATCTTAAGTCTGGCAAATTCGATATAGAAGCTCTTGTGATCGAGCCGTTCCAGCAAGTGCTTGAGATCCAGCCGTGAGCGGCCTGGTCAATATCGGAACGCCCGCTCCGCCCAATATCGCCAAGGACCCAGTCTGCGGCATGACCGTGGACCGCAATCGAAATGCAGGCCTGTCTTTGTTCGACGGGGTCACTTACTTTTTCTGCTCGCCCGGTTGTCTGCGGAAGTTCGAGTCCGATCCCCAGAAGTACCTGAATCCCTCGCCCGTCGCCCCCGAACACGCCCGAGGGGACTACACGTGTCCCATGCACCCGGATGTAGTGAGCGACCGGCCGGAAGCATGCCCCATTTGTGGCATGGCTCTAGAGCCGCGCACGATTTCGCTCACCGAGGAGAAAAGCCCGGAGTTATCGCTCATGACCCGGCGGTTCTGGCTAGCGGCAATACTGAGCGCGCCCCTGCTGTTCGCGATGCTCCATCCCCTGCCCGTATGGATCGAATGCGCAGCTGCAACCGTGATCGTGACCATTGCGGGCTGGCCGATCTTTCAGCGCGCGTGGGCCTCGCTCATCCATCGCAGTCCCAACATGTTCACGCTTATTGGCATCGGGGCGGGAACCGCTTACCTATACAGTCTCGCCGCATGGTCCCTCGGGACAAGCAATCTCTATTTCGAGCCGGCAGGCGTGATCATCACGCTGGTCTTACTGGGACAGGTCCTCGAACTGCGCGCGCGGGCGCAGACCAGCAGTGCTCTCCGGGGCTTACTGAACCTGGCGCCCAAGAACGCTCGCGTGGTGCGGGACAGCGGCGCTGAAGAAGACATGCCCCTCGACTCCATCGCGAAGGGTTGCAAGTTGCGCGTCAGGCCCGGCGAGAGCATCCCAGTGGATGGCGTGGTGCTTGAAGGCACCAGTTCGGTAGACGAGTCGATGATTACCGGCGAGGCGCTCCCCGTCGAGAAATCGGCGGGCGCTCCGGTCACCGGTGGCACGGTGAACGGCACCGGAAGTCTGATCATGCGCGCCGACCGAGTAGGCTCTGAGACGGTACTCGCCAATATCGTGCGTTTGGTCAGCGAGGCCCAGCGAACGCGCGCACCCATTCAACGGCTTGCGGATTTGGTCGCATCCTACTTCGTACCCGCAGTGCTTTTCATCGCGCTAGCCACGTTCGCGTTGTGGGCCGCTTTCGGGCCGCAACCCCGTTTCGCAAACGCTTTGGTTAATTCCGTGGCGGTTGTCATCATTGCGTGCCCTTGCGCCCTCGGGCTGGCAACCCCGATGTCGATTATGGTCGGAACCGGACGCGGCGCGCGTGCCGGCATTCTCATCCGGAGCGCCGAGGCGCTTGAAACCTTCGAGAAAGTGGACACTCTGGTTCTCGATAAAACCGGGACGATAACTGAAGGCAAGCCGGGACTCGTCGCCATTTGGCCTGTCGCGGGCCAGGCCGAAGACGAATTACTCAGACTGACCGGTAGTCTCGAACAAGCCAGCGAGCACCCTTTAGCCGCGGCAGTGGTCCGAGCGGCGCGCAACCGGGAGCTTGCACTCACCGCTCCTGCCAGCTTCCGCTCGGTCCCTGGAAGAGGCATTGGCGGCTTGGTGGACGCCCGGCAGGTCCTAGTCGGGAACAGCAGCTGGATGGTGGAACATGGGGTCGTCGTGGATACTCTGCTGCAATACGGAAGCGACCCTCAGACACTATTGTTCGTGGCTATCGACGGGCGTGCTGCGGGAGTGCTCGGCGTTGCCGATCCAATTAAAGCGACCACGGCCGAGGCTATCCGCATGTTGAAGGCTGAGCGACTGAGGGTCGTCATGCTTTCAGGGGATACCCGGGTTGTTGCCGAGGCCGTCGCGGCCGAACTCGGCATTGACGAGGTGCATGCCGAAGTCCTGCCCCACGAGAAGAGCGCAGTTATCAAGGCGCTGCAAGCCCAGGGTCATACCGTCGCCATGGCTGGTGACGGAGTGAACGATGCGCCAGCGCTCGCCGCTGCCCAAGTTGGCATCGCGATGGGAACGGGCGCCGACATCGCAAAGGAAAGCGCCGGAATCACTCTGGTGAAAGGCGATCTGCGTGGCCTTGTGCGCGCACGCCGGCTCAGCCGCGCCACTATGTCCAACATCCGGCAAAACCTTTGGTTTGCATTCCTCTACAACGCTCTGGGAGTTCCGCTTGCTGCTGGGCTACTCTATCCATTCTTCGGAATTCTGTTGAGCCCCATGATCGCCAGCGCCGCAATGACGTTCAGCTCGGTTTCGGTGATTGCCAATGCGCTCCGGCTTAGACAAGTCCGTCTAGATTAGGCAACGCAGCTCACTCAGAGTAAGCCGGCCCGTATAAATTGCCATCCCAACCGCGGCATGGATATGCATTGCTTGCAGCGCGCGGATATCTTCGATCGTAGTCACGCCACCAGCAGCCGTAATCTCGTGATCGGTAAGTTCGCGAAGGCCGCGAAACCATTCGAGATTCGTCCCTTGCATCATCCCTTCTTTGTCCACATAAGTGCAGAGGAAACCGGAACAATAAGGCTCCAGAGACCGGATGACCTTGTCTGCTGTCAAATCCGTGGTTCGAGTCCAGCCGCCGACCACGATATGTCCCGCCTTGGAATCGAGAGCAATGACTATCCTTTCTCGTCCAACAGCCTCGACCAGTGCTTCGAGAAAACTAACACTGATGCCGTCTTGAGTGAACGCAGCAGTCCCCACGATCACTCGGTGGACACCTTGGGCGACGAGTGAACGAGCACGTGCAACTGAGCGCACGCCTCCGCCGACGCGGGTGGTCGCACGCGTGGCAAGCTGTTCGACCAGAGCGTCATTCGCGCCCTTTCCCATAGCGGCGTCCAAATCGATAACCTGGATTTGTGGGAAGCCATGAAACTGCTCCAGCACCGCGAGCGGTGACTCCACTTCCAAAGCCTTGTCGCGCCCTTGAACCAGTTGGACCGCTTTACCGTCCATTAGGTCGATACATGGAATAATCAAGGCGCCGTCCTGATTGGAATTCCCTCTTTATCCAAGTATTCCTTAAGATCGCTGATGCGGATAGTTCCGTAGTGGAATACCGAAGCAGCCAGGGCTGCATCCGCCTGGCCCTCGGTCAATACACGTGCAAAGTCCTCGACATTTCCAGCCCCGCCCGATGCTACCACTGGGATTGAGGTAGCTTGCGAAACGGCGCGCGTCAGCTCGCAATCGAAGCCGCCCTTTACACCGTCGGAATCCATGGACGTTAGTAAGATCTCGCCAGCGCCGAGTTCGTTCCCACGCGCAGCCCAGTGTACTGCATCCATACCTTCGTCATCGCGTCCTCCTCGAGTAAACACGTTCCAT
Source organism: Bryobacterales bacterium (assembly GCA_963752695.1). Taxonomy (GTDB): domain Bacteria; phylum Acidobacteriota; class Terriglobia; order Bryobacterales; family Bryobacteraceae; genus Bog-113. Next base: position 1,033,203 of record CAVVZB010000002.1, read on the forward strand.
CGACCCGGCCCGATGCGCCGCGCATCGATGGCGAGCACCACGGCCTGAGCTCCGAAATCGTCGCTTAACTCGCGAATGAGTTGGGGGCGGCGAACGGCCGCCGTATTCACCGAGATCTTGTCTGCCCCGGCAAGCAGGATCTCGCGCGCGTCGGCGACAGATCGGATGCCGCCCCCAACCGCCAATGGAATGAAGACTTCGCGCGCCGTGCGATCGACGACGCTCGCCATGATCGAGCGCGCGTCGCTCGATGCAGTAATGTCGAGAAACACCAACTCGTCCGCACCTTCCCGGTTGTAACGCGCTGCCAGTTCCACCGGATCGCCCGCGTCACGAAGAGAAACAAAGTTGATCCCTTTCACCACGCGCCCACCGGTAACATCAAGACAAGGAATAATGCGTTTGGCAAGCATCTTAGAGATCGAGAAACGCACGAATCAGCAACTGTCCCGCAAGACCCGATTTCTCAGGATGAAACTGTACTCCGAAGATGTTGTCCTGTTCCACAGCGGCCGCGTAGCGCAGCCCATATTCGCAGGACGCGGAACTAACATCGGAATCCGGAACATAGTAACTATGGGCGAAGTAAACCCAGGGATGTGATGACGGAAGCTTGTTAAACAAGCGAGCGCCGCTTTTTACCTCCAATTGATTCCATCCCATGTGCGGGACGCGAAGCCCTTCCGGGAACCTTTGCGCGCGGCCTGGATAAAGACCGAGGCCCCGCGCTTCAGGTGCTTCGTCACTGCCCTCGAAGAGCGCTTGCATTCCAAGGCAAATACCCAGAAATGGCACTCCGCCGCAAATTTTAGGGATGAGACAATCGCGCAGATTCTGCTCATCCAGCGCCCGCATCATCTGGCCGAAATGACCAACACCCGGTAGCAGAATCTTCGATGCCGCTTGCAAATCGCGCGCGGTACGAGCGAGGGAGTATTGCGCCTGCAACGCATCCAGAGTATTTGCAACCGAGCGCAGGTTGCCAGCCCCGTAATCGATGATCGCAATCAAAGCAAACCCTTGGTCGAGGGAAGTTGATCGCGCAATCGCTCGTCAAATGAACAGGCGTATCGCATCGCGCGCGCCCAACACTTGAAGATCGCTTCGATCTTGTGGTGATTTGACCGCCCGTACATGACTTTGGCGTGTAAGTTTGCGCCCGCGTGTTGGACGAAGCCACCGAAGAAATCAGGTAGTAACTCCGTCTGTAATTCCCCTACTTGTGGCGCGCTAACCTGATCCTCATACACTAGTGCCGATCGCCCACCCAGATCCACCGCTACAACAGCAAGCGTTTCATCCATGGGGAGCACGAAATACCCCGCTCGATTAATTCCTTTCCGATCGCCCAGTGCTTCGGCGAAAAGCTGTCCGATAACAATACCCGTATCTTCGACGGTATGATGCTGATCCACATGCAAGTCTCCCGAACAATCGACCGTGAAGTCGAAAGCGCCGTGCCGGGCGAATAGATCCAGCATGTGGTCCAGGAATCCAATTCCAGTCGCGTTCCGGTAAGTGCCTGTGCCGTCGATGTCAAGAGACGCGTGAATCCGGGTTTCATTAGTCCGCCGGTCGATGGTGGCCCGGCGACTCATAACCGCTCCAGTGTGCTTTCAAGTTCGTGAATACTCTCCAGAACCGCTATCGCTCCGCGGCTTGTTAGGCTCGAGATTGAAACCTGGCGCTCTGGCGTCTCTGGCCCGACGATCCCAATAAAAGGCACTCCGGCCTGCTCGGCACTCCGGGCATCGTCGGCCGTGTCGCCTATGTAGAAAACCCGGTTATGTGGAACCTGCTCGCGGATCTTGAACAAGCCTTCGGGATGCGGCTTCCCATGCTGAACATCGTCTGTCGCTACAATCGGGTGAAACACTCCCGGGGCAAACCGCTGTAAGGTGACCTCCGCCTCTTCGCGCAAACGACCAGTAAAAATAGTCAGCTGATAACTGCGGGCGAGGCGTTCGAACAGGCCCCGATCGGCAATCCAACGTTCACGTTGAATCAGACCGGAGTAACCCGTCTCCCCACGAAAGACAAGCTGAAAATGCCGAACGATCTGCTCGTAAGGAACCTCTTTGCCCGCGTCACGGATCAGGCGCTGCGATAACGCCCAATCGTCGTTCCATCCCACTTGCATCTTGAATTCCTGGATCGTTTCGACCGGAACCAGGTTGCCTGTGAAATGGTGTACCGTCTCGCGAATGGCTTTGCGGTAAGAGTCGCTCACGTCGACCAGCACGCCATCCATATCGAAGATCAGTAAGCCGTGAACCATCACCAGATGCGCTCCAACTCATCCAACATGCGCCGCGTTTGCGCGCACGTGCCCACGGTGATACGAACCGCCCCTGGGATCTCATAACTGCGATCGCGCACCAGGATGGCCCGGTCACGCAATGCGGTCTGGATCTCACGAGCGCGGGTCCCCGTGTAGACCAAGACGAAATTCGCCACGCTGGGAACAAACTCGATTCCGAGCCGCCGCAGACCCTCGCAAAGAATGTCGCGGGCGGCTAACGTTTCTTGAACCGTGTCCGCAATGAACTGGCGGTCCTCGGTGGCCTCCGCCGCAGCAGCCGCCGCCAGCATGTTCACGCTATACGGAGACTGCGCTTTTCTTAGATACTCAATGTTCGCTGCTTGCGAAAATAGAACGCCGATGCGCATGGCGGCCATGCCGTATATTTTCGAAAACGTGCGGCTGACGAAGAGGTTTGGATACCGGAATAACAACGGCAATGCGCTAACTCCGGCAAATTCGAAGTAAGCTTCATCGAACAAGACTACGGCATTCTTGGCCCGCTGCAGGATGAGTTCGACTGCATCCAGATCGATACCCACACCGGTCGGATTATTAGGATTAGAAACGATCACCGCTCGTGTCCCATCGTCGATCGCCGACAGGAGGCCGTCGAGCGGAAATGCGAGCCTGGGTGGAACGTAGTCCACTTCCCGGACAGTCGCGCCGGCCAGTTCCGAATAGAAACGATACATCGCGTAAGACGGGCGCAGAAGTAGAACGGTGTCCCCATCGTCGACGTAAGTGTTTACGAAAACCTGGATAGCTTCATCCGTGCCGTTAGTCAGCAGTAAAGAATCGGGCGCTACTCTAAAATGCTCAGCAAGTTTGCTTTTCGCACTGACATAGTCCGGATAAACAGAAAGGCTCTCGGAGTCCAGATGATTGCGCAGGAAATCGGTCACACGGGGCGAACAGCCGGTCGTGTTTTCGTTGAAGTCGAGCCGCAGGTTTCCGAGCCGGCCGCCAGTTGGCGGAACGTATGGCGCCATGTCCAACACGGCTTGCCGCGGCTTGGGATACTCACTCATAAGCGCACTTCTACCGACCGGGCATGAGCTTCCAGGCCTTCCGCACGCGCGATGGTTGTAATGGAACCGGCAAGTGTCTCGAAGGCCCGATCGATCCAGCTTCTGCACCGCAATCACTTTGACGAAATCCGCAGCTGAAAGTCCTCCGCGCAATCGCGCGTGACCACCTGTGGGAAGAACGTGGCTGGGTCCCGCAGCGTAGTCTCCGGCAGCCTCTGGACTGTACCGTCCGAGAAAGATTCCTCCCGCATTTTCGATCTCATTTACCAGCCGCTCGTCATAGAGACTGAGGTGTTCGGGGGCGAAGATGTTGGCGATCGCGACCGCTTCCTCGATCGAGGACAGGACCACGATCGCACTGTTGCGCTCGATTGCTTGCGCGGCTACTGCGCGCGTATCGAGACTAAGCAATTGGTGCTTGATCGCTTCCGCGACCTTCTGCGCGAGCGATGCCGAAGTGGTCAGCAAGATCGCACTCGCCTCTACATCATGCTCAGCTTGCGCCAGCATATCCGCCGCAAGATGGGCCGGGTCGGCATCTTCGGCAATGATCAATATCTCGGTAGGCCCGGCTACGAAATCGATTCCGACTTGACCAGCTAATAGCTTCTTAGCCGCAGCCACGTATATGTTTCCGGGTCCCACGATTCGATCCGCGCGGGGGACACTCCCGGTCCCGAAAGCGAAGGCCGCGATAGCGTGAGCGCCCCCAAGACGAAACACACGCGTAAGTCCAAGTAAGTGGGCGGTGCCGTCAATCTCATCCACCGGTCTGGGACTTGTCACACAGATCTGGCGAACGCCCGCAACCAGTGCCGGAATCGCTGTCATCATCACTGTGGATGGCAGCGGATACCGCCCGGACGGGACATAAGCCGCAATGGTCCCGAGTGGCCGAATAATCTGACCGGCCTGAATGCCGGGCCCGATCTCGGCCATGAAAGGTTGCGGTAACTGCAATTCCGCAAACTTACGAATGTTAGCCGCGGCCCGTTCCACCGCGGCTACAAATCTTGGGTCCAATCGGTCAGCGGCTGCCGCTAGCTTAGAGATCTCGGCGCAAAAGTGCGTTCCCTGGAAGCCGTCGAAACGTGCCGCATACCTTCGTAACGCCTCATCCCCATGTTCGGCAACGTCGTCAATAATTGGCCGCACCACAGCTTCCGCTTCGGCGGAACGCTGGTCTCGCCTGTCGAGAAGTTCGCCAATTTGCTCGCTGCCGAGAATGCGGATCATAGCTAAAGAACGATCTTGTTCAACGGGTATTCCACAATGCCTTGCGCACCGGCTTTCTTCAAGCGCGGCAGAATATCGCGCACGGTCGATTCATCGAGAATCGTATTCACCGCAAGCCAGTCGTCTTCGCTTAGGTTGGAGATGGTGGGACGCCGTAATGCGGGCAGCACGGAAATAACTTCGGTAAGTGAATCGCGATGTACGTTCATCATCAAACCCACTTTTCCGAGAGCATTGATTGCTCCTTCCAAAAGCATCTGGAGATCTTCCAATTTCTGACGTTTCCAGCTGTCTTGCCAGGAATCGAAATTACAGATCAACTGCGTGGTTGATTCCAGAACTGTATCGATGATGCGCAGCTTGTTCGCGCGCAATGACGAGCCTGTCTCGGTTACTTCCACAATGGCGTCGGCGAGCACAGGAGGCTTCACCTCCGTCGCACCCCAACTAAATTCCACCTTCGCTTGGACGCCGTGTTTGTCAAGATAGCGCTTCGTCGTGTTCACCAACTCCGTGGCGATGATCTTACCTTTCAGATCGCGCACGGATTCGAAGCTTGCATTTTCCGGTACCGCCAGAACCCACCGAACTTTGCCGAAGCTCTGCTTGGCATACACCAGATCAGTAATGGCCCGGACTTGCGACTGATTTTCTTCCACCCAATCGCGACCAGTCAAACCTGCGTCCAGAATTCCATCTTCGACATAGCGGGCCATCTCCTGTGCGCGTATCAACATACACTCGATCTGAGGGTCGTCAATCGCGGGAAAGTACGAACGGCTGCTCGTGGTTATGGTGTAGCCGGCGCGGCGAAACAGATCGATGGTCGCCGCTTCCAAACTGCCTTTAGGAATTCCGAGCTTCAACTTCAATGCGCGTAGACTCCAGCCGGATCGAACGCTGGCTGATCGGCGCGCCGCCACTCTCCGCCTTCAAAGCGCCAGGAGAAGCAGCTGACAAATCCCTCGTGGCAAACTCCCGGTCCGATCGCTTCCACACGGAATTCAACGGAATCGAAATCACAATCGGTTCGGATTTCCTGGATGCGCAGTTTATGCCCGGAAGTTTCGCCCTTCATCCAGAGCTTCTGCCGCGAACGGCTCCAAAACGTGACAAATCCAGTTTCGATGGACTGCCGCCAGGAGGCCTCATTCAAAAAGCCGAGCATCAACACGCGGCCATCGGAGTGGTCGGTGACCACAGCTGGCAACAACCCGTCGAGCTTGTCAAAATCCAGCTGCATGTTACTGATCGGCGTCCGGCTTTCGATCCGATTTTGAATCGCTGGCCATGTCCTTCTTAAGCTTCTTCACGCCCTTCTGCGTGCTCTCACGCGCCTTGAGAGCTTCTTCCTTTACGAACGCGGCATCGTTCTTCAGCTCTTTCTTAACCGCCTCGCCACTCTTATGTAGATCTTCATGCACCTGCTGTTTATCCTGCGGGGTGCAGGCAGACAAGCCGATCAACAGCGTTGTTGCCGAGATCATCTTCCAGCTCATACCGTAATTCCCTCCACTCACGCGCGTAACGCTTGTTCTAAGTCAGAAATGATGTCATCCACCGCTTCAATCCCCACCGAGAGGCGCACCAGGTTGTTACGGATGCCCATGCGCTCACGCTGCTTCGGCGCAAGGTCCCGGTGCGACGCCATCACTGGATACAGCACCATGCTATGAACATCCCCCAAGCTTGTGGCCGGGACTACGCGCTGTAAGGCGTTCATGAATCGGAAGATCCGCGGCTGGCCGGCGTCTCGAATCTCAAAGCTCACAATGGCGCCGAACAAGCCCGGCGCAAACAGCCGGTGAATCGCATCTACGTCCGGGTGCTTCGGATCGGCCAGGTAGAACACGCGCTCGATCTCCGGCTGCGAACTCAACCATTGCGCGACGCGGCAGGCGTTAGCGCATTGCCGCTCCATGCGAAGAGGAAACGTTTTGATGCCGCGCATGGTCAGATAACTCTCAAATGGTCCTAACACCGGTCCCGCTAAACGGCCATAGGCGCGGAGTTGATCCAGATGGCTCGGGTCTGATACCACGCAACCCCCGAGAACGTCGCCGTGGCCGGAAAGATATTTGGTCAGGCTGTGAACGACCAAATGCGCGCCCCACTCCAGAGGCCGAACCATAAGCGGAGTGGTGAACGTACTGTCAACAATTAGAGCTGCGTTGCTGTCGCGCGCCATCTGTGCGACCCGATCCATCTCCGCCACCCGGAGAATCGGGTTCGATACAGTCTCCATCACCAACACGCCGGGCTGGTGTTTCTCGATCGCTTGGGCAAGTGCGGACAAGTCGCAGAAATCGACAAAGTGGACCAACACGCCTTGCGGTTCGAATAGGCCCATCAACATGTTGATGCTCGCGCCGTAAAGCGCCATCGACGCTACAATTGAGCGCTTCCGGTCGGCCAGTGCAATGGTGATTGCCGTTTGCATCGCGGACATTCCTGAGCAAGTCGCAAGTGCGCCAGCGCCGCCTTCCAAGTCTGTGAGCAGTTCCTCCAGCGCGCGATTGGTCGGGTTAGAGTAGCGCTGATAAGACTCGCCTTCCTTGTCACGGCTGAAAACCCGATCGAGTTCCGCAATATCGCCGTAGATGTAACTGGCGGCCGTATAGATCGGCGTAGTAACCGGCGTCCAGGCGGACCCGCGCTTCCTGTCCGCTGAGTGGACCGCGCGGGTTTGTAAGGCTATTTTCTCTTCCATCGGACTCCACTCTTGGTGTCTTCCAGAACGATCCCGCGCCCCATTAAGAAATCACGAATCTCATCGGACAAAGCAAAATTGCGCGCCTTTTTCGCCAGACGTCTCTCCTCAATTTTAGCTTCCACTTCAGCCTCGCTTAGATCGGCGGAAGTTGTGGTCGGACGCAACACCTCGAACACAGATTCGAACAGGCGCAGCACCGAGTGGGCCGATTCCGAATTACCCGCGCGAAATTCGCCGCGATCCATGATGACGTTGATGTCCCGAATGTATTCGAACACCGCCGCCAAAGCCTCCGCGGTATTCAGGTCGTCGTCCATGGCCGCGCGAAAATCGTTCAGCGCTGTCTGCGCCCGTTCATCGAGCGCCGGTTCTAACCCGTCTTCGAAGACTTCGGTCTTCACACGCAGCTCGAAGTTACGGACGCGATCGATCGCAGTCGCCGCGGACTTCAACCCGTCGAACGTGAAATTCAACGCTTTGCGGTACGGCACGGACGCAAGCAGATACCGCACCGCCTCCGGGGCGTAACCCAGTTGCAAGATATCCCGCAGCGTATAGAAGTTGCCAAGCGACTTGGACATCTTCTGCCCATCCACCAGCAAAAATTCGGAATGCACCCAGAATCTTGAAAACGGCTGATGCGTTAAGCACTCCGATTGCGCAATCTCATTTTCGTGATGCGGGAAAATCAGGTCGATGCCGCCGGCGTGCAAGTCCAGCGTCTCGCCCAGATAGTAAATCGCCATCACGGAACACTCGATGTGCCAACCTGGGCGGCCCTTCCCGATGACTGTGTCCCAGCAGGCGGGCTCATTCTCTTTGGGGGCCTTCCACAGCACGAAGTCCCGCGCATCGTCCTTCTCGTAGTTGTCCACGTCAAGGCGCGCGCCCGCGCGATTGCCGCTGAAATCCATGTGCGACAGCTTGCCGTAGCCCGGGAATTGACCGATGCGGAAGTAGATAGAACCTTCACTCTCGTAGGTGTAGCCGCTATCGGAAAGCCTTTTGATCGCCTCGGCCATTTGGTCGATGTGCTCGGTCGCGCGCACCACTCTTTCCGGAATTTCCAGATGCAGCAGCCGCGAATCCTCAAAGAACGCTTCCGTATAGACTGCCGAATATTCCGCAATCGACTGGTTCTTCGCGCTGGCGTTACGGATGATCTTGTCGTCGACGTCCGTTATGTTCATGACGTGGTCCAACAGAAATCCGGAGGCGCGCAGCCAGCGGCGGAGCAGATCGTAGAAGACGAAGCTGCGGAAATTGCCAATGTGCGCGAAATCGTAAACCGTCGGACCGCACGTATACATACGGACGGTGTTGTCACGCTGCGGCGCGAACGGCTGTACGTCGAGAGTCAGCGTGTTGTAGAGGCGCAAGGGCATTTATGGGGTTTGAGTGGAGTGAGAGCCTGAAAAGCTTATAGTATCAGCGCGCGTGCCGGGAACCGGCGACATGATAACCTCGTATGATCCGTATCATGGCCTCTGAAATCAAGACCGAAGCTGCAAGTCCGCCGCTCCTACCCGTAAAGAATTGGATTGGGCCCGTATTGCTCGGCTGGATTGTTCCCGGAGGCGGTCATTTGCTCCTGAGAAAGCGGGGACGCGGATTTCTGCTGTTGATCTCCATCTCGCTGATGTTTATGTTCGGCCTGGCTATGCGCGGAGCTATGTTCAAGCCCGAGAGCGGCGACTTTCTGACCACCCTGATCAATTACGGTGGATTTGTTGGAGACCTGGCTTCTGGCTCTCTTTATTTACTTTCGACCATGCTTGGTTACGATCAGTTAGACACTGCCGGCGCGGTTCATGACTACGGTACGAAGTTTCTGGTGACCGCGGGCCTTCTTAATATCCTGGCGATGGTGGATGCTTTCGAGATCGCGACCGGACGCAAGGCATAGCCCATGTTGACAGTCAATCTCTCCCATTTCGAAGCGGCGTTCCTGTTTGCGCTATTTGCATCCGTAGTGTTGGGCATTGTCACTCGCAAGACGGACCGCGAACGCTTCCGTTACGGCGCCAAGTGTTTCGGTTACTTCATTCTGGCACTGTTCGCGATTGGCTGGGCAATGAAGCTTGGGCACGGCTAACGTTTCATTAACGGGTGTGGTACTATCCTTTGGCTCGCGTGGAGAAATCACGGTCGAGCTTAAGGAGCAGAACGTGTTCTCAACCCATTTTCGTGCGATAGCTCTCGGTATTCTGGCTTGTGGCGTTTTAGCAGCTGCGGGCCCATCCCTTTACGTTAGTGCCTACAAATCGAGCAATCTTCTCGATTTCAGCGTAGCCTCCGGAAGAGGAATCGCTAAGTTCAGCGGAGCAGGCGGCCTCGGCAATGTGATTTCCCGCAATGGGCAGGTGCTGGCCGATATAAACGGTGACATCACCGTCGTCAACACCCAAACCAAGACAGTCATCAACACGATTCCGGTTGGTTTCACATTGATCAACTCGGTGGCAGTTAGTTCCAACGGAAAGACAGTGTTCTCCGCGACGCCTAGCGGTTCTATCGGCTTCTTCGATGTCGCCTCGGGAACCATGACCGGGTCCGTTCCGCTGAATGCCTCCTCGGGCGCGTTCCTTGCGATCTCGCCTAACAGCCAGACACTCTATGCGCTTTATGGGAACGGAATTCAAACTCTCTGTTCCATCTCTATACCTACGGCTACGATCACCAACTGTCTGCAGGTCTCTCCGAACGCCTACAACACGGAAGTGTTTAGCAGAGCGCTCGCGGTGAGTTCCGACGGTACGAAGGTCTATGGTTTTTCCGACCCGTATTCGATCGGAGTCTTCGACGCAACTTCACTCACACTGCTGAATTCCATTCGCCTGACCGATCCATCGAATGCCGCCGTCGATAGCCTGGTGCTTTCCCCTGCAAACAACAGTCTGTACGTAAGCAGTTATGGGTTCGGCGGGCCGAATTCGGTTTTCCGGATCGACTTGGCGAGCTTCACCGTAGCCGCTCAGCAGACTCTGTCCTATCAACCAGTGGATGTCGCTGTAACGCCCAGCGGGTCGAAGGTTTACCTGGTGGGATATGGCAACCCCGCCTCTATTTTCGAAGGCATCAACTTGACGCCTGTTGGCACTATTGCCTCAGGCTATGGGGTCTCGGCCGTAATCGGTCCGTACTGATGAGGCTGGAAAGTAGCCGATTTTAACGGAACATATCATCTAGGAGAACTATTGAAGCGAATCAAGCAGGCATCCACAACTCTTACTGTACTCTCGTGCGTGGCTATTGCTGCGTCGGTCTCACTGGCTTCGGCCCAAACGACCGGATATACCGGCATCTTTGGCGGGGGCCCGTTTTACAAGAACGCGGGGAGCAACATTACCGAGATTGAGAATTCAGGCTTTACCGAAGCGATCGTTTGGAGCGTTGAAGTGAACGCGGCCGGCGACTTGAACCTTAACGGAGAGTTCCCGCTCACCGCGAACGGTGTCTATATCGGGGCACAAACCCATCCGGACTTTGCTTCGAACATGGCGCAACTGAAGCTTGGAACGGTGAAGCGAGTTACTTTCAGCGTCGGCTCGTCCAACTTCGGTGACTGGGAAAATATCAAGGCGCTTGTGGATGCCCAGGGTACCGGGCCGAGCAGTATCCTCTATAAAGACTTCCAGGCACTCAAGGCGGCGATCCCGGCCCTGGATGCGATTGACCTCGATGACGAGAATAGCTATGACGCTCCCAGCACAGTCGCGTTCGGCGTGATGCTCGGCAGTCTGGGTCTAAAAGCGATTCCCGATCCTTACACCAACAACAGTTATTGGGAAACGGTAGTAAGTCAAATTAATGCTAAGTTGCCAGGTACGGTGGACGGCGTGCACCTTCAGGCATATGCCGGTGGCGCGGGCAATAATCCGTGTGTCGGCTGGAACTTCGGCGCAGTCCCGGTGTGGCCAGGCCTCTGGGATCAGAACTACACACCCAGTCAGGTGCAATCCATTATGAGCGGCTGGAACAGCCAGTGCGGAATTAGTGGCGGCTTCCTGTGGCTCTATGACGACATCGTTGGGACTGGCGCTGTGAACCTTTATGCCGCAGCCATTAACAATGCGGTCGGGGCTGGTGCTTTCACGTTGTCAGGGCCGCATGAAGTATTCCTCGATCAAAGCGGAGCCGCGGCGGCAAGTATCCAGATCACCGATCGTAACGGATTTACCGGCTCAGTGACACTGTCCATCCCTACCCTACCCCGCGGAGTTCAAGCCAAGGTGCAAGGGACCGGAAATCAGCAGACAGTGGTCTTCCACGCCGGTGCTTCCGCGCCGACGGGCACCACGACTGTATCTGTTATTGGGACGTCGGGCAAGTTGTCTCAGACGCTCACACTTACCCTTGCGGTAAGCGCGGCTGTTGGTTCCACTGGAACTGGAGTTCAGGTAGACCTCTCGCCGTTGTTTAACCTATACGGTATTTATACCGATACCACGATGTACACAACAGGCGGGATCGATGGCCAAGGAAACTCCTATTCGGAGCACCTTCTGAGCACGTCGCGAATCCTGAACGGGGTGCAGTTTAAGCTCGGGGCGGCAAATCAACCGGACGCGATTGGATGCGGCGGCCAGTCTTTGGCTTTGCCTTCCGGCTCTTACTCAGATCTGATTCTGCTTGCCGCGGCTGTAAACGGCAATCAACCGTCGCAGGTCTTCACGGTCAACTACACCGATGGAACCAGCACTAAGCTTACGCAGAGTATCAGCGATTGGTATACTCCGCAGACTTATCCCGGCCAAGGATACGCGGTGGTGATGCCGTACAGAAACACGGCAGCCGGAACTAAGGACGCGCGCGTCTTTAACTTATACTCATACCGGTTCGCTCTCAATCAATCCAAGAGCGTTTTGAACATTACGCTTCCGGCTAATCCGAGCCTGGTGGTTCTAAGCGCGACATTGACGCCGTAGTAACATCCGCGATCACGGGTCGATGCGGAATACAGCGTACGGCTCGGTTCGGGTGCTCTTGCCCTGGTTGAATTGCGGCATGTCGTTGATATGGGAGCTGGTGACAAAGATCTTGCCATCGGCTCCCTGGGAGAAGGTGTCTGGCCACTGCAGTTTCTCTCCCTGGACGACCTTCACGAGCGACTGCCCGGAGAGTCGATACACCGCGCTCTCATTAAGGTTCCCGAGATAGAGGGTTCCATGACTGTCAATCCACAGCCCATCGGTGGGGAAAGTCTTGGCAACCTTCTCGACTGAACTGCCCGCCGAGGTTGGCGAGTCCCGAAGAGCAGTCGTCTTAACGCGGTACAGGGTTGCTCCTGTTAGTGCTTGATAGTAGAGATACTGACCGTCAGGCGAAAGAGCGATGCCGTCGGAAGCAAACTGTGGGGGCTTTCCATCTTTTTGGACCGGCTTTCCGTTCACACTGATACTCACCCCCGATTCCACCTGCACAGAAGAATGTCCGTCCAAAGCCCGGTGTGCACGTCCGGAGTTCAGATCGAGCACGACAATTCCGCTAGCGCCGCTGTCGGTCATATAAGCGACATTCCGTCGAGTGTCGATCCGAATATCGTTCAGGTAACTAGTAGGTTTCGCAACATCCGACCCAAAGCTATAGATGCGGCTCACCTGATTTGTTCTCAGATCGATCTTCACCACCTTGGGAGCGCCGGCGACGACCGGACCCAATAGGGGAGCACCGGGATCGACCACCCACAGCGAGTCGGCATCGTCAGCGACTACGCTCTGGACGCATACGAATTGCTTGCCAGCCGTGGCCGGCTTCGAATCCCAGCGGTTCCAGTACTCGTCCGGATAGGGCTTCACCGAGCCATCTTTCATCACTTCAACGACCGCGTTGAGGTAACGATCGGACCACCGTGGGAAATTTACAAACATACGGCCCGACTTTGTCACAGTTACTCCTGTGATCTGAAAGTCATTATTCGTGTATACGCTTGTAAGCTTCGCTCCGCGCAGGGAGGCAACTGCGAGCAGGAGAACGGGGAATGCACGGCTGAGTGATCGCATCGGCCAATCTGGGAGCAATCGATCCGCCGAAGGCTTGGCTGCTTGGTGCGATTTCGGAGCTTCTAGAATAGAGATTGACTCACGCACGATTTTCGGCCCGGCGCATCTGGACGTTCGCGCTTCTAGCTGCCGGACTGACCACGGCCACGCTCCTCTGCACAGGGAGCGCCTTCCGGGATAACGACCAGGCGGCGCTAATCAGTGGCGCATTACAGCTGCTTTGCGGACAGGTCTCGCCCCTGCATTCCACGTTTTACAATTACGACAAGCAATGGGGAAGTTATGCGCTCCTGTTCGGAGCCGGGGTGGCCATTCCTTTGGCGGATCCGATCCTCCGAGGGAATGTGGTTCAGGTGGCGCTTCTGTTGCCGGCGATGATCCTCGCATTATGGACATTAGGTAAGAGCAGACTTCGCATATGGACATATGTTCCGGTATTCCTTTCGCCCGCGCTGATCCTCTATGTGCCGTTTCTGGCGACGGCTTCGCTTTCACTCGCCTTCCTCTTCTTTAGTTACTACTGTCTGCGGAGACACTGGAGATTGGCGGCTATTGCCTCCATCGCCATCGCAGCGGCTTGCCGTGGCGATGTCGTGCTTGTCGCGCCATTGATTATTCTCACGAGTGTCTCGCGGCGGTCGCTAAAGCATTTGGTTCGATCGACTCTTGCCTGGATGGTCTGCGCCGCCGCGATCCTGCCAATAGTGCTCGGAAAGCTCATCACCGCCCGCACGTTCAGCGACCTAGCTGGCTTCTCGTTCAATCCCGCATTAGTTGCGGGCTTTGTTACGTTCGGGCTTGGGTTAGGCGCCGTCCTGGTGCTCCTCGTGATGCTGTTGATTCAGTTCACGATTGTTGCCCGGAAGCCCTCCTGGAGATTCTTTTATATTGCCGAGGCCGCGGCTGTCTCAATCCCGATCTTATTCTACTGGACACAACTTTACTCCCCCCGTTATTTCTTCCTTACTTTGATCGCGCTTCTCTTCTTCGCTACAAGCCGACGGGCGGCGGTCACCACGCGGCAGATTCCCCGCCCGGTGCGTCACGCCGTTGTGGCTGTGAGTCTAGCTCCGTGGCTGATCGGAGTCTGGATGCCGACTAGCCACCATATCCGGCCAGCGTTCCTGCATTCGACAACCTTCCCGACCGCCGACGGCTTGTTTCCGATGGGCGCGGGCGCTGGATTTATTGCCGCTTCCGTGCGGGACCACCTGGAGATCGATCACAACCAGAAAACGTGGGACAGCGCACGCTCGGTCGATTACAGTGTTTGCGGAGCAACCGTGCCCGTCATGGCGACTCCGATGTCGTATTACCTCGACCTTGCGATCCGACTGCAAGGCAAGACGCCCGCTCGCATTGTGGACCTGGCTGATGCGCCTTGCGGCGGGGCTTACGCCGACCTGCGCGCGATTGTCCGTCATGACTCCACAGGGATGGAGATGGCACGCGCGGATATTCGCATCGTTTCGACTCGCCCGGAACTCGGCCGGCCCATTGTGTGGATAGCCAAGGACCACGATCCTTCCTTGCAGACACAGCAACTACGGGAGTTAGAAAAGGCGCTGCACGGCAAAGACGCGGAGGTGTTTATGGGAGCGGGTCTCCCTACGGCCCGATTGGAAGGACTTCACTACTTCTTCCTCTCCAACTCAGATACTGGATGGGCACACACCGTGTTTCCCGACTATATGAATAAATAGTTAGTCATAAGAAAAGCGGGGCTGCAACCAATGTTATGGTCGCCAGAAGCTTGATTAGCACGTGTAAAGACGGGCCTGCTGTGTCCTTGAAGGGATCGCCGACTGTGTCTCCGACTACTCCCGCTTTGTGTGCTTCCGATCCCTTACCTCCATAATGACCCATCTCGATGTATTTCTTGGCATTGTCCCAAGCCCCGCCACTATTGTTCATCAGCATCGCCATAAGAATGCCAGTGATGGTGCCAACCATTAGGAACGCTGCTACAGCGGAAGCGCCCACGTGAAACTGTTTAAACAGAATGCCAACTAAGACGGGACTGACTACGGCAAGGAGCCCTGGAATGACCATCTCTTTCAGGGCCGAGCGCGTGACGATGTCGACACACGCACCGTAATCCGGGTCGGCCGTGCCCTGCATGATTCCTGGGTTAGCTTTGAACTGGCGCCGCACTTCTTGGATAACAATTTGCGCGGACCGCCCGACGGCCTTGATGGCGAAGGAACTGAACAGGAAGACCAGCATGGCGCCTAGCAAAGCGCCGGCAAAGACGGGCACCTGACCGATGTCGATCGGGAAGCTAGCTTCCGGTGGCAGATGCATCAGGTGCTTGATGGTATCGATGTAAGCCGAGAAGAGAAGAAAAGCGGCTAGCGCGGCGCTTCCAATTGCGTAGCCCTTAGTCAGAGCTTTGGTGGTGTTGCCAACGGAATCCAGCCGGTCGGTGCGCTCGCGGACAATATCGGGCTGGTGTGACATTTCGACGATGCCGCCGGCGTTGTCGGTGATCGGGCCGAAGGTGTCCATAGCCAGGATGTAGCCAGCAGTTGAAAGCATGCCAATCGTGGCAACCGCGGTTCCGAAGAGCCCCGAGGCTTGGGCGGTCACACCCGGTAAGCCGGCGGCGAAACCGAGGTAGAAGGAGCCCAGGATCGCGCCGACGATCACCAGAACCGGGAGAGCAACGCATTCGAGCCCGACGGCGAAACCCGAGATGATTGCCGTGGCGCCGCCGGTTGTGCAAGCTTGTGCAATTTCCTGCACAGGTCGGTATTTGGACTCGGTGTAGTACTGGGTGATGAACACGAACAGAAAGCTGGTTGCGATGCCAAGGAGTCCCGCGAAGAAGAAATTCCAATTCCCGTTCAGAAGAAGGTATACGGAGAGGCCGAGCCCGGCTATCGCTAAAGCAACGGTCACATAAAAGCCGCGGTTCAAGGCATGCATGGGGTCGCGGTCTTCAGTGGTTCTGACGACGAAGATTCCGACTATGGAGGCGAGAAGTCCGAGCGCGCCAGCCACGAGCGGGAACAGGATTCCTCGAATACCGAAAGCGGGAAAAAGGCTCGCGGCGAGAATGATTGCGCCGACGTTTTCCGCCGCCGTGGACTCGAACAGGTCGGCGCCGCGGCCGGCACAATCGCCCACATTGTCGCCGACCAGATCGGCAATGACGGCGGGGTTGCGCGGATCGTCCTCGGGGATGCCGGCCTCCACCTTGCCTACCAGGTCGGCACCGACATCAGCCGCCTTGGTGTAAATTCCGCCGCCTAATTGGGCAAACAAGGCAACGAAACTAGCGCCGAAACCGAAGGCCACGATCTGGCCGGGCACGCGGGTCGGGTCTGTGAGTCCACCGAAGAGGTAGAAAAGTGTGGCGACTCCCAGAAGGGACAGCGCCACCACACTCAGACCCGTGACCGCGCCGCCCCGGAGAGCCGCCTGAAGCGCAGCGTTAACACTGTTACGCGCCGCGGCGGCGGTACGGATGTTCGCGCGAATGGACACCCACATCCCGCTAAAGCCGGCCAGGGTGGAGCAGACGGCGCCCGCGACAAACGATATCGTCATGCGCCGGGCAAGCTGGCCGCTTCCACTCCCCAGGTAATAGCTGAAGAAGATGACGACGGCCAAAACTGCGGCAAGGGAGAGAATTGTGCGGTTTTGGCGCCGCATAAAAGCCTCGGCCCCTTGTTTGATGGCGTTGGAGATTTTCTGCATTTGGGGCGTGCCGATATCCTGCCGAATGACAAAGCGGGCCAGGAGACCAGCGACTGCGAGGGCTACGATTGAGATCGCCAATACGACAATTAGGTATTGCTGCCCGTCTCCCTCTGTGTCGTCGGCCAACAACCAGAGCGTCAGCAGGGGAGAGAGCGATTGCATGTGAATGGAAAACTCCTGTCAAGTGATTGGAACTGCAACGTTTGAAGATATAGGAGCGGAGACGAGGATGCAACCTTGCGAGAGGTCTATTCCCCTGACAATTGTGCAGAGTTGTGCAGATTCTGCGAATTTCGAAGCTGAACACGGCTGCATCTACCCTCCGGTGCGCCCAAAAGGAACAGGCGCACTCAGCGTAGCAGGGTGATTACCGCGATAGCGCGCTCAGAAGCCAGTGGCAACGGGCCCTAAGATATTGAGGATGAACGGCTAGCGGCTACTGCGTTGTACACGTGACCGGAACCTGCGTCACGGCTGCCAAGCAGCTATTCGCGCGGGTGACCGGAACTGGGGTCATCGGAATTTGAGAGGAGGCAGGAAAGTCGACCGTGGGCACGTAAGCCCCCATGTAGCCGCCTTCCGGGTTGTACTCGGTGTAGAGAAATGGAACGTTGAAATCGGAGCACTGAAAGCCGGCTCCGGGAAGGATATCGCGCATCGTGACAGCGTTAAGATCCCGGAATTTTGGCGCGGAACTAAGATCGACGTAAGTGTAATAGTTGGCGGCGGTGACGTACGCAGGCGGCGCTGTCCCGAAGCCGACAATCAGGTTCACATTGCCGTTCGGATCGCGAACCAGGTCGGAATCCTTGACTGAAAGGAGCGTTTTTTTGGAATCTTCGAATGAGATTGAGCGGTAGCGGAGTTGTTCCGAACCAGTGAGCGCACATTGCCCGTTGGCGCAGGGTGTGTCGGGCAGCGCCGGGAGCTGGAAACGGAACCGCATGAACTGCTTTCCGGCAATGATCGACTGCACTTTCGTCTGGCTCAAGTTGAACCCAAGATATCCAGCAGCGCTATTGTCGCCCGGGACGTAAGCGGGCGAGCGGTTCCAGCGCACTTGATTCAACGGGTCTTGCGGAAAGCATTGGTTCTGTTGAATGGAATAGGAAAATTGATCGTGCGCCGAGGTTTGCGCTTGGTCGCCCCACTGGCCGCCCGCCCTAAGGTTTGTAGTCACGATGTTCTTGGCATCTTTTAACGGGACCCCGCAGCCCGTAGTCAGATCGCGCACGATTACCACCGGGTCCGGTTCGTTGGTGAGGTCGAAATAGCTGCGAATAATAATTTGACCCCCGGAGCTAGGGCCAGTCAGATGGACGGGAAAACCTGGCGGCAGGCCCGGGTAGCCGTTCCAGCTTAGCCCTTGATGAATCTGGGAAGCGTCTAGGAAGTTGGCGTCAATCGTTGTATCCGCGGTGCTACATCCCGCATTTGGAGAAGCGGGGACAGGCCCTCCAAAGCCGACAGTGATTCCATACTGCTGGTTAGCCTTATAGGACACGCCAGGCAGGAACGGATTCTCCATACTGTGGTTCAGGGGCTGAATGGCCTGATCTAACATCCCGCTCGTTTCGGCAAGGTGCGAATCGTAAACTGTCACTGAGAAAAATCGCGCATTGGCAAACGTGCCGGTGAGAATCAGTTCATAACCAGGGGTGACCTTGTAGTAGATGAGGCCATATTTCGCGTTCAAATCACCCGCATGACTACGCCCGGAAGAGGCCGAGAACGGGAGTGCATAACAGGAGTTATTGAAGTTACCGAGGAAGTCCTTTCCAGGGTCAATCGCTGGGGGATTATTACAGCCCAACAAACCCGCGGTGAGAATTTCTTGACCAAATACGGGACCGATGCCAGAGGCGACTAGCAGCAATAGAACGGGAAATCTCAATTGACAATCCTCCAAAGGTAAGGCATCGTCACCGCACTTCGGGAGCGCCTGCCTACCTCAAGGTACGCTGGAAAACTGTCACTGGATGAGTCTGAAAACGGAGGATCGTGATTCGGCATACATTGGGCAAAATGGGTGTATGAATAAACAGACTTTCAGAATCTCGACCTATCTTTTCAGAGATAAACCCGACACAATGGCATGGAAACAAAAATGGGCCTGAGCAATTCTGCCCATCAAAGGAAGACAACCGAAGATGAAACTAAAACACTGTGCATGGATTGCCGTGGCGTTAAGCTCCGCTGGGCTGCAGGCAAGCGTCGCGGTCCAGTCATTCGCGGCATCGATGCGATCCCCACAACACGTTGGAACACCCGTATCGTTCAATGTGACCGCGTCGGACACGAGTCCAGGGCCGCTTACCTTTCAATTTAGCGTCTCTTACAGCGGCGGGAAGTTCGATGTTATTCGCAACTTCAATATCGGTTCGAAAGCCGCTGGGGTATGGACGCCTCAACCGTTCAGCTGGGCCTCGATTGCTGGAGAGGGAAGTTACTCAATCCAGGTGGTCGTTAAAGATGTGAAGACCGGGGAGACCGCCACCGATACAATCCCGTTCGAACTAACAAGCTTGGTCCCATTGGGGGGCAGAATTAGGGTTACGGACACTCAGAACCCGCTGGTCGGATTAGCGACCGTGCCAGCGTGCGCCGCCGGGAAGTCGGTGCGTGCATATTTTTCCAGCCGCTTGAATCCTACGCTGACTTACACGACGTTTCAGCCTTGTGGCGGGACTGTTTCCAGTAACATCTACCTAGGCGGGTTACGCGAAACCGAAAGTTACACGGTGGGTTATCAGATTCTAACCGGGTCCACGGTGACCGATGGCGGTTCCACGAGTCGCTTCCGGACTGGAAGACTGCCGGGCTCGATCTCGTTTCCCACACAGACGGTGATCGTGCCACCTTTGAATCAGGCCGATGCTGCCGAGCCGCTGCTGCTGCACTCATACATTAATTTGGGCGCCGGGACCGGCAACTACCAGCCGACCGCAACTGACTTAGCGGGAAACGTTAACTGGTTCTATGACGGCCAGAGCGACCTTCAAGTTCTGCTGACGCGCCCATTAGCGGGTGGTCATTTTCTTGTCTTCCAATCGGGGCTGTCGTGGGACACGGGAGTATCTACTTCGGCACAGTTGCTGCGGCAGATCGACTTAGCCGGCAATGTTGAACGGGAGACGAATATCGGGCTGCTGCAGCAGCAACTTCTCGCAATAGGCGCGACGGACCTGCAGGCCTGCAAGAACATTCCGTCGCCTGCCCCGATCGGTTCGGCTTGTCTCACTGCGCTGAGTCATGACGCCATTCTGCTGCCGAACGGCAACTACGCATTCATTGCAAACGTGGAGAAGATATTTCCTCCAGGCACCCAGGGCGATAAGACCGGGCTGAACGTTGACATCATCGGTGACGCGATCATTGTCATCGACGCGGCGTTGAACGCGGTTTGGTATAACGACACATTCCAGCACGCAGGGGGCGGGAACCAGTTGGATATCAATCGCCCCGCTGTACTCGGTGAAACATGCGCTCAAGGTCAGGGTGGCTGCCCGCCGCTGTTTCTCGCCGGAAGGCCGGGGGTAACCACGCTGGCGAATGATTGGTTGCACTCGAATTCGCTTCAATACCGGGCAAGCGACGGGCATTTCATCCTTTCGGTACGACATCAGGACTGGGTCTTGAAGGTGGACTACGCTAACGGCGCCGGTTCGGGCAACATCCTGTGGAGAATGGGACCGTCTGGCGACTTTGCGATCGACAACGTTTATGGCGACGCCTACCCATGGTTCTCCCACCAGCACGACGCTGGATTCGAGTCTAGTGGGGCGTTTACAGTTTTTGATAATGGCAATACGCGGGTGAGCCAATTGGGTGGGAATAGCAGGGGGATGAGCCTGAACGTCGATGAGCTGGGACTGTCAGTCACGCCGGTACTCAGTCAGGACCTTGGCCACTTCGCATTTGCGCTGGGGAGCGCGCAGCTGCTCGGGAACGGGAATTATCATTTCCAGCTGGGAATCGTGGCGCCCGCGAATTTCGATCAATCGATCGAACTATTCCCCGCACCTCTGGCGCCCAGCGCAACCCAAGTCTTCAACCTGGAAAGCGGGGTCGCGTCGTACCGCAGTTTTCGAATGCAGGATATGTACCGGCCGCCAACTACCTAAAGACGAGAAACGCCGCCGGAATGAATCAAATCCGGCGGCGCGGTGCTGCGGAAAGGGACAGAGAGCTAATCGCCGAAGCTGCCGACTTCTTCGCGAGCAGAAGAATCTTCATTCACCGGGGTATTTGCAGGGGCCGTAGCGAGCAAACTTCCTAGCGGAACAAAGCCATCCTGGATGGGCTTCTCGCCGAGTACGTGCTCGCGATAAAGCTTTGCCATCTTGGCATCTTCGGCTTTCTGCTTTAGAAGCTCGTCGCGCTTGCGGGTCTTTTCCTCGCGTGCTGTTTTGGCGATCCCGGCCTCGTCTAGATCGGTCTGACGGTGTCGATAGACATCATCGTCACGCAGAATCAAGGAGTGGTCGGCAACTGCGAGTCCGACTTTCTTACCACCGGCGAAGATCTCATGCTTGCCCTTATCCTCGTACCACTTGGACAGGGTGGCCGTCATGTGCATCTTCTCGATGATGTTGCGCCAGCCGACGCCGGTGTTATAGGCACAGAAGCTGATTTCGCCTTCCTGAGTGGCGTAAGGGATGATGCACTGTTCGGTGCGGCGGAAATCGTAGTTGAACAGATCCTGGAACCACATGCCGGCAATGAACAGGAAGTTCCATCGATCGTTGCGGCGCTTTTCAATGTCGGCCATGGTGCGATCACCGGTCACCTTCCCGTAGTCGCGCCCGCTGACATTGAAGCACTTGTCGAACTTCTGCAGCATGTCCTGAACCTTGAAGTGAGTCGGGGCTTTGAAAGGATCGTAATTGCGCAGCAAAGAAAGCGCAACGCCCACGCCGGAAAGTGCTTTGCCGCGACCGGCATCGGTGATCCGAGCGACGTCTTTGGCTAGCTGCCCGGCATTGAGAAAAGCCGTGACCGGGACATATTCCTTGGTTTCCTTGTCGCACATGACGGCCATGCCGATGCCGCAATTGGGATGGCAACCGCAGGAGAGCTGTCCCCAATCAGCAGCCGGCCCATGGATCAGATCGGCGAAATCCGAGAACGTGCTCATGAACGAGATCGGGAACCAATCGCGAACCGGTTCGCCGATTCCGGTCTGGCTTTTCACGTCTAGTGCGAGATGGGAAAGAGTGTAACGCTGGGCGGCGCGCCGGTCGTCGGTAACGGCTTCGTCGCGTCCAGTAAAGGAAACGGGTTGGAAGGAAAGAAACGGGATTTTCTTGGGATTGTCGAGCGCGAAGCGGACCACGGCTCCGACCTGCTCATTGTTGATGCCGTTAATGATCGTAATTACCGGGACGATATCGACGCCGTTGGACCAGAGGTTCTCGATAGCGCGAAGCTTAACGTCGAACAAGTTACCGACCGCGCGGTGAGAGTTGGCTTCGTTCCCGACGCCATCGAATTGCAGGTACGCGTAACGGAGACCGGCCTCGGCGGCTTTCTTACAGAACTCCGGGCTTTTCGCGAACTCGATTCCGTTGGTCGCGGCTTGTACGCTGTTATAACCGACTTTGCGCGAATAGCGAACGGCGTCCAGGAAGTACGGGGAAAGAGTAGGTTCGCCACCGGAGAACTGCACCGACATTTGACGGCGCGGCTTGATCGAAATGGCGTTATCGAGCAGTGTTTGAATGTCTTCCCAAGTCAGTTCATGAACAAAACCAACCTGGTTTGCGTCCATAAAGCAGGGATCGCACATCATGTTGCAGCGATTAGTTAAATCGACCGTAAGGACCGAGCCGCGTCCGTGCTTGATGGTGCTGGTGCCGTGATCGTGAAGCTTTTCATCGGCGTGGGCGCGGATGTCGCGGCCGGGGAAAACGTCTTCGAGGTGCTTGAAGAACGCCGGATCGATCGCCATTACGTCTTCGAAGTGGCCGTGAATCGGGCAATCCTTAACCATGAGGATCTTGCCGTCCCGCTCGATGATCGTGGCTTTGATTTCGCCGACCTTTTCATT
Organism: Bryobacterales bacterium; assembly: GCA_963752695.1. GTDB lineage: Bacteria > Acidobacteriota > Terriglobia > Bryobacterales > Bryobacteraceae > Bog-113. Next base: position 1,056,241 of record CAVVZB010000002.1, read on the forward strand.
CTTCAGGATCTCAACCGGGATCTTGCCGTCGACAATTTGCTGCCGGATATCTGGAACGCAGCGCGGGCAAAGAGAGTCGGTCGTACGCGGCCAGCCCAGCGGCGGTTTGGTTTTTTGGTAGGACTTGAGGAGCGGCTTTTCGGACCACTTGGGAGTGAACGAAGGGGCCTGATTGATTTGGTTCAGGCGATCAAAGACCTGCCAGGCAGCATTGGCTGCGACCGACACGGCTTTCTCGGCGTATTTTATGGCTTTCGGCATGCGCGTTCTTGGTTCCCCTCGGTAATCGAATCCGTACTTTTGAAGAGTACTGCAATCGAGATGCCTCCCCTACCCCATATTGTTAAAAGGGGTAGTTTTTACGGTGTATGGAGAACTGGAGCGGTGAACGGGGCGGCAATGAGCCTGGAAGCTGTTGAATGGACGGTAGATACAGTGTGAATGCTCACACGGATTTAGAGCGTTTGGATGTGAGTGCGCTAGCCCGAGAAGCCGGTTTTGAACTGGCTGGCGTTGTCGCTGTAGGCCCAGACCGGGACTTCGCGCGCTATGCCGGATGGGTGGAGCGCGGCCATGCTGGGGCGATGGGCTATTTAACGGATCGGCGGGCGGGATTGCGCGAAGATGTTCGGAGCCTGCTTCCGACAGCGCGATCGGTGATCAGCGTGGGCCGGCTGTATAACTCACCGGAGCCGTATTCGACCGAATTTAACGAAGCGGACCGGGCGTGGATCTCACGCTATGCGTGGGGAGAAGACTATCACGATCTGATGCGTGAGGGACTGGAGCGGCTAGCGCGAGCGCTCGAAGAGACGTGCGGACCGTTCGATTGGAAAGCTTGCGTGGATACGGCTCCGGTATTGGAGCGGTCGCTCGCGCGGAATGCAGGGTTGGGCTGGATCGGCAAGAACACCTGTTTGATTAATGAAGGGCGCGGGTCATGGTTTTTCCTCGGCGAATTGATCACCAGCCTGGCGCTGCCGGCCGGAGGGGAGACGGCTCCGGATCGCTGTGGCACGTGCACGCGGTGCATTGCGGCATGTCCCACGCAGGCGATTGTGGCGGCGCCGGAAGGGCGGTTCGAAATCGATGCGCGGCTGTGCATTTCATACCTGACCATTGAGTTGCGTCAGGGGATCGATGAGCCGCTGAGAGGCCCTATGGGAATGAATATCTTCGGCTGTGACATCTGCCAGGACGTCTGCCCTTGGAACCGGCGTGCGGCGGTGACCGAAGATCCAGCGTTTGCGGCAGTCCAATTTGCGCCCTCGCTCAAGCGTATGGCGGCGCTGACAGAAGCGGAATTTCGATCTCTGTTTCAGGACACTCCGGTGGAACGGGCGCGGTATCGCGGCTTCCTAAGAAACGTGGCAGTCGCCATGGGGAACTCCGGTGCCGCTCGTATGTTGGAACCTTTGGAGCACCTGGCGCGCGCCGACGATCCGCTGGTGGCGGAGCATGCGCAGTGGGGACTTCAAAAGTTAAAATCAGAGTTGGAAGGAGCCCGCGCAAGCAACGCATGTCCAGAACCTGCTTACTCGCTCTGATCGGCCTGGCGTTCTGCGCGAACGTGGCTCGCGCCGACGACCCGCTTATTACCTCGGGCTTCGACCATTTCTATAACCTTGAATACGACCAGGCGCTGGGCGACTTCACTCAATTCGAGAAGGCGCATCCGAATGATCCGGAAGTGCACAACAATATTGCGCAGACCTTGCTGTATCGCGAAATGTTCCGTAATGGGGCGCTCGAAAGCGAGTTGGTTTCGGGAAACAACGCGTTCCTTCGCCGGGCGAAGCTGAACGCTACTGCGGCGGTTCAGAAACAGTTTGACGACGAGATCAATTCGGCGTTGTCGCTCGCCAAGGCGAGGCTGGCGAGAAATGCGAATGACGCGGCCGCGCTATATACCTTGGGAGTCACTTTTGCATTGCGCTCAAACTTCAATTTCCTGGTGAGAAAGGCCTGGCGCGATGCGTTGAGCGACGCCACGCAAGCGCGGAAAATGCACGACCGGGTAATCGCTCTGGAACCCAATAACTACGATGCGCGGTTGATCCCAGCCCTGCATGAATATATTGTTGGGGACCTACCCTGGACCATGCGCGCGCTCGGGTTCCTGGCCGGATTTCACGGCGATAAAGAGGGCGGAATCCATAAATTGGAGCAGGTCGCGAAGTACGGCAAAGACGAGAAGCTGGATGCCGAGCTAGTGCTTTGCGCGATCTACCGCAGGGAGAATAAACAGCGCACTGCGCTGCCGCTGCTGAACGATTTGATCCGGAGTTACCCGAGGAATTACCTGTTTCTTTTCGAGAAGGCGGAAATGTACGCACGATTGGGGAACAAGAAAGAGGCTTTGGGCGCGGTTGACCAAATCGCGAGGATGAAGCAGGGTGGGACGTCGGGGTTCGCCAGCGTGTCCTGGGAGAAGATTTACTACGAGATGGGCAATATCCAGTTCTGGTACAACGATCTGGATCAGTCGCTGGCCAGCTTGAAGCGAGCGACGGCGGCGACGGGAAATTTGGACCTAAATAGCGGAGTTTTGGCTTACATGCGCGAGGGCCAGATCTACGATATGAAGAATCAACGAGACCTGGCGCGGAAAGCTTATGAGCAGGCCATCGCGTTTGCACCGGAGTCGGACGCGGCAAAGGAATCGCGCCGTTATATCGACAGTCCTTACCGGCGAGCGCGGAGCTAAGGCGCGCGGGCACGGGGAACGCGGCTATCGGACCGCTCGAACTGGGCTCCCTGAAATGATTGGAGCATTGGCCGGCCCGGGCGGCGGTGGTGGCGGAGGCGGCGGCGCGTTTAGCTTGGCGGTGATCATTGCCGCTTTGGCTTTGCGGAACTGGGCGGTACCTGGCTTCACGCCCGTGGCCTCCACTTGTGCGTCGGTGATTTCGCTGGCCTCGGGCAAATATTTTTCTAGATACAGATTCAACCGTTCTTGGACGATTGGCTCCTCGGAATCATAGAGGACATATAAGATGTCGGTGGCTTCGGCCGGCGCGATCGCATTGTAAATCTGGGAAGGCTTGCGCAAGCCGGAAGCTTTCAAATCTTCCGCCAACTGCGCGGCTCGCGGCTTGATCTTCTTGCCCGCTTCCAACGAGTCTGGCGGCAGACCGAACCCGGCCAGAAATGCCGACCGCTCCTTCGGCTTCATATGTCCGGCAAGCACCGTGAGGAATAAAGGCCAGTGTGTTCCCCGCCCCGGGATGGTGCGGCGCAATCTCTCGAACTTAGCTAGGCCGTCCAGGTTCAGCGTGCCGTGGTCGATAGGAAGCAGTTTGGCTTCGCCTAAGTCCCGCAGGATGGCGGATGCGGAATGCTCTTCGGCGATCAGATTGAATTCGTAGAGCCACTGGGCAGGGGTAACGGTTGAAATCCAGCCTTCGTCCACGCCGGTCTGAAAATAGCGTTGCGTGCGCTCTTCCATTTGGAAACCCATGCGGTTGCGAAGCCGCACGGCGCGCAGCAGGCGGACGGGCTGGTCGAAAAAGGCATTGGGGTAACCCATGCGGATTTCCCGATTCTGCAAGTCGGAAACGCCGTTCATCGGATCACGGATCAAGCCGCGTGAAGCCTTGGCTAGGGAAAGCGCGATGGCATTCACGGTGAAATCGCGCTGGGCCAAGTCCTCAAGTAGGTGCGCGGGCGAGATCTTGGGCGCGGCGCCTGGCTTGGAGACTTTCTCGGTACGCGCCATGCGGAGCGATCCGGTGACGCCGCCCGGCAGATGCAACTCCGCGCACTTGCGAACTGCATCGTCCTCGACCGTCAAATCGGGCAGTTGCTTTTTGACGCGGCTTAGCAGATTGGCGGGAGGCTGGCCCTCGATGGTAAAGTCGAGATCGCGAATAGGGAAGCCGCCGAGCATATCGCGCATGGCCCCCCCGGTGAGGTAGAGCGCGACGCCCAGGCTATTCGCGGCACTTTGCATCTCGGTAAGAAGTTGATTTTGCTCTTGGCTCAAATGGCTGTCGAGCAGGTACATGTAATCGCTCATGGCTTAGGCGCGGGGATGATGTTGATCGACAACGCTCCTTAGGCGCGATCGCATCACGTGGGTGTAGATCTGGGTGGTACCGATGTCGGCGTGGCCGAGCATGGTCTGAAGACTGCGTAAATCCGCCCCGCCCTCGAGCAGGTGAGTGGCAAAGCTGTGGCGGAGGACGTGGGGACTCAAATCGAAGAAGATTCCCGCCGTTTTTCCATGAGCCACGATGAGCTTCCAGAATGCCTGGCGGGTGAGGCGCGAAGCACGGGCGGTAACGAAAAGATAGGGGCAGACCCTGGATTTCAGCAACGCCGGCCGGGCCGTGCGGAAATAGAGATCTACGGCTTCCATGGCATGTTTGCCGACGGGCACGAGCCTCTGTTTGTTGCCTTTACCAATAACTGTGATGACGCCGTGCGGGCTTAAGTCGGATACGCGCACGTTGCAAAGCTCGGAAACCCGCAGGCCAGTGGCATAGAGAAGCTGAAGCATGGCGCGATCACGGACGCCGGTCGGTTTGCCGCTATTCGGCGCAACAAGAAGCGCTTCCACTTGGGCGCGCCCAAGAAAACGCGGGATGCTCGCCCATTGGCGCGGCGACTGGAGGTGTTCGGTCGGATCCGAGGACAGCCGCCCTTCAGCTTGCAAATACTTGAAAAAGCCCCTAAGAGTGGTGAGATGCCGGGCAATGGAGCGGCTACCGAGTTTGTCTCCGTAGAGGCGGCTCACGTAGTCACGTAGCGTATTAATGCTGGTGTAATCCTTACATTCCGACGCGATAAACTGTTCAAAACGCAAGAGATCGGCTCGGTAGGCAGCGATCGAATTTGCAGCCAGACCTTTTTCCACGCGGCAAAAGTGAAGAAAGGAAACGATTGCAGCTTGCAGCGGTCCGGTTGTCGCGGGTGGACCTTCGGGCATCGAAGCCAATGATACAATATCGGCTCAAATGTTTCACGCGGAATTGCCGTAGAGGATCTGTTTGGCCGTATCTTCAACCAAGAAAGTCGTTATCCGGAGATTTGACCGCGATCCTCTGACCGGCTTCGTCAGTCTACTCACTTTTCAGCAGCCTTCCGGTATCGAGCTTCTAAAACCAACCGGCGATCTCACCCAGGTGCCGTACGGGGAGATCAAGTCCGTTTGCTTCGTGCGGGATTTTGAAGGTGCGCGCGAACCCCTCGACGCCAAACTCTTTCAGACTCGCCCCAAAATGGAAGGCTTGTGGATCAGGATGAAGTTCCGCGATGGGGAGCTTCTGGACGGCGTTCTAGCTAACAATTTGCTTTCGTTGGACGCGCAGGGATTTACGTTTACGCCGCCTGAGCCGTATTCGAACAACCAGCGGGTGTTTGTGCCTCGTGAAGCTTTGGCGTCGATCGAGGTGCTGAGCGTGGTGGGGAGCGCACTGCGCAAAATGCCAGCGCGGGGACGGGCTAAACCCGATGCAACGTCTCAGCCGGGCCTGTTTGAGTAGGCAGGGCGAGAGCTGGCCGGTCAAGCAGCGTAATGTGGTCTAAATCGACCCATTTGGTTCCGGTTGGATTTTGAACAAAGGAAAGAGTTTCAACGCGGAAGACGCGAGGGCCAGTCCACAAGCGCCATGCCGATTCCGCAATCTGCAGAGTTTCCGCCGCCCGTTCCGGCGACAAGTTTTGGGCAAGGGTAATGTGCGGGTGATAGCGGAAACGCTCGCTATATTGGCAGGGGCCACAGTTCATGGCCTCGTACATGGCGCGCAACTCGGGCCGGCCTATGCCAATTTTCAAAAAAACAACGTCGGAAACGTCGAACTTGGCGACTTCGACCAGGTCGATCGAGAACGGCGAAAAGTGCCGGGAGAGTTGTCGAATTTGGCGGGAGGCTTGTTCTGCGGGGCCGCAGAGTGGTCGGGGAGGAAGGACGGTGACGTGCGCGTGAGGTTTACAATCGGGATCCAGGAGCAGCCGCAAGTCATCCAAAAAGCGACCGAGCGGATCGGGTATGTAACTAACGAGGGCGAACTGGTTGATTGGATCAAACCCGTTCGACGGTGAACAGCCTGAAGCCTGCATGAGAGCGGTAACCTCGATTAGTTTAGCGCCGTTCGGCGGCCGGAAATCATAATGTCTCAGTTACTCAAGAAGATTCTTTTTATCGACCTTATTAAAGGTTTGTGGGTGACGTTTCGAACGCAGCGCCCGCGTGAGATCGTGACCGAACAGTATCCGCTGGAGCGGCCCGCCGTTTCCGAGCGGTATCGCGGTGCACCGCGGCTAAACATTAATCCGGAAAACGGGGAAACACTGTGCATTTCCTGCAATTTGTGCGCGATTGCCTGCCCGGAGAATCTCATCGTAGTCATTAGCGAACGTAACGAGCAAACGCGCCGCAAAGACCTGCTGGATTTCACCTACGATCTCTCCCGGTGTATGTTTTGTGGACTTTGCGAGGACGCCTGCCCAGTAGATGCATTGGAATTGACGCAGGATTTCGAATTGGCGAGCTACTCCCGGGAGGGTTTGATCTGGAACCGGCAGATGCTGGAGGAAGGTCCTCGTCCAGTGGAGTATCGCCGCTGAGGAATCAAATAGCACCGTTCGCTGCCGTGGGACCCGGGCTGCGGGTGTAAGTCGTTCATAATGAACCTTTGACTCTGGTCCTTTTCTACGTTTTCGCGGCTGTGACGCTGGTGGGAGCGCTGCTAACGATCCTGCCGCGGAATCCTGTGCACTGCGCCATCGGGCTGCTGATTTCCTTGCTGGGCGCGGGAGGAATCTTTCTGCAAACGCGGGCGGAATTCTTATTCGCCGCCCAATTGATTGTTTACGCAGGCGGCGTGGTGTTGTTATTCCTCTTCGTCATTATGCTGGTGAACCTGGACCGCATACAGACCCAACGCCGGTTCGCGCGCTGGTGGGGAGCTGGCGCCGCGTGTGCGGTGATTGCGGTGGCCGAATTGATTCTCCTCTTGCGTTCCGCCACCTTTGCGCCCGTGCGGGGTGAGATGCCACCGCTAAACACGGAAGCGATCGGCGGGCTCTTGCTCACCGGCTACTTGTTACCGTTCGAGGCAGTCTCCATTCTTCTGCTCGCGGCTCTAGTCGGCGCGGTGGTTTTAGCGCGAGGCGAAGCGTGACTTCGAGCGACATGACCGGGCACTACGTGATCCTGAGCGCGCTGCTGCTAACCATTGGCATTGCGGGCGTGTTGATCCGGCGGAGCATTGTGGTGGTGCTGCTGTCGATCGAGCTCATTCTGAACGCCGTGAATATTAATTTGGTGGCATTCTCGCAGCAATGGGGGACCGTACGCGGCCAGGTGTTCGCGTTGTTCGTAATTGCGGATGCGGTTGCTGAGGCGGCAGTGGGACTTGCGATTCTGATTGCGCTGTTCCGCTTTCGTAAGAACGTGCTGACCGACGAGGTAAATCTTCTCAAGTGGTAGGCCACCTTCACTGGGTCATTCTGATCCCGCTCTTGGGGGCGGCGATTTGCGCACTGCGACCACCGGTGGCGTTGGTGCGGTTGCTGGCCCCGGGCGCGGTTCTGACTAGCTTCGTACTCTCCCTGGCAGCATTCGTCGAATTGCATTCCAGCGCCACCCGCCGCGAACAGCAGACCCTGGGAGACTGGCTGCCGCTGATTCACGCCCACTGGGGGCTGTGGCTCGATCCCTTGAGCGCCCTGCTGATCCTGATCGTGACCGGGGTTGGGTTCCTGGTGCATCTTTACGCAATCGAGTACATGCGGGGGAATCCTGGTTTCGCACGATTTTTCTGTTACATGAACTTGTTCATTGCACTGATGCTGCTGCTCCTGCTGGCCGATAACTACCTGGTTCTGTTTGCAGGCTGGGAAGGCGTGGGGCTATGCAGTTATTTGCTGGTGGGGTTCGACTATGAACGGAGCACGGCGGCGCGGGCCGGGATGAAAGCCTTTCTGGTCAACCGCGTGGGAGACGCTTCCTTCCTGATCGGTATCTTATGGCTATTCACGGTTACCGGATCGGTCAGCTTCGTGACGTCGGTGCCGGGGATAGGACAATCGTCGCTGGCTTGGGTGGCGCTATTGTTCTTTTTTGGCGCTGCCGGCAAGTCTGCCCAGTTCCCCTTGCACGTGTGGCTGCCGGACGCGATGGAAGGTCCAGTGCCGGTGAGCGCACTCATTCATGCGGCCACGATGGTGACCGCTGGCGTTTACTTGATTGCGCGATCCAGCCCGATTTTCGCGGCTTCACATCCGGCGTCGGTTGTCGTGGCCACGGTAGGCGTATTCACGGCGATATTTGCGGCCGCCACGGCGCTGGTCCACACCGATATCAAGCGCGTTCTGGCCTATTCCACCGTGAGCCAACTCGGGTTCATGTTCCTGGCGCTCGGCGTAGGCGCGTGGTGGGTGGCCGTTTTCCACCTGTTCACGCATGCTTTCTTCAAGGCGCTGTTGTTCCTGGGGGCGGGTTCGGTGATCCACGCCCTGGGTGGTGAGCAGGATTTGAGAAAGATGGGCGGCCTTCGCCACAAGATGCCGGTGACGTACTGGACCATGTTTGTGGGCGCAGTTGCGTTGAGCGGTATTCCGGGACTTGCCGGGTTCTTTTCCAAGGACGCGATTCTGTATCAAACATTCGGGGCGGGAGCGGCGCCACTGTACTTCGTGGGTGTGTTAACTAGCGGGCTAACGGCGATTTATATGTGGCGGCTGATGCACCTGGCTTTTTATGTGGGGTCGCAAGACGTAGGCCGGGAGGTGCACGAATCGCCTGGCCTGATGGCTGCTCCGCTGGTGGTGCTTGCAGTGGCGAGCGCGATGGCGGGGTGGATCGGTGTTCCGGCGTCCTGGAATGGTCCAGCCTGGATGCATTCGTTCGAACATTGGCTGAGTCCGGTGTTTGCCGGGTCGGCTCACACCCCGTCGGCTGCGCCCGGCCTGGAATGGGTGCTGACCGGAGTCTCAGCGGCTGTGGCTCTGATCGGCATGGCGCTCACCCGTTATCTGTATCACCACCGCCCGGAGATTCCTCGCAATCTGGAGCAGGCGCTCAAGCCGTTACATGGAGTGCTGTCCGAAGAGTGGTATCTGGATCGCGCCTATTCCTTCGTTTTTGTTGATGGCCTGGGCCACTCGGGCGGGTTGGCGCTTGATCGCTTTGACCGCAAGGTTCTCGATTCCGGGCCGAGTGCGCTCGGATGGCTGGCGCGCGGGACCGGACGTTTTGCGAGTGGTTGGGACCGCGTAATCATCGATGGGGGAATTCGCGCGCTGGCGTTTCTCGTTCAGGCGGCGTCCTATCCGGTTCGCGCGTTGCAAACAGGCGTCGTCGGCCAGTACGCCTGGTGGGTAGCGATCGGAATGGTAGCCATGCTCGGATGGCTGGTTTGGATTCGATGATGAATCACATCCTGACCATGCTCTTGCTCGCGCCGCTTGCGGGAGTGTTCATCATCGCTTTGCTCCCCGGCCGAAACCGAGGTGCTATCCGGGCGGCGGCAGGGCTGACGTCGCTCATCACGCTGCTTCTCACGTTGGGTTTGCTGAGGAGTTTTGTACCGGGCAAGAGCGGTTTTCAATTCGTCGAGCGCGCTTCCTGGGTGCCGTCGCTTGGCATCGATTACTCGCTGGGTGTCGATGGAATTAGTTTGCTGCTGGTTTTGCTTTCCGCTGTCATTGTTCCGGTGGCGCTGCTGGCATCCTGGAATATCGAAACACGCGTGAAGGAATATTACTGCCTGTTCCTGCTTCTGGAATCGGGTATTGTCGGCGTTTTTCTTTCCCTGGACGCGTTCTTGTTCTACGTGTTTTTTGAGGCCGTGCTGATCCCGATGTACTTCATCATCGGCATCTGGGGCGGTCCGCGCCGGTTGTATGCCGCGATCAAGTTTTTCCTTTATACGCTTGCCGGCTCAGTGGTTATGTTGCTGGGACTGCTCGCGTTGTATTTCTTCCATTTCCAGCAATACGGGTTCTACACGTTTGAGATCTCCGAACTGATGCAGCTGAACCTTTCGCCGGTGGCGCAGGAGTGGATTTTTTGGGCTCTATTCTGCGGATTTGCGGTGAAGATTCCCATGTTCCCGTTCCATACGTGGTTACCGGACGCGCACGTCGAAGCGCCGACGGGCGGGTCAGTCATACTCGCGAGCTTGCTGCTGAAGATGGGGACCTACGGGTTTATCCGCTTCTCGCTCCCGTTATTGCCGAATGCGTCATCAGACCGCTTAGTTGTCGAAATCATGGCGGTACTGTCGCTAATCGGCATAATCTACGCGGCATTGGTCAGTTTGATCCAGCGCGATTGGAAACGGCTGATCGCTTACTCCTCGGTGAGTCACATGGGTTTCTGCACGCTTGGAATCTTCGCGCTGAATCAGGCCGGAATCGCGGGAAGCGTGCTCCAGCAGGTGAATCATGGAATCACCACGGGGCTGCTGTTTTTGTTAGTGGGAATGATTTACGAACGACGGCATTCGCGTGAGATCGCCGCCTACGGAGGAATCGCGGCTGTGATGCCCCGCTTTGCCATCCTGTTCGCGATCGCGGCTTTCGCGTCCGCCGGCCTTCCGCTGCTGAATGGTTTTGTGGGGGAGTTTACTATTCTCCAGGGCGTATTTGCGGTCAACCGCATTTGGGCCGCAGTGGCGGTGTTTGGAATTGTTCTGGCTGCCGCCTATCTTCTTTGGCTGTACCAGCGGACCATGCTGGGTGACATTCGCCATGAACAGAACCGCTTGCTACCTGATCTGAATGCCCGCGAGCTGTGCGTGCTGATTCCGCTCATACTCTGGGCTGTGTCGATCGGCATCTATCCGAAGCCTTATTTCGACCTGCTGGATCGGCCCGTCGCCGACATTGTCGCGCGTATTCACGGCGCTTTAGTGAACGTGAAGTGAGCGAGTTCTACAGCGCCGCGGATCATCTGGCCATCCTGCCGTGCCTCATGTCAGCCCTATTCGGGTGCGCGCTGCTGTTAGCGCGATTTGTCGCCCGGCCCGGCTCCCGCGTTTGTTTCTGGCTCGCGTTGATCGGGTTGGCTTTCACCGGAACAGCCCTGACGCGCCAACAGGCTTGGCTGAATGACACACGCGCAACACAACTGATCGGGTTTCATGGGGCGCTGACGATCGATGCTTTCGCGCTCTTTTTCAGTTGGCTGATCACGGGCGCGGGCGCACTGGTGGTTTTGGCCTCCCGCGATATTCGCGCCGAATTTCTGGCCTTGCTGCTGTTCGCGCAAAGCGGCATGTTTCTGCTTGCCGCAGGTACGGATTTAGTCATACTCTTTGTCGGACTGGAAACGATGGCGGTCAGCTTCTATGCGCTGGTGGCCTTTGGGCGGGGTGAGCGGCGGTCGGTGGAAGGCGCAATTAAATTTCTCTTGCTCGGGGCCTTTTCCAGTGCGATTCTCGCTTACGGATTTTCGCTTCTCTTCGGCCTCTCCGGTTCCACGTTGCTCACCGAAATCTCTGGGGCGGTGGGTGCGCTCAGTCCGCGCGACCCTCTATTGCTGCTCGCGATCGCGAGTCTTAGTGTCGGACTACTCTTCAAAGTTTCCGCCGCGCCGTTTCATATGTGGGCTCCCGACGCTTATGAGGGCGCGCCGACTGCGATAACCGCCTACTTATCGGTGGCTTCGAAAGCAGCGGCCTTTGCACTTATGGTGCGCGTGTTGCACGGGACGCTCGATGGCGCCCAAGGACTGTGGACGCCATTGCTAACCGTGGTAGCCGTACTTACTCTGACTGTAGGAAACCTGGCGGCCATCACACAAACCAACATCAAGCGCCTGTTAGCTTATAGCTCCATCGCGCATGCAGGTTACATGCTTCTCGGGATCGTTGCCGGGAACCAGATTGGCCGCGACGGTCTGGCCATCTATCTACTTGTCTACGGAATCAGTAACATCGGCGCATTCGGCATTGTGATCGCACTGGAGCATAACGGCGGACTGGGCGAAGACATTTCCAGCCTGGCCGGGCTGATGCGCAAGTCCCCCGGTTACGCCCTCGCGTTTCTGTTGTTTCTGCTTTCACTAGCCGGAATTCCGCCGGCTGCCGGTTTCTGGGGCAAATACTACATTGCGCTAGCCCTGGTGCAAGGCGGGAACTACGGTCTTGCGGCGATCGGCGTCATCTATATTGCGGTTTCCTGCTTCTATTACTTCCGAATGGTTCGTTTTCTGTTCTTGCAACCGGAGACCGATGCGGAATTGCCGCAGGCGGCCTGGGGGTTGCGCGTTGCATTGTGGGTCACGGGCGCTCTAACTCTCGGCGCCGGAATCTTGCCCGAGCCGCTGCTCAAGTTCGCATCGGGAGTGATCCGCTAACATGTTGCGCGCTTGTCTGACCGGCGCGGTAATCGTGCTCCTCTTTCCGCCGTTGATTCTCTATTTGACTTTGTTGGAGCGCAAGATTCTTGCCGACATGCAAGGCCGCCTGGGTCCGATGCGCGTCGGCCCGCATGGCTTGCTGCAAGGGTTGGCCGATGCGCTGAAACTTGTCTTGAAAGAAGATATCGTGCCAAGCGGCGCGGACGCGACCGTGTTCCGTCTCGCCCCCGTACTGGCAACAGCGGCCGCGCTCACCGCCATGGCAGTCCTACCATTTAGCCCGCGGATTCATGTATCGGATCTCAACATTGGCTTGCTTCTGGTGGTAGCGACCGCTTCGTTCGGTGTGCTGGGCCTGGTGCTCGGAGGATGGGCTTCGAACAGTCATTTCCCGCTACTCGGCGCATTGAGGAGCGCGGCGCAATTGATCAGTTACGAGATTGCGATGGCGTTCGCCTTAGTCTCCGGCGTGCTCTCCTCCGGGACTCTGCGCATGCAGGCCATCGTGGAGGCGCAGCTGACGCGCGGCGTTTGGTTCGCCTTCGACCATTGGGGATTCGGGCTTGTCGGGTTTGGGCTTTTCGCGGTGGCGGCGCTGGCGGAATCGAACCGCTCGCCATTCGACCTTCCCGAGGCGGAATCGGAACTGGCCGGCGGCTATCACCTGGAATATAGCGGCATGCGTTTTGCCTTTTTTATGCTTGCCGAGTACGCCAACTTATTTATCGCCTGCGGAGTTGCCGTGACCCTGTTCTGGGGTGGCTGGCTGCGTCCATTTCCGAACGTGCACGCGCTGGATGTACCCGTCGGGTACGCGCTTCCAGCGATTCTTTTTTGGGTCGTCGCAGCCGGAGTCCTGTGGCTGGCTCGCCGGCCCGGAGTGCCATTTTTCCGGCTTATTTTGCTCTCCGTGGCCGCTGGACTGGCAATCACCGGAGCGCTCTTTCTTATGCCTGCCGTGAACCAACAGATATCCGGGCTGTTCTGGTTTTTGTTCAAGATTCTACTGCTCATCTACACGGCTATCTGGTGCCGCGGCACCTTTCCGCGTTTGCGCTACGACCAGCTGATGAGATTGGGGTGGAAGTGGCTGATCCCGATCGGCATGGTGGCAGTGGCTGGGAACGCATTGCTCGGCCTGATGTAGGATTTGGCGGGGCTTGCTGGACGCATCCGGATAGTCGCGAATCTCGTATATCGAAGCTGATCGAAGATTTTCCCTAAACTTCCATGTCCGCTCAGCCGATAAAACGTGTAATGGCAGAACAAATCGCTTTAGCCCTCGACCATCTCCGCACCGCGACCGACCAGCTTCTTCCGTCAGGCAATGGTTTGGATCTGGATCGAATGGAAGCTGCAGTCGCCGTTCGACAGCAGGCCGTTTCGCGGTTAAGTGAACTTATCGCGCTACATCCGGACGCGTTTACACACGTGGATTTGGAACGAGTCCGCAGTGCGCACCAACGTGGCAAGCGCGCGATGGAGAAGCTCCTTAAAGCACGCCAATCCGGGTGGGTCACAGCCACGGAACTCTCCCAGCGCGAGCACGTTGTGAGAAGTTTTGCACGCTTCAATAGCCCCGGTGACAAATCCGGCGATTCCGGGACCAAACGCTCTTTTTGATAAAATAGGCCGTGAATCGACGCCAGTTCTTATTGGCTCCCCTGGCGGCTTTCCCCGTCGCGGGTTATGCGCGCTTTGTAGAACCTGGCTGGCTCGAGCTCACGCACGATCAAGTTTTTGTCGAAGGCCTGAATCCCGGAACACGCGTCCGAATCGTCCAGCTATCTGATATCCACGTTTCCCCGGTGGTCCCCGCAAGCCTCGTCGAAAACGCCTTTGCTCTGGCGCTCGCCGAAAGACCAGATGTGATCTGCCTCACGGGCGATTATGTGACCGACGCCACGCCTCACAACGAGGATTGGTATCGGCGAACTCTCCGGACACTTTCCTCGCACGTGCCCTGTTTCGCAACACTTGGCAATCATGACGGCGGTGCGTGGTCCGGAAAGCGTGGAACAAAGCCGCATTCCACTGAGTACGTGACAGGCCTTCTGGCGTCGGCCGGAATTGCGGTTCTTACCAATCGGAGCGTCGAGGTTCCGATTCATGGCCAGACCATTCGCTTGGTTGGTTGTGGCGACCTTTGGGCTCACCAATGTAATCCTTGGGTCGCGTTCCATGGCGTGCCGCGCGACCGGATGCCGACGGTGATCCTGTCCCACAATCCGGATTCCAAGGTTATGATGGATGAATTCCGCTGGGATCTGATGCTCAGTGGACACACGCACGGCGGCCAGGTGGTTGTCCCGATCATTGGTCTTTCCCCGGCACCGGTCACCGATAAGCGGTACATCAAGGGCCTGAAGCAGTGGAACGGCCGGTGGATCAACGTCAGTGCCGGAGTCGGGAACATTGACGGCATCCGATTCAATTGCCGCCCGCAAGTCAACTGCATCGACCTTTACACAAGCTGATCCGGCGCACTGCGATAATTGGATTACGGGCTCCTGCCCGTCCCCGAAACTATTTTGGACGAAACTATATCGATTCGCGGCGCGCGCGTTCATAACCTGAAGAACGTTTCGCTGGACATCCCCCACAACAAGATCACCGTCGTTACCGGAGTTTCCGGCTCGGGAAAGAGTTCGCTCGCCTTCGATACGGTGTACGCCGAGGGGCAACGGCGGTATGTCGAATCGCTCTCGGCCTATGCGCGGCAGTTTTTGGAACGCATGGAAAAGCCCGACGTGGATGACATCGATGGGATTGCGCCGGCCATCGCGATCCGCCAGAGGACCACGACGCGCAGTCCACGATCGACCGTGGCCACTTCCACGGAGTGCTTCGATTTCCTGCGTCTCTTGTTTGCCCGCGTAGGGCGGACCTACTGTTATAACTGCGACCGCCGCGTGGAACGCGACACGGTGGATCGGGTAGCGGCGCAGATGCTCGCCCAACCCACGAGCTCGCGCTGGTTCGTCCTGTTCCCCGTGCCAGTTGCCGGGTCCGAAGAAGCGCGCAACGCGCACCTATTTGAGCTTCGCAAAAAAGGCTTTAACCGGTTATTCCAAAAAGGCCGCACCTTCGAATTTTCCAATCCGGAATCGCTGATGGAAGTCGACTTCACGCAGCCGCTGTTCGTGCTGGCCGATCGTCTCGCCATAACTGACGACTTGCGCCAGCGTCTGGTGGATACGGTCGAAATTTGCTATCGCGAGACCGGTGAGGTGATTTTTCAAGGCGCCTCCGATGGCCAAAGTCTTCGTTTCAACGAGAAGTTTTCCTGCAAGTTCTGCGATATCGAGTACCGCGAGCCGGAACCGATCCTGTTCAGTTTCAACAGTCCTGTCGGGGCCTGCCCGCGTTGCCAGGGTTTCGGTAGAACGATCGACTTCAGCATGGACCTGGCGATCCCCAATCGCAGCTTGTCGATGGCCGACGGCGCGGTTGACCCTTGGACGAAACCGAAAGGCAAGGACTGGCAGGCGGGCTTCCTTCGTGACGCTCGGAATAAAGTCCGGATGCACGTTCCCTTCTGCGATCTGAGCGAAGCCGAGCAGCACACCGTGTTTGCCGCGGTCCGGGAATTCTTCGCGTTCTTGGACACCAAGAAGTACAAACTGCACGTGCGCGTGTTTATCAGCCGGTATCGCGGTTATGCCGAATGCCCGGAATGTCACGGGGCGCGTTTGCGCAAAGAAGCGTTATGGGTCCGGATGGGCGATAAGAACATAGCCGAACTCCTCAAGCTCAATATCGCGCGAGCTTACGAGTTCATCGAGGGGCTACAACTGACGCCGGAAGAAACCGCTGTCGCCGAGAAGGTCTTGGTGGAGTTGCAGCAGCGCCTGCGTTTCTTGAACGATGTCGGTCTGGAGTATCTGACCCTGGATCGGCTATCCTCTACCTTGTCGGGCGGTGAATCCCAGCGCATTCAACTGGCGACGTGCCTGGGATCGCGCCTGGTCGGATCGTGCTACGTGCTCGATGAACCGTCGATCGGCCTACATACGCGAGACACCGTCCGCCTGATCAATATCTTGAAAGAACTGCGGGAACTTGGCAATACGATCCTGGTTGTCGAACATGACCCGGAAGTGATGCGCGCCGCCGACTTTATTGTCGACATGGGCCCTGGCGCGGGCGAGTTGGGAGGCGAGGTCATCTTTGCCGACACCTTCGCCAAGTTATCCGAGAATGGCAACGCGTCGTTAACTGCCAAGTATCTTCGGAACGAACTGCACGTATCGGCCCCGCGCGAATTGCGTCCGATTCGCCCGGACCGCATGCTGCGATTCTTCGGCGCGCACCTGCACAACTTAAAAAGCGTGGATGTTGAAATTCCCCTGCGCTGCCTGGTGGTGGTTACCGGCGTATCCGGTTCGGGCAAGAGCACGTTGGTCCACGACGTGATCTACCGAGCTCTAGCGAAGGCACCCGAAGCTCCCGTGAGCGAGGATGAAAGCGATACCGGGCCCGTGCACCAGATGCATTGCCGCAAGGTGGAACACGCCAGCCTGGTGAATGAGGTCGTCATTGTCGACCAGTCGCCGATCGGCCGCACGCCACGATCCAATCCCGTCACGTATATCAAGGCTTTCGACATCATTCGTGGACTGTTTTCGGCCACCAAGGATGCCGAAAAGCGCGGCTACACGGCCGGCCATTTCTCGTTCAACGTGCCGGGAGGCCGTTGCGAAGTTTGCCAGGGCGATGGCACCGTGTCGGTCGAAATGCAATTCCTCGCCGACGTGGAACTGGTTTGCGAGGAGTGCAAAGGCACCCGATACAAGACCGGCATCATGGAGATCCGTTATAAGAACCTGAACATCCATGAGGTGCTGCAGCTTACGGTGCGGGAAGCCGTTGATTTCTTCCGCGAAACGCCGCGCCTGGTTACCAAGCTGAGGGTTCTCTGCGATGTGGGGCTGGGTTACTTGCGGCTAGGCCAGTCCGCGACAACACTCTCGGGCGGTGAAGCGCAGCGCGTGAAGCTCGCCTCGCGATTGGCCGATTCTTCGTCCGCAGGCACGCTGTTCATTTTCGACGAACCCACGACCGGGCTGCATTTTGACGACATCGCGAAGCTTCTTTCGGCATTCGAACGGTTGATTGACAACGGTGGCAGCTTGTTGATTATTGAGCACAACATGGACGTCATCCGCGCGGCGGATTGGATCATCGATATGGGGCCAGAAGGCGGCGAGGGAGGTGGTGAGGTGATTGCCGTCGGCCGTCCCGACGATATTGCGCGCGAACCGCGGTCACACACAGGATTCTACCTGCGGGCGGCTGCTCCGGATCTAAACTAACTCCGCCGCGTGTTCGCGGACAAACTCGGCGAGGCTTACCGGTGGGCGGCCGGTCACATCCTGCACAACGGTGGTGACTTCCGATCCAGCGCCTGCCCCCCAAGCCTCGAACAGCTCGCACTCGCTCGCGACCACGAACGGCGATTCGCCATTGCTCTCCAGGTAAGACCGGAAACCGGACATCGGTACTGGTGCATATCGAACTGGCTTTCCGGCGCCCAGAGAAATCGTTTCGGCGACTTCGTCCCCGGTCAGCGCTTTGGGTCCGGTCAATAGATATTTTTTTCCGTGGTGACCGGTCTGTGTCAGCGCGCAGAACGCGACAGCCGCCACATCCTTGGCGTCCACATGCGAAACGGCAGCGTTCTGCAAGGGAAACGGCAACGTGCCCAGCGCCATGGCAGACTGATACCACCGCAGATTTTGCATCAGCATGTTGGGACGGATCATCGTCCATTTCATCCCCGAGGCTTCAAGTTGCTGCTCGATTCCGCCGTGCAGCCTGCCAAACGCGAAGCTGGCTTGGGCATCGGCCCCCATCACCGAGAGTTTCACCACGTGGGAGACGCCACGTTCGGCCGCGGCATGGATCAGATTGAGCTCTTGCTGGTCTTGGTGATCCCCCACCGCGGAAACCAGAAACACGCGTTCGATGCCTTCTAGCGCGGCGAGCAACGACGCGCTATCGGAAAGGTCGCCCACCACGTAGGAAACGCCCTCGGGGAGTGGAGCCTTGTCCGCTGTGGGGGGTTTGCGTAGCAGCGCCCTGACTGGAAGATGCGCCCCTGTGAACTGGCGCACCACTTGGCCACCGATCGTACCCGTTGCTCCGCAAACCAGAACCATAGACTCGATCTCAGCACGCGTCGCGCGCGCGGGCAAGCTAGCCAAAGGAATAGCCGAACCGCCGCTTGAAGCCAGGCGCGTAGACTAGAGCCATGAGCCCGTGGCTCTTGCTTTCTCTTTTGGCCTGGCAAACCCCCGATTATCTCGAGCAAGGCCGCAAAGCTCTAGACGCGCAGAAGAACGAGGAAGCGGCGGCGCTGTTTCAAAAAGCCGTAGATGCCGAGCCTAAGGACTACGCCGCGCATTTCCACCTTGCCTTGGCCGCCAGCCTGCTGCGCCATGACGAGCAAGCCACGGCGGAATACCGGCGAACACTCGAGCTGAAGCCGAACCTTTACGAAGCGGATCTCAATCTCGGCATCATCCTGCTTCGCGGCAAGCTGGGCGCCGACGCCGTCCCATTTCTTGAAGCCGCCGTGCTGCAGAAACCGCGCCGAATACCGGCCGAATTACTATCTGGCCGAAGCTCTCGCACAAACCGGGAATGCCGAACAGGCCCGCGCGCACTTCGAGACCGCACTGAAGGCCGATCCGAAATCAGCCGCGGCGGAGCTGGGATTGGCGCGCACGCTCGTGGCACAGAATCAGCTCACCACCGCTGACCCACACTTCCACGCGGCGGCTTCGCTCGACCCGAATTATCGGGAAGCGCTGCTGGAGCTAGCCGCCGCAGAAGAGAAGGCCGGCCATGCGCCCGAAGCCATCGCGATCTACAAGGAGTTCCCGGGGAACCCCTCGGCGCAGGCCCGTTTAGGCGAGCTCCTTCTGGAGAACAAACAGTTCGCCGACGCGATACCTCGGCTGGAAAAAGCGGTCGCCGATACGCCAACAGTGGCCAATCGCCTCGCCCTTGCAACCGCCTACCGCATGAACAAGCAGCCTGAGAAGCAGGATGAACAGTTGGACCGCGCGGTTGCGACGGAGCCCGGCAATTTCGATTTACGCATGATTTATGGCCGTCAGCTGCGGGATGAGCGTAAGTTGACGCCCGCCGCCGACCAGTTCCTGGCAGCGGCAAAACTCAAGCCAGATTCGAAAGAGGCTTGGAATGAGCTGGCAAGCGCGCGGATTGTCCACGGGGATTATGCGCAAGGACTAGCCGCGCTCGACCGTTTGAAAGCTCTCGGGGCGGAATCGCCCGGCAACCTTTTTTTCCGCGCCATCACACTGGACAAACTCCACCAAAATCCGTTGGCTCTGGACAGCTACAAGCAGTTTTTGGCCGTGAGCGGCGGTAAGTTTCCGGACGAAGAATTTCAAGCGCGCCAGCGTGTTCGCATCATCGAAACGGAGATGCACAAGCGATGATCAGCTTACCTTCTGTAGTCGTCGCATTCTGTTCGATGCTTGCAATGGATCTCAGCGCCATCCGGGCCGAACCCAACCTGGAGCGGCGCGCGCATCAGGCATTGGAGCATGCAGCAGAGTGCTTCAATGAGGCAAAGACGGCGTACGCCGCAGGGCAAGTCGAGCGGACCGGCGCGCAACTCCAGGAGTTGCAGGACTCGGTAGAAATTGCCTATCGGGCTCTGGATCAGACCGGCAAAGACCCGCGCCGCCACTCGCACCCTTTTAAAATGGCGGAAACGGAAACCCACGATCTCCTGCGGCGTATGGAAGGTTTAGAGAACACCATGGACTTAGACGATCGCAAGCTGATGGATGGTCCCAAGGCTAAAGTACGGGAGGTGCATGACGAATGGCTCAACGGCATCATTTCAGGGCGGCGCTGACTCTTGGATTAGCGGCGGCGATCGTAAGCTCCAGCCCCTTATTGGCGCAGCGCGACTTCCTTACCTCCGACGAGGCTGACCAAGTGCGCGAAGCCCAGGACCCGAACGCGCGCGTGCAGCTTTACATCCGGTTCGCACGCCAGCGTGTGGATCAAGTGCAACAGTTACTGGCCAAAGATAAGCCCGGCCGCTCCGTCTTGATCCACGACTTACTCGAAGACTACGGCAACATCATTGATGCCATCGATACGGTCACTGACGATGCCTTGAAACGCGGCAAAGACATTTCCGAAGGAGTGACCGCGGTGCAAGCCGGCGAGAAGGAGCTACTGAAGGCGCTCCAGAACTGTCAGGATTTACACGCCAAGGATGCCGCGCGTTACGAATTCGCGCTCAAGCAGGATATCGAGAGCACCAGCGACAGTCTGGAACTGGCGGGCGAGGATTTGTCTAAACGCTCCACGGAAGTCGCCGCCAAAGAAACGCGGGAGAAGAAAGACCGGGAAGCGATGATGCAGCCTAAGGATCGTGAAGAAGCCAAGGCCGCGGATGCGAAAGAAGCCGAGACCAAACGCAAGGCGCCCAGCCTATTGAAGCCCGGCGAGAAACCAGTGACCCAGTAGCGGGCGGCTTACTGAACAGTAAGCTTCAACGTGCTTAACGTTCCGTTCTGAATTTCTACTCGATCCGCTGACTGCGCGCCGTTCTTCTGAATCGCCACGTTATGCGTGCCTGCGGGCAGGCTGATCCGCACGGGAGTCACATATTCCGTTGGCTTGTTATCCACCCACACCTGCGCGCCTGATGGATTACTGGTCAGCAACAGCATTCCGTTGGCGGATCTTAAAGTTATTAGAGGGTAGTCGATATCATCGTGGCTTACGGTAAGCTCCCGGCTCTCCGGTTGAAACCCATCGCGCGTGATCGTTAAGGTGTGCACGCCTGTGCGCGCGCGGAGGTTGCAGGGAGTCTGACACATTACATCACCTAACCCGTCGAGCAT
Organism: Bryobacterales bacterium; assembly: GCA_963752695.1. Lineage (GTDB taxonomy): Bacteria > Acidobacteriota > Terriglobia > Bryobacterales > Bryobacteraceae > Bog-113. Next base: position 1,077,451 of record CAVVZB010000002.1, read on the forward strand.
TGCCCTTGCGTCGGCGGGGTCGGTCATCACCTGGATCGTCTGAAACGTTGCTCCCGGCGCTGGAGCGTTATCGGGCCGAGCCGGCGCGGCAGATAGCGCTGACGGAACCGGGTTGGCCGCTGGTTTGGATTGCGACGGAATCTCCGGCGCGGGAGGGAAACTCCCGGCGCCGTCTGGAGCAATGCTCGCATCCGGCTTTTCTTGCGCGTTCGGCTCGGGTGACACTGTTCGCGCAGGAGCCTGCTGAGCCGGCGGCGCGCTCGCTTCTTCCCCCGGCAGCCACGCACGCATCCAGGGCAAGTCCAGCAGTCCCGCTTGCCATGCGACCGCAGCCAGTAGCGCAATCAGGAAAAGAAACGCAGCGAGAAACGGCACCAGCCACGAGCCGCCGCTATCTTCCGCCTTCTTGCGCTTGCTCTGTTTGTTCGCGCTACCCTTCCTGGCAACTTCGTTCTTTGCCAAGTCTTTCCTGGCCAGATCGTTGACGAACTTGCGCGCAGGCTGGGCCACGGTCCCGGTCGCCGCCGTCGGGATGCTCAGATATGCCCTCTGGGGCAACACCTTCCAGTTCTTGGCCGTATCCAACGCGGTGGTCAGCGCCGTCGCGAAAGCCGTACACGAAGCGAATCGCCGATCCGGCTTCTTTGCCAGTCCGCGCCGAAGCACCTTATCGATGCCGTCGTTCAGGCTTGTGTTGACATTCTGCGCCGGGACAGGCTGCTCGGTCACGATCTTATAAACTACTGTTGAGATCTGCTCTCCACTAAAGGGCCGCTCGCCGGTCAGCATTTCATATGCGATCACACCCAACGAGAATTGATCGCTTCGCCCGTCGGTCTCGTGCCCTTGGACCTGTTCCGGCGACATGTAATTGGGAGTCCCAATCAATACCCCGGTAAGTGTCTGGCCTTCTAACTGGGTGATCTTAGCGATGCCGAAGTCGGTGATCTTCACAGCGCCGGCCGTGTCGATCATGATGTTGGCCGGCTTGATATCCCGGTGGACCACGCCCTTGCGATGGGCGTAGTCAAGCGCCGCCGCGGCCTGCCGCAATACCTCGATCAGCCGTTCTCGGGATAGGCCCTGCGGATCGGCAAGCAGTTGATCGAGCGTATGGCCATCCACGAATTCCATCGCGATGTACGCTAGACCGTCCACCTCGTCCATGTCGTAGATCGTTACAATTCCCGGATGCGAGAGCGCTCCCGCCGACCGTGCTTCCCGGAACAGGCGTTCCCGTAGACGCGAGCGATGAAGGCCATCATCCATATCGCGCAAACGCAGAGTCTTGATCGCGACCGGCCGCCCGATGGTCGGATCGATTGCATGGTAAACCACGCCCATGGCACCGCGTCCAAGTTCCCGCGTGATCTGGTAGCGCCCGATCTTCTTCATCTACTGCTCCCGCAGAATCTCCAGGGGCCGCTGGTTCAGGATCCGCATGCTAGCCAGCCAACCCGCAACGTTGGCCACCAACGCTGTCAGCACCACGGCCACCAGGTTCGGCAGCAAATCGAAATGCATACTGGCGTTCAAAAGTTTCGGTAGCAGCACGCTGGATAAGGCTGTCGCAAGCAGCGCGCCAGCCACGCCGGCCACTGTTCCCAAAATGAGGAACTCGATAGAGAAAATCTCGGCAATTCGCTTTCGCGTGGCACCCAGGGTTTTCAAGATCACAACTTCGCGAATGCGGCGAAGGCGCGTGCCGGCCACGCTTGAAGCCAGGATAATAGCTCCCGCCAGGATCGCGAACGTCGAGATAAAGCGCACGATCAACGAGATCTGATCCACCACCTCTTCCACGATCGCCATCACATCCGCCACGTTCACCACCGTCACCGTCGGGAAGCGTGAATACAAGGCTTTCTGCAACTCGGGCACTAACTCCGGCTTTACGCGAACCGTGGCATAGTAGATCACTGGTAACCCTTGGAGCGCGCCCGGCGAGAAAAGAAACTCAACGCGCGCGCCCAGCCGGATGGCCTCGGTCTCGTGCACGGCTGCGATCCGCGTGACAAAGGTGCGCGCGGGCGTAGACCACGTCAGTCGCTGCCCGGGACTCAGGTGCATCACTTTGGCAGCTTCGCTGGAAATGGAAACTTCAGTCTCAGCGGGCAGATGAGTTGCATCCCACCACGCACCGGCGACCAGCTTCGTATATGCCGGCTTCCCCGGGGACTCAGTCGCGGGCAAGGTAGATGCATAATGCCGTTCGACGCCCTTCAGCTTGTCCCTGTCGAGCGCGACGCCATCTACCGCGGAAATCTTCACGGAAACCGTACCCACCGACTCCGGACTTCCCTCGATCCCTTTTTGCCGCGCAACCAGGCTCATCACTTCATCGCGATTTAACGGAGTCATATCCAGCAAAAAGACGTTGGGCATGCCCGGAGGCGCGCTGCTTCTCATCTCGGTTAACAAGCCGCGCTGCACCAGATACACCGTCAGGGTGAACATCACACCGATTCCCAAAGCGATCAGCGCCGACTGCGTACGAGCGCCAGGGCGATGTAAGTTCGCGATGCCGTGCCGCAGACTGGGCCGCAAGCGCCAAGCCACGTTGCGCCCGAACCAGCGCAGCCCGAGTAACAACACCCAACCAACCCCGGCCATCAGCAAGAGGCTCACACCCAGCGCGCCAACAAAATAAAGCCCGGTCCGCAGCGACTCGCTGAGCCAGGCCGCAATCGCGCCGATACCAACCAGCGTCAGCAAGCCCGACAGCAGCGACGCCACTGAGTCCCGCAGCTTCTCCTTCCATGTCCGCCGATCCACCGACACATCGCGCCGCAGGATCAAACCAGGCCGGATACGCCGGATCGAAAGCAATGGGGGAAGCGTGAATAAAAGCGTGGCCAACAGGCCAATTGCCAACCCTTGTGCCCCCGAGACGAGATCGAACGAGAGCCGTGGAAGTGTACTGAAGTAGTGCGCCAACAAGAACGGAAATGTAGCCTGAACGCCGAACCCCGCCAAGATTCCTAACAACCCGCCGCACAGCCCCAACCCGAGCGTCTGGATAGTGTAAATGCGAATGATTTGTCCCGACCGCGCGCCGATGCACTTCATGATCGCGATCGAATCCATCTTTTGCTGCAGATGAGCGTCAATCGCCATCCCCACGCCGAGCGCCCCGACAATCAACGCAATCAGGCTGACCAGACTGAGGAAAACGGTCGCGCGCTCCAGCCCCTGCTCAATCGTGGGATGGGATTGCCGAAAATCAGTGATTAGGCTCTCCTGAAACACCTTCTTGAGATCCGCATGCACCTGGTCGATGGGCATCTTGGCCGGGACGCGGAAAAGGAAGCGTTCGGATGCCCGGCTCCCGGGAACCATCAAGCCAGTTCTGTCGAGCGCTTGCCGGGACATCATCACACGAGGCCCCACGTTCAGGCTTCCCGACATCCGGTCTGGCTCCGACTCCACAGTCCCCGCGATGGCAAAGTCCTGGCCGCCGATGCGAACCCGATCACCCAGCCCCGCGTTCAAGCGCAGCATCAGATCGCGCGAGACCACGATGTGATCCGGCGTCAGGCGCGGCTGCAGCGGGCCAGGGGGATCGAGCATCACCTTCCCGTAAAACGGGTATTTCGCGGGATCAACCGCCTTCACCGAGATCAATACCGGCTGATCGCGACCCGCCGGCGACAGCATGGTGATGGTTTCGGTGATCCACGTTCGGTCCACGCCCTTGCTGGCCAGCCGGTCCATTGCCGCGGTTTGCGCCGGCCCCGGAAGTGCGAAAACGCGTACCATCAAGTCCGCCGCCATCAACGTGCGCGCCTCGCGCAGAAGTACGGAATGGAAGGCGTGGCTGAAGCCCTTCACGCCGGTAAGAGTCCCCACGCCCATGGCCACGGCCAGGATGACGAAGAGGAACTTACCGCCCGCCGCGCGCGATTCCCGCCACGCAATGCGCAGTGCTGCCCGGTTATCGAACTTTGAGGTTACGTTCACTCGGAGATTGCTCATCGCTCAGCACCAGTCCGTCGCGCAGCGTAATCCGCCGGTCGGCGTACCCGGCTAGCGCAGCGTCGTGAGTGACAAGCACCAGCGTCGTTCCTTCCCGCGCGTTCAGATCCAGCAACAGATTCAGGACATGCTGCCCGTTGACCGTGTCCAGATTCCCGGTCGGCTCGTCGGCTAGCAGGATGGGTGGCGACACCATAAAAGCCCGCGCCAGAGCCACGCGCTGCTGCTCCCCGCCGGAGAGTTGCACCGGATAGTGGTCCATCCGGCCTTCTAATCCCACGCGGCTTAGCAATTCGCGCGCGCGCCGGGGATCGCCCGATCCTAGCAATTCCGCCGGCAGCAGCACGTTTTCTTCTGCTGTTAAAGTCGGAATCAATTGGTAAGACTGGAAAACGAACCCAATTTTCCGCCCGCGCACAAGTGCCAATTTGTCTTCCGCAAGCCCGGTGATATCGACGCCATCCAGGATCACCGAACCAGAGGTCACTGTGTCCAACCCGGCAAGCAGGCCGAGCAGTGTGCTTTTCCCGCTTCCCGAAGCGCCCATGATGGCCACGAACTCACCGCGTGGCACCTGCAGGTTGATACCTCGCAGAATCTCTACCCGGTGCGCGCCTGTTTCAATGGATTTGGTGAGATGCCGGACTTCTATGATGGGCGGCTGAATTCCTTTGGTCCCTTTACCTTCTATTATGGCTCTAGTGCCACAGAGACTGCTTTTACTCGTCTGTCTGATTTTTGCAGCCGGCGTAGCCTGCAACCCCAAGGCGGGCGGCCCTCCCGATGCTCCCGAGCGTCTGCCTTCCGAGCGCACCAAAGATCCCGCCGCCAAAATGCCGGGCGAGAAATCCGATCCAGCGGTGGTCAACACGCCACCGTCCGGTCCCAAGGACAATCGGCCGCTTGTGGTGACTTTTGGAGACAGCTTGTCGGCGGGTTTCGGGGCTGATCCGGGTAAGAGCTACCCCGATTATCTGCAGAAGTTAGTGGACCACGCGGGTAAGAATTATAAGATCTATAACGCCGGTGTCAGCGGGGACACCACCACCGACGGCCTGGAACGCCTGCCCGGCATCCTGACCTTGAAGCCCAAGATCGTGGTTCTGGAATTGGGCGGTAATGATGGCCTCCGCGGCATCCCCGCACCAACCGTCAAACAGAATCTGGACAAGATGATCGTGGCTCTCCAAGGCACGGGAGCGAAGGTCATTCTGGCCGGGATAACCCTGCCCCGCAATTACGGCCCCGAATACTTGCAGCAGTTTGACGCGATCTACACCTCCCTTGCCACCGAGCATCACCTGACCCGTATTCCTTTTCTGCTCGCTGGCGTGGCTACCGATAAGAAGCTTATGCAAAACGATGGCATTCACCCCACCGCCGAGGGGAACAGGAAAGTCGCGGATACGGTCTTCAATTATCTGAAACCGATGCTGACCGAACCCATTCATTAGCCACCCCGGTCCTTTTCGCTCACGCGCATGTTGATACTGTATCTTCATGCGCATAGCATCGATTTTCCTTCTAGGACTTATCTCCGCCAACCTGGTGCCCGCCGCCGACGATGGCTGGAAGCAGCTCTTCAATGGCAAGGATCTAACCGGTTGGAAACATGTGGGCCCCGGAGAGGACCGCGTAGAGGACGGCTTGATCAAAACCAGCGGCGGCATGGGATTGCTTTACTGGACCGGCGGCAAAGTCGGCAACTGCCAGATCCGCGTCGTTTTCCGCATGCGCGACAAGAACGACAATTCCGGCGTCTACATTCGCATTCCGGTAGAGCCGCGCGAGGCCTGGATGCCTGTTCACTACGGCTATGAAGTCCAGATCGATAACGAGCCGGAGAAAGGCGGCGAGGATGAATATCACGTCACCGGAACTCTTTATTCGCTTACCAAGCCGCTCGCGCGTCCCGGCAAGCCCGGCCCAGAGTGGAACACCATGCTCATCACCATCGATGGGCCGCACACGATCGTGACAGTCAATGGAACGAAGGTCACGGACTATCACGAAGGTGATCCTACACCCAAGATCAAGTTCGATTTCGAACCGCTACGTGGACGGCGTCCCGACGAAGGTTGGTTTGGTCTGCAGAATCACGGCAAGAACGACGTCGTATTTTTCAAGGAAGTCGCTATCAAGAAGCTGCACTAAACAGCGGTTCCTGGCTGGCGCTGAATGCCTCTGCGATCAACTCATACGATCGCAGCCGCGCATCATGGTCGTGCATGATGTTGACGACGAAGACCTCGTCGGCCCCATAGTCGCCGGCAAGCGCATGCAGCCGTTCCCGCACTTCCGCGGGCGATCCGGTAATCATTCGGCGTCCGGGCGGCATGTGGTCCATGGGCAATCCATCGCTCGCCAGGAAGCGTTTGGCCGCCTCAATCGTTGGCACCGCCATCAGACGGCCGCGATGCATCATCCGCATCATCATACGGAACGGTAGCGATTGCCGGAAAGCTTCTTCGGCGGAATCGGCGCAAATGGCCCAAGCCGCTACCGCAAGCCGGGGGGCGCCGCCGTAATCACTGGGCTGAAACTCCCTTCGGTAATGTGCCGCGATTGCCGCGCCGTCCGCATTGATGAAGTCCGCAAATACGTACGGCAGCCCGAGTTGAGCCGCCCAGATCGCGCTCTGCGGCGAGGAGCCCAGCAGGCACGGCTCGGGGCTCTCGAATTTCATGAACGACGCCGGAAGCCTCGGAAATCCGAGCTCACCCGGGCGCTTGTTCCCGAGCAGTGCCAACAATTCCTCCAGTTGATCCGGAAAATCATCGGGGGCCAGCTGCCGTCGATCGCGCTGCAACGCCATCGCGACGTTCGGACTCGTGCCCGCTGCCCGTCCAATCCCTAGATCGATGCGCCCCGGAAACATCCCGCCCAACATACTGAAGTTCTCCGCCACCTTCAGCGGGCTGTAATGCGGGAGCATGATTCCGCCGCTGCCCACTCGTATTCGCCGGGTCGCTGCTGCGATTGGCCCAATCAGAACCTCGGGACTATTGCACGCCAGGCCAGGCGTACCGTGGTGCTCGGCAACCCAATAGCGGTGGAATCCGAGGCGATCGGCAAGCTGCGCCAGTTCAATGGAATTGCGCAGGGCATCACCCGCAGCCGATCCCTCCGGAATGGGGGATTGATCTAAAACACTCAGCCGGAGCGAACCGCGCGCATTAGCCACCCGTTTTGGATGAGGCGGCTTCCCGGCGCGATTCGGCTAGGCAACCTTGCTCTGGTGCCGGACATCCACCCCGGACACCAGGAACACCACGTCCTCGGCGATGTTAGTCGCGTGATCCGCAATCCGCTCCAGATTGCGCGTCACAAACAGCAGATCCACGCCGGTCCGCACTTTGTCGGGCTCGCGATGCATGATGTCGATCAGTTCGCGATTCGTCTTGTCCCGCAACGCATCCACATCGTCATCGGAACGAAGCACCGCCCGAGCCACCTCCGGGTCTCGATTGAGAAATGCGGTCAAGCTGCGAGAGAGCATGGAGATCGCCAGCGCCGCCATGGTTTGCACGTCTTCCGAAACGTTGGCGATTTCGTCCTCCGGAATGAGCGCGAGCGCCCGCCGCGCGATAGTGACGGCCAGATCCCCAATGCGCTCCAGATCCGTGTTGATCTTCAGCGCAGCCGTAATAAAACGCAAATCGCGAGCCACCGGCTGATGCAGGGCGAGCAGACCGATCGCCATGTCGTCGATCGTCATTTCAAGTTCGTCGACCCGCTGCTCGTCGCGGAGCACCTGTTCGGCGAGTGCGCGGTCGCGTTCCGCAAGAGCGCGCACACTTCGGGCCAGGGAAACCTCCACCAACTCTCCCATCACCAAAAGCTTGGTGTGTAAGCCATGCGTTCCTACCGAGAGCCGGTGCATATCAATCCTCCCCTATGGCGTGATCGTAAGAATTCCAGCAGCCGCGTAATCCAGATTTACGGTGTAGTTCCCATTAGCGTCGGGAGACACCGGAATTGTTTGCGGAGGTCCCGAGATCAAGCCAGTGGCGTTGCTGAACTGCGAGCCGCCCAGAGTAACATTCGCCGCGGGTGAGTTCAACGCTGGGGCGGACAATTCGTAATACGTGGCCGAGGTCGTGTGATACGGAACGTTCACTTGAACGCTGCCGAATGCCGAAAGATCCTTATTGATGATGTACACCGTTAGTGCGCACGTGGCGCACGTCGAGAGCGCGTAGGCCCGAATGTTGGCGGGCGACGTCACTGTCACGGTGGAAAACTGTTTCCCCTTGGCGGCCAGCGCCGCATACATCGCGTAATACTCCGGCTCAACCTGATTCGAGTAACCCGCCACGCCTAGGTTCGTTACCACAATCGGGTTGTAGTAACTCCCTAAGTGCATATGGAAATTCATGCGCTTAATCCCGATGCGAGCCATATCCAGAATGTAATCGAGCGCCCATAGTGCCGACGCTTGCACATCGCTCACCCCCGTCTGGCCGGGGTCGGGGATGGTCGAGTTAGTCTCGTCCAGTTGCACACTCAGCTTAAACATGCTTTGCATGTCAGTCACGGCTTTGTGAAAAGTTGCCTCGTTTTGTTGAATCAAACTGGGCGCCAGTAGCTGCGCGATGGTGCCGGTTCCATTGGCGACACTCAGCGGATACTCATGCAATGTTACTAACCCGATATTCGATGAACTGCACGTGGGACATTGCAGGACATTTGCCATGAGCGGATCGAGTTGTGCAACGATCGTGTTCTGCGAGGGATTGTAATAAGCCGGCGCAACCAGCGGAATCGACTGTGTCGCCGCGTTTCCCTTGAGCGCCCCGATGTAGCTGAGCAAATCGGTAGCCTCTCCCGCAAAACCATACCCGGCTGGCCGGTACAGGTTCAAAGCATAAAGATTGATTTCATTCCCGAGTTCCAGCCCAAGTAAGGACGCGCGCGGATGTTTCGCTAGTGAAGGCTGGATCCCTTTTGTCACCTGGTCCAAAATGTACTGCGGAGCGCCTGGCGCTAGATTCTGTACGAGGTTCACTCCCAAAATCATGGGCCAGCCAGTTTGCCCGCTCGCATAACTCCAGCTATCGAAATCCGCACCAGTTAGTGTGTACTGGCAATAGCTTGGCGCGGGGGCAGGCTCCCCGTTCCAGCATGAGTAGTCTGCTGCATTTCCACCGATTCTCAACGAACCCTGTCCCAGATTCTTCATCAACGTGAACAGCACGTTGTTGGCGCTCGTCGATGGCCCGAAGAAGTTCAACGCCACGCTCTGCTGAATGCTCAACCCGATAAAGTCCTTGGGCACGATAGCACCTTTTGGAGGGGCCGAGATTTGTACCGTCGCCAGTGGCTGCGCGCTCAAGCCGAGAGCGGTCACCCCGCAAACAAATACAATGTTACGGAGCAAGGTGAAATGCGGCTTTTTCATGATTTATGGTTCGGAGTAAAGTGTGGACATCCGATAGGTTCGGTAAGTTCGCGCGGAATCGTCAAGCTCATAATTCTGTGTGCCGCTGGGAGTTATCTCTACCGACTTAGCCGTGAATGTGTTCCCGTTCGGAATCCACCCCGCGTCGAAATGATAGTCGCCGTTGTCCAGCAGCTGCGCGCTACCCACAGCCAGCGAAAAGGCTCCCAAGTCTTGATTCAAGGTCAGCGTGGCGGTCTTCGCGCTCTCATCGAAAGTGATTGCTTGCCCCCGGCTATTCTCGCCCGGGTTAGCCGCAATTCGCGTATTCCCGTTGTCGAAGACTGTCATTAACGTTGTTGAGCCCGGCGCAATCTCGGCATTATGCTGATGTGAAAACCATGGATACGGATCGGTAGTACCGGTCATTGTAAAATCTCCGCCCAACCCCATCGTCCAGATTACGTCGCCCGCTCCGGTGCCGTTCGCGTAGTCGATCTTGTAAACGAAATCCTGATGCCGGGAGGAAAATAACAGGTTTCCATCGCTCATGTAAAACAGCGAATTTCCGTGTGTCCAATCATTGGCCACCTTGGCTAAGTGAAGCGGCGGGCATCCGAACACTCCCGCCATACACGTCTCACCGAGCACCGCTGGCCGGTTGATATCCAGATGATCGTACGCGCTCCATGACCAGGCAATATTCATGTTCGTGTCCAGATCGATAATGCAATCGCCCAGGATATCTACCGTCGTACTTGCGCCTTGCGTGCCCGGAGGGTACAACTTCTCTTGCGATGCGATCAGTATCGTGTGTCCATTCGCCAACCGGATCACGTCGTGATTTAACGCGATTATCGGATACTTACCCGCCTTAGTGAGTTGCGCGGACATCGCCTGCGTGCTCGTCTGGCGGATGGTATTTCCCGCTAAGTCAACTTCGCGAAAGAACTGCTGGCTTAGGCCCAGGTGCGCAGGGTCGGCCACCAACATCATGATTGTCCCGCCGCTGACCGGGCGCAGATTATTCGGATCGGATGGAGGCACGTTGGCGTAGTACCAAATGACATTGCCACTCAAATCCGTCGCGAAGGGGAAGTAATTCTGCGGAGGCGGCCCTGGAAGCGCATTCACCAGCAGAATTTTCTGTTGCGTGTCTGTCGATCCGTTTGCGGGCACGGTGACAACTGGAAAGGGGAGCGTGCTCGGAATGGTTCCAGTGGTGAAACTCAGAAGCGGACCCGGCGCGATAACTCCATGCGTCACCACTTCGTAATTCATCTGATAAGTGGTGGAAGGCAACATCCCCGCAACATAGATATTCGATGTGGCGGTAGGCGAGCACGCCATCGATGCCGTCCGCTGGATCACTGAGCCAGTCACAAACTTCACCCGCACAGCACTGCCGCTCGGACAACCGGGTGCGCTGTAAAGAGCGACTAGCGGGTTAGCAGCCGCTGTGATTACAGGCGGACCACTGACAGACGCAATTGCCGTAACTGTAAACGGCACGATAGCGCTACCTGTTTGCTGCGTCGACATGTTGCGCGCAATCACCTGTACGTTGAAGGCGCCTTCTCGAACGTACGGCGTCCATTGGAATACGGTTGAGACATCGAAGTCCTGGAAAGTCTGATATGGCTGTCCATTCGCGGACACTCGAAAACGGAAGTCGATCGTACCCGGATTTGTATCCGACGCCGTGGGCGTCCAGGTAATCGTGGTACCAACCGGCTGCGGCGAGACTGCCGAAGGCGTCAGCGAGACGGTAACTGTCGCGCAGACCGGAATTGCTGTGAACACAGCGAGAACGAATTTTAAGTACATGAAACGATGTCTGACGGAAGTATAGCCGATTTAGCGCAATTACTGATGCTAAATAGTAGGGATTTGTATTTTTGATGCCGGTTCCGCGCGGTTCCATTGGAAACACACCAAGTTGCCCCGCTTGGCCAACACCCGATTAGCAACCCGGCCCGCGATAAATGTGTCGTAAGACGTGGAATCGATCAACATCGTTGACGCCCGCGGTGTTGCTATCTCTCGCCTAAGATCGTCTAGGGTAAGTAGAATGAGTAAGTTGCGCCCCCCGTACCACTGAAGTTGGTTGGTGACGTCAAACCGCGGATTACCTTCGTCGTAAAAAGCTATGCGTTCTTCTGGTGGAGTTACTGCAGTTACAAGCATCGCCAATGGCCGGACGTCAGCCGCATGCCAGATGACCGGCGGAAAAAGAGCCAGAGCAATAACTGCAACGGCCAGCACCGGAGTAACTATCTGGATGCCAAGTTTGAGATAGCGCAGCGATACGTAGCGCGCCATTCCCACCGCGGCCAATATAGAAAACGCGGGATACGCCGGAAGCATGTAGCGCAACACGCGGCTTTTGGCCATCGCGCAGAGCGCAAAAACCACCGCTGCCCAGATCACCAGAAGCAGCAACTTCCGATCTCTTTTCCGTATGACAAATGCGGTTCCCGCAGCCATTGCAGGCAACCAGGGCCAGTACGATTTAGCGAGCATCCATACATATTCCGGCCCGCCGGTGTACCGCCGCCAGGGCGGGGACAATGGGCCGTACACCTCATTGCGCAACCACGTCGCATGTACCCCAAAAAACCGCGAGCCATTCGCCCAGATCACGTGGACGTACCAGGCACTTAAGGGCAAAAGCGCAATCGCCAGCGCGCCAATCGCGTAGCCCAATGGCGGCCGCTTCCGGCGAGCCATCAGATCGATCGCGAAAATTACCGGCAGGCCGAACCCGATCATCCCGCGGGAGAGTAGCGCCAGGGCTGTTAACGCGCCAGCCGCTAAATACCAGCGCCGGTCCTCCTCGATCCGGGTCCAGGCGCAGACCGCGGCAATGAACAGAAATGTGCATGGCACATCCGTCATCGCTCGCGAGGCGTATTTCAGGAAGTAAATCGACGTGGCCATGACGAACATAGCCAGAAACGCCCGGAAACGATCCCCAGTCAGTTTACGACCAAGCCAATACACAAGCAGAATAGTGCCGAACCCGGCAAACGCGGAAGGAAGGCGAGCCGCCGAATCGGAAAACCCAAAAATTTCGAATAATGCGGCTTCCGTCCAGACCAACAGCGGCGGGTGCTCCAGCGCCGCGTCCCCGTTGCTGCGGATATTCAACCAATCGCCTGAAACGACAATGCCTTTGGCAATGTGCGCGTAGAGCGCATCGTCGTAACCGGCTAAATCCCCGATCCGAATCGGCGCGAGCAGAAGGAGCGCCGCAAGCATCGCATACAGCAGGAAAAAATCAGCCTCGGCCCATCGGCGTCGAAGATTCATCGCTCCTGCGTTGGAAGAGAAAATGTCGCATAGTCCCTGCCCAGAACGGCGCACAGCCCCTCGACTACCAGATTGTGATCGTCGCGTTGCGGCAGGCCGGACACCGTAACGCTGCCGATGGGTCCCGCTCCTTGTACAGCAATCGGGAACGCACCTCCATGCGCGGCATAGTCGGCGGCCGGCAACATATACTTTGTTTGTAAATCGGTGTCATCGCGCCTCAGGCTGAGGCCGATCGCGTACGAGGAACGCAGAAACCGGGCCACCACATTGCTCTTGCGGCGCACCCACTCAGAGTTGTCCGGTACACTCCCATCCAACGCGGCGTAAAAGAGCGGATGCTGGAATCGGCGCACATCGCAAACCACTGCGTGTCCTCGCGCCTTACCGGTATCTCGAAGCCACAACCCTAATTCCCAAGCGCGATCCGCGTCGAAGCGATCGAATTGCAGCTCACGTTCTTGCCCTATAATTTTTTGGAGATCCTGCTCAACGCCCACACTCAAGACTACAATCCCAGCGGTCGCTCCTTGCCACTCGCGCCGCAGGGACGCTCAAGATGCAGACTCCACCGGATGCGGTTCCCACCCCCAAGTTGGAAACCGTACCCGGCGTGACCGCTGCCGCTACTACGCCCGGCGGCGGAATATTGCGTGGTAAATCATCAGAACCAATACCGCTCCGATTACCGCAACCAGAAGGCTATACAGATTCAGCCCGGTCGCGCCCGAAGCTCCGAACATATTGAATACGTAGCCACCCACCACGGCCCCGACCACGCCCAAAATGATGTCGAGGAAGAATCCCTCGCCCGTCTTATTCACCAGCTTGCTGCCGATGAAACCGGCCAATAGGCCCAAAACAATCCATGCGATAAACGACATTTCCTTTTTTCTCCTCCGTACAACGTCCCCCAGCATCTAAGCACTTTGCTCGCCGTTTCCCACTTCCATTCTTACTGCCATCACCAATTTCGCTAAACTCCCTGCATGGGGGGCCCGCTAACAACGGTCGGCAACGCTGTATCGGAGATTTCCGATACAAAGCCTATCCGCGACGCGCTCCAATGGCTAACGCGCGAAAAGAACTGGATTGCTGATGCCCACCTTCAGGTCTGCCGCATTCCCGCGCAAACATTCCTCGAGCATCAACGAGCCGAGTGGATGGCCCAGCAGTTCCGGTCCTATGGGTGGGAGTCGCAGATGGATCGCGCGGGTAACGTCATCGCCTGGCAAAAGCCCGCGTCCGACCGGCCGCTGCTCGCCATCACGGCGCATCTCGATACTGTCTTTGCGCCCCGCCTCAAAGACGATATCTTCGTAGATTCCGACGGAAAACTGCGCGGTCCCGGCGTCTCCGATAACGGCGCTGGACTTTCCGCAATCCTCGCCATTGCGCGCGCTCTCCAAGTATGCGGCGTCCCCGAGGAGCACGCGCTCGATCTCCTACTGGTCGCCAACGTCGGCGAAGAAGGCGAAGGCAACCTCAGCGGCATGCGTTATCTCTGCAAGCAAAGCCCGTTTGCCCGCCGCATCCAGGCCTTTTTGGTGGTCGATGGCGCAACGACCGATCACATCACCGTTCGCGGCCTCGGCAGCCGCCGCTTCGACCTCACTTTCTCCGGCAATGGAGGACACAGTTGGAGCGATCAGGGCGCAGGCAATCCGGTCCACGCCCTAGCTCGCGCCGTTTCCTTTTTTAGCGATACGCGACTTTCCGCCAATCCGCGTTGCTCTCTGAACGTCGGGGTCATCGAAGGCGGAGCCACAGTAAACTCCATACCTACCCAGGCGCGCGCCAAAGTGGACATCCGCTCGGAAAGCAACGAGAAGATGGATGAACTGGTGCACGTCCTCTACGACGCCGTCGAACGCGCACAAGACATCGAAAATCAGCGCGCCACGGCCGGCAAAGTTACCGCACGGATCAAGGAGATCGGTTCCCGCCCAGCCGCCCGGCTTCCCGAATCCGCTCCTCTGTTAGCCTACGCGCGCGCCGTGGATGCCCACCTGGGGATTCGCGCCCACCTGGAATGCTCTTCCACTGACGCCAATCTCCCCTTATCTCTCAACATCCCTGCCATTTCCATCGGCGCCGGAGGTCAGGGCGGCGGCGCTCACTCCACTCAGGAATGGTTTAACCCCGAAGGCCGCGATCTTGGTCTGAAACGCATCCTCCTTCTTGCCGCCATGCTGATGCGGTTTGGAGCCCAATAGTCCGCCCATGAAAACCTGGCGTGCCGACCTGGCCCTTCTTGGCAACACGCTCATCTGGGGAGCCACCTTTGTCCTCGTGAAAGATGCCCTTGCGGACGTGTCGCCCATGGTGTATCTGGCGCTTCGTTTCGCACTCGCCGGAGCCGCGCTTTTCCTCATCTATGGACGCGGCATCTTGTCTCGCCTGTCGGACCAATCCCGCCGCACCAACGAGCGCGGCTCCATCGCCAGGGGCGCGATTGCCGGGCTGTTTCTCTTCCTCGGCTACCTTTTCCAGACTACCGGCCTGCAATACACCACGCCCTCGAAATCCGCCTTCTACACCAGCCTTTCCATCCCGATGGTTCCCCTGTTGGCCGCCCTTCTGAACCGCAAAGCCCCGCGCCGGATTGAGATCGCCGGCATCCTGGTGGCGTCGGCTGGCATGCTCCTGCTCACCACCGAGGGCTCCCGCATCGTCTGGGATCACGGCAGCCTGCTCAGTTTCCTTTGCGCCATCGCCTTCGCCTGCCACATCGTCGCTGTGGGCCTGTTTGCCGAAAATTCCAGTTTCGAAACCATCGCCACGGTTCAGGTGATCACCTCCGCCGCGCTGGCGAGCCTTTTGTTTCCATTTCTGGAGACGGCGCGGGTGCGTTGGAGCGGCCCCGTAATCGCCGCCGTCGTGGTTACCGCCTTATTTGCCACCGCGCTCGCCTTCACTGTGCAAGCCTGGGCACAGCAGCACACCACCGCTACCCGGACGGCGCTTATTTATACGCTCGAACCGGTTTGGGCGTGGCTAACGTCCTGGAAACTCACCGGAGAGCGGCTCTCCGCAACTGCTATCGGTGGCGGGATTCTGATCCTGGCAGGCGTCTTGCTCGTAGAATTGAAACGTGGAGCTACTCCGGAACATCCTAGTGTTCGGGCAGTAAGTCCAGAAGTATAATAGAGTTTGCGTGTCACCCGCGCAGGAGTTCGCTATATCCCATGAGTTTCTTCGAATCCATTCGACGGCAGAAGTTCCTTTCCTTCACTATGGTGTTGCTCATTCTTTCAGTGGGCGTCCTCATCGGAACTTTGCTCGATACCGGCGTTAAGGCCGCCAAAGAATCGAACGCGCCCGGCGCGACCCCGCTGCAGGTCCCGCCACCGGTCCAATTACAGAATTCGTTCTCCACGCTGGCGAAAGTCTTGGAGCCGTCGGTGGTCAATATCTCGTCCGAGTACACCCCTGCGAAGGCGCGCACTACTGTTCGCAATGGCCGCCGTGTGCCGTCCACCCCGGAAGACGGCCAGCCCGAAGAACAGGGTCAGGGCCAGGGTCAGGGCAACATGGAAGACTTCATGCGACGCTTCTTCGGCGGTCCTTCTGGCCCCTCGCCCGATCAGGAACAGCGCGGCTCCAGCCTCGGCTCGGGTTTTGTGGTCGATCATAACGGCTACATCATCACCAATAACCACGTGGTCGAGCGCGCCAGCCGCATTCGCGTCAAGTTCAATGGCGACCCCACCCAATACGACGCCCGCGTCATCGGAACCGACAAGGAAACCGATCTTGCCGTGATTAAGATCGATAAAGCCAACCTCACCCCCGCCAAGATCGGCAACTCCGACTCCATTCAAGTGGGCGATTGGGCCGTCGCCATCGGCTCTCCGTTTGGTTTTCAGGAAACCGTAACCGCCGGCATCATTAGCGCCAAGTCGCGGGATATCCCCGGCGATTCCACCGCGTTCCAGCACTTCCTGCAAACTGACGCCGCCATCAATCCAGGCAATAGCGGTGGTCCGCTGCTCAACATCAATGGCGAAGTTATTGGAATCAATACGCAGATCGCCAGCCGGAGCGGCGGCTATCAGGGTATTGGGTTCGCCATGCCCATTAACACCGCAGTCAAGGTTTATAACCAGATCATCAAGTCTGGAAAGGTGACTCGCGGCTCCATCGGCATTCACTTCAGCGAAGGCGGCCAGAGTTCCTCGTTGCTCAAAGCCTATAACGCGTCGAACGGCGTCTTCGTACAGAAGGTCGAGCCGGGTGGTCCCGCCGAAAAGGCCGGCCTGCAAGCCGAGGACATCATCACCAGCATCGGTGGCCAGCGGCTTATCAAGAGTTCCGACCTGATCGATATCGTCGCTGACACGCCTGTCGGCACGGCGCTAAAAGTCGAGTACATGCGCGACGGCAAGCCCCGCACTACCAGTGTCACGGTTGGGGACCGCATCAAAGTTTTCGCCTCCCAGTTCGGTAATGCCGAAACTCAGAGCGACGAAAGCGACAACCCGGAAGCTACCGCCGCCCGCTTCGGCATCTCCATCCAGAACATCACGCCGCGCATGAAGGACAGTCTTGGCCTGAAAGAGAATGGAGTCATGGTGCAGGGAGTGGAAGCGAATTCCTTCGCCGAAGACGATCTTGGATTAGCCCAAGGCGACGTAATCGTTGCTATTAATCGGAAGCCCGTCACCAACGTGGACGATTTCAAACGCATCCAAAGCTCGTTGAAGGCTGGAGACGCTGTCGCGTTGCGAGTCCTGACCAACACTGGTACGCCCCAGAAACCCAACTGGCAGGTCCACTACCCGGCCGGAACGGTTCCCTCCACGCCTGCTAATCCGTAAGTAGTTGATAGACTTGGGGGCGCGATGTCTGCGCCCTCTTCACACTAATGCGATACTTCCGAACCGCACTCTTAATTCTCTTCGTATCTATTCTTGTTCCGGCGAACTCTTATTCCAAGACGCGCAAGCCGGTCACCCACAAAGCAGCTTCCGTCAAGGCGTCGCGCTCAAAAAAAACATCCGCCAAGAGCCGTAAGCCAGTGACCCGGGCGTCCAGCAAAGTTCGCCGTCGCACGCGTGGCCGACAGACTGCAAAATCCGCTGCTCCCTTATCGTCCTGGCGGAATCGCCAGATGACCCCCACCAGCGATCGCTACCGCGAAATTCAGGAAGCACTAGCCTCGAAGGGCTATCTGAAGTCCGCTCCCAACGGCGCCTGGGATTCCGAATCCGAAAGCGCGCTGAAGCGCTTCCAGGCCGACCAGCACATTGAGCAAACTGGCAAGCTCAACTCCCTTTCCCTGATTGCTCTTGGTCTCGGGCCTGCGAAACCTGCCGAATCTTCGGCTATCCTGCCACTCGCGCCTAATCAATAGCCGATGATCGCTTCACCGCCGTCCGGAGTCCCGCTTCCGCTTACTTACCAGACCGAAGAAGAATCCATGTTCCGCGCGCAAGTGCGCCAATTCGCGCGGGAACAAATCGCGCCACACGTTCGCGAGATGGACGAGCAGTCTAAATTCCGCCCCGCTCTTCTTCAGCAGCTGTTCGATCTCGGCCTCATGGGCATCGAGATTCCCGAAGAGTATGGCGGTCAGGGCGGTTCTTTCTTCCAATGCATCATCGCGGTCGAGGAACTTTCTGCGGTCGACCCTTCGGCCGGCGTGATCGTCGACGTCCAGAACACGATCGTCAACAACGCCCTGCTCCGCTGGGGCACTGCCGAGCAGAAGCGTCAGTATCTTCCGCTGCTTGCGCGCGACCTCGTCGGGTGTTACGCCCTTTCTGAAGCCGGGTCCGGTTCCGATGCTTTCGCCCTCGCCACCACCGCCCTCGATCAAGGCGATCATTTCCTGCTTACCGGCCGTAAGCTTTGGATCAGCAATGCCGCGGAGGGCCGGTTCTTTCTGGTGTTTGCCAACGCCAATCCATCCGCGGGCTATCGCGGGATCACCGCTTTTCTTATCGAGCGCGATTTCCCCGGCTTCCAGGTCGGTCGGAAAGAAGACAAGCTCGGCCTGCGCGCCTCGTCCACTTGCGAACTGATTCTCGATAGTTGCCGTGTCCCGCGCCAGAACGTCCTGGGCGAGGTCGGTAAAGGCTACAAGATCGCCATTGAAACGCTGAACGAGGGCAGGATCGCCATCGGCTCCCAAATGATCGGTCTCGCACGCGGCGCCCACGAACATGCCGTCGCTTACGCCCGCCAGCGCAAACAGTTCGGCAAGACCATTGGCGAGTTCCAGGGGGTCCAGTTTCCGCTTGCCGCCATGGCCACCGAGATCGAAGCCGCCCGCTTATTGGTATACAACGCCGCCCGGCTGCGCGACGCCAATCTCCCCTTTGTCACTGAAGCCGCCATGGCCAAGTACTTCTCCAGCATCGTGGCCGAGAAAGCCGCATCCCTGGCGATCGAGGTTTTCGGCGGCGTCGGAATCACCAAGGAATGTCCGGCCGAAAAGCTCTATCGCGATGTCAAGATCGGCCGGATCTACGAAGGCACCAGTAACATGCAACTCCTCACTATTGGCAAAAAGCTGTTCGCGTAACATGCCCGGCTGCGATAGCGTCACAATAAGGGTGACGCCGATGCGCAACGTAATCCTTCTTACAGCCGCTGCCGCTTGCTGCTGTTTTGCAGCCGACACCTCCCAAGCCCCGGTGAACCCGGACGAGATCATCCGGAAGTTTGCGGCCAAAGAGTCGGAATTCCTCAAGGCGCGCTCCAACTATACCTATCGGCAGACCGCTAAGCTGCTCGAACTGGACGCGGACGGGTCTCCTACCGGGGGCAAATATGAGATCGTCGAGGACATCATCTTCACCCCGGACGGCAAGCGCGCCGACAAAGTAGTCAAGGCTCCCCCCAACACTCTGCGGAACATCATCCTCACCGGCGAAGACGAGCAGGATCTGCGCGACGTCCAGCCTTTCGTGCTCAACGCCGAGAGCATCGACAAGTACGATGTGCATTACATCGGGCGCGAGAAGATAGACGAAATTCCCTGCTACGTCTTTGGCGTCAAGCCCAAGACCTTGGTGAAAGGCGAACGCTACTTCGAGGGCCAGATTTGGGTCGACGACCGCGACTTACAAATTGTCAAGACTTATGGCAAGGGCGTCGGCTTTCAGAAAAAGCACTCCGACAATCAGTTCCCTAAGTTCGAAACGTTTCGCGAGCAGATTGACGGCAAATACTGGTTTCCGACCTACACCATTGCCAACGACACCTTACACTTCCAGGCCGGACCCCAACGCATCAAAATGATCGTGAAGTACGAAGATTACAAGCAGTTCAAGAGCGACGTCAATATTCAATTCGAAGACAAGGAAGCTACCCCCGCTCCCGACGCGAAGAAACCGCAAAAACCCTAGTGCGATAATTGGGGTTCTCATGCCTAACACAAAAATAGCCGTCTTGAACGACGGCTCCATTCGCATCGAAGGTGATTTCGAAATCGTCGATCAGCAGGGTGCGGCGTTCGGTCTCGGCGGCCGCACCAAGATTGGCCTTTGCCGCTGTGGCGCATCGCTCAACAAGCCGTTTTGCGACGGCTCCCATGCTCGCATTGGGTTTCAGGACAAGGTGGTCGCCCGCGAGCTCCCGCCGCCGGTAGTTAAAAACCCGGCCTAACCTTAGTTCAGTCCCGCGCCGATGTTTACTTCGGCGCTCTCGCCTTCCGTTTCAATCGCTACTGGCTGCTGAGCTTCCGCTACCGCCACTCCGCTCTTCGGCGCGATCATCGGAGGAATCTTACTTGCCGGAACAAAATGATGTGCCACCGCTCGTGAAACCTTGACTGGCGCGCACAACGCGATCTGCCCCGAACGAGATTCATCCTGTTTCGCGTCTTCCCAGTACTCCCGCTCGCGCTGTGCCGCATCCGCGTCTACCGTCTTCAAGCGGTCAATCAGCTCCGACGCTTCATTCAGATTTCCTTCGCAGAGCCCAATCGGCTGTTGCGATAACTCGACCAAATCCTTTATTGCCCCCGCATGATCAGGCTGCAATGCCAACGCCCGCAAGAAACTCTGCCGTGCTTTCGCCGTCAGAATTAACGGGAATGACGCCGCTTCGGCTTGCCGCTCATACGATTTGCCCAGGTCATCGCGCAAATCTGGATTCGCCGGATCTAATTTCACCGCTTTTTGCAGAAGCTTGGCCGATTGTTTATAGTCCCCAGTCCGAAATGCGTTCTGAGCGCTCTTCGCATATTCCGCCGGCGAGCGATTCTCCGCCGCACCCACGGCACCAGCCATAATCCCACCTAACAGACCCACTTGCATCCACCCGTGCAATCTCATCATTAATGTCTCTTCACTGGTTACTGATGTTCCGTTGATGCGAATGGTCGCGTCCCGGTTCCATTTAAGCAGCAAGAACAGCCCGCGCTAGTCGGAAACCGAGATTGTCGGACCTGTCTCCCGACTTAATTCGGTGACGAATCCGTCGATCGTTCCAGCCAATTGACGAAAGGTTCCCGTCCGCAGTGCTATGGGACTTCCGGTGTCTCCACCAATGCGGATCGCAGCTTCCAGCGGAATCTCGCCCAGGAACCGGATACCCATTTCCTTGGCCGTACGCTCGCCGCCGCCACTGCCGAACACGTCGATTTTCGCGCCCGTCGAAGGCTCCAAGAAGTAACTCATGTTCTCGATCAGGCCAAGCACCGGCACCTTCACCTGATAAAACATTTGCACCGCTTTTCGCGCGTCTTCGAGCGATACCGCCGACGGCGTGGTCACGATGATTGCGGCTGTCACGGGCGCGGTCTGCATCAGCGATAGCTGAACATCTCCCGTTCCGGGTGGCAGATCGATCAGCAGATAATCCAACTCGCCCCAGTCCACCCCGCGCAAGAACTGCTGGATCACGCTATGCAGCATCGGACCGCGCCACACCAGCGGCTTGTCGCCCGGGTTCAGAAACCCCATCGACATCAGCCGCACGCCGTGGTTTTCTAAAGGCTGGATGCGTTCCCCGTGCGCCATTGGCTGCCGGTTCACGCCCATCATCAGCGGCACGTTGGGACCGTACACGTCCGCATCCATCAGTCCCACTTTGTGGCCCAGCTGCGCAAGCGCGACCGCCAGGTTTACCGACACGGTAGTCTTCCCTACCCCGCCCTTGCCGGACCCGATCGCAATTAAGTTTCGTACGCCTGGGATCGGCAGCTTCGGCGCCATTCCAGGCTGTTGAGGGCTCATTACCCTCAGGTTAGCAATTGAGCCGGCGTCCAATGAACCAGTTGACCGGATACGATTACAGCCTTCGGTGGAATGAACGCCTCGTCGAAGTATCTGGAGTGCGAGGTTTTGTTTTCAGCCCCGGGTAGCCGGCCTTCCCAGCCCCCTACTCGTACCGCAGCGCTTCGACCGGGTCGAGCTGCGAAGCCTTCACCGCCGGCCACGTCCCGAAGAACAACCCAATCGCCACCGATACCGAGAAACCCGCAATGATCGCCCAACTCGGCACCACCGATGGCAAGGACGGCACCAGCACGCCAATCAGCAGCGTAATCAGAATCGCAATCACCACTCCCAACACGCCGCCCACTCCCGTCAGTGCCATCGCCTCAGCCAGAAACTGCCCGATCACGTCGAACTTGCGCGCGCCTAAAGCTTTCCGAATCCCGATCTCCCGCGTCCGCTCCGTCACGCTTACCAGCATGATGTTCATCACGCCGATCCCGCCCACCAGCAGCCCGAGCCCTGAAATCGCAATCGCCACCAGCCCGATAATTCCCGTGATGCTGTCAAACTGCGCAATAATCTGATCCGGCGTCGATAGCGAGAAATCGTCGGGATCATCCTTCGGCGTATGCCGTAGCTTCCGCACCAGCGCGTCCACCTCGTCAAACGCCTCTTTCCTCCGGCCGGGCTTGGCTTTGGCCGTAACCATAAACCGGTCGATTTGCGGATAGCGGCTCCGTGCCGTGCCGATCGGAATCGCAATCTGATTGTCCTCCCCGTTCTGCCCGAAGAAGCCGCCCTTGGCTTTTTCATGAACTCCGATTACTGTATACTCCGCGCCATCCATAATGAACGTCTTGCCCAGCGCCTTCCCGTCGGGATACAGCACCTTTGCCAGATCCGCCCCAATCACCGCGACATGGCTCGCGCGCGCGTCTTCCTCGCTCGTGAAAAAACGGCCCGCCTGAAAATCCTTCGGAGCCAGATCGTTTCCGTTCGGCGATTGGCCCACCACCGAAATTTCGTCGCTCTCTGCCCCGGGCACATGCGCCGTCACGGCCTTGCCATTGATAATGTTCGGAACAAACAGCGTCAGCCCCGTCTCCTGTACTGAACTCGCCAAGCGTTTGATCACTTCCGCATATTCCGGTTTGATCGGCTTGCGACGCCGCTCTTTCGGGCTCTCCCCGTCGTCGTTCGGATTCCCGCTCGTCTTGAACAGGAACA
The DNA here is from genome assembly GCA_963752695.1 of Bryobacterales bacterium. Classification (GTDB taxonomy): domain Bacteria; phylum Acidobacteriota; class Terriglobia; order Bryobacterales; family Bryobacteraceae; genus Bog-113. Next base: position 1,100,518 of record CAVVZB010000002.1, read on the forward strand.
CATTATCCGGCCCCAGTTGGTCGAAAAAAACGACGATCCCCTGCCGCAATCCCGTCAGCAGCGACGCTACCGTCACCACCGTCGTAATCCCGATGACAATCCCCAAAATCGTCAACATCGACCGGAACCGGTGCGTCCACACCGCATCCAGCGCCATCCCCACGTTCTGCCCGATACTGATCATGCTTTTACTCCGACCTCAACGCAGTAATTGGATCAAGCTTCGCCGCCCGCGCCGCCGGATACCACCCCGACGCCACTCCCACCAGACTCGACACGCCCACCGAGATCAGCACATACGGCAATGTGATGTGAAGCTTCAGCTTGAACAACGCGCCGGCTAAGCCCGTCACCGCCGCTCCGAATCCCACACCCATCGCGCCGCCGATCGACGCCATCAGTAGAGACTCGATAATCACCTGCATCATGATGTCCGACCGCCGCGCGCCCAACGCCTTCCTGATCCCGATCTCCCGCGTCCGCTCCGTCACGCTCACCAGCATGATGTTCATGATCACAATCCCACCCACCACCAGCGAAATCGCCGTCACCGGGATCACGATCGCCGTCACCATCTTGAGCAGCGAGTCAATGAACCCGCGGATTGCGTCCGGCGTCAAAGTATCGAACTTGTCGTCCTCTCCAGGCAGTTGGTGATAGCGCGACCGCAACGCGACTCGCGCCTGATCGAGCGCAGCCTGCATCGTCACGTTGGTGTCCGTGCGCGCTGCTCCGAACAGATCCATCCCGTCGTTGGGCGGTCCGAAAATCCGGTTGTACGAGTTGATGGGAATGTAAATCGAGTTGTCCTGGCTTTGCCCGAATGCAGACCCAAGCTTCTCCTGCAATCCCACAATCTCGAAATCCACCCCGCTAATCTGCACCGTTTTGCCGACCGGGCTTCCACCATCCGGGAACAGCTTCTCCCGTGTGTCATCGCCAATCACGCCGACATTCATCCGGCTCTGATTCTCCTGAGCGTTGAAGAAGCGCCCGTCCACCACCCCGATATCGCGGATCTCCGCCATCTCCGAAGACACGCCCACCACCGCCGTGAGTTCACTGATCAATCCCCCACGCTTCACGTCCACCGACTTGCGCCGGTACGGACTGAATAGCGAAGTGTCGGCATCCGCTTCCGCCAGGTAATTCCCATCCGACATCGTCAGCCGCTTGTTGCGCTTGATCTTCGCCAGATACTCTTTCATGCTGTGCGCCGTTACAATCTGGCCGATCATGAAAGTCTTGCTGCCGAACGCCTTCGCGGTGCTTTGATCGGCGTAAACGCTTAGACCCTCGATTGCCGATCCCACGAAAATGACGCTCGCCACGCCAATAATCACGCCCAGCAGCGTCAGAAAGCTGCGCAGTTTGTGGGCGCGTATCGAATCTACCGCCAGTCCCAGCGCGCTCCCGATGTCATAGACCGTTCGCCCAAAACCCTGCTCTGCCATTGTCGGAACTCCAGATTACTGTTCAGATTACAGTAATGACGAGCGCGCGCCGTACTTTGTTCCGTTCGCATGAATCAAGACGCGCTAGCGGTAAGATGAAGGGGCCTAATCCCCGTCGATGGAACCACGCCCGATTCGCTTAGCCTATGCGCTTGAGTTCCTGCTTGCTCTAATAGCATTTTTCGAGTGCTGGAGCCAGGTGGGTGGGCAAGCACCGTTGGACCTGATGCCCTGGTGGCTGAAGCTTTTATTCGCCGTGGCCTTCGGCGGGTCTGTCGTGCGACTTACGGTAGTCGCAGTGCAAAACGAAGCGTTCCCGCCGATTCGGCTGATTCGTTGGAGTCTTGCACTGGCCATGGTGCTCGCCGTCATTGCCCTGAGCACCTATTACTTCTACCTGCATGAACCTGTCGATGAGGACACCACCGACGAACCGGTGACGAGTGACCTGGTCCTCCGGTTTAGTGCATGTGGTTGAACAGGAACCACAGAAGAATCAGCCCGCCCGGCACCCCTAGAATCCAAGCAAATAAATATTTCAATCGACACCTCCGGCGCTGCATCAGCAACTGGCATTCCAAATTGGCCTTACAATTTAAGTAGGCCATTTCATGAACCTCGGTATGAGAAGTTCCAATCCCGCACTCGGCAACAATACTTTCGAAACCACCGCCATCCGCACCGGTTACGGCCCGGCCATGACTGTCTCTGGAACCATCAACCGCGCCGGCATCCTGATGGTCTGCGTCCTCGCTACCGCATTCTGGACGTGGGACCGGTTCCTCACCAGCCAGGACCCATCATCGGTCGGTGGACTCCTGACGCTCGGCGCCTTCGGTGGCTTAATCGCCGCCATGGTCACCATTTTCAAGAAGCAATGGGCGCCTATCACCGCGCCGATCTACGCATTGCTCGAAGGTCTGGTGCTCGGCTCGCTTTCGGCGATGTTTGAACTTCGTTTCCCCGGCATCGCGATCGAGTCCGTCGCGCTTACGTTCGGTACCGCGATCTGTATGCTGCTCGCCTACCGCTCCGGCCTAATCCAGCCGACGCGGAAATTGATGCTCGGCATCGTGGCCGCAACCGGAGGCATCACGTTGGTTTATGTCGCCAGCATGCTGCTCGGTATCTTTCACGTCCAGATCCCCGGAATTTTCGGCAGTGGCCCTATCGGGATTCTCTTCAGCCTGGTCGTGGTTTCGGTAGCGGCGTTCAACCTGATTCTCGACTTCAACTTCATCGAGCAAGGCGCCCGCGGCGGCGCGCCGAAGTATATGGAGTGGTACGGCGCGTTCGGCCTGATGGTCACCCTCATCTGGCTCTATATGGAAATGCTCCGCCTGCTCTCGAAAGTCCGCGACCGGCGGTAGGTTGTGTAGTGGGACGGCATGACACGCCGCATCGGACTGGACAACTCTTCCCTATTTAATTCCTTAGGAACATCGGCAGGGATTCGTTAGAACGCCCAATAGACTAGCGACCGACCCTACAATCACCGCACCGCCGTCAGCCGCTCCTGTAGCGTATTGTTCAAGTCGCGCTCCCAGTTCAGGAGTAATCAATCCACCCTGGTCGAGGAGTTCGAGGTGAATCTTGTCTTTCGACCGAAACTTGCTGACTCGGAACAGGGATATTCCGACCGTGGCTTCTCTCCGGCGAAAATCAGATGGACGGCTTCGGAGATGTCTCTTCCCGGCAACGTCAAAGTGAATCCGCCGATCATTCGTTGGTTTGATATCCGGCCCGCTCTGCAGCTTCCACCAGAGTGTCGAGATTAGACTGGTGCAGCATCAGGTCGATATCTTTGGTAACGAACGAACGGCGTCTGTTCCCTGACGCGATCACGCGCAGGAGAACTGCCACTCCGTCGACGACTTCAACTCCTTGGTGTGCCCTTCCGATGCGGCGCGTGAAGAGAGGAACTCAGTGAACGTCATTTATGATTGCTGTCCTATCAACTTCCGGGACCTAGCTCCACCCCCGCAGTAACCGCCATCCCAACCTTATTTCTCCCGCCTTTTCAATCGCTTGCAAATACACCCCTGCGCGGCGCCTCCCGCCCGTGCCTTACTAGCGGATGAAAGGGTACTCATGGCCACTCCCACCGTATCGCTCGTCCCGGACCACGCCGCAATCCAGCGCGAAAACGCCCAACACTCCACCGGACCTCGCACCGTAGAGGGTAAAGCCCGCGTCAGCCTGAACGCCTGCACGCACGGCATGTTTTCGAAAACCGTTGTCCTGCCCGGCGAGGATCGTCAGCACTTCGAAGCTCTCGGGCAGTCATATGCTGACCAGTACAGCCCGGCCAGCGACGAGGAACGCCGTCTCGTCGATCTCCTGCATGCCACCGAGTGGCGTCTCGCCCGCCTGACCGCCCTCGATATCAACCTGCATACCTTCGGTACTTCAGACCACCTGGAATCCATCGACGCCCGGTTCGGCCCCATCGACGATGCCGCCCGCTACGCACTCGCCCAAGCCGCCAGCTACGTCGCGCACGCGCGCATCTTCGATCAGTTGAGCCGCCACGAAGCCCGCCTGCAGCGCCTCTGCCACCGCACCCGGCAGATTCTCGACCGCATCCTCGCCGATCGAACCCCCGCACCGCAACTTCCCGACATCGCGAAACTCGCGCAGCTGCCCCTGCACCTGGCCACCCAGTTGAAGAATGGCTTTGTTCCGCCGATTTCCACGAACGGCATGCCGAAATTCACCGGCCCGCTCGCCGATATCAAACGAAAACAGTGGTTACGCCGGCAAGTCTCATTGAAAACCACAAAATAGTTACTCGCCCACTGGTTTCATGTCCACGCCAACCTTCAACGTATGGTCGCGCCCACCCAGGATCAGACCTCGCAGCGGACTTACGTCACTATAGTCGCGTCCCCACGCCAAGGTTACATGCCCGGTCGAAGGCGCCACGTTGTTAGTCGGGTCGAGATCCAACCAGCCCGCCCCCGGACAATATGCCGACACCCACGCGTGCGAAGCATCGGCCCCCACTAACCGCGGCCGTCCCGGCGGTGGATAAGTCCGTAAATACCCACTTACGTAACGCGCCGGAAGGGTCAATGACCGCAAGCAAGTTATCTGGAGATGCGCAAAATCCTGACATACCCCGCGCCGCTTCTTGAATACCTCTTCGGTCGGCGTCCGGACATTCGTGGCTTTGGAATCGAACTTAAAATCCGCGATAAATTCGCCCGGTCAAGTCGAGCAGTGCCTCGGCCAGCGGACGTCGTGGAGTGAACGATTGCCGCGCATACTCGGCCAGTTCCGGATTCGCCCGAATACGCGGCGAGTCAAACACAAATTGATAAGCCTCCACCGCGTCCGGAGACAAATCAAGAGGTAACTGCCGAGCCGCTTCTTCCCATTCGATCGACTTCTCCGGCCAGGGTGGCGAGCCTTCAATCACCACCTCGCTCCGTGACTCTACCACCAGTTCCCGATGGGGTTCTTCTACCGTGAACAGGCTTACCTGATTCCCGTAATAGTCGAATCGCTGGCTGAGCGTCGCCGGCGTCGGACTTACTACTAGCTCATTCGACACACACCGGTGATGTCCCCAGGTGCGCGGAGTCAGGCAAGCGATGTGATTGCCGACCGACACCGAGTACTTATACTTATATGTCGTTTTGTGAACAATCTCGTAAGTCATTCGCCGATCGTAATTGGGAAAGTTCGAGCATGGCTGAAATAGTTATTCGATAGGTTATTCGACCACGAGGGCAGCAGCGAGTCGAGCTCTTTCAACAATGCGTCCAGCCGGGTTCTCTCATCGGCCGCCCGGCGCTCCCGCTTGCCGCTTGCCAGCCGGTACTCCATCGTTTGCAGATCGAACCCCTGCAACAGCCCGACCGCCGTCCGCATCGCCACCAGATCCTCCGCCGTGTGTCGCGGCAGCTTGCCATAAAGATCTGCCAGATGACTCAACTGAAAGGCGAGTGACCGCGGATTCGTCTCGTCCGCCATCAGCACGTCCAGCACGGCCAGGGGTTGCAGCGTCGTGTAGTACCGCGACCGATAAGTCATCGAGCTGTCCGCCACTTCGAGCAGGTATTCGAGCAGCGGCCAGTCCTGCTCGGCCAGCGGACCGGTGATCTCTCGCATCTGCCGCACCGAATACATCGCACGCTCCAACCGCCGCCCCAAGCTCATAAACAGCCAGCCCGGACCGCGCGTGATGTTCTCGCGCTCCATGCCGGACATCGCCGACAACAGCGCCAGGCACCCGGTAAGGATCGCCGAGTATTCGGTGAACGTCGTATCCGGCTGCACTTTGATCCACTCATTCAGCTCACCCATCAGCCGCATCATGTCGTCTGACAGCCGGTCGCGCACATTTCCGCCCACTCGGTACACTTCCCCAAGCGCCGCGACCAAACTATCGGTGCGCTTCGGGTCGGCCATCACCGCGACCACTTCCTTCTCGAGCTCCATTGCGGTCGGGCGTCGCCGCTTCGGCAACTTACTATGTGGCGAATCCAGACACCCGAGCACCCGCACCAGGCACCCGAACTCCGCGTCATCCGCGCGCCGCACCCGAGTGATTACGGTACGCACGAAGCGGGCGATGTTCTCGCTGCGCTCCACATACCGGCCTAGCCAGAACAAGTTGTCGGCTACCCGGCTCGGCAAGTCCGCCGTGCCCCGCCGCAGTTCTACCGGCTGATGCCGTGGCGGCAGCATACTGAACGGATCCACCGGACCGTCCCACAACACCCACGTGTCTTTACTATGTCCGCCGCGCTGCATCGAAACCACCGGGTTCTCTTCCCCGGCCACGCGCACGAGACCACCCGGCATCACGGTCCAGCCATTCCCGGTGTTCAGCACGTAAGTCCGCAAGACCAGGCTGCGTGCGAACATGTTCCCGCTTTCCCATACCGGCGCCGTCGAGAGCGCTACCTGCTCCTGCGCCACGTAACTATAAGGTTGGGCCCGGACCTGCGCCGCGAACTTAGTCTTCTCCGCCGCCGATAGTTGAGCACCGAACACCGGCTCCATTGCCTGGCCAGAAGCCGCCCGCGCCGGAAAGGCCGGCTTCACCACCACCTTGTCCAGATTTGCCAGCACCCACTCGAGCGCATAGTCCTGACCGCACCACCACGTGGCGACCGAGGGGAGCTTCAAATTCTCCCCCAGTAAGTGCGCGGTCAGCCCCGGCAGAAACGGCATCATGGCGGCGGTCTCAATCACCCCGCTCCCTAACGCGTTCGCGACCTTCACATTCCCCGCCGCGATGGCGTCCACCAAGCCGGGAACACCTAGATAGCTCTCGGCCCGCAGTTCCAGCGGATCGCAGAAGCTGTCATCCACCCGGCGCAGGATCACGTCCACCTGACGCAAACCTTCCACCGTTTTCAAGAACACGCGGCGATCCCGCACCGTCAGATCCGCGCCTTCCACCAGCGTGAATCCCAGGTACCGCGCCAGATACGAATGCTCGAAGTAAGTCTCGTTATACGGACCCGGCGTCAACAGGACAATGCGCGGATGATCGCAATCCGCCAGCCGGATTAGAGCCTCGCGCTGCGCCCGGAAAAACGGAGCGAGCCGTTGCACGTTGGATGTGCGGAACAGGTCCGGCAGCACGTCCGCCACCAGCGTCCGGTTCTCCAGCGCATACCCGGCGCCCGAAGGCGCTTGCGTCCGGTCCGCCAAAACCCACCACTGCCCGTCCGGCGACCGCGCTAAGTCCACCGCCAGGAAGTGCAGGTAAGTCTGGCGGGGCACCGCCACCCCTGCCAGCGGCCGCAAAAAGGCGGGATTCGCGTAGAGAAGCGCGGCCGGAACGTGCCCACTTTCGACCAAGCGGCGCGGCCCGTAGAGATCCTCTAACAGAAGGTTCAGCAACTGCGCCCGTTGCGTCACCCCAGCTTCGATATATCGCCACTCGGCCGCCGGAATCAGCAGCGGAATCAAATCGATCCGCCAGGGACGGCTAACGCCCATTGGATCGCTATAGATGTTGTAAGTAATCGCGTTCTCGCGAACGCGCCGTTCCGCGCGGCTCCAACGCTTCCCCAGTTCAACCGAGCCGATCGCCTCCAGCGAGTCCATGAAGTGCGACCAGTGCGGCCGCAGCGTCACCCCATCCGCCGAAAGCTCGTCGAACACGGTCGGATCGCGTAACGCGATTTGGCGGAGATTCGCGATCATGACCCCACTGCCGGCGCACCCGCCCGGCTGACTCCGTCCGGCCCCGGCCACCGCAAGTCCAGTGTCATCGGAGTGATCGGATTTACTTCTTCCGCGGGTGGCGTCGCCGTTCCCCCCGTCGCTCCCGTGTCCACGAAACGCGCGGCGCGGCGGCTCTCGGCTTCCGCGGCATCGGCTGGCCGATTCTCGTACATCACCCCATCAGGATGAATCACATGAAAGACGCAGCCCGCAATCGATCGCGCGCTCCAGGTATCGATCAAATCGAACTTCAACGGAGTATGCACCGGAATCGTGGGATGTAAACACAATGGCGGCTGCCATGCCCGGTATCTCACTCCAGCTACCGCTTCGCCGGGAGTTCCCGTCGCGCGCAGTGGCACGCTGCGCCCGTTACACACCACCACGTGGCGCGATTCGGTGAACCCGGTCACCTTCACTTGCAGCCGCTCCAAAGATGAATCCACACTCCGGGAAGTATTGCCCGAACTGGCTTCCTCTCCCAACACATGCCAAGGCTCCAGAGCCTGCCGCAACTCCAACTCCACGTCGTGACTGGCTACCGAACCGATCTTGGGAAATCGGAATTCCAGATGCGCCGCAAACCACCGGTCATCGAAGCCATACCCGAACCGCCGCAGTATCGTCAGCACGTCCAGAAAGTCCTGCTTCACATAATGCGGCAATAGGAAGCGGTCGTGAATTCCTGTCCCCCAACGGACTAACCGGCCCTGATAAGGCTCTTTCCAGAACATGGCCACCAGCGCTCGCACCAGCAGCAGCTCCGCCAGACCCATCCGCAAGCTCGGAGCCATGTCGAATGCGCGCAGTTCCAGCAGCCCCAGCCGTGAACCCGACCCTTCAGGCGGATACAGCTTATCGATGCAGAACTCCGCGCGATGCGTATTGCCCGTCATGTCCACGAGCAAATTGCGAAACAGCCGGTCCACCAGCCAAGGCGGACACTCGCCTTTGGGCAGCAGGCTGAAGGCAATCTCCAGTTCATACAACGCATCCATGCGCGCCTCGTCGATGCGCGGATGTTGGCTGGTGGGTCCGATGAACTGGCCCGAGAACAGGTAGGATAACGACGGGTGATTCTGCCAGAAGGCGACCATGCTACGCAGCAAGTCGGGCCGCCGTAGCAGCGGACTGTCTGACGCGGTCGACCCACCGATCACGATGTGATTGCCGCCGCCAGTTGAAATGTGCTTTCCGTCGTAGGTGAACTTCTCCGCCGTCAATCGGTTCCGGCGGGCCTCTTCGAACACAAGCCCGTTGATCTTCTCCAACTCATCCCAGCTTTTGGCGGGTGGCAAGTTGACCTCGATCACGCCAGGGTCCGGCGTGACGCTGAAGCTGCGCATTCGCGGATCGGCCGGAGGCGGATAGCCTTCCACCCACACCGGCATATGCAAGTGCTCACAGGTATCTTCCACCGCGGCCACCAGGTCCAGGTAGTCCGGTAGTTTCGGTGTGTACGGCAGGAACACGTGTACGCGCCCCTCGCGCGCTTCCACGCAAAGCGCCGGACGGATCACCGGTTTAGCCGACTCGCCGGGCTTCGGATCGGAATCCTGCGGGTCGGCCGTGGGCTCATTGGCAAACAACTCCGGACGTCGCGCGGGATGCGCGGGCAGCTTTTCCCGATCCGCTAACGGGTCGTCCTCGAAGTCATATTCGATTTGATCGGGCGCTACCCACGGCAGTGAATCGAGCGGCAGCCTGTACCCGATCGGCGAGTCTCCCTGAATCAGCAGCAGCCGTTCGGGCCGCAAGAACCAGTGCTGGCTTGACCAGTACGAGTGCCCCTCGAACTGCCGCCGGCGGATCGGCAAACAGTAACCCACGGGTTCAGCCAAGCCCCGCTCAAAAGCTCGCGCGAGCTCATTCCGCTCCTGCGCGTCGGCCAGCATCGAGTGCGCCACATTGACATTCACCGGAAGCCGCCGTTCTTTCCACACGTAATAGAAAGCGTCCTCGTAAGCCGGCATCACATTGGCCGCGCTCACCTGGAGCCGGCGGGCCAGTGCATCCATATACTTGCGGGCATCGCCGATACCGAAGCCGTAGTCGCGCTCCTCCTCGGCGATCCAAGCCGCGTTCTCCCAAACCGCCAACCCATCCGCCCGCCAGTGGCAGCTCAACGCCCAGCGCGGCAGCAACTCGCCCGGATACCACTTGCCTTGCCCGAAATGCAGCAGCGCGCCCGGCGCGATTTGCTCGCTCAACCGGCGGATCAGCGCCACCGCGCGATTGCGCTTCAGCGGACCCATCGCATCGCCGTTCCACTGCGGGCTGTCCGGTTCATCCACGCCGACAAACGTGGGCTCGCCTCCCATGGTGAGCCGTACATCGCCAGCGAGCAGGTCCGCGTCTACCTGGTGCGCCACCGCCTGCAAGCGCTCCCACTGATCCTCCGTGAAAGGCTCTTCCAGAAGCCGCGTAGGGTTCAGCCGCTCCATAGTCAAAGAGAAGCTGAATTCCACTTTGGAGGGCTCAATGGTTCCGGTAATGGGCGCGGCGCTCGACGCGTCCGGCGTGCACGCCAGCGGGATGTGCCCTTCCCCGGCCATCAGTCCAGACGTGGGATCCAAGCCGATCCAGCCGCCACCCGGCAGGAAGATTTCGGCCCATGCATGCAAGTCCGCCGAGTCTTTCGAGCCCGGCTCCGCCGTCGCCAGTTGAATCAGATAGCCCGACGCGAAGCGCGCCGCAAACCCCAGATGCCGCGCCACCTGCACCAGCAGCCAAGCCGAATCGCGGCACGATCCGGTCCTTTTCTCCAGCGTCTGCTCGCAGGTCTGAACGCCCGATTCCATGCGAACCGTATACCCGATGTGGCCCGCCACTTGCCGATTCAGGTCTAACAGAAACTCGACCGTGCCCCGCCGCTCCGGCGAAATCGTGTCGAGAAAGCTCTCAAGCAGCGGTCCGGCGAACTGCGTCGCCAGGTACGGAACCAGATCCTTAGCCAGGACCGGGGCATATTCGAACGGGTATTCCACCGCATACGGTTCCAGTACGAAGTCGAACGGATTGAAAGCCGCCAGTTCCACGGCCAATTCCACGTCGATCACCAGGGCGTCCGCTTTCTCCGGGAAGATGAGCCGCGCCAGACGGTTGCTCAGAGGGTCCTGCTGCCAGCTGAGAATGTGATTGGCGGGCGTGACCTTGAGCTCATAACTAACGATGGACGCACGGCAGTGCGGGGCCGGGCGCAGCCTCACCACTTGCGGCCCAAGCGTGATGGCCCGATCGTATTTGTACTGAGTCCGATGCTTCAGAACAACCTGTGTACCCATCAATCCTCAAAACGGGGAGCGGCAGGGGTCCGTCCGTTTCAAAAAGATTAGCAGGGAGCGGCGAGTATGGTTCCATAGTCGATCAGGGTGAAAAACCGGAACTCCATCCTTTATCTGGCGATTGCCGGAATTACCGCGCTTCTAGTTCTCTACTCGCAGACCCGCGCGTTTGCCTGGGACGAGGGATTTCACGTCCTGGCAGCCCAGTCCATCCTCCACGGCAAGCGCCCGTACCTTGATTTCTGCTTCTCGCAGACGCCGCTCAACGCTTACTGGAACGCCCTTCTTCTACGCATTTTCGGCGAGAGTTGGCGGCCTTTGCACGCCGTTGCCGCGATCTGTACCGGGGCTGCGGTGTGGTTGATGGCAGCTTTCGTGCGAGACCGCTTTCCAGTGGTTACGTGGCGGCTGGCCGGAGCGGTCACAACGGCGTTTCTCATTGGCGGCAATATTGCCGTCGTCCGCTTCGGCGGCTTGGCGCAAGCGTATGGGATCTGCCTCCTGGCGATCTCAACGGCCTTTCGTTTCTCCGTCATAGCCGTCCGTCGGCGCGGTGTCGCCGTGAGCGCGCTCGCCGGACTGGCCTGCGGAATCGCTGCCGGTTGCTCGCTGCTCACCGCGCCCGTGATCCCGATTCTGTTCGTTTGGATGCTACGCTACAACCGGAATGGCAGCCGCGCGGCCAAGTCGTCGGCCTTCATCGGCGGAGTGATTTTTGCACTTCTCCCCGTTCTCTGGCTATTTGTTCAAGGCCCAAGGCAAGTTTACTTCGGCATCGTCGAATACAACTCGTCATATCGGCTTCTGAACTGGCCGGGCGCCACCGAACATAATTTAGAAGTTTATGCAGCTTGGATCGATAGCGGACCCGTCCTGCTTCTTATTTTGCTGGCGATCGCTGGATGGCTTTTTGTGCATTTCCGCAGTAACTGGGAGCCTGCGCTCAAGGCCGAGTTTGCCCTGTGCGCCTGGCTTGCCGCAGGCTTGGCCGCTTATCTGTCCTACGGCAAGCCGACATTTGAACGCTACTACCTATTCACCGTTCCGTTCTTAGCTGTGCTTGCCGTCGCCGGCCTTTATGCAATCGGAACTCAGCTCTACAAGCCCGGCCGCCCTTGGATGCCCGCGCTGGTGCTTTTCGTACTTGCCGCCTTCGGACTTGCCAAGGATCTTATCGAAGTCCGGAATGACATTGATTGGCCCGATCTAGAGAAAGTCGCCCGCGCGGTTCGAGAAATCACTCCGCCCCAAGAGACTCTTTACGCGGATGAAGCGATCTACTTTCTGACCCGTCACGCTCCACCTTCCGGTTTGGAGATGGACGATTCCCACAAGTTCAGCTTCACCCCCAATCGCGAAGCTCTACTCCACGTCATCTCAGCCGCTGAGCTTCGAGCCCAAGTCAAAGCCGGAAAGTTCGATGTTACCCAGACATGTGAGGACGACGAATACATTGCCGATCATGGCTTCGCCAACGTTTACGCGCGAAGTACTAAGGCGGATTTCTGTACGATCTTCTGGGGCAAACGGACGCCGTAGACCGGGGCTTTCTCACACCACGATAACGACTTCTAGAAATCGTGGTCCATGTACGCCGCGGATTCGAATCATCTCGATGTCCGCGGTTGCGGATGGCCCGGAGATCGTCGTGGTGGCAAGCGTCGCGGTGCTCCCGATGGCCCGCAATCCCTCGGCCACCGTATGTACCACTTGATGCGCCTGAACGATACAGAGATAGTAGTCGGGCAATAGAGTCAGGACGCGGCGTCCCTGCCCCACGGCTCCATCCTGTAAGACTAGAGTTCCGGTTAGAGCTATCGCGGTCGCGCAAGCCGTGATGACTCCGCCGGCTGCGTCGATCTCGGGATAACTTAGTCCGGTATCGCGTACGAATTCGATTCCGGGCGGCAACCACAACGCGGGCAGATCTTTGGGAATCACTACCTTCGTCCGATCCCCCAAGCACTTCGCGATTACTCCCGGTAGCTCTTCTGCGGAGCAACGGTGCGTCGCTGCATCGTAGTCGACCAGACGCTCTTCAAAAAGGTCGAGAATCTCTGCGCGTGTGAGCGACTGGGTGGTGGTGTACGCGCGCGGAATGCTTTCGTAACCAGCGAGGCGTTCCGCGCCCCGCTTTCCCAGCACACTCTGTTTCGCGAGCGCGCTCCGAACCGCACTCAATACATGCTGGCGGCTCCCGCTCATTTCCGCTCCGCCCACCACTGGCGAAAGGATTGCTTCGGGATGGGAACCAGATCGCGCATCGCAGTCCAGCCTCCGAGAAATCCAGGCAACGCTTCGATCATGCCTTCATGCTCGAACGCCTTCTGCATCCAACGTCCTACTTCCTGCGCCATTCCCAAACGGTGCGGACCCGCCAGCGCCACACTAGCGGCCCGCATTCCGATACGCTCGGCGAGCGGCGCATCTCCTGCTTCCACGATCTTATTTCGCAGATGTATCAGGATCTCCGGTATGTCGATCTTTACCGGACATACTTCATAACATGCCCCGCATAGCGACGAAGCATAGGGTAACGATTGGGAGTGCTGCATGCCTTGTAACTGCGGAGTTAGAATAGCTCCGATCGGCCCTGAGTAAATCGACCCGTAAGCATGTCCACCCGTTTGCCTGTAAACCGGGCAAGCATTGAGACATGCGCCGCAGCGGATACAATCTAGAGTCGCGCTAGCTTCGGCATCGGCCAGAACTTCGGTCCGGTTATTATCGAGTAACACTACATGAAACTCTTGGGGACCCGACCCTGGACTTACACCCGTCCAGATAGAGTTATACGGGTTCATCCGCTCACCAGTTGCCGAGCGCGGCAGTATCTGTAAGAATACTTCTAAGTCGCGGAACCTTGGGATCACCTTTTCAATCCCGACCAGCGTGATCAAAACCTCGGGCAAGGTCACGCACATACGTCCGTTGCCTTCCGACTCCACCACGCATACCGACCCGGTTTCCGCCACCGCAAAGTTAGCCCCGCTGATAGCCGTCTTGACCCGCAGAAACTTCTCCCGCAGATACTGGCGCGCCGCGTTGGTTAGATCTTCGGGCCGGTCCCCAAGCTCCGTCAGTCCCATCTTCTCGATGAAGATTTGCCGGATTTCTTGTCTGTTCCGATGCAGTGCGGGGACGACGATATGCGAGGGCTGGTCGTCGCCCAGCTGCACGATTAAGTCCGCCAGGTCCGTCTCGACCGGAGTAATCCCGGCAGCCGCGAGCGCGCTATTCAGCTGAGTCTCATCCGAAGTCATCGTCTTTACCTTGATGACTTCGGTTTCCTCGTGAGCTCTTACTAAGTCGACTATGATGCGATTGGCTTCATCGGCGTCGCGAGCCCAGTGCACGTGGCCACCGGCGCGTGTGCACGCCTCTTCGAACGCTTCGAGATATACATCGAGATGCGCCAGCGTGTGTTCCTTGATTGCATGCGCCGCATCCCGAAGCTGTTGCCAATCCAGCATCTCCTCGACGACGCGCTCGCGCTTGGCGCGAATGACGCCGGTCGCATTCCGCACGTTCTGCCGCAGTTGCTGATTCTGTATGGCCTCCCGCGCCGCCACGGGAAACTCAGGCGCGCTTTCAGATTGCCCGACTCGGATACTCACTCGACCGGCTCCAGTATCTCCGCCAAATGCAACGTGCGGACTCCTGTCTTCTGGCGGTGCAATGCTCCACCGATATGCATCAGGCAGGAGTTATCGAGAGCCGTGCAGACTTCCGCCCCGGTACTCAGAACACATTGGATTTTGTCTGCCAGCATCTCGCCCGAGACGGCGGAATTCTTGATCGCGAAAGTGCCGCCGAAGCCACAGCACTGGCTGGCTTCCGGCAGGTCCATGAGAGTCAGTCCCCGCACCTGGCGCAGTAACCGCGCGGGCTTATCGCCGACATGCAGCGACCGCAGTGAGTGGCACGATGGGTGCAAGGTCACCGGATGCGGGAAGTACGCGCCAACGTCTTCCACCTGGAGCTTGTCAATCAGCAATTCCGAGAACTCGAACACGCGCGGCAATAAAGACGCTACCTGCTCCTGCAGTCCCCGATCACCCGCGGCAGCCGCCATTTTCGGATAATGCTCGCGCATCATGGCCACGCAGGAAGATGACGGCACGCAGACAGTGTCCGCGCCGGCGAAGATCTGGACCAACCGCCGCATCAACGGCAAAGCCTCGGCCTGATAGCCGGTGTTGTAGTGCATCTGCCCGCAGCAGGTTTGAGCTTCAGGGAACTCCACCGTGTGGCCCAGCCGCTCTAGAACCGCGACAACCGCTTTCCCTGTTTGCGGAAACAGCGTGTCGTTATAGCAAGTAATGAATAGTGAGATGAGCACTCGGTGAGCCGCTAGACAGATGATACGATCAGCGTTCTATTCATGATCCCCAACCCCATGCTCGGCGTTCTGTTTCACTGGCTGGGCGGTCTTGCGTCGGGCAGCTTCTATGTCCCCTACCGCGCCGTCAAAGGCTGGGCCTGGGAGACTTACTGGCTTGCGGGGGGCATCTTCAGTTGGCTGCTCGCGCCGTGGCTGCTGGCGGGCCTGATGACACACGATCTGATCCCGGTTTTGCGAGAAGCGCCCGCTTCCAGCATTTTCTGGTCGTATGCGTTCGGTGTACTCTGGGGCGTCGGTGGGCTCACGTTCGGACTGACCATGCGGTATCTCGGAATGAGTCTGGGAATGGCGGTGGTGCTTGGCTTCTGCGCGGCCTTTGGAACGCTGATGCCACCGTTGGTGAGTGGCGACTTTGCCCGGACCGTGCTCGGAACTCAGTCGGGACGCGTGATCCTGCTCGGTATCGCGGTGTGCCTCTGCGGCATCGCCGTCGCGGGCTTGGCCGGTGTGAGCAAGGAACGCGAAATGTCACAAGAGCAGAAGCGCGCTTCCATTAAAGAGTTCGACCTCCGTAAGGGCTTGCTGGTAGCCACCTTCTCCGGCGTGATGAGCGCCTGTTTCGCTTATGGTTTAGCGGCGGGCGATCCGATCAAAGCGCTGACCCTGCGGCATGGGACCGCTACCCTGTGGCAGGGTTTGCCAGTTCTGGTTGTCGTGCTTGCGGGCGGACTCACCACCAACGTTATCTGGTGCGCCATTTTGAACACGCGCAACGGCACCGGGCCTCAGTACTTCCGCGCGCCCGGCGCTCCTATGCTTCGCAACTATTTGCTCTGCGCACTGGCCGGAACTACCTGGTATTTCCAGTTCTTTTTCTACACGATGGGCGAGACGCAGATGGGCCGCTATAAATTCTCCAGTTGGACCCTTCACATGGCCAGCATCATTATTTTCAGCACCCTCTGGGGCATTGCGCTACACGAGTGGCGAGGCGCCGGCCGCCAGACCCAGCGGCTGGTTGCGTTAAGCCTGCTGGTGCTTGTGAGCTCAACGCTGATTGTGGGATACGGCAACTACCTCGGAACGGTGGCGCACTGATTCCCACAGCCTGGCGCGGGCCGTTCCCAAACCCCTACTCGTACAATTGTTGTTAGAGCGATGACGCCGTTTACTCAGCTTGTTGAAGCCTCCGATCCCTCGATCTTTGAGGTGCACACTCGAGCGGCGGGACCGCAAGGCAAGCTTCCGATCACTCCGGAGATGTTACTGTCCAGCCCGTCTGGAAACCTGTTCGGCTGGAGCCAGAACGCGGGAATGGGTTGGAATCCCGCCAAACTCGGCGGTAAGGAAATTCTGATCCTCAGTACGCACGGAGGGATTCGGAAGCCCGATGGAACTCCGATCGCTCTGGGCTATCACACGGGCCATTGGGAGGTCGGGCTACTTATGCAAGCCGCGGCCGAGGAACTGGCTGCAAATCAAGCAATCCCTTTCGCGGCCTACTGCACTGACCCTTGCGACGGCCGTACCCAGGGAACGACGGGAATGTTCGACAGCCTGCCTTACCGCAACGACGCGGCTCAGGTGTTCCGGCGGCTGATCCGATCCTTACCCACGCGGCATGGCGTGATCGGAGTGGCTACTTGCGATAAGGGCTTGCCCGCGATGATGATGGCTCTGGCCGGATCGCGTGATTTGCCTTGTATTTTGGTGCCCGGCGGCGTCACGTTGATGCCGGAAACGGGAGAAGATGCCGGGCGCGTGCAATCGGTTGGGGCTCGTTTCGCTCATGGCGAAATGACGCTTGACGATGCGGCGGAAGCGCTTTGCCACGCCTGCGCGAGCCCCGGCGGCGGATGCCAGTTTCTAGGTACGGCTGCCACATCCCAGGTGGTGGCTGAGGCTTTTGGCATGACGCTTCCCCATTCGGCGCTGGCTCCGTCGGGCCATCCGATCTGGCTCGATGCGGCGCGGCGATCCGCTCTGGCCGTGCTCGCGATGGAGACCCGCGCCATCGCCATGCGCGACATCCTGACCCCACACGCAATACACAATGCCATGGCGGTACACGCGGCCTTCGGCGGTTCCACCAATCTAATCATGCATCTTCCCGCCGTGGCGCACGCAGCGGGATTGAAGCGCCCGGAAGCCCACGATTGGATTCGGGTGAATCGGCAAGTTCCGCGCCTGGTAGACGCGCTGCCGAATGGTCCGGTTGGCCATCCAACGGTGCAAGTCTTTGAAGCTGGCGCTGTGCCTGAGGTCATGCTGCACCTGCGCGCGCTTGGATTGCTGGAGTTGGATGCCCTGACCGTTTCCGGCGAACGCCTGGGCGTGGTGCTCGATTGGTGGGAGCAGTCCGAACGCCGTCAGGTTCTGCGCCAAAGCCTGCGCGATCGCGATCGCATCGACCCCGATCACGTCATCATGAGCCCGGACGCGGCACGCGCGCGCGGTCTCACGGCTACAGTCACTTTTCCGCACGGGAATCTCGCACCGGGCGGCTCGGTCATCAAGAGCACTTCCATTGACCCGAGCGTGGTCGATGAAGACGGCATTTATCGGAAGCGTGGACCGGCGCGCGTCTTTACGACCGAAAAGGCAGTCATCGCGGCCTTGAAGGGTCACGGTCCCGACGCTATCCGCGCCGGAGATATTGTCGTTCTGATGTGCCGTGGGCCAATGGGCTCCGGCATGGAAGAGATTTACCAGATTACGTCCGCGCTGAAGCACCTGAGCTTCGGCAAACAGGTAGCCGTGCTCACCGACGCGCGTTTCAGCGGCGTTTCCACCGGAGCTTGCATCGGCCACATCACCCCGGAGGCGCTAGCGGGCGGACCGCTCGGCAAAGTGCTCGAAGGGGACATGATTGAAATCGTGATCGATCGGAACAATCTGGAAGGAGAGGTGAACCTGGTCGGCGAAGGCGGCAGCTATCTCGGCATCCGAGAAGGCACGGAACTGCTGGCCAGACGCGCGCTGCGACCGGATCTGGCTCACGACCCCCGGCTTCCTGACGACACGCGTCTTTGGGCGGCACTGCAGAACGCAAGCGGCGGCACCTGGGGCGGCTGCGTGTTCGATGCCGATTCGATCATCGCTGCTCTTGGTCCGGGTCTCTCCGGCGTGACTCCGTGATCACCGGAATTGCCGGGTCTGGACGGCTGGCTCAAGCGCTGGGACGCTGCCTAGTAGAAGCGGGTTCGCCTATCGACGCGATCGCTAGCCGGTCATTCCCGCACGCGCAAGCGGCCGCGAGCTTCATCGGGGGCAATTGCCGCCCGGTGGAATTGCGCGAGTTGGACTGCGATCGCGTGCTGATTGCCGTCTCCGACCGGGCTATCGTGGAAGTAGCGGGAGATCTCTCCGGCTGCTCGACCCTGCTTCACACCTGCGGCGCGCACGGAGCGGAATTATTGAACGAGCAGCGAGCGAAAGGAATCAGTTGCGGCTCACTGCATCCATTCCAGACCATAGCCAGCGCGGAATCCGGTTATCGCGTACTCCCCGGTAGCGCCTTCGCCATCGACGGCGACCCATCGGCGGTGGAATGGGCCGAAGAGATTGTTCAGAGCCTGAACGGTTCGATTCTTCGCATCCCGCCGGCGTCTCGCGCTATCTATCACGCAGCGGCGGCCATGGCCAGCAATCACCTCATCGCCATTCTGGGCGCCTCCGAACAGCTGTTGGAATTGGCTGGGGTGCCCGCGCGGGAGAGTCTTCATGCGGTCGGGTCGATCTCCGGAGCTTCGCTGGCAAATGCGCTTCAAATTGGTCCACCCGCCGCTCTCACCGGGCCGGTTCAACGTGGAGACGCCAGCACGGTTAGCCGCCATTTGGAGGCTCTTGGCGCAGCGCAGGTTTCTGTCCGGAACCTCTATCGCGCCGCCAGTGTTCAGGCGCTCGCGATGGCGGAACGTCGTGGACTTGACCGCGCATCTTCTGCCTCTCTGCACGCCCTCTTAGATTCGAAATGACGACCGAACGTTTGAAACCCGTGCGCATCACCACCCTGCAGGAACGCAAAAAACGTGGCGAGAAAATTGTCATGTTGACTGCGTATGACGCGACCATGGCGACGCTGCTTGACCGCGCGGGTATCGACGTCCTGCTGGTGGGCGATTCGCTCGGCATGGTGATCATGGGTCAGGAAACAACCATTCCCGTCACCATGGACATCATGGTTCACCATACCCGCGCGGTGGTGCGCGGCACGCGACGCGCCCTGGTGGTGGCCGATCTTCCTTTTCTTTCCTGGCAGGTGAGCGAGGATGACGCGATTCGTAACGCGGGCCGGCTGGTTCAGGAAGGCGGAGCCGCGGCGGTCAAGCTAGAGGGCGGCTATCATCCCGAAGTCATTCGACGGCTAGTGCATTCCGGGATTCCAGTAATGGGGCACGTCGGATTGGTCCCGCAATCGGTGAATCAGTTGGGCGGTTATGGCCTGCAGGGGCGCGATGAAGCCGGTGCCGAGCGGCTCATGGAAGAAGCCCGAGTAATCGCGGAGGCCGGCGCTTTTGCGATCGTGCTGGAATGCATTCCGCCGGCTCTGGCGGAGGCGATCACGGCCGACCTGCGGATTCCCACTATCGGCATCGGGGCCGGTCCCGCTTGTGACGGTCAGGTCCTGGTCAGCTATGACGCCATGGGCTTGTTTACCGGGACGATTCCTTCCTTCGTGAAGCAGTATGCACAATTGGGAGACACAATGACGGCTGCCGCCCGCGAGTACTTGGAAGACGTTCGCGCCGGCCGCTTTCCAACGGCATCTCCGAAACAGTCTTAATGCTTCCTGTTTTCGACACCATTTCTTCTTTGCGAGCCGCTTTGGCCGGTAAACCCGGTATCGGATTGGTGCCCACGATGGGCGCGCTTCACGCCGGGCACGCGCGACTCATTGAAAGGGCGCGCGAGCGATCGGGAACCGTGGTTGTGAGTATCTTCGTCAACCCTATCCAGTTCGACCGCTCCGAGGATTATGCTCGCTACGGGCGATCGTTAGGGGCCGACGCAGAAATCTGCGCGCGCGCCGGAGCCGATTTCATTTTTGCGCCGTCCGTCGCGGAAATGTACCCCGAGCCAAACCTCACCGCAATTGAGGTCAGCTCCATCACCGATCACTTCTGTGGCGCAATGCGGCCCGGACACTTCCGCGGCGTGACTACCGTTGTCGCGAAACTATTCAATATAGCCATGCCGCAGTTGGCGTTCTTCGGAGAGAAGGACGCGCAGCAGTTGGCCGCAGTAGCGCGCATCGTCCGCGATCTGAATTTTCCGCTGGAGATCGTACCGGTGGAAACGGTGCGCGAGCCCGATGGACTGGCGATGAGCTCGCGCAACGCACGCCTGGATGCCGGGGAGCGGCAGCGCGCCGTTTGCCTGTACGAGGCTTTGTCCGAAGTGCGAACACGGATTGCGCGCGGGGAGCGGGAGGCCAATGCCATTCTGCAAGACGCCCGCGTCTATCTGGAGCGCGCCGAAGTGCGGGTCGAGTACTTCGGACTGGCCGACCCGTCGACCCTTCTGCCCTTAACCGCGATCACCAGACCGGTTCGCGCATTGGGAGCGATCTGGCTTGGAGAAACACGCCTGATCGATAACGTGTTCTGCCCGGTGAACTAATCACTTCGGCTCCCGTCAGGCACCCTCAAGTTTTCACCGATCCCGGCCGATAAGACTCTTAAGGAAACAACTGAGTCATGTTTGCAATCGTTGGAATGCTGGTCGTGCTGGGGGCCGTGGTCGGGGGCTACCTTATGGAAAAGGGCAACCTGCTGGTCCTGATGCAGCCCGCCGAACTGATCATCATCGGAGGCGCCGCGCTGGGCACGCTGCTCATTGCAAACCCGATCTCGGTGGTGATGAAGATCGTCAAGAGCGCCATGGCGGTTCTGAGCGGAAGTAAATACTCCGCCAAATACTATCTGGAGAGCCTACAAATGCTCAACGACATCTTCCAATATGCACGTAAGCAAGGCATGGCGAAACTGGAAGAAGATGTCGAAAAGCCGGAAGCGAGTCAGCTTTTCGGTAAGTATCCGAAGTTCCTCAAGGACCATCACGCTCTCGATTTTGTTTGCGACACATTACGAACTTCGCTATCCGGTGTGGTTCCTCCTTTCGAGCTGGATCAGCTGATGGAGACCGAGCTCGAGGTGCATCATCATGAGGCCAGCGTGCCGGTATCGGCACTGTCGACGGTGGCGGACGCGCTTCCTGGATTGGGCATCGTTGCGGCCGTTTTAGGTGTCGTGATTACGATGGGTGCCATCGGCGGACCCCCGGCGGAAATCGGGCATAAGGTCGCTGCCGCGCTGGTTGGAACGTTCCTCGGAATCTTGATCTGCTACGGCTTCCTCGGCCCGCTCGCCGGGAACATGACCAAAATCAATGACGCCGAACTGCAGTATTACAACTCCTTGCGAGTCGGCCTGTTGGCGTTTGCCAAGGGGATGGCGCCGGCCATTTCGGTCGAGTTCGCGAGGCGTTCCATACCGGCGGATCTGCGCCCATCGTTTAAGAACATGGAGCAGGCGTTGAAGGGCGGAGCGGCCGCGGCGGGAGATCACTAATGGCCGATTCGACAGTTCCGGCCCCCATCTACATCATCAAGAAAAAGAAGGGCGGACATGGCGGGCACCACGGAGGCGCGTGGAAAGTGGCGTATGCCGACTTCGTCACTGCCATGATGGCGCTGTTCATCGTGTTATGGCTCTTGAGCAGTACGGCGGAAGTTAAGAAGGCAATCGGCGGTTATTTTCAGGACCCCACCGGCACGGGCAAGCTCCAGGGCAATGCCGCGGCCGGAACGGGAGAGGCGCTCGAACTGCAGAAGGACGACCTTCACAAAGTGAAAGATCTGCTCCAGCAATCGATTCAACAGATGGTGGAGTTCAAGAAGGCGAAAGAGAACATTTTGATGACGGTGACGGGCGAAGGGCTCCGCATCGAGTTACTCGAGAACAAGAAGGGCATGTTCTTCGAGAGCGGAAAAGTGGAGCCGTCGGAGGTCGGGCGCGAGTTGCTCGTCACCCTCGCGAAAGAACTCGGCACACTACCTAATCGCATCCTCATCGAGGGCCATACCGACGCCAAGCCCTTTAGCACCACGGGAACGTACAGCAATTGGGAACTCTCGGTGGATCGGGGAAACGCGGCGCGCCGAGTGATGGAAGCGTCCGGCCTGAAGCCGAATCAGGTCATGGAGATTCGGGGCTTTGCCGATCAAAGCTTACGAACTCCGAAAGATCCCGAAGGCGCTTCGAACCGGCGGATATCCGTGATCGTCAAGTATGTGCAGCCATCCCCATCAGAGCTGGTGGAAGCTTCACCCGCAGAGCCGACCCCTAAGAAGGACGGCAAGAAAGGCTGAAGCTTATGCAAGCCAGCCGCGAGGTTCCGTCCAGCGGCCGCGCGTGAAGTCTGGGAACTTCTGAGGCGCTCCGCTTGCGCTTACCGACAACCGGCTCAGCGGTCCGGCCGCGCTCCAGGCCGCCGCGTCGTATACATCCATGTCGGGAGGCAACCCCTTCCGCATGCATTCCACCAGGCGGAACAGCATGACGTAATCCATGCCGCCGTGGCCGCCCAGTTTACGAGCCAACTCTCCGGTCGTTTTCCAGAGCGGATGCTCGTACTTCGCTTTCAATGCATCGCTAACCGGGACAAACTGTTCATCGCCCGGCTGACCGTCCAGGTAAATCCGCGAAGGATACCCCCGGAAAACCCCTTTGGTTCCGGAGATCAGGTTGATGCGGTCATAAGGACGCGCATTAACGACATCGTGCTGCAACAGAATCGTGCGGCCGAGCGTGGTGCGGATGACGGAAGTATTCATGTCCCCTTCGACATAGATTTCCTTGCGCTTGGGGTCGTCGGCCGGGAAGTGCGCATCGCGATACTGTTCCAATCCTCGCTGCAGTGAACTGACCGAAACCAGGTAATCGAAGCGATCCCCGCGGTTGACTTTCATGTAGTTCGCGACCGGACCCAGCCCGTGGCTCGGATAGATGTTGCCGTTCATCTTCGTATGCGGAATACGCCGCCAAAGTCCCTCGCCGCGACTGCTCAGCAACTCTTCGCGCAGATCGTGAATGTATGCCGCCTCGCCGTGAACCAGGTCGCCCAGCAGCCCGTCCCGGATCATGTTCAACACCAGCAATTCGTCATAGCCGTAACAACAGTTCTCCATTATCAGGCAGTGCCGTCGCATTTTTTCGGAGGTATCCACGATGGCCCAGCAATCCTCGATTGTGGTCGCCGCGGGCACTTCGATTCCGGTATGTTTACCAGCTTGCATGGCCGCGAGAGCCATCGGAACGTGCCAATCCCAAGGCGTCGCGATGTAGATGAAGTCGAGGTCATCGCGCTTTACCAGATTCTCGAAGTCGTGCGGACCGCTCGCGTACACAGCAGGGGCTTTTCCGCTTGCTTTCTCGACGAAGCCCTGGGCCGTGACCGCCGCGTCCTTATTGACGTCGCAGATGGCTACGATAGCTGCGTCGGGAAGCGCGATCATCTCGCGCATCATGCTCGTGCCGCGCCCACCCGCACCGATCACGCCGAAGCGCACCCGATTTGTGGGGGCGAAGGGGACGCCGATCATCGAGGTCGCGCCTGGAGCCGCAGAGCCGCGGAACGCCACCGTACCGGCTAGCGCCGCGCATTGCAATAGTTCGCGTCTGGTCATAATCAGCGATCCTCCTGAAACTGCCGGCCCGCAAAGACGATTGCCTCAGTATAATTAAGGATTCACCACAATCCTCTAATGGAATCGTCACCAGTCGATCTGAAACAGACGCTGAATCTCCCTCGTACGGACTTCGGCATGAAGGCTAACCTTCCCCAAGCCGAGCCCAAGATGCTCGCGCGTTGGAAGAGCGAGAATCTGTATGGCGCCATTCGCAAAACGCGTGCGGGGCGGCCGCAATATATCCTGCACGACGGTCCACCTTACGCCAACGGCAATCTGCATCTCGGTCACGCGTTCAACAAAATTCTGAAAGACTTCATCATGAAGTCCAAGACGATGGCCGGGTTTGACACCCCCTATATCCCCGGCTGGGATTGCCACGGGCTCCCGATCGAGTTCAAAGTGGATCAGGACCTTGGGTCGAAGAAAGCCCACATGTCGATCGCCGAGATCCGCGCCGAATGCCGCAAATACGCGGCCCGGTGGGTAGCCGCGCAAAGTGAGCAATTCCAGCGGCTCGGAGTTTTTGGCCGCTGGGACGATCCATACCTGACCATGAACGCGCGCTACCAGTCGGTGATCGCGGGCGCTTTCGTTGATTTTCTGGATAAAGGCTACGTCTATAAGGGCCTGAAACCGGTGAATTGGTGCACGCACGATCGCACCGCCCTGGCCGAAGCTGAAGTCGAATACGAGAACCATGCGAGCCCGTCGGTTTGGGTTCGTTTTGCATTAAAGTCGCCAGCGGAATTGATTGACCCGGCATTGGCGGCGGAACGCGTCTACGGCCTGATTTGGACCACTACTCCCTGGACTCTTCCAGCCAATCTCGCTATTGCATTCAATCCGAAGTTGACTTACGTGGCGGCGAAAGTCGCCGATGGCGCGGTCTACATCGTCGCGGAAGATCTGCTCGCTGTGACAGCCGAACGTTGCGGCTGGCCGAGTGCCAAGGTGCTGGCGACCTTTCCCGGATCGCGCCTCGAGAATGTGATCTTTCAACATCCTTTTCTTGACCGCGACTCGCTGGGTATCCTGGGCGATCACGTGACCTTGGAACAAGGCACGGGAGCCGTTCATACCGCGCCGGGTCACGGTCACGAAGACTATGTCGCGGGCCTGAAGTACGGAATCGCAACTTACTGCCCGGTTGATGGCGCTGGTAAGTTCTATCGTCAGGACGGTTACGAGCTACCAGACGAAATTGTCGGCAAGACGATCTGGCAGGCGAACCCGCTGGTCATCGAGATTCTAAAAGCGCACGGAGCGCTGCTGGCGGAGCAGAAGATCGAGCATAGTTATCCGCATTGCTGGCGCTGTCACCGGCCCACCATCTTCCGTGCGACCGAACAATGGTTCATCGGAATGGACCGGAACCATCTGCGCGAGCGCGCTTTGGAGGCCATTAAGACCGTGAAGTGGCTGCCGGAGTGGGGCGAAGAGCGCATGTCGAACATGATTTCGATGCGGCCCGACTGGTGCATTTCGCGTCAGCGCGTGTGGGGCGTGCCTATCGTTGTCTTCTATTGCGAACATTGCCGGGAACCGCTGGTCGATCGGGAAGTACTCGACCGCGTCGTCGCCCGCTTTGCGGAAGAAACCGCCGATGTCTGGTACTCGGAGACGGCGGAGCAACTGATCGGTGGGGGTGCGACTTGTAGCAAGTGTGGCTCCAGCGCGTTCACCAAGGAATCTGACATCCTGGATGTCTGGTTCGATTCCGGCTCCAGCCACTTGGCCGTGCTCACCGAAGCGAACCACTTGCCATGGCCTTCTGATATGTATCTGGAAGGCGGCGACCAATACCGGGGCTGGTTCCATTCTTCGCTGCTCATTGGCGTCGGTTTGCGCAACCAGTCGCCTTATCGCGGTTGCGCCACCAATGGCTGGACGCTTGATGGCGAGGGCCGCGCCATGTCGAAGTCGCTCGGCAACGGCGTCGAACCCGAAGAGGTCATCAAGAAATTCGGCGCCGATATTCTGCGGCTCTGGACGTCGTCGGTTGAGTTCAACGAAGATGTGCGGATCTCGGAAACGACGCTAACTCGGCTGTCGGAGGCGTATCGCAAGCTGCGGAACACCTTCAAATACATGCTCGGCAACACCCACGACTTTGTGGCTGCGAGTGACGCCGTGGCTGGCCATGAATTACTTGAATTCGATCAGTGGATTCTGATCCGGGCCGAAGACCTGGTTGCGCGCTGCCGCATATGGTACGACGAATATGCGTTCCATAAAGTGTTCCGCGCCGTTTACGATTTCGCCACGGTCGATCTGAGTTCGATCTACTTCGATGTTCTGAAGGACCGGCTGTATACGAGCGCAACCAAGTCGCAAGCGCGCCGCAGCGCACAAACCGCTATCCACCGTCTGCTTCAGGCGCTGGTCCGCTTACTCGCGCCGATTTTGGTGTTCACCACGGAAGAAGTTTGGGGATTTCTGGGTGGCGAGGGCAGCGTTCACAACGCGCACTTCCCCGAGCCGTCGGATTTGACCCTGGGCATCGGCGGCCCGCAACGCGCGCATGCGGAACAATGGAACGATCTGATCGAAGTTCGCGAGGGCGTTCTGAAGACTCTGGAAGGCGCGCGGCAGGAAAAAACAATCGGAGCGCCACTGGAAGCCCATGTTCATCTCACCGCGGACGATCGTCTCACGCCCCTGCTGCAGGAGTACCAGGCGGAGCTTCCCGGCCTGTTCATAGTGAGCCAGGTTTCGCTTCAGAATGGCAATCCAGCGGGCGTGGACGTGCTCGTGCGGCGGGCATCCGGTCAGAAGTGCGAGCGCTGCTGGAAGTATCTTCCGGATGTCGGTTCGCACGCCGCGTGGCCGACCATTTGTAATTTCTGCGCAAACGCCGTTGAGGAAATCAGGCGCGAGGCAAATGCGAGCTAGCTTCATTGCATTGTTCGTGTTTGCGCTCGACCGGTGGACCAAATACTTGGTTGAAACCAGGATGTCGACATTCGATTCGCATACGGTGATCCCCGGTTTTTTCAACATCGTGCGATCGAACAACCCCGGTGTGGCGTTCGGTATTTTCTCGGAATCCACTTCCAGCTATCGGGTGGTTCTGTTACTCGCTTTCTCTGTGATCGCTCTTGGCCTGCTGGGCTGGATGTTGTGGCGGAATCGCACCACCGACGTCTATTCCAACACTGCTATCGCGCTGATCTTCGGGGGCGCGGTCGGAAACGTCTTCGATCGCGTGCGCGCCGGTTCGGTAACGGATTTTCTGGATTTCTATAACGGGTCTTATCACTGGTATACGTTCAACGTGGCCGACACCGCCATCACGGTGGGCGCGGGTTTGCTGCTATTGGGAATGCTTCGGCGCTCGGCCGCGGAGCGGAAGGCGCACACTTAGAATGTTTCCTTACTTGCTGCGCTTCGGCGGCTTCTCGCTTCCCACTTATGGTGTGCTGGTAGCGCTCGGATTCCTTACCGGGATCTGGCTCACCGCGCGGCTGGCGCAACGCGTCGGTTTGTCGTCGGAAGCGGTCCTCAACCTGGGCGTGTTCTGCGCCCTTGCAGGAATCGTGGGCGCCAAGGTGATGATGATTGTCATGAGTCCGGAATACCGGGCGCACCCTTCGGAAATTTTTTCGCTGGCCACGCTGCAATCGGCCGGAATCTTCTATGGGGGCCTGATTGCGGCGCTGCTGGCTGCTGTCTGGTACATGGTGCGGCATCAGCTTCCGGTACTGCGGACTGCCGATCAATTCGCACCCGGGGTGGCGTTGGGACATGGGATCGGACGCCTGGGGTGTTTCGCCGCGGGTTGCTGCGTGGGACGCCCAGCCCATGTGCCTTGGGCAGTAACGTTCACCAATCCCGATGCCGTCATATCCCCCGACCAGTTGGGCATTCCCCTGCACCCGACCCAGCTGTACGAGGCCTTTGCCGAATGGGCGATCTGCGGCATCCTGATCGCTTTCATCTTGCGCCGCCATCGCGATGGCCAAGTGCTCGGACTTTTGCTGGTGCTCGATGGGCTGGCGCGAATGGGGGTTGAATTCTATCGCGAGCACGATAGCTCGAACCCATCCGCGTTAGGACTCTCGCTTGAGCAGTGGATCGCTCTCAGCCTTGCCGCGGTGGGTGTTGCCCTACTTGCCCGCGTTCGAATTCCTGGCCTGCAACCTGCGCAGGCAAGCGCGTGATCGTCCGCTTCGCAGCTCTCCTGCTCGCCCTGACCGCGTCCGCGCAGGTGATCGAGTTTGAAAATCAAGGTCTAAAGTACCAGAGCCTCACGCGCAAGGGAGTCACCGTCATGTGTGCCCGGCTTCCGGCGCAGTTGAAAGAATTCGCGCTGGTCCAAATTGCGATTTCGAACGGGTCTGACATGTACGCGACGCTTAAACCCGAAGACTTCACGTACGCTCGCACCGATGGCCGGACAGTTACCGCCTCGCCCGCTCGCGATGTCGTCAACATGATTCTGGAGCACGGCAATCATGGCGATCTGGTTAAGTTAGTAAGCACTTACGAGACGGCCATTTACGGGATTCCCAACATGAAGCTGGAAAACGGCTATCAGAAGCGCCGGGAAGCCGCGCTGGGTGAAGGAACCAGCGAGAAATTCAAAGCCGCGGCGGCGGCATCGGCAATCGCCTTCATCGAATCGCGCGTGCCGCCAGGTCAATCGACCGATGGAGCCGTGTTCTTCCCCTTGGATGGTAAAAACTTTCCGCCCGGGCGCATCCTGGTGCATGCAATCGGCGAAGTCTGGGAATTCAATTCCGAGTAGGCTTCGGGTTTCCTGACCGGGCAAAACCGGGTGCTACACTGCGAATAAATCCCGGATGTTTCCTAATGAATCCCCTCTCGGAGTTACCCCGCACTTTACGAGAACTGCGCAACAGCCCCTTTTCTGAGGCCCTATCCGGCTCGCGATCCGTCAAAGATGAGCTGCGAGCGAATCTAATCTGCAAACTGCAAAAAGGCGAAACCCTGTTTCCGGGAATCGTCGGCTACGAAGATAGTGTCATCCCGCAGGTAGTGAACGCGCTGCTTTCGCGGCACAACTTCATTCTTCTGGGTTTGCGCGGCCAGGCGAAAACGCGTCTGGTTCGGATGCTGACCGAACTGCTCGATCCGTATGTCCCTTACGTTGCCGGAAGCGAGATTCACGAAAGTCCCTATCGGCCGATTTCCGCATTCGCCAAGAATCTGATTGCCGAGAAGGGCGATGACACGCCGATCAATTGGCTCTCGCGTGAACAACGCTATGTAGAGAAATTGGCGACTCCGGATGTCACCATTGCCGATATGATCGGCGATATCGACCCGATCAAAGCGGCGCGGCGCGGTCAGGACATTTCCGATGAACTAACCGTGCATTACGGGCTGTTGCCGCGCGCCAATCGCGGCATCTTTGCCATCAACGAACTTCCCGATCTGGCTGGAAAGATCCAAGTCGGCTTGTTCAATATCATGCAGGAAGGTGATGTGCAGATTAAGGGTTACCCAGTGCGCTTGCCGCTCGATCTGCTGCTTGTTTTCACGGCCAATCCTGAAGATTACACCGCGCGCGGGAAGATCATTACCCCGCTGAAAGATCGTATCGGGAGTGAAATCCGCACGCACTATCCTCTGGAACTGGAACAGGGTCTCTCGATCACCCGGCAGGAAGCATGGACAGCGCGTCCCGGCTCGATCGAGTCGCGCGTTCCCAACTTCATTGGGGAAATCGTCGAACAGCTCGCGTTCATTGCGCGGGATGACAAGCGTGTCGATAAACGGTCGGGTGTTTCCCAGCGGCTTCCCATCTCGGTGTTGGAGAATGTGCTTTCAAACGCGGAACGCCGCGCGCTTACTAACAAAGATGGCTTCGCAGTACCGCGTGTCTTGGATATCTATTCCGCATTACCGGCCATGACCGGCAAGCTGGAGTTGGAGTACGAAGGCGAACTCAAGGGCGGCGAGGCGATCGCGCGCGAGATCATCCGGCTAGCGGTCGGCAAGATTTTCGACCGTTACTACGAGGGCGTGAACCTGAATTCGGTCGTGCAATGGTTTGACCTCGGCGGCTCCCTGCAATTGGGCGAAACGGTGAACGCGGCGGAAATGGTTCGCCAGTTGAACGGCATTCAGGGCTTGATGGAGAAGACCAGAGCGCTCGGGCTTACCCAAAACGAGCCGGATGCCCTCCGCGCTTCAGCAGCCGAGTTTATCCTTGAGGGCTTATATGCGCATCGGCGCATCAGCCGCACCGAGGAATTCAAGTTCAGCGGCGAAGAGAAAAAAGCTCCCGCCCGAGAACGCCGGGAAGAGCGGGACGAACGCGACCGTGAAAAAGAACGCCGGAAACGCCAGTTCAACTAGGAGGCGCTAGTGAAATCCATCCGGTACTCCCGCTATAACGGCGAGGACTTCGGGATCGACGCGCAGGATCTTCTGCAAGCGCTTTCCGACTTCTTCCTGCAAAGCGGCTTCGATTCGCCCTACTCGCAGTTCATGGAGATGGATGGGCAAACGCTGGAAAACCTCAAGCAGGCGATTCAGCGCGCTCTCGAATCCGGCGACTTGTTCCAAGATCAGGATCTGCAGCGCATGATGGAGAAGCTGCAGAGTCTTTCGCCGGAGCAGATGGAGAAGCTCCTGGACAACCTCGTTCAGAAGCTGGCCGACGAGGGTCATATTTCCGTCTCCGAGCCCAACCAGCCGGACGGCCAAGGGGGCGAAGGCGAGATAGCGAACGCAAAGTTCGAGGTAACCGACAAGTCACTCGACTTCCTGGGTTTCAAGACACTGAAAGATTTGTTGGGGTCGCTCGGAAAGTCGAGCTTCGGCCGGCACGACACCCGCGATCTGGCGACCGGCATCGAATCGTCGGGATCGTCCAAGCTCTACGAATTCGGGGACACGCTGAACTTAGACATCAGTGAGACGTTGTTTTCGGCGGTGCGGCGGGAAGGTTCGCAGGTGCCCTTGAACTTGGAATACTCCGATCTGCATGTGCACCAATGCGAGTATCAGAGTTCCTGCGCAACCGTACTCATGCTCGATTGCAGCCACAGCATGATTCTTTACGGCGAGGATCGCTTCACGCCCGCGAAAAAGGTAGCGATGGCGCTCGCTCATTTGATTAAAACGCAGTATCCGGGCGACAGCCTGCGTTGCGTTTTGTTTCACGATTCGGCTGAAGAACTCGACATCAGCCAGCTTGCCCGTGTGCAAGTAGGTCCGTATTACACCAATACCCGAGCGGGTCTAATTCTTGCACAGCGGCTTTTGGAGCGCGAGCGGAAAGACATGCGCCAGATTGTGATGATCACCGATGGGAAGCCGAGCGCGCTGACTCTTGATGATGGCCGCATGTACCGGAATGCGTTCGGGCTAGATCCGCTAGTGATCAGCAAGACCCTCGAAGAGGTGAACCGCTGCAAGAAACAGGGCATTCTGATCAACACTTTCATGTTGGCCAGCGATTACGGATTGATTAACTTTGTCCAAAAAGTAACCGAGATTTGCCACGGAAAAGCGTACTTCACCACGCCGCACACGCTAGGACAATACCTGTTGATGGATTACATGAACAGGAAAACACGAACGATTCATTAGACAGGCACGTCCTATAATTAGAGTCGCTTGTCATTGAAACCAATTACCTTTGCTTCGTTTCTGATTACAGTACTTTTGGCGACCGCCTGTTCGCGTGGTCCAGCGACTGCTGGGGCTTCGGCGAGCCTGCCTCCGGTAGCGATTCGTGTCGTGCCTGCTACATCTTCGGACGTTCCACTTGAACTCGCCGCTATTGGGAATGTGGAGGCCATCGCAACGGTCGACGTCAAAGCTCGCATTACCGCGCCCGTGCTTCGGGTCAACTTCCAGGAAGGCCAGGACGTTCAAAAAGGGGAGTTACTGTTCGAACTAGACCCGGAAATCTACAATCGGCAAATTACTGAACTGGAAGCGAATGTCGCCAAGGATTCGGCGAGCGAGCGGCAAAGCAGCGCCAATATCGAGAAAGACCAGGCCACTTTGAAGAACTTGCAATCGCTGGCCGACCGCGGAGGCAAGCTACTGAAAGAGGGAATCTTCTCGCGAGAGCAGAACGATCTCGCGGTGTCCAATTCCGATGCGGCGAAGGCGGCTATCGACGCGGATCGGGCGGCTTTGGAGAGTGCAAAGGCCAGCGAGGCGGCCGATCGCTCCCGTCTGGGGCAGATGAAGCTATCGCTCAGCTACACAAAGATCTTCGCGCCGATTGCCGGACGCGCGGGCGCCGTGCAGGTGAAGCAGGGCAACCTGGCCAAGGAAAACGACACCACCCTAGTGACTTTGTTGCAGATTTCGCCCATCAACGTTTCTTTCTCGGTGCCCGAGAACCTGCTGCCTGACGTGCGTCGCTATAACGGAACACGGGCGCTCTCGGTCACTGCGGTATCGGCGGACAATTCGGTGAATACCGGCACGCTGCGGTTTATCGATAACAGCGTGGACGCCACTACGGGCACGATCAAATTGAAAGCAGCCTTCGATAATGCGCACCGGAATCTGTGGCCTGGCCAGTTCGTCAACGTGCGTGCGCAGTTGAGCGTGGAGCATGGCCGCGTGCTGGTCCCGTCGCAGACCGTGCAGACCGGACCGGAAGGCAAGTACGTGTGGATCATGAAACCAGACTCCACTGCCGTGATGCGTCCGGTGCAGATCTTACGCAACTTCACCGCGCCCGGCCAGCCGGAACAGTCCGTAGTGGGTTCCGGATTGAACGCGGGTGAGCAAGTGGTGTCGGAGGGGCAACTCCGGCTTGCCCCTGGCTCACATGTCCGCGTTCTAAAGTCGAACTCGGGAGTCGCTGGTTAAGATGAACATCACCGACTTTTTTATCCGTCGAGCAGTCACTACCACTCTCTTTGTTACCGCAATACTCGCCTTCGGAATCATGAGTTACATGACTCTGCCGGTGAGCGATCTGCCGACGGTGGAGTATCCGACCATCGATGTATCCGCGGCTCTGCCCGGCGCCAATCCCGATATTATGGCTGCGTCTGTAGCCACGCCGCTCGAAAAGGAATTCTCTAACATCGCGGGGATCGACAGTATGTCGTCTTCGAGCTCGTTAGGCTCCACCGACATCACGCTGCAATTCAACTTGAGCCGGTCCATCGATGCCGCTGCCCAGGATGTACAAGCGGCTATCTCGCGTGCTTCCGGCGGACTACCGACTAATATGCCGTCGCCGCCGTCTTACAACAAGCAGAATCCAGCGGCTTCTCCGGTCCTTTACTTGAGCGTCTCGTCCCGAACCATGGCAATGTCTTCGCTGGATGAGTATGCGGAGACTCTGATGGCGCGCCAGATCTCGATGGTCGGCGGCGTCGCAAACGTGCGAGTCTACGGCTCGAAGAAATATGCAGTGCGTATCCAGGTGGATCCCGACCGGTTGGCATCGCGCGAAGTCGGCCTGGAAGAAGTGCGCGACTCTCTCAGTCACGGCAACGTGAATATGCCGGCCGGCTCGCTTTATGGGTTTTCCAAAGCCTACACGGTGCAATCCAACAGTCAGTTGAGCGCCGCGCCGCAATTCTCGCCGCTGATCGTCAGCTATCGCAATGGTAATCCGGTGCGCCTGCAAGACTTGGGCCGGGTTACCGACAGTGTTACCACGGAGCGCAGCCGGTTCTGGGTGAACGGCGTCGAAGCCATGATCCTCGCTGTGCAAAAGCAGCCGGGATCGAACACCGTGGAAGTAGTGGAGGGTATCAAGCAGTTGCTTCCCAACCTGAAGCAGCACATGCCGGGTGGGATCAACCTGAACATCATCTTCGACGCCTCTCAGAACATCCGCAACTCCATTGGAGACGTTAAGTTTACACTCGGCCTTACCATCTGTCTGGTCATATTGGTCATCTTTGTCTTCCTGAGAAACTTCTCGGCGACATTGATCCCGAGCCTTGCCGTACCGCTTTCTTTGTTGGGAACGTTCTCGGTAATGAAGCTACTCGGCTTTACCATCGACACGCTCTCAATGATGGCGATGACTCTATGCGTCGGCTTCGTGGTCGATGACGCGATTGTGATGCTCGAGAATATCGTGCGTCACATGGAAATGGGAAAGCCGCGGATGCAGGCCGCGATCGATGGCGCCCGCGAGGTTGGCTTCACGATCATCTCGATGACGATTTCGCTCGTGGCCGTCTTCATTCCGGTTCTCTTTCTGGAAGGCATCATCGGAAGGCTGCTGCGCGAGTTCTCGATAACCATCGCTGTTGCAGTCCTGATTTCTGGAGTCATTTCGCTAACTCTTACGCCGATGTTGTGCAGCCGGTTTCTGCGACCGGAGACGGGTCACCACGGAAAGTTCTATACCGTTACCGAACGCTTCTTCATCGGTTGGAATAACCTTTATCGGTGGACGTTGCGGGCCGTATTACACGCCCGGCTCGCTGTTTTGATCGGTAGCGTGGTGCTAACGGTGGCGACAGTCTATATGTTCATCGTGATGCCGAAGAGTTTCCTGCCGACGGTAGATGTGGGCTTTGTCGAAGGTGGCACGGAAGCAGCGGAAGATACCTCTTACAACAAGATGGTGCTGTTGCAGAAACAAGTCGTCGACATCGTCGGGAAGAACCCGTGGGTCAGCGGCTTTGGCGCGGGTACGGGCGGCTTTGGAGAGCAGAATTCGGGCTTTCTGTTTATCAACTTGAAGGACGACCCGAAGCGCCCGCGATCCGACGCTATCATCACTCAATTGCAGCAGCAGTTTGCCCAAATTCCCGGGCTTAATGTATTCCTACGGATTCCGCCACTCCTGACTTTGGGGCAAGGCGAGGGGCGGAGCCAGTATTCGGTGGCGCTTGAGGATGCGGAGACAAGTGAACTGTATAAGTGGGGGCCGAAGTTCGAAGCAAAGCTACACCAGCTTCCCGATCTTACCGATATCTACAGCGACTTAAAGCTTGCTAGTCCACGCTTGAACGTCGATATCGACCGCGATCGCGCGCTGGCCTTGGGCATCACACCTGACCAAATCGCGAACACGCTCTACGATGCGTATGGGAACCGGCGCGTCTCCACGATCCAGGCTGCGGCTAATGAGTATGACGTGATTCTGGAGGTTGCACCGGAAGACCAACGCGATCCCGCGGCACTATCCAAGCTCTATATCCGGGCAAGTACCGGGAAGCTAGTGCCCCTCTCAGCCGTGACTAAGCTGATCCAAGGCGTAGCGCCCTTGAGCGTGAATCACATTGGCCAGCTTTCAGCTGTCAGTTTTCAATTCAACACCAAGCCGGGCGTCAGTCTAAGTAAAGCGACGGAAGAAGTCGATGAAGCCGCCCACGAATTGGGAATGCCTGACACGATGACGTTCTCTTTCCAGGGAACGGCGCAGGCCTTTCAAAGCTCGCTGAAAGGGCTCGCCATTCTGCTGATCATCGCCGTGCTTGTTATCTATCTGGTCCTCGGCGTGCTTTATGAAAGCTTTATTCATCCGATTACGATCCTTTCCGGACTTCCCGCTGCCGGATTGGGCGCGCTAATCACCCTCCTGTTATTTCATGACGATCTCAACCTTTACTCTTTTGTCGGGATAATACTGCTTATTGGGATCGTCAAGAAGAACGCCATCATGATGGTGGACTTCGCCATTATGGCTCGACGCGATGGGATGAATGCGGAAGAAGCGATTTTTGAGGGCTGCATGCAGCGCTTTCGCCCGATCATGATGACAACAATGGCCGCGCTACTTGGAACATTGCCGATCGCGTTCGGGTATGGGGCTGGCGGAGAGGCGCGTCGTCCTCTCGGTTTGGCAGTGGTTGGCGGTCTGATCGTATCGCAATTACTTACGCTTTACATTACTCCGGTGGTTTATCTTTACTTGGAGAAACTCACGTCGGGTCTGGGGCGTAAAGAACAAGTCCCCCGGCTGATGGCGACTCCTGGAGTTGCCAACGTCTAAGTGGCTCAGCGCGTTAGCCCTGCTCGCGATTGCGACAGTCCCCGCCATTGCCGCTGATAATTGGATTAAGGTCACTACCACTCACTTCCAGATTTACACGACCGGTTCCGAATCGGCCGCCCGCACCGCGCTCTTGCACTTCGAGCAGGTGCGGACCTTCTTTCTCCAAGCAAGTCCCTTTGCGACTAGCTTGACTCAACCAGTGACGATTGTGGCCTTTCATTCCGATGCGGAATACCGGCCTTATCAACCGAGTGAGTCAGCCGCGTCCTTCTACACCCGCGACACCGATCAAGATTACATCGTGATGCGGGACTTGGAGCCGGAACACTTCATCTACGCCACACATGAGTTCACGCATTTAGTGATCGGCAGGAGCGGCTTACGTCTCCCGGTCTGGATGAATGAAGGTTGGGCGGACCTCAACTCCACCTTGACGCAGAAAGGCAGAAAGGCTATGGTGGGCGCGATCATCCCGGGGCGCAGGGACGCGCTAACCAGTCAACCCTGGATACCGCTAGATCAGTTAGATGCGATCGACCAGCGGTCCCCGCTCTACAACGAACGCGAGAAGGCCAGCGTATTCTACGGGGAAAGCTGGGCTCTGGTCCACATGCTGTTTCTAGGTCCCGAATACCGGAAGAAGTTCAACTCATTCGTTCAATCAATAGTCGCGGGTAAAGGTCTTTCGGCATCGTGTGCTGCGGTCTACGGGAAAACCACCCGGGAGGTTCAGGACGACTTAACGCGCTACATCGGTTCGAGTCAGTTATCGGGCGCGGTTTTCGATATCTCAGCCGACGCAGATCACGAAAGTCCCACTGTATCGGTGGCCGGTCACGTCGAGTCCGGACTGATCCTGGCCGACTTACTCAAACTAACTCATAAGTTCCCCGAGGCTCGAGACGCGCTGGATCGGCTCGCGAAAGAAAAACCAAGCAGTCCACAAGTGCATCAGGCGTGCGGATACATCTCTATTTCGATGGGCGATTCCGCCGAGGGACTCCGTCAGTTAAAGCAGGCTTATGATCTAGGATCGAAAGACGCCGTGATGTGTTTTCGCCTCGGCGTGATGCTGCATGCCATGTCTCAGGACCGTGGTGCCGCCATCGCCGCGTTTCGTCGCGCTCTGGAACTACAGCCGGACTACACCGACGCGCGTTTGCAGCTGGGAGTGACTCTGCTGGAGGCTGGGGATTATGCTGCGTCCCTAAGTGAACTAGGCCAGATTCCTAGGGTGACCGAGGCCAACGCCGTCTGGTATTTCTCAGCTTCAGCGATGGGCCACGCCAAACTCGGGCACTCCGAGGAGGCGCGAAAGAACGCCGAACTGGCGCGGAAGTGGGCGAAAACTCCCGCGCAGATCGCGCAAGTGGACCAGCTTGTTAAGTCGCTGCAAGCCGGCAAGTGACTTACCAGCCCGTCGGCTTTCCTTTGTTCTGTTCGTCCAACCACTTCTGCAATGGCGCGAAGTAATCCAGAATGGCCGTAGCGTCCATCTGCTTAGAACCGGTGAGCGCCGCAAGCTCCTCCGGCCAGGGACGGCTTTGTCCCATGGACAACATCGCGTTTAGGCGCGCACCTGCTTCCTTGTTGCCATAGATGGAACAACGGTATAGCGGCTCTTTGCAGCCGGCGATCTGAGCGAGCGAACGATGAAACTGGAACTGTAGGATGTCGGCCAGAAAGTAACGGGCGTAGGGGACGTTTCCAGCGACGTGGTATTTCGCCGCGGGATCGAAATCCGCTTCGGAGCGCGCCACCGGCGGCGCCACGCCCTGATACTTCAGCCGCAAGTCCCACCAGGCCTGGTTGTATTGTTCGGGAGTAATCTGGCCGGAAAAGACCTGCCACCGCCACTTATCGATCATAAGGCCGAACGGAAGAAACGCAATCTTCTCGAGCGCTTTGTGGAGTAACTGTCCAATGTCGCCCGAAGTTCCGGGAGCATGGTCCAGCAGCCCCAGCTTTACCAGGTACTCCGGGGTTACAGAAAGCGCGATCGTATCGCCCACGGCTTCGTGGAAACCGTCATTTGCGCTGTCGCGGAACAGGAGCGGCTGCTGATTGTAGGCGCGCTGGTAGAAGTTATGGCCCAGCTCATGATGAATGGTGAGAAAATCTTCGGCCGTGACGTCGATACACATCTTAATTCGTAAGTCGTCGACCAAATCCACATCCCAGGCGCTAGCGTGACACACAACGTCACGGTCTTTAGGCTTAGTGAACAGCGAGCGCTCCCAGAAAGTAGCCGGAAGCGGTGCAAAACCAAGTGACGTGAAGAAGCCTTCGCCATAGCGAACCATCTGCTTGGCGTCCGTGTTTCGAGCCTTCAGGATGGCAGTCAGATCGTAACTCGCTCCGTTGTCGGAAGGCGCTACAAGCGGGTATATGTTCTCCCAGCTTTGCGCCCACATGTTACCAAGCAGATGGGCCGGGATCGGTCCGGAATCCGGCACCACGCTCGGGCCGTACTTCTCGCGCAGCTTACTGCGAACGTAAGTGTGGAGTGAAAGATATAAAGGACGCACTTGATTCCACAAGCGATCCATTTCCGCCGCGAAAGCGTCAGGCGGCATATCATACTTCTCGCGCCACATCGCGCCGGTATCGGCGAACCCGAGTTCCCGCGCGCCCTTATTGGCCAACTGCACGTAGCGTGTGTAGGGCTGACGAATCGGCTTCGAGATCGCGTGCCACCCAGTCCATGCGTCCAGCAA
This sequence comes from Bryobacterales bacterium, assembly GCA_963752695.1. Classification (GTDB taxonomy): domain Bacteria; phylum Acidobacteriota; class Terriglobia; order Bryobacterales; family Bryobacteraceae; genus Bog-113. Next base: position 1,139,113 of record CAVVZB010000002.1, read on the forward strand.
CTCTTTCGGATCGCGGCTGGTGGCCATGATTTTAGACAGGTCTTCCAGATCGAGGCATGCGTCAGGGCCTTTGGGGCAATACTTGCCCTTCCCGTAAGTGCCTTCCATGGACGCGACAATGCTGGTGAGTTCTTGGCTTTCCTTCGGATCGGATGGCGTGGCGACGGTCAGGGCGACACGTAGAAGCTTCATTTTGCGCGCCATGTCTTCCGGCAGCGCGACGCCGTTGAACTCCGCCGCCCGCTTGGCGAATGCCACGCCCGCGTTAATCAAGCGCTCGTCTGCACGTGCGCCAATCTCTTCGGTGTCGCTGGTGATGAAGTTGGCTTTCACCCATTCCGCGCGGCTGGCTTCCGCGCCCAGAACTTGGCCCTGCTTCTCGGCATTGTCAAGAAACTGGCGGGCGTCCGGAATGGTTGGCTTGGCGGCCCCGAAAAGCAGGAGCGTGGAAATCGGGAGCGCAAAGGCGCGCGGCAGAAAGGAACGCATGCGAATAGATTACTACCGCGCCGCTGAGGAAGCACCTCAAGGCTTCAAGGGCGTGGCGGTGAGTTCTACTTGCATCTTCCGTTTGGAGGTGACGTCGTCCGAGGAGAAGATTGTGGTGGGCTTTCGTAAAGGGACCACTACCGTCGAGGACCAGCGGTTCTGACGGATCAACGGCGCGCCGTGCTCGGTCAGCGTGGAAGCATCGCTATTCGGCACGCTGCTTACGTCGGCAATAACGCCCAGCGCCACCGAATCACCTAAGTCGCGGATCTTGCTATAGTCGATATTCACGCCGATATCGATGTAACTTCCAGTCGTCGTCGTGGGGACCTTGCTGCCGGTGCGCACCGAAGACGAATTGTCGGTCGAGGCGTTAGTGGAGTAGGTGCGTGAGTTTACGGTGCGGCCGTCCTCAACTTCTTTAACAACCATGTCCAAGCGATAGTATTTCAATTCCGCCTTGGCGTCTTCTTTGTTTACCGGAAGACTAGCGCTCTGCGCGGAAAGCATGTTACCCGCTAGGTAGAGTGTCAGTAACAGTGGGAGTACGATACGATTCGTCATCAGTAATTTCCTCGTTATTCGCCGTTATCCGGCAAAGGTTGAATTCGCAAAGTGGGAATACTCAAAGGCTCGATTTCACCGTGCGCCACTAACTCGTTCGCTTCTTTCACGTGCCGGGACCGCAAGGCAAGAAGGGCACGCTCTTCTGCTGTCAGCGGATAGGGACTTGGAAAGACTTCCCTGCCCTGCGTTCGTTGGGGATGGGTGACCAAGTGTCTTGGCCCCACCGCTGGCGACACGCGAATCGGGACGACAGTTCGCTCGAGCTTCCAAACTGCAGGGGTGTTCAGAGAGGCCGAACGTCCCACGGGCGGAACCTGCGGCGATGGGAATAGCAACCATAAGAAAGCAATCAGGCCGAAGATAAACGCCGCCCCGGCTGGAACCAGCGCCCAGAATTTCCATTGCGCACGTGAAGTGCGTGCAAAGCGCAAGACTCGATCTTCCAGACCCGCCCGCGGCTCGAACTCGCAGTACTGCTGGAGTGCGTCGTCTAACATCCGATCTAAGTCCGCGTCACTGTGCACAGCGCCCTCCTTGCAGCGTCGCCATCCGCTGCTTCATCATCTGCCTCGCCCGCAGCAGCCTGGTGCGCGCTGTTCCTTCTGGGATGCCGATTACGGTCGCGATCTCGCGCGAATTCAATTCGTCAACGCCCGACAGCAAAAGAACTTGTCGAAACTCTTCCGGTAATGCGTCCAGCATGCGATGAACGGCAGCAGTCCAATCCGCGGCGATTACTTCGTCCTCTGGTCCGGCTTCGGTGGAAGCAACTTCTATCTCAGGCGCGTGTTTGCGGGGTTGCCGATCCAGCGCAATGCGCCAAGCAACCTTCGCCAGGAACGCGCGCTCATTCTTCAAGCCGATCCACGCCTGATTGCGATAAAGCTTGAGAAACGTTTCCTGCACCACATCCTCCGCGTCATCCCGGTTACGGAGCACGGCATAGGCGACGCGGAACACGAATCGCGATTGCGTATGAACCAGGGTTTCGAACTGATGTTCCAGCGAATCATGCACCGTCATCAGTCAAGACCGGCGGTGCTGCGGATGTGTTCAAGTATTTTTTGCGGCGTGTTACGACGCGCGGCGGCGCTTCGAACGCTCTTCTTTGAGAGCTGGCTTCCGCACCTGCTCCAGACTTTTACGGAGGGCTTCCATAATGTCGACCACGGGTGCAGCCGTCGACGTCGAGGGTTCCGGTCCGGCCGCGACGGTTGACGCCGAGCGGGAATCGATCATCGCCTGAATCCGTTTTTCATACTGATCAACCAACTCCCCGGGATTAAACGGGGCCTTCATGGCCTGGATAAATGCTTCCGCCATCTTAAGCTCGGCAGGAGCTGCGAGTGTTGGAGTCGTAGCGAACTGATCTTCCAGATGTACTTCGTTCTGGTAAAAGAGTGTCTCCAGAATCAACCCCGAAGCGCCCGCTCGGATGACCACGGCGTGCTCGCGTCCATGCATCGCCATCTGGCCAAGGGCCGTGAATTTGGAATGTGCCAGAGAACCGAATAGAATCGCGTACGGCTTTTCGCCAGCTGGTTGCGGGGCGATGTAATAAGACGCATCGAAGTATAGCGGATCAACTTCATTCAGATGGATAAATGACGTGATCTCGATGGTGGTGGAGGTTTTCGGCTTCACGGCCTTTACCTCCTCCGCTTGGAAAGTCACATAGCGGCCCTTTTCGACCTCGAAGCCCTTCAGGATTTCGGCCGGGCGCACGAATTCCGGGGCATTGCCGGAAGATCCCGGCGAGACCGTGGCCGTCGTATGCAGGCGCTGAACGGGAGTGACCGGGCTTACATCAATAGGACTTTCCAGTTCACTTTCCGCGTCGGTATCGGCGTCTGCTTCCGGTTCGGGAGCAGTCTTGTTGTCCCGGTAGACCTGGCGGAATCGGATTCGTTCGCGGCGGGCGGCCCTCACCAGCCGCACTGGAATGGAAACCAAGCCGAACGCAATGTTGCCCCGCCAGACCGTGGAAGCCATGCAGCACCAGAAGCAAGTCCGATTCCAATTACCGGTTTTGGACGCTTACTCGCGCGGAATGCGCCGGGATTTCGTCCCCGTACGCGCCCGTTCCGAGCACCGTCTTTGTAGTTGCCGGAACCGGACACGCGGCGCGCGCCGGAGTTTCGGCGTTATTCATTTCGACGTACACGGTTTGTTCCGGTGCCGTCCGGCTGTACACCCACTGCTGTTTGGTGGCACACAGAGTGAGCGTTGTTCCGAGCCGGAGGGCTGGGAGGGACTGGCGAAGGTGCGTCAGCGTTTTCACATGTGTCCAGACTTCATCCTGCTCCGGCGTCCGTCCCGATTGGGTGAATGCAGATACTGGGAAGTCGCGGCGGTTGTCAGGGTCGGCGCCCCCGCGCATGGCAATCTCGTCGCCATAGTAAATCGTCGGCACGCCGCGCGATGTCAGCAGCCAGGTGAACGCGAGTTTCAGGCGCTCGACGGTCGCCCCTTCTTCATTCATAAAACGGATCACGTCATGGTTCCCGATGAAGGTTCCGAGGCGGTCGGGTGCAACGTACAGCGCGTCGTGTCCCAGCATCCCGGCGAGATCCTGTAAGCTACCGCTCCCGCGCGCCAGCACCTCCCGCACCTTGAAATATTGCGGAAAGTCAAAGACACTGAGTCCATCGCTCTGGAATGCAGAAGGGATGGCGGGATCGGCATCGAACACTTCGCCAATCACATTGACCTTGGGGAATTCGCGCCGAATTGCGTCCATCCACGTCTTCCAAAACGTGCGCGGCACGTACGGCAGCGTGTCCATGCGTATGGCGTCAAGCCCCGTGACTCCGATCCACCAGAGGGTGTTCTGGATAAGATAGCGGGCGCACTCCGGATCGTCCTGATTAAGATCGGGGAGAATGTCGGCAAACCAGCCGTCCAGAGTTTGAGCGCGTAATGTAGACGTGGAGTGCGGGTCGATGAGGGGCCACAATTGCCAGGTCTCGGTCACGTGATGGGCGGCAGTGCCGTGAAACCAGGTAGGCGTTGGCGGATCAGCAAGCCATGGGTGATAGGGTCCGGTATGGTTGGCAACCTCGTCCTGGACTAACTTAATCCCGGCGGCGTGGGCGGCGTCTGCCAGAGCGCGCAAGCTGTCGAGCGTGCCGAAGTGTTCCTCTACTCCGTAGAAGTCCACAGCGCCGTAGCCATGGTAGTCAGTGATAGGCTTGCCTTCCGGCGTTTCGCGTTCATTCAAGTGATTGACGTTGTCGTACCAGGGGTTCAGCCACAAGGCGGTTACGCCGAGCGCTTTGAAGTAGGGCAAATGGTCCTGAATGCCCTTAAGGTCGCCGCCGTGATAGTAGCGAGGCCGGGTTGGGTTGAACAGGCCCGGTGAGCCTGGCGGGTTATCGTTCGTGGAGTCGCCATTCGCAAAACGATCCGGCATGATCAAATACACAATGTCGTCGCTGGTCAGACCTCCAAAATGCCCGGCGTCCGGCAAGCGGTTAGAGAGCTCGAACGGCGCAGTGGCGGTTCCCTGCCCGGTTCGGATAGTGATTGGATGCCTGCCCGCGGGTGCGTCCGCCGGAATTTGAACGTCGATGAACAGATAAGTTCCGTTGGAATTGGTCGCTGCGTGGCTGAGTGGCAAGTCGCCGGTAACCTGTGCCCCGGCCAGATTTGATCCCCGAATCATCAGGCGGACGGGATTCAGCGCGGTGTGTGTCCACCAACTCGGCGGCTCCACTTTTGTGACAACGGGCTGAGCGAGGGCGCTGGCGGCGATCAAGAGCAAGGCGGAACAGAGTCGCATGGGTCTCATAAGTTATATCCCGCCTGTCTTCTGTAAAGTCTTGCCGCAAACCGCCGATGAGTCTAGCGAGGATCAACACCTACATGTCTTCTATTTCGCTGGCCTCCAGCCAGGCAACCGCCTATTTGCCGGGAAGCGCTTCTCCCGGCGCAGACCATATCTCAAAGAAGCCAGCCGACAGTTCGTCAGTTCAGGCAGGTTCGCCGGATTCGGTGTACCTAAGCCCAGGCACACGTGACCTGATTCAAACCGGCCGGATCGCGCTGAATGTGAAAGCCGGAAATATCACGAGCAGCCAAGCTTCCCAATTGTATTCGCAGGTATCCGTCCTACAAAAGCAGATTGCGGCGGATAAGGCCGCCAACGGAGGCTCACTGAATGCTTCCGACGTCCAAAGCCTAGAACAGACCGCCACACAAACGAGCCAGCAGATCTATAGCGCGGCCCATGATGGCGCAACCCCGTCGTCTGGAACGCCAGCGATAAGCGAGGCCAACCTGCGGAACATCTCGCAGACCGCGCGGATCGGGTTAGATGTGAAAGCGGGCAATCTGACATCAACCCAGGCAAGCGGGTTTTATTCACAGATTCAAGCCACGGCTCAGCAGATCAAGACCGATCAACTAGGCAACAACGGCCCGCTCACAGCCGCCCAAGCCGCTGCCATCGACCAGACGCAAAGCCTGCTCAGCACCCAGATCAATAGCTTGGCCTAGCTGATTTCTTCCTTGCAGGGCGCAAACTTGTAACCGCCTGCGCGCGGCGCACATCCCTGTACACTTGACGCGAAGGAATTTTACATGGGCGGTAGGCGCCCTTTTCGGAAGCGGCGCTGGCGCTTGGGCGCAGGAAACGGACAATTCACCAGTTATCCGCGTCAATGTGGACCTGGTGAACTTCGCCTTCTCCGTCCGTAAGGCAACCACCGGAGAACTAGTCCCCAGTCTCACCCGGGACGATTTTCTTGTTTTCGAAGATGGCAAGCCGCAGGAGATCGCCAACTTCTCCCACGAGAATAATCTGCCCTTCGAACTGGGCATGCTGGTCGACGTCAGCAAGAGCCAGACTAATCTCATCGAAACCGAACGCCAGGCGGGCTCCTCGTTTTTCTCCAGCGTCATCCGTCTGCAGGACGAGGCGTTCGTGCTGAGTTTTGGCGTGGATACAACGCTGGTCCAGGACTTTACCGGCTCGGTTCCGAAGTTGAAATCAGCATTGGAGGCTCTAAAAGCCGATCCGATGCCCCGTCGTTTGGCTCGCGGTAACGGAGGTAATGGCGGAAGTTATCCCGGTGGCGGTTATCCAGGCGGAGGTTACCCAGGCGGAGGTTACCCTGGTGGCGGTCGCGGCGGTGCCTGGCCAGGTGGTGGCGGGGGCTGGCCAGGCGGCGGTGGCATGGGCCGCCGAGGTGGTGGCCGGGGACCCTCGAATCCGCAACCCGATCCCTCTCAAAAGCTAAACGGCAAGGGCACCCTGATGTTCGATGCCTTGTATCTCGCCTGCAAAGACGAAATTGCGCACAAAGAGGGCCGTAAGGCGCTGCTGCTGATTACTGATGGCGAAGATCGCGGCAGCTACTACACGCGCGGCCAGGCGATTGAAGCCGCGCAGCGGGCGAACGCGATCATTTACAGCATCTACTACGCCGATCCGAAAATCTACCAGCTGAGGCGCGGAGGTCCCGAAGACATGACGGGCCCTAATGACCTGCAGGCGCTCTCGGATCAGACCGGCGGCCGTGTCTTCAAAGTCACCAAGGAACACACGCTCGAAGACGCGTTCACGGAACTGCAAGCCGAGATGCGAAGTCAATATACGCTCGCTTATAAGTCGACCAACCCCGACCGAAATGGCCAGTTCCGTGAAGTCGAGATCCGTGCGAAGGCCGCCGGATATCAGGTGCAAACCCGCAAGGGCTACTACGCCACCCGCAGCCGCCTCTCCTAATCCGACTTAGCCGGGCAGGGTGGGCGCCGGGCTGCCATATACTTGTCAGTCGACAACTCCCATGGCGTCCATACTGACTCGCATTTTCCTTTCCGCCTGCGCGCTCACCTTCGCATCCGGCCTTCCGGTGCAAGCGGCCGGCGATTGGCTCACCTACGGACACGACCCCCAGCGGTCGGGATGGGCCATTGAAGAGACCAAGCTGAGTCCGGCAAACGTCGGTCAGCTTTCGCTGCTGTGGAAGGCCAAGCTCAACAACGCCTCGTATCGGCTCTCCGCTTTGACTGCGCCAGTCGTCGCGAGCGAAGTGTCAACCAGCCACGGCGTCAAGAGCGTGGTCTACGTGGGCGGCATCACAGGTACAATGTTCGCGCTCGATACCGACACCGGCGACGTCGTTTGGTCGCGCACCTTCAAGTCGGTGATTCTTCCTGGCAAAGGCGGATATCAAGGCACATTTCTCTGTCCCAACGGCATTACCGCCACTCCTGTCATCGATAAGTCCACCGGGATCATTTACACCATCGCGCCGGATGGATCGCTCTACGGCCTAGACCTCGGAAGCGGTCTGGTGCGCTATGGGCCGGTGCAACTTGTCGCGCCGTTTTCGAAAAATTGGAGCCTGAACCTGGTTAATGGAGTCATCTACACGGTCCTGACCCAAGGGTGCGGCGGCGCCGTTTCGGGCTTCTACTCGGCAGACGTCCGCGATCGTCACCATCCCGTGATTCATCAGATGCTGCTGTCCAATACGGACACCGCTGGTATCTGGGGCCGTGGCGGCGCGATCGCCGGGACCAATGGGCGTATCTACGGAGCAACGGCGGACGGTCACTTCGATCCGCAGTCGGGCGATTACTCGAATTCTGTCGTCGCGGTGGCGGCGTCGGATCTGACTCTGCTCGACTATTTCCTACCGCCGAATTGGCCGTACCTGGCGAAGAAGGATTTAGATTTGGGTGCATCCAGTCCCGTGTTCTTTGGCTGGCATCAGCGCCATCTGCTTGCGAGCGGCGCAAAGGAAGGGCTCGTTTACCTGATGGATGCCGATAGCTTGGGCGGGGGTGATCATCAGAGCGCGCAGTATGTTTCTCCGCGTCTTGGTAACGATCGCGCGGTTTGCTGCGAAGGCCAAGGCATCTGGGGCGGCCTGAGCAGCGCGCGGGATGAGAACGGACAGACGTGGCTGTATGTCCCAATGGGCGGTCCACCCGCTGCAAATGGCGCAAGGTTCCCGATCACGAACGGCGAAGCCCCGCATGGCAGCATCATGGCTTTCCAAGTGGTTGAAGACGAGAAGTCGCATGGACCCACGCTTCAGCCTGCGTGGATTTCGGGAGACTTCAGCGTTCCCGACCCGGTAATTGTGGCAAACGGCGTGGTTTTCGCGCTATCGACCGGCGAGAATCCGGTCCAACACGGACCCGAGGAAAATCGGCTGAAGAATACTCTTCCGGCTGTACTGAAAGCACTTGACGCCAAGACCGGCAAGGAACTCTTCAATAGCGGGCCAGCAATGACTTCCTGGGTGCATTTCAGCGGGCTCGCGTTGGCAAATGGACGCGTCTTCGCGGTAGATCACGATTCCAATGTCTACTGCTTTGGGCTCGCGGCGGGTGCCGTGTCCCGAAAAACGCACTAGGCTTCCGGCGTTTCCCGCCGGTGGCGAACATCGATCCCACGCACCAGGAAAATCACGTCTTCTGCAATGTTGGTGGCGTGATCGGCGATGCGCTCCAGGTTGCGCGCGACGAATAAATATGCCAGCGAGCGGCGCACTTTGGAGCCGTCCGATTCCATCCCGGCCGTCAGCTGCTCGTAAATGGAGCTGCGCATCGCGTCGACTTCATCGTCGGCGGCCAGCACCTCGCGAGCTAAGTCCGCATCCCGGCCCACGAAAGCGCTGATGCTTTTTTCCACCATTCCTTCCACGCTCGCAGCCATGCGAGCAATCGGGACCTCAGGCTCAATCTGAGGCAGAGTCAGGATCGGCAAAGCACGCTGCACGATGCTGATGGCAAGGTCGCCCATTCGTTCCAAATCCGTGTTGATTTTTAGTGCGGCCACGATGAGGCGCATATCGCTCGCCACAGGCTGGTTAAGCGCCACCAGCCGCGTCGCCAGCTCGTCGACGCGGATCTCGAGCTGATTTATCAACGCCTCGTCCCGGATCACCTGCTTCCCGTAGATCTCGTTGCGATCCGTCAGGCACTGAACGCTTCGGCGGACGGATGATTCCACATACCCGGCCATTTCCAAGAGCAACTGTTCCAGACGATTGAGGTCTTCAAAAAAATGGCGCATGTCTCAGCTAACTAGATTAGCTGGACATTACGGCCTGCACGCGCTCGGGTTCTTCGCCCAGCCACTTGGGGTTCTGGGCGGTTCCATCGTAAACGGATGTCGTCTTGAAAAGCTCGAACGCGCCAGTCTTCGCCGCGCCGGCTGTTTTGGCAAGAATCGCCTGCAATTCCACGTCGCTTAAGGGGTGGAACGTCCGCATGGCTTCGAAAGCCTGGTCGAGCAACGCCAGACTGTCCATGCCGGTGATCACTACCGACGTAGGTAGATTCAACGCGAAGTGCAGACACTCGATAGGGGTAACGGTGTTCGAGGTCAGAATCTGTCCATTGGCCATCGTCTTCATTGCCAGTACGCCGATGTTGCGCTTCACCAACTCTGGCACGACCATCTTGGAGAAACTTCGGTAATGCGCGTCCATCACGTTCAAGGGCATCTGCGCGGAATCTAAAGTGATTCCGTGTTCTTCAGCAACCTCCAGCATGTGCAGATGGATGCGTGGATCTTTATGTCCAGTGAAGCCGATATAACGAAGTTTGCCGGCCTGCTTGGCTTCCACTAAAGCCGCGTGCGCGCCTTCCGGGTCGAAGATGCGGTGCGGGTCCTCGAATCGCAGGATCTCATGATGCTGTACCAGGTCGATGCAATCGACATCAAGACGCTTTAGGGATTCTTCGAGCTGTTTGGCGGCCTCCTTCTTCGAGCGCCCGTCAATCTTGGTCATCAGAAACACCTTCTCCCGATAGCCGTCTTTCAGCGCTTTACCCATGCGCTTTTCGCTCGCGCCTTCGTTGTAGTCCCAGGAGTTGTCCATGAAAGTGATTCCGCGATCCACTGCGGTGCGGACAATTGCGATAGCGGTCTTTTCTTCAACGTGCTTCAGTGAAAGGTGCCATCCGCCAACGCCGATTGCGGAAACCTTCTCTCCGGTGTGGCCCAAAACGCGATATTGCATTTCCCCGCTGGATTCCGTTCGCGACATAGATCCTATTATCGAGTGGCGTAGAACAAGGCGGAACGGCATCGCGTTGCGGAATGAGCGAAACCATCCATGCCCACCGGCCGGGCTTCGGAAATACAGCTGAAACAATCCAGCTATCCTATTGGGCTCATGCACTCTTTCGGAATTTTCCTGGCGATTGCCGGGGTGATCGTTCCCGTCCAAGCGCTTCCGGCCGCAGACAAGCCCGCCGATGCCCTGGCCGAGTACATCAAGGCCAACTACACTAAATACGAATACAAAATCCCCGTGCGCGACGGTAAGAAGCTGTTTACACAGGTGTTCCGCCCGAAGGACACCGCGCACGCGTATCCGTTTCTACTCAATCGCACGCCGTATAGCGTGGGGCCGTACGGACCGGATAATTACCCGGCGATGCTCGGCCCTTCGGAGAAGTTCGCGAGGGAAGGTTACATCTTCGTGAAGCAGGATGTTCGTGGACGCTACCTCTCCGAGGGCACATTTGTCGAGATGACGCCCCATATTGACGTGCACCGCAACGCCTCCGACGTGGACGAAAGCAGCGACACTTACGACACCATTGATTGGCTGCTTAAGAATGTGCCGGGTAACAACGGCAAGGCGGGCATTTACGGGATCTCGTATCCCGGGTTTTATTCGATCGCTAGCATCCTGGACGCGCATCCGGCGTTGGTTGCCGCGTCACCTCAGGCGCCCATGATGGACCTGTTTTTCGGAGACGACGCCTATCATAACGGCGCGTTCATGCTGGCAGCTAATTTTGGATTCTACACGTTCTTCAAAGTGCGAGGTGAGCCCGCGCCGCCACGCAAGGGCGAAGAGCAGTTTCAGTTCGGCACTCCCGATGGTTATGACTTTTATCTCCGCATGGGTTCTCTTGCCAATGGTGACGAGAAATACCTCAAGAAGCAAAATCATTATTGGACCGATCAGGTGGATCATTCCACCTATGACGACTGGTGGAAACAGCGCGCCGTAGCTCCGCACATACACGACATTCGACCGGCGGTGCTGACCGTGGGGGGCTGGTTCGATGCCGAGGATCTACAGGGGCCTCTGCGCCTGTTCCGAACGATCCAGGCGCAAAGTCCAAAGACTGACAGTCGCATCGTCATGGGGCCTTGGGTGCATGGCGGCTGGTCGCGAGGAGAAGGCAACCATCTGGGCAATGTCAGCTTCCGCGCAGATACGGCGGTCTTCTTCCGTGACGAGATCCAGTTCCCCTTCTTCGAGCAGATGCTGAAGGGCAAAGCGGATGCGAAGCTGCCCCGCGCCTATATGTTCGAGACGGGAACCGATCAGTGGATGAAGTTCGAAGCCTGGCCGCCGCCTGCCGCGCGCAAGCAGTCGTTCTTCCTCTCGGCGGAAGGCAAGCTAGCGACGGCTGCCGGTCTGGGCAGCGCCTTCAGCCAGTACCTGAGTGATCCGAACAAGCCCGTTCCATTCACCATGCACACCGAAAACGAAGTGCCTCAGGATTATATGGACGCCGACCAGCGCTTTGCCGCCGCGCGCCCGGACGTGCTGGTTTTCGAGACCGAGCCGCTCGACCACGACGTCGTAGTTGCGGGCCCAATCCACGTCCACTTGCGGGCGTCCACGTCCGGCACTGATTCCGATTTCGACGTGAAACTCATCGATGTCTACCCGAACGACTATGCCGATCCCGACCCCAATCCCGACGGCGTTCACATGGCCGGGTATCAGCAACTAGTGCGCGGCGACCCCTTCCGTGGCAAGTTCCGTAAAGGGTTCGAGAAACCGGTTCCCTTCCAACCGAACTTACCGGACGTTATCGACTGGAACATGCCAGACGTGCTGCACAGCTTCCGCACCGGCCACCGCATGATGGTCCAAGTGCAGAGCTCCTGGTTTCCGCTGACGGACCGCAACCCGCAGAAATTTGGGGACATTCCCAATATGCACGCAGCGGATTTTAGGACCGCCATTCAGAAGATCTTCGCCGATTCCTATATCGAAATCGGGATTATTCCTTAATTGCAATCCGTTTTGGCGTGGATCTCGTATTTTTAGTCAGGCTTAAATGATGCACTGTGCGGGATTCAATCAGGAATCGCATGACCTTTACGCGCTAGGTGTCGTTGATGGCGAGGATGCCGCAGCCATCGAAGATCACCTGCAGCGCGGCTGCGTCATGTGCCTGGAGCAGTTTCGGGAAAGTCTGGAGCGGGTTACCTCGTTAGCCCTGACTGTTCCCCCGGCCGCGCCGTCTCGCCACCTTCGTGGACGGCTGGTCGCATCCGTGCGTCCTCCTCGTGCAGGGTGGCTGGGTCGGATCGCCCATCCGAGTGCGGGTTGGGCTTCGGCTGCTGCGTGTTTGGGTATCGGCTTGGGTGCGGTTTGGTTTGCCCAAACAAGGACTGTCTCGGTTGCCCCACCCGTCGTCGTCAGCCATCTCCTTCCTCCATCTACTGTGACTGTGACAACGGCCGCGCCGCGCCCGCAAACAGCACCTCCCATTGCGAACCGGCCATCCCCGCCGATCGATCTCCAACAGGTGCACGCCGAGCAGCAGACCCGCATCGCGGAACTGGAAGGGCAGTTGCGGACCAAGGAGATCGAGCTGACTTCCTCAAAGCAAGAGATCGCCGCACGGGCCCGCCTAGCGGCGGAATCAGAGGGAACCACCGCGCGGGTTCAGGATCTACAGCATCGATTGGCAGCCGCGGAACAGCAGATGAACTCCTTGACGAGTCAAGTCAGGTTCTATCAATCCGCCATACAAGCCCAGCGGGTGGACCTGGACCGCGGCAGGAACCTGATTTCACTTCTGAGCGCCCCACATCTCCGTCTGCTGGACCTGAAAGCCACCGAGCAGGGCGGCGCGGCTTATGGAAGGGCGCTGTTGAGCGAGAATGCGCCCATCCTTTTCTACGCTTCCAACTTACCGCCGCTTCCCACCGGCCGCACCTATCAGCTTTGGGTGATGCGGGACCGGGATCGCGCAGTGACCAGCGGCGGTGTCTTCCAGCCGGATGCGAATCACGCGGCTGCTTTCACCGTGCCTAATGCGAGCGGCATCACAGCACTGGCGATCACGGAAGAACCATCGGGAGGCGTGCCGCAACCGACTGGCCATAAAATCCTGATCGGCGCAGTGAAATCCTAAGCTAGAAGTGCAGCCCGATCCGGCTGCCATACGTCACGAAATTTCCGTTCGACCCAGAGATCTTGTTGTACCGCGCGTCGAAGCCGAGCGATAGCGTTGGGGACAGGCGGAACTCCACGCCGCCGCCGGTTTCGAGCCCGATTTCGATATTGCCGTTACCGCCCGGCAGGCCACGTGCAATTAATTCTGGGGATTGCCCGATCTGCCCGGCAACCAGTGGCCCCCCGAATGGCGACTTGCCTCCGAACACTTGCTGGATTGCCTGCAGAATCGCGGGGGAGAGTTGCGCGTCCGTACGAACTCCGATGCTTCCTGGAGCTGGATTTTCATCGTGAATGCTGACATATGTTCCGAAACCAAGCAATCCGTAAGGCCGTAGCCGCCAGCGTTCGAGCGCGTTGCTGGAATACTTCAGCGAAAACGGCACCACCTGCAGCAAGCGCAGATTGAGCTTGTTGATTGTGGTGACCGGAAACGGCGCACTGCCAGTGCCATTCACCGCCGCGCTCACATTTCCCAATCCGCCGTTCGGGTTTAGCGTGGTCAAAACGGCGAGATTCGCAACCTGCGCAACGTTCGAAGTGGTGGTCACGTTAGTCTGCGAGCGCGATAGCCCCACTACGATTTCATACGAGATCTTCCCGTGCAGCCACGCCGGCCGATCGATCAAGGGCAGGTCGATGTAGCCGCCGTAGAACGCTCCCCGGTCGAGTTGAAACGGGTTAGAAGCGCCAGAGACTAGCATGCCTACTTCGGCGCCGATCTTGCCGACTTCCGGGATCAACTCGGGCGGCATCTGGTAGTGAGTGGAAGACACGGGGACGACAGGTGAGATCAACGTGGGCTGTGTAGCGGGCGACGAGGCTGCCGACGACAGTGACGAGGACGATGATGCTGCGCGCTCTCGTAATAAGGCTTCAAGCTGGCCCTCAACAACCGCCAGCCGATCTTCCAGCGCGCGAATCCGGCGCTGCGATTCCTCTTCCCGACTCTGCGCCCGTAAAGCCACACACCATAGCGGCAAAAGGATCGTGGCGGCGGCCAAGCGCAGCACAGTGACGCACGGTTTCCGGGAAATGGTCATGATCGATGGGAAAGTTAATTGACTAGCGCTCCAGGAAGATTCCGAAGGCGTAAAGAGTGTTGTCCGTGGTTGTGAAGTACACGCGCGCGTTGGCGATGGTGAGCCCGGTCAGGGCACCCGGCGCGGTGACCTGATTGCCGGACGAGTAGACTTCCTTGCCGGTAGCCGCGTCAAGAGCATATAAGGTGGCATGCGTTGATGCCTTGGGCTTTCCGTCTCGTGAGTATTCTCCAGCCGATAGAACAAACGCGGTCCCGGCAGTGATGACGGGCGGTTGCGGTGCAGGCATGTCGCGCGACATCCACACGGGCGTCAACATCGGTTTGCCATCGTGCTCTTCCACTCGAAACGCCGCCAGCGCGCCATGAACGGAACGGCCACTGGAAGTGAGTTTGGCGAACTCCTCGCTCACTGCTCCCCAGACGGGCGCGAGAATCCAGCGTGTGCCTTCGGCGTCTTCCCACGTTGATAAACCGCCGCAGAAATTAGCGCCAGTCCCGATGGCCGGAGACTGCGCAACCGGCATCTTCTGTTCCCCATCCCAAAGCGAAATCCGGCCATCGCCCACCGCCGCTGCGATCATTTCGTGTTCTTTGTATCGGAAGATGACTGGCGTTATTCCTGGAGCAGCCTTTCCCCCGCTTGACGATGGAGCGTGGAAGGTCTGCTTCAGCTTCAAATCGGAGGGTGCAAGCGCGAGCAGATCGCTGCCGGCCGCAGCATAAATTGTTCCATCTGCCGCTACTGCCAAACCGCCGGTTGCCGGAAGGCTGCCGCTCTCGACCGCATAGTGCGCGACAACGCCGGGCCTGCCGACGCTCGCTTGATTCATGTCGAGCGCCCACACACCATCCGGAACATGGACACAGTTTCCAGACGTTGTCGTGTACATGACGCCGTTCGAAAAAGTTAGGGTGGAAGCTTTTGCTCCGCTTGGCAGGAAAGCCATCGGCGCGATAAGATCGTCTCCCGTCGCGGTATTCAAAATGTGCAGCTTGCCGTCGCTAGACATCGTAAAGACCGGCCGAGGCTCGCCAAAATGCGCCGGGCTCAGAAAGCCAAGAGCGGGCTTCGGAACATCCGTTCGAGGACGCCCGGCTGCAAAATTCGCGGGTGGCACCAACGACGGCGTCACCGAAGCGGCGCAGGCGGCGGACCTTTGCTTCGCGCCCGTGGTCTCGAAATGCTTCTGCCAGAAGATCCGATCAAGGTCGGCGTCAATGGACCAGAAGTTGTCCGTCTCGCCGGCGACGAAGGCCAGTTCCTTGAACCCACGATACGAAATCAACATGCCGATCACCACAGGAGGCGTCAGAGCACGCAGGCCTTTCAGCTTGTTGTCGAGCTTGCGCTTCATCACCAGCTGGAAGTCCTTGACGTTGTCTTTGGTGATTCGGAAATCGCTCTTCTCCCACCCGGTGCGTTGCGCGTCCCCACCGTACATGGGCCAATCGTCTGTACGCCCTTGAGCGTGAGCCGTTATCGAAATACGAAACAGGAGCAGACCCGTCATAAGAGCCCGCTTCATTTCGCGCCCTCGAGTCCGAAGCAATAGAGCACGCTATCGTAAGTTGCGATATACACGCGTCCGTTAGCAACCGAGAGTCCGCTGAAATGGTTGAACGATGGAATCTGGTCACCGCTCGAATACAGCTCCTTACCGGTCTGGGCATCTAAAGCGTAAAGCACCGCGTGATGCGAGTTCTTGATGCGCTCCGGACTTGCATCGTAGAGTCCGCGATCGGCATAGGCTTGCCGCGTGTTCTCCCCACTGCCATAAGCGAAAACGACGCCGTTCGCAACAACCGGCGGCTCGGCTTGATCCATGTCGCGCGACATCCAGGCCGGATTCAGATGGAACTTGCCGTCTTTTTCTTCAACCTTAAGCGCCACTACGGCGCCATGTTTCACCGGTCCATAGGAGATGGGCGGCTTGAACGCGGGATGCACCGGGCCCCAGAACGGCGTTAGAACCCAGCGTGTGCCAGCCGAGTCCTGATAACTCGACATGCTGCCCCAGATTCCAGCCGATTGGAAATCAGCCTCTTCGTTGCAGAGCAGCGGCGTGCGATCGAGCGGCGTCTGGTGGTTTGCTCCGCCTGCCGCACGAGTGTCCAGCAAATACATCCGGCATTCCTTACTGCCGGTGACCATCAGTTCGCGGTTGTTGAAAGGGAAAATGGCGGGCGTGACTTGCATATCCAGATCGCGTTTTTGAAGCCAGATCCAGTTCGAAGGGATGTACCAGCCAGCCAGTTTCAGTTCGCCGTTCTCCACGCGCCCACCGATCAAGCCGTTTCCGTAAACCTGATTCGCCGGGTCATAGCGGCCGTCACCCGTGGGCGCCCAAGCGGTGCCGGTGGAATCCACGGCGGCCCCGGTGCGTCCCCAGAGACCGCCGCTCTTGGGGCTTAACGTCATGACCTTCTTTGCCGGGTCGGTCACATTCACCGCCCAGATTTGGTTGGGGTTTCCGGCGCAGCCCTGGGAGGTAGTCGTGAAGATAATGTTGTTCCACAAATTCAGCGCGTATGATTTGCCGTTCGGATAACCGAACTGGAAAGGTGGCGCCAGGTCTTCGCCATCGGCCACGCTAATAGTGTGAATCTTGCCGTCCCCCGACAGCGCGTAAAGCGGACGCGGACCGGATTGAGGATCGGGACCCACGACCGGTGTCGCGGTTTGTCCGGTTGGGCAAAGCGGATCGCCGGGATGACCGGCTCGCGCCGGGACCGGATATTCGAAATGTTTCTTCCAGATAATCTGACCGGTCGTTACGTCAATGGCATATAACCGGTTATCGATTCCAGCTTCGATTGACTATTTGCTTTCCGCCATTTTCAACAATGAGCGGAGGAAACAGCGAGTGCATTTCATGCGGAAGGTTATCGAGGTGGATCTTCCAGAGGATCTTGAGGTTCTTAACGTTCTCTCTGTTGAGGATCTTTTCATCGGGTTGGAAGTTGGTGCGCTGCGAGTTTCCGCCGTCGGTGGGCCATTCGGCAGCGGAAAGTAAGACTGCGCCAACTGCGATTCCGATGAAAATGCTTTTCAGTTTCTGCATGCAGAAACAGCATATCGGATCACTTTAGCTAGAACGCCAACCGATTCTTACTGGCCTCTATTTTGGCGGCGTCCAGGCCAGGCACTTTTTCCAGATCCTGAATGGATTTGAAGTCGCCCTTATCGGTCCGCTGTTGGATGATAGCGGCGGCTTGCTTCTCGGAAAGACGCAACGCTTTTTGCAAATCTTCGGCACTCGCTTTATTCACGTTGATCTTGATCGCGGGCGATGTTTTTGAAAAGTTCGTGGCCAGATAATCGACCACCTGGAAGAACTCTTCGTCGCTGCCGGTGGCGCCTCGCTGGATCATTTCGTTGACCAGAGCCGCCCATGATTCGCGCGTCTCCTGCCGTCCGATCACTAGTTCCGCGCCATGGCAGCCGCCGCACACTTTTTCGGTGACCGCCTTGCCGGGCGCATCCGGAAGTTGGAGGGACTGAGCCTGAAGCGCCGAAAACGCGCTGGAAATTACAAGCAGAGCGGAAATGCGCATGCCTCAATTATGCCTGCGCCCGGCGGTTATATACTAACCCGAGCGATCATGACGAGCAGCCATAGCTTCCCCGCCCTGCATAACGCCATGTGGCCCGGGCTGGTTGGAAAAGATGCCGATGGTGAGCCGCCGATTCCGCTCGATACGATGCTGGACCTTACGGCTGCTGCGGAGATCGAGGGGCAGAAGTTCGACGGGGTGGATCTGTTTCTTGCGTCGCCGCATACGTCGATCGATTCGACGAGCGACGATCTGGCCCGCCTGGCGGAGAAGTTGAAAGCGCGCGGCCTGGTAGCCGGAACACTGATCGCGCCCGTATGGCCTCCAACGGGCGGCGGGTCCGCCATGGGCACCGAGGAAGAGCGTGGAAGATTTCTGACGCAGGTTCGCAAAGCGTGTGAGATCGGAGGCGAGCTGAGGCGGCTCGGCATCCGCAACTACGGAGTGATTCGCATCGATTCGGCGGCCAGCCCCGCTGCCTGGGCTAACGATCCGGAAGCCAATACGCGCCGCATCGCCGCTACTTTTCGAGAAGCTGGAACCATCGCCGAAAGCTACGGCGAAAAGCTCGCGGCCGAAGGCGAGATCTGCTGGGCGGGAATGCATAGCTGGCGGCGCAATCTGGAGTTGCTGGAGCTGGTCGGGATGCCGGAGTCGGTCGGGTTTCAAGCGGACATGGCTCATACCATGCTGTTCACCATGGGCCACAATGCTCCGGAAGACCGGCTCTTGCCGGACGACTTCGAATGGTCGCAGACCGATCGGCTAGCTGCGGCTTATCGCAAAGTAGCAGGCGCGCTGCGGCCCTGGACCATCGACTTTCACGTGGCACAGAACGATGGCACGGTGCGCGGGTCAGGCTCACACGATAAGACCGGAAGGCATTGTCTGCCCTTGGACCCCAACGGCAAGCTGGATATTGTCCGGGACGCGGGCGCGTGGATGCGTGACGATCACGGCCGGATTACTCGCGCGTTCCGCCACATCTGTTGGGATGGCTGCATGTTCCCGAACGCTACAATGCTCGATCCCCAAACTTGGAACGACGTGCTGCGAGTGATGATCGACGTGCGAAACGCGCACGGCTGGACGGTCGATGAAGAAGCTTAACGTTGGCGTCATCGGATGCGGCTTCATGGGCCGAACACATTCGAACGCTTTTGGCCGGGTGACGAACTTCTTCGACGTTCCGTTCCAGCCGGTTTTGAAGATGGTTTGCGCGCGGAGTGCACCTCGCGTGGCTACATTCGCAAGCAAGTGGGGCTTTGAAGCCGCGGAGACGGACTGGCGCAAGTTGGTCGAATCGCCCGAGATCGATCTGGTCGATATCGCAAGCCCGAACGACACTCATGCGGAGATCGCCATTGCCGCGGCCAAGGCCGGAAAGATGGTGATGTGCGAGAAGCCGCTTGGCCGCAATCCGCGCGAATCGGAAGCCATGGTAATGGCCGTGGAACAAGCGGGCGTAGCAAACATGGTCTGGTACAACTACCGGCGCGTACCGGCGGTGATGCTCGCCAAGCACCTGATCAATGAAGGCCGTCTTGGCCGCGTCTTCCACTATCGAACGGTCTTCCTCCAGGATTGGACGATTTCGAGTGAGCTTCCGCAAGGGGGCGAAGGTCTCTGGCGTCTGGATGCCGGGGTTGCCGGCAGCGGCGTCACCGGCGACTTGCTAGCCCACAACATCGATACGGCAATGTGGTTGAACGGACCGATCGCCGATGTCACGGCCGTGACCGAGACGTTCATCAAGACCCGCAAACATGCGCTAACGGGCGAGGTGGAGCCGGTACGAATCGATGACGCGGCGGCTTTTCTCGCGCGCTTCCAAAACGGATCGCTGGCGACGTTCGAGGCGACCCGCTATGCGCGGGGCCACAAGGCGCTGTATACGCTCGAGGTCAATGGCGAGAACGCGTCAATCATCTGGAACTTGCACGACTTACACCGGCTACAGTACTTCGATCATCGCGACGAAGGCCGCCTACGCGGCTGGAAAGATATTCACGTCACCGACGGAGACCATCCATACATGAAGCAGTGGTGGGTGCCGGGCTTACAAATCGGCTATGAGCACACGTTCATTCATCAGGCTGCCGATTTCCTAACCGCGCTCGATACTGGGACTCCGGCAGCCCCAACGTTCCGCGAGGCGCTCGCGACCGATTACGTAACTAGCGCTGTGTTGCAATCGGCGGTCAACCGAACCTGGGTGAAAATTCAATGAAACATTTCCTTGTATTCTTGTTTGTGATTGCTGTCGCGCAGGCCCAGCAGCTTCCGGTAAAGCCGCTGGAAGAGACCGGTTTCCGTCCGCTCTTCGACGGCAAGTCGCTGACCGGTTGGGATTGCGACCCGGAGTTCTGGCGAGCGGAAAACGGCGTCATCATCGGTGAAACGACGCCCGGTCATCAGCCCAAGCAGAACATCTTCTGCATCTGGAAGGGCGGTTCACCCGCGGACTTCGATTTCAAAATGCAATACCGCTTAACGGGTCAGACCGGTAACAGCGGCGTCCAGTACCGCAGCGTGGAACTGCCGGAAATAGCCAAGTGGGTCATGAAAGGCTATCAGGCCGACATCGACGGCATGCAGCAATTCACCGGACAAGTGTACGAAGAACGGGGCCGCGGCTTTCTAGCCCTGCGCGGTCAGATTGCTTACGTTCCCGACGGAAAAAAAGCCGGATCGATCGGCGCCACCGGAACCAACGACGAGTTGAAAAGCTTGATCAAGCTGGACGACTGGAACGATCTCGAAATCATTGCCCGCGGCAACACGTTGATTCAGCTGATCAACGGCCGCGTCATGAGCATTCTGGTTGATGACGATAAAGCCAATCGCAAGATGGATGGCGAAATCGGGATCCAGTTGCACGTCACCAAGGCCGCAATGAAGATTGAGTCTCGCAACGTCCGTATCAAGATATTCTGAGCTTAGGCTGCCTCCGTGGTTTCCTGCACGATGCGTCCATCGAACATGTGAACCGTACGATCGGCAAACTTCGCGTAACGCGGGTCATGCGTCACCATGACGATGGTCGCCCCATTGCGGTGCAGGTTGCGCAGCAGGTCCATAACAGCTTCCCCATTAGCGGAATCCAGATTTCCCGTGGGCTCATCGGCCAGTAAGACGCTCGGGCTTCCAGCCAGGGCGCGGGCTACGGCGACGCGCTGTTGCTGACCTCCGGATAGTTGCGACGGATAATGCTTGACTCGATGCGACATTCCCACCTTTTCCAGAGCGTCCATTACAGCCTGCTTACGGTCTGACCCCGCCATGCCGCGATAAGTTAGCGGCAGTTCCACGTTTTCGTAAACGGTCAGGTCTCCGATCAGATTGAAAGCCTGGAAGATGAACCCGATCTCGCGGTTGCGGATACGCGCGCGCTCCCGCATGGGAAGCCCGCTCGCCGGCTGGTTGTTTAATGTATACGTACCCCCGCTCGCCGTATCCAGCAGTCCGAGTATTGCCAGCAAAGTCGACTTACCGCAGCCGGAAGGGCCCGAGATCGAGATGTACTCGCCACGTCGAATGTCCAGATGGATTCCGGCAAGCGCGTGCGTCTCTACTGCGTCGGTGACGAATACCTTGGTCACCCCATCGAGGTGGATCAGCGTTTGATTTTCGGCGGTCATTCTCGTACTAACCGTGCTTCAACTTGTCGATAAGATGTTCGGTTGCGCGGAGGGAGAAAGCAAGAATCGAAATCGTGGTTGTTTTGTCGGTGCAATTCGGAAAGACACTGGCGTCACAGACATATAAGTTCGACACGTCGTGCGTTTGCCCGAAGCCATTGGTGACGAACTTTTTGGGATCGTTCCCCATGCGCAGCGTTCCGGTCTCATGCAAGCTTGTGCCCGGCATATCCGGGGCGTCGGCATGACCCTGGTATTCACCGCCGCTGGCTTGTAACAGATCCTTCAGCGACTCCTTGCCGTGCTCCCACATGAGCATTGTATTGGCATCCCACTGGAAATGGAGCCGCGCGGCGGGAATGCCGTACTTGTCTGTGAAGGAAGGATCGATGTCTACGAAATTCGCGTCGCTACGCTGTGTCGGCGCCTGTATGTAGAAGCTCACGGGCGTTGGATAGCGGCGCTTGATCTCGCGCTTGTACTCCCGGCCGAACCCTGGCAGCGAGTCGGCGTAATAAGGAAATCCGGCGCATCCGCCATCGGGATAAACCGAGTATCCACGAATAAACTTTTCTTCGCGCGGGTTGGTCAGGTTCTGCCACCGCGGCAGCCAGGCGATGGTGCTTGACGAAACATTGTCAGGGAAACTCGGCTGACCCAACAACTGCGGCAAGTATCCACGGGCGATGGTGCCGTAGAGGTGATCGCAAAGGTTCTTTCCGGCTTGACCACTGGAATTTGCAATTCCCGTGGGCCAGCGGCTCGATTTCGAATTTAGAAGAATTCTGGCCGATTCGACGCAGGACGCCGCCACCACCACAGCCTTGGCATACACCTCGTGCTCCTGCCCGGTCAACCTGTCGACATAGGCTACTCCTGAGGCGTCGCCTTTCTCGTCGACCAGGATATTTTTCGCCAACGCATTTGTGCGGATTTCCAAGTTGCCGCTGGCTTCCGCATTCGGCAGAAAGAAGTACGGCGTGGAGAAAAACGAGCCGGTGTCACAGCCTTCGGTGCAGTTTCCGCAATAGTGGCAAGGCGGATGGTTGCCGTGCTTGACGGTGAGTTGTGCAATGCGGTCGGGAAGGTAAGGAATTCCGACTTTGCGCGCGCCAGTTTCCAGGATGCGATCGATGCAACGGAAATTCATCGGGGGCAGATACTCGCCATCCGGGTTGCTGGGCCGCCCCTGGACCGTGCTGGCGACGCCGATGATGCGCTCGACGCGCGCGTAGTACGGAGCTATTTCCTCATAGGTTACTGGCCAATCGACGTCGTAACCATCGCGGCTCGCGGCTCGGAAATCGATCTCGCTGAACCGCGCCGAGGAGCGTCCCCAGAAGTTCGTCTTACCGCCGACGGCAAAACAGCGTCGCCAAGTCCACTCCGTGCCGGGCGCGGTAGTGAAGGCCAGGTCGTGTTCCCAGATGCCCTCGGTATATTCGTTGTCCATGTACCCGATGGAAGTGCGCCGCAGGTCAGGGCTGCCGAATCCCCGGTATTTCATATCGAAGGGCTGGCGATGATTGCGGAAGTCTTTCTTCGGGTCGAGTAGGCGACCCCCGTTAAGTGCACAAACTTTTGCGCCCGCGCCGCAAAGCCGGGAGATCGCCATGCCACCTCCGGCGCCGGTTCCAATTACGATGACGTCATATTTCTGCGTGGCCATCTAAGCTCCCGCCGCCCTTAGATGGAGATGTCCCGGATCGTTGTGATGCGGGCACTCGGGCGAATGCGCATACATTTTCAGACCAGGGTAGTCGAGCGTCTCTAAGCCGATCCGGCTGGTGTAAAAACCCATCACGGTGTACTGCCGGACGAGAAGGAAAAATTTACGTCCGTCACCCCCGCCTTGTGCAATCTTGTGCAGGAATTCAATTTGTTTGGGTTCTGCCCAATCGAGGAAAGGCGAACCACCGCGCGTTTCGCCTTCAAGAAATTGCAATCCGGCGCGGAACCGCGGCTGCAGATCACTATCAGCGGCTGCCATAAAATCAATGAACTCGGCCACTCCGGCGTCGCGAGCGCCAGGGGTATCATCGGCGGGCACGATCAGGTCAGTAATACGATCGATCACCGCAAACTCCGCCGTGGAGAAGAACTGGGGTTTGTAAGTGTGAGGGCGAATGTGATTGGCAGCCGTCGGCGGATCGGCATGAACCCAGCGCGCAAAGCCGGGAAAGGTCGCGGCCATGGCTACCTTGCCGAGCATTTCCAATACTTGTCTACGATCGGGAGATTGATTAGCCATCCGACGCCGATCATATCGCGTGCCAAGATGGAAAGCATGCGATTCATCCACGCGGCGGCACTGGCGGCAGGCGGTATGCTCCTGCTAGCTCCAATAGGGACGCGGGCTCAGACAGAAAAACCCAAGCTCACCGATGCCGAGCAATCCATTGTGACCCGGCTCAAGGGACTGCGGAAAACGCCAGATGAGCAGCGCGCGGCGGCCACGAAGGCGATCGCGCTCGACATTCGAAAGCTGCCCGCGGACCCCAACAAAATCGGGCTCGCAAACGGCTTGGCCAATCTTTCCACCGAGGGGGATTTCGGCAAAGACACGTTGCAGGAGGTGGCGAACACCCTGGCCGACGCCGTGCGCGAGCAGCCGACTCTAGCTGGCGACTCCTACTTGGAATTAGCGAACCTTGCGCGCTACGAGCACGTGACGGTCGCGCTCGATTCCGAGCCAATGCAGGCGGCCATGGCGAAATTGGAAGCCGACGACCGCGACCGCCAGCAGGCCGACTTCACTTTGGCCGACCTCACCGGAAAGAAGTGGACTCTGCAAGAGCTTCACGGCAAGGTGGTGCTGGTCAATTTCTGGGCTACCTGGTGCCCGCCATGCCGGAAGGAAATGCCGGACCTGGACGCGCTCTACCGGCAATATAAAGATCAGGGGTTGGTGATTCTGGCGCTCTCGGACGAAACGGCGGACAAGGTGGTCCCGTTCCTGACAGCGCACCCGGTTTCATATCCGATCCTGCTGGATGCCGGCCGCAAGGTGAACGACGAGTTTCACGTGAACGGTATTCCGAAAAGCTTTGTGTACGACCGGGACGGAAAGCTGGTGGCGCAATCAATCGACATGCGGACACGTGCGCAGTTCTTGCAGATGTTGGGTGAAGCAGGCTTGGCGAAGTAAGAGCGTCAGCGGCCCATAGGATTCAGATCGAGGGCCATGTGGACGTCGGCGCGGGTGTACGGAAGCTCCGGCAGTTGCGCCGGGTCCACGTGACGGAATCCGGCCGCCTCGTAAAGGTGAACCGCGGCGGGTAGTTTCTTGCTGCTGCCCAGAAATAGCTTCCGCGCGCCGAGCCGTTCGGCTTCACAGATGGCGTGATGCAGAAGCCAGCGGCCCAATCCCCGCCCCCGGAGCGCGGGTGCAACGGCCATCTTGGATAGCTCATAAACGTCATTACCGGTCGGTATCAAAGCGACGCAGGCTACGGGGGCGTCATCCAGATACGCGAGGAAAACTTTTCCTCCCGCGCGCAGAATAAAGTTTTCTGGGTCATTGAGAATCTCGGCATCGTGCTTCTCCAGAGTGAAGTGACGCTCGATCCACTCCTCGTTCAAGGTGCGGAACGCGGTGGCATCGTCGCCAATTTCCAGCGATTGCACGTGCAGTGCTTCTAACGCGAGATCTTTTTGTTGCATATCGCCACCTTTCATTCCGTGGAGAAATCCAGTTTCTGTTGCAGCCGCTGGATGGGTGGCCGTTCTTCGAAGTCGCGACGCTGGTTCCTGAGCATCGCGGCAACGAACTCCCAGGTGGGTCCCGGTGTTTCTCGCCAGGGAGCGGGAACGGTGACCATGCAGTACTCGCCGCGATCGGAATCGAAGTGGAAAAATCCTGCCTGCCTCTTGATCAACAGCCGCCACTCGTCAAACGCTGCACAACCCGCTTCGATTAGACCGCACTCCGCAGGCACCTCGGCCGGATCAAGCATGCGGCCGGGAGTGACGAAGTAAAACTCGTTGGAGTACCGCATTCCGATCCGCCTCTTCAGGGGATGCTTTAACTCACCCAGATAGTCGCCGCGCGAGATTTTCACCTCGTAGCAAACGCGCTTCATCGCCAGATGTGGAAGACAGTTCAACGCGAAGGCGTCCAGCCGCTGAGCTGCTCCTGGTCGACGCCCGGTCCCCACGCGCAATTCGCGAAAGAACAGCCATTCCGACTTGCTCGCGTGAACCGCGCGTTCCAGAATGTCCAACAGTTGGATAGCGCCGCTCAGTTCTCCTTGGCCTTTAACCGGTCTTTATTCTCGGCGATGAACGTCTTAATCTCATCCGCCATGTCGAGCAATTTCTTCCACTGTTCCTGGTACAGCGTTACCGGGAACCGTCCCAGCCCATAAACCGACACGGCTCCTTTCTCGCTGACCTTCATGGAAGTGGGGCTGCCTCTGCGCTGCGCCCGGAGTGACTCATTCTCTGCCCGAAGTTGATCGAGCTGTGCCTGCAAATCTTGGTCTGCCATCCCGTTCATTTTCGCGCACTCGCAAAATGCCGGGGCGGCGGCATCAGGACCGGGGAGCGGGAATCCCCTGCTGGAGGAACAGATACCGATCCCGAACCGTGTCCGGTCCCGACGTTATCGGCGAGTTCAAGTGAATGAGCGGATACCCCGCGTCTTTGTAACTGGGCCACTTCGGCAGGCCGCCGC
Organism: Bryobacterales bacterium; assembly: GCA_963752695.1. GTDB lineage: Bacteria > Acidobacteriota > Terriglobia > Bryobacterales > Bryobacteraceae > Bog-113. Next base: position 1,165,267 of record CAVVZB010000002.1, read on the forward strand.
CGTTCGGGTCGCCATGCTTGGCGAAGTTCGTCCAGTACGTCATCATCGCGTCGCTGAGCTTGCGATCGGCGGCACTCACGTTGAATCCGGGCCGCGTTTCCAGGGTTCCGAAGACATACTCGATATCGTCCGAGTGGAAGGCGAAGGTGCCTGGATGGAACTTGCTCGGCGTGGCGGGAAGCTCGAAGTGGTAGCGCCAGGTCGGGGCGTCGCCGGTCTTCCGATGTTCTTCCAGCCAGCTCCAAGTGCTGAACGCGATAAACGCATCGCTCCCGTAGTCGATTGCGGCGCGTAGCGCAGTGGCGTCGCTGTCGGCTGAGTAGAGTTTCAGAAATTGCTCGGAGCGATCTTTGAACTGGGTCGCGGCGGTGGATTTCCATTGCGCCAGCGTCATGCCGCGCATGGCGAAGAAGCTACCCTCGTCCGAATTCCACCCAGCCATCAGCGGGACATGGGCTTGCCGGCCTGCCGCAAAGCTATCGCCGACAGGCTCCACGAGCAATTTGCCGTCAACGTCCGGGCTGAAGCCCACACCCGGCTTCTTGGTGGCATCAAGGAGGACCTGGGTTGGCAGGGCGCGCAGTTCGGCCAGGGACTTCACATTCAGCCCGGCCACAAACTCAGCGTCTTTCGCCCCGCGTTCGGCGAGCGTTCCGTAGGGCATTGGCCCTTGTCCCACAGCGCCGCCGCTTTCGCCGATTGCTTTATGGAACAAGCCCTTCGCCATCGGTGACGCCATGAGCGTGCTAACCGCGAATGATCCTGCGCTCTCGCCGAAGATGGTTACGTTGTTCGGATCGCCGCCGAACCCTTTCACGTTCTTGTTGACCCACTGCAGCGCCCCGACCATGTCCATCAAGCCGTAGTTGCCAGCCGTTCCGTTGGCTTCTTTGGCAAGGTCGCTACTGGCCAGGAATCCGAAGACGCCCAGCCGGTAATTGATCGTGACCAGAACCACGCCCTTCAATGGGAGAGCATCGCCGTTATGCCGCGGTTCATTGCTGCCGCCACCGGAGAAGCCGCCGCCGTGAATCCAAAACATGACGGGGAGGTTGGCGGACGGTCCTGCCGAAGCCGGAGTGTAGACGTTCAAGTAGAGGCAGTCTTCACTCGGTCCATTGTCTTGAAAAACCATGTCATCGAAGACGTGATTCTGGGCGCAATGCGCTCCGAACTTTGTGGCGTCGCGTTGGCCGGTCCACGAGCTGGCCGGTTGCGGAGCTCTCCAACGAAGGTCACCGACCGGCGGGGCGGCATATGGAATGCCCAGCCATGCCCGGACCTTGCCACCACCGATCGTTTTCCCGTGGACGTCACCTTTATCGGTATTGACAGTCAGCGGATCGGCTTGCATATTGGCGGCTGCCGTTAGAACAAGTCCGGTTACTAACAGATACATCGACTTACTTACGTTAAACATAGAGATCCTCCAGAATTGTAGTCAACCGCTTAGTTACTCACTTGATGTCCTCGGCGTCTGCCAGTAAACCGAATAACGCTCATCCCGGACCTGGTACATCGGCAAGAGCGACTGATTGCCGCTCTCGCTGGCGGCGCTGAATCGTAACTCCGGCGCGGATTCAACACGCACCCATTCTCCGACCTTCGTATCGGGTTTGGCGGCAACCTTCGGCAGAGGATCGGGCTTCGGCAGATTCTTCGGCTCGGTATCGCGGCCGTGAATAACTCGGGCCGGACCGTCGACCGGACCCGCTCCCAGCTTGGCTGCCAGCGCCATCGGTCCGTAGAGCGGTGCGCGCACCGAATCATCGCCGGGCAGCAATTCCTGCCGCAGTTCCATCGGCAGCTTCAGATCGATTGTGTCGCCGTTCTTCCACGTCCGGCGCAAGGCCAGATACGATCCGGGATCGGCCACCGCCTCCAGCACGCGACCGTTGATTCTTACTTCCGCGCCGCCCGCAGTCCACCCCGGAATCCGCACGTGAATGGTGCGCTCTTTCGGTTGGGAGAGTTCCAGTTTCAGTCTCGTCCCCTGCTCGCGAGGGAATCCGGTAGATTGCCGGACTTTCAGCCCTTCTTCTTTCCAGTCGAGTGTGGAAGCTAGGAACTGATTCACATAGAGATCGCCGCCGCGCCGGAAGTAGACGGTATCGGCGAACTTGGCAAACTCCTCGGCGCCAGTTCCCGTACAGCACCAGAACGATTCCTCGGGAGAACCGTACGCGCGCCAGTAGCCCGCAGCCAACGGAAAAAAGTATTGCTTGAGCCCCTGCGCGTTCTGCGTCCCCAACCTGGAATTGAACAAGGCACGCTCATAGGCGTCCATCCAGCGCGCGTCGCCGGTCCAGCCAAACACCAGGCGCTGTAACTTCATCAGGTTGTAGGCCACGCAGCACTCGGCATTAGAGTAACCGAGTGTTCCCTGCAGTTGGCCGGGAGCCGTTCTCCAGTGTTCATCGAGGCTGGTGTTACCGATGACGTAGTTGCGCGCGGCAAGAACTTCTTCGAGGAAGTACTCGGCGATCTGCTGGTAGCGGCGGTCGCCGGTCACTTCATACATGCGGGCGGCCCCGATGATTTTGGGGACGTGGGTGTTTGCATGTAAACCCTGCAACTCGTCACGCCGGGCCGCTAGCGGGTCGAGAAATCCCGGCTGTTCGAACTTATGAGCGAGAGAAAGATATCTGTCCTTCTTAGTAACGGCCGCGAGGTTGACCAACACCTCATTCATGCCGCCATACTCGACGCGCAGCATGTGCTGCCGTTGATCGGTACTGATGCCTTCGAAGTAACCGCCCACCCAGCGGGCCATGTCCTCGGCCATTCGGAGCGCGTCGGCATTGCCGGCCAACACATACATGTCAACCAGGCCCGCCATGATCTTGTGATAGGTGTAGAACGGCGCCCAAACCGGTTTGCCGTCCGCCAGACGCTGGAATAGCTCTGGTGGATAGGCGCTCAAGTACCCGGTGCCCATCTTCTTCTGGCAGGCGTCCAGGCCGGCGACCAATTCGTCTCCGCGGCTCTTCAGTACGTCGTTCCCGGAACCGGCCCAGGCCAGAGCGACCGCCGAAAGGAAGTGCCCGCCAGCGAAGTGCCCCCGCAGTTCGCATGTGGGGTCTTCCCAACCTTTGTAGGGAGTCGCGCTCGAATTTAGCCCGGCGGTAAGGCGGAACGAGTGCAGCAGCCGGTCAACCTGGAGCGAATCGAGGTAGCGCGCGTTGATCTCTTCCTGTTCCTTGAAAATGCCGGTGTCTAACCGGACCGAGCGAAGCGGGAATCCTTCAAGGTGTCCGGCAGTGTCGGAACGCAGGGCGTCAGCAAAAGCCGACGCTGCCATGATCCCGCCGCTCGCCACTGCGGCGCTGGTCTTCAAAAAACTACGGCGCGAACTGATGTCCATTAGCGAACTCCCACGACCAGCTTACTCACGGTTCTCACAAATTCTGGCCGCTTACTGACAAGTGAAGTTTCCGGCATCTTGCGTGTCGCCACTGCCTTTGTACTGCGCATGCTTCGGATAAGCGCAAAGTGGACGGCTCCGCCCGGGGAAAGCTTTGCCCGTCGCCACGATCGCTTCCGGCGCAGTTCCCTTCTCTACCCAGTTCACTACCGGACTCAGCATATCGAAGCGGTCCAGCGACGGTCCGCCGCCGCAATGCGCCATCCCGGGCACCAGGAAAATACGGCTCCACTTGGCGACCTGATCGGCGCCACCATTCGGCGCTGCCAAGGACCGGTAATAACCCAGCGTATCGAGCGGCGAGAACCATGGGTCGCTATCGCCATGAAAGAACAGAAGCTTTCCGCCATTGGATGAAAATGTGGATAAGTTCGTGGACGCGGGCTCTACCAGCGGATCCGAATCTGCTAGTGCTTCCTTGTCAACGTCCAGCTCCGTGGCGGTCGGATACGGGCCGAACAGGCCCCGATTGCCCATGGCGAGCAGTCCTGGCACGCCCCCGTTCGCCGCGATTCCGGCGTCATAAAGAAAGCCGGGATACACCTGAGTTCCGTATGAATTCTTGGGTCCAGCAAACGCCTTCTTGATGGCCGCAGTCTTGTTCGGCGCAAGACATCCCCCGGTCTGTCCAGGCTTACAGTCGAGCATGGCGGGATCGAAATCGCAACCCAGCGGATCGGAAATCATACCGTCCGTTAGGCCATCGCGCGCGTCGCAGCGCTGCATCAGCGCGTCCATCACAAGCTTGCGCTCATGATCGTCCAGGAACTTCTCGATCTCTGGCTTCCCAGCCGCGTCCCGTGGCGCAGCCTGGTTGTAAGCGACGGGAATCCATCGGGAGATTGCCAGGTTGGAGAGTCCCGTTCGCATCGCCGGATCACCCGAGACAATGCCATTGAAGACGGTAGGAAAGCGCTGCGAAAGAATCATACCTTCGCGCCCGCCTGTGGAACAACCCACAAAATAGGAATAGGCTGGGGGCTTGGCGTAGTAACCGGCAATAATCTGCTTAGAGATTCCGGCAACCGCGGCATTGGCCTGGAACGCGAAGTCGAGGTAAGCTTGCTGATCGCGCATGAAGGAGAAATCGAATGCGCCGCTCTTGGACTTGTGCCCGCTATCGGTGCTGGCCACGGCGAACCCGCGAACCAACGCGGACTTTTCGCCGCTGTACGAAGCGCCTGCCGGGTAGCCGATCACGCCATTGCCGCCGCCCCCGCCCTGCATCATGAAATCGCCGTTCCAGGTGTCCTGAGCAGGTAACGCCAGTTGGAAGCCAATTCCGAATTCCTGATCGTCAACGCCCTTGCGGCGTCCGATGACTCCGTCCACCAGGCAGTGTACGGGAAGCGGGCCGATTGTATCGCCATATTGTTGTGGAATCGTTTTGCCTGCCTGAACAAAGTCGGTTTTGGTGATCTCGACTCCCGGAAGCTTGAGATCGGCCAGCCCCGCGCACCGGTCTGATGCAGGCGGCCCGGCCAAGCACAACGGAACGCACACGGCGAGGCACCAGCCCGCACGCACAAAGAATTCAAATCCGCGCGACATGGCTACTTGCACGCCGCCGTAAAGCAAAGATTCTGGCTGAAGAATGGCATCACATGATTCTGGAAACGGTCGGCCACGGCGCTGGTATGCGTGCCGCTGTAGATCTCAAATCCATTGGCGATACCGTACTTGTCTAGAACGCCATGAAGCTTTTCTGTGTCCACACGCAAGCCATCCTGATCGCCGACATCGATTGAGATCGCCCGGTAGCGGCGCAATCCGCCGATATATTGATCGATGAAAGCGAGCGGCGCGTTGGCTGCCCACTTGGCAAGCACATCATATTGAACGGTGCCGTCCTTGGATGACAGGTCGAGATACAGCGGTGGATTCTTCGGGTCCGGGGACCAAGCCGCGGCGCTGGCAAGTTGCGCGCGCTCCATGAATCCCAGCTTGGCGGAATCGTCCGCGTTTTTCACCGCCGCGAGTTTCTTCTCCAACTCCACGTTGGCAGGTCCGGGCGGCCGCGCCGAAAGGCAACACGGGCTCATGATGTACAAGCTGCCGAAGACATCGGAATGCTTCATCCCGATACGCGTTGCCCCATAACCTCCCATCGAATGCCCGACCAGGCCTCGGCTCTCGCGATTGGCGAGCGTCCTGTAATGCGAGTCGATGTAGGCGACTACGTCGTGGGCAATGAAGTTCTCAAAGTCGCCGGTGGTGACCGAACTCGAATACATGGACCCGTTGTGGATCGTTTTGGAATCCGGCAGCACGACAATCATCTCTTTCGCGCCATGCGCAAATGCCCCTTCCACCGTCTGCGGGACATGAATCTCATGCGTCCACTGCTCGGCCCCGATCGAGTAGCCGTGCAGCGCATAAACGACGGGATAACGCCGCGACTTATCCTTTGCGTAGCTCGGGGGTAGGAACACGATCACATCCCGGTCTACCGCGTCGCCTTCCAGATTGCCGTCGAGCGTGGCACCGTGAATTTTGATGTGCTCCGCCGTAACCGGCATGGCGTCCGGAACCACGGCCGGAACAATCGTCTGGACCTGCGCCGAAAGCCCAGCGGCAACCGTCAGCGCAGCCGTGAATGGAATGAGTCTGCTGATGTACATTAATTTCCTTTACTGGATGTTCGAGGGTTATTGTTCCACCGAAACGACACTGATTGATTTCGGAGCAAGCTTCAGAATCGATTTGCCACCTTCGACCGTGGCCGCAATCGACTGGGGCACAACCGCCGGAGGCGCGCCGAAGGCGTTTACGCTATCGACGGCCGGCGCGGTCATCGTCTGCCCGCGGACTGATTTGGCTGATGGAATCTCGATCTCGAGCGGCTTCTCCGGATCGAGATTGGTGATTTCCAGCCATAACTTCCCCAAACTATCTTTCGCCGCAAGCGCGTCGACGCGCGGCAGACTAACCGCGCCCTGAGTGTAGGTCCCCGCATCGAAGTTCACCGGGACCAGCGTCGCGTCCTGGAAGGGCACGTACATCTTGAAGACGTAGTAAGTCGGAGTCAATACCATCTTCTCTTTGTCTGTCAGAATCATGGCCTGCAAGACATTGATCATTTGCGCGATGTTTGACATGCGCACGCGATCGCCATGCCGCGCAAAGATATTCAGATTCAGCGCGGCTAGAACAGCGTCACGCTGGCTGTTCTGCTGTAACAGGAATGCCGGGTTCGATCCAGGCAGCGGCGCATGCCACGCACCCCATTCGTCCACCACCAGCGCCACCTTCTTCTTCGGGTCGTAACGATCCATCACAGCTTCCTGCTTCCTCAGGAACTCTTCCATGAAGAGAGTCGATTTCAAAGCCTTGGCGTAATCGGCAATGCCGAAGTTGGTGGAGGGCGTCGATGGCGGCCATCCCTCGGGCACCGTATACCAATGCAGCGAAAGCCCGTCAATATCCCAAACCCAATCGTGATGTTGCCACGCCTTCATCACAGTCTCTGTCCAGCCAGTCTCGGGCACGCCCGGTCCGACCGCGATTTTCAGCATCTTCTCCAGACCACGCTGCGCCGGGTTCATGTTATGGACAAAGTGGCTGTAAATCTTGAGTTGGGCCAGATACTCGTCGGGAGTCATCGCGCCGCCGCAGCCCCAACTCTCGTTCCCGATTCCCAAAAAACGCACCTTGTACGGCGCCGGATGTCCGTTCGCCGCACGCTCCTGGGCGAGTGTTGTCGGCTGGGCGGCGGTCATATACTCGAGCCACTCGGCGGCTTCCTGCGGCGTTCCCGATCCCAGATTGAGCGAGACATACGCCTCACTGCCAATCTGGTCGATGAAATCCATGAACTCATGCGTGCCGAAGGCATTGTTGTCCACCACCCCGCCCCATGCGTTGTTCAGCGTGGCCGCGCGCTTGCCGATGCCCTTGCGCCAGTGATACTCATCCGCAAAACATCCACCCGGCCAGCGGACATTTGGAACTTTCAAATCGCGCAGCGCCGCCACTACATCGTTGCGGATACCGCGCGTATTGGGAATACTCGAATCCGGCCCCACCCAGATTCCTTCATACAAACCATGACCAAGATTCTCGGCGAACTGGCCGAACAGGTTGCGGTCGATCTTGGGTCCGGACTTCGCTGCATCAATAGTGATTACGGTTCGCTGCTGAGCGACCGCCGGTACAATGCAAATCGCGGCCAACAGACATAGCAGTGGACGCTTCGACGGGAAGAGCATAGTGCAAGTGAAGCATACAGAATTGGAACTCCCCGGACAAGTTGAATAATCCGTTCGATTGCAATCGAAATTACCGATGCTTCACCGCGGCTTAAATTCCTTGTGGATCGCCCGTCATGCCGAGCAGCTCGGCCATGGCCTTGGCTTCCGGTTGCGAGGCGGTGAAATCGCGGGTGACCAGATTCAAACGCACGTCGCGTGTTCTTCCGGCGGCCAGGCGCAAGGGCGCTAGTTCACCGGATTGAATGTCGGCCCGGATGCGGTACTGCGGAAGCCAGCCATAGCAAAGGCCGCTGCGCACCGCAGCCAGAGCTCCATCGATGGTGCCGAGCGGCAGGATTCTCTGTGCGGGCGGCCGCGGCTGGTGGCGTCCGCTGGTGGCTTCAGCGTTGCCAATAGACACCAGCATGTGCTGCATCAAGTCGCTCGGCGAGAGCCGCCGCCGAATAGCGTGCAAGGGATGATCCTTACGCGCCACCGCGAGAAGTCCTATCACCAGAACCGGTTTCACCAAGATTTCGCGGGTCGCCAAACCGGTAACGCAGAGATGCGCATTATGCATGGAGAACTCGGAATCCGCCGAAAGGAACGTCCCTTGCCGAACCTTCAGCCGCACATGGGGGAAGCGCGCGGCGAACCTGGCGAGCGCCGTAAACAGACGATCGTCCGGGAAGATGCTGTCGACCGAAACCCGGATCTCCGAAGCTCCTCCGGAGGCAAGCAGGCGGGCCCGCTCTTCGAGTTGTTGGAACCCGGCAAGATGCGGCTCGGCCTCCGCCAGAAGCATCCGGCCTAGTTCCGTTAGCCGGGCTTTCCGGCCGTCCATCTCGAACAATCGCACGCCTAATTGCTCCTGCAACCGCCCTACGGCATAGCTGATCGTCGATTGCGAGCGGTTTAACTTTTCCGCCGCTGGAGCGAATCCGCCCATCCGAACCACGGTTTGCAGCACCTCCCACGCGTCGAGCGTCGTCTCCATGGGTCCAGAATACATCGAAAGATTCGATAGGCAGCCACCGGAAACTTGAACTGGTTATTCCCGTTGGCCTTCGCATAAGATGAAGGCCAAATGAACAAACTAGCTATCGCCATGGGCGCGTTCGCCGCGTTGTGCTGCGCGCAAACCGCGGACACGTTCAAACCCGCTTCCACGAATGTATGGGGCGCTGAGTATCCCAAAGTAGACGACAGCGGAAGGGTGCAGATCCGGGTCAAGGCTCCCGACGCGTCCAAGGTCGCGCTCAACTTTTGGAGCGGGCCTAAGGTCGACATGGTGAAGCAGCCCGACGGGTTCTGGACCGTCACCACGGAGCCGCTCGTGCCTGGCTTCCACTATTACGCCGTGAAGATCGACGGCACCGATTTCGATGACCCGGGTAGTCACACGTTTTATGGCGGCGGTAAGGACGCCAGCGGAATCGAGGTTCCGGAAGCCGGTTCCACCTATTACCTTCCGCGCGATGTTCCACACGGCGCGGTGCGTGAAATCTGGTATGAATCCAAGGTCACCGGTGGCTGGCGTCATGCCCTGGTCTACACGCCGCCCGGCTACGATACGAATCTGAAGCCGCGTTACCCGGTGCTTTATCTTCAACACGGCGGTGGCGAGGATGAAACTGGCTGGATCAAACAAGGCCGCGCGAACTTTATTCTGGATAACCTGCTGGCTGCCGGGAACTGCAAGCCGATGATCGTGGTCATGGCGTACGGTTATGCGCGCCGCGCTGGCACGGTCGATCCCGATCTAACCGGTAAGCCTTTCGGCTCGCCCGAAATGATGAAGGCCATGCAGACCATGAGTCAGGCGTTCGAGGACGATCTAACGCAGGTGCTAGTCCCCTATATCGATTCAAAGTTCCGCACCATGCCCGACCGCGAACATCGCGCCATGGCTGGACTCTCCATGGGCGGAATGCAGACCTTCCAGGTCACTTTCGATCATCTCGACATGTTTTCCTACATCGGTGGCTTCAGTGGAGCCGGTGGCGGCGCCATGAACGGCAATGCAAAGCTCGACACCAAAACGGCCTTTCATGGCGCGATGGCCGATCCTGAGGCCTTCGCCAAGCGGGTACATCTCCTTTGGGTGGGCGTGGGAACGAAAGAACCAGTTCGCATGCACGATGGCATCGTGAACCTGCATCAATCGCTCACCGAAGCGCACGTTCAGCATGTCTTCTATGAGTCGCCCGGCACGGATCACGAGTGGCAGACCTGGCGTCGCGATCTGAAAGACTTCGCCCCGCGATTATTCCAGTAACCGCCCGCGCGGCCTACTCGATATCGATCACCACCAGTGTCATATCATCGGCCTGACCGTTCCGATCGATGTCCGACCACTTGCGAACGTCGGCAATCAGGCCATCGGCAAACGTCTCAGTGCCTGCGGAATCCTGAGCAGCGATCGCATCGTGCAAACGCTCCTCGCTAAACATGCGGTCGAGCGCATCCGAAGCTTCGGCAATGCCATCGGTGTAGAGCACCAGCCGGTCGCCGGCATGAAGATCGAAGCACATCGAGCTGTAACGCTCGCCCGGCCGGACACCTAGAATCAGGCCGTTCTCGCCAAAGCCGGTCGTTGTTCCCGACACACGGTTGCGGACCAGAATCGGCGGTGGCGCGGCCGCGCTGTACGAGGCCCGGCGTTGCGCTAGGTCGAGAAACAAGTAGCCCGCGGTGATCAGTTTCCCTCGCGCTTGCCGGCACATGATGTCATTCAAACCCGCCATAAGCGCGGGCGGATCGGTCACCCACGCGGATTGTGAATGGATAGCCACCTTGATCATGGAAGCCACAAGTGCCGCGGGTACACCATGCCCGGCCACATCCGCGAGCGCGATCCCCACCCGCCCGGAATCCAGTTCAATGAACTCGTAGAAGTCGCCAGCTACCGCAGTCATCGGCAGATAGCGAACGCAAATCTTCGCTCCCGTCAGTCGCGGCATGTCGCGCGGCAAGATGGAATTTTGAATGTGCGTGGCCGCTCGCATTTCATCCTGCAGCATCGTCAGATGCCGCTCGTTCTGGAACACCTGCCGGAGCGCGACATAGCCCATCGAGCAGATAAGAACGAAGAAGCCCAGCGTTTCCACCCGCGTACGCCATGGCAGCAGATTGCTATCGACCAGGTGTTCATTGATCACCGTCAGAACGAAAATATAAAGTCCCGCGAGTAGAACTCGCAGGTGCGTGATCGGTGGCCGTTGATAACCCTGGAACGCTCCAATGAGGGCCAGGACAAACAAAGGCAGCATCACGACCGTACCGGCGTCAGGAGCGGCTGTCGCACGATGAGTGACGAGTTCGACGGCCGTGGCGCCAATTGCATACGCGACGGCAAACCAAAGCAATATGGTCATCCCCGAGCGCCAGCCTTTGCCGTATATCTGCTCCGCGAATAACAAGGCCGGGATCAGGATGAAGTTGCTGATGATCTTCTCGGCAAACTGCCAGTCAGTTTCGTCAAGGTCGAGAAGCAGTTCGGAAGTGGGCGTCTTTACCAGCACGCGCACGCCATACAGGATTGCAAACCAGCCGAGCCATAGGAGGAGCCGCGAATCGCGCCGCCGTCGAAGCACGTACACGGCGAGCGCTGCCAGTCCCGCAGCGGTGATGAGGATTCCAAGCGCGACCGCCGCGAAATCCGCGCGGACCATCTGGACAAGCGGCGAGTGAATCGGGTCGGCAGCCAGCATGCGGAAACCATTCAGCATACACGCAGGCTCAAGCGGCGCTACGGGTTGTGTCTAAGCCAGGAGCGCAATGAGTGCTGCCGGAATTGCCGCGCCCGCAATCAACAAACCCCACAGCAAGGCACGGCTGCGATTGAACGTGAATGCCATATAAATCCCCGACAGTGTAGACATGAGCAGCCCAATTGACATCATGAGGAAGAACCATTTCAGAATGAGCGTTGCCGTTCCCTCGCGGTGCTCTTCCTCCTTGCGTGGCGCCTGCTCTGTCGAAGGGGAGCCAGCTTTCGGACGGCTCTCGGCACCCGGCGGCGGCCCGTGGTGCTCTCCCAATACCTGATCTTTATGAATCGACGAGACTGCCTCCAGCCATTTCGGCGGCTGGTAATTTTCACCTGGGCGGCCTTGGTGAAGTCCGAAGAGCTGGGCCGCGCCGGTGAGCGTGAAAAAAAGGATGGATGGGGCAAAGAAAACACCCGCATACTGATGCATCTGCCGAACTTGCTTCGTCACCTTAGCGCTGTTGCTTCGGACCGGTGGCGCGTTGTTTCCTGCTCTGTTTCCTGCATTGCTTGGAGGCATGTTGGGACTATTATTCCCTATTTGGTCAGATGCAGGATCACGTCTGCAGCGCCGCGAGATCCTCTTAGCGCAATCGAAGAACAGCTGCGGATCAGGTGCTGGTTCGATTCCACTGTTCAGCCGTTGGAAGCCCCAGCACCTTCATCGCTCTTTTCCGCGATGGCTCTTCGATGTTCAGTACGGGGCAGCCGGCAAACGATGTTACCGGTGAAGGTCCCGGAACCGCAATGACGCATGACGTGCACTACGATCGTCCTTATGCGCATATTCCAGTAGAGGAACAAGCCGGTACAATGCGTACCAGATGGGGGGAACTCCAAAACCTACTGTACAAATCCAGAAGCGGGCCTGTAAGTTCTCTTGATACGAAAAAGGTGGTGGAGGCGGCGGGAATCGAACCCGACCAACCACGGTTCAGGGTGTGTCAACTACCGCTAAGTGGTTGATCCTTATAGTCACCTATGCGGCGTTTGTGGCCTGTTTTCAGGGTATCTTTGCAGGATGTTAGCGCGATGTTAGCGCGAGGCCGACCCCTTCTAAACGGGTATCCTGGTCCAATGGATAACTCTTTCTGGGTCATCTACTGACGCCACCCACTCGATTTGCAATCCTTCGATCGGGGGATAGACCCAGGTCTTCAGCGTGTCGCGAAACACACCCGCAGCGAAGTCCTGTGGCCTTAGAGGCGCAACCTTGGTGACTTTGTCGTCAGGACGATCGTCCAACGATTCGGTAGCGAGCCCGACAACGATAAACCCACCCCCGGCATTTGCCATTCCAGAGATGTCTTTTGCTAACTCCCGCTTGTGAACTAGCGCGTCCGCTCGACAAACCAACTTACATTCGAAATGTTGGTGCTCGATTTGTCCGACGAATCGTTCGAAATCACGTGAATCTAGAATGTTGCGAATTACTTCTATTTCCATTAGCTGACTACTGCTTTGTTCCCGGTACTGTCGGATGCACTGTCAGAACGCGATGCCAGAAAGTGCCGCTGTAGCAAATCCGCGGCTTTACTCGGTGCATCGTTGGAAAGCGGCATTTCAAGGGTTTGATGACTTCCATTCGGAGCTATGCTCTTGAAGGCGACCCTTTGCGAGGCCCGATGCAAGAATACCTCAAAATTCCAAGAGGCAATAGCGTTCCTTTCTAGAAAGTAGCGGTGAACATCCCGGAACCTTTGCGCCATCAGCAAGGACATTCCGAAATGAGAATAGCCCTGCTTGCTCATTTTCCAGCCGCCTCAAACAACACCATCGGGATCTGCCGCCCTAGAAACGGCCGCAGGGCTTGCTGGTAGCTTTCAAACGCCGACCGCATCTCTGCCTTGAAGTCGGTATCCCGCAGCTTCCCGTTGCACTCCCCGCAGATCAGCCACGTTTGCGTGACACGATTCTTTGACCTACAGAACCAGTGATCGTACTCCGATCCCTCGATGCGGCCCGCAGCGCCACACACCGGTGATTCTTGGCAGCAGGGACATAGACCATTCCGCCTGGTCCAGATCACATGCACATGCAACTCCTGGGACCGCACGGATAGCGGTTTGCGCTGCACTGGCAGGCTTGCCTTGATGTCGCGGAGATCGGCCGATAGAGAACGCTGTCCGCTTTGGAGCGAGTCGATTTTCTGGGTCACTACCGCGAGCATCCGGATCAGCGGCAGTTGTTCGGGTTCGTGCGGATGGATGGCGGCTGGCGTCGTGACAAGTTCCGGCCCCGGCTGCTCGGCTTCAGGTTGAGGGACGGGAAGCGCGAGCTGTTTCATTGGGGAGCTTCCGGCTTCTGGAACAGCGCCCAGTCCAGCAGCCACTTGATTGCGGCGGCGCGAGTGGCGAAACGATTTCCAAATCGCCAGTCGTCCAGGCGCTTCAACAGTTCCGGATCAATCACGAAGTTTAGGTATGGCTTGTCCGATGGCGGCATTCTTCTATTAAAGTGTAAAACAGTAGAAAGTCTACTGACAATAGAAAACTGTTCCAACATCCTGAATCGGCAGTAGCATTATAAACACTAGCGATTCTGGAGAAACCCATGTCCACCAGGTCAGCCAGTGTACGTCACGTTTGCGGAGTTCATCGCCCTCCAAGCGCTATCTCGCGGTCATGCGCGGGCATCTGCCAGGCAAAGCCCGAACGGATATTTCCCTTTCAGCTTAGTTTCAGGAAAGCCATCTATCCTATTTGCTGCGTCGACGCGGAGGCGGGCTGCTGGTAATTCGGGGGGGTACAAGCGGCCCGCTGATCGTATACACTGGTCTGAAAGCGGTATACCTCTCAACCAAAGCATAATGCCCGCAAACTGAAGCCCCGATTTGCAGGAACGGGGCTTTTCTATTTTGGTAGCTCAATTCGTTTCCGCGCCCGCAGACCTGAAGCGATCCCCAGCGCCCGATTCCGCGCCATCCCCATCATTGCTTTCCCTGAACGCTTTGAAAACTTAGCCATATCGGACCGGCTCATACTCGCTGCCGTCGAGCTCCCTTCCGTTAGAGGAATCAGGGATAGACCGAAAGCGAAGGGGGAAAGCAGTATGCCGAACAATCCACCGTTCGTAATGGAACGGACGGTAGCGGGTCAGTTTGAAACTTGAGGCGCTGCTATCCGATAACTTCTGAGACTGTCGCGAGTAGATCTTTAGGGAGGAACGGTTTCCTGAGAAACCTAAGGCTGTCAACGCGGCCCTCTTTTAGTCCGTCCAAGACCGGTCCGCCACTAGTGTACCCGGACATGAGAACCACGGGTATAGGGTTTGGAAGCGCACCAACGCATTTCGCGAACTCGCGGCCGCCCATTCTGGGCATACTTATATCAGACACAACCATGCTCAACTTGTCGCCCAACTGCTCGCATAACCTTAGAGCTTCTTCCCCGTCAGCCGCTCTAAGCACGTTATAGCCGCTACCTTCAAGAACTCGCCTAATATAATGCAGCACCAGCGGCTCGTCGTCTACAACCAGGATGATCCTTTTCGCCATCGCTCCGTTTCCGTGGACCATCAGCCTACGAATCAGAGCTTCTTGATCCTGTTCGCTCATTTCTTTCCGGTTTCCAGTTGCTTCACTCTCACTACTTTGGCCACCTCATAGCCGGGTTGCCGTAGTTCGTCTGGAACTCCCCGCAAACCGGACACTCGATTTTGATGGTGCGTTTAGCGGGATCGAGCGCCGTCCAATGAGAAGGTCCTTGGCATTTTGGACACGGATGCGCGCCGTTGTATTTCGGATGCTCGGCAAACGGGACGCTCACGGCTTCTCCCCGGCCGTGCCCTTTTCGAGGAACTTCTTGAGCGCCTCTGCTGAAACCCGCCACTCCCGCGGCCCAATCTTAATTCCAGGCAGGGTTCCATCCCTCAAAAGCCTACGTACGGTGACAACATGCAGGCGCAATTTCGCCGCAGCCTCTTGAGGAGTAAGGAGTTCGTGTTCCACGTTCTACATGGTCGCGCATAATTTATCCTGTTTCAAGTTGTTTCGTACTATTTCTCTTGACTTCGCAGCCCGGCCTGCCAGCTGGGCTTTTTCTACTTCAGTTGCGCGGTAGGTTCGACCAACAGGGCGGTTGTATAATTCGCCCCTTGCGTGGCTTGCGATCTTTGATTGCCAGCCTGAGGCCGTCCGTGTGCGCGTGAACTATCTGCCTGAGCCGATCTAATAGACTGGCCGCTTCCGGATCGCCGGCCACAGCGGGAGCGAGCTTATCGAGTCCTGGCAGAACAACAGCTACGGAAATCGTCGCGAGCCCGTGCCGCGACGAGCGTCAGGCGGGTACCAAATTCTGCCATAGCACGGGGTCACATTACTGGCGAAGGGATCAGTGCTCCTCGGAGACCAGGTATGACCATCTCCAGGGCATTGCGAAGTCTCCATGCTTCCTGCTTTTGAAGTACCCCGAGTACACGGTCCTCGAGAGCCAGTTTGTCCGCCGCGCGCTCCGATTGGGCGATAGCCGCGAGTCCGGCATCAACTAGCAAACCTTCATCTAAAACGCGCGCCAGCGTCATTGGGCGGCTGTGCTCAGATTCAAGTGCGATGTAAAGAGTTACGTTCATAGAAAATGCCTCTTCTCTATACAGGGTCACCAGAAACGCGATTTCGGACAAGAATCTAGACATTTTTTTGCCCGACGTTGTTAGTCCGTTCGCTTTGCTTTTCGATGAGTCGCCTTTTCAGTATTACTGTCCGAGAACCTTAGGTAGTCTGCCAGGATCATCTGGAGTTTTCGGCCGTAACGACCCGTTTCCAAATGTTTGCGGGCTGCATCAAGCCGCTGGGGGCTCCATTCGAGATCTCTGTATTCGACGTTGTTAAGTCGGCATTCAATAAGTGTCGCGGCATCCGCAGGTAAGCGAGTTCTTGTTTTGGCACGGCTCCAGTCAACATTCAACACTATTTGCGAGAGTATGCCCTGGGGATCCAGGCGACTTCCTTCTGACATCTGCTGATGCTTGATGCGGACCTGCGATTCGCGCACCTTCCGTCGCCTCCGTTCGGTCCGGCTTATGCTTTTTTCTTTTTGAAACACCAGGCTTCGGACTGTTTCCTCGGGGTTACCACACGAGAGCGAGGTGCTTCGCGTAAGTACCTGGACAGCGTCAAAGACCTTCTCCTGATCCAAGCCGATGTTGACTGTGACGTATTCAGAGAGACGATTCCATACATCCTCAAACACCTGCTTTTCGTAACCGAACAGCTTCTCGATAGCGCGCGAGATCAGTGTTGCTTGTCCGTCAACTCGCTTCGCGTTTGCCCGTGATTCCGCATAGGATACGGGGGTGGGAAAACCGACAGTCTTGACAGAGTGATCTGCGAAAGCGATAAGATTCCTCTCGACCAGCACTCCAACGCCGCCAGGCCCCATTCGATGAGCGGCCCTACACAGAATTACAATGACCAGAATACGGATTTCGGAAAGTGGGATAGCTCTGCTTTCAAAAAGATCGTTAATCCAGACGAAATACCAGAGGATGCGGCACTCCCATTGCGCGTTGTCGATGTTGTTCCAATCCTCAAACAATCCGAGGTCATCCGTTTTTACAGCGCACGGACTGAGATGTGCCTGTCGGATCTCGTCAATGTCGTAGAAGTGTTGAAGAGGGAAGTCTTTCACGCCGGGCCTCCATCGTCGGCCAGACGCGCGAGCTCAATCTCTTCCGGACTGTCGCTCTCTTGGACATGCGTTGATGCCGACTTGATCGAATTGTCTGAGAGGGAGTCGACTTCGCACGGCAGGAATGCGGCCCCGATCATGCAGCGTCCCGCCCTCCGCAGGATTCAAGCCAGCGCTCAAGCGCCGTCCGCGGAATGAAAAACCGCTTTCCGACGCGGATCGACGGCATCGTCCCGTCTCGAAGCATCGTGTAGGTTGCCGAGACTCCAAAGCGGGTAATCGCGATGCTTTCCAGTGGGGTTAGTGTTGCCTGTTGTGGATTGTTGCTCTTGTTTGCTGTTTGCTTCATACTGGCTCCATGTCGGTGAGCATCGCATGTTCTGCCATCAAGTGTCAACACATTAGATGACAGATTCAAGCAGGATGGAATTCAAGCCGCTTCCAGAGGCGATGAAGGAGCTCCGCGAGGCACTCGGCGGCCTAAGTCAAGAGAAGTTGGCGAGGAGCATGGATGTAAGCACGCGGACAGTCTCACGGTATGAAGACGGCTCCTTCGAGCCAACGCGTGAAAAGCTGATTAGGCTATTTGGCCTTGCCCTTGAAGTGAAGCGACCTGATTTGGCGGAAGCATTCCGGACCGCGATTTACCGAGCACATGAAAATGAGGCAGGCGAGATCAGGGAGGCAATTGCAGCAGAACTCGTCCGGGTACAGCGGATTGCGACGTTCTCGCTGGGCGGCCTGGAGGGCAGCCCCTTAGTGCAAAACGCTGATGCCAGGGCAGAACGGGCATACCTGCGGGAAATGTATCCCGTCATTGCTGCGGTTCGTGAATCGCTTCAGTTCCTGGAAGAGATTCAGGCACAGCGGCTGGTATTCGAGCGGAAGAACCTAACTGTTCGAGAAGCCATCTCCGCTTGGAGGCTTATAGAAATCGCATCCCTGACCGCCATTGAGAAGTTGCGGCCGATCGTCGGGGAAGCGGAGGCAGAATCATGAACGGCACGGTAACGAAGCGTCCGCTGAAGAACGGCCGCTATTCCTGGGGATATGTCTTCGATGCAGGCCGAGATGAGGCGGGGAAGCGGCTCCAGCCCACGAAGTCCGGCTTTGCAACGAAGCGGGAGGCCAGCGACGCGCTCCGCGATGCGATTGCCGAGGCGGAACGCAAGCGGGATGCGGCATCGCGCCCAGACGTGCCCACATTTGCAGAATTCTTCGCGCGGTGGATGGCCGAACACGCAACTCGCCGCTGTGCGCCGAAGACGGCCGAGCGCTACCAGCAGCTTGGGGAATACGCCGTGCGGCACTTCGGAAGCACGCTGATCGACCGCCTGGGATCGATGGATCTCGAAACGGCATTCAACGCTTTGCACGATCATGGCGGCCAAGTTTCGAAGAACTTCCCCGCCGGGAAGCCGCTCTCTGCCAGAACGGTTCGGCACGTCGCATTCCTGGTGCATGGCTGCCTGGAGAAGGCTGTGCGTTGGCAGTTGATCAACCGCAACCCGATGGACTCGGTCGACCTTCCAAGGTTCGTGAAAACGGAACCTAAGGTCCTCGACAAATCGCGCATCGCGGAGGTTCTCAGCCACGCGAAGACGACGCGGTTATTTCCGCTGCTTGTACTTGCTGCTTCTACCGGCGCGCGCCGCGGGGAACTGCTCGCGTTGACCTGGTCGGATATAGACTTCGGAACGGGCGTGATGGAGATTTCAAAGTCCCTAGAGCAAACCGACGCCGGGTTGCGGATCAAGAGCACGAAATCCACGAAGCCACGGCGCTTCTCGGTGCCTGCGGGAGCGTTGGCGGTATTGGAGGAGCACCGGGTAGAGCAGGATCGTTGTAGGGAGCTTTACGGAGCGGATTATCAGGATGCGGATTTAGTGTTTTGTCGGCCGGATGGAGCGTACTACGTTCCGGATCGCATCGGAGCCCGGGTTTCAGAATTGATGGCTAAGGCTGGGCTGAAAGGTGCAACGCTGCACTCGCTCCGCCACTCGCACGCAAGCGAATTGCTGAGCCAGCACATCCCGATTCCGGCCATTTCGAAGCGCTTGGGTCATGCCGGGCCGCACATCACCATGTCGATCTATGCGCACGCCATGGAAGCCGACGAACTGGCGGCCGCTCAGATCTGGGATGACGCCCTTGGCGATACGATCACCGCAAACCGCCGAACCCCGGAGGATCAGCGGATGTTAGCAAATGTTAGCGGAAAGTTTAAGAAAGGCCTGCAACTTATTGAAAAGAAAAAAGGTTAAGTGGTGGAGGCGGCGGGAATCGAACCCGCGTCCGAGAATGCTAGAAGCCGGAAGCCCTACGTGCGTTTCCGATTCAGTTGTTTCGGCTGCTGCCTAAGAACCGGCAAGAAGGCAAACAGCCTAGTCCGGTTGTATTTCGGCTCTCAGCTCCGGACCGAAGCCTTCGATACCTATCCCGTAAAATGACGCTCACTCACCGGCGCACGGGCTCACCGGCTGGAGCGGCTACCTAATTAATTAAGCAGCGTATGCAAACTGCGTGTTGGCAGTTGTGTTTTTCCGATCGTTTTACGGGAGCTCGGAACCCGGCACGCCTTCCTAACCCTATTCAATCCCGTCGAAACCTGGGCGCCCCCACATGACGCATCCCTAGTTTAACGCGGTTTTCACTAAACGCAACGACCAGGCAAAATCCGGCACGCCGCGCTTCACGCCGCAATGGCCACCTCCGTGCTCCCGGATTTGCATGGCAACCATCAAAGTTTATGGCGCCGATTGGTGCTCGATGACCACGCGCTCTCTCGAATATCTCGAAAAAATGGGCGTCGAATTCGACTACATCGATGTCGAGCAGGACCCTGAAGCTTCCGCTTGGGTCAAGAAACAGAACAATGGCAAGGAACTCAAGCCCACCATCGATGTCGATGGCGAAGTCCTATCCACTCCCAGCAATTTCGAATTGAAGAAAGTGCTGGAAGAGAAGCACTTGCTTCCCGCTAGCTAGACATGCTCCGCCGCGCTTAAGGGTGCGGCGTCCACTTCAGGATCATCCCCGTATCCGTCGCCAGCCAAATTGGCTCGCCATCGGCCGGTCCAGCGAGCCACACTTCCCGCCCCACGGCCCGATAATCCACCGGCATCTCATCCCATTTGGTCTGATCTTTACTTCGCAGGACGCGCACTTTGCCAGGAATCGGGCTCGGATGAATGTCGCCCGGCGGCTCATATCCTGCAACATAACTCAGCCCGTCACGTTTAAGCAAAATGTCCGTAATCGCCCGAGCCTTGTTTCGAAACACCGATCGATTCGCTTCGTCGTCGCCCATGTTCAGTGTGAAAACTTCACTTGGCCACGCATACGCTTGCTGATATTGCAGCAGTCCCAAACCATGACCGCCGCGCGTCAAACTGGCCCGGGTCAGTTCTCCGAACATCGGGTTCCCAGTTCGATGCCACGTCGCGCCCCCATCCTTCGTTGTCAGGAAAATATTGAGTTCCTTCTGCGGACGCTGCAAGCGAACCGGCAGATCCTGGCGAATCGGCTCAGCCGGCGGTACTGCCCCGGCGATCAGCCCATTCTGCGCGTCGCCGAATGCGATCGTGGAGTAAACCGCTCCTACAGCTGGGGGAGTCTTACCCCGCTCCCACGCTACCGGCTTCCATGTAAAACCACCATCCTGGGTCTCAAGCACGCGATCCGCATTCCCACACGCAAACCCGTGCGACGGCGATACGAAATACACCTGCTCCAAATTTTTCAGGTTCGAAATCCGCTTCCAGCTCCGCCCCGATTCGGTGGTCTCCCATACGCCGTCCGCCGATACCAGCCATCCCAACGTGTCGTTCAAGAAGAACAACGACTGCGCCGTTTCCTTCACCGTGACCTGATCCCACGTCGCTCCCCCGTTGGCTGTGACCAGCACCACCGGAATCGCTTTGTCATGATCGCCAAAGACCAGATTCGTGACTTTCTTTTCGATAAAACCCGCCGCGATGCCGCGCTGCGCCGAGGGAAACGTCAAGTCAGTCAGCGTGAGTGAACTGTCGTTGCGATCGTAGAAATATTGGATTTCCCAGCGCCCGTTTCCGAGCGCCGGTGCGTCGCGCGGCTCGGTTTCCTGAGCCCAGGTCCAAGCCGTCAACGCTAGCGCCCCCACTACCGCGAATCCGGCTATCCGCGTTTTGCGCATCACTAAATTCGGGGCCGCACCGGACCCGACGCCAACACCAGGTCCACATGATTAACTTCGGCTACCGCGTTCGGCGCCATCCGCGCCAGCACCAGCGCGCACCCTACTTGCTCGCCAATCGTCGTCAGGGTTTCCATTTCCCCGCCGCTATGCGAGTGCACCAGCCTGTGTTGCACGTTGATCACTCCCACCACCCGGTTGCGCGCAATTACGGGCGCTGATAAGAATGCTTCATAGGAATCTTCATCCAACTCGCCGAAATACCGGAATCGCGGATCTTTATATGCCTCGCGCGGAATCGCCAGCATGCGCCGCTCCCGCGCTACCCACCCCGTCAAACCTTCGCTCATCCCCAAACGCACCTTGCCGATGGTGGAAGGATGCGGATTATGCGATGCGCACAGCACTAGGTCATTGTTGTCGATCAGATAAACCAGGCATGAGTCGCATTCCATGAATTCCGTAATCAGCGACACAATGCCCTGCAACACGTCCTGCAGGCTAAGATCGCGAACCATGAAGCGGCTGACTTTCTGGAATAGCCGCAGTTGTTCCTCGGTCCGGTGCAAACGCGCTTCGAGATCCTTCCCTTTCGGCACGCCTGTATTATAAGCGCTCAGCGAAACGCCTACTTTTCAAACCGGCGCAACCGGCATAGAATCAGTACTTGAGCACAACGCCGCTTCCCCCGCAATCTGTCCCGGCCACGGAAGCAGAACCAGTACGCATCCGGCGTTGGCATACGCCCGAGTGCTCCTTCGGCATCGATTATTCCACCACGCTGATGAAAAGCCTCCGCCAGCGCGCCGTCGAGTCTTATCACGTAATCCCGCATGGGGGACTTGAAATCGGCGGGCTGCTCTTCGGCCGTGTCTCTCCCAACGCGCGTACGCCCCTGCGCATTGAGATCGCCGCTGAGCGTCCAATTGAGTGCGCCCACCACAACGGGCCGGCCTTCCTACTGACTGACGAAGAGCGCGCCCAAATTGCCGCCCAACTCGAAGTCACGCGCCTCGACCCCGAAATCGCCGGCCTCTCCGTTGTGGGCTTCTGGGTCTCGCATAGCCGCGGTGAGTTGTCCGCCCTCTCCGAAAACGAACTCGCGACCTACAAGATCTTCCCGAACGCCTGGCAAGTGGTCCTGGTTCTGAAGCCCGAAGCCATTCTCCCGACCCGCGCTACGTTCTTTTTCCGCTCCGGCGCCCGCGTCGCCGCCCACGATTCCACGCACGAGTTTTTTGCGGAGTCCGGCGTAACCGTTCCCACTCCAGCCCCAAGTGGCGAGAAGTATCAGCCCATCCCGCGCGATCGGCGTCCGCACTCGCTAAATCCCAACTCCCTCTTGCCGGCCCCTGCGACCGAGCCCGATCCCCAGCTAGAGCCCGAATCCCAGCCGATCGAGCCCACCCGCCCTCGAACCGTTTCGTTGTCCCTGGCCGCCTTTTTGATGATGCTCTCCGCCTTGATCGGAGCCAGCTTGACTTACGGCATCCTTTGGATGGGGAAGAACTTGACGACCGCTCGCCCGGAACAGATTCATTTGGAACTGTTTCCGCGCAACGCCGGCGTTCTCATTCATTGGAATCCGCAAGTCGCCGACATTCAGAACGCCCATCACGGCGAACTGCGCATCCAGGACAGCACGGGGACCAAAGTTATCCCGCTCACGCTTCCGCAGTTACAGCTTGGATATCTGGACTACACCGCGACCGGCCCTGGGCTGGCAGCCGAGCTGACTGTGATCGAGCCGAATGGACGCGTAGTCAAAGCAACGGGTGTTGGGGTTGAAGAGCCACCCGCAAAGTAAGACTCCACTACGCGGCCGCCCATTTCGCCAGGTCCGGCAAATACTCGCGGCTCAACTCCGCAAATTCCTCCGGCATCACCAGGTGAAAGCGGATGCTCAGGGAACAGAACGCCGCAATCCGTTCCAGTGTTTGCGCATCCGGAAGGTCAATCCCCGCCATATAGAGCTGACCTGCCACAATTCGAAACGGCAAAACTTTCAACTCTCGTGCCAACTGCGCCGGAAGAATACGCGTCACTGCCACCACGATCTCGTCCGCCTGCGGCTTGCCTAACGGCACGTTGTGCTGCAACGCCAAAGCCTCGTACAAGTGTTCACTCGTGAGCTTGCCCCGGCTGATCAGCCAATCCCCGATCCGCAAGCCCGCTGGCTGCGTGCGCAGAGCCTCGGCAAGTTCCTCTTCGGCTACGTAGCCCGATCCCGTCAGAATTTCGCCCAGTTTGCGCCGGTGCTCCACCAGTGCCGCCCGATTCGGATAAGCGTGCTCGGTTTTCAGCCATACCAGCGGCTGGCCTCGCATCCGCGCCCATGCATACCGCCGAATCGCCCCGCTCGTCGCCAGCAGGTTCATCCAGTTTCCCCACAGCACCCGCAGCGGGACTGCGCTCGCGAACCCCCATCCATACACCTGCGCCGAACACCACATGCGCACGCTCAGATGCAGACCTTGCATTGACAGAGTCAAGGCATACACATACGGCAGCCAGTGGTTCCCCGCCCCGGCCGTTAATCCCCACGGAACGTGCCGCGCCTCGCTGACCATCCACGTCGCCGACCCATACAGAAACAGCAAATTGGTCGACGGCGTAACCAAGTTCGCCACCACGCTTTTGCGATCGCGCCAAAACCAATACAACTGCCTGAACGTATCGCGCCAGCCATGCAGCTCCCACGATTGCAGCGCGATTCCCATCACCCATCGCGAACGCTGCCGCACCGCTTTGTTGAACTTGCGCGGAAAATATTCCCGGGTCGCCACGAAGGTCCCGTTATGCCGATGCACCGGAATAAACTTCTGCGGCAGTCCGAGCCAGTGCACGCGAAAACCATTCTCATAGTCTTCGGTCAAACAGCGCGGCTCGAAAATGCAATTTCCATGCGCCACCGCCAGGAGCTCCAGCGCCCGCCGTGAGAAACCCGTCCCCACCCCGTTGGACGGAATGAACCCACCAAGATAAGCCCGCGCCGGCATGTCGCGATATTGAAACTCGGCAAAATCGTCACAGTAAACGCCGTGCGTCATCTCCCAGGGCGCCGTCGGCAGCGCCAACACCGGAATCTGCACCATGTCATTCCATTGCGCATAGTAGTTAATCCACCGCAGCGCTTCCGGATGCACTAGATCTTCGGCGTCATGCGTCAGCACCATCTCAAACCGTGCCCCGCTTTCCTCCTCGAACAGCAGCATGCGCTGATAGATCCAGTTCAGGCAGTCGGCTTTGGAGGTTGGTCCGTCGTTGGCGCACACGGCCATATGCACGTTGCCGAATCGCCGGACCACTTCTTTCACGGCGGCGATGGTCGGCGCGTCATTCGGGTACACGCCAATGAAAAAATCATAGTTCGCGTACTTCTGGGCGGCTACATTGTGTTCCACCATGTTCTGGATAACGCGATGCTCTTTCCACAGCGGAACGAAAATCGCCATCCGGCGTTCGGGCACAGCTAGAAGGTCGGCTTCGACCGGCATGCGCTCGCTCTGGCGTCGAAACCGCGTCAGCAGGCAAGCGATGTCGATCACCAGATCGTCCAGCCCGTTCAGCAGCACCCAGATTGCGAGCGGGGCCAAAAGCGCCGCCACCCAATGGTCAACCAGCAAAAGTCCTCCGACCGAAACAAGTGCACGCCCCGGCCGTAAACTCGCAAAAATCTGCTTTGCGAGACTGAATGCAATGCGGCAATTCCCTTACATCACGCTGCTATTGGCGGCTCACGCCTGCGCCGCCGATCCGTTTCACTTCGCCATTGTGAGTGACCGGACCGGACGCGCGGTGCCCGGAGTCTACCCGCAAGTATGGCGCGAAGTTGCCGCGGCGCATCCCGATTTCGTGGTCACGTTAGGCGACGCCATCGAAGGGCTGAGCACCCAAGCCCCCGGTCCCGAGGACAGCGCCCGCGCCGAGTGGCGTTCGGTTCGCAAGGACTGGCTCACCAACGTCCCCATCTATCACACGCCCGGAAATCACGATATCTGGGATGCGGCTTCAGAAGCCCTCTTTACGCGCGAAACCGGCCGCAAGCCCTTCTATTCGTTCGACTCGGGCGGCGCGCATTTCGTCATTCTCGATAACTCACGCACGGAAAACCTGGCGCCCGAACAGCTTCGTTTTCTCGAAACCGACCTCCAGGCCGCCCATCCTTCCGGCCCGAGGTTCATCTTCTTTCATCGGCCGTTCTGGCTCATCCCGTTGAAACTCGGAGCGAGCGGATTCGCCCTGCAAAAGCTAGCCAAACAGTATGGAGTCTGCTGCATCATCAGCGGCCATGGGCACCAGCTTCAATCCGCTAAGCAGGACGGCGTTCTGTACCTGGAAGTCGGCAGTTCCGGCGCAAGCCTTGCCGGAGCTGGACCGTCTGGACTTGGTTATGCCGATGGCTGGTTCTACCAGTACGCCTGGGTGACAGTCAGCCCGTTGTCATCAGGCGCCCATACGGTCGACTTTGAAATTCGTGAACTCGGTCCGCCCTTCGGCCAAAGCCGCAGGCAAAGCTTTCACACCGAAACGCGCTGACCGCTGGCGGAACTCGTTGCTGGCACCGGGGGCCGCACCGGAGCCGGACAGCAGTTGACCGGGCATACGTCGTGGTTTGGGCCGAGAATACCCAAAGCCGGCCGCTCGGCCGACTCATCTACACGCTCGACGATCAATTCGCGGATCATTTCGACAAATCGCGGGTGCACGCCGACCGTCGCCGCCCGCACCATGCTTATTCCACGCTCCTCGCAAATCCCCCGTGCCTCTTCATCCAGATCGAAAAGCACTTCCATGTGATCCGAGATGAACCCAATGGGCGCCAGCACCACCTGTTTTGCTTCAGTGGCTCGCAGCACATCGCCAATGTCTGGATCGAGCCAGGGCTGCGTCGGTGGTCCGCTCCGGCTCTGCCATGCGACGCTCCAGTGCCGGATGGCGAGTGATTCCGCCACGATTCGAGCCGCTTCCTCGATCTGTTGCCGATATCGGCTGGTATTTGCGGACGCCGTTGGGATGCTATGCGCGGTGAAAAATACATGTACGTCGCGCGCACTCGCGTCTAGCTTTCCCAATGCTTCAGCCACGTTTTCCACCATCGGCTGAATGAACCCCGGATGATTGAAAAACACCCGGATCTTATCGATCTCCGGCGCGCCCGCTCCCACCGCTTCCCGAGCCCGCTCGATGTCTTCCCGATATTGCCGGCATCCAGAGTACGAACTGTATGCCGACGTCACAAACGCTAATGCCCGCCTCACGCCATCGGCTCGCATCTGCTCGACTGCTTCATTCAAATACGGCGTCCAGTTGCGATTTCCCCAGTAAACCCGGAGATTCGGGCCATGTTCGGCCAAAGTCTCGCGAATCCTTTCCAGTAACAACCGGTTCTGATCGTTGATCGGACTCTTGCCCCCGAAGTGGTAATAGTGTTCGGCGACTTCGAGCATCCGCTCGCGTGGCACGTTGCGACCCCGCAGCACATTTTCCAGAAAGGGGATTACATCCTCGGATGTTTCCGGTCCACCGAACGACACTAACAGCACTGCATCGTATTGCATAGGGCTGATTCAGTGATGCTTCGCTGCCGCTAATCGCTCTTGGAATAGTAATAGGTGAACTTGCTGTAAAGCTCGGAAGCGCGGGCCCCGTTTACCACAATTCCCAGCACATTGTTTTCACAAAGCGTCTGCATGGCGCGCACGATATTGTCGTACGTGGTCGCGCCGACCCGCACCACGATAATCGTCCCGTCGGTCAACGTCGCAAGCAGGTTCGCGTCTGCGGAGAAAAGCAGCGGCGGCGAATCGATTACCGACCACTTGAACAGCCGCGGCAAACGCTCCTCGATCGTCAATTTACATTCCCGCGTACCCAACAGCTCGAGCGGATTTTTGACCGACGAGCCTGCTGTCATCAGATATAACGCCGATCCCCGAATCTTTCGCAAGCACTTCTCTAATGGCGCATTCCCCATCAAATAGTCCGTGAAACCCAGCCCCCGATCGACTTGTAAAAGCCGGTGAACCGATGGCCGCCGCAGATCCACGTCCGCCATTAAAACCGGATACTCCGAGAGTTGCGCCTGAGTGAGCGCCAGATTTAACGCGGTGAAGGTCTTTCCCTCGGCCGGAGACGCACTGGTCACCACAATAGTGCGCAGCTTCTGCATGGTCTGTGAGTGATTCAGCCGCGTACGCAAACTGCGAAATTCTTCACCAGGCATATCCTGCGGCGAATCCAAACTGATCAGGTGCGCCTCTTCGGCCGGCGTGTACGGAATCTCCTCCACGCGGTCGAGAACTCCAAGGAGTTCGTCGTCCATGAGAAGTCCGCGCCCCGCATCGAAACTTGGCTCTTCGCCCAACGGCAGCGCCCGCCCATCGATCCGGTCCGCAAGGCCGCCTGCCCCGCGGTCGGTTGCCCGATCTGGCACCGGGGCAACGCCCAGTTGTTCGGCTCTTCGCAGAGCGTCGTGTACTCGACTCATAAGTTCACTTCTTTACCGTTTAAACGCTTGCCGCCGATCAGCTCTTCATTACGAAGAAATGGTAATACATCGAAATGCTAATCGCCAGCATCCCCAGTAACACCGCCGCCGACCAGGACAGGTACGCGACCCGCCGTCTGCGTTGCACCAACAAATCGTTCTCCAACAGTGGGATGCTACTCAGAATTGGCAACTGGGTATACGCCCGCACGTCTTTTAGATTTTTCAGCGACGTGTCCTTGATTTCCCGGAAGGCCGCAAGCGCCAATCCCAACAACGCCCCCATTCCGAAGCCTGAGCCCATGATCATCCAACGGTTCGGCGCGGTCGGCGATTCCGGTAGCGACGCCGAATCGAGCACTTCCAAATTCTCCCCGGCTTTCCGGGTTTGCGCGCTTTGATTCTCTTCGCTCAAGCTCTGCTTCTTCACCAGATCCTGATACTTTTGGTTAGCCTGCTGTTGATCACTCGTGAGTTGCACATAGCGCTGCTCATTGGCTGGTCCCGATTCCAAACGGTTTTGGAACTGCGCGATCTGCTGATTGACCCGTTCTAATTCCTTCAACTTGGTGGCGTGCCCCAATTCCAGCGCTTTCAACTGACTCTTGGTCTGCTCCGCCATTAGCTGCATATCGTTGAGTTGCGCGGTCACATACGCGGTCGCCCGGCGCGATGTGCCACTCTTTGGTGACGTCGTCGCCGTCGACTGCTTCTCATCTTCCTGCACTGCGTCATCGCGCTGCTTCTTGAGCGAGGCAACCGTCGCCTGCAGGCTCAAAACATCCGGGTGCGAATCCGTATAGATCTGCCGTTTCGCCGCCAGCTGTAACTCCGCCTCCGACACCGCCTTATTCAACTCCCTCACCCGATCGCTTTTCCCGGTCTGCACCGGATCATCCGCATTCTGTTGAGCGAGTGTTCCGTACGTATCCTTCTGCGATCGCAACGTATCGAGCTTGGTCTCAAGCATGATTTTGTCCTGCGAGTCGCGGTTCAGCGCTTCATCGAGTGACACGCGTTGCGACTGCAAGGACGTCATCGCCTGCACGTTCATCTGCAACTGCTCCGGCAACCGCCCGAGGTTCTCTTTCCGGAACCGCGTCAACTCATCGTTTAACCGGTCCAGTTCCGCCTTTGCTCGCAACACCTGGTCATTCACGAAGTCCTGCGTCACCGTTCCCGCCACCCGCTGCCCTGACAGGTTGGATTCCATGAAGCGCGTTACCAGAGCGCTCACCGTGGCCTGCGCTTTATACCGGTCCGGATAAGTAAATGAAATTGTAAACGCCGACGCTTGATGGTCACCCTGCCCTGGCAGCCGGATCACCTGGATATGCACGTCCTTCGTGCGCATGGTTTCGATCACATCGTCGAGCGGCTTCTTTTCCCGATCCTTCTTATACAGATCGAGAGCTGGCCGTTGAATCAGCTCGGACAGGCTTGTCCGGCTCAAAATATCCTGCTGCATCGCGCTGATCCGGTCCGACATCTGCTGACTCAAATCGAACGGCAGAATCGTCGACGATATCTGCGCCGGTGCAATGCGCAGCGATGCTTGCGAAACATACATGTTCGGCAGCACCAGCGCCACCACCGCGCCAATAACGATGCCGGCGAAGATCGGACCGAAAATCCATCCCTTGTGACGGCGCACCACGTCGACGTAGTCGCTCATATCCATCGGGCGCCGCGTAATCGCGGAGTAAGCTTCGGGCGTCAGCATGTTCGAATTCCTCTAAGGAACAAAAATCTGGTCCCCGTTTTGGACCGTGACGTTCTCGTCCATATGTTTTCCGTGGCTGACGTCCTTATAGTTGAACCGGAGCCGCTCGCCCTTCCTCAGGATGTATATCTTCTTCACGTTGGCGAAATCCCGGAACCCCTGCCCATTCACTAGCGCTTCCAGCACGGTCACCGGCGTCGAGAACGTATAGGTCCCCGGCCGGTTCACCTCGCCTTGAATCGTGAACTTCCGGCTGTTTACCTTCGTCAGCTGCACGGTTACTTCCGGAGATCGCATTGTCGCCAGTAACTTGCTTCGTATATCAGCCGCCAGCTGCGCGGGCGTTTTCCCCGCCGCTTTGATTTCTCCGATCAGCTGCATCACGATCATCCCGTCCGGACGTACATCCTGCGGACCTGTCAGATCCGGTTCGTGCATCACGCGAATGTAGATCACATCTTCCGGCCCGAGTACGAAGGCGTCCGCGGCAGCTCCGGCCGCTCCAGTCTCGCCCTGGGAACGCCCAGGAACCGCATCGCCCTTGTCCGGAACAGCGTCGCCTTTCTCCGCCGGGATAACGTCCAGTTTAGGGGCCGCCGCCGGAGTCGCCAAAACATCCCCGGGCGTGTTCTGCGCCGGAGCGTCCCCTGCGGGCTTCTGCGCACGCGCCGCGCCCACACTCGCCAGCATTGCCAGCAGCATTGCCATTGGCATTCTCAGCCGTCTGCTTGTCAAGAGTGCCATCCGTGGTTGTCTATCGGCAGTTTCCCGGCCAAAATGTAGAGTGCGGAAATGGGAAATGCCTCTCCTCTATCCTGTATACGACGGGGTCGCATATGCAATATTTTCTCTCAAAAACCGAACCTCAATCCTATTCCATTAAGCAACTTCAATCAGATTCTCGAACTGTGTGGGATGGAATCCGCAATGCCCAGGCGCTCAAGTCCATTCGCCTCATGCTCCCGGGCGACCGCGTCTTCATCTATCACTCCGGCGGCGAAAGCGCCATCACCGGCCTCGCCGAAGTTGACTCGCCTCCCCGCCCGGACCCGCGAGACGGAAAACTCACCATCGTCGATTATCGATTCCTCAGCCTGCTCGACCCGCCCACCTCGCTCCGCGAAATCAAAGAAACCCACCTGTTCGACGACTGGTCTCTCGTCCGCCAGAGCCGCCTCTCCACAATGCCGGTCCCGGAAGCCTTCGTCCAGTGGATGCGCGCACGGTTCCCCGAAGCCAAAATCTGAGATTTTGTAGCCGTAGATTCTCTCTCCTATCGTCAGGATCCTTTAGATTCAATATGCTTAAAGGTATCCGGGATTCTGAAAAAATGGAGCCATTCACGTCTTTCCCGGCCTAAAACGCTGAAAATAGAGCGGTTAACCGTTCGTTCACGTGGTAGCAAACGTGCACCTAAGTCCAATCCGGATTCCGCGCCCGAGACCCGCATGTTCCAAGAGCTGAAGTTTCAGCTATCTACAGCCCTGCTCACCGTCGTCACCGTCGCGGCGTTGGCGGCTGCTGGCCTGAACTTCCAGCAACTACACCGTTTCCATCTCCCCGATGATGGCGTCACCTGGGTCGATCGCCTTGCCGGTAGCCAAACCGAAGTTGTCGCTCGCCGCATCGCCACTCACGGCGGGGCGGCTAACGCCGGTCTCCGCCCCGGAGATGTTCTAGTCCGCATTAACGCCGTCGAAATCCATTCCGCTACCGACGCCGCCCGTGTCCTCTATGGCCTCGGCGTCTGGCTCCCAGTCAACTACACCATCTCCCGCAACGGCGTCGAGGTTGTCGTCCCTGTCATCACCGGCGAGAGTAACCGCGATCAGTCTCTGCTCCTGCAATACGGCACCGGCATCGCTTATCTCGCCATCGGCATCTTCGTCTTCCTCCGCCGCAATAGCGCGTATAAATCCCGCCACTTTTACATCTTCTGTCTGCTTTCCTTTATCGCGTCCACGTTTCACTACACCGGCAAACTGAACACCTTCGATTGGATCGTCTACTGGGGCAACGTCTCCGCAGGTCTGGTCGCACCCGCGCTGCTGCTGCATTTCTGCCTCACCTTTCCCGAGCCGCGCCCCTGGTTCCGACCGCGCCTGCATGCCTGGGCCATTTACCTTCCCGCCGCCTGCCTGCTCGCGCTTTATACCGGGTTCAGTACCGGAGTTATTACCGCCGACAATCCGCTGGTCGAAACCCGTTATCTGCTCGATCGGGCCAGCGCCGCCCTGCTGATCGTCTACTACTCGCTGTGCGCATTTGCTCTCACCACCGCTTACCGCGCCACCCAAGACGCCACCACCCGGCAGCAGTTGAAGTGGTTGCGCAACGGAGTCGTCTCAGGATTTCTTCCGTTTGCGCTGCTCTATCTCGCCCCCTATCTCGTGGGCGAAGAACCCGCGCTCTGGATGCGCTTCTCCGTCCTTGCTCTGGTTCTCATCCCGCTCACCATTGCCTATGCCATCGCCCGCTACCGGCTCATGGACGTCGATATCATTTTCCGCCGTGGTTTCGCTTACACCGCCGCCACGGTCTGCGTGCTCGCCGCTTTTTACGGAATCGTCTTCTCGCTCGCCAGCTTCGCCCAGAAAAATTTCAAGGACATCGGCAGCGCCGGCATGCTCACCGTCATGCTCGTCACCGCCTTTCTCTTCCAACCCTTGCGAAATTGGATTCAGGAGCGTCTCGATAAGTATTTCTACCAGGAGAAGTACGACTATCGCCGCACCTTGATTGAATTCGCCCGCGAGCTCAATGCCGAAACCGATCTCGATGAAATGCTCACCGCCGTGGGCGATCGCGTCATGCAGACGCTCTCCATCCGTCACGTCGCCTTCTTCCTCGCCGGCCCGGAAGACAACCCTCAAAAGCCCGTCTTCACCCTCCGCCGTTCAACCAACGCAAGCGCGCTCCGTACCGCCAATCTCGATCTCAGCTTCCTCAACTGGCACCGCGAAATTCCCTACTTCTTTTTCGAGCGCTCCCGTCTCCGGTTCGACGCGCAGGCTCAGCAATGGCCCATTTCCGTCCGCAATACTCTGACAGCGCTCGATCTCACCTATTTCCTGCCCTGCTCCGCGCGTGGCCGCGTGGTCGCCTACATCGGCGTTAGCCGTGCCGAAAATGGCGAATATCTTTCGAGCGATGACGTCGACCTGCTCTCCACCCTCGCCGGCTACGTCGGCATCGCCATCGAAAACGCCAACCTTTATCAAGCCCTCCAAAGCAAAGTCGACGAGTACGAACGCCTCAAGGAATTCAGCGAAAATATCGTCGAGTCCATCAGCGTGGGCATCCTCGCGGCCGACCTGAACGATCACGTCGAAAGCTGGAATTCCCGCATGGAAGAGCTCACCGGCGTTTCTCGCGAACTCGCCCTCGGCCGGCCTCTCGGTGACTTGTTCCCACCCGCCCTGGTCGACCGGCTACAGACCTTCCGTGAGGAAGGCGGCATTCACCACATCGATAAATTCACCATGCGCCAGTGGGGAGCCACTCCTAGTAACGGCAACGGTAACGGCAACGGACATGGTCCAGTGCGCGACGCCGCCCCGCGCGAATCTACCTTCAATATCGCCGTCGCCCCGCTGGTCTCCCGCAACATGGAACGCATTGGCCGCCTCGTCATCTTTGACGACATCACCGATCGCTCCGATCTAGAACGCCGTCTCGTCCAAGCCGACAAGTTGAGCAGTATCGGCCTGCTCGCCGCCGGTGTCGCCCATGAAGTCAACACTCCGCTCGCGGTCATCTCCACCTACGCGCAGATGCTCACGAAACAACTGCAGGACGATGAGCAGAAGTCCCGGATGCTCGAGAAAATCGCCCGCCAGACGTTCCGCGCCAGCGAGATCGTGAACTCCCTGCTCAACTTCTCCCGGACTTCCACCTCCGATAACGCCCCCGTGCAGGTTAATAAACTCATCCAGGAGACCCTCTCACTGCTCGAACATCAGATCGAGAAAGCCGGTGTCCGCATCGACCTGCGCCTGGACCCGTTTCTTCCCCCCGTCAACGGCAATAGCGGCAAACTGCAACAGGTGTTCCTTAACCTCTTTATCAATGCCCGAGACGCCATGGAAAATTGCCCGCCCGGCGCCGCCGTTCTCGAAATCACCACCCTCGCCGATCCGTCGGGCGTCAAAATCGATATCTGCGACACCGGCCACGGCATCTCCCCCGAGCACGTCAACCGCATCTACGATCCGTTTTTCACCACCAAGGGCGCGCGCAAAGGGACCGGCCTCGGTCTGTCAGTCAGCTATGGAATCGTCCAGGAGCACGGCGGCACCATTGAAGCTTTCCCGCGCGATGTTGATGGCCATGGCCATGGCTCGCGCTTCCACCTTGAGCTCCCCTTGTCCCGCGCCGCCGTTCACGCCGCCTGATCGCTACCCATGGCATCCATATTGATCTCCGACGAAACCCGTAACGCCGCCAACGCCCGCGGCCGCATCCTGGTCATTGACGACGAAGCCGAAATCCGTGAAAGCCTCGAAGCCCTTCTCTCCATCGAAGGCTACGATATCGATCTCGCCGCCAACGCCGCCGAGGGTGAACGCCGTCTTGGCTCCCGCGCCTACGATCTGGTCCTGCTCGACATGATGATGCCGGATAAATCCGGTCTCGACCTGCTCCGCGAGTTCCGCGAGCGCGATCACGACACCCCCGTCTTCCTCGTCACCGCCTACGCTTCGGTCGAATCCGCCGTGCGTGCCCTCAAACTCGGTGCCAATGACTTTGTCCCCAAGCCCTGGAATAACGACAAGCTGCTGATCGAGATCCAACGCGTCATCACCGGCCAGCGCCTAGCCAGTGAAAACCGACTGCTGAAACGCGCGCTCAAACAGCGTTATAACTTCCCCAACATCGTCGGCAAGAGTGAGCGGATGCTCCGCATGCTTGACCTCGTTGAACAGGTCGCCCCCAGCCGCTCCACCATTCTCATCACCGGCGAAACCGGAACAGGCAAGGAACTCATCGCCAAGGCTATCCACTACAGTTCCCAGCGCTCGGACTTCCCCTTCGTCACCGTCAACAGCGCCACCATCTCCACCGAACTGCTGGAGTCCACCCTCTTCGGCCACCTCAAGGGCGCGTTTACCGGAGCAACCCAAACGCGCAAGGGCAGCTTCGAGGTCGCCAACAAAGGCACCATCTTCCTCGATGAAATCGGCACCATCGGCCCAGAGATCCAAGCCAAACTCCTGCGCGTCATTCAGGAGCGTGAATTTTCCCCGCTCGGCTCCAATGAGGTCGTCAAAGTCGATGTCCGCATCCTCGCCGCCACCAACGCCGAGTTGCGCAAGCTGGTCGAAGAAGGCCGCTTCCGCGAAGATCTCTACTACCGGCTGAACGTTATCAACATCATCCTCCCGCCCCTGCGCGATCGCAAAGAGGACATTCCTTCTCTTGTCGAGTTCTTCTTCGATAAGTTCTGCCGCGAGAATGAGCGCTTCCTCGACAGCCGCAATAAATCCGCGCTTCGCTTCGCCGCCGACGCCATGCAGATCCTCATGGAGCACAATTGGACAGGCAACGTCCGCGAGCTCGAAAATATCGTCGAGCGCGCCGTCGTCCTCGCCTCCGAACAGGTCATCCCCGTCGATGTCTTCCCCGAATACCTGCTCCAGGCCAACGGCATCCGCGTGCGCCGCGACAACGGCCCGCTCCCGGCCGACGCTTCCCTGTTCGAAATCGTCGCCGACTACGAACGGCGCGTCATCGTCGAGCGCCTCGAACAATGCGGGTGGAGTCAGACCGAGGCCGCCGAAAACTTAAAAGTCCCGCTCTCCACCCTCAATCAAAAAATCAAACGGCTAAGTATCGAAATCAAGAAACAACGATAGACGAGAGGCCTTACTTCGCCGGATACCCCGCGCTCGCCTCAACTTCCTTAATTTGCAAAGTGTGCCGCCCTGTATGCGCCGCCATCAGAAGCAGAAATTGATAATCATCCATTGGCCCGGCCGGTCCAGGCGCCACATGCACCCGTAACGGATCGTTGGTCGTCTTTGCGTACTCGATGCTCTTGTCGCGCGCTGCGATAAATGCCGCTGCCGCGTCCGCCGGTGTCGCGAACTTACTCCCGCTCGGCACAATCGGCTCCGGCGCCGTCATCTTATGGCTCCGGTCCCCTACCATCTCGACAACCTTATGATCGACCTCCGCGTTGGATTTCTCCGGACGCGCAACCGCCGGTGAAGTCAGAATCTTCGCCGTCGCCTCCGTTAGGAATCCTTCCGCAAGCACAATATGTTCTGCGCATTCCTGCACTGACCACCGGCCCGGAGCCGGCTTATATGTCCATTGCGCTGGACTCAGTCCAGCAATACTCTCCAACATGTTCTTCTTCGAGAGTTCCAGTTGCTCCACTAAGAAGGAGCGCTCGGCCCCCGTCAGCACCCCGTCCTGCGCACACGCGATAAACGGAGCGGTCACGCTCAAAATCAATACTGCGGCGAAATGTTTCATTCTCTTTTGTCCTCCAGGCTTGGTCGAATCCCCTCGCATCCTACCATCACCCAAAGAAATCCGCATTCCGCCGCTTCCGTTTTAGCCCGCGGCCGCCCTTTCGCGAACTCGCCGCCTAAGGTATCACCACCATCACCGGGGCGGGCATCGCCGACACGTTTCCGGCGACATCTTTTGCCGTCACCGAATAGTAATAGGTCTTCCCGCTCTTGACCGTCACATCCTTCCAGGTCAACGCCGTCGCCGCGACTCCGCCCATTAACGACAGACTCGTCGGCGTGGTGCCTCGCAAGATCTGGTACGACGCCACCCGATAGTCGTCCGTGGCCGCGCCCCATGTGACCGCAACCGATGGTCCCAATCCCGGCGTCCCCACAATGTTCGTAGGACTCGTGGGTGGAGTCGTGTCCGCGAGCGTCGTCGCCGAAAACACCGGACTCCGCGCCGAATGGTTGCCCGACGCGTCGTAAGCATCCACCTGGAAGTAATATGTTGTCGACGGGTTCCCGGTTAAGACCAGATACCCATTCACGGGAATCACTGCCAGCGGCGTTATATTGTTCGCCACCGTTCCCCTGTACACCTCGTATCCAACCACGCCCACGTTGTCCACCGAAGGCTGCCACGTCAGATCGATTTGCTGATCCGTGAACGCGATCGCTGCCGTTCCTTGCGGCACCGAAGGTGGCGTCTTGTCCGGATACGACAACGTCGTCGCGGTCAACGGACTCGACATTGGCGACACATTTCCCGCCGCGTCAAATGCCGTTAGCGTATATAAGTAGGTCGTATTCGGCGTCAGCTTCGAATCCGAGTAAGCTAGCGGGCTCACCACTGTCGCGAGTTTTCTTTGGTTCCGGTACACGTAGTAGCCGGTCACGCCCACGTTGTCGCTCGTCGGCGACCACAGAATGTTCGAATTCGTTTGCGAAATGCTCTTCAACGCAGGGGCCGCGGGTACCAGTGGCGGCGTCGTGTCTGGCGAAGGGTTTACAATCTTTTCCCAAGCCCGAGCCGTCGACGTATATGTTCCGGCGATATTCGCCGCTGTCGCCGCCGTGTCCGAGTCCGTGATCACCGTCGCGTCCGGCAGAGCTCCGTAGACGCCATAGTCCAGATAGGCCCCGAAGTAATGGGACCAGAAAGGCGTAATAAACGTGAAATTGCCGTAATTTGCAAAGTCCGACATGGTCTGCAAAAAGGCCTGATCGGTCGTGCTCCAGAAACTGAACGCGTCCCGCGCATACACGGTTACATAAGAAAGATTTTGGGTGAATTCCGCGTCCGTTTCCTTATATGGCCACATCTCGCTCATGGTCGCCGGCTTACCCGCATTCTGCGTGATCGTGAGCCCAGCCATTGCGTTCGGCAGCGTATTGTTATTCACCGGATAGATATGCATGTCGATGAAGTCCAATGGCAGCGTCACGAAGCTCTGGATATATTGCAGGTACGCGGGGTCCCACGATCCGCATCCCGCCCCCAATTTCACCCCGGTCACTCCCGCCGCCCCCACAGCCGTGATCATCCCTCCCAACATCTGAGTACTTCCGCTCACCGTCCCCGCGTTGACTTGCCCGGTCGCGAACGCCTCGGTCCCTGGCTCGGCCACCATCACTAGGTAATCCGGATGAAACAACTCCGCGATGTTCGCCGCCAATTGCGCGCGCTGCGCCTGGTACGTCGGCCAATCCAGGCTCTGATAATACGGAACAAAACTCTGGCTATTGTTCCCGGGATACACGATTGCGATCGTGTTCTCGATGATTACTTTCATCCCCCGCGCCCGTATATCGTTCACCAGCGTCGTATAGAAATTCAAATACGCCTGGTAGTCCGCTTGATTCCCATAGAATGGCTGATACATTGCCGGGAAGTTAATGTGAAACGTGATCGCCTTTACGCCGAGCGCCGTCAGCGTATCCAGTTCCGAGAGCACCGTGACCGGATAATAATTTGGGGCGAGCAGCGACGTCGTCAAATCCGAATTGACCGTTTGCAACTGCGCTGAATACATCACTGGCGAAGGCACTCCGTTCCATAAACCCTTCACCGTCTGATCGAACGCCTGAATGTGATTATTCACATCTGTGTAAGCGGCCTGATACAGCGGCGGGACTTGGGCCCCCGCCTGCGCCGCCGCCCATCCCGCCAAACCGATAATTCCTAACAACCGGCGTGTTGACTTCATGGCAATCCTCGCTTTCCAGGCGCAATTCAATTCGCATTTCTTATTCGCGCCTGGATACCTTTCCTGTCCCGAAGAGACGGATAAATTTCCCTTCTGAATGAAAGAATAATCCTGAATTTTTTAGGTAATTACCAATTACCTTGGTAATTTAGTGAGATGCCGCTCGCCCGCTCGAAAATAACTTCACAATGTCAGATTTCTATCCCCGTTGAAATCCGCAAACGTCTGGGAATCGGACCCGGCTCCGTATTGGAATGGGAGGAAGAAGAGCAATTAAGCGAGCGCATATCGGTTCGCCGTTGCGGAACGTTCACATCGGAAGATATCTACCGCGCCTTGTTTACCATGCGTCCTTTCGGTCTTGATACCAGCCCCGAATGCCCGCCACCCAACCATGCACGCGATTGATTCACAACTCCTGCTGCGCCTCGTCGCCCGCGATAATCCCCGTCAGGCTGCCGCCGCCGATATCTTCGTCGAACCCGGCGCTTGGGTTTCTCTATTGACTCTCACCGAAACTATCGGAGTCCTTGCTTCCGTCTACGGCCGGAGCGCCGCCGAGCTCTCCGTCGCGCTTGAAATGTTGCTCGCGCACCGCAGCCTCACCATCCAGGATTCCGACGTCGTCACCGAAGCCCTCGGACTGTTTCGATCCCGTCCCGCCCTCGCGTTCTCCGATTGCCTGATTCTCCAGGTCGCCCGCAAAACCGGACATCTCCCGCTCGGGACATTCAACGTCGCGTTCGCCGGACTTGAAGGCGCGCTCAAGCTGCTCTAACGCGGTCACGACCCCGGAATCTCTCCCAAGCTTTTCAGAAACCAACCACTTACCGAAACCGCGCTCTCGATTCCTTGGAGCCCGCGCCCACACTGAAACTGAGGTATCCAAGTATGTTTCCAAATCCCGAAGTACTCAGCCCCATCCAACACATGGTCTTAATGCTCGTCGGCTCCGGTAGCTCGGTCAGCGCTGCCGCCGAAACCGCGGGCGTTCACCGCAACACCATCTATAACTGGCGTCGCACGTCTGCCGTTTTCCGCACGGCATGGTTTGAAATGTTGCAGGAGCAGGCCACCTATTGGCGCGAACAACTCTGCGCACTCGCGCAAACCGCCATCGAAACCATCAGAACCATCATGGTAAATGCCAATCACTCGGCGGCCGTTCGGCTTCGCGCCGCGCAATCCATTCTCAAGATCTCCATGAACCCCACGCCCATGCCGAAAGTGCACAATCCTGCACAATCAGACACTCCGAAACAGCCCGCAGCCGCCCCAGAACCCGATCCTAAGCCCGATTTAACTCCGGCATTCACCTGCCGCCACCTTGAAGATATGAAATAGCACCTCAATCTTCGCTCCAAGTTCACCGGCAAGCCTCGCCCGCGCCCAAGCTGCGCCCGCCTCGCCCGAAATTTCGTTGAGAGGTTTTCGCCGTCTCCCCAAACCTTATCTCCGAATGAAAACCAGCGTGTCTTTTAGTGCCTTCGGGCGCTCCATCTGCCCGTCCCTTGCTGCTCTGGCTCTCGCGTTCTTGGCCGCGCCCGAAGTGCATGCGACCCTCCCAATTACTGTCACCGCTTCCACAACCACTCCCACCTTGGGTCAGCCAGTCACCTTCACGGCAACAGCGAGCTCCATATACTCCGGTTCCGTTCTTTTTCTCGATGGCGCTACCCCGCTCGGCTATGGCACATTTTCCGGCCTCATCCCGAATACCGCCACGTTCACCACCAGCCTTCTGCCCGCCGGGGTCCGGCTCATCCGGGCCCGGAACCAAGCGACCTCTCAGCCCCTCACCGTCACCGTCACTCCCGTCCCCGAAAGCATCTTGAAACTCCAGCCTGCGATCACCGGCTTCGCTAGTTCCAACTCGCTCGCCGTCGCCGACCTCAACGGCGACGGCTACCCCGACCTCATCACCTCCAATGACCCGGATGGCGACTCCACCTCCGTCGCCGTCTCTCTCGGTAGCGCCTCGGGAAGCT
Source organism: Bryobacterales bacterium (assembly GCA_963752695.1). Taxonomy (GTDB): domain Bacteria; phylum Acidobacteriota; class Terriglobia; order Bryobacterales; family Bryobacteraceae; genus Bog-113. The sequence continues at coordinate 1,205,326 of CAVVZB010000002.1, forward strand.
TCAGCGCGCCTATCTTCTATCCCGTCGCTGGCTTTCCCGGCGCCATCGCCGTCGCCGACCTGAACCACGACGGCCATCCCGACGTCATCGTCGCCAGCACCGGCTACACAACCTTCTACGTCTTCCTCGGCAATGGCGATGGCACGCTCCAAGCACCGTCAGCAGTCCAAATCGGCGGAGAATCGGGCATCCAACAACTCGCTGTCGGCGACTTCAATAACGACGGATCCATCGACGTTGCGGTCTCCTGCCCCAGTGGAATCGGAATCCTGTTGGGTAACGGCGATGGCACCTTCGGAACAACTGCCTTTACCCTCGGCGTCGATAGCTATAGTGGTTCCTACCTTGTCGTTGCGGATTTCAATAACGACGGCCTGGCCGACATCGCCGTTCAAGACAATTCCGAATCGTCCGAAACTCAAATCTTTCTGGGCGCTGGAGGTGGCACCTTCACCTTCGGCCCGCTGCTCCCCCCGGGCCTGGATTCGATCGGTCCCATCGGATTGGTCGCCGCCGATCTGAACGGTGATGGCAAGGTCGACCTCGTTCTTGGTGACACTCACCAAAGCATCGTATATATCGGCAAAGGGGACGGCACCTTTACCTCCGGAAACACCCTGGACAAGCTTGCCGCATCCTTGGCCCTCGGCGATTTCAACGGCGATGGCAAGCCCGACCTCGTCTTTTCCGACGCCAACGATACCAACATCTCCGTCTGGACGGGCGACGGAACCGGTGCATTTGGCGCCGCTTTCGGCGGCGATCTCGCTTCCACTTCGGGCATCTACCGTCTCGTGGTCGCAGACTTCAATGGCGATGGCAGATCCGACATCGCCGGTACTACGTTAGGAACCACCGACCAGATCTACTTCGGAGGCGTGGCCGGGCTCCACATGGCCATTGTTGATAGCGGCAGCTTCTTCCAGGGCGAAACTGGAGCCACTTACACCCTCACTGTCTCGAACAACGCGGGCGTGGGCTCCACCGGTACCACCACCGTCACTGACTTACTCCCATCCGGCTTCACCGCCACGGCGATCTCCGGATTGGGCTGGGATTGCTACCTCGCCACCCTCGCTTGCACGCGCACGGATAGTCTTACCGCTAACTCCAGCTTTCCCGCTATCACGCTCACTTTCAACATCGCCATGGACGCCCCGGCTAGCGTCACCAACACCGCTTCAGTCACCGGCACTATCTCGAATGCCTCCAGTTCCGATTCCGCCTCCGACATCAGCGCGGTCACCGTTCTCCTTGCTCAGAACATCACCTTCCAGCCAATTGCCGATGTCACCTATGGCAACGGACCCATAACGTTGGCAGCTACCGCCAGTTCCGGCCTGACCGTTTTCTATTCCGTGACCGGCAACTGCACGGTCTCCGGAGCCACCTTGACCATCACTGGAGCCGGTTCCTGCGTGATCACCGCATCCCAGCCGGGTGGAAATGGTTACTTCCCCGCCACGCCCGTCATGCAGACACTCAACATCCTCCCGGCCTCCGCCACGATCACAATCGGAAATCTGACACAGACCTTTACCGGAACACCTTCGCCACTCACCACCGTAACCAATCCGTCCGGCCTCTCTGTAGCCCTCACTTACAACGGCGGCCCGACGGAACCCACTGCGGTCGGCACTTACACCGTCATCGCTACCGTCACCGACCCGAATTACACCGGGAGCACCACGGCCATCTTAGTCATTTCCCCGGTCGGCAGTCTTCTACTCAGTTCCTCCACCCCCACCGTGACACTCGGAAACCCGGTCACGCTGACTGCCACAGCCACGCCCTCCACTCTCACCGGCAAGGTCCTGTTCCTCGATGAGCAAATTCCAATCGGCGTCGCCCCGTTGGTCAATGGCATAGCCGCACTTACCACCACGCAGTTGCCCGCTAATCTGCAGCACATCACCGCCAATTACCTGGGCCTCGCTCCGCCGCTAACTACCGTGACCGTGAACCCAGCGCCTGACAACGGTCTCATCTCGCAACCGGTAACCGGCGGGTTTACCGAAACTTACATGACGGTTATTGCCGACGTTAACAACGACGGTTATCCAGACTTAATTACTCTCGATGACGTCCAGGATCAGGTCGGTGTTCAGTTAGGCTCCATGAACGGCACCTTCAGCCCACCCGTGTTCTATCAGGTCGATGATGGTAGCGCCACGTATAGTGTTTACCAGGTCGGCACCGCGGACTTCAATGGCGATGGCAACCTCGATATCGCCGTTTTGAACGATCACGGCGGGCTGAGTATCTTCCTTGGAAATGGCGATGGCACTTTCCAGAATGAAGTCACTACCAGCGTGCCGAGTAACGGGTACAACTACTCTTTCGCGGTGGGAGACTTCAATCGCGACGGGATCGTGGATATCATGATCACCGGTAACCGTAACTACATCGTCCTGCTCGGCACCGGCGCTGGCGGCTTCACACAGCTTCCGGCCGTCACCCAGAGTTACTTTACCGGCTATTCCAACGCCTCCGACCTTAATGGCGACGGCCTACCCGATCTCATCCTCCAGGAAAATAACTCTGGAGTCATTCACGTGCTTCAGGGCAATGGCGATGGCACGTTCGCGAATGACATCACAGTCGGCTCCAACGTCGATTCCTCCCTCGGCGTCACCGTCTTTGACTTCAACCGCGACGGCATTCCCGATATGCTCACGGCTTCGAACGATGTCGTCCTCGTCTTCCCGGGAACGGGCGGCGGCTATTTCACTGACCCCATTACCATTTACAACGAGAGCCCTTACGCTGTATCGGCCGGCGACTTCAATGGCGACGGAAACCCCGATATCGTTGTAGCTAATGGAAACAACTATTCCGTAGACGTCTTCTTCGGCGACGGTGTCGGCACCTTCACCTTGGGCCTGAGCGGCCCTACCCCGCCGGATGATGTTGACACTTTCCTTCCCTATGCGTTGGCCGTGGCCGACTTCAATGGCGATGGTCAGAGCGATGTCGCCGTTCCCGGTTACGACGCCAACGTGGTCCTCTACTACGGAACTCCGCTCAGCGGCCTCCAGGTTGCGCTGCCCACCAACCTGTCATTGACTCAAGGACAGAATGGGGCGAGCTTCGACGCCATTGTCACTAACAACGGAGTCAACCCCAGCACCGGAACCGTCTCCGTGCTCTTCACTATTCCCAACGGCTTAACGGCCACCGCTATCGCTGGAACCGGCTGGACCTGCACCCTGGGCGCCTTCACCTGCACCCGAACGGACGCGCTGGCAAAGAGTGTCTCGTTCCCGGTCATCACGGTGACATTCAATGTCGCCGCCGATGCCGCGGCCAGCCTGATTGCTTCCGCGGAGGTCACCGGCAAGGTTACCGGATTCCCTAATGACCAGACCGCGAATACGACGCTTGCCATCAATACTCAAACGGTCCTGCTACCTCAGACCATCACGCTCCTGCCCTTGCCTCCTCACGTCTATGGCGATCCTTTCTTCATCCTCAACGCCACTGCCACCTCCGGCCTTCCCGTCATTTACACTGCTAGCGGCAATTGCGTTGTCATAGGCGCGGGCGTCACCATGACCGGTGCCGGCAGTTGCACCATCACCGCAAATCAGTCCGGTGACACAACTTACTCCCCCGCACCTCAGGTGTCTCAGACTTTCACCATCGCCAAAGCGATCGCGCCCGTCGGCATTTCGAACCTTGCCCAAAAATACACCGGCATTCCTTCGCCCGTCACCACCTTCACCTTGCCTGTCGGACTCACGGTGACCGTCTCCTATAACGGGTCGCCCGTGGTTCCCACCGCCGCCGGCTCTTACCCCGTGGTTGCCACTATCTCCGATCCGAATTACCAGGGCTCTGCTACCGGCACTCTGGTCATCTCCCAATCCGCTCTCGCGCAAACCATCTCGTTTGCCGCCCCCATGAATGTGACCTATGGCGCCGCGCCCTTCATTCTGACTGCCACCTCCACTTCCGGCTTACCGGTCTCCTTCACTGCCTCGGGAACCTGCGCCCTCACAGGTTCCACGGTCACCGTCAGTGGTGCCGGCTCCTGCGTACTCACAGCTGTTCAAAACGGCAACGCCACCTACGCCCCTGCCATTCCGGTTTCCCAAACCATACTGATCGCCAAGGCCCCCGCGACCATTGTCCTTGGTAACCTCATTCAAGCCTTCACTGGCCTGCCTTCGCCAGTAACAAGCGTTACTACTCCCGCCGGCTTGAACGTCAGCTTGACTTACAACGGCTCGACTACCGTTCCTACAGCTTCCGGCACATACTCCGTCGTGGCGGCCGTCAGCAGTTCCAACTACATCGGCAGCACCACGGGCACGCTCGTCATCGCGCAGTCCCAGACGATTAGCTTCGCCAGCCCCGGCGCTCACACTTATGGCGACGCGCCGTTTACCCTAACCGCCACTGCCAGCTCCGGTCTGCCGGTCACCTTCTCTGCTTCCGGCGCCTGCGCCATTACCGGTTCTACCGTCACCATTACGGCGGCTGGCTCTTGCGCCTTAACAGCCAATCAACCGGGTAATACGACTTACTCACCGGCCGCTCCGGTTTCCCAAACCATCACCATCGGCAAGGCCACAGCATTGGTCCTTCTTACCGGACTAAGTCAGACCTTTACCGGCAATCCGCTGAGTGTCTCTGCCGTCACCATCCCGTCGGGTCTGCCACTCACCTTTACTTATAAAGGTCAGAACACGCCACCGTCCGCCGTCGGTACCTATCCGGTGGTGGCCACCGTTAACAGCGCCAACTACCTTGGCGGTTCCATGGCTAACTTCGTCATCCTCGAACCTGGCCTCCAACTGACCTGGCTTCCGGCAAGCCCTGTACCTCTCGGAACAGCGCTCGGCGACGCAGATTTGAATGCCGTCGCTAACGTCGCTGGCGCGTTTGCCTACACACCTGCCGCTGGAACCCAGCTCGATTCAGGCGTCCAGACATTAAGCGCCACGTTCACCCCCACCGGATCTCTGCTGCCGGTCACCATCCAGGCGCAGATTCTAGTCGGTCCCGGTGCGCAGACTCTTGTGTTCCAACCGATTGGGCCGCATTCCACCACCGATGCGCCCTTCAATCTCGTGGCGACGGCGAGTTCCGGCCTACCGGTAACCTTCACCGTCATTTCGGGACCTGCAACCGTTAGCGGCGCCACACTTACCCTCACCGGTGCGGGCACGGTCGTCGTTCAAGCGTCCGTGGCCGGTTCCGGTACATTCTTACCAACGACGGCGTCCCAGTCGTTCACCGTTGGTGTTGCTAACGGCCCCAGCATCGGAGCCGTGGTCAATGCCGCATCGTTCGCTCAGGGAACCGTCACGCCCGGATACCTCGCCACCTTATTCGGTACCAACCTGGCCACGGGAGCCGTCCCCGCTACTACCAATCCACTTCCCACCACGCTCAGTGGAAGCACTGTCACCCTCACGGACGGCGCCGGAAAGACACTTACCGCGGAGTTACTCTTTGTATCACCGGGTCAGGTCAACTTCCTGGTGCCTGCTTCCGCTCAAGCCGGGTCAGGCACTCTAACTGTCGCGCAAGGTGCTCTGACCGCGACTTACTCCCTTCAAATCGGAGCCACTCACCCTGGTCTGTTCGCAGCTAACTCGCAAGGCACTGGTGCCGCAACCGGCAATGCCCTTCATCTTGCGGCCGATGGATCGGAGACGTACTCCGAAATCTCCAACTGCTCCGGATCTCCGCTCGTGTGTTCCTCGCTTCCGATTGCATTCACTTCGGATTCGGACCGCATCTTCCTGGTCCTTTACGGGACTGGAATCCGTAACGTTACCTCGGCATCCACTGTCACCGTAATCATTGCCGGGCAGAGTCTCCCGGTACTCTATGCCGGCCCGCAAAATCAATATGAGGGCTTGGATCAGATCAACGTTGAACTCCCACGCTCAATGGCGAGCGCTGGACAAGTTCCCGTTCAAGTAACTATCGACGGGCAATCAGCCAATCCCGTGAGCATCATTGTTCAGTGAGATCCGCTTACTATGCCGGCACTTACTTACCGATACAGAAGGTCGCAAAGATACGGTTCAGAATATCGTCTGCCGTGGTTTTCCCGGTCAATGTATCTAAAGCTCCAAGTGCCGCGTATAGGTCAAGCAGTAACATCTCATGCGGGACCTGTTCCTCGATGGCCCGCCAGGCCTGCGCCAGCGCTGCAGCTGCTTCTTCCGCCGCCTGCTGTTGGCGCAAGTTCGATAGAACCGCCCCGCCCACGTCTGCCAATCCATCGGGCGCAATCGCACTTACAATCTCCCCGCGGAGCCGCTCGATTCCCTGCCCCGTCTCCGCTGACACCGGGATCGCTCCCGCGATCGCGTCCCCCGGCAGATCGCACTTGTTGGCAACCAATATCGATCGGCCTTGTGCGCGCGCCTGCTCCACGAGCTCCGCATCCCGCGGCTGCAACGGCGCCGACGCATCCACCACAACCAGCACCAGATCCGCGTCCGCCATCGCATGGAAGCTTCGCTCGATTCCCAGCTTCTCGGCCAGACTCTCGCCTTCCCGTATGCCCGCCGTGTCGATCACCCGGACCGGAATCCCCTCGATCGCCGTCACCTCAGCTACCGCGTCCCGCGTCGTTCCCGGCGTGTCCGTCACAATCGCTCGGTCTTGCTCCAACAATCGGTTGAACAGGCTGCTCTTCCCCACGTTCGGCCGTCCGATGATCGCCATCGAGAAGCCCTCGCGCAACACCTGCCCGTACACGAAGGTTCGCGCCAGCTTCTCCACTTCATCTCGAATCGGCTTCAGACGGCTCTGGAGTTGCTCGTTGGTCGCGACGCTTATATCGTCTTCGGCGAAGTCGATCCCGGCTTCCAGAAGCGCGATCAAGTCGATCAGCTGCAGCTTCACCGGCCGGATTCGAACCGACACCGCCCCGCCCGCTTGCTGGGCCGCCACCCGCGCCTGGTGTACTGTGGTCGCATCGATCAGGTCGCGGACCGCTTCGGCCTGCAGCAGATCGATCCGCCCGTTTACAAAGGCTCGTAACGTGAATTCACCCGGAGCAGCCAGCCGTCCGCCGAGCCGTAGCGCACGCTCCATGCAGTACCGCAGAACCACCGGCGCGCCATGGCACGCAATCTCCACCACGTCTTCCGCTGTATACGAGCGTGGGTTTTCGAAGAAGGTCGCGATCACGTCATCGACGATACTGCCCGCGTCGTCCACCAGTTCGCCCCGCACCGGCGTCCACGATTGCAGTTCCCCACGGGTGCGCACTAACGCGCGTCCCAGTTCGAGCGCTCGCGTTCCCGAAATGCGGACAATGCCGATTCCGCCGCGTCCAGGAGGCGTCGCGATCGCGACAATCGTGTCTTGTAAGTCCAATGCGAACCGCTTAGCGATTGCGGTCGAACGACGGACGGCGATCTCCCCGTCCTCCGCGTTTGTCGCGGCCGCCCGCGCTTGCCGGACGCCGTATCATCGGAGGCGGAGGCGGCGGATCAGGCAGGCTCGCCATACCTTCCGGGTAAATCACCACGTGCCGATATCCACCCACGCCAGCGCTCTCGCTCCGCAGCGTGGTCTCGCCACGCAAGGCCAGATGCACCACACGGCGCTCACGGCTATTCATCGGACTGAACCGGAACGGCACGCCCGAGTGCTTCACCTTCTCCGCCGCCGCGCTTGCGCTCAGCCTCAACTCTTCAATCCGCAGCAGCCGGTAATCGTTGGCGTCGAACGAGACCCGCGAATGATCCTCGTTCGGCATTCGCAGCATCTCCATCGTGACTTGCTCCAGCGCCAGCAGCAGTTCCGCCCGGTTCCCCAGCAGCGTATCCACATCCCGGCCCGCGAACTTCACCACGATTTCCGGATTCTCAATCTCTGGGTTCGGCGAGTGCCCCGCCGCAACCTCGAATGCCAACTCCAGACCCGCGTCGTGCAATACCTGTGTCAGAAACTGCTGGATCTTCGGGCCTGTCTCGGCGACCGTATATTTGGCTTCGCTCAATTCTTGAACCGCCGCTTCTTGGTGGATTATTTCCGATTCGGCTTCTTCACCGGCGTCCGTGAACCCGGCGCGCTTACCAGCTGGGCAGGCGGCGGACTCGCGATCGTCTTGTTGAAGAAGGTTTGCTGGGCGATGCCCATTAAATTTCCAGTGAGCCAGTATAACACCAGGCCGCTGGACTGGTTATAGAAAAAGAAACCCATGATCAACGGCATGAACATCATCATCCGCTGCTGCGCCGGGTCCATCCCGGTCGTTGGCGTCATGCGCTGCATGAGGAAGCTGCTGATGATCATGACGATCGGCAGAATCCGTATCGCGAGGTGTTCGGGCTGCGACAGGTCGCCGACCCACAGCCAGCTCGCATCCCGCATGGAAATGGACACCGCGAGCACCTTATAAAAGGCGATGAGAAACGGCATTTGCACCAGCATCGGCAGGCACCCACCCATGGGATTGGCCCCGTTCTCCTTATACAACGCCATCGTCTCCGTGTTCTTCTGGGCCATCCGTGGATCGCGAAGGCTCATGTCCTTATATCGTGCGTTGATCTCCGCGATCTTCGGTTGCAGGGCCTGCATCTTCTTCATCGACTTCATGTTGGTTAGCCGGAGCGGAAACAACAGGAAGTTGATAAACACGGTCAGCAGCACGATCGACCAGCCGTAATTATGAACCCATTGCAAATTGATCCAGCGCAACGCCGTAAACAAGGGTTTGGCCAGGAACCAGAACCAGCCAAAGTCCACAATCTGTTCGAGCTTCGGGTTCACCTGCTTCAGCAGGTTGATATCCTTGGGACCGACAAACAGCGAGAGCCGGTTCGCGCCTTCGCCACCCACCGCGCTGCCGATGAATTGCTGGGTGCTCGCGTCAAACTCAGTCGGGACGTAGTCATCAAACAGCGTCGTTTTGGTCGCGCCGTTTCCTTCGGGAAGAAAGACCGCGGCGAAATACTGATCTTCGAGACCGGCGAATGAGAACTGCCCGTCACGATCCACCGGATGATCTTTGGCTTCCTTTGCGGCGTCGGTCTGCAGCTTCGAATCGGGCACACTATACCGGATCGAGTGCTGCATCGCGCTCGCGTTCTGCACCGCAAAATCGCCGAAGCCGCCCCGCCACGCCAACTGGTGAGGCACGGGCGCGCCGTTCAGCGAGACCTCGCTGGTCACTTCGGTCAGGTAGCTGTTCTGCTGGAAGGTGAAGGCTTTCTTGGCGCTGATGCCATTGCCGGCGAACTCGAAGGTAACCCCAACTCCGCTCGCCGTCCGCGTCGCCACAAACAACGACTGGTTCAGATTGACCGGCGGCGCTGTACCCCGGTATTCGATCGCGAATGGATACCAGATTTTCGATGCCGCCGCCGCGTTCACCAATTCCAGCGGCTTACCCTTCGCATTCGGGTACTTCTTTAAAGTCCAGCTTTTCACCACCCCGCCGCGGTTGGAGAAGATCACATGATAAAAATCGGTATCGACTACCACCTCTTCTTCGGCATGCGCGGCAACCAGGTTGGGTGTTGGTGACGCATTCACCGCGGGTAGCGCGGTTTCTTTAACCACCGGCGGCGCGTGCGGATTGCTCACCGTTTTGGCCGGCGGCTCCGCTTTCTTCACGGGCTGGGGCGCTCCGGACTTAAACAGGTATGGCATTCCGAACAGAACGATGCCCATTAGCACGAAGGCCAGCACCGTTCGTTTCTGCATCGCTCCGTCGTTTTCGCCGGGATTGTAAGGGTTACGTTCGCTCATTCGTATTCGGAACCGGATCCACGCCGCCGGAGTGGAACGGGTGGCACTTCAATAAACGTTTTATGCCGAGCGCAATTCCACGCCCCGCTCCATGGCGCGCAATCGCGTCGCGCATGTACTCCGAGCAGGTAGGATGGAAACGGCAGGACGAGGGGATCACGGGAGAAATCCAATATTTGTAGAACCGCAGCGATCCAGTCAGACCCCGCTGCAACGCTGAACCAGCCGGTCGATTTCCTTCTCGATTTCCGAGAACGGACAATCGAGAGCTTTGCGGCGTGGGTTGATGACAATCCACCACTGCGGATTTAACCGGCCGAGACGTACGCGCAAGGCTTCGCGCACACGTCGCCTGATCCGGTTCCGCACCACCGCCTTGCCGAGAGCTCGGGGCGTGGTAAAACCGATGTGGGGGGATTGGTTCTCATCAGCGGGCTCCGTGCAGTCCCGCAAGCAAAATGCGGTAAACAGAGAACTCGAAAAGCGAGTTCCGCTGTCGTAGACTTTTCGGAAGTCTTTCGAACGCAGAATCCTGGCACTTTTCGGAAAGCCGGATAAGGCACTAGAGACGATGCCGGAACTACCTTAGTTCCGAGCTGACGGTAAGCTTCTTGCGGCCACGGGCGCGGCGGCGGGAGATCACGGCCCGTCCATCGGCCGTCTTCATTCTGGTCCGAAAACCATGTTTCTTGGCGCGCTTCCGGTTGTTCGGCTGAAAAGTACGTTTAGGCATTTTGGTTCAATTACATAGTATAGAGCAGTTGCCCCGGCCCGGGCAATCACGACCCGGGCAATCGCGATAAGAGATGCGCTCCCGTTACGCTGCCTTCGGGCTCGCCAGCTCCTGTTCCCTGCTCCGAATCAGCTTCACCACACATAACTCCTCGGGATGAAGACTCGTCTCGGTGGGAATGAAATCTTCTTCGGACGGCTTGACGAATTGCAGCAGCGTCCCGTCAGTATAACTTTCGAGGACCGTCGGATGAATGTAGTACTTGCGGCAGGTTGCCGGCTTATTTCCCAACCGCTGGGCGGTGTACTTGATTGCGGCGACGATGTTGCGTTTGCATTCGGAATCGGAGCTATATTCTCCGATCTGCGCCAGCGCCAGCGCCGACTGAACGGTGCCAGCCCATGTGCGGAAATCTTTGGCGGTGAATTCCGACCCGGTGATTTCCTGTAGATAAGCATTGACGTCGCAGGAATCGATGGTGTGCCGGGAGCCGGTTTCGTCCACATATTGAAACAGTTCGAAGCCGGGAAGATCCTGGCACTGGCGCACAATTCGAGCCACTCGGCGATCCTGCAGTTTGATGTCGTGGTTCTGGCCGCTCTTGCCGCGGAAATGAAACTTCACGGTGGCGCCATCCAACTGGACATGCCGGTTACGCAAAGTTGTCAGACCGAAGGACTCGTTATCGCGGGCGTATTCCACGTTCCCTATGCGAATGAATGTAGTCTCCAGCAGGCGGACGACAGTCGCAAGCACCTTCTCCCGTGGCAGGCCGGTCCGGGCTAGATCGTGGTCCACGTGTTTGCGAATTTTAGGGAGAGCCCGCGAGAATTCAAGCATCTTGCGGAACTTGGTTTCATTGCGAACCTCGCGGTAGCGCGGGTGATAGCGATACTGCTTGCGGCCGCGCGCGTCGACGCCAACGGCTTGTAGATGACCGATGGGCGATGGGCAGATCCAGACGTTCTCCCACGCCGGTGGCAGCACCAAACTGCGGATGCGCTCCAGATGCTGCTCGTCTTCAAGTTTCTTGCCGTCCACGCCAATGTAGATGAAACTATCGCCGGCGCGCTTCCGGCTAATTCCTGGTCCGTCCGCGGTCACATAGCGTAGACCTGCTTGCTTTGCAGAGTCTTTCGGATCAACGTGCGCGCAGTGGGAGCTCTTTCGTGAAGCCACGTACAGCGATCAGGCAATTTTGTGTCCAGTGCCGCGCCAGGCAACGCGACAATGAGACGTTATGCCCCAAAACCACCTGATCCACGAAAAAAGTCCCTATCTGGAACAGCACGCGCGGAATCCGGTCGATTGGTACCCCTGGGGTCCCGAAGCCATGGACAAGGCGCGCGCCGAGCAGAAGCCGATCTTCCTCTCCATCGGCTACTCCACCTGCCACTGGTGCCATGTGATGGAGCACGAATCGTTCGAGAACGAAGCCATCGCCGCCATCCTCAACCGGTACTTTGTCTCGATCAAGGTCGACCGCGAAGAGCGGCCCGATATCGACCGAATCTACATGTCGTACGTGCAAGCCGCTACCGGTTCGGGAGGCTGGCCGATGTCGGTCTGGCTCACGCCGGACGGTAGGCCGTTCGTGGGCGGGACGTATTTTCCTCCGGATAGCCGCTATGGACGGCCCGGATTTGCCGATGTTCTGAACCGCATCGCGCGCGCCTGGGACGAGGAACACGAACGCATCGTGGAGTCGACCGGCTCGATTCTGCAACAACTCGAAAGCCAGACCGCGTTCGGGCACCCGGAAGAGATTCCAGGAACGGAAGTGCTCGACGCCGGTTTTGCGGTATGGCGGCGCAGCTTCGATTCCAAATTGGGTGGCTTCGGCCAGGAGCCGAAATTTCCGCGGCCGGCGGTCTTTGATTTTCTGCTGCGCTATTGGGTCCGTACCGCAAATCCCGAAGCACTCGAAATGGTCAAACTGACGCTCCACATGATGGCTCAGGGCGGCATGAACGATCAGCTTGGCGGTGGCTTTCATCGCTATTCAGTCGACGCCTACTGGTTTGTCCCGCATTTCGAGAAGATGCTATACGATCAGGCCCAAATAGCAATGTCACTGGTCGAAATCTTTCAGATCACGCACGATGCAGATGCCGAAACCGAGCTCCGGCGCGTTTGCGATTACGTCCTCCGCGACATGACCGATCCGGAGGGCGGATTCTACTCCGCCGAAGACGCCGATAGCGCTCCCGACCCGGCCTACCCAAACCGCAAGAGCGAAGGCGCTTTCTACATCTGGACGGCTGCCGAGATTCAAGATCTGGTGGGCCCAGAAGCTGCCCGGTATTTCGGCTACCGGTATGGCGTGCGTCCCGGCGGGAACGTTGAGAATGATCCGCACGGCGAATTCACCGGCCGCAACATTCTGTTTGCCGCGCATACTTTGGAAGAGACCGCACACCATTTCGATCAGCCACTGGAACGCGTCCGCGCTCAGATTTCGGAAGCGTCCGCCAAGCTTCTGGCCGCGCGCTCCCAACGTCCGCGGCCGCACTTGGATGATAAGGTTCTGACCTCATGGAATGGCTTGATGATTTCGGCGCTGGCGCGTGCCGGGGCGGCATTGAATGAATCCCGGTACACTAGGGCAGCCCGTCGAGCCGTTGATTTTCTGATAACGCGCATGTGGGATGCGACCTCCAAAACGCTTCTTCGGCGTTATCGCCGGGGTGACGCGGCCATTCCTGGCTTTCTCGACGACTATGCTTTCCTCACGCGCGGCCTGCTCGACCTCTACGAGACCCAATTTCGGGAAGCCGATCTCGCACTCGCGTTAGGACTGGCCGAGCGGATGTGTGAGCTCTTCGAAGATCGTGATAACGGGGCCTTCTTCAGCGTGCCCGCCAAAGCGGAAGGCTCTTCCGATTCATCACACGTGCCTCTGCTGCTGCGTATGAAAGACGATTATGATGGCGCCGAGCCTTCGGGAAACGCCATTGCCACGGCCAGCCTCCTCCGGTTGGAGCGCATGACCGGCCGTACCGAGTTCGGCGATGCGGCCCGCCGCGCACTAGCCGCGTTCAGCACTCGCTTACGATCACAACCTTTCGGCGTTCCCTTGATGATGAACGCTCTCGATTACCAACTCTCGCCGCCCCGGCAAATCGTGATTGCCGGCGACCCGAACGCCCCTGACTCGCAAGCTCTGCTGCGGGAAATCTGGACGCGCTTCCAACCGCATCGCGCTCTGCTGCTGGCCGGGACTACCGCCGGAATCCACCTTGCCGGAATGCTCCCGGTCGAAGGCCGGACAGCCGCTTATGTCTGTGAAAATTTCACCTGTCAATTGCCGATTACCGACCCGGAAAAATTGGCCGAGTTGCTACAATAGCGCCAGTTAACCCTTCCTTTTTTTTAAGACCACTTTTCAGGAGATGCATCGCAATGGAACGTAATGGAGCTGTCACGTTGATGGGTAAGCCTCTGACCTTGGTCGGTCCCGAATTGCGGACCGGCGACGCCGCACCCGAGTTCCAGGTGGTCGACGTTTCCATGAACCCGGTCACTCTTCGCGACACCGGTAACAAGACCCGCATCTTCAGCGTCATTCCGTCACTCGACACCCCGGTTTGCGATGCTCAAACCAAGCGGTTCAACGATGAGGTGGGAAAGCTGGAGAACGTGGAAGTCTACGCCGTGAGCATGGATCTGCCGTTCGCTCAAAAGCGCTGGTGCACGAACTTTGGGGTGGATCACGTTAAAATGCTTTCCGATCATCGCAGTGGATCTTTCGGCGAGCACTACGGGACGTTGATCAAAGAGTTGCGCATCGAAGGCCGCGCGATTTTCGTGGTTGGTCCCGACAACACCATTAAACACGTCGAGTATGTGAAAGAAGTCTCGCAAGGCCCCGACTTCGAAGCCGCGCTCGCCGCCGCCAAGGGCGCCTAGAGTAACGGGGCGGTAAAAGGGTTACCTGAAACTGGACTTACCCCAATCGGAACTGTTGGATCGCGCGGCTCCAGAGAGCCGGGATTTTCTCCAGCGCCAATGGGGCCGGATCGCCAGCAATCCGGTGATGCGCGGCGGCTTGGTGATCACCGGCGGCATTCTTACCGGAAACATCCTGGGCTTCGGACGTAGCGCGGTAACGGCGTACCTGTTGGGCACGCGCGCGCTTGCAGACGGACTGGCCGTCGCGATCGGGCCAGTCGACGTGTTGAACTTCGTCCTGATCAACACGATGATCTTCGCCTTCGTGCCTCTGCTGATGGCGCGTCAGGGCGGCGACCGGGCGGCGCTTTTCGTCCAGGCAGCCCGTTTGTTCACGTGGATTTTTTGCTCGGTCAGCTTGGCAATCATGATCTTCGCGCCTTGGCTGATCGGCATTCTGGGGCCCGGTCTCGATCGCGCGGTTTACCCGCAGACGGTCAACCTGCTTCGCATCACTTCCCTTTCGACGTTGGCCGCGGGGGCGGCAGCCGTTCACTCAGCGCTGTTGTATACCGAGCGGCGGTTCGGACCTTCGGCCTTTTATCAGGCGGTCCTCAATTTGTTCGTAATTGCGGGGGCGCTAGCCCTGTGGCGGTCGCTCGGCATCTATGGCTTCGCGATCGGCTATACGGCGGGAGCATTCTCGCAACTAGCTTTAGTCTGGTGGTTTGCGCGCAAGAGTTGGCAGCGGCTGCGCGAGGAGCACTCGGAACACAAGCTAGCCAGTCACAGCACCCGGGAACTTTTGACAAAACCCGGTTCGTTCCTCTTGTACGCCGGCTTGCTCGCGCTGAACGTGATCGTTACCCGCGCGTACGCCACCCAAGCGGGACCCGGTATGGCGGCGGCTTTCGATTACTGCATTCGCTGTGTGAACGTGGTGATCGCTTATCTGGTATCGCCAGTTTCGAATTCGCTACTGCCCGAAATTGCGCGGCTGCGTCGAGACCATCGCGCGAAAGATGCCTTCCGGCTAATTAACCGGACCTTGGCGTTAGCTGCAGGCGCCGCAGTCTTCAGCTGCGTGGTTGGTATCGCTCTGCGGGAACCGGTAATCGCGATTCTATTTCAGCGCGGAAACTTCACCGCCGAATCCACCCGCATGGTGAGTGCCGTGTTTCTGGGGTTCGCACCGAGCTTGATCGGATTAAGCCTGTTGGAAATTCTGGCTCGGGCGTTATTTTCAATGGAGCGGCCCTGGTTGCCCGTGATCGCCGCCGCAGTGCCGGTCACGTTAAACGTGGCGATCTCGATGGGCTCGCGATCGAATGCTCCGGAGATGATCGGCGCGGGCGCGTCCGTCGGCCTGCTCGCGGGTTTCCTTCTGCTGATTGTTCTGGTGGCCGCGCAAAAGCGGCGTTACATTTCGAGTACTTCGAAGTGAAAGCGATTCGGCGGGAATTGGCCGGCGCGATCCACCTTCATACGGGCCCAGGTCTGATAAGCCGAGTCCGCCAGAGACGACTTCAGATAAAACAAAAATTGGTTTGAGCAGCAACTGATCGGAGGAGGCTGACGGAACGTGAGCCGGGTTCCAACTGCCTTATCGAGCGCCACCCCATGCGTCTCCACTTGCTTGCGAAGTAGCAACTCCACAAAGCTGCTCCGGCCCGCGTGGGGCCACACTTGCGCGTGCAATAATGGCCGCAGAGTGTCGCTGGAATCGAATGTGATCTCGCATTGGCGGATCCATTCGAGCACCGAATCTCCCCATTGCCAGTGCGTCAGAAGACCGAGGTATTGATCGGTGAGATGAAGCGCCAGGTCCATCATTCGAACAGACCCAGGTTCTTCCTCCGGTAGGAGATCCTCAGACTCTACGATTTCTGCCGCTACGCTGACCATCGCGTCACGCGGCTGCGTACCGTCCGGAACACCGCGGACCAGCAGGGGCGGAAGCTCATGGGTGAGACTTCCCGGAATTTCGACGTACCGTAACTCTTCCATAAGTACCTCACAGGGGAGAAAACTTAAGAGAACAGGCGCATTCGATTGCTAGATTTCAGTTTTATCACAACGCTGTGACAACCTTTATCACAAGTTCCTATGGATTCCATATCGGATTCAAATGGGAATAGTTTAGGACTGGTACCTTGCCTGATATCATTCCTGATTCATGTCCGAATACACCATAGGCCTCGATCTGGGGGGCACCAATTTGCGGGCGGCGGCCGTTGACCGGCAAGGGAAGATGTTGCAGAAAATCTGGGTCTCTACCAATCTGTCGCAAGGCCCGGAAGCGGTTGTTGAAGACATGGCCAAGGCCATCGATGCGCTCCGTCACGCGTTGGGTTCTCAGGATCTTCAGGGCATCGGAGTGGCGGTCCCCGGGTTCATCCGCTTAAAAGAAGGCATCATCGCGGGATCGAACAACCTCGCCGTTCTGGAAGGCTTTCCCATGCGCGATGCTCTCCGCAACCGTCTGGGAACTCCCGTGATTCTTGAGAATGACGCCAACGCCGCGGCCATGGGAGAGAAGTGGATTGGGGCTGGCCGCGCGGTGGACGATCTGATCCTGATGACCTTGGGAACCGGCATCGGCGGCGGGATTATCGCCGATGGCAAAATCCTGCACGGCTACCTGGGGATGGCCGGAGAGGTGGGACATATTACGGTGGTTCCGAATGGCAATCCGTGCGGCTGCGGCAACCGGGGCTGTCTGGAGAAACACGCGTCGGCTACGGCGATTTCCGCACTAGCCTGGATGATCGGCCTGGGTGATGTCACGTCCGAACAGGTGCATGCTTTGGCCAAGGCGGGCGACGAACGCGCACTCGCAGTGTTCGATCATATGGGCCGCGCGCTCGGCATTGCGCTCGCCGTCATGGTCAACATGTTTAATTTCCCGCTCTATCTGATTAGCGGCGGACCGCTACCGGCCTGGGACGTGTTCTCGATCCCCATGCTGGATGAGTTACGCACCCGGTCGTTCACTTACCGGGCTTCGAAGACTGTGATTGCGCCCGCGGAGTTAGGCAGCGAAGCCGGACTTTACGGCGCGGCTTATTTGCCCTGGGGAGCGGGAGCGGCGCATGTGGCTCGGACTTGATATTGGAACCGGCGGCAGCCGGGCGCTGATCGTCAACCACGGGGGCGAGATCGTCTCCGGCGTCACGGTGGCGCATGAAGAGATGCAAATGGCGCATCCGCGTTGGGCGGAGCAGCGGCCGGAGAATTGGTGGGACGCGTCGTTCCAAGCCATTCAGGGCGCACTCGCCAAGGCCGGCGTGGATGGAGCCGCGATTAAGGGAATCGGACTCTCTGGTCAGATGCATGGGCTGACGCTACTCGATTCTGAAGATCGCGTGATTCGTCCAGCCCTCATCTGGTGCGATCAGCGCAGCCAAGATCAGGTGGATTGGGTCAATGCGAAGCTGGGCCGCGAACGCGTGCTCGAGTATCTTGCCAACCCCGTGCTCACCGGTTTTACGTTGCCGAAATTGCTCTGGGTGCGGGATCACGAGCCTGCTCTCTACGAACGGGTGCGGAAGGTGCTGCTGCCGAAAGACTACATTCGGTTCTGCCTTACCGGTGAGTATGCGACCGAGGTTTCGGATGCTTCAGGCACCGCCATGTTCAATGTGGTGGAACGACGCTGGTCTTCGGAGTTGATGAGCGCTCTGGGGCTGGATTTGTCTTTCTTGCCGAAGGTTTACGAATCGGCTGAGGTGACCGGGACTATTAGCGCGGCTGCTGCCAAAATCACCGGATTGGCGGAAGGAACGCCGGTGGTTGGTGGAGGCGGCGATCAGGCCGCAAGCGCAGTCGGAAACGGCGTGGTGGAACCTGGGTTTGTGTCCTGCACCTTGGGAACCTCCGGCGTCGTGTTCGCGCATATGGACCAAGTCGCATATGACCCGCAAGGCCGCGTGCATACGTTCTGCCACGCGGTGCCCGGTAAGTGGCACGTTATGGGAGTCACGCAGGGCGCTGGCTTGAGCCTGCAATGGTTTCGCAATCAACTAACTCCGGGCGTGGATTACAACGCGCTGATGGATGAGGCCGCAACCGCGCCGGCCGGTGCGCAAGGGCTCTACTGGTTGCCTTATTTAATGGGCGAGCGCACTCCGCACCTGGACGCCGATGCCCGCGGAGGTTGGATGGGTTTGACGGCGCGCCATAAACGCGCCGATTTGATTCGAGCGGTTATCGAAGGCGTCAGCTACAGCCAGCGCGATTGCCTCGACATCATCGAAGGCTTGGGTGTGCCGGTTGCTTCCGTGCGCGCTTCGGGAGGTGGTGCGAACAGCCCGTTCTGGCGACAGGTCCTGGCTGACGTACTCGCCAAGCCTGTGGTCACATTGGCCACGCAAGAGGGGTCGGCCTTTGGGGCGGCGTTACTTGCCATGGTGGGGACCGGCGCGTTTTCATCGGTCCCGGAAGTCTGCCGCGCGCTGGTACGTGCGGTGAGTTCCCTCCAACCCCAAGATACCAACCACGAGCTTTATGCGCATGGCCACCGCGTGTACCGCGCTCTATATCCGGCTCTTAAAGATAGCTTGGGCGCGTAACGGTTTACCCCGCTGGGGCCAATTGTGTCTGGTAAACTCACGGCACGGCTGGTTCTCAGCAACTCCCAAAAAAAATTCAGGTATCCAAATGTCTAATCGTCGTGGAACTCTTGCGCAACTCCTGTTGGCTGCGGTCGTTTGCGGCGCTCCCGCTCACTCGCAAACATCCAACCCCACCGCATTCGTCACTCTGTGTTGCAACGCCCCCGCGACAGTCACCATCTTTAATCCGACTCTCACCGGTCCAACGCGAACCATTCAGGCGCCCTCCGGCGGTGGGAACTTCGCACTAAGTCCAGATGGAAGCCGTCTCTACCTAGTGCCGAATAACGAGCCACTTCTCAAGATCACCGACGTTTCCACCGGCGCTCCCCTGGCCCATGTATATTTTCCCGTGAGCGTCAACGCGTTTCCCAGCTTGGTCGTGGCCAGCCCTGACGGAACCCGTGTGTATGTGCTGGTTCCATTAGATTCCGGAAGTTCCACTATTTTCGCCGTCGACACGGCTACTAATTCGATCGTCCACACTCTCCATCTCCCGGCGCTTTCGGTCCTGCGGCAGCTGGTCATTTCACGCGATGGTTCACAGCTCTACGGACAAGTCCAAAACGGCGCGAGTAACTACTTTCAAATCTTCAACACCGCGACTCTCACGCTGGGCGGCCAGATCCCGGTTGCGCAACCCGCCACCGGGCTGGCGGTAACTTCCACCGGGCTCGTGCTGCTTCCTGAAGTTACCGGCGCCTTGCTTGTGATCGACCCGAAGGTACCCGTCGTCGTCAACACTTTCCCGCTTCCGGCGGAGGGATCGAATCAGCCTGGAACGG
The DNA here is from genome assembly GCA_963752695.1 of Bryobacterales bacterium. GTDB lineage: Bacteria > Acidobacteriota > Terriglobia > Bryobacterales > Bryobacteraceae > Bog-113. Next base: position 1,225,077 of record CAVVZB010000002.1, read on the forward strand.
TAATCGCTTCGCGCGATGGACAAACAGCTTACCTGGCCTATGGAGGACCTTCCATACTGGCGATCGACCTAACTACCGGGGCCACTCTGTTCGACGCGCCCGTTAACGCCACTCCGCTGTCGTTCGTCCTATCTCCCGACGGGTCGTCTCTTTACTTCGTCAGCAGCGAAGCGACCGTCTCTAAGTTCGACATAGCCACTCGGACGAATGCCGTGACTGTGGCCCAACCGGGTCCGCTAAGCAATCTGGCTCTTTCTCCCGCGGGCGGGCTTTTTGTGTTGAGCCTGGGCAACAGCGCGGTCGCATCCGTCGACATCGCCGGCCATTCAGTGGCTCACATCGCGCTCGGCGGTTCGAATTTACAATCCATTGCCGCGCCGTTTGGTAGAAAAAGCCTATGGGTGTCCGCATTGGGTTATCAGTCCACCGGGTTATCGGTGCTGGACACCGCCACCGATCGATTCCAGCTCAGTTTCCCGGGGAAATCCGGCGTGTTGGCGTTCAGCCCGTCTGGCGCCATCCTCTACGACGGCGCTCCGTCGCAATTCAAAGTGCTGGACGGAATCACGCTGGTGCAGTTGGCCAGCATCCCGGTCCCTCCACTCGAGACCCTGGGCGCGATCGTTCCCGCTCCCAACGGCAAGTTCGTCTACTATACCTTGAATTTTGGGGCTGTCGCTGGTTTTGTAACCCCTCCCGGGGAGATAGTGGTTGTCGATACCTCCACCTATAAACCCGTAGCGGCGATTCTATTCAACGAGGGTCTGGGCGATATCGCGATCACTCCGGATAGCTCTACTCTCGTCTGCACCTCCAACTCCGGGCAGCTGATCCTGGTAAGCACTGCCACCAACACCAAGACCGGCTTGATTCAACTCTCCCTTACGAACGGGTTTCTCGACAAGTTGGGACTCTCGCCCGATGGAAAAACGGTCTATGTCACCGATTCCTACAACAACCTGCTTTTCGGAGCCGACTTGACGACGGGCGCACAGACTTCCCAGCTCATGGTGGGTTTCTCGCCTTCCGTGGTAGACGTGACTCCGGACGGGACCGAAGCCTGGGTGATTACAGGTTCCGGACTGCAGGTGGTTTCCGGCGGGATGGTCTCACGAACCATAGCGTTGCCGCTGGTTCCGTCGAACTTGGTTTTCGTTCCTTAGCCCGCTTCACCTGCCTTTTTCCATGCCATTACCAGGCAGGCGGCGATCAGAAGCTCGGTGATCACCGGCGGGGGGAAGAAGTTGACGTAACTGTTAGCAGCGATTGCGATATACCCAGCCGCAAACGTCAAAAGCAGCGGACGGATCCGGCGCGAATCTTGTTGCGCGAGCGCGCCGAGCTGCCAGAAGACGACAGCTTCCATCAGCAAGAAAATGCTGACGGCCAGACCGAGCCCCAGATGAAAATCCCAGTAGCTACGGGTCAGTCCCATGACGGGGAACGTGTTAGTCTTCATAGCAGCAACCGCGGTCTGCTGCGGTCCCGGGGACGGTTGTCCGAAGACCCCGCCCACGGTGTGCAGAATGGAATGAATCACGGTCAGGACAGAGGCCGTGCGAAGTAAAGCGACCGGCTTCATTCGGACGCGATTCCTTTTGCAAAAGCCTCCAGAATGCCGGTCCATGCGCCAGGCGTTTGCAGTGCTTCGCGCATCCGCTCGTGGCCTTCGCCGTGGCGTTCGAAATAAGAGTGTTGAAGCTCGACAAGGGTGGCGGAAGGTCCATCGGCGGTAAACCGGATTTCTAATTCGCTGGCCCGATTCGGGTCAGGGTCGAAGGTCCATCGCGGGCCCAGATGCCAGGCGAACAACACGCGGTTCGGGGGTGTCCAAGCGAGAACCCGGCCCCACTCGCATTCGTTACCCTGGGCATCGCGCTCAAACCAGCGGCCCCCGCAAAACGGTTCGACCACAATCTCCTCAAAGGGCTGGGATCCAATATGATGTCCGGCGGGCCACCACGTGCTCATCCTCTCCAAAAACAAGGGGAACGCGCGTTCCACCGGGACAGGAACGCGCACGCTTCTATTTACGGCGTTTTCTACTTCGCTTTTGACCATCTTTACCTCCTGTAACTTCGATGTCGATGGAGTTCTGATACGCGCCCAGCGCCTGTTCCCAAAGCTGGTCGAAGTGCTGCCGCAAACGCTCCACGCCAGCCGGGCTGATCTGATAAACGCGACTGGTTCCCGCTGCCGTGTCGGTGACCAATCCTGCTTGCTTGAGTACGCGCAAGTGCTGCGAGACAGCCGGTCGGCTTACCGGAAACTGATCGGCGAGCTCACCGACAGCCATCGGCCCGCCCGCGAGTCTCTGAAAGATGGCCATCCGGGTCGCATCGCCCAATGCCTCGATGCCCGCTGATAGGTAAGCGTTCACTTACGGTAAGATAACACTTACCGAGAATGGGTTGTCAACTATTCGTTTTCGCAAATGGGAAGGCAACCAGCTGTTCCCAAGGACCGCTGCGGTACTTCCAAAGCTGCAATCCCATACCAGTCACGTCCGGGGTTGCGGCGGTCTTGAGAAGCGCCAGGGTTTCACGCGCAATCTCGGGAAGCACCTTGTTCTGGACGGTGACATGGGGCTGAAACTTCTGCCGGTCTTGCGGCGTTAACCAGTCGTGCCATTGCTTCGCCAGGCTTTGGCGCAGATCGATTAGCGCCGGTGATTGCAACTGAAACGCTACTCCGCGTCCGAGGTTTCGCAGTCCGGAAACTTGAATCGGTAAAGCCGGTTGGATTGCGCTTGCGGTCCGCAATGCTTCGGTGATCGCAGTAAACTCCCTGTCGGGCAATGCGTGAAACAGGGTCACATGCGCAGCGATAAAATTTAGCTCCGGTGGGAAATGGCGGCAGCGCAGCCGATCGAAGTATTCGTGCGATTCGGCGTCGAGTTGAAGAGTAAGAATCAGCGGCATGCGTCAGCTAGCGATCGCGTCTCGAAATGAGCGCGAGAGCCGGGACCAGGATCGCCATCCCGAAGCCGCAGACTCCCCACCATCCCGCGACGCGCCAGGCAAGGGTTCCGCAATAGGAGCCGGTCGCGCCACCGACGAAGTAGCAAACCATATACACCATGTTGAGCCGGCTTCGGGCTTTAGGATCAAGGGCGTAAATGCGCGTTTGATTGGCGACGTGAGCCGCCTGGATGCCGAGATCCAGAAAGATCACCCCAGCAACCAGACCGGCGATGGTCCTACCGCCCCAACCCATGATGAGAAAGGAAGCGAACGCTGTAAGCAGCGCGAAAAGGACTGCGCGGCGCGGGCCATGCTTATCGGCAAGGTGACCCACCAGTGGAGCGCCGGCCGCACCCGCTGCACCGACCAGTCCAAAGATGCCGGCCACGGCACTGCCGTAGTGAAACGGCGGAGTCTGCAGAAGGAAGATCAGCGTGGTCCAGAACGCGCTGAAGGCGGCGAATCCCATGCTGCCGATCAGTGCGGCTTCCCGTAGTCCAGCATGCTGACGAATCAGTCCAGCCGAGGAGCGAATCAGCGCAATCCAGGGAAGGTGCGTGCTCGGGTCGCTCTTCGGCAACTGCGTGCGAATCAGCGCAGCCAGCAGCAGCATGAAAACGGCGGCCAGCCCGAATACCACGCGCCACCCGAATAGCGCGCCAACGTAGCCGCTGAAGGTGCGCGCGAGCAGAATGCCAAACAACAAACCGCTGAAAACGAATCCCAGAACGCGGCCGCGCTGCTCGGCCGGAGCGAGCTGTGCCGCATATGGAACGATCACATGAACCGTCGCGGCCAGCGTTCCCACGGCCAGTGCTCCCGCGCCGAGCCACCAAACGTTCTGAGCCGTAGCGAGCAGAACCAAGGCCAATGCGGAGCCCAGAATCAACGTAGTCACAAGCGATCGCCGCTCATGCGTATCGCCAAGAGGAACGAAGAAAAGCATCCCGAAGGCCGTGCCAATCTGCATGAACATGGCGATCAGTCCGGCCGTCGTGACTTGCAGATGGAAGTCGCGAGTGATATCGGCAAGCAACGGCTGAATATAATAAATGTTAGCTACGATCACCCCCGTACTCACGGCCATGATGAGGACCGTTCGCGCCGGCAATATGGCGGTTACCGCAGACGGCGTCGGCGAGGAGAGTGACACAGGATTCACGAAACGGTTAGGAAAGTTCGGGCTGCAACGGATCTTCTTTATGTTTCGGCTTGCGGTCTGCTTTGGGCACGATCACACGCGAGGGCTTCACGGTGCCGACGCGCTCGCGCGCAATGCTTCGAATTTCGTTGGGAGCGTCGAACTTCTTCTTGGCGCCCTTCTTCTTAGCCACTTTCAAGACACCAGTGCGTGGACCACGCGGCTGGCCAGTTGATCGAACGTCAGAATTTCGTAAAGAGAAGGATCGGACATGATCTTCGAAACCAGCGCCGTATGCATCGCGTGGCCAGCGCGCTCGGCAATCACATGACCGAGCAGTGGTTTACCGAGCAGCGCCAGGTCGCCGATCAGATCGAGCGCTTTGTGACGGCAACATTCATCGGGAAATCGGAGGCCACCGGGGTTCATCGCGCCGCGGGATGAGAAGCAAATCGCGTTGTCCAGGCTGGCTCCTCGAATTAGACCCATGTTGCGCATCTGATCGAGGTCGGATTCGAAACCGAACGTGCGCGCCGGTGCAATCAGATTGGTGTAATTCTCTGGAGTTACTTCCATCTCGATACCCTGCCGGCCAACCGGCGCGGGGTAATCGACATCGCAAGTCAGTTGAAAGCTGTCGGCGGGCAGAATCGAAATACGCTTGCCTTTATCTTCGACGGTGACCGGACGGCGAATCCGCAGGTACCGTCGCTTGCGGCGGGAAAGCTTGATACCGGCTTCCAGGATGAGATTGACGAAGGCGTAACCGCTGCCGTCCATGATGGGCACTTCGAGGTTGTCGATCTCGACAAAGGCATTGTCGATGCCCAGGCTGTAGAAGGTGCTCAGCAGGTGCTCGGTGGTGGAAATCAGAACGCCCTGGCGCATCAGGCTGGTTGCATAAGAGACACGGGCCACGTGCTGCCAGCTTGCGGCAATCGGAAAGTTGTTCAGATCGCTTCGTAGAAAGACAATACCGGTGGCGACCGGCGCGGGCAGCACCCGAATGTTAACCGCTACTCCGCTGTGGAGCCCTACGCCCCGCGCGGAAACGGCACTTTGCAGGGTGGTTTCAAAACGCAATCGGGGGTTCCTGAATTTCGAAAGATCGGATCATGAAGTTATGGCGAATCATCGAGTATACCGCTTCTAAGTGACTGATTCGCAAAGCGATCCAAAAGTTACAGGGTGACGATAATGCAACAGAATTCGAGCAGTTTGTTGCAGGTTACCCACACTCTGCGCGCTGCGAAAGTACGGTTCCCCCCTCACTTCGCTATCATGCCTCAAGTGCTGCCCCGCCGCTTGTTCCTGATCGACACCTATGGCTTTATCTTTCGGGCATACCATGCGCGTGCACGGTCGGGGGCGCCTCCGATGCGCACCACGACCGGCCTTTCGACCGAAGCCGTATTCATCTTCACCAACATGGTGCGTAAGCTTTCGAAGGAGCAGCATCCGGAGTTGATCGCGGCAGTTTTCGAAAGCGCCGGAAAGACTCTGCGGGAACAGGAATTCGCCGAGTACAAAGCCAACCGGACGGAGATGCCGGACGACCTACGGCAGCAGATTCCTTACGTCCGCCGCGTGCTCGACGCCATGCGGATTCCGATCCTTTCGTTCCCGGGCTTCGAAGCCGACGATGTTATCGGAACGCTTTCCTGCCGGGCCGCGGATCAAGGGCTGGATGTGGTGATCGTCTCGAGCGATAAGGATATGCTGCAACTGGTTTCCGATCGGGTATTGATGTTCAATCCTGCAAAAGACGATACCTGGTACGACAAAGCAAAGGTAAAGGAGTTCATGGGCGTTGCGCCCGAGCAAGTGGCTGATCTGCTGGCGCTCAAAGGCGATGCGATCGATAACATCCCGGGGGCTCCTGGAATTGGCGATAAGGGCGCAATCGATCTGATTACGCAGTTCGGGTCCGTTGAAGCCGCGCTGGACCGCGCCGGAGAGGTCACGCGCAAGATGTATCGCGAGAGCCTGCAACAGAATCGCGAGCGCGTCGAGCTTTCCAAACGGCTGGCCACTATCGAGCGCAACGTGCCTATTGAGTGCGAGATCGAGTCGCTGGTGGCTGCGGTGCCGGATGTTGCCGCCTTGCGAGCGGCTTTTAAGGAATTAGAGTTTCACAGTCATCTAAAAGAACTCGGTCCGGCCGAGGACCTGCGGCCGCGGAACTTAGGGTCGCTCGATGACGCAGCGGGAGTCGAAGAATACTTGGGCGGGCATCGCGGCGAATCGCCGGTAGGACTCGTGTTTTCGCATGAACGGATTGGGCTCGCTTTCCGCGACGATGAAGCGCGCAGCATTCCCGCCGCTCTGCTGCCCTTCCTGAAAGCGATGATCGAGGACCCGGCCGTGGTGAAAGCGGGTTGCGATGTGAAGAGCTCCTTATTGGCTTTGGGCCGCGCCGGCGTTCAGCCCGCTGGCTTCGAACACGATGCGTCGCTATATGCGTTCCTGCTCGATGCGGAACCCTCGGGTTGTTCACTCGACCAACTGGTACAACGCCGGCTGGAACTGAGCATGGGCGATGATGTGGCCCAACAGGCCTTGTATGTGCGCGAGCTCTGCGCCAACTTGGGCGAGGCTGTCGACAAGCGGGCGTTGCGCGAGGTCTACGATACGATCGACCTGCCGCTTGCCTCTGTACTGGCGCATATGGAAGAGACCGGCATTCTGGTTGATCGGGCGGAACTGGAGCGGCTCTCGATCCTGATGGAAGCCGAGATATCGAGGCTGACCGGCGAGATCCACGTGCTTGCCGGGCGCGAATTTAATATCGCCTCGCCGCAGCAATTAGGCCGCGTGTTGTTCGAAGAGCTGAAGCTTCCGGCGCCGGTGAAGTACGGCAGAGGCAAGACAATCTCGACTGCGGCGGACGTGCTCGAAGACTTGGCGGTAGAACACGGAATCGCCCGGAAGGTATTGGAGTATCGATCCCTCACTAAGTTGAAAGGCACTTACGTTGATGCCTTGCCGGCGTTGATGGACCCGTTAACTTGTCGCATCCACACGAGCTTCAACCAGACCGGCGCGGCTACTGGGCGGCTATCTTCTTCCAATCCGAACTTACAGAACATTCCAGTCAAGACGGAACTCGGCCGGGAGATCCGGGCGGCGTTTGTGCCGCGACCGGGCTGGAAGCTATTGGTTGCGGACTACTCGCAAATTGAACTTCGTCTCCTGGCGCATATGTCGCAAGACCCGGTACTGGTGGAGGCGTTCCGCGCCGGTGAAGATATCCATACACGGACAGCGGCGGAAGTGATGGGAGTGCCGCCGATGTTTGTCACACGGGAAGCACGCAATCGGGCCAAAGCCGTGAACTTCGGCATTGTATACGGCATCAGTTCCTTCGGCCTGGCGCAGCAGCTTAGCATCTCGCGAAGAGAAGCCGAGCAATACATTCAGAGTTACTTCGAGCGATATGCAGGCGTGAGACAGTTTATTGACGACACGATCCAACTGGTGCGGCGGACAGGCGTGACGAAAACATTATTCGGACGCGAAAGGCCTATCCCGGATATGAACACACGCAATCCGAATGCGCGTGGGTTCGCGGAGCGCACTGCCGTGAATTCTCCCTTGCAGGGGACCGCTGCGGATCTCATCAAGATCGCGATGATCCGGATCGACAAGAGCCTGGAACGCTATCAGGCAAAGATGCTGTTGCAGGTGCACGACGAACTTGTATTGGAAGCTCCGGAGTCTGAAGCGGACGAAGTCGGGGCGATGGTCAAACGCGAGATGGAGGGTGCTTACCGCCTGGAAGTGCCCATAGTCGCTGAGGTGGGAATCGGACCGAACTGGCGAGACGCTAAGTAAACTTACCAAATCATCCAATTTGACGGTTGTTACGCACCAGAAGATACAGACCGGCAGTTGATCGTGCCCCTATACTCTGGGCATGAAGACTTCAACGCTGTTAATCGGGTGCTGCGCAATAGGGATGTTGATAACTGTTGGCTGCGGCGAAACTAAGGAAAGAGGGACAACCAGCAACGCTTCGGGGGCGAGCGCGAGCGGAACGGGCTCAGGTTCGGGTGCCGGGACAACTGGCGAAGCTGGCGGACAATCCGACCCCGGCCAAGCTGGAACCTCGGGGCAAACAGCAGCCGGATCAAGCGCAACTAACAACGGTACGACGCCGAAAAGCGGAAGTACTCAGGGTTCCCAGAGTAAGTAACAGGTCGTCACTTATGCCAAGTAATAGTTCCGAAGGTACGAATCGTTTTGAATGTCCGCATTGCGGGCGCTCGTTCAACAGTAGCGGGGAGTTCCGGCAGCACGAGATTGAGTGCGGGGCAGCTAAGCAGTCGGGAAACCCGGTGGCAGAGACTCACGCGAAAACTGATACCGAGCGCGACCCTGATCGCGAATGGGTGAGTACACCCTAAAGGCATGGGAGCTCACACGTTTACCCGCGGACTGGTTGCTGGCCTGGTTGGAGTCGCGGCCATGACGCTGGGCGAGAAACTGGAGCAAGCCCTGACGAAGCGGCCAAACTCCTACGTGCCGGCGCATACGTTGGAGAAACTGCTCCGTATGGAACACAAGCCCGACAACCAGCGGCTTGGTCTCAACTGGGCCATGCATTGGGGACAAGGGATCGTTTTAGGGCCGATACGCGCACTCATGGCAAAGCATGGCGTACGCGGACCCATGGGATCTCTGCTGTTCATGAACTTGCGCTTGCTGAATGATCAGACTCTGGAGAATGCCACTGGGGTGGGTTCGCCACCCTGGAGTTGGCCGGTCCAGGAACAAGTGATCGATATACTCCACAAAGGTGTTTACGCATTTGTAACCGGCGCTGTGGTCGACCGTTGGATCGACAAACCTAGTAGACTCACAGCATGGGATTCGAACAGTACCATGAGCCCGCGAGCGAGCTATCGAGCGACATCCGAACATTTGCCCGGATGATGGCGGCGCTCGGCGAAGAAGCCGAAGCAATCAACTGGTATGAGCAACGAATGTCGGTCGAGAAAGACAAGAACGCCAGGGCGATCATGGAGGACGCGCAGAACGAAGAGTTCAAACATTTCGGCATGAATCTGGAATTCCTCCTTCGCAAAAAGCCCAAGTGGCGAAAGTTGCTTAAGGGCATTGTCTTTGTCGAGGGCGACATCGTCGAGAATGCCGAGGCCGCCGAAAAGGCCAGCGATTAGCGTAGAACTTGTAACGGGTTGGTGAGGCGCGCGGGAACCAGCGGCTCGGGCGATTGCAAATCGGGCATGGCCTTGGCTTGAAAGAGGCGGCGCGTGGGCTTGGCGAGCTGTCGAGCCCAAAAGCTCGCCTTTTTCCGGCGGGCGCTGTCGGTTGAGATGCCGGTGCTGGCATACATCTGGCGATACAACTTGGAAATCAGAAGAAAAGCGAGCCGTCCGCGAACGGTCGGCACGCATGTGGAGCGTTTCCAAATCGCGCCCCATTCGTAGAAGCGGTCCCACACACCCTGCGTACGTTGCCGAAGCTCCTCCGAACTCATGGACGGATGGGGCATAAACATCTTCGGCCTCCGATGTTCTGGGATCAGCCAGTACCGGGTGACCGGGACACCATCCACACGTTGCGGGTTGTCGCCCTGTTCCTTTTCCCAGCGATTGAAGTCGACTGTTCCTGGGAAAGGCGTGAGCATTACAAACTGAGCGAAAGTGAGGTCGGCGTCTTTGGCTAGTTGCGCGGTGGCTTCAAAGGTATGCGGCTTATCGCTGGGAAGCCCAAAGATAAAGGAGCCGAGGACGTGGACACCGTGCTGGCGGAAGGTCTTCAACTGCTGAACTAACTTATCTCCAACGTAGTTGAAGTCTTTGAATACGGTCTTGAGACCTTCCGGGGTCACGGCCTCCACGCCGACGAGAGCTCCGCGAATCCGCGCCCTGCGCATGGCGTCCAAGAACTCGGTATCCTCGGCGGCTTCCATCGTGATCTGGGTGTAGAAGACCATATCCCGCGGAAGCGCTTCCATCTGGGACATCAGCTGGAAACGCTCATCGCGGACAGCTTGCAGTTGGGCCAATTTAGCCGCGTTTTTCTGTTCGCGCGCGAGACGTAAGTCCGTTAGCGTGACAGGGTAGAAGTTATCGTCAGCAAGCGCAATGAATCGGAAGCCGAGCCGGCGCAAGGCTACGAGCTCTTCGATAACGGTATTGAAGTTGCGCTGGCGGGGGCGCTGGCCGTCGGTCCGCCAGACCGAGCAAAAGGAGCAATGCTTGGCGCAGCCGCGGACGGTCTGAACGGAGGCCCACATGTACTTGTTGCGCGGCATTAGATCCCAGCGGGCTGAAAGAAAGTCGTCCGGCTCGATGCGGCCGCCTTCGTAAATTTGGCGGGGCGTACCTTGTACACAATCTTTTAAGACTTCGGCCCAGATGACATCGCCATCGCCTTTCACGACGCTGGTGGCCTGTCCGAGTTCCAGCGCTTCTTCAGGGTAGAGCGCGGCGTGAATGCCGCCAAAGACCACTTGAGCCCCACGCTCACGGGCGATCCGGCCCACTTCGTAACCTCGCAGGACATTGCCAGAGTGAACGCTGATTCCGACGACATCACCGGCGTTGATGGTGCTGGGGTCGAGAAGTTCCAGAGACTCATCAACCAGGACTGGATCTCCGTACACGCGCGGAGTGGCAGCGGCTAAAACAAAAAGCCAGCGGGGTGTGATTACAGCCGTACCAAAAGAAATGTTACTCGGATTAATAAGATGTACTCTCAGACAGGCAACCTTTCAGGTTGGTAAAACTAGGAAGCGGACGGGCTATCAAACAACAGGCGCGTAAACGAGTCTATCGTAAATAGACCCGCAACGGGCAAGTTGCGCGGGGATAGTGATTAAGATTTCATAAGTAGGATGAGAGGCTCTCATTTGAGGTGCTATCCATTACAACAAAAAAAGGCGACCCTTTCAGGCCGCCTTCAGTTTATTACAGTCTGTGTGGAAGTGACTTAGTAGTCCATCCCGCCCATGCCCGGTCCACCGGGGCCGCCCGCACCGGGAGCCGGAGTCTTTTCAGGGATCTCGCAGATCATGGCTTCGGTGGTTAGCATCAGAGATGCAATGGACGCGGCATTCTGAAGCGCCGTTCGGGTGACCTTGGTCGGGTCAATGACACCGGCCGCGATCAAATCCTCGTAGTTGTCGGTCGAGGCGTTGTAGCCGTAGTTGGGATTATCGTTGGACCGAACCTTCTCGACCACGATCGCACCTTCATGACCGGCATTGAGCACAATCTGACGCAACGGCTCTTCGCAGGCACGGCGCACGATATCGATCCCGAACTGCTCGTCGCCTTCCAGCTTGTGGCCGTGAAGGGTCTTAGCCGCACGAAGGAGAGCGACGCCGCCGCCGGGGACGATCCCTTCTTCAACAGCCGCGCGAGTGGCATGCAGAGCATCTTCCACGCGAGCCTTCTTTTCCTTCATCTCGGTTTCCGTCGCCGCACCCACCTTGATGATGGCTACGCCGCCGGCGAGCTTCGCCAGACGTTCCTGCAGCTTTTCCTTGTCGTAGTCCGACGTGGTTTCGTCGATCTGCGCGCGGAGTTGCTTAATGCGGGCTTCGATGTGCTTGGTGGTGCCGCCGCCATCTACGATGGTGGTGTTGTCTTTGTCGACAGTGACGCGCTTGGCGCGGCCCAGGTCTTCGAGCTTGATGCTCTCAAGCTTGATGCCAGTCTCTTCGGCGATGGACTTGCCGTTGGTGAGGATACCAATGTCTTCGAGCATCGCTTTACGGCGATCGCCGAATCCAGGAGCCTTCACCGCGCAAGTGTTGAGAGTTCCACGCAGCTTATTGACGACGAGAGTGGCCAGCGCTTCGCCTTCCACTTCCTCGGCGATGATGAGGAGCGGCTTGCCGGAGCGGGCAATCTGCTCGAGGAGCGGCAGAATGTCCTTCATGTTGCTGATCTTCTTTTCGTGGATCAGAATGTAAGGATCTTCGAGAACCACTTCCATGCGTTCGGAATCGGTGACGAAGTAGGGCGAGAGATAACCGCGATCGAACTGCATGCCTTCGACAGTGGCGAGTTCGGTTACCATCGTTTTGGATTCTTCGACCGTAATGACGCCGTCTTTGCCGACCTTCGTCATGGCTTCAGCGATGATGCCGCCGATGGTGTGGTCGCTGTTCGCGGAGATGGTGCCGACCTGGGCGATCATGTCGCCGGAGACAGGCTTGGACATGCCCTGAACAGCGTCGACCGCGAGCGAAACCGCTTTATCGATACCGCGTTTCATTGCCATCGGATTCACGCCCGACGTGACGGCCTTGACGCCTTCACGGAAAATAGCCTGCGCAAGGATCGTCGCGGTGGTGGTGCCGTCGCCAGCTACGTCGGAGGTTTTCGACGCTACTTCGCGGACCATCTGCGCGCCCATGTTTTCCATGGGGTCCTTGAGCTCGATTTCCTTGGCAACCGTAACGCCATCCTTAGTGATGGTGGGGCCGCCGAACTTCTTCTCCAGGACGACATTGCGTCCCTTGGGACCGAGGGTGACCTTCACCGCATCAGCCAACTGGTTAACGCCGCGCAGGATCGCCTGGCGGGAAACATCCGCGTACACAATTTGCTTTGCCATGGTTAGCTCACCTTCTTTGCTGCAACGGGTTGATTGTCGAGAATGCCGAGGATCTCATCCTCGCGCATGATCATGTATTCCTGACCATCCAGCTTGATATCGCTGCCAGAGTACTTGCCGAAAAGGATGCGATCGCCAGCCTGGACATCCAGAGCGACCACGCTGCCGTTCTCCAGCCGCTTGCCTTTTCCGACTGCGACGACTTCGCCTTCCTGGGGCTTTTCCTTGGCGGAATCCGGAATGAACAGGCCGCCCGCGGTGGTGGTTTCTTTATCTTCAATACGCTTTACGACCACGCGGTCGTATAAGGGACGAATTTTCATAAGTGATGAGCCTCCGAGGCTCCGAATGTAACGATTTAGGGCATTTTTGCCCTGACCTATTATTAGCACACTCTTCTGGTGAGTGCTAGCGACGCGGAGCTCCGTAAACGATACTGGGGACTTTCCCTGCCCTTGGAAAAGCGGGTTCGAGAAGCGCTGCAAACCAGCGAGTTGCTGCAAGATCTGGTTGCGAGCAGTTTTACTGAGGTCATTGTTCGCAACCCAAACGGAAAAAGAAAAAACGATTGTCATTGGCTCACCAAAAGCTTGCGAAGGCTGCGGCTGGTTCGCAGATATCACCGTTGAGCAAGGAAGCGAATGAAAGAGGCGGATTCAGGAGGTGTTGAATGGCAAAGATGCGGAGCCCCTTAAGAGCGGCTCCGCTTGCTTACACTTAACGGGGCGTCTATACCGCGAGGAATAGCTTGTGCCCTTCACGGTTGACGAGCAGAAGCGACTCGCCATTCGATTTGCGCACGGCACGGCTGAAATCCTGCGCGTTGGTGACCGGCTGCCGGTTCACGGACTGAATCACATCGCCCTGCCGGAGGCCGGAAGCAGCGGCTTGGCTGGAAGGATCCACTTCAGTGACTACCACGCCCGACGTGGAGGCCGGCAGATTGAGTTGTTTCGCGGTTTGCGCATCCAGCTCTTCGACGGCTACGCCCTGGAGCGCGGTGTCGGGTTCGGCATTGGTGTTGCCGGCGCGTTCCGTCTTCTGACCAGGCATTGCGCTGACTGTGGCAGTGTAGTCCGCGGTCTGGCCGTTGCGGAAGACTTTCAACCGAGCAGTCTGGCTGGGGTTCATCATCGACACAATCATCTTGAGCTGATTGCTTTCGACAATGGGAGTGCCGTTGATCTCGGTGATGACATCACCGCTCTGGACGCCGATCTTCTGGGCGGGGCTGCCGGGACTCACTTCGCCGACCAGCGCGCCACTCGGCGAGTTTAAGCCGATGGCTTTAGCGATACCGGGAGTAACATCCTGAACGGAGACCCCGAGGTAGGAGCGCGTGACCTGACCGTGAGTGACGATGGCGTCCATCACCTGGCGGGCCAGGTTCACGGGCACGGCAAAACCAATGCCCTGGTTACCACCGGAGTTAGCGGCGAGAATGGCGGTGTTGATACCAACGAGCTCGCCGCGGTCATTGACTAATGCACCGCCCGAGTTGCCGGGGTTGATGGACGCGTCGGTTTGGATGAAGTCCTCGTAGTCTTCAATGCCAAGCCCGGCGCGGCCAGTGGCGCTCACGATTCCCATGGTCACGGTTTGACCGACACCGTAAGGGTTGCCGATGGCAAGAACCGCGTCGCCGACCTGCAGCTTCGAGGAGTTGCCGACCGTGATCACGGGAAGATCGTTGGCCTCGATTTTGAGGACGGCAATATCCGTCTTGGGATCGGTTCCGACGACTTTAGCTTTGAACTCGCGGCGATCGGCGAGAGTTACGCGGACGTCGGTGGCCGCATCCACGACGTGGTTGTTGGTGAGAATGAAGCCGTCCGGGCTGATGATGACACCCGAACCCAGACCGCCTTCTCGATGGGCGCGCGGGGCCGGCCCGTTTCCGTTACCGAAAAACTGGCGGAAGAGAGGATTCATTTCGTCCATGCCTTGCATACCTTGCATGGCCGCGGGCTTCACCAACTTGGAAGCCGAAATCTTAACAACGGTAGGCATGGCCACCTTGGCAGCGGGGGCCATAGTGATCCGGCTCGGCGCTTCACTGGGGTCAGCCAACTTCAAATTGACGTGAGACGACTGGAAGGCCGCATGGGCTGCCGCTACTCCGCCACAAACAAGTAAGGCAGACAACAAGACTGCTTCTTTTCGTTTTGACTTGTTCCAGATATCTAATAGTTTCAATGTAATCTCCAGTTAGAGAGGCGGATGGTTTCGCCTTCGTAACAGCAGACGGCCAGCGACCAAAAACGTTTGCGAAAACGATGGAGAAACGTTGCAGGTCGAGGCTTCGTCTAAGCCGTTACGCGGAGTACTCGCGCAGCCGTGGAAGAACTCCGAAAAACGTGAGAAGCGCGATGACCAGGGCGCCTGCAGGCGCGACGAATTCCAGCCCGGAGAGATCCTGAAACGCGGTGGCGACCGAGGTCTCAAGCGTCGGCCCGGTATCGGCGGAGACGGGCTGATTGAGCGACTCCGAGACTGTAGCAGGTGGAAAATGTAAAGGATCGAGCTTATGACGGCTGGCATCCCGCACAAGGGTTTTCTGCCGGTCGATGGCTTGCAGATGCTGATGTTCGGTATCGAAGACCTGCTGCTTCATCGTTCTAAAATCCCGATCTTCCCGCTGAAAAACCTGGACCGAATAACTCGAGAAAGCAACCGTTGCGATAGTAGCAGCGAAGAGCAAAGGATTGATCAGACGCCGGGTGCGGGAAGCGATCAACCATTGCAGGGCGACAAGAGTGGTGAAAGTAAGTAACGCGGACGTAGTTAAGAAAACAAAGAGTGCGCGCGCTAATTTGTTCTGCTGGGCATACGTGGCTTCGACAATCTGGCTTAAGCTTCCGTTTAGAGTTTGGGCTGTGGGTATCAGGATGCGATCCATTCTTGCGGCCGCGCGGCGGTAACCGCCGAGATCACCGGCGCGCCACCGGTCGGGTGCCCACTCCATGTCTGAGCAATAAAAGCCGAACATGATCTCAAGGTCTCGCAGAGGTACCCGCTCCAAATCGCGGTAGGACATATTCTCGGCGGCGCCGATTATTGAATCGGCTACTTCTTGGCGGCGTATTCCGAAAGCCAACGGGTTGGACGACCCAACCATCAGAATCTCGGTGACCGCGCTGGCGTCCAGATCGAGCAACGAACCCTGCATGCGATCAGTGGTAAGGACACCCGGTCCGGCTTGGCGGCCGATTTTGGTCAAGGCATCGCGCGCGAAGAAAGTATCGGCGAGGGCGGCGGACAAGAGCAACAGAGTGGCTAGAAAAACCGCGTAGATGCCTAGCCGGAATAACGCGGGCGTACTCCAGGCGACCGGTGGGGCGGGCGGAGACAGAATCAAGTGGGCCGGCTTGGCGGACCGCGCGGGCGAGACTTTCGTCTTGGATTTGAGCTTCCGCGCTACCTTGCGTGTCACAGTCCCGTGCACGGCGCCAATCAAGACGAAGCCTTTACCCGCACGCTGGTCCAGTGGCCGAGGGTGAACACGTCGCCATCGTGCAACGGGACATCGGTCAGGGTTGGAACGGGATTGCCATTCAAAATAACGCCGTTTACCGAGCCCACATCGCGCAGAGTGAGAGTCCCATCGGAGGAGCGGGTCAGCAGGGCATGGCGGTGGGAAATTGCATCGTCCTGGTCCAGACAGATGTCGGGATGAATGGCGCGGCGTTCGCTCTGTCGGCCGATGAGAGTGGCCTCATTCACAAGCGGGATGGTCAGAGGGTCGAACCCCCCGGGCGGGTGAGGACTTTCCGCTTTCGCGAGCGTTGGATCCACGCTGACGATGACTTCCCATCGAGGGATGGCGGGGACTGCGGCAGGCGGCGCGGGCCGCAATTCGCCATGAGTTCCCGTAGAAAAGTTGAAGCCGCAGATCTCGCAGAAGATGGCAGTGGCGGGCTCGCGTTTCGCGCCGCAGTCCGGACAGGCGGCACTGAGTTCCGTCGCAGGCGGTATCCGGGCTCCACAGACCGAACAGAAGTCAGGGTCGGCGGATTCGTGATCTTTCGGGCAGCGGAAGGATGGCATGACGGTCAGGCAGGCTGAGGCAGGCGGCTGGTCTTAGTGGAACGGGTTTCGAGAGCCATGGCGGCCTCTTTGGGGACATCGGCTTTCAGCCGCACGGTTCCCTTTTCGGCATCGTCCACGTCCACTACGGTCCGCAGAAGGCGGGCGGTAGCATCATTGCCGGACTGGTGGGCCAGGCGCACGGCTTGCCCTAACTTGCGGGTCGCCTCGCTGGTGTTGCCAAGCGCGCGAGCGTCCAGTCCGTCTTGAATGGCGGTGGCCAGTTCGGCCTGCCCGGTGTAGTGAGCAACGCGCCGGTCGATTTTGGTGGATTTCGATTCATCGCTCGTCCAGATGGCGAGGATGCGGGCTTCGGCGACTTTGGTTTCGAGGCTGTTTCGTGTAAAGACCAAGCTGGCGCGTCCGGCAAGCATCTCATCGCCCACTTCGCCCGGTTTCACTTCGATGCAGAAATGATACTCGCGGGACTCGGCGCGGCCCCAGGCACCGGTGGGGAAATCGGTCAGCTGAGGTTTCGCCTGGCGAGCGCGCGCGGTGAGATCGACAATCAACGGACTTACCTGTTTGCAGAAAAGGATGCGGGCCCCGAGAGGTGTCCAGAGGCGTAGCGAAACGTCGCTGACCTCTTTGTTGAGGGCGCGTTTAAGAATGTTCTGAAGATCGGCCTCAATCATCGCGGGCTGTGGAATGATATCGGTGGTCCCGAGAAGGCAGCTGGAGATTTGTTGTAACTGGCCGACAATCCAATCGGACCCGACGCCGCGGCATTCGCACTGAAAGACGCCGTCGCACTCGAGCAGCGTGGCATTGAGGCGGGCTTCATCTTCTTTTTCATTTTCACCATCGGTCAACAGGAGAGCCTGGCGGATGGCACGCGGCATGAGCTGAAATTGGAACAGAGCTTTGTCGAGCCAGGTGGAAATGCAGGTGCCACCCGCCGCGCGGATCTGTTTGATGGCGGCAACGGCGCGCAGCTTATTATCAGGCGTGGCGAGCACGGTGGGAACGATCAGTTGGCCGTCTTCGGCTCCGGCGATGACGAAAAACGAGGTTTCTTCGGGAAGCAGCCCGACGAGCCGGATCATGGCCTCTTTTGCGGCGTGGATCTTGCCGGCTTGCATGGAACCGGAGTTGTCGCAGATGATGCCGATCAGCTTGCCGGAGACTGGCTGGGCGGCAGCGGCGTCGTTGCCTTCGGCGCTGACGGTCATGATTGCGTGCACTTCACGCGCGCCATCGGGCAAGTAAGGGTTCTGAAAGACCTCGGCTTTAAAGTTCGTCATGCATTCCTTCGCCAACCTTTAATACGGCGACCGTAATGTTATCGTTCCCGCCTTTCGCGCGGGCAAATCCGACCAACTCCCGGCAGGTGTCGACAGCGTCGCCATCGGGCAGCGATTGCAGGAGCGCGACGAGATCTTCGGGAGCCGGAGCGTAGTTCCAGAGGCCGTCAGAACAAAGGAGGAGCTTGCCGGGACCGGGGATAGGGAATTCGGCCATGGCGGTGGGAACGGAATCGGAGGCATCGGCGCCGAGCCAGTGGGTGATGGCGTGCGATTGCGGCGACGCATAGGCCGCGGTCGGGGTCATTTCCCCGGACTGGATCACCTCGGTGCACCAGGAGTGGTCTTCGGTGAGCTGATGGATGCCAGTGGCATCGAACCAGTAGGCGCGGCTATCGCCCCGCCACCCGATGACGATGTTTTGGGCTTGGACCACGGCGGCAACGATGGTGGTAGCTGGGCCATCGGCAGGCGGGAAGTTGGGCTCGGCAAGCGACAGGACGGAGAGATGGGCGGCGTCGATGGCGGTGCGGACTTCGGGCGGGCCAATGGGTTGAGCGAGCAGTTTTTCGAAGGCGAGAGCTGCGCTATCGGCGGCGGCAGCCGAGGCGAGGTCGGGGTCCCGCACGCTCGAAACGCCATCGGTGACGATCAGAATGGAAGCGCCAGGAACGGCTTTGAGGACCAGATAATCCTCATTTCGATGGTGCCGGAGACCGCGGTCGGTGACGCCTGCCAGCGCGGAAGAGATGACAATTTCAACGTGGTCGCGCCCACGCTGTTCGCGGCGAAATCCGCACTCGCAGCAGAAGCCTTCGGGATCGATTCCGGCGGAGACGGCCTGGCATTTGGGACAGGCGAGATCGCTAACGTCCTGGAGTTCCGGGGCTTCGGGGGGCAGAGCCGTCCCGCAGAGTTCGCAGAAGAGGTCGCCCGCGGGGTGAGGCGTGTCACAGGACGGGCAGTTGCTATTTGCGATCTCAGGGGTCAAAACAGTGTCCTTGGGCGGACCCGGTTGGCTTCGTCGATCAGACGAATCTTCTCGCTGACTGGGGCGAGGCGCGCGACGGCTCGCAACGATTGCTCGAGACCCTGCCGCATGTACGACTCTTTGACGGGATAGCCGAGGACGCGAACGGACGAACTTGCTTTGACGTGTCCGGTGACAAGGAGTTTGAGGGCGGCGGCGAACACTTGTCCGGCGAGGCGGTGCCGCTCGATGCCATCGACCGAAAGCTCTTCGAGGGTGCTAGAGGCGGTGGCAAGCTCTTCGAGTCCGGGCATGGAACGGCCGTTGCGGATCATGGACCGGGTGGCTTCGACGCGCGAGCAGGAATGAAGGTTGGACTCCGGCGGGATACGGTTGAGGGCGGCAACGGAGCCGCGCCGATCACCGGCTTCGGCGAGGCAGCGGGCCAGGCCAAAGCAGGCGGAGCCGAAGTTCGGGTCGGTGCGCGCGACCAGGTCGTACATGCGGGTGGCGATGTTGAAGTTGCCGGCTTGCTCGGCGGCCATGGCGAAGGCGAGTTTGGGGGCGAGTTCGCCGGGCAGATCGAAGTAGATCTGATCGAAGATGGCCTGGGCTTCGAGCGGTTTGCGGAGGGAGAGCAGCAGGCGGCCACGAATCCAGTTGGCGCGCCAATCCCAGGGGTCGGCCTGTTCAAGGGTGGTAAGCAGGCGGCCAGCTTCGTCCTCGTGACCGGAATCGATGAGGCAGTTGGCGAGTCGCAGGGGGGCTTCGACCGAATCGGGCCATTGCAGGAACAGTTGGCCCAAGGCCTCGACGCGAAGGGCGGACGTGGGCAGTGCGGCGGCGTCGCGGACCAGATTGGAAGCAGGGTCGGCCGGATCGATCAAGGGCATGGGAAGCTGCCGGTAATCAGGCCCGATGGAATCGAGGTAGTGCGGGAGAGCGGCGCTGAGCAGATCGCCGCTGAAGAGGTTGCCGGAACCGGGGCGCGGAATGCCGGTTTGGGCGGCAACCACTTCGCGCAGGACGCCAAGGAGTTGATCGGCCATAATTTCTGCGGATTCAAAGCGATCGCTGGCATTCGGCGCGGTGGCTTTCAGCAGAAACCGGTAGAGCGACTCCTGTTCGGCGAAGAGCGGTTCCTGATCGGGACCGGGCAAAGTGTGGAGATGCTCGGCGCCGAAGCCGCGAATGTCGATGAGCAGAACGGCGAGCGTACGGCCGATGGTAAACAGGTCTGATTCGATGGTGGGACCATCGCTGGCTTCCGGCGCGCTATATCCAACGGTGCCGTAGATATCACCTTTCTGGTCTCCGAGGCGGCGCACACCACCGAGGTCGATCAATTTGACGTCGTCGCACTCGAGCATCACGTTTTCGGGTTTGAAGTCGCAATAGACCAAGCCCATGCGGTGCAGGTAGCTGAAAGCGCCGAGGATGCGGTGAATGTAGGCGATGGCTTCGGCGGGTGGCAGGGGACCGCGTTTGCGGCGGACGTCGCGCAAGGTCTGGCCGCCGACATATTCCATCACGATAAAACCTTCGGAATCGAGCTGGACGAAGTTGTAGATCCCGACGATGTTCGGGTGACGGACGGCAGCGAGGAACTGGCGCTCGGCAACGGCAACGGCGGCCGCGGCGGCGTCCTCGGTATTGAGCAGGCCTTTGAGAACGACGTATCGCGACAGGAGGCGATCAAAGGCGAGGTAGATCCAGCCGAGTCCGCCATAAGCCAGCGCGCCTTTCACTTCATAGTGCGCGGCGATGACGTCGCCCGGTTTCAGTGTGGCAATGAAGGAGTAACGTTGGCCACACTTGCCGCAGAAGCCACGCTCCCGGCTGAGTTTGTGATCGCACCGACCGCAGTAGCGCTTATTTTCGGGGACGCGGGCTTCGGCCATGAGCGCGTTTTCGGGAGCAGTGGAAGGCAGATCGGGCAGAGTGACCAGATCGGCCCCGAGTTGCTTACGGGCGTTCTGAGACGAGGAGCGGCGCGAGCTGCGGGTGCCGAACGCGGCGCGGCTGATCGGGGTGGAACCAGTTCCGGTGGCGGTGGGCATGGAACGCGCCGGAGACGCGGGTGGCGGAGCGGGCGGCTTGGGAGCCGCAGAAAGGCCACAGACTCCGCAGTAGCCATCCTCGATCATGCCCTCGCATCCGGGCTGTTTGCACTGCGTCCGCGCCATCGTTACCCGGAGATACGAAAGTCTAGTGCCGTCCGTTCAGCGTGGATTCGAATTGGGAGACCAAGTGTACAGCGTCGCGTAGCGGAGTGGGGCGGACGTGCAGCATGGAACTGGCGCGCTGCCCGATGTCGGTAAGACGTGGATCTTCGGCGAGCCCGCGCGCGCTGGCCTTGGCTCTTAACGCGGAGAGACGTCCACGCAACTCGCGGCGAAGTTGCAGAGGCGCGAGATTCTCATGACAGGCGCGCTCTTCGACGGCGATCAATTCGGTGACGTGGCTGGTCCAGTGCGCGAGGCCAACGCAAACGGGGTCGAGCACGCCTTCGGAGAGTTTGGACTCCAGGCGGGTGAGCCAGTCGGCTAGAGCGGTGATGCGATCCCAGGGCAAAGGGGGCGTGGGCAGGGCATGGGCGCTGATCTTGGCTTTGCACTCGGTACAAAGTTCTTCGGCTTCCTGCCGGAGATCGACCAGATGCTGCAGCAACTCCCTGCCCCGCTGGAGGTCGAGATGGATATTAGCCCGCTGCTGAACCAGGGTTTCCACGGTGAGTTGGGTCGCGCTGAGGAGAGGTTGGATCTCGCGATCGAAGTCGCGGTTGGCGCCCATCGGGTCAGTAAGGACGCGCGCCCGGAGAGCGCCGGTCTGCTGGCGGAGTTGGGTGGTGGAAGGCTCGTCCGGGTGGGCATGTAGGAAGGACGCGGCGGCAGCTAACTTCTCATCGAGCAGCTTCCAGATGCGATCGACTTCGAAGAGGGCGTCATGCGCGGTGTGGAAAGAATGCGTCATCTGGCCGAGCAGCTGCCGGGGGGTGATGGCGGCGTTGTTGGGTAGTGAGATTGACGGCTGGATTAGCAGACGTTCAATGGCGGAGACTTTTTGATCGGCCAGACGATCGAAACGGGTGATTTGTTGGCGCAGTTCGTTCGCCCTCTGGACGGTATCCGAGAGCAGGCCGAACTCGCGCATAAAGGCTTCGGCGGCGAGGATGGCGGGGCCGAGGTGCGCTTCCGTTACACCGGCAAGCTTCAAGCGCGGGGAACCGCCGATCAGCATTTCGTAACTGGGCAGATTGTGCAGCTCAAGCAAATCACGGGCGGCGGTATCCATGATCGCTTTCCATTCAGCGAGAAGTTTGTCGAGCTTACCGAGCGTCATGGTAGTTTTTGGGCCCAGAAGAGGGAACGTACGGGAAGGCCGATTTGTTCCGGCGGGCGGGGCGCATTGTGCATAGTTGTGCAGGTTTTCAAAAATTCAGGGATGCACAAGCGGTAAATTTACGCGCCATAGTTTCCGATTTCAGTATAGGTACGGGTACTCGGTGTCGAGCGCATGGTGACGAGGTAAGTGATTGAGAGTGTTGGGATAAAAAACTTCCAGGGATGTGGATAGGGCAGAACTAAGATATTGTGGTGGCATGAAATCCGTGTTGGCTCTCTGTGCGGCGGCGCTGCTGGGGCATCCGGCGGGAGCGGCCGTGGACTTTCAGCGGCAAGTCCGGCCGATTCTATCGGAGAACTGTTTTCTCTGCCACGGTCCGGATCAAGGGACGCGGATGGCGGGGCTACGGCTGGACACGCACGAGGGCGCGTTCGCGGCGAGGAAAAATGGCGCGCCCATTGTGGCTGGAAAGCCGGATGAGAGCCTTCTTATTCAGCGGGTGTTTGCGGAAAAGCCGGGGATGCGCATGCCGCCTCCGCAAGCCCATAAGACGCTGACGCAGACGCAAAAAGACTTGCTGAAGCAATGGATTGCCGAAGGGGCGACGTGGAAGGAGCACTGGGCATTTATCGCTCCGGTGAAGGCGGCGCTTCCGCCAGTGAAGACCGCAGGATGGGCAAGGAATGCCATCGACAGCTTTATTCTGGCCAAGCTGGAAGCGAGTGGATTACAGCCGGCTCCAGAAGCTGACCGGCGTACGCTGATCCGGCGCGTTACTTTGGACTTGACCGGATTGCCGCCCACGCCAGCAGAGGTGGACGCGTTTGTGAAGGACGGTTCGCGAGACGCCTATGAAAAGGTAGTCGACCGGCTGCTGGCTTCGCCGCGCTGGGGCGAGCATCGCGGCCGCTACTGGTTGGATGCGGCTCGCTACGCCGATACGCAAGGGCTGCACATCGATAGCTATCGCGAGATGTGGCCGTATCGGGACTGGGTGATCGCGGCGTTCAACGCCAATATGCGCTTCGACAAATTCACAGTAGAGCAATTGGCAGGGGATCTGCTGCCCGGGGCCACGCTGGATCAGCAGATTGCGTCGGGCTTCCAGCGTTGCAATGTGACGACGAATGAGGGCGGCGCGATACCGGACGAAGTGGCGGCCATGTATGCGAAAGACCGGGCGGACACGACGGGCGCAGTTTGGATGGGGCTCACGGTGGGGTGTGCGACGTGCCACGATCATAAGTTCGATCCGATCCGGCAGAAGGAATTCTATGCGCTAACGGCCTTTTATCGGAACACGACGCAGCGGCCCATGGACGGGAACATACCGGATACGCCGCCGACGGTAGTGGTTCCCTTGGCGGCGGATCGGGCGCGTTGGGACGAACTGACCAAGCGGCGGGCAGGGCTATTGGACGCGGTGGCGCGGGTTGCGCGGGAAGACGCGGCGGGTCCCGTGACGCGGCCGTGGTCCGATCAGGCGGTCACGTATGAGATGACGGCGGAGAAGGCGCAATTGGCGGACGGGGTCACCATGGGGCCAGGCGTGGACGGCGTGGGAACGGGCAGCGCGCTGCACTTCGCCGAGAAGGCGTTTGTGACGATGCCGCACGCACCGGGAATCGACTCGGATCGGCCCTTTACGATTACTGCTTGGGTGTACCTGCCGAAGGGTAAGGACACCGAAGAAGTCGCCAGCCAGTTAGAACCGGAGAAGGCTGATAGAAGCAAGGATGAACACGATCGGAGACACGGTTGGCGGATCGAGATGGGTAAGCAAGGACCATCTTTCCGCATGACGGGCGATGACGCGCATTTTTTGAGCGCGAATCCAGACCCCGACTACAGGATCAAGCAAGATGCTTGGTATCACATTGCGTTCACGTACGACGGAAAGCGCGATCGGAAAGGCATCCGGCTGTATGTGAATGGAGATCCGGTGCCGGTTTTTGGAACGGGTGAGGATTTTCACCCGCTTTTGACTTCGGTTGAGAACGCGATGCCGCTGCAATTGGGCCGGGACAAGAACAAATACTTTCCCAATGGCGCGATCGCGGAGCTGCGGATCTTCAACGAAGAGATGGACCGTGACCAAGTGCGGATGCTGGCGTTGTGGAACCAAACGGGGAACGATCCGGAAGCACGCAAGCTATTCAGCGCGCTGGCGAACAGCGAACCGGGACAACAGCTGCGGCGCGTAGATAAGGAGCGGGATGCAGTGGCGCGGCGAGGTGCGGTGACGTTCGTAATGCATGAGCGCGAGGACCAAAAGCCGATCGCACACGTGTTGAACCGGGGGTTATACGATCAGCCGAAAGAAGAGGTTACACCGGACGTGCCGGCGGTGTTGCCGCCGATGCAGTCGGCTTACCCGCGGAATCGGCTCGGGTTGGCGGAGTGGCTGGTGGACAGCGGGAATCCGTTAACCGCGCGCGTGACGGTGAATCGATTCTGGCAGGAAGTTTTTGGAACGGGGATTGTGAAGACTGCGGACGATTTCGGCTCACAGGGCGAACCGCCGAGTCACCCGGAGCTGCTGGACTGGATGGCGGTCGAGTTTCGCGACTCCGGGTGGGATGTGAAGAAACTTTTCCGGCTGATGGTTACATCGGCAAGCTACCGGCAAGCGGCGGTGGCTACGACGGAGAAAGTACAGCGCGATCCGGATAACCGGCTACTGTCCCGGGGGCCACGGTTCCGCATGGACGGGGAGATGGTGCGCGATTACGCGCTGGCGGTGAGCGGGCTACTAACTCCGACTATCGGCGGCCCGAGCGTGAAGCCCTATCAACCGCCAAATGTCTGGGAAACAGTGGCCATGAACGAGAGCAACACAAAGAACTATCAACGGGACACGGGAGATAAGTTGTACCGGAGAAGCTTGTATACGTTCTGGAAGAGAAGCGCGCCTCCGGCGTCGATGGATATCTTTAACGCGCCCTCGCGAGAGGTTTGCACCGTGCGGCGGGAACGCACGAATA
Organism: Bryobacterales bacterium; assembly: GCA_963752695.1. GTDB lineage: Bacteria > Acidobacteriota > Terriglobia > Bryobacterales > Bryobacteraceae > Bog-113. The sequence goes on from CAVVZB010000002.1 coordinate 1,250,402, forward strand.
CACCGCTGCAAGCGCTGGTGACGATGAACGATCCGCAATTTGTGGAAGCGGCGCGCATCTTAGCGCAGAACGCAATGGAAGCAGACAAGGGACATTCCGAGCGCGGCTTTGATTACATGGCGAGTTACTTACTGGGCCGCAGCTTCGATGCAAGGGAGAAACAAATTGTAACCCGTTCGTACCACGAATATCTGACTTACTATGACTCCCAACCGAAGGACGCGGCGAAACTGCTAAACGTGGGTGAAGCGAAGAGCGATCCGAAGCTTTCGAAAGCGGAGCTAGCGGCGATGACCATGGTCGCCAATCAGTTACTGAATCTGGATGAAGTGTTAACGAAGTGAGGTTATGAATCTTACTGATCACGCAGTGGTGAACGAGACGCGGCGGCAGTTCTTTGCGCGGGGAGCTAAAGGACTGGGATCGCTCGCACTGGGAACGCTGCTGGCCGAGACGGTTGGGGCGGGCACGGCGACGAGTGTGGGCGGCGTACCGGGTTTGCCGCATTTCCCACCGAAGGCCAAGCGCGCGATCTACTTACACATGCTTGGCGCTCCGCCGCAGATGGAGACGTTTGACTATAAGCCGGGAATGAAGGATTGGTTCGATAAAGACCTGCCGGAGACGATTCGGCAAGGACAACGGTTGACGACGATGACATCGGGGCAAACGCGGTTTCCGATTGCGCCGTCGGCTTTCCAGTTCGCGCAGTACGGCAAGAGCGGCGCGTGGGTCTCGGAGTTATTGCCTTACACGGCAAAGATGGTGGACGATATCGCCATCATTCGCACGATGCATACGGAAGCGATCAATCACGAACCCGCGATCACGTATTTGCAAACGGGATTCATGATCGCGGGGAAGCCCTGTATCGGGTCATGGATGGCATACGGCCTGGGCAGCATGGACCGCGACTTGCCCACTTTTGTGGTTTTGAATGCGAGCCATTCGCATCCGAAGGCCAATGTGCAAGCGATTTCGGCGCGGCTGTGGAGTTCGGGATTCTTGTCGGGTAAGTATTCGGGCGTGGCGTTGCGGTCGGGGGGCGATCCGGTGCTGTATATCAACAACCCGGATGGGGTTCCGACGCCAGTGCGCCGGCGGATGTTGGACGCGCTCAGCCAGCTGAATCATATTGAAAGCGAGAAGATCGCCGACCCGGAAACGCTCGTGCGGATTGAACAGTATGAGATGGCGTTCCGGATGCAGGCGTCGGTTCCCGACCTGACCGACCTGACGAAAGAGCCCGCGAGCACGTTTCAGCTATATGGGGAAGACGCGCGGAAAGGTGGGACATTCGCCAATAGCTGTCTGATGGCACGGCGGTTGATTGAACGGGATGTCCGGTTCGTGCAGGTGTATCACCGCGGCTGGGATGTGCACTCGCTGCTGCCCGAGGTGCTGCCGAGCCAATGCCGCGATGTTGATCAGGGAGCATGGGCGCTGGTGCAGGATCTGAAATCGCGAGGGCTCCTGGAGGACACGCTGGTTATCTGGGGCGGCGAGTTCGGGAGAACGATCTACTCGCAGGGTAAGTTAACGGCGACCGACTACGGACGGGACCATCATCCCCGATGTTTCTCCTTGTGGATGGCGGGAGCTGGGATTAAAGGCGGCGTGGTGTACGGAGAGACGGACGAGTTCTCTTACAACATTGTGAAAGATCCGGTGCATATCCGCGACTTCCAGGCGACGGTGCTGCATCAGTTTGGGATCGATCATGAGCGGTTCACTTATAAGTATCAAGGATTAGATCAAAAGCTGACTGGGACGGGAACGACGAAGGTAAGAGTGATTAACGAGATATTGGCTTAGGGGCGAGATGTTGCTTTCGCGGCGTCAATTTACTTGCGCGGTCCTTTCCAGCGCCGCACTGCGAGCGCAGCAGGATGAGCCCACCTTCACGGCCGGAGTCAAGGTGGTTAACGTCTTAGCGACAGTGCGAGACAAGCAGGGCGGCATTGTGGCCGATTTGAAGCAGGGCGATTTCGGCATTCAGGAGGATGGGCGGCCGCAGACGATCAAGTACTTCGCCAGGCAATCGGACCTGCCGCTGACGATCGGGTTACTGGTGGATACGAGCATGAGCCAGGTGAAGGTTCTCGATCAAGAGCGCGGAGCAAGTTACCGCTTTCTGGATCAGGTGCTGCGGGAGACAAAAGATCAAGTATTCCTGATGCAGTTCGATATGTCGGTGCAAATGCGTCAGGATCTAACGGCATCGCGGAAGAAACTGGACGATGCGCTGGCCTATGTGGACACGCCGACGAATAATCAACTGCGGATGGTGGGTAGCGCGGGCGGTACTTTGCTTTATGACGCGCTGGTAAAAGCCTCGAACGACACGATGAAGCGGCTGAGCGGGCGCAAAGCGCTTATCGTGATGACCGATGGGGTGGATTTCGGGAGCGATTCAAATCCGAGTGCGGCAATTGACGCGGCGCAGAAAGCGGACACGTTGATTTATTCGATCTACTTTTCCGACGCGGGGGCATACGGCGGCGGCGGCCCGAACGGCAAGGGCGTTTTGCAGAGAATGTCGCGGGAGACAGGCGGCAGTTTTGCAGCCGTCTCGAAGAAGCTCAGTATCGAGCAGATATTCGACGCCATCCAGGAGGAATTGCGGAATCAGTATAGTTTGGGCTATGTGTCGGATCGGCCGGTGGAGATTTCGGAATTCCGTAAGATCGAAGTACTAACGGCACGAAAGGGTCTTCTGGTGCAGGCGCGCAATAAGTACTGGGCGCGACCTTGACTATCTAGGGGACAGAACCGGAGAAGGATTGAACGGCTGAGAGAACGGCTGGCCAGGCGAGTGAGCCGGGGTCGATCAGATCACGATGGCTCGCGCCGGGGACTTCGATTAGACGCACCGGGCCAGGGTCGGACTGGCGGCGCTCGACGAATGTCCGGCTGAGTGAGATTGGGACGAGTTCGTCCGGGATGCCGTGGACGATGGTGCGAGGGACGCTGGAGGGTGAGCGGGATGGATCGGCTCTCTCAATACTGCTGGTTGACGACGATTCGCCCATGAATTCCTCCGCCGCATCATTTCCTAGACGCTCGGCGGCTGCGAGATCGAGGCACGCGACGGGAGCGAGCGCCACAACTCCTTCGATATCGTGCGTCGTGGTTGCAAGCAGAACCGCAAGATGACCTCCGGCGGAATGCCCGAGCACGATCGGCCTAGGAGATTTCGGGAATCGATCACGGACGGCGGTAAATGCCGCACGTACATCGTCGAAGGTACCTGGCCATCCACCTCCCGATTCACCTACGCGCCGGTATTCAATATTGGCCACGAGGAAACCGGAAGCGGCGAGCGCGACACAAAGCGGATGGGCAGTGGTGAGGTCGAATTGCGAGCGCCAGAAGCCACCGTGAATCATCACGGCTAGCGGGGCGGCGGGCAGAGTGGCCGTGCCTACCATTTCGACGAATTGACTCGCATGGGAGCCGTAAGAGAAGCGGTCACTCATGATTGTGGGCCGTATTGTTGTGGGCAAGATCTTCGAGGCAGCGGGCAATGAGCGCGGTCCATCCGGTCTGGTGACTGGCACCGCAGCCGCGACCGGTCTCGGCGTCGAAGTATTCGAAGAACCAGTTAAGTCCTTTCCAGTTTGCGTCTGTTTTAAATTGCTGTGTGTCGCCTTGCCAGGGGATGCGGCCGTCTTGCGCAGGCAGGAAGAGGGAGCAGAGACGCCGGTTGAGCTCGTTGGCAACTTGTTTCAGCGTCAGCCAATTACCGGAGCCGGTGGGACATTCGGCTTTGAAACTTTCGCCATAGAAATGGTCGTAACGCTCCAGAGCCTCAATCAGAAGGTAGTTCAACGGGAACCAGATGGGGCCGCGCCAATTGGAGTTGCCGCCGAAGAGTCCGGTTTGCGACTCGGCTGGTTCGTAACCGACCTGCCACTCCTGTCCATCGATGGAGAGTTTGAAGGGATGCTCGGCATGGACTTTGGAGAGCGAGCGAATACCGAATTCAGAAAGGAATTCGCCTTCGTCGAGCACGCGGCGAAGCACCCGTTCGAGGCGTTCGCGAGACGGAAGAGCAAGCAGGCGGTGGCTATGATCGGCGCCGGCATTGACTTGAGTCATCCAGGAAATCTGACCTTGTAGGTCCTTACGATTTTCGAGGAACCATTCCAGTCGATTGCCGAAGCCGACGAGTTGATCAATCGCGGGCTGCTCCAGAATCTGCACGGCGAAGAGCGGAATGATTCCGACGATGGAGCGCACTTTAAGGGGAACGTGCTGGCCGTCGATGCGGAGCTGGTCGTAATAGAACCCGTCTTCCTCATCCCAGAGACCGGTGCCGCCCATGGTGTTGGTGGCATCAGCGATCTCAATGAAATGCTCGAAGAATTTGGACGCCATATCTTCGTAGGCTGGGTTGCCGGGCGCGAGTTCCATGGCCATCGAGAGCATGGTGGAACAAAAGAACGCCATCCAGGCGGTGCCGTCGGCTTGTTCCAATTGGCCGCCGTGAGGGAGCGGTTGCGACCGGTCGAAGACACCGACGTTGTCGAGGCCAAGGAAGCCTCCTCCGAAGACCTGGCGTCCGGCGACATCCTTACGGTTGACCCACCAGGTGAACGTAAGCAAGAGCTTCTGAAACGTACGCGCGAGGAATACCTGGTCACGTTGCCCGGGCAGCCCGCTGATTTTATAAGTGCGCCAGCAAGCCCAGGCATGCACGGGGGGATTGGCGTCGTCGAACGCGAATTCGTAAGCGGGAATCTGGCCGCTCGGGTTCATGTACCACTCGCGAAGCATTAAAACCAGTTGATCCTTGGCGAAGCCGGGATCCACTTGCGCCATGGGAATCATGTGGAAAGACAGATCCCAAGCTGCATACCAAGGGTATTCCCAGGCGTCAGGCATGGAGAGCACGTCGCGATTGAAGAGATGCAGCCAGGTGTGATTGCGGCCTGCCCAGCGTTGCGGAGGCGGAGAGGGCTGACCGGGGTCGCCAAGAAGCCAATCCTGGACCGAGTAATGGTAGAACTGTTTGCTCCAAAGAAGCCCGGAGTAGGCCTGACGGATGACTGTCGCGACTTCGGGCTTGGCGTCCGGCGGAACAATCTGGTTGTAGAAGTTTTCGCAATCTTCGATGCGCTGCTGGAACACTCGATCGAAATCGTGGAAGGGATCGGCTGGATCGTCGCCGCTCCAAAGGCGGAAGCGTAGTTCGACGCGATCGCCGGCAGGAATATCTAGCTGGTACCACGAAGCGGCCTTGGTGCCTTCACGGCCCGGGGAGACGGCGTCTTCGCGGCCGTGAATCACGCGTTCGTGGAAAGCGTCTTTGGTAAAGGGTTCCTTGTTGGAGGTTCCGAAGAGGCGCTGCGCGTTGGTTTCATTGCCGGTGAAGAGAAACTCGGCCGGCTGTTGCGCGGCGAATTGCATCTTGCCGAGCGAGACGTGGTCGAGGGCCAGTAGGTTGTCCGCTTGTTGACGTATGCTGCCCTCCGGCCAGTAGCCTTCGCCATCGCGCCCCCAACTCCAAGTGTTGCGGAACCAGACGGTGGGAAGCACGTGGATGTGGGCCGGCTCGGGAGCACGGTTGTGAATTGTGAGCTTAATGAGGATGTCGTCTGGGGCGGCTTTGGCGTACTCGACAAAGACATCGAAGTAGCGGTTGTCATCGAAGACGCCGGTGTCGGTGAGTTCGAACTCGCGATCGTGCTTGCCGCGACGGCTATTTTCTTCCACCAGCCAGTTGTAGGGAAATTCGTTCTGGGGGTATTTATAAAGGGCCTTGAGGTAGGAGTGCGTGGGGGTGGAGGCGAGGTGGAAGTGCACCTCTTTGATGTCTTCGCCGTGATTGCCCTGTGGCCCGGTGAGACCGAAGAAGCGCTCCTTGAGGATGGGATCTTTGCCGTTCCAGAGCGCGGGAGCGAAGCAGAGGCGGCCTTCGCGATCGCAGATGCCGAGCAATCCATCTTCGCCCCAGCGATAGGCGCGGCTACGGGCGTGATCGTGAGGCAGATAAGACCAGCATTCGCCATTTCCGGAATAGTCTTCGCGGACAGTGCCCCATTGGCGCTCGGAAAGATAGGGGCCCCAACGTTTCCAGTTTTCTTTGCGGTCGCGGTCGGCGGCCAGGCGATCGAGTTCGGGTCCGGTCATGCGGCCTCGGAGGTAAGCGATTCCTGACGAGCGATGGCCCGGGCGGGAGCACCCTCAGCGTTCACCAATTTGAGCGGGAGACAGATGAGTTCGAGCGGACCGGGATGAAGCGCGGCGAGATTAAGGCCTTCGATGACCCAGATACCGGCGCCAAGCAGCGCGCGATGAGTTTCGGGGCCGTCTTTGAAGAAGCCGCCGACCGAGAGGTAATCGACACCCACAGCGCGGATCTTGCGAGCGGCAAGAAAGGCGGCAGCTTCGTGGGAGATATAGACGAAGTCTTTCTTGAACTCATCGGAGTTCCACGGACCGGCGGAGTTGACGGTCTTGAGAAGGATGCGCTCGCCTTCCTGGATATTGGCGTTCTCGAGTTCGGCGGGCTTGACCGATTCGGTGTCGTTGATTTGAATCAGGCGGGCGGGACCAACAGTGGCGTCCAGCGGGAATGGTGTCAATGGTTGCGCCGCCGGGGACGAAATGGAGAGGTGCGTCCATGTGGGTGCCGGTGTGGACGCCGAGGTCGACGTGCGAGAGTACGAGGCCGTCGCCTTGCGCGTAATCTTTAATGCGATTGATGTGGAATTCGGGGTCACCAGGCCAGTGAACCATGCCGTTGCGGACGGGGACGGAGAGATCGATCCAGGGTTGAGGCATCAGGTTCCATGGTAGAGGATGGGGAGCGGGGGTCTCGGGATTAGAAAACCTGGATGGGCGATTGTCTTGACACCGTCTGGCGGAATGATTAGCGACTTACCCGCATGGCCAAGCTGCTGCCGCTGTGTGCCATTGTTCGGTGAGTGAATTCGTGCGCATTGCACGCCCCTTGAAAGAGCCCGGATTCTTCGGTGCCGGACCGGATCGGTGATCGAAGATCGGCGCGTTGAAACGCTTCGGCCTGATTACAACCTGGAAGCTTTCGACTTCGGCAGGGAAGAGTTGACAAGCGCTGGCATAACTAGAGTGTTGGCAGAGCACTCTTATTTCGACTTCATCCCTCGCCCTGCTGATCCGATGCATCTTTTCGTGCTATTGAACGATATGCGCAGAATTGTCGGCTCCTAAGTCAGCTTTCGTGGCAACACTAACGCAAACTAATCCCGCCCGTAGCGCCGCTGATCGGGATTGTGGCGCCGAGAATCGGGTTCGCAATTGTGATAACTCCCATTTGGGAAGAGGCGCTGGTGAATAGAGTGCCGATATCGCTGATGACGATTACACGCGGGTCGCCCAATTAGCACGCTCCGTATCGTACCGGAGATCTATATAGTAAGGACGTGCGCCGTTTTCAGACAGCTTGCTCGATCCTGGCAGCATGGACGATTTACGGATTCCTGTTAGGGCAGCAGGTCTACGGGCTTCGCACGGGCGACTCTTTGACGTGGCAGCATGCCCTGGCGCTGGAGCTTGCGTATTGTTATTCCTGGGCCGCGCTGACTCCGCTGATTCTGCGACTGCGCCGGGCTTTTCCGGTGGATGGAAATCAGTGGAAGCGCAGCGTTCCCGTGCACATCGCGGCTGGACTGTTGTTTGCCTCCGCCGCACAAGTGGGCGAGACGGTGATTCTCGTAATGATGCGCCTGAAGTGGTTCCCCGCCCCGACTCTCGCGCTGCTGGGACGGTCCATTTTCAGCACGCTCGACTATGGATTCGTGTTGTATTCCGTGGTCGTCTTAGTGGCGCAGACCTTCGCTTACTTTCGGCAATACACTGCGGACCAGACCCAGAAGGCGGAATTGAAGGCGCAACTAGCCGACGCGCAATTGAAAGCGCTGCGCATGCAGATGCATCCGCACTTCCTGTTCAACGTTCTAAATTCGGTTTCGGAACTGATTCATGAAAATCCCGAAGCAGCGGATCGCGCAGTGACTAAGCTGAGTGAGTTGCTGCGAACCTTTCTTAATCGGTCGGAGGTGGTCGAGGTGCGCCTCGAACAGGAAGTACAGTACTTGGAGCGATACCTGGAAATTCAGAAAATCCGCTTCGAAGAGCGTTTGCAGGTGGACGTAAATCTGGACCCGCGGACGCGGCTGGCGCTTGTGCCAAGTTTCATTTTGCAGCCGTTAGTGGAGAACGCGATTCATCACGGGGTCGCAGAACGGGAACACGCCGCTTGCATTCAGATCCAATCCTGCTTAGAAGAGGGGCGTGTTCGGTTGTGGGTTGCCGATAACGGGGATGGGCGCGACGAAGCGGTATTCGGCCCGGAAGGGACCGGCATTCGAAATACGCGGCGGCGGCTGGAAACAGCTTACGGGGAGGATTTCCGGTTCAGCGTGGAGCGCAACAGGGACGGGGGCGTGCAGGCATCGATCTCGATCCCATACCGACTGCATGGGTGCGCCGCATGAGAACAGTGATCGTCGATGACGAGCGGTTGGCGCGAAAACGCGTTCGCCGATTGCTCGAAGCGGAGCCGGATGTCGCCGTGGTGGGAGAGTATGCCAACGCGCGTGAGGCGTTGGAGCGCCTGGATGGCGCGCGGGCGGACTTGCTATTTCTTGATATCCAAATGCCGGGGATGGACGGGTTCGAGCTCTTGGAAAGGCTAGGAGCAGGCACCATTCCGGCAGTCATCTTCGTCACAGCCTATGAGCAGTATGCGGTGCGGGCGTTCGATGTCCGGGCACGGGACTACCTGCTGAAACCTTTCGATAAATCCCGATTCCGGGAAGCGGTCCAGCGGGCTCGGGACACGGTAACTCGTTCCATCGCGCCTGAGGAATACAACCGGCCTGCGATAGCAAAGCGGGAAGCGGTGCTGGTTCGGACGGCGGGACGAGCGCGCTTTGTGAATGTCAAGGAAATTGACTGGATCGAGTCGGGCGATAACTACGCGCGGCTTCATGTTGGCCCCGAAACGCATCTGGTGCGAGAAACGATGGCGGCGTTAGAAAGTCATCTTCCAGTCACCCGGTTTGTGCGCATTCACCGCTCAACCATCGTGAACATCGAACGGATTGTTGAGTTCCAGCAATGGTTCAACGGAGATTACCAGGTGCTGCTGAAGGGCGGGAACAAACTTCGCATGAGCCGGACTTATCGGGAGCGCATCCAGGATTTACTGGGCCACTCCATTTAGCGGCTTACCCCACGCATTGGCGGCTGGCCACATTTTGCAAGCGTCCCAGTGTTTGGTGGGAGATGCTCGGCTGCGAGGAGATCTCTCATGCACTTTTCAACAGCAGGATTGTGTTTCAGACTGGCGTCTTTCGGGCTACTAGCGGGCGGCCTCACACAGGCACAGGTCAGCGACACTGCGCCCGTCACCAAGTACCGCGTATTCGACGTGGGTGGATTCGGCGGAACTTTCAGCGGCTTTTTCAACGCTGACTATACGGGCGACGACTTTTCGCCCAAGGCTCTAAACGCATTCGGCGATCTGGCGGGCTTCTACTCGCCGACTCCGACAAGCGGCGGGTCTTTCTATTGGTCGCGGAGCAACCCGCATACGCTGCCCAACCTTCCGAATGGCGACACCGAGGGAAGTAACGCGTTCGGCTTAAATAACGCGGGGTTAGTGGTAGGTGCTTCGAGCTACGGATTAATTGATCCGAACAACGGCGCCGCCTACTACCATGCAGTGACCTGGACCGGGCGGAACATCCATGATCTGGGCGACTTAGGCGGCCTGGATAGTTGGGCGAACTATGTGAATCAAGCAGGACTAGTGGTGGGTTACGCATACAATACGATTCCCGACCCCTACTCTTTCTATGGAAATCAGTTTCATGCGACCACCTGGGCGAACGGGGTGATCCGCGACTTGGGGACCCTGGGCGGAACAGACTCCGAAGGCTGGGCGGCAAACAACCTGGGAAGCGTGATCGGGATCTCTTTCACCAATAGCACTCCAATTCCGCCGTTCAATCAGCCCCAGCAGGATGCGTTCGTGTGGACAGACGGCACAATGACCGATCTGGGCAATCTCGGCGGCGTATTCTCAACGCCCACTTCGATTAACGCCGCGGGTGAGATCGCGGTCGTCTCTTACGATTCGACGAACCAATATTTTCAATCCTATCTGTGGAACAACGGAAGTAAGGTTATTCTGCAGTCCCCGGGCGGCAACTTCAATGAAGCATTGATGCTGAATGATTATGCCGTGAGCGCGGGGGCGGCAAGCGACGCGGCGGATTCGGATCTGATCGCCGCCGTCTGGAATTCTGAGGGACAGGGCAAGAGTTTGGGAACAGTTCCGGGTGACACCGGCAGCATCGCATTCGGAATCAATCGGCATAACGTGATTGTGGGTGGGTCGGGCACTGCGCCTGTAACAAGCCTCGGTAGCTTCACACATGCGTTTGTGTGGCGCAACGGCGTGTTGCAGGACCTGAACTCGCTAGTGCCGGTAACATCCCCATTAGTTCTGAATGTGGCGTACACCGTGAACGATCAAGGCGTGATTGCCGGTCTGGGAACTAACAGCGCGGGCGATACGCACGCCTTCGTACTGATTCCGGAAACAACGCCGGGAAATGAACCTTATGCGACCGCGGCCTCGGCTCCGGTAGCGATAGGGAGCGCGGTGCGAACCGGTCAAGCCGGCGGGCGGGTTCTCACGCGAATGCAAGGGTATCGTAACCGCTAGAAGCTGGACGCCGGTTTCTTGCCCAGAAGCTGGGACCGGCAATCCCGCTATACTTTTTGTTTGACTAAACTACAGGCCCGGTTCACCCTGGAAAACGCGCTGGATGACCGGCTACTCGCTCAAATCAGCCAGGCGCAGGCGACTTACGGGATCGAGTGGATCAAGCTCGATCCGTCCATGACCGGTCTGGTGGTGGAATATGATGCGACGCGTCTCCGCCCGGCGGAACTCGAACACGCGCTGCGGAATCACGGGCTGGCGGTCGAGCGCCTTAGGCCACCGGCCACTGCGCCGAATCCGGATAAGCCCGCCGCTGGCATATAATCCTCAATCATGACCACCCGCCGTCATTTCATCCAGGCGACCGCCGGCGCAGCCCTAGCCGCCCAGGCCGCTCGCGCCCAGCGCACCATCTCCCCAAACGACACTATCCAGATCGGCATCATCGGGCTCGGAGGAATGGGTACTGGTGATGTCGAGTCCTCTCTAAAGGTTGGGGGTACCAAGCTGGTCGCCGCGGCCGATTGCTACGACGGCCGGCTGACGCATGCCAAGGAGCGCTTCGGGAACGATGTTTTCACGACGCGCCATTACGAAGAATTGCTAGCGCGCCCGGATATTGACGCGGTGATTATCGCTACCCCCGATCACTGGCACTCCACTATTTCCATTGCCGCCATGAACGCGGGCAAGGACGTGTACTGCGAAAAGCCGATGATCCAGCATCTGGACGATGCAGCGGGCGTGATAGAAGCGAAGAAGAAGACCGGGCGCATCATGCAGGTCGGCAGTCAGCGGGTCAGTTCAATTGTGTACAAGAAGGCGCAGGATCTGATCAGGCAGGGCGCGATCGGCGAGTTCAACATGGTTGAAGCCTGGTGGGACCGCAACTCGGCAATCGGTGCCTGGCAGTATTCGATTCCGCCCGACGCGTCGGAAAGCACCATCGACTGGCCGCGTTTCCAAGGCCGCGCGCCGAAGCACGAATTCGATTCCAAGCGGGTATTCCGCTGGCGCAATTATCGCGATTATGGGACCGGTGTAGCTGGCGATCTATTTGTACATCTGTTCAGCGGCATGCATTTCGTGATTGGGTCGATGGGCCCAACCCGCGTGTACGCGACCGGTGGAACCCGCTTCTGGAAAGACGGCCGCGATGTGCCCGATCTGATGCTGGGCCTCTACGATTACCAGAAAACCGATAATCACCCGGCGTTCAATCTGGCGTTGCGTGTGAATTTCGAGGACGGCTCCTCGGAGAACTCCGGCTTCCGCTTCATCGGTTCGGAAGGTATCTTAACGGTCGGCAACGGGGTGACCGTTTCCAAGACGCCGCGCGAGAGCGAACCGGGCCACACCATCGACACGTTCGCGAATGCAACGCAAGAGGAATTCCTCAAGGAGTACGAGGCCAAGTATCCGCACCAGCGGGCCAATGCAGACGCCATGCGGCCCCAGGACGAGGAGAAATTTCTTCCGCCTCCGGGCTATAGCGACCATCTTGACCACCATCGGAACTTCATCGAAGCGGTGCGCACCCGCAAGCCGGTGATCGAAGATCCGACCTTTGGGTTCCGCGCCGCCGGTCCCGCTTTGTTGTCTAACATCAGCTACACCGAACAGCGGCAGTGTAAGTGGGACCCGGTGAATATGAAGCAGGTGTCATAACTGCTGGCTAAGTACCGCGCGCAGATGTAACTTCCCGCTGGAGAGTTGATATTCTTCCTCCATGAAAGTTTTCATTTGCAGGGGCACTCTTTCGGCGTGGGCGATGCTGGCCGTGGCGCCTCTCGGCCTTTTCGGCCAAACACGGCCTGACTTTTCCGGGACATGGAAGATGGACGCCGCCCGCAGTGAATCCGCGCATCAGGACACGCCTATTGGTCCCGTGTCGCTTGCCATCCAACAGTCTTCCGCTACATTGCGCCTGGAAACCAAGCGAAGCGAGCTTCACTCAGCCAAGACCTCGACCGAGTTGTTGACCTTTCCGCTGGACGGGACAGAGACGACCAACGATCCAGATTCCAAGATGCCCGTTCAGACGAAGGCGCATTGGGACGGAGGTAAGTTAGTGATCGAGACTGAGCGCGTGATGAACGGGTCGACTGTGACCACCACACAAGTTCTGGAACTGGACGCGGCCGGCAAGCAGATGACAGTGCACAAGACGTTGACCGTGCAACATGGCTATCAGGGCGATGCCATGCATAGCAGCTCGGGCTCGGGAACAGACGTCTTTGTAAGGACGAAGTAGAGTTACAGTACGTCCGCGAAACCGCGTTTCATATAACGGAAGAACAACCCGCCGGCCACAAACATCGCTATTCCCCAAGCTGCGGCAACCAGCAACTCTCTTCCGGTAGGCCAAATTCCGCCTAATAACATGTTCCGGTACGCGCTAACTAGCGGCGCAATGGGATTCCAATCAATGAGGAACCGCAATCGCGCCGGGAAGCGGGCTTCGGAAATGAAGATCGGCGTGGCCCAGAACCACAGGGTTAAGGCAACCGTTAAGACTTGGGCCGTGTCTCGCAGGTAGACGTGCAGGCTAGCAGTGATCCAACCAAGGCCGATCGCAAACAATCCCAGACATGCCGCCATGATGGGGAGAGCAACCAGGCCTGCCCCAATCGTATGCAGAAAGATCAAGGCGCCCGCCATTGCCAGGAGTACGGCAATCAAGTGACTTACCAGGGACGACAGGAAGATGGCCACGGGCACAACCTCCGACGGAAATACGGTCTTGGTAATTAGGGTCGATTGCTCCAGCAAGGACGTGGTGGATCGGGTGACTGTCTCGTTGAACAGCAGCCATGGAAGCATACCCGCAAAGAGGAACAACGGGTAGTTTTGCGTGACTTCCCCGGGCCCGGGTTTCTGTCCAAGGACAACGCTGAAGACAAACGTGTAAACCAATAGAAGCACCAGCGGGTGGATCACACCCCACATCCAGCCGGCGACCGACCCTTTATAGCGTGTCTCGAAATCCCTGCGCACCAGCCCGGCCAGAAGTCCGCGCCGCTCGATGAGGACTCTGGCGAAATGGCCGCCCGGCAAACTGGTAATCAACTCGAAATAGTAACAAGAAAGGCCACCTTTTGCGAACCGCCGCGTCTACAGATGCGTACACTGAGAAGAAATGAAGCTTGCTTATCGTCTCCTGCCCTGCGTGGCGTGCGCACTCGCCCTAATGCCTATGCTGCCTGCTCAAACCACTCTCGAAGCTCGACGTAGGGCCCTCAACGATCTGCTCCACGAACAATGGGAATATAACCTGAAAAATCAGCCGGAGTTCGCGTCCGTCATCGGCGATAAGCGGTACAACGACCAGCTCAGCGATATTTCGGCAGCAGCCATTCGTCGGCGCGAGGCGGAGTCCAAGGTTTGGCTGACGCGCTTCCAAGCCATCGACACTACCGGTTTTCCCGACCAGGAAGCGCTGAACAAGCGCCTCATGGTACGCGATCTGTCGCAGGGCATCGAGGGCGAAAAGTTCAAGGGTTGGGAGATGCCGATCGATCAATTCAATGGCATCCACATTCAAGCCGCGCAACTTCCGCTGGTGTTGCAATTCGATACAGTCAAGGACTATCGCGACTACATTGCGCGCCTTCGCAAATTGCCCACCGTTTTCGATCAGACGATCGCCAACATGCGTCTGGGCATGGCAGATGGATTGATGCCTCCCAAATTCCTCCTGGAAAAGGTGACCGATCAAATTGGGAAGCTGGCCGCTATCCCGGTTGCTGAAAGCCCATTTGCCGGTCCGTTGGCGAAATTCCCGGATAGCATCTCCAAAGACGATCAGGCTTCCATTGGGAAAGATATGCTCGCCGCGATTCAGAACGATTTAGTACCGTCCTACCGGAAGCTGCTCGCTTTCGTCCGCGATGAATATGCACCTAAAGGGCGCACGGAATTTGGAGTCTGGTCACTTCCGGACGGTCCTTCGCGTTACGCGTTCGCCGTTAAGCAGTCCACAACCACGGACATGACTCCGAGCGAGATTCATCAGCTCGGCTTGCAACAGGTAGCCGAGATCGAAGCAGCGGAGTTGGTGCTCGCCAAGAAGCTTGGCTTTGAAGATCTGAAAAGTTTCCGGGCGTCCATAAACGGCAATCCGAAGTTACACGTGCATTCGGCGGACGAGATTGTCGATCTCTACCGGAAATACATCGACCAGATGTATGGCAAGCTGCCGGAGCTGTTTACGCGTTTTCCGAAGGCGCATGTGACCGTGGCGAAGATTGAGCCTTATCGCGAAAAGGAGTCGTCCACCGCATACCAGCAAGGCACTCCGGACGGTTCGCGGCCGGGGCGCGTCGAGGTCAACACCTATGACTGGGCCAATCAGAACACGACCGAGGTGGAGTCCACCGCTTATCACGAGGGCATCCCGGGCCACCACATGCAGATTTCGATCGCGCAGGAGTTGACCAGTCTTCCTCCTTTTCGCCAGCAGGAATACTACACCGCTTACACCGAAGGTTGGGCGCTTTACACCGAGCGCTTAGGCAAGGAAGTCGGGTTCTATCAAGATCCGTATAGCGACTACGGGCGGCTGGAAGGCGAGATGTTACGGGCAATTCGGCTGGTAGTTGACACTGGCTTGCACGATAAGAAGTGGACGCGCCAGCAAGTGGTTGATTTCTTCCACGCGCACTCCAATATCGGCGAAGCGCTTGTCCAGAGCGAGACGGACCGCTACATCGCTTGGCCATCGCAGGCTCTGGGCTATAAGATCGGGCAGCTGACAATTCTGCGGCTGCGCGAGCATGCCAAGACGGAATTGGGGGCCAAGTTCGATATCCGCCGCTTCCACGATGAGGTACTCAGCGCCGGCGCTCTCCCTATGGATATCCTCGGCGAGCGTATAGACGCTTTCATCGCGTCGGAGAAAGCCAGTGGAACCGGGGCTCCAACCACCCTACACCCGTAATGCGAAGGTGATACTGGCTTGACGCTAGCCAAATAGTACTGTTAAAGTCATAGACATAACGAAAAACGTCTCTCGGATCCGGCGGAGGCTCCAAGCCCCGTCGCTAGCCGGATTGTACTGGAGAAAATGAAGCAGGATTATTTCATCCTGGTGTTGGCGCACTCGCTCCACGGTCGCCTTCGCCGCGTTCACGTTCCACACAAGATTCTTTACGCCGCTCTGGCTGTCGCTCTTTGCGGCGGAGTGTCTCTGTTTGGTTTAGCCTCAAGTTACGCCCGAATGGTTTCCAAGGTGATCGACTACAATCATCTGCGCCAGGAAGCCGATACGTTACGTGTTCGCTACGAAAAACTGAAGCGCAGCAACGCTCAAACCAAAGAACAATTAGCCACACTGGAAATGTTTGCCAGTGAGGTTTCCAGTGCCTACGGGGTGAAGGCGCATATCGAAGGTTCCGATAGCGTGCTCGCCGAAGCCCGCCTGGCGCCCACGATGAGCGAGACGTTGGCCACTTTCAACACGCTCCGCAGTTTTACGAAGCCCCATTTCGATAGCACGTTTTTCGCGAACGGCTCCGAAGGCGTGGTTGGAATGTTGTCCGGCTCGTGGCCCGTTGACGGACACATTACGTGCCCCTATGGCTCGCGAATCGATCCGTTTTCCGGTGAAGGTGCCTATCACACCGGAATGGATCTTGCGGCACCGACGGGAACTCTGGTAACGGCCACTGCCGACGGGACCATCGAGCATGCCGATTGGAGCAGCGGTTATGGCCGTTTGGTTATCATCGACCACGGCAATGGATACGAAACCTATTACGGACACCTTTCACGCATCGATGTGATGGAAGGACAGTCAATCCGGCACGGCGAGCGCATTGGCGCTGTCGGTATGACGGGACGATCGACGGGTCCACACCTTCATTACGAGGTGCGAGTTGGCGGCGTGCCTATCAACCCTTATCGCTTTCTCTCTAAAGGCAACACGCTGCAAACCGCGAGTGCGGATCGCGGCGGCCTTGGCCTTTGATGGGACAGCGTTCCCAGCCATAGTAGAGTGAAGGTTGACGCAGGCCCGTATCGGTCGCCGGGCGTTTCTGGCTCTCTCGGCTTCGACTCTTCTCCAAAGTCAAACTAACGTTGGATCGGGCGGAAAAGGCGCTGCCTCGGTATTCGTTCCCCAACGGTTCCTAGACCCGGCCACTGAATTCGATTTATACCGCCTGACCGATCCTGCGACCAGCGCGAGGCTCTCCGCCCCGCACCTGCATTCGGTTTCCCGCCGTGGACGCTTTCTCATCCATAGCAGTGACCGGTCGGGCTCGGTCCAAGCCTACCGCCTGGATTGGCAGACCGGACAGTCGCGGCAGCTAACCGGAGCGTCCGAGCTTGACCAAGCCACTCTTGCACTGATGCCCGACGATCGGTCCGTCCTCTACTTCGACGGACGATCCTTGAAGCAGATGCCCCTAGGCAACCTGCGCGAGCGAACCTGGACTGAGGTGCCCCCGGATTGGGTACGTGTACCAGGCTTCTCGGTCACGACGGACGCATCGCGGGCAGCGTGGGTGGAGCGCAAGTCGGACCGGTCCCGAATCCGGAGCATACAGTTCCCGCGTGGCGAAGTCTCGACCGTTCTGGAATCCGCGGGGCTCATGAGTGACGTCCAGTTTCGCCCCGGTCACTCGCAGCTGTTCTACAGACGGGATGGCTCAATCCGGGTGGCGAGTTTGAACGGTCAGAACGATCTACCCATGCTTACCGACTCTGCGGATATCCCAGGCCAAGCGCGGTGGTCACCAGACGGCCACTCGATCCTTTACCTCTCGATTCCGGCGGAACGCACCCAGCTCACCACGCTGCGCGAGTTCGAGGTGGAGCCGCGCACATCTAAGCTCGTGGCGAAGACAAGCCAGTTCGTCTCCTTTGGTGCCAATGCCGACGCGTCCGTGTTTGTCGGCGCGAGCCGTAGTCTGGCGTCGCCTTACCTTCTGCTTTTGCTTCGTTCCGTGCGCCGGGAGTTGACTCTTTGCGAGCACCGCGCCAGCGATCCGGCCATGGTTCAGCCGATTTTTTCACCGGACAGCCAGAACGTCTTTTTCAACAGCGATCGGCGTGGAAAACCATGCATTTACCGGGCTCATGTAGAAAAGTTCGTAGAAGAAACCGGCGAGACACCAGATGCTCCATGAGCCTCGTGGCTCTCGGCGATAGTTGATTTCGCCGGGTCAACCTGTGATTCTGGGGAGCATGATCAAACGTGTCAAGTTCATTGGAATCCCGATGGCCGACCAGGATCGCGGACTGTCTTTTTATATCGAAAAGCTCGGGTTCAGACTTATCACCGATCAGAAGTTCGGCCCAGGCCAACGCTGGATTGAGCTAGGAATTCCCGGAGCAGAGACAGGCGTTGTGCTTTACACTCCAGAAGGCCACGAAAACCGCGTTGGCACCTTCGTCAACACCTCGTGGGAAGTGGACGACTTGGACCAAACGTATGCCGACTTTCAGAGCAAGGGTGTTGCTTTCGAGGGCCCTCCGCAAAAACAGCCGTGGGGATCTTTCGTTAAGGTGACCGACTCTGAAGGCAATCAAATCGTACTGGCTTCGAGCTAACCGAGCCTTCGGCTAGCGCGCGATCAGATCCTTGGGTGTCGCAAGATAACCGCTGATCTGGTCTTTGCGCACCTCGTTCACGACGATCTCGTACGGTTGCCGTGCCTTTTGCACGTAGAACTGAACTGGCTCGAGCGCGGTGCGATCCTTCTTCTCGATAGTTTTGTCATCAGCCATCACTGTCAATGTGAACTTGTTTCGTTTGGGGTCGGCTTTCTTCAGCATCACCTGGATGTCGCCGACCTTCTGCGGGTCTTTGGACTTGGAGATGTGGAACTCGAAGTAGTTGCGCTCGCCTAAACGCCGGAGAGCCGCAAGCTCCTTTCCATTGGTCGCCACGTAGCCACTGGTCACGCCTAAATCGCCCTGCACTTTACTCAACTGGGAGATTGTCTTATGCAATTCATCCTGGGTAGAGGTGACCTGCGTCTTTACGTTTCCCACGTCGGTGCTGACTTCAGCAATTTTGGCGTTTGCCGCGTCTTTCACGGTCGAGAGATCAGTATTGATCTTCTCCGCCGTTTGCGCCTGTTCCTGCTCCAATTGTTTGCGGGTCTGCTCGACGCGACTCAGGGCTTCGGTCTTCACGCTGGTTGCCGCGCGCGCCGCCTCGCGGCTCTTGCGATCAAGATCTTCACTGAGCGATTGATAATGCTTGCGCGACGAAGCCTCGATCGTGCTCGTGTTCTCTTTCAAATCCTGAATCTGCGCACTAAGCGCTTCCTGTTGTTTCGCGGCAGCAACCTTCAAATCGTGCATTTGCACGAAAATGTAGATGTTCGACGCTAGTAGGGCCAGCATCGCTCCGGCAACCAGGGCCGTCTTCAAATTGGAATTCGAATTGGATTCGCTCACGTTATCTCCCCTTCCAGAAAAACAAAACCCGGGATAGCCAAACTTTCGGCCCCCGGGCTCTCACTTCTCGTTCGTGAATGCTTACGTATTATCGCCGTCGCGGCGTTTTAGTGTGGGACGCTCATCGTCGTCCGGCTTGGACTTCTTGTCGTCACCCGATCCGTCATCGATGGTGCCCGATCCCGGTGCACGGCGCAAACGCGGACGCGAGGCATCCTTGGCGTCATCAATCTTTCGGTGATTGTGCATCGCTAGTACACGGCCTTTGACATCGTTGAATTCCGAAGTCGTTACCACATACTCCGGCTTTGCCTTCAGATACTTATCGATGTTCACCTGCGCGGAGCGGATACGGTCGTCCGTTGGCGGATGGGTGGAAAACACTTTGGACATCGTGCCGGGCTTCCTCTTCTCGAGCGACTGAATCTTCTCAAAGAAGTCGACGAACGCCGTCGGGTCATAACCCGCCTTGTACATGTATTCCAGGCCGAGGAGATCGGCTTCGGCTTCGTCAGCGCGCGTGAATTTCAGAAAGCCCATCGGAATTGCCAGACCCAAACCTTGCCGGATGCCATAACCAGCCCAACCGCCGAGGAAGATGAGCGGGATTGTTCCATAATTCACCAGTTGCGCTTTCGTAGCCTGCCGCGTGCCGTGCCGGGCGGCGACGTGACCGATTTCATGAGCCATAACGCCTGCCATTTCGGCCTCATTATCGGCTTTGAGCAAGATGCCCGTATTTACAAAGAAGAAGCCGCCGGGGAGCGCAAATGCGTTCACTTCCTCGGAATCAATCACCTTGATGGTGAAAGGCACTTTCGCGTCGGAATTCCGCACCAAATTCTGCCCGATACGGTTCACGTATTCGGCAATGATTGGGTCATCCACAATGCGGGCTTGGCGCTCAACTTCTTGCGCAAGCTGTTTACCCAAGGCTATTTCTTTTTCGAGTGAGTAAAAATTAACTCCCTTGCCGACATCCCGGTTTCCGATCTGATCAGGATCTTTTTCCGTCTTGCCCGCGATGGCTAAACTCGGGATTATAAGGAGAGAGAACGCCGTCAGGAGCGCGGCGTGACGCCGATTCTGCTTCTTCATTGCCAGGAAACTCCTGTGGATATTATAGGCCTGCGGAGGGTTCAACAGTTGTATCTACGCAACAGTGTGAACCCAGGTTACAGAAAGTTCATCGAGCGGTACCAGCGGCTTCGCGAATACGTTTTTCCTCGAGCGCGACGGCCCGTACTCGCATCGTTTCGTATTCGGAAGTATTGATGATGTGTTCCGGACGCTGACTCACGGCCTCTTTCAGGTGCCTCTGCGCGCGCTCAATGCGCTCGGCGGTCAACGGATGCCCGGCCGCGAGACGCGCCAGCTTTCCGGAAGTTCTGCGCTCGGTGGATTCGATCCGCTCAAAAACGTCGATCGCTGCGGTGGAATCGTAACTAGCCGCTTCCAGGAAGTCCATTCCCAGCCGGTCGGCTTGCAGTTCGAAATCCCGCGCCCCTTTAACCAAACCGAGCCGAGAACCAGGGCCGGCCATCTGGCGCAGCGCCAGGCCCGACCAACCACCGATAATCCCAAGCGGAATCGAGCCGAGGTTCACAAGGTCGCCACGGGACGCCTCACGTGTCGCGTGACGCGCCGCCACATGCCCTAATTCATGCGCGAGTACAAAAGCCAGTTCCGCCTCCGATTCCGTAAGGCGCAACATACCGCTGGTGATGTAAACATGGCCGCCGGGGAGCGTGAACGCGTTTAGATCGCCCGACTCGATCAGGCGCACCGAGACAGGAATGGCTATTTCAGACTGCCTTGAAAGGTTCTGCGCCACGCGGTTCAGATACTCGGAAAGTATCGGCTCGTTCGCCAGCTTGACCTGCCGTTCCAACTCGGCCGCAAGCTGTTTGCCGAGCGCCATCTCCCGCTCCATGCTGTAAAGGTTGAATGCGCGAGATACATCCTTGCCGCCATCGCGGGCGTTTATCACGGGCGCAAGGGCCAACGATAAAACCAGACACACAGCAGCGTTGCACACGCGTAGCACGCTACAAATTATAACCATGCGCGCCTTACTATAGTCAGGAATGCCCGAGATTTGGCAGCAATACGAAGCGCAGTTCCCGGTCCGCCGCAATTTGGTTTATCTGAACCATGCCGGGGTGTCGCCGCTTTGCAAGCCGGCCGCCGACGCCATGAAGGAACTAGCCGATGAATGCTGGAATTTCGGCAGTCTTTTTTACGACCGGTGGCTGGCCGCTTACGAAGGATTGCGGACCGCAGCCGCGCAGCTGATTGGCGCATCTGTGCGGGAGATCGCCATCGTCAAGAACACTTCGGAAGGCATCTCGACCGTGGCCAATGGCTTGGAATGGAGTTCTGGCGATCGCGTGGTCGCCTTCGATGAAGAGTTTCCGTCCAATTGGCTTCCCTGGAAACGGCTGGAAGAACGCGGCGTGACCGTGACCTGGCTGCCGTACGACGCTTCACTTGAAGCAATCGACAATGCCTGCCGGGGTGCGCGCCTGCTGGCCGTCAGCTTCGTCCAGTATCTGAGCGGGTACCGCACAAATCTGAATGCGATCGGGGAGATTTGCGAACGCCACGGCGTGTTCTTCTTCGTGGACGCTATCCAAGGGCTAGGCGTTTTCCCGCTGGACGTGAACCAGGCCCGTATTCATGCCTTAGCGGCCGATGGACACAAGTGGCTCATGGGTCCGGAAGGTTGCGGCATTCTTTACATCCGCGAAGAAGTGACCGATCGCGTCCAACCCACCGAAATCGGCTGGACCAGCGTGGCCCGCTACAACGACTTTTCCGCCCGCGATCTAACACTGCGGAGCGACGCCGGGCGCTACGAATGCGGCACTCTGAACACCATCGGATGCTACGGTCTACGTGCGGCTCTAGAGTTTGTCAATGAGGTCGGCCGCGATCGCATTGGCGCTGCTGTCCAATCGCTGGCAGACCGCCTGCATGCAAGCTTGCTCGCCCACGGATTTGAAGTACTTGGCGCGCGCACGCCGGATTCCGGCGCGGGAATTGTCAGCTTCCGCAAGCGGGGCGAGGATTGCCGCCTTACCGTGAAAAAGCTGAAAGAAGCGGGATTCTTCGCCATTCCACGACAAAGCTGGGTTCGCGTCTCCCCTCATTTCTACATTCCGCCGTCGGATATGGACGAGCTAACGGACGTCCTGAAGCGTGAGCGTTAGCGCCCGCTACGCGCGGCTGCTGGCTTGCCTATTGGCTGCGTCTCCGGAATGGGCGCACCGTTTACCGGCTCGGCCTTGATCAGGCCTAAAAGCTTACGCAACTCCACATCGATCCCCATCCGAATATCCGGATTGTCCTTCAGGAACTGGCGCGCGTTCTCACGGCCTTGTCCAATGCGCTCGCCCTTGTGGCTGAACCACGATCCTGATTTCTCAATCACGTTGTGCAGCACGCCCAAGTCGATCAGATCGCCTTCCTTCGAAACACCCTCGCCATAGATGATGTCGAACTCGGCCTCGCGAAAAGGGCTGGCGAGCTTGTTTTTTACGATCTTCACCTTGGTCCGGTTTCCAACCACGGCGTCACCGTCTTTAATCGCGGCAATGCGGCGAATGTCCACACGGATGGAAGCGTAAAACTTCAGCGCGCGCCCGCCCGTGGTCGTCTCCGGACTGCCGAACATCACGCCGATCTTGTCGCGGATCTGGTTGATAAAGATCAGACAGGTCTTCGATTTCGAAACGATTCCTGTGAGTTTTCGCAAGGCCTGCGACATCAGCCGCGCCTGTAGACCCATGTGGCTGTCGCCCATTTCGCCGTCAAGTTCCGCCTTCGGAACCAGCGCTGCCACCGAGTCCACCACCAGAACATCCACCGAGCCGGAAGCTACAAGAGCCGCCGTGATTTCAAGGGCCTGTTCCCCGTAATCGGGCTGCGAGACGAGCAGATTGTCCACGTCGACGCCCAATTTTCGTGCATAGGCCGGATCGAGCGCATGTTCCACGTCGATAAACGCCGCCATGCCGCCCAGCTTCTGGGCTTCGGCCACCACCTGCAGAGCAATGGTCGTCTTACCTGAGGATTCCGGTCCGAAAATCTCGGCGATTCGGCCCCGCGGGAAGCCTCCCATTCCGAGAGCCGCGTCGATCCCGATCGATCCGGTCGAAATCACCGAAACCGGGACAATCGAATCCTTGCTTCCCAGCCGCAGGATCGAGCCTTTTCCAAATTGCTTTTCTATTTGTCCGAGCGTTTGCTCGAGTGTGCGCGCGCGCTCACGTTCATCCATTGAGGGGCTCCTTGGGCATCCTGCGACGCTGTTACCTGGTCGGGGGCGGTGTAATCTAAGCTTAACAGGCTACGATGAACAAATGGCGAAAGTCCCCCTTCTTTTCGAGATAACTTGCCCTTGTTGCAATACGATTTTGAAGGTTGATCCGGAGACACAGACGCTGATCGCGCACCGGCAGCCGGAGAAGCGCAACGTCATTGACGACCTGTCTGTTGCTGTCGAGAGATTGAAGGGCGAAGCCGGCCGCCGCGAGGACGCATTTCAGAAGAGCTTCGCGCAACAGAAGCAACACGGGAAGGTTCTGGAAACCAAATTCGACGAGCTGCTTCGCCAAGCGAAAGAAGATCCGGATCAGGGGCCACCGAAGCGGGAATTCGACCTAGATTAATCGGAATTACA
The DNA here is from genome assembly GCA_963752695.1 of Bryobacterales bacterium. GTDB lineage: Bacteria > Acidobacteriota > Terriglobia > Bryobacterales > Bryobacteraceae > Bog-113. The sequence continues at coordinate 1,274,218 of CAVVZB010000002.1, forward strand.
GTTGCTACACTTCTGGTTCGCTGCATGGTCCCCATCCTTACCCCCTTTCCCTACTTTCAGCAGCCGCCGCCGTCGCAGCAGCCGATTCCATCCGACGGAAAGCATCACACACTGACGGGCAACTTCCGCCGCCACGAGCGCTTCCACTCCAACTTTCTGCCGGCCGACCGCGACGTGTTGGTGTACCTCCCGCCTGGATATGACGAGCATCCGCAGCGCCGCTATCCCGTCCTTTATCTTCACGATGGCCAGAATCTATTCGATGGCGCTACGTCCTTTGTTGAGGGCCAGGAATGGCATGTGGACGAGACGGCTGAACAGCTGATTCAAAGCGGCGCGATCCAGCCGTTGATCATTGTCGGAATCTACAATACCGGGTCGGATCGGCTGGACGAGTACACGCCGACGGCCGACCCGCGCATGGGCCACGGCGGCAAGGCCGATCTTTATGGCCGGATGTTGGTCGAAGAACTCAAGCCATTCATCGACAACATCTACCGCACCGAGCGCGATTGCTCGCACACCGCCCTGGGGGGCTCTTCGTTGGGCGGCCTGGTTACTTTATATATCGGCCTATGTCAACCCAAAGTGTTTGGCAAGCTGGCCGTGATGTCGCCCTCGGTTTGGTGGAATCGGCGCGCGATTCTCGCAAAAGTCCGGCAGCTTACCGCGCGCCCCGATCTGAAGATCTGGCTTGACATTGGCACTGCGGAAGGCCAGCGTCCGGAGCGGATTCTGGGAGACGTGCGCAAACTGCGCGCCATCCTGCTCCGCAAGGGCTGGAAAGAGGGCTACGACCTCGCTTACTTTGAAGCCGAGGGTGCCGGACATAACGAGGGCGCCTGGGCATCCCGCGTGGGCGCCATGTTGCACTTCCTGTTCCCGGCACAATAGGGCGCGGTTCAGGAGCGGAGCGCCCCGAGCTGCGCATCGACGTGCGCCAGCGCTTTGGCTTTCAATTCCCGAAAGCGCGGATTCCGGCTCGCTTCAATCTCGTCCATGAGATGTTTGCGGGTATGTTCGAGGGCCGCGATTTGTTGCTCGGTCTCGGACGCAGGTGGCCGCTCCGCCTTCCGAGCCTCAGCCGCTTCCTGCTGGGACTCAACAGATTTACTTTCCCACCCGCGCGCCATCTCGCACCTCCCGCCTTACTTGGTTAGATTGAAGATCGTCAAAACTGCACCGCTGCCGTCGGGGACGATAATGTCCGGTTTGCCCGACTCAGGCGACTGGCCATGGAACTCGCCGACTTGAGCGACGAACGGTGCGAGGCCAACAACAAGATTCCATAACGGAGACTGGAAGTTCAACCCGCCCTCGCCGTGGAAAAGAACAACGCCAAACTGCCCCAGCACAGCAATATCAGCAATGCCATCGCCGTTCAGATCGGCAATTAGCGGAGCTCCAGATGTACCCTCCAATTTGTAGTTTTACAACATCTTCGCGAATGTAAACATCTCCTATAGCCGGATAACCTGCATCACTGCAAAGTCCATAGGTATTTATCTCGGTTACATTTAAACTCGCAGCGCTAAAACCAGATCGATCTTGCCATCTCCATTCACAATGGAAAACAAATGCAAAGAGGAGCTTGCGCTTAGTCGCTTGGCACCGCTAGTCTTCCGCAACAATCGAGTTATTGCCAGGCGTTTTTAGCACAACTGCGGTCGACCGCGCCGCCCGCCTACATGATAGTCATTTCAAAACCGGCATTCCGAATTTCCATATGCCAAGATAAAAAACGTGATTGAACAGCTCCGCAAAGGCGCCTCGGCAACGCACGCGAAAGTCGCCATTTTTGACTTCGACGGCACCATCTCCACCATCCGCTCCGGCTGGATGGACGTCATGGTGCCCATGATGGTCGAGATTCTTTCCGAGTGCCGGACGGGCGAGCCGGAAGTCGAGCTAACCGGCATCGTCCGCGAGTTCGTGGGCCGCCTCACCGGCAAGCAGACCATGTATCAGATGATCGAGCTTGCCGAGAATGTCGCCCGGCGCGGTGGCACTCCGCCCGACCCGCTCGAGTATAAAAATCTGTATCTCAAGCTGCTCAACCAAAAGATCTCCCATCGCCTGGACGAGCTTCGCTCCGGCCATGTGTCTCCCGAAAAATACATGGTTCCGGGTTCTTACGCCATCCTCACCGCGCTGCGTGACCGGGGCTTGAAGATGTATCTGGCCAGCGGCACGGATCAAATCTATGTCCGTGAAGAAGCCGATCTTCTCGGTGTCACCCCTTACTTCGATTGCGGCGTCTTCGGGGCGCTTGACGATTACCGTACCTTCTCCAAGCGAATCCTCATTCAGGGCCTGATCGCGCACAGCGCGTTTCGCGGTGACGAGTTTCTGGGTTTTGGCGATGGCTACGTGGAAATCGAGAATGTTCGTGAAGTGAATGGAACCGCGGTCGGGGTTGCCACCGATGAACCCGAGTGCCAGCAGGTGGACCAATGGAAACGGGAACGGCTAATCAAGTCCGGCGCCGACTTTATTATTCCCAATTTCCTCCAACTCGACGAATTGCTCGAGACTCTATTCTCCCGTGAGCACCAGATATCGCACGTTTGATCGGTCCCGCCTGCGTGTACTCCCGCTAGCTTGGCGCACGCACGACCTCCATCTTGACCACTGGTTACAGCTTCACGATCCGGCTCCGCCGTTCTCCAATCCCGACCTCGCGACTGTAGCCCAGCACCTGCGCGCGGCCCGCGAAAGGGGCTCCGCTCGCATACTGTTCATGGGCGCTCACCTGCTCCGCTCGGGTGTATCACGCCACTTGATTGCGCTGATCGAGCAGGGGTTTATCGATCACGTCGCCATGAACGGCGCGGGCGTGATCCATGACTATGAGCTGGCCCGCATCGGAGCGACCACCGAGAGCGTCGCCCGCTACATACAGAACGGGCAATTCGGGCTCTGGGAAGAGACAGGCGAATTGAATGCTTGGGCCGTAACTGCCGCGCGGGATCGCAAAGGTCTCGGCGAAACCGTCGGCGAGGCAATCGCGGCCAGCCAGTTTCCCTATCGCGATCTCAGCGTTCTTGCGGCGGCATGGAACGCCGGAGTTCCGGTCACCGTCCATGCCGGTATAGGCTACGATATCGTCCACGAACATCCGAATTGCGACGGAGCCGCCTGGGGCGCATCCTCCTATATCGACTTTCTGGTGTTGGCCGCGTCAGTCGAACGTCTGGAACACGGCGTGATGCTCAGCTTCGGTTCCGCCGTGATGGCGCCTGAGATCTACCTCAAAGCGCTGGCAATGGCCCGCAATGTCGCCGCGCAGGAGAATCGCGAAATCCGCCATTTCACTACCGCTGTCTTCGATCTGGTCCCGATCGCTGGAGACTTTCGCCAGGAACTGCCTCGGTCCGATCCGGGCTACTACTTCCGGCCACACAAGACGATTCTCGTCCGCACCGTTGCCGATGGTGGCGAGAGCTTCTATTTCTGCGGTCCTCACCGGGCCACGTTCCCGGCGCTCTATCGCCATTGCATCGCCGGAAGCTCGCATGACTGACTCGGCGATCCTCGACGCCCTTCCCGGTTTAAGCGCACTCATCGTAGGCGATATTTGTCTCGACCACTGGTGCCACTACGATCCGGCGCTGGCTCTGCAATCCGCGGAAACCGGTATCCCCCGCGTCGCCATTCTTCGAACCAAGTCGACTGCGGGTGCGGGCGGCACCGTGGCCAACAATCTGGCCGCTCTTGGCGTGGGGCGTGTCTCAGTTCTCGGGATTGTGGGCTGCGACGGTTATGGATTTGAACTCCGGCAGGCACTCTCCGCTTCCGGCATCCATCATGAATTGCTGGTGGAAGCGCCCGGTGTCCAAACATTTACCTACACCAAGCTCATCAACCAGGCAACCGGTCGCGAAGACCTGCCGCGTGTTGATTTTCTGATGCAGCCCACGTCGGAAGCCGAACGCCTGGTGCTCGATCGTCTCCTGCCCGCTATCGATGCGCACGATTTGATTCTTATCGCCGACCAGGCCGAAACCGATACTGCGGGCGTGGTCACCGCCGCCGTACGCAATCTAATCGCGGAACTGGCGACCGTGTATCGTGACAAAGTGTTTCTGGCCGATTCCCGCCGCCGCGCCCGACACTTTCGCCGGGTGCTTCTCAAAGCCAATCGGGAGGAAGCCGAAGCTGCCGCTGCTCCCGAAGACTTGGCCAGCCTACGACAAAAAACAAAAGCTCCGGTGCTTTTCGTCACGCAAGGCGGCGATGGTGTTCGCCTGTTCCAACCTGATGGTGAAGCCGTCGTCGCAGTCCCCAAAGTGGAAAATCCCGTCGACATTTGCGGTGCGGGAGATAGTTTCGCAGCCGGCGCCGCAGCGGCTTACTTTCTTACAGGGTCCGCCATCCGTGCGGCGGAATTCGGAAGCCGCGTCGCTAGGATCACCATCGGAAAACCGGGAACCGGAGTGGCAACGCCGGAGGAAGTTCTCGCACTCTAATGAAAACCCTCGCAGTCGACATCGGCGGCACCAAGTTCAGCCTCGCGATCTTCGATGGCGAGCGGCTGATCCGCCGGGAACAGCGTCCCACCGATTCACAGGCGGGCGGGACGGGCATTCTCGCCGCCATGGAAACGATGATTTCCGATTGGCGGCGGGAGTTCAAATTCGACCGCTGCGGGATTGGATTCGGCGGGCCAGTGGTGTTTTCTGAACAGCGAGTGGCTTTATCCACCCATGTTGGCGGCTGGGATAACATCGCGCTGTCCCAGTGGATTTCCGAGCGAATTGATGCTCCCGCGATTATGGACAACGACGCCAACGTGGGAGCTCTGGGCGAATTTCATTTCGGAGCTGGCAAGGGCGCCAGTCCGCTTCTCTATGTCACCATCTCGACTGGCATTGGCGGTGGGATCGCAATCGACGGACGCGTCTTGCGTGGGCCTGATTCATGGGCTGGCGAAATCGGGCATCTCAATGTAGAGCCTGATGGTCCCGCATGCCTTTGCGGTTCCAACGGTTGTCTTGAAAGAATGTGTTGCGGCCTTTGGCTCGAGCGGGATCACGGACGTCCAGCGCGCGAACTGGTTCATGATGCCGCGTTCATGCGGGGTTATGTGGTCCCTCTGGCCCGCGGCTTGAAGGCTGCCATCATGCTGCTGAATCCCGCGCGTATCGTGATCGGCGGGGGAATCAGCAAGGCGGGTCCGCTTCTGTTCACCCCCTTGGAAGCGGAGCTTGCGCGCCAGATGCCGCCGTGGTCGCAAGCACGCGTGGATGTGAAACCCGCGGCGCTTGGCGATGACAGCGTTCTTTGGGGCGCGCTCGCGCTGTCCCGCGAACTCGTATGATGACTCGCCGCAACCTCCTGCTGGCGGCCGCCGCTCTTCCCCTCCCCACGCCCAGCTTGGAGCGCCGGGTTTTTGACGCGATCAATTTTCAACGGGTGTGTAAAGACGCGGAACCCCTTGGCTGGGACGATCGACTAGCCGCCGCCGCGCGTCAGCATAGCGAACGCATGCTGACGGTTGGTTTTTTCAGCCACAATGATCCGCAACTAGGGGATGTGGGAGAGCGGATCACCCGTGCCTCGATTCTATGGACGCACTGCGGCGAAAATATCTTCCGTGAGAAGGATTGGGAAGATCCTGTTCCTATTGCAGTGGTGCAGTGGATGTATAGCCCCGGGCATTGCCGGAACATTCTGAACCCTGATTTCACGCTCACTGGAGTGGGCGTTTTTGTTGACCCCGAAGGGCGCGTGGCCATCACTCAGCAGTTCATCAGACCGCGCTGATTTGAGAACTCCGCAAGAATCCGAGCACCTTACGGATAAGTGCGTTTCGTAAAATCGATCGGTCTGCTCGTCTGCCTATTAATCTCCGTGTTACTGAAGGCGGACACGCCCGCTTATACCATCAAGACGTTTGCGGGCAGCGATCTAGAAGGTGATGGTGGCCCTGCGCGGCTCGGTTTCGTGAGCATTCTGGAAGGCGTGTGCTCAGACGCGGATGGCAACATCTACGTCGCCGACGCGGACGACAACCGCATCCGCAAAATCGACAACTCAGGAATCGTTACAACTTACGCGGGCAACGGCTATCCCGGTTTCTCCGGCGATGGGGGTCCGGCCACCCAAGCCGCCATCAACTCGCCCTTCGGTATCCGTATGGATGCTAGCGGGAATCTCTTCATCGCCGATCTTGGAAACGGCCGCATCCGCAAGGTGAATCCGGCGGGAGTGATCTCCACGATTGCCGGTGGATTGAATTCGCCGCGCAACTTAACGTTCGCGCCCGACGGCACTCTCTACGTTTCCGAGTTCGACGCCAATCGGGTGAGCCGGATCAATTCGGATGGCTCGGCAACGCCGATCGCGGGCAATGGAACTTCCGGCAGTTCCGGCGATGGCGGGAGCGCCCTCAGCGCCCAGCTGAATGGTCCCGCAGGAATTGGTTTCGACACCACCGGCGTCTTGTATATCGCCGATAGCTCCAACGCGCGCATTCGTAAGGTCACGCCGGACGGCAACATCGTGACGTTTCTTGGCGGACCTGATCCGGTAACCGGGATCAACTTCGCCCTAAGACTGCCTACCGGGCTATTCGTGGATCAGGCTAACAACTTGTATGTGGCAAATACCGGTTATCCGGAGACGTTCCGCTTCGATAGCAGCGGTCATTACACTTTCCTGGCCGGGGTTGGCCGCGATATCGCGGTGGCACCGAATGGCGACGTCCTGCTCGTGGGACAGCAACATCTTGAGGAGGTGCACTCGAATGGAAGCGTCACCACCCTGTTCTCGTCCGCGACCGTTACTTTCGGCGATGGAGGCCCGGCCACTAAAGCGCGATTTGAAACTCTAGCCGGCATCGCCGCGGATAATCAGGGCAACGTTGTCGTATCCGATTCGAGCTTCCACCGATTGCGACAGATCGGCCTGGATGGAACTATCGAGAGCCTGCAGGCCAGCGATTATATGACCAGTCCGCGGACGCTTGCGTTCGATCCGCAGAACCGGCTGTTTGTGGCGGACGGGGGGACGATTAAGATCGCGAATCCGACCGGTTCGGCGACCAACATCGTCACCGGGTTAACGGCCCCTGCTGGGCTTGCGTTCCCCCAAGGCAACCTCGAGTTCACTGACAATGGCGCACTCTTCGCGGCTGCCAGCAGCGGGCCGCCCACAGCCGTGAGTCTGGCCCAGACGCTGAATTCGCCCACGGCGCTAGCGGCCGACAGTTCAGGGAATTTCTACGTGGCCGACACAGGCAATCACGTAATCCGGAAGATCGGCGCGGACGGTTCCGATGTAACGATTGCGGGTAACGGGTCAGCCGGTTTTGGCGGTGACGATGGGCCCGCTACGCAGTCTCAACTTAATGCCCCGAGTGGTCTGGCTGTGGATGGCCACGGCACCGTGTGGATTGCCGACTCCGGCAATAACCGCGTGCGCTTTATCGACACCTCCGGCAACATCCACACTGCCGCCGGAACAGGATCACCCGGCTTTTCCGGAGATGGCGGAGCGGCTACTCAAGCCAATCTCTCGAACCCGACTGCGATTGCCTGCGATTCGCAAGGAAACGTTTTTTTCGTCGATAGCGGTAACCGGCGGGTTCGTGCGCTGACCGTTGGCGTTGGCGATCTGCAGAGCGTTCCCGCGACTATCACCATCACGCATGCCGCGACGTTTCTCACGGGAACGATCGCCGGCGGTGAGATCGTATCGATCTTCGGTCCGAATATCGGGCCAGCCATCCCGCTGGGCGCCGCGCTCGATTCCACGGGCCACGTGTCTACGAATTTGGGAGGTACCCAGGTCCTTGTTGGAGGAGTGTCTGCCCCGCTCTACTACGTCGGCTTGAATCAAATCAATGCGCAGATTCCCGTCGAATCATCCGGGCATCTTTCCGCGCTGATCGAAGTTCAGCGGAATGGAGTCACCCTGGCCAGCGTGATTTCCGACATCTCGCCCTACACTCCGGGCCTCTTTGCCCTGGCGAACTCGGCCGCAGCGCTAAACTATCCAGACTACTCTTTGAACGGCCCCACGCATCCGGCCGCCGCCGGTTCCGTGGTGATTCTTTACGGCACGGGATTCGGCGACACCAGCCCTTTAGATGTCACAGGGCTTCCGGCTGTTGCGCCCTTGGGCGTACCGCTTGCCGTGGTCTCGGTCTTCATCGGGGGAAACAAGGCGGAGTTGCTCTATGTGGGCGATGCTCCGGGGTTCGCCGGACTGACGCAGATAAACGCCGTTGTTCCTCCGGATACACCCGCCGGGCTTGCACAGGTGCAAGTGTCCGTCGCCAACGTTGTGAGTCCCCCCGGGATCTACTTGCAGATTCGCTAATGTGAGGGGGTGACCCGCGTCGCTCTCACCTTGGCCGGTTCCGACCCTAGCGGCGGTGCGGGAATACAGGCCGATCTAAAAACATTTCATCGTTTCGGCGTTTATGGGGAAGCAGTAATCACGTTGCTTACCGTGCAGAACACCCACTCGGTTTCGCAGGTCGAGGCGCTCCAACCCGACTTGGTCTTAGCTCAATTAGAAGCTGTCCTGGCCGACATTCCGCCGCACGCCGCCAAGACGGGGGCACTAGGAAACGGCCGGATGGTGGAAGCTCTTGCGGAGCGCGCCGGGGAGTTTTCGTTTCCACTCGTCGTCGATCCAGTTATGGTGAGCAAGCACGGCCACCGATTGGTCGCGGACGATGCGATTTCCAGCATCCGCGACCACCTGCTTCGGCGCGCATTTTTGATCACTCCGAACCTCGCGGAGGCCGAGGCGCTGACAGGACGCAAAGTGGGAACTCTTTCCGCGATGCGCGATGCTGCACGCGAGCTTTGTGACCTGGGCGCGCGAGCCGTGCTAATCAAGGGAGGTCATCTGGATGGCCCCGCAATCGACATTCTTTGCGCCGAGGGCGTGATTCAAGAATTCGCCAGTGAACGCATTGCAACGGCGCATACCCACGGCACGGGATGCACGTACTCCGCTGCCATTACCGCCGGGCTCGCGAACGGCGACGATCTGGTTACGGCAATAACTAACGCTAAACAATTCGTCACTCGCGCCATCCGGACGAATCCCGGACTTGGCGCGGGTAACGGACCGCTGAATCACTGGGCGTGACTTACTGCTGCCGGCTTGCCGGGGGGACGATCCCGTTCATGCGGGCGTACTCGACCATCTGCCCGTAGTGATCGAAGCTGTGCCAGATCGGAAGGTTGGCGAAGTAGGCGCGTGGCGCTTTGTAGCCTTCTCCGGCATCCACGGCATCCAGCATATTGTCCTTGGTGAGGGTGGTTTCGGCTTTGTGGCAATACGTGAACGAGTCTTTCAGGAACTTAACGATGTCGGCCTTGGACTGGATGGTATCGGGACCGTTTTCACCCTTGCCGAGATCCATGGGCGGCTTCTCGCCGAGAACGGCTGCGGCCATCGCGAAGTTGGTGCTTGCAATGTGCTTCGCCTGCTGAGCGAACGTGCGAACGCCCTTAAATTCCCCCTGAGTGGGAGCGAACGAGTATTTACCTTCAGGCATGGCTTCGGCTAATGAAACCACTTCGCCTTCAACGGACTTCAATTGCTGGTCGAACATGGAACTCACCGTGGGCGCGGGTTTATCGGCTGCCAAGGCAAGCGCACCGGTAATTGAAAGCACGGCAAGCGCGCGAAATGAAATCTGCATGGTTGTCCTCCTGAGACGACCTAGTTTACGAAATCTTCGCCGGGCTAGTGAACGGCACCCATCTTCGCCACCGGCCAATAGGCGAAAACGGCTTTGCCGAATACAAGATTGCGGGGGACGGTGCCCCAGACGCGGCTATCGTTGGATGAGGCGCGATGGTCTCCAAGAACGAAGTACTCATTCGGCCCCACGATCTTCGGGTCCATCGAAGACCGATCGCGATACTCCCGCGGGAGATACGGTTCATCCAAGGCGCGATGGTTGATGTAGACGGTGCCAGCATCCATTTCGACCGTGTCTCCTGGTAGACCCACCACGCGCTTGATGTAGCTTTTCGAGTGATCCCACGGATACCAGAAAACAATGGTGTCGCCGCGGCTGATGTCGCTGATGCCAAACCGGTAGGTGAACTGGTTGATGAAGATGCGTTCGTCGTCGGTAAGCGTCGGCATCATGCTTGTGCCCTCGACTTTAACCGGCCTGTAAACGAAGACTATCACGAAGACGGCGAGAATGACGGCGACAACCAGATCGCGGACAAACCGTAGCGCGGACTGCGGGGTGTTCATGAAGTGCGTTCTAGAAGCGGAAATTAACGCCGCCGCGAAGGCTCCGCGGGGTGTGGACCAGAAGGAGTTTTCCTCCGTCGGCAAGTGTGATCGGCAGATAGCCTTCAGCCAAAAGGTTGCGGAGGTCGACCGAAGCTTCCATGCGGAAAGGAAGCCCAAGCACGGCGGGGATCGGCTGCCGCAAGGTGAGATTTAGACCGGGTTCGACGCCGTCCGACGAAGTGGCGTAGAGATGCCCCGCAGTAGCGGCGTTGGCGGCAACGAACTCGTAACTTGCAACCAGATGTGTACCGGTATGAGGAGCGATAGCCGCTGCCCGGACCCCGGCGGCAGTGCGCTGGCCAGGGCGGATCAGTCCGCGTAACTCATCGGCGGACTCAACGTTATCGAGAGTTCCGCGCGGGGTAAGAACGCCAACAGAGCCGTAGGTGACAGTCACTTGATAACGATCGCCAAAGTCTTGAGTAACTGCTGCCGTGTAACCCATCGTGTGATAGTTGCCGGAATTAAACAGCAGGCTATTGGTGTAGAGATCCGGGATCACCTCGCCGGGGAACGCATTTCCTTCGGCGCCAGCTAGCATGAGCGACCCATTCTGAACACTTTCGCGATAGCCTGAAACGCGAACGCGGCGCGAGCCCATTTGCCGCGAATAAGCGATCTCGTAATTCTCCCCACGCTGAACCTGCGCTTCTCCATTGCGCAATGTGACAGGGGCAAGAGCGGCCAGGGCAGCCACTTCGCGCGGCAGATCGTCATGCGCATCCGCGGCGCGTTCCGCCCCCAGTTCGGGGCGGGCATTACCGGATGTATACGTCACCGCGAAAGTCCCGTAATCCCCGCCATCCTCACCTCGGAGATTGTAGGTGAGGCGCGCATAAGGACTGAAGTAATGCATGTGGTCCACGAAGGAAAGCGTGTCGAACTCGATGCCGTACTCAACTGCGAGCGCGTCGGAGACTTGGGTATGGTCGCCGAGGTTGACCGCCATGGAGCGTAGAGGCGGCAGGCCCGGAGCGCCATTGGTTTCGAGGCGTGGAACATATAGCTGCCGCATGATGACGGAGACCTGCGGAGAGACCGCACCGAAAGCGTGGCTGAACGAAGCGCGAATCGCCGAATTGGGAGCATCGGCCGAGACGCCATATCCAACGTCGCCAGCAAACTCGACCTGGTTGGAGCCGCGCAAGGTACTGGCGAATGCGAAAGCGGTGCCTAGCTCGCCGACCGAACCTAGGCCGTTACTGTCGCCTGCGGAGAAGCTGACCAGTCCCTGGGAGTCTGAGAAAATCGCAGGGCGGTTGGCAGCCGAGACAAGTACTGACGGATCGCGCGGCAGGTAGCGGAAGACTGGACGGGTGGAGCTCGACGACCGCAGGACCCACTTCCAATCGTCGCTAGCGACTCCGCCCGCGCGCGGGGAAAGCGGCAGAATGCGAACGGAGCTGAAAAGTCCGGACAGACTGATGTCGAGGAGGCTACTTCGGCCTGCTTGGATCTGGATCTGATTGCGAATGGCCGGAAGGAAGGTGGCGAGGGTGACGCGGACCGAATACGTATCGGGCATCAAACCAGCGAAAATGAAGAAACCCTCCTCATCGGTGAGAATGCGCCCTCGCAGGTTCTCCTGGCGATCGTAAATCTGGACCACCGCGCCCATTTGCGGCTTGCCGGAATCGTCGGAAACACTGCCCTCCAAAGCACCGGCGAGTTTCACGGGTTCGATGCCATGCGCTGGGGGCGCAAGCGCAGTATTCAGCAGGATCGCAACAACAGGTGCGATTGCGGTGAACCGGAACTGGGATCGGCTCGCTCGGGGGATCATCGTCCGCTGAACGCTTGCATTACGAATTCTAGGTTACCGTGAAATTAGCCGATGGAGTAAGTGTCTGGTTGCGATTCTTATCGAGCACGTGCATTTTCAATTGATATTGCCCGGGCTGCATCTTGTCGAGCGGGAGCAACTTCTCCACCGTAACTTGGTTGGCTGAACCTTGTTGAATGGGTTCGCTGAAGTCCAGGATCTTTTCGGTCGAACCCGCCCTGGTGACTTCATACTGGATGACGGCGTTCGGTTTATTGCTCTTCTCGTCAGGAGCGAGATTGTAGAGCTGGACGTAGATTCCCATCTTCTCGTCGCGCCGGAAAGTATCGGTCAAGCGCGGGCGCACCTTGGTGGTGCCGACGACAAACTGTCCGGTGCCGATGCTGCTGGTCGGAACTTTCTCAATTACGTCGGCCAGGATCAGGCTGCTGGACGCAAGCTTTTCGTCGTCGAAATGCGGAACGTTGAGCAGCACTTCGAAGTTGTTCATGGTGCCCGCGACCACATCTTTACAGACCACATTCATCCGGTAGTTGCCCGGCGGCAGCGGAACCGACTCCTGCCAGATGGAAGATCGCTTGAGCTGTTCGGCAGAGCATCTGCGGAGCGACGTCGACCTCTACGGTGTGCTCGAAGGTGTTCACGATCCGGCGGGACATGGTGGTGATGCGGCCGAAGATGTTGACGACGGCTTTCTGCACGCCTTCTTTCGACTGGAACTGAAGATCCTTGTTTTCGAACTGCACGGTGACGTTGGCTGAGGACCGAGGCGTTGGTGACGCGCAGGAAGTCGGTCTGCACCTTCATCGGCAGAATGTTGAACGTGATGCGCGAAGTGACCTGAGATTCCAGATCTTTGAACTTCACGGCCGGCGGCTTTCTGCAGCTTGGTGAACTGTTCCAGGCGGTTGAACTCGTTCATGCTCTGGCCTTGGACGCCGCCGACGGGGTTCGCCAGGTGGGTGCCGTCCGTGCGGTTGAAACGATCGGTTCTTGCTGGCCATACCCATCTGCTCCGCCAGAGCTTAAGCCGGCGCCGGGGACGTAAAGCAGCGCGTCTTTCTCCGAGGGATCCATGGTCATGCGGTATTCGCCGGACATCGGTGGGATCGACAAACTCGATGATGATGTTGGTGCCGATGCCTTCGATGATAGCGATAGCGCCAATGCTTCGAAAGGATACGTGGACGTCTCGCCGCCGCCCTCTTCCATGGGGCGCTCATAGCTGCCGCCGGACGGATGGGATTCGATCTCATCGGGAGGACCGAAGGTGATGTAGATGCGGCCGCGGTCGGTCTTCCAGCCGGGGATGCCGGAAGCGTAATGCTCGTTGGCGTAGGCGATGCGGCGGTAGTGCTCTTCTTTGAATTCGTTCTCGACGGTGTCGGGGGTCGGGTCGCGACGCAGCCAGAACTGTTCGATGAACTGCTCGCGCTCTTCATCGGTGCTGAGCTGCTTGAAGGACTTGCGCTCTTCGTCGGTGATGATGTAGGCGACGTCCTCGTTCAGCCACTTTTTATAGGGAGTTTCGAGCTCTTTCATCAGAGCTTTCTCGCGCTTTTTGCGATCTTTCTCGGAAAGTGGTTTAGCGACCGTCTGTTGCTCCTCGCCCGCAGCGGGTTTTTGGACTTCCGCGGCGAGAAGGGGAACAGTAGAAACGACCGCCAGTGAGATACCGGCAATCGAAAAGCGGGATAAGGTCATGCAAAGCCACCTTCAGCTAGCGCAAAGGGAATGAGGAACTATTACAGTTTAGCGCACTGCACACTGTCGTCAATCGTGAAAGATGGGACGACAGTGTGCGCGGCTAAAGACAAGAAAAAGGGGAGCCTTGCGGCTCCCCACGTTCTCAGAGACTCCCACCAGAAGCTCCGGGAACAAAACGCTCCAGGATAAACCTAGAAGGTGAACTTCGCTTGGGTCTGGATGACGCGTCCGGACACAGCCGATCCTTGGAAGGAACCGTAAGCGCTGGTTGGCGCCGACACGGTGTTCTGAATCAAGCCGAAGGTGCCGGCGGCGATGTTATTAACCGGCAGATCGAAGTTGGGGTGGTTGAACACGTTGAACAGGAACGCGCCGACTTGAAGGCGATAGCGCTCGTGGATAGCAAACGTGCGGTTGACGTTAATGTCAGTATCGACATAGCCGGGACCGCGGAAGGAGTTCCGGGAAAGGTTGCCGAAATTATTCTGGCTGGTTCGGGTGGCGAAGTTGCTGGGGCTGAAGCAGGCAACGTTGGGAGTGGTGCAGGTGTTCGATCCACCGCCCAGATAATCCGCGAGAATGACCTCACTGGAGATGCCCGTCAGGTTGCGCAGTTGAGCGCTGCGCACGCCGCTGTTTACGATGCTAAAGGGATAGCCGGAGTGGTAAAGCACGGTGCCGGAGAGACCCCAGCCACCGACTATGGTCTTAACGAAGCCGTTGCTGAAGTAGCGGGTCGGGACGGTGTAGGACCAATTGGCGCTCACGCTGTGACGGGTATCGTAATCCGAGTTCCCGTAGCTCAAAGCGCTGGCGCTGAAAGGCGTTAACTGCGAACGCACGCTGACTGCGGTCAGAGCGTTGAACGGTTCCAGGCAGCCATTCGAGCAAGTGTCAAGCGAATGCGACCAGGTGTAGTTGAAGCGACCGGAAAGGTCGGAGCCGAGCCGGAACTGAAGCGAGGTGACCAAGCCGTTGTAGTTCGAGTAGCCGGGGTTGCTCAGTTGGCGAATTTCGCCAAAACGCGGGTCGGGGGCGGTGGTCGGAAGTCCGGCAAAGCCCTTCGGGGCATAAGCGTTCAGGAACAGGTTCTGACTGATTTCGTCATAACCGTGGTTCCCGACATAATTGATCGAGACGTTCACGGCTTTGGAAAGGGCCTGTTGGATCTCGAAGTTCCACTCGTAGTACTTGGGGTTGTACAGCTTATTGGCGACGGTGTTGAACGATGGGGCTCCGAAACCGAGGGGCACAGCGGTTTGCAGTTGGGCCAACGTGGCACCGCCGGCGAATCCATTCTGGAAGGCCGCGTTGGAGTTCGCCACCGCACTGAAGATGCTATTTGGATCGTTCTGGGCTACAGTGCCAGACAAAGTCTGGAAGTTGGCGACAGCCGGGCTGTTAGTGATAAACCGGTCGGCAATCAAACCCTGATAGAGATCGGAGAAGATACCGAAGCCGCCGCGGACCACGGTGTTGTTACCGATTGTGTAGGCCATGCCGATGCGGGGCGCTAACACAATGGGCTCCACGGACGGAAAGGCGTCCTTCCGGTTGGTTTGGATCACGGCGTTGTATGGCTGCGTCGCGTCATGGGTGAGTCCCTGAAACGGCGTGGCGAATTCGTTGAAGCAGCCATTGTCACAGTGGATGTTGCTGTTACGATCCATGCGCAGGGCAAGGGTCACCGTGAAATTCGGACGGACCTTCCACTCGTCTTGCAAGTAGAAACCAAGGCTATACAGCGAGAGAGGCTCGGCGCCGACGTTCGCAAAGTTTTGCGAGTAGAAAGAACCATTGTTCAAAGCACCGGTGGCGAAATCAGTGATGGAGTTGAACGTGAGCAAACCGCTGGTGTTCCCGCCATAGGCATAGGTGCTGACCCAGTTGCGGCGGAGATTCACGCCAACCTTGAAGGTGTGATTGCCCTTGATCAAAGAGAAATCGTCAATGATCTGTTGTTGACGCACTTTTCGTCCCTGCGGATAGCTGGAATCGCTGCCACCAAGGGCGCTATAGAGACCGTCGTTGAAGGCGAAGGTGGTGGGGAACAAGGCAAGGGCAGCGCTCAGATTTGGGGGTCCAAAGATCGCCGCGTAGTAAGAACCGGAGACGTTAAGTTGGTTGACCATGTTCGCGCCGATGGTGCGAGTGTATCCAAACTGACCGCCGTACGACGGCTGGACGCTGTTGGCATTAAATGCGGGGTTGATGGGATCGGTGCCGGTGGCCTGTACGCCATGATCGGTATTGAAGCGGAAATAGATCCGGTCAGAGTTGGTGACGTTGAAATCGACCTTGGTGGCAATCAGCCATTCGGTATTGAGGCTGTTCACGGTGCTGCGGAAGGTCTCGGCGCATGGTTGGGACACGCCGAAGCTAGGATCAACAAGGTCTCCGCAACCAAGGGCCGGGTCCGTACTGGCGTCAACCGGAGTGGCGCGAGAAGCGCCGGAAGCGCCGGCATAGAGGCCGAGAGCCTTTGTGTAGAAAGGAACGGCGGTTGGATTATTGGCTTGCACATTGGAAAGCACGAAATTGGAAAACGCGGGGGTCGGAATGTAAACCGGGCCGCCGCCAGGGAGCACGTACCGGAGACCTTCGTTATCGAAGAAGAAGAAGGCGCGATTCTTGACAATCGGGCCGCCAATGGAATCGAACCACTCATTCGAAACTGAGAAAGGCCGGGGGGTTCCAGTCGCATTATTGAACCAGTCATTGGCGTTCATCGGGCGACCGTTATACTGCCAATCGCCATTGCCGTGGAACATATTGGTTCCGGACTTGGTGACGTAATTGACCTGCGCGCCGGCTTGGCGTCCATATTGACCGGTGTAACCGTTCATGACAACGGCCGCTTCGGCGATTTCATTGGCTCCAAGCGTAAGGTTGCTAGCTCCGGAGTTGTTGAGGTTCAGGTAGGGATCCATGTTGTCGGTCCCGTTGATCGTGAACAAGTTCGACGTTCCAGGGAGACCGAAAACAGAGAAATTACCGTAGCCGCCGCCGGTGCTGACCGTTACACCAGGCGCGGTAAACGCATACGAGGTCATATCGTTTCCAGGAGCTGGGAGATTCTCCAACTGCTTCTGGTCGTAAGTGGTGGCCAAGTTGGCGTTATCGGACTGCAGGATGGAGGCCTGGGACGAGACTTCCACGGTTTGGGTTTGCGTCGCCAAGCCGAGTTGCAGGCGAAGTGTGGCGACCTGTCCGAGGCCTACGTTTGTATGGACAATCGAACTTTGAAATCCGGGTGCGTTGACCGAGATGGTGTAGGCGCCGGGACGTAGTAATTGGAAACGGAATTCGCCAGATGCGTTGCTGGTGCCAGCTTTCTCTTCGCCGGTGGCGTCGGCTTTCAAATTGAGGGTTGTGTTTACGATGGCGCTTCCGGACGGATCGGTTACAGTGCCCGAGACTTCGCCAGTGGTGAGCGACTGACCGAAAACCGCGGGAAGCGAGGCAACCAGTGCGATGGCCGCGAAAGTGGGTATTGCGTGTCGTCTTTTTAGATTCATTAGTGGAACCAGTGCTGGGAGCGCGTGACTAGCAGGGCAGAGGTAGCTGCACACCCAGAATTCCTCTCCAAGTGATTTCACCCATTACGGGTACTAGTGACGTAGCAATGCCGTGGCCAAGGGTAACTAATTGGTAATACAAGACTTAGGTTCAATTCTCCTGGGTTTTGTATGAGAACACATAGGAATACCTACGGAAATTGGAGGAGCCGACGAGCCGGCGTAACTTTTCTCACATTAATCTGTGGGCTCTTAATGGAACGGTGGCTGGCCTGGATTGTGCACGATTGTGCAGAAAATCCGTTTTTCGTCTTTGCACAAGCGGCGGTTAGGCCAAAGAGCCTGGCAGGGAATCCGTGCCGCTCTCAGGGTACCTTATAACCTGATGAAAATTCATCTTCTCTCGACCGGCGGCACGATCGAAAAGATCTACTCAGAGCAGACGGGAAAGCTCGAAAACCTCGGCACGAAGATCGATCGATATACCCGGATGCTGCGACTTCCGGATGCCCAGATCGAGGCGCAACACCTCATGAACAAAGATAGCCTGGAGATGACGGCCGAGGATCGGGCTCTGATTCTGGCCGCGGTGGAGCGCGTGCTGGGTGATCGGGCACCGGTGGTGATCACGCACGGGACGGACACAATGGTGGAGACCGGACTCTATCTGAAAGCCAAGTTAACGAGGTTGGACTCGCCGATTGTTTTTACGGGGGCGATGACGCCGCTCGGCTTCGAGAGATCAGACGGGTTGCAGAACTTGACGGAAAGTTTATTGGCGGCGCGCATTCTGCCGGCCGGTATCTGGCTGGTGATGCATAACCAGGTATTTCCGATCGACCGGGTGCGAAAGGACCGGGAACTGGCGCGTTTCGTGGAGCTTTAGCCGGGCAGGAGGGTCTGCAGCGCCTGGGCGGCGACTTCCCGGACGGGACGATGGTGGGCGTCGACTTCGTAGTTGAGCTGGCGCATGCGGTCGGTGTTGAAACGGCCGGCGAGCTTGCGAAGGGCGATTTCCAGGCCCGGATATTCGGCAAGGGCTGGGATGCGTACGACGATAGCGGCCTGGTAGGGCGGGAAGAAATGGCGGTCGTCGGCCAGCACTTCGACGGGCAGAATGCTGAGCGCGCCATCAGTCGAGTTGCCGGCCACGAGATCGACCTGCTTTTGGGCAAGCGCGGTGTACAGAAGGCCGAGATCCATCGTGCGGATACTGCCGGATTGCTTTAGATTGTAGGTCTTGAGCAGCCCGGGCAAGCCGTCCGGACGGGATTCGAATTCATAACCGACGCCGAGACGCCAGCCGGGCTGGTAGTTCGCCGCTTCGCTCAGCGTATGGAGATGGCGGGCTTGGGCGTCTTCGCGGCGGATGGCCAGGGCGAAGGTATTTTCGAATCCGAGCGGATCCATCCAGCGCAGATTCCACGGGGCGTAGCCCTTGCGAACACGTTCCATGGCGAGCTGGGGATCTTTCACGGTGGGCTGTTTGAGGACGGAGGCGAGCGCGGTACCGGTGTATTCGGGGTAAAGATCGATGGCGCCCGTCAGGATGGCCTGCTGCGCAAGGAAGGTGCCGCCCAAGTCGAGCTTGCGGCGCACTTCGATATGGAGCTCCCGTTCCAGGTGTTGGGCGATGATTTCGCCCAGAATGAGCTGCTCAGTGAAGTTTTTGGAGCCGACGGTGAGGTGATGGGGATGCGAGCACCCAGCGGCGGCGAGCAGGCACAGTGCGAGGCAGGCGAGTTTCAGGTAAATCTCCGTTCCAGCCAGCCTAGCAACTCGTCCGCGATTACGGCCATAAGAGCGGCGGGAATGGCCCCGGCCAGAATTTGGCGGGTATCGATAGAAGCGATACCCCGGAAGATGAAGACGCCCAAGCCTCCGGCACCGATGGCAGCAGCGATGGTGGCCGTACCAATAGTGGTGACTGTGGCGATGCGGATGCCGGTGAGGATGGACTTCGCGCCTAAGGGCAATTCGACCTGGGTCAAGACTTGTGTGTGGGTCATGCCCATCGCGATGGCGGAGTCGCGGACGGCGGCTTCCACGCCGGTGATACCGATTAAGGTGTTGCGAAGGATGGGGAGCAGGGCATAGAGGATCAGGGCGACGATCGCGGTGGCTTTTCCGACCCCTAGAAAAGGGACGGGAATGAGAAAGCCAAAGAGCGCGAGGCTGGGGATAGTCTGGAGGATGTTGGTGAATCCCAGAGCCAAGCGGCTGTAACGGGGACGGCGGGAGAGACCGATGGCGGCGGGAATGGCGATGGCGCATGCGACTGACAGGGTGATCGCGACCATGGTGAGGTGCTCGACAGAAAGCTCGCCGATTTCTTCGAGGAGCGCGCGGGGGATCACCGTAGAACCTCGAGGAAGCGACGGGATTCTTCGCCGGTCGCGTTTTGAAATTCGTCGGGAGTTCCCAGAAACTCGACCGCGCCATGGTGAAGCAGGGCGATCCTTGTGCCGAGTTTCAGAGCCTCGCGAATGTCGTGGGTGACGAAGACGGAAGTGGGCGCCTGGCGCTCGCGGAGCTGCAAGAACTGATTTTGCAATTCGAGGCGGGTGACGGGATCGAGTGCGCCGAAGGGTTCATCGAGCAGCAGGAGTCCTGGTTGGGCGGCGAGGGCGCGGGCGACACCGACGCGCTGGCGCTGACCTCCGGAGAGTTCGCGGGGATAGCGCCGGGCGAATTCCGAGGGAGCTAAGCCGACCTGAGTGAGCAGGGCCGCCGTCCGAGCCTGGATTTCCTGCGCGGGCCAGTGGCAGAGAGTGGGGACCAGGGCGATATTGCGCTCCACCGTGAAATGCGGGAAAAGGCCCGACTCCTGGATCACGTAGCCGGTCTGGCGGCGCAGTTCGATCAGATCCCAATCGTTGACGTCGCGGCCGCCGACCAGGACGACTCCCTGAGAGGGTTTGAGAAGTCCGTTAATCAGGCGCAACGCGGTGGTTTTACCAGACCCGCTGCGGCCGAGTAGGATCAGCGTTTCGCCTGGCGCAATTTGGAAAGACAGGCCGGTCAGGATCGCGTTGGCGCCTGCGGAGTAACTGACTTCGCGAAACTCGATGGGCAGCGCTTCGCGCCGCGATTCCATCAGGCGGCCTGGAGCAGGCTCTCGGCGAAGAGCCACTCCTGGTCCACCCACTGGGAAGCGCATTGGAAGCCACTGGCTCGGGCAAGATCGCGAACGGATTCCGGGGTGAATTTATGGCTGGATTCGGTCCAGATGGATTCGCCGCTCTCGAATCGGAACGAGCGGCGGAGCGCGTCAATGGAGACGACCTGGGAGCGGGTCGACCGAAGGTGCATTTCGACGCGGAACTCGGCGGCGTTGAAGCGGGCTTCGTGCAGGAAATCGGGCAAGTGGAAGTGCCCGCCCAGTTCGCGGTTGATGCGAGCCAGCAGATTGCGATTGAAAGCGGAGGTGACCCCGATCGGGTCGTCATAGGCGGCGATGAGCTGATGAGCGGGCTTCAGCAGGTCCGCGCCGAGCAGCAGTTCATCCCCGGGTTGAAGGAGATGGCGAACGTCCATGAGCAGCTGAGTGGCGTCGAGCGCCGGGAAATTCCCGATGGTGCTGCCGAGGAAAAGGACGAGTACCCGTTCGCCGGGAAGCCGGGCGGCAAGCGCCTGACGAAGACCGGGAAGGTAGCTGGCGTTCACGGTAGAGATCCGCACGCCGGAGATCGTTTCGAGGGCGGCGCGGCAAAGGTCGAGAGCGAAGGGAGATACATCGATCGGGCTGTAATGCACGGACTGGAATTGTCGAGCGGCGGCTTCGAGCACCCAGCGCGTTTTTGTGCCGGAACCGCTGCCGAGTTCAATGACGCGGAGAGGCCCGCGGATACCGGCGATTTCGGTGGCGTGATTCTTGAGCAGCCGGGCGTCGGCGCGCGTGAGTCCGTATTCGGGGAGCGCGGTGATGGCTTCGAAGAGCGCGGACCCGACATCGTCGTAAAGATATTGTGCCGAAAGCCATTTCTGGGTGGGGTGAGACAGGCCAGTGAGCACCTGGGCCGCGAAGTCAGGGTCGACCGGGGTGGCGCGCGGCGAAGCGAGCACTTGGGAAAAAGGCATCAGTTCTTTACCAACCGGAAAGTGGCGTAGAGGTACGGGTAATCGGGGCGGAACCAGTTGCGCAGGCTGCGGCGGGTCAGGCAGGCCGCTGTTTGGGGAGACGCGCCCTTGATCACGAAGTGCTGGTTATCGAAAAAGTCGGCGGAGTAACCAGGGTATGTGGGCGCGGGCTGAAAGCCGGGGAAGGGGCCGAAGGGGGTGGATGTCCATTCCCAGCCGTTGCCGATCAATTGCTCGACGCCGAAGGCGCTGGCTCCGGCTGGATGGTCGAGGACCGAGACCGGATCCCAATTTTGAAAATCAAAGTTGCCGTGAATTAGCGGGTCTGGCGCGGCGTTTCCCCACGGAGCGTCAGTTTCAGCGCCGGCCGGAGTTCCGAACGCGGCGCGATGAAATTGGGCTTCGGTAGCGAGTTCGGCGCCGCGGCTGCGAGCAAAGGCGGAAGCTTCGCTCTGGGTTACGTAGACGGGGGCATCTAGCGGCAGCGGCACGGTCGCAAACATTCCGCGATAATGCCAGGCATCGCCGACTCGAATCCAGAAGTGCGGAGCCGGCTGACCCTGGTTGACGAACTCTAGGTAATCGCCATTCGTGACCTTGTATTTGGCGATGGAGAAAGCCGGGACCGGAATTTTCGTTTCGGGGAATTCGTTATCCCAGCCGAAGCCGGAGTCGCGCGGGCGTCCGAGAGTGGCGACGCCGCTGGGAATCTCGATGAAGCGATGGCGAACTTCGGCGGGGTGCGCGGGCGGCGAGAGGACCCGATCCGGGTTGATCTTGCGGTCCGGCGGCAAGTTATGAAGAAGGTAGGCGAGGGTTTCGGCGTGCATCCAGCGATGCTCGATGGCGATATAGCGGGCGGACTCCGTGGCCCGATTCCACAGGGCATCGATTCGTTCGCGGACGTTGGCGACGTAGCGCAGCGTTTCTTCGAGCGAAGGCCAGTCGGCTGGCTGATCGGCAGGGAGCTGGCCGGGTTCGGGATCGATACCGCGTTCGAAGAGTTGGTCGAAAGTAGGGTGAAGATGGCCCTGCTGGAGGGTGGCGCGCCCGATCTGATTCCAATCAAAGGCTTCCAGGTGACCCAGGTAGAAGATCAGACGATGGCGCTGCGGGAGCGGGCGGAGGTAGATGTTGTCTGGCGAGACGAGGCGGAAGAGCCGGTCCGTCTGGAGGCGGCTGGACTGCAACTCGCGATGAGATTCGGCTAAACCAGGCGAGGGCCGGTCGGGGGAGATTCTCAGGGAACCTCGTCGAGGCGTATCGCTAGTGGCAATCATTTTATGGATCGGACCTTTTCCGGGAAAGATTCCCACAAGTTACGATGTCAGATTTCGGCGCGGTGATGGAAGGTTCAGATTCTTTGAGGGTACGCGATCATCCGAAGACGGGGAAAATTAGTAGTAATCCATGATGTGGGAAGATTCTTCCACGCGGCGGGTGGGGGGCGCTTGCATCGGGAGTGCGTGTCAGATACCTTATGGACAACGTAACTTCCCAGCCGGCGGTGGAATGGATTGCATGAAACGGGTCAATCTGCAAGGGGCAGGTTCGGTTCTGAAAGCGCGACGGGCAACTGGCGGCGTGCTGGTGTGCGTTTTCCAGGTGTTATTGGTTTTGTTCGGGTGCGCGCCGTGGACATTCGCGCAGTCAATGATGCAAAGCTCCGGCCCGGGGACGCGGCTGATCATGTTCGGAGGCGATCAGACGGTGCTGGACGCGCGGGAGCCGCGACAGGATATCCCTTGCAAGGTGACGCCGGAAAAGCCTGAACTTGGCTTCGATCTCAAGTTTCACACCCATTTCGATATCTCGGTGCCGATGGCGGAGTTGCATGGGGGCGAGGATATTCTGACCATGTTGTTCCGTGTGACGCCGGCGGCGCGGCCGGACAGTCCTTCGTATTTCATTCAGCGGATTACGGTTCCCAAGCTGGACGAGCAGCGCGGAGGCGAGGCGTATCTGGGCGGCTCGTTCATCTCCGGCGAAGGCGAATACCAGGTGGACTGGCTGATGCGCGATCGGAGTGAACGCGTGTGCAGCAGTTATTGGACTAGTACGGCGGTGCTGAGTGCGAAGGACCGGCTGGTCCACGTGGCAGTCGCGCCTGGCGCAGTAGAAGCAACCGATCCGGAGCCATTCCGCGAGGAGCCTCCGATTTCGCGCGATCCGGGCAATGGGGTGAACGTGAAGGTGCTAGTGAACTTTGCGCCGCAGCGTTTTCTGGCGTCTTCGCTGCAGCCGATTGACACTGCGGCTCTGGTGTCGATTCTGCGGAACATTTCCCGCGAGCCGCGCATTGGGAAATTCTCCATCGTCGCATTCAATATGCAGGAGCAGCGCATCGTGTACCGGCAGGATCAGGCCGACCGGATCGACTTCCCCGCCCTCGGTTCCAGCCTGAACAAATTGAAACTTGGGACGGTCGATGTCGCGCATTTGAACCAGAAGCATTCCGACACGGAATTTCTAACCTCTTTAATCACGACTGAAATGGCGAAGGATCATCCGGACGCGGTGATTTTCGCCGGGCCGAAGGTGATGACTGAGGAGCAGGTGTCGGTGGACTCGCTAAAAGCGATCAGCAACGACGTGAGCTTCCCGGTTTTTTACATGAACTACATCTTGAATCCGAACGCGAATCCGTGGCGCGACGCGATTGGGAATGTGGTGAAGAAACTTCGGGGATACGAGTACACCATCTCCCGTCCGCACGACTTGTGGAATGCATGGACGGAGATCATGTCGCATATTGTAAAATCGAGAGTAGCCCGGGTAGCCAGCCTGACACCAGCAACGCGCTAGCGGCACAGGGCTGCGGCCCAAACGATGGAATTGAAATCGACGCGCTTATCTGTTCCTTGTCTAATGATGGGTCTGGCCGTTCTTGCGAGCGCCCAGCAGTTCAAATCACCGGAAAATCTTGCCCCGGACTTTCACACTCCGCCCACAGTCGTGGATGGGATGCTGAGAGCGGCGAAGGTGCAGCCGGGTGAGACGGTTTACGATCTGGGCTGTGGCGATGGGCGGATTTTGATCGCGGCGGTCCGTGATTTCGGCGCGAAGGGCGTCGGGGTCGAGATGTCCCGCGACATCTATGAGAAGACCGTAGCCTCGGTGAAGGCCCTGAATTATCAGGACCGGATCCGGATCATTCATGGAAATGCGCTTCAGGTGGATCTGACTTCCGCCGATGTAGTGACCTTGTATCTCCTGACCAGTTCCAATGACCGGCTGAAGCCAATGCTGGCAAGGCTCCATCCGGGGGCGCGCGTTGTTTCTCACGACTATCCGGTTCCGGGGTGGAAGCCCACGGTGACGACCACAGTCACAGTGATGCGGAAGCCGCATACCATATACGTCTACGAAATCCAGCCCAAGCACTAGACGCTGGCTTGGTATCATTCCCGGTTGCATTTGACGCGTTGGATTTAATCCGTTGGATTGGCGTAACCAGACTCTTTTCCCCGATCTCGAACTTTCGTCCGACGCAGCGCACACCACTGGGATTCTGCCGTCGCAGCGGCTCAGGCAGTTGGTGGATGGCGGGCAGATTCAGGCGTCCAGCGAAGTATTAGCGGACCAGATCCAGCCATCGAGCGTGGACCTTCGGCTGGGACCAGTGGCTTATCGAGTGCGGGCGAGCTTTTTGCCGAATGAGCATTCCACTGTACGGCGCAAACTGGATGCGCATACGCTGGAGGAGATCTCGCTTAAAGAGGCCGTGACTTTCGAACGCGGCCACGTGTACGTGGTGCCGTTGGAAGAAGCGCTGAACCTGCCGAACCATATTTCCGGGCGGGCTAACCCGAAGAGTACGACGGGGCGGCTCGACATCTTTACGCGGTTGCTTACCGATTATGGCCGGGAGTTCGACACGGTTCCGGCTGGGTACACGGGCAAGTTATACGCGGAGATTGTTCCCGGCACGTTTCGAGTGAAGGTGAAGCAGGGAGCGCGGCTGAACCAGTTGCGGCTCTCGCGGGGTACACCGGGCGCGTCGGATGCGCGGCTGAGCCGCCTCGATCAGGAAGTGAGCCTGGTCTATGGAGCTGACGATGTGCCGGGGGAAGCGGTCATTGGGGGCGGGCTTCGATTCTCGGTGGATCTGGCGGGAGAAGCATACGGGCAACCGGGACCGATCGGGTATCGTGCGCGGAGGGATGCGCCCGAGGTGGATCTAGCGCGCGTCGGCTACTATGACCCGCGCGAGTTCTGGGATCCGATTTATCCGAGCGGCGGGAAGGACCTAGTTCTAGACCCGGAGCAATTTTACATTCTGGCGTCGCGAGAGAAGGTACGCATCCCGCCGCAATTTGCCGCGGAAATGGTCCCGTATGATCCGTCAGTGGGTGAGTTTCGCATTCACTACGCCGGGTTTTTCGATCCCGGATTCGGGTATGGGACCGACGATATCAAGGGCACGCGCGCAGTTCTGGAAGTGCGTTCCCACGAGGTTCCGTTTCTACTTGAGGATGGGCAGTATGTCGGGCGGCTTCTGTTTGAACGCTTGATGGATGTGCCTGACAAGCTGTATGGACAGGGGATCGGCTCGTCGTATCAGAGACAAGGACTCGCGTTGAGCAAGCATTTCCGGCCATTTTCCTGATGACAAAAAGGTTCGATGTAGTGGGCGTGGGGCTGAACGCCACCGATACGATGTTGCTGGTGCCGCGCTTTCCGGCGTATGGGGGAAAGGTTCCGTTCCATAAAGAGGTGCTGAGCCCGGGCGGTCAGGTGGCGAGCGCCATGGTCACTTGTGCGCGATTGGGCATGAGGGCCAGTTATATCGGCACGGTGGGCGATGACGAGCGCGGCGAAATCCAGATGCAGTCGCTGCTCGGATCGGGCGTAGACCTGACGTATGTGCAGCGCCGTGAGAATTGCCCGAACCAGTCGGCGTACATCGTTATTGACCAATCGACTGGGGAGCGGACGGTGTTCTGGAGCCGTCCGGACTGCCTGGCCATTGCTCCGGAGGAAATTACGCCCGAGCAAATCACAAGCGCGCGGATGTTGCATATCGACGGGCATGATACGCGGGCGGTGGAACACGCGGCGCGGATTGCGCGCGGGAACGGGATGCCGGTCACCGTGGACGTAGATACGATCTATCCGGGTTTTGACCGCGTGTTGCCGCTGGTGGATTACTTGATTGCGAGCAGCGAATTTCCTGGCCGCTGGACGCGCGTGGACGATCCGCACCGGGCGCTGGAGACGTTGCAGCGTGAGTATGGAATGCAAGTAGCGGCGATGACGCTCGGCTCGCACGGAGCGCTTGCGTTGAGCGCGGGCCGATTTTATTACTCGCCTGGATATGTGGTTCCGTGCCTGGATACGACGGGCGCGGGGGACGTGTTTCACGGCGCTTTTTGTTACTCTGTTCTCAACGGTATGCCGCTTCCAGAGGCGCTCGATTTCTCTAATGCGATGGCCGCGCTGAACTGCACGGCGATCGGCGCCCGCGGTGGTATCCGGGATGCGCAGGCGGCGCTGGAGCTGATGCGAACGGCGGGCAGGAACAGCAGCCCCGATTTCGCGAGATAGCCGGCCGCATGTTTCCGATTCACGACGATCAGCCTAAGTATTCACCATCAACGATCACGACATTGCTGATTCTGGCGAATGTCGTGGTGTTTCTTTTTGAGATCACGCTGGACGATTACTCGCGCAATTTGCTGATCATGCGTTACGGGCTGGTGCCATCGCATTTTCATGCAAGCGCTTTGCTGACGAGCATGTTTCTGCATGGCGGATGGGCGCACATCATCGGGAACATGCTTTTTCTGTGGGCGTTCGGAAGAAGTATCGAAGATTACTTGGGTTCCTCCAAGTTTCTGGTCTTCTACCTGTTGAGCGGTATCGCAGCGGGGCTGACGCAGGACTTCTTCAATATTGATTCGAGCGCTCCAATGGTGGGAGCGAGCGGTGCGATTGCCGGGGTGATGGGGGCGTACCTGATCAAGTTTCCGCGGGCGCGCATCAGCACCATCATCTTCTTCATATTCATTGTGCGCGTGGACGTGCCCGCGACATTGATGCTGGTGTATTGGTTTATTACGCAACTGGTGAGCGGCTTCGGGAGCGTGGCGTATTCGCATGTTTCGCAATCGGGGACGGCGTGGTTCGCGCACATTGGCGGGTTCCTGTCCGGTATGGTGCTGCTGAGCCTATTAGGAAGCGGCAGTCCGCAATGGCAGCGCCGGCGGGTCAGTTGGTGACACTCGACATTCTGGCAATCGCCGCGCATCCGGACGATGTGGAGCAGACCTGCGGCGGAACCATGCTGCGGATGTCTCAAGCGGGTTATCGGACTGGAATTATCGACCTGACGGCGGGTGATATGGGGACGCGTGGATCGCCCGAGATTCGGGTCGCGGAATCGGAAGAAGCGGCAAGAATTTTGCAATGCGAGTGGCGCGACAACTTGCATTTCCCGGACGCGCGCTTGGAAAACTCACTGGCCGGGAGAATGACGATCGCACAGAAAATTCGCGAACTGCGTCCGCGTGTGGTGATTATTCCGTACTGGGAGGCGCGGCACCCGGATCATTACCGCGCTGGGGAGATGGCCTATGAAGCTTGTTTTCTAGCCGGGCTGAAGAAGATCGATCCCTACACGGAACCGCATCGGCCGTTCAAGGTGGTCTACGCATCGCAGTATGCGAACGTGCCGCCGTCGTTCGTCGTGGACATTACCGGGCAGTTTGACCGGCGCATGGACGCGCTGTTTGCATATCCCTCGCAATACGGCGAGATGGAGAGCGGAAGCAACTTATTTCCACCGGCGCAAGAGGTGCGCGACCGGTTGGCGGCGATCGCCAGATATTACGGAAATCTAATTGGGGTTAAGTACGGCGAGGCCTTCGTGGTGAAGGAGACGATGCGGGTGGACGATTTGGTGGTGCTGGGAGTTCGGTCGTTCTAATGGATCAAACTCACGTGGCACGATGGATGCGCAAGCGTGGGCGCAAGTGACCGGTGAATCGTTAGAAACTCCATAATCGCTGCTTGTTTGAGGCATCCTGGTGATCTATGCCGCGTGTTCAGAGTTCCAAGCTGAAAGTCCCGCACGCATTCGTGCTGGAAGCTCTTGCTTCCTTGCGTCCCGAGGTTCGTCGTTTGTTTTCCGGGTTTGCCATTTACAGCGGCGATCGGCTTCTCTTAATGCTTAGAGACCAAGTCAAATCTCCGCGGGACAACGGCGTGTGGCTGGTCTTATCGGAAGGCACCGATGCAGGGGACGAAAGCCTGCGCCGAGACTTTCCGCCAATCCGGCCTGTTGAACTGGTGCGCAGCAAGATCAGTCACTGGCTGGTCCTTCCCAGTGATGATGCAGACTTTGAATTGTTGGCGTTGCGCGCGTGTGATTTCATTCTCCGGCGCGATCCGCGACTGGGCCGAATTCCTAAATCCAGACGGTAACAAGCGCTGCCAACAATTTTTCGGCCGTAACGTTTTTGACATCCCAAGCAGCTTCTGGTAGAATTTCTGCGGTCTGCAGGGGGATATGGCTACCAAGAAGAAAGACGGAGGGGGCCCGGTTGGGACAAAGTCGCGGATTCCGGATTCCGAGGCAGGCCGGCCAGAGGTTCGCGCGCGAGAAGCGGGGGCAGTAATCACGCCGGCACAGACCGAGAATCACGCTCAACTGCGGCTCCTAGAACAAGGTCTTCATTTGTTTCAGAGCGCGCGGTTCGGGGAGGCACGGGAATTTTTCGCTAAGGCCGCCGCGGGTCCACAATCGCCGGTGGCACTGACCGCGCGCAATCACATGCTGGTATGCGACCGGCGGACGCAGGCGCCAGCACTTGCTCTGCAAACCGGTGACGATCATTATCACTACGCAGTCGAGCGATTGAATGCGCGGGATCCGGAAACGGCATGCAAGCACCTGGAATTGGCAGTGGCTTTGAAGCCGGATTGCGAGTATATTCTTTACGCTTTAGCCGCCGCTCTGGCTCTGAGTGGGGATAGCGCGCGCGCCTGTGCGAACCTGAAGCGTGCAATTCAAGGCAACCCCCGCAACAGGACGGCGGCGCGTTCCGACCCTGATTTTTCCGGTCTTAATCACGATCCGGAATTTATCGGGATATGTTTCCCGGAGCGCGGCTGACGGTTTCGCAATTCCGTTAGCCGGGGCATGAATCCACCGCTTCGGATCGTTGCCATTGGCGGTGGGACGGGCTTGTCCGCTCTGCTGCACGGCCTGAAACAGGTCGCAGCCTCGCTCGACATCACAGCGGTAGTGACAGTGACCGATGATGGCGGGAGTTCGGGACGGCTACGGCGCGATTTCGATGTGCTGCCGCCGGGCGATATTCGCAACTGCATGGTGGCCTTATCCGAGGACGAGGCTCTGCTCGCGAAGCTGTTTCAATACCGGTTTCAAAGCGGCTCCGGGTTAAAAGGGCACAGTTTCGGGAACCTATTTCTCACCGCGCTGGCGCATATTACGGGTGATTTCGCGCTGGCGGTAAAACAATCCGCGGAAGTGCTGAAAATTAGGGGCCACATTTTCCCATCAACATCGGAGAACGTGCAACTGGAAGCGGTTCTAGAAGACGGCTCTCTGGTAGCGGGGGAAACCAACATCAGCAAGAGCCGGCGGCACATTTCGACCATTCGTTTGATTCCGCGCCACTGCAAGCCATTGCCGGAGACGCTCGAAGCGATCGCGGCGGCCGATCTGATAACGCTAGGCCCGGGTTCACTTTTCACCAGCGTGATTCCTAATTTGCTGGTGGCCGGAATTCCGGAAGCGATCCGCTCATCGCATGCCACAAAGGCGTACTTCGTTAATCTGATGTGGCAGCCGGGAGAGACGATTCGGTTCCGGGCTTCCGATCATATCCGGGCGATTCATCAGCACGCGGGCGGGCCGCTGATCGACACGGCGGTGGTCAATTGCAGCGCAATTCGGCCAGCAATGCGCCAACGCTATGCGCGCGAAAAAGTGGAACCGGTGGAGAACGATTTAGAGACAATTCGCGCGATGGGGATACGCATCGTTCAAGCGGAGCTGCTGCGGAAATCGGAAGTGGTGCGGCATGATCCGCGGCGGGCGGCGAACGTGGCCTTGAAGCTGGTACGCGCGAACCGGAGAAAACGATTGAAGGATGAGAATGCAATCTGACGTTACGGTGGTAGTAATGGCAGCCGGGCTAGGCACGCGGATGCGATCGCGCCAGGCCAAGGTACTTCATCAGGCCGGTGGACTTACTCTGATCGAGCATGTGTTGGCAGCAGCGGCGGCGGTGGCCGGGCCGGAGCGGACCTTCGTGGTGATCGGGCACCAGGCGGACCGGGTTCGGGCGCTGCTTGCCCACAGGGGAGTGGGATTCGTTCATCAAGCCGAACAGAAAGGGACGGGACACGCGGTACTCTGCGGTAGAGAGCAACTGGCGGGACTCGGGGGGTTGTTGGTCGTGCTGAACGGCGATGGCCCGCTGCTGCGCCCCGAAACGATCCAAGAGCTTGTCCAACGCGCGCGCGAGAGCCATGCGGGAGCAGTGATGATCACGGCGGAACTGGCCGATCCCACGGGGTACGGGCGGATTATTCGCGACGCGGAAGGAAGCGTTGCCGCGATTGTCGAACAGAAAGCCGCGACTCCGGAGCAGCTTAAAATTCACGAGTCGAATACCGGGCAGTACTGCTTCGATGCCGCGCTTTTCTGGAAGCATATCGATGAGTTGAAAGCGGACAATCCGGCGCACGAGTATTATTTGACTGACATGATCGCGATCTTGATCCAAGCCGGACACAAGGTGGAGCCGTTCCCGGTTGCGGACGTTAATGAGCTGATGGGGATTAACAACCGCGTGGAACTGGCCGCGGTGGACGCAATCTTTCGAACGCGCAAAGTGACGGGATTGATGTTGGGCGGCGCGACCGTGGAGAAGCCGGAGACGGTCACCGTGGATGCCACAGTCACTGTCGGGATGGATTCGGTGATTGAGCCGTTTGTGCGGCTGCTTGGTAAGACTAAGATTGGCGAAAACTGCCGAATTGGAGCTTACTCGGTGATCATCGACGCGGACATCGCGGACGGCGTGGATGTGCACCCGTTCAGCATGATTCAGGAAGCACGGGTTGCGGCAAAGGCGCAGGTAGGACCGTATTCCCGTATCCGGCCCGGCAGTTCGGTGGGAGCGGGAGCGCACATCGGCAACTTTGTCGAGTTGAAGAAGGCGACTGTCGGGGAAGGCGCGAAGGCGATGCATCTGGCGTACCTGGGCGATTGCGCAATCGGCGAGCGGACGAACATCGGCGCGGGGACGATTACGTGTAACTACGATGGAGTCCACAAGCACCATACCGGGATTGGGAAAGATGCATTTGTGGGAAGTAACTCAACCCTAGTGGCGCCACTTGCCATTGAGGGCGGGACTTACATTGCCGCTGGTAGCGTAATCACGGAGCATGTGCCTGCGGGAGCGCTGGCGCTAGGCCGCGCAAGGCAAGTGGTGAAGGAAGGATGGGCGGCGAAACGAAAATCGAAGGTATAGCAAATCAGTCACGTGGCGGCCAGGCCGAGCCGGACCGCCGCAAACGCTAGATCACGGGATTAGAAGGAAACCGCTGAGGAGCGAACCGTTGACTGCAGCCGAACCACAGACAACGCCATTGCTGTTGAGTGGTCCAGCCAGGGTGTGTACTGACCCGGGAACCAGAAACCGAACCACCGTGCCCGAAGAGCCGCGAACAAACCCGAAAAATTCAGAGGTTCCCAAAGTTTCGGCCGTGCCACTGACCTCCCCGTTTTCGTTGATACCGTGTACCGTCACAGTTCCGGCGGGCACGCTGAAAATGGTGATGGTCCCGTCGGATGCTCTTAGGAACCCTCCGCCTAGCTTTTGTCCTTTCTGAGAAAAACTCCCGGCGACGGTTCCTGAACGGTTGATCGCGGCAGGAAACGTCTCATCGGACCCGGGTTCATCGAAAAGCACGAAAGACTGTTGCTCGGTCCACACAAACCCATGATTGAACACTCCATCGTTATAACTGCCGGTGACCGTACCGGCGTCATTGATCGCCGTTGGACCTACGATCAACGCACCAGGGATGTCTAATACAACGAACGTACCATCGGGGTTGCGCAAGAATCCGTGATTCAGATTATCCGTCCCTAGATACGAGCCGACGATCGCGCCTGACCGGTTTATGGCGGTAGCTGCCGTGCCCCCGAACGCAATGTTAAGCGCTCCAGGAGCATCGAAAGCTGTGATGGTTCCGGTAGCCGCTCTCACAAAACTGTGAAACGCAGAGTTCCTATCGAAGAAGACTCCGGTAACGTCCCCTTTCGAGTTAATTGCAACAGGGCTGGTGGTGTTGGTTCCTCCCGGAGCGTCGAAGGTAGCAAACGCCCCTGCGAATGAGCGCACAAAGCCGTGCGTATCCGAACCAGTGGACCCAATGTAGTAGCCGGTGACGGTGGCGTCCCAATTGATATCTGCGGGAATAGTTTGAATCGATCCCGGGACGGTAAAGTTAACGAAGGACGCTGTCCAGCCTATGGGAATGGTGGCCGATAAGCACAGAAGCACGACGAGGAGCCGCGCGGAGGCCCGTTGCATCGGGAGTCTAGACATTAGTGTCCTGGAGAGTGTGCTACGCCGTAGCGGCTGCGGGAATTTCGTTTTTGCGCGATTGGAAACATTCGCGGCAGAAGACGGGCCGCCCTTGCGTGGGGCGGAACGGCACTGTCGTTTGACGCCCGCAGTGCGAGCAACTGGTGGAGGTTTCAACACGACCGCCGTGACCGGAGGGTCCGGAACCCTGTCTCTTTTGCTTACAAGTGCGGCAGCGCTTGGGCTCGTTTCTAAAGTTCTTATCGTGGAAAAAGCTTTGCTCGCCCGCGGTGAATATGAAGTCCGCACCGCAGTCGATGCATTTGAGAGTTCGGTCGTGAAAGTCTGACATCGGCTGCTCCTGCCGGTCCTTTTCCGGGCTACGTAGCCCTGGATTATTGGGCCGGCGGATTGCCCGGCCCAGGTGCATCTACGGGGAGGTGTGTGTCTTGACTATTCGGGTTCCCGGCGGCTCTTCTTCCGGTTCCGCTTCCGAGCCAAAGCTTGCTTCACACGCTTTTTCTCGCCGGGCTTCAGGTAGAACGAGTGACGCTTCACCTCTTTGATGATGTCCTCGGTTTGAACCTTCCGCTTGAACCGGCGCAGGGCGTTTTCAATGGTTTCGCCCTCTTGCAGTTTTACTTCTGCCAAGCTGTAACTACACCCCCAACCAATCCGCTGAATGCCCTCGGTCCGAATGCGAATTGAACCAAGGTACAGATATCATATGGACTTGTGCGGAAAAGTCAAGTCCAAAAACAGCACTTTCGACTGCCGAGAGAAGTTGGCCTTACCGGAATCTGGAAGTGACACCAGGAGCCGGGGAGCAATAAAGGCGCTATTCAGGCAGCAAATATCTGAATTTTACCACGTCAAATAGTCGCGCTGGGTGTCGCCAGTTGGCCGCTAGAAAATACGTTCCTGCTTGCGCATATTGCCAAAGGAGCCGACGTTCGCGATGGTGAAGGCGACGCGATATTGAATTTCGTGCCGCAAGGTTAGCCCGGAGCCAATATCGAGGAGGCGGTACTGCCCACTGATCCCACAGCAATCGGTGTTGTAAGTAGCCTGGGCGATCACGTATTGGAGCAGGGCGGCGCGGTAGTCGTACACGGCCGAGACGGCGCCATTCCAGCCACGGCGGTTGGTATCGCCGAAGCCGACCAAGCCGCGCAACTGATTGGCGGGCGGGGAGAGGTAATTCTGATTCAAGGTTTGGGGCTGATTGTTGGGGGAGAACACATTGACGCCGCGCACTTCATTGCTGCCGGCGGAGGCAAAATAGTGTTTGTAGCGGAAGTCGGCTGTAAATCCGCTGTCGATGACTCCGCCGCGCAGCGGATCATAGTCGGCCTGCCAGATGAGGCTCACGCCATTTATTGGGTTGAGGCGGAGTCTGGACGTTACGGGAGAATAGCGCCGGGGCTGGTCGAGGAACGCGTAAGCAGTGAACTGAAGAGTATCGAGGGTGACGTTCCGCTGGCCGGAAATCACGGCGCCGCCGAAAGTTGGATCGAAGTAGCGCTGCTGAGCCAGTTCCCAGGTGAGGATCTCGGAGACCGTGTCGCCGCGCTTTGCGTACAGGCGATTGGTGACAGAGATTTCGACCTGATTGGTATCGGTGAGCAGCTCGGTTTGATCGAAGCGAATCAGCCGGTTGAAATCGGTCACACCGGTCACGTATTTGTAGGTGACGCGGGGCTCGATCACGTGCTTCAACTTGTCGCCCAGGAACGTTTTTCTGTTATAGACCCGCTCGATAGTGGGCAGGGTGATATCAAAGCCGAATTCCGCGGCCAGGCGGTTGATGGCTTCGCTGCGAATCACGTTGCTGGGCAGCACCGGGCCGACCAGAGCGTCGTTCACCAAGCCTTGACCGAAGAACGTCTCGTGCAAGGTGAAACTGGGAGTGATGCTGATGCCGCCCGCGCGCAAAGCGGTCATAATGCGGGGCTCGAAATTCAGCCGCGGCATGAAGCTGCTCGTGGAGAAGGCGCTTTCCTGCACCCCAGTATTGCCGGTAGTGGAAATGAATTCGGAAGGATTACTCCGGTGGAGCAATCCGGCACTGGAATCGAGAGACGCGTAGACCGGAAGGATTGCGGCGCTGATTTCCTGGTCGCGGCTGGAAAACGTGATTTCCGGCAGCTTGCGGAGGATCACATAGTTGCCCTTCGAGGTGTCCTGAAACAACTGAACGCGCTGGGCGACCACATCAAAGCTGTAAGCCCCGAATTGCTTGGCGACCCAGCCCGTGGAGGTCGACGAGGAGAAGATGGCCTCGTTGAACGAGTCGGTAAACTGCTCGCGAAAGGCAAGCGAGGTGAGGTAGTCGAGGTTTCCGCGAGCCACCCAGCCATCACCCAGATCCGAACGCAGAGTGGCCGTAACGGCTGCACCGGAATACTGCTGTGTGACCCCATTCTGGACCAGGCCGCGGTCCTGCACACCGTAGGCGATCACATTGAAATCGGTACGATCGTTGGGCTTGCCGCGGAAGTCTAGGTGATGAGCGTAGCCGCGCGCCGTCCAGTCCTGGAACAGGTAGGTGGCGTCGAAGCTGCGGTTGATCGCCCAGAAATAGCCGACGCCAAGCATGTAACCGCGAATCGACGAGTGGCCGAGGTTCGGTGTGAGAAAGCCGCTCTTGCGAGGCTCCTTGTCGAGGGACTTATAGAAAAAGGGAGTGTAAAAAAGGGGAAAGCGTTTGACGCGAAACCACGAGTTGTAGGCGAGAGCGCGTTCGCCGGGGATGATATCGAACTTGGGCCCGCGCAGCGTCCACCAAGGCCGGGGCAGCTTGCATCCGGTGATCAGGCCATCGTGCAGGATATATTTGTCATCCAGCCGGTCGGCCCACTTGGCTTCGAAATAAAACGGGTTGTTGGAAGTCAGCAAACCGGGGCGAGAGTCGATGTGCGTCTTGACGTACCCATGGACGTTATAGAATTTTCCGCGGCGATTTTCCAGGTTGTACTGGGCGCGATCGCAAGTGATCTTTTCATTCTGGGAGTAATTTTCATAAAAAACGTGGCCACGCGCCTCGGCGTCGCCGGTCTCTTCGTTGTAATCGATCTCATCGGCTTTGAGGCTGGCGTCGGTCTGAGCCAGCACCACGCTGCCGCGGAGATGATAGACGCCATTTTCGGACGACTGTTCACGCGCGCTCATATAGGTCTGGTCTAACGGCGGAGCATTGAGCCGTTTGGAGCGGTCCAGCTTGTCCGGAGTGAGCTCAGTGGGCGGCGCCGGTTCCGGGTTGGCGGGCAAGCCCAGAATTCTACTGAATTGCGGTAACACATTCTGCGGGAACACGACAGATAGGCTACACAGAAGGAGGAATTTGCGAGAGAATCTCAAGTGGCGGTGGTACTGATATGTGTTACCCAGAGACAAGGTGTAGAGCCTTGAGATGCACCGGTTGGATTCCCGGATTACAGCGAGTTTCAGCTTACCAGACGAGCAATCTATGATCTGCGGCTACTGCCAACATACGAACATCGAGGGTGATCACCGCTGCGGGCGGTGTGGACGCCGCCTAACAGGTACCGCCGGAACGGGGACAAGGATGATGGCTAGGGCGGCTGGCGCAAACGCGCTGGCGCTCGCGCCATTACCTGAACTGACGGCAATCGCGGGGTCGCGACAGAAGCCGATCTCGGCTCGTCCCGCAGACACCCGGGCGACTGAAATCTCAATGGATGCGGCGGCAACGCTGGACGGCCTTCCTCCTCGGCGGGGCAGAGCGGTCGATCAACCGTCGCTATTCGGCGCCGAGCTGCAGCCGAGGCTGATTCCGTTCGAGCGGCCGGGGAGCACGTCGGCTTCATCGAGCGCTGCCGGGGCTACTTCTTCTGCGACACCGGGGACTGTGCAGCCGATCGCACCCAGCCCAGTGAAAGCAGCGGCACGGCCTGCTTTGAGGCGAACGCCGCCGGTGGAAGATCCCCAAGCGACGCTCGATTTTCTGCCGCCTCTCAGAACATCATCCCGGATATTGAAAACGAGTGCCGAAGCAGTGATCTTCTGCGATGCTGCGGTCGCCGGTCCGATCCACCGGGCGACAGCGGCCGCTTTAGATCTGATCATGATTGGCATTGCCTGCGGCACCGTATTGCTGACTTTCGAAATGGTGGGAAAGCCGGCGGAGTGTGATCGGCTCACGGTTCTGCTGCTGTGCGCAATGTGCGGAATGATTGCGCTGTTCTACGGTTCACTGTTCGCCATTGCGGGGTCGGTGACTCCCGGGATGCGCTGGACGCACCTACGCCTGATTACATTCGATGGATTCCCGCTAGACGGGCGGTGCCGTGGGCTGCGCTTCGCTGGCGCGTGGCTGAGTGTTCTTTCCGGTGGAATCGGATTGCTGTGGGCACTGCTCGACGAGGAAAATCTGACCTGGCACGACCACATCTCGAAAACGTTCCCCACGTTGAGAGAGTCTGAATCGAACGTCGTCAGGCAGCGGCGGGGATAGCAGCGCGGACCGAGTGAAGGGCCCGCGCTGTCTCAACTGAAGGAATTACCTGGTTGCTGATGCGCCAGCTTTGAAGAAGTTTTCATCCATGGTGACATTGCCCTTGGCGCGGAGGTCGTCCATTTCCTTCTTGGCAACTTCTGGACGAATCTTGGCAACGATGTCCGGACGCGCCTGCTCCATCGTCTTGGTATCGCGGCTAATCACCTTAATGATGTGATAACCGAACACGGTCTTAACGGGGTCGCTAACCTTGCCGACAGGGAGAGAGAACGCAACCTGGTCGAACTCTTTCACCATCTGGCCGTGGGTAAACTGAGGCAACGGACCGCTGGTGTCGTCGGTCTCTTCTTTCTCGACCTTGGCAAAATCCTCGCCGGCCGCCAAGCGCTTTTGCACTTCTTTAGCTTTGACGAGCGCTTCTTCTTCGGTCAACTCTTTCTTCCCCTTACCTAATGGGACGGCGGAGCCTTTGAACCGGATAAGAATGTGGTCGGCTTTGACCGTCTCAAAATCGGCCTTGTGCTCATCGTAGTACTTCTGCACATCAGCATCGCTGATTTTCATGTTGGCGAGCATGTCCTGAAAGAGAGCGCCAGCAAGGACCTGGTCCCTTTCGAACGCCAACTGCTGTTTCACGACTGGCCGGGCGTCCAGCCCTTGTCGCGAGGCTTCTTTGGCGGCAAGCTTAATCTGGATGATTTTCTCAACAAAGTCGTGACGCTGCGGTCCGCTGGCCATTTGTTGCACCTGGGGAGGAAAGGCCTTTACGAACTCGTCGAATTGGGCAGCTGTCATCTTGTCGCCACCCACATCGAGAACCACTTTGTTAGGATCGACGGGAGCGGCGATAGCCGAGTCTACGGGACCCGCGGGCTTGGCGTTGCCGCCAGCCGGGGCCGAGGAAGTTTGGGAAGGTGTGGCAGGTTTCGGCGTTTGCGCGGAGATCAGGCCACTCGCGGCGAGTGCGCCACCTATGGTAAGAATTGAAACTGTGCTTCGGTTCACTCATCTAGTTTAGCGTGGCCTAAAATGAATCCGCTTCGAGCGCATCTGACGAACTGAAATGCTGGACCAATACCGCGGCACCGAAAGCATTCTTCTTGTGGATGACGAACCCGTCGTTCTGACGCTTGCACGTAAAATTCTGAGTCATTGCGGCTATCGGGTGCACGAGTTCGACGATCCGCTGAAAGCGCTGGATGAGAACCGGAACATCAGGGTGGACCTGGTCCTTACCGACGTAGTGATGCCGCACATCAGCGGTCCGGACCTGGTAAAACGAATCAAGGCGGAGCACCCGAAAATCCCCTGTGTCTTCATGTCGGGTTATGACGCGGCTCAGATTGCGGCAAAAGGAATCGATTCCGGTTGTGATTATTTAAGGAAGCCTTTTACGCCAGAAGATCTTGTCAAGAAAGTTCGAGCTGCGTTGGAAGAAAAGGCAAGCCAGGTAGAACCGAACTAAGTGCAGGCGTTGTCTGGCTCGACGATCGCGGACATGGAACCCTTGCTGCGGTCCAGACGCCAATCCGGCCCGTAGCCTTGCACCGAATCACGCGCATATTCCGCTTCCCCGAGTTCACAAGTGATCAGGACGGTGCGGCCTTGTGTATCCACCTCGACGGCATGCCGATAAGCTTGCTGCACGCTGAAAACCAGGACGTTCTGAAGCATTTCGATCACGTAATCGTACGTGTGGTCATCGTCGTCGAGCAGAACAACGCGGTAAAGCGGCGTGGCCTGCCGTCGCTCGATCGGATTTTCCGTCGGGACCACGGTCGGCACTGTAATGGTTTGCGGCATCGATGAGGAAGAAGCCAGTGGCAAGCTTCTATTCAGCGATTTTACCAATTAGCGGATTTGCGAAAACTCGGTCGGGTTCAGGAGGGAATTGCTGATTGTGGACACGATGTCAGCGTCGGAGTACCCGGGCTTATTTCGAAGCTTGGTGAACTCCGCGTCGGCAATGAACGACTTCCAGACGCGGTCGCGCGCGGCTAGGTCGTCGTAGCTGAGCATGTAGGTGAGGCTCGGCAGGTTGCGACCGAAGATGGATTCCGCAAAGAAGACCGGCATCATTCCTAGCCTCTTAAAGATACCGATTTCGCCGCCGTCGAACATTTCCAGCTTTGTGCGCAGGCTGGTCATGGAGTTAGATTCATAAGTCCGCAACTCGAAGATCCGGGACCGATGGGGATTCGACTCCGGAGGCGGCTCCAAAGCAGGCATGCCAGTGAAAGCATGGAGCAGCGTGGCCTCCATACGGGTGAATGCGGGCTCGGACGAGTTGGCTTTGACGTACGCTTCACGGAACTCGGAATCCTGCATGAGGCGGTCAAAGGAACCGGCAGCCGCGGCAGGCGTGTCGAATGTAGAGAGCATCAGCACGGATGGCGATTGATCACCGATCATGGGCTGGAAGAAACCGACGGGACGCGGATCGACTCGCCGGGCGGCGGGCGCCCAATGATCTCTCAAAAAGCTCAACATGCGCGGCGCGTGGGGACCATTGCGCAAGAAGAACCATCGCAACTCGTAGTACTGGCGGGCAGGTGCGGCGCCCGAGCCGGATTGGCCGAGGAGGGGAGCGGCGAGAGTGGAGAGAAGCATTGTGCGGCGGTCCATGATCTTCGCCGATTGTACCGGAAGCAGCGTTTGGTTCCGGATGGTTGGTTTCACCTGCGGTTCGCAGTGGCAGACAATGTTTAGCGGACGGGCGAGACAAATACGCAAGTTGTGAGCCGGGAGTGACCAATCACCGTGAGTGAAAAAGATTCGCCAGAGGCCTTCGAGCAGGTCCTTTCTCGGTTGGGCGAAATTGAGAAGCGGCTGGCCAAGTTGGAAAGCTTGGGTTTGGACAGCTTGGGCTACGCTTCGGCAGAGCGGAACTCCCGGCGCGAAGTGGAGCAAGAGCCCCTGTCGCTCCCAATAACGGAAACTGTTCGAGTCGAGGCGCCCGAGGCCATCCCCTATCCGGTCGCCGCGCCACCAGTTCAGGAGTGGCGGCAGCCACACCTGGAAACACAGGTTGGCCTTACCTGGCTCAATCGGATCGGTGTTTTAACGGTGGTGCTGGGCGTTGCCTTCTTCTTCAAATACGCGGCGGACCGTGGGCTAATTGGGGAAACAGGCCGCGTGCTTGTAGGAGTGGCGACGGCGCTCGCGGCGCTAGGGTTGGCCGAATGGATCTGGCGGCGCGGCCATCGCGTATACGCACAGGGCATTACGGCAGCCGGAGTGTCTATTCTTTATTTGTCCGCTTATGTGGCGTTCAGCTTCTATCATTTGATCCCATTATTCGTGGCGCTGCTCAACATATGCTTGATTACGGTGGTCAGCGCGCTGCTCGCGCTTCGTTATGACTCGATTGCAATTTCGGCACTGGGGCTGATTGGCGGCTATCTTACTCCTCTTCTGATCAGCAATATTGGCAGTTACCCCTGGTTACTAATAGGCTATTTGTTGACACTTGAGGCCGGCGCGATGGCGCTGGTGAGACGAAAGACGTGGACCCGCCTGGAGCCGTTGATTGTAACCGGAACATCACTCGTGTTTTTGGCTTCCTGGTCCGCCATTGCGGATCACTTCAAGGCTCCTGCGACGGTTCTAGTTTTCCTTTCCTACGCGCTAGTCTGGCAATTCGCGACAAACAGAACTGTGATCATCGCCCAGATCCTTGCAGCGGGAGCAACCGCGCTGATCTGGAGCGGACCTGCACCGACTTCAATCTGGTTGAACTTGCTTCTGGCCACCGCCGGTCTGGTTGCCGCCAGGCGGCAAAGCGCGGCAAGAATGCCGATCGCGTCATTCCTGGGCTTTCAAGCGGCCGTTGTATTCTGGCGATTACTCCTTATCGACGCTGCGCAGACCGCTGGATTACTTTCTCTTACCCTCGGGTTCTTGCTCTTTCTGGGATATGTGTCTTGGCAGTTCGCGAAGTTAGCTTCAGACGCCACAGGGCCGGGGCTGCAGCGTAATGAAGACGGGTTACTCGGCATTCTGGCTCTCAATGGCTTCCTCTACTTTGCCGTCTGTTACTCGATCCTAACTCCTGCTTATCACGACTACCTTGGAGCTTTCGCAGGAGTGCTAGCTGCCATTCATCTACTTACAGCATGGCAATTGTGGAAAAGCCGTGGCGCGGATACGCCTGTCATGCTCGCGGTAGGAATCGCGATTGCGTTTCTCGCGCTAGCCATTCCTCTCACATTTTCCGAGTTCCGCATCACAATGTTTTGGGCAATCGAAGCTGCCACATTCACCTGGATTGCCCTCCGGACGAAGCACGCGCGTTTCGAAATTGCAGGATCGATTGTCTTCGCGCTGGCCGTTGCGCGATTACTCCTGATCGATAGCCGAATGTATACGGAAGGCCAGCAACACTTGTTACTCGCAAACGCTCGCATGGCAACGTTTCTGATCACAGGCGTATGTCTTTGGCTCGGAGCCCGATGGATCTCCGACAAACGACATGCTCTCGCGGTCTATGTCACAGGACACGTGGTCGTTCTCTGGGCGCTACTCGCGGAAATCGCGGATTGGTCTCGCAGAAGAGCAACCGATGAGACAGCCAGTCTTGGGATGCTGGTAGCGTCAGTCTTGCTGGCACTCTATGGGATCGCGCTTGTGGTGCTCGGTGTCGCGACCCGGTCGGTCATCAACCGCATCATCGGTTTGGTGCTTCTCGCTATAGTGGTGGTTAAGCTTTACGTTTACGACGTCTGGCAATTAGACCAGCAGTTCCGGATCGTGGCTTTCGTAGTGCTGGGGATTCTTCTCCTTACAGCGTCGTTTCTCTATTCCCGTTTTCGGTCTGTAGTGGGGAAACTGCTGGATAATCAGCCAGACGATCAGTGAATGACCTCGATTACAGGCGTGGACGTGCTTGAAACGTCCAAGTTATCACCAGCATAGCTCGCAGTCAGAGAGTGACTTCCCGCGGGGAGTGTTGAAACATTTACTGACGCGTGGCCGCCAGTTAACGCAACCGCCCCGATGACAGTAGATCCACTTTTAAATGTAACTGTGCCGGTAGCCGTTGCAGGAGAGACGGTAGCCGACAAAGTCACTGTTTGGCCGACGTTCGCAGGATTTGGAGATGGAGCAAGAGTGGTGGTAGTCAGATCCTTCTGGATCACTTCAATAAGCACAGCAGACACACTCGGAGCGTCCCCCGCGTCTCCGCCGTATGTCGCGGTCAAAGAGTTAGACCCGACCGCCATCTTGTTGACGACGAAGGTGGCAACGCCGCCCTGCAGAGTACCGCTCCCGATGGGTGAAGTGCCGTTCTTGAAGGTAATTGAGCCGGTGGGCGTAGGCGGCGAAATAGTTGCGGTGAGCACGACTGTCTGGCCATAGTTAGCCGGATTGAGAGAAGACGTAAGCGACAGACCCGTCGCAGCCTTGGTCACAGTCTGAGTGATGGCGGGAGAG
Source organism: Bryobacterales bacterium (assembly GCA_963752695.1). Taxonomy (GTDB): domain Bacteria; phylum Acidobacteriota; class Terriglobia; order Bryobacterales; family Bryobacteraceae; genus Bog-113. The sequence continues at coordinate 1,317,070 of CAVVZB010000002.1, forward strand.
GCACTCGGAGATAGGTTTGAATTTCCGTTATATACAGCAACCAGGTGGTGTGTACCCGCGGTAAAGGCCGATGTAGTATACATGGCAACTCCGCCGTTCACACTGCTCGACCCAAGGGTGGAATTACCGTCCTTGAACACAATGGTGCCGGTTGCGAAGGATGGCAGTACAGTAGCGATTACTGTTACCGATTGTCCTACAAGGGACGGGTTCGCCGATGAGACAAGAGTTACCGAGGAATTTGCTTTGGTAATCGTCTGGACGAGCACTCCGGAGGAACTGGTTGTGTTGTTTGGATTGCCACTGTAAACCGCGGTAAGCGAATGCGTCCCGACGGAGAGCATCGAAGCGGTCAGCGATGCGGTTCCCCCGCCCACTGCTTCCATTCCGATAGCCGCGGAACCATCGAAGAAGGTTAGTGACCCTGTAGCCGTCGCTGGCGAAACTGTTGCGGTCAGTATCAAGGCGCTCCCATACGCTGATGGATTCACCGAGGTGGAAAGGGCCGTCACCGTGGAAGCTTGATTTACAACCTCGACCAAGACAGCGGAGTTGCTGCTAGCGTCGTTGCCATCCCCGGAGTAGCTTACGGCGAGCGAGTGAGATCCTGCAGGCAAGTTAGAAATCCCGAGGGTCGCAACTCCGGAAACTACAGATACCGTTCCTATTTTGGTTGCACCATCGGTGAAGGTTACCAAGCCAGTCGCAGTGGTCGGAGTGAGCGTCGCGCTGAGTATTATCGGCTGAGCGTAGACTGCCGGATTGGCCGAGGCGGTTAGCGCTGTCGCTGTGTTTAATTGAGTCGCTCGCCCGAGAAGAACGCTCATAGCGGCGGCGCCGGTGTTCGCGGTCACCAGATCGGCCCGTCCGTCGCTGTTCAATTCGCTGACGGCCAGAGACAATGGACTGCCGCCGACAGGATAGGGCGTCGCGGTTCGAAATGTGCCGTCCCCATTTCCTAGCAGCAGGGACACCGTGTTGTCGGCCTGGTTCGCGACTGCGACGTCAAGATAACCGTCGCCATTGAAGTCGCCGCTTTTGATTGCGCCTGGGACCGCTCCGACTGAGTAACTGACGCCGGACTGAAAGCTGCCGTCTCCATTGCCGAGGAGTATTGTCACCGAATTAGAACTCGGGTTCGTCACGGCGAGATCGGGCCGCCCATCGCCATTCCAATCCTCAATAGCCAGCGCAGCAGGATTAGTTCCAGAGATGTAAGACGTACCCGATTGGAACGTGCCATCGCCGTTGCCTATAAAAATCCTGACGGAGTTACCATTGCTGTTTGTAAGCGCGAGATCCGGCTTACCGTCGCCATTGAGATCGCCGACACTAACGCTATATCCAGGCGCGGCTGCCAAGACAGTGGCCGCCTTGAAGGTACCATCCCCGTTTCCAAGGAGCACATAAAGGGAACTAGAAGTGCTGTCTGACACGGCCAGATCAGGCGTCCCGTCGCCGTCGAAGTCGGCGATCGCAATTGCCGAGGGGCTTGGACCTACAGCAGTGGTTATAGAAGTTTGAAAGGAACCGTCACCGTTGCCTAGAAGTGTACTGATGGTACCGTCAGCCGAATTCGCGACAACCAAGTCGATCTTACCGTCTTTATTCAGATCTCCTGCGCTGACCCAAACTGGACTTGCTCCTACAACGCTGCTCATCGGTGTTTGAAACGTTGCATCGCCGTTGCCGAGCAGCACGTTCAAGGTAGAACCATTCTGACTGGTGAGGGCGAGATCAGCTTTCCCGTCGCCGTTGAAATCGGCGGCAGCAACAGAATCGTAAGCCACTCCGTTCGCCGAATTCAGCACGGGCTGGAAACCGTCGGCTAGCAGGTTGGTGACCGGCTCGATTAGGGGCCCCGATTCGCTCGCGAGGTCAAGCAAGTCGCCGGTGTAGCGCGCCTCGAGAGTTCGGCTGCCCGCCGTCAGGGCGCTGGTCGTGAACAATGCCTGGCCGTTCAGAACCGGAGCACTTCCCAGAATTACGGCTTCATCGTAGAACGTCACTGTGCCGGTGGCGCTTGGCGGGACAATGGAGGCGCTGAGAGTTAGGGTCTGGCCGAGCACCGTAGCCTTAGGTGTAGCCACGAGCGCGATGGAGGTTGAGCTCGTGACGCTTTGTAGGACGGGGGCCGAAGTACTCGGGGCGTCAGTAGCGTCACCTGCATAGAACGCGGTAAGCACGTGCGATCCACCGGTGAGGGTCGACAAACTAAGAGCTGTAGTCCCATTTACCAACGCACCTGACCCGATCACGGCACCTCCGTCAAGGAAAGTAACAGTTCCGGAAGCCGCCGCAGGGATCACCGAGGCAGTGAATGTGACGCTTTGACCGGCGGTCGACGGATTCAGCCCGGAAACCAATGTGGTTGCGGTGGGCGTTTGGTTGGCTCCTAGTAGTACAGCGACGCTCGTCGCGCCAGTGTTCACTACCACCAAGTCGGTTTTACCATCGCCATTGAACTCACCCGAGACAATCGAGACGGGCACGGAATTAGCCATCGCACTGCTACCCATCCGGAACGTGCCGTCCCCATTTCCGAGTAATATTGAGATACTCGCGTTGGCCGCGCCAGCTACAGCCAAGTCGGTCTTTCCATCGCCGTTGAAGTCCGCGGTAGTGAGCGCACCACCCCCGCCGATCGCGCCGGTATAAGTCAACGCGGACTGAAAGGTTCCATCCCCGTTTCCGAGTAGCACGAGGATCGTGTTATCCGTGGATTTGATGACTAAGTCAGACTTACCATCCACGTTGCAATCGGTGGTAAGAATGGATTGGGCCGGACTGGCGAGGGTGAGTACTAACTCCGAGGCAAACGTTCCATCGCCTTTACCAATCAACAGGCTGACCGTTCCGTCTGAGTTGGCGCTGGCCAGGTCGGCAACGCCGTCTGCATTGAGGTCGCCAATGGCGGATTGGACGGGCCGGCCCCCTGTTCCGTAGAAGGCGGCCGGCTGGAACGTGCCGTCTCCGTTGCCTAGCGCCACGCCGAAACTACCACAGGCTGTGTTGGTCCACGCCAGATCGGCATTACCGTCAGAGTTAAAGTCACCTACGTGGACGGTAGAGGAACCGTTCCCCGCTGAGACTGTCAGCGCAGACTGGAAGGTACCATCCCCATTTCCAAGCATGACCTGGATTGTCCCGTTCTGGCCGGCTACAATCAGGTCGGTCCTACCATCGTTATTGAAATCACCGAGTGCTAAGGCTGTGGCGTTACTTCCGGGCGCGACATAGGTTGCTGCCTGGAACGTGCCGTCACCATTACCGAGTAGTACAGCAACATTTCCCGGTCCGGAGTTTGCTATTACAAGATCGCGATTGCCGTCGCCGTTTACATCCCCGATCACTATCGCTACAGGCATACTTAACCCGGCGAAGTTGAGTGCTGGTTGAAAACCGTTGGCGAGTTGAGCGGTTATCGTTTCGCCTAGCGTGACGGAAGAGCTAGGTAGATCTGTCAGATCGCCGTTATATCGCGACCTGATTGTGCGCACGCCAGAGCTAAGGAGTCCGGCCTTGAGCGTTGCCTGGCCACCTGCGAGCGAGGTGGTCCCAAGCATCGTAATGCCATCATAGAAGCCAACGGTACCACTCGCGCTCGGAGGCACAACGTTTGCCGTAAAGCTCACGTTCTGCCCATAGATCGCTGGATTAGCTGATGACGTTAAAGTGATGGTTGTCGGCGCGTTTACCAGTTGCGTGACTAGGGCGGAGCTACTTGGTGAATCATTTGGATCGCCTGAGTAGGTCGCGTTTAGCGCGTGGACACCCGCATTGAACGCTGTAGAAAACAAAGCGGAGCCTTGAGTGACATTCACTGTCGCAAGGGTGACGCCGCCGTCTGAAAAAGTCACTGTCCCGCCTGCTGTTACGGGACTGACGACAGCACTCAGCAGGACGTTCTGGCCAGCGGGTGAGGGATTCGGGCTAGTGTTCAGTGCCGTTGTTGTCGTTGCTATTAGCGGGTTAATGACTTGAACGACAGCAGCCGAGTTGCTTCCCTTATCGTTCCTGTCACCGCCATACGTTGCTGTCAGCGTGTGCTGCCCTAAAGTCAGAGTAGAAGTTACAAAGCTAGTAGCACCGCCTGACAGGATGCCGCTCCCCAGAGTGTTCAGTCCATCGAAAACCGTCACGGTTCCCGTCGCGGAAGGTGGGGTCACGTTGACGGTCAGAGTCACGCTTTGGCCCACAATCGCGGGATTTACTGAAGTGATGAGCGCCGTAGTTGTGACGACGGGTGGTGGGGGCAGGGTAAACGAGTAGAACCTATTGCTCGCGGTTCCGAGCGGTGAACTTGCTGGAAAGTTATGGTAGCCGCTGCCCCAGAAGAGCATGCCGCCGATGATTGCGGGCGCGGCGTTCACTGTTCCGGCAGCCTGGAATGTCCATAGCGTGTTCCCGGAACTAGCGTCAAGCGCGAACATCAGTCCGGCTGTATCAGCGCAATACATAACGCCATTGGCAACCGTCACCGGCCCAAGAGCCAGAGAAGGCGCTCCTGTACGAATCGGGTCCAGCCCGGGGTCAGGCACCTGCCAGAGAAACTTACCGGTACCAGCATCGAGAGCCGCCCACGATCCACCGGCCCACGACATTCCGGAAGGCTGTAATAGGTAGGGAGCTCGCCGATAATTTGACATCGCTACGTAGATCCGTTGCTGGTCCGTGGCGGTGCCCCACTCAATGCCGCCTAGTATCCCGCCCGGACCTACGGTCTGCTTCCAGACGACCGATCCGTTAGCTGGATTTAGAGCCCAGTAAACGCCGCTCTTCTGGCCGGCCCCGACTAAGTCAGTAGCAACGCCGTTGATGTTAACCGTAAAGAAATTGGCGCCCGAGCCAAAGTCGAAGTCCGGACCCTTTGGTTGCGAACACGTGTTGCCGTTGGTTAAACACGCCCCGATCCAGGCGTCCGTCGAAGAACAGCGAAGAGCCCACTTGACCACGCCCGTGGTCAAATCAAGCGCTACTATGGAGTCCTCATAATTTGTCGGATCCTGGCAGGCCAGAACTGCGGCCGGGTTATTTCCAGCGGCCACTTCGCATGTCTGAACTGACTTCGGCACCGTGTAGTTATTTCCTGTCGTGATATAGATCTGATTACGACTAAGATCGATGGCCGGCGTACTTGACCAGATTGCGCCTCCAGAATAGCTGGGGGGCACCATGTACGTCCGCCACAGTATCTGTCCAGTAGCCTCCGCTATCGCCACCAGGCTTCCCCGGAAATCAGGGTTCGTCACGCTTTCCTGCCCCGACGATATGCCAATGTAGATTACCCCGTTGTAAATGGCCGGAGATGCGGTGATCACCGCCAACAGGCTCTGATCCACCTGAATTTTCCAGATTACATTTCCGGTAGTCGCGTCGAGAGCCAGCAGATAGGCTCCATAGTTGTAGTTCGGGTGTCCAAGCGTGGCGCTCGCGCCGATGATTACCATACTCCCAGAAAGTGTCGGCGTAGTTCGCGAGATAAATCCGGAAGGCAATCCGTAATCAGTCATATGATGCGACCAGATAACACTGCCATTGTTGGTGTTCAGCTTATAAAGACCACCCGACCAGTCTGGAAAATATACCGCTTGCGAACCCATATCCACGGAAGGGATCGCGGAAACGTCGTTCTGCGTCGTGAATGTCCACTGGTTAACTAGGGAATTTGCATTGGCGGGATTGATCGAAGTTTCTGTCGGGTTCCAGTGACTGTTATGAAGGTCGAATCCCGACGAAGGCCAAGCGGGACCCGTTTGGCCGAGAGCAGCACCGGCATATAGTACGAGTAGAGCGGCAGCGGCGGCGCTGCGCAATTTGTAAGCCATTGAGATGTGTGGATTGCGTAAAACGTAAACTATCGCACATCAAGGGCAGCAAGGCAAGCGATTTACAGCTTATTCACATGACTCGGCGGGAGTTTGCAACTCCCTGGGCAACGATGCTCAATTTCTCCCATGTTGTCAATGAGAGTCGCCGTGTCAATACGTTGTAATGCACAGCCCGGATCTTATCGAGCAATCGCCAATAGATCGTGATCAACACCCATAACGATGAACGGCTTCGCCGGTCCACCATCCCGATCAAAGGGCGGGATACTACGTAGTAAGATCGGGCGCGGTCGGCCTCAAACTGCATGAGTTGCACGAATTCCGCTGTTGGGGCGGAGCGATGCAAGTCTGAGACGGGCACCCCGAACCGGGTTAGATCCTCTTCCGGTAGGTACACGCGGCCGGACTCCGCATCCTCGCGAACATCACGAAGGATATTAGTGAGTTGAAAGGCAATGCCGCACTTCTCAGCAAGAGCCAATGCCGCCGGATCGCTAAATCCAAAGACATGGATCGTTGTAAGTCCCACGACCGAAGCGACGCGATAACAGTAGCCGTATAAGTCGTCGAACGTGATTATTCTGCGCGGCGACAGATCCGATTCCACGCCGTCGATCATGTCGTAGAAATATTGATGCGGTATTTGGAAGCGAGTGACGGCGTGGTGAAACGCAGGCCAAAGCGGATGTCGGTCGAAGTCCCCGTCAAGTGCGCAAGCCAAAGCAGCTCGCCATCGCTCAATGGCGTCCCGATTTGCGCCCGGCTCGTCGCTGAGATCGTCACAATACCGCATGAAGGCATACATGGCGCACATGGCGTCTTTCTGCTCCCGCGAAAGCAGGATGAAAGAGTAGTAGAAGTTCTTCGCCCGCTTGCGGGCAACGGCACGACAGTAATCGTACGACTCGCGGACGGAGATCAAGCCGCGCGCCTGACGGCCAGACGAAGCATGGCTTGTATCAAGAGACTGACTCTCTCCAGCTTCGAGATACGAGGCCGTTGCGCCAACACGTTGTAGTCTTGCTGGCGGATCTTATCCAGGATGCGGATACCTCCGCGGCTAAAAAGATCGACATCAAGAGCCAGCGCCCGATCCAAGGTTCGCGCCAGTGGAAGACCCTTTTCAAACAAGCGGTCGGCCCGGCTTACGCACTCTTGCATCAGCTGACGAAAGCTGGGATTGAAGCGAAGTGCGAATAAGTCACTGACCGAGTAGCTATGCCTGTCGAGCACTTCCAGGGGAATATAGACGCGGTCCTTTTTGAGGTCGACCGTAACGTCTTGCCAAAAGTTTGCAAGCTGCAAAGCGGTACAGGTCGCGTCGGATAACTCCTGCCGTTCAGGTCCGGAATAGCCGCCAAGATAAAGAATCAGCCGGCCTACTGGATTTGCTGAGTACTCGCAATAGCTAAGGATGTCTTTCCATTCCGGATAACGCGCAACTTCCTGATCCTGCAGGAAAGCATGCAGCAGATCTGCAAATGGCTGTTTAGGGATCGCATGTTTCTCGACAGTCAACTGCAGGGCCACAAACACGGGATGGGTAGCGTCGCCGGCGTACATGCGGTCGAGTTCCCCGCCCCACCAATGCAACAACCGCCGACTTTCCTGCGTATCGCCAATCTCATCCCCCAAGTCATCGGCCCAACGGCAATAGGCGTATACATTGAAGAAATCCTGATGCAGGCGCTTAGGTAGAAGAAAGCTGACCACGTGAAAGTTTTCGTAATGACTGGTTGCAAGCCATCGCGTATAAGCCACGGCTTCCGAGGGCGAGCTATGTCGGGCGAGCGCTGTTTCATTGAAGACGAAGTCGCGCGGACCCAGTCGCAATTCCGTTGGAAGAGCCTCTGTCATCACGGAAGTATCGCTGTTTTTAGGACACCGTTTCCACGGGAAAGCCGGCGGAGCACATCGGGAACCGCCGACAGCGGCTCCTCGCCTCCAACGAAGTCTCGTGCGGTTACATGGCCGGCGGCGATGGCGCTCAAGGCGTCGCGATTCGTGTCAGGCGTATGGTGGAAGCTGGCTAAACAAGTCAGTCCGGAGTAGTGCAGTAACTCGGTCGGGAGGTTAACGTCAGCGCCCCGCGGGCAACCACCGAAGAAGTTGACTTTGCCTCCACGGCGCAACATGCGGGCAGCCGCGGCCCAAAGTTCCGGCTTTCCCACGGCCTCGATTGCAATATCGGTTCCCCGCCCGGTCAGCGTGCGAACCTGCTCGACAGCCTTCTCGCTTTCTTCAGCCACGATGCCGTAATCCGCGCCCATTTCCAACGCACGGTCCACTTGAGATTTGCGGCGGCCAACAGCGATCACACTCGCGCCGCGGTGCTTGGCCAGCTTGATGAACATGGTGCCAATCGGGCCAAGGCCAATCACGGTAATAGTGTCGCCCGCTCTGGCCCCGGTATCGTTCAACCCCTGCACCACGCACGCGAGCGGCTCCATGAGGGCCGCATCGGAAAAGGTCACCCGAGCGGGGACTAGATGAGTGTTGCGCTCGACAATGCGCGCGGGAATTCGTATATATTCCGCGTAGGCGCCATTGTTGAACAGCAGATCTTCACAAAGGTTCGGCTGGTCGTGCAGGCAATAGAAGCATCGTGCGCAAGGGGCCGAGTTGGAGGCAACGACGCGATCGCCCTCGCGAAACTTGGTTACGCCGCGCCCCGTGGCCGCTACTTCGCCCGCGACTTCATGACCGAATACCGACGGTGGAACGATCATGCGCGCATGATAGCCGCGCCGGAAAACCTTCACGTCCGTACCGCAGGTCAGCGCCGCGCCAACCCTCACCAACATGTCGCCCGGAGCGAGGTCAGGAACGCGCACGCATTCCACCCGCACGTCTTCTTTACCGTAGAGCACGGCCGCTTGCATGGTTTCAAGCATGCGGGTTCACCACGACCTTCAGCGACTCGGCCGTCGGATGCATCGCGAGATGAAAGGCATCGTTTATGCGGTCGAGCGGCATACGGTGGCTGATCAAAAGATCCAAGGGCAGCGCGCCTCCAAACACCAGTCCGGCGGACTCTTTTTGAAGATCGACCGAGGCGCTATACGATCCTAGAAGCGTGCGTTCACTAACGCAGATGCTCGCTCCGGAAAGCTCAATTTTCTCGGTAGGCGAAGTCTGAGCAAACAGTAAAATTTTAGCGCCAGGGCGAGAGCACTCCACGGCTCGCGCCACCAGTCCCTTGACCGCAGTGGCGACGATCACGGCATCCGCACCACGCCCTTGCGTTGTGGCGCGCGCGGCGTCTTCTAAACTGTGATCGAGCGGGTTCAACACCGTCGCCGCACCCGATTGACGAGCTAACTCCAAGCGCCGGGCGATGGTATCGGACGCAATCACGTGCACCCCTCGCCTGCTCAAGATCATAGTAAAGATGAGGCCGATGGGACCCTGGCCCATGACCACAACCGTGTCGCCCGGAGCTGGGCCGATCTGCTCGACGGCTTTCAGGCAGGTATTCACGGGCTCCACGAACGACGCTACATCGAAGGAAACGCTCTCCGGAATGATCTCCACGCCACGTTCCACAATCCAATCCATGACACGCACGTACTGCGAGAATCCGCCGCCAGCGGGCTCAAATCCGGCTGTCACTCCAACCCGTTTATACACCGGGCATTGAGCATAGAGCTTTCGCATGCAATAGAAACACGAGCCGCACGGGATGTGGTGAAAAACGATGACCCGATCGCCGATGCCGAATTTCTCGACTCCCGGTCCCACAGCCGCCACGACACCAGCGGTTTCGTGACCATATACGCGCGGAGGCGGCAGAAGGTTCTGCTCGACTTTCTTCAGATCGGTGTGACAAACTCCGCAGGCTTCCACGCGCACGAGAAGTTCACCGTGCCCGATTTCCGGGGTGGGTATTTCCTCGACCGACACGATGCTGTCGCCACGATACACCGCCGCCTTCATGCTAGAACTCGCAACCGGCAAGAAATTCTCCCAAGCGCTCCGAAGCCAACGCGGATCGGCTACCCAGGCGCAGCAACTCAGGCAGACAGGTGAACGGGTGCATCACTGCTTGGGCCGCCAGTCGCGCGACATTGACTCTTCCATCATCCCGCAGAGCGCGGTTGAAATCGCAATGAAGAGTCTCTTTGGCGCTGTCACTGACAACTCGGACGGAGTAGAAGGGTACTCGCAGCGCGCGCGCGGCTTGAAGCGCTCCCCAAGCCTCCATCTCGACGGCAATTGCCCCAGTTTCCCACAAGGCGCGTTTCTCTTCCGCCGATCGCGCAACATGATCGATAGATGCCAGGTGTCCGGAAATAGCTGCAATCCTCGAACGAGGCTGCTCGATTTCCGCGCCATTCACGCAGGTGGCAACCACCACCTGAGCCACCGACAGCGCGGGATCGAGCGCTCCGCAAAATCCGATGTTGCAGACCGCGCGAAGGTCCGGTCCAGCAATGGCGGCGTAAGCGCGTTTCGGTCCCGCTCCGTTAGCAATGGCTAGCAGAGGTGTCCCATTCAATTCACCGGAGCGAGCCCAGTGAACAGGAAGGTTCTCTTTCCGGACATTGGTGCAGTGCTTCAGCAAGCCTGTGAATTCTCGCGGTAGCGCCCCTACGAAAAGGAGCACTTCAGGCGTAACCATTGTCGCGAAACCAGTTCACTGCGCGCGTGAGGGCCTGGTCCACCGAACCCGGACGGAAGCCGAGTTCGTTCGTCGCTTTCGCATGCGCCACAAACATCTTTTTGCGCGCCATCTTTACCGCATCAAGCGGGGCGAGAGGTGGCTTCCCAGAAACACTTGCCCAAGCCGTGGTCAGTACACCGGCCGCATAAGCGACAGCGTACGGCAGCTTCATCTTCGGAGCGGGCAGACCGGTTATTGCGGCAAGCTTCGCCAAGATCTGGCCTAGCGTGAGATTCTCGGCACCCAGGATATATCGCTCCCCCGCGCGGCCGTGCTCCGCGGCGAGCAGATGGCCCAACGCCGTGTCCCGCACGTCAACCAAATTGAGCCCGGTTTCGATGTAGGCGGGCATTTTGCCCGTGATGAAATCAAGCACAATTTTGCCGGTTGGCGTGGGCTTGCGGTCGTGATCGCCTACCGGCGCGGTCGGATTCACAATCACCACGGGGAATCCGGATTGCGCAAACTCAAGCGCTACTTGTTCCGCCAGGAATTTGGACCGCTTATAGGGCCCGGCCATTTCTTCGAGGGTGATGGGCTGAGTCTCATCACCATAGCCACCCTTCGGAACGCCGATGCAGCCGACGGTGCTGGTGTAAACGAATCGTTCGATTCCAGCGTCGCGGGATGCCTGCAGGAGATGCCGCGTCCCATCGACATTGGACTGGTACATCTCTTGCGGATTTCGTACCCAGAGCCGATAGTCGGCGGCCACGTGAAAGACAAGACCGCATCCACGGACCGCACTTTGGATTGAACTCGAATCGCGCAAGTCTCCGAGCGTGGTCTCTACATCCAAGCCGGGAATTTCACTTTCAGGGCGCAGCAGCGCGCGGACACGATGTCCACGATCTAAGAGCAGACGTGCGACGTGCCAGCCGATGAACCCGGAAGCCCCGGTGACCAGCGTCGGTTTCAAGCTACCGCAGAATCCAACCGAGCGTCTTAATGTTATCGCCGAGTGTTTGGTTGATGCCGAGCGCGGCCGAAGGCTCAAAGCCGGAGTGCATCATGCAATGCTCACAACGCGGATCGCCACCCGGGCCGTAATTCTGCCACTGGGTCTTGGTCATGAACTCCTCAAACGTCTTATAGTGCGCGTCAGTAATTACGTAGCACGGGCCTTTCCAGCCCTTGGTGTTGTACGTCGGCGTGCCCCACGCAGTGCACGGCAGCTCTTTCTTACCCTGCAGAAAATCCAGGTAGCTCGGAGTATGCGCAATCGGGAACTTCTTCGCCAGCCGGTCGATGTCGTGGAACTTGGCGTGAATATCGTCGCGAGTCATAAAGATTTCGCGCTCATTCACTGCTGAGTAGCCATACGCCGGCGACAACTGGTGAACATCCACGTCCAAGGTTTTCAGATAGTCGAACAACTCTTCCACCTCGGCCATATTGGTCTCGGTGTAAACGGTCGTGTTCGTGGCTATTTTAAATCCGGCGGCTTTGGCGGCCTTGATTCCTTCGATCGCTTCCTTGAACACGCCTTCGCGTTCGACGCAAAGATCGTGCGTGGCCTCCATGCCGTCCAGATGGACGTTGAAGTAGAAGCGATTGTCGGGCTTAAACTCTTGCAGCCGCTTGCGGATGAACATACCGTTAGTGCAGAGATAAATGAAGCGGTCACGCTCCAATATCCCGGCGACTAGTTGCCCGATCTGGGGATACATCATCGGCTCGCCCCCGCAGATGGAGACCATCGGCGCGCCGCATTCATCCACCGCGGCCAAGCACTCTTCGAGCGGTACGCGCTCGGAAATGGTGGATTCGTACTCGCGTATGCGGCCGCAGCCGGTACACGTGAGGTTGCAGGCGTGCAGCGGTTCCAGCATCAGCACGATGGGGAAACGCTTCTTAATCATCGGATGCGGTTCGCGATCAAGAACCGTATTAAAATTCGAGGAAAGGATCAGAAACGGGTTGGAGGCGTCAGGCGCTGGGGCGAGCGTCTTCTGCCACTCCGGCCGTGGCCGTGATTTGTTCTTAAATACGTACTGCGCCAGACTGGCCGTCATGGCCAATGGAAACTTCATGCACGCTCCGTGTCGGAAATCGCCGCGAACGCCGAAAGGGCGATCAGCGGGAAAGAAATTCGGTAATTGTGGTAGGTGAGATAAAAAACTTTAGGAAAGCCGGTGCCGGTAGAAAGGTCTTCATTCCAATTCCCATCGGGCCGCTGCGAATCTAACAAATAGCGAATTCCGTTGCGAACACTGGAACTATAGGTATCTCCGCCCGCCATCAAGCCCATCAGAGCCCAGGAGGTCTGCGAAGGAGTGGAATGCGCGGAGGTGTAAATTCCATTATCGTAGCTGGCACAACTTTCGCCCCAGCCGCCGTCGGCGTTCTGGATCGATCGTAACCATTCATTCGCGCGCTGAATGTAAGGTTCATGAGTATCCTCACCCGCCGCAGCCAATCCGCGCAGGGCAAAACAGGTACCGTAAATATAAGCCACGCCCCAGCGGCCATACCAGCTTCCATCGTGCTCCTGGTTGCGCACCAGCCACTCGACACCCCGGCGCACGTCGACATCGTCTGGCGGAATACCATTGGCGGCCAGACCTTCCAGCACGCGCCCGGTGATGTCGGCGCAATTGGGGTCCAGCATGGCGTTATGGTCGGCGAATGGCACGTTATTCAGGAATTCCCAGTTGTTATCGACGTCGAACGCCGCCCAACCGCCATCGCGTCCCTGCATGTCGCGCAGCCACCGGATCGCGCGCTCCACAGTGGCGCGCTGCGCGGCGGGCTTGGTTCCCTGCATCTTGCTGAGAGCCAGCAGCACCATGGCCGTATCGTCAATGTCAGGATAATGCTCGTTGTTATACTCGAAAGCCCAGCCGCTCGGCTCGGTATTGGGGCGCTTCACCGACCAGTCCCCCATGCGCCGGATTTCCCGGGAGAGCATCCAGTCCGCGGCAGAAGTTAAATCGCGGCTAGCAACATTAGCCTCGGCTAGTGCGTAACCGGCAATCGCAGTATCCCAAATCGGCGAGTAGCAGGGCTGAATATAAAAACGTTCGCCGTCTTCCACGATCAGGTTGTTAAACTGCCGGAGCGCCTCAACTCGCAGGGGGTGATTCGACGCGTAACCAAGCACATCGAGCGCCATCACGGCGTACATCATCGGCGGATAAATCGCGCCCAAGCCGTCGGAGTACTTGAAGCGTTCCAGCATCCAATGCTCACACTTACGGATTGCGATACGGCGAATGCGGGCGAAGCCGTATTTCTCCCACAGCTTCAGAATCTTGTCGGAGTGCACGAAGGCTTTCCGCCAAGTCAGCCAGGAATCCTCGCCGGCGAACTCATAGCTCATGCCCGGGCGGTGCAACTCGTCCAGGTTGAACCCACGCGGGACCGGACGCTGTGGATTGTGCGAATGTGTGATCGCGAGGGAAATGAAAATCGCGCGCGTCCACGAGGACATCTGGTAGAGCAATTTGCCCGGAAGCAACATCAGTTCCGGAGGAATGCTCGGGCAGCACTCGCGAGGATACAGGCCGAACAAACTCAGATTGACTTTGGTGTAACTATTGGCTGACTGGATGCCACCTAAGTCGAGAATCCGCTCCCGCAAGGCGATCAACCGCCGATCGGACGCCGGAATGCCACCGAGTTTCAGCGCGAAGTAAGCTTTGACGCACGCACTGATTTCCGATGGACCCTGCTCGTAGATGTTGAAGCCGCCATCCGGAAGCTGACGCGCCAGGATCGACTGCACCGCTCGGTCCACCAAACGCCGCGATTCCGGATTCCACGATCCTTGCACCGGCGGGTACAACCACAGCTGAAAAAGGATGTAATCGGATTCGAGCGTAGTATCGGCCGTTAGATCCGCGCACCAGTGGCCATCGCTGCGCTGCGACTCCGTGAGACAACTCGCGGCGCGATCAATTGCCCTGGTGATACCCAGGCGCGCAGTCTCCGGTGATGTAAGCGTCGAATTCATCGGGCAGAGACGAAAGGTGCCGATGCGGCTGGTACAGGCCGCAAGCTGGAGGCGTGAATCAACTCGCCCGGAAGAGAAAAACGGACATCTTCTTCGATCAACTCCACTTCTTCCAACTCGCCAAATCCATACTGTTGAAGAGCCGTCACCAATTCCTCGACAAGATGCTCTGGCGCTGAAGCACCGGCTGTCACGCCGACGTTCTTAACCCCGACCAGCCACTCCGGATTCACTTCACTCCAATCATTAACCAGATAGCTGCGGACATCGAAGTTGTTGCCGACTTCCACCAGCCGCTTGGAATTCGAGCTATTGGCCGAACCCACAACCAGCATCAATTCGCAGAATTCCGAAACGCCCTTCACCGCCATTTGCCGATTTTCGGTCGCATAGCAAATGTCCTGTGTTTTCGGGCCAGTGATCTCGGGAAATCGCTCTTGCAAGCGGGAAACGATGTGCGTGGTTTCATCCAAGCTTAGAGTGGTCTGCGTCAGGTAAGCGACTTTGGTCGGATCGGCAAGCTGCAACGCATCCACGTCTTCCACGGACTCGACAAGAATTGTGCGCTCCGGAGCTTCACCCAAGGTGCCGGTCACCTCGTCATGGTCCTTATGACCGATCAGAATGATTGTGTAACCCTGGCGGGCAAATTTCACCGCTTCCAAATGGACTTTCGTCACCAGCGGGCACGTGGCGTCGATAACCTGCAGCGACCGATCTTTAGCATCTTTGCGCACTACCGGGGAGACGCCATGGGCACTAAAAATCGCTCGCGCGCCTACCGGCACTTCTTCTACTTCTTCAACAAACACAGCCCCAGCTTCCCGCAGTTCCTCGACGACATGCTTGTTGTGCACGATCTCCTTACGAACGTATACCGGAGGCCCATAGAGCTCGAGTGCGATTTTCACCACGTCGATCGCGCGCACTACCCCGGCGCAAAAACCGCGAGGCTTCAAGAGGTAGATTTTCTTACCGGGACCGGAATTTGCAGAGATAGGCTTCAGCGGCATAGCTAGAGGGGTGAACCTCAATTATACCCATGTAAGATGCGTCTGCAACAGATTGGTTGCGATGGATTTAGCCGTACGAGCGGTAATAAACCCAACTGTCGCTAGCGACCCTTAAGCAGCAAGAATCGCGGCTCGATCAGGGCCATGCTAGCGAGCCATTGCCGCGACCGCCGGGAGCCGATTGGCCTTTTCGAGCTCATTGTGGATGAAGGAATACGTTCGCGCCATGCCGTCTTCCAATGAGATGGCCGGTTCCCAATTAAGCACCTCGCGCAATTTTGCATTGTCGCTGTTGCGGCCCCGAACGCCTTGCGGCTTTGTTAAATCGTGTTTACGGTGAATTGTCTTACCGGCGATCTTGGCTACCATTTCCACCAGCCCATTGACCGTGATCAGACGGTCCTGGCCCAGATTCAACGGTTCGGCATAGTCCGACCGCATAAGCCGGTAAATGCCCTCAACACAATCGTCGATATAGCAGTAGGAACGCGTCTGCAGGCCGTCGCCCCACACCTCGATCGTGCCGCCGTCTTCAGCAAGCGCGACTTTGCGGCAGATCGCGGCCGGAGATTTCTCGCGGCCACCGTCGTACGTTCCTAGCGGCCCGAAGATGTTGTGGAACCGGACTACGCGGGTCTCCAAACCGAAATCCTCACGATAGTGGCGGCAGGTGCGCTCCATATAGAGCTTTTCCCAACCGTACCCGTCTTCGGCGTCCGCCGGGTAGGCGTCCTCTTCTTTCAGGGGCGTCACGTTCGCCTCGCGCTGGCGGTACCCGGGGTAGACACACGCGCTCGATGTGTAAAAGAAACGGGAAGCGCCATTTACTCGCGCCGCCTCGATCGAGTGCATATTGATCATCGTGCTATCGCGCACGATGACCGCTTTATTGTGCTCGATATACCCGATTCCTCCCATCTCGGCGGCAAGAGCATAAACCTCGTCGACCCCCGCGGTGGCTTGCAAGCAGTTGTCCCAGCGGCGCAAGTCTAAAAGCTGGAAGTCCTGCGCGGAAGTAGGTTCGTACTCGGGGTACTTGATGTCGACTCCGCGTACCCAGTAACCCTTCGCAACCAGATACTTGGTGAGGTGATGCCCGATAAATCCGCCCGCGCCAGTGACGAGCACTCGTTTCGACATGAAACCATTTTCTCCTATTGATAACGAAGAATTTTCAACTTCTGTAGCGCCCAAAGCGGCGGGAACACCGTGGTAATCAAAAGATACCGTTTCCAGAGGCGGCGCGGCTCCCGCGTCAACCGGTAGAACCACTCGAGGCCGCGCCGTTGCATCCAGGAAGGCGCCTGGGCAAGATTGCCAGCGTGAAAATCGAAAGCCGCTCCCACCCCGAACAGCACCAAACCAGGCAATCGGTCGCGGTGGTCCATCATCCAGTTCTCCTGCTTGGGTGTGCTCAAACCGACAAATACGATCTCAGCCCCTGAGTCTAGGATCTGGCGCACATAGGCAGCGTCCTCTTCGGGAGTGAGCGCGCGAAAGGGAGGCGAGATGGCCCCGACAATCTGTAGTCCGCGAAATCGGGCGGTTAGGCGGGCACGCAAGGCGTCGAGGGTATCCGGTTTCGCGCCATAAAGAAAGATCTTTTGCTGTCGGTCGGCGGCGCTCGCACAGAGAGCAAGCATTAAATCGGGCCCATAGACGCGATTCTGGCCGGCCACGCCAAACGAGCGCATGGCCCATACGATCGGCATGCCATCGGGAGTGGCCATATCGGCGGCATTAAGGATGTCGCGAAATCGCCGTTCAAGAAAGGCCTGCACGACGCCGTGAACCGAAGTTACGGTGACAAACCGGGCCCGGGTGGAAACGGCTCCGGCGCGGCGATCAGCGATCCAGGCAGCACAAACAGCGGCAACTTGCGCGTAACTGGTCGCGCTGATTCCCACGCCGATCACAGATTGTTTTCGAGGCAGAACGGACGTGGATAGCATCTCGTGGGAAAGGACTAGAGGATCTAACAGTATAGCCTGCCGGTGAACGCAGTGACGGCTGTGGTCCTGGACGCGACCGTGGTACTCTTCTTATAAATACCCGTTGCGCCCGTAGCTCAGTTGGATAGAGCGTTTGGCTACGAACCAAAAGGTCGCATGTTCGAGTCATGCCGGGCGCACCACAAAACAAACCACTTAACTCTCAATTAACCCTCTCGGTAACAGTTTTGGTAGCAACCGAGGTAGCAACGGGCGAAAGCGCATCATCCATTCGACTTGCGACTTCCCGGCGCGTGTCTTCCATCAGATGTCCATAAACCTGCAGCGTGAACGCTACGGCGCTATGGCCGAGCAACTCACTGATAGCCTTGCTGCTCACGCCTTGCGCGATCAGGATGGAGGCGGCACTATGGCGCAGATCATGAATCCGCATTTTCGGGAGTCCGGCGACTTCGAGCATCTTCTGAAAACGGCGTAAAACATTGCGGGCGTCTAGCGGTGTCCCTAGGGAACTCGGGAAAACCAGATTCCAGTCTTCCCCGCTCCAACGCGATCCGGCCAGGAGTGCATCGTCCCGCTGCGATTCGCGATGGTGAGTCAGTGCGGCGATAGCGACGGCGGGAAGGCTAATCGTCCGGCGACTGCCGTCTGTCTTCGGTTCGACAAGCACCATCTTTCCCTTGAGGCGTTGCAGCGTCCGATTCACAGTGACTCGGCCGGCATTCAGATCAACGTCCGACCATGAGAGGCCGAGAGCTTCCCCGAGGCGCAAGCCAATCGAGAGCACTGTTGCATATAGAGGATACAGACGGTCGCCGTCCGCGGCGCCCAAGAACTTCCGGGCCTGTTCGACTGTGAAGTACTTAGCGGCGCTTTTCCCGAGGCGCGGCGGCTCCACGATGGCGGAGACGTTGCGTTGCACCATCGAGTACTTCACGGCGACACCCAGGGCCGTTGTAAGTGTGCGGTGAAGGTGCTTCACGGTACGGGCCGACAAACCCGCTTCGAGCTTTGCATTTATGAACGACTGGACTTGTTGCGGCGTGAGTTTCGTGAGGGCGATCTTCCCAAGGCCGGGGATCAGATGCAGTCGCGTCATAACCTCATAGAACGTGAACGTCTTCGGGCGTACCGAGGGAGTCGCAACCTCAATAAGCCACCACGATAGGAACTGTTCAACCGTCTGTTTTTCGGATGGCGTGGGTAATCCCTGCTGCCGAGATCGCAGTAAAACTGTGAGGCGGTTCTGCACTTCCGTGCGCGTCTTCGCCGTGATCGTTTTCCGCTTGGATTTCCCATTCTCAAACCCGAGGCTTACCGCAGCTCGCCACCGGCCATCCTGCATCTTATAAATCGAACCTTCCCCGTTACCGCGTTTCGACATTAGTTTTCTCCGTCCACTTCTTGACGCTCTCGACCTTGACGTCTAGGGTCGAAGCAATCTTCGCAATGCTCAGGCCTTCACTCTTTAGACGTCGTGCATCGATCATCTTTAACTTCCGCCTGCGATCCGCTTTTTGTAGCGCTCGGCCTTGCCGCTTGCACGCATCGCAATAGTTTCCTCGGCCAGCGCTTGGCCGGGCTTCGTGGCTCCGAGCAACAATCAACTGCGGGCACCCTGAACACAGCGCGAGGCGGTCCATATCCGAGACTGCAAGCATGAGTTGCAGGGCGAGAGCAACAAGTAATGGCCGTCCGCCGTCCGGCGCCTCCACTCCTAATTGAAGTCCGTATCTTCCGGGCGTCCCTATCCAATGCATCCTCGGAACAACACTGCCGAGACGCAAGAAGTGATTGATGTTGAGCGCAATATGCTCCCGCGCGGCTTCAATCCCTTCAGGGTTCCAATCGTCAGGGTCGACGCTCGCGAATTTCTTGGTGTCGGCCTCGGATAGGCTTTCATCGCGAACGCGTATTGCAAGTCGAAGTATTTCATCGAATTTGCCAGCCAGGGCCCGCCAAGCTTCAATCGGTTCCGGAATACGGCCCATGTAGCTTCGAATGGGCTGCTGATCCTCATCGAGCCCCAACAGTCCCCACCTGGAAGCGTAAGCCAGAATTGCATTTGCGTTTGCGTTTCGGAGCCTAAGAAAGCTATTAAGCATTCCCTTCGAAGCCTCAATTTCTCCTGGCTCGCCGTCGCGTTCCCATAGCCACGCTGCGGTGATCATCCCATTCTTCAAGGTGACGGAATTGGGTACAAGCCACTCCTGACAGCGAACCGCACCGCCGATCCGGCCCGACGAATCTGAAAAGCCAGCCAAGTCACACTCGACAGCCACAATCGCCATATAAGCGCCATGGTATCACCAAATGCTAAATCGTCCAAACAGATCGATGATTGTTTACATGGACAGCAAAACAACTTCCCCGCGTTTACTGGTGAGGGTTTCGGAAGCCGCAGAACTCTTATCCATCGCGAGATCGAAGGCATACTTGATGGCGCAAAGCGGCGAACTTCCCAGTATCAAAATTGGCAAGTCGATCAGGGTGCCAATGGCCGCACTCGCCGAATGGGTGAAGCAGCGGGAAATCGAGGCCAATGTCACCGCCTAATGCGACCGCAGTACCCGACAATTGCCCGGCCAAGTGCGGTCACAGACGAGAGTTGCGTGCATGCGACGGCACCCTAATCCGACGCGTTAGCAGCAACGTGGCTGAACATCTAATAGCCGCCGGGCTGGTAACGAGTTACGGCAATCAGTTAAAACTTAAAGCCACCATCAGAACACCCGAGCTTCCGTCTCATGCCCCCATCGCGAACGTCAACGCCACTAAGGGAGCAACGAAGCGAAAGTTGAACTTGAAGAAATGGCGGCCCGGAACGGGTTCAACGCGATCGGTGTCGTTTGTTAGTACGAATTCATGAAGACCTTTGACTCCGAGAGATGGGTTAGACTTGCGACCGCGGCCGTTACAGCGAGAGATGATCTTCGGGAAGCGATTCCCGAGTTAGACGCAGCTATCAAGCGCCCGACCGGTGATCATGCGGACTTACTTAAACGACTTCGGGTACTTGCCGAGCGTCATGCGGATCGGTTGCGATTAGCCTTGAAACATCCGAATTGACTTCCATTTCGGGAGGTGGCTATCTATGTAAATAAAACAGATGCTTCGCCTGTAAAAGTGTAATTGGTCGGCCATGGACTCATGGTCAGTTCCGACTGGTAACTTTCATCAGTCATCTTTTAAACTTTATCAGATATAAGCAAAACAGTGGCCTGCCCCTCTCGCCAGAGGAAGCAGGCCATTTGCATTTCAAAAGGAGTGATTTTAGAATATCATGTTCACGTCGAGAGACGCATCACCTAAGAAAACATTCCGGCAGGTTGTCCGCAGCCACGATGAAAGAAACCGAGAAGCGGCCGAAGCAATCTTATCGGAACCATCCAAGTATTCAGGACTTCAGGTCACATGGGCCGGCCTATTCCTTGAACGTCGCGGCCTGAAGCCCGCACAGCGATCGGCAACTACTCTGTTCGAGGTTCGTCGATGACCGCGGATACTCTCATTCGCGGATTGGGCGCGCGTCGTCATGGCTCTACCTGGATGGCGAAGTGTCCCGCTCATCCCGACAACAATCCGAGCCTCTCGATCACGGAAAAGAACGGCAGTGTTCTCGTTCATTGCCACGCTGGTTGTTCACAGCGCGACGTCATCGATGCACTGAAGCACAAAGGCCTCTGGACATCGGAACCAGCGCCACGGATAGAGAAACGGCAGAAGCTATCGCCAGTTACTATCGCGTACGACTATCACGATGAACGCGGGCAATTGCTCTATCAAATCACTCGGCATGAGCCTATGCCCGGCGAGCCGAAGCCGTTCCGGCAACGTTACCCGGATGGACGCGGCGATTGGATTTGGAAGAAACACCCGCGTCAGGTGCTCTATCACCTTCCCGAGGTATTAGAGTCACCCGTCGTTTTCATTGTTGAGGGCGAGAAAGACGCCGACACGTTGCGCTCTCACGGGTTTGCTGCGACGACGAGCGCGGGCGGCGCAAAGGCGGAATGGTTGCCGTCATTCACCGGCGCACTCCGCGGACGCGAATGCATTCTGATACCCGACAACGATCAGCCGGGCCGCTTACGCGTGCTTCGGATCGCGCGTGCACTGCTCGGCAATGCCGCACGAATCATCGTCATGGACTTGGACGGCGGTAAGGATGTTACCGATTGGTTCGAGGCTGGACATAGCGAACTTGAGCTCATAGATCGCGTGGAAGGCAAGGTGCGCCAGTGAGGCGCGAGGTTCACGAGGAACCCGACATTTCGACCGTGGCGGAAGGATGGGCCATTCCGGACGGCGACGATGGCAAGCGCGCGGAGGCCACCAAACCGGAACCCATGGTTCTCAGTGTGGCGGACCTCTATCGCATGGAATTTCCCAAGGCCGAAATGCTGATCGAGGGTTTTACGCCGAAACGGGGCGCCTCACTGATCGTCGGCGCGGCGAAGTCAGGGAAAACGTTATTAGCCGTCCAGAAGGCTATCGCAGTGGCGAGCGGTAAGCCCTTGTTCGACTTCTATCCCGTACTCGATGCAGGTGCCGCAATGATCGTGGAACAGGATGATCCGGCCGGGGCGGGCAGCATCAAGACGATTCTCCAGCACGCCGGGGCGGAAAACACGCTTCCCATTTACGTCGTTCCGCGGCTCTCGTTCGGGTTTGGTCCTGAACTGTTGGAATGGCTCGAACGGCAGGCGCGGAGTCTGTCTCTCAAGCTGATTGTCCTGGACTCCTACACCGCACTTCGTGGTTCACGGAAGCCGGGAGTGGATTTCGTCAAATCGGAACAGACGGAACTCGCGCAACTCGATGAACTCGGCAAGCGCGTGGGATGCGCGATCGAATTGATTCACCACGCTTCCAAGGGATCAGCGGGGAACGACTGGAGTTCGCAAGCTGCCGGCAGTTTCGCAATCGCGGCGGCGACTGAAGCGCAAATCAACATCTCGCGATTCGAGCATCTTGACAATAGCTCCCCGGAACGGCTCATCCGGATTCGCGGGCGGCATTCGGCCGATCTAGAACTGGTGCTTCGATTCCGGAAAGAAACCTTGAACTTCGAGCACGTACTCGAAGGGAGTGCGGCATCGGAATATCCGTTGCTCTTGCAAATTCAAAGCGCGTTCAATGGTTCGGCATTCGGGCCGAAAGAATTGTTGATGGCAACCGGGCTAAGTCTCGCCACGGTAAACCGGAAGATTGGCAAGCTTTGTCACGCGGGCGCGCTTCAGAAGTGCGGTTATGGCGAGTACCGGCTCGTGGGATTGCGATGAGCTGAGGCACAGGGGATGGTTGATACGGTTGAGATACTTCAAGGACACCATAAAGACGTGTCTATTGTTTTCAATGAGATAAGTATCTCATCTATATCAATACTATCAACTATCTCAAGAACCCTAGTTATCGCTCTTCTATCAATCGTGCCCTTATATCGTCGCCCGGAATGAGCTTCTAAGCCGTTCCGGTGAGAGAGTTCCACCAACCGCCTATCTCCTGCGGTTGCGATGGCTGGCCCTGGTTTCGAACCCGGGGCCTTTTCTATTTGTGGAGATAGCCAACGCGGAAACAAACGAAAGGACGGAACGAATGGAACAGACAGTAATCGCGGAATGGGGCGAACTGCAGTATGTCGCGAGCGTGAACGCCTATGGCGTTGCGACGATAGCGGCACACACGCAGCCGGAACGGGTTGAAGATGCCGAGATTGATCGGTTTCACGACGATGGCGGAGCCGTATCAGTGTGACTTACACCGGGCAAGCCTCGATGCGACGTTACATCGGAACACGCGATGAATAAAAGCAAAAATGCAGACTAAAAGAGATGCGTGGCCTATAAGTTGTGGATTTTGTTCAAGTTAGGCCGGGGGGCGATCTTTATCTCTACCGTGTCACGTGCGAGACCGCCGTGGCCACTTTTTACACGCTTAGCCAAATGGAGAATTTGTGACATACGTCATCGGCCCGTTGTTAAAACACCCTTTATTTTCAATCATTTATGAGTCCGCCTCACAAGCGACGGACAGCACACGATAAGGGCATTCCAGCAACTCATGTAGTAGTTGCCGACACGACTTTTACACCAAAAAGGAGAACACTTTGGGTAAATCACCAGTACCAACTAATATTCAACGCCTTCGCGGAACCGCACGCAAACATCGGCTTGCCAAGCGTGCCGGGGAACTGCGCCTCACACCGGCCTTCCCGGAGCCGCCCGAGGGGCTCCCTGCGGCGGCACTGGCCGAATGGAAGCGCATTGAGAGCGAATCGCAATATGCGTGCGTGTTGACCGCCGCGGATCGACAGCTATTGATCATCTACAGCACGTTGTCGGCGGAATACAACGCAGGCGCTTGCGGGTTAGGGCCACTGATGCAAACATCGCGCCTCGCTCAACTGCGGGCCGTCTGTAGCGAATTGGGCATGTCTCCACCATCGCGGGTGAAGATCCAGCTTCCCGGCGAGAAGAAACCTCGGAACAAGTTCGAAGACTTATGATGTGTCGCGGGCTGTCGAGGTACCGCCCGTACATCCCGGAGCCGGGTGACTATCTCCAGGGGCGGGATCGCGAACTGTTCCTGAAGATCCGGGCGGAAATGGCCGACGTGCTCACCGAGTTCTGGCCGACCGATCTCCACTACATCGACGTGTTGGCGATTCTCCTCCGTGAGCAGGAAGAGGGCATCGCGATGTTAGAACGCTACGAACTCGAAGCGATGTACCAACGAGACTGCGGAATTAACGATGAAGCCTTGCGCCGGATACGGGGTGAACCATGAACTCCTATCAAGAGCGATTGCCCTGCGGCCGGTTAATCTGGGCGTTCCGTCCATTCAGCCATTGGCCGGGACAATTGCAGCCAACAACTACCGCCACAAAAGATCGCGGAGAGAAACGCGATATCGAGTTAGGTGCGCTCTTAGCCCGCTGTGAGGCCATCAATCTCGCATTGGCAACCGAGGTTTTGAATGTCTCAAGCCGACAGTTGCGGCGCCTGATAGCAGGCGGCAAGCTGGAGTGCGCGACAAAGGGCAAGGTGACCTCCTCAAGTATCCGCGAGTGGATTCGCTCGGGTCAACCGCGATCAGTAGCTAAGAAATAAAAACGGACCTACCTACTGACGCGGATCTATTGTCAGCAGACACTGAGAGTATCCTTCCACTCCCGGCGGGCTGGGCGGCTTCGGATAGTTCGGTGACACATGGCCAACACGCTAAGAGGTTCGCCCGGCCTGTTAAGTAGTTGAGAGGAATAACGATGAATACGGATTCTGCAAATAGGGTGTTAAGCGCCGTAAGTGAATTGAAGGATGCCGTCAAGGGCCTGATCGAGGACGCGCATCCTAGCGGCGTTGAAGGTATTTTCGATGGCTTGTATCCTGGCAGGTCCAGTCTGAGCGTCAGGGGCGCGCGGATGGCTCTCTTCAATGCCGTTGTAGCTCTGCTGGGAGCTGACCTGAGAGCGAGCGGCGCACGAAAGAAACTCCCGGAGGTAAGGGCATGAGCAATTTTGAATGCCGAGATATCGGCATTAGCGGTTTCCGGCCTGGAGTATCGTTCACAAGGCCGGAAGCTCGGCGGCTACGCGGCAACGTATAACTGCGAAAGTAGCGACCTGGGCGGATTCACGGAAGTCATTTCGCGCGGCGCATTCAGAAGCGTATTCCAGAACAGCCCCGATGTTGTCTTGAATTTCAATCACGACATTCGAACTACATTTTAGGCCGCACCGGGGCCGGAACGCTCGAGTTTGAACGAAGACACCAAAGGACTTGCAGTTTGAGGCCGACTCTCGCCGATACCCAAACTGATTCAACGATATGGTGCTGTCGCCGATGCGGCGTGGGGAACTGAAGAGCAATGAGTTTCGCGTTCAAGGTTGGCAGAGACGGGCAGATCATGGGACCACAGGAGCTAATGGTGCTGCGCAGGCGGACGATCAAGCCAGTTCAGCAGCATCGCATGACGTAGCAGTGCTCGCAACAGATCCAAGCGTACTCCATCGACTAGCGTTAGCTTCCGCAGCCCACGCGATGTACTTAACGAGATCGCGGCGTATCGAATCCGGACGATTACCGAATCGATCTTTACCGAAGCCGGTTGGAATTGGCCGGAGGAAAGCAGCAGGGCGAAGTCGGGCTCACTACAAGTTGGACCTTATATCGCAGGAAACTCGACCTACTTTCACTCTAGGAGACGTAATGCTTCTCAATCGGAATAAACGAACGGAAACGCCAGAAGTACCCAGTGACTTAAAGGCACGGCTTACGCAACTAGAAGCCGCCATCGAAACTACCAGACAAGACTTAGCCGCGGCGCGTGAAGATGCGGATACTCAAAACACCGACAGCATCCTTCAGGGCGGTCACTTCGATCATGGGTTACAGAACAAGGCCGAGGCCTTATCGATCAAGCTGGCGAGCCTGGAGAGCGAGCGACGGCCATTGGCGGCGGCGGTAACTCAGCAGCAGATCAAAGCCAGCCAGGAAGCCGCTGAAGCCGAGTTGCGGCGAGTCGAGGGCATCAAAGCACGTTACCGCCTGGAGCTCAAGACGTTGGTTGCGAGCGTTATCGAGGCCACATCCGCACATGCGAGGGCAACGCGCGTATACAACGAATTGCCATTCCGGGCCGCGAACGAATTGAGTCTTCCGCGGGGTGATATGAATTTGAGTCCGGTTGTCGATGCTTGGAAAATGGCCGTGATTGATCAAGGTTATGGGGACTTACTCCCGGCCGATGATGGGGCCCTGATGGTGTACGAAGCCACCAAAAGAGGGGATGCTGAATGGAATCAACGCTGGCTTGATCGGCGAGCGGGGAAGCTCGACGCGCATGAGAGGCGCAACGATGTTCAAAGCATCACAATCAAGGCGCGGCCGGCCGCTTCCCGCATCGGCGAGCACGGCGTGGAAGTGGCGTAGAAGGCCAATGACAACTAAGCCGACACCGCGGGAGATTGTGGATGCGGAAAACGTTCTGGTTGAACTCTTCCGTCTGAAGGGGCGGAGCACGAACTTTCGGGATTTATCAAAGGCTGTACTTCGGTCATTCGATGCCATTGACCTATTCGAAAGACAAGCCGATCTTACCGTCACTCCCGAACGGCTTACTGATGCTCAAATAATTTTGCAACTCTCATTCACGGATTACGGGGAATCGGAACTGATTCGCAAGGCAGTTCGGATACTCAAGGCAAGCGGTAAGTTGCGCGGTAACTAACGTCGCGAGACGAAGGAGAAAACGACGATGGCAGCTTTGGGTGACCTAATTGTAAGAGTGGGTTGCGAAATTGACGGGTTCCGGGATGCGCTTCGGACAGCTTCGCAACTGGCGGGCGAAACCATTGACAACATCGCGGAGAGATTAGGTAATCTCCAAAGCGTAGGCGCGAATCTCGCCTTAGCTGGTGGAGCTATCACGGCTGGGCTTACTGTCCCGATTCTCAAAATTGGGGAAGCCGCACTCGGTGCCGCCGGGAACATGGAGCAGGTGACCATCGCAATGACCCACTTCATGGGGTCTGCGGAGAAGGCCACGGAGTTTGTCAAGCAGCTCGCAGCCTTCGCCAGTACCACGCCGTTTCAAGTGCAGGATCTCATGCATGGCGCACAAGCTCTCCTCGCGATGCACGTCGCTGGGAAGGATGTTATCCCGACACTTCGCACTATCGGCGATCAGTTGTCATCCGTTGGGCGCATGGATCAGCTCGATAGGGTAATCCTTGCGTTCGGTAAGTTGGGGCAAGCCTCAACCGGATACGGGCGAGAGTTAATGGAACTCAACCGAGATGCGGTTGTTCCCACGTTGGACTATATCGCTCAGGCTTTCGGCAAGACGACCGATCAAGTAAAGAAGATGATGAAGGATGGCCTGATATCCGGCCAGCAAGCAGCGGACGCCGTCTTAGCCGGAATAGCGAGAAACGCGGGCGGCATGATGGCCTCCCAAATGGATAGTTATAAAGGGCTCATGACCAACGTGAAAGATCAGATCACGTTGACGCTTGTGGATATCGGGAACCAGCTTCTCCCGTTCGGGAAGATGTTCACCCAACTTGCCGGGAGTGTACTGGCCGGTGTAAAGAGCATGGCTTCAGCCTTTGGAAACCTACCGGCGCCGGTTCGGGTGTTCTCTATTGCGCTGCTAGGCATCGCGGCGGGCGCTGGACCGGCACTCGTGGCACTGGGCGGCATCACGTTCGCGATTGGCGCACTCGCTCCACTTGCGGGGGCCGTAGCGGGCGTTCTCGGCATCTCAGTGGGGGCGCTGGCTGGCTGGGGCGCTGCGCTGGGCGTAGGGATAGCGGCGCTTGCGGCGTTCGCACTTGCTGTGGCGAAGCACTGGAGTTCTGTTAAGGCCGTAACGGTTCAGGCATGGGCAGGAATCAAGGAAGCAGTCGGCGCGATCTTCGCTCCCACGGTCGCCAAGTTAACGGCGATTTGGAATGTGATCGGGCCGATTTGGACAACAGCATGGAACGGAATCGCATCCGCTCTCAAGGGCGTATGGATGGAGATCTGGGATGCGGCGAAGGTGGTTTGGGGCGGCATCACGTTCGCGTTTGAGAAGTTCATCTCGGTCGCTCGAACGATTCCAGGAGTCGCAAAATTATTGGATCTCGGGAAGACTTGGGATAGCGCGGAGAAGCTTCGCATCTCGACAGAAGCCGCAACCGGCGCGCTGAAGAAACACGGCGATCAGGCGCCCATCACAGCAGCATCGCTCGGGCTTGTCACAGATGCCATGAACAAAGCTCACGAGGCCGGATCAAAGATGGTGTTCGTCCCGGCCACGATGGACCTTGGGGCGCTGAAGGATCGTAACCAGAAAGAGCAAGAGTATCTCGGGATGCTGAAGGCGCAAGCGCAACTTCAGGCGTTCAACGCTGGGGTGAAGTCTGGCGTATTTGGCGATCAGGCGTTAGATGGCGCCATGAAGATTCAGGAAGCGGGCGCGCGTGCTTCGGCTTCCATCAAGAACTTGGGCGATGCGCTGAAGCTGATCGGCGATGCTTCCACGGCGCCGTTCGACAAGATCAAAGAGGCGTACAAAACCCTCGATATCGAATCGTCGGCATCCCTGATGGACGAGGCGAAGCGGGCGCAGGCCGCATTCGCGCTGATAAAGAATTCCGGCATGGCATCGGCGGAAGATATCGAAAAGGCATTTGAGGCCATGAATAAGGCGATGTCGAAGGCCAATAAAAAGGGCGGCCCGGGCGATTTCATCACGGAGATGTCCCATAACTTTGGCGAGTCCATTCAAAAGATGCTGGATGGCACCACGCGCTTTTCTACCGGGTTCAAGGCGATGGGTGTAGGGCTGCTCGCGTCCTGGGGACAGACCGTCGATAAAATGATTGCGTCCTGGCTGGCCGGTGAAGTAAAGAAGCTTGTATTGCACCTAGCCACGAACGCGGGCATCGTGACGGACGATGCGGCAACTGCGGCGGCATCGGATTCTATCAGCTTGGCATCACACGCCAAGGACATGCTCATCAATGCCGAGGGCGCAGCGGCAAAGGCGTTCAAGGCCGCGATGGAGCTTCCATTCCCGATCAACGCGGTAGTTGCTCCAATCGCGGCGGCCGGCGCTTTCGCTGGCGTAATGGCGTTAGGTGCCGTCTCGGCTGAAGGCGGCGCCGATCTCCCGAATTACAACACGGTCGGGATGCTCCATCCCCGGGAAATGGTTCTCCCGCGCGGGCTGGCTGACAAGATTCGCGGCTTACCTGAAGGCGCGAATGCAACCGGCGGGCACACGTTCCACCAAGTCAATAATTACAAGAGCCCAACGCCAGCGAGTATGAGTCGGTCGGATATGGCAAAGTTCTCGAAGCGTTCAGGGAAAGCGATGATGGGGATGGCGAGGAATCGGGCGCTGGGGATCGCTTAAGTCTGCGGGCGCGAAAACGAATTGAGCTACCAAAATAGAAAAGCCCCGTTCCTGCAAATCGGGGCTTCAGTTCGGGCATATACGATCAGCGGGCCGCTTGTATCCCCCCGAATTTACCAGCAGCCCGCCTTTGCGTCGACGCAGCAAATAGGATAAATGGCTTTCCTGAAACTGAACTGAAAGGGAAATATTTTCCGTCAGGCTTTGCCGGGCAGATGCCCGCGCAGCGTGGCGAGATGGCGTTTCAGGGCTTCGTATTCCGCAAACGTGATGCACACAAGCTGACCTACTTCCCCGTTGTGGAAATAGCCCAACTGGTAGCAGTCTTGCGGTTCAGGCGTGTGATTCACCCATTCGGGAATCGCTCGCGCGGCTTCGGCTCGCTTGCCGATCAGTTCCTGATACTCCTCCTGCGTGATCGGCGTTTCCACTGGATCGGCTGTCATGTCGTCGGGCGGCCAGTACGTCACGCTGTAGGGGACTTGATCCAGCGATGGTAGTGCCACTTTGGGCTTAAGGGCGTCCGGCATCTTATGCTTCCTCCTCCGCACTGGTTAGCACCGGCCACTCCTGCTCCATGTCATAGCCGTTTGGATATCGCTTTGCGAAGCGGGCGGCGTCCCTCGCCAGCTCCCGGAGTCTCAGCTGAAGTTCCTCAATCGCTCGATTCAACGAACCTGGATCGAGTGTATTTTTCCCGTACATGGTCAGCAGGGTACGGATAAAATCCTCTTCGGGTGTGGCATCCCCAAAGTACCCCTCGATCGCGTCAAGTGCCCATCCTACGTCTTGTAGGTAAGTCTGGCGCACCTTCATGACACGCTCAATCAAGCTCATGCGGCGCTTCCATTCGTCAGTCGCCGTGTCAACTCCCTCCTCCAGGGCCGCAACAAACTGCTCTGCGGCCGTAGCGTGATTGTCGCCAACGAAGATCGCATTCGGTTCCGAGCGGCCGAGCACGACGGCCACGCCGGTGAGCACGTTTCCGCCACGCGAGTTTGTCCACAACAGGATGTCTCGCAGGGTGAGGATTTGCAGCGTGTCGGCTGAAGGTTCCCACATGAGGAACTCTTCGATGCTGCTGCGGATGTCAGCGATAGCCGTATCCCGAAGTGCAACTTCGAGCTGTTCGGTTCTTTCCAGTGTTTCCGCCGTGTGCGACTGACCGGCGGGTGTTGCCGTAGTGGTGGACATGTTTTTCTCCCTTGGCGTTGATTAACGTGAATTAGCGTTCACTGACGTTAACGATACAACACTGAATAGCACACGTCAACGTGAAACTACGCTACTGCTCTTGAATTTCAGTACAGCGGAATGTAAACATGGGATCAATGAACGGGGAACTACTCACGGTTGAAGAGGCGGCGGCAAAACTAAAGCTCACGCCGGAGTCTGTCCGAAGGATGCTACGACTAAAGCACCTGCCCGGCGTGAAGATCGGCGCGCGGCAATGGCGAGTGCCAGCGGATGCGCTGAAGGCCTTCATCGAGAAGGGAACGGCGGGCGGCGAGAAGCCGTGAGCGTGCCGTTTTCCGAGCATCCGAAATACAACGGCGCGCATCCGTGTCCAAAATGCCAAGGACCTTCTCATTGGACGGCGCTCGATCCCGCTAAACGCACGATCAAAATCGAGTGTCCGGTTTGCGGGGAGTTCCAGACGAACTACGGCAACCCGGCTATGAGGTGGCCAAAGTAGTGAGAGTGAAGCAACTGGAAACCGGAAAGAAATGAGCGAACAGGATCAAGAAGCTCTGATTCGTAGGCTAATGGTCCACGGAAACGGAGCGATGGCGAAAAGGATCATCCTGGTTGTAGACGACGAGCCGCTGGTGCTGCATTATATTAGGCGAGTTCTTGAAGGTAGCGGCTATAACGTGCTTAGAGCGGCTGACGGGGAAGAAGCCCTAAGGTTATGCGAGCAGTTGGGCGACAAGTTGAGCATGGTTGTGTCTGATATAAGTATGCCAAGAATGGGCGGCCGCGAGTTCGCGAAATGCGTTGGTGCGCTTCCAAACCCTATACCCGTGGTTCTCATGTCCGGGTACACTAGTGGCGGACCCGTCTTGGACGGACTAAAAGAGGGCCGCGTTGACAGCCTTAGGTTTCTCAGGAAGCCGTTCCTCCCTAAAGATCTACTCGCGACAGTCTCAGAAGTTATCGGATAGCGCGTATCCGCAATGCTCCCTTCAGTCCCAAGGCCTTGGGAGCGAAAGGTTCATTTCTGGTAGCAACGCTGGTAGCAACCACGATGGAAGCGGGCGTATTTCAGTGGACGGAACGTAATGGCCAACCTGCTAACTCGTTGAATAATAGACACCAGCATACGTAGTGGACGGTATTCCCGTTAACTACGAACCAAAAGGTCGCATGTTCGAGTCATGCCGGGCGCACCAAACTCGACCCCTCTTCAACCATTCACACTTAACGAAAGTACCGGCCCGGAAGTCGTTTCCTTAATGAACCCCACCCCAGACAGTCCATCCCAGTAATTCCGATCGAGAGCTGGGATGAGTTCCAGCAGTACTGTGAGGAACACTTCAGCAGAAGTTACGGGCGATGGATTTTTCGGGGGCAGTCCGACGCGAATTGGAACCTTTCCACGCGGCTTGAAAGAATGCTCCAAACGGCGCTTCGGAACGTCGCTGGAGGCTACCCTGTTCCGTCAGGAATTGATGGAGTAAGGTTGAGCTTGAGCTCGTACGCGATAGGCTAGAGCTGTTGTTCGTTAAGGCCTTCAAATCACGAGCGGCGATGCTGCTGAAAAAGCGGCTTCCAGACGGTCCACTGACTTTGCTGTCTTTAATCAACATCGGGGATATCCCACCCGTCTCCTTGATTTCACGACGTCTCCTTACATAACCCTTGACTTTGCTACCGGCCCAAGTTTCTGTAACCCCGAGGGAACTATACCCTCTGCACTTTTGTTACGCCCGTTCACCCACACGTTCCGTGATCGATGCTGTCCACACTTTCAGCAAGATTGGCGATGGCAAATGGCTAGCGGCGCTAAAGGGAATGGAAAGGCTCAATTGGCTAGGCTAAAGTGCGACTTTCTTGGTGCAACCCTGGTAACAACCCAAACTATGTCTGCTGCATCCCCACCTTGATTTCGATACCGCCCGATACGTAGATCGCCTGCTCCAACACTCTCGTATCCGCCAGCGCTTTCAAAGGCAACAGTCCGCTTGGACGCGAACTCATTCACCAGCACGCCATGGTTGCGCAGCCAGTGCCGGCAGGCAGTCGATCGCGCTTAGCTTCCGGTTCAGTGTGTCGCTATTGATTACGTGTAAGGCTGCGCAATTCTCTGGACCGTGGAGGCGACTGCAGGCATCAATGCGAATAAAGCAACGACGAATTATTGATGACCAAACAGCCCTTAGATAAATAACTCGTGAATCGGTTGAATGCCCCGCTCTACCAGCGGTATCGGACGGCCTTGCACTCCCGGGAGCTCGAGTTCCAGCGGAATTCCCAAGCCATGATAGATCGTCGCCGCTACTTCGCCGGGCGAGACTGGCCGGTCCTTGGGCGCTCCAGCTATTTCGTCCGAAGCGCCGACAACTTGGCCGCCCTTGACACCGCCACCGGCCATCATGATAGTCCAGCATTGGGGCCAATGATCTCGACCGCCCGCGGCATTCACCTTCGGAGTCCGCCCAAACTCGCCTAAAGAGACCACCATCGTATCCGTCAACAGTCCGCGCTGGGACAAGTCTTCCAGAAGTGCGCTGTAAGCCATGTCATACATTGGACCTACTAAGTCACGATAACAAGAGATCGGGCT
The DNA here is from genome assembly GCA_963752695.1 of Bryobacterales bacterium. Taxonomy (GTDB): domain Bacteria; phylum Acidobacteriota; class Terriglobia; order Bryobacterales; family Bryobacteraceae; genus Bog-113. The sequence goes on from CAVVZB010000002.1 coordinate 1,350,178, forward strand.
GAAGGGCTTCGATCCATGAATGTCCCAAGTGATTTCGTCGAAGACTGTTTCAAACATATTCACGGTCACAAACCGAACGCCCGCTTCGATCATTCTGCGCGCCAGTAAACAACTCTGGCCGAACCGGTTGTATCCGTACTTCTCGCGTACACTGTCAGGCTCTTTTCGTAGCTCGAAAGCCTCGCGCGCTTTCTCCGAAGACATTAGCGTATAGGCCGAATGGAAGGTGGAATCGAACAGTCTGGCGTCCTGCGAAGTCTCGAACTTAGAAACCGAGTGATCCACCATCTCCCGCCAGTTCTTCCGGCGATCCACGCGAAGCGCTGTCAAGTAATCCGCCGGCAGCATGTCCGGAACCTTGAAGTTCGGATGTAAGGGATCAGCATTCAGGACAAAAGGATCGAAGGCCTTACCCAGGAACCCGGCCGACTGCCCGTGTGGCAGGTCTCCACCAGTGTTTCCGATGGGATGCGGCAGCAGGACGTGCGGCGGAACATCGCCCTTCGAACCTTTGAGCTTGGACACCACACAGCCGATATGTGGGTACTCCACACCACCTTGAAACAGCCGCCCGGTCTGCATCATTTGGTGACCGGTGTCATGCACGGCGGCGGCCGTGTGATAACAGGACCTGATCAGGGCATACTTGTCCGCGTGTCTTGCCATTCGCGGAAAGTTTTCAGAGATCCGAATGCCAGCCACGTTGGTGTTGATTGCTTTGTACGGCCCGCGAATCTCAGCGGGAGCATCCGGCTTCGGGTCCCAGGTGTCGAGCTGCGACGGCCCGCCGACAAGAAAGAGCATAATGCAATTCTTGTCCGTCTTTGCCGGGTCGGTCGCTCCAAGCGCTTGCATCGCGAGCACGTCGCTCAGCCCTAGGCCCAAAAACGATAATGCGCCCGCGTGCAAGAAATCGCGCCGTCGAAGGCCATCGCAAAACTCTACTGGGTGGTCGGCATCCAGGCGAAACATAGCGCGATGCTCCTTTATGTAATTCCCAGAGTCTATAAGAGTGCTGCGGGAGATGCAACGGCGGGAGAACAAGAAGGGAAGCCAATGCTGGGGACTCCGGCCAGCGCGACAGAAGTCCCCTTTTCACGCGGACTTTAGAACTCGTATTTCAGCTGAAGTTGAATTCGCCTTGGTCCCATGATTGTCGCCGCGGGATTTAGCCGCCCAAAATTGGGATCGTTCGGGTTCAAGTTCACCGCATTCCGTATGTCAAAGATATGCCGGTTGAATGCATCGAGTAAACTTACTTGCAACAGAATATCGGAATGCTCTGTCAGATATGTCCGCTTCAAGAAGTTGAAATCCTCACTCTTATAAAACAAGCTGCGTACCTGGCTGATGGTGCGAGACATGTCACCAAATTCATAACCGCCACCTGCCGCGATTCGGTCCGGAGCGTTGGGGTCTGAAAACGCCTTGTTGTTTAGGATCACGACATTGGCAGGGTTGTAATTTCCGCTCAAGAACGCCTGGGTAAAGAACGGCTGACCCTGAACCTGATTGAAGCGGATGTTCCCATAAGTGGGCGCACTGGTTGCACAACAGAAAGAGAACGGCTGGCCGCTGTGATACGTATGAATTCCACTGACAGACCACCCACCAAGCGCCGCGTTTACAAAACCTCCATGGTCGAGGAACTTCTTCCCCTTACCGACCGGAAGTTCATAGATATAGCTCAGCACCAAGTTCTGGGGAATGTCCTGATTGCTAACTGACTTCTCGCCTTTCAGATTGAAAGGATTCTGCGCACTCCCACCGCCTGCCAGCGTTGCGAAGTACGGCAGAGCGCTATCCGCATCGGTCATCGTCTTCGACCAAGTATACGAAGCAAGCAAGTTCAATCCATTATGAAACCTGCGACGCAGTGAAGCTTCCAGCGCATGATAGGTGGACTGCCCTAAGTTCTCCAAGCAGCAATCGGTGTTCAGAACGTAGAACTGCGGGTACGGTTGGATAGCCTGTGAAACCGGACGGTCCGTAGGAAATGAACCGTACGGAAGTCCATAGCCCGCCGCCTGTGCTTGGGAAGAACCGATTGGCGCATTCAGGAGATTCCCCAAAGCGAGGTCGTTCACCGGCACCCGGTTGATTGGGTCGAAGCTAGATCTTAGGTGGGTCGAATGCTGTCCCACATATGCGACATCCAGGATCAGATCGGTCGCCAGTTGTTGTTGAATCTCGAAGCTCCAGTTCTGCACCATGGCCGGCCGGTTATAAGACGGATCGATGTAAGCGTTAGCCGGATTACCTGCCAAGTTCGCTTGTGCTGGATCTAGGTTCGGGGGCGCGGAGTACGCTGGAAAGCCGGATGCGATGTTAAAGGCCGGAGTGAATCCATTCGGACTGCTCACGACCGGGTTTGCTTGAAATCCCGTGAGCAGATCGGCGCCGAAGTCACCGTAGGTTAGGGCGCCATAAAGAATGCCATAGCCGCCTCGAACCACCGTCTTCCCGCCTGAAAATCCCGGAGCCCACGCAAAGCCAACACGCGGACCGAAGTCTTTGTGATAGGCGTTGGTCCAAGCCTCGTCCACATGGCCGTTCCGCCCCGGTCCATTGCCTGCAAAAACAAGTGCCCCAGGAATGCCGCCCGCAGCTGGGTTGGGCGCTGTCAGACTAATATTGGATGAGTTTCCATGCACCTCGTAGCGCGGAGCATCCACATCCCAACGTAAACCAACGTTTAGAGTTAGCGTTTTCGAAATCTTGTAGCTGTCTTGAACAAAGAGCGCATAGTAATGCGAACGCCACTGAGGCTGGCTGGCCACATTTACCAGGTTCGCATTGTCTACTTCACCCAGGAGAGCGCTTGCTAGCCCGTTCCCACTCTGCTGGTTGGTGAGCAGCGTGGCCGCCGTTTCAGCTCGCGCAAAGTTGAAACTGCCAGTGCTATTGTTTTGGCTTCCAGGCTCAAAGATCTGGTAGCGATAGTCGAATCCAAGCCGAATGTTGTGCTTCCCTCGGAACCAGTCAAGGGTGTCGTTGATCCGGTATCCGTAATCGATTGTGTCGTTATTGACATTATCACCAATCCCGCTGATCTGGCTCTCGCCAACGCTAATGCTGGGAAACGTGGTTCCGCCCGGAACACCTGTAATCCCGAGCAGTTGATCGTAACTGGCGCCGTTTCCTAACCGCACGCCTGCTCCGATGTTCTTGCTGTTCGTACGATTGAAACCGAGGTTCAGATGATCGAGGATAGTCGGCGAGATCGTATAGTCATTCCCGAAGCGCAAATAATGAGTAAAAAAGTCTTGTGCCCTTCCCGATCCAGCAACGTTCGCGAAGAAAGGATTTGTCGAGTCCCGGACGTTATCACGGGACGTATAAGTGAAGTACGCTTTATCGTTCTGGCCCAGATTCTGGTCGATGCGGATCGTCATCGTTGTATCAAGAAGCGGGAAACTGAACGGAAACGTGTAGTTGTTAGTAGGGCTTCCGTTTAAAGGGTCAGGGTAAAACGAGACGAGCTTTTGTCCGAATGGCGTAATGCGAGAACTGGGAACTGCGTTCTTCCCCGTCTCGGTCAGAAAGGAGGTGCGGCATGGCGAGCCATTTACCGTCTGCGTGGTTGCGGGATCGAAGATCTCGCCAAAATAGATCGGCGCGCCGTTCTCGCAGGGATTGTGGCCGATGATGTTCGTGGTGTCGAGCGTGCTTGAAAAGTCACCGGACTTCTGGGCCGCGGTCGGGACAGTCGTGGTGGATGCACCACCCTGATTCTGGCGATATTGCTCCCAAGAGAATAAGAAGAAGCTACGGTTCTTGCCGTTGTATAACTTCGGGATCCACACCGGACCACTGAGTACACCACCATAATCATTCTGTTTATCTAACGCCCTGGGCAGTCCCAGGTAGTTGTTGTACCAGGAATTCGCGTCCAGGTCCTCGTTCCGAAACAGATCGTAAGCTGTCCCGTGAAATCGGTTACCCCCACCCTTGGTGTTGAATATCTCGACGCCGCCGGTGGTGCGCCCGTACTCTGCAGGCATAGTCGATGTCTCGACACGAAACTCGCCAAGCGCTTCCACCGACGGCGCGGCCTCGTCGAACGATGAGCCGTTTTCCGAACGATAAATACTTGCCCCGTCTAGAAGAATCTCCGTGCCGTAGTTCTGGCCACCGCTGATCTTCGATTCGAAAGGACCGCCGGTTGTCGCCCCGTTCGATCCGCCGCCGTTGGTTCCGGGCCCAACTGTTCCCGGCGTAAGAAATACAAAAGCTTCGGGTGAACGCATTGCCTGAACCGTGCTGCCCAGAGCTAGCGGGAGATCCAGCACCTGCTTCGTCGTTACCACTGAACCGATGTCGGACGTCTCCGCCTCGACCGAAGGCGCGTCGCCCAGCACTTCGACCGTCTGAGTCAGGTTCCCCGTCTGCAGCGTGATATTTACCGAACTCGTGGTGCTTACTTGAACCACGACTCCCGTGATCTGCGATGGCGCAAATCCGGTCGCGGTAGTCGTTACGTTATAAGTTCCGGTCCGAAGGTTCGGCAAGGTATACGCGCCGGCGCTGCTCGACACAGTGTCATATGTTGATCCGGACGCTAGCTCTTGAGCCGTGATCTTTGCGCCCGGGACCAAGGCTCCGCTTGGGTCCTGGACGTTCCCGGCCATCGAACCCTGGCCGGATTGCGACCACGCTGCTTGAGGTGTTAGCAGCAGCACCGAAGCCAGGAATAGCGCTGCCGCGATCGAACTTCGTTCAGACTTACGTTTCATCTTGTCGTATCCCCTTTGACCGCACACTTACACCGGCTTACTCGACTTGCCCTTCCACGCTACGCTTCATCTTGTCGTTCAACTTCGCTTCGTGCTGCTCATCGGCTTCCTGCTTCAGGCGTTTAAAGGAACTCAGCGCCTGTTGCGCTGCCTGCAAATCCTGGTTCCTGCGATACAACTGCGACAGCTGGTAATAAGACTGCCGCACGATTTCCGGCTCCACTGGTCCAGCCAGTGTGGTGGCTGCCGTGAATTCGTGAATTGCTTCGCTTGTATTTCCTAGTTGACCTTCCGCGCGGCCCATCTGGTAGTGCGCTTCCCGCGAATCCGGATGCGTCGCCAGCACCTTCTTGAGAAGATCGATTGCCACCTGTGGCTGCGCGCTTTCCGTACTTACCGCCGCCAACTTATACATCGAGGTCAGATTTTCCGGGTTGACTTTCAACTCGCTCGCAAACTCCGCCTGCGCTTCACTCAGCCGGTTTTGCTTCCAGAAAATATCTCCTAGTTGCTGGTGCAGACCAGGCTCGTCCGGCTTGGCTTCAATCGCCAGGCGGCATTCCTTCTCAGCCTCTTCCATGCGGTCGGCCTGCAGAAACGATTCAGCTAGCACCTGATGGACGCGCCAGGATTTCGGGTCGGTTTGATACATGCGCTCATAGGTCTCTTTCGACATCTGCATGTAAGCCCGACCCAGGTGATAAAGCACATCGACATTTGCCGGCCGCAATTTCGAAGCGGCTTCGAGGCTAGCGACCGCCGTGCTCGCATCACCGGACGCCAGCGCAGAGATACCCAACCACATCTGCACTTCGGAGTTTGCCGGTTCCAACCTAACCGCGCGTTTCAACGACGCAGTCGCGTCGGCATATTTATCCAGCCGGTATTCGGCGATTCCCAAAAATAGGTTCGCGCCGCGTAAATCAGGCTTCAACTCAAGCGATTTTGCAAATAGCGGAACGGCGTCCGCGGGACGGCCTTGCTGTAGCCGGACCAAGCCGAGATTGAAATACGATTGGGCGAACTTTGGCGCCGCGGCAATCGACGAGTCGAATGCGGCTGCCGCCTCGTCCAAGTGTCCGCCACGCAAAGCCGCCGTACCGCGATTGAACGAAACATCACCGTTCTGCGCACCTAGCAAAGCCGGAAGTAGAACTACGAAACAAGCAACTAGGCTTCTTGACATACCCCTACGGAGCACCGATGCTCCCGATACTATATTTCGATTAGAGGCAAGTCAATGCACAAACCGCTATAGCGTACAGAGTAATGTTCCCTTCCACACGTCAGTCATTTGTTGTTCGGTGTTTCGCGAATCACCATCACCTGGTCGGACAGCACGTTTGACAAATGCTGTACAGCCCCGCTCGGCCACTTCACGTCTAGTGTCACCGGACTGGAAATGCTACCTAGACCGAAGTGCACCCGCGAATCGCTCGCCGAGTTATAGCTACCGCCGGTTGTGACTGTCTGGTATTGCGACCCGGAAACTGTGGTGCACATAACCGTGGAGCCGATGCCATCGCGATTGCTTTTCTGGCCTGCCAGTTTTACCTCGATCCAGTGATTCTTATTTTCAGTGCGGTTGCGCAGTAGGTAGGCGGGTCCATCCACTGTCGTAATTACCACGCTCTGATGCCCGTCGTTAAATATGTCCCCTACCGCGAGTCCGCGCGCTGCCCACTTCTGATCGAAGACTCCGCCCAACCCTTTCGACGCATTCAAGAACACGCTCTTGTTGTTCCAGAGCAGCAGCGGCGACTCCTTGTAATGTAACCCCTTACCGCCCGTCTCAATCGTATCTAGAACGTGGCCCTGGGCGATCATTAAGTCCTTCCAGCCGTCGTTATCGTAATCGAGAAAATGAATTCCCCAACCGGAATGCAGCAAAGAAATGTTAGCCACTCCGCTCGAATAACCGGCGTCATGGAAGGTTCCGTCCTTGCCGTTTGTGTATACCGGATACTTTTGATTGGCTAGGTCTGTGATCACCAGATCCGGCCAACCGTCATTATTATAGTCGGCAAAATCGACACCCATCCCGGCATACGTGCGGCCGTCGCCGTCTAGCGCCACCTCAGTCTCTAGGCCGACTTCCTCAAAGGTGCCATTCTTCTTGTTGTGGAATAAGAACTCAGGTACAGAATCATTCGCCACGAAGATATCGGGATACCCGTCGCGATCGTAATCCGCCACCGCGATGCCTAATCCTTTTCCAGCCTTAGTAAGCCCCGCCTCTCTGGAAACTTCTTTGAAATGCTTCCCGTCAAGATTGTGATAGAGCAATAGGGTAATTGGCTGGAATAAATCCGGATGACAGTACGATCGGCTCCCTTCTTTATGCTCGCCGCACCAGATGTCACCAAAGTCCCACTTTAGATAACGCGCCACTACTAGATCAAGTTTTCCGTCGTTATCGTAATCGAGCCACGTGGCACTTGTTGACCAGCCACTACCGGCGACTCCGGCCTCAGCAGTCATGTCCGTGAAGGTGCCATTGCCGTTGTTGTGATAAAGGATGTTATGACCATACTGGGTGACGAACAAATCCTCAAAGCCGTCATTATCGAAATCCCCCGTCGCGACACCCATTCCGTAACCAGTCCCGGCAACACCCGCCTTTTCGGTCACGTCCTCAAAGGTTCCGTCTTTCTTCTGATGGTAAAGCCGGTTCCAATACTCAGGACCTGTTTTAGCCGGAATCGTGCCGGCACTTGTCGGGTCATGGACCGGTGCGCCGTTTACTAGATAAATGTCCAGCAATCCGTCGCCGTCATAGTCGAACAACGCAACACCGGACCCCATCGTTTCCAGGAGATATTTCTTCGACGTAGGCGAGGCCATGTGCCGGAAATGAATACCTGAAGCTTCGGTCACGTCCACAAACCTGGCAGGCGGGGCTAGCCCTGTATCGGCCGCCCATAAGCCAACTGCCACCACCGCGAATACCGGGAAACGCCTCATTGCAGACTGGTCAGGTGCGGTTTCTGGAGCTGTTGCGCACGTGCGAACTCAGTTTCCGCCCGGGCTTTTGCGCCTGTCCGGGAAAGCGTGAGAGCCAGATAGTAGTGCGCTTTCTGGTAATCGGGTGCGCTTCGGATTGCCGCCTCCAAGCGCTTTCGGGCGTCCTCATAACGGCCCGCCCCGTACGCCAAGACTCCCATTCCGGTCAAGGCTCCAGCGTGCTGCGGATCACGCGTCAGAACCGCTTCGAAGTTCTCCATTGCAATCTCGCGATGCCCGTTCTCAACCGCCAGCTCACCCAACTGGAACAGCGACTCCGTCTGTTGCGGCTGCAATTTTATCGATTGCTCGAACGCGGCTTTCGCCTCGTCGCTCCGCTGCTCCGCCATTAGAATGTAGCCGAGTCCATATTGCGCGCTTGCGTCCTGCGGCCGTTGCGCCAAGTAGGCGCGCATCTCCGATTCCGCCTGTGGCCCAAGGCTTTGTTCAAGAAAAAGCCGCGCCCGCGCGTAATGGATTTCCGGAGTTTTCAATCCCGCTGCCACCGCCTCATCGAACGCACTCGCGGCCAGCTTCCATTGCCTGGTTTCCAATGCCGCCAGTCCAAGCGAATATCGCAGTTCCGGATCACTCGGCTGAAGCGCACAGGCCCGCTGCAACAGCGCGATCCCGACCTGCTTGTCCTTCGATTGCGCCGCCGCGGCGGTAGTGATCGTTCGCAAGAGCGCTTGAGCTTGCGTGTCGTTCGGCGACCGCTCGAAAACCGCTTGCAACTGAGTGATCGCCTCAAGCGGCCGCGCGGAGCCGTAGAGCCGCGCCAAATTCAGATACGGTCCCAAAATTCCATGCCCGGCATCGATGGACCGCAGAAAGAGCCGCTCAGCCTCGGCGCTCTTCTGCTGCTGCACCTTCACCAGGCCCAAAAGGTTGAGCGCCACGGCGTCGGTGGGATCTACTTTTATAAGACTCTGCAGGATAGGTTCAGCAACTGTAAGATCGTGCGCTTCCATGAGAGCCGCCGCGTGCTTCAACTCATCCACCCGAGGCGCTTGAGGTATCGCCCAAAGCGCCGAAGGTAAGACCAGCAACGTGAACTCGCCCGCGAAAGAGACTAGCTTACAAACGCGTAACACTGAAACCTGTCCTCATATTCAATTCGTCTTCGGAGCCGCGCCTCGCCACACACTAAGATTGATCTATCGCCATGAACCCTCCCAAGCTCACAACCCTGAAATCGCTCGAAGTCTGGTTCGTAACTGGCAGCCAGCATCTTTATGGGAACGACACACTCCGGCAAGTCGCCGAGCATTCGCAGGAGATGGCCCGTTTCCTTGCTGCCTCCGACGCGATTCCCATCACCATCGTATATAAGCCGACCCTGACCACCGCAGACGAAATCAGCGCTCTTTGCCGCGAGGCCAACAATAACGAACGTTGTATCGGCTTGGTTTTTTGGATGCACACCTTTTCCCCCGCCAAGATGTGGATCGGCGGGCTTACGCGCTTGTCCAAGCCGTTCCTCCACCTCCACACGCAATTCAATCGCGAGCTCCCGTGGTCAACCATCGACATGGACTTCATGAACCTCAACCAGTCCGCGCATGGCGATCGCGAGTTCGGCTTCATCTGCAGCCGTCTGCGCTTAGCCCGCAAGGTCGTGGTCGGGTTCTGGCAGAATGCGGACGTACTAAACGAAATCGCTGCCTGGTCCCGCGCGGCTGCCGGCTTGCACGATGCCAAGTCTCTCCGCGTCGCTCGGTTCGGCGATAACATGCGCGAAGTTGCAGTCACCGATGGCGACAAAGTCTCGGCCCAGATCGAACTGAGTTATTCCGTCGATGGCTATGGAGTTGGCGATCTGGTCGAGCACATTCATAAGGTCACACCCTGCGATCTTGCTGCCGTGGTTGCCGAGTACGATTCCACTTACAACGTCGCGCCGTCCCTGCGCTCCGGTGGTGGCCAGCGTGCAGCCTTGGAGGAAGCCGCGCGGATCGAGCTCGGGCTCCGCTCCTTCCTAACCTCGGGCGGCTTTGGGGCGTTTACCGATACCTTCCAGGATTTGCATGGACTCGGACAGTTGCCCGGTGTAGCCGTCCAGCGATTGATGGCTGACGGGTGGGGCTTTGGAGGCGAAGGGGATTGGAAAACCGCGGCTCTGGTGCGCGCCATGAAGGTGATGAGCCTCGGTCTTTCCGGCGGCACCTCTTTTATGGAGGACTACACGTACAACTTCGCGGGCGAGCCCCAGGTGCTCGGTTCCCACATGCTCGAAATTTGTCCTTCCATCGCCGCCCAAAAACCGTCGCTTGAAATTCATCCTCTCTCAATCGGTGGTAAGGCCGATCCCGTGCGGCTCGTGTTCGACGTGCCGAGCGGCCCCGCGATCAACGCCTCCCTGGTCGACATGGGAAATCGTTTTCGCTTGATCGTTAACGAAGTAGACGTGGTGACTCCAGATCATCCCCTTCCCAAACTCCCGGTTGCGCGCGCCGTCTGGGTTCCCCGCCCCAATTTGAAGATCGGTGCAAGCGCGTGGATCTACGCGGGTGGAGCGCACCACACCGGATTCAGTCAGTCCCTAACCACTGAGCACCTTCGCGATTACGCCGAGATGATGGGCATTGAATTTTTGGCAATCGATCGCAATACCGAGTTGAATGCCTTCAAGAGTGAGATCCGATGGAACGACGCCAGCTTCCGGCCCTTGCGCTAATCAGCTTGGCGGTGCATCTCGCCGCCGCGGCCGCGTCCTTCACCAACCCCGTCCATGAGCACGGGCCCGACCCTTGGGTGGTCTACAGCAATGGTTTCTTCTACTACATGTGTACCACCGCGACCGACCTCACGATCTGGAAATCACCCACATTGGAAGGGCTCAAGAATGCTCCCGGAAAAATCGTCTGGAAACCCGAAGGCGACGTCCAGGGCCTGACCGATCTCTGGGCCCCGGAATTGCACCGTATCGCTGGCCGCTGGTATATCTACTTTGCCGCGGACCGGCAACACCAGAATGCACAACATCGAATCTACGTCGTCGAGAATCCTTCCTCTGATCCGCTATCGGGAACCTGGACCATGAAGGGACAAGTCTCTGACTCCACCCAGGATTGGGCCATCGACGCCACTGTCTTCCAGCACAACGAGAAACTTTACATGGTCTGGTCGGGATGGCCCGCCGGACACGATGGCGTCCAAAATCTGTACATCGCCCGGATGAAAAACCCGTGGACAATTTCGAGCGATCGCGTGCTTATTTCACATCCTGAACTATCTTGGGAGACTTTCGACGACGGTAAGCACGTGGCGGTCAACGAGGGCCCGGAAGTTCTTGAACATGCCGGTAAGCTCTTCCTTGTCTATTCGGCGAGCGGTTGCTGGACCGATCATTATGTACTCGGGATGCTCACCGCGACGGCAGATACCGATCTGCTGAATCCAAGTTCCTGGCGCAAAACTCCACAACCCGTTCTAAGCGGGTCTGTGTCCGCGCATGCGGTTTCTACCGGCCATAACGGCTTTTTCCAGTCACCCGACGGGCGTCAAGATTGGATTATTTATCATGCCAGCGCCGCCTCCGGTCTTGGCTGCGGTGCTCAGCGTTCCTCGCGCGCTCAACGCTTTACATGGAAGCCGGATGGCACGCCCAACTTCGGAGTTCCGATACCGGTCGATCAACCGGTTTTAGAGCCGACCGGCGAGCGCGCCCGCTGATACGTTTTCACGCTCGTAACTTGCGCCAGTTCTCCAAGCACATCTGGGCAGTTTCCAGCTCGGTATGATCACTGCCCTCCTGCTCGATCAGATAAAATTCCACGCCGCCCGTAGCTTCCGCCGCTTGTGTGATTTGCTTCCAGGGCGCGCTACCTTCCCCGAACATCACGCGATACTCCTTATCCGGTGACCAGTCTTTTAGATGCAAGCTACGAATGCGGCCAGGATTCTTGGTGATCCATGCAACGGGGTCATTGCCGGTTGCCACGCAGGTGCCCACATCCAGCTGAAGCATCACGCTCTTATCGGTATTGGCTGCCAGCAACTCGATCGGCTTCTGACCGTCCACTGCTTTCCACTCCAGATCGTGATTGTGATAACCCGCGTGTAAGCCCGAACCCTGAAACTTTGCGTTGCCGGCGTTCAGCTTCTCGGCAACCTGTTTCCATTGGTCCAGGGTCTTGACGTCGCCAGGGTGCGCCAGCACGATATACCTCGATCCTAAGATCGCGTTCAGTTCGATTGCTTTCCCCGCGCCTTCGGGCGAAAAACTCTTCAAGCTGTTATGCGTGGAGTTGCAGCGGATTCCCAAGTCGTCGAGCTGCTTGCGCACGGTTTTCGCCTCGTCGGCAGTCCAGTCGTAGTACGGCGCATAAAACTCTACACACTGGTAACCCATCTTGGCGACCGCGCTGATCGTCCCAGGCAGATCGCGTTTCAACCCATCCCGAACGGAAAACAATTCCAAACCGACGGGGATCGGCCGGGAACCTGCGGCCATCATTGGAACGCTGGCAGCGGCGGCGAGAAACGCGCGGCGTGATAATACGGGAAGATCACTCATGCGACCACGAACTTATCACAACTTGAACCGCTTGAAGCAAGTCCGCGGCCGGGTCTGACGTTATGTTCGTCGGCCATTACGCGGTAGCCTTAGCCGCCAAGCGGTTCTCTCAGAAAACGTCTCTCGGCTGGACGTTCCTCGCGGTCCAGTTTCTGGACGTCCTTTGGGTGCCGGCCATTCTACTCGGCATTGAACACGCGCGGGTGTTGCCGGGCTTCCTTCCGGCGAGTCCATTGGTGCTCTACGACATGCCCTGGACTCACAGCTTGCTCATGGCAATTGCCTGGTCCTGGCTGGCATTCAGGATTTTCAAAAGCTTGGTGATTGGCGGTTGCGTTTTCTCCCACTGGGCGCTGGACTATGTCGCCCACGTCCACGATCTCCCGCTTTTTCGCGGCGGACCGCTGGTCGGACTCGGCCTTTGGCGCTATCGTCACGCAACCTTCGTCGTTGAAGCACTGCTTCTGCTTGCCGGGCTGCTCATCTACCTACAATCGACTCGGCCGAAAACGAAAACCGGGGACTTCGCGATGCCGGCGTTCGTCGTCTTGCTTATCGTGCTAAACGCTTATAACCTTTATGGCCCCGCACCTCGCAACATTCAAATGCTGGCAATCAGCGGGGAGATCGCCTACCTTGTGCTTGCAGCAGTCGCTGCCGCCTTCGACCGGCTACGACAGCCACCGCCGCCGGAACCGCTGGTCCGTTTAGACCTACAGTCCGAACCGGCAAGTCTAACCTAATACTTCGAGAAATGCGTTGGCCGCGTAGCTTAGCGCGCGCCGCGATGGCCGGAGCAGGTGAACCTTACGTTCCATGGCGAGCTCTCGAACCGGCACGCAGCATAGTTTTCCCTGCACGATCTCTGGCTCCACGCACATGCGCGGGACGAAAGCCACACCGAGGTCCGCTTGCACCAACTTGCGAATTGTCTCGATCGTAGGCATCTCGATGTCCATATTCAGCTCCACCTGATGCTTCCGAAACTCCTTCAAGACGGCTTCCCGGTAAGGGGAAACAACGTTATGAGCAATGAACGTCTCCATGCCCAGCTCTTTGATCGAGACGCTTTCCCGCGTGGAGAACCGGTGACTCGGCGCCACCACGAACGCTAGGGAGTCGGTATAGATCACCTTCGACAGCAGCCGGTCATCCCCGGGGTCATAGCTCACCAATCCGAGCTCCAGGTTCCCATCAATGAGTTCAGCTGGAATTCTGCTGGATAGACTCCGCCGGACTTGAACCTTTACTTTAGGATAAAGGCGGCGATATCGCTCAATGTGCCGAAGCAAGTATAAGCAGGTCGATTCATTGGCTCCAATCGAGAGCCGCCCCGACGAATTATCCCGGAGTTCCGTCAGCGCGTTGCCCAACTCCTTTTGGAGGTTCTCGAAGCGGCGCGCGTAATCAAGAACCGCCCGTCCGGCGTCGGTCAGCATCATGTCTTTTCCGCTGCGGTCGATGAGCCTTTCTCCGAGATCGAGTTCTAGACGCTGGAGCGCGAGCGAGACTGCCGGTTGCGTCCGTCGCAGCTTTTCCGCGGCTCGTGAGAAACTCCGCTCAGTCGCGATGGTCTGGAAAACGTGCAACGGATAGAGTTCCATTTGCTCGATCTATATAATAACAACAGCTTATTCGATTGCCCGGTAGAATAAATTTGATTTATCGTCTTGGCGCTTCCATAATAGGTGAGTCGGAGGGCAAAACGGGCTCATGACGAATCGCGTCTACATATTCGATACAACCTTGCGGGATGGCGAACAGTCCCCGGGCTGCAGCATGACGGTATCTGAAAAGCTGCAACTCGCCGGTAAGCTGGCCGACCTCGGCGTGGACACGATGGAGGCTGGATTTCCGATCGCTTCCGATGGCGATTTCGAAGCTGTCCGCGCTATAAGCCGGGAGTTCCCTTGGGTCCAAGTCGCGGCGCTCGCCCGTTCTTCGACTGGAGACGTTGAACTCGCGGCGCGTTCGCTCGAATCGGCAAAGCGGCCCCGCATTCATACGTTCCTTGCCACCAGCGATATCCACCTCAAGTACAAGTTGAAGAAGAGCCGCCAGCAGGTTCTAGATCTTGCGGTTTCCGCCGTCGAACTTGCCCGTAAATACGTGGACGACGTCGAGTTTTCCGCAGAAGACGGAGCGCGGACCGACCCTGAGTACTTGGAGCAAATCGCCCGCGCTGTGGTTGCTGCGGGCGCGCGAACAGTCAACATTCCGGATACAGTCGGATATTCGGTTCCGGATGAATATGCAGCCCTTATCGCCAAGATTGTAAAGGCTTTAGGTGACACGGCTATCGTGAGCGTGCATTGTCACGACGATCTCGGCCTCGCAGTTGCAAATTCCTTGGCGGCGGTAAAAGCCGGTGCCCGGCAGGTCGAATGCACCATCAACGGAATCGGAGAGCGCGCGGGCAATTGCTCGCTCGAAGAGGTGGTTATGGTGATGAAAACCCGCCACGACCAGTACCCGTACCGCACTGGAATCCATACCGAGCATCTATTTGCAACCAGCCAACTGCTGAGTTCCACCATCAGTTTCGGACCGCAGCCTAACAAAGCCATCGTCGGCCGGAATGCCTTCGCTCATGAAGCTGGGATCCATCAGGATGGATATCTGAAAGAGAAAACCACCTACGAGATCATCGATCCAAAGTCGGTCGGGGTGCCGGAAGGCCGCCTGGTGCTCGGAAAACACAGCGGGCGTCACGCGATCAAGCAGCGGTGTGACGATCTTGGATTCCTGCTGACGCGAGAGGAACTGGAAACCGTTTACATCGAATTCACCACCCTTGCTGATCGCAAGAAAGGCATCATGGATGAAGAGATCCTGACGCTGATTCAAAAGGCGCGCACTCCGGCCAGTGTAAGCTCTCAAGTGGCGGGAGACTAGATCCGATTGAATTTGAACGTAGTCGTTTTACCGGGTGACGGCATTGGCGTTGAGGTCACCCGTGAAGCAACGCGCGTGCTGCGCACGGTGGCCCAGGCTGGCGGGCACACACTCCGAGTCAGCGAGGGACTGCTTGGCGGGATTGCCATTCAGAAGACCGGAAATCCGTTTCCTCCCGAAACAGAAAAGCTCGCCCTGCAAGCAGACGCCGTGCTGCTCGGCGCAGTGGGCTTGCCGGAATTCGACAACGCGCCACCCGAGCAGCGGCCCGAACGCGGCCTCCTTGCCATTCGGAAAGCCATGGGAGTTTTCGCCAACCTGCGGCCCGTGCGCACTTACAAGTCGCTGCTAGACGCGTCTCCTCTTAAGAATGAGACCGTCGACGGTACCGACCTGATCATTGTTCGGGAGTTGACGGGCGGCATCTATTACGGCACGCCTCGTGGCATCTCCGGGGAAGGCGCGGTCGAACGCGCTGTCAACACTATGACGTACTCGCGCGCCGAGATCGAACGCGTCACGCGCATGGCTTTTGGTCTCGCTCGCAACCGCCGCAAAAAGCTCACCTCCGTAGATAAGTCGAACGTACTTGAAAATTCGCAATTGTGGCGGCGCGTGGTGAGCGAACTAGCCGGCGATTATCCGGACGTCGCGCTCGATCACCTGCTGGTTGACAATTGCGCGATGCAACTAGTCCAGAACCCGCGCCGCTTCGATGTCGTGCTCACCGAAAATCTGTTCGGAGACATTCTTAGCGATGAAGCGGCCGTGATTGCCGGGTCGATTGGCATGCTGCCTTCGGCATCCATCGGCGAGAAGCGATCCTCCGGAGCTTTCACCGGCCTTTACGAGCCGGTTCATGGATCCGCCCCGGACATTGCCGGACAAAACAAAGCCAATCCGCTCGGCGCCATCGGATCGGTCGCGGCAATGTTTGAATACACGTTCTGCCTACCCAATGAAGCGGCCGCGATCAATCGCGCGATTGAGCGCGTCCTGGCTCAAGGGCGCCTCACGGCGGACTTGGCCAAACCCGGAATCAGCGCCGCTACTACCGAACAAGTAGGTGAATCCGTTTGTTCTGCTATTGAGCTTTAAATATATGAAAACGCTAATTGAAAAGGTTTGGGACTCGCACGTAGTCTACGAACAAGCTGGCGCGCCCGCGCTTCTCTATATAGATCTTCACCTGGTTCACGAAGTCACCAGCCCACAGGCATTCGACGGCCTTCGTGAACGAGGACTTACGGTTCGCCGCCCAGATCTAACACTCGCCACCGCCGACCACAGCATCCCCACGAGCGACCGAACCCTTCCAATCGTTGACACGATTGCCCGCAAACAGCTCGATCAGCTTGAGCAGAATTGTGCAGAGTTTGGCATTCCTTGCTTCGGCGTGCACAGCGATCGGCAAGGCATTGTGCATGTGATCGGTCCCGAATATGGAGCCACCCAACCCAGCATGACCGTAGTTTGCGGCGACAGCCACACGGCCACGCACGGTGCTTTCGGCGCGCTCGCTTTCGGGATTGGCACTAGCGAAGTGGAACACGTCCTTGCCACTCAGTGCCTGCTTCAGCGCCGCTCCAAAACATTCGAAGTGCAAGTCTCCGGCACACTGCGCAACGGCGTGACCGCCAAGGACATTATTCTCGGCCTGATCGCACGGATTGGCATCGGGGGCGGCACCGGATCCATCTTCGAGTACACCGGGCCCGCCATTCGCGCGCTCAACATGGAGCAGCGCATGACGGTCTGTAATATGTCGATCGAGGGTGGCGCTCGGGCCGGGATGATTGCGCCGGACGACACCACTTTCGAATATCTT
The DNA here is from genome assembly GCA_963752695.1 of Bryobacterales bacterium. Classification (GTDB taxonomy): domain Bacteria; phylum Acidobacteriota; class Terriglobia; order Bryobacterales; family Bryobacteraceae; genus Bog-113. The sequence continues at coordinate 1,367,159 of CAVVZB010000002.1, forward strand.
CATGGCCGCCACTTCGCCCCCAAAGGCGCTGCCTGGGACCGCGCGGTGGAACGCTGGAAGATGCTTCCGACCGATCCGGGCGCGACTTACGACCGGACGATCACGATTGACGCCGATACCCTGGAACCCATGATCACCTTTGGAACGAATCCCGGGATGGGGATGCCGATCACCGGGGCTGTTCCCGATCCATCTCATATCGGTGACTTGCGCGAACGCGAGTCCCTGGAAAAAGCTCTCCGGTACATGGGTCTGGAAGGTGGCAAGCCTCTTCTGGGACACTCCATCGACGTGGTTTTTATCGGCTCCTGCACCAACTCCCGGATCAGTGATCTTCGCACCGCCGCCGCGCTCCTGAAAGGCCGCAAAGTGGACCCGCGTGTTCGGGTAATGGTCGTGCCCGGCTCGCAAGAGGTTAAACGTCAGGCGCAAGCGGAAGGCTTGCCGGAGGTTTTCCGCGCGGCTGGCTGCGATTACCGGGAGCCGGGTTGTTCCATGTGTATTGCCATGAATGGCGATCAGCTGGAAGCTGGTCAATATAGCGTTTCTACCTCCAATCGGAACTTTGAAGGACGCCAAGGCAAGGGTGGACGAACCTTTCTTGCTTCCCCGTTGACGGCTGCCGCTTCCGCCCTGACCGGCGTTGTGACCGATGTAAGGACGCTTCTCCAATGAACGAACCCTTTGACGATTTTTCGGGCCGCGCGGTCGTGTTCCCCGAAAACAATATCGATACCGACCAGATCATCCCCGCCCGCTTTCTCAAGACCACGACCAAGATCGGGCTGGATAAACATCTGTTCGCCGATTGGCGCTACGATGCAGACGGTCTGCCGCAGCCGGACTTTGTCCTAAATCGGCCGGAGTCCCATGGAGCGGAGATCCTTGTGGCCGGAGACAATTTCGGCTGCGGCAGTTCCCGCGAACATGCTCCGTGGGCGCTGCAACAGTTCGGTTTCAAAGCCGTAATCAGCACTTCGTTCGGCGATATCTTTCGGCAAAATTCGCTCAAGAACGGCTTTCTGCCGATCTCAATTCCACAAGATTCCGCGGATCGGTTGTTCCGTTCGCTAGCCGCCCACCCTGACGCTAAAATTGCGGTCGATCTCGGCAACCAGCGAGTGACGTTGCCGGACGGAACGAAAGTCGAGTTCCCAATCGATGACTTCTCGAAAGCGTGCATTCTCGCCGGCGTGGACGAGCTCGGCTTTATCATGTCACAGGAAGCTGCAATTGCAGGTTTCGAAGCCAAGCGCGAGAACACGCTGACCACTACGGATTAGTAACATCTCCCAGAATTACCGGGTGACGCGCGCCCGTTGCGCCGGGAACGTTGGATGGTCTGCGATGCCACGTTTCAAAGGCCAGCAAAGCGAATGCAATCGCTTCTTTAGCGTCTGGATCTACGCCGTAATCGCGCGTTGTCGCAATGCGCATTTGCGGCAGAAAGCCATGCAGATGCGCCATCAGAAAGCGGTTGTGAACGCCGCCGCCGCTAACGATCAAATCTCCCGGTTCTGGTCCTACTGCTTGCGCGATGGTGCGAACCGTAAGTAGTCCAGCGGTTGTGACCAGGTCCGCAAAATCCGCCCCGGAGGCTTGCATGCGCGTCACAAATTCCGCCCCATACTGTTCCCTGCCCGCCGTCTTCGGGCTCTTACGCCGATAGTACGGGTCGCTCAAGAGTGCGTCCAGCAGGACAGGGACCGGGCTTCCGCGCTCGGCAATTCGCCCGTTCCGATCGAACGTCTCTTTGCCTTTCGTATGGCTGGCAACTAGTTGATCCATGACCATATTGCCGGGACCTGTATCGAACGCGGTGACGTCTGCCAGCGCGGCGCGGGGTGGAATGATCGTGATGTTTGCGATCCCGCCGATGTTGAGCACCACTCGCCGCCGTGTCCCGTGGCGAAACATGCGGAAGTCGAAGTACGGAACCAGTGGCGCGCCGTGGCCCCCGGCGGCGATGTCACGCGCGCGGAAGTTAGACACTACAGGAATGCGCGTGCGCTCCGCGATGATGGCCGCTTCCCCGATCTGCAGCGTGTTCGATCCCTCGTGAAAGATTGTCTGCCCGTGACATCCAATCAACTTAATGGATTCCAACGCGACTTGCGCCTGCCGTGCTCCGCGGACCACAGCCCGAGCATACAGTTCGCCCAGTTCAAAGTTCAGCCGGGAAATAAGAGCGGTATGCGTTTCGGTGTTCGAAACCGCCAGGATTGCCGCACGTGTGGCCGCTGTGTAAGGCGTGAATGTCGATGCAATCGGATCTATCGACTTCCGGTCGATATCGACAATCGCAACGTCGATCCCGTCCAGAGACGTCCCGCTCATTACGCCCGCGACACGCATCAGCCAATTTCCTTTTGAAGCTCGGCCAGAACGCGCAACGCTTCCACCGGTCGCATATCATCCAGATTCAGCCGGCGCACCTTTTCGATCAACTCGTTTGGCGATGGCTCAAACAGACGAATCTGCACGGCGCCCGGGTGCGCTTCCAGTTCGCCGGTAGCTGCGCGCTCTTTCCGCTCGTGGACTTGCAGCACATCGCGAGCGCGGTCAATCACCGTGCGCGGCAGACCGGCCAGCCTTGCAACCTCAATCCCGTAGCTCCGGTCGGCTCGGCCGGGTTCTACCTTGCGAAGAAACAGAATCTTATCGCCGGCTTCTTTAACAGCCACGCGGAGGTTCTCAATCCCAGGAAGCTGATCTGCGAGCCCGGTTAGCTCGTGATAGTGCGTGGCGAAAAGCGTCTTTGCCAACGTGCGCTCCTGAATGTGCTCGACCACGGCCCACGCGAGCGCCAGCCCGTCGTAGGTCGCGGTCCCACGCCCGACTTCGTCCAGAATAATGAAGCTGCGCGGGGTCGCTGTGTTCAGAATGACCGCAGTCTCCGTCATCTCAACCATGAATGTTGACCGCCCACGGGCCAAATTGTCGGAGGCCCCGATGCGCGTGAAAATCCGATCAAGTACTGGCAGCGACGCCGAGTCTGCGGGAACGAACGATCCCATCTGAGCCAGAATGGCGATCAGCGCGGCTTGCCGCAAGTAAGTCGACTTACCACCCATGTTAGGTCCGGTGATTAGTGCGATCCGCCGCGTATCGGTATCCAGATACAAGTCGTTCGGGATGAATCGGGTAGCTTCTTCGGTTACTAAGCGCTCGATCACCGGATGCCGGCCAGCCACGATTTTCATCTCTCCAGAGTCGGAAAAGCGCGGCCGGTTGTAACGATTCTCGGCGGCCACTTGCGCCAGGGCGAGCGTCACATCCAATTCGGCGACAGCGGCGGCGGTGGCACGAATGCGTTGCGCTTCCCCAGCGGCTTGGCGAGTCAAGTCATTGAAGATCTGGCGCTCTAACGCTAACATGCGCTCGTCGGCTTCCAGGATCTTCCGCTCGTACTCTTTCAGCTCCGGGGTGGTGAAACGCTCGGCATTAGCAAGCGTCTGTTTGCGTTCATAGTCCGGCGGCGCAAGGTGCATGTTGGCGCGCGAGATCTCAATATAGAAGCCGAAGACGTTATTGAAACGAATCTTCAACGATTGGATACCGGTGCGTTCGCGCTCGCGCGCTTCGATGCGCGCGATGTACGCACGCCCGTTCTGGCTCAGGTCGCGCAACTCATCGAGATCGGTGTTGAAGCCTGCGCGGATCGTACCGCCGTCGGACAGATGCGCCGGCGGAGTCTCCGAGATAGCTTCGTGAATGGAGTTACGAAGCGCCGGGATATCATCCAGACGCGCGACGATGCCATTGATGCGCGCAGATTGATTGGCGTGCAGCGCCATCCGCAAACCAGGGAGAACAGTCAAGCTCTGCGCCAGCGCCAGCAGTTCGCGAGGGCCCGCCGTACCCACGGTGATTTTAGCCAGCAACCGCTCCAGATCCTGCACCTGGCCGGCCGACTTACGTAACTCTGCACGCAGGATCGTTTGCCTGAATAGCTCCTGCACCGCATCGAGGCGCGCCTCGATCTCGTCGCGATCGAGCGAAGGCCGGAGAAGGCGCTGGCGCAGTAAACGCCCGCCCATGCCGGTGACCGTTTGATCAAGCACCCCGATCAGAGTGGCGCCTTCGCCAGCAAAGACCGGCTCCAGCAACTCCAGGTTGCGTATGGTCACCGCGTCGAGTACCATCGCATCGGCGCGGTCATAGAATGTGGGGACCGCCAGGTGGGGGAGAGCGGTGCGCTGCGTATCGCGCAGGTAGTGGAGAATAGCGCCTGCCGCGCATACCGCGGCGGTGTTACCTGCCAGCCCGCAACCATCCAGAGTAAGTAACTGGAAGTGTTCGCGTAAGATGCGATCGCAGTAATCCGGGCTGAAGATCCATTCTTCGAGCTCGGTACGGAGCGGCGTCGAGATTCCTTGAGCACGGGGAAACAATGGCGTTTCCACGGGCACGAGTATCTCGCGCGCGTGCAGCCCGTCGAGAGTCAGTGCGGCGTCCACGGCGTCGACTTCGGTAACGCGAAACTCCCCGGTTGAGATATCGACATGGGCGATTCCGGCTCGGACGGAGTTCTTCGATCCGGCATGCGCGACCGCGGCAAGATAGTTATTCTCATGCGAGCGCAAGAGATGACTCTCGGTCGCGGTTCCGGGAGTGACTATACGAGTAACTTCCCGGCGCACTAACTTCTTTCCCGGGCCGGGCGCTTCCATCTGTTCGCAGATAGCTACCCGGAAGCCCTTATTGATTAGCCGGGCAATGTAGCTTTCCGATGAATGAAACGGGACGCCGCACATCGGAACATTCTCGCCACGATCTTTGTTACGCGAGGTTAGGGTAATAGCAAGTTCACGGGCTGCGACTACCGCGTCGTCATAGAACAGCTCGTAGAAGTCGCCCAGACGAAACAAGAGCAGCGCCCCGGGGACCTGCTCTTTGATCGCGTTGTATTGCCGCATAAGCGGCGTGGAGGCTTCCGGCACTAAGTGCGATCAGGCGTAAATGCCACGTAGACGGATGGCATACGCGACACGATCGAGAGCCAGCATGTAGGCAGCAGTCCGGTTATTCACGCGATGTTTGTCGGCATAGTCGACCACCGAGGAAAAGCTATCGACCATGATCTCTTTCAACCGGTCGTTGACCGTCTCCAAATTCCAGAAGAATCCTTGACGGTCTTGTACCCATTCGAAGTATGAGACGGTGACCCCACCGGCATTGGCAAGGATATCGGGAATGACAAAGATCTTTTTGTCAGAGAGTATTTCATCGGCGACGGATGTTGTGGGACCGTTGGCGCCCTCGCACAGAATTCTGCAGCGAAGACGGTCGGCGTTCCCGGAGTGGATGACGTTCTCGGTGGCAGCCGGGAGCAAAACTTCGCAATCGAGAAATAGCGCTTCCAGGCGATCCATATTCTCACCTTCGGCGAAGTCGCGGATGGAGCCAGTCTCTTTCCGGTGCTGCATGAGCGCCGCAATATCGAGGCCATTGCGATTAACGACCGCGACATCGTACTCTACTATCGCAATGATTTTGAAACCGGCCTGCGCCATCAGGCGAGCGGCCATGCCACCCACGTTCCCGAAGCCCTGGATGACGACGCGCGTCGATTCCGGCCGCAGCCCCAGCAGCTTCAGCGCTTCCAGAGTCACAATCATGCAGCCGCGCCCGGTAGCTTCGGGGCGTCCCTTGGAACCGCCGAGGTTCTCTGGCTTACCGGTTACCACGGCAGTGGTGGTGTGGCGAACGTGCATGGAGTAGGTGTCCATGATCCACGCCATTGTCCGCTCATTCGTATTCACGTCCGGGGCGGGCACATCGCGCTCGGGTCCCAGAAACTCAATAATCTCGGCAGTGTAGCGGCGCGTGATCCGCTCGAGTTCGCCGTCGGAGAGCAGAGTGGGTTGACAGATCACGCCGCCCTTGGCGCCGCCAAAAGGGATGTTTACCACCGCGCACTTCCACGTCATCCAGGACGCGAGGGCACGGACTTCATCCAGCGTGACATCGGGGGAGAAGCGGATGCCGCCCTTGCCTGGTCCGCGTGCGATAGAATGCTGCACTCGATAGCCGGTGAACACTTCCAGACGGCCGTCATCCAATTGCACCGGGATGTTTACTGTAATCTCGCGCGCCGGGCTCTTGAGCACCTTACGCATGCCGTCGTCGAGCTGTAGTTTCTCCGCCGCCTCGTCGAAGCGGGCCTCGGCAGCCAACCACGGATTACTTTCTTGTTCGATTGACAGGATGGATGACATGAAGATAAGTGGCTCCCAAGTTATTATCAACCCGGGAGCCAAGTGTTCCTTAATTACATGCTGTAGAAGAACTCTTCGTACACAATCTTGCCGTCTACCACTTTGTATACTCCGATCTCTTCCATGCGAAACTTCTTGGATTCCGGCTTGAAGGTCACATCCAACTTGAAGGTGACCGCGAAGTGGGAACCGGCGACTATAGGACCCTCGACGGTGGACGCGTGCACTTCATGGTTTTCCGCCCACCACTTGCCCTTCCCGCGCACTGCGTCCAAGCCCTTCATCTCGCGGGAACCGCCCGGGGGCGCGGCCGCCTCAACGCTGACGATGTCCTGTCCATAGAGGCTCTCGATCGCCTCGTGAAACTTTCCTTCCGAGCACATCTTGACGAGTTTGTCGGCAACTTCCTGGGTTGTCATTCTTCCATCTCCTGAGTGGATTAACCCTACGAACCTATCACGAGTGGAAATCGGCAGCTAGTCCTATTTCGTGCTTACGATCTGCTGCGCTTTCCGCACCAGCGGATCGGCCTTAAGATCCACTTCGTCGCCCTTATCGACTCCGAGCGATTGGTTCAGAATTTCCGATAGGATCCGGCGGCGGATGAACTCGCGGTCCGCGCCCCACTCGGAGATTCCCGGCTGGATATGACGCTCGGCGGCGTAGGCCTGGAACTGATCGAGCAGTGCTGGCGAGACTTCGAACTTCTCGGTAATGTCCGGGTGCTCCTGGACGTATTGCGTGGCGAACAATACGAACATTCCCGACCCGTCGAGAGCCGCGCGCAAACGGCTGAGACGCTCGGGTTCCATGACGATATCGGGGATGATGCCGCCGCCCCCCGCGACGGATCGGCCCGAGTCAGTCTTAAAGCTGGTGAGCCGGTTGGGATGCGCGGCTGTTTGAGAGAGTTCGAAGTCGCCGCCCTGGAGCGGCTTTTGAATGGAACGGCCACTGGGCGTGTAGTAGAAAGCAGTAGTCAGGGCCAAGCCTGTTTTCTCCTCCAGTGGAAACACGCTCTGCACTAAGCCCTTGCCGTAGCTGGGGACGCCGATAATGGTGGCGCGGTCATGATCTTGCAGCGCGCCGGAGACGATCTCCGAAGCGCTGGCCGACTTCTCGTCCACCAGCACGGCTAGGGGAAAGCTATAGGGCTGCGCGCCAGCCGGCACGTTCTGATCCTGGGCCGCGACGTGACGGCCTCTTACCGTCAGGATTTTTTGCCCCGGCTTCAGGAACAACGAGCAGGTTTCGAGCGCTGCCGTGACCACGCCGCCGGGATTTCCGCGCAGATCCAGAACCAGCCCGCGGAGCGTTTCGCCGCTCAGTTTTTCAATTGCCTCGCGCAGTTGAGAGCCGGTACTGGCCTCGAAACTGGTCACCCGGACATACCCGATCCCGGGGGCCAGCAGGAATGCGCGGTCCACACTCTTGGCCTTCAACTCCTCGGGCGTCAGGGTGAATGAAAGCAGGCGGACACTGCCGGGGCGGCGCACGTAAAGCTGAGCCGGATGCTGCTTGGCCTCGCTCAGCAATTGCACTAAGCGCTCCATCTCGAGCCGGTCTAAACGAATATTGTTGACTGCCAGGATCTCATCGCCGGGCGCGAGACCGGAGCGAGCCGAAGGCGTTCCCGCCATTACCTGTAGCACAATAACCCGGCCCGGCACCAGAGAGACAATACTTCCAAAGCCCTTGGATGTAGAGCGCTCCATCTGCGAGAGCTGCTCGAACTGGCCGGGATCGAAGAAGATCGAGTGCGGGTCCAGCCTTCGAAGCAGGCCGGGAATCGCTCCCTGATAGAAAGCCTGGTCTGGCGAGACGGGTTCCGCGGCATGGCTTTCGACCAGAGCGTAGACGTCGACCAGGCGCTTCAGTTCGCGATCTGTAGCGGCTTGCGATGTGTCGGCGGCCGATGACGCGGTCTGGGCGGAGGCGAGGCCAACTGCGACAACGGCCAAGCCTGCAACCCGGCTAAAGACTGAAACGTGTCGCCGTTTTTTCTGCATGGCGTTCTAGTGCGAGCGCGATCAGACGGTCGATCAACGCCGCATAAGTCATTCCACTGTGTTCCCACATCTTGGGATACATGCTGATGGACGTGAATCCAGGCATCGTGTTGATCTCGTTCACGAACAGGCGCCCGGTTGAATCTTCGCGCAAGAAGTCCACGCGGGCCAGACCCGTGCATTCCACGGCCTGGTAGCAGCTGACAGCGAGGCTCTGCAAATGCTTGATCTCCACCGGAGGCAGGTGAGCAGGCAGATCGAAGCGGGCTTCGTTCAACAGGTATTTGTCCTGATAGTCGTAGAACTCGCGCGAAGGGAACACTTCGCAAGGGAGCGAGACTTGAGGATCGTCATTGCCAAGCACCGAACATTCGAACTCGCGCCCGATGATAGTGCGCTCGACCAGAATTTTACGATCGAATTCGCCCGCGAGCAGTACAGCTTCTTCCAGCTCCCGCCGGTTCCGAGCCTTGCTGATGCCGACCGAGGAGCCGAGGTTGGCAGGCTTCACAAATACCGGATACGGGAATGCCGCTTCGATGCGATCCAGATCGATTGATCCGCGCAGAACGGTAACCCAATCCACTACTGGAATACCGGAGTGCCGGCAGACCAGTTTCATCACGTCCTTGTCCATGCCGACGGCGGAAGCCAACACCCCGGCACCAACATACGCGAGATCGGCAAGCTCCAGCAGGCCCTGGACCGTGCCATCTTCACCGAACGTTCCGTGAAGAACGGGAAACACGACATCGATGTCCGGATTGCGCCCTGGCTCCGGCAACAGGGGCGAGGGACTCCAGTGTCCGGCTTTGTCGATTAAGTAGCGCGTCACCTGATAGCGTGCCGGATCCATAGCGGCGATCACCGATTCGGCCGAGCGCAACGAGACCTCATGCTCGCCGCTACGGCCTCCATAAACAACGGCCACACGCGTCTTCATCACAGAATCTTCTTTCCCATTGCCGACAAAATCAACTCTACGGCGAGCTTGGCCGTCCGGTTCGTTTCATCCATCACTGGATTCACTTCGACCACTTCCATGGACAGCATGCCGCCATGGTCGGCAACCATTTCCATGGCGAGATGCGCCTCGCGGTAGGTCATCCCGCCCGGGACTGGCGTGCCCACCCCTGGCGCATATTCGGGGTCCATGCAGTCGAGATCGACCGAGAGATGGAAGCCAGCCGTGCCGCGGCAAGCAATCGCCAGGGCCTCATTCATCACTGCACCCATCCCGCGTTCGTCGATTTCGCGCATGGTGAAGCACGTGACGCCGCAATCTTTCACAATCTGACGCTCTAAAAGATCCACGTCGCGAATGCCCAGCAGCACAACGTTGCCCGCGTCGACCTTGGGAGCGAAATCGAGCATCTCGACCAGCTCACGCGGTCCTTTACCCACGAGACAGGCGAGCGGCATTCCGTGAACATTGCCAGAAGGACTGGTCTCCGGCAGATTCATGTCCGTGTGCGCGTCCACCCAGATGACGCCGATCTTCTTTCCTCGCGCGCGCAGATGCCGCGCCATGCCGGAAACAGTTCCGACGGCGATGGAGTGGTCGCCACCCAGAACCAGCGGTACGCTGCCGCTAGCCATCGCCTGCTCCACTTGTTCAGCCAGACGCTGACACGTCGCGGCGATTTGGGGCAGATACTTGGCTTCGGGCGGACCTTCGGGGAAGCTCTCGCGCTGCGCGACGTGGACGTTGCCGAGATCTGCCACGGCAAATCCCAGCGCCGCCAGACGTCCGTTCAGGTTCGCAACTCGCAACGCCGAAGGACCCATATCGACGCCGCGCCGATCCGACCCCATGTCGAGCGGCGCGCCGATGATGGCGATCTTGGTAAACCGATTTCCCGCCATCGATCAGGGACGCAAGCGGTTCAACATGCGCGGGAACGCGATGGTCTCACGAACATGTTCCAACCCGCAAATCCAGGCCACGCAGCGCTCGATTCCCATGCCGAACCCGCCATGCGGCACGCTGCCGTATTTGCGAAGGTCGATATACCACTCGAAGGCTTCGCGCGGGAGTTGATGCTCTTCAATGCGGCGGAGCAGCAGTTCGGGATCGTGCACGCGCTGACCGCCGCCGATGATTTCGCCGTATCCTTCGGGCGCCAGAACATCCACCCCCAAGGCCACTTCCGGGCGGTCCGGATCGGGCTGCATATAGAAAGCTTTGATGGCCGAAGGATAGCGATCCACCATGATCGGCTGCTCAAATTGTTGCGTGAGGATGGTTTCATCGCCGCCACCGAAGTCGCCGCCCCATTGAATTTCGCTTCCCTTGTCCTGCAAGATCTGGACGGCCTGGTCGTAGCTCAGCCGCGGAAACGGACCCTGCACGGCTTCCAGCTTGGCCACGTCGCGTCCGAGAGTTTTCAATTCCGGACGGCGGTTCTCCAGTACGCGCCCCACGACGAAGAGGATCATCTCTTCCGCCACGCGCTTCACATCATCAAGCGTGGCGTAAGCCATCTCAGGCTCCACCATCCAGAACTCGGTCAGATGGCGGCGCGTTTTCGACTTCTCCGCGCGGAACGTCGGTCCGAATGTGTAGACCTTGCCGAACGCCATGGCGGTCGCTTCGTTGTAAAGCTGGCCGGATTGCGTAAGATAGGCCTTGTCATCGTCGAAGTAGTTGATCTCGAACAGAGTTGTTGTGCCTTCGCAAGCCGCAGGAGTGAAGATCGGCGTGTCGACGAGCGTGAAGCCGTGACTGTCGAAGTAATCGCGGACGGCTTTGATAATTTCGTGACGCACGCGGATGATGGCGTGCTGGCGGGACGATCGGAGCCAGAGATGGCGATGATCCATCAGGAAGTCGACGCCGTGATCTTTGGGCGTGATCGGGTAGGGGTCGGACTCGGGCACGCGTTGCAGCACTTCGACGCTTTCCACGTCCATCTCGAAGCCGCCAGGCGCGCGTTGTTCCGCCCGGACCCGCCCGCGCAGGAGCAGCGACGATTCCTGCGTCAGGTTCTTCAGCGTCTCAAAGGTCTGCTCGTCAACAACACTCTTCACGGCCACGCATTGCATCAGCCCGGAGCCGTCGCGGAGGATGGGAAATACGATCTTGCCGCTCTTGCGGAGATTGTAAAGCCAGCCGGCGACTTCGACAGTTTCGTTTTCGTGATGCGCGGCGTCGGATATGGAAATTCGGTTCATTCGAATGCACTTCGAGTTTAATACGTAGTCTGCTTGGCCCATAGCGCTTGATACCGCTTGCGGCCGATCATGGTGAACGGGAAGGTGCGATAACCGGTCAGCAGCGGGCGGGCTCGTAGTACCGCTTCCCTGCTCTCGAACAGCCCAAAGACGGACGAGCCGCTGCCGGTCATTCGCGCACACACCGCGCCGGCGGCCAATAAGTGTTCGCGGATGGATTGCAACTCCGGATGCCGCTGGAAGACCGGCCCTTCGAAATCGTTTTGCGCCAAGGATGGATCTTCATTCCAGGCAAACCGCGCAAAGCTGGTGCGCTTTTGATCTTCGTCCAGAACCGACGGGCTAGTGCTCAAGGCGCGATAAGCCTCCGCGGTTGACACGTGGATTGGGGGCGCCACGAGCAATCCCGGAAGGCGTGGGAAATCCGGCAATGGATACAGCTCCTCGCCGCGGCCAAGACCGATCGCGGTACCGCCGTAAAGGAAGAACGGAACATCGCTGCCCAGGGTTGCGGCTAAGGCGGCCAGACGCTCGGGCGGAATCTCGGCTCCCATCAACGCGGGCAGGCCAAGCAGAATGGCGGCCCCATCGGACGATCCACCGCCCAGTCCGGCGCCCATTGGAATGCGCTTATCCAACACGAAACGGAACTCGCCGCCGCAGCCCAGTTCGCTCGTGACCAGACGCGTAGCGCGGGCGATAAGGTTGTCGGTAATTTCGACATTGCCATCGATGTCGATGGAGACGTCCGAAGACGGCCGGTAGCTCACCGCAATCCGATCTGCCAGCGAGATGGTTTGAAACACCGTGCGGATCTCGTGATAGTTGTCCGGTCGCTGATGCAGGACCCGCAGGTCCAGATTGATTTTGGCCAGCGCGCGCAGGTGGAGCTGGGCCATCACTTGTCGTACTGCAAGAGCGAGAAGACCTTGTAGCCGGGAAGCTTTTCGCGCCCGTTGAGGAAAGTCAGCTCAACTACGAATCCAAGACCGGCCACCACTCCGCCCAATTGCTCGACGAGTTGTGCGGCCGCCCGGGCGGTGCCGCCGGTGGCCAGAAGGTCGTCGATGATCAGTACGCGCGATCCCGGCTTGATGGCGTCGCGATGAATCTGCAGCGAATCGGTGCCGTATTCCAGTTCGTAGTTCACGCTAACCACTTCCGCGGGCAGCTTCTTCGGTTTCCGCACGGGCACGAAACCGGCGTCCAAAGCGTAGGCCAGCGCGGGAGCGAAGATGAAGCCGCGAGCTTCTACGCCGATCACGAGATCCGCCGCCAGCATTCGCATAGTGCGAATGAAAGCCATCCAGGCAGCCACGTAAGCCGTTCTTATCTTTCAGCAGGGTCGTGATGTCGTAGAAAAGAATGCCTGGCTTGGGAAAATCAGGAATCTCGCGGATATAAGTCTTTAGGTCTGCCATCGGAACCTACCAGAGTAGCGGACGATGAATCGGCGGAGATTCGTAGTGAAGTGGTGAAGTGTCTAGAACTTCTTGACGTCCATCGCGCGGCGTTGCTTTTCGCGCTCGGCGTGTAGGCGTTCATACTCCGGAACTTGCTCCGGAGTGAGCAGGGCCTTTACCTTGGCATACTGCTCGGCTTGAATGCGCTCCATATCCGGGCGCTGCTTTTCCATGAGGTCGTGATACTGACCGCGGGTTTCATCGAGCACCGCCGAAAGGCGGGACGTCTGATCATCGGTGAGATGAAGGCGGGACTTCATCTCTTCCAGATGATGCTTCTTCCACTTCTCGGGAGAAGGCCGGGGCGGTTCGTTGGCCGATACATGGACGTCCGAGTAATAGCGATAGCCGAGGCTGCCGAGAGCGGTTCCGCAAAGGAACACGACCAGCAAATAAAGAGTGGGAACGCCGAACCGCCGCAGCATGGGAGAGACTTACTTCACCTCGGAAGGAAGACTCGGGGACGCAGCCGGAATGTCGTTGGCCGCCGAGAGCTGGACGGGCTCGTAATAGGACGTGTTCTGCGCCAGATGATGGTTGGCGAGCGTCTCCACCCAAGTTTCGGGATCGGGACGCGAGGGCGCGAGCGAAACCAGAAGCCCGGCCGCCACGGTCAGAGCCAACGCCGACGCGGCAAAGATGCGCGCGGTTCGATCGATGAAGAAGGAAGCGCGGCGGCGCGACTCGATGCGCTGCCAAAGCGCGGGCATGAAGTTCGGCCCGGCATCGCCGAATTCAGTGGCTTGCCGATAAGACTGGAACAGTGCATCGAGCGCCTGCTCATTGCGGTCACCTGGCGGAATCATCATTTCTTCTCTCCCATCGCCTTCAGTACTCTCTGTCGAGCCCGGAACAATCGAACCTTCAGGGCATTCTCATTGACCCGGTAAACCTGCGAGAGCTCCTTCAACGAAAGCCCTTCGACTTCTTTCATGATCAGCAGGGCCCGATCATCGCCCGAAACCGCGCCCAGAAGAGTATTTACCTTTTCACGGGCGGCGCTCTTTTCAGCGGCAATCAAACTGGCGGTTTGACCGGCGGCCGCATCGGCGGAGACAATCTGCTGATCGCTCAGGTCTGCCATGCGGGATTCCGGGCGGCGACGCTGCCGGCGGAGATGATCGTAGCAGGCATTCACTGTCATGCGATACATCCAGGCGTCAAACCCTTCGGGACTGCGCAGCTGCGCGAGTGAAAAATAGAGCCTTGTAAACACTTCCTGGCCAACGTCTTCCACGTCCTCGGAACGAGCGACCAGCCGCGCAATGGTGCCCAGAGTCCGCCGCCGGTACGCAGTGACGATCTGGTTGAAAGCGCTCGAATCTCCGTCGCGGGCACGCTGAATAAGCTCAAATTCGACCAGCATTCATCCCAGACGCCGGCACAAGATTAGGCGTGTGTACAAAACAACAGGTTACACCCGAGTGAAGGGGGAAAAAAGTGTAGAAAAAACCTGCGGACAACTTGACAGCCAAGCACTCACGTTTTATGCTCATTACTAGATAAGATCACTTGAAAGTGGTTGAATCTAATCTTCAGCAAAGGAATCTATCAATCATGAGCCTCGTACACGACCCTTTCCAACATCTCCGCCTCTTTGAGGACGCCGTCACCCGGATGATGAGCGAGCCCAGAACAGCGCGGCCGTGGTCGCCCGCCGTCGACATCTTTGAGAATGAAGACGCCTTGATCCTGAAAGCCGATGTGCCGGATATCGATCCGAAAGAAATCGAGCTTCAAGTGGAGAATCAAACCCTGACCCTGAAAGGCCATCGCCGTTTCGAACAGCGCCAGGGCGAAAAGGGCGGCTATCACCGCATCGAGCGCAGCTACGGCCAGTTCCTCCGCACCTTCGCCGTGCCCAATACGGTCGACACCGAAAAAGTGCAGGCCGATTATGAAAATGGCGTGCTCACCGTGAAGCTGCCGAAAAAGGAAGCCGCCAAGCCCCGCCAAGTAAAGGTGGCCGTAGGCTTGGGGAACTCTCAGCAGGTCGCCGGCGCCGCCAGCGCCCAGTCCGCGTAATTAAGCTCAGTTTCGTGTTTGACGGGGCAGGTTCGCCTGCCCCTTATTTTTTGCACTTCCAAAAGGAACCCCATGTTTCGTTTTGACAAGTTGACCCAGAAAGCGCAAGAGGCACTGCAGCAGGCGCAAGCCATCGCCGAGCGCATCGAACACCAGATCGTCCATCCTCTGCACTTATTGCTCTCGCTCGCCAATGAGCGGGAAGGGATCGTGCGCCCGGTGCTCGAAAAGTGCCATGTCCATCCAGACGACGTAATCGCGGAAGGCGAGCGCCTGCTGCAGTCCATCCCGCGAGTGCAAACCGGCGGAGCGCAGCCGGGTGGCATGGTGGTTTCGCCCGCGCTCAATCAGGTATTAGAAGGCGCGTTCAAGGAGTCGGAGCGGTTTAAGGACGAGTTTGTCTCGACCGAGCACTTGCTGCTGGCCATTGCCGACGCCAAGTACGATCCGGCCGGGACGCTGCTTCAGAAGGCCGGCGCCGACCACGACACCATTCTGAAAGCGCTGGTGGCAGTCCGAGGGAGTCAACGAGTGACCGATCAAAATCCAGAATCCAAATACCAGGCGTTGGAACGCTATTCCGTCGACCTGACCGAACAAGCGCGTAGCGGCAAGCTCGATCCGGTGATTGGCCGGGACGAAGAAATCCGCCGCCTCATGCAGGTACTGAGCCGCCGTACCAAGAACAATCCGGTGTTAATCGGCGAACCGGGTGTTGGTAAGACCGCCATCGTGGAAGGCTTGGCCCAGCGCATTATCAAGGGCGATATCCCGGAGCAACTCAAAGACAAGAAGCTTGTTGCGCTTGACTTAGGATCGATGATCGCCGGCACGAAGTTCCGGGGCGAGTTCGAAGACCGTCTCAAGGCCGTGTTGAAGGAGATCACCGACTCCCATGGCGAAATCATCTGCTTCATCGATGAGTTGCACACGTTGGTGGGGGCGGGCGGAGCCGAAGGCGCAATCGACGCGGCTAGCATGTTGAAGCCGGCTCTGGCGCGCGGTGAACTGCGCTGCATCGGCGCAACCACGTTGACGGAATACCGCAAATATGTCGAGAAGGACGCCGCGCTCGCGCGCCGTTTCCAAATGGTGTTGGTCGGCGAGCCATCGGTCGATGACGCCATCGCCATTCTGCGAGGACTTAAAGAGAAGTACGAGATCCACCATGGCGTGCGTATCAAGGACGCGGCGATTGTCGCGGCGGCAACGCTTTCGGACCGCTACATCACCGACCGTTTCTTGCCTGACAAGGCGATCGATCTAATCGACGAGTCCGGCGCGGCCCTCCGCATACAGATCGGTAGCATGCCGATCGAGATCGATAACCTGGAGCGGCGCATCGCTCACTTCGAAATTGAACGGCAGGCGCTCAGCCGCGAGAAAGACGCCGCCTCCCGGGAACGTTTACGGCATGTTGAGAATGAGCTCGAACGGCTTCGGGGCGAGTCCGCGCAATTGCAGGAACGCTGGAACCGCGAAAAGTCGGCCATCAATCGCGTCCGCCAACTCAAGGAAGAACAGGAAGGCGTGCGGAACGATTATGAAGCCGCCAACCGTGTGAACGATTGGAACAGGGCCGCCGAACTTCGTTACGGCCGCATGAGCGAGATCGAGAAACAGCTCGAGGCCGCCACACACGAACTGGAGTCCATCAAGAGCGGCTCGGCTCTCCTCAAAGAAGAGATTGACGAGGAAGATATCGCCAAGATCGTCGCTAAGTGGACCGGCATACCGGTTTCGAAGATGCTCGAAGGCGAGATCCAGAAGCTGGTCAACATGGAAGAGCGCCTACATGACCGGGTGATCGGCCAAGGCGCCGCGGTGACCTTCGTCGCGAACTCCATCCGGCGGAATCGCGCCGGACTTAGCGATCCCAAACGGCCGATCGGCAGCTTCATCTTCCTTGGCCCAACGGGTGTTGGCAAGACCGAGCTGGCGCGAACCCTGGCCGAGTTCCTCTTCGATGACGAGAAGAGTATGATCCGCGTCGATATGTCCGAGTACATGGAGAAGCATGCCGTGTCGCGGATGATCGGCGCGCCTCCCGGATATGTCGGCTATGACGAAGGCGGTCAATTGACCGAACATGTACGGCGCCGGCCTTACTCGGTGGTTCTGTTCGATGAGATCGAAAAGGCGCATCCGGATGTGTTCCATGCGCTTCTTCAGATCTTAGATGACGGACACCTGACCGACGGACAAGGCCGCGTGGTGAACTTCAAGAACACGGTGATCATCATGACTTCCAACATCGGTTCCGGCATCATCAAGGAGACCGGTGAGATTGGATTCAGCGTGACGGCGAATCGGGATCATGACGGCTCCAAGAGATTGCTGGACGCTCTGAAGGCGCACTTCCGCCCGGAGTTCCTCAACCGCGTGGATGACATCGTGGTGTTTAGTCAATTGACTAAAGACGATCTGACGCGGATTGTCGACATACAGCTACGCGGGTTGGAGAAGGTACTCGCGGGACGCAAACTTACTCTTGAGTTGACTCCGGCGGCGAAAGCAAAGCTGCTCGACGAAGGTTACGATCCGAATTACGGAGCGCGGCCGATGAAGCGGGCGATTCAACGGCTGATCCAGGACCCGCTGGCGTTACGACTGCTCACCGGCGATTTTGTAGCGGGTGATGCCGTGCACGTCGACGTGGACGAAGCGGGCAAGATGACGTTCACCAAGGTTCCGGTTCCGGTTCCGGAACCAGCTTTGGTGTAAGTCAGTGCGGTGAGGTAGCGGATGCGGCTAGAAAACCCGCATCCCATACCCAGCGACCAACCGGATCATGTTCAGGTTCACATCAAGCTTGGTGACGAAACCGGCTTACTCGGTTCGATTATCGATCAATATCAGAGCCTGATCCGTCAGGTGGTGCATGTCAGCATCGAGACCGTCCGGGTCGTGAAGGCGTCAACTAACTTCCCAGTAAGCGCCAAGCGTCTCCCCTCTCGCCTACTCTATAGCACGCCGTCCAGCTTCCCAGGCCGGCTTACCGCTATTTGCGACGGGCCGGATAGCGGACAATCGGGAGTTGATGGAATCGGTAAGCGTAAGTAAGAGGGCGGCGGCGCGGGTGGAGGCCGGACATCCTTGGATATTTCGTGGGGACGTGATTGAAGCCGGCGGCGCCACGGCGGGCGAGACTGTGGCGGTCTGGAGCGGAACCCAGGAGCTGGGAACTGCGCACTACAGCGCGGCTTCGCAGATTGCCTTGCGCATGCTGTCGCGCCGGGTGGAATTGGCCGACCAGGCTTTCTATACCCGCAAGCTGGAAAGCGCGATCGCATTCCGCAAACAAGTGGTGACCGGCAGCGACGCCTACCGGCTGGTGCATGCGGAGGCAGATGGCTTGCCGGCGCTCATTGTGGACCGGTATGGGGATTACCTCGTGATGCAGACGTTGAACCAGGGGATGGACCGCGCGGCCGAGACGGTCGCTGACGCGCTGCAGGCGCTCATCCAACCGGCCGGGATTCTGGCGCGGAACGACTCGGCGTCACGTACGCAGGAGGAATTGCCGCGCGAGGTTCGGGTGCTTCGCGGGGCTATCCCAGAGTCTTTGACGGTTGAGGTGAATGGCCTGCGGCTGCGTGTCGATCCCCAGCACGGGATGAAGACCGGCATCTTTCTCGACCAACGCGAGAACTATGTGGCGGCGGCACGTCATGCGCGGGGTAGCGGGCTCGATTGCTTCACGTCGACCGGCGGATTCGCCTTGCACTTGGCGGCGGCGTGCACGAACATGGAGGGAATCGATTCGAGCGAAGCTGCAATTGCGATGGCGCAAGCGAACGCGGCGGCCAACGGGATCGCAAATATCGCGTTCCGGGAAGTGGATGTGTTCGAGGCACTGGCGGGCTTTGCGGCGGGGCGCAGGAAGTTCGAAATCATCGTGCTCGATCCGCCGGCTTACGCCAAATCGCGCGGCCAGTTGGAAGCGGCGCGGCGTGCTTATAAAGAGATCAACAAGCGGGCGCTTCAGTTGCTTTCGCCGGGCGGCGTGTTGGTGACCTGCTCCTGCTCGCATCATATGAGCGAGGCGGATCTGCTGGAGCTAATTGCCGAGGCGGCGCTTGAAACCAAACGCACGCTGCGCATTTTAGAGCGGCGGACGCAAGCGGCCGATCATCCGGTGCTGCTGACCGTCCCCGAGACGCTCTATTTGAAATGCCTGATCCTGCAAGACGTCAGAACTCCTGCGTAACGCGCATGACCTCGTCGGATGTAGTGACCGCTTGCGAGACTTTCTCCCAACCGTCTTCGCGTAGCTGACGCATGCCGTTGCGCTTGGCGGCGTACGTTATCTGAGACGCGTCGGCATTTGACATGATCAGCTTGCGGATCTCGTCATTAAGTTCCATCAACTCGAAAATTCCGACGCGGCCGCGATAGCCGGTGCCAGAGCAGTCCGCGCAACCGGCGCCGCGATAGGTTTGGACTTCGACACCAAACGGGCTGAAGACGCGCTCATTCGGACGGACGCAGTGGACGCAGATCTTGCGAACCAGGCGCTGGGCCAGGACGGAGACGACGGAACTGGTGATGAGGTAATTCTCGACACCCATATCGGTGAGGCGGGTCACGGCGCTGGGTGCGTCGTTGGTGTGAAGGGTGGAGAAGACGAAGTGGCCGGTGAGCGCGGCGCGGATGGCGACGTCGGCAGTCTCGCGGTCGCGGATCTCGCCGACCATGATGACGTCGGGGTCCTGGCGGACGATGTGCCGGAGGCCGGAAGCGAACGACAGGCCGATCTGCGGATTCACATGAATCTGGTTGATGCCGTCCATCTGGTATTCGACAGGATCTTCGATGGTGATGATCTTACGTTCCGAAGTGTTGATGCGCTTGAGAGCGGAGTAGAGTGTGGTGGACTTACCGCTTCCGGTAGGTCCGGTGACCATGAAGATGCCGTGGGGGAGCGAGGTGTAATGCTCCATGCGCTCGAGCATATGGTCATCGAAGCCGAGCTTGCGGAGGTCGTAGAAGTCGCCAGCCGATCGGTCGAGCAAGCGCATGACTACGCTCTCGCCATAAAGGGTGGGAAGGGTGGAAACGCGAAGGTCGACTTCGCGGCCGAGGATCTTGATCTTGATGCGGCCGTCCTGCGGGAGACGCCGCTCAGCGATGTTGAGCTTAGCCATCAGCTTGAGGCGGGAGACGATGGCGGCCTTCATTTCGCGCGGGGGCGGATCCTGATTGAAGAGGACGCCATCGACGCGGAAGCGAATGCGGAACTCTTTCTCAAAGGGCTCGATATGGATGTCACTGGCACGCTTCTCGATGGCCTGCGCGATTGTGGCGTTGACGAGGCGGATGACGGGCGCTTCGCTAGCCATGTCGCGCAGCTGCTCGAGGTCTTCCCCGCCCTCGATCGCGCCGAAGCCGGCATCGGTGGTGGCTGTTTGCGACTCGCCATAGAAGCGGTCGATGGCGTCGAGAATCTCCTGTTCAGAGGCGAGTTCGGGGACGACGTTGAGGCCGGTGTAGGAGTGGACGGCGTTGATGGTTTCGTGATCGAGGGCGTCGGCAATGGCGATGCGGAGGTTGGCGCCGTCGAAGCCGATGGGGACGAAGTGGCTCTCGCGCATGAAGTCGGTCGCGATGCCGTCGATTTCCGGCAAGGATGGAGGTTCGCCGATGACAGCCAGGGGGACGCCCAACTGTTCGCCGAGGATGGCGAGCAGGTCGCGCTGAGCGAGCAAGCCCATATCGACCATGATTTTGCCGAGCCGGTCGTTGCGTTCGCGCTGCAGTTCGAGGGCGCGGTCGAGATCTTCCTGATCGATGAGGCGGCGGGCAATGAGGATCTCACCCAGGCGCGGAGCTGCGGCGATCACGGGCACGGGCTAGAGTTCCTGCACCTTAATAATGGAATCGAGTTGCGAGCGGGGGATGCGGCCACTCTGCACGTCGAGGAGCTTCTGCTTCTCGGCCTCCATGACGAGCTGGAACGGCAGGCCAGCGGTGTTTTCCCACTGCTTGTAGTAGAAGAAGGTGACGCCGGAGACGATGTGTTCGTGGGGGCGGACGCCTTCGAGCGAGGGGTCGGCAGCCATCATCAGGAGCATACTGCGCATTTTCTCGCGCATGATGGGGAGCTGGCGGATTTTGGCGTTGTGGATGTCATCGAAATCCTTTTGAGTGAAGGCGCGGAAAGGGCTGGGCGTGGGCGTCGGAACCAGGGCGACCAGGGTAGTGAAAACGGCGCCGTATCCATCGATGTAAACGCCACGGGTATTGCCCATCATTTCGCAGGGGTCGGGCGCCTTGACGAGGAACATGTCGAGGCGGAATTCGAGGCGGGCCAGGGCGTTGCGGCCAATGCGGGCAGGATCGGCGATGGCGGTGGCGGCGGTGGCGAGGAGAAGCGCGACGGCGAGCGGTTTCATTGGCCGGAGTCCATCAGACTGTTGGAGGCTACGGTTAGGACGCGATTGCGGCGATCCATGGAGTCCAGAACGGTGGCGACGCGGTCCATGGTGTCACGCTTCTGCTTTTCGTTCTCGGCGATGACGCGACGCAGCTTGGCATCGTAGCGGGTTTCGGCGGCACTGACCGCGGCAGCGACGGCCTGATTGACCGCAGTTTGCATGGCGGCGCGATCGGCGGCAGTGTTCGTGGAGGCGACAGCAGGGCGCAATTCGACGACGCGGACAATGGCGGGCTGGCGGTAAGCGTGGACGAGGATCGCGCCGGCGAGGAGCATGGCGGCAGATGCGCCGAGGCGGGCTCCGGACGCCCAGAACGATTGGAACCACCGAGCGCCCGCGGATGGCTGGAAGATTTTGTCGGAGACGAAGGCGATGCGGCGCGGGATCTCTTCATCGGGAAGCGCGCGGAGGGCCAGGGTGGTGGCGGTCCATTGCTCGAGTTCCGCAGCGCATGCCGGGCATTGCGGAAGATGCTCGCGAACCTGGCAGGCAGCTTCGGGCGGTAAGGCGTCGAAGTAATAATCGCGCAGATCGTAAGGGGGAAAACCGGGGGTGGCGCAGTTCATGAAAGACCTCTGGTGCGAGTGTTGACGCCGATTGGGGCGAGGCGGCTCTTAAGGAGTTCGAGCGCCGAGTAAAGACGGGACTTGACGGTGGACACGGGGCAGCCGAGCACTTCGGCCATTTCCTCAAACTTGAAGCCTTCATAGATCTTGAGGACGACGGCTTCGCGCTGCTCGGGCGAGAGGTGGTCGAGGGCGGCGGTGGCGGCGAGGGTGAGCTCGATCGGGTAGACGGGTTCGTGGGGCGACTCGATGCCGGTCAATTCGTCCTCGGGCTTGCGCTTGCGGAAGAGCGAGAAAGCCTCGTTGTGAGCGATGCGGAAGAGCCAGGGGCCAAAGCGCGCGGTGTCTTCGAGCTTGCGAATGTTCTGATAAGCCTTCAAAAACACGTCCTGGCAGAGGTCGAGTGCATCTTCGCGGTTATTCAGGATGCGGAGCAAATAGTTATAGACGCGCTTCTCCCAACGGGAGATCAGGAGGTTATAGCTTTCGACGTCACCTTTGCGAGTACGCGCGATCAGGTCGGCATCCTCGACCGCCCGAAAAATCAAGTTCTGGCTCCTTGTGTCATGACGCTGCGATGGCGCGGAAAGTTGGCCGTGGTGGAACTTTCAGTTTAACGGGAGTGAGCGCGGGGCGGGATCGGTTAAGTTTAAGCAGATATGCATGCGGAGTTGGCGGGGCATTTACCGGGCGAGGAAATGGAGTTTGGGGAATATGTGGGCCAGGAGTACGCGGTGGCGCGGCCGGAAGCGATTGTGCGGATTTTGGCAGTCCTGAAGGAGCGGATGGACTTCGACTTTCTGGTGGATCTAACCGCGGTGGATTATCCGAAGCGCGCCGAGCGGTTCGACCTCATCTACATTCTGTATAGCTTTGGGAGCAACCGCCGGTATCGGATAAAGACACGGTTGGGCGGAAATGTGCACGCCACGTCGGTAACATCCGTGTACAAAACCGCGAATTGGCTGGAACGGGAAGTGTTCGACATGTTCGGGATTGTGTTCGACGGGCATCCGAATTTGAAGCGCATTCTGATGCCGGAGGGGTGGGAAGGGTTTCCGCTGCGGAAAGACTACTCGATCATTCATCAGGACGCGGGGTGGGTGCAGGGGCACCTAGGGATCGAGAGCGGGCAATGAGCGGGGAGATTCCGGGGCTCGAAAGCGAGGAGATGATCCTCAACATGGGGCCGCAACATCCGTCGACGCACGGGGTGATGCGGGTGATTCTGCGGCTGGACGGTGAGCGGGTGAAGGGCTGCGAATGCGAGATCGGGTATCTGCATCGCGGAGTGGAAAAGATCGCCGAGAACCGGACGTGGGTGCAATTTGCGCCGTACGTGGACCGGATGGATTATGTTGCGGCGGTCTCGAACGGGCTGGGGTACTGCCTGGCGGTGGAGGAGTTGATCGGGGTGCCGGCTCCGCCGCGGGCGCAGGCGACGCGGGTGATCCTGACGGAGTTGAACCGCATTGCCAGCCATCTGCTTTGGCTGGGGACGCATGCGATCGATATCGGGGCGATGACGCCGCTGTTCTATGCATTTCGCGAGCGGGAAGAGATCCTCAAGATCTTCGAGAACTACTGCGGGGCGCGGCTGACGACGCACGCGTTCCGAATTGGCGGACTGCAGTACGAGCTGTATGAGGGTTTCGAGGAGCAGGTACGAGCGTTTTGCGAACTGTTCGTGAGGCGCATCGAAGAGTATGAGCAACTGCTAACGGCGAACCGGATCTGGCGGGGACGCCTTCGGGGAATCGGGGTGCTGGGCGCGGCCGATTGTAAGGAATACGGGGTGACGGGACCGGTGCTGCGGGCGGCGGGCGTGCAGTGGGATTTGCGGAAGGCGCAGCCGTATTCCGGGTATGAGCAGTACGAGTTCGACATACCGGTGGGCACGCAGGGGGACACGTACGATCGTTACCTGGTGCGGATGCAGGAGATGCGGGAGTCCGTGCGAATTGTGCGGCAGGCGGTGGAACGAATTCCCGCGGGTCCGATTGCGGGCAAGGTGCCGAAGGTGCTGAAGCCGGCGGTGGGCGAGGCGTACGTATCGATCGAAGCGCCGAAGGGCGAACTGGGGTACTTTGTGGTGAGTGACGGGACGTTGAATCCGTATCGCATCCGGGTGCGGCCGCCCTCGTTTGTGAACCTGCAAGCCCTGGAGAAGATGGTGGTGGGCGAGATGGTGGCGGACGTGGTGGCGATCATCGGAACGCTGGACATTGTACTGGGAGAAGTGGACCGATAGCGCCGCTATTTTAGGCCGGCGCGGGTGGCCTGCTGGCGCAACCACTGCTTGCGCTTGATGTCGGCGAGGGGTCCGGTGAAGTGCGGCATGGGGGTTGCGGGAACAAAGCCAGCGGGGGGCGTGAGGGACTTGGCTGCGGGCGGTGGTGACGGGAGCTGGCGGGCGGCGGCGATGGTGGCGAGCTCGGCAGCGGCGCGGTCGTAAAGGCGCTGGAGGCGGTTTTCTTCGCGGGAGATCTGAGCGAACACGCGGGCATTTTCCCGATAAGCGAGAGCTTGGGCCAGAGCGTAACGGGCGGCGTCATCGAGCGGGCCCAAGGCTTCTTCGATGTTCTCCAATTGCTGGTGGGTAGTGGCGACGAGCAGGTTTTGCTCAATACCGACGACGCGATCGAGACGCCAGCCGGTCTCATGGAGCAGATTGACCAAGGCGGTTTCGGACTCACTCGAGGGTCGATATTGGGCGATGAGGGATTGACGGGCGGATTCGAATCGAGCTTGGTCCTCGCCGGGAAGAATGAGGAGCTTGGCGTAGAGCCCGTGCTTGAGCGCGTTGAGGCGGACGCGCTGCTTGCCTTCGGTGGAGCGGGGCCCGGTGGAGTTCAGGGCGTTGGCCGCGTTGATGGTGGCGCGGGTGGTTGGGGTAGCGGTGTCAGGTAAGGCAACGGATTGAGCAGCCATAGATACTTCCTTTCAACCACACTTTAGAAGCGCGTAACGGCTTTGCGGCGTGCGGGGCGGGCTAAGTGGTTCCAGAAGCGGTGGAAATAAATCGGCGGACGCGGTGATTGGGGCGTGTGGATATGCTGGGGGATCGTGATCAAGCCGCTCGTTGTTTTCCTCCTGTTTTCGTGTCTGAGTGTAATGGCCGAGACGCCAGTCTGGCAGCCATCGCCGGGACATACACAAGTGCCGATCTGGCCGGGAACGCCACCGGATGCGCAGGCGCCAGCGGGACCGGAGACAGTGACGAAGACCGGGAAAGAGTCGCTGGTTGGCGACATGCCGTGGCTCTCAGTGGAACATGTGTCGCAGCCGACGATGACGGTCTATTCGCCGCGCGGAGGGAAGAATACGGGTGCGGCGGTGGTGGTATTCCCGGGCGGCGGCTATCAGATTCTGGCAATCGATCTTGAGGGTACAGAGGTCTGTGACTGGCTCACATCGAAGGGCGTCACTTGTGTTCTGTTGAAGTACCGGGTGACGGATAAGGGGGCGTATCCAAAATCGGGACCGTATCCGGAGTCACCGATGGCGCTTGAGGATGCACAGCGGACGATAGGGCTGGTGCGGTTGCATGCGGCGCAGTGGCACATCGATACGCACAAGATTGGAGTGCTCGGATTTTCGGCAGGCGGGCACTTGTCGGCAGCGATCAGCAATTACTTCGACAAGCGTTTATATCGCGCAATCGACGCGGCCGATAAGGAGAGTTGCCGGCCCGATTTCGCCGTGGCGATTTATCCGGGGCACCTGTCACTTGCGGCGGCGGAGTGGGATGCGAAGCAAGGCACGAAAAAGCTGACGGTTTCGCATCCGGCGAACGTTGATAAGGATCTCGGGTTGAGTCCATACCTGCCGGTTTCGAGCCATACTCCGCCGACGTTTTTGCTGCAAGCCGAGGACGATCATGTGGACAGCGTCAACGACTCGCTGGCCTATTACATTGCGCTGAAGAATGCCGGGGTGCCCGCGGAAATGCATTTGTACGCGCATGGGGGACATGCGTTTGGAATGAGAGGGACGAAGTTAGCGATTACAAGATGGCCGGGATTGGTGGAGACTTGGATGGAAGGGATTGGGGTGAGGTAGGGGGACCAAAGCGAAACAATCGTGATCGTAAACGCTGCGCCAGTAGGCGCGGGCTTCTCGGGTCCGGAAGTTAGATGTGCGGTTTGCGCGTTTTCCGGTAGAGTGGCGCGCCTGGGCGGCAGTTCCAGCCCACATATCGTCCGGTGAGCGCAAGCATCTGATCCATCCCGCGTCTCTCGTGATACGATATTCGTTCCACGCAATGTGGTTTCGGAGCGCCATTGCCAGGAGTAGGAAACGTTGAGTGGCTCGGCCTTCTGCTGTTTACGTTTATCGTGACTCCATCAGCTTTATCGGGCCGTGAACTGACGGGTGCGGTGTACTGGGATCATAGCGGCCTGTCTGGTCGAGGCGTGGGCGATGTCGCACTCTCAACCAGCAATGGTTCTGTCGTCATTCATTACCAGAAAGGCGAGGTGACAACAAAGTTTTCCGATGGAACTTGTGCCGAACTTGGCGCCATCTGGACGGCCCAGACGAAGCGGAGTCCCAGCGGGACCGATGAGTTGATTTCAGTGAAGTGCGACGGCCGCCTGGATGCGACTGTGCATGGAGCATGGCTGGCCGTGCGTGACTTCCTCCGCGTTGCCGCTGAGAACGCAGGCTATAAGGTCGGCTATGACCCGAACAGACGTGGCCCGATCAGACTGCGGTTGGGACAAGTCGAGAACGACATTTCTGGCTACCTAAATTTCGGGTCTACTGGCATGTGCTTGGAAATGAAAAAACAGGTTGATCAGCGGACGGTCTTAATCCACGCATCGGAAGACTGTTACTTCTGGCCCTTACTTGACTTTACGGTGGAACGAGACGCCTCATCTGTATGGCGTGTGACCGAAGTGACGGAGCCCAGTTTTAACTGCACGAACGCCAAAACACCCACTGAGAATCTTATTTGCGGCTCTAATTCCCTTGCCGCGTTGGACAAAGCTATGGCTCTCGCTTATTTCGGCGCACTCGGGAGACTCTCAAAAAGTGGAAGCCGACCGGCTCCGGCGTGAGCAACTGGTTTGGCACGGGCAATATGTTCGGGAATGCGACGCTGCGGCGTCGGACACTCTTCGAAAAACATGCGTTACGCGCTATCTGACTGTCCGCACGCAGCAGTTGAGCGAACTCCAGAATTAGAGATCTGGGGTCACCGATCGCCTTTCATCGGCTGCGATGTTGTTGTCGTGAAACGACATTACGGGAAACCACATGAGCGTGTAGTCGGCAAGCCGACCAATGAGGATGGGTCTGGGTAATTCCGTCTCGAAAAGTGATCTCGCAAGTTCCGACTGCCGAACGATGCTTGCCAACGTGCCGCGCCGCAGCGAGGCGTGAAGTGGCACAGGAACCGTGACGGTAGTCGTCTCCAACTGCTTCTGCATGATCCGATGACTGCCTCGTTGACGAACCGCGACGAATCCGTTATTTTCGAGAATCCGGCACACTTCCAGACCCGAAAGAACCCTGAGCTTACCCAACCGGCACTTCGACCTGGGTTACGAAGACATCGTAGTGAGCCCGCCGGGTGATTTCCGACGGCGATGCCGTCTCGAAAAACAGCGTCAATGCTTCTGTCAGGTTCGCCCGCGACTCTTCAATGGATTGACCCTGGCTGGCGATATCAAGCTCCGGGCACAACGCAACGTAGCCGTCATCCTCGCGTTCGATAATCGCGGTTAGCCGTTGCGGTGAGCTCATGACCCGAGTCTACACCGATTCACTTTGACGGTTTGTCGGCTATGGTGAGAAGTGCCTAGTCGGATTACGACCGCTAAGTCGGCTTGTATCCGCCGATTCTGGGCGAGTAACGCGCCACTCGTCCCGTACGAACGTCATCATGGGTTTGCGGTCGAGGAGGGCCGCGACCAGTGGTGAAGAAGCAAGCAGGAAAGGCGAACCCACGAGTTCCTAAAGCAGTTTTGCGGCTGCCGCCTGACTTGGACCTAGCGAAGCGGGCAGTTTTGAGCAGCCTCGTGGGGTGATTGCCTGACGGAAAAAGCGGTTTGGCACGTGGTTCGCGAATACGCCGGCAAAGCGGCTATCGAGACGCTCGCGCAGATCCAGTTCCTACTTGGGCATGTCTCGATTCAAACCACCGAGCGATACCTCGGCTGCAAGCAACGGATTCGATCCGCGGTTAATGACAAGATCGTTATCAAGCCGACCGAGTGAGTTTCGGGACTGAGGTCCGGTTTGCCGACGATCCGCTCGGAAGCATCGCACTTCAGCGGGTCGGGCGTTTTAGGGCAGAGCGATCCACGCGAAGGTAAACGCTGCGCGACAAGTGTGGATTGCTGCTGGCGCATCTTCTCCGTGAGTCACCACATTCTGGTAACGGGACTTCCCACGCGCCTGAGTAAACGCTACGGCGTCAGAGCTGATTTATCCGGTGTTGGGGAAAGAAGACATCCACCTATTGACAGACGGCGTTACGCAGAATGTCGAGGCGACGTCTCCGGCGCAGCAGCGGTACACTCGAGCCGTGAGCTTTCTGGAAGCAGTTTTCACTTGTGCCCTATTTGTCTGCACGGCCGTCACGATCGCCGGACAAACGGTCAAGACAACCAAGACTTCGAAGGCGCTCGCCGGTCCGCTTCACGCGGACGCGCTCGAAAACGTGATCGTGGTCTATTTGCCGGGAGACGAGTGGAAAATCGCGCTCGCAACTTTGCCGTTCAGTACATCCGATTGCTCGGCTGAGGCGGAAGCAGTAAATCAGTCGATAAGCACGGAACTAAGCGGCTGCGGTCACGAACCAATGGTAGTAGCGTCTTCCTTGTCCCCGCCCAAAGTGTTTTTTACTGTATGGGTCGGCACGTATGCGCAAAATGTGCCTCATATATTGTTCGAAGCCGACGTTGCACGGCGTTCGATACGCCGTGTCCTCGGTGCAGGGTCAGGCATAGAAGACGTCGTGGTTTCTCCGTCTGGAGGTTACTTGGCGTATTCAGTCGGGTGGTCGTCTGGCGTCTGCCACCACACCTCCTCGGTATTCGTTGCGGATCTCGGCACTCTCACCAAGACAAACAGGCCCCGCTGCTGTAGCCGAGGTAGATATGGCGTCTCCGTCGATGCTCGCGAATGCCGTGAGCTGGGCGACACGCGAGAGTCTCGTGTTTCGGGAATCAAAATTTGAACGTGACGATCCTGCAGAAGACATCCTTGGCAGACAAAAACGGCGGACACTCGATCGCTCCACTTTCACTGATTTGCAATGACCAAAGGCAACTCGAGCCTGCGTTATCGCTCTTCGATTCGACCAGGGCGGAACCTGATTGTTTTGCAGATAGGATTAGTCAGTTAGCTCCTGATCCGGGGCGCGATTGGCACGTTTTCAGTGATCGGAGACGGATTCACAGCGGTTGCGAATGCGCTCACCGCAAGCGTGATTTTTTGGGTACGCCGGTTTGAACTTGCGCATCTGCGGTAAGCCGGCGAGGGTTTTGAACAATCAGGCGGGCATCCGCGTATGCTCTTCATGCTTTTGCCGATACACATCATTGCGGGCGGGCTTGCGATCGTTTTAGGTGCGGTGGCGCTGGTGGCTTTCAAAGGGGCAACGCTGCATCGGAAGAGCGGCCTTCTGTTTGTTTACGCAATGCTCGTCATGGGCTTCAGCGGGTCGATTCTGGCGCTCCGCCTGAGTTGGACGAACATGAATGTGCTGGGCGGCTTCATGGCAGCGTACTTCGTGGTCACAGCGCTGACAACGGTACGGCCCGCGTCGGTCTGGACCCGGTGGCTGAATCGGGCAGGGCTCTTGGTGGTAGTGACGCTCTCGGTGACCGATATCGTTCTGGGGTTTAAGGCGTTCGGCAGTCCGCACCAAGCGATTGAAGGTGTTCCGTTTTTCATGCTGTTCTTTATGGCGACGATTACGGGGCTGGCTGCGGTGGGTGATGTTCGACTATTGCGGTTGGGTGCGTTACCAGCCGCAGGCCGGCTCGCGCGGCACCTCTGGCGCATGTGTTTCGCGCTGTTTATCGCGGCGGGATCCTTTTTTTCCATACGCGAGCGCGTGGCAAAGATCCTGCCCGAGCCTTTCACCACTCCTTTGATGAGGGCGCTCCCGGTGCTGTTGATCTTCGTTGCGATGTTCTATTGGCTGTGGCGCGTCCGTGGGAAACGCATACTGCCGCAGGTCGGTCGAGCGCCGAACGGGTTGTGATCCGGACGCCAGTTTCCGTATGTGCCAGGCGGATATAATGCCGGACGGTGGGAATTGTTGAGTCCGAGTCCTTCAGGCCATAATTGCTGGGGCAAGGCAGCCGAAGTTTTTTTTCCCGCCGGAGGCTTCATGCACGACACGCAAAAACTCGCTCCCGCCCAGGACCTGATTGCGACCAACAAGGCTCACTTTCCCAATGAAAGCGCGGAATATCGCACGGCTCGCAATGAGCTCTTAGTTGAGGAGATCGAACTGCGGCGGCGCCTGGAGCGCGTTGCGTCACTGCGGCGCGCGCTGCCTTCCGGTGGTGAGATTCCTCAGGATTTCCAGCTTGCCTCCGAAACCGGCCCGATCCTCTTGTCCAGTCTGTTCGGCGACAAACAAACGCTCATGATATACAGCATGATGTACGGTCCGCAACGCAGGACGCCGTGCCCCAGTTGTACGTCGTTCTTGGCGGCCTGGAACGGGATTGCCGTCAACCTGCGCCAGCGCGCCGCCATCGCCGTGACTGCCCGTTCTCCCATTGATCGCTTGATAGATTACAGGAATCAGCGCGGCTTTACGAATCTGACGTTTCTTTCCGATGGGTCCGGCGAGTACACTCGCACTTACGTGAGCCCCGAAGACGGCGACAACCCCGGCTTCACCGTGTTTAGCCGGCGCGATCGGATTATCCGCCATTTTTACAGCGGCGAAATGAGCGGCGCGATGGCGGATCCCGGACAAGATCCGCGCGGAGCTCCGGACCTTGATCCTCTATGGCTGATGTTGGATTTGACGCCCGAAGGCCGCGGCACGGACTGGTATCCGAAGCTCGACTATTAGCCGGGTTTGGCTCGGTTGGTTGCCTGACGGTAAGTGAGATTGCGCCGGTATCGCTGTTTTACGTACTTCCGAACTTTCTGTTCGACAAAGTGGGCGCAACTATTCCAGTTACCGCGGCTCTCTTATTCGCATTCGAAGTTCGAAGATCGTTGTTGCGATGGACAGCAGAGCAGGAGCCTGAGCATGGACGGGTGCTTCTGGCTGGCCACTTTGAAGTTGGGCCTGATACACGGCGTTACCGGAATCTAAGACGCTACCGCCGCTTCAAAGCCGCGAGTAACGGCTCAGTATTTACCAACACTTTGGCGATTCATTGGCCATATGTTATTGACGACCGCGTAGCATGTTGTCTCGTTCCAGCCCCCAGTGGGCGATACTTTTAGCACCTCAATCAACTATTGAAGGACGGCAGGTATTGCACCATGTATAGCCGCACGCAGGTGAACTGCCCTCGCGAAGTGAAAGGTAACTATGGCCAAATCCGCTGCCTTCGACCTTCACGTCTGTGAGTACGAGCCCATTCGCGACTTCGTTGAGTGGGATCACTCCGCGAGACGACGCTTCAAGCGCACTTTTGTATTAGGTACAGAATGACTCGGCAACCGGGTAGGCATCAGTAACGCTCAAGCTCTCAGCCGCCGCAGACTGTCAGCCACGAGCCTTACCATTTCCGCATCGCTCACCCGAGCCAGGCGTGGAAAAGACCAGCCATGGGTCAGCAAGTCGTCAATTACAAACCAGCCCGCGTAGTACGCTTCCCGATCAATGCCCGCGCCGCCCGTGCCCATTGTGTACTTCAGGACCGCCGCTGAGTTTGAGTCGGACAGATGCTGCGCGAGGTCTGCGAAGATAGCGGCACGTTTGTCGTGCGCTCTGGAGAACCAGTTCGGGGAGAGCTCCCCCACGTATTCCTTCGCGGTCAGACCGGGATGCAGCTTTTCGCACGCGCGCATCGCCAGGCCTTCGGCGAATACAGTATGAGCGATGCTGCGCGTCCAGCCCAGTGAGAGGTGGGCTTGCTCTGCTTCCACGACGTGAGTGAATTCGTGCGTCATGGAGAGCGCGGCGCCTACTCCTTCGACTGGTATGGCTACTGTGGGACCGTCCGCGCCCGGAGCTGTGAAGGCGTTGCCGGAGAAGTCGCCAACAAAGAAGACTACCGTCGCCTTGACCGGGACCGACGCATCCAGAAGTTTTGCAACGGATTGCAAAACCTCTTGAGCGGGAGGTTGGATTCCTCCAGCGCCTTTGCGGATTACGTTTAATGCCGAAGCATAGCGGGGCCATGCAGTGTCGAGAAACTTCCTCGCCATGGCCTCGCCGCCGGGGCCAGGAGGCACGGCTGCGAACCCGTAGAGCTGGCGCCACAACTGCCACCGCCTTGTTTCGTCCGCCTGCTCTTTGGTGGCCAAATTGTAAAATGCCAGGAACTTGGGAGTCAGATCGCGGATAGTCAGATTGACAGGAACAGCCGCCTGCGCCAGGAAACACAAGAGCAGCATCCAACGCGCCATACCCCGATTCTAGCTTGGCGCGGGTGAGAGTTGAGGAAGTG
Source organism: Bryobacterales bacterium (assembly GCA_963752695.1). GTDB lineage: Bacteria > Acidobacteriota > Terriglobia > Bryobacterales > Bryobacteraceae > Bog-113. The sequence goes on from CAVVZB010000002.1 coordinate 1,399,658, forward strand.
CGCCAGCACCCTGGAGTTAGACAGCAACCTGCCAATTAGATCTCGACATTCATCGGCTACGCCGGGCAGTGAAGGCACGCAGTGGTCCGGCATGTGTAGGGATAAGCCCCCGCCTGTCGGCGCAGTCTTTACCAACACTTTGACAATTTATTGGCCACATGTCGTTGACGACCGCTTGGCATGTTGTCTCGTTCCAACCCCCAGGTGGTGATACTTTCAGCACCTTGCCTGACGTGGGACACACTGATTAACCCATGACATTCTCTTCGCCCGGTGCCCGCGATATGCTGATGAGGTCTCGGGAGACCTGACCATGCATCGACTTAGCCTGTACGTGATCTTTCTTGGTATCTCCGGCACACTAGCTGCACAGCAGAGTAACAACACGCATGACGGCGGATGCGGCGCGGCCAACGGTGGGGGTGCCAACTCGACCAACTACTACGGCGATGGGGCCGATCCGTGTGCATACACGTACAGCGTACCCGCCGAACGTATCAATCAACTATTGAACGACGCCAGGTATTGCACCATGTATAGCCGCACGCAGGTGAACTGCTCTCGCGAAGTGAAAGGTAACTATGGCCAAATCCGCCTGGATCGGCGGGACGGCGCTGGGATGGGCGGCGGCAACAATCCGGGGTCTCTGCCGGAAAGGTCTTTTCCGACTGGCACGTCTTCCGCGATCACGCCAGCTCAACGGGCCGACGCCGACCGGATGTTTCAGCGCAGCCTAACACTCATCGAGCGAAACCAGTATCGCGAAGCTATACCTTTGCTGCTGCAGGCCGGACGATTGGGTAATGCGAGGGCTCAAGCCACGCTGGGAATCGCGTATCAGGACGGCAACGGCGTTCGGCGCGACGATGCGGCTGCCGCGCACTGGTATGGTCTGGCTGCGGCGCAAGGACACCGGGCCGCGCAATACGGACTGGCGGGGATGTATGAAGAAGGGGAAGGCGGTCTACCGAAGGACCGCGTGAAGGCGAACAAGCTCTATCTGGCGAGCGCTAACCAGGGTTACGATAAAGCGCAACTAGTAATTGGCATGGCGTACGAAGTTGGCGACGGCGTGCCGCGTAGCCGGACGCGCGCCATCCAGATGCTCCGCGCGTCCGGGCTGGGTGTCAGCATAGCTAATGTTCTGGCCTCGCCCCAAACGCCGGCGCGATTCGCCAGTTTTGCAGAGCTTGGCGGCTATATCAGGAAGCTAGCGGAAATCGAGAACGCTAAGCTCAATGCCCGGATTGCGGCGAACTCTCCGAGACCCGATGTGAATCGAAACCCGATTGACCGCATTAACGCCAACAAGGAGATGAATGACTTTCAGCGTGCGCGGGGAGCTGACCGGCCTTACTAGTAATCACTCGGCGATTTCAAGCTGCAGGCTCGTGGTGACTGGATGCTTATTGGTCTAAGACAATCTACGAGGTAATCGTATACGGGCTATAGAGATCCCGGGTGCTGGGAAATGCTGAGGAGGTTACCGTCCGGATCACGAAACCACGCTACTTTAGCGCCATTGGGTGAAGCCCAGATTGCATTGTCATCTTGCGGGAGCCCATCGAATCGCACGCACTTGACGTCGCGTTCGAGAAGCTCTCTGACGGCGAGTTCAATGTCGGGAACGCCCCAGCCGAGTACGGTTCCGTGGGCCTCGGGCAGCTTCTTCGCCATTCCCAAGCGGACCATGGTGCCGTTGGCATCGAAGACTAACGCGAACGGTGGCTCTTCGCTCATGAGAGTTAATCCTAAGACATCGCGGTAGAAGTGCTTGGCGCGTTCGACATCGACAATCGTGGCGAAGGCAATGAGCGGGTAGCTTGCTAGAGGTCCAATGGTCATGATCCAATCATGCGACGGCCAGAGAAATGGCGCAAGTCACGAATTTATGCAGCAAGTGAGGGCGGAACCGAGTACCTTTCTCTTTCGGGGTTAGTATTAAATTAAACATGCAGGGCTCCCATTCTCGTATCAGGTTGTTCACCGTGGTCCTTGCTCTTGTCTTGGCGCGGGGTATCGAAGCGCAGATCATGGCTATGATCGGGCCGATTCCACCGGACAGCTTGGGCCTTCCACCGTCGCCGCCATTTCTGACTCTTTGGGGAATGGCGGACCCTGGTAAATTTGTGACCGACGCGTCGATTCCGCCAAAGGGGCCGGCCTCTGAAGTGTTCCGCGAGGAGTTGCGGGGCGCTTCAACACCTGCGGGACAAGCTGGAGCCGTTGAAGCAAGCAGTCGCACGAAGTTCGACGTGCAAGGGCATGTCGTCGAAAACATTGACATACGGTCGGGTCATGAAAGTGACACGGTCTATCGCTACCAGGACGGCCGCCTAGTGAGCATGGAGACGACGTTTCCCAATAGTAAGAAGACAGAGTCCAAAGCCTGGAATTACTGGTCGTATAGTGCATCCGGCAAACTTATAGAGTATCGCCGGGGCTTTGGCGCGGAACTCCGGGACCACGAGTTAGGTTTCACATATGATGCGAAGGGCCGGTTGTTGGGTATGGAGACTCGGCAGGCTAGCGACGATAAACCCTTTTGCGTGACGAAGATCAGCTACTCAGATGCCGACAAATCGATCGAAGTCACCAAACGGTTTTCGGGAACTAAGATCGTCGACCATAGCGCCCGCTATTTAGATGACCAAGGCCGCGTCATCCGCGTCGCTCTCAGCAGTGAAGGCCGGAAGGCGGACGATGAAGCGAAGAACATCCGGTTTGGCTACGACACAAAGGGCCGGCTTATCGAACAAGCGACCGACGCCGTGAAGTTAAGCGACTCTGGTGCGGAGCATGACTTGCCTCCTGGGACGATCTCAATCCTCTATGACGACGACAAGCACACGAAGACAACGAAATACTCGCTTGCCGCCGAGGGAACGATGGTGGTAGTCCTCACAGAGGATGAGACCGGCGCAACAACGGCCTATTCGATGGGCGCGGGATCGACACAAATAACTACGAGGTTCGAATGCGAATACGACAGCTACGGGAACTGGACGAGTTGCGTGCAGTTCGCTGAACAACAAGGCCGGAAAGTGGTAAAGCAGCGATACCGGCGTAATATCACCTACCGCTCGGGCAAATGAACTAGCGTGACTGTTATGAGAGCCATTTAGGCAGCCTGCCGTGCTTTCGAGCCAAGTGAGTTCTGTTCGAAAACCCTTTTGAGTACCTGCGGCGCGGCCAGTCTTTAGGTGAGTTCGTGCGCCAGTCTCCAACTGTCACGCGGGAGATGGCGGTTCAACGGTTTGAGGAAGAATCTCTGCTCGCCAGCATCGCGTGAACATTCTGGTGGATGCTACCCCTGCTCCTCTAGTTCTTTGAGGGATTTCCCATCGGCCGTTTTCCACGCGGCAGCTGATGGGCTCGAGAATTCGGCATTTTTTGAAAAGACTAGAAGGTGTATTTTTGAGGACAAGTGTGCCGTCGTCGATGATTTGCTGGCGCTGAGCTAACACTTACGGATATATATCGGCGGGCGGTCCGTGATGCACCACTGCGGTCGAGCCCTACTTGTTGCGGCAGAAGAGTACTCCACCGGGCGGGCATTCACGCCTACTTTTGCGATTGGCGAAAGAATATCAGAGCCGAGAACCGGAAGAAGTTGACGAATCCGAGACAAGAGTACTTCCATGTCCTCACGGTCCGATTCCGGTAACTTGGAGCCGCCAGATTGATTCTGTTCAAGCGTGAATCTATCTACTTGTATGGCCTCGGTGAGTACTACTCAGCTGACGACGCTTTTGCTCTATGGCTCGAAGCTGCCCGGTGTCGGTGATGCGTCCAGCGCTATGAACGATTTGGCGAAGGATACAAAACCGGCCTTTAAGATCTCTTGCAGTGCACTGTGGCTTCAGAACCTGAACGCGGGCGGCGGCAACAATGACAGAAGCTTGTCGTCATCCAGGCGGCGGACTTCGCTGATGGTGTCGAAAACCATCGTGTCTTTACCCTCAACCGTGTAGGGCTTCCAAGGAAGGCCCGGTTGCGATGGGTTGCCGGTTCGGGCGAAGTTTAGCCAGGCCTGGGAAACCTTGTCCTGCAGAGCCAATCCGGCGGGCGTTCCTCCGGTCGCCAGATGAATGTGCTGGTCACTCAATGCATGAAATGCGAACGCAAGCTCGGCGCAATGAAACGCCGTGATTCCACCATTGATCGGGTATTCGTACGCAAAAAGGTAATTGAAGACCGGGGCCTTGGTGTTCTCCAGCTTTCTCGCGAGCACCACTTTTGCACCTGGCCGGAAAACCGTGTCGAGAAACAGCGCGTCCTGAATCTTCTTCCGTGGTTGGACCTTTTTGAACTCGGCTACTACCTCGTCCTTCTTGTCCCCGAAAGCCGCCGTCAGACGATCATCTACTTCCTTCGGGCTCCAATCATTCTTTGTGAACTCGCCCTTAGCGAGATTGCTATTGAACTCGCTCATCACTGTTCCGGCCATGTATGGAATGGAAGCGGCCCAGTCGCAGAACTCACGCAGTACGTACCGGTCATCGGCGATCACGTCCCAACCCATGCCGCGCGGGGCCCCTGGTGTCGTCAGATCCTTCAATGCGGCGGAGCCAGCCGCAAGTAAATCGTGGTAAGAAACCTTCTTCAGTTCGTCAATGCGGCCCGCATCCAGATTGAGATGCTTCAGAGTTCCCGCTGCGATTGCCTGCTGGTGCTCGATGCTCTTAGCCGGATCGGTAGTTCGATAGTTGAGACTGCCGCCGCTTTCAGAGATGACTTTGTGGAAGAGGCCCTTTGCCGAGGGCATGTGCATCAGGCGAGTGACCTTGCCTCCGCCCCCGGACTGCCCGAAGATGGTTACATTTCCGGGATCGCCGCCGAAGGTTTCGATGTTGTCGCGTACCCACTCGAGGGCGGCGACTAAGTCCGCCATGCCCGTGTACCGGGAGTTGGCGTATTCGGCACCGTAAGCTGAAAGGTCCAGGGTGCCGATGATGTTGAGCCGGTGATTGACGCTGACAGCGACGACATCCCCGAAATCGCTGAGGGTTCTGCCGTCGTACGCATACGACTCCATCGACGAGCCGTTGGTAAACCCGCCGCCATGCATCCACACCATGACCGGCTTTCTGGCGCTCGAAGACAGGTTCTGGGTCCAAACGTTCAGCACCTGGCAGTTCTCGTTCTCGAGCCAATAGCGGTGAGGGAGAACGACGTCGTCGGATCCCGGGGCGGTCGCCTGAGGGATGGGACAGACCGGACCCCAGACTTGAGCGCTCTTGATGCCGTCCCAGGCTGAGACGGGCTTGGGCAGTTCGAAGCGCTCGGCTTGGGCATACGGGACACCGAGAAATGTGAATACCTTGCCATCTTTTAGCCCGCGAAGCTTTCCGCCTTTGACCTGGGCCACGGGCGGGTGGAGGTTGGGCGCCTCGGAGTTCGATGCAGGGTTGGATGCGCCTTGCGTCCCAGTCTTCATGTCCTTCTTCATCGCGGATGCGCTGCCGGCGGCGAACGCGCTTGCCGTTCCGAGTCGGAGCAGCGCGCGGCGGTTGATAGCGTCTGGTTGGGGTAGGTGATCGGCCATTTTTCTCCTGGTGAGGTGCTCGGCGATTTTCGCGAATGAAGTTTGGCTGGGGGCGATGTGAGTTCCAAGCACTCCGGCTGCGCGCTTATAGGGTATATCACTTCAGGGCGATGATTTTGGCGGGGAAAATTTCTTGTCACTCTCGGGCCGAGTGTGCTAAAACAGTGGGCGGGAACGAAGACGGCGGCAGCCGCGGTTCCACAACAATCGACATTATTGGAGGTCAGCAAACAATGAAGATTCGTCCACTATACGACCGGATTGTGGTCAAGCGTCTGGAAGAGACCGAACGTATGCAGGGTGGGTTGTACATCCCGGATTCGGCGAAGGAGAAGCCGCAGGAAGGCCAAGTCGTCGCGGTCGGAAAAGGCAAGCGCCTGGAAGACGGCAAGGTGACTCCGCTCGATGTTCAGGTGGGGGACCGGATTCTGTTCGGGAAGTATTCCGGGTCCGAGATCAAGCTGGATGGCGATGAGTTTATGATCATGCGCGAGGATGAAGTTCTAGGCATTCTGGACGCGCAGCCGGTGGCGGCGCAGAAGGCCAGCTAAGCAGCTTCAAAACCAATTCAAAAGCGAGGAGAACAGACATGGCAAAACAGATTATCTATGCAGAAAATTCCCGGCAGGCGATCCTGCGGGGCGTGAATCAGCTGGCGGACGCGGTAAAGGTAACGCTCGGGCCCAAGGGCCGCAATGTGGTGATCGAAAAGAAGTTCGGCGGTCCCACGATTACAAAAGACGGCGTGACGGTTGCCAAGGAAATCGAGCTGAAAGATCCGCTGGAAAATATGGGCGCGCAGATGGTGCGCGAAGTGGCATCGAAGACGAGCGATGTGGCGGGCGATGGGACCACGACCGCTACGATTCTGGCGCAGGCGATTTTCCGCGAGGGCGTGAAGGCGGTGGCGTCGGGCGCGAATCCGATGGCGTTGAAGCGCGGCATCGATAAGGCTGTGGAAGTAGCCGTGGCCGAGATCAAGGCGATGAAGACGGACATTGGTGGCGACATGATTGCGCAGGTCGGAACGATCTCGGCGAATAGCGATCACCAGATTGGCGAGATCATCGCGGATGCGATGAAGAAGGTCGGCAAAGACGGCGTCATCACGGTGGAAGAGTCGAAGACAATGACGACGGAGCTGAGCACGGTGGACGGGATGCAGTTCGACCGCGGCTACCTGTCGCCGTATTTCGTGAGTGATCCGGACCGGATGGAAGTGGTTCTGGAAGACCCGTACATTCTGATTCACGAGAAGAAGATCAGCAACATGAAGGATCTGCTTCCGGTACTCGAACAGATCGCGCGGGCGGGTAAGCCGCTGCTGATCATCGCGGAAGAAGTGGATGGCGAAGCACTGGCGACGCTGGTGGTCAACAAGCTGCGCGGGACGCTGAACGCGTGCGCGGTGAAGGCTCCGGGCTTCGGCGACCGGCGGAAGGCGATGTTGGACGATATCGCGACGCTGACCGGCGGCAAGAGCATCATGGAAGAGACCGGAATCAAGCTCGAAGGCGTGCGTCTGGAAGACCTCGGTCGCGCCAAGCGGGTGACGGTGGACAAGGACAACACGACGATCGTCGATGGGGCCGGCACGCAGAAGAGCATCGAAGGCCGAATCAAGCAACTGCGGGCGCAGATCGATGAGACGACATCGGACTACGACCGCGAGAAGCTGCAGGAGCGGTTGGCGAAGCTGGCTGGCGGCGTGGCAGTAATCAAGGTTGGCGCGGCGACCGAGACGGAAATGAAGGAAAAGAAGGCGCGTGTGGAAGATGCGCTGCATGCGACCCGGGCGGCGGTGGAAGAAGGCATTGTTCCGGGCGGCGGCGTGGCGTTGCTGCGGGCAGGCGTGAAGCTGGCGTCGTTGAAGCTGGAAGGTGACGAACAGATCGGCGTCGATATTATTCGCCGGGCGTGCGAAGAGCCGGTGCGGCAGATCGTGAACAATGCGGGTTCGGAAGGCGCGATCGTGATTGGGAAGATTCGCGAGAACGCGAGCGCGCACTTCGGTTATAACGCGGCTACCGAGAAGTATGAAGATCTGGTGGCAGCGGGTGTGATCGATCCGGCGAAGGTGACGCGGTCGGCGCTGCAGAACGCGGCTTCGATTGCGGGGCTGATGCTGACGACTGAAGCGATGGTGGCGGAGATTCCGGAAAAGAAGGCCGCGCCGGCTGGTGGACCCGGCGGGCATGGGCCGGAAGGCATGGACTACTAAGCTGTAGTCCGTTCAAGTCTGCAAGCAGATGGCCGCCGTTCTCGGAAGGGAACGGCGGCTTTTTTCGTTGGGGGCCGTATCTAAAGTCATTGAACTGCGACGGTGACTCCCGAAGGGGAGAAGACGCCCCCGATGGAGAAGGTAACTGGCGCATTGCCGGCGGGGACCGACGAGGACATCTGCGCGTTGATCTGTAAGAGGCCACTGGTGGCATAGGGCGTGGCTCCGCAATAGAGCACGGTCGCTGGCTGGTTCCCAATGCTAACCGCGCAGGTCCCCTGAGGCGTGGGGAGGACACCGGACGAGATGCGGCCATCGACTCCGGGCGGCGTCGTGACGCCTTCGCCGGTGGCGTAAAGGACGACGATACTTCCAGCTTGCGCGGGATTTGCGGAAGAGTTCACCGTGAGGTCCTGGTTGAGGATGGCGCCCTCGTTAGTCCCCGAGCCATCGTGGGTGAACAGCGCGGGGACGACGGAGGTGACCGGGATAAGGAATGGATCGGAACGAACGCCGTTGACTTCGACTTCGATCGAGGCCGCGGGGAACAGCGCTGCTTCATAAGGAACAATGGCGGCGGTTTGGCCCGACAAGGAATAGACCAGGGGCGCGGAGACGCCGTTGACCAGAACGCTGACATTGGCGAGAGACGTAACGAGATAGTTGCCGTCGGGAGTAACCGCCGCAGGGACCAAAGTGGCGGGACCGAGATTGGAACCGTAGATGAGGATGATCTCGCCCGGGGCGACTGCGTGGGCGTCATAGGATGCGGCGTTGGCGACGGCAGAGATAACGGGCTTCGGCAGCGACGTGGCGGCCGGCAGGACGAGGAGCGTCATGGAGCGTGCGGGAAAGGTCATGGAAACAACGCCGTTGACGGCGACGTCGGAGACGCGCTCGATGGCGGCGAGGTTGGCGGCCGAATATTGGAAAACCTGAGCGGTACCGGCTGCGGAGAAGTTGGCGAGGCTGACGGCGGTGTTTACTGCGGCGGTAGTTTTGTTGAGCACCAGGATGGTGAGCGCGGAATCGGAACGCTGGGCGGCGAAGATAGACACCTGGTCGGGGTCGGTGGTTGTGGCGGCGACGCTGGTTTCACCGAACCGGCTCCCAGCACCATCATAATTGCCGAAGATTTCAAACGCGAAAATGCCGGGATCGGGCGGATTGGCGGTGGGATCGGGCGGACCCCAGAGAGTTGCCAAGTCGAGGCCTTCACGACCGAAAATGCCGAGAATGTCTGCCTGGGCAATTGCGCCGGTGATGTCGTTGAGCATGCCCCAGTTGTATTCGGTGATGGCCGTCTTGGTGCCGGGGTAGTCGGCGGCGACCCATTTTTTCATGCGGGGAACCAGATAAGGGGGCTCGCCATTAGGCATGGTGGCGCTTGGGGTAGAACCATCGGGAGCTGCGTAGTTCGGGTCCCAGAAGACGCGCGTCGAGGTGAGCCGCAGTGTGTCCTCGGCGGGGGTGCTGGTGGTGGCGAAACCGATGTTGTTGGGAGCGATATAGGCGTGAACATCGACGTAGTCCAAGAGCCGCACGCCATGATCGGCTTCATACTGGGCCATCTGTTGCAGATACCACTCGACCAGTGGGATGCCTCCGTGGGCGTTGCGGTCGATCGGGTTGCCGTAGAAGACGTAATTAGGTCCAGTGCCGTAGCCGCTGTAGAAATCAGTGGCGGAATAGAACATGCCGGGCCAGCCACCGGCCACGGGGCCGGTAACGGAAGCGGATGGGTCCGCGGCCTTGATGGCGGCGGCATACGTTTGGCCGCGGCTTAGCATTTCGTCATAGGTAGTGCGGGAGGGGTGAATGTCGGTGTGGACGCCGTCCCAATATTCCGGCTCATTATCGAGGGACCAGACCTGCACGCCGCCGCGCGCTGCAGTGCCATAGCGGGAGATGACGTGAGCGATCCATTGCTGGGCGAAGGTCTGGTCGACGGGTTGGCTGACGTCGTTGGGATCGTTGACGATAGGCGTTTTGCCATCGGGCAGCAGGCCGTTGCCGCAATCGGGCTGGTACATGTCGGTTTTCTGTTGGGGCCCGTACTTGGAGACGCGGTAGCTGCATCCGAAGTCGCGGGATTTGGGGAGCCAGCCGAGCATGGGAACAGTACCGATGCGCTTGGTCCCGGTGATCAAACCGGTTTCAACGAAGCGATCGAACTCTGAGCCGTTGGGCAGTGCGGTGCTTGGGTTGGAGTAGGCGAAGTTTTCGAAGAAGTAATCGTTGGCGGAGTTATAGGTATCGAGGAGCCAGTTGTAGCGGCTGGTAGCGTCGCCGCCCCAACGCCGCACGCCGACCGGAGTGAGCCTAGCCAAGCCATTATCGCCATAGTCGTTGATGCCGTAGATGTCTGGGCTAATGGGATGGCGATAGGCAGCGGCGTCGACGGACAGACTGGGCGGGTTTTGCGCGAAGGCGGAGATGGCCAGTAGCAGCGGGAACGCGAGTGGGATTTTCGTGGGCGGCATCGCCGCGAATTATATCGCGCCGTTGCGACGCTAAGGTTCAACCGCCGAGGGCAGCTCGAAGAACGGGGCGCACGGCGGGTTTCTCGAGCAGGTGCATGGCGGCCAGGAACGGGAGCAGAATCTTGGGGCCTTTTTCGCCGAAGAAGTGTGAGAGTGGGCGGGTGATGCCCCGTTCGCAAGTGAAGAAGACGCGATCGCACCAGGAGCGGCGGCCATCCTGAGATTCGGGGTCGTAGCGAAGGATATCCCACGCGGTTTCAAACTGGCGCAGGCGCAAGGGTTCGCGATATTGCGGCATGTAGGCGACGTGGCTGATCTGGTCTTGGCGGATCTCGTCGACGAAAGCGGAGAAGGTCGAAGCACGGGTGAGATTGATGTTTGCGTTAGGCTCGCGGCCGTGACGATCACCGCCGGAAATGGCGGGCAAGCCGAAGGCGTCGGCTAGCTGGAGAACCTTGTGATTTTCGGCTGAGCAGCGCAGTCCGTTGAGTTCCAGGGCATGAATCCAGCGTCCGAAGCGCCGCAGGAAGACCTCGGCAAGGGCAGCGTGTTGAGCAGTGCCGATGAGACCTTCGTCCCAGAGCGGGTGATTGAACACGATAAGGATATCGGAGTGATTGTGGAGGCTCTCGAGCAGGCCGGAGAGCGGCACGTTTTGCGGATCTGCTGCGTGAGCGCGCATGTCGGCGACGAGGGAAGCGGCCTGCTGGCGAGGAAGGTTGTGCACGCCAAGGTGGAAGAAAGACGGCGCGAAGGGAATCGTCCACTCGATGGAATTGGGGCCGTCGGAGTCAATGCCGGCTCGGCAGTCGTCGTGGTCGGTAAGCGAGACCATGGCGGGGAGTTGGGTGTGCCGGGCAATTTGCGCGGATTCCAATTGGACGGCGGCGGCAGGAGAAAGCGGCGGGGTCCAATAGGCTCGCGAACAATCGAGTACGTTGCCGGTGCGGGAGCGGTACTGCCACTCGGCAAGATTCATCACCTGTCCCAGGAACTGCGAACGGCGGGCATACTTGGGGATGAATTCCAGGCTCTCGCGCGAGTGCCAGGTGTGGCTATGAAGGGAGACCCCGTAGGCGAATCCGTCCGCGAAACCCGGCTTGGTCCAGCTGTTACAAACGCTCGTTTGTGGCATCGTCCTCCGCACCTTTTACGTTAGGATGATCGCGATGACGAAGCGATGAAGACAGGGTGAAAATTAGAGCGGAAGTGACGTGGAATAAACGAGATAAGTTCCGTTGCGAAACTCGGGCGCGTGAGCGGCGCCGGGTAGGGTGCGGGGGAGAACGATGAAGTCGATGTGCAGCGCGCGATAGGCGTCGATGGTTGCGGGGTGGGTCATGACGGCCTGCCAGCGGCGCCACCACTCGAAGCCGAAATCCTGAAGGTAATTGAGCTGACCGCCGCCTTTCCAATCGACATAGACGGCGCGCAGGGCGGTGGCCCGAAACCAGCCGGGAGAGCGGTCGCGCCCGGCCTGGGGGAAGGCGAAGACGGCACCGGCGGGCGTGGAGGATCGAGCCCAGGCAGCGAGGGATTGGAGATCGGGGGATTCGACCGCCCTATAGTTGACGATGCCGGCCGGAATCGCAAGCGCTATGGCTGGAAGAAGGGCGAAGAGCGGGCGATACGGGGCGCGGACTGTGGCGAGCAGGATGGCCAGGGCGGCGATGGTCGCGAGCACGGGCCACGGCGGCCAGAGAAAGAACGAAACGTTCGCGGAATTCCAAAGGGTAAAGGCAAACCAGACGGCGGATTCGACGCGGCGCTTGCGCTGGAAGGCGAAGCATCCAGCAATGGCTGAAACAATAATGGACGTTTCCGTTACAAACAAAAGTGCGCGAGCCGGTTGTAGCTGCGGAATGATGCTGAGTTTGTAATGTTCCAGTAATAAGGCTGAAACGGGGACACTGGCGAGACCGGAAACGAGGAATCCGAGGAAGACGGCCCACTGCTTGCGTTCGGCTTGGACTCGGTAGAGCGCGATTACGGCGATGGCGGCGAACAGGATGTATTGGCCGATCCAGGCAGTCCACCAGGTGGTCACGTAGTTATAGCTGGCGCGCATGCGTTGGAGCGATTCCAAACCGGCAGGCAGGACAGAGAAGAGACGCTGCGGTTCATGGACAGACTGCGCGACCCCGACGAAACCGAGAGCGAGCCCGGCAAGCGCAATCGGGAGGAACGACCCGAGCGCGCGGCGTTGGACAACGGAAAGGCAGGCGAGCGCGACTAGAAAAGGCCACACAGTAGGAGCGTGGAGGAGCACTGCGCTGGCTGCGGCGAGACCCGCCAGCAAATGCTTCTCGCGCATAGCAAGACCGGTGGCAAGTAAGAGCAGAGGGACGGCGAAGGCGCGCGGGGTCGGTTCATATTCGATGGTGAGGACCGCGGGGCCGACGATGGTGGCGCCCAAGGCGGCGAGAGAAACGACCAGGATGGCGGCTCCGGCATCGAGGCCAAAGGACAGGGCGATGAGGTACACACCGGCGAAACCGCACGCGCGAAAGAAGAGCTGTTCGGCGGGCAGAACGATGCCTAGCGGGGAGTGGGTGAGCCAGCGAAGCGCATCGGTGAGCTCGTCATAGAGCGTGAAGTTTACATGCGGGCGTTCGACAAGAAGATCGGAAGCCAGCGCGCCGGTCCACTGATTCTCCAGAATCGGGACATAAATTTGGGTGTCTTGCTGGAGGTAAGTGTGACCGGGGAAGACGAAAAACGAAAGCGCGGTGATGGCAAGGATGGCCGCCGCAGCCTTCATGTTTTGGGCGTTTTTTCGAGTTGTTCGCGTGCCCAGGCGCGGGAGGGGTCGAGGGCAAGAGCCTTTTCGAAAGACTTGCGAGCGCCGGCGTTGTCCTGCTTCTTGCGCTGTGCGCGTCCCAGCCAAAGCCAGGCTTCGGCGCTATTCGGATCCAGCTGAAGAGCGTGTTGGAAGCTGCGGATTGCGAGGTCGGGGCCGCCGCCGAAAGTAGCTGGTAGGTAGAAATTGCCGACACCATCAGCGATCCAGACTTTGGGTGATGACGGGTCCAAGTGTTTGGCCTTCTCGATGGCGTCTTTGGCGCGTTTGCCGTAGCTGAAAGCAGAGAAGACGTTGGCTGGGATCACTTCGCCGCAAAGCGTGGCGAGCACGCGGTAGTATTCGCCGTTCGCGGGGTTGATGGCGATGGCGGATTCGGCCGCGGTGACGCCCGCCATTCCTGCTTTTTCGGCGCCGGGTTTATCTTTCAATTCGAGGTCGACTTCGGCAAGCACGGAGGACGCAAAGGCGTATTGATATTGGGAGTTGGCGTCTTTCGGGGAGCGGGCGGCGTTATCTCGGGCGGCAGAGACGAGCTTTTCCAAAGCGGCGCGATCCTGCGTGTCGCGGGCGTGCTGTAGCGGTGAATCGGCCGCAAAGGCGGCGGCCGCCGCGCACACGGAGGCGAGTAAGACGGTTTGGAGCGAGGGCAAGGAGGGGGAAAATGTTCGGCTCATAAGGCGGCGACTTTTCGTTGTACCACCAGGAAATAGACGGCGACGATGGCGAGCAGTAAGCCGTTGGCGCCGACGACCCAGGGAGCGGAGTAGAACTGGACGAGGTAGCCGGTTGTGAGACTACCGATCGGCATGCCACCCCGAAAGGCGACGTTGTAGACGCTCATCACGCGCCCGCGCATTTCGTTGGCGGTAATCAACTGGACGAGCGAACTGATCATGGAGAATCCGACCATAATCATGGCGCCACAGAGGAAGACCAGGACACAAGTCAGATAAAGATTGCGGGAAGCAGAGAAGCCGGTGATGCAGACTCCAAGCGCGGCCAGACCGCCCAGCGCTAGCAAGCCTTTGCTTTTGATGTTGCCGAGGGCAGCCACGGTAAGCGCGCCGACAACGGAGCCCACACCCGAAGTAGAGAGCAGAAGCGTGTAGACCTGGGGGCCACCTTGAAAGACGTCTTTCGCGAAGACCGGGAAAAACGTCAGCATGGGGAACGCGAACAGGGTCATGCAGAAGGCGAGTGCAATGAGTCCAAGCATCGTTCCCTGATTGCGGATGAAGCCGAACCCTTCCTTCATGCTGGTCAGGATGGAGACGGTATGAGTGGACGGGCTGAATTCGATCTTGAGTAGGAGCAGAGAAATGACTACGGCGATGAAGGAAAGCCCGTTAAGCCCGAAGCACCAGGACGCGCCGAAGTTGGTGAGCGCGATGCCGCCCAACACCGGGCCGACAACGCGGGCCAGATTGAACTGAATGGAATTGAGTGCAATGGCGTTGGGCAGGTCTTCTTTCGAAACCAGGCTGGGGACTAGGGCTTGATAGGCGGGGCCGCCGAAGGCCTGGGCGGTGCCGACCACGAACGACAGCGCGAGGATGTGCCAGACGCGGATATATCCGGTGGCGATGAGGATGGTGAGGAGAAACGCCGAAGACATCTGGACGTATTGAGAAGCCAGCAGCAGGCGGCGGCGATCCATGCGATCGGCGATGACGCCCCCGACAAGCGAGAACAGAATGATCGGTAGCTGGCCGAGAAACGCGTCGAGCCCCAGCATGAAGGGAGACTTCGACATATCGAAGACCAGCCAGCTCTGGGCGACCTGCTGCATCCAGGTGCCGATGCTGGAGGTACACGCGCCGAACCACAGCAGGCGATAGTTGGGGTAGGAGAACGCTTTGAAGATCCGGCGGAGCACGATGGGAGGGGAGTTTCTATGGAAGCGGTTTTTCGCGTTCGATGAGATGAAGGAAGTTGCCGTCGCCATCTTCAAAGAAAACCAGGCGATTGCCCTGCGAGGTGGCGGGCTCGGTCAGGAACCGGACGTTTTTCGATTGCAGGTGCGCGAAAGCCTGGTCGAAGTCATCCACTGCTATTGCCAGATGCCGAATACCCGGAGTCTTGAAGACCGCTTTGGAAGCCTCGCCTTCGCCCGGGATAATTTCCAACAGGCTGCCATTGGGCGCTCTTACAAAGTAATTGCCGTTGTACTCGAAGTTGATACGAAATTGAAGGTGATCGACATACCAGGCGGCAAGTTGAGCAGGATTCGGAGACGCGATAGCGGTATGTTCCAAACCTTTGAACATTAAGGTCAGTGTATCAGCATGCACGCATGGCAGCGCAACGGAAGGAAGGCGTCGCGCATCCAAGGAACAGCCACCTTTTCGTATACTAAGGAGAATCGTATTTTGCTTGAAATGAAGGGTTTACCAGCATAGTGGGGCTGTTTTCAATCCGTGTGTCGCGGGTAGCGCTGGCCGTATTCAGCAGTGCGCTGGCTGTTGCCGGGACCTTGGACGACGCGCGGATCTCCTATCAGCATGCGAACTACGCGGCCGTGGTGAGCGCACTTAACGGAGCGCACGACTTTCCGTCTCTGCTGCTCCAGGGGCAGAGCTACGTGATGCTGGCCGACTACAAGCAGGCAATCGCGGTGCTGGATGAGGCCGTCGGGCTGCAGCCTGGGAGCTCGGACGCGCATTTATGGCTAGGGCGAGCCTATGGGCGGCGAGCCGAAAAAGCCTTTGCGACTGCGGCGATGGGATACGCGGGCAAGGCGCGCGAGAATTTCGAGAAGGCAGTGGAGTTGAATCCGAAAAACTGGGACGCTCTGGACGATTTGTTCCAGTATTATCTGGAAGCGCCGGGATTTCTGGGCGGCGGACTGGATAAGGCGGCGAAACTGATTGAGCAGATCGGCCAGCATGACCCGGCTGAGGCAGCTGCTGACCGAGGCCGCATCGCCGAGCGTAAGAAAGACTATCCAGCTGCCGAGGCGGAATACCGGAAAGCGGTGGAGCTCGCGCCGAATCAGCCGCGGCGAGTCGCGGAGCTTGCGCGGTTCCAGGCGAAGCGGAAGGCGGCCGGGAATTAACCGATGATCTGGACCGAATCTCTGGGTTTCAGCGTGCAGGCACTGCGGGCCAATCCCATTCGATCGTTTCTGACCGGTCTCGGCATGGTGATCGGGACGGCGTCGGTGATTCTGGTGGTGACCATTTCATTGACCAGCCAGGAATACATCATCAATCAGATTGAGGCGGTCGGTTCGAACATGCTGTATGCCTCGTTCGAAGTGGGCAATAAGCAGGCCGATCCGGATGTCAACGCCGACTTCATCAAGTTTGCCGATGTTCGTGCGGTGCGGGACCTTCTTGGCGATCGGATTGTGGCCGCTAGCGGTGTCGAAAACAACTACGACCGGATCGCAGTGAACGGGAAAGTGCAGCGCCTGCTGATTATTGGGTCAGACGAGTACTACCAGCCGGTGCGAAACCTGGTGGTAACGGCTGGCCGGTTTGTGGATGCGGGCGACGTGGAGAACCGCCAGCATGTGGCCGTACTCACGCAGAAGCTTGCCAAGCGCCTGTTCGGGGCGCAATCGGCGGCGGTCGGCCAGACGATCAAAGTGTATGGTCTGCAGTTCAATGTAATTGGGACGTTCCGGGAGAAGCAGGATAGCTTCGGGCAGTCGGAACTGAACGACGAGACGGTGGTGATTCCGATCTCGGTACAGAAGCTGTTTACCGCCGTGGAGCGGATCGATCCGCTGTATGTCCAAGCCAAACGCGCCGACGATGTCGTGGCATTAACAGGTTTGGTGAAGAGCATTCTGGAGAGCCGGCATCGGGAAGGCGCAAATTACAAGGTTGAGAACCTTGTGGGCATTCTGAACGCAGCCAAGCAGATTGGGGTCGCACTGCGGATGGTGTTGATTCTAGTGTCGGCGATTGCGCTGGTGATTTCGGGCATCGGAATCATGAACATCATGCTGGTAACAGTGACGGAGCGGACGCGCGAGATCGGGCTCCGGATGGCGGTGGGCGCTTCACGCAAAGAGATTCTGTCGCAGTTTCTAACCGAGGCTATCTTGATCAGCGTGGGCGGTGGAGGCGTTGGCATATTAGTCGGAATCGCGGTGCCACTGGCGGTAAATCTTCTTGCCGACAATGTGCAGATTCCGATTTCCTGGATCTCAATCGTGATCGCCTTTAGCGTGTCCTGCGCGGTGGGGCTGGTATTTGGAATGTTGCCAGCGAATCGTGCATCGCAGCTCAATCCGACCGAGGCGCTGCGGTACGAGTAGGCGATGAAGGGCACCCGCTGGATTCTGTTACTGGCAATGGCCGTGATTGTGGGTGGTTCGGCCTACTTTTACGTTCTGGAAAAGCGCTTTGCGCGGGAACATCGGACGGAACGGCCTGCCATGCTTCCGCCGGATACGAATTCCAACGCAATCGATTACGAATGGGCGCAAAGCTCGGGCGGGTTCGCAAGCGTGCAGGTGAAAGCGAAGACGTTCCGGCAAGTTGGAGATACTCCGAACTTCGAGCTGGGCGGGCTGGAATTGCGATTGACGCAAAAAGACCACGCGCATTATGACCTGATTAAGAGCTCGAGCGCGAAGTTCAACAAATCCGAGGGGCGCATGTACGCGGATGGCGTGGTGGAAATTACTCTGGATGTGCCGATCGAGGGTAAGGCGCTTCACCCGCTGACTTCGATCAAAACGTCGGGTGTGAATTTCGATAGTAAGAGCGGCAAGGCGACCACCGACCGCGCGACGGAATTTACCTTCGCCAATGGAGACGGAAAGTGCACGGGAGCGACTTACGATCCGACGTCGCACGAACTACATCTGCTGGGCAATCCGGCGATGAACATGCGCGGCACCGGGCCGAATAGCAAGCCGATGCAGGTGCAGGGCGGCGAGATCACCTACAAAGAGACGGGCGCGTTGGTGTATCTTGCTCCGTGGTCGCGGATGATTCGGGCGGAGACGACGATTGACGCGGGGCCAAGCGTGGTGAAGCTGAAGGATGGCAGAGTGGACGCGATCGACGCGGAACAGGCGCACGGGGTGGATCGCTTCCCGAAGCGTGAGTTGCGTTACGCCGCCGATCACCTGCATGTGACGTATGACGACGATGGTGAGATCAGCCAAATTGCCGGCGCCGGAAACGCGCGGATGCATGAGGAGAGCGAAGGATCGGTAACGAACACGCGATCGGATACCGCCGAACTGAACTTCACGCATAACAGTGGGGAATCGGTGTTGCAGCATGTGGTGGCCAACGGGGACGCAGTGGCGGAGTCGAGCCCGGCGCCAGATAAGAACGGGAAAAAGGCTGAATCGCGCACGCTTAAGAGCAGCACGATAGAGGTCAAGATGCGCCCGGATGGACGCGAGATCGACCAGATCCGGACGCCCGGCGCAGGCACACTGGAGTTTACTCCGAATGCGCCCGAGCAGCATCGCCGCATTCTTAACGGCGGCCAAATGGTAATCGATTACGGAGAGAAAAACCTGCTGAAGAGCTACGAGGCGGTGCATGTCACCACCGTGACGTTTCCGGCAGCGGATAGTAAGACGAAGAACGCCGCGCCGGGGAAGACCGCAAGCGAGCATCTGGTGGCGGGTTTCGACGGGCGCGGGCAGCTGACCAGCATGAAACAGTGGCCAAACTTCACCTACGAGGATGGCGATCGCCGCGCGAGAGCGGTAACGGCCACGCTGGACCAGCAGAACAACACGATGGACCTAGAGACCGGTTCCCGCATTTGGGATACGAATGGATCGACAGAAGCGGACAAGATCCATCTGATCCAAAGAACCGGCGATTACGTGGCGGATGGACACGTGTCGACGAGCCGCCTGCCGGAGCAAGATCCGAAGAAGAAACAAGCAGGCGAAATGCTGGACGGGGACGAACCGATTCAAGGGACGGCGCCCCATATGACATCGGCGCATCGCAACAAGCTGGTGCACTACGATCGCGGGGCGGCTATCTGGCAGGGATCGGACCGCATCGAAGCCGAGTCGATCGAGATTGATCGTGATAGCCATCGCCTAACAGCGACAGGTAAGGTGACGACGCAGTTCTTGGATCAGGCCAAGGAGAAAGCCGCCGCGGTGGATTCGGACAAGGCTGCGGGTGTGAGTGTAAGCCAAGTTTCGACCAATGCTCACAACGCGCCCGATTCCCGTGGTGCACAGAGCGCGACGGCTCCGGCCTACACGGTGGTCACAAGCGAATCGATGGTATACACCGATGCGGACCGTTTGGCGCACTATAACGGGGGAGTGGAATTGAAGCGGCCGGGACTGGTCGTGAAGAGCTCTGATCTCTTAGCTTTTCTGAATCCCAAAGACACCAAGGAAGATAGCAGGCTGAACCGGGCAGTGGGGGACGGAAAGGTGGAGATCGTGGATAGCACGCCGCTCCGTCACCGGATCGGGCATGGCGACCATGGCGAGTACTACACCACCGAAGACAAAGTAGTTCTACGCGGCAATCTAGCCGATCTTTACGATTCCATCAAGAAAGACGAGAGCCACGGAGCGGAATTGACCTACTTCACCTCCGATGATAGGCTGCTGATTAAGGGTGCGCCATCGAAGATGGTCGATAGCCGCCTACACCGCAAGCCCCGCGCCAATGCCAATCCTGGAAACCGTTGATCTCTCAAAGTCGTATCGGGGACGCAAGGTAGTCGACAACGTTTCCGTCGATGTCTCCGAAGGGGAGATCGTCGGCCTGCTGGGACCTAACGGAGCCGGAAAGACCACTACGTTTTACATGGTTGTGGGACTGATCAGTCCGGATTCCGGCAAGGTTCTTCTGGACGGCATGGACCTGACGCGGATGCCGATGTATAAACGCGCCGGGAATGGAATCAGTTATCTTCCGCAGGAGCCGAGCGTTTTTCGCAAGCTCTCGGTGGAAGACAATTTGATGGCGATCCTGGAAACGCGCGGTCTATCTGGGGGCGGGCGCCGGGCGAAGATGGACGAACTGATCGCGCAACTCGGTCTGGAGAAGGTGCGCCGAAGCAAGGGCTTCATGCTTTCGGGCGGCGAGCGGCGGCGAGTAGAGATTGCGCGGTCGTTGGTGATCGAACCGAAGTTCCTGCTTCTCGATGAACCATTTTCGGGCATTGACCCTATCCAGGTGATCGAGTTCCAGCGGATTCTGCAACAGCTAAAGAACTCCGGGATCGGGATTCTCATCACCGACCATGCCGTACAGGAGACGCTCCACGTTGTGGACCGCGGATACATTCTGGCAAGTGGGAAGGTGGTATGCCAGGGGGAACCGGAAATGTTAAGCCGCGATCCGGAAGTGCGCCGGCTATATCTGGGCGAGAATTTCGAGTTTTCGTACCGGAGGCAATAAGAGCTCCAATTTCCGTCGTGTGCCGTATTCCTCTTCACACGGGGATGGGATGCACACAGTTGTGCCGCGACTATAATCAAAAGTAATGAGCACGCTTTCTCACAGGCTCCAGTTAAAGGTGTCGCAGAAGCAGGTGCTGACGCCCGGGCTGGTCCAGATGGTCACCGTGCTTCAGATGAACCGCCTGGAGCTGAAGGAGCTGATTAACCAGGAAATCGTCAACAATCCGGTGATCGAGGAATCAGCGGAGATGGGCGATGAGATTACTCCGGAAGAGTTGCAGCCGCTGCTTGAAGGCGAAGCCGAGCGCAATCTAGACCCCGCCGACAAGAGTCTTTTGGAAGCCATGCGGGAGGTTCCGGAACTGGAAGTTTCGGACGTGCCGGTCGAGACGGGCATCAGCGTAACAGCGGATTTTTCAGACACGCAGGTTGAGGCAGGAACGGAGACCTCAAGCGATCCATTCGATGAGATCGATTTCGGCTCGTTCTTCGACGAGTACTTGGATCCGGGGCATAAGAGCCCGGCCTCGGAGTCGGTGGAAAAGCCTTCGTTTGAGACGTTTTTATCCCAGCCTCAAACGCTTCCGGACCATTTACGTTCGCAGTTAAGCGTGACGCTGATTTCCGATGACATGCGCGACGCGGCCGAGTCGATTATCGGGAACCTGGATGAAGATGGGTATCTGATGGCTTCGCTGGATGAGATTGCG
Organism: Bryobacterales bacterium; assembly: GCA_963752695.1. GTDB lineage: Bacteria > Acidobacteriota > Terriglobia > Bryobacterales > Bryobacteraceae > Bog-113. The sequence goes on from CAVVZB010000002.1 coordinate 1,420,783, forward strand.
GCGATGGGCGATCATTCGCGCGAGGACATGGAGATAGCCCTGCGCGCGGTGCAGTCTCTGGAGCCGGCGGGTGTGGGTGCGCGGGACCTTCGCGAGTGTTTACTGTTACAGCTGGAAAGCCGCAACGCGAAGAATAGCGTGGCGTGGCTCATCGTATTCAAGCATTTGCGGCTCCTGGAAACGCGTCAGTTCCGGGAACTGGCGAAAGCAATGGGAAGGCCGCAGGAACACGTGGAGATCGCGGTGAACCTGATTCGGCACTTGAACCCACGGCCAGGAATTCGTTATTCGGGACCGGGCGCCCGGTCAGTGGAGCCGGATGTCTATTTCATCAAGGATGGTGAGGATTACGTCATCCAGATGAACGATGAGGAGCTTCCGCAGCTTCGTTTGAATCGCGATTACCACCGCATGCTGGACCGCCAGAACGGTTCGCCCAAAGAAGTTCGGGATTACGTGCGGGAGCGGTACACGTCGGCGATTCAGCTGATGAAAAATATCGAGCAGCGCAAGCAGACCATTCTGCGAGTCTGCGACGCGATCAAACGGCGTCAAACCGACTTCCTGGCTCTTGGATTGGATTTCCTGAAGCCGATGATGATTAAGGAAGTGGCCGAAGAAGTGGGCGTGCATCCATCGACGGTGAGCCGGGCAGTAGCGAACAAGTACGCACATACGCCGCAGGGCGTGTTTGAATTGCGCTACTTCTTTTCGGAGTCTGTGCAGGGACCGAGTGGCGGCGATTTGCCGTTGCTGCTGCTCAAGCGCAAAGTGAAAAAGATGATCGAGGACGAAAACCCCCGGCGTCCACTCACCGATGAGCAGATCACCTCTCTGCTGCAGGCCGAAGGTATTGACGTGACGCGGCGTACGGTAGCCAAGTATCGCGAAGATATGAAAATTCCCTCGACGCACCAGCGGCGCGTTCGGGAGTAAATATTGGGGACCCATGAAGATTACCTTTACCGGACGGCAGGTGGATTTTCCAGCGGCGCAAATGGAGAAGATCGAGGGGCAGTTCGCTAAGCTTTCGAAGTTGCTCGATGGCGATGGTGAGCGTGGCGCGCATGTGGTGATTTCGCATGAGCGCCATTTGCATCACGCCGAGGTAACGATCAACTATCATCATCATTCCCTTGTGGGGATTGCAACGGACGCGGATGCGTTTACGGCGCTACACGCGGCGGTGCTCAAGCTGGAGAAGCAGGCGTTGAAGGTGCGCGAGAAATGGCGCGATGGATTCCGCACGGGCGAGGGCAAGAAGAGCATTGCCAGCGGTGCGCTGTCTTCGGAAACCGACGTAGACCCGGCCGCGGTTTAGAATCTCGTAGATGGCGACGGGCGGCTCGAAACGTGTAAAGGGTAAGAAGTCCGAGGTTCCTGAGCGTGTAAAGCCGGACTTGGAAGAACCGGTCGCCGGATCGGGTGAACTGGTAATCATCACCGGTCTGAGCGGCTCCGGCAAGGGATCCGTCCTGAAGGTTCTTGAGGACTTGGGCTATTACGCGGTCGATAATTTGCCGATCGACCTGATCCCCAAGTTCGCCGAACTAACACGCGATTCGAGCACGATCCGGCAGGCGGCGCTTGTCGTAGACATTCGGGAGCGGGAAGGCCTGGAGCGCTTCCCTGCCCTGTTTGCGAAGATTCGGCAGAGTATTCCAACCCGACTTGTCTTCATGGAAGCCGACCGCGAGAGCCTGCTGCGCCGGTTCAGTGAAACGCGGCGGCCGCATCCGCTCGGGACCGAGCAATCGATCGGCGAAAGCATCGACGCCGAGGGGCGGCTGTTAACTCCCATCCGCGAACTCGCGGATGTGGTGATCAACACGAGCAAGTTCACTGTCCACGAGCTAAGGGATTTTGTACGGGAGAAGTTTGCGGCAGGGCGTAGCGACCAGAAAATTCTCGTTTATGTGACAAGCTTTGGGTATCGCCATGGAGTGCCTCCGGATAGCGATCTGGTTTTTGACGTGCGCTTTCTGCCGAACCCGAATTACATTCCGAAGTTCAAGAAGCTTACGGGGCGGCATCCCTCAGTGGCAGCTTATATCCGCAGCTTTCCGCAGACAACGGAGTTCATCGGCCGCATTTCCGAGTTGTTGATCTACCTGCTGCCGCACTACATCGAGGAAGGCAAAAGCTACTTAACGATTGGATTCGGCTGCACCGGCGGGCATCACCGGTCGGTGATGATCGCGGACCAGATTCGGAAGAATTTGAACCAAGCAGGATTTCAGGCCAAGGTAACGCACCGCGATATGACTAAGCCGGTTTAAGGACCGGCCGGCCCCATCAGGTTTAGTGTCAGAGCCAGTTCCTTGTGATTGCGAACGACCGTGAGAGTGATTGGCGTCGACGCATCTCTTGAGACAATGCGAAAAGTAAACTCCTGAACCGTTTTGATCGGAGTAGAACCGACGCGGACGAGCACATCGCCGGCGCGCATTCCGGCTTTCTCCGCAGGCGAGCCGGGGATAACGGAGCGCACGAGCACTCCTTTCTTTACGCCGAAATAATCCGCAAGCTGCCCGGTCAGGGACTCGGCGTCAATCCCACTTGTAAATCGTGGCCCGAAGGAGATCGCCGGAGCAGGAAAGTTCCAGCGGCCCGATTCGGACGAATTGTCATTCCAAGGAAAGGCTGGGACCGGGGGAACGGGCGGGATTTGGAAATGAAATTCGCCGGAATTTGGGGGCGCAATAATGGGCCGCGCGCTCAAGGTTGCCGACAAGGTTTGAGGCGCACCATCCCGGATGATCTTGAGGGTGACTTTGTGCCCCGGAGGAGTGTCGCGCACCAGGCGCTGTAACTGCTCGGCATTTTCGACCGGCTGCCCTTGAAACTCGATAATGACGTCGGATTCCTTGAGGCCGGCTTTCGCGGCCGGGGTATCCGCACCGACATTGGTGACCAACACGCCGCGGCTATCTTTCAGCTTCAGTTCCGCGGCGCGAGCCTCCGTAATGCTGGTAGCCATGCCGACTCCCAAATACCCATGACTGGCCGGCCTTTGCGCGCACAGTTGTGAGAGAGACAGGCCGTTGATGGCCAGGCAGACTAAACCAGCGATCCAACGTTTCATTTCATTCCGTCCTTTTAACTATTTTTTCCTGATCCAGATGGTGCCGCTGGTGCCTTGGATCCGCAGCAATGGACCACCTCCATTGAGGCTTCCGCTGGCGATGGCGGCACCGCCGGCGATGGCGGCCCGAATACTGGAAAACTCGGAGAGGATGCCTTCCCGCCGGGTAGCTCCCGCGTTCTGCGCCTGGATGCTCACTCTTAGCTTGGACGGGAGAAACACGGTAACGTCACCAGAACCGGTCGAGATAAAGGAATCGCTCGAAAGCGTTTCGCCCTGGAACTGGGCGACAACATTACCGGACGCAGTGACGATGCGCATGACACTGCTGGAAGCGGCCCGGATCACACCGCTCGCGCTCTCGCATTGGATGCCGGCGGCGGATCCGATAAGGATGGGGCCACCTCCGGTATTCCGAGCGCTAACCATTCCTCCGGCCCGTCCGATATCGATGGCGCCGCCACCACCGTTGGAGGCGACGACGGCTCCGGCCGCCTGTTCGATTCGCACTTTGCCGCCGCCGGTGACAGCGCGGATGGCCCCGCCTGCTTTCCGGACGGTGATGTCTCCACCCAAAGTTTGAAAGCTGGCTTCGCCGTGAATGGATTCAGCGGTGATGTCGCCTCCGCCGCTAGTGACCCGGGCCCAACCGCCGACCTCGCCGATGTGAAGCGTGCCTCCTCCAGTGCTCAGATCGAGGTTGCCTTTGACGCGACCAATACGCGCGTCGCCGCCACCGCTCTGGGCGATGAAGCTGCCATCGAAGTCGTCGATTTCTATGCTGCCGGTACCCGTGCCAACGCCTACCGCAGCCAAGCTCCGCGGCACGGTGACTTGTAAAGAGACTGGGCCGGTGTCGCCATCCACGCTAAGACGGAGGTAGCGGCCGTGGCGCGCCAGACTGGTTTCGGCATTCTGCAAAGCGTCGCGAGCTTCGGCCAGCGAGCGGACGCGGACGCGACGGATCAGCCTGTACTCCACCTGCGGAGTAGCTCCGGTGTGGATGACAACGTCGCCTACGAGAGTGATTTTGAGCTGCTCGGCATCTCCTGTGGCCAAGCTGCCGGTGGACGTCTCCACCCAGAATTCGCCATCGCGGCGAGGTCCCGAGTCGGCGGCAAATAGCCCGGAGCTGAGTAGCAGGCTCGCGCCAAGAAGGATGAGTGTGGAAGGTGTGTGGCGCGGAAGCACTTTAGAAGGTCCCGATGGAGGCATGCATGTCGCGCAAGGCGTTCGTCATGCGCATGCGGACGTAGCTGTTGTCTTCTTTCTGAATGGCGTTCTGCAGCGGACCCACCATCGAAGGATCGGTATGGGCGGTGAGCAGATCGATCGCTTTCATGCGAACGCCGGAGTTTCCATCGTTTAACAGCACCGCGGTCATGGCTTTACGAACGGCCGGATCGGCGCCGTACAGCTTTAGACCTTCGGCGGCACTGATACGGACACCGACGTTAGGATCGTGTTGAACCGCATCGAGCAAGGCGTTGCGCACGTCGGGATCGGCGGCGTGGTCCTTGATCACACCTGCTGCTTCGACGCGAACGCCAGCATTATCCTGGGCCTTCATCGAAGAAAGTAAGAGTGCGCGAATCTCCGGATCGTCCGGCGACCCGGAGATCGTCTTTTGAGAGACATTATCGAAAGCGATTCGCACCTTGCCGCTGGCATCCGGTTCAACGGAACGAACACTGACGAAACCAGCTTGCTGCCCGGTGGACGGCAGGGCAAAAGTGCTGGGAGCAAACTTTCCGGCCAGGAAACCGACGGCAATCAGCGCCATGGCGCCAACGGGAATGTTGAAGCCGACAGGCATGCTCGCCAAACTCCGGAGCCGCGCGAACCAGCTCTGCGGGTTAGCTGCGGATTGTGCCCGCTGCACGCGCAAGGAGCGCGCAAGATCGACTCGGCACTGGTTTAGAAAAGTATCAGAGATGGGCAATTCCGCAGTCGACAACTGCCCGCCGAGAGTGCGCAGCTGAGTCAGTTGCGCGGCGCAGGCACCGCAGCCGGTGAGGTGATGCTCTAAGCGTTCCTCTTTTTCCTGGCTCAACTCACCATAGATATAAAGAGAAAGCTCATTCTCGATGTGATTACAACTCATACAAACGCTCCTAGCGAACCGCGCAGTTTCTGCGTGGCCCGGAATAGACAGTTCTTGGCGGCTTCTTCAGTGGTGCCGAGCACTTCGCCGATTTTCTTCAAGCGCAGCCCCTGGAAGTGCCGGAGTTCGAAGACCATCCGCTCGCGAGGGGACAAGTCCGCCAGCGCGGTTTGAATGTGGCTGGCGAGCTGGCGGCTTTGCGTCTGGCGCTCGGGATCGGCATGAGGAGCGGGCTCTTCGAATTGCGCCATGCGATCAATGACGCCCTCGCTGGTTTCCACCGTGCCCGATTCCTCCCTGCGAACTTTGCGTTTTCGCAAGTTATCCAGGCACAGATTCGTCACGATCCGGTAAAGCCAAGTGTGAAAGCTACAGTCGAATCGAAAGGTATGTAAGTTGCGATACACGCGCAGGAACGCCTCCTGGTACACGTCTCGCGCATCTTCCGGCGAGCGGAGCATGTTCATGGCAATTCGAAGGACGCCACGGTCGTAGGCGTGCACCAATCGCTCAAAGGCGAGGTCGTCACCCGCTTGCGCCGCGCGAATCAATTCGGCCTCGTCCAGCGGTTCGGACAACCTTGCGGTCATCGCGCCGGCTGCATGTTCCATTTGCTCCTATCTAGTTTGACGGAGCAGTTGGGAAAAGGTCACCCGGGAAAATTCAGGCGAGGACCTGCCGGCAGTAGTCGTAGCACTTCTTCACTTCCTGCCGCGAGCCGCCGGCGCCTTTGTATTCGTATTCGATGAAGGCGGGAATGGGGTATTTGGTCTGTTTCAGCAGAAGCAGAACTTCTTTGATGGGGGTGTCACCCTGGCCCCAAACGGTGTTGTCTCCCTCGTTCTTCTTGCGGTCTTTGAGGTGGATCAACACGATTTTCTCGTGATGCTTGCGGATGAAATCGACCGCATCGAAGTTGGCGGCGGTGAAGTGACCGATATCCAGGTTGATGCGGTAGTAAGGAGACATCGCCACGGCTTTAGCGAAGCTTTCGGGCGTGGCGAACTGATTGGGATCTTTCAGGTCCGAGTGGCCGTGCATGGCCACGACCATTTTGTGCTTGTTGGCAAACGGGACCACGCGCTGCGCGACGGGCAAAGTGGTGGACGCAGTAATGATATTCACGCCCAGCGCTTTGGCCATCAGGAATCCGCGATCGATCTCCTCATCGGTGAAGTGGTCGTCAAAGCTGAGGTTGTACGCGTAAAGATTGATTCCGGCGTCGTTGAATTTCTTCTTGATCCCGGCGAAGTAGTCCAAAGGGACGGTCTTTCGCCACTGATGCAGATCGGGCCGGGACGCGCCCATCGCATGTGGGTGCATGCCCCCGGATTCGATGTGGGGCGAAAATAATTCACAATCGCCCAGGCCATCGGCCGCCATGGCTTCAATCGCCTGATCAATCGGCAGGTCGCGAAAGCTATAGGACTGTACTCCCAATTGCACGCCGTCGATCTTGGAATCGATCATGCTGGGCGCGGAGAAGACTCTCTTCGCCAGCAGACTGGGTAACGCCAACCCGGCGAGCCCGTAGTGAGTGAAATTTCTTCTTGAGTAAGTCAATGATCCCGCTCCGGCTCACTTAGCTCTTCGGCAGCGCAAAGGCTTGCAGAGTATCGCCCGCCCCCACGACCAGATACTGGCGGCCATCCAACATGTATGTCATGGGGCCGTTGCTCAGTGAGGCCGATATGTTCGCATGCCAGAGAATCTTACCGCTGGAGGGTTCGAAGGCGATGAGGTTGTGGGAGGGATCGCCTGTGAAGAGAAGATCGCCGGCGGTGTTGAGGATGCCGAAAATACCGCCGCCAATCCCGGGATAAGTGTGAACCCAGCGAACAGAGCCGTTCGTGTAATCAATGGCTTTAAGCGAGACCCTCGACCACACAGTGCTGTCGCGGCCGCCATAACCTTCGGGGCGCTCATCGGTGTCAGTCAGGTAGAAAACGCTGTAAGACTGGGCCGTATTCACGTAAAACAATCCTGTTTTCGGATTGAAGCTCGGCGGAGGCCAGTTGGTTGCGCCGTCGGACGCGGGAGTTACCAGAGTGCCATCGGTTTTGGGTTCTTTGGCGGGATCGGGAATGGGCTGACCCCGTGGGTCGACGCCCTTCGACCAGTTGATCTCATTGAACGGGGCAGTTACGAGATTTTTGCCGGTCTGCCGATCCAGGAGAAAGAAATAGCCATTGCGGCTGGCTTGACCAAGCAATTTACGAGGTTTCCCTTGGAAGTCGGCATCAAACAGGATGGGGGTTTGGACCGCATCCCAATCGTGGGTGTCGTGCGGCGACGGCTGGAAGTACCACACCAATTTTCCGGTATCGGCGTTGAGGGCAACGATCGAGCAAGTCCAGAGATCGTCGCCTTTGCGGCCCTGCCCGGCATGTACAGGATTGGGATTTCCGGTGCCCCAGTAGATAAGGTTCAGTTCCGGGTCATAAGTTCCAGGCATCCAGGTCATACCGCCACCGTGAGCCATGGACTCTTTATTCGGCCAGGTTTCCGAACCGGGCTGGCCGGGCTTGGGTTCACTATCCCAGCGCCATTGCACTTTGCCGGTTTCGGGATCGCGGGACTCGAGGTATCCGGGGACATCCAGCGAATCGCCGCCGACCCCTACTAACACGTGGTTGCGGATGATTAGCGGGGCGGGAGTGGAGAAGTATTGTTGTTTGACATCGGCGATTTCAACGCTCCACCGCAACTTACCGGTGTTCTTATCGAGAGAGATCAGGTAGTTGTCGGGGGTCTCGAAGAACAGCTTGTTCTCGTAGATGCCAACGCCGCGGTTACCGATATGGATTCCGCCCTTGGTCTCCCACTTGAAATGCCAGAGTTCTTTCCCAGTGCGCGCATCCACGGCCCAGGCATGGTCGGGAACGGTGAAGTACAGAACGCCGTTCACTTCCAGTGGCGTTGCTTTTACTGACGCACCGAAGGGGCCGCCCGGACCGCCCGTATTCACCTTGTAAGTCCAGGCGGGTTTGAGGCCGGCGACGTTGGACGCGTTAATTTGATTCAGAGTGCTGAAGCGTCGTCCGGAATAGTCACCGTTGTAGGTAGGCCAGGTATCGGTGGGAGGCTGGAGCAGCTTGGCTTGGTCTAACTCCTGCGCGGCCAAGTTGGCAAGCGCGCCGCAGGACAGCAGTACGACAGCGAGGCGATTCGATCTCACTTCAAGGTCTCCAAATAAGCAAGGATGTTGTGCATGTCGGCATCGGTGTACTGTTTGAGCAGCTTTTCATGACCTTCCAACGGATCATGGATGGTGAATTTAGGAGGGTTTGGGCCATCGAGTGCGAAAGCCTGACGTGCGCCCGAGGGGTCGATCAAAGAAAGGGAGAAGTCGTCGACGTGCTCAAGGACTCCCGAGACAGACTTACCTGAGGAGAGCGTGACATCAACCGTGGTGAGGGACTTGGGGTCGGGCGGCGGACCGGGCTGGCCGGGAAAGCGGCGAGTCATGGGATACAGCATGCGGCCTTGCAGTTCCACGGGCTCGAACTTTCCGGCGATGTGCGCCAAGTCGCCGGTTCCGCTATGGCAGGAGGTGCAATGGGCCTCGAAGTAAGCCTGCCCGCTCTTTGGATCACCGGTAACGATGTTGAGGATTTTGTACTCCATGCGATTCGCGGTGGCTTGCGAGCGCGAGAGGAAGAAGGCGGCGAGATCTTTGATCTGCGCATCGCTGAGGGGGAACTTTGGCATGCCGCGATCGACGCGGCCGTTGAGGATGACGGGCCCAATCGTCTTGCCGCTACCTTCATCATGCAGAACCAATACGGAGCGCACCAGATCAGGACCCGAATTGCCCCCTTGGGCGTTGGACCCGTGGCAAAACCCGCAACTCGACACAAAAAGTTTCTGGCCGCGATCCACGGCATCGGGGTCGGGCGCGGCCGATAGACCGAAAAAGCTGCGCATAGCTTCGCGACCGCGAGCGGCGGCGGGTGCGGGAGCACCGTGCGCGGTGGCGCCGGGATTGGCAGCGGGAGCTTTCGGCTCCTGCGCTACTACCGTCGCGGAGCCCACTAGGAAAAGACAGATAGGACCGGCTAACAGAGCGGACTTAAACAAATCAAAGCACCTCGACCCTTGACAAAATGGTGTTCCATTCTCTTCGCGTGCATTCTATCAGGGTGCTCAAATCGCATCCGTGACGCAAATGTGAATGCGGACGCTGGGAGTGCATTTTTCTCCACGTTTCCGTGAAGCTGGGGCGGCAAAGGGCTAGCGGTCTGCTGCACGAAGCGTAAGGAGATATCAACATGATGAAAGCGCTGGTATGGCACGGAAAGCACGACGTCCGTGTGGATACTGTCCCGGAGCCGCAGATTAAAGACGGTGGCGACGTGATTGTAGAGATTACGTCTACCGCGATCTGCGGGTCGGATCTTCACCTTTATGACGGCATGATGCCGACCATGGAAGAGGGCGACATTCTGGGTCATGAGCCCATGGGCGTAGTGGTGGAGACGGGACGGAATGTGACGAAGCTAAAGAAGGGCGATCGCGTGGTGGTGCCCTTTACGATTTCCTGTGGCGAGTGCCGTTTTTGTAAGATGACGCTCTTTTCGCTTTGCGATACGACCAATCCGAACGCGGAGATCGCGCGCAAAGCTATGGGCGAGTCGCCCGCCGGCCTTTTTGGGTATTCGCATATGCTCGGCGGTTATCCCGGTGGTCAGGCGCAATACTTGCGGGTGCCGCATGCCGACGTTGGTCCGATCAAAATCCCTGACGGAATCCCAGACGAACAGGTTTTGTTCCTTTCGGACATTTTCCCGACCGGGTACATGGCTGCAGAAAATGCCGAGATCCAGAAAGGCGACACGGTCGCGATCTGGGGATGCGGCCCTGTTGGCCAGTTCGCGATCCAAAGCGCGTGGATGTTGGGCGCGGGACGAGTCATTGCCATCGACGGCGTACCGGAGCGCTTGTTGATGGCGCAGACGAAGGGCAAAGCCGAGATCATCGACAACAGTAAGGAACACGTACAGGACCGATTGATGGAAATGACCGGCGGTCAAGGACCGGACCGGTGCATTGACGCGGTAGGCACGGAGGCACACGGGTCGGGCACGTTCGACGCTGTGCTGGACGCTGCTAAGGTGGCGGTGAAGTTGGGAACGGACCGGGCGCACGTATTGCGGGAAGCGATTATGTGCTGCCGGAAGGGAGGCACACTGTCGGTTCCGGGCGTCTATATCGGGATGATCGACAAATTCCCATTTGGCGCGCTTATGAACAAGGGCCTGACGGTGAAGTCCGGCCAGACGCACGTTCAACGTTATCTACGGCCGCTGTTGGAGAAGATTACTTCCGGTCAGATAGATCCATCGTTTGTCATTACGCATACCGTGCGTCTGGAAGACGGACCCGAGATGTACAAAACGTTCCGCGACAAAGAAGACGGCTGCATTAAGGTGGTGCTGAAGCCGCAACTGCAATAGGCGGCTAAGCTTCCGTGGCGGGCGTGCTTTCGGCAGCCGCCTGCCGGTTTTGCAAGTAGCGGGCGCGGCTCTCGACAATCGCCTTACGGGCTTCTCGGGGGCCGCCCCAGCCCTGCATCATCGTGATCTTTCCTTCAAGCTCTTTGTAGATGGTAAAAAAATGTTCGATCTCCCGCTTGGTATGCGGGAAGATTTGCTCAAGGGTGTGAATTTGCTCGTAACGCGGGATTTCGTGTGGGCACGGCGAGCAGCTTCTGATCGCGCTCGTCATTGTCAACCATGTTCAACAGACCGACGGGGCGGACTTCAATCAGCACGCCAGGAAAGCTAGGCTGCTGGACGAGAACCAGCACGTCGAGAGGGTCGCCATCGTCGGCAAGTGTCCCGGGAATGAATCCATAATCCCCTGGGTAATGCAACGGCGAGTATAGAGCGCGATCTAGGCGGAACACGCCAAGCGTGCCATCGTACTCATACTTGTTTGCCGAGTGCTGAGGGATCTCAATAATCGCGCGAACAACTTCCGGACTCTCAGGACCGGGATCAATATCGTAGAGGCACGTCACGGGTACAGAGTATCAGAGGGCCCGACAAACTGCCCAGACGCAGTATTAGTGTCTGGATACTCGACTGAGATCAGGTGCAGCCCTTTAGCTGGAGCGGAGTGTCTTCCTGCAAATCCAGGGCTGCCGCTGAGCAGTTCGCGGATCTGGCCGGCGGTGGTGTTTTTTTTTCCGGTTTCGAGCAAAGCTCCGGCCATTCGCCGAACCATGTGTTTGAGAAACCCGCTGCCGCGCACGCGATAAGTCAAGAGGTCGCCCCTTAACTCGGCTGTGGATTGAAAGACGCGGCGGACCTTGGACTTGCCTGGCGCATCGTGCGGGTCGGCGGCGGCGAAGTTCGTGAAATCGTGCTCGCCCTCGAAAACAAGGGCCGCATCCTGAAAGCCTGTGATGTCTAGCGGGTAGGGATAGTGGTGGACATAGCGCCACAAGCGAGGCGGGCAGAGCTCGCCCCGGAAGATCCGGTATTCATACGTTTTGGCGACAGCGTCGAAGCGCGGGTGGAAATCGGGGAACGTCTCGCGGACCCCAAAGATACGGACGGACGGCGGCAACAAGCGGTTGATGGCGCGTTGGAGGTTGGTGGCGGGAATTGGATTGGTGAGCGTGAAGGCGGCGGTCTGACTTTCGGCGTGCACTCCTGCGTCGGTGCGGCCCGATCCATGTACCGCTACCGGAGCGCCCTCGATTTCGCTCACGATGGTTTCGAGAACGCCCTGGATAGTCACCAAGCCGGGTTGCACCTGCCAACCATGGAAATCGGTACCGTCGTAAGTCACATGAAAGCAAATGCGGCGCTCAAGGGGTTTGGGTAACATTATGTTGTCAGCGTTGGTCTTTCCTCGTTAACTCATAGATAAACCATGAATCAGCATTGCATTGCCACGTTCTGTATTGCGCTTCTTCTGGCTCCGGCCGGGCAGGCGCAGGAGACGGGCGCGGCGACCCAATCCGAAGGAGCTTCGAAAACCGCGGAGCAAAACAACACGACGGGAGTTCCTCCGGATCGGCCGAATTCCGATATCTGGGCGGGCGGCGTGGAGTCGCGCTATAGCGGCCGGTTCGCCTGGCTCACGCGCGCTTATCACGCGACGACGCTGCCCCCAGTAAGTTTCGGAAATTCGGATCGGGTGGAGCAGCTTCTGAAGGGCGGGAATCTTTATCTCTCGTTGAACGACGCGATCGCGCTCGCCCTGGAGAATAATATCGATATTGAATTGCAGCGTTATGGGACGCCGATCGCGGAGGCAAATGTTTTGCGAGCGAGCGCGGGCGGTGCGTTGCGCGGGGTGACGCCGAACGTGGTCGGGGGCCCGAACAGCGCGACGTCACTGCCCACGGGCAGCGGCACTACCGGCGGTACGGGTGTTTCAGGAACATCGTTCACGACCAGCGGCGTGCAGGGAAATGCCGCGACACAAGCCACGCAAAGCAACTCCAACAACAGCGGCGCTCTCATTCAGCAGACCGGGACGGCGATCCCAAGTTTGGACCCGACCATCTCCGGCATTCTCCGTTATGCACACACCACAACACCGCAATCGAACGTGGTGGTTACGGGCACGACGGCTTACATCAATGATCAGGATATTGGCCAACTCAATCTGAGCCAGTCGTTTCTGACCGGCACCAGCTATAGTCTCGGTTATAGCGACGTCAAATCGAAGAACAACAGCTATAGCAACCTGATCAACCCCAGCCGCACCGCTAGCCTGACATTCAGTTTTTCCCAGCATCTTCTGCAGGGATGGGGCGTTTCAGTGAACAATCGCGAGATTGTGCAGGCGAGAAACAACCGGGAGGCGGCCGATCTGAGCTTTAAGGAGCAGGTAATCACAACGGTTGTGTCGGTTCAGGATCTTTACTGGGATCTGGTCGCGTTCATGGATGACACCAAAGCCAAGCAGCAAGCATTGGAATACAACCAGCGGCTTTATGAGGACAACAAACGGCAGGTGCAAGTAGGTACGCTGGCGCCAATCGAAATCGTGCGTGCAGAGGCGGCAGTCGCTAGTTCGGAGCAGGACCTGACGATCTCGCGGACGCGCGTATTGCAGCAGGAATCCACACTGAAGAGTTATCTCAGCCGGACAGGAGTGGCGAGCCCGGCATTGGCAACTGCACATGTAATCCCGACCGACCGCATTCGGGTGCCGGATCAGGAGCAGATTCAACCGATTCAGGACTTGACGGCGCTGGCGTTATCGGCGCGTCCGGAGTTGGCGCAGCAACGGATTGCCGTCACCAATGCGGGGATCAACATGAGAGGTTCGCGGGCTGAGCTACGACCGACCTTGGACTTCGTCGCGGGGCTGAACAACAACGGACTGGTGGGAACACCGAATACTGTACCGGTGCCGAACAAGATGCAATCGGGCGGAGTGGTGATACCGCGGGGTCTGCCAGACCCGTTTTTCGTTGGCGGCTATGGGCAGTTGGCAAGTCAGCTTTTTAACCGGAATTTTCCGGACTACAACGTCGGGCTGCAGCTTAATATTCCCTTACGCAACCGGACCGCACAGGCCGACTATCTACTGGATCAAGTCACCCTGCGCCAGCAGCAGATCCAAATGCAGAGCCAGGAAAATCAAGTCCGGCTCGATGTGCAAAATGCACTGATCGGGGTACAGCAGGCGCGGGTTACCTACGACGCGGCGGTGAAAGCACGCATCCTGGAAGTTCAGACGCTGGATGCGGAAGAAAAGAAGCTGAAGCTGGGCGCGTCAACGGTGTTTAATATCATTCAGGTTCAGCGCGATCTAGCGAATTCCCAGTCGGCAGAGGTCTCGGCACTCGATACGTACGCAAAGGCGCGCGTGGAATTGGAGCGGGCGACCGGGCAAGTTCTAACGGAGCACAACATTTCTATGGCCGAAGCCTTTCGCGGGCGGATTTCCGCGCCGCCGTCGGCCGTTCCCGACGGCGTTCACTAGGTGAGAAGTTTGGCGCGTCGATTGCTTCTGGAACGGCATGAAGTTTGAATGCAGGAACGGGATCAGCGGTCGACACCATCAGTAACTACCCGCCAGACAACTCCTTCTGCTGACCATAACGACCTTCAATAGTGCCGCCATACCGTCGACCGCTGACCCGGGCCTGAATCTAAACGATTCGGGCCTTTTTATTGGAATCGAATGTCCGCCGGACTATAAGCCGGTTTCTGTACCCTTGCGGGCGATAGTCATTCCTCTGGGCCACCCATTACTGGATGGTTCTAGCAACCTACCCGGAAGTAACACGCAGCGGGCCACTGCTCCTCCCCTATTTGGTCTTGCTCCGCGCGGGGTTTTCCCTGCCAATGACATCACTGTCATCGCGGTGCGCTCTTACCGCACCATTTCACCCTTACCGGCCACTTTCGCGACCGGCGGTATAATTTCTGTGGCACTATCCGTAAGCGCAGGCTTGAACCTGTCTTCCCGGCCGTTAGCCGGCGCGCTGCCCTGTGGAGACCGGACTTTCCTCCCGCTTGCGCGGGCGACTATCCATCCGGCGAACATTCAACACCGAGTGTAGCGCGACGCGCGTTCCCTCTCGACCGTACTAGAAAACGTAGTCGACCAGGAAGTACGGCAGGGTGTAATCCTTGCCTTTCGTCGTCTTGTTCAGGAATTCTCCGGCGAAAAGGTGACCTATGCCGGCACCCAACTGAATTTGCAGAGTCGGTTTGTAAATCGCTTGGAAATCCACCTCTTCCCCAACGTGGGTGCCGGACTTGCCGCTGAGGTCCTTGGCGACCACCGACCCGCGCGTGGGATACAGCGAATCGTGCGCGTTCGCCAGCCAGAAATCGTGGCCGCTCACGTTCATATCCCACTTGCGGATGGGATGAAAATCTAATCCGCCGCGGAGATCTTTAATATTGCGCCAACCGATCTGATCGGCCAGGCCGAGTTTGTCGTGCGTACTGGGATAGATCGGATCGAACGTTTCGGTGGTCGAGGTATTTTTCGAGTTCGGATCGCCAGAGGCATAGTCGAATTCCACGAAAGGTCTCGGCGCCCAGGCGACCGGGATCGTGTTGCCGAGCACCCAGTGGCCCGTCCAGGCTTTGATGCTGGCCGGGCCAAGATGGCCCCGCTGGATGGCCATTTCGGTGCGGTAATCGAAATGGTCGGGCAGCTCGCCGAGCAGGCGAAATCCGTACGTCCATTGATCCAGGTGGCCTTGTTTACCGGTCTTGAGCGTTGCCCCGTTTTGCACGTGCCAGAAAGTGTAGGGTTCGAACTGGGAGTTCGTGCCCAGCTTATTCTTGATCGTCCCGTAAATGCCATGCAGATTGTTGCCCTGATTATGGTGATCGATCACGCCATCGCGAGCGATGACAACCGATGAAGCAAAGGCGTCGACCCGGTACGCGCCTTGCTGATAACTGCCGCGAACGGCGTCAAAGCTGCGCGATACGTTGCTCCACCACGAGTTTCCAATGAGGCGGCCGTTGCCGAAGAACAACTCCTGGCGGCCCACGCGCAGACCGAAGCCCGACGTCTCGGTTCTCCCCAGCTCGAGATAAGCCTGGTTGATGTCAAACGTGTTCTGGTAAGGGGGAATTCGGGGATTGCGATCGAACACCCGCGTATCCTGGCCGGCAATGAAAAAACGTATGAAACTCACGGGCTGAATCAACATGCCAATGCGGACACGGGTGAGATCGTAAAGATCCGAACTGTTGGGCTTGAAGCCAAGATTTTGATAGCCCTCGACGCGATCGCGAAGTTCTCCGGTGAAGCGGAGCCACCGCGGCAAGGACTCGTTGAACTTCTCCGAGAGCGACGCCTGTCCGGTGGTGCCTTCTATCTGGCCAGTCCGGTACGGGAGCGGGCCGGTGGTTACCCCCGCCGTACGAGGGACGTTGCCGGGAGGTTTGGAAGGGCCGGCAACCGCTTTCGGTTGTCCAGGTTCGCCGATGGGCGGAGCCTGATCTACTCCAGGGGTTGTGGGCGCGTTGGGGTCGGGACTTGCGGCCCCGGTTTGTCCGAACGCGGCACCGTGCAGCGCCAACGCCGCAATGCCCACGGGTAGCGCCATTCTGGCTCTAGTAAATACGGCTCTCATGTTCCGATACACCAACTCCTCCTAATCTCTTTGGTTTTTTTGACTTGCGATTGACTTCAGAACCCTGAACGACCCAAACGTCTATAAAGTATAGGAAGATACTGAACGAATAGCAAGATAGGTGGAGAATTTCTGTACCGGTACTCTAGTTCCAGGTAAGTAGCGCTTTTCGGGTATTGTCCAAACGCCGAGGACACCGTTAAGCTGATGCGAGCTTCCAGAGTAGAAAGAACGAGGGCGCAAGAATTTGAATTGGGGTGTTCGGCTGCGGCCGGTCGCGTTTATCGGGGTCCTTTTGATCGTGTGGCAATGGGCGGCGGGGCGGCAGGAAGTTCATTTGCTACCCGGTCCCGTCGAGGTGCTGCACGGGATGGGCGACTTGCTGCAGCACGGCCTATTGTTCAAGTACGTGGTCGCTTCCCTGTTTCGAGTCACTTGGGGATTTTTGGTGGCCGCCGTATTGGCGATTCCACTCGGGTTGGGCATTGGCTGGTATGCCCGGGCCCATCTGGCGTTGAACCCGCTCGTGCAGATCTTCCGGCCCATTTCCCCGCTGGCGTGGATTCCCATGGCGATTCTCTGGTTCGGGGTTGGCGACGGAGCCGCAGTGTTTCTCATCTTTGTCGGGAGCTTTTTCCCGCTCTTGCTCACCGCGATCACCGCAGTCCAAACCATTCCAGCGGTTTACATCAATGCCGGACGAAATTTTGGTCTCCGACCGGCCGCATTCCTATACCGCGTGCTCTATCCTGCGGTGGTGCCGCAGTTGATCGTGGGACTGCGAATTACATTAGGCGTGGCCTGGCTAGTGGTGGTTGCGGCAGAGATGATTTCCGTAAATTCCGGCTTGGGTTTCTTGATCGTGGACGCGCGGAACGCGGGTAACCGTTACGATCTGGTAGTCGCCGGCATGGTAGTCATCGGGATTATCGGACTTCTGCTCGATCTATCGATGCAATCGTTGGAGCGGATAAAGTCGTTCCGCTGGGGATACTCGGAGGACTAGATTGTCACTGAATCGGGCATCCGGCATGCCGCAAGCAGGCGGAGTAAAACTCCGCGTGGAACATATGGGGGTGACATTTCCGCGCGGGTCGCAGACTGTCG
Source organism: Bryobacterales bacterium (assembly GCA_963752695.1). GTDB lineage: Bacteria > Acidobacteriota > Terriglobia > Bryobacterales > Bryobacteraceae > Bog-113. The sequence goes on from CAVVZB010000002.1 coordinate 1,438,153, forward strand.
AGGTTTTGCAGGACGTAAACCTGGACGTACAAGCCGGTGAATTTATCTGTTTGATCGGGCCTTCTGGGTGTGGAAAGTCGACGATGCTGAACGCGCTTTCCGGGTTTCTTCAGCCCACCAGCGGTTCCGTACTCATCGATGGGGAAAGGGTGAATGGGCCCGACCCGCGCCGCATGCTGGTCTTTCAAGAACGGGGCGTGTTCCCGTGGTTGACCGTCGAGGGCAATATCGGGTTCGGCCTTTCTCAACTGACGAACGGGGAGCGGCGAGACCGCGTTGCCCATTACGTGAAGATGACGGGTCTCGAAGGGTTCCAGCAAAGCTATCCGTCGGAGCTCTCGGGCGGCATGCAGCAGCGCTTACAGGTCGCTCGAGCGCTGGCCGTGAATCCGGACATGCTGTTCATGGACGAGCCATTCGGGGCGTTGGACTCCATTACGCGTCTGAATATGCGGCGGGAGCTGCTGCGCATCTGGGAAGCGGAACGCAAGACGATCATTTTGGTAACGCACGATATTGACGAGGCGGTGCAGCTGGCCGATCGCGTCGTCGTGATGAGCGCCCGGCCAGCGACGATTGAGAGGATCATCAGCATCGATCTGCCACACCCTCGGGAAATCGTCGCCTCGCGCTATCTCGAACTTCGCGAGCAGCTTTTTGATCAGATCGGTCTGACGCATTTTGTATGAGCAGCTACGCCGAACCACGCAGGTGGGAGAAATTTTTTTGGCCGCTGCTGGCAGGAGTTCTGCTGCTCGGTTTGTGGCATTTTGCCGTGATAGGAACTGGGACTAAAGTATTTCCTTCACCTTTGGCGGTGGAGAAAGGCTTCGGCGAACTCCTGCGAAGACACGTTTTGTGGCGGGCAGTCGGCGATTCGTTGCGGCGTGTTGCGATAGGATATGGCGCGGCCGTACTGGTCGGCGTCCCTCTAGGGCTGACGCTCGGCTGGTATCCGGCGGCCAATCAGGTCGTCAATCCGGCGCTACAAATCTTGCGGCCGATCAGTCCCATTGCGTGGATTCCGGTTGCCATTCTGTTTTTCGGTGTCGGCGAGCGTCCGGCCATTTTTCTCATCTTCCTGGCGGCGGTGTTTCCCATCCTGGTGGCTTGCGTGAATGGCGTAACTAACGTGCCTTCGCTGTACCGCCGCGCCGGGCGCAACTTCGGTTTGACCGGCGTGCAGGTGTTATCGAAAGTGGTGTTCCCCGCCGCGCTGCCACAGATCATCACCGGATTGCGCATCGCCTTGGGGATTGCCTGGCTGGTGGTGGTAGCGGCGGAGATGATTGCCGTGGATTCCGGATTGGGTTTTCTGGTGATCGATTCGCGTAACTCCGGGAAGCGATACGACCTGGTGGTCGCGTCCATGTTGATGATTGGATTGATCGGATTAGCGTTGGATATCGGCATTCGACGGCTGCAAACGATTCGCTCGGTGAGATGGGGGTTCCGAAATGCAGCTTAAGAGCAAGATCCTTCTGTTCGGGTTTGGCTGGCTGGTGCTGATCACCAGTCTGCACGCATATCTCAATGTCAACTGGCCGGCGGTGTTGAATGCCTATCAGCCACCGGCAAAGCGTAAGGTCACAGTCGCCTATCTCCCGGTCACCTGCCAACTGACCTGCCCGGTGACCGATTACATTTCCAAGTTTTCGCAGAACGGAGAAATCTTTCTGCCCCGCATGTTTCAAGGCTTTCCGGAGATCAAGGAGGCGCTAATCGCCAACCGGGTCCAGGCGGCTTTCATTGTTGCGCCGCTGGCGCTCGCGTTGAAGAGCCAGGGCGTGCCAATCAAAGTCGTCTATCTTGGGCATCGGTATGGCAGCGCGGTCGTGGTTCGCAAAGATGGGCCCATCCGAACCTTCGCCGATATGCGCGGGCGCACGGTAGCTATCCCCAGCCGCTTCTCGGATGAGCGTCTGCTGCTGTTCCGGGCAATGAAGGTGTGGGGCATCCGGCCGAACGAAATCCGGATGGTTGAGATGGCGCCCCCGGACGTTTCGAGCGCGTTAGCGGCCCGCGCGATCGATGGATTCTCGATGGGTGAACCGTTCCCCTCGCAAGCTGAAATCGGCGGCTTCGGGCGCGTTTTGTTTCAAGCGCGCGAGTACTGGCCGGATTATATGTCGTGTATCCTCGTCGTCCGCCAGGATCTAATCGATCAGCGTCCGGATGCGGTGCAGGTGTTGGTCGACGGGATTGCCCGTTCCGGGTTATGGCTGGATGCAAGCAAGCCCCATCGGGAAGACGCGGCCGATTTCGTGGGGCGGTTCTACTATAACCAGAAGCCGGGATTGTTACGCTGGGCGCTGACCAAGCCGCTGAACCGTGTAACTTACAACCCGCTAGGGCCGCGCAAGGCGGATTTCGACATGGTGCGGGACTTGATGATTGAAACCGGTGTGCTCCAGAAGAAGATTGAGTTCAACGAATACACCGACACGCGCTTTTCCGACCACGCAAGTATCGAGACGGCTTGGAAATACGAGCCGGGGATCGCAATCGCGAAATAGGAGCTGATCGATGTTTCGAAGAAATTTCCTGAAGCGTTTTACATTGGGCGGAGCGACCGGGGCGGCCGCGCTCGGATTGGCGCAAGCAAGCGGGACGCAGTCGGTGAGTTACCGCGTGAAAGGCTTCACCTGTGTCACTTGCGCCGTGGGACTCGACACCATACTGAAAGCGGAAAACGGAGTGCTTCGGTCGAAGTCGACTTATCCGGAAGGTAAGGTGGTCATCGAATTCGACCCGCATTTGGTCGCCGAAGCCAGACTACGCCAAATCATCGCCGAGTGCGGATTCGGAGTAGAGCGCGCAGCTTAGCGAGACGCCCAGTGCGGGAGCGCGTTGCAGGGCGTCGGAGCTTTTGCTACACTCAGGCTTCCATGTACTACCGGCGGGCAAGCTTTAGCGCGAGTTTCTGGTGCTCATCTCCAGCTTGAGAGTGGCGTCGGCCTGAAAATGGTTTAGGACGAGAATTCAGACAAAAGGCCCACTCCCCAGCCGAGTGGGCCTTTTGCTTTTTAGAGGAAGAACGGAAACATGATCATCTCCATGCGCATGAACGCGACCAAGCAGGAAATCGAACACGTGTGCGATCGCATCACTAACGAGTTCGGCTACAAAGTGCATTCAATCGAGGGCGAACAGCGCGTGGTGATAGGCGTGGTCGGGGTAGGCGACGTCACCCGCTGCCTGGAATCGCTCGAGGCGACACCCGGGGTTGAGAGCGCGATGCGCATCTCGGTTCCCTATAAATTCGTGAGCAAGGAATTCCGCAAGGAACGCTCCCTGTTCAAGGTGCGGGATGTCGAAATCGGTGGCGACGCGTTCGTGGTGATGGCGGGCCCTTGTTCGGTCGAGTCGGAAAAGCAAATCATGGAATCTGCGGAAGGCGTTGCCGCAGCGGGGGCGAAAATCCTGCGGGGCGGAGCCTTCAAACCACGGACATCGCCGTACGATTTCCAAGGGATGGAACGCGAGGGCCTGAAACTGCTGGCGAAGGCGCGCGAGGCTACAGGTCTCGCCATCATCACCGAAGTGATGAGCGATCAGGATGTAGCACTAGTCGCCGAGTACACCGATATCATGCAAGTTGGGGCGCGAAACATGCAGAATTTCTCGCTCCTTAAATCGCTGGGGAGATGCGGCCGTCCAATCCTGCTGAAGCGGGGATTGAGCGCGACCATCAAAGAGCTGCTGATGTCGGCCGAGTATATAGTGGCCCATGGCAATTCAGAAGTGATGTTGTGTGAGCGTGGCATTCGGACATTCGAAACAGCGACGCGCAACACCTGCGATATCTCTGCGGTCCCGGTTCTCAATGAACTGACCCACTTGCCAGTAATTTTGGATCCCAGCCACGCCACCGGTAAGCGGAGCCTGGTGCCGGCCCTTTGCCGCGCGGGTGTAGCCATCGGTGCCGACGGATTGATCGTGGAAGTGCACCCCAATCCAGAAAAGGCGATCAGCGACGGAGCTCAGTCGCTCACGGTCGAGCAGTTCCGGAAAACAATGCAGGAGTTGCGCCCCTACATCAAGCTTTGGGAAGAAAGCCGCATGGCGGAAGCGGCTTTGGTCGCGTAAGTGACCGCGCGGCAGCAAACCGTTTCTATCGTCAGTGTGGCGGCGCTGCTGATTGGGGCCTCGTGCATGTTTGCCTGGAGAAATGGGCAAGTTGCGACTGATCCGGAATCGCTACTGTCGCGTTTGCCCACGCAGAATGCCGTGGTTGCCGGATTGGATTTCGACGCACTGCGGGCTTCTGGAATTCTAAACGCCGTTTTAAGCAGCAAGGGCGTGCAGGAGACGGAGTATCTCGAGTTCGTCCGCGCCAGCGGCTTCGACTACCAGCGCGATCTACATTCCGTTCTGGCGTCGTTTGCGCCCGATGGAGAGTTCTTTCTCATACGAGGCCGCTTCGATTGGGAAAAGCTGGAGCAGTACACGAGGCAGCAACACGGATTGTGCGCGAATCACTTTTGCCATATGGATGGCAGCACACCCGAGAAGAAGATTTCCTTCTTGCCGTTGCGGCGTGACTTGATGGCAATGGCAGTCGCGCCTGAAGACACCGCCGCGCTCCGGCTGAAGAAACTAGGGCCGCAAGACGACGTACCCGTCCAGAACGCGCCGGTATGGCTCACCTTCAGCGCGGGCGCGTTACGGAATTCGGCGTCCCGAATGCCGCTGGCGTCTCGCGTGTTCGCGTCCGCAATCATGGACGCCGAACGCGTAACCGTCACAATCGGGCCGACCGATCAAAACTTACCCGAGGCGCGGCTGGAAGCGGTTTGCCGGGATGCGCAACAGGCAGGTGCCTTGAGCGGGCAATTGCAGACGCTCACCGGACTGCTAAGCCGCGCGGCGGCTAACCAAGGTGACGCAAGGGCTCCCGACGATTTCGCAGGCGTGCTCGCTTCCGGCAAATTTTGGAATGCCGGCTCGCATGTGCTGGGGCGTTGGGTGATACCCGGATCGGTGCTTCAGAACCTCGCCCGCTAGTATTTCGGAAAAAATTCGTTGGCTCCGATCTAACCCTATTGAACTATATTGCAAATTGTGATAGATTGATTATGGATTGCAATGCGACTTGGCGAAAAGCTGAAGTACCTTCGCGAAATGGAGGGAGCGCTCCGCGGTTTAGGACGTGCGCTGACCCAACAAGAGGTCGCGAGAGAGATCGAGACGAAGTTGAAGAAGAAGATCTCGCAGTCGTATCTCTCGCAGATCGAATCGGGAGCTCGGCCGCATTTGACAAACACCACCCGGATGCTACTCGCGAAGTTTTTCAAAGTGCATCCCGGCTATGTCGTTGACGATCCTGAGGGCTTTCAGACGGCGCTGATTTCAGACGTTGGCGCGGCCGAAGACCGGCTGGATCTCTGGCTAATCAGCGGCGCCGAGCGATTTCGGAATGACCCCGCTGTCAGCCGGGCTCTGCTCTTATTGGCCAAACATCAGGACTCGCGGCGCTGCCTGCTGCTGGTTGAGTCCATTCTGGAAAACGCGGGGTTAGCTGAACGGCTGTTGCAGGTGCTCAGGAGAGAGTCATGACGTGGCCAGATTTTTTCGTGCTGTGTTTAGCGGTGGGGTTCATCTTTAGCCTGCTTTCAGTGATCTCTGGGATAGCGCATCTCCCGCATTTTCATATTCATGGGACTGCGCGGGCTTTGAATGCGCCAACTGCCGCCGGTTTCCTGATGTGGTTTGGAGCGATCGGGTATTTGCTGTCGCGCTTTGCCGAATGGCGGCTGTTGGCCGTTGTCGGCGCGGCTTCCCTCTCCGGACTCTTTGGAGCGGGAATCGTTTTTTTGTTCCTGACTAAAGTGCTTCTGGCGCACGAGCGTCCACTTCAAGCGGCGGACTTCGATATGACCGGAGTGTTGGGGCACGTCTCGGCCACGGTTCGGCCGGGCGGCACCGGCGAGATGATTTTCACGCAAGAGGGACGCCGCCGTGGTGTACCCGTGCGGACGGAATCCGGGGAGCCGCTTAAGCCCGGAACAGAAGTGATTGTGACGCGATTTGACGGCGGCATCGCGTACGTTCGGACCTGGGACGAGATGCAGAGTTTGTGATTGGAAAGAGGAGCGTATGACGAGCGTAGTAGGAATTCTTGCGGTTTTGCTAATTGGGTTCGTTTTGCTAATTGCCGCGCTAGCGCGCATGTACCGGAAAGCCGGACCGCACGAAGCCCTGATTGTTTACGGTCTCCGGGGCAAGCGGGTGGTCAAGGGAAGTGGCACGTTCATCACGCCGATGATTGAGACGGCCAAGCAGCTATCGCTGGAACTGATGTCGTTTGACGTGGCGCCCCAGCAGGACATGTATACGCGGCAGGGAGTCGCAGTGACGGTGGAAGCGGTCGCGCAGATCAAGGTCAGGTCGGACCCGGACAGCATTTTGACCGCCGCCGAGCAGTTACTGACGAAGACCGACGTGGAGCGGGAAGGCTTAATTCGCCTGGTCATGGAAGGTCATCTGCGCGGCATCATCGGTCAACTCACGGTGGAAGAGATAGTGAAGGAGCCGGAAATGGTCGGAGACCGCATGCGAACCACCTGCGCCGGCGACATGACCAAGATGGGGCTGGAGGTAGTCTCGTTCACCATCAAGGAAGTACGCGACAAAAACGAATACATCAGTAACATGGGGCGGCCGGATATTGCGCGTATCAAAAGGGATGCGGAGATCGCGTCAGCGGAAGCCGAGCGGGATACAGCGATCAAGCGCGCAGAGGCGTTAAGAGCGGCGGCGGTAGCGAAATCCTTGGCTGACCAAGAGCGCGTGCTTGCGGAAACTCTGTCGCTCGCCAAACAGGCGGAAAGCCAACGCGATCTCGAGATCAAACGCGCGGAATATCTGGAATCGGTGAATCGCCAAAAGGCGCAAGCGGATAAAGCTTACGAGATCCAGCAAAACATCATGCAGCAGCAGGTTGCGACCGAGGCGGTGAAGATCCGCCAGGTGGAGAAAGAGCAAGAGATCAAGGTGCAGGACGCGGAGATCCATCGCCGGGAACGCGAATTGATCGCGACCATCCTGAAGCCGGCGGAGATGGAACGCCAACGAATCGAGACCTTGGCCCTGGCCGATCGGCAGCGGCGTATTTCGGAAGCGGAAGGCACCGCGATTGCGATCCGAACCCAGGGTGAAGCCGAGGCGGAGATTACATTCAAGACCGGGGATGCGGAAGCCCGCGCGATGAACGTAAAAGCGATCGCGTACCAGGAGTGGAATCAAGCAGCCGTGGTCGACAAGCTGCTGACGATGATGCCGGAAATCGCGAAAGCGTTGGCGTCACCCCTGGCTAACGTCGACAAGATCACCATCGTTTCCACAGGCGAAGGCGCTAGCGCCGGGATGCACAAAGTAACCGCTGACATGACTCAGATCGCGGCGCAGATCCCGGCTTTGTTCGAGACGCTTTCCGGCATGAACATGGGCGAGTTACTCAGCAAGGTTAAGACCTTGAGTAATGGTGTCGGCAGCGACAAGTCCAGCGCGTAAGACAGGAGATCGAAATGGCGTTACTGGAACGGGTGGCAACTTTATTAAGGGCGAATCTGAATGACATGGTCGACCGGGCGGAGGACCCGGTCGTCATGATGAATCAGGTGATCCTCGATATGCAGAATCAATTGCTGCAGGTCAAGACGCAAGTGGCGATCGCGATTGCCGATCATCATCTGATGGAAAAGAAGCGCGAAGAGAGTCGCGCGCGTGAATCCGACTGGATGCGAAAGGCGGAGATGGCGCTGCAAAAGCGGGACGAGGAACTTGCACGAGTGGCGGTGCAACGTGCGCTCGGTAGCCGGGACATGGCCAAGAGTTTCGATGAACAAATTGGCGACCAGCGCATACAGGTTGAAAATCTTAAGACGGCGCTGCACAGCCTAGATGCAAAACTGGCGCAAGCGCGCACCCAGGGCGAGATTTTGGCAGCGCGAAACAGGAGTGCGCGGGCGGCCAGTCGAGCAGCTGAGTCGCGGCCCAGTCCTGTAGATGGAGCGGCCCGGGCAAAAGACAAAGTCGATCGCGCGCTGGCGATTACTCGCGCACAGGCGGAATTGCTCGCCGGTGACGGATTGGACGAACGGTTTGCCAAGCTTGAAAAAGAAGACGAGATCGAGCGGCTATTGGCCGATCTGAGAGCTAAGGCAAATCTCAATTCTTAGCTGCGGTCTACCGGTGTCGTGGAAAATGTGACGATGGGAAACGCTTCTGGAATGTGCGAATCGTAATGGCCATGCCGATTCCAGGTCCATCCCGCACAGGGGTCGAGCACTTCCCCGCCTCGCCCGATTTTCTGGAAGCGCGAACAATCGATGCGCCACTGATCGCCGTCTCGCGGCGGTAGGGACCGGCCATCGGCGAGCAGTGTGAGGCTGGACCAAGGGATGGCGATTTCCGCCGACCAACCCCGGTCGGTGTGGTCGCGTCGATTGATCGTGCCGTCCACGTGCACGGCGTGCAGCAACCCGGGGCAGTCCCAATCGAGGAAGCCCCAGCGTTCGCCGCGCTCGTGCACGTGACCGCCAACGCCATCGAGTACCAGCGTGCGTTGCGTCTCGGGATCGAATTCCGGACGGCCCCAGAATTTACCGCCCGGCGCGTGGACGTCTTTCCAGATCCAGAAGACTTCGTAGATGACGTTCAGTGCGTTGATCTCAAATTCGTAGTAAGAATCGCGCCCGGCGATGAACAGCTCGAGATCATTCTCCTCATAGATCTTGGAATCCCGCTCCTCCAGAGTGGCCCAGACATCGGTTTCTTGGGCTTGGAAACCGAAATAAAGATAGGTGTTATCCCAGAGAAGGGCAACGCGGGTATCGAACCACGCTGGCGCGCCCGAAACGATGTCCACGAAGGAGTTGGATCGGGGGGCGTCGCTCCAGGCAGTCTCGTCCAAGCGTCCGTCAATGCGGAGCGGCGTGGGCGTTCGGTAGCAGGTGTACCGGGCGGGCTGAATGCTCATAGGATTAATCGGCAGCGTGGAAGTCACGTCCCTTGCGCTCCCGTCCGAGCGACGTCACGATGCAACCTCCCAGAAATACGGTGCCCGCAGTCAGCGCCATGGCATTCGCGTATGCGGTTCTTTCGGCAAACACCGCTTCGATGTAGACCACGGAACTGGCGAGCAGGACCCCGCACTGGTAGGCAAAGCCGGGAAGAAATCCGCGCACGGAAGCTGGAGAAAGTTCCGAAAGATGCGCGGGAATCACTCCCCATGCGCCTTGCACGAAGAACTGCATGAGGAACGCGCCACAGATAAGAAGGGCACTGGATGGTGCGTAGGCCCAAAGCGGGACGGCTATTATGGCCAAGGCTAGCGCGCCAACGATTGCGCGGCGGCGTCCGAAGCGGTCGGAAAGGTAGCCGACTAGCAATCCACCGCAAATCGCCCCGATCATGGAGATGGCAGATACAAGAGAACGCTGGCTCGGCGAATAGTTCCATTGCCGTTGCAAGAAGGTGGGATACATGTCTTGCGTCCCATGCGAGGCGAAGTTCATCATGGTCATCAGAAGCGTGAGGTAAAGGAACAGCTTCCATTGGGAAACGATGGCGCGGCGCAATCCGGACCAATCGGACTGCTTTTTTTGTTCCCAAACTTCGGATTCTTTGATGTTCGTGCGGACGAAGAGAGCAAGCAACGCGGGGAGTCCACCAAGGAAGAAAAGGGGCCGCCAGCCCCAGCGCTCGAATAGGAAGAAGAAGGCCAGCGCGGCGAGCAAGTTACCGAAAGCATAACCCTGTTGCAGAAAGCCCGAGAGGAATCCCCGTAGCCGGGCCGGGACCTTTTCCATCGCGAGCGATGCGCCAACGCCCCATTCCCCGCCCATCCCGATTCCGAACAAAGCGCGCAGCACGAGAAAGGAGGTGTAACTGTGCGCGAAACCGGTGAGCACCTCGACGACCGAGTAAAAGATCAAGTCGATCATCAAAGGTAAGCGGCGGCCGTAGCGATCTGCAAGCAGTCCGAATAGGAAAGCGCCGATAGGACGAAACGCCAGGGTGATTGTTATGGAGAGGGCCATCTCGCGATCGGACTTGTGGAACTCGCGTCCGATCGCGGTCAGGCAGAATACGACCAAGAAGAAGTCAAATGCATCGAGGGTCCAGCCGAGAAAGCTGGCGGCTACCGCGGCAGTGTGATCGCGTGCGGTTTGCGGGGGCGCCAGCATTCAGACATCATGGTACGCGACGGCCCCATGCGTCTAATTAGAAGGCGAATCGCAGCCCAAATTCGAGGCGCCGGTTGTTGGCGCTCGATCCGCCAGGGCCGAAGTTGGCCAGCTGATTGGAGGTGCCAAACAAGGGCGAAGTAATCACGCCGATTGGGTTAGCGTAATTCACCGTATTGAACAGGTTGCGGGCTTGCACGTTGAGCGTGAGGCTGTACTTTCGCCCACTCGAGGAGTCGCCGAACATTCCGCCGCCTGGGCCACCACGGCCGCCACCGCCACCGGGACGCCCAAACCCGCCACCACCGAAGCCGCCTGGCCCCCCACCACCGGGTCCACCACTCGCACCACGTGTTTTCTCTCCGAAGCCCCACGTCTTGCTCGCGCGGAGGTTAATCGAGAAGAAACTGGGTCCGTCGCCATAGTTGCGAGGGATGATGGTCTCGCCTGCACGCGGAATCAGATCGAACTTCCCATAGGAGGTGCAGTAAACGCCCATGGTTCCGCAGGGAAGAGTGGTGAACGAGGGGCGCTCGTTGAACAGGCTGCTTCCCAGATAGTCGTCGCCCGAGGTGATGTTGAATGGGCCACTCGACCGGTAGACAATAAAGGGACTGAGCCGGACTCCATAGCGGGCCGTGAGCGATCCGCCGAGAAAAATGCGATGGCGGTTATCGAAGCGCGCCCGTCCGTACTCTTCGGAAAGATCGTACTGGTTCGAGGGAAACGTACCCACACCATCGGTGTTGCTCTTGGCGAAATTGAGCTGGTAGAAAGAAAAGAGGGATACAGCGGGATTGAACGAAGTATTTACTGTGACAATCAGCTGGTTCTGATTGAATATGCCCGTCGATTCGTAGTTGTAAATATTACCTGCGGCCGCACCGTACGGTTGCGCGTTGTTGAGAAAGGGATCAGGCGCATTGATGTTGCGAGTCAATAGCTGATGAATACCGCGGGTATTCAGGTAGTTGATGGAGATTTTAGAGTTCTTCGGAAGAGCCCGCTCGATTCCAAGCGCAGATTGGATAACGTAGGGCGCGTGCAGGTTAGGATCGACTTGGTTGATGGTCGGGGTGACGGCTGTCAGAGAACTCAACGAGGGGATGTTGGGGTAGAACGTCGGATTCGGCACTAAGTATCTCTGTTCGGTAATCCCGTTATAAATTTCCCCATTCAGAGACAAGTTATAGTCAAACCGGTCATAGAAGATTCCCGAGCCGCCGCGGATCACAGTCTTGCCTTGCTTATTGCCCACGCTGTCAGGCGACCAGGCGAAGCCGACGCGCGGGGCGAAATCGCGGTAGTCGGAGATTTGATTCTGGGTCTCATAGCGAAGGCCGAAGTTTACTGTCAGATTGGGTTTCACACGCCAATCGTCCTGGAAGAAGAGACCGAAATCGGCTTGGGCAATAGACGCGTTCGGATTACCGGTTGAAATGGAGAACTGTGAAGGGGTCGCCAATCCCTCTTGGGCCAGAATGTACTGCTGGATGGAAGTTTCGCCGGGACCACCCGCGAAAAGATATGACCCCAAGAAGTTGGCTGGGTTGCGCTGGTTTACCTGGTAGCTACGAACGCGGATGCCGAACTTAAAAGCTTGAGTTCCTTGGGTGATGGAGGTGTAGTTCTGCAGCTCAAAGTTCTGTTCGTGCACGTTACTGGATGCAGTTGACGATCCCCCAGTAACAAACGCCGAACTGACATTGATCTGCGTAGCCGGGTTCACAGCCTGATCATCGTTCTGATTAATCAGCCAACGAAACCTGGTCTCGTTGATGGCTTTAGCATTCAATACGGCTGTTTCGGTTACCTGGATAGAGTTTTCATCTTCGGTATTGTTGCTCCCCTGATTGGCTAGCGAAAACTGCCCAATGCCGTTATTCAGGATCGTGTTGTGCTCAAAGTTGTACTTCACGACCAGTGTGTTGGTGCTATTGAGCTGGTAGTCAATGCGCGGGCTGAAAGTGGTGCGGCGCTGTGGGGTTGCGATCGCCGTGTTGAAGGGGACGATGTTCAAGCTGGAGTTGACGATCTCAGTGGCAATAACCGCTGAATCGTCGATGTTGCGCCGCTCGAAGTCGAAGAAGAACGACGCTTTTTTCCCGAGTGCGCCCCCAACATTCCCGCCAAACTGGCGGGAGCTGAAGTCCGGAGTCGTCGTCAGGAAAGGATTGCGGGCATTGAAGACGCCGTCGCTATCGTTGAAAAACGCCTGTCCGTGTAGCTTATCGGTGCCCGGCTTGGTGAGAATCTCGATGCGGCCGTATCCTAAACGGTCGTACTCGGCGGAGAATGGATTCTGGTTGATCCGGATCTCTCGAATGGATTCCTTCGGAGGCAATCGCCCGCCGGTAAAGCCGTCAATGTAAATTTGTCCGCCGTTCGGACCAGCAGCGGGTCCGGCGAGCTGCTGCAGATCGCTCGCTAAATCGTCGGGATCATCGGGAAGGGCGTCGATTTCGGCCTGTTTCAAAACTAAGGCGTTCGCGTTTTGAGACGCGTCCACGCTAACCGTCCCAATGGCTTCACCTTGCACGGTAACGGATTGCGCCTCGGCCTGCAGCTTCAATTGCGCATTCAGCGTGGCTCGTTGCCCGGGAGCAATCGGTAGTTTCAGTTCCAGCGGTGTAAATCCGAAATGGCTCACTCGCACCGAGTAGGTTCCGACAGGAATATTGGGTGCAGTGAAGATGCCTTGCTCATTGGTTTGCACGGTGCGCACGATCGCTCCGGCCTTTAAAACGGAAACATCAGCGGCGGGAATGGACGCGCCAGTTTCATCAGTAATTTGGCCGGTCACAGAGCCTGCGGTTTGAGCCATTGCAGGCAGTCCGGAGATCAAGAGCAAGAGGGTAAGGGTAGAGCGTCCGAGCATTCGACTCCTAGTCATTCGTCAATTTTCAGGAAAAGCTTTATTGCGGTAGGCCGATATCCAGGGTCCAGGAACCGCCGCCGGGTCCTGCGGAAGAGTTTTGGGAGGGGGCAGCCGCGAGAATCGTTTCCACCCCGGCCACCACGGAAATCGCCGTAGCTTTCGAGACATCCGCGGAATTCGTACTGGCGATGATAAGCGCATCGCCCGGCTTCAGGTCCGCCAAGGTTATGGCTGGTGCGTGTTCCAGCGCCTGGTTCATATCCATGCGCCCTTGACCAGCCCCAGCACCACCCGGACCAGCATCACCCGGGCCTCCAGCTGAACCAGTACCACCCGGGCCGCGAGGACCAGCCCAATTGGGATGACCGTTCGATTGACCAGCGCCCGATCCTGCAGCAGGCGCGCCTGCGGGACCGTTGAAACCTGGATGGCTGTCCGGTCCGCCTTGCCCTTTTACTGGACCTTGAGGCGCGCCCGCCGGACCACTATTACCAGGCGCCGGACCAGTTCCCGGAGTAGGCGCGCGCATGCGTGCAAGCATCATAGCCGCCTGCGGGGGAAGCCTGCGAAGAGTGGTATCCGAGTTGACCTTCACCGTGACCGGCTTCTTGGTCTGCAGATCGTTCACTTTGAGCTCGCCGTTTGCGGCGTCTACCGAAACAACCGTGCCGGAGAAGTTCCGGAAAGATCCGGAAACGAGCTCTTCGGCGTGTAGCGACGTACCTTCCGCGTTCCTGTCGCCAAGGACGCGAACATTGTTACCGACGGCGAGCGCGGAGAAATCGCTTGGCAGGGCGTCGGAAAACTTCACGCTGTCAGGCGCATAGCGGCGGAAACTGGTCTTGGCATCGGTCTCAAGAACAAGATTCTTGGCGCCTCCCGCAGTCTGCAAAGCAATTGTGATTGTCTTTGCCGCCGGGTCGATGGCGGTCACCTTCCCGGCCGCCCCACGCCGCTGCCATTCCGCCCTGCTTTTTTCCTGGTGCTGAGCAACCTCGGCTTGGGACATGACGAAAACGGAGACGGCCGGAGTCTGATCCTGCCCATCGATCTTACGGCTGCGCGCGTATACGCGATCACCTGGCTTGACGTCTTTCAGTTCAATCCGAGTCGCTTTACGCAGATCCTTCTCGCCTGGAGGAACCAACATGAAAGACGTGCTTTCATTCAGGATTACATCGGTTGGCGTCCCCGAGTCAGGCTTGACGGTTAGCTTCCTGCCGTCATCGGAGACTGCTGTTACAGCTCCGATGACCTTGTTATACGCTTGCTTGGCGGTGGCATCCTGGGCCAGCGCGCCGGTTGGCAGGAAAGCGAAGAGCGCGAGCGTGGCCCGCAGCGTTCGCGTCGAGAAATAGGCCGCATTAAACATACAAACAGACTAGGCGACAATTCCGGCCAGTAGGTAACACGTTCAAATCGAAATAGTTGCTGTGGTGTTGATGCGCGTACACATTCAGTTGTCCTGCAGGAAGCGGTTACACTCGTTTCGAGGACTTCTGTTGATACGACTCCTACTGCTCTTTTCGCTGGTCTTTTCCTTATCACCACGTTCAGGATGGGGCCAGACAGCCGACAGCGACTCAGTCCCGATCTATAGCATTCAGGTCGTCTCACGCGCTTTGAAAGCAGTGAACTACCAACATCGCGGGGGACCGACGCGTGTCGACTTCCAAGGTACGGTCCTGCTGCCGCGCGCTGAAGGCGAAGCTCGCGTGGAAGCCAAGAACGGCTACACTTCGGTCAATGCAACGTTCAAGCGGGTGGACCCGCCGGCGCAGTTTGGCACTGAGTTCCTCACCTACGTGTTGTGGGCGATTACGCCGGATGGGCACGCGATCAATCTGGGCGAATTGATTCCGGATGGATCGAACAAAGGGAAGATGCGCGTCACCTGCCCGTATTCCACGTTCGGACTGCTGGTCACTGCGGAGCCGTATTTCTCAGTTCCCTACCCGAGCGACCTCGTGGTGATGGAGAATTTGATTCGTCCGGACACGGTGGGCCGCGTGGAAAATATCGAAGCGAAAGCGGATCTGCTGCCGCGTAAGCAGTACACGCTCAACATCAAGCCTCGGGATCTCGCGTCCGCCCAGATGAAGCGCGAGGAACTAGCTTCGATGCCGGAATACGAAGCGGTGTTGGAGTTGTATCAGGCGCGAAACGCGGTGCAGATTGCCAGAGCGGACGGCGCGAATGTTGCCGCAGCCGATATTTTCACCCGAGCCGAGCAATACCTGGCGGACGCTGAAGCCCAGTACGCCCGTCACGGCGACAGGAATGCGGTAACCACCACCGCGCGGCAGGCCGTGCAGGCAGCCTCGGACGCGCGCGCAATCGCGATGCGCTCGAATTCCCGCAGGTAACAAGGGAAACGTTTTGTGTGTGGGAGTTCCTTATAATTGTAGATACCCATGCACCAAAACCTTACCGAGCGACCGGTGGACCTCGATCCGCGCGAGACCGATGAGTGGTTAGAGGCTTTCGATCAGATAGTCGATCAGGTAGGACCTGACCGCGCGAAGTTTCTGATGGAAAAGTTGGGGGAGCGCGCGCGGCAGAATGGCGTTGACATCCCCGTTCAACTCAACACTCCCTATATAAATACGATTCCGGTGACGGCGGAAGTCCCGTACCCGGGCGACCGCGGACTGGAACGCCGCATTAAAAGCCTGACTCGCTGGAATGCCATGGCCATGGTGTCCCACCAGAATAAGTACGACGAGGGTATCGGCGGCCATATTTCCACATACGCTTCGTTGGCGGCGCTGCTCGAAGTGGGATTCAATCACTTCTTTCATGCCAGCTACGGTGACCAGCCGGGCGATTTCGTGTACTTCCAGGGGCATGCATCTCCGGGTGTCTACGCCCGCGCTTTTCTGGAAGGACGTTTGACGCCGCAACATCTGGAGAACTTCCGGCACGAGTTGCGCGACACACCCGGCTTGTCCTCATATCCGCACCCGTGGCTGATGCCGGATTTCTGGAGCTTCCCGACTGTGTCGATGGGCTTGGCTCCGATCAATTCGATTTACCAGGCGCGCTTTATGCGTTACATGGAAAATCGCGGTCTGATTCCAGTAACTCCGCGCAAGGTTTGGGCGTTTTTGGGCGATGGTGAAACCGATGAGCCCGAATCGCTCGGTTCGATCACGCTGGGTTCGCGGGAGCACCTGGACAATTTGATCTTCGTCGTCAATTGCAATCTGCAGCGGCTGGACGGACCGGTACGGGGCAACGGGAAGATCGTGCAGGAACTGGAAGCCGCGTTCCGAGGCGCAGGGTGGAACGTAATTAAGTGCCTGTGGAGCGAGGATTGGGACCCATTGCTGGAGCGAGATGAATCGGGCTTGCTCATGAAGCGAATGAATGAGGCCGTCGATGGCGAGTACCAGGCGTTTAAAGCCAAGGGCGGCGCTTACGTCCGTGAACATTTCTTCGGGAAATATCCGGAGTTGTTGAAGCTGGTCGAGCATATGAACGACGACGAGATTGGCCGCCTGCGCCGCGGAGGCCACGACCCGAAGAAGATTTACAACGCGTTCAAGGCCGCCACGGAATTCAAGGGCGGCCCGACTGTTGTTCTTGCCAAAACCGTCAAAGGCTATGGCATTGCCGATTTCGAAGGGCGCAATGCAACCCACGGTCAGAAGAAGTTGGACGAGAAGAAGATGGAATACTTCCGAGCTCGCTTCGATATTCCGATCCCAGATGATGCCGCGCGCGATGGGGCCTTTTATCGCCCGGATGCAACAGCCCCCGAAATTGAGTACATGCATGGACGTCGAAAAGAACTCGGCGGCTACATGCCTTCCCGCAAGTTTGGGACGTCGCAGTTCGAAGCTCCCAAGCTTGAGTTCTTAGGAGAGATGCTCGAAGGCTCCAAAGGGCCCGATCCATCGACGACCATGGCATTCGTTAAGATGCTCACGCGGTTGATGAAGCATGAGGGAATGGGGAAGCGCGTGGTTCCCATCATTCCAGACGAAGCCCGCACATTCGGCATGGAAGCAATGTTCCGGCAGTTCGGAATTTACGCCAGCGGCGGACAGTTATACAAGCCGCACGATTCCGACATCATGCTTTATTACAAGGAATCGAAGGAAGGGCAGATTCTGGAAGAGGGTATTACCGAGGCCGGATCGATGGCTTCGTTCACCGCTGCTGGGACGGCTTACTCCACCTACGGGGTGGAGATGATTCCCTTCTTCATCTATTACTCGATGTTTGGATTCCAGCGCGTCGGGGACCTGATCTGGGCCTTTGCCGACTCACGCGGAAAGGGATTCCTGGTGGGTGGCACCGCGGGCCGAACCACGTTGTCCGGCGAGGGTTTGCAGCATCAGGATGGTCATAGCCCTCTACTAGCGAGCACGGTCCCGACCGTGGCCTGTTACGATCCGGCTTACGCCTACGAAATTGCTGTGATTGTACAGGACGGTATTCGTCGCATGTACCAGGAGCAGGAAAACCTGTTTTATTACCTGACTCTTTACAACGAGAACTATGCCCAGCCCGCAATGCCGGAGGGCTCTCGTGAAGGTATTTTGCGTGGCATCTATGGATTCAAAGCTTCGGAAGATAAGAAGGCCAAGCTTCGCGTGCAATTGTTTGGAAGCGGTCCAATTCTGAATGAAGCTCTGAAGGCGCAAGCCATACTTACCGAGAAATACGGGGTAGCCGCAGATGTTTGGAGCGTCACCAGTTACAACGAACTTCGCCGCGACGCCTTACGCGTGGAACGTTGGAACCGGCTACATCCCGCCGAGGAAGGCAGGAAGTCGTATATCCAGACCGCACTCGAAGGCGCCGACGGCCCGATTATCGCCGCTACCGATTACATGAAGATCGTGCCGGACCAGTTGTCTCCCTGGCTCGCAGGGCGCATGGTGAGCTTGGGAACTGACGGCTTCGGGCGTAGCGACAATCGCCAGGAACTACGGCGACATTTCGAGGTCAATGCTGTGTCGATCGCTGCAGCAGCGTTATCGAAACTAGCTCGCGATGGCAAGTTTGATTCGAAGAAAGCGGCGAAAGCTATTACTGAGTTGGGGATCGATCCAGAGAAGATCGATCCGGCCCTGGCCTAACCAGCGTCAATTTGTAAGTGGGCTGATCGAAGGCAGCCCATTTGTATTTATAAGGCTCAGGATTACGTAAGAAATCAAACTCGCGAACGCCCTCTTCGATAGCCGCTTCGATCGCGTAAGCGAGTAAAACGACCCCGGGGCTTAGCTTGGATAGCGCCGGATCGAAGCCGCTCAGGTATGCGTACGTTCGCTCGCGGTGCGTGAACGCATAAATCATCGCAGCGGGCTTATCATCCAACCACAGGCAGTAGATGCGGAGAATGCCCAGCTTCTCAAACCCTTTTGCTACTTCGCGGTGAAAGTCCTGCAAGCGTTGCTCCGCCACCATCCCCTCCTCGTTGCGTTCTTCCCATCGCGCGCGATGCAGTCGGAATAGATCCTCAAGGCTGGTCGTCCGTTCAATGCGAACCGATCCTGCTCTCCGCAGCCGATTGGAAGAACGGTGGATATCAACTGCCAGCTTAGAATCAAGACGCGGGACTAAGTCCTTCATGGAAGCGGGAAGAGTAGTCACGGGGCATACAGAGCATGCCTCGAAAGCATGCAGAGACAGGAGCGGCGACCCCGGGCGAAGTTCCTCAAGGCAGCCGTCCTCCCAATCCCCGGGGATGAAAGGCACGGGCTCACCAAGTAAGTCCAGGTAGTCGGACACTCCGGTGCCGATGAAGGCGAGGTGCTCCCGCCGCTCGCCGAATCGAAACAACGGAAGCAATGAACACAGTGCGCTATCCCGGCGTTGAACGATGGTCCAAAGTTGACCGCCTTGAAACAGATGTTTCCACCATGGCAGGAGCCACTCCGGCGACTGAAACGGCGTGGCTCGCGGGTCGTTTCGCCAAAGGTTGGACCACTCGCCACGAAGCGCTTCCAACTCCGCGGGATCAGTGATTACCGAAAGCATTGATAGAAGAATCGGCCCACGGCGACTGTACCTGTCATTCCTAGGTCGCGCTTACCGTCATAACGGCGGACCTCACGGAAGCCGGATCGGAGAAGCATGCGCTCCACCTCGTAAGTGTCGTAGTACCGCTCGGAGATCTCGGTCGTCGTTCCGCTGACACTGGCCTGACACCGCGCAAGTCGAGACATCGGGTCGTAAGTGGATGTGAGAAGAGCGGTGACGCCATCGTGCTCGACAATAAACTCACCATTCCAAAACAGATCGAACGCCGACTCGCGATTCATATCGAAGACGAAACAGTGCTCGGTAGCCGCGGCAATGCAACGAAAGCTGGACTCAAGTTCTGCAGGTTCCAGCAAATGGTTCATGGCTTCGAAGGTGGCGATGGAAGCGGTGCGGGGTGTGTCAAGTTGAAATGCCGATGCGTCGGCTTGAAGAAATTCCGCCGCCGGAGCGTTCGCCCGCGCAAAATCCAACATATTCGCCGATTGGTCGATCCCGGTGACAACCAGACCACGGCTGACTAATTGCGCGGCAATCGTACCGGTGCCGCAGCCGACATCTAGCACGGAGTCACCCGCTTTCAGATCACAAAGTAACAACCGCTCCAGAATGCCGATGATCTGCTCATGATACTCAGTGCCCCAATTGCGATTGTAAAACTCGGCAAACGCGTCGTACTGAGCCATTCGGAACTATTCAGGCAGTGCAAACGTGATGATCGCGCCGCCCGAGGGCATCGTGACGTATTGACGCTGGCCGACCATATAAGTCATCGGTGACGAGATCAGGCGATTGCCGGTGTTAAGTTTCCACAAGTTCTTGCCGGTGCGCGCGTTGAACGCCATGAGGTATCCATCTTCGTCGCCCGCAAAGACCAAATTACCGGAAGTCGAAAGCGTGCCAGCCATCGATGGTTGATAGTAAGGGAAGTTCCACTCGGTTTTACCGGTGATCGGATTCATCGCCTTGAGCATGCCCGATCCTTTCTCTTTTGTGTCCGCCCGCGACGCCGTCCCCCAATATGCCTGTCCTTTCTTGAAGGTGGGCTGCGAGCTATAGAATATATCGCATTGCTCGCGAACAGAAAAGTAGAACAGCTTCGTATCGGGATTATAAGACGGGGCCATGAAGTTGGTTCCACCAACTAACCCTGGGCAAAGATGCGTGCCCTCGGTCGACGGCTCGGTATTACTCAGTAGAATGGGACGACCCTTATCATCCAAACCCTTCGCCCAATTTTGCTTCGCGAAAGGATATCCCTTGAGAAACTCCCCGGTTTCACGGTCGAGAACATAGAAAAATGAATTTCGATTGGCTTGCACGACCAGCTTCCTCGGCTTGCCATTCCAGGTCAAGTCAAGCAGCATCGGTGTTTCCGCCGCGTCCCAGTCGTGAGTGTCATGCGGGGTGAACTGGAAGTGCCACTTCAGTTTCCCGGTATCCGGATCCAGGGCAACCAAGGAACACGTGTATAAGTTATCGCCCTTCCGAACGTCGCCATATAAATCCGGACCAGGATTGCCGATTCCCCAATAGATAGTTCGTAAGTCAGGATCGTAAGTACCGGTCATCCAAGCCGGACCGCCGCCGCGTTCAGCCGAGTCCGCCAGCCAAGTGTCACCGCCGGGTTCACCCTTGAGCGGGACAGTGTAGAAGCGCCACTCGCGTTTGCCCGTGTCCGCATTGTAAGCATCGATAAAACCGCGTACGCCTTGTTCACCGCCGCTGATCCCGACGATCACTTTGTTGTCCACCACCAACGGCGCGAGGGTGGCGTAGTAAGAAGGTGACGGAGCGGCCATCTCGGCTTGCCAGATCAGCTTCCCGGTTTTCGTCTCCAAAGCCACGACTGTCGCATCCGGATTGACCATAAACAGACGATCGCCGAGAATTCCGAGGCCGCGATTAACGCCACTGGCATTGTGGCCCGTGGGAAACGTATGGGCATAACGCCAGAGTTGACGACCGGTGCGGGCATCCAGAGCGACCGCTATACCGTCACCCTCGGTAAGATACATCACCCCATCGTCCACCAGTGGGACGGTTTCGAAAGCACCGCCCTTGCCAGTCTGATACATCCACTCGACGCGCAGGTTCCTGACGTTCGATGTGTTGATCTTGTCAAGCGTGCGATGCCGGACTCCGGAGTAATCGCCCCAGTAGGTCAACCAGTTCTGGGGCTCTCCCTTTGCGTCGACTAGGCGTTTAGCAGTGACTTGAGCGCTGCCCGCCGCATTGCCCCAGGCGATCACACAAAGCAGGATTACGGAACGGCGCACTTAGTGGATACCCTGCGACCGCATGGCGTCACCACCGGAAGAATCGCCCCGCAATGAATTCAAGTATGCGATCAGATCGTCTATGTCGGTGGTGGACAAGGAAGTATAAGCGGGCATAAGCGAGGTGTTCACATCACTGACCGACTTTACCTTAGCCTTGTCAAATAAGGCGAACTGCTGGTTAGGGAGGCGCAACTGCACTGAGAATGTGTCCTCGTTGATCCGAACTCCGGTGACGCGCTTGCCATCGAGTGTCTGGACTGCCACCCCGTCATAATCTTGCGCGATATCGGCCGAGGGATTCAGGATCGATTCACGCAGGTATTCAGGAGCGCGAGCCGAGCCGATGCGGGTCAGTTCGGGGCCATAGATACTGCCTTCCACTCCGACCCGATGGCAACCTACACAACCGCTAGCCAGGTACACTTGCCGGCCATGCGTGGCGTTGCCGGATACCACGCTGTGACTCACGTTGCTCCCTCCAAGGTGCCGGATATAGAGGACAATGGCGTCGCGATCTTCCTGTTCCATATCGAATCCGGGCATGCCGGTACCTGGCAGGCCGTTCTTAATTATGTTCTTGATCGTTGCATCGTCCGTATTCCTCACAATGCGAGCAGAAACCAGACTAGGCCCGCGGCCGCCGCTTCCATTCGCTCCGTGACAAAAGGCGCAATTACTCAGAAACGGAGCCTGGCCCGGCGGACCAGCAGCCAGGGCAGCGGACACAAACATCGCGAGGACTACGGCTAGACGACGTCGCATGGAGATCTACCGGATTACTCGACTCGATAGTTCGGCGCTTCTTTGGTGATGATCACGTCGTGAACATGACCCTCGCGTAAGCCGGCGGGCGAGACGCGGAGAAAGCGCGCGTCGCGCTGAAGACTTTCGATATCCGGGCATCCGCAATAGCCCATCCCCGCCTTGAGTCCCCCAACCAGTTGATAGACAAAATCGGAGCAGGGGCCTTTCGACGCGACGCGCCCTTCAATACCTTCTGGCACTAACTTCATGCCCGGCCCTTGCTCATAACGGTTGTTATGGCCTTGAGACATCGCCCCCAGTGAACCCATGCCCCGGTAGGTCTTGAAGGTGCGGCCTTGATAAAGGATCGTTTCGCCCGGGCTCTCGTCAGTGCCAGCCAGCAGGCTGCCGATCATCACAGTGTCGGCCCCCGCCGCGATCGCTTTCGTGATGTCTCCCGAGTACTTAATGCCGCCGTCGCCGATCAGGGGCACTCCACCTTCCCGGGCCGCGCGGCTACAATCGGAAATAGCCGTGATTTGAGGAACGCCCGCCCCGGAAACGACGCGCGTGGTGCAGATCGATCCCGGCCCGATGCCTACCTTCACACCGTCAACTCCAAGCGAGATCAATTCGCGGGCACCTTCGTAAGTCGCCACGTTGCCTACCACAAGCTGTACTTCGGGAAGCAGCCGCTTGATCGTACGAACCGCTTCCATCACACGCGCGGTATGCCCGTGCGCGGTATCGATGGCGAGTACATCCACTTTCCGGCTGACCAGCTCGCGCGCACGATCCAAATAATCGCCAGTCGCGCCGATCGCCGCTCCGCAACGCAAGCGGCCCTGCTCATCTTTGGCCGCATTCGGATATTTCAGCTTTTTCTGAATATCCTTTACGGTAATCAAGCCCTTCAGATTGTATTGATCGTCCACCACCAACAGCTTTTCCACCCGGTGACGATGCAGAATGGCTTCGGCCTCTTCGAGCGTGGTCCCGACCGCAACGGTGATGAGGTTTTCCTTGGTCATCACATCGTGAACGGGAAGATCGAAGCGCGTTTCAAAACGCAGATCGCGATTGGTGAGAATGCCTACCAGCTTGCCGTCTTTCGTGACCGGTATGCCGGAAATGCGATAGCGCTCCATCACCGCCAAAGCTTCTGAAATGTCCTGCTCCGGGCCGATCGTGACCGGGTCCACGATCATCCCGCTCTCACTGCGCTTCACCCGGTCTACCTCTTCGGCTTGCCGGTCAATCTTCATGTTGCGATGAATGAAGCCGATACCGCCCTGTTGTGCAAGAGCGATAGCGAGGTGCGACTCGGTAACCGTGTCCATGGCTGCGCTTACCACGGGGATATTCAAGACGATGTTGCGTGTGAGCCGCGTGCGCGTATCGACATCGGACGGCAACACTTCGCTGCGCGCCGGGACCAGGAGGACGTCGTCAAAGGTGAGCCCTTCGGGAATGCCGTTCTCAATCATGAATTTCTAGTTTATCTTGCTACACCGCTGGGCTTTTCAGACCGCGACTGGAACTCGCGTTACTCGCAGGTCGCGATCGGCGTAAATGGAAGTTGTTCCTGACTCAACCACAAGGGAGCGCGGGTTGGCGGAAGCCAGTGGGTGTCGAACCCACCAGTGACGCAGAGCGCCGCTCACCGGGTTTGAAGTCCGGGCCCTGCACCGGCAGAATTTGGCTTCCAGGGCGATTGTAGCAGTCCGGGGGTGGGTTAGAATAGGGTTGTTCCCTCCTATTCCCCGATCGTCTAACGGTAGGACAGCGGCCTTTGGAGCCGTGAATCGTGGTTCGAATCCATGTCGGGGAGCCAGTTTTGATTTAAGCCTTTTTCGGGTGGTTCGCTGCCAGATCCTACTTGAGCCGATTCGTTCGCAAGCGCAATCATGTCAAATGGTTGCCGCCAGGCGGGAACAATCTTGCCTTCCTTCCAGACCGAGTTCGACACAACGAAATCGAGCAAACGGCGTTTTTCCGCGGCTTGCTGCTTTTCGAACAGCCTGTTCATGTTTCGCGTGAGTTCGAGCAACCGGATGCCTGCGTCCATGTACTGGCCGTCAGCGGTCCCGAATCCGTTGATTTCAGCCTGAATGCGCGTTTGCTCCTGCCGGTACTCGCCGGACTTTCGTTCGAAGAGGGAAAGGTCGATTCTGCCGTCGAGCCGATCCTCGTACATAACGTCCAGGCGGTTCTGCAGCCGAGTGTGTTCCTGTTGGAGTCTGGCGACCGATTCGTCTCGGAAGCGCTTCTGGTCCCCGTGGCTCTCGCGAAGCGCGGTGGCGATCCAGTTCACGATGTCTTCGTCAATCGAGATGCGCCTGAGCATCGCCGCGTAGGCTTCCTCCAGCGTCTCCTGACGGACATAGGGCTGGCCACATTTCCCGCGCGCGCCCGAGCAGTGGTAGTAAACGTATTTTCCCTTCTTGATTTCACCGACCATTGCGAACCCACACGAGCCGCACGTCAGCATCCCTGAAAATGGGAAGCAGTGGCCAGTCTTCTTCGCACGCGTTCCCAGGCGACGATCAAGCGCGGCCTGGGCAGCCAGCCAAAGATCACGAGGAACGACTGACTCATAGGCAGCCGTGTACTTCTCGCCCAGCCATTCGAACTCACCCGAATACACGCGGTTCCGAAGAATCTTGTTCACGGTCGATTTATTGATAGGGCCTCCGCCCGCCAGGCGTTCGCTGTGGGCAATCGCAGCGAGTTCCTTGAGGGAATGTTGCCCAGTTGCGCAGAGCTCATACAGGCGACGAACCAGCGGCGCCAGCACCGGGTCTGGTTTGATCGTGCGTTTGCCATTCGCTCCATCGGCATTCAGGTAGCCGATTGGGGCGTACGATGGCCAGATCCCCTGCGACGCCTTCTCCACCATGCCCTTGCGCGTCTCCTCGCTCAGGTTGTCGATGAAGTTCTTCGCCATCAGCACCTTGATTCCGTGGATGAACTTCTCGGAGGATCGCGATTCGTCGCTGATGACGGTTCCCTCTTTGACGAAGTGAACCTCAAGGCCGCGGATTTCGTCTATCGTCACCCAATCGCGGAAATTGCGGTACAGGCGATCCGTCTTTTCCACCAGCAGGACGCGGCATCGCGAGTTCTTTCTCAGATATCCGACCATCTCGTCAAAGCCCGTTCGGCCGGCCCGCTTTGCCGTTTCGATGTCTGTGAACGCAGCTCCAATCTCCAGATGGTGGTCGCGTGCATAGCTGCGCAGCAACTTGTCCTGCGCGGGGATTGAGAAGCCCTCCTTCGCCTGCTCCTGCGAAGAAACGCGGGCATACATCACAGCAGTCCGGCAATCGCGGCGATCAGCCTTTTGCAGAAACATGTTGTTCTCGAAGTTTATCAGCGGAGTCGGACCTCGCACAATCCTCTCGGTCCCATCGCGCCAGCAAGCCGATGAGACCTTCTACGTTCGCTTGCATTTCTCGGGCGGTGCGCAAGCTGAGTTTCTTTCCCAACCGGCGCTGCCAGAATTCGAGAACTTCGCGGTCGCGAGAATGGCTACGAGAATTGCCACGCGTCCCCTGTTCATCGGAGGAATATTCACCGATCTGAGCGACGGGCGTGCGTTTAGCCAATTCCAACACCTGCCTGGGCGGATTTCGCGAGCCTACATATAAGGGCTCAGGAAGCGGATTTTGGACAAATTTCTAGGCGAAGCATTGCAAGTCATTCAATGGCGCACGGTCGCGGCATTTTGCAACTGTTTGCGACAAATTGCGACAGCTCCTGAGCCTCGCGACAGTCTGCAACAAGTTGCAACGTTCTGCGACAACCTGGCCGCCCCAACCGACGCGAAGGGGCAACGAAGACCGGGTAGTGGAACATAAAGGGACTGTCGAACGATCGGGTGTTTTTTCACTCGTAACGAGTGCGCGGTCAGGAGCTTTGGCCGTGGGACAAATTGCGCTGGCTGTTCGACTAATGTTCGACGCTGGAAGCCTGGTGAAGAAGAACACCGATCTTCAGGGCGGAATCCGGCGAGACTCGCAGGGGCGTTCATCAAGGGACCGAACAACGACCGGACACGCGCTGAACAGAAGCCGAACAAAGTGCATCACAGCGAACCCTAAGCCGAAAGGCTTGGGGATGGTGTCTTCTCTTCGATGAAGCGCGGACAACCGCGCCCGCATGGCGGGGAAAATGCTCCCAATCGCCAGAGGCGATAGAATGGGAGAGGCCATGGGCGCAGCAAATAACATTTCACTTCCCGAGCCTTTGCTGGCGGAAATCCAGATTGCGGCGCAGGCTGAGCACCGCACTCTCGATGAAGTGCTTACCGATGCCGTGAAGCGGTATGTCGAAGACCGTTCGTGGACGAAGCTCCTGGACTATGGCGCGGAGCGGGCGAAGACCATCGGCATCAAAGAGTCCGACATCGATCGGTTGATTGCCGAGTCCCGCGCTGAGCGGCGCGGCCGTTGAGCTACACCGGGCAGTGATCAGCGCCACGCTCGATACCAGCGTCTATATCAGGGCGTTGCATTTCGGCGGCCCGGCAACCTTAATCGTCGGCCACGCCCGGGCTGGAAGCATTCGTATCGACATTTCGAACGCGATAGTGGCCGAAACCAACCGCGTGCTGCGCGATAAATTCCAGTGGGACGGGTACTCGCTCCAGGACGCACGGGAAAAGCTGCGCGCACTCGCTAATCGCGTCTCCCCGACTGAAACCTTGCACGTCATCAAAGAAGATCCCGACTTCGACCGCATCCTCGAATGCGCTGCGACCGCCAAATCGGACTTCATCGTCAGCGAGGACAAGGACTTGCTCCGTCTGGGGCAATTCGGCAATACCCAAATCGTATCGATCCGGGACTTCATCAATCTGGCGCTGACGCCTGGGACGACGCGATAGTCCTTTGCTCGGCGGACTTGCGCTGGCATCGGGTCGCCGGGCGTCCTAGCGATAGACTGTGAGGGGTCGTTAGTCCTGAATCATTTCTATAAGATTTGGAGAAACAAATCATGAGGAACGCGATTAACAGTCGTCTGATACCTCCTCATCTAATGCTGGCCCTGTTTGTCATGGCCTCAACCGCCTTCCTCCTAAGTTGCCGCCGCAGTTCACCTCCTTCCCAGGCGTCTCACACAGGGGAGATCGTCATCGCGCCGCAGTTCGGCCTAGCTGACAAATTCAGTGAAGGGCTGGCTGCGGTGCGAGTCGGGGACGACCAGACCGGCAAGTACGGATTCATCGACAAGCAGGGAAAGTTTGTTGTCAACCCCCAGTTTGTCTTTGGTGGAGGTTTCAAAGGAGAGTTGGCCCGCGTCCAAGTCACAGACGGCAAAGCGACTTGAGTCTTCCCCGGCCGGGCGGCTATCGGGTGTTAGGTTTGGATATTGGAGCGGGCAGCGTTGTCGGTTGGAAATCTGGAGCGAGGTAGGATTTCAGGTCACCCCAGGGGATGTGCGCCTCAGGCATCCCATCGGAGTAGGGGCCGATTGCATATTGGCCGAAGGTGATGGTGAGGCTGTCGTGGGTGAGCGTCCAAGCGGAGACGTCAGAGGCGGCTTCTTTGAACGGCCCCTCGACATCGTCGGTGAGGTCTTTAAAGGCGGGCTGCGCACGGAGACTGCGGACGGCCAAAACGGCGACTTTGCCCTCCCAGTCGCTGCGCGGGGTGAAGATATCGGAGATTGTCAGTTCGCGATTGCGATCGAGCCACCAGAGGAAGCTCGATTTGTCGGTGAGCGGATGAGCGGCGCCCCAGCCGTAGGTCATATCGCAGAGATTGACGTCAATGAACCGCCCGTTAGCGGCTTCGACGATATAGAAACCGTCAATTGTACCGGAATCGTCGATGGCAGTATCAAACGTGGCGTTCTTATTTTCGGGATTAATCCCGACGGCGAGTTTCGTCGCCCTATTCTTAACGGCGCTATTCCACTTAGCGTAGGCAGGATTAGGCCGAGCTGGTGCGATATCGATCTGTGGCCAACGGAGTGTGCCGTAGCCAAAACCCGGGTCGTTGTCAGCAAGATGTTCTCCGTTGGAGCTCCCAGCCTTGTAGAGGAAGTGAGAACGAACGAAGAGACGCATGCTGCCAATAGTTACAAATTGTTTGAGATCTCGCTCTCGATTCGTGTATTCCCGCGACAGGCAACGATTGATATCGTCGGCGATTCCTTTGCCATGTGCGGGGCAGACGACGTCGAGCCAGTGCAGCCATTCGCGCTGGTCGGATTGGACGAGAGCAGAAGATTCGGGCGAGAGCTGTGCGCGAAGGGACTTGTAAGCGGCGGAGACGGCGTTATCGAGTGTGGCAAGTTCTTGGTGGGAACAGACGGCGTGTTCGCGTGGAGATTTAGCGACCTTGCAGTCGAAGCTTTGTGCGGCGGCAAACCGAGAAACGGCGAGGGCGATCAGCAGAAGGTATATCGAGCGCATCGATGAACTTGACCAGAATATCAGCTAGGAGCCTTGCCCAGTTGCGATGTCACCTCCAACCGCTCCCCCGACTGCGTCCTGATTACCGCCCGCGTGGATACTGGCGTTAGGTCCTCACGCGGCGAATTTGCCGAGTTCATCAAAAGCACGCTTCCCGCTGATGGCCCAAAAAGTTCGATAACTGCCCACGAAGGGGAGCCAACGTTAAAATGTACTTCTTGAATCTCCAAGGGACAAACGATGAGCATGGATTCGGTGCATGTAAATCAATGCTCAGCGAAGCTTGCAGTCGCGGGATTGAGCGCTGTGAGGATGAGGCTCCAGGATGCCCACCATCATTTGCCGCCTTGAGTTCGCGCGCTCTGAAAGCTCTTGAGCACCGCCTCCGCAGACGAGACGAGTGGAATCTCCCTCGAAGTCCCATAGAGCATTCGAACGGAGAAGGCGCCATTGATGACGCCAAGTATCGCTGCCGCGGCTGCCCTTCTGTCAATAGCGAACAGCTTGAGCAGGCCGGTTAGATACTCAGCAATCCTGTCTTGGTGTTCGATAGCCAGTCGATGGAACGGATGGGCAGTATCCGGGAATTCTGATGCGATACGAAGGAATGGGCAGCCGATGACTTCGGGCCAGTTCACATATTGTTCGAACTTGGTCAGAGCCTCTCGCAGGTCGATTGGCGGAGTAGGCTCTGCGAGATAGTCCCAAAGAGCTTTATCGCGGTATTTGAGGTACGCGAGCACGAGGGCATCCTTGCTTTCGAAATGACGATAAAACGTCGCCTTTGCGACTTCGGCAAGCGAGATGATCTTCTCGGTGCCGGTCGCGCGGACCCCCTCCGCATAGAAAAGACGGTCGGCTACCTCCAGAATTCTCTTCCGCGGATCAATGTTCTTGCTCTTGCCCATAAAATTCCATCTTGACGTGAGACAGACCGGTCTGTCTATAATAACTCCATCACTAGACAGATTTGTCTTTCTAGATTGACCGATTCCAGAAAAGGAAGCCCCCAATTATGAATACTCAAACCAATCTCTTCGCTCCACTCGGTGTGGGAACTGCCCCGGAGAAGTCTCGGCCGCTCCTGGAGAAGGTCCAAAAGTCCTTCAAGTTCATTCCAAACCTCTTTGGCGTGTTCGCCAACTCCCCCGTTTTGCTTGAGGGCTATCTGGGCCTGGAAGGTGTTTTTGACAAGGGGAGCTTGACTGCTGTGGAGCGCTCGATCGTCCTCCTCGCCGCGAGCGTTGAAAACAGCTGCAGGTACTGCACGGCGGCTCACAGCACGGTACTCAAAGCCTTCCTGCATGTGCCCGCCGAGGTCGTCTCCGCCGTCAGGGCCAACCGGCCGTTAACTGATCCGAAGCTCAACTCCCTGGTGGTTCTCACGAGAGAGATCGTCTCCCAGCGTGGACATGTGGGAGCGCAGACAGTCGAGAACTTCCTGGCCGCAGGATACCGTAAAGACCAAATACTCGAGGTTCTCATGGGCGTCGCTCTGAAGACGATGAGCAACTATTTGGATCACATTTCCCCTACTGAACTCGATCCGGCATTTCGGTCTGAAGGCTAGGTGGATTTTGCGCCCACCTGCAGCAGGCAAACCGCGAGGCATTAGTACAACTGAGGAACTCCTTAGTTCTAGCCTAGGTCTTGGAAGAAATAGGGTTCGGACTGAAAACGAGATAGTTTCATCGAACCCTGCGCCTCGGCACGGAGAAGTGAAGATCACATAAACTCTGGCAGAAGACGCAGTGACTAGTCGCGCTAGGCGGTGGATTGTGGCAGCCGGCTCAATAACCGCTCGCGATTTTTGCGCGCGCGCCCCAATGTGGCTTTTCGCGCTTGTCGGCCGCGATGGCTGCCTCGATCTGCGCTGCCATCTGGTTGGGCATACCCGACGGGCCGCCGCGTCCGGTCACTTGACCATTCCAAGCCGCATCCTTCATAGCTCTGGAGGATCTTGTAGCCAGCTTTTCTCGAGATCCCGAACTCCCGCCTCGAAGTCGTTGTCATTAGGAGATTTCCCCCGGCCAGATTTAAGACTGTGGACGCAAATGACAGTCGAACTTAGCGAAACTAAGTCCTGGATTCCTCGCGCTTTGGCATGATTGATTTCGGAATGTTAGCTGGGTCAACTTCTTTCCACTCAACGTCAAACGTGCCGGTAAAGCCAAACAAGGCTCCCCAGAACTCGTTTTTGACTTCACATTCGATTCTGTATTTGCCGATTGTTTCGTCGAACCAGACGTATACGTAAGCCTTCCCGGAGAAGAACATGGGGAACTTGAAAGCGATACGGCCTTCGTAGAACCTCTGCTCGCCAGACTCAATGCGAAGGCCGCCATTGTCGGCAACACTAAGGCGGAGATCGACAGCCAAATGTTGGTGAGTGCCCATGTAGTCGACGACCTGGTTGCGAACAGGATCTCTCACCATGTAAGCGTCGAATCGACGTTCCCGCCCGAGTTTGAAGGTGCGGAGCTCGGTTACAGTCTCGCGGCCGAGAGTGTCGATGTAAGCCCAGTTTTCAATTGTAAACGGGATGTTTTCGCCTTGTTCCGGGAACATGATGTTGCGCCACGTGCCTACCATCAGGAAGGGAGTCGTGAAGAACTTACCGCGCCAAACCCGATCCATGATGCCGCGTCCGATGGCTCGCTTGCGAGAGTGACTGTCAAACCCGAAACGCTCCTGGATCTTAGGATGAAGCCGTTGGAAATCTTTACCCAGAACTGCCGCGTAGATCGATTTGCTCATTCGTCCGTTTCCTTTGGTAAGAGCTTGGATCGACCTTCCCAGGTTCCGAATTCAGCCAGAGGCCGAAAGCGGAGGGTCGTGAATTCATGGTGAAAATCACGGCGCTCCCGCTCCTGCATGGCTGCCATATGGCGTTTCGGTCGAGCAACCGCGTTTTGACCCCGCACCATGTCGATCATCGCCTGTTGGGAGTTCCAAATCGAGAACGTAGCGATGGTCCCTGGGTGACGGATTGCCGCGAGAGAAAATGATGCTTCGGGGTTGTCGCGCACAAGTGTTTCCACCGGTTTGCCCCAATGGACGAAGCGGGGGATTTCTCGGAACCTCATCCGAGCGAGGGTGAATGCAGCGACGGGCGACTGCGGGTCAGATTCTCCGGTGGACTCGGGAAGGGAGGCGAACTCACGCACTGATCCCCACCGGCGAAGAAAGGTCATTCGAAGATGCCATCCGGCAGTGATCGCTTTGCCAAGCTTAGATGTGTTCATGAACTCTTCGATGGCGTCTTCGCTCTCCCATGCGGCGAACATGACGAGTTTTCGAAGTTGCATCCGCTCGGGCGATAAGACTGGCGAACCCAGCAGCATCGGGGCTAGACATTCTGCATGGATGAGGCCGGGGACAGTGGCCCTGGATGGAGGTTGGTAAAGCGAGGTGAGAGTCAGTGGCGCGGAGGTTTTTGCCAGGCCTAGGGTAAACACTCTCATAGCCAAAGTTTACAGGGAGTAAGGAGTTTGAGTATTCCGCTTAGAGCTCGAGATACGCTACCCAGAAGTCGGATTCAGACACTCAAACGAACGGAGCGACCTATGCAAGAACGAGTACTCGGAACAAGCGGACTCAAAGTATCGGCCATCGGCCTGGGCTGCATGGGTCTGAGCTTCGGATATGGCCCTGCGGTTGAGAACTGCGTCGGCTTCAAGCTAATCCCTGCAGCCTTTGAGCAGGGCGAGCGCTATCCGGCTCATCTTCAGAAGCTGGTTGGACGTTAGAGCAACTTATCTGGCCAGGCGCTAGCGGATCGGAGATGAACTCCAGCGCCCACTCTGCATTGGCCCGCGGTCGCCCAGCTTATCCCAGTTTCTGCAACAAACTGGTCCCCTGCATACTTGCCGGTATCTTCTGTCCCATCGTGTCGAGCAGCGTTGGCGCGATGTCGAGTAATCGCAGCCCATCAAATTCGCCCTTTGCGGGAACCGTGGGGCCCGCCAGGATAAAGGCGCCAAACTGCGCGTGATTGCAGTCGTCCGGACCTGTGTCGTTTTCTTGAAGATACAGACTCGGAGTCCCAAGTTGCCCGATGGAACGCCAGTAGAGCGCTCCGAAATGCACGATAAGATCAGGTTCCACGTTCTTGACGGACTTATAGATCTCGCGCGGCTTGAAGATCTGATTGCCCATGGGCGCGCCGCGATCATCCAGAATGGCCTCGAACTTCGTCTTCATGAAATCCTGAAAAGCCTCGTATTCGGATGCCGGGATAACACCCTCGGGTTCCCGCCCCTGCATGTTGAAGAAGACGCGCGCGTAGTAGCCGCCTTCGCTCCAGACTTTAGTCTTGCTCCAATCCACTAGCGCGGGCGAAAACGCGGTTGGCTCGGTCAGCTCTTTCTTCAACACCAGCAGACTTTCTTGCACCAGCCACTGATTCACCGCAAAGCCACCGTCCAGTCGCTGTGCGCCGTGATCGGACACAACTAAAACCGTGGTGTCTTCGCCCACGATCTCCATAAGTTCGCCCAGTTCGCCGTCGAGGTAAGTGTAATAATCGGTTATCGCATGTTCGAAGGCATTCCCCGGTTCGAACTGCCGGTGCGTCGGATCATGGTACTTCCAGAAGCCGTGATGCATGCGATCAAGCCCGATCTCGACAAATTGAAAGTAGTCCCACGGCTTGGTCTCGAGAAGATGCTTGATCACCTCGAAGTGCTTGCGGGACATGTCGTAGATCTGATCGTGCAGCCACTGCTTCTGATCGGTGCGGAAGCCGCGCACGTCTACCGGATAATCGCCCACGACGCTTTCGATCTCCTGCTTGATCTCTGGCGGCCAGGTATATTCGCTGGTCTTGGTGTCCGGCGTGAGAAAGCAGCCGATGTTGATGCCATCCAGCTTGCGAGGGGGGAAACTCGGGGGCACGGCCACCACGATGGACTGCTTGCCGCGCGCGCCCAGCACATCCCAAATCGCAGGCGCGGTGAAAGATGTCGCGTTGACGACCCCCAGCCCCTTGTACGTATGATCGGTCCGGTTTCGGAACCCGTAAACTCCCAGAGACCCCGGATCCTGACTGGTCGACATGCACATCCATGCCGGAACTGTGATTGGAGGGATTACACTCTCCAGCCGGCCGAAGCAGCCGCGCTGCATCAGCTTGCGAAAATTTGTCAGATTTTCCTGCCGCAGTAGAATCTCGGGTGCGGCGCAATCGAGTCCGATAACCAGTGTCTTCAGAACGTCCCCTTTGTGGCTGATTGTGGAGTAATCACAGAGGATAGCAAGATCCGGCGGCTCACGTCAGCAGGCGGACCAACTCCGGATGGCCCTGAACCTGTGGGCTCGCCAGCCACTCCGCTTCCACGCACGCTCCGGCGCTTCGTAGCAGCCGGATCATGGCGGAATAGCGCTCCTTAGGGGCTTTGGCCCAGCCATCAACCCATGCGTGAACTGCCCAGCCCAGCGGTGTCGCGTCAAACGATTTGTCGCGGGCATCTGCAGAAGCGCCACGGGCCAGAAGCAGTTGAACCACCGGTAGCTCCCCCGTGGATGCCGCCCAGTGCAGTCCGGTCTGTCCGTTATGCGGCAGAATTGTCGAGACCTCTATTCCGTGATCCAAAAAAAACTCGACTACCGCGGTCCGGCCGAACTCGCACGCCCACGCAAATCCGTCAATCTTCTGCTGCGCTGGCGCGTTCTCGATCAGGTTTTCGATTAGATCCAGCCGTCCTACTCCCGCCGCAGCTTCCAGATCCAACTTCGCCCCGTGAGATGCCAGGTATTCGGCGGCGGCGCCACGCCCATTCCGCAGACATGCGACTACCGCGCTTCCGTTCCGGTCGATCACCGCTCCCCGGCTAAGAAATAACTCCAGAAGCGGAATCTGCACGCCCGCTCTCTCCGGATGCACGCTCGTTGCGGTCAGTAGCAGGGGCGTCGAGCCACCGCCATACGCGTCGGATTCGGCATCTACCTCGGCACCGGAGTCTAGCAGCAACGATGCGATCGCCACGATATTCGTCGGAGACTTCTGTCGAAAATCCTCAACGCCGTTAGCGCCCACATAGTGCAGCAATGTCGATCGATGATCACGGACCGATCGCGCTCGCGCCAACTCCGGATTTTCTTTAAGCAGAGTGGACACCTCATCCAGATCGCCTGCGACAATCGCGTCCGCCGCCCTCTCAAACCGGGTCTGCTCCGCCGTGGAAAGTGAATTGAAACACACGCTTTATGTTAAACTCGATTTCCATTTAGGAAATCGCGGCTGAAGGCAGATTTCACCAGAGTCATGCCCGATTTCCTTATCTCAAACCTCGGGAGCCGCATGGCGCAGAGCCGCTGGCGCATTGCAGTAACTGGAATCGGCCTCGTTACGCCGTTAGGACTCACCGCTTCAGAAACTGTTGATCGCGTGCTCCGTGGGGAGTCGGCGGTGTCAATAACTCCTGCTTCCGAAGGTGTCGCTATAGCGCAAGTACCGGAATTTGACGTGGCCCAATTTCTGCGAACTCCTAAAAATCTCAAGCTGATGAGCCGTTCGGTTCGCATGGCGCTGCTAGCGGTCCGGGAAGGCGTTCTGCAAAGTTGTCTTGCCGATTCCGGCTTGGCCAGCGAGCGGCTCGGCGTTTACGTCGGGTCCGGTCAGACGGGGATCGAATATGACGAATTTTTCAAGGCGCTCACTTTAGCTTGGGAGAACGATCGCGAGTTGGATTACAAATATTTGGGCGGCATGCCCACCCGTGTATTGGACCGGTATTTCTCCTTGCGCACCCTCTCCAACTCCGGCGTAGGCGCGATTTCAACCGAGTTCGGTGCGCGTGGGCCCAGCAGCAACTACGTCCAGGGAGAGACTGCTTCGGCTTCGGCGCTTTATACCGCCTGTCAGGATTTGATGGAAGATCGCTGCGATGCTGCCATCGTCTGCGGCTACGATAGTCTGCTGATTCCCACCAATGTGACTGCCTTCCGCAAGATCGGCCTTTTGAGCGGAAATGGTTATCTGGCCTCTTATACCCCCTTCAACAGCGATCGGCCCGGTATGGTTCTGGGAGAAGGAGCGGGCTGTCTGGTTTTGGAACGGTGTGAAGCTGCCGCCGCCCGTAGAGCCCCCATCTTAGGCGAAATCGACGGGATTGGCATGGTTTCTCAAACAGCGGACACGCCCGGGTTCACCGCTCCATCCGGCGACCTTCGGGATGCCGCCGAAGATGCTAGCCAGCCCGTACTCCCCGATTTCGTTATAGCTCGCGGTCTCGGGACCGATGCCGACGATCTGGCTGAAGCCAATGCGCTCGGACAATTCATCCCGCGCGATGTCCCTGTTTCGGCGTTCAAAGGGAGCACCGGTTATCTAGGCGCGGCGACAGCCGCAGTGGAACTCGGAATCGGGATTCTTTGCGCGCGGCAAAAGCTCGTCGCGCCGATCCACGGTCTTTCAGAGCCGGATGCACGAATCCCGCTCCGTCTTGCTCAATCGCAACCTGCGCCGCTTGGGACCGACGAGCCAACGGGTCTGTTTTTCTCCTCCACGTTTGGTGGACAGGTGGCGGCAATCGCTGCCCGGGTACCCGCGCTTTGAGCATGGAAATCGATAACCCCAGCACGCTCGGCAGCCTCTTTTTCTGGAACATCGAGCGCTTCCAGCACGACGAACTTTTGCGTTGGAAAGGGCCGGCAGGGCCTCGGTCCTACTCCACCGCCGAATTTGCCAGCGCCGTCCTGCGCCTAGCCGCTTGGTTGACCGCTTCCGGATTACAGAAGGGCGACCGCGTCGCCGTGTACAGCGAGAATCGTCCCGAGTGGCACATCATCGACTTCGCCACTCACCTCGCTCAGATGGTCCTGGTGCCGATCTATCCCACGCTGGCGGCGCACCAAATGGAACAGATCCTGGAACATGCCGGAGCACGAATCGTCTTCTGCGGATTGGAGCAGATGGAGCGGGTCCAAAGCGTCCGCTCCGGCCTATCGGATTTGGAACACGCCGTCGCGTTTGACCGCGAGGGTGCGGCGGAGAATTTGGACGCGGTCCTGGCGGGCGTGGCGCCTTTGACCACCGAACAACAGCAGGCTTATCGCAACCGCGTCCTAGCCGAGGATCCCGACACGATCGCCACAATCGTCTACACCTCCGGCACTACCGGTACGCCGAAGGGCGTCATGCTCTCCCACGGCAACCTGGTTTTCGACGTCCTTCAATCCCTCAAGAAGCTTCCCGTCCGCCCCGCGCGCCTTGCCTTATCGGTTCTGCCGCTCTCGCATGTGCTGGAGCGCATTCTTTGTTACGGGTATCTGTACCGCGGGATCCCAATTGCCTATGGTGATCCCCACGCGCTACGCGACTTGCTCGCCGAGTATCGCCCGACCGTGATGGGCGCCGTTCCTCGCATCCTCGAAAAAATGAAGGACGCGATCGAATCCAAAATTGCCAAAATGCCGGCGCACCGGCAGCGCATTTCCAAATTTCTCCTGGGCGTCGGTTATGACCGCATGGACGGAAAATCGACCCTGAAGAGCAACCTGCATCCGCTGGCGAAGTTGCTCATGTTCAAGAAAGTGCACGACCAGATGGGCAACCTCGAAGTGTTCGTCTGCGGTGGCGCTTGGCTGAATCCGGAACTGGAGCGGTACTTTCGCGCACTTGGCTTCGGCGTTATTCAGGGCTACGGACTAACCGAAACGTCTCCCGTTATCACCTGCAACCAGTACGGGTCGGAAAAGCCGGGAAGCGTTGGACAGCCTATCGAAGGCGTCGAAATCCGCGTTGATGAAGAAGGCGAAATCCTCACGCGCGGCCCCAATGTCATGAAGGGTTATTTCCGCGACCCCGAGGCCACCGCCAAAGTATTTCGCGACGGATGGTTCGTCACTGGCGATCTAGGCCGCATTGAAGACAAAAATTTCCTGTTTATTACCGGACGCCGCAAGGAAATGCTGCTGCTTTCCAACGGAAAAAATATCTACTATGCGCCCCTCGAACAGGCCTTGAAGCTATCCGATTTGATCGAACACGCGTTTGTCATCGGCGAGGGCCGGAATTACACGACGCTGATCATCATTCCGAATATGATCACCGTGTTGCAGCGCGCCGCCGAGCGCGAGATACTGAGTGAATCCCACGACGCTGTGCTGCTCACGCCCCCGATTCTGCAGCTGTTCCGCGAGACCATCGATACCTTGCAGGCTGAGTTCTCCCGTTATGAACAGGCCAAGCGCTTCTGTTTCCTGAAGGAAGACGCCCTTCTCGATTTAGAGCTTGTCACGCCGACGCAAAAGGTCCGCCGCAGTGTTTTGGAGCGTAAGTATGCCCGGCATATCGAGCAGCTTTATCGCGAAGATAAGCCGTTTATAATTCCCGAGATGGCCGGCAGCACCGAGGCTTCTCTAATTCCTAATTCCTAGAGGTTCCGAATGACTGAATTGCCATCCACGCAAATGTCGCAGACCGAAATACTATTGAAACTGAAGCAGATCGCGGAGGAGCAGTTGAACCTCACGCCCGAGCAGTTAGCCGCTATCCAGCCGGACTCTCCCGTCATGGAAGCCCTGCGTCTTGATTCACTCGCCACTGTAGTCCTAATCTCCAGCGTGGAGCGTGAATTCGGCCTCACGTTCGAGCCGGAAGATTGGCAGTCGCTCACCTCCATCAAAGATTTGGTCACGATGATTCAAAACGGTCTGAGCGCCAAAGGCGCCGGAGCATGAAGTTTCAAACGCAGGGCGGCACCGTCCTGGACATGCTGCTGTCCCTGGAATCGGCCACAACGCGCGGTGCGCGATTTGTCACGCCCTCCTTCGCGGAAAAATTTTATTCTTATTCCGATATCCTCGATCGCATCAAAACGTCCGCGGCCACCCTTCAGCAGAGCGGCGTCAAGCCCGGCGACCGCGTCGCCGTGATCCTTCCCACTTCCATTCAATTTTTTGATGCTTTCCTTGGCGCGCAACTGGCCGGCGGCGTTCCGACCGCTCTCTATCCGCCGTTTCGGCTTGGCAAGCTGGACGAATATTTCGCCCGGCTCCGCGAAATGCTCAATCGCGTGGGCGCGCGCTACCTCATTACCGATAGCCGGATCAAGAAACTGCTCGGCAGCGCTACCACCGTGGAATCGCTCGCCAAGGTATTCGACGCGAAAGAACTGTGCGAGTCGGCGTCCGCCAAACCCTCTGACTGGAAAATGGTCGATATCAAAGAGGACGACCCGGTTTTTCTGCAATTCTCCTCGGGAACCACGCTGAAGCCCAAAGCCGTGCAGGTCAGCCACGTCAATCTGATCGAAAATTTGAAGATGATGGGCAACACCTTGGATGCCGTGTATCGCGACGGTACCGAGGCTGACCGTGGCTGTGTCTCCTGGCTGCCGCTCTATCACGACATGGGCCTGGTGGGATGCCTGTACCTGGGGCTTTCCTATCCGGCCACCATCACCTACATGGGTCCGGAAATGTTCGTAGGCTTCCCCGCCATGTGGCTGCAAGCCATGTCGAAGTACAAAGCCGTAATTTCCACCGCGCCCAATTTCGCCTATGGCCTGTGTCTCCATAAAGTGAAGGACAAGGAAATGGAGGGCGTGGATCTCTCCAACTGGTTGCTCGCCCTGAACGGTGCCGAACCGATTGACACCGACACCATGAATCGCTTTGCCGAGCGTTTCGCACGCTGGGGTTTCCGCAAGGACGCACTCACTCCGGTCTACGGTCTGGCGGAAGCTGGTTTAGGCGTAACGTTTTCCACCATCGGTCAAGAGCCGATCGTCGTTGAGTTTGACCGCGACCTGCTTTCTACAGAAGGCCGTGCCGCGCGCGGGACCGGTCGCAAGTTGCCCTCCGTCGGCAAGCCGCTGCCTGGCTTATCGGTTGAAATCCGCGATCCCGAAGGCATTGCCGTCCCCGAAACCTGGGTCGGACGAATTTTTGTTAGCGGTCCCTCCATCACCAAGGGTTACTACAATGATCCGGAAATGACCGCCGATATCCTGGGCGCTGATGGCTGGCTCAATACCGGCGACTTGGGGTTCTTTTTTGAGGGCAACCTGTATATCGCCGGCCGCGCCAAGGACCTGATTATTCTGCGCGGACGGAATTACGCACCGCAGGAGTTCGAAGACCCCCTCTACGAACTGGAAGGTATCCGGCTCGGCTGCAGCGTCGCCGTTAGTTCCACGGTAGAGGGTCAGGGTGAACAACTGATCATTCTGGCCGAAAAGGATGCCCGCTCGGATCGTAAGGACGAGGAAGTGGCTGCCGATATTCGCGCCCGTCTATTAGCCACCGTGTCCATGGAACCATGGCATGTGGAAATGCTCGAACCGGGAACCCTGCCGCGTACCTCTTCCGGAAAGCTGCGCCGCAGTGAAGCGTTGCGCCAATTCCTGGCCGGAGAGTTGACCCCACCCGAGAAGGTCACCACCTTACGAATTCTCAAGGAAGTAGCCAAAAGCCAGATCGCGTGGGCTCGTTTTAGCTTGAACAACAAAAAGTAACAAAATGGCCGCTACAAATCTTTGCTCTGTGCGGCTAGGAGATCGACTGTTTTAAGTGTTATCAAAGGAGGAATCGTGAAACGATTCTTATTCACCTCAGTCTTTTCACTTCTCGCGATGGCTTTGCCCGGATCGGCAACGCTGCTTACGCTCTCTGGCAACGTCGGCATCATCGCTCATCCGCCCAGCCTGCTTCCGGGCGCGCTGTATAGCCAGCAGTACATTTTCCTGATCTTGGAACAGCAGCAAATAGTCTTGGGTGCGCCCCTGGCCGTGGATTTTACGGCGCCCGGAACGTACAACATGCTGTCGCAACTGGTGCCTGGCACTATTCCCGCTGGTACGCTTGTCAACTCTTACTATCTGCATGCGGATCCGATCAATCACAAGGTTTTGTTTTCGAATCAGTTCATGAGCTTTTCCTCAGATGAGTTGATCATCGGGGTCATGGTGAACAGCCCGACGCTCGCTTCCGGTGTCCCGCAAGTCGGGCTGGCGACAACCACGTATAACGGTCCAACCGCCAACAACGGCTTTAGGTTCAACGCGGTGCCCGTCAACTTTATTCAGATCTCGGCTGACCAACATACGGTCACTTTCACCGAGCAGTTAAAGCAAACCGCCCTTATGGAGTTCCGGGTGATCACCACAACGGTTCCCGTTATCACGCCGTAACGTTTGTGTATTTTCAAGGAGATTTAATGAAAAGGTTCTTACTAGTAGCACTCAGCTCGTCTTTTGCGGCTGCCAGCATTTTCGCCCAGGCGCCGACAATCGGCGTCGGGGCGATACTGCCCGCCGCAACTTACACCCCCGAGGGACTGCCCAGCTCGGGCGTTGCGCAAGGGTCATTTTTCACGATTTTCGGCACCAACCTCGGACCTGCCGCGGGCGCTAGCCCGTCGTCCGGTGCGCCCATCCCGACCACTCTCGGCGGCACGACCGTGAACGTCACCTCTGGCGGCGCCACCACACCTGCCCTCCTCTTTTTCGTTTCCCCGTTCCAGGTCAATGCCGTCATGCCCTCAAACGTGGCCGTCGGTGCAGCCACCGTCACAGTTACCGCTGCGGGCGGAACCAGCGCGCCGGCCCCGGTGCAGGTAGTCACCGCTAGCTTCGGGACCTTCACCCAGAATGCGATCGGCACCGGTCCCGCCGACGCGCTTGATTACACCCAGGGCTATAAGCTCACCACCTTAATCCAAACCGCTAAGCCGGGCGATGTCGAACTGCTCTTCGGTACTGGCCTCGGCGCGGCCCCGGGTGGCGACCAGATCACCACCGGAACTGGAGTCGGAACTGTCCCCGCCACCAATATGCTGCCCGCGCTCCAGGCAGCCGGCTTCAAGCTTTATGTCGGCGGCGTCGATGTCACCAGCAGCGTAAATTACGCGGGCCGCTCCGGATTCGTTGGAGAAGACCAGATCAACTTTGTCATCCCGCAAGGTGTATCGGGATGCTACGTTCCCGTTGCTATGGTTATCGGAAACGTTGTCAGCAACTTCGGCTCGATTTCGATTGACCCGAACGGCGCGGTCTGCTCCGATCCTTTCGGCTTGACCCCTGCCCAGATTACCCAGGCAGCCTCGGGCAAGCTGAGCGTGTCGTCTATCCTTCTCACCCGCCTTGCCCTCAACGTTGGTGGTATTTCGCTGACCGAAGATGACGCCATTGGGCGCTTCTATCAGTTCAATGGTCCTGCCGCGTCCCCGTTGAACAATGCGGACTTCATCGGCATTTCCTCGTTCGGCTCGTGCGCGGTTGCCACTTGTTCGAACACTTCCACCTGCGTGCCTACGGCTAAGGGTTTGGCCAGCATTCCGAAATTAAATGCCGGGCCTGCCTTGACGATTTCGGGTGGCAGTAGCGGTAAAAGTGTGACTGTGCCGCTCGATTCGAATGGCGACGGTTTCTATTCCTCCAACATCGGCAGCAGTCCGCTCCCGCTTCCCGGCTTCACGACGGTCCTGAACTTCTTCAATCCAGCAGGCACGTTCACCGTAACTGGTCCCGGCGGTCCGGACGTCCCCGCTTTCACCGCTTCGGTCAATGTGCCCGCTCCCATCACCTTGAATGTTTCCCCGGCGGTAAGCGCGACGTCCGGCTTCCTCGACCGTACCAAGGATTTGACATTCACGTTCACAGGTGGCCCTACGGACTACATCCTCATGTCCGCCAGTTCGGCAACCCAGACCAACACCATTCCGGCCGGACAATTCAATTCCGCCACAGTCACCTGCTTGCAGAAGGCCAGCGCCGGGACGTTTACTATCCCCTCGTATCTTCTCCAGGCGCTCCCCAAAAGCGACAATCTTTCGGTAAGCGGATTGACTCTTCCCAGCGGCGCTGTGCTGGTCGGCACCTACAATGTCAGCAACACCTTCACAGGTAGCACCGACGTGAGCCTGGCGAACAGCATCGTTTCTAGCGGTACCAACACGAAGGTGCAGTAGCGCACAACTCCTCGCACGGGCGAATCCGACTCGGAAACGCCCGTGCAACTTCTCGGTCCGAAAGGAACGAGAGATATGGCTATTAGCACTGATGAAGTTCGATCCACGCTGACCGATCTTGCACAAATTTGCAAAGACGGCGAAGAAGGTTTCCGCGACGCGGCAACTAAGGTCAGCAACCCCCAACTACAGAAGATGTTCAACGAATACAGCTCTCAGCGAGCCCATTTTGCTTCCGAACTTCACACCGCAATTGCGAAACTGGGTGGTGAACCGTCTCAATCTGGAACGTTGGCGGGAGCGGCCCACCGTGGCTGGTTGAACCTGAAAGGAATGGTCACCGGCCATAGCGACGCGGCGGTTATCGCCGAGTGCGAAGCCGGAGAAGACACCGCCATGAAGCATTACAGAGATGCTTTGGAAAAGGATGTCCCGACTGAAGTCCGCTCTCTGATCCAGACTCAGTTCAGCAAAGTTCAGGCCACTCACAACACGGTTCGCGACCTCAAACATCAGACCACCACAGCGTAAAATGCAGTGCGGGCAAGGAAGCTGCCTTTCTGCCCGCACACCTTCCCTCCAAGTCCAAACTCCAGCCATTACCATCTGACACCAGAGTTGTCTATAATAGTGGGGTTCGGTTCTGCATCAAGAAGATCCCGCCAGGCTGCTTCGATCCCTTGTAATGAACGCGATCCTTTAGTCAATGTTCGACAATCTTTCCGATAAATTGCAGCGGGTTTTCAAGAATCTGCGCGGCGAGGGGCGCCTCACAGCCGCCAACATGGAGACCGCTCTGCGCGAAATTCGCGTGGCGCTGCTCGAAGCCGACGTCAATTTCAAGGTCGTTAAACAGCTTCTGGAGAACGTCAAGGTTAAAGCGATGGGCGAGGAAGTCCTGAGCTCGCTTTCGCCTACCCAGCAGGTGGTCGGAATCGTCAGGGATGAATTAGTCAAGATCCTCGGCAGCCACGAATCCAAGTTGCGCTTCGCCAACGATCCTCCAAGCGTCATCATGATCGTCGGGCTGCAAGGTTCGGGAAAAACCACGTCCACGGCCAAACTCGCGAAATGGCTCGGTAAGAATGGCAATCGTCCGCAGATGGTGTCGGTCGACGTTTACCGGCCAGCGGCGCGCGAGCAATTGCGCATTCTCGCAAATGAAGTAAAACTCCCGATCTATCCGGGCTCTAGCGACGAAACCAAGCCAGTGGATTTGGCCCGTTCGGCCCGCCGGGAAGCGATACAGTCGGGACGCGATGTGCTCCTTGTCGACACGGCCGGACGCCTGCATATCGATCAAGATCTCATGACGGAGTTGCGGGA
This sequence comes from Bryobacterales bacterium, assembly GCA_963752695.1. Lineage (GTDB taxonomy): Bacteria > Acidobacteriota > Terriglobia > Bryobacterales > Bryobacteraceae > Bog-113. The sequence goes on from CAVVZB010000002.1 coordinate 1,481,906, forward strand.
GCTTAAGGAGCTTCTGAATCCCGTGGAAATCCTATTCGTCGCTGACGCCATGACCGGGCAGGACGCGGTGAAATCGGCGGACGAATTCAATAAACAGCTGGGCATCACGGGCGTCATTCTTACCAAAATGGATGGCGACGCGCGTGGCGGGGCCGCGCTGTCGATTCGTCACGTCACCGGGCAGCCCTTGAAGTTTGTGGGCGTCGGCGAGAAGCCAGACGCTTTCGAGCCGTTCTATCCGGATCGCGCCGCCCAACGAATCCTCGGCATGGGCGATGTTCTCTCGTTCATCGAGAAGGCGCAGGAAGCCTTCGATTCCAAGAAACAGGAGGAGATGACGCGCAAGCTAGTCGATAACGAGTTCACTCTCGACGACTTCCGCGATCAGATCCGGCAGGTTCGCAAACTGGGCTCCATGGAGAGCTTGCTCAGCATGATGCCAAAAGTCGGTATCATGAAAGAGTTACAGAATGTAAAGGTGGATGAGAGCGAGATCACGCGCGTGGTCGCGATCATCGATTCCATGACCCCCCGGGAACGCAGCAACCACATGCTGATCAATGGCAGCCGGCGGCGGCGCATTGCCAAGGGCAGTGGAACCAGCGTGCAGGACGTGAATGCGCTGCTGAAGCAATATACGCAAGCACGCAAAATGATGAAGACCTTTTCGGGTGGCCTGATGGGCAACTCGGCTATGGCTAAGAAGTTGAGCAAAATGAACATCCCCGGCATGTTGGGAATGTAAAGAGATTCGGAAAAGGAAGTAAGGACAACAAATGTTGATGATTCGCCTGGCGCGTTTTGGCACCAAGAAAAGACCGTTTTACCGCGTGGTTCTGATCGACAAGGAATCGCCCCGCGACGGCCGTGCACTGGAAATTCTCGGCAATTACAGCCCGACCGCAACGCCCGCGCAGGTCGTTCTTAAGCACGACCGCATCGATCATTGGAAGAGCAAGGGCGCGCAGCTTTCTGACACCGTCGAGCGGCTGGTCAAGGCCAATCCGGTACTGGCGCCCGCGCCGGCAGTCTAATAGCGGGATCAAATGGAAGCGCTAGTCGGCAATATCGCGCGGGCTTTAGTCGATCAACCCGGCTTGGTTTCGGTGACGGCCATCGATGCCGAGGCTGGCCAAGTAATCGAATTGCGCGTGGCCCCTGGCGATCTCGGAAAGGTGATCGGGCGTCAAGGACGAACCGCGCGGTCGCTCCGCACCATTTTGGCCGCTGCCGCAGCTCGAAAGCACATCCGCTGCACGCTTGAGATTGTCGATAGTGCTCCCGGACTCTGAATGGGTGACTATCGCGCTCACGGTCAAGCCGCGCGGTAATAAAGGCGAGCTGCAGGCCGTTTCCCTCAGCGATAGCCCTGGCCGCTTTGAGTCGCTCGGGCGAACGTTCCTGTTTCGGGATGAAGCGGGGATTGGTGAATTTGCGGTAGAGCGCGCCTGGTGGCATGGTGACCGGCTGGTGCTCAAGTTCCAGGGGATCGATTCGATCTCCCAGGCTGAGAGCTTGGCGGACGCGGAAGTTCGAGTACCGCTTGCCGAGCGGGCGCCGTTAGAGCCAGGCGCGCACTTCCAATCCGATCTAATCGGATGTGAGTTGATTGACGAGAAGTCGGGCAATCAGTTGGGGCGCGTTACCGGTTGGGAAGAATTAGCGGGGTCGTTATTCATGGAGATCGACGACGACTGGCTGGTGCCGTTTACTCCGGCGCTTTGTAAAACTATAGATGTGGAGGCGCGGCGAATTGGCGTCGACCTGCCCGAAGGTTTAAAAGAACTGAACCGCCCGTGATCTTTCACCTCGTGACCATCTTCCCGGAGTTTTTCGCGGGCCCGCTGAATCATGGCGTGGTCGCGCGGGCGGCTGGAAAAGGCCAGATCGAGTTCCGCATACATAATCTGCGGGATTGGACCGGAGATCGGCACAAGACTGTCGATGATCGGCCATTCGGGGGTGGCGAAGGCATGTTGATGAAACCGGAGCCGTTGTTCGATGCTGTCGAGGAAATCCTGGGCGGGCACACGCGGAATGAAAAAACGCGCGTCGTATTGATGTCCGCGCAGGGTGGGCGTTTCGATCAGAGTGCCGCGCGCCGCTTATCCCGGTACGAGGAGCTGGTGCTGATCTGTGGCCGCTACGAAGGCGTGGATGAACGCGTGGCGCAGAATTTAGCCGATGAGGAATTGAGTATCGGCGATTATATATTGAGCGGCGGTGAGTTGGCGGCTTGCGTCGTGGTCGATTCCATCGGCCGTCTGCAACCCGGAGTTCTGGGCAATGAGGATTCAGCCGTATTCGAGTCCTTTGAATCGACCGGATATGGAGCCGCCATGGACGGCGCGGCAGGGGTCACTTTAGACTGCCCGCAATATACGCGTCCGGCGGATTTTCGGGGCTGGAAAGTTCCCGAGGTTTTACTAAGCGGCAATCATGAACAGATTCGCCGTTGGAGACGCGAGGCCGCAATGGAAAAAACGGCTCGCCTGCGGCCCGACCTGATTCGGTCGGCGAACGAAAGAGATTTGAGGAATTAACAATGCAAAACGCGATCATGGACAAGTTCATCAAGAAGAATATGCGGACCGATGTCCCGGCTTTTCACCCCGGCGACACCCTCCGTGTACACGTCAAAATCAAGGAAGGCGACAAGGAACGCCTCCAGGTTTTTGAAGGCACGATGATCTGCCGCAACAACGTCGGGATGGGCGAAACCATCACGGTGCGCAAAGTGAGCTTCGGCCATGGCGTCGAGCGTATTTTCCCGGTGCACGCGCGTGTGGTCGACCATATTGATATCGTGCGTACCGGTAAGGTGCGGCGCGCCAAGCTTTACTATTTGCGTGGCTTGAAGGGCAAAGCTGCGCGGCTGAAAGAGCGCACGTAGTTCTTCTTTCGCCGGATCAGCATGCCCGTTTCGAAATCGGGACGCCGCTGCCTGGACGCGTGCGAGCGGGATCTTCGCGCACGCGGATTCACACACGTGGCTGCGATCGATGAAGTGGGCCGCGGATCTCTATTCGGTGCCGTGGTCGCGGCCGCCGTCGTGCTATCCCCCGATCGCCCGATTCGCGGTCTAAACGACAGCAAGCAGCTCACTCCGGACCGCCGCGTTGTTCTCGCTGATCGCATCCGGGAACGGGCCGTCTCTTGGTCAATCACCGCGGTTGACGCCGCAACCATCGATCGAATCAACATCTATCAGGCGTCCCGGCTCGCCATGAAGAACGCGGTCGAGCAGCTTTCGGTGCGGGCAGACTTCCTATTGATCGACGCGGTTCCGGTCGAGCTCCGGCTCCCGCAATGGCCCATGATCAAGGCCGACGAATGTTGCCACGGAGTAGCCGCCGCCAGCATTCTTGCAAAGGTGTGGCGCGACCAGCAGATGCGCGATTTCGATCTCATTTACCCCGGCTATGGCCTATCCCGCCACAAAGGCTATAGCTGCCCCGAGCATACACGCGCATTGAAGACCCATGGCCCTACTCCCTTGCATCGGATGAGTTTTCTGCCGGTCCGCCTATCGGCCCAGGCAGTACGCTCATGAGCGAAACACCAGCAGCGGTTCCCCGCCCTGCCACTTGGGTTCACAAAGGCTTTGCTCTCCTGCTGATTATTTTCTGTATGGAGCTGGGGCTCTTCCTAGTGATCTATCCCTGGACCGAGCAATGGACGCAAAGCGTATTCCCTTCGTACGTCACCGCGCTGCGTTCGGTGTGGTTGAACGGCTACTTCCGGGGGGCAGTCAGCGGTTGGGGCGCATTGGACCTTTGGATAGCCCTTGGCGAAGTTTTCCGGCTGCGGCGATTTAGCCCCGCGGAGCCAGCCGACTAGCGCTGGCATATAATCGCGGTGACACTATGCCGCTAGCTGCCTCCTTCAAAATCACCATCGTAATTGGTGCCTTCCTCCCCGCGCTGGCTTTCGCGCAAGCGCCCTCGGAATCGGCCCGCGCCGTCGAGGGCGGCGGCATCTCAGCCCCTGGATGGGCGGGAAAAATCGACGCAAACGAAGAGAAAGCGGGACAGACTCTCAATGGTGCCAAGCTCGCTATCAAAGACGGAGCGCTGCACGTCACAACCGGGCCGGCGGTCACCTACTGGAAGCCGGACAGCACTGCCACCGGCGACTACACGGTCAAGGCCACGTTCAAGGAACCCAAATACATGAACTTGAACACCCACCCGCATCCCTATGGAATCTTCATTGCGGGCAGCGACATGGGAACCGCCCAACAGAGCTTCCTGTACTGCGCCGCCTACGGCAACGGCAACTTCATCGTGCGTGGGTTTGGTCCTGACCCGTTCCAAATGAATGGACGGCGCGGCGAAGCCAATCCGGCCGTGAACAAGGCTGCGGGTCCGGGTGAGCCGGTTACCCAAGAGATCGCACTTTCGGTGAAGGGCGATCGCGTGGAGTGCGCCATCAATGGAAAAGTGGTGGCCGGTTACGACAAGAGCGCGCTAGTCACGGCTGGCAAGTTGAAATCGACCGACGGGCTTTACGGAATCCGCTTCGCGCACAATACTGATGTTGTTGTGAGCGGGTTTGCTCTCTCGAAATAGCGTCGCCGGATTGCGCTCCTGACACTGGTCAGGAGCGCGGGCGGAATTTGAGCGTGTAGACGAGTCCGATTCCCAATAACAGAATCCCCCAGTACACCCCTGCGTGCAAGGAGGCCAGCACCAGCGGATGCTCTGGCGGCACCATTACCTCGTAAACCGAAGCTCCTGTGATCAGCACGCCGTAGATCAGCAGCAGCACGCCGATAAAGAACCAGATCGAGATCATACTTTTATCGTGCATGGCTATCCTTTACCAGAAGATGATGTTCAGAATCACGAAAACGACAATGACCACGCCCGCCCAGAAGATCGGACGCTTGGTGAGCGGTAAATCGGCTTCCGAAGGCAGCACGGTTTCGCTATAAACCACGCCCGACAAATTGCGCGTCAGATCGGGCCGAGTCACTAGACTTACCGCGATGGTAACGGCAACGCAGATGATCCAGGACCACAGTGCGCGATACATGTTCTCTGACATGTCCTTGGCGTTGGGCGAAAGCGCGATGTAACGCAAAGCGGCAGGGTCGGCTTTCACCCATAGCCACATTGCCAGTGATGAAGCGGTACCGCAGAGCAGTCCCCAGAAACCGCCCGCGTCGGTGGCGCGCTTCCAGAACATACCTAGAATCACGGTACCGAAAAGCGGGGCGATGAAGAAGCTGAATAGAGCCTGCACGTAATCCATGATGCTTTGAAATTGCATCACCAGATAAGCAGTGCCGATGCTGACCAACACCCCCACCACTGTCGACCATTGCCCGACCGTGAGGTAATGTTTATCGCTCGCCGTTTTATTGATGAGCGGGCGATAGATGTCGTATGTCCAAACCGTGGCGAACGCGCTTACGTTCCCGGCCATTCCAGACATAAAGCCAGCAATCAGCGCCGTGATTCCGAGTCCCAAGAGCCCCGGACCGCAATAGCGGGCCAGCATCAGCGGCAGTACCTCGTTGTAGCTGTGCGCACCCGTCGCCGTGGCCTGAGCCTCGCCAACCAGGTGCTGGGGAAGAACGGCTAAAGCCAGCAAACCTGGAACGATCACAATAAATGGCACCGCCATCTTGAACGCCGCGCCGATTACCGGAGCCAAACGCGCCGTCCGCAAATCCTTAGCAGCCAGCACGCGCTGCACGACCAAAAAGTCGGTTGTCCAGTAACCGAAGGAAATCACAAAGCCTAGTCCGAGCACGATTCCGGTCCAATGCGTTCCCATTGGGTTGTCGGTGAAACTTCCCAGCCGGCTCCACAGATGCGTGTACTCTTGCCCGGGAAAGTTCTGGTGAATGCGCGCCACCATTCCACTCCAGCCGCCGGTCTCGATCAGTCCGATGACGGAGATCAACATCGCGCCCAGCCAGATCAACACGAATTGCAAGACCTCGTTGAAGATCGCCGACAGCAGGCCGCCAAGGAACACGTAAGCCGCGACCGTAAGCGAGGAAACCCAAATGCTGAAAGTGATATCCCAGCCCAGGACAACCTTCATCACCAGCGCCATCGAGTACATGTTGATGCCGCTCATCATGACCGTCATGAACCCGAACGAGATGGCGGCCAGTGCGCGCGAGGGCTCACCGAACCGCAGCTTGAGATAGCCCGGCACCGAATGCGTCTTCGAGATGTAGTAGAAGGGCATCATCACGATGCCCAGGAACAGCATCGCGGGGATCGCGCCGATCCAATACCAGTGCGTGGCCAGAATGCCGTACTGATAAGCCGCGCCAGCCCATCCCATCAATTCGAGCGAGCCCAGGTTGGCGGCGAGAAAGCTCAGACCGGCAATCCACGCGGTCATGTCGCGTCCAGCCAGGAAGAAATCTTCGCCGGTCTTCATGAAGCGACGCAGATACAGGCCGATGCCGATAACCATCACGAAGTAGACCGCGATGATGACGATATCTACTGCGCCGAGCGAAACCAGGCGTGGCGCTGCGGCGAATGCGAAGAAGGAAGCGAGCACTATTTACGCACCTCGCTCATGAGGGACACCATCCGATTCTCCGGATCGCGAACAAAAGCGAGCCATAGCTCGTGGTCGGGCATTTTAGCAATCATATGCGGCTCTTTCCCCGGCGTGGCGCCTTTGGCCAAAACATCCCGCCAGGCCGAGTTGATGTCATCGACGCGATAGTACAGGACACAATCCTGGTGCTCCCCTTCAGCCGCACTAAGCATGAGACGCACCCCGCCCAGGTCGAAAAACGCGAGGTTCGGGACCTCGAACAGCAGCGGAAGGCCGAGTATATCGCGGTGGAAGGCGACTGCATCAGGCAGATCTTTGACGGCTAGCGCCACTTGGCCGAGCTTCACGAGGTTTCTCCTTTTAGAGTTGGCTGCTTGCCGAACGCGGTGATCAACAGCGCGGTCGCGATCACCACGACCGCACCGATGACGTTGTACCACAGGAACGAAATTCGGGTAAAGCGCGCCGTACACAAGATTGCCGTCTCGCCCGCCAGCATGCCCCAGAAGGCGCCGTCGCCCCCCACGCGCTTGAAGAAGAACGCCAGAGTGAAGACTCCGAGTAGCGTGCCATAGAACAGAGAGCCTATCATGTTCACTGCCTCGATTAGCGAACCCAGCGCTCGGGCATACTGCGCAAACGCTACCGCGTACAGCCCCCAGAAGGCCGTGGCTATGCGGGAAATCAGCAGATAATGGCGATCCGAAGCATCCTTGCGGATGTGGCGCTTATAAATATCGATCACTGTGACTGACGCGAGCGAGTTCACTTCCCCGGAGCTCGACGACATTGCCGCCGAGAAGATAACCGCAATGATCAGTCCCACCACGCCGGCCGGAAGATAGCGCGTGACGAATGAGAGAAAGACGTAGTTCGTGTCGTTGTAAGCGCTTTCGTGGGCATGGTTCTGGAACATTCCGATGGCTTGGCCGCGGGCAGTCAGCAATTCCTGTTGCGCGTTTTGGAAATGCTGTTTCTCGCGATTGAGAGCAGTCCAGTCACTCGCGCGGCGCGCATCCACCAGAGCATAAGCTGCGGCTTTGCGGTCTTCGAACGCGCGGTGGAAGCGGTCGGAAGCAGCCGGGTAATGTTCGTCCTGCTGAGCGGCAGCCATCGCCGTGCGCTCAAAGAGCATAGGTGGTTGCACGAAAAGATAGAACACGAAGACCATGGCGCCCACAAACAGAATGAAGAACTGCATGGGCACCTTTGCGAGCGCATTGAAAAGCAGCCCGAGCTTGCTCTGAGAGATGCTCTTCCCAGTGAGATAACGCTGCACCTGGCTTTGATCGCACCCGAAATAAGCGAGCGACAAGAAGGCGCCTCCGATCAGCCCGCTCCACAGCGTGTAGCGATTGTTGAGGTCCAAATGCGTGTCCACGGTATTGAGCTTGCCGACCGCGCCGCTCAGGTAGACCGCGTCCAAGAAGGAGATGCCGGGCGGCAGCAAGGAAACGATCATGGCCAGCGACAGCACCAGGCCGCACAAGATGATGCCCATCTGAAGCACATCGGTCCAGGTCACGGCCGGGATGCCGCCCGCGACCGTATACAGGATGATCACAACTCCGATCAGCAGCGTAGTCGCCCGATCGTTCCAACCGAAGATAACGGAGAGCACGATAGCCGGAGCGTAAATCGAGAAGCCGATACTGAGCCCGCGTTGTACCAGGAAAACGATGCTTCCCAAGGCCCGTGTCTTCGCGTCGAAGCGGCGTTCCAGATATTCGTAGGCGGTGAACACGCCCGCTCGATGAAAAATCGGGACGGCGGTGGCCGCCAGAATCACCATCGCGATCGGCAGCCCGAAGTAAAACTGAACGAAGCGCATGCCATCGACATAGGCTTGTCCAGTGGTCGAGATAAACGTGACGGCGCTAGCCTGCGTCGCCATGATCGATAACCCCATGGCGTACCAGGGCATGGTCTTTCCAGCTAAAAGATACTGGTCGACCGTGCGGGTTCCGCGGCCTTTATAAAGTCCGAACCCGACGATGCCCGAGATCGTCAGGACCAGAACGAGCCAATCGAGCGGACTCATGAGAAAAACCGCTCGAATGCGTAAAGGGCCAGGATCACGCAGGCCAGGACCGCGAGCACAAAGGTGTAAACGCGGCCCCAGGAGCCCAGAAACGGCGGCGGGCCATCACCCGGATCTGTATGCGGCATCAGACGGAGAGTTCGCCCACGAACACGGTCACGGCTTGGCCGCCGATTACGACCCTATCGCCTTCTAAGCGCAGACGCAGGAAGCCGCCGCGTGGGGAAGCCTGAAACGCCCGCAGCTCGGTCTTTCCCAATTTCGCGGCCCAATACGGAGCGAGCGCACAATGGGCCGAGCCGGTCACCGGATCTTCGTCGATGCCCGAGCCTGGCGCGAAGAAGCGCGAGACGCAATCGTATTTCTCGGAACGGCTGGTGACGATCACGCCCCGCACCGGAAGCTCACGCAGGAGCGCATGGTTAGGAGCTAAAGCGCGCAGCGCCTCCTCGGACTCCAGTTCCACCAAGTAATCGAATTGATTGCGGCCTACATGAACCGGGGCTGCGACTCCCAGAGCTTCCAGGAGACGCCCTGGAGGTTCGGCAGCCACCTCCGGCTTGATTGGGAAATTCAGTTCTATCCAATCCGCACTGCGCTCAGCGGTCAGCAACCCACTCCTGGTTTGAAAGCGGGCTTGCTCGCCAGGGCTCAGACGGCCGCACTCCCAGAGAAAGTGCGCGCTTGCCAGCGTTGCGTGGCCGCACAGATCCACTTCCACCATCGGGGTGAACCAACGCAACGAGAAGCTTCGATCCTGTTTTTGATCCTGTTCGACAAGAAACGCGGTTTCGGCCAGGTTCATCTCTGCCGCGACTTTCTGCATCCAGGCTTCGTCGCATGGCGCATCCAGGATGCACACCGCAGCGGGGTTCCCCGCAAACGGAACATCGGTGAAGGCGTCAACCTGGGCGATCGGCAATCCACGCGGGCGCGGCATACACCCGATTGTACATTCGACCGTTTGCCGCGTTGCGCCGGAAACTAGTGCTGGAAGATGGGACGGAAGCCGCGCAAACTGGGGTTTTCTACCTTCTCCAGCTGCGGTATCGGAGGAGGAGCGCCCGTCACGCGATGGTATTCGGCAAGAAGCTCGAATTCATCGAAATCGATGAGGCGGGAATACTGCCGGATGTAGCTCGTCGCGTAGACTCCGCCCGGAAGCTTGGCGAAGTCGCCGCCTTCGATCGCCTCCAGGTTGCGAACCGTGATTTTGGTTCGACTCGATATCTCCGGCAGCGTAATCCCTGCCTTCTGGCGGGCGGCCTGGGCCAACATGGAGATTGCATTTGTCATCGGGTACGGGTCCTTTACGCTGCTGTACCTAAAAAGTCAATCGTCGATGCAGAAATTGGGTGACGTTCAAAACATCGTATCACGCCTCTTATTCGCTCATAATGTTTCCTGGAGTGTTGTTTCGTCTCAGATAATTGTGGCTGTCGATCTCAAGATTTCGCTTTGCGGGATAGAACTGGCTACCCCAGTCATCGCGGCCTCGGGCACTTTCGGGTATGGGATTGAGTTTGAGAAGATCCTGGATTTACGGAAAGTCGGCGCGATTATCGTAAAAGGATTGTCGCGCGAGCCGATTGCCGGGAACGCCGCGCCTCGTCTTTATGAGAGCGCCGAAGGCATGATCAACTCGATCGGTCTGCAAAACGTGGGCGTCCGAGCGTTTGTGCGGGATAAGCTTCCCACACTGCTGCGGATCGGCACGCCGGTGTTCGCTAACGTCTTCGGCTACTCAGTGGAAGATTATTGCGAAGTGGTGAGGATTTTGAACGACGCGCCGGGTTTGGCGGCGTACGAACTGAATGTCTCCTGCCCCAACACAAAGTGCGGCGGGATGTTCTTCGCCACTGATCCCGGAATGTTGGCAAGCGTCGTGGAACCGGTGAAGAAGCTGGCCACCCGCCCGGTCATGGTAAAGCTCTCGCCCAATGTGGCGGCGATCGAACCACTAGCCATCGCAGCGGAGCAGGCCGGCGCGGACGCGCTCTCTCTAGTTAACACGTTGGTGTCCCTTGCCATCGATGCTCGCGAGCGAAGGCCAAGGATCGGAAACGGGATGGGCGGACTTTCGGGACCGGCAATCAAGCCGATCGCCCTCCGCATGGTGTGGCAGGCGGCGCGTTCGGTGTCCATTCCGGTGGTGGGAATGGGCGGCATCGGAAGCGGGGAGGATGCGGCGGAGTTTATGATCGCTGGCGCTACCGCCGTGCAGGTCGGAACCGCTTCGTTCTGGGACCCGCGCTCCACAGTTCGCATTGGCCAAGAACTCCGCCGGTTCTGCCAGGACAACGGCATTGCCCGGGTGCGCGACCTGACCGGCACCTTGCAGTTGTAAGTCGCTATAATTTCTCCCAATGGAACGGACCACCCACTTATCTTGAAGGTCATCCGGTGAAGCGGCGCCTGCTGCAAGCGTTTGGGTCCATTCTTGTATTGCTCCTCGCGTTCGGGATTGCCGCGCCTTTTCTGCGCGCGGACCGCTACCGGACGCGGATGGAAGACTCTCTGTCATCCGCACTCGGCCGCAAGGTTGAAATTGGAGATGTCCGGCTGGATTTGTTTACCGGCCCGGGCTTCAGCGCTTCGAACGTCACGATTGCGGATACGGCAGGTGGGTCGGAGCCGTTTCTCTACGTGGGCGAGTTGCGGGCCGTGCCGCGCCTATTTTCGCTCTGGACAGGAACGCTCGCGTTCTCCTCTCTCACCCTGGAAGACGCGCATGTGAACCTGCGGCGTTCTCTTGAGCAGAACGGAGCGCCTACCTGGAACTTCGAACCGCTGCTGCGGCCCCGCCTGCTTGAAACCTTCCCGACCATTCGCCTGCGCGGCGCTCGAATCAACTTCAAGATGGGCAACGTGAAGAATCTGTTCTACCTGCTGAATGCCGATCTGGACATCTCTCCGCGGGCGAGCGACGGCAGCGAATGGGAGCTCCGTTTCAGTGGGGAGCCGGCGCGGACCGACCGGCCCGCACGTGGATTCGGCGCGCTGGCGGCAACTGGCCGTTGGAAACAATCGCTTGGCGGCAAGGGCGTTCTGGAGGCCGACGCTAAGTTGGATCGCAGTGAGATTGGCGATATGGTGGCGCTGGTCAACGGGCGTGATGCCGGGGTGCACGGGCTTATTTCCGGGCAGGTGCATGTCGCCGGACCCGTCAACGCCGTGGGCATCGAGGGAGAAGTCCGCATCTCCGAGTTGCACGGCTGGGATCAGAGCCCGCCCCCTGGCGGCGTGTTCCTGTTCCGCGTCTCGGGCATGGCCGACACTGCTGCCCAGCATCTGGAACTGTTTGCCGAACCGCGCGGCGCGCAGAGTTCGGTGAAAGCCCATCTGACTTCCGATGGCTTCCTACAGCGGCCGGTTTGGACCTTCGATCTGCATTCCGATGCGCTTCCGGTAGAACCGCTGCCCGGGCTTTTTCGAAACTTTGGCGCGTCCATCCCGAACGAATTGCGTCTCTCGGGTTCCATGCAAGGCGACCTGCATTACACTGCGGCGCAGGGATGGACCGGAAGTGGCTCGGTTCGCGACGCGGCGCTCCAGATCCGCGACTTGCCCGTGCTGGCGTTCGACCAGGCTTCTATCGACGTAGCTGGTGTTACGGCGCGGTTGCTGCCCGTAAAGATGAGCTCCGGTACGGAGACGATCGGCACCGTTGCGGGCAATTACTCGTTTAAGGATGGCTCGTTCGAGGTCGATTTGTCGAGCACGGGTGGTCCGTTTGCGGGATTGCTCAAGACGTTCCCCGTCACATCCGTGCCATTGCTTTCCACATTGAAGTCGGCCAACTGGAGTGGCGACTTGCGCTTCGTGCAAATGGCTTCGGCTCCCGGTCAATGGACAGGATCGGGCCAGTTGACCGATGCGGTGGTCGGCATCCCCGCGTTGGCCAGACCTTTGGAAATCGCGCGCGCATCGGTGCGCATCGATGGCGAGGCGCTGCAGCTCGACCGCATGCTGCTCCGCGCCGGCGATCTGGAAGCCACGGGCGAGTATCAATACGTTCCGCTAGCAGCGCGCCCGCACCAGTTCCGCGCTGTGCTCGGTGCGGCGAAGCTAGCCGATTTCGAGGCCCTTCTACAGCCGGTACTTCACCGGTCGTCCAACCTCTTCGATCTGGCGCTGACGTTCGGCCGGAATGCCATGCCTGACTGGTTGCGCACTCTACACGCCGACGGGTCCGTGCAGATCGGAACTTTAGAACTGAGCGGGACGGATCTGGACCGCGTGCGGACGCGCGTTCAGTGGGACGGGCCGCAGATCGTGCTGACGGATTGGCAATCTCGTCTCGGAACAGCTGGAGTTAACGGCCGGATGAACATCGACGTGCACGACGGGGCGGCGCAGTACGCGGGTGTCGCCAAGGTCACCGGAATGGCATGGGAAGGTGGCAAGTTAAACGGGACGGTGCGTCTCCGAACGGGCGGCGCAGGCTCGCAGATCCTCGCTAACTTGAGAGTGGATGGAACGTTTCAAGGGCGCGATTTCGCGATTGAGCCCCTGGGTCCTATCGACACTCTCGCCGGAGAAGGGCAAATGTTCTGGCGCGGCGGAGCCCCGGTGTTCCGGTTCCAGGAGCTTCACCTAGTTAGCAGCGGAGAGACATGGACCGGAAGCGGCGAGTCGCAAGGCCCTGAGGGAAATGTGGTTTTCCAGCTTCTTGGAAAAGGAAAGCAGCGCAACCTGACGGGATCGTTAACCAATCCCGCCAGGAGTTGGATCGAACGCTAGTAAGCCTGCAGGAAACTCACGACGCTCGCTTCCTGAGCAGCCTTGGTGGCGATGCAAAGGTCGATGCCTTCCAGAATCTGAGCCAGCGCACGGGGACCGCCCGTGAACTTGCTAATGCGTGGCTCGAAGAACGTCTGCAGTTCGGTTTTGGATTGTGCGTCGCAAAACGATTGCCCAACCGCCGGGAACCGCGCGCCGGCGTCGAAGCCACCGCCTTGGGGCCGCTTCGCCGCAAGGTCATCGAAATGCGCTTTCATATTCTGGAACGCCAGATTGCGCGTGGATGCTTGACCTTGTCCTGCAAACAGTAGCTGAGCCGCCTCAATAAAGGGCACCTCACCGGAACCAATCGCCGCAAAGCCGGATTCGATCGATTCCTTATCGCGGAAAGAGGTCAACGCTCCAAGAATGCGGCGTTGGACTTGGCGGTCCTTCGTTTTCTTGAACTCGGCAAGGAAGCGATCATACAGGGCTTTGTCGCCATAATAACCGGCGGTGGCGAGAACGGCGCCAGTCATATTCGGGTCGATGACGGAATGATCGTCAAACCACTTGGCCGTCAGTTCCTGGGCCTGTTTGGCAAGCGTCTGATCGCCGCCCCAGGTCGCGACGGCCCGCAGCAGGCTGGGCCGCAGGAGGCGGATGTCGTCCGGCTCACCAGGCTTGGGTGTCCATCCGAGTTGCTCGGCGCGGGCCTGGAAGTTTTTCAATAGGAAGCGCTGATAGTTTGGTTGAAGATTTTCCGGCACCAGGTTTGCCCGCGGTTCCAAAGCCAGGGTCAGCGCACTCTCCGCCACATTGCGCTCGGGATCGGCATGGAATGTGTTTACCAGGGCAAGCGCATCTTTGGAGGAGAGCTTTCCGTTTTCAGCCAGCGATTGCGCATTGCCCATGAAGTCGACACGCTCCGGCGCGCTCAGCCGCTGCTCGACATCGCCCTGGGTGAGAGCGCCAAGCAGGCCACCCTGGTAGTCCACGCGATAGTAGCCCACTCCGCGATCGTTAGCCTCGACCCACGCCGGGCAGCTTTGCGTCTTGAGTTTCCAATCCAAGGAAGCTTGCGTCATCTGCGTGCACTCGCTCTTACCGGCGGTCCCAGTGCCGTAGCGGACGCAAACCGGAATGCTCCAAACCTGTGGTTCGGAACCCTTGGAACCGAGCGGAAGATAGCGCTGCTGCTCCAAGTGCAACGTAGGTCCGTTCTTGCAATCGAGAGCCAGCGAAACCAAGGGAACACCGGCCTGATTCAGGAACGTCGAAAAGGCTTTCGTGACGTTCTGGTGCCCGCTACTAAGCGAATCCAAAAACTCCGGGGCGGTCGCGTTCTTAAACGCATAGTGTTTGACGTAACTCTGCACGCCTTTCTGGAAATCAGCCGAGCCCATGGAGTTTTCAAACATTCCGATCACGGCTGCGCCCTTCTGATACGTGATGCCGTCGAACGCATTGCTGATATCGTCCTTGGAGACGATTTCCTGACGGATTTTACGGGCCGAGATTAGGCTGTCTTCCTGCTCCGCGCCGAGCTTCGAATCCACATCTTCCACGCGCGTTTTCCACTCGGGCTTCCATTCGGCGATCAGCTTCTGCTCCATCCACGTGGCGAAAGCTTCGTTGAGCCAAATGTCGTTCCACCACTCGGTGGTGACCAGATCTCCGAACCACTGGTGCGCCAACTCATGCGCGGCTACGGACGCGTACGAACGCTGACGGGCGACGGTATCGGATTCCGGCTTGGCTAGGATTAGCGTCTGCGCGTAGGTGACCATGCCGGCGTTCTCCATGGCGCCGAAGCCGAACGTTACGGGAATCGCAACCTGGTCCGACTTCTCATAAGGGAACGGCACGCCAAAGTATTCTTCCAGGCGCGTGAGGATTGTGGCCGTGACCTCAGCTGCATACTTGGCTTCATTGGCTTTGCCCTTTGGGGTAACGATGCGCACGGGAGCGTGATTCTTCCCGGCGGTTCCGGCCTCCACGAACTCGAACGGACCTACTCCCAATGCCACTAGATAGCTCGGTAGTGGCTTGGTTTCCTTGAAGTTGTAAGTCGCCGTGCCCGTCCCCAAACCGTTATCACCGCTGGTCACGGGCGTATTGCTGACTGCTTTGTCAGACGCTGGCACGTGCAGGGTTAGTTGCCAGGGCACTTTGTAGGCAGGCTCGTCAAAGCACGGAAACGCGTCGCGCGCGTCGGTCGATTCGAACTGGGTGAAGAGGTACTTCTCACCGCCATCCTCCATTTCGAAAATGCCCGCGCTAGCGCCGTGCCGGATCGCTCCGGTGTAGTCGATCTTCATTTCGGCGGCTCCGGCCGGGATTGGGGAGTCGAATGCGAACCCGAGGAAGTCTTCGCCGCCCGCCAGCGTTTTCGCGGGGAACGATTTCCCTCCCGCAGTCAACGTGGCGTTCTGGACTTTAATCTGGTTGGCGTTGAGCCACAAGACGCTCATCGCGCGTTTGACGTTTAGCCTGATGGAAATCGAGCCGGCGAAATCGTTCTTGGCCGGATCCAAGTTAAGGTTTACGCGGTAGCTCACCGGAGCAGCGGTATCGGGAAGCCGTAAAGTGGGTGGCTGTTCAGCAGCGAAAGCGGCGGAACAAAGCAGGCAGGCAAGCCAACTAAAGCGGGTAAAGCTCATGTTACTTTATGTTGGCACAGGACTGTGTCGCTCCCGGCAGATCCCGCGTTTGCTGGCTCGGATGAACGCGACCAAATGACTGCACGGCTCGGCGGGCAAGCTACTCTCGATTCGAGCCAGAGCCTCATCCCGTTTCAGCCCCGAACGATAGAGCAAGCGATAGGCCTGCTTCAAGCCAGCCATCTCCGCATGCGTGAAACCGGCGCGCTTTAGCCCCACGCTGTTAATTCCTTTTGGCTCGACGTCGAATCCGGAATACAGGAAGTACGGAGGCACGTCGAGATTGACGCGCGTGTTTCCGCCGATTATCGCCAGGCGGCCAATCCGGGAGTATTGGTGAACCACCACTCCGCCGGAAATAAAAGCCTGATCCTCCACTTCAACGTGACCGGCAATCAGTGCGCAGCTTGCGATTACCGTGTGGTTGCCGATTGTGCAGTTATGGGCGATGTGGCCACTGGTCATGATGTAATTGCCATCGCCAATCCGTGTGGTGGATTCGGGCTGCGTGCCACGCGAGATGGTGTAATGCTCCCGGATGACATTGCCTGCTCCGATTGTCAGATAACTGCGATCCGTCTTGCGGAAGTTCTTATCGAGCGGATCGGTGCCAAGCACGGTGCCTGCCGAGATCTCGTTCCGATCGCCGAGGGTGGTCCAACGTTTGATGTAGACGTAGGGCTCGAGCAGGCAATCGGCGCCGATGGTTACGTCTTGCTCGATCACGCAGTATTCGCCGATCACGGTGCGCGCTCCGATTGCGGCGGCGGGGTGCACGCGCGCCGTTTCCGCCACTTGCGCCGAGGGGTCAACGGGCATGAAGCCTCATGTTATCGTGTGTAACTGATAGCACTAATGCGACCCGTACATATGCGACCTCTTGTAATCTTTCTGCTTTCTTCCGCCTCGGTGTTCGCGCAGGCCATGGGCGGCCCGATCCCCGGTCCCAATATGGCGCGCTACCAGCCTACTTACGAGGACGTGAAGGCGGCACTCGGTTTATCCGACCAGCAATTGTCCGATCTGAAGAAGATGCAGCAGGACAAGATGACAGCCACGCAAGCGTTCTATTCCAAAATGGCCGAGAAGCAGAAGGAGCTGAACGGCCTGCTGGAATCAAACTCTACCGACGCAACGAAAATCGGCCAGTTAATGCTGGACTTGCAGCAGCTTCGTAAGCAGCCGCCGCCGTCTGGTATCGATATACACGAGAAGGCGACCGGAATTCTGAGCGCCGAACAGAAGCACAAGCTGGCCAAGGTTGAGGAGGCCCAGAAGCTGCGGAGCGCAGTCGATCAGGCTCTGCAACTAGCGCTCATCGAGCCCCCGCCCCAAGCGGCGCGCCCGGTTCATTCGATGGAAGGCGTAAAGAAGTAGCCCCGCTTTGCTGGCCCGGGACCTCGCGGAAAAGCTCGGCTGCGTCTACAAAGGCGGCAGCCTTGAACGCGAAGAACTCGGCATTTCCGGTGCCGCGACTCTCGAGGGCGCCAGGGCGACTGACCTGGCCTATGTCGGGGCCGAAAAGTTTTTTGCCGCAGCTCGTCAAACCGCAGCCGGGTGCCTGATTGCACCGCCCGAATACGAAGCCGCGCCCGGACAATTCATTATTAGCACGAGTTTCCCGCGTTCCACGTTTGCCCAAGCCCTGACGCTGCTTTATCCCGCTCGGTTGCTGCAGCCGGGAGTGCACCTGACCGCCGTCCTCGAAACGGAAGTAGCCGTATCGGATTCCGCTGAAATCGGGCCGCATTGCACGGTGGACTGCGGCTCGGTCATCGGGTCTCACACACGGCTCGGGCCGGGCTGCCACATTGGCCGCAACGTTCACATTGGCTCGCATTGCGTGCTTCACGCGGGCGTGATCATCTACGACGGCACTCTTGTTGGCGATCGGGTCATTCTGCATGCTGGGTGCGTTCTGGGCGCGGATGGGTTCGGGTTCACGCCGACGGCCGCGGGCTGGGAGAAGTTTCCGCAAGTGGGGACGGTTGTGATCGGCAACGACGTGGAGATTGGAGCAAATAGCTGTGTGGATCGCGCGGCGTTAGGCCAAACCCGTATTGGCGATGGCTCCAAACTCGATAACATGGTGCATGTCGGGCATCATTGTGATATCGGGAAAAACGTGGTGATTGCCGCTCAAACCGGACTTTCGGGAGGAGTAGTAATCGGCGATAACGCCATCATCGGCGGGCAGGTGGGTATAGGCGATAAAGCTCGCATCGAAGCTGGCGCTGTGGTGGGCTCGGGATCGGGCATTCTGACATCGAAGATCGTGCGGGCCGGGGAGCCGGTTTGGGGAACGCCCGCCCGGCCGCTCAAGCAGTACTTGCGGCAACTGGCGGCTTTGAGCCGGCTGGGAGCGCGCAAGTGATCGTTGTAGTGGGTGGACATTCGCGCAATATCGGCAAGACGTCTGTCGTGGCCAACCTGATCGGCGCTTGCCCGCAATATCGATGGACCGCGGTTAAGATCACCCAATTCGGGCATGGGGTGTGTTCGGCGGACGGGGCGGAATGCGAATGCTCGACCGACCCCGATCACCCGTTCGCGTTGACGCGGGAGCGAGATGCTGAATCGGGGACCGACACCGCTCGCTACTTGGCCGCGGGTGCGCGCGAATCCTTGTGGCTGCGGACCCGGATGGGAGAGCTCGGATTCGCGATGCCAGCGTTGCGGCGTGTGCTCGAACGAGCGGCGGATGTGATTCTGGAATCTAACAGTGTTCTCCAGTTCGTGCGACCGGATGTGTATCTGGTTGTTTTAGATGCAGCCAATCCCGATTTCAAGCCAACCAGCCAGCGTTATCTCGATCGCGCCGACGCGTTCTTAGTCAGTGGCGTGGGTCCGATGAGATGGCCCGCGATTGCGCCCCGCCTGTTAACGGGACGCCCCGTATTCACGCTCGGAGATGGATACTCGATCCCCACTGACGCTCTCACGTTCATCGAGACAGTCCGGCGCAAATTGACTGAAAAGCTTAAACTGAACTAATGGCTGTGGCGGAACAGGCACTCCTATCACTGAGCGACACGTCGTTGTACATGAACCGCGAACTCAGCCTGCTCGAGTTCCAGAGACGGGTGTTCGATGAAGCGCGCGATGAGAGCAACGCGCTACTGGAACGTGTCAAATTCCTGTCGATCCTCTCATCCAATCTGGACGAGTTTTTCATGGTTCGTTTCGCGGGCTTGAAGCAGCAGGTGGCGAGCGGCGTGGTGGAGCTTAGTATTGACGGCCGCACTCCTGCGGGCGTTCTGGACGCCATACGCATTGCAGTGAACCGACTGTCCGATGACGCATATGCCTACTGGCAGGAACATCTGGGCGGAGCGCTAGCGGAAGCGGGTGTTCGCGTGATGCACTATCGCGACGCATCCAAGAAACAGAAAGCCTTTCTGGACTCTTACTTCCGGCAAACCGTTTTCCCCGTGCTGACGCCTCTGGCGTTCGATCCAGGACGTCCTTTCCCGCATATCTCGAACTTAAGTCTGAATTTGGCGGTGGTAGTGCGCACGCCGTCGGGTGAGCACTTTGCGCGCGTGAAGATCCCGGATACGCTTCCGCAACTAGTTGCAATTCCACCTGCAACAGCGGCTAGCGGGCAGATCAAGGAGTCGCATTTCTTCTGGTTGGAAGACGTGATCGAGGCCAACCTTGAGGATCTGTTCCCAGGCTTGGAGATTGTCGATTCCCATCCATTCCATGTGACGCGCGATGCCGAGTACGCCGTGCAGGAGATTGAAAGCGACGATCTTTTGGAGACGATCGAAGAGGCGGTCTGGCGGCGCCGGTTTCGAGCGCTGGTGCGGCTGCAGGTCAATCGCAAAATGCCGGAAGCAATCATGGGCATCCTGACCAGCAATCTGGAACTGGATCCGAAAGACGTCTATCACGTGGATGGCCCGCTGGACCTTGGCAGGTTGAAGGAACTGGGCGCGGTCGATCGCCCGGATTTGAAAGACAAGCCGTTCGTTCCCTGCACGCCGGCCGCGTTCCTGGAGGATGATCTGTTTGCGGCGGTGCGGCGGGAAGACATCCTTCTGCATCATCCGTTCGACTCGTTTCAACCGGTGGTGGAGTTCCTGCGCCGAGCCGCTTCCGATCCCGAAGTGCTGGCCATGAAGATGACCCTCTACCGGACCGGGACCAACTCACCGATCGTGGCGGCGCTGCTCGACGCGGCGGTGGAACACGCCAAGCAGGTAGCCGTTCTGGTGGAGTTGAAAGCGCGATTCGACGAAGAGAGCAACATCGAATGGGCTCGCGCACTGGAGCGTGAGGGCGTCCACGTGGTCTACGGCCTGGTCGGGCTGAAGGTCCATTCGAAAGTGGCTCTGGTGGTGCGGCGCGAGGGCGATATGATGCGGCGCTATGTGCATATGGCTACCGGCAACTACAACGCGACGACGGCGCGCTTCTACACGGACATCGGCATGCTGACCGCCGATGAGGAAATCGGCGCGGACGTGACCGATCTGTTCAACTATCTGACCGGCTACTCGGCCAAGACCGACTTCCGCAAGCTACTGGTCGCGCCGCTCAACCTGCGCCGCCGCCTGGAGGAGATGATCACTCGCGAGATCGAAAGGCATGCCAAACATGGTGATGGCCACTTGATCTTCAAGATGAACGCGCTCGAAGATCAGCCGATGATCGAAGCGCTGTATCGCGCGTCGCAGGCCGGAGTGAAGATCGACCTGCTGGTGCGCGGCTTATGCTGTTTGCGTCCTGGCGTGAAAGACGTGAGCGAGACGATCACTGTCACCAGCGTTGTCGGCCGCTTCCTGGAGCATAGCCGCATTTTCTACTTCTATAACGGCGGCAAGGAAGAGGTGTTCCTCGGCAGCGCGGACCTGATGCCACGCAACCTCAGCCGCCGCGTGGAAGTGGTTTTTCCCGTCGAGAACCCCAAGCTGATCCGGCGCTTACGGGATGAGATTCTAGAAACGTATATGGCCGATAACGTGAAGGCCCGGGTGGAGCGTAGCGACGGCACTTATAGGCGGGCCGCACGCGCCGATGATGCCGAAATCGTTGACAGCCAAGCCAACTTGATTCCCCGTTCGCGCTAGCGCGGCCGCTTAGACTCGCGGTTCCGGCGGCCAGGAGACGGCATCGCCCTCCAGAAGGAACGCGCATTCTTCCAAGCGCTTAGCGCCATCGTGCACGGCAAACTTTTTTCGATTGTCCGCCGCGCCGCTCCACAAAGAAACTCCTGCGTAGGCTCCATCTTTACGGAGGATGTAATAGATCATTCCGATGAAGCGGAGTTGATTCTTATCCTCGCGGTGCATGTGTGCGATGCGCTTCAAAGCGTCCATGCCCGCCTCTTGCGGAGACATGCCCTTGCGCATGTTCTCGACAATCGTATGTGCGCCGGCGACTTTAATATTCTCTTCGCCGCTGCCCGTCGCACCCGCCGAACCGACATCCGGATCGGTGTAACACCCCGCGCCGATAACGGGTGAGTCTCCAACGCGGCCTGGAATTTTCCAAGAAAGGCCGCTAGTAGTGGTGACTCCGGAGACTTCACCTTTTGCATTGCAAACCGAGCAGTGGATCGTACCCGTGGGCGGATGAAGCACCTTCCGGACGGCATCCGCGCGGAGGTGTTCCTGGATGCCGAGATCGGCTGCCATCGCCACCAGGCGATCGGTGTTGGCCTGAGCACTTGCGCGGGGCACGCCGGTCGAGGTATCGGGCGCTACCCAGTTCGGCGCGCCGACTTGAGCTCCCCACCAATCCTGATTGGAATGCGCTTCCCGCCACAGGGTCCAGATCTTGCGCGAGTGTTCGGTAAGCAGGTTTTCGCGGGGGAAGCCCATGCTGACGGCAAAACGTTCGGCCCCTTCTCCGCAGAGCATGACGTGGCCGGTGTGCTCCATCACGGCTTTGGCTACGAGCGATACGTTCTTGATATTGCGAACGGCGGCGACCGATCCCGCTCGACGCGTGGGCCCATGCATACAGCAGGCATCCAGTTCGACGACGCCTTCCTCGTTCGGCAGTCCGCCCAGTCCGACGCTATCGTCGTTGGGGTCGTCCTCGGGACCAGTCACCACGCGGAGGGCGGCGTCGAGCGTGTCAGCCCCACCGCGAAGCGCTTCAAAGGCTCGGTCGTGATAGGGAAATCCGTTCCGCGCCGAAATGATTACGGGGCGCTTGCCTGCACCGGTTTGGTGGTCACCGCTGGTTTGAGCCGACGCGGTAGCTAGCGCGGTTGTGGCCAGGGCTGAGTTAGCGAAAAAGCTGCGCCGAGAGATTTGAGACATGAGACACAGTATCCCGCAGACCGATGAAACCTTAGTCGGCGTCGCGCCCGCGATGATTCTCGACGAAGTCTTGATCGATGGTCTTACGGCCAGCGAAGCCTTCGTCAACACCGTG
The DNA here is from genome assembly GCA_963752695.1 of Bryobacterales bacterium. Classification (GTDB taxonomy): domain Bacteria; phylum Acidobacteriota; class Terriglobia; order Bryobacterales; family Bryobacteraceae; genus Bog-113. The sequence goes on from CAVVZB010000002.1 coordinate 1,504,256, forward strand.
CCAGAAAGCAATGTCTTGCTCTCCGAACTGCCAGCAGACATAGACCTCGTCACCGTGCAAAAGCGTAGGGAAATCAACAAGCCCGATATCGAGATCCTTGATGAGGACTCCCATGCTCTGAATGTCTTCGACTGAAGATTTGAGCCGGGCACCGCTACGAGCTTGCAGGTCGCGATTGCGAATGAAGGGACCGCGATCGGCTAGCACTCCACCGAGCATGATGATGCGGCGAGTGAAGTTATCGGACCATTCTTCGCAGCCTTGATATTGCGCCTTACTTTCCATGGCCTGCTGAAGCAGACGGTTCACACGGGGCAGGAACTCACGAACCTGCTCCAGCGTGAAGAATCGAGGCATGACGACGGCTTAGATTCCGGTGACTTGGACGGACATCGAGCGGCTTCGCGGTCCATCGAACTCAGCGAGAATAATGTTCTGCCAGGTTCCTAGCAGAACTGCAGAATTCCGGACCTGCAAGCTGAGGGTCTGCCCCATCATCATGCCGCGCATGTGCGAATCGGCATTCTTGCGTTCGCAATCGGAGTAGCGCGGATCGTTGTGGCGAAAATCAGTGGGGGTGACGAGGTTATCGAGGTAGCCGCGCACATCATGCAACAGCGCGTCCTGCCATTCGTTCAGAAAAACGGAAGCGGTGGTATGGAGCGATTGCAGATGCACGATGCCTTCGCGAATACCGCTCTTCTTCACGATGTCGTTTACACGATCGGTAATGTTGATCAACTCCATGCGATCCGTGGTGACCCAGTCGATAACCCGGCTCACGATGCGGACGGCAGCGCCCGGCGCGCTTCCATTACGGGCGGCCTCTGTGGCGGGAAACTCCGAAACATTCGCTTTGGATGTTGACATTTTACGATCAGTCCTACTTAAAATAGACGCCCCACAAAGCCTATCGTTGCAAATGATTTTGAAATGAAGGGCGCTACCTCAGCGCCAGCTCCTGGGCGGCGTAGTGCGATTCCACATAGCGATCGAGCATCTGAATAAATTCCGCGACAATATGGTCACCGCGCAAGGTGCGAACCAATTTGCCATCGACATACACCGGGGCTACCGGCTCCTCGAAAGTGCCGGGGAGAGAGATGCCTAAGTTAGCGTGTTTGGACTCGCCCGGACCGTTGACTATGCAGCCCATCACGGCGACTTTCATTTCTTCGACGCCCGCAAAACTCTGCTTCCAAACGGGCATTTGCTCGCGCAGATACGTCTGGATCTGATCGGCCATGTCCTGGAAGAACGTGCTGGTGGTGCGGCCACATCCGGGGCAGGCGGTCACCTGGGGAGTGAAGCTGCGGATTCCCAAAGACTGCAGAATTTGTTGGGAGACGATCACTTCCTCGGTGCGATCGCCATTGGGCAGTGGCGTTAACGAGGTGCGAATGGTGTCGCCGATACCTTCCTGCAGCAGAACCGAGAGCGCGGCCGTGCTGGCGACAATGCCCTTAGCGCCTAGTCCAGCTTCGGTCAGGCCCAGGTGCAGCGGGTATTCGCATTGTGCGGCAAGCAGGCGATACACATCGATCAAGGTCCTGCACGCCGCTGACTTTGGCGCTCAGGATAATCCGATTGCGCGGCAGTCCATGCCGTTCGGCGGCTTCACCGGAGATCAGCGCGCTGGCGACGATGGCGTCGATCGTGACATCGCGCGCGTCCTTGGGCTCCGGAAGGCGGGAATTCTCGTCCATCATCCGGGTGAGCAGGCTCTGGTCGAGAGACCCCCAATTGACGCCTATACGAACGGGCCGCTTATATTCGATCGCGGCTTCGATCATGGTGCGGAAATTGTCGTCGTGTTTCTTGCCGATATTGACGTTGCCGGGATTGATCCGGTACTTAGCAAGAGCGCGAGCGCAAGCAGGGTATTGCTTGAGAAGCAGATGGCCGTTGTAGTGGAAGTCGCCCACGATGGGAACGCGGACACCGTACATGTTCAGGGTGTCGGCGATCTTGGGAACAGCCGCGGCGGCTTCTTCGGTGTTTACCGTGACACGGACCAGTTCGGAACCGGCTTTCGCCAAGGCCATGATCTGATTGACTGTGCCGGTAACATCGGCCGTATCGGTATTGGTCATGGACTGCACCACGATCGGGTGATCCGAACCGACCTTAATGCCGCCAACGTCGACCGAAACGGTTCTTCGCCGCGCCTTTACCGCCATGTGCGTTGTCTCATGAGGATTCCTCATTTTAGCAAGACAAACCGGTATATGATTTCCAGATGCAACGCAGAGACTTCGTACTTTCCGCACTAGCACTGCTGGCCCCACGAGCGGCCCGGGCAGCTTCCACGCGCATCGATATCCTTCCTGACGAGCCGATCGGGACCATTGCCCCGGAAATCTACGGACATTTCACCGAGCACCTGGGCGGCTGCATCTACGACGGCATCTGGGTAGGGGAGCGGTCGAAAGTCCCCAACTACGGGGGCATCCGCAAGGAACTGGTGGACAATCTGAAACGCATCAAGCCGTCGGTCATCCGGTGGCCCGGCGGATGCTTTGCCGACAGTTATAACTGGCGGGACGGGGTGGGCCCCCGCGCCAAGCGCCCCAAGCGGACCAACTTCTGGGCAAATACGCCCTATTTGGCGAAGGGTCCCGATGGGCCGCAGAAGTACGATCCGAATCAGTTCGGCACTAACGAATTCGCCCGGTTCTGTAAGTTAGTTGGCGCGGAACCTTACTTCGCGGGTAACTTACGAAGTCTGAATCCGCACGACTTCTATGAATGGATCGAGTACTGCAACTCGCCCGCGGGTACGACTTCGCTGGCGGAGTTGCGGGAGACAACCGGCTCGCGGGAACCGCTGAACGTCAAATACTGGGGCGTGGGGAACGAGAGTTGGGGCTGCGGAGGTAATTTCACCGGTGACGAGTACGCCATCGAATACCGGCGCTTCATGGAATGGGTGCCACGGTTCGGCGTCGATCTCAAGTTTATCGCTTCGGGTCCCAACGTGGCCGACTACGCATGGACGCGCACCTTCTTCGGCAAGCTGGTCGAAAAGGGTCCGGGTGCGATGCGGGGCCTTTTCGGAACGGCTTTGCATTACTACTGCGGCGGGCCGAACCACGATGAATCGATCACGTTCAATGAAGACGCCTGGTACGAACTTCTATCGAGCGCCAACTTCATGGAAGAGTTGATTCGCAACCATTGGCAGATCATGGGCGAGACGGATCGGGAACATCGGGTCAAGCTGATTGTGGATGAGTGGGGAGCGTGGCATAAGACCGATCCCACGATCGATCCAAGTTATCTGTTCGCTTACTTCCCTACCCTGAGGGACGCGCTGGTTTCCGGCATCCACTTAGACATTTTTAACCGTCACGCAGACAAGGTAGCTATGGCCAATGCCGCGCAGTTAGTGAACAACATCCATACGTCGTTCCTGGCGCGCGGGGATAAGTTCACGGTAACTCCGATTTTCCATGTCTTCGATATGTATGCGGCGCATCAGGGCGGGACGTCGATCCGAACGCTGGTTAACGGTCCACGGCTTAGCGCGGCCTCGGCCAAGGGGCTGGACGCTCTGACCGGTTCCTGTTCCCTGCATGACCGGCGCGTGGTGCTGACAGTGGTGAACTCCGACGCGAAAAACGCGCTCGACTCGGAAATCAATGTGCGGGGTTCGCAGGTCTCGAATCCTCTGGCCACGGTGTTGACTGCAAACGACATTCACGCGCACAACGACTTCGAGAATCCGAACGCGGTCAAGCCGGTAAAGGGCGCAGTGGCCGCCCCGGGGGCAACGTGGGTGTACCGGTTCGCGCCCGCGTCAGTGACGAAGCTCGAATTCGATATCGGCTAAGTTGCCCGAAAACTATTTCGCGACATAGCCGCCGTCGACCAGTAACTCCGCGGCGGTGATGAAGCTGGCTTCGTCAGACGCCAGGAAGAGAATCGCGTTTGCGACCTCGCTCGCCTCGCCGACCCGGTTCAGCATGTGCAGCGGCGCTTGTTTGGCCGTCCACTCCTCTTTGGTTTCGCCGAAGCGAATCCACTCGCGCTCAGTCGCGGACGTGTACACACAACCCGGACACACGCTATTGACCCGGATATTGAAGGGCGCTAAGTCCATCGCCATGCAACGCGTCATAGTAAGGATTGCACCCTTGCTTGAGTTATAAGTGGCGAAGTTCGGTTGGGCGATGATGCCGCTCATCGAGGCGATATTTACAATTGCCCCACCGCGCTGCTTCATGTGTTGAATCGCGTACTTAGACACCATGGCCGTGCCGATAACGTTGACTCCGAGAACGCGCTGCCATTCGGCGGGCGTGGCGTCCTGAACGCCGCGCGTGGTGAAGTCGGCGGCATTGTTGACCAGAATGTCGATTCCGCCGAACTCCCGCATGGCCGTGTCGGTAATCGCGCGGGTGTCTTCGTCTTTCGAGATGTCGGCTGTAAGACCCCAGGCGGTACCGCCAGCAGCTTGGATTTGCGCGATGGTGGCGGCGATACCGGCCTCGTTCAGGTCGACGACGATGACGCGGGCACCTTCAGCGGCGAAGCGGATGGCGGTTGCCGCACCGATTCCGGCACCCGCCCCGGTGATGATTGCAGTTTTGTTCGAAAGCCTCATGAGCCTTCGATCATATGCGATTTTAGGCCGGCTTGGAAATCGGACCGGGCGCGTTTTCGCGGCTGGTAATCACGCGATCGATCATGCCGTATTCCACGCCTTGCTCCGGACTCATGATGTAGTCGCGATCGACATCGCGGGCGACGCGTTCGATGGATTGACCGGTGGCATCGGCCAGCATCTTGTTGAGCACCTCGCGCATGCGCAGAATTTCCTTGGCGTAGATGTCAATATCGGCAGCCTGTCCCGCCAGACCCTGCATGGAAGGCTGGTGGATCATGATGCGCGAATTCGGCAGGCTGAAACGTTTGCCCTTGGTTCCGGCAGCCAGAAGAACGGCGGCCATGGAAGCGGCTTGCCCGACGCAAATCGTGATAATGTCCGGGCGCACGAATGACATCGTGTCCAAAATCGCCAAACCAGCGGTGATCGACCCGCCGGGCGAGTTCAGATAGATGGAAATATCGCGTTCCGGATCTTCAGCTTCGAGGAAAAGAAGCTGAGCGATGATCAGATTCGCGACCTGATCGTCGATGGGCGTTCCCAGGAAAATGATGTTTTCTTTCAACAGACGAGAATAGATATCGTACGCCCGCTCGCCGCGTGACGTTTGCTCAACAACCATGGGTACTAACACTGGTTCACCTATTCACTTCCTTTCAATCGTTAGATGCTTCCGCGTTCAATGAGACTCGCGCGGAAGGCCCGTGCTTTGGTGTAGTTCGGCGCCGCGCACGAGCGGGGGAGAGCAGACGGGCGAGATCGCCAATCGACCTCCCCTCTAAGTAACCCATGATACGCGAGCGAAGGCGGGACCAGTCGCGGTGCATGACGCAAGGGGTGGTATCGGAACACGCCGGGAGCCCGGCAATACAGCGTTCGAACGCATCCAGCCCATCGACGGCGCGCACGATTGTCAGCAGTGACAGCTCCGGCGCGGGCAGTTCCAAACAGAAGCCGCCGGACGGACCTTTTGTCGAACGCAGCAGGCGTTTGCGCGCAAGTGACTGAAGAATTTTGGCTAGGAACTGAGCGGGGATTTTCTCTTCGCGCGCGATGTCTTTCACCATGACGCACTTTCCCGGCGGGGTACGCGCAAGCAAAACGCAAGCGCGGATGGCGTACTCAGAAGACCGTGAGTAGATCACGGTAAGCGCTCGTTGGGTGCGTGCACGACGCTTTCATTCTAAAGGGCGACGGGAGCAAGCGCAATCGTGGCCGCGGGCGACCCAGTTACTGCACGGGCGCGAGCGGTACTTCGAAGTAAAACAGCTCGCGGCCGGAGCCGGCTTCCTCGATTCCCTGAAGGATGAGGCTGGCATTGGAGCGGTGACCGGTCTGAAAGTAGAAAAAGCCGCTGACGCTTTCGCCGGGAGGGACAAGTTTGGCGGCGAAGGCGCGGCCCTCGATCTCCCAGTCGCTCAGGGGATTTTTCCTGGTACGGCTGATACCGCCAACGCCGGGAATCGGAATTGGCGCGGGATTGGCGCCGGGCTGCCGCGCGCCATGGAGGAAGCGAAGTTCCTGAGGTGAAGTGGCTTCGACGCGGCCATTGGAGCGGGTGTCGTAGGCGACGCGCATGCGATCGACACGAATCGTTTTCGGGCCGTGATTGTCAATCACGACAAGAATGGGAAGGACGCCCGAATCGTACGGATTGTGCTTGCCAAAAGCCAGTTTGACCTTGTCACCGGTCTCATACACGTCGGCGGCAATGGTGATGTTTTCGGCAGTAAGTTTCTGAGGGTAGGAAGACGCCGGTTGCACGGTCAAGTGCTCATGGTCCTTATCGGCGGCGACGGCTATACTCACGGAGAAAGCTAGCAAGGCGATCCAGATACGCTTGTCGCGAAAATCCATATACCTCCTATACCGTTCGATTTTGGCGCTGTTCGCGCCGGTGTTATTAGTGTATGCGCTGAGCCGGGTGTTAAGGAACCGTGCGTACCTGGGGACATTACGAGAGCGGCTCGGATTTCTGCCGGAAGGATTCTCGAAGGGACTGGGAGGTTCCATCTGGATCCATGCCGTGTCGGCCGGCGAAGTGGCCGCGGCGGGCACCCTGATTACCGCGATGCGGGAAGACGCGGCAATGGCGGACATTCCGGTATTTGTGTCCACGACCACACTGGCTGGATACCAGATGGCGGGCGAGCGGTTAAAGGCGGTGACCGCGGGATGGTTCTACGCACCGATCGATTATGCGTGCGTTGTGCGGCGGGTGCTGCGGCAGATTCAGCCGGCGGTGGTGGTGATTCTGGAAACCGAGATCTGGCCCAACCTGCTGTTGGAGGCCAAGCGCGCTGGATGCGGATTGGTGATCGCGAATGGGCGCATCTCGGATCGGGCAACGGCGAGGTATACGCGATGGCGCTGGTTCTTTCGTCACGTGCTGTGCTGGCCGGATACGATCCTGGTGCAGAGCGAGGCGATGCGCGCGCGCTATGTGGAGGCGGGCGCTCCGGCCGAGCGGGTATCAGTAGCGGGCAACCTCAAGTATGACTTCGGGGCCCGGCAGGCGGATGCCGAATCGGCTGTCGTGCAGTGGCTTAGGGAAGGAAGCGGTCCGGTGTGGATCGCGGCAAGCACGACGGCCGACGATTCAGTGGACGAAGATCGCATGGTGTTGGCGGCATTCGCGCAACTGGAAGGCTGGAGGCTGATCCTGGCGCCACGGACGCCGGAGCGCTTTCGGAGCGTGGCGGAGATGCTGGGCGGCGTGCCGTTCTGGAGGCGATCGGCGGGCGGCGCAAGCGGTGATCAGCGGGTGCTGTTGCTCGATACGATCGGTGAACTGGCTTCGCTCATCGCGTATGCCGACGTGGTGTTTCAGGGCGGGACACTTACCGCGACGGAAGGGCATAATTTCTTGGAATCAGCGCTATTGGGTAAGCCGGTGGTTGTGGGTCCGCGGCTGGGCAACTTCCGGGAGATCGCGGCGGACTTTCGGGAGCATGGAGCATTCCTGGAGATTGGAGCGGGCGAGGAATTGGCCGGAGCCGTGATGCGCGCTTGGCACGACCGGACGTTGGGGGAGCGCGGGCGGGAACGGGCGGAAGCGCATCGGGGAGCGGCGGAGATAACGATTGGTGCGATCCGGCGGCTATGTGAGACTTCGCTGTTCGTGCCGCGCAAGGCTTTGTGGAAGCGCGCCCTGCTGGGGCCGCTCGCGTTGCTGTGGAAGGCCGGCAGCTTGCGGCGGCAAGCGCGCGAGTTTAGCAATCGGCGCGGGCTGAAAACACCGGTGATCAGCATCGGCAATCTGACGGCTGGCGGGACGGGCAAGACGCCGATGGTTCTGCATCTGGCGCGGCGGTTTCACGAGCAAGGTCTGGAGCCAGTGGTGCTCACGCGCGGATACGGGCGCATCTCACACCGGGAGCGATTACTGCTGCCTCGCGGATCAACGGCAGCGGTGTGGCATACAGGCGATGAGCCGCAGATTCTGCTGCGCTCCGGAGTGACGGGACTGGCCGTCGGGGACGACCGTTACCTGACTGGCTGGGACGCGGAGACGCTACTGAAGCCGGATGTCTTTCTGGTGGACGACGGGTTCTCGCACCAGCGTTTGGCGCGCGATGTGGATGTGGTGCTGATCGACGCGCTGGACCCATTCGGCGGCGGCGAACTGCTGCCGTTGGGACGACTACGGGAGCCAATGGAGGCGCTCCGCCGGGCCGATATCTTTGTGATTACGCGGTCGTTTGGGGGCTTGCGATTCAAAGCTATCGAAGGGCGGCTGCGCCGATATAACGAGCGTGCGCCCGTATTCCGCTCCCGCATTGTCACGCGTGAATGGATATCGATGGAGACGGGGTTGAAGTGGATGCCGGGGCGGCGTGTGATTGCGTTTTGCGGCTTGGGCAACCCCGCGTCATTCTGGCATAGTATCGCGGAACTCGGGGTTAAACCGATTGATCGATTAGCGTATGGCGATCATCACCGGTACACGCCCCGCGAGCTACATCGTTTGGTGAATCACGCGCAAGCGAGCCGGGCGCAGGGGCTTGTGACCACCGAGAAGGATGTGGTCAACTTTCCGGCTGACGCTGCAAGTATCTTCGGAGGTCTGCCCGTGTTCTGGCTGCGGGTGGATGTCGAGATCGAGAACGAAGCGGAGTTGCTCGCGCTACTCAATCCGGCCGGTATTCGAGCACGACAAGCGTCAGACCGCCGTCCTGCTCCGTTGCTTCGGTGAAGGCTTCGAGGCCGTCGAGAATGGCCCGATGGAGCAGCGCGCACGGGCGATCCGCGTGAGCGTGGATGAGGTCGCGGAGGCGGGTGTTGCCGAAGGACTCCGCATGTGTGTTCCGGGATTCGATGAAGCCATCAGTAAAGATGACGAGGCGATCACCGGGTTGCAGGGTGCGTTGTTCCAGTTGAAAGGTGGCGCGTTCATGAATGCCGACTGGGGGCGCGGCGGCGGGAAGCGATTCCAGAGCGCCATTGAGCGGGACCAGGAAGGGCGCGGAGTGGCCGGCATTGATATAGCGAAGCAAGCCATCGGCCTCGATGATGCCGCAAAACAGGTTGGCGTAGTTGCGCGCCTGGGTGCGCTCCAGGAAGAAAGTGTTGAGACGGGCGAGCGCAAAGGGGAGCGAATCCGGACGATCGGCCGTGGCGATGAACGCGCCCTGCAGAAGCGCGGTTAATAGTTGGGAGTTGATGCCCTCGCCGGTTACATCCGCCACGATCACGCCCCAGCTTTCGTCGAAGCGGACGACGTCATAGAAATTGCCGCAGCCCTGGGGAGATGGCACCGTGTGACCTGCGGCGCGCAGCCATCCGGTTTGCGGCAGGTTATTGGGGAACAAGCTCGGGGTGACGGGGTTGCCGGGGCCTTCGTAGAGGAGAGAAAACGCCTCGGGAAATCCGAATTCGACGCGATCGCCATCCTGTAGCGGCTTGCGGGAGACGGGCTCGCCGTTAACGAAAACGCCGTGGCGGCTGTGCAGATCTTCAATGATGTACTCGCCGCCTTCGACGGTGACGCAGGCGTGGTGGCGAGAGGCGCGGGCATCGCGCAGGATCAGGTGATTGGTGGCGTGGCGTCCGATGCGGAAGGGGAGATCGGTAATTTCCTGGCGGGTGCGGGCGCCATCGGGACCGATGAGGGTGAATGCGGGAGCGTTGGTGATCGCGAGCGTCGCCATAAGTTGATGTTACTTGCGGGCCGTGGGTGCGCGGGCAGGGAGACACGAATGGCGCGGGCGGTGGCGATGCAGTCGAGTTGGAGGCGGATTTCATCCAAATTAAGCGGCTTCGGTAGCCAGTCTTTCGACCACGGGTTGCTTCAGTTCATGGAGAAGTTGCAAGCTGCGGCAATTCTGCAAATCGAACCCAGTTGGGGTGCCGATGCGGTCGCGAACGGGGTCGAAGCGGGACTTGGTTCGTTCTTCAAAGATGGCGATGATCTTGGCGCGATTCATGGCCAGGCGGGCTGCCTTGATGCGGTCGAACTCACGAGTGGCCTCGCGCAGATCGCGGCGGAAGCGGGCGGCGTAACGGGCCATGCGCTCGAGAATCATGGGTCCTTTGAAATCCTGAAGAATGGGGTAGCCGTGCTCGTCGCCGGCGGGCAACATGCGGCGGAGGATACGGCCTTCGATGGAGCGATAACAATTCAGCTGCCAGGTGGCGTCCTGGATGGTCTTGACGAGTTCCTCTTCGAGGAGCGTGACCGGCTCCATTTCCTGAATGAGACGCTCGCCGATTTGGATATAGGCGAGCGCTTCCTGGTCGGAGAGAAACTCGATGCGGCCGGAAAGCCCGTGGCTAAGGGCGTTGCGGCTGGAGATTTTCTTGCCTTCGCCGGTGCGCGGGCCCGTGGATTTGGCGGCGTTGGCGCGATTGGATTGGATCTGTGCGTCGGAGGTCATGATTTCCTTTGGGTTGTTGGGGAATTCCGGCGCAAGTGACGGCGGGGACAACGACTTACGTGTAGCACTGAGATGGGGGAAGAAGGGGTGCATTGGCTGTAAGTTGTTGAAGGGGATAGGTGAGGAAGTGGAGTGAACCCCAAAAGTGAGACAGCGAGTTAAGGGAACAAATACATTGAATGGAGTGAGGAATGGATTTGCCCCGAGCTGTCTACAGCCGCGATCTGAAGATCACGGCGATGCGCGCACTGGACGCAGGTTCAACCGCCGGTGAAATAGCGCGGAAGTATCAACTGAGTCCCAAGCTGCTGGAGCGTTGGCGTGGCGACTGGCGTGCCAAAGGGGAGTCGGCTTTTCCTGGAATCGGCCGTAGTGCGATCAGCGGTTCCGCTGCTCTCGATGATGGGCGCCGGGTGGCCGAGCTGGAGCGCAAGATCGGCCAGCTCATCATGGAGAACGACTTTTTAAAAAAGGCCTTGCAGCATTTCAAGGATCATCACCCGCCAGCCGTCGTCAGTGGCGGGGATGTCTGTTTGAAGAAGTCCAGCAGCAAGCCTCGAAAGGGAAAGCCGTGAACGCTCTTTGTCAGATGACCGGCCTGAGCAGAGCTGGTTTTTATCGCTGGCGTGTGCCTCGACGGACCGAGCCGGTGGAGATGGAACTGCGTGACCAGATGCAGAAAGTGGCTTTGGAATGGCCCAGTTACGGCTATCGAAGAATCGCCCTTGAGCTTCGTCGTCGAGGTTTCGCAGTGAATCATAAGCGCGTGCTACGGATGATGGGCGAAGACAATCTGCTATGTGTACGTCGACGCGCTTTCACGGTTACGACAGACTCGCGCCACCATCTTCCGATATATCCGAACCTGGCGCGAGCGATGCAGCCCACGGAGATCAATCAATTGTGGGTTGCCGACCTCACCTATATTCGATTGCGCCACGAGTTCATCTATCTTGCTGTGGTGCTGGATGCGTTCTCGCGACGGGTAATCGGCTGGTCATTGGGACGATCGTTGGAAGCCGGACTGGCGGTCGCGGCCTTGCGGATGGCACTGGTTGAGCGGCAACCTTCGCCCGGCTTGGTGCACCACTCCGATCGCGGGGTGCAATATGCCGCGCGGGACTACACCGAGATTTTGAAGCAGCGCGGCGTCACGATCAGTATGAGTCGCAAGGGAAATCCCTACGACAATGCGGCCTGCGAGTCATTCATGAAGACCCTGAAAAGTGAAGAGGTTTACCGGAACGAATACGCTGACTTTCACGATGCGCGGTCCAGCCTCGGTGAATTTCTGGAGCTCGTCTACAACCAAAAGCGCCTACATTCGGCGTTGGGATATGTTCCACCAGCCGAATTCGAAAGAGGCGCGAACGGATGAACGGAAGTTTCTTTAAAACCGGACATAACGGGGGCTTCGCCCCTGCGACCCCAGGATTTAACGCAGTTGGGCCGGAATGGATGGTGAGGCTCGGAGCGGCTGACGCCGCCCCGTCCATTCCAGCTGCTGAGTCGACGCTCGAGTCGCATCCCTGCGTTGCTCTATCCTCCGCTCAGGTGATTCCAGAGTGGACAACATCAACCCTGCCGTGCAATGATTTTTCAGCGAACGGCAACTACCCCCTTAACTCGCTGTCTCAATCCAGGGGTTCACTTCAAAGTGGTGATCGGGGGTGGGGAGGAGAACGATCAGACGCGAGGCCGCGGAACTCCGATAGCGATTTCCTGTCAATCCATGTTTGCTGACGATTCGGAAGTCACCGGACAGAAGTGCGTTTGACGGAACTCTATCCGAACAGGGAAGATCTTTTCCCCAACTACCCTGAGTTAGCGCCAGAGGCGTTTCCTGGGAAGCACCGCCCGTGATATGTTGCATTCGTACCGGGAGGGTGAGTGACTAGAAACTGGAAGCGCTTAAGCGGATGTATTCTGTTGACGATCGGATGGAGTACGGCGGTGTATGCGACCGGAAAGGAAGGGCCGCGGGCGGTGGCAAGCTCACGGACCTTGGCGGGGAATGCCTCGTTGTCCGGGGCGCGCGCGTCGAGCGATGCGGGAGTTAGCGCGCCGGCGGGAGTTGCTCCGTGTGTGGTGAACCTGTTCGCCAACTACGTTTTTCGGGACTACAGCGCACAATATTTCAACTACACCCCGACTTGCCAGGGGCCCTGGTCGAAGGTGGTGTTTAAGGGCAACTTCAATGTCTCCGCCGGTGTTCAGTTCGACCGTACCGCGAACATCCAGCTCGGTTTCGTGAACCTGTATTTCGGCACAACCGAAGAGCCGTCGCCGACTAGCGCGCCGTCGTGGAGCGTGCAGCGCGATCTCACCGATTACTCGTCATTGTTCACCACGGCGCAATCGGGCGAAGTCGATATCTACAACATTGTGAGCCCGCCCTACACAGGCATCATTTATGGAAACGCATGGCTCGAGTTCTATCCGGTCGCGAATGGCGCGACGCCTCCAGTGACAGCGGATGTTGTATATCCGTTGCCCAACGGACCGGGGGCCCCGTATCATCTCGGTAGCGGAACCGATCAGCTCAGCGCGACGTTCACGCTGCCGACTAACATCGAGCAAGCGTATCTCGACGTGGTTTCGCAAGGCCAGCAGGGCGACGAGTTCTGGTATACGTGCGTGCCCAACGATGTCGCGGGCGAGCTATTCAGCTGCGGCAACACGGCGTTTCGGGAAACGGAGATCTCGATCGATGGGCAACCGGCGGGAGTTGCGCCTGTTTTCCCATGGATCTTTACGGGCGGAATCGATCCGTATCTTTGGATTCCGATTACGGGCGTGCAGACACTCAACTTCGTGCCGTATCGGGTCAACTTGACGCCGTTCGCGGGAATGTTAAACGATGGCCAGCCGCATACGATTGCGCTCAGTGTGTTCAACGCCAACAATTACTTTCAATCGGTGGCGTCGCTCCTGGTGTATCTGGATCACGGGTCGACCCACGTGACAGGGATGGTGACAGGCAATACTCTCGCTGCGCCGAATCCGCTGGTGCAAGAGAATCTCAGCGTGGATGGGAGCGGCAATATTACAGGGACGGTGGATGTGAAGTCGTCACATCAGTTCACCATCTCGGGGTTCGTCAATACGTCACACGGGACGGTGAACACGTCGATCACCGAGACGGAAACGTTCAACAACCTGCAGAATTTCGATATCACGAGCAGTGTGTATCAGCAGGAGATTACGCAAGCCACTACGGTGAACGCGCAGACCACGACGATCAGCAATTCCGGCACCAGCGTGGTGACCAATCAATTCAATTTCCCGTTGATTGTGAACATCGCGCAGACGCCGAATGCGCAGGGCTTGCAGCAGGTGACGAGCATCTCGCAGACGTACGCGAACAAGAACCCGGCGGGATCGCTGGTGCAGACGGTAAAGACCACCGACACGCTGCAATTCGATTCCGGATTCAATCTGCTTGGCAACAGCAACCAGTCGAGTTCGAACGAAACGACGACGGTATCGGGCGGGAAGTGTACGAGCGTGTTAGTGACGGCGGCGAACAATGTCGGGACGGGCAAGCAGGCTGGAGGCGGCTGTCAATAGGATCTGAAGGCGCGTACTGTTCCACGCTATCTTGATAGCAATGGAACAGTACGTGGAGCGCGTGGTCGATTTGACCGACCCGGACGCGAATCAGATTTACAACTTGTCTCTGGAGGAGGCGCGGTCCTTGATCGTGCGACAGCCAGAGTCGGCACGTGAGATTCAGGGTTCGTTTGCCATTGTGGCGCGTGAGGGCAAGAGCGTCAAGATGGCGCGATCCCTGGACCGTCCTCTGCGTTATTTTCTAGCCAAGCGGGCGGCTGGACCGGTGTTGGTGGTGGCGCATCGCATCGATACGATCTACGAGTGGTTGAAGGCGGAAGGTCTTGGCGCACAATTCCACCCGAGTTATACGCGCATGGCACCGGCCCATCACGTGGTGCATCTAGAGCTGATCGGGTGTCCGGACCCCGATCCGGTATACACGCGCTTTTTCGCGCCGGAAGCGGCAACACAGCCCATGGATCTGGACCAGATCGGCCAAGCTTACGTTGGTGCACTTGCCGATGAACTAGCACAGTGGCTGACTCATATTCCCGCGCACGAACCGATCGGCGTTTGTTTTTCGGGAGGCATCGATAGCGGCTGCGTGTTCCTCACCCTCTATCACACGATGCGCAGGTTGGGAATGAATCCGGCGAGGCTGAAAGCATTTGTGCTCGATTTGGGTGATGGACCTGATGGGCAGCAGGCACGGGCGTTTCTGGATGAGTTGGGGCTCGGCATGTTTTTGGAGCCAATCCACGCGGATGGGGCGGCGCTGAAAATCGAAGACACGATCCGCACGGTGGAGGATTACAAGCCGCTCGATTTGGAATCGGCCACGATGGCGCTGGCGCTGTGCAAGGGCATTCGCGAACGGTATCCGGACTGGCGATATCTGGTGGACGGCGACGGCGGGGATGAGAACTTGAAGGACTATCCGATTGAGGAGAATCCGGAGTTGACGATTCGTAGCGTGATCAACAACCAGATGCTCTATCAGGAAGGATGGGGCGTCGGCAAGATCAAGCATTCGCTCACTTATAGCGGAGGGTTGAGCCGGTCGTACACGCGAACGTATGCACCCGCGCACCGGTATGGATTTCAGGGGTTCAGTCCATTCACGCGGCCGTCGGTGATCGCGGTGGCGGAAGGCATTCCGTTCATCGCGCTGACCGGGTATGACGTGCCGCGGCTGTATGCACTGAAAGGCGAGATTGTGTCGCGAGGGGTGGAAGCGGTGACGGGATTCCGCATGCCGGTGTTTGAGAAGCGCCGTTTCCAGCATGGTGCGCTGCCCGTGGATCGGTTGCGGCGGCAGCTGCCGTTTGAGGAAGCGCAATACCGTAAGCAGTTCCTGTCACTTTATCAGTGAGCCTCGTGTATCCGAGCCAAGCGGCGGAGCGGGACCGCTGGGTGGTGGAACAACGTCCGGCGCGCGCGGGCTTGAACCCGCGGCAGCCATACGCGTATCTGACGGAAGAAGAATGCGATAAAAGCGGCTCGGTGTCGCAAGTGGCGACTATTTTTCTAACCAATCGGGAATGCCCCTGGCGTTGTGTCATGTGTGATTTGTGGCGCAATACGCTGGAGAAGCCGGTAGGGGCGGGCGATATTCCGGCGCAGATCGACTACGCGCTGGAGCGGCTCGGCGGCAACGCGACGCACATCAAGCTGTATAACAGCGGCAGCTTCTTCGACGCGGGTGCGATACCGGTCGCAGACTATGGAGCAATCGCGACGCGTTTGCATGGCTTTGAGCGGGTGATTGTGGAAAGCCATCCGGCGTTGGTTGGGGAACGGGCCCTACAGTTTCAGGAGCTGCTGCGGGGCGATCTGGAAGTGGCGATGGGCTTGGAGACGGTGCACCCCGAAATCCTGCCGCGGTTGAACAAGAAAATGAGCTTGGTCCAGTTCGCCGAGGCATCGAATTTCCTGGGGCGGCATGGGATGGATCTTCGGGTGTTTGTGCTCGTAAAGCCGCCGTTCTTAGCGGAAGAAGAAGCTGCGGAGTGGGCGAAGCGATCGGTGGATTTTGCGTTCGACTGTGGGGCAACCGCGGTCAGTTTGATTCCGACACGGAGTGGCAACGGAGCGATGGAGGCGATTGAGTTCGTGCCGCCGCGATTGGGAACGGTCGAGGCCGCGTTCGATGATGCCATGGCGTCGAAACGGGGGCGCGTCTTACTGGATTTGTGGGACGTGCAACCAAGCGATAGTTGCGCGGCGTGTTTTGAAGCACGCGTGGCGCGGATGCGGCTGATGAATTTGCGGCAGACAGTTTTGCCGGCGGTCCTGTGCGAGGCATGCGGATGTTGAAGGGGCGCTACGATCTGGCGATTGTCGGCTCGGGCTTTGCGGGCTCAATGATGGCGATGATCGCGCGACGTTTGGGGCGCTCGGTGGTGCTGATCGAGAAGGGCACGCATCCGCGATTTGCGATTGGAGAATCATCAACGCCGCTGGCAAATTTACTGCTTGAGGAATTGGCGCAACGATACGATCTACCGCGATTGGAGCCATTGACGAAATGGGGATCGTGGCGGCGCGCGTATCCGGAGCTGGCGTGCGGATTGAAACGCGGCTTCAGCTTTTATCACCATGAGTGGGGGAGGGGCGGCCCGGAGGTTTGGGATCGCGATGAGCAACTGCTGGTGGCGGCAAGTCCGCGGGATGAGATTGCGGACACGCATTGGTACCGGCCGGACTTCGATAAGTTTTTTGTGGACGAAGCGCGAGCAGCGGGAGTCGATTATTTCGATGAAGTGGAACTGCGGCATTTTGTGGAGGATGCGTCCGGGGTTGAGGTTTCCGGCGAGCGCCGCGGCGAGCCGGTTCGTTTTGCCGCGAAGTTTCTAGTGGATGCGACCGGGCCGCGCGGATTTCTGCACCGGGCACTTGGACTCCAGGAAATGCCGTTCCCAGATTATCCGGAGACGGAGGCGCTGTACACACACTTTACGGGCGTGGGAATCTTCGGGGGCGGCGATGAATTTCGATCGGCTCCGTACCCGGTGGACGATGCCGCTTTGCATCATGTATTCGACGGCGGCTGGATGTGGGTGTTGCGATTCAATAACGGGCTAACGAGCGCGGGGGTAGCTGTGACGGCGTCGCGCGCGCGCCAATTGCGATTAGGAGAAGGCGCCCCCGTTTGGTGCCGGTTGCTGGACTCATTACCGGCTGTGAAGGAACAGTTTGCCAACGCGAATGCCGCGCTGCCGTTTGTATACCAGCCTCGGATCGCGTTTCGAAGCGGGCAGGTGGCCGGTGCGCGATGGGCGATGCTGCCATCGGCGGCGGCGTTTGTCGATCCGCTGCTTTCCACCGGATTCCCGCTAACACTGCTCGGCGTGGGAAGGATGGCGGAGATTCTGGAAGGCGACGCAGACGGCGAAGAGCTCTCAGCGGGGCTAAAGCGTTATGCGTTCCAGACTTGCCAGGAAGCCGCCGCGGCCGCGCGACTAGTGGGAGGGCTCTACGCCAGCATCGAAAACTTTTCAGTGTTCACTTCGTTAACACTGTTATATTTTGCAGCGGCAAGTTTCGCCGAAACCGCGCGTCGCTTGCATCGGCCTCAGCTAGCTTCGTCATTCCTGCTCTGTGAACATCCGGTATTCGGACCAGCTTGCGTGGAGTTTTGCAAGCGCGCGGGTGCGGTGAGCCAAGGGGCTGAATCGGATCGATTCCGAGCGGATGTCTTGCGAGCGATTGAGCCGTTTAATGTGGCAGGACTTGGGAAGGCGGAGCGGCGGAACTGGTATCCGGTGGAAGCCGGCGATTTGCTGCAAACGGCGGGGAAGCTGGGGGTGAGCGAGGTCGAGATTCAGAGGCTTCTGGAGCGCTGCGGATTCGCGCCGGCTTGCCGATAAGTTCGGCTACTGCTGCCGCGGAATAGAACTGTAGCGCTCGTCTTCTAAGTGGGCCTTATCGGGAAGACCTAAGCGGCGATAGACTTGGGCCAGGATGAAGTGCGTGGGGGCGTTCTGAGGATCGAGCTGGGTAGCCGTTTCGAGTTCGTTCCGCGCGTCGGAAAGGCGCTGCAGATGGAAAAACGCTTTACCCAACTGGCGATGAACGGCGGGATCTTTCGGATCGATTTGCGCGGCAGCCTGCAAGGGCTGAATCGCTTCGGAGGGCCGGTCGGAGGCGATCAGCAGCGCGCCCAAATCAAGGTACGGCCGCGAGCTCTTCAGGGGCAGCTCGGATTGCCACTGAATGGCCTTACGATAAGCCGCGATCGCGGCATCGGTGCGCCCGAGACCTTCCAGCGACAGGCCGAGATTATCCTGCGCTTTGACGTTTTTGGGGTCGAGTTGGAGGCATTGCTCGAAAGCCTGCACGGCTTCTTCAAAACGATTCTCGTTATATTTTGCGCGGCCGAGGTAGTAGCGGGCCTGGGCGTTGGCAGGGTTGAATTCGAGCGACTTAGAGAACCACTTATCGGCGTCAGAGTAGTCCTTGAGGAGCACGTAATCGCAGGCCACGACTTCGAGGTCGTAGGCGCTTGGATTCCGGTAGCGCGCGCCTTGCGTATAAGCAGCGAGCGACGCCTCGGCTTTCTGCTGACGAAACAAGATGTAGCCGAGCAGGTAGTGCGCATCGGCGGAATTGGTGTGAGCGTCGAGAAACTGCCGGATGGCCTCTTCGGCGGCGGCGAGGTCTCCGGCTTCGATAAGGCGGCGCACTGGCGCGAGAGCAAGATCAGCGTTGGTGGAAGCGGGCGCGTTGAGGATTTCGGGGTCGCTTTTAATTGCGGGGCTCTGGCCGAAGAGTGCCGTGAGGATCAGCGTGTGGGCGAGCAGAAGCAACCGCATGACTAAGCTCTAATTATTTCAGGTTCACCAAACGATGGGTTCTACGCGGCGCACGCCCAGAACGAAACTCAACGCGCCGGCGACAAGGAACATGCAGGCGATTACAAAGGCCATGAAGTAATGGCCAGTTTCCTGGATCACCCAACCTGTGAACCAGAGGCCGAGCATGCCAGGGATGTTCCCGAGCGCGTTTTGTATGCCAGTCCATTTCCCGGCGGCGCGCGGGCCAGCTAAGGTCTGAGTGACTGCCCAGATATTCGAGGAATAGAGCCCGTAGCTAGCGCAAGCGAGGGTGAGTAGAACGAGAGAAATCGTGTTGTCGCGGATCAGCATGGCGGGCAGCATCAACGTGGAGAGCATCAGGCCGGCGCCGAGGAAGGTTTTACGGATCAGGTTTGGGGAGTGGCCGCGGGCGATGAAGCGATCGGAAAGCCAGCCGCTGCACATGGAGGTGAGCGCGACACCCCAGAAGGGCGCCGAGCCCAGGATGGACATATCGTGATGCGAAAGATGACGTTCATTCTCGAAGTAAGGGGGCAGCCAGAAGACCATGAAGTACCAGGCGTAATTGGCGCAGATGAGGCCGCCGAAGGTGCCCCAAGCGGAGCGCTCCCGGAGAATGCGGCGAAGAGTGACGATGCTGACGGATGGTATTTCAGTGACCGGTGTTGGCGCAGGCGCGAACAGCACCCAGGGAATGAGCCAAAGCAAGCTGAGCGCGCCCATTCCCAGGAAGAACCCGCGCCATCCGTAGCGCTCCATCGCGAGACCGCCGACGAGGACACCGATAGCAGGACCGGCTTTGGAACCTGCATCGATGAGCGAATTGGCAAGGCCGCGTTGGTCCTCGCGAAACGAGGCCGCGAGGATTCGGGAATAAGCGGGGTAAGCAGCGGACTCACCGGCGCCCAAGAGGAGTCTAAGAAGCAGCAACGACCCCAAGCCGGTAGCCAGGCCCGTGAAGCCCATCGACAAAGACCAAAGCAGGTAGGCGCATCCGAGCACGCCCTTTACCGGAAGACGGTCCACCAGCCAGCCGGAGACGAGTTGCAGGGAAGCGTAGGTCCAGAAGAAAGCGGAAAAGATCAGGCCGAGGCGGGCAGGCGCGATGTGGAGTTCGCGCGTGATGGCGCCCTGCCCTACCGAGAGGCTGCCCCGATCGATGTAATTGATGCAAATAGAAATCACGAGCAGCGCCACTAGGACACTCTGCTGAGTGCTCAAGTGTTCGCGTTTAACGCGTGAGGGTGACGGCGCGGCCATCCGGCGTTATGGTATCGCAGGTGGATTCAAGCGCGTCGCGCGGCCGAACCCGTTGACGACTTTTCGGTCTTGGCGGCATTGAGCCTGTTTCCGAGAGCTTCGAAGGCCGGAGTGGGACCGTTCCACTCGAGTTGATCCACGTTGGTGAACAGCGGGAGATCGGAGCGAAGGGTTGCCAGTTCGCGAAACAGGAAAGCTCGATCATGTTCGCGGGCAAAGGTGGCGGCCAAGGAGCTTGCACCGGATGCGTTCACGCCCCAATCGTTTGGATCGGGCGGAATGTTTTCAAGGTGCAGGTAGCGCGCGAGCACCGCGGCGGCGGACTTCGCGCCCCATCCAGGTAATCCGGGATAGCCATCGGCGGCATCTCCGACCAAGGCGAGATAGTCGGGGATGGAACGGGGCGGCACGCCGAACTTCTCTATGACGCTGCCTTCGTTCCGGGCGATGCGCTTGCGCCGGTCGAATTGAATGACACGCTCACCGCGTACGCACTGGGCAAGATCCTTGTCCGGGGTGCAGATCCAGACGCGTTCGACGCGCGGGTCGGCCGCGGCGAGACTGGCGGCGGAGGCAAGCGCATCGTCGGCTTCGTATTCGATCATAGGCCAGAGGGTCACGCCGAGAGCGGCCAGACCTTCCTCAAGCAGGGAGAACTGGCTCCGCAGGTTGGGATCGATGCCGGCGCCGGTCTTGTAGCCGGGCCAAAGCTGATTACGGAAAGACTCGATCACGTGGTCGGTCGCGACACCGATGTGCGTAGCGCCGTGCTGAACCATGCCGAGGATGGATAGAAGAACGCCACGGACGGCCGCGACCTCCCGGCCATCGGGTTCCCGCGCCGACGGAAGCGCAAAGAAGTGCCGAAACAACTCGTAGGTGCCGTCGATTAGGTGAACTTCCACGGAGCGAGTCAGGCCTCGCGAGAGCTGGATTCGGGTGAACGGTGCAGTTCCAAAGCGGCGGATACAACGTCGCGCAGATCTTCCGGCCGGTAAGGCTTGGTCAGAAAACCGTAAGGGCTAATAGTCTTGGCGCGACGCTGCGCTTCACCGTTGCCGAATGCGCTGATAAACACCACGGGCAGATGCCACAACCGCTGAACCTCAGCGGCTATCGCGAAACCATCGAGGGGTCCACGCAGCCGGATATCCATCAGGATGAGGTCCGGTTCCGTCTTTTCGGTGAGGAATAACGCCTCTTTGCCGCTGGCCGCGATACCGGTGACGTCGTAGCCAAAGCCAGTCAGCTGCATCTCCATATCCATGGCGACTACCTGCTCATCCTCGACCACGAGGATTTTTGCTGAACGTGCAGATCGTGGTTTCCCGCTCATTCTTCAGCTGCTTTCCCGTTTGCCGGAAATCGAACCTTGATGGTAGTTCCCGAGTGGGAGCTGATTTCCAGCGAGCCGCGCAGCTGCCGGACAAGGCCGTGCACGAGCTTCAGCCCCAACGAATTTGCGTGTCGATAGTCGAACTTGTTAGGTAGACCTTCGCCATCGTCTTCCACGGTCAGAAGGATCATGCTGTCCTCGGGCTCGACACGGAGCGTAATCGTGCCGGTGCGCGGAGCCGGGAAGGCGTGTTTACAGGCGTTGGCGACCAGTTCGTTCAGAAGCATGCCGTAGGGAACGGCGCGTTCCAACTCCAGTGTCGCGCCATTATCGATGATGTCGATGCGCACACGGTCTTCCAATCCGTAGAAACGAACCAGCCCGGGCGCGAGTTGCTTGGCGTAGTCGGTCAACGCAATACTGGCGAACGATTCGGCGCGATAGAGCTGCTCATGAATCGAGGAGATTGCCAGGACGCGGTTGCGCGTTTCGTGGAAGAGAGCCAGGATCGGCTCATCGTGGATTTGGAAAGCTTGCATGTTCAGCAGGCTCACAATCACCTGCAGATTGTTCTTGACCCGATGGTGGACTTCTTTGAGCAGTTCCTCTTTTTCGGTGAGCGAGTGCCTGGTGGAAGCGTCCGCGCGTTCCCGTTCGGTTTCGTCGCGCATGATCTTGGCCAGACCGCGGAACCGGCCGGTTTCGTCGAACATCGGCTCGCTAATCCAGCGTGTCCAGAGACGGGAATTGTCCTCGCGCACAAACCACCGGGCGTCTTCGTTCCGTTGACCGCTGGTCACCTTGGCGAGTTCTATTGGAAACACACCGGCGGCCTGATCCTCGGGCGTCAGCAGACAAGCGAAATTCTGCCCGATCATCTGCTCGGGGAGATACCCGAATAGGCGCTGCGCTCCCGGGTTCCAGCTGATAATGCGGCCTTCGGGATCGGTTTGCACCAGCGCGTATTCCTGCACGTTTTCCACGAAGAGGCGGAAATTCTCTTCAGCCTCGCGCCGTGCGGATTCCGTGCGTTTGAGTTCCTCAACGTCAGTTGACGTGCCGAGCCATTCGAGGATACTTCCAGAGGGCGAGCGAACGGGAAGCGCGCGCGCGTGATGCCAGACATACGTGCGGTCAGAAGCCCGCAGGATGCGGTACTCCACATCGAGCACCCCTTCGGCGTCGGCGCGGACCCACGCGGATTGAGTTAGCTCCCGATCGTCGGGATGTACAGCATCCAGCCATCCGCGGCCGATACTCTGCTGCTGGCTTTGACCGGTGAAGCTCATCCATTGGGAGCTGGCCCAGGTCCACTCGCCGTGGTCATGACCGCGCCAGACCAACTGAGGAATACCTTCCAGAACGGTTCGCAACCGGTCTTCGTTTTCCGTCAGAACCTCCGCGGTTCTGACGCGATCGGTCACGTCGAAGCTGATGCCGTCCATGATGGCTGGATCGTCCATCCGAACGCGGCCGCGCCAATTGATCCATGGTCCGTTCCTGAGCAGAATTTCGCGTTCGATTTCCTGGCCCGATTCGAATTCCTGGGCCATGATCGCCTCGATAAACTCCCGGGATTTCGGGGTTAGCTTTTCCAAATACAATTCTGCCGGTCGCGCAGACAATGAGTCGGGCACACCGAAGAATTCCGAAAAGACAGCGTCGCCTGTAATGGAGCGCTCTTTGAGCCGCAATTGCCAGGCTCCCATGCGGCCGCTCGCCAAAGCGAGACGGCGAAGCTCCTCGCTGGCACGAAGGGACTGTTCCGCTTCAACCTGCTCATTCACATCGACGGAGACGCCGACGTGGCCGCGGTAGATGTTGCCTTCGTCAAACAAGGGCTGGGCGTAGTTTTCAAACCAGTGCCACTCGCCATCGTGGCGCTTGATGCGATTGCGATTTTGATATGGCTGGCGATTGTGCACGGCGTCTAAGTAGCCGGCGAGATACGCAGCGGCTTCGGCGGGGTGAACCAAGGAGTGCCATCCGACACCCCGGATTTGCTCCGCCGCGGCGCCGGTGTAATCGAGATAGTACTGGTTCACATAGACATTGTTTCCATCGGGATCGTTCTGCCAGATTAGCGCCGCCGCGGTGTTGGCGAGAGTGCGAAATCTTTGCTCGGAATGGCGGAGGGCCTCATCCACCGCAGCCCTTTCCAGAGCCACCCAGGTACGCTCGGCAGCTTCATTCACAAGCGCGATCTCCCGATGTGTCCATTCGCGAGGCGTACCCTGCTGAAGGACCAGATTGGAAACCCATTGACCTCCCCTGAGCTGCGGAACTACAAGGGTTGACCTGCATTGCATCGCCAGGAACGCGGCTTTGTGGTTGTCGTCGAGACCGGGCGCGGCAGTAATATCAGTGATGTTCAGCAGCCTTCCGGAGCGCAGTTCCTGGATCGACGATACGCCAAAATCGCTGGTCCGGTAATTGCCGGCAGCGGGAAGAAAGCCATCGCGAGCGTACCCATTGCGGACGGCTGCAGTCTCGTCATCGGGGAGGATTTCGGCAAAAAAGACGCGATCCACGCCGAGTGCTTCGCCAATGACCCGGGCGGCGTTCTGCTGAATCGCCAACGCGTCAGAAAGAAGCCGCCATCCGTCGGTGAGTTTGAGCAAGAACTCTTTGCGTTCCTCGCTCTCCCGGAGCGTCTCCTCGAATCGGGCGCGCTCCTGCGCCTCGGCATCGCGGGAAATGATGATGGCGGCAGTCTGGGTAATCAAATTGGCGAGCGCGAGATGCTGCGGTGTCGCCACCTGGGGCTCCCGCAGGTACATCGCAAAGGCACCCAGGGGCTTGTGTTCGTGGGTCTCCACCGCGAAAGACCAGCAGCCGCGAAAATCGTGGCCCTCAGCCAAGTACAACAACGGCTTCCATAAAGGCTCAGAGGAGATATCTTGTGTTACACCGGCGACACCGGTAGCACCAGCCAACCCACAAGCTACCCGGTTATTAGCGACTGGCAGTTGATCCACCAGGGTGGTGTACGAAGAGGGCATGTCTCCCGCACCTGGAATCGGATGAAGGCGCTCTCCATCGGGATCGACAAAGAAGAACCCAGATCTTGCGACTCCCTTCATTTCGTCCGCGACGAGGCGGGAAAGGATGAACAGAGACTCGCCGAGCGGCGAGCCATTGATAGCGGACTGGAAGGCTTCCTTCTGCGCGCGCAAGCGCTTCTCATTCACGCGGATGCCCTCCTCCGCGCGCCTGTGTTGCGTAATATCGGTGAAGATTACAGCTACCTTGCGTTCGAGGGGCTCGCCAATCCGATAGGCATAAAGGCTAAATATACGGCCAAGTGCGACCGAGTCTTCCTCGAAACGAAGCGCTTCGCCGGTTATCGCGACGCGGCCGTAGATCGCCATCCACTTGGGCTCGATGTCTGGAGCAAGCTCACGGATAGTTCTGCCCTCGGCGCCATGAAGCCCGTTATTTAACTCGAAGGCGCGGTTGACTTGCAAGTAACGCCAATCGAGGGGCTGGTCGGCGTCGTCAAAGATCACCTGCAGGATACAGTAGCCTTCATCGATGGAGTCGAACAACGTTCGATATTTGTGCTCGCTTAGACGAAGGGCTTCTTCGGCCCGGGCGCGATCGGTGGCATCCCAAATCCGAGCCCCCGCTTCGCGCACCAACGCGATCTCGGCGGGTTTCCAGGTACGCGGCACCTTATCATGCCCGGTGAATCCCGCGCTATAAAGACCGTTTCTGAGTAGCGGGACGTTAAAGAAAGCGGAAACGCCGAGAGCTTTGTAAGCAGCTAATTCGCTCGCTGATAGCCCTTCCAGGGCTGTCACGTCGGCGACCTCCACAGCGGCGCCGGAGGCAAGTCTGTCGAATAACCCCTGCCCAAACCGCTGAAGCGGATGACGCCCGATCATGCTGGGAAGGTCCGGATCGCGGCGGTATTCCGCTTCTATTACGTGAGCCCAGTTCTGAGGCTCACCTTCCACCTGGAAATAAAAGGCGCGACTGAGCCCGAGCATTTCGGCGACCACCTGCACGCCCGCCCGCTGGATCGCTAATGGGTCGGAGATCCCACGCATGCTGTCGGTGAGCTTTAACAAGAGCGTCTTCCGTTGTTCGCTGTCACGCAGGGCAACTTCCGCCCGCTTCTGTGTGGTGATCTCGGTAAATGTGATTACCACCCCTTCGATGCGATCGTCCGTGCTTCGGTAAGGCAGCAGGCGCACCAGGTACCAACGTTCCCGGTCATCGAAGATTTCGCGTTGAACCGGAATTAAGCTCATCAGCACATCTTGGGCGTCCTCCTGAAGATTGGGGTAGCCAAGCCGGTGTGTCAGATCGGAAATGGGGCGGCCCCGATCGGTGATCCGAATGTTATAGAGTTCCGCAACTTGCGGCGTAAAACGCATGATCCGCAGCTCACGATCCAGGAAAAGGGTGGCGATATCGGTAGCGGCAAGCAGGTTTTGCAAATCGCTGGAAAGCTGGGATAGCTCTTCTACCTTATGGCGGTTCTCCTGGTTAACGGTTTGCAGCTCTTCGTTGATGCTTTGCAGTTCTTCCTTGGAAGTCTCCAGCTCTTCCATGGTGGAGCGCAGTTCCTCATTGGTGGACTGCATCTCCTCATTGGCGGCCTTCATTTCCTCCTGGCTGGTTTCGTATTCCTCGATGATGGCTCGCAAACGCTGGGCCGCGGCCACGTCCTCATCCATTTCGAACTTAGAACCGTTAGCCCAACCATTCTGAGGTTGAATACCCTGCTCGGCCCCCACGCTTTGGGCACGCTGTTCTTCGAAGATCACCAGCACGTAGTCATCCCCGTCCGAGTCACCAGCAGGGGACACGTGCATCACGACGGGCGTAACTTGCCCGTCGAAGCGCACAAAAATTGGCCTGGAATCCACCGGCTCTCTGGCGTCGCGAACCGATTGCAGAAGCGCCTGCAACTCAATCCGAAGTTCATCGCGAACGAGCCGGAGAACGTTCGAAGTGAGCTCTCCGCCCGGGTGAGTGAGGTAACGCCCGGCATGCTCGGATAGATGCGCCAGTCTGTTGTCCGGTCCTACCAGAATGCTGGGAGGAGCATATCGTTCCAAAAGGGTTTTGTGCAGCGAATGATAAGAATTATTGGGCGAGGTCTGGTCGCTCGATTGTAAGAGTTCTCCCATTGCGCGCGTGCGCGTCCCGGGGAAAACCGGGAGGCGAAGTTCCGGGACCGGCAGGTTACGCTTTTGGTAGATCCGAAGCTTTTTGTCTTCCGTGCGGAAAAGCTCCGAGGAGTCGATTGTTTCGGCTGATCCTAAGATCAAGTAACCGTTGCGGCAGAGTGCGTAGTGGAATAGATCAATCACATCCCGCTGTACGGAGCGATCGAGATAAATCAGAAGATTCCGGCATGTAATCAGGTCCACCCGGGAAAATGGGGGATCGCCTAAAAGGTTATGAGGAGCGAAAACAACTGTTTCCCGCACCTCTTTGACGATGCGGAAGCCCCCGTTCTCCTTCCGAAAGAACCGTCTGATCCGTTCGGGGCTCACATCGGTCTCGATATCCCCGGGATAAAATCCTTCGCGAGCCCCGTCCAGGGACCGTTTATGCAAGTCCGAGGCAAATATCTGGATTAATGGCGAACTATCCCGCCGTGCCGACTCTTCCAGCAGCAGCATCGCGACCGAGTAGGCTTCTTCACCGGTGGCGCATCCCACCGACCACACGCGAATGGCGTCGTTGGCACCTTTCCCACTGAACAGCTGCGGGATCACATCGTTTGCCAGCCGCTCAAAAACATCCGGATCGCGAAAAAAGCTAGTGACGTTGATCAACAAATCGTCACTTAACGCGCGGACCTCCGACAAACTCTCCCGCAGCTTTTCCAGGTATCGGTCGAAGCTGTCGATGTAGCTCAACTGCATGCGGCGTGCAATTCTTCTAAGAATCGTGGCTGGTTTATACCGGTGAAAGTCGCGGTCTGTCCGAGCGCGCAGAATGGTTAAGACCTTGGGGAGTAGAACTCGTTCCAGGTAGGCTTGTTCTCCGCTGTCTTCAAATATGGCGACGCGTGGCCCGGCATTGGCGAGGCTAACCAAGGTTGACGCGATTTCCGCGATGGGCAGCACACGATCGACTAAGCCGGTGGCGATCGCGCTCTGGGGCATTCCGTCGAATTCCGCGTCATTTGGATCCTGAACCAGGATCAGCCCGCCCATGGCTTTGATCTCTTTGAGACCAAGCGTGCCGTCCGAGCCAGTGCCGGTGAGGATGACGCCGATGGAATGACCGTCATAAGTGGTTGCCAAGGTTCGGAAGAAATGATCGATCGGAGCCCGCTCCCTCCGATGTTCTTCAAGCTTGGTCAACCGAAGGTGCGTATCCACGGCGCTCAGATTGAAATTAGGGGGAATTACATAAACATTGTTGGGCTCAAGAGCCACGTTCTCCGTGACCTGCTGAACGGGAAACTTTACACTGGGCTGGAGCAGAGAAGCCAGCATGCTCTTATGCTCCGGTGATAAGTGAACGACGACGACGAAGGCCATACCGCTTTCGGCAGGCATCGCCTCAAAAAGCGTTTTGAGTGCTCCAAGCCCTCCGGCCGAAGCGCCAATGCCTACAACCGTCGGTTTCGCGGCAGCATTCCGGCGCTCTTGCGAACTTTCTGAGTCACTACGTTCGTCTTGAATCACAAAGATCTCCCTTGCGCCAAACTGAGCGGGCCTAGTCCCGGGTAGTTCCCGAAGCTAAGCGGATAAGCAAGGAATGGCAACCGGCTCCCCAAATATAAACCAGGAGGGTAAGCCACTTGTGGTTCTTGGATGGAAACCGTTGATCAGGAAGGAAAGAACAGGGTGAAAACAGACCCTTTGCCAGGCTTGGTTTCCACGGTCACCGTTCCGCCATGCGCGCGCATGATGCCCTGGACGGCAGCCAGACCCAGGCCGCGGCCCAGAAGCTTCGTTGAGAAGAAGGGATCGAAAATCTTCGGCAGGATTTCGCTGGGGATGCCATGACCGGTATCTTCTACCCGAAGCACGACTCCCGGAGCGTCGCCGGCGGGTTCGGCCGAAAGACAGATTGCGCCCGGGTTGGAATCGATCGCCTCGGCGGCGTTGAGCACCAAGTTAAGGATGACTTCCTTAACTTGGCTCGGGTCGGCCTCTACGCTCGGAAGGCTGGCGGGCACACGAATGGAAAAGCTGACGTGCTCAGCAACGGCGGCTCTCAATAGACCCGTGAGTCCCTGAATGATTGCGACAAAATTGACCGTTTGCCGCCGCGAACCGGAATTTCCGGCATAGGCCTGCAATTGCGAAGTGAGTTTCGCCATTCTTCGCGCCGCTTCGTATGACTCTCTCAAGAGAAGTTGCGCTTCATCGTCATCGGGAAGCCCTTGCTTGGCGAGGCCGATGTTACCGATAACCACGGTAAGCAGGTTATTGAAATCGTGCGCCGTACCCGCCGCAAGAACGCCGACGCTTTCCCACTTTCGCGACTGTTCCAACTTCAATGCCTCAGTTACATCGCGAAGCAGGGAGAGCGCGCCGAGGAAACGGCCGCCCGCCCAGAGAGGCGTTACTATTTCTTCGACGAGAATTGGTTGCTTGGAGCGCCCGTGCAGAAAGAACTGCTGCTTGGGCATCCCCGACCGGGAATCACTCACGGTTTTGATCCTTAAAGGAGCAGGCGACTGTTGTTCAGGGGATGAGAGCCGAAGCACCTTTTCAACGGGATTGCCGGATGCTTGTGCGAGCGACCAGCCGGTCATGGACTCAGCCTGCGCGTTCAAGTACATTACCGCCCCTTGCGGGTCAACGGCGACAACACCCTCAGTGATGTTGCCAAGCAGAGCACTCAGCCATTCATGCGATTGCAAAACCTGACTTAATTCATTGTGCTGCCGAAGCGCGATGCGAATCGCAACTCGGAGTTCTTCCATTCGGATGGGTTTCGTTAGATGCGCGAACACTCCGGACTGGACCGAGCGTCTTAGCGTTTCCGTATCAGCGTAAGCGGTCAAGTAGATGATCGGAATTGACCATCTAGTCCGCAGTTCCTGAGCAACGGTAATTCCATCAACGCGCCCGCCAAGTTTAATGTCCATCAGGGCGAGATCGGGCTTCTGCCGCGCCGCCATTTCCATTGCGGATTCAGCGGTATGGGCTACGCTGACTTCGTATCCCATACTTTTGACCGACTGGCGGATATCGAGAGCTATTACCTGGTCGTCTTCAACCACCAGGATTTGCGGAGTAGCCACGGGGATACTTTAGCAATTTACTTGCAAGATTCCTGAAAGGTACCTTGGTGAGTATCGTTTTGGCGTCCGGTTCGCAGTTGTATGAGGCGGCGCAAAGCCAGAGTAAGTTATACATACGTAACGCAATTTGAGACACGCAGCTTAAAAATCGGTCAACGGGCGGCGAAGCTCCGTAACCCACTTGTCTGGGTCTGAACTTGATTCCGGGCCTGTCAAATAAATCTCGAAGAAGTCCCCGGCGACGACGTGATCACCTGCGCCAATCCACTGGTCGAACTTGCTCCATGCGGCGGCGAGGCCGGAGGGACCGTCGTAGGGCCCCCGCTGAAACGCGCGCGCCATTCGCCCGGCTGGCATCTCTTGACAGGACACGCGGCCAACGGCCGTCACGGGCTCAGCGATCGGCACGCAGACCTGAAAATCGAACTCCTTCGCGTCCCTTCGTAGATGATGAGTGGACCACGGGCCCGCCGGCCGGATGCCTTGGGCCTGAACAGCACCCATGAGTTCTGCGAGCGCGGGACCGATGGCGGTACGCATCTCACTTCGAGGAATTTTGAGGTGAATGACGGCGGCTAGTTGCTTGTCCGTCTGGATAATTTC
This sequence comes from Bryobacterales bacterium, assembly GCA_963752695.1. GTDB lineage: Bacteria > Acidobacteriota > Terriglobia > Bryobacterales > Bryobacteraceae > Bog-113. The sequence goes on from CAVVZB010000002.1 coordinate 1,534,539, forward strand.
GGGAGTATCGATCATTTGTGTCCCTCTCCGTCATCGGGGCAATTTACTTCAAATACTTGCCTAGGTCCGGAAACAAAAGGGCGTGGATTTCCGGCTTCGACAGGTCCGTTTTGGTCACGACAATACCAGGAAGCTCGATCAGTTTGTTGGGCTGTGTTCCCTGTAGCTTGAGCGCGAGAGTCTCCACCGCCTGAAACCCCATGCGGAAAGGGTCCTGGGCGACCAGTGCGTCGATGGTGCCGTTCTGGAGATCGTCAACTAGACCTTGGCTAGCGTCGAAAGCCACAAAACGGAGATGTCCGTTGAGCCCCCGCGACTTCAAGGCCTGAGAAGCACCGACCGAAGACGGTTCCGAAGACGCGAAGATGCCGGCCAGACCGGGATTCGCGGTAAGAATATCTTCCGTGACCGCCAAGGCCTTGGCGCGGTCAGACATACTGAACTGCTTAGCGATGATTTGAATGCCGGGAAACTCTCGCGCGATCACATCCTCAAAGCCCCGCTCCCGCTCGCCTGTGGAAGCGCTGCCGGGAGCATGCATGATCTCAGCGGCGGTGCCTTTACCGTGCAGCAGTTGAGCTAAGTGGCGGGCGGCTTTTTGACCCGCTTCGAAGTTGTTCGTGGCGACGAACGTCATGTAGTTGTGCGAGGTAACACCGGAGTCGAATATGGTGACCGGGATGTGCGCTTCGGCGGCGCGGTCGAGCGAGTGATTCAATGCGTCGCGTTCCGAGGCCGCGATCGCTATGGCGTCCATGTGCCGGGCGATCATCGAATCGACAATTTGAATTTGCCGGCTGTAATCGGTCTCCGAAGCAGCGCCCGTCCAGAGAACTTCGACTTGATATTTTTCGCCGGCGGCTAGCGCGCCCGCTTGCACCGATTGCCAATAAATACTCGACGTGGCCTTGGGGATGACAGCGATTCGCTTTTTCGTGCCCCGGTTGCAGGCGCTGGAAAAACAAGCAATGGAAGCGAGAAGCAGCGCGAGCGCGGCACGGCTAGCGCGCAAGCCAGCCGCCATCGATCACTATGTCGGTTCCGGTGATGAATCCTGCGTCCTCGGAGCAAAGATGAGCCGCGAGAGCGCCCACTTCTTCCACCCGTCCCCAACGGCCTAGAGGGATGGCGGAGACAAACTGCTGGTTGAGCGTTTCATCGTCCATGATGCGCCGGTTCATTTCTGTGCCGAACGGCCCGGGGCTGATGGAATTGACCGTGATGGCTTCTGGGGCCAGTTCGAGGGCGAGTGCGCGCGTGATGCCCAGCATGGCGGATTTACTGCAAGAGTACGCAGACCGTTCCGGGATGGAAACGTGCGCCATGATCGACGCCAGATTGATAATCCGCCCGTAGCCAGTCCCCATCATGTGCGGGATGAACGCACGGCACATGAGAAACACGCTGCTGACGTTGGTGTTCTGCACGCTGGTCCACTCGGCAAGCGTGAAATCGACCAGCTTCTTGCGAATGTTGATTCCGGCGTTGTTAACCAGGATCTGCACCGGCCCGAGCGCCCCGTGGATCTCCCGTTCGATCCGCGCCACATCTTCCTCGCTGGTTACATCCGCGGTGAAGACGCGTGCGTCGCCCCCTGCGGCAATGGCTTCGCCGGCGACGGTTTCCAACTTCTCGCGATCGCGGGCAACCAGAGCAAGCCGCGCTCCCTCGGACGCAAGAGCGAGAGCCATCGCGCGTCCCAAACCGCGGCTGGCGCCCGTGATTACCGCAACTTTACCTTGGAGACGTAGAGAGTTCATAGGAATCGATTGGATTGTATCGCGTAGGAAGACTAGACTAGCTGACATGGCGGAACTGTTGATTTACACGCCGGACGGGAAGAAACAAACGCTGGCGCTATCGACGGAACGGCTGACGATTGGCCGGTCGGCGGCCGCGGATCTATGTTACAGCGAGGATAACGGACTATCGCGGCTGCATGTGGCTTTCGAACGGACGCCAAATGGTTTCCTTTTGCGCGATCTGAATAGCAAGAATGGAACCATCGTCAACGGCAAGAAAGTGAACGGCGCGCAGAATCTGACGCAAAACGACAAGATTTCTTGCGGGCATCTGCTGATCGTTTACGACCCGCCGAAACGCGGCAGCGGTGTCGTCTTCATCCGTGATGAGAACGAGCGGACGAGCAGTTCAACGATCGTCACGAGCCTCGGTGGAATCCTGAACGAGGCGCGGCAGGCCGGAGGCGCGGCGGCGCAACTGAGCGCCCTGATTCAGGCCGGGAATGAGCTTTCGGGGGAGCGGCCGCTTCCGGAACTGTTCAAGTTGATACTGGATCTCGCCATCGACGCCGTATCGGCCGGACGCGGACTGCTGCTGCTCATGGAGAACGGAGAGTTGGTGGAAGCCGCCAGCCGAGGCGAAAACTTCACCATCAGCGGCGCGGTGCGGGACCGCGTTCTGGAGAGCAAGCTTTCGGTGCTGGTGCGCGATACAACTCTGGATGAGGCGTTTCGCCAGCGGCAGAGCATCATCGCCGCTCGCGTTCAGACTCTCATGGCGGCTCCTCTGCAGTCCCGGGACGGCGTGATCGGGCTGATCTATGTGGATTCGCCATCGCTCCATCGCGAGTTTTCGAAGGATGATCTGAGTCTTTTAACGGTGATGGCAAGCGTGGCGACCATTCGGATCGAACGCACGCGTCACGCGGAGTTGGAGCAAGCCCGCAAGCTGCTCCAGCGGGAACTGGAGCAGGCCGAAGCCATTCAGCGCCAAGCCTTGCCCAGGGGTGCGCCGGACGTTCCAGGTTTGGAAATGGCCGGCTATAACGCGGCTTCGCGCACCGTGGGCGGTGATTACTACGACTACTTCCCGGATGGGCATGGCCGCGTAGGGCTGATTGTCGCGGATGTTTCCGGCAAGGGTATGGCCGCGGCTCTGATGGTGATGGCTCTGCAGGCGCGGGTGCAATCGGTCTTCGAGGATCTGCCGGTTGCGCCGGGAGCTTTGAAGAAGGCGATGGACCGATTGAATCATCTCACCGCGGCAAATTGCCCGGAAGGCAGATTTATCACGGTTTTTACATGCATCGCCGACGGGAATTCGGGGAGATTGGATTGGGCGTGCGCCGGTCACAATCCGCCGATCATTGTCCGGGCAAATGGGACCTATGAACTGCTGAGGGACGGCGGCCCGATGATGGGCATTTTTCCACGGCTGGAGTTCGCACAGTTTGAAGCGCATCTCGAGCCCGGTGATCTCCTGGCAATTTATAGCGATGGAGTGACCGAGACTTGTTCTCCGGACGATCACGAGTTCGATGTACCGGAACTGGCGAAAGTGCTGGTGCAGAACCGGCGCAAACCCGTGACCGAGGTTCTGGACATTGTCGCCGCGCTGCTCCGAAAATGGACGCAGGACGTGCCTCCCGCCGACGACATCACGCTGGTACTCGCCCGAAAGTTATGAAGATCGCTTTAGCAGGGTTGGGGTTCATGGGCGCAACGCATGCGCGGGCGTGGATGCGAGTGCCCAATGCGGAATTGTATGCCTTGATTAGCCGGGATGAACAGAAGCTGAGTGGAGATTTGAGCGGCGTGGGAGGAAACCTGGAGACGGGAAAGGCCGCGCTCGATTTCTCGGCCATGAAGAAGTATGGAAGCTATGAGGACGCGCTTGCCGACCCGAATGTGGATGCGGTCGACTTGTGCGTTCCGACCGATCGGCACGCTGAGATGGCTATTGCCGCGTTGCGCCGAGGCAAGCACGTGCTGGTGGAAAAGCCGCTGGCCTTGACGAGTGCCGAGGCCGAAAGCGTAGTCGCGGAGGCGCGCTCGGCTGGACGCGTGGCGATGGCTGCCCATGTCCTGCGGTTCATGCCGGCTTATACCGAAGCGCGAAGAAGAATCCGTCGTCTGGGTCCGGTTCGCCATGCGGTGTTTCAAAGGCGTTGCGCGGCCCCGGCGTGGAGTGAATGGCTTCAAGATGCCAGTCGAAGCGGCGGCGGCGCTTTCGACCTTTTAGTCCATGACGTGGACTACGTGCGTTGGGTTTTCGGGCTGCCACGCTCGTTGCAAGTGAGCGGCCTTAGCGATCCAGAGCGCGGCATCGACACGGTCAACGCTAGCCTCGCTTATCCGGATTGCGCCGTGACGGTCTCCGGCGGATGGCTCCTCAAGGGTGACTATCCGTTCTCCATGGGATTCACCATCGCTTGCGATGAAGGCGTGCTCGAGTTCGCCGGCGGCACGTTGACCGAATATCGGACTGATGCTCGAGCGGAGACGATTTCCCTCCCGGATCAAGATCCATTCGAGGCCGAACTGACGCACTTCCACGAATGCGCGGTGCGGAACGCGCCTTCGAAGATTTGCCCCATCGGCGAGAGCGCGGAATCCGTTGCGCTGATGCTCGCCATTCTGGAGAAGCGAGCGCAATCGGGCAGCGCGGTTACAAGCTAACGACGTCAGAATCGCCCAGAAATAGCGCTTTCGCCGGGTACGAGAATTCGTCGAATCTCGCCTGCCCCGCATTCTTAGTGGAATCGATCGTGGTCACGACGCCGGAAATCGAATTCGCGTCGACGCTGAGCGTCGCATAGCCGTGATTGGTGTCGTTGAATTTGACGAGCATGGCGCCGGTTGCGGGGTCGGTGAACCCCTCCGGATTCTTGTCGGCAATATTGATGTGGTGAAGGTTGTAGTAGCCCCCGTTTCCGATAACGAAAAATGGAGTCGGGGAGCCTTTTACCAGTGTTTTCTCGATCCGCTGATAGTTGTGCACATGCGCGTTCAAGACCATGTTCGGAACACGGCGCGAATCGTTGATTGCGTGCTGGACCGCATCGGCCATCAGCGGACTGCCGCTGTGGTAGCTGTCGAAAGAATAAATCGGGTGATGCAGGGCCACGATGAGCGCCTTGTCCTGTGGCGCGGTCGCAAATTCGTTGGTCAACCACTGCTGCTGCTTGGAATCGATCGAGCCGTGCTCGGGAACATTGGTGTACATCCCGACGATAGTGGCGAACGGGCAGTTCAAAGTGAAGTACACGTTGGGCTGTGAAAGCGTCGCGCGCGGAGCGTCATGTGATTCGGGGTTGACGCGCGGCGCCGGAGTCATGAAATACGCGACCCACCCGTCGAGCGACGTTTGCGATGCGTCGATCGGGTCGCCATCGTGATTGCCGGGGATGGCGATAATCGGGACGTTGTAGTGATTGTAAGGTTCGTAGAACTGATCGTAGTAGTCGCTAATCTGACCGTTGTAGTAAACGACATCGCCTAGGTGGTAAAAGAAGCTTGGAGCGGAGCCGTCCGTGGCGTTCAAATCCGCCTGCATGGAAGCCACTACACTTTCTTGGAAGGTTGGATTCTTAACTCCGCCGGTGTCGCCCACGACGTGAAAAACGATCTTCCCGAGGGTTTGTGCTTGCGCCGTGACGCCGGGGATCACTGTCTCCAGATCATAGTGATACGGGGGCGGCGCCAATGGGTCGGGCAAGGGTTGGAACTTCTGCGAACCTGTATTGAACGGCGATAGCGGATGTACACCGCCATGGGCTTGCGAGCTGTTGGCTGGCGGGCGCGAGCGGACTTGGCCCGGCAGTAGAGGACCATGATTGGTTTCACTCAGTGTGTGCGTTGGCTGGTGAACACGATGGTGAACCGGCGGTTTTGCTTTCGACATGGTTCGATTTTTCCTTGAAATAAGATTGAACGTAACTACCCTATCGCGCTGCCACCGTAATTGGGGTGACAATCCGGTTGCAAGCCGCTTTATATTGGGAGCTGTCAATGACGAGAAGAACGTTTCAGGCAAGTTTAGCCACCGCCGCCGCTACGGCCTTTGGATTACAGGGGCAGACGGTGGACCAGAAGATCGGATATTGCATTATCGGGCTCGGACGCATCTCCATGGACGAGTTCATGCCGGGCGTCAAAATCAGCCAGAATTCCCGAATCACGGGAATTGTGAGCGGCCATCGCGATAAGGCGGAGCGCGTGGCCGCTCAATATGGCGTGCCGTCCGACAGCATTTACTCCTACGAAGACATGGACCGGATTGCCGCTAACAAAGCCATCCAGGCCGTGTACGTGGCGCTGCCGAACAGTATGCACGCCGAGTACACGGTCCGATCAGCCAAAGCAGGCAAGCACGTCCTGTGCGAGAAGCCGATGGCCACCAGTTCGGCCGATTGCGAGCGGATGATTGCAGCTTGCAAGAGCGCTGATCGCAAGCTGATGATCGCCTATCGCTGCCAGTACGAGCCCAACATGCTGAAGGCTCAGCAGACGGTCCGCGATGGCAAGATCGGGCGTTTCCAGCTATTCGATTCATCTTTCGGATTTACAATCCGCCCCGGTGAGTGGCGGCTTTCGAAGAAGCTCGCAGGCGGCGGCCCTTTGATGGACGTCGGTATCTATTGTCTGAATGCTTGCCGCTTTCTTTCGGGCGAAGAGCCGGTTGAGGTGGATGCGCGCTGGGATGTGAACGATCAGGACGGGCGGTTCGGGGAAGTGGAAGAGAACCTGGTCTGGACCATGCGATTCCCGTCCGGGTTGCTCGCCACCTGCAATACCAGCTATGGAACCAACACGCGTGGCTGGTTCCGAGCCTATGGATCTAGAGGCTCCGTGCAGGTGGAGCCGGCGTTCGGGTATGAAGGCGTGACCATGAAGATCGAAGGTCCCGGCCACGTGGAAGGTGGCGACACCATCGCCGATTCGAACCCGCGGCAATTCATGCGAGAAGCCGATCACCTGGCCGAATGCATCGTTCAGAACCGCCAGCCGCGTTCACCCGGGGAAGAAGGCCTGCGGGACATGCGCATACTGGAATCAATTTACCGGTCGTGCAAACAGGCAGGCCCGGTGAAATTGGCCTAGAGCAGGAGCCGCATGCGCCACGCGGCCGAGCCATCTTCGTAGTATCCATTGATCCGCGCGGTTCGAACGAAGCCGAATTTTTTGTACAGCCGGATTGCCGCCGCATTATCGCGCCGGACCATTAAAATGAGCCGGGCGGCGCCTAGGCGTCTCACGTGGGCGATTGTCCGCCTGAGTAAGCGTGAAGCGATTCCGCGGCCTTGTGCTCGTGGGGAGACGGCAATGGAATCAAGCGCCCATTCGGTCTGCCGGGGTGCGGCAAGAGCATAGCCGAGAGTGCGCGGGCCATCTTCGGCGATCAGAAACAGCGTGTCGCTGTTTTCCAGATAGTGGGTGAAAAGCTCGCGCGGCCAGGCTTCGCGCCCGAAGCAGGCTTTTTCAATCCGGAGAATCCGCGCAAGATCCGCACGCGCGGCGCGGCGGACAGTCAGCGTTGTTGTTCCTGAAGAAACAGATAGACGCCGAACACCGGGTGAAGGTCTCCCCTGCCCCAGCGATTAAGCGTCCATTGCGGCCGCAGGAATTTGATCGCGGCGTGCCCGGCGAGATCGAGAAGCAACTGCGACGTGCCCGGATAGAACTTCTGTGGGAAAGCAAGGAGGGGCTTGGAAGGCCAGACAATGCCGTCGGGGGAACCGTAAACCCCGACATCGATACTTTCCTGCTCCACCACTCTTGTTATCCCAAGAGTAACGAGGAACAGTCCAGCGGACCGATCCAGTTCCAGCACTTCGCCGGACCCGGAGGCACGCAATTCGCTATCGGGAATCAGAAAAGCCGAGAACATGGCGCGCAAGACGTCTAGCCGCGACGTTTCTTCCGCTTGGCGGGTTTTGCTTTGGAGCCCGCCTTCCGAGCGCGCGCCCTTGCCGGTTTGGAATGGGCGGAAACCCGGTGGGTCGGAACGTTCGAAGGCCGGGCCGAAGTGACTGCGGGCGCAGGCTGGTTTTCGTCCGGATCGGGCGCTTGCACCTCTGGGGTGGGTCCGTAGATCTCGCGGTAAACCGCCGCATTGCGCATCACGGCTTGCACATACTCGCGCGTTTCAGTGAATGGAATCGACTCGACGAATTCGGAAGGCTCCCGGTACGTGCCCCACGACATCCATTCCTTGACCCGGCTGGGGCCCGCATTGTATGCGGCCAAAGTTTGCTCCCAGCGCCCGTTCCATTGATCCAGTAATGAGCGAATATAACGCGCGCCGAGAAGAAGATTGGTAGTGGGTTGATAAAGCTGACTCGGAGACGACCACGGAATGCCTTGCTGACGCGCCAGCATGCGGCCGGTAGCTGGAACAATCTGCGTAAGTCCATACGCGTTGGCTGGAGAATGAGCTCCCGGATTGAATTCCGATTCCTGGCGAATCAGGGCAGCCACCATATAGGGATCGAGGTTTTGACTGGTGGCGCTTCGCACCAACGCAGCGGAATAGGGCAGCGGAAACAGCATCTTCCAGAATTGTTTTGGCGCGTTTTCCACCGGAGTAGAAAGATAATCGGGCGCCAAGGTCTTCATGTGGCGCAATCCCAGGTAGGGCGCCGCATCGGTGCTGGCTAGTTCCACCGCAAGCAGATGCGGCTGGCCATCCACTTTAGCCCCAAAGCGAACCTCGGCTTCGGCGAAATCGGTGAGCCCGGAAAGAGCTAACGAACGGGCGCGCTCAATGCGTAGTTTGGTGGCTTCATTGGGGACATGGCTGGAGTAATCGGCGTGAGGTGGAAATTCGATCGCGTCCAGCCATTCGGCAATCTTCGCGGCGGGAGTAGCCGCGACTAAACGGGAGTCGATCAGCCGTTCGCGACCCAGCACGGCGTAATAGAAATTAGGGAAAACTGCCCCGAGCCTCTCGTAATACGCGCGTGCGGCGGTGAAATCGTTTTGAGCTTCCGCTTGACGCCCCAGATAGTACAGCGCAGTTGCGGCCTTGTTATCACCGGGATAATGCTCCACTTGCTCGCGAAGTAGATCCCGCGCGTCATGTTTGTTAGCCAGATAAGCGTCCCAAGTGATTTTCCAATGGCAGTAGGCCGTAGCCGTGTCGGATGGAAACGTAACCCAAGCAGCGCGATAAAGTGGCTCATACTTCGCCGGCTGATGGGTAAGCAGGTAACGATTGCCGGCCGAAATGAGTGCTTTCAGACGCCAAACGGAGCGCTCTTGATGGCGCCCGAGCTCCTTAATGGCGTCCATCATCTGATCGTCATTGTTCATGCGGCGGGCGCACTCTTCAACGTAGTACCACCGCTCGGCATCGGCTTCATTGCGGGGCAGATCCAGTGACTTCAGATACTGCAAAGCACCGCGGTAATCGCCCGTTGCGAATTGCGCCGCCCCCACGCGAACACGTGCACGATCCTTGTCCAGCCCGGTCAGCAGCGGGATAACAGCTTCGAATTCCGATCGGGCCTTGGAATACTCTTTCGCATCGATCCATTTTTGGCCGCGTTCCAAAAGTAGCGGCGGCAACGGTTGCGGATAGGCGCTGCCCAGAGATTTTTGCAGGCGCTCCATGGCGATCCACGACTCGGCCGCCATCTGAGTAGCGGGATGCATGAAATAAACGCGCTGGTAGAACGAAGCCGCCTGTACGCCGTCCCGCAGATCGTCATAAGCCAGGGCAAGCGCAAAATCACCTTCGGGCTGCGAAAGCGTAGAAAGCTGAGAGCGTAAGGCCTGAATGGCAGGCTCTAGGGAATCGGCGCTGTTGCCGCGCCCGGCGCGCAGCTTGGCGTCCAGGATCACGGCCTTCGCAAGCAATGGCGACTTGATCGAAAGGAAATCTTGAAGATTGCCGAACGTCAGCAATGCGGATGCAGAGTCGCCTCCCGCCGATTGGGCCGCAGCCAGGTAGTAGGTTGTGTAATCAGAGAGCTGGGGAAGCCGGGCGCGCACTGCAGTCACGGAACGGATCACCGCCGGGTAATCTTTATTCTCGAAGTAAGCGACGGCCAGGGCGAGTTGAGCCAGCGTGCCCGTTGACTCACGCGCGTGCGCGGCGGCGTAGCTTTCAATGGCGGCCCGGCCAGCAGGGGTCGAGGCCTCGCGGTAGCTGTGGACCAGTGGCGCGAGCGAGCTTGTCGTCCCCGCAGCTGCGGCCACGCTAAAGACCAAGACTAACCCAGCCCCGATCAGGTTTCGCCATACCGGCGCAGGTGCCGGGGTGGGCCGAGAGCTCATACCTGCGGGCCTGGAAACTGGCTCCCTAGGAGGCTCTCGCGTCCCTGCGCAAGGCCGCGAACAATCTCCAGGTAGAGATAGTCAACCATGGTCGGGGAAGCAGCAATAAAGTCCCGTCGAAAGCTCTCCCGAGCCGCGTTGATGGGTGCGCTCAGGGCACCGTAGATATCCGACTTCTGCGTTCCCGCGCGCAGAGCCGCCGAATGCTCCAAACGGATTCGGGCAACTTGTAGGCGCGCTTCCCGCTGCGCCCGCAGATGCAAAGCCTGCAAGTCAGGACTGAGATCGGTCCAGGTTTTGCGCGCGGTTGCGGCTGGAGCGATTCCGCCAATCGCCACCAGATCTTTGCGTTGGGGCGCAGGCTTATCCGTGACCGATTCCATTTGCAACGCCGTCATCCCGGCAATTAGCTCCAGTTGCGGCAGCTGCGCCGCGCCAACCGCAAACAGGATGCCTTTCACTTCAGTGCGAACTGTCAGCGGAATCAGAAAAACGCGATCTTCCGGGCTCGGCTTGATGCGCTCAATGAGCACCTGAGAGATCTCGGAGGCCGTCGCAATTGCGATGACCGGATCCTTTGTCTCCACGCAGGTGCGGAAAGCCGCGCCCGCGTCGGGCGGAAATGCAATTGGGAGATCCCCGAGCCCGCGCGCCGCCACGGCATGCGCTTCACTATCCTGGAACGAGAAGATCGCGCAGCGCGGGGCGAACTCACCGGTAAGCTCGACGGCGACAATCGCCGCCGCTTCCAGAGTTTCTGTTTCGCGAATGCGGCGCAATCCTTGGTTTAGGCTCTCGACCAACTGGCTCCGTGCAGCGACAGCAGCAGTCTGTTCAATTTCCCGCGACCGCGCGCTCCATTCGGCCTCGGTTGAATCGAGCCATTCTTCAAACTGCTGGCTAGCCCGCGCCCGCCACGGTGTTACATTTCGATCCATTCCTCCCCATGTTAGGACACATTGCAGTGTTACCGCTGTATTGGAGTAACGTTGGGACATGAGTGGAATCCTGGCAGGCAAAACGGCGTTGGTAACGGGCGGCACACGAGGCATCGGCTATGAGACGGCTGCGGCGTTAGGAAACGCGGGCGCTGACGTACTGATTTGCGGCCGCACCGAAGAGGGAATTCAGAAAGCCCTCGCTTCCTTGGCCAAGACGACCGGGCCCGAGTCAGGAGCTTTTACCGGACGCGTGGCCGATGTATCGAAGTGGAACGATGTTGAAGCACTGTTCCAATTTGCACGTCAGAAATGGAACAAGCTGGACATCCTGGTCAACAACGCAGGGGTAGGAATCTTCAAACCGGTCGCGGAATTGGAGCCAGCGGAGTGGCGTCAGGTGATCGATTTGAATCTCACCGGACTTTACTACTGCTGCCATGCCGGGATGGAAATGCTGCGCGCAAGCGGTAGCGGCTATGTGTTTAACATCTCGAGCCTAGCGGGCCGTAACCCGTTTGCAGGCGGCGCTGCCTATAACGCCTCGAAGTTCGGAGTCAACGGCTTTAGCGAAGCGATGATGCTCGACCATCGTAAAGATAACGTTCGAGTTACAACAATTATGCCGGGCAGCGTGGATACCGGATTCGGAGGTGTTCCGGGCCAGTCCAGTTCCGCAAACGACTGGAAAATCGCGCCGCAAGACATCGCACAAATGATCGTGTCCTTACTTCAAATGCCCATCCGAACCTTGGTGAGCCGGGTAGAAATGCGTCCGTCTATCCCGCGCTGAATCACCCGTCCTAATGGCTTTAGAGGACGGATTTCAGCACCTGATGAAATATGGTCAATCCGTCTTCGTTCTTGGCAACCAGCGTGCTTTCTACCGAATCACAACAGATGACAGGGGTTCTTGCTGCTAAGCGGACCGACGTTAAAGAAGGTGGGAGAAACACAATGCCGAATTCAAAGCGGTTAGACCCGACCCAGGCTGGGCACGATGCGGAAAAACTGAATTCCGACCTTCACAAACGGATCGTCGGACAAGATGAAGCGATCGATCAGATTGTGAACGTCTACCAGATGTTTCTGGCCGGGATGTCGAGCCCGGGACGGCCAATTGGAAATATGCTGTTTCTGGGACCCACCGGTTCCGGCAAAACCCGTACGGTTGAATCCGTCGCGGAGTCCCTCGTAGGCGATATGCGAGCCGTAATCAAGATCGATTGCGCGGAGTTCCAGCATAGCCACGAGATTGCAAAATTGATTGGATCGCCTCCGGGATACCTCGGTCATCGCGAGACGCACCCCCTGCTCAGTCAGGAGGTGGTCAATCAATATCACACGGACAAACTGAAAGTCAGTTTCGTTCTTTTCGATGAGATCGAAAAAGCCAGTGACTCACTCTGGAACCTGTTGCTTGGGATTCTCGATAAGGCGACGTTGACGCTTGGTGATAACCGGAGGGTGGATTTCTCGCGGTCCATGATTTTCATGACCAGTAACCTGGGCGCCGCCGAGATGAGCGCGATCCTTTCGCCCCGCCTTGGATTCCACTGCCCGGTTCCAGAACAGGACAAGCAAGCGACTCGCACCAGCGACGCGACCAACGCGCAACTCACCAAATCGGCAACGGAGGCTGCGCGCCGGAAGTTCACACCCGAGTTTATGAACCGGATCGATAAGATCGTGGTCTTCAAACCGCTAGGCGCGTCGGAACTCGATCGAATCCTCGATATCGAACTGAACACCTTGCAGCAGAGGATTTTCACTTCTTACACGTCGGCACCTTTTGTCGTTACTCTTACCTCGCCTGCTCGCCAGTTTCTCCTGGAAGACGGCACGGATGTGAAGTATGGAGCTCGGCACCTGAAACGCGCCATCGACCGGGGAATTGTACACCCGCTATCCAATCTCCTTGCCAGTGGACAAATAGTAGGTGGTGACCTGATTCAGGTGGATTATGATGCTGAATCTCGCAAGCTCACCTTTACAAAGGAAGAAGAAAATATTCCGAACTTCCGCATGGCGCAGATGGTAGACACCTCGGTGCTCCTCGCACCCAGCCCTCTGGCGGCTGCTCGCGAGATCGAGTTTCCGAAAGTCACCGGCGCGCGTTCACGGAGGGCCTAAGAACACCCGCTATATGTCAGTCCCAGTCGAGGTGATCGTGAGGCGCCCGTGTTTGACGCCCTTAGTACTGATAAGGGCGTCAGAGAACTGCAAGATTCTACCGGCGCTTCCTTTCACGACGACTACCTCCAGACAGTTTCGATGATCCAAGTGAACGTGCAGCGTGGAAAGTACTAACTGATGGTGCTCGTGTTGCATCTCAATCAACCGATCGCTCAGCATACGGACGTGGTGATCGTAGACCATCGTAATGGTTCCCATCACCTCGCGGTCGGGTGACTCCCAGGAATTCTCCACCAGTTCCTGGCGGATCATGTCGCGAAACGCCTCCGACCGGTTCTGGTAGCTTCTTTGCGCGATCAGGGCATCGAAACGGGCCAGTAAATCGGAGTCGATCGCAACGCCTATCCTGCTTAGTTCACCCATACTGACCTAAGAATAGCCGGAGGGCGGGCCGAGGCCGAGAGGGTTACTCTTTGTTTGCGGCGGCCAGCTTCCGATGTTCAGCCCAGCGCTTCTTCTGGGCGGCTGCGATACGCTTTCGGGCTGCGGCACTCAGCGTTCGCCGGCCATCATTCTTTTGGGTGGGGGCGGAGGCCTCTACCTTATGTGTCGACCGCGGAGCAGCCGCGGTGACTCGCCCTGACAAACGCGACTGGATCTCCTGAATCTTTTCTTCGATACGTTGTTTTTCCGATTGATAACCGAGCAGGGCCATCGACAACATCGTAATATCTTCGTTACTCTTGCCTTTGGGCATTAGATTCTCCCTGAATCGACTATATCAAATAGGATTAAAAGTAAAAGCCAATCGCTCGAGATGAAGACAAGCAAGTCTGGCTTTGTCTTGAAGGTAAGATAGGGTTCGAAAAACCCCCGGTCAGCATCTCTGATTACGTCAATATACTGAAGAATGGCTGAACAAGAATATGCCCGGGTGGTTATAATTAACGATTTGATGAAAAAGACTTCAACTCATTCCTATAGCGCTGCCGGAGTTAGTATCGACGAGGCGGACCGCGCGGTGGCCGGGATCAAGCGACTGGCTCGGTCCACGTTCACCCCGGGAGTACTTACCGAGATCGGTTCCTTCGGGGCCTGCTTCGAGTTACCCAAAATCAGGAACGGCGTTCTCGTAAGCTCCGTCGACGGCGTCGGCACAAAGTTAAAGGTTGCCTTCCTGACGAATCGGCATGACACGGTGGGCGAAGATCTGGTCAACCATTGCGTGAATGACATCGCCGTCCAGGGCGCGGTTCCACTGTTCTTCATGGATTATTTCTCCGTCGGAAAGTTGGATGCCACGGTTGCGGTAGAGGTTGTGAAAGGAATGGCTCGGGGGTGCAAGAAAAACGGCTGCGCGCTCATTGGAGGTGAGACCGCCGAGATGCCCGGCCTCTACCAGCAAGGTGAGTATGACTTGGCGGGAACCATCGTCGGGATCGCGGATAAAACCCGTTTGCTCACGGGCCAGTCAGTGGAAGAAGGAGACGTATTACTTGGTCTTCCTTCTACCGGACTTCACACAAATGGATATTCCCTCGCGCGTAAACTTCTGTTTGAGGTCGCAAAGCTGAAACCTGAAGCTCATGTTCCGGAGTTAGGTCGAAGCGTCAGCGAAGAATTACTGGCCGTACACCGCAGTTATCTCAAGCCGATTCGGGCTTTGCACGATGCCAATGTGTTACAAGCAGCGGCCCACATCACTGGAGGCGGGCTCAACGATAACATCCCTCGTTGCCTTCCGGCCGGCTTGGGAGCGCGTATCGATGTGAACTCGTGGACCGTGCCGCCCATATTCGAGTTACTCCGAAACGTTGGCAACCTGGCGCTCGACGACTGGAGGCGCACTTTTAATCTGGGCATCGGGCTCGTACTGGTCATCAAACCAAAGCATGCCGCCAAAGTGGCGCGCATTTTGAGTCAACTGCGGGAAAAGCCGGTCAAGATCGGCGCCGTGGTCCGCCAAAAGAAGAAACAGCCGCGCGTGGAGTATTGTTGAAACGGCTAGGAATCTTACTATCGGGCCGGGGCTCGAACTTCGAGGCGATAGCCCGCAGTATCCAAACCGGTGAACTCGACGCGGAGATCGCCATCGTACTCAGTAACCGGGCTCTCGCTCCCGGACTCGAGAAAGCGCGGCTCGCCGGATTGCCCGCCTCGTCATTGCCCTCGGCCGGGCTAAGCCGGGAGACTTATGACCAGCAACTCATCGAGGCGTTGCGCCCATACGAAGTCGACCTGGTTTGTCTTGCGGGATATATGCGGTTGCTCACTCCCACATTCGTGAGGGCGTTCGACGGCAAAATCCTTAATATCCATCCATCCCTGCTGCCAGCTTTTCCGGGGCTCGATGCCCAACATCAAGCACTTCAACACGGCGTCAAAATCACAGGATGTACCGTGCACTTCGTTGATGAATATCTGGATGCCGGGCCGATTGTGATGCAAGCCGCCGTTCCCGTACTCGACGGCGATACCGAAGAGACCCTCGCAGCACGAATACTGGTCGAGGAGCACCGCATTTTCCCGCTTGCGATCGCGGCAATACTCAGCGGCAATTACCGGATTGATGGGCGGCGCGTCATCTTAGGACACACCTCAAGACACGATCTCGACCAGCGTCCGGGTTCCGAGACCCTCCGGTAATTCGAACCTGTCCACCACGGAGAGCCGCAAGCGCTGCTTCCGCGCCACGGCCCCGGCCTGATCGATTTCGGATCCGACGTCCGGTCCTTTATAAAGCAGAGCCCGGGACCCGGCGCGAATGGCCGGCCCGAAAAGCTCGCAGGCTTTGTCCAGCCCAGCCACCGCGCGACCGGTGATGACACTTGCGCCCGCAGTCCGGAGGTGCTCCTCGGCGCGTCCATTCACCACGGTCACGTTCCCCAATTTCAGGATTTCTGCACAACTCTGCACAAACCGCGCCTTCTTGCCCACCGAATCGGTCAAGACAAAAGCGACCTCGGGAAGCGCAATTGCTAACGGAATCCCTGGAAATCCCGCACCGGTTCCCGCATCCAGCACCCTGGCTGCTCCGGCAAAATGGCGCCAGGGAAGAACGGAGTCGAGAACATGTTTGATCGCAGCTTCACGCGCACCCGTGATGCGCGTCAGATTGAACTGCCGGTTAGCTTCTTCTATCAGTCCCAAATGGTGCGCCGCATCCCCAATCAGGCGCTCGCGATGGGGAATATCGAGGGGTAAAACAGCAGTAAGTTCCTCTTCGAAACGCACCATGGATCATGATTACACTATGGCCATTGACCTTGAACAATACCGGAACACGCTGAAGCAGATGGAGGGCGATCTCCTGGCCGGGTTGGAGCGCGCAGAGAACGACGCGCGGACCGTAGCTAGCGCCGAAGTTGAAGACGAAATCGATCACGCCAATACCGATATCAGCCGCGACCTGGTCCTGGGCGCCGAGAATCGCGATTATGAGCAACTGCGCCTGGTACGGGAAGCATCCGAACGGATCGAGAACGGCACTTACGGCATATGCATCGATTGTGGGCGGGAGATTCCGGAAGCCCGATTGAAAGCTGTCCCATGGACGCCCTATTGCGTGGAAGATCAGGAAAAGCGCGAGCCTGAGTTTACGCCAGCCACGTTATAACCATTGCATTATCCGCCGAAGTACGACCGCAGCCCGGTTTGCAGGATCGCGGAAAGGGCTAAGCCACCAAATCCGGTGACAAGCGCAAGACGGCGGCTCCGATTCCATTCGGCGCGCAATGCATGAAACGCAAGGAATAAGAAAAACCCGCCGGCTAGTGCCAGCGGATACCCGGTCCAGGCGGAACCAAGTTTCGGCGCGAGGCTAGCGGAGATCCACCCGCCAACCAATGTGAGCGACTCAGCGGCAAGCGCCAGCACTACTGCCTGGGTGCGAGACCGAAGCGACTGATTGAGAATGATTCCTAGCGATAGACCTTCCGGGAGCTTGTGGAGGATCAATGCCAGCGGGAGTGCAAAGCCTACGCCTGCCGGCGCATGATCGCCCGATGCGGCAATTGCCCACCCGTCGAACAGCGCGTGCATACTTGCTGCAAGCAGCAGAGGCCAAGCAAACCCGTGCAGTGGAGCGGCGCAGTCATGGTGATCGTGGTCGTGGGCGCAGTCCGGGCAGATCGCGACGCCCAGACGATCAACGCCCGTCAGCACCAAAAACCCCACGGCAAACACGATCAGGCTCACGCTCCAACTCAGGTCCTGCGCCAGCTCTGGCAACAATCCGAATACCGCTACACCGAGCAGCAAACCGGCACTCAAAGGTATGAGGACGCGGACCTGTCGCGGGGCTGACCCCGCCAAAACTCCCGCGCCGATTCCGGCCCACGCCGTGGCGGTCGCACCGAGAAGGAGGGCCCACGGATAGAATGGCGGAAGCAAGCTTTCACTCTAATTCATCCCGGCAGTTGGTAAGATAGTAACCGATTGTCGAGCCGCCCGGGGCGGACTCTTGACTCATCGAAAACTATGATTAAAGTTGATGGCCTGACAAAGCGATACGCACGCGCGGTCGCAGTCGACCGGATTTCGTTTGAGGTGAACAAAGGCGAAATCGTGGGATTCCTGGGACGTAACGGCGCCGGAAAAACTACCACGATGCGCATGTTGACCTGTTTCCTTCCGCCTACCGAGGGCGAGGCCAACGTAGCCGGTTTCGACGTGGTAGAGCAGCCGATGGAAGTGAAAAAGCACATTGGGTATCTGCCGGAAACTCCGCCGCTCTATCCGGAGATGGAAGTCGGCGAATACTTAAGGTTTGTCGGACAAATCAAAGGGATTGCTTCCAATGAGCTCACGCGGCGGGTGCATGAGGCCGCTGGACGATGCGCCGTCTACGACGTTCGCAAGAAGCTGATCGCCAAGCTTTCCAAAGGTTACCGCCAGCGCGTGGGCTTAGCTCAGGCCATTTTGCACAACCCGGATGTCCTCATTTTGGACGAGCCGACATCAGGCCTGGATCCTCAACAAATCAGCGAGACCCGCGAACTCATCGCGAGTCTGGCGGGAGATCACACCATTCTGCTCAGCACCCACATCTTGGCCGAAGTCGAGCACACTTGCTCCAACGTAATCATCATTAATCAGGGAGTGATCAAGGCCACCGACACGGTCAAAAACTTGTTGCGGCGGATGCGCGGGGAAGTGATTGTGGTGGAAATCCGATCGGAAAGTCTGGATTCGGCGCTGGCGCGGCAATTGATCGAACAGATTCCGGGTGTCGGCCGTGTCATCCTTCGCGACTCCGAGCCTGGCTGGGTCGTCCTGGAGGTGGAACCCTTGGAAGGAGCTTCGATTCGTGGCGACTTGGCGCGCGCCGTGGTCCATGCCGGTTGGAACCTGGAAGAGTTGCGCGCAGCCGCGACCAGCTTAGAGGATGTATTCCTGCAACTCACCGGTGCCGAAAATGCCAAAGCTGGGATCCCGGCTGCATCCAGCAGTGTGGAGACAGTCCAGTGAGAAATATTCTGGCTATTTGCGGAAAGGAATTGCGCGGCTACTTCTCCTCGCCCATCGCATACCTGCTCCTGACCATATTCGCCGTGATGATCGGCTACCTGTTTTGGCTGGAAGTTAGCTATTTTGTTGCCCGCGGCATGCAAATGCAGATGCAAGGTCAGTCTTTCCCGATGAACGTGAACCAGCTGGTGGTCGCGCCGCTGTTCGGCAACGCCAGCGTGGTGATGCTCTTCCTCATTCCCATGATCACCATGCGGCTGTTTGCCGAGGAAAATCGGCAAGGCACCATGGAACTGCTCTTAACATCGCCAATCCGCGATTGGGAGATTGTGATCGGGAAATTTCTTGGGGCCTTCCTCATGTACGCCGCCATACTGGCGATTTCCATGATCGACGTCGCGCTGCTGTTTGCTTATGGACATCCAGCTTGGCAACCGATTCTGGCCGGATATCTGGGACTGCTCCTCCAGGGCGGCTGCCTTCTGGCCATCGGGACCTACATTTCGACTACCACAAAGAATCAGATCGTCGCCGCCGGAGCAACGTTCGCCGTATGCCTGCTCTTATGGCTGCTGAGTTCCATGACAGAGTTGGACCAGTCCGCCGTTGGCACCGTGGCAGCTTACTTTTCGGTGCTCGCGCATTTTGAGCCTTTCTCGAAAGGCATTATTGACACCAAGGATGTGGTGTTCTACTTGACCTTCATCTTCTTCGGCTTATTCCTGACCACGCGGTCCCTTGAATCGCTCCGGTGGAGGTCCTAAGCATGGCGAACAAATCGCAACGTGCCAAGAGAACCCGTTACAGCGCGATTTTGACGTTGTACGTTCTCGTTGTTTTCGCGGTGTTAGTGGCAATCAACTGGCTCGCGAAAGAAAACAACAAGAGCTTCGATACAACTACTAACAAGCAGTTCACGCTCTCCGACCAGACGGCCAAGACTGTCAGAAATCTGAAAAACGATGTCTATCTGACTTACTTCGACAGCTCGACGCGCTTCGATGCGGCGCGCGATCTGCTCAGCCGCTACTCTAATCTCTCGCACAAACTGCACGTCGCCTACGTGGATCCCGATAAGAAGCCGGAAGTGGCTACCGCGGAAGGTTTCCGCTCCATGGGAGGAGTAGTCGTCAGGTCGGGAGCGAAGACCGAGGAGTCAAGTGCGGTAACGGAAGAGGGAGTGACCAACGCGATCATCCGGTCCACCAAGACAACCCAGAAGACCGTCTGCTTTGTTTCCGGAAGCGGTGAAATGGCGATTGACGATCAGGACCGCAATGGAGCCGGAGTAGCCAAGGAGCAGTTGGAGAAGAATACTTATAAGACGTCGAGCATTTCGCTACTGGAAAAGACACAGATTCCGGGCGAGTGCTCAGTCGTCATCGTAGCCGGTCCGCGGCGCGATTATCTGGACACCTCGATTGCGGCATTGAAGACGTACGTGGAAGGCGGCGGCCACGCGCTCGTTGCAATTGCTCCCGCGCTGTCCTCCAGCCGTGGAGGCGCCGATCAGTCCGCGCCCACGCCGGTACTCGACAAGCTGCTCGAGGGTTGGGGAATTACATTCAACAACGATTTGATTCTCGATCCGCAATCCAGAATGGCTGGGTTTACCGAAGCCGCCCCTCTGGGGGTTAAATACGAGTCGCAGCCGATTGTGCGCGATCTGGCTAAGATCGTGACCGTCTTCCCCGTCACCCAGAGCCTGACCGTCGCCTCGGGCAAGGCGGAAAAGCTGGTTTCCACTTCCGACGCCAGCGTTTCCATCCCAATCCCGAAGGGGCCGATTTCCGTCGATCCCAACACCGCCAAGAAAGGACCGTTTGTTCTGGCCGCGGTTGCATCGCTTGGCAGCGGTGCCAAGCAGGGGCGATTGGTTGCTTTCGGAAGCGCTAGTTGGATGAGTAACAGCGCGATCGGCATCCCGCAAGTGGCCAATCGCGACCTGTTCCTTAACGCGATCAACTGGCTGGCCGCGGACGAAGACTTGATTTCGATTCGGCCCAAAGATCCCGAAGACCGGCGCATTTCTTTGACACGGAGTCAGTCGTCCGTTTTGTTCTTGACCTCGGTAGTTTTTCTCCCTCTGGTGGCCATTGCCTTTGGAATCGCCACGTGGTTGAAGCGGAGATAATCGCATGAAGCAGTTGCGCGGGTTACTGATTGCGGTGTTCGCCCTGGCGATCTTATCCGGGCTGGTCTACTGGTCCAATCGTCATAAAGCCGCGGAGGCGTCTCAGCCGGCCGCCGACGCCCCACCCAAAATGCTGACGCTCGCTGAAAAGGCAGTTTCTGAGGTCACCTTTCAGAAAGACGGCAGCGCGCCCGTGGTCGTCAGCAAGCTCGCCGATCGTTGGGAAATTATCAAGCCGGAGCCTATGCCCGCCGATCAAGACGCGGTGAATGGAGTGGTCAGCGCGGCTGCCTCGCTGAGTGCCGATCGTCTCATTGATGACCATCCCGCCAACCTGGTGCCTTTCGGTCTAACCAACCCCGCGACCTCCGTAACCCTGAACGTGAACGCCGGGAAACCCGTCACTATCGACTTCGGAAAGGACACACCGTCCGGCGGCTCCACCTATGCCAAACTCGCCGGCGACCCGCGCGTCTTCAGCGTCTCCAGTGCCTCAAAAACCAGCATCGATAAAGCTCTCATTGACCTGCGCGATAAGCGCCTGTCGACCTTCGATTCCGAGAAGCTATCGCGCGTAGAACTGCAGGTGCGCCACGAAGCCGTGGAATTCGGGAAAAACGGGCAGAATGAATGGCAGATCCTGAAACCTGCGCCCTATCGGGCCGATGCCCTCCAAGTGGACGAACTGGTTCGAAAGGTGAAAGAGGCAAAGGTGCAATTGGAAGCCGGCAAAATCGCGGGTTCCACTTTTCTTCAAGCGCCCCAAATTGCGACCGTGACATTCACCGATAATCATGGCGCACAAACGGTCGAAATCCGGCAGGATAAAGATAAAACTACCTATGCGAAAAGCTCGGCGGTCGACGGAATTTATAAGATCGGGGCCGATGTTGCGGACGCAGCCAATAAGACGCTTGACGATTTCCGGAGCAAGAAGTTGTTCGATTTTGGCTTTGCGGAGTTGGGCGTCGTTACCGTGCAGGGTGTCACGTACATGCGGAGCGGCCAGAAATGGTTTGCCAACGGAAAAGAAATGGACGCCGCTGGCGTGCAAACCCTGGTCGACAAGCTTCGCGATCTGACCGCAACCGGATTTGGGGCGAGCAGCAGCGGATCTCCCGTTTTCACCGCCTCGGTCGCCACTCAGGATAAGAAGCGGTCCGAGAAGGTTTCCATTTTCCGGGACGGCGCGAACACGGTGGCAACGCGCGAGGGCGATTCTACGACCTACCGGTTGGATCGCGCGGTTGTGGATGATCTACTTCAGGCGGCGAGTGCGATTAAGCCCGCCAATACGGCCAAGAATCCGTCGAAAAAGTAGATCTCTTGAACGGTCTGCTTACCGATCTCTACGAGCTTACGATGGCTGCCGGGTATGTGGCGGCTGGAAAACATCGTGAAACGGCAACGTTTGAGATGACCATCCGCCGGCTCCCACGTAATCGGGATTGGGTTGTGGTGGCCGGTCTTGAACGCGCAATCCACTACCTCCTGCACTTATCTTTCGCCACGGAGGAGATTGAATATCTTCGCGGACTGCAACAATTTGCACAAGCTCCCCCGGAGTTTTTCGAGGAACTGGGTTCGTTTTGTTTTTTCGGAGACGTCGACGCGGTTCCTGAAGGCACCGCGCTGCTGGCGGGCGAACCGGTGCTTCGGGTCTCCGGCTCCATGCTGCAAGCGCAGATCCCGGAAACCTATCTCCTTTCCGCCATCACCTTCGAAACGTTGATTGCGACGAAAGCCGCCCGGATCGTGGATGCCGCCGAAGGCCGCCCCGTGCTGGAATTCGGCACTCGGCGCGCGCATACCCCGGAAGCGGGTACAATCGGCGCGCGGGCAGCCTTTATCGGGGGGTGCGACGCCACCAGCAATGCCCTGTCCGGGTTCCGCTATGGTATTCCTGTAGCAGGAACCGCAGCCCATTCCTGGGTCATGTCATTCCGCAGCGAAACCGAGGCTTTTCGCAATTTGCAAAAGCTGATGGGCGAACAGACTGTCCAACTGATCGACACTTATGACACATTGGCCGGGGCTCAAAAGGCGGCGGACTTGGGCAAGCCTTTGTGGGGCGTGCGGCTCGACAGCGGAGACTTGGTGTCCCTGGCGACTGAGGTTCGCGCCATTCTGGACGCGGCTGGACTGCAAGACAGCAGGATTATGGCCAGCGGCGACCTGAACGAGGATCGGATCGCAGAGTTTGTCGCAGCCGGAGCACCGATTGACGCGTTCGGAGTGGGAACCGAACTCTCAACCTCCGCCGATGCTCCCGCCATGGGAATGGTTTACAAAGTGGTCGAGATCAACGAGCGCGGCGCGCCACGTTATACAGCCAAGCGCAGTTTGGGAAAGAGTTCAGTTCCAGGTGCGAAGCAGATCTGGCGGTTCGCTGATCATGACATCGTTTCCTTGGCCGACGAATCCATTGAAGGGGGCGCGCCGTTATTGCATCCCGTTCTCCGGGGAGGGAAACGTGTGAAACCGCCGGAAGACTTGCGCACCATCCGGGAACGAGCCCGTGAGTCGCGGGCATTTATCGGTACCAATCACACAGTTACATTAAGTCCGGCGCTTGAAGCTTTACATCACAAGATCACGGAAAGCGTTTGATATGACTGGGGTTCCTGGATATCGAGTCTCAGATCGACTTCGTGTTTCCTTCTGGCTCGCTTTACGTGCCCTGAGCCGGGATGCTGCGGTCGCGCTCGATCTGGAATCCGCTGGCGCCTTCCGCAAGGAATTCCTCGCGCTGGGCGGTGAAGTTGCGACCACCCAGTCCATCCTGCGAGCGAGCTAACTGTGTCATCGGTCATCGTAATCGGAGGAGGTTTGGCCGGACTCTCCACGGCGGCGGCGCTCGGCAGCGTGGGATGGCAGGTCAAACTGTTTGAATCCCGCGCGTTCTTCGGTGGCCGCGCAACCTCCTGGCCCGTACCTGCTCCGGATGGCCGTGAAACCGAGTTGATCGATAACTGCCAGCACGTGCTCATGCGGTGCTGCGTCAACCTGATGGATTTCTACTCGCGCCTGGGCGTGACACCGGAAATTCAGTTCTTTAAGCAGTTCTACTTCATTGAACCGGGTGGACGGTTATCGACCATGAAGCGGGGCGTGTTCCCTGCCCCGGCGCACTTCGCTGAATCGTTCCTGACCCTGCATTTCCTCGGCCTGGCGGATAAGATCGGAATCGCTCGGGCGATGCTCGCCATACCGCGTGAGCGTCACCGAACCGATCTGGATCAGATCACCATGCTCGAATGGTTGCGCGAGCATCGCCAGACCGAGCGCGCGATCGCCCGCTTCTGGTACCCGGTGCTGGTGAGCGCCGTTAGCGAAGAATTGGACCGAATGGCGGCGAGTCACGGCTTTCAGGTCTTTTGGCTCGGGATGCTGTCGCGGGCCGATTCCTATGAGCTTGGAATCCCGAACGTCCCGCTCCGTGAACTGTATCGGCCCGCTGTTTGGGAGCGAATCGGGCCAATCGAGTTACATGGGCGTTCGCCGGTCGAGCAGGTACTGGTCGAAGACAACCGCGTGACAGGAGCGCTCGTGAATGGCGAACTCCATCGCGCCGACGCCTTCGTTTCGGCCTTGCCGTTCGAGCGGTTGCCGCAGGTGATGCCTCAGATCCCCGTGGACACGTCGGACTTCTCGCATTCCCCCATCACCGGAATCCATCTATGGTTCGATCGCCCCATCACGGATTTGCCGCATGCAGCGCTACTCGACCGCACCATCCAATGGATGTTCAACAAGTCGGGCGGACGCTATGTTCAGCTGGTCGTGAGCGCCTCGCGATCCCTTCTCGGAATGGGGCGAGCGGAAGTCATCGAATTGGCCGTTACTGAACTCCGCGAGTTTTTTCCCCGAGCCGTAGACGCCAAACTGGAGAGCGCGCAAGTGATCAAAGAAGTGCGCGCGGTGTTCTCCGCCAAACCGAATCTGGAGCTGCAGCGGCCGCTAACAGTCACTCCGATTCCAAACTTTTTTCTCGCGGGCGATTGGACTCGGACGGGCTGGCCGGCCACCATGGAAGGCGCGGTCCGAAGCGGATACTTGGCGGCGGAAGCCGTCACGCGCATGGCGGGAGCGCCCGCATCGTTCTTGCTCCCCGATGTCGGATAATGCTGCATATGCGTGGTCTGTTCGGAACCCTGGTATTCGCCGCCGTCATCCCTCTCGCGCTGGCTGGTCCTCCAATGTCGAAGGTGACGATTCATGTCACCGCCGCGGAAAGCGGAAAACCTATTGATCGAGCAAGCGTCATCTTGAAGTTCGTCACTGGCCGCGCGCCTTTGAAGTTATATAAGAAAATGAGTGACACTTGGGAAACGCGTACCAATCAGGATGGCAACGCGATCCTCCCGCCCATCCCGCAGGGCACTGTGCGCCTGCAGGTGATTGCATCCAACTTCCAGACCTTCGGGAAAATGATGGAAGTGGATGCAGATGAAAAGACTCTGGACGTGAAGCTCAGTCCGCCGCAGGCTCAGTACACGGTGAAATAAAAGAATGCCATTGGAAATTGGTGTGATGTTGACCGGCGCGGCGGACTTGGGACCGACGCTTGCGCCTCTGGCCGCGATGGGTCTGAAGCACTGCCAGGTGGCCGTGCCGGGAGATCTCGAGATCAGTAATTTGGCGGGCGTGTGGAGCCAAGCGTTTCGGACCGCGGGGATGGAAGTTCATACGCTTTTCGGAGTGTATGAAGGCGAGAGCTATGCGGACATCGAAACCGTTCGCAGGACGGTCGGTTTCGTTCCCAAGGAGACTCGCAAGGTCCGTGAAGAGCGCACACTGAAGCTGGTGAATCTCGCAGCGGCACTGAAAGTTCGCGGCGTTGCCACGCATATCGGATGCTTGCCCGAAGACAATCAGGACCCGGATTATGTCGCTGTGCTTGGCATGGTGCGCCGCATCGCGGACACGGCTTCGCGCCACGGCATTACCTTCGCGCTGGAAACTGGGCAGGAGACGGCGGACGCGCTCCTCGACTTCCTGTTCGAGGTCGACCGCGAAAACGTTGGCGTGAATTTCGATCCGGCAAATATGGTTCTTTATGGGACTGGCGATCCAGTGGAAGCATTGGAAACCGTGGGCCAGCACGTTCTCACGGTGCATTGTAAAGATGGCATTATCCCTTCCGCGTCAACACCCGGTGCATTAGGGACAGAGATGCCGATCGGTAAAGGCACCGTGGATTTTCGGGCCTTCTTGACCATCCTGCGCAAAGTCGGTTACGAGAAGCCGTTGTTTATTGAGAGGGAGACCGACGATCCAATTGCGCGCTTAAAAGACATCGGCACGGGAAAGGCATTTCTCGAGAGGATTGCGGCCGATATCTAGGCTTAGCGCAGAGCGATCTCGTTCAGAATGACGCCGAGCTTTCGCTGGTCGCCTGATGCCTGAAAAGCCCGGTCTACCTGAAGCTTCACCACCACGGGCGACAGTCTCGAAACATCCACCCCCATCGTGAACGTATAGGTCCCCGGGCCAGGAAAAGTCCTGCTAGCAGATGGGCCGCCCTCGATGGAAACATCCATGCGGCGGGCCGGGGCGGCATCCGCGATGTAAAGCTTTATCTCGAGGGTTGCCGGGCGTTGCGGGCTTTTCAGCAGCACCGTCGCTTGGTCACTCATCCATCTCCAGGGCGCCCCTTCGCTGGGAAAGATGCCGCTGACTATCTGTGAGTCCGCTTCTTTCGCGCCCATGCTGAGATCGGCAAGTTGCGGGTCTTGCGCACGCAGAACATAAGCGTGCACGCGGTCGATCACGCCGCCGCGAACATCATAGGGCAGCAAGCCCTTGCTCGTGGTGGAGTAGCCCGATGCGGAGTCGAGCCCAATCAAACGGAACACGAGCGCTGGGTCGATATCCGTTTCGGCTATCGGAACCAGAGCGCGGCCGCCATGCGGAATCGGGGCGGGAAACGCGAGGTCGCTCTCCACGACCAGATCGCCAGTTGGAATCCACTGGTCGCGCAACATGGGTTGGGCTCCGTCGGCTTCCAGATAATGCCGCAGACCCCATTCGGCATCTACCCAAATTCGCCTCTGCTGCGCTTGAGCAACCAGGTTATTAGCGAAGCTGCGATACGCATTCCATTGTTGGTAATTGACCGTGGCAAGGCAGACCGAGATGGCTAACTGAAGCACGACAGCCGCCTGGACCCAACGCAAAGGAGCACGGCTGGCAAGAATAGCAAGCGGAACGGCGATAGGAAGGAGATAACGCGCGGAGCCCGCGTAGAAAACTACCCAAGCGCCCCCCAGAAATATGGCGGCCCAAAGCACCAGGAAGCCCGTGTCGGCCTCTTCCCATCTCCGCCAGACTGCGCGGAACGTAAACGGCAGGAGTATGGGGAAAATCATGAACGCCGCGTGGATGGTTAAGGCAAGAGCATTGCGCAACTTCACCGCGACGGTCGCAAACCCGTCCCGGGCCATGTAGCCCGCCGATACCGCCGCTGGAAACTGTCCGCTCGATAGGCGCTCAAAGATCTGCCACGCGATCAATATCAGGATCGGCGTGAATGCCACCGCAATGTATCGCATGCCCGGTTTTTCGAGCCGTGTCCAAATATAGGCCAGCAGTATGGGAGTGAACAGGAAGGACTGCATCGCGATCATGCCGGCGACGGCCAGGCACAGCGCCGCGAATGCCAGAAGTCGAGTGCTCGTCCGGTCGACCGCATAGACAAAACAGGCCGCACCTGCCGACCAAAAAGCGAGGAACGGCAAATCGGACTCGAAGGTGTTGCCGTTAATCACGAATGCCGGAACCGCGATAAACAGCAGCGTCGCCCACATCGGATTCTCGCAGAAGCGGCAAGCCAACGCGTACATCGCGTAAACCGCTGTCAATGAGAAGACAACATAGGCCAGGTGGAATGGAACCTCGCGCACATCTTTGAAAATGCCGGTTAGCAGAGCGAGGAACGCGGCATTGCCCGGCGGGTGGGGGTAACCCTGGAACGTGACGTCTGCGCCCTCGAAGATGTAGTGGGTGTGATTGGGATGCAACGGATCGATCAACGCATGGTAGGCAGCGGCAAGATAGTAGACGTCGTCGCCGCCCACTGCTTGGTTAGCAAACGGGAGCCGCAGTGCAACAACGAGCAGAGTGAGGATGATCAGGTGCCGGCGCACCCTGGAGTCTCGAAGGCTGGGCCGGCTACCACGCGCGGGACGCTCGCTCACACGTTGAATAGTTGATAGGCCTGTTCCAATGACTTGATCGGGTCCGCTGCCTTCGGGATGAACTCATGGGCCACAAATCCCTGATACTTCAGGTCTGCAATCGCAAGAGCAACCCCGCGCCAGTTCAGTTCCTGCGTGTCATCGAGCTCATGACGGTCGGGCACGCCGCCCGTATGGAAATGACCGATGTACTGGATGTTGTCACGAATGGTTCGGATCACGTCGCCTTCCATGATCTGCATGTGATAAATGTCGTAGAGTAGCTTGACGCGCGGAGAATCGACGCGCTTCATCACCTCGACGCCCCACGCGGTGTGATCGCACATGTAGTCGTGGTGATTGATTTTGCTGTTCAACAACTCCATGCAGATTGTGACGCCTTTTTCTTCCGCCATCTTCTTGCAGCGGTTGAGGCCGGTGACGCAGTTGGCCAAACCCTCGGAATCGGCCATGCCTTTGCGGTTTCCAGACATCGCAATCACGTTGGGAACGCCTGCGGCTGCGGCCTTGGTGAGCATCGCTTCCATGTCGCTGACGAGCTTGTCGTGGTTCTCTAGGCGGTTAAAGCCGTTCGGAATATCGTTCTTTTCGGGCACCATGGCGGGAACCAAGCCGTACTTCTGAACCTTGGGCCAGTCCGGTGGATCCAACAGGTCCATGCCTTTCAGGCCAATGCGCTTGGCGTGCTGGGCGAGTTCATCGACGCTGTACTTGTTGAAACACCAGCGCGCGACAGACTGTTTGATGCGGCCACCACCGGCAGGGACGTTGGAATCGGCTTGAGCAGCGGAGGCCAGCGCGGCGGCACCGGCGGCCTGAAGTACATTTCGACGAGAGATCACGCCCGGTATTCTATCGCGGGTCCACCGGCGTTTGTGACATGGGTTTCTGCGCGATCTCAAAACCGGGGCAGGCGAGCACCGGCAGTCGCGGGTATTTGTCGTACTTCGGCTCGCGGAATGAGCGCCCGCACTGGGTGAAAACTGAGCCGCGATCCGAGCGGATCTCCCGCATGTGGAGGCATGTGGCGCAAAGGCCGGGGTTCGTCACAACGTAACCGCTTGGTAAAATAACGGCTTACCCGTGACTACAGCTTCCGAGCGCCTCCAGGCTCTACAAGAGTTCCTCGCCACACGTATTCTCATTCTCGACGGCGCGATGGGGACGATGTTGCAGGACAAAAATCTAACCCCGGCCGATTTCGGTGGAGCCTCACTCGAGGGCTGCAATGAAAACCTGGTAATCACGAAGCCCGGCGTCATCCTGGATATACACAAAGCATATCTAGAGGCCGGCTCGGACATGATCGAGACCAACTCTTTCCAGTCCGCGCCAATCGTGCTTGCCGAATACGGTCTGGCCGATCAGTCCTATAACATCAGTTGGACTGCGGCGCGGCTGGCCCGGGAAGCGGCGGACGCTTATTCAACGCCAGGGCGGCCGCGATTTGTAGCCGGGTCCATGGGCCCAACGACCAAGGCAATCAGCGTCTCTGGCGGCGTCACCTTTGCGGAGCTAATCGCCAGCTTCCATCAACAGGCGCGTGGATTGGTCGACGGCGGCGCGGACGTCCTGCTGCTCGAAACGAGTAATGACACGCGCACCATCAAGGCGGGTTTACTCGCCATCGGACAATTACAGCGCGAGTACGGCCGCAAGCTTCCCGTCATGGTGTCCGGAACAATCGAACTATCGGGAACCATGCTGGCGGGTCAGGCGGCTGATGCGCTGGTGAGTTCCATCGCGCACGCAGGTTTGTTTTCGATTGGACTGAACTGCGCCACCGGCCCGGAGAACATGATCGACCATCTGCGCACGGTCAGCGAAATGTCGCCCGTTTGGGTATCATGCTATCCCAACGCCGGGATGCCGGATGTGGAAGGCAAGTATGGGGCGACGCCGCAAATGTTTGCCGAGCAACTGGATAAGTTCGCGCGGCATGGCTGGCTGAATATCGTAGGCGGCTGCTGCGGAACTACCGACGCCCACATCCGCCTGCTGGCCCAGATGGCGGCGTCGCACAAGCCACGGGTGATTCCGGGACGTTCTCATCGGGCCTACTACTCGGGGATCGATGTGGTCGAAGCCACGGAGAGTACGCGTCCGTTGATTGTCGGCGAGAGAACCAATGTCATTGGGTCGCGTGCTTTCAAGAAGCTGATCGCCGAAGAGAAGTGGGAAGAGGCCGTGGAGATTGCGCGGCGGCAGGTCAAGAACGGCGCGCACATTGTGGACGTTTGCTTGCAGAGTACCGACCGCGATGAAATGGCCGACATCCCGCCCTTCTTCGAAAAGCTGATCCGGATTGTGCAAGCTCCGGTCATGATCGACACGACTGACCCGAAAGCCATTGAGCTTGCGCTCACCTACTGCCAGGGCAAGAGCATCATCAACTCCATCAATCTTGAAGACGGCGAGGATAAGTTTGAGCGTGTCTGTCCCTTAGCTTCGGCTTACGGCGCGGCGGTCATTGTCGGCACGATTGACGAGGATAAGTTACAAGCGCAGGCGTTCACCCGCGAGCGGAAGCTAGCTATCGCCCGGCGATCTGTTGAGTTATTAACCGAGAAGTATGGGATGTCCCCGGAGGACATCATTATCGATCCGTTGGTATTCCCCTGCGCCACCGGAGACACTAATTACATCGGCGGAGCGGTAGAGACCATCGAGGCCTTGCGTCTGATCAAGGAGAATATTCCGTTCGTCAAGACAGTGCTGGGCGTCTCGAATATCTCATTCGGTTTGCCGGCAGCAGCACGCGAAGTCGTGAACTCCGTGTTCCTGTACTACTGCACGAAGGCCGGACTGGACCTGGCAATCGTCAATGCAGAGAAGCTGGAGCGTTTCGCATCCATCCCGGAAGAGGAACGGCATCTGACGGAAAAACTTCTGTTCAACACGCCTCCGGAAACAATGCCTTGCGTGCCTGTCGATTGGCGGGAGCAAACGCCCGAGCAACGCGCGGAGATCAACCAGATCCATATCGCGGCCATCTCGGAATTCTTCCGCGGCGCTCAGGGCCGTCAGAAGGCCAAGGCCGCGGATCTGCCCCTCGATGCTCGGCTGGCTAACTACATCATCGAGGGCACCAAGGAAGGGCTTCTGGCGGATCTGGCGCTCAAACGGGACGAAGGCGCCGAGCCGCTCGATATCGTGAACGGGCCGTTGATGGCCGGAATGGCTGAAGTAGGCCGCCTCTTCAATAACAACGAGTTGATTGTCGCGGAGGTTCTGCAGTCGGCCGAGGCGATGAAGGCCGCAGTCAACTATCTGGAACAGTTCATGGAGAAATCGGACACAGCCGCACGGGGGAAAATCGTTCTTGCGACCGTTAAAGGCGATGTCCACGACATTGGGAAAAACCTGGTTGAAATCATCCTGAGTAATAACGGTTACACCGTCATCAACTTAGGTATTAAAATCGCCTCGGATCGCCTGATTGAAGCTTTTCGTGAGCACCGTCCGGACGCAATCGGGCTCTCCGGATTGCTGGTGAAGAGCGCGCAGCAGATGGTGCTAACAGCCGAAGATTTGCGGGAAGCCGGTGTCCGGGTGCCCTTGCTGGTTGGCGGTGCGGCGCTCTCGGAGAAATTTACGAATACCCGGATAGCTCCGGCATACCGGGAAGCGACCCTCTATGCAAAAGACGCGATGACCGGCCTGCGTTTGATGAATGAGCTCATGGATCCCAATGGGCGTGAGGCGATGTTAGACCGGTATCAGTATCGGGGTGGCGAGCCGGTCACGTTAGTTGAGCCAGAAACAGAACTGGCGGTTCGATCGAGCACGGAGCGTAGCTCCAAAGTGCGTGTGAACTTGACAATCCCACCCGCGCCTTATCTGGACCGTAAGTTGCGGCAGATCTCGAATCTCACCGAGTTATGGAGCTATATCAACCCGTACATGTTGTTCGGGAGGCATCTCGGATACAAAGGCAACTTCGAAAAAGGTCTGGCGCAGCACGATCCGAAAGCGATTGAGTTACAAAGCCTTGTCGAGGAACTCAAGTGCGAAGCTTTGCAGCTGTTAAAGCCCCGAGCCGTATGGCAGTACTTCGAGGCTGAGCGGGATGGGAATGCGATTCACTTATTCCAACCCGGTGCGCTGACCCCGGCGCGAACCTTCCAGTTCAGCCGCCAGGCTCGGGAAAATGGTCTGTGTCTCAGTGACTATATACTTCCGCAGGCTCATGGACGGCGTGACCACTTGGCGATGTTTGTGGTCACAGCGGGCGCGGGTGTTCGCGAAACGGCTGAGAAGTGGAAAAACTCCGGCGAATACTTCCGGGCGCACGGACTGCAAGCCCTGGCTATCGAGACCGCCGAAGCCGCCGCCGAATGGCTGCATCGTAGAATTCGTGAGGATTGGGGCATCGCCGACCCGCCCGGTATGACGATGCAGGAGCGCTTTACGTCCCGCTATCGTGGCAAGCGGTATAGCTTCGGTTACGGAGCATGCCCGAATCTGGACGATCAGCAAGGAATCTGGGATCTGATTCATCCCGAGGAGATAGGCGTGCAATTGACCGAGGGCATGATGATGGATCCCGAGGCCAGCGTGAGCGCATTGGTTTTCCACCATCCGGACTGCGTGTACTTCACGGCCGAGGATCCTAGTGGAGAGGCGGACTACAATACAGGATCGTGATTTCGCTTCTCAATCAAGGACTGATTGGCCGTGTCGACACACTTGCCGCGCAGTTCCAAAGTGCGCAGCCGTTTCGGCATATTATTATCGATGAATTCCTAACCCCGGAGTTCTGCGGCGCTCTGATGCGCGCGTTTCCACCTTTCGCGACTGACAAGGCTCTGAACGAGCACGGCGAAGCTGGAGGTAAGAGCGTATTCCAGAATGTCAGGGAGTTAGGCGCTCCATTTCAGCGCTTCGATGACTTAATGCGCTGTCCTGAGTTCCTAGAGTGGACGAGCCGCGTGACGGGGATTCCCAAGCTTCTCTACGATCCTGAGTATGTGGGCGGGGGAACACATGAAAACCTTAACGGACAGGAACTTGATGTCCACGTCGATTTCAACTATCATCCAACCGCGGGAACTCATCGACGGCTAAATCTGATTCTGTTCTTAAATCCAGAATGGTCCCCGGAGTGGGGCGGATTACTTGAGCTGCTGAAAGACCCGTGGGTCACGAGCGGTGACGACTTGCAGGAAGTAATGCCAGTGTTGAACCGCGCCGTGATTTTTGAGACGACGGAGATATCCTGGCATGGCTTTCGGAAAGTTCAGGTTCCTGAGCCGAAGCATGTCTCGCGTAAGTCGCTCGCGGTCTACTTCTACACCAAGGAACGCCCCTCGGCTGGCGTAGCGCCTTCTCACGGGACAATTTATTACCAGCGGCCGATGCCTGCGAACATTCGCGCCGGCCATCAACTGACTCAAGATGACATCCGCGAGTTGGAGATACTCTTCGCCCGGCGCGATCAACACATGCGTTTTCTCTACGAACGGGAACAGGAGTTCTCATCCATGCTGGAAGACATTCGGGCAATCATAGCGTCGCGCAGCTTTCAACTGGCACGCTTGATCACCTACCCGGTGCGCCTGGCGCGCAGGATGCGCAAGTCATGAAGCAGAAGTGGAATATCGGAGTAGCGCGACTCGTCATTCTTAGTCTTGGAACGGTTACCTGGGTCTGGTGCGCACCGCCCGGCGACCTGGAGCGGCAACGATTAATCGCTCACTTTGAAATGACCGGGAGTTGGCTAGTAGACGAGGTGTCAAAGTTATCGCCAGAACAATTGCAGTTTCGGCCCTCCCCCAACGCATGGAACATACTCGACTGCGTCGAGCATCTAGATTTAGCGGAACCGCACTATTGGAAGATGTTCCAATCCGCCATGGCGGCTCCTGCTTCGCGAAAGACTTCGCCGTCAACGGATTTGAACCGGCTATGGTACGGCATCGACCGGACCGAGAAGGCGAAGACCGTACCGGCGGAGACACCGAAGGCGACTTACACGGACTTACAGCCCGCACTCCGAGATTTCCTGGCGCTGCGAGCCACGATGCTGACGTATATCCGATCGAGCAGGGAGGATTGGCGGCACCACATGATACCGGAGTGGGACCGGGATGGATATCAATGGCTACTAATGATCTCGGCGCACTCCCAGAGGCATATTTTGCAGATTCGGGAAATCAAGCATAGTCCCGGATTCCCGGCAGGGTGACACGGGCTGAATAAGAAGTGGCCGCCAACGCCAAATTGTCACACTCTGCGTGATACTCGTGCATCACCACACGAGGGCGACAATGCCGAATTCGAGCGATTGGAACCGCAGACAGTTTCTGATTCAGTTAGGAATCGCTGCAGCGGGGGGGGGCCGCAGCCATCGGCCTCGCCGGGGCTGAACAAATGCAAGCCACCCCCCGTCCGACCCGATTGCGATAACCACGTCGCAGCCTAACATTCTGGTCATCATGCCCTCT
This sequence comes from Bryobacterales bacterium, assembly GCA_963752695.1. Classification (GTDB taxonomy): domain Bacteria; phylum Acidobacteriota; class Terriglobia; order Bryobacterales; family Bryobacteraceae; genus Bog-113. The sequence goes on from CAVVZB010000002.1 coordinate 1,568,883, forward strand.
CTCGGCTATGCGCGCCCGGCGAGCGCCCTGCCCGGAGCGACGGTGCTCCTTCGCGGTAAGAATCTGTTAGCCGCGAGCGCGGTCACCTTGAACGGGGTTCCCGCGGCCTCGTTCACCGTGCGCAGCGTGGATTACATCGCCGCCGTGATTCCCGCAGGCGCGACTACCGGCCCGGTTACCGTGACCACTCCCAACGGCACCGGGACCAGCGCTTTTACCTTCACCGTTGAGTAATGGCCAGCCCCCGAATGAGGTAAGATAGGGCAACGGTGAGGTGCGAGAGCGGTTGAATCGGGCGGTCTCGAAAACCGTTGAACCTTCACGGGTTCCGTGGGTTCGAATCCCACCCTCACCGCCATTTCGGCAATGTCCATACCGGACACATAGGTTCCACTTCGTTCCTGAGACAAATTGGGGGCTGTTGAAAACTCCCAGTGGCCGCACTGCGGCCGAAGCATCGCTGCAGAAAACGCGACCAAACGGGCTGTAAATGCGACCTGTAGCTACATTTTGGGCCACACTTTGACGGAAGATCGTTGCTTTATATTCCACTGTTTATCTGGATTTTGCTCCTGCTTGGGACAAGCATCAAAGCGACCTCCTTCTTCGTCCTATCAATGTTCTTGGCACGATGGCGGGCGACGCACTCGCATCTCATCACGGTTAGGCGGAAAACTGAAGGGGACACCAGAACACTGCAGATCACAATTTGTGCCCTTATTTCTAATGCTTCTTTCTGCGTGTGATATCGGAAGACCACGATTTGACTCAGTCCGAGCCGCCAATCGGTGACCTACCGGCCGACACCCTCCATCGAAACACACCAAGGATTTGATCCAGTAAAGAACCGGGCAGTCGTATCTTTCCTTAGAATACTTGGACCTGCGGGACAACCATGCTTTTGCCCTCGTAAATCTTCCCTATATGTGGGAGTCAGGATATCTCGATACGTCGCCGAACCATTGTTGATGCGGGAACGGGGATATGGAGATTGAAGCGTGTAAATGGGCATTGGAACTTGGCTCTGGTCTTCGCGCTACCACCCCCAAGTATCAGGCGTTGTTGCGCAGACGAAGTAAAGTATTTCGATCTTATCGGCTCTAAGAAGCGATATACGCTGACGCGCGCTGTTGACGATCCGGACTCCGGCAACAGCAGTCTTATGGTGGTGCTTACCGGTGAGGAAGGGTGAACTTAGTCCGGTAGCCTGACGATCCGCGCTTTGCGCTCACCGAATCGCTTTCCCACTCACCGTGCTACTCTTCAGATCCATCGCCTCCCGATAGCGAAGCTGTACCTCCGCCGCGTGCTCCGGCTCTCCTTGCGTCCGGTACACCTGACCCAAAAGACTCACCGCCGATAGCAGCAAAGGATCGAGTTTCAGTGCATGTTGCAGGTGCCCAATAGCTTCGTCCCGCCGTCCCGCCGCAACCAACGCCGCGGCGTAATTTACCTCGTATGGAGCAAAGCCGGGCCGCAGCGCCACCGCCTTACGAAATCGCCGTAGCGCTTCATCTGATTCTTTAGCTTTCAGCAATACCGAACCAAGGCTAGTAAGAAGAGCAGCATCATCGGGAAACTGACTTTCCAGATGGCTCATCAGTTTGTAGCCGCGAATAACTTCTGCGGCTGATCCGTTCTCTAGACCATGAGTTGCTAACGCGATTGCCAAGTTGCGGTCGCGCACGGCGGGTTCGGGATCTCGCCACGGTATCAAACCTGCCAAGGACGTTAGAGCTGCGCCCTCGCCGGTCGAGTTAGAGACATTTCGCCGGATTCGGTGATCGGTGAACGCGGTATGACCGCCATCGCGCGCGTCGGTTTCCGGCATGTGACAGCGGACGCATTCCGGATTCGCTGCATGCGTTGGGTTCAGCGTATGGGAGTGGCAGCTAAGACATTTGTCGCGGTAATAAGATGCCGGAATCGCGGGCGGATCATGCGGATCGTGACAAGTTCCGCACCACAGCTTTCCCTGACTCTGTCGGGCGCAGACGCTCAAAGCGAGTTGTTCTGAGTGGCTGACCACCTTGATACCGTCGCCTGGCCTCCGGACATCGACGAAGACGGTGTAGGCCTTCTCAAGCGGTTCGCCAGGATGAAAGTCCCCCATCGTCTTACCGGGATTTGGAATGCGGATTTCTCCGGCTAAATGGCATTGCTCGCAGATGCTATCGCGCGCCGCTCCAATCATCTTTGCCGGATTCAAAATGGTGCCGGGCCCAGGCTTTCTCAGATGCGCCGCAGTATCCCCATGGCACCGCGAGCAGGAAATTGCTTCTGCTGCAAAAGGCGGTGACTCGAAGGTGTTCAGTGTATCTTTCTTCGGCTTGGCCGCGCCCGCATGGCACAACAAACACTCCGGTGTGACCGGCCGCGAAAAGTCCGGAGCCTCCGCATTCTCATAGCCCGGGGCAACATCCCAGGCATGTTTTCGCGGGTAATACGAGAGCGGAGATTGGAACAGATGGTTGGCGATCTCGACCAGGTAACCGAACGCATGACTGCCTGACCCCACAACAAACGCAACGTGCCAGGAACCGGATTCGCCCGGTCGCGCAAGTTGCTGCACCATCCCCGAAGCTCCCGCGCTCGTGATTGTGAAGCGCGTCCCCGAAGCCGAATGGGTGAACGCTCCGGACGGCTGATCTGGCGGTAATCCCAGCGAACGCGACATGGTTGATCGCTGGTAGCCCGCGACCTCTTTGGCATGACACGTTGCGCACGGATCGGATGCCGCCCGACACACGGTCCCGAAAACAAGCATTCCCAAAAATGCTCGCAGTATTTGGTTGTGGTTTTTCAAGACCGCTTGACCCAACCTATCACCCGGCGCTCGACCACCAAATAAGCTGACGGTAGTCTTTGGCACGTACTGCTCTTCGCGATTCCGGCTCACCCGCGTAACCTCACAGAAGGGGAACTGCATGCACACAGCGCTCATCGTGGGTGTCTCGGGAATGGTCGGCGGTAACTTAGCCAATCTGCTCGTAACACAGGACGACTGGAAGGTTTACGGACTGGCGCGGCGTCCCGGTAAACTCCCGGGCGTGACACCGGTCGCCGTAGATATTCAGGATGCCGCAGCGGTCGTCGAAGCCGTCAAAAATATTCATCCAACTCACGTCTTCTTGACCATGTGGCTTCGGCACGCCACCGAGTCCGAAAACATTCGCGTGAACTCCGCGATGGTTCGCAACGTTCTGAATGCTGTCTCGCCAGCGAAAAGCGTCGTTCATGTCGGGTTGGTCACCGGTCTCAAGCACTACCTCGGGCCGTTCGAATCTTATGCCACAGGCGCGCTGCCTGTGACTCCTTTGCGCGAAGAACAGCCCCGGCTCAATGTTGAAAACTTCTACTACGCCCAGGAAGACGAAGTTTTCGCGGCAGCCGAGCGCGACGGCTACTCCTGGAGCGTACACCGTCCCCACACCATCATCGGCTATGCACTTGGAAACGCCATGAACATGGGAAGCACGCTCGCCGTGTATGCCGCCATCTGCAAGGAATCCAACGCTCCTATGCGGTTTCCAGGTTCCGGTGCGCAGTGGAATGGCCTCACCGATATTACCGACGCGCGTATTCTTGCCCATCATCTGCTCTGGGCGGCCATCACGCCGGAGGCCAGGAATCAGGCGTTCAATATCGTGAACGGGGACAACTTCCGGTGGAACTGGATGTGGCCCCGGATCGCCGGATGGTTCGGCGTGGAAGCTGCTCCACTCGGCACTGCCTTACTGCCACTTGAGAAGCAACTCGCGGACGCCGCGCCCGTGTGGAAGTCGATTGCAGAAAAGTATCACCTCGCGCAGCCGGACATCCACATGCTTACGTCCGCGTGGCACACCGATGCCGATTTGGGCCGCCCGATCGAAGTGATCACGGACATGTCGAAAAGCCGCAAGTTGGGCTTCACCAGGTATCAAGCGAGCGAGGACAGCTTCTTCGATCTGTTCGCTAATCTACGTGAAGCCCGCTTGATCCCGTAGCACGGGTGCTAGTGGCGGAGTGGCAAGATGAAAAGTAGATGACCATTCCATCCAGCAGTGAGCTCGCGCGTCCGTTCGTTCCCGCGAGAGACTTCAACTTGAGTGAGCGCTTGTAAGAAGCAATCGGCTTCACGAAATTACTTGACGGGGACGTAGCGATATTCAGCATCGGAGTGAGCAGTTTTATCCTCCAAATCGATTTGAAAAGCATTGGGAGAGAACTTTATGATGCAGCTGATGGTCGACGATCTTGACCCCTGGTGGCATCACATTCAACAACTGGACTTACCCGCGCAATTAGGCGTACCCGAACCGAAAGCTCCCGCAATGCAACCATGGCGTCTGCGCACTGCTTATGTCTTTGACCCATCCGGAGTTCTTTGGCATGTAGCTTAGCCGCGCCCAGGCAATTCATCTGACTAACACTTCGACTAATACGCCGATCAGTTATAAGTATTGACTACCACCGTGCGCACTTCGCGGTGCGAGGCCCATGCGCCCGCGCCGACCATGAACCCAAAGTCATACCAACGCCCTCGATTATTGGTCTCATAGATCCGCACATCCGCTGTAATCAGGCTGAACAGGAATGTAAACGGTGCGACAAAGCCGTGCCACAAGCCGGCCCAAAATCCAGCGGGTACAGCATTCGGTAGCTTGTACTTCGAGTTGGGTCCGGCAATCGCGAGTATATTGGCCATGTGACTCAATACGATAGCGCGGTGGGCGAGACACGTCAAGCTGTGCGATGACTGTGTCCCGTGACCTTGACGTTAGCGGCTGGTGACACCCGCGCGGATCACCTGTTCAATCCAGATCAGTTCCGACCGGTTCACCCCAGGAATGCTCACGTCCACACCATTCTGAACTAAGTCCCGGCCGCTCACAATTCGATCGGCGCTTGTCCCATCCTGGAATCTGAGCCGGTAGCGCGCGGTGCTCTGCAACCCGTGCAGACGAAGTGTTTGCCGGTCCAAGCCAGGGAGTGCTCCTCGAAACACGTACACAACCCCTTGACCGCGCCGCGAGTCAAAGTATTCCATCGCGTCCCAGTGCGAGCCATCGGGCCGTGCCCCGCAATGATACAAATCAGCCTCGCGGATCAGCGGGCGCAGGCGATCCTTATATAACTGGATCTCCTGCCGTGCCGCGGCTCGTTCCGGCCCGGTCCACGAGGTCGTATCCAGCATCAGAGTAAGCCAGCCCATCATCCCGCTACGCAGCATGTATCGAAAGCTGTCCAGGCTCGTTCGGGCCGGCGTCCAGTTCTCGACATAGGTCTCGAGCATAGCGGGCGGTAGCAAGTAACTGGCATCATAGAACGCGCGCCGGTTGGCTAGCGGAGTGTAAGTATCAGTAATGGAGAAGTAGTCCCCGTGCGCGGCGCTGCCGAAGTCTACCATCCGGCCGCCATCGTTACAGACTTCCAGGATCAAGTTTGGAAACTTGCGTCGGAGCCGATCGTGTATCTCGTAGTAAGCGCGTGTCGCGTGATAACTCACATCGGTGGAGTTAGAACTGGAAACAAAGTAAGAGCCCTGATCCTTAGTGATCACCATATGGGCGGGATCGGGCGGCGCATGCGGATGATCGGCGCGAACGCACCCCTGGGCCACCAGGTAACCATCGTGTTCCAGCATGTCGAGCCGGTAATCGCCCACCATGCGCAGCACTTCCTTTTGGGCGTAGGACTGCGCCGCGGGAACTCCCAAATCCACAGTCTGTCCTTTGAAAGGGTCCGGGGTCCAAGTGGCGGGCAGATCGGAAACTGCCCAATTGTGCACAATCGGATCGCGCAAGTTCAACGCGCTCGGCTCAGCGCCCAGCCCAGCCTGGGTCCAATCGGTCCAGATACCGAAGCGCAGGCCGCGATGATGAGCTTCGTCGGCCAGTGCGGCCAGTCCATGAGGGAACTTGCGCGGATCTGGATACCAATCTCCTACGGCGCGAAACCAACCGGCATCCAGGTGAAACATTTCCAGCCCAAGATCGGCCGAGTCATGAATCATCCTGCGCGCCAGCGCCTCATCCACTTGCATCCCGCTCCCCCAGCTGTTATTCACCAGAAGCGGATACTGAGGGTCTTGCCACGCGCGCGGATTAGTCAGCGCCTGGCGAACCCAGCGGCGCAGTGTATTACCCATGCTGTCCAGATCGCCGCTAAATGTCCCGAGAAAAACCGTCGGAGTGTCGAACGATTGTTGCGGGCTTAATCGTGTCTTGTATGGGCCCGGCGTGGGATTCAAACCCGCCACAGCGCGTAACGCGGTCCCATCCCGCTCCACGCTGATGCGGGTGCGCCCACTGAATTCAATTCCGATATAGAAGCCGGTGGAGGGCGCGATCGTATTGCCGATCGCCAACCAAGGGATGATCTCGCGCGCTTCGCCGGGCGCCGGATGTGCATAAGTGCTGGACGTCCCAACCCATCGGGAACCTTGGGCGATTGCTTCCCGATGCGTTCCTACATCGGAGGGTTCACCGGCGCCTTTTTCGACGTATGAAAGTTCCGGGTCGGATCGCGACGCCACGGGAGTCTCAATACGAAAGCTATCTTGCAGAGGAATCCAAATCTCTCGCCCGCTGAGATTCTCGACATGTATGGAGTGCTCGATGGGCCCATATCCGAGTGGCGTGCGCCACTTCCAGGTAAGCCGTAATTGGGGAAAGGAGGATTCGTACACGAACGCGATCACGCTCCCACTGACCTGATTTTCCGCTCGGTTCCGGTGCCAGTGCAGGCTGAAAGATTGGCCGTCCAGCTCCGCTTCTGGGACCAGCGGTTCCGGGGCGAAATTCCTCCAGGGCGTGGTACCGTCGGCTCGGAAGCTTACCAATCGCGGAGCTTCAACGCCGGCCTGCACCTGAATCGAAAACTGCGAATTGTGAATCGTGCACAACTCTGCACAACTTGCAGCCGGCCGTAAAACAACAGACTGGAGCACAATCGCGCATAACAGGACCCGAAGCTGGCCCAAGGGTAGGTACATCGGTTCTGTGATTCTACTCTCGCTTGCTCGACGGCTTACACTCTTGGGTGAGGAAGAGTCATGAAACAAAGTACTTTCAACTTATTTACAGGTGGAGTCACGGCGGCCATTCTATTTGCCACTGCCGGTTTTGCTCAGGACGCCGGTTCCGGGCCTTACAAAGTTTTGAAGACGGTAAAGGCTGGCGGCGCAGGCGGCTTCGATTACATTTATGCCGATTCAGCCGGACGCAAGCTTTATATTCCGCGCACGGGAAATCCGGCTCGGGTTACCGTGTTCGACCTTGACACGCTCGCGAGCGCCGGCGAAATTGCGAACGCAAATGCGCGCGGGGCAGCCGTGGATGTGGCGTCGGGACATGGCTTCGCCAGCAGCAAGCCAGTCGTGATGTGGGACACGAAAACTCTATCCACCATCAAGACCATCGACGTGCAGGGCGGACCCGACGGCATTCTGGCCGATCACGGACGCATCTACATCTTTAGCCATTCCGCGCCCAACGTGACGGTGATCGAAGCCAAAGATGGTTCCATTGTCGGCACAATCGACCTCGGCGGCGCGCCGGAGCAGGCCGTGAGCGATGGTAAAGGCCATCTATACGTCGATATTGAAGATAAAGACAAGATTGCCGTGGTCGACACCAAAACCATGACCGTGACCGGAAATTACGATTTGGCCGGAAAGGGCGGCACGTGCGCGGGCCTGGCAATCGATTTGAAGAATCAGATTCTGTTCGCCACCTGCCGGAAGCCGCAAGCAATGGTCATCATGCAAGCAGCTGACGGCAAGATCATTGACGCCTTGCCGATCGGGAATGGTTCCGATGGCGCTGTGTTCAATCCGGACACCATGGAGGCCTTCAGCTCACAAGGCGATGGCACGCTGACCGTGGTGAAAGAGAATAGCCCATCCAGCTTCACAGTGGAACAGACGGTGCAAACTCCGCAGCGAGCCAAGACACTCACGCTCGATAGCAAGACCGGTCACATTCTGCTGATGTCAGCCGAGTTCGGAGCGCCGCCACCCCCCACAACTCCGGGTGGACGCCCGGGCCGCGGAGCCATGGTGCCGGATTCCTTCCAAATTGTGGTGGTCGGAAAGTAGTGAAGCCGCGCCCAATGCAGGGGTGTTCAATTGTGGGCGCTGCTGCTCTGCTCATTGGTTCGTCGGCTCTGGCGCAACAGGTTCTGCCGCTCTGGCCAGCGGATGGCTCAGTGCGAGCGGCGGATCGGCCGGAGCACGATACCACCACGGACAAAGACAATTTGATCGCTGGCAAGCGCCTGCAAAGGATCACCGATGTAAGCACGCCGACGGTCGCCCTTTACCGCGCGCCAACAGGAACCAATACCGGGGCTGCGGTTGTCGTATTCCCAGGCGGAGGCTACCGCATACTCGCCTACGATCTGGAAGGGACGGAAGTTTGCGAGTGGCTGAACGCCTCGGGCGTAACCTGCGTCCTGTTAAAGTACCGCGTCCCTGAGGCCGGGCCGTTTCCCCGTCACACAGAAGATCTGGCCGATGCGCAGCGAGCCGTACGGATGACGAGACAACATGCGGCGGATTGGGGCGTCGACCCAAAGCGCGTCGGAGTGTTGGGATTCTCAGCCGGTGGTCACCTCGCGGCGGTGCTAAGCAATCACGCGGACGAAAAAGTCTACGCGGCAGGCGACGCGGCGGATCGCCTCAGTGCCCGGCCGGACTTCGCGATCATCGTGTATCCAGGCGGTCTGGTTCATTCGCCGGAATCCATGCAACTCGGCGAGGAGGTGCAGCCCGGGGCCAAAACTCCGCCCACTTTCTTAGTTCAAGCCGAGGACGATCCGGTGCACGTGGAGAACACCACCGCCTATTTCGCAGCGCTGAAAACGGCCAAGGTCCCGGTGGAAATGCATGTCTTTGCACAAGGCGGTCACGGATATGGGCTCCGCCGGACAAAATTGCCGGTAACTGATTGGCCCCGTTTGGCAATCAGCTGGCTGCTTACTATCGGCGTCTTAAGTTAGCGTGAGCAAACCACTGCCACGCTGGCGGAGTCTGCAACAATATTAGTCGACCGAGCTTCCCTGCCGGGACGCCCTATTCAAAACATGCCTAAACAAGAATTTCAAACAGAAGTCAATCAGCTTCTTCAGCTGATTGTGCACTCGCTATATTCGCATCCGGAAATTTTTTTACGAGAACTGGTCTCGAATTCCTCGGACGCGCTGGACAAGCTAAAGTACCTGACGTTGACCGAGGAGCCTTATAAGTCGCTCGCATTCGATCCGCGGATCGATCTAGAGCTCGATGAGACGCAGCACACCTTGACGGTTTCCGATACCGGAATCGGAATGAATGACGTGGACTTGGCCGCGAACTTAGGCACCATCGCCCGCTCGGGAACCAAGAACTTCCTCTCCAGCCTATCTGGCGACGCCAAGCGTGATTCCAATTTGATTGGCCAGTTTGGCGTCGGTTTTTACAGCGCCTTCATGGTTGCGGACCGCGTTCAGGTGATTTCGCGAAAAGCAGGTGAGGAGAACGCCTGGAAGTGGACCAGCGACGGCAAGTCGGGCTATGAAATCGAGCCCTCCGAGCGCGCCACCCAAGGCACCACGGTCACGCTCTATCTGAATGAAGAGGGCAAAGAGTACGCCAATAGCTGGAAGCTGCGCGAGATCGTCAAGAAGTATTCCAATCACATTGCGTTTCCCATCTATCTGACCGCTGATAAGAGCGAGTGGGACGAGACTGAAAAGAAGTCCGTTCAGAAGCGCACCACCGAGCAAATTAACTCCGCGAGCGCGCTCTGGAAGCGTCCCAAGAACGAACTCAAGGACGAAGATTACAAGGAGCTTTACAAGACCATTTCGGGCGACTGGGAAGATCCTCTGTTCTGGTTCCACACCAAGGCCGAGGGAACGATGGAGTACACGACCCTATTCTTCGTGCCTTCGAAAGCTCCCGCCGATCTCTATCACGCCGATTACAAACCGGGCGTGAAGCTCTACGTTAAACGGGTATTCATTACCGACGACTCGAAGGAACTGCTGCCTACGTACCTGCGCTTTCTGCGAGGCATCATCGACAGCGAAGATCTTCCGCTCAATGTGAGCCGGGAACTTCTTCAAAAGAACAAGGTCTTAGCGGCCATCCGCACTGCCAGCGTGAAGAAAGTGCTCGCTGAGCTGAAGTCGGTCGCCGCGAACAACCCCGAAGAATACGCGAAGTTCATCGACCAGTACAACCGGCCCCTGAAAGAGGGCCTTTATAGCGACTTCGTGAACAAGGAAGCGTTGTTGGACCTAATCCGCGTGAAGTCCACCAAAGCGGAAGGTTGGACCAGTCTGGCTGACGCCAAAGCGCGTATGCAGGAAGGCCAGAAAGGGATCTACTACATCACCGGCGGCACCGCTGAGCTGTTGCGAACCTCCCCGCTGCTGGAAATTTACAAGAAGAAGGACATCGAAGTTCTCATCCTTGACGACGAAGTGGACGAAATCGTGTTCGGCGGGGTCGAAAAGTACGCCGATGTGGAGTTGAAGGCTGTAAACCGGAGCTCCGCCGGCGACGACCTCAAAGACGCGGCGGACCAGGACAAGAGCGAGGATCTGAAGCCGCTGATCGACAAAATCAAAAGCGTGCTGGGCGATCAGGTGAAAGACGTCAAAGCCTCGGTGCGTTTGGCGGACAGCCCCTCGTGTATCGTTTCCGATGAAGATGAGCCCTCGATGAAGATGCAGCAGATGCTGCGCGCCATGGGCCAGGATCAACTTCCGGCGATGAAGCCGACCTTGGAGATCAATCCGGATCACGAAATCGTAAAGAAGCTGATGGCGACAAGCGACGAGACTTTGGTCACAGATGCTTCCTGGCTGCTTCTGGAACAGGCGTTGCTAATCGAAGGGTTGCCTGTCGATAACCCAGGTATCTTCGTGCAGCGCTTGAATCGGGTACTGAGCCGGGCTGTTTAGACCCGGATCGCTTTGCATCCTTTTACCCTATCCGCTAATCTCGATAGGGTAAGGGGTATTCGTCATGTCGTCATCCCGGAGTCTGTTCGAATCGGATTATGATCAGACCGTTCGTACCGAAATCGAGCTATTCCGTTCCCGCGCTCAGGAACTGTTGAACGGTGTAATCACCGATGATGATTTCCGCGGCTTTCGCCTCCGCTATGGGATCTATGGTCAGCGCCAGCCTGGGGTCCAGATGGTGCGCACCAAGTTCCCGGGCGGCGTTTTAACGGGCGCTCAGATGCGTCAATTAGCTCGCGTTGCCGACGCTCACGCCGGTGGACGTGGGCATGTGACCACCCGTCAAAACATGCAGTTCCATTTCGTTCCCCTCGCGCAAGCTGCCGATGTCATGCACTTGTTAGCCGATGCGGGAATGACCACGCGCGAGGCATGCTTCAACACGGTCCGAAACGTTACCGCGTCTCCGGATGCTGGGTTGCGGCGGGATGAGGTTTTCGATGTCATCCCTTATGCCCGCACCGTCGCTTTCGCTTTCCTGCGGCAGCCCTTGACGGACAGCATGCCGCGAAAATTCAAGATCTCCTTCGATGGCGGCAGCACGCTTGATCCCCACTCCGATCGCATGCTCGGAGGCATCCATGACGTGGGTCTACTGGCGCGGATCGAAGACGGGCGTCGCGGCTTCCGTGTGGTGATGGGAGGCGGCTTGGGACCACTACCCACCGAGGCCGCAATACTGGACGACTTCCTTCCCGAAGAGCGGCTGGTGAACCGAATCGAAGCCGTATTGCGGGTGTTCAACGCTTACGGAAATCGCAAGAATCGAAACAAAGCCCGTTTGAAATTCGTGCTCCGTGAACGCGGGCTTCCGTGGTTGAAGGAGACGATTGAAACCGAGTACGCCGACATCCTGGCGAATGGCGGAATTCCCACGCCTGAGCAAGTTCCGGAAGGTTTCGGAGCGTATCAGTCAAGCCCTCGTCCGCTCGGGTCGGGCGACCTGCTGCCCGTTCTTGGCCCGCGCCGGAACAGTGATCCCCGTTATGATCGCTGGTTGGAAACCAATGTGGAAGAGCAGAAACAAACTGGCTATGCAATGGTCCGCGTGCGGGTCGATCAGGGCAACTTAAGTTCCCATCAGATGTATGGGTTGGCCGACCTTGCCGAGAACGCCGGAGATGGACTGCTGCGGGTGACCATCGACCAGAACATTCTGCTGGCGTACATACCGTTGGCTAACTTGCCACGCTTGCACGCGGCTCTCGACGCCATCGATCTCGGAGGCGCCAGCGCCGGCGAGTTCGAGGACATAACCACGTGCCCCGGAGCGTATTCCTGCAATTTGGCGCTCACCAAATCGATGAATCTCGGCAAAGCGATCCACGATGTAGTGAGCGATTACCAGCAGCCCGCCGCGCGAAAGCTCAACGTGAAAATCAGTGGGTGCCCGAACTCTTGTGGCCAGCACTGGATTGCCGACTTCGGCTTCTACGGGAACGCGCGCAAGATCGAGGGGCGAGAAGTCCCGTATTATCAGATGTTGCTCGGCGGCGGGCATGACGAAGAGGGCGTGCTTCGCTTTGGCCTGGCAATTCAAAGTATTCCCGCGCGCTTGGCGCCAACCGCTGTTCAACGCGTGGTGGATCACTATTTAGCAAACCGCGAGGGCGATGAGGCGTTCCGTCCCTATGTCTTGCGCAACAAGATCGAGTTCTTCCGCGCGTTAACTGCTGACTTGGCTAAGCCGCCGGAGCTGTTTCCCGAGATCTACAACGACTGGGGCGACGAGACCGCGTTTTCGCTAAAACTCGGACGCGGAGAGTGCGCCGCTTAACCTTTCGCGCATTGGCTAACATCAAAGGCAATGCCTCGGATTCAACGGGCGCTGCTCAGCGTCACCGATAAGACTGGGATTGCCGCCTTCGCCCACGGGCTCCATCAATTGGGGATCGAGCTTCTTTCCACTGGCGGAACCGCTCGCCTGCTGCGCGAAAACGCCTTGCCCGTAACCGAAGTCTCCGATATTACCGGGTTTCCTGAGATGCTCGACGGGCGCGTGAAGACCATGCATCCGAACATCATGGGTGGGATACTCGCGATGCGAGCCAATCCCGGACACATGAAAGCCTTGAAGACGCATCACATCGGAACCATCGACATGGTAGTGGTCAATCTGTATGAGTTCGAGAAGGTGGCTGAGAAGTCAGGGTCTCAGCTTCACGAGCTGATCGAACATATCGACATCGGCGGCCCGAGCATGATTCGTTCCGCCGCGAAGAACTATCAGGATGTCGCGGTCATTACGTCTCCGGATGATTATGAACCCATCCTCACAGAGCTTCGCAACAGTAGCGGAGACTTAGCCGAGGCAACAAACTGGACATTAGCTAAGAAGGCGTTTCAAGTGACAGCGGCATACGATCGCGCGATTGCGCAAACGCTTGCCGCCTTCCACGACGAACCGTCGGAACTTCCCAAAGTTCTAGACATTCGCGAGCCGCGCCGAAGCACTTTGCGATATGGCGAGAATCCCCATCAACTGGCCGCTGTGTACGGCACTGGACAACGTGGTGTCGTGGGCGGGACCCAATTGAACGGCAAGGAACTCTCGTATAACAACCTGGTCGATCTTGATGCCGCATGGGCTCTGATTCAGGAGTTCCACGCTCCCGCTGCAGCCATCATCAAACACACCAATCCGGCCGGTTGCGCCGAGCAGTCCACGTTGCTGGATGCTTACCAGCGCGCGCTCGAATGCGATCCGATCTCGGCGTTCGGTGGCGTGATCGGCCTTAACCGCGAAGTCGATGAGGTGACCGCGCGAGAGATGGTCAAGCTGTTTGTGGAGGCGATCGCGGCCCCGGCTTACACGCCCGGCGCGCTGGAAGTGCTTCGGACCAAGAAGAACCTGCGGCTTCTGGAAGTGAAACCATCGGCCGCTTCTCTCGTGATCAAAAGCATCTCCGGGGGCTTCCTGGCTCAGACCGAAGACCGCCATGTGTTGCGCCGGTCGGAGATGCGTGTGGTCACAAAGCGCGCCCCCATCGAAGACGAGTGGTGCGCTTTGGAGTTTGCCTGGAAGGTAACTAAGCACGTCAAGAGCAATGCGATCGTGTATGCTCGTCCTGGGCAAACAGTCGGAGTGGGCGCGGGGCAAATGAGCCGTGTGGATGCGGTCAGGATCGGCGCTGCTAAAGCGGTTCTTCCACTGGCCGGAAGCGTGGTTGCGAGCGATGCGTTCTTTCCCTTCCCCGACGGGCTAGAGGAAGCCGCTAAGAACGGAGCGACGGCTTTCGTTCAACCGGGCGGCTCGGTCAAGGACCCGGAAGTGATCCTCGCGGCCGACCGATTGGGAGCGGCCATGGTGTTCACCGGGTTCCGGCATTTTCGGCATTGACCGTACTGATCTAGGCCACTCGAGTCTTCCTGCTAGTACGGCTGGCGAGCTCCGGGACAGCCAGGGGCAAGTTGATCTGCACTTCGAAACCTCCGCCTTCCCGGTTGTTGGCGGCCACGGTTCCGCCATGCGCGGAGATGACGTGCCGCGTGATTGCCAGGCCCAAGCCCGCGCCCCCGCTATCTCGATCGCGCGCATCATTGACTCGATAGAACGGCTCGAACAAATGCGGTAGAGCGTCTTCGGGAACTCCCGGACCGTCATCTCGAACCCTCACCAGAGCATGCGTTGCGCTCACCTTTACCACCTTGACGCGGACATTAGTTTGCTCGGGAGTATACCGGATGGCGTTACGCACCACATTTTCAATTGCGCTCCGAAGCATCTCCCGATCTCCATGTACCAACCCCGGTTCAGTGGCTTCGACCAAGACGCGCCGGTTACTCGCCGTCGCTTCAAAATCGGCATCGTCGGACACTTCTCTAACCAGACCCGCCAGACTAAACAGCTTCTTCACGCCGACCTTGGATTGCTCGGCTTTGGCGGTATTCAGGATTTGCCCGATCAGAGTGTTTAGCTTCTCGGCTTCCTGCTCGATACGATTCAGCGACTTTTCGGCATCGGGTCCCGCCTTACGGCGCGCAATTTCCAGAGCCAGCACCAGGCGGGTAAGCGGAGACCGAAGCTCATGCGAAATGTCCCCCAGCAAGCGGTGCTGCGCCAAGACCAGGTTCTCGGTCTGCGTGGCCATGTGATCGAAGTCACGGGCCAGATCGGTGAATTCGTCGCCGCGGTTGAACGGCTTGGCGGTGCCGATCCGCACCTGTAAATTCCCACCGGCGAACTCCCGAGTTACGGCTCGCAAGCGGGTCAGGGGAGATGTTACATAGCGCGCGAACAGAAAGCAAATCAGCGAAGCGGTAAATACGCCGAGAGCAAGCCGCGCCCAAAGTGGAAGGGGGAACGGGAGAAAGTGGAACCCGCCGCTAGACGCGAGCACACGCGCATAGACGTAGATTCGGCCGCCGGCAACAACGCGAACTGCCGCATATGTTTCGGGCGGCAGGATGCCGATTTCGATCACCGCGCTTCCGATGGTTCGATGAATCAGATCCAACAGGCGCGCGGGAGCCTCGCGCCCGGAAAGCTCAACGCCCGTGGAATCGAACAGATAGCGCCGTCGAGCGTTCTTATTGAAGCTGGCCCGCAAGGCTGCGCTTCCGCCCGCTGTCCATGTATCGACCGCCGCCTGCGCCTGACTGCGAATGGCTTCCTGAGAAACGCTGATGGCGGGACGAAACCTGTACTCGGGGTCGCTCCACATCGTGAGCCCGATTCCGATGGCTAACACTACCGCCGTGGTAGCGACATACCATGCGAAGACCCGCCAGAACAGCCCCTTCATCTCAGGATTCCGGCGGCCCGGCTTCCTGGGAACTGCGTTCCAAGCCGGCGTAAATGTAGCCGGTACCGCGCACACTCTTGATCCGCTCGATCCCGTTCACGCGCGAGCCGAGCTTCTTGCGCAGGCTACTGATGTGGTTATCGATGCTCCTATCGAACACGGAGAACTCGCGTCCTAAAACAGCACGGAAAAGCTCTTCACGGGTGACCACTCGGCCGGCCGCAACTAGCAGGATGCGCAAAAGATCGAACTCGGCGGATGTCAAGTCGATCAGTTCGCCTTCCACGCGAACGGTCCGGGTACGAGGATCGAGTGTGACATCCCCCGCCTGAATGCTGCTTTCAATCGCGGCGGAACTGCTTTGCGTGCGGCGCAGTATCGCGCGGATGCGGGCCAGTAGCTCGCGTGGGTGAAAAGGTTTCGGCAGGTAATCGTCTGCTCCGCTCTCCAGGCCCATAATGCGATCGGTATCGTGGCCGCGCGCCGTAAGCATGAGAACGGGAGTAGCAACCTCTTTGCGCATCGCGCGCAGGACTTCGAGCCCGCTTCGCCCTGGCAACATGACATCCAGCACGACCAAAGAGTAGTTGCCGGTGAGCACGCGGGCCAGACCGGCATCGCCGTTGTGCACGGCTTCAATCGAAAAACCTTCAGCTACGAGCAACTCCTTCAGGAGTTCGGTGAAGCCGATATCGTCGTCGACGATTAGAATGGGCGAAGTGGCGAGTTCCAAGAGAATCTATAATTGTAGCCCGCTGGCGCTGCTCCTGACTTCTGCCCTGTGGAGCGCCGGACCCGTGCAGTTTGACCTTCCAGCGACCGGAGGAACCCGGATCAAGTCATCCGAATTGGCCGGGGCGCCCGCAGTGGTGTTGGTTTTCCTGGCTGCGGATTGCCCGATTTCGAATCGCTACGCGCCGGTACTGCACGCGCTGGAAAGCGATTATCGGAAGCGTAGTGTGAAGTTCGCCGCCGTTTTCTCAGGCCCTGGGCTTTCGGACAAAGCGGTAGCGGCGCACTTAAAAGAATACGGTTTGGACATGGCGGGAATGCTAGATAGCCGGACGGAGCTGGCGCATCAGACTGGCGCGCAGGTGACTCCCGAGGTCGTCGTCCTGGCAAGCGGCAAGATCGCCTACCGCGGACGCATCGATGACCGCTATGTGGATTGGGGCAAGACGCGGCCCGAAGCTTCCGAACACGATCTTCGGGATGCACTGGACGCGGTGCTCGCGAAGCGCGCGATTGTCCATCCGGTCACCAAAGCTCTGGGTTGCGCGATCGCCGGGCTGGACAATTGACAGCTACTGTTGCTGCTGTTGCTGTTGCGCGTGGGCGAGTTCGGTTTCTTTATCCTCTTCCAAGAACTTAGACCATTCCTCGTCCGCCGCGAACTCCTCATCGGGAGGCAACACGGCTTCCGAAGGAGTTACCCGAACGCGCACCTGAAGCTCGGTCGCGGCTCGTCCATGCATGGTGCCCATGGTTGGAGGAACATCGGAATAGTCGCGACCGATTGCCGTGCGGATATGGCGTCCCGAAACGAGTAAATTATTCGTCGGGTCGAATCCGACCCAGCCGAGTCCGGGAAGCAGAGCTTCCACCCACGCATGCGTGGCCCCGTCAACGGATCGATCGCTATGCTCCGCGTCTTGGTGCAAATACCCGCTCACATAGCGGCAAGGAATGCGTAGATTACGGACAAGCGCAATCATGATGTGCGCGAAATCTTGGCAGACACCCTGGCGGGCGCGCAAAGCCTCTTCGATGGGCGAATCCACATTGGTGCTGAGCTTGACGTAATCCAAACCGCGATACACGCTTGTGTTCAGGTACACCAGCAGTTCGAGCGGGTCTTTCCCGTTCCGCTCGCCCACTCCGAGTTCGCGTGCGAACTTGTCGAGTTCCTCTGATGGACGGGCAAAATCGCTCGGCATCAACATATCCCAATAGTCGTCACGTTCAATGGTCGCGTCAAGCTCAGTCCATGCATTGGAGCCCAACGAATCGGGGAGAGGATCGCCGGGTTCCACATCGACCAAAGCATCGCCGATGATCGTCAGCTGCTTGTGATTCCCGGGAATATCGAAGTGATGAACCAGGTTCCCCACGTGGTCGCGAAAGGAAAAAATGCGTGCGCGTGGGCTGACCGAAAGTTGAAACGTGAAGCATCTCTGCAGGTTTTCACTGCGCGGATGCATGCGCACTTCCATGACGCTCTGTGAAACGGGACGGCTATAGCGATATCGCGTGAAGTGTCGGATGGCGTAGAACATCAGGCCTCCAGAGCCGTTTCAATGGGATAACGGATATAGACATCATGTAGCGCGGCGTGAAAGTTCAGGCATTGCTCGATCACACCGTTGAGATACGTGCGGAAGCCGCCGGCCATGATGTCCTGAATTTGGACATAGGCGAGAGACGCTCGCAACTTCCCGACAATACGCTCCAACCCGCCAGTGTGCCGGCCCGGCGATATCTCGGCAATCGCGTTAAGCGCATGTTGCATTTTCTCCACCGAGTAGCGGACCGAGTACGGGAACTCGGGATTCAGCATGAGGAACTCGGCCACGCGATCCGGTTTAAGATCGGCCGTGTACACCCGGCAGTACGCCTCGAAAGCGCCGCAGCTCGACAGTAATCCAGCCCACTCAAGGTCGTCCGCAGCATCGGACTGAGAGAAGTGAGCATCAAGGAGGACCGACAGCGCGCAAGCCCGCTCGATGTACTTGCCCATCTGAATGAAGTACCAGCCCTCTCCATGATTCATAGTTGCGTCCGTCACACCGTTGAAGGCATAAGAACCGGTGCGAACGGAATTAACGACACGAAGCGGTTCGAAATCGGTGTGAGCGCGATAGCTTGCTTCCAGAACCTCATGATAGAGACGATTCAAGCGCTCCCACATTTCCGAGCTGATCTGCTCACGCACCTGGCTTGCGTTTTCACGCGCCCCACTGATACAGGACACAATCGATGACGGCGTCTTCGGGTCGGCAGTCAAGCGGATCATGGCGTCCTGCGGCACGATCTCCGGATCGTCACGTAAGCCGATGCTGGCGGTTACGCGATGCCAGCGTTGCTCGGTCGAAAGCTTGGACGGATTGAGTAATAGGTTGTAATTGGCTTCAATTACGCGCGCGCAATGATCGGCGCGTTCGAAGTAACGGCTCATCCAATAGAGACTGTCAGCGACGCGGGAGAGCATGGCTTAGTTCTGTAATACCCAGGTATCTTTACTGCCGCCGCCCTGGGATGAGTTGACGACCAGAGATCCCTTTCGCAGAGCAACGCGGGTAAGACCGCCGGGAACGATGGTCACTTTGTCGCCCATCAGGACATACGGGCGTAAGTCGACATGGCGGGGTTCTACCGCCGCGTTATCAACAAAGCATGGAGCAGTAGACAGACTGAGGGTGGGTTGCGCGATGTAATTGCGCGGGTCGGCCAGGATTTTTTCGCGGAACTCATCCTGCTGGGCGTGTGTACTGTGCGGTCCGATCAACATTCCATATCCGCCCGACTCACCGACCGCTTTCACGACATACTTGCCAAGGTTGTTACAGACATGCTCGCGTTGCAGCTGATCGGACATTAGATAAGTCTCGACGTTTTCAAGAATCGGATCCTCGCCCAGGTAGTACTTGATGATCTTAGGAACGTAGGAGTAAATGGCTTTGTCGTCGGCAACTCCAGTGCCCAGTGCATTCGCCAGCACCACGTTACCAGCGCGATACGCATTGAAAATGCCCGCTGCGCCCAGTGATGAATCGCCACGGAACGCCAGCGGATCGAGAAAGTCGTCGTCGACCCGGCGATAGATGACGTCGACCCGCTGCAGGCCGGAGGTGGTCCGCATGTAGACAATATTGTCGTGAACAACTAAGTCGCGGCCTTCGACCAGCTCAATACCCATTTGACGGGCTAAGTAAGTGTGCTCGAAATAAGCAGAGTTGTACACGCCGGGTGTAAGCAAAACGATGGTAGGATTTCCACGGCCCTCGGGAGCGAGGGACCGCAGAGTGGAGAGCAACACCTGGCTATATTGCTCAATCGGCTTCACCCCGTACTTTCGAAACAGAGTAGGAAAGATCTGCTTCATCACCTTGCGGCTGGTGAGCATGTAGGAGACGCCGCTCGGAACACGCAAGTTATCTTCGAGGACGACGAACTTCCCGTCCGGCGTGCGAATCAAGTCTGTGCCGACCACGCTGATATAAACGTCACGCGGAACCTTGACGCCGCGCATCTGCCGCCGGAAGTGCTTACAGGTATAAATGATTTCGCCCGGCAGAACGCCATCCTGAATGATTTTGCGTTCGTGATAGACGTCGCGCAAAAAGAGATTCAGTGCGGTGATTCGCTGGGTTAAACCCCGCTCGATGGTTTCCCACTCGGTACAGGTGATGATGCGCGGAAGCAGGTCGTGAGGGAAGATTCGCTCCGTACCTTCGTCACGCCCGTAGACGGTGAAGGTGATTCCCTGATTGAAAAACGAAAGGTCGGCTTCCTGCTTGGCGCGGCGCATCTCCTCTGCGGGTAGGCTCAGCAGCAGAGCATAGAGGGCCTTGTAGTGCGCGCGTGCGCGGCCCGGCGCGCGGAACATCTCGTCAAAAGCGGTCGCAAGCTCGTAATCGGAAAACGGAGCAGGCATCCTACGGTCGGGGGAGTGAAGAGACGTCGCCATGAGAAACGAGTATTTTACCGGGGCTCTTCAAACGGGGAACAGAACCGACTGTTACGAACGAGTATAACGCGAGTGTTCGAAGCAATACTGAAATACAACCCGCAGGTTCGGATTATGCAGACTTGTGCATATTTCGCATAATGGGGACCCCGCCCAATTCGGCTTTCGGTAGCTGGCTGCTGGTAAGACGCTTAATCTCAGCGACTTAGGAACTCCTAAATACTCAGCGCCGCAATTTTCCGACGATTTTAGTTGTGCACTGGAGAATGTCGGATGTAAGACGGAAGTCAGTGGAGTCTAGACGGCTCAAGCTCAGCCCGACTGTCCAAGATTCCAACTGCCGATCTACGCAGGGTGTAGTTGTTGTTAGCTTACCACCCGATGTAAACGGTCAGTAACGCCTGGCCCACTAAAGGAGAGGGA
This sequence comes from Bryobacterales bacterium, assembly GCA_963752695.1. Lineage (GTDB taxonomy): Bacteria > Acidobacteriota > Terriglobia > Bryobacterales > Bryobacteraceae > Bog-113. The sequence continues at coordinate 1,589,736 of CAVVZB010000002.1, forward strand.
TTTGCAGGTGTAGCGTTATTTGGGGCCAATGCTTGTGCGAGGCTAATGCGCTCATCTGGCCTTCGCTGCATTCCGACGATACCTCGCAGAGAAGAGCGCGAACGGGAGATTGTTCAAGAGTATGAGTGTGCTTCGAGTGAAGATGTTTTCCGGCCTGAATGCCCATGAATTATGAAGTAAACCCCATTCAGCCAGAGAAGACTGCCGATCAATCGCAACACCAAAGCGCTAGACACTGGCCCTGAAACTAACCGCACGAGTAGTGTAATAAGAAAAAACGCTCCGAAAATGAGGATCGATAGCTAGGTAGCGAAATGAGAGGCTTTCTTCCGTGTGCTGTTTATTTCAAAGATTGGCACCCACTCAGAGCGTACGCGATAGACGGGAAAGGTGAAACTTGCCGTGAGTGCGTAGCCGATAAGCAGGGGAACGCCTATCCCGATTTCCTGATCCTTGGTTCCAACAGCACTCCAGCCAATCATCAGCGCAAGACCAAGCGCACTGATAAGGACACCGTAGCAGAGGCAGAACTTTGTAAATATGTTTCTCACGGCGTCGTCACACATTTGTATATGTCGTGGCCTGCCGAAATCGCAGCAGTAACATTGTTCGCCTTCGAAGCGAAGCTTGCAGCGCCTTCCAAGGATCTAGGCTTCCGAGTTGAGAGAGCAAGCGACCTTGGCGGCTAGCAGTTTGTGCTCCAAATCCGACCCGAACTCCGCCTCGCTGACCTTCGTGCCGACTGATTTTGTGCGTAAGGGCGGCTTCATAGAACACCCGCAATAGAGCCAAGATCATATGCAGCAGCGGAGTAGTTTCCGTTCGCAATGTTGCTTCCAGCGGAATATAGAGTTGCGCCGCCTCCAATGGCTCCGCCTACCAACAACACTCCAGTTACGACAGCGGCAGGAGCGCCGAGAGCTACCGCGCCAATTGTGGCACCTCCAAGGAGCAGCGCTCCACCTGCACCTACTGTGTGAAGAGCGGCCAAGAACCAATACCGTCGCACCTGTGGAGGGTCACCGGCGTTCGATTCTCGTCCGCGTCAAGAACGGGATGCACCTCGGCCACCCACATATGACTTGGAGCAACGACCTTCGCCGCCTCACTCCATTGCAGTTGGGCTTGAAACTTCGGAGCACCGGAACACTGAGCGGAGGCAGTTCCGACTGCCAGTAGGAGCGACATTACGACCATTATGTATGTCTTCATGGGACCACCGTGAACCCGGCTGGGCAGCTAGCACCGGAGCTATTCGGGAAGCTGATCGTTGTGCTCATGGTCCGCCGACCGAATTGCATACCAGCCGATACGGTCGGAAACCTATAGACATCGAACGCCACTCCCGATGTCGCTTGGATGTTGGCGTCTCCGTAATCTGACACCGACAGCGGACCTGTCGGGCCTCCATATTGGGAGAACAATCCCTGGTTGCTCGGAGTGATGAAAATCTCAACCGCGATCTTGAGTTCGCCATCGAGCACCTCGGCAAGCTCCGCGAGTTCAAGTTCAGGCGAGAGCCCATCGATGCCATCATCGGAGCTGAGATGCTGGTCGAACTCCGAGTTTCTGGAGGTCCAGGTCGAGCACGAGGAGAAGGAGATTACCCGCTGGGAGACGCTGAGCCGCGCCTATGACGCCACATGGCAAGACCCCAACGATGTCCTGATCGAAGCCGACCGCATCCGCCGGAACCGCGCCGCCGCCGACGTGATCCGCGAAGTGGAGCGGCGGCAGAGTGCAGCCAAGAAGAAGCCCAGCAAGTGACCTCGAACGAAGCTCAGACAGGGCCGGACACCGTCCGGCCTTGTTCGTTTTGCGTTCGGGTTTGCCGTTGCTGCGGCCTCTGCTAAGCCGTAAGGCTTAGGGATGGTTGGAGTGAACCCCTGGATTG
>CAVVZB010000003.1:0-557209 GCA_963752695.1 Bryobacterales bacterium
GACCTGCTCCCCAAAAACCGCACAAAGTCGAATATGATTTTGGACGAAGGAAAGGGGAAGAGGAATGCCGAAGAGCAAGCACAGCGAAGCAGCGATTCTGGGGGCGCTGCAACAACTCGACGCGGGGCGGAAAGCCGCCGATGTAGCGCGGGAAGCGGGCGTCAGCACATATACGATCTATGCCTGGAAAGCGAAGTACGGCGGCATGGATGTCAGCGAGATCCAGGAAGCCAAGCAGCTCCGGGATGAGAATGCGCGGCTGAAAAAGCTGGTGGCCGATCTCAGCCTGGACAAGGACGCGCTGCAGTCAGTGATCCGAAAAAACGGATGGGGCTCCCAGATATGAAGGCCGCTGTGGAGCATCTCCGAAAGGAGTACGCCTTCAGTGAGCGGCGGGCTTGCGGGCTGGTCGGGCTGCCGGTGAGCACGTTCCGATACCGAGCGCGGAAGTCGGACGAAGCGCTCAAAGAGAAGCTGGTCGGACTGGCGCGGGAGAAACCGCGGTTCGGCTACCGGCGGCTGCATGTGCTGCTGCTGCGGAGTGGACAAGCGGTGAATCACAAGCGCGTCTACCGGGTCTACAAAGAAGCCGGCCTAGCGGTGAAGAGGAAGTCGCGCAAGCGTCTGATCCGCGTCGGGTACCCCCTGCGGAAGGTGACCGAAGCCAATGAAGAGTGGGCTGTGGACTTCGTCTCGGACGCGGTGGCGAGCGGGCGCCACTTCCGGATCTTGAGCATCGTGGACGCGTACACGCGGGAATGCCTGGCGCTGGAAGTGGAGACCAGTTTCGCCAGCCGGCGGGTGACGCGCACACTCGACCAGGCGATTACACAGCGCGGGCGGCCGCAACGGATCCGATGCGATAACGGCCCGGAGTTCACCAGCCGGCACTTCCTGGCATGGTGTTTGGAACATCGCATTGAACTGGTCCACATCCAACCAGGGCGTCCGATGCAGAACGGGCGAGTGGAGAGCTTCAACGGAAAACTCCGGGACGAGTTTCTCAATGTGAGCTGGTTCCGCAACCTGTTCGATGCGCGCACGAAGACAGCGGCGTGGAAGAGCGAGTACAACGAAGAGCGTCCGCACTCGGGACTGGGATATCTCACCCCAGCGGCGTTTGCGACGGGCCGGACCGGCGTCACTTCGCCCTCCGCACCATCGGGTACCGCGTCGGAAATCCGGGGTCAAGGCTCCCCTGACGGCTCGCTACGCTCGACCTTGACCCCGGCTTCCCGCCGCGGTCAACATCCCTATCAAGAGGGCGAAGTGACTTACTAAGCGACCGGAGCGTTTTGTATCATGCAGTGTGCGGAGTTTGGGGGCAGGTCAGAATCAAGCGGTCCCGCCTAATTGCTGGGCTGGGCATCCTAGGGATCGCAGTTTGGCGGCAAATACATTGGCCGTTGCCGAATTTCACGTACTTCCACACGGACATGCGGCTGGATGCGATTCTTTGCGGTTGCCTTTTGGCTCTGCTGTGGCCAGTGTTAGAGGAGGCCGCGGGCAGTCTTCCTCCCTTTGTGATGCTCGCGAGCGCGGTGGGGCTATTTGCCTCCGATGCGTTTCGAGAACAACTGCAAGGTAGTACTGATCTTATTCGGGCCGTGCTTATTTGTGTACTTCTCGCTAGTACTGTCGCCGCGCCCGGGCGGTGGGTATCGCGCTTGTTGGAATTGCGTCCTCTCGTGTTAGTTGGAAGAATGTCGTACAGTATCTATCTCTGGCAACAGGTGTTCCTTGTAGCCACGAACAGTCCACGTTGGCAAATTGTTCCCAGGATTGCAGCCATCGCTTGTGCTGCTTGGCTTAGTTATAACTGGATCGAGCGTCCTTTAATCGCATTGAGCCATCGCTCCGCGGTTGGTGCTCCTCGCCCGGCAGAGTCGCAAGCCGGAGCGCGTGGCCGCGTAAGGTGAGCTTGCTGATTTGGATCCGTATGTTCATCATTAGTATTTGACCTATGGCGAGATTCGGGGTTCATGTTACGCCGTGATGATTTAGGAAATTATCAATATCGACCACAGGCCGACTGTAGGATAGCCCGTAATCGGGATAGACCATTGAGTCTTTGGTCGTGGCAGGGCGATTTGAACGCCCGACACCCTGCGCCCAAGGCATCGGGCGAGCGAAGAGTGCCTCGCGAATTGGCACGAGGTTTTACCGGACGATGAACGCTGGAGGAACTCACAGCCTCAAAATTGATTACAGCTAATTCGCTCAGCGCCCTGAGTCAATCGTAAGTTGCTGATTCCATTGGTGGGCGGTTAGGGATTCGAACCCCAGACCCCCTGCGTGTAAAGCAGGTGCTCTAACCGGCTGAGCTAACCGCCCTTCGCTGATCCTCATTGTACAATGGCCAGTGAAACGAGGCTCGATGAACAGTTCAACCGCGTGCTGGATTCTAATGTTCGCGGCCGTTTCAATGCACGCTCAAACCACCGCGACATTCGCAACCGGCACCGCCGACGACGAAGCCGCAATCCGGGCGATTGTCAAAGCTTCGGCCGCTAACACATCTGACTCTCACGTCGCGTCGAACTTGGATTGGGAGAATGCGTTCGGTGTCCGCTACTTCGACCTGAAGAAGCGCGATGCGTTCTACCACACCGTTGTCTCCCCGTTGCAAAAGGACGCAGCGGACTCAACGCTGGAAATTAAAGTCAAATTCCTCGAACCGAACGTTGCCGTCGCGGATGAGTATTGGCACATCGTCGGCCAAATCGACGAAGCAACCAGCAAGCCGGGTGCCGACCGGTGGGGGCGCACCACTTACATTTTCAAGAAGCAAGACGGCGTGTGGCTGGAAGCGATGGAGCGGGTAGCCGACCTCCGCCTGCCCTACTACCACCATTACGACAAACTGCCCGCGCCTTTTGCCGTTGCGCCGGACACTCTAGCCTCATACGCCGGGACATATGAAGCCGTTCGCGGGCGAAATCTTGCAACCGTCACCCTCAGCGGCGATCGCCTTCAGGTGAACTTGCGGGGACGGCAGCGAACCGCCATACCGGTTTCCGAGACCGAGTTTCTACTTTTCGATCCGAGCGACCTAGCGGATTACTTGAAACTGCAGTTCGCCAAGGACCCCGACGGCGATACGAGCCTGGCGCTTTTTTATTCGACCGGCGAGCCAGTCGCAAAGGCCATGAAATCCAGGTAGATTACTGCGATTCCGTAACTCTTGCGTGCCGTTTTGCCCTGCTGCTCGGCAGCCTTAATTCTCTAGGCTTATTAGCTTCCGACGGAGAACGCGAAGCCGGAAAGCTCCCCTGCGAGCACTTTTAGTTTGTAGTCCCGCAGCTAACCAGGACTAATTGGTATTGACCCGCAATTAATGGCAGGTAGAAAACCGGTTTGAATCCCTAATCAGAAAATAGGGTGTGAGCCGCGCGAATGTTTTCAGGTCCTGTTTGTTCTTATAGGATACCTATGGCCGGAGCATCCTCGCGCTCGATCCGCCCCCAAACCGCAGCCCCTCTTCCGGTGCTACACTGAATCAGGACCAATTGGGTCCGATTCTACTTTGCCTTCGCGCATTCAGCCTCGAACCCGCACGCAGAGTCCTTTCGTACACCCGAGGCGCACGCCGCGATGATTCCGACCCGCAAGCTTTCTGAACTCGCTGCTGGAGAAGAAGCCATCCTCGAATCCATCGACCTCCCGGATGACGAAGCGCGCCACTTAATGGTCCTTGGCTTCCTTCCCGGACACCGCATTCAGGTCGGTTTCTGCGCGCCGGGCGGCGACCCGCGCATCTACCGTGTCGACGGCTCGGAAGTCGCCATTCGCCGCCAGACAGCTGCACATTTGATTGCCACTCCCATCGCCGGAGGGCTTGTATGAGCAGCGGCACCCATTGCCACGTTCCCCCCGAGCGGCCGAAGCCGTTTGCCCCACGCACGCGCCTGGTCGCCGTCGTCGGCCCGCCGAATGCTGGAAAGTCTACTTTATTCAATCGACTAACGGGCCTACATCAAAAGGTCGCCAACTATCCGGGCGTCACCGTCGAACATCGCATGGGGCGTTTGAAAACGCGGTACATCGACACCAACATCTCCCATAGCGTGGAATTGGTCGATCTCCCGGGAATCTACTCTCTGAACGCGCGTTCCGAAGACGAGCGCGTCACCCGCGATGTGCTTGCCGGATTAATGCCCGGCGTTCCCCGTCCCGATGCAGTGCTCCTCATTCTTGACGCCACCAACCTCGGTCGCCAGTTGATGCTGGCCGCGCCCGTCCTCGCAACCGAGTTGCCGATCATGGTGCTGCTAAACATGGCGGATGACCTGGCGCGCCGCAAGGGCGTTGTCGACGTGCCACTCCTCTCCAAGCAACTCGGTGCGCCCGTCGCTCTGATTAGCGCCCGAAGCGGCATGGGCTTTGACGAGATCCACGAATTCCTGAACGCGCAGCTTTCCCCTCCGCGGCCTGTGCAGTTGCCCATTCTTCACGACATCCCGAAGACGCGGAAATGGGCGGCGCAAATGACTCATGTGTCGGGCTTCGTCGCACCCGCGCCTACCATATGGACCCGCCGTCTGGATAAGATTTTTCTTCATCCATTCGCTGGCCCAGCCATCTTCCTGGCCGTGGTAATCGCGCTATTTCAAAGCATCTTCACTTTCGCCAAGCCCATGATGGATGGGATCTCCGCCCTGGTTGCCAGTTCGGGCCACATCATTGAAAAGCTATTGCCCGCCTCGCCCCTTCGCGACCTGTTGATCCAGGGCGTCTGGGGCGGCGTCGGCTCGGTGATTGTCTTCCTGCCGCAAATCCTGCTTCTTTTCCTCTTTATCGGATTTCTGGAAGATTCGGGTTATTTGGCCCGCGCCGCGCTGATTGCCGACCGCACAATGAGCCGCATCGGGCTGCAAGGTAAGTCGTTTATTCCGCTGATATCAGCCTACGCCTGCGCCATCCCCGCCGTGCTCGCCGCGCGCACGATCGAGAATAAGCGTGACCGCATGGCCACCATCCTAATCGCTCCTTTGATGACGTGTTCAGCGCGGCTGCCGGTGTATACGCTGATCATCGCGACGTTTATTCCGGAGCGCCATCTTCTCGGGCCGCTAGTGGGAACCCGCGCGCTTGCCATGCTGTCTCTCTACGTGCTCGGCTTTCTTGCCGCCGTAGCCACGGCGCGCTTGCTGAAATCGTCCATTCTGCGCAGTGAACGCACTCCGTTCGTGCTCGAAATGCCCCCTTACCGATGGCCGAAACTGTCACAGCTTGGCCTCCGATTGCTGGACCGCTGTAAGGTGTTCCTCCACCGCGCGGGGACCGTCATTTTAACTGTGGCGGTAATCCTGTGGGTCCTGCTACACGTCCCGCTCGACCACGGCAAATTCCCGCCCATCGAAAAGAGCGTGGCTGGCCAGGTGGGTCATCTGATTGAGCCCTCGATCCAGCCCCTCGGTTTCAATTGGAAAATCGGTGTCGGATTGATTAGTTCTCTCGCCGCCCGCGAGGTCATCGTGAGCACCCTCGGTACCATATATGGAGTCGAGCAGGGCGAAGAAAACGCCGCTGGCCTGCAACAGGCGATCCATCAGGATCTGACTCCGGCCGGTGCCGCCGCACTGCTCGTTTTCTTTGCTTTCGCTCTACAATGCATGTCGACCATCGCGGTCGTGCGCCGGGAAACTGGCGGATGGAAATGGCCGATCGCGCAATTCACATACATGCTATTTCTGGCTTACGCCGGTTCATTTCTTACGTTCCACATAGTAAACTGGCTTACCTAAGCCCATGAAGTCCGCCCTCGTAGTGGTCGCGCTCCTCGTCAGCGCTGGTTCCTCCGTTGCACAACCTCCCAAGCCGAATACTCTGGTCGCCAGCGGAAATTCACTTTTCCAGCAGAATTGCGCCTTCTGCCATGGCCGCGATGCCGGAGGCGGTGAGACTGGCCCCGATCTGACCCGTTCCGAATTGGTTGCCAAAGACGTCAACGGCGACAAGATTGGCATTGTCGTTCGCAACGGCATTCCAGATAAAGGCATGCCGAAGTTCGCCCTTCCAGATAACGATGTCAGCGCGCTCGTTGCCTTCATTCACGACGCTAAGGTTAAAGCCGAATCGCAGAAAGGCGGCCGCCGCGGAGTCGATGTCTCGGACTTGCAAACCGGCAACGCCGCCGCCGGCCAACAATACTTTTCAGGTGCGGGCAAATGCGCCGGGTGTCACTCTGCTACCGGCGATTTAGCTGGCATCGCGGCCCGCCACAAAGGTCTGGATCTAGAACAGCGCATGCTATTCCCGCGCGGCGCTTCGAGTACCGTCGTCGTCACGCTGCCGAGCGGAGAAAAAATTTCCGGCAAACTGGCGCATAAAGATGAGTTCACCGTCGCGCTGCGGGATGCCTCCGGGCATTACCACTCCTGGCAAGTGGATCGTGTGAAGTTTAAGGTGGATTCCCCCGTCGATGCTCACGCCGACCTGCTGGCCAAGTACACCGATGACGACATCCACAACCTCATGGCCTATCTGCAGACGCTCCGCTAATCAAAAGGACACCGGCACTTATGAATTCGGTATCGAAATCCCTGCTTCTGTTTTGTGCGCCTGTCGCCCTGTTGGCGCAAGGCGTGATTCCCGCGACCTTGGTGCATCCGCCCGCCGACACCTGGCCCGGCTACCATGGCGATTACTCTGGCAAGCGGCATAGCGCCCTAACTCAGATCACGCCCCAGAACGTTCCGGAACTTGGCCTTGCCTGGGCGTTCCAAACCGGGCAAGCCTCCGAAATCAAGTCGTCGCCGCTCGTGGTGGACGGAGTCATTTACTTCACGCTCCCCGATAACGTTTATGCTGTCGACGCACGGTCGGGAAGGCAGATCTGGCACTACACCTATCCGCCGAACAAAGGCTTCCACATCGGCCAGCGCGGCGTCGGAATGTACGGGGATTGGCTTTACTTCCTCAGCCCGGATGCTCACCTGATCAGCCTCAACGCGAGCGACGGCAAAGTGCGTTGGGACGTGGTGGTCGCCGATTCCAAAAAGGGTTATTGGACCACGATGAGCCCGTTAGTTATTCGCAACCACGTGATCATCGGGGTTTCGGGCGATTTCGACAACTTAACCGGTTATTTGCGCTCCATCGATCCGGAAACCGGTAAGACGCAGTGGCAATGGGATAGCACGCCCCCAGTAGGAACGCCCGAGGCGACCACGGGCGGCATGACCTGGATGACCGGCACCTACGATCCGGAATTGAATCTCTTGTTCTGGGGCACTGGCAACCCGACGCCGGTTTTGACCGCGAGCAACCGCCCCGGCGACAACCTCTATACCTGCAGCATTGTTGCGCTGAATCCCGATAACGGGAAACTTTCCTGGGCGTTCCAACCCTCGCCGCACGATACTCATGATTGGGATGCCGTGGAAACTCCGGTCCTGGTGGACGCGCAATTCCATGGGCAGCCTCGAAAAATGCTGATGCAGACTTCCCGGAACGGGTACTTCTTCGTTCTCGACCGGACCACCGGCAAAAGCCTGCTCACCACACCGTTCGGGCCGACTAACTGGGCCACCGGCATCGACCCTCAAGGCCGTCCGATTCCGAATCCCGCGAAAGAACCCGCGCCGGACGGACGCTTGATCGCACCCAATGAAGGTGGACTTACCAACTATCGTTCGCCGAGCTTTGACCCGAAATCCGGGCTGTTCCTGGTCGACGCCAAACCGGGTTACGGGATCTACTTCGCTAAGCCAGCCGACGGAACTTTCGGTTGGGCCGGCGCGGATTACGACGTGTGGAGCACGTCCCTGCTGGAGGCCATTGATTTCCAAACAGGCAAGATTCGCTGGACACATGATCTGGGCCCCGGCAGCGCCGGCGCCGGCGTGTTGAGCACCGATTCCGGAGTTATGTTTACTGGTGACGTTTCCGGGAATATTCTGGCTCTTCGCACCAGCGACGGTAAAACGCTCTGGCACGCGGGCACGGGCGCCAACATGCAAACCTCCCCGATCACTTACGAGCTTGACGGACGTCAATATGTACTGGCCGGAAGCGGCGGCGTGCTCTTCTCATGGGCTCTGCCCCTGCCCCTGATTAATGAGCGCGGCACTGTCGCCAGTTCCCGCTAAATTCACCTAAACTCAATAGGCGTCGCGGAGTCTCCATTCCCCGCGACGCCTGACAGCTACTCCCTACTAGCTGTGAAGAACCGGGTCACCCTATGACCGGCTCCTTTGTCCCATCAGTAACAGCGCATTTCGCCTTCCCGTGCACCGCTCCACTCCAACTTAAACAAAATAAAACAGATTTAATTTCCCGGCCGTTGTCACTCTTCCGGTAGCCCTCGTCCAGCGCAGGAGCGCGAACCGGCTTGTGCATTGTGCAAATTTCTTGAAATCTGCACAAGTCTGCACAATGCTCGTCGAACGCTTCGCGCGCACAAAAATCACCAATAACAAGTTTTTCCCAAAAATTATTCGTTCATTTTCAATCGCTTAGGCGACTGCATCCTCCGATGGACGATTTGCACTGAGTACGTTCAAGCCAGGAAAAAGGGCGCGGGACTTTCGATCCCTGACGCCGCTTCCGCCAAGGAGAACAATTCATGCACGAACCACCGGTTATCTGGCCGCTTGCGGCGCTTTTTGCCTGGCTCTTCCCGTCAACCACGACACCTAAGGGCTAAGCCGGACACCGCAGAAATTTTCCATACTTATTCAGAATAGTGGTATGTATTTATTAGTACGCGAGGCGTACTGAGAGAAAACGCGGTGCGATTTACGATGCTAAGGCCGGCTTTTCTGGCACTTCCGATCGCATTCTTTTTATGCCAGTCGGGGCGGAGCGGAAACTTTGCCCCGACTGTATCTTCCAGCATCCGCTCCTCACTATCTTCTCCAGAGGTCAATGAGCTTCGGAATTCTTTTGCCCGGCGCGACTACGAAGGGGTAATCGGTAAAGGCCGCGCGTTTCTCCGAAGTGCGCCGGCATTGAATCCCTACACCCAGGTCCGCATTCGGAGCGCGGTAGGCGCTGCTCAAGCTGTCCAGAGCAAATACCGTGACGCGTTGCGAACCCTGGTTCCGGCTCGGGACTTAGCACGTGCGCGCGCAGATCACCAAGCCTTGGTGCCGATCTGCAACAGCATCGCCTGGATCTACCTCAAAATGGATAATCTCCCCCTCGCCGCCGAATATGCGGATGAAGCGCTCGCCGCCCAGTCCTTTTCCGGAAAATACGATGTACGGCTCGTTATTCTTCAATCATTAATCGCGGCCAAGCGTGGCGATTTCGCTCACAGCGACATCTCGTTCCGTGAGGCCATCGATTATTCCCTCAACGCTGGCGACATCGCTTCGGCGGCTTCCGCCTGGTATTCCATGGGTCGCGGGTATGCTCTCGCGCACCGGGGAGCTCAAGCTCAGGCCGCCCTCACGGAATCCTTTCGTCTGCGCAAGCTTCACCACCTGCCAGATCTGGAAGTCTCCATGCGAGACCTGGCCGAGGTAATGGCCGAACAGGGTGACCTGAGAACCAGCACGGTCCTGTTGGATGAAGCCGTTGCCGCCATGGGTAGTCCGGCCAGTTCGGCCGACACTTGGGGATTTCTGCTCGATCGCGGCCGGCTCCGCCTGATGAAAGGCGATCTCGCTAGTGCCCTCCAGGACCTCCGTAATTCTCTCGCGCTTGCCCGCCGTTTGGACGTCATCCCAACCGATGATGACCGGGTCACCTTTGAGTCCGGCCTCGCGGACCTTTATTCCCTGTTTATCGATTGCGGCAACCGGCTTTATCTTCAAAATCATGATCAGGCGCTCAAGGACGAGATCTTCGAGGCTGCCGAGGAAAATCGTGCCGCCAGCCTGCGCGCTTTAGTCCCGCAGCCGAATGGATGGCGGCTCCGGCTCGCACCCGAGCACGATGCCGTCCTGAAACAGCTCCAGGATGCCGAGCGCAACTTGCTGGTGAATCCCGGCGTTGCCGCCGAATCGCAGGTTCGCCAGTTGCGGACGGCTCTCGATCGGATCGAGTCCCGCGCGGACTCATCCGATGATGCAGGCGCGCCATTCGCCTTGAACGCGGCCCGAAGCGCCCTCACCCCAGACACCGCCATTCTTTCCTTTCACTTAGGCCCGCACGCCTCCTGGGCATGGGTCATTACTGAAACCGATTTCGAGGTCTATCGCCTTCCCTCGAAAGGCGAACTTGCAGCGGACGCACGCCCCTTCGTGGCCGCCGTGCGCGGCACGGCTGAAGCCAGCGTGCCCGCCCACTATCCCTCCGATCTGCCGGGCGATGTGCTCGGGCGCAAACTGGTCGGTCAGTTCCCCCCGGCCATCCACGCGAAGCGCCGATGGGTGGTGGCGCTCGATCAGGAGCTACTTGAAATCCCCCTGGCCGCCCTTCGGTGGCAAGGCCGCTATCTGGGCGAGGATCATTCGCTGCTCACCACCCCGGGCGTGCGTTTGTTAAAACCCGCAGCGTCCGAGTCGTTCCAGGGCAGGTTGCTCGCGGTTGGCGACCCTATCTACAACCGTGCCGATCCCCGCTGGCAATCCTCGGCTCGTCTCGACTGGAGGCCATTCTCCCCGCCCGAGCGGTGGCATTTGGCGCGGCTTGCGGCGAGCGCGCAAGAGGTCAGAACAGCCCTCGAATCCTGGGGAAATGGAAAAACATTAACCGGCGCCGACGGAAATAAGCAAAATTTCCTGAGAATATCCCAAGAACAGCCCACGATTATTCATCTTGCGACCCATGTGATACGGGCCGCGGGCGATAATCGGGCCGGAATTATCGTTTTGGGGCTCGATTTGCATGGAGAACCGGAGTTTCTGGATATGCGCGAGATCGCTCAACAGTCACTGCACGCCAAGCTGGTCGTAATGAGCGGCTGCGCGTCCGGTGATGCGCGCGCGCTTCCAGCCAACGGACTGATGGGCCTGACGCGCGCCTGGTTGGGTTCGGGGGTCGAGGATGTTTTGGCTACCCGCTGGCCATCGCTCGATGACAATGGCCCCTTCTTCGCCAGCTTTTACAATCATTTGCGCAGTAATCCGCGAAACGGTGCGGCCGGGGCCTTGCAGCAAGCCCGGGTCGACATGTTGCACTCCCACACGTTCCGTGCAAATCCCGGGTATTGGGCCAGCTATTTTCTGATCGGAACCGTCTGATGCCTTTGTATCGGAGCAATTCGGAAAAAGAGGAATTATGTCCTTAGTCGCAGAAGTGTTGCAAAATAGCGCGCCGGGAAATGGAGAACCCCATCAACCGGATTGGGCAATTCTTGTAGCAAGAATCCAACAGGACGACAAACTCGCCCTCGAGGAGTTATACAGGATTTTCTCGAAGGGCATGCGTTACTACCTTTGCCGCCAGTTGGGTCCCCAGGATCTTGACGACCGCGTGCACGACAGTTTTCTCATCGTGGTCCAGGCAATTCGCCGGGGCGATTTGCGCGAGCCGGAGCGCCTGATGGGATTTGCCCGGACTATCGTCCGCCGCCAAATTGCCGGACACATCGATACCGCCGTCCAGCAGCGCCGGCTCCAGGTGGATCTCGATACTTCTGCGCCGCTTCCTGATTCCGGCTTGAGCCCCGAAGCCGCGGCGATGACTAATGAGGAGGAAGCTCTCGCTGTCTCCGTTCTCAAGGGCATCTCCCGCCGCGATCGCGAAATCCTGACCCGCTTCTACCTCGAAGAGCAGAGCCAGGAAGAAATCTGCCGGGATATGAAGCTGACCGAGACACAGTTCCGGCTGCTGAAGTCCCGAGCCAAAGCGCGCTTCGGTGAACTCGGGAAACGTAAGCTCTCCCGCAAGAACTTCCGCGTCTTTTAGGAGTTTAGAAAAATCTGAGAATTTTTCTAAGTCGGTCGAACAGTGGCTTTAACTAGGGCGGGGAGCCTTAAAAAGACATGGAGCACAATGAATTACCGATTTGACCAACATTCTACCGAAGAGATGCTGGACTTATATGCCGTCGGGCGGCTGGAAGAGCCGCTGGCCGAAATTCTCGAACAGCATCTTCTCATTTGCGAGCCGTGCCAAGTACGTTTGGATCAGGCTGATAGCTTTGCGCGCGGCATGACTCGCGCTACGGCGCGTCTTGCGCGGGAACGTGAGCTTAAGTCTGCTAAAATCCCGTTCTGGCAAAATCTGCGTCTTCCCGGTCCTCGATGGCTGAGCGCTGCGGCATGCGTGGCAACCTTCTGCGTGGCGCTGATGACATCTTCTCAATGGCCGCGCGCCAGTGTTCAAGCCCCGGTTTCCGTCGATCTGGTTGCCCTGCGTGGCGACTCCATGACTGCGCCTGCCGGTCGCGCACTAAACCTCAACTTGGATACTCGAGGCCTCGCTTTGAAACCCCAAGCTCAAGTCGAACTCGTCAACGACGAAGGGCAAATTCTAGAACGCTCCATAGCGCACCCGGCAGCTAATAAAGTCACCTTCTTTCTGCCCAAGGGTCTCCGCCGCGGCGCCTACTTCGTGCGCCTGGTCGGGCCTGGCAGCGACAGCGCACTCCGCGAGTTCGCCCTAGAAGCGAAGTAGCGCGCCCTCAATATCTCCGTCGGCTAAGCCGTTCGATGGCGAATCGCGCAGTATCGGCAATCGCCATCACGGCCATTACTCCCGCCTGTACCGGATCGGTCACCACTAGGTCGGCCGCATCCGGAACACTTCCGGCCATATTGAGACTGATCACGATCATCCCCTTGGCGCGTACTTCACGAACCGCCACTTCGATGTCTCCGCCCATCAGCGCGCCCGCCAGTACCAGAGCCTTCGCGCGCGCGAGCCGGCTCACGGCCCGTACGGCTTCCGCCAGTTGCTGCTCACCCACCAATGGAATCGTATCCACCGAAATATGTTCACCGCGAATGTTGTGCCGGTCCGCTTCGGACACCGCCCCAATAGCAACCTGACCAACCTGCGCGCCGCCACCCATGATGATGATGCGCTTCCCGTAAATCTTTTCGAGCACCCGCACCCGCTCCACATCGCGCACGATCTCAAGGGCTTGCAGTCCCTTGATCAATGGCTCCGAATCGGCCACCACCACTTCAAAGTAGACGCGCGAACCCTCAGCCGCATCTTCCAAAATCGACACCGACGCAATGTCGCCGCCGTGCACCGCGATCACGCCTGTCAGCCGGTGCAACACGCCCAGCCCCGACGCCGCATGCACTACGAGCCCTGTCTTCTCCGCCAATATATGATCAGTGTAGATGATGGCGGTCCGTTTCCACGGCGAGCCGATCCTGGTCGAATTCCGCCGTTCACTGCGAGCCTCGCGCGGGAAACTTGTCTCGGGCAGCCACGCGGGAAGCGCTGTCCACGCCGCCAGTTTTCTCCGGGAGCGCCGGATCGTCCTCGATAGCGCTCTACTCCGCAATGCCGCCGAACGCGACCGCATTCTGGCCCACGAAATCTTCCACTTCGTTTGGTGGAAGCTTCCCCCGGCTACCCGGGGTCAATATGCGAATATAATCCGCGCGGAACGGCTTTCCTCCGTCCCCGGCGAGATGGGGTGGTCTGCCGAATGGCGCAAAAATGCCCTCGCTCCTTCGGACTGGTTTGCTGGCACCCGCCGTTTCCGCGATTACCTCTGCGAAAGCTTTTGCGATTCGGCGGCCGCGCTGATTGTTTCTTTAAAACAGCATCCCGAAATTACATTGCCTGCCGGCGCTCGTCGAGCCCGCTTCGCCTGGCTGCGTAATTGGATGGAAGTCAGCCTGACCTGCAGCGGTCTAAAGATTTAGCACAGCCGATATAATCGAACAGGAGTCACCTTGTCCTTGCACCGGTCCAAGCTTGCAAACAAAACCGCGCTCGCCACTGTAGTCTTGGCTACGGCCGCGCTGCTTGGGTGGACTGCGTGTTCTTCTCAATCCGTGCGCGCCGGAAATGGCGTGAGTGGAGACAAGAGCAGAAAGGTCGCGCCGGACTTCGCCCTCAAAGACAGCGATGGACACACTGTCCATCTTTCCGATTACCGGGGAAAAGTAGTTGTCCTCGATTTCTGGGCCACCTGGTGCGGTCCCTGCAAAGTCGAGATCCCCTGGTTTACCGAATTCGAAAAGAATAAGAAGGATCAAGGCTTCGCCGTGCTCGGTGTCTCCGAGGACGAAGAGGGGTGGGAGGTCGTTAAGCCTTTCTTGAAAGACTATAAAGTTAATTACCGCGTGATGGTCGCCGACTCGAAGACTTCCGATCAGTACGGCGGCATTGAAGCGCTCCCTACTACCTTTTTGATTGATCGCAGTGGGCGCATTGCCGCCACTCACGTCGGTTTAACTCCGAGGAAAGAATTCGAAGATGCCATTGACCAACTGCTTCACGACGGAACTTCCGCACAAAAAGTTTCGTATGTCCGCCATGCTTCTCGGCCTGCTTGCTGCGTCGCTTCCCATGTTGCAAGCCCAGGGACCGAGACTGCTAATCTCCGACCCGTCGCCGCTCACGATTAAACACGGCGCAACGGTTGATCTGAAACTTACGGCAACATTGAACGAAGGCTTTCACGCCAATAGCCACACGCCCTCGGACGAGAACCTGATTCCTCTGAAGTTGACCTGGGAGCCCGGAGCCGTCACTGCTCAAAACGTGATATATCCGAAGCCGAAAATGGAAAAGTATTCGTTTTCCGATAAACCTCTGAGTGTGGTTACGGGCGCGTTCGACCTCACCACCAAGTTCTCCGCCGCGGCTAACGCCCCCACCGGCGCATCCACCCTGACTGGAAAATTACGCTACCAAGCCTGTAACAGCAACGCGTGCTTTCCGCCGAAAACGGTGGAAGTGAAAGTCCCGGTCACCGTTCAGTAGCGGAACTTAATCGTTCAGGAACTTTTGAATCGACTTGGCGGCCTGCTTCAGCCGCTGTTCGTTTTCAATGAACGAGAAGCGGACGAAGCCTTCCCCCATCGGACCGAATCCGACCCCGGGCGACACAGCTACCAGAGCTTTCTCCATCAGCATTTTCGAGAATTCCAGTGAGCCCACACCCCGGAAGCGCTCCGGGATAGCGGCCCACAGGAACATCGACCCCTGCGGAGTAGTCACGGGCCAACCCGCTTTATTTAAGCCTTTCACCAGAACGTCCCGGCGCTTCTGATACATGGCGCAAATCTTATGCGTCTCGCTCTCGCACTCCCGTAGCGCGATGATCGAAGCGATCTGAATCGGCTGGAACACGCCGTAATCGAGATAGCTCTTTATCCGGGCCAGGGCGTTGATCAGCCGCGCATTCCCCAGGCAGAATCCCACGCGCCACCCAGCCATGTTGTAGCTCTTTGAAAGCGAAAAGATCTCCACGGCCACGTCCTTGGCGCCTTCCACCTGCAGGATGCTGGGCGGCTTGTAACCGTCGAAGCCCAGATCCGCATAGGCGAAATCATGAATCACCCACGAGCCGTTTTTCCGCGCCAGATCCACCACTCTCTTCATGAACTCCAGATCCACGCACGTCGTCGTGGGATTGTGAGGAAAGGAAATCAGGATGATCTTGGGCGGCCGGCTGGTTTTATACAGGTTCTCCAGGTTGGTAAGGAAGGTGGCGGCATCCGGCATGGGCACTAGGCAGGCATGCCCTTCCGACATCAAAACGCCGTACTGGTGAATGGGATACGCCGGATTGGGAGACGCGACGATGTCGCCCGGTCCAACCACTGCGAACATAAGATGGGCCAGAGCGTCCTTAGCGCCGATCGTTACGATCGCCTCGCTTCCCGGGTCCAGAGTGACGCCGTAGTTGCGCTGGTATCGCTCCACCACCGCATCGCGCAGATGCGGAATTCCCTTGGATTGCGAATAGCGGTGATTGCGCGGGTTCCGGGCCGCTTCGATAAGCTTGTTGACCACCGCCCGCGGCGTCGCTCCGTCCGGGTTCCCCATCCCCAGGTCGACCACGTCCAGATTGTCATGGCGGGCCTTGGCCTTCATCTCATTGATGACAGCAAACACGTAGGGTGGCAGCTTTTGAATACGGTAGAAGTCTTCGGACCCGGGCATGATCTACCATCTTAGCGACCGTGCAGGTTGACCCGGAGAGTCCATGACGCTACAGTAGAACTGTAGACGGCGTTTCATCCAAAGAGTCCCCATCGTCCAGAGGCCCAGGACATCGCCCTTTCACGGCGGTAACGGGGGTTCGAATCCCCCTGGGGACGCCAACTACAAAGTGTCCATACCGGATAATCACCAAATCAAAAGCCTTTTCGTCGCTAGCAAAGGCAGATGAGGCGATCCTTAGCAGTCACCGTCTTGGTCAATTTTGTAATCACTGGGTGTGAAATGACGGGTTTATCCGTTAGAAGAGACAACGTCGTGGGAAGTTACACCTATAAGTCAAATGACCCGGAAAACAAGTTGACAGATCACGAGTGGGATCATCTGACGTTAAGCGCCGATGGAAAATACGATCTTGTCCAGGGAGGGCCGACAAAGGCCAGGTCTGGCAAGACCGGCCTGTGGACCTTCATAGGAGGCGATCCGCCAATTGCACCAGTCCGTGACGCTGCGGACACCAACTAAAGAGTGTCCGGACCGGAACACAAACATCTTCCCTTTCCCGTTCACATTCCTTCGCTTCTCCGTAACGCGCTCATTCTAAAACTTCCGCCCACCCGCCGCGCCCTCGACCGAACTCCCCACCTTGCTAGCCTCGAGTCGGGATGAAGGAGAAACAGCGAGCACGCGATCACCCGGATATCCAAATAGCCATGAGTGAGGAGCGCTGGGGACTATTTAACGAGTTTCATCCGCGTGTGCGAATCTCTTGCAAATCGACGCTGCATCGCTCGCGAGAATGGATACGCCAGGCGGGCCAAAGGATGTCTGGGCCGCGAGACCGCTTCAATGAGATAGGAAACAGACGCCGTTTCGGGATCATAGCCGATCACAAAACGCTCCTGTCCTTCTTCCACGTGAAAGGCAGTAGTGGTGTATAGGAAACCGAAGCAAGTGGGAATGTTCACCAACTCAACGAGGCGGTTAAGGTTGAGCGACCATAAGCCGGCGGTGTATACCTCGACGCCGACGAGCTGCCCCGGAGTGATCCTAGCTCTTGGATTCACCACTTGCACCCAGCCAACGTCGAATTGCTCCCAACGGAGAAAAGCGTTCCGCGCGGCTTCAAAAACCGTCTGTCCGCGCCCGATCTCGCTACGGGAAAGGTCGTGCGCGAATCCGCGGGGTGGCGCTCCCACCGGCCCGTTTGCCAACGTCAGCACATAAGGGCTGGCGGGTGGGGCTTCACTGGCTCTTGCCAGAAACTCTTCTCTTTCCAATTTGCTCGGCTGGAATAGGCGAAACACACTTTCAGTATCTCCGCTTCAGAGTGCGGCGAGCCACCAGGGAAGAATGTACAAGCCCAGCCAGGCGCGCCATAAGAAGCCAGTCGCACACTGTGACCACACGATCCGATCGCCAGCTACCATCACCAAGACCGCGACGCCGATAAGTGCGTGGGTGAAAATTCGGTAAATGCCATAAGTCTTGTCTTTGGCCCGATTGTCCACCTTGTCACGAACTAGAGCCTGAATCGCGAATGCCGCGATGGCAAGCACAAAGGCCAGTCCCACATCTACTGCCCCCCACCACTTAGGAAAGCCCGAGGTGTCCTTTGCTAGTCCCGCACCAATCGGAAACACCCAGGAGATGAGAAACAGGGCGGAGACGACTATCGCGAACTGCCTTATCGCTGTAAGTGACGCCATAAAGAATAGGAGATTACCCAAAGCACGCCGGTGCCTGCGGCAAATCCCCATGCGGCCGGGCCTTCGCCAATCGCGAAATGGGCAATCAGTGCCGAGGCGAGCGTGATAGCAAATCCAGCGTACGCCCATTCCTTGAGGCGGACGGATACCGGCGCGAGCAGCAGCACCACACCGAGCAGTTTGGCCCACGCCAGTTCCACCCGGAAGTAAGCGGGAAACCCGAGGTGAACGAATGCCGCCGCCACCTGAGGCATCCGCAGTTGCGCAAAAGCGGTGAAGCCCATTTGCAAGCAGAACAGTCCGGTGACTACCCAATAGATGATCGCCGTTGTTTTGGAAGCCGTCGAGGGCAGGACGGCAGCGTGGCTTTCGAAGGTGGATTCCATATGTGTTCCTTTCAAGTTTGTTGACTTACTCGTTTTTCGATCCAGGTGTGTCCGCGCCGAACTGCGTGGCGTATTCGCCGTTTAAGCGTTGCCAGTCATAGCGCATCGCGTCCGCGCCGGCAATGCGTCCGAGCGGATGACCGTCTAGAAGGGAATCGAGAACATCGAAGCAGATGTGCCAACCAGCGGCGCCCCACGCGATGTATCGGCGATCGATCTTGTGCCACAACGTCAAGCGTGTACCGCTGCCGAATGGCGTAAGTTCCCAGCGTATATCGTCATACTCAAGTAGGTTCGGCGCGTCGGCTTTGGTCACAGTGGCTTCAACGGGCGCAGGCGTACCGACCCAAGTGAGTTCTACCTTTTTCGCGGCGCCCATGTTGTCATTAGCGACAAACGGCGCCCACTCGCGCAATTGCGCCGGGTCAGTCAGCGCTTCCCAGACTTTCTCCGGGGCATGGCGCAGATCCCTCACGAGGACTAGTGTCCACTTATCACCTTCCTTCAATACGTCCGCGCCGAAGGCCGGGCCAGGAGTATAACGCTCACGGTTGATCATCTTGTCCTCTTCTTGGTCTTTCTTGCGGCAGGCAGCCGATCGTTGCTATCGAGGTGGCGTTCCAGGGCGTCAACGTGGGCCGACCAGAACCGGCGGAAGGGCGCGAGCCACATGTCGACTTCTTGGAGCGATTCCGGTTTCACCCGATAAAGGCGGCGCTGCGCATCCACCGTGGCTTCGACAATCCCGGCATCTCGCAGGACGCGCAAGTGTTTGGACACTGCGGGCTGCGGCATTTGCAGGTGCCGCTCGATCTCACCGACGGTATGCTGGGAAGCGGCCAACAGGCTCAAGATCGCCCGCCGGTTGGGCTCCGCGATGATTTCGAACACCGACTCCATTCATCTTATATACCTGAAGAGGCATATGAGAGTCAAGGCTTAAAGCAAAAGAATCTTGGACCATCGAACCTGCGGCATTCAGTCACATCCCCGATTCACCTTGTCTCCACTGCAATCGGAAGCTGAATTGGTGTCAGGGTACCCGCGCGTAAGTCTTCACGAAACACTCGTGTCAGCCTGCTGCTCACTTGGGCAGACCAGAAAATCGAGAGCCCGTCGGAAGAAACAGTTGCGGTATTTACGCCTAACCGTGTAGTTACGCCGAACCGCGTAGTAAGGAACCGTTCTTGTTGCCCGAACGGAATAACAACTATGTCCGACCCACGGGATATATATCGGAATAGATCGATTGCCGTTCAGTTGGCAGTAAGTCATCGATCCGGCCGGGCTTGGGAGTGCCGAAGTGTTTGGACACGGCGGGTTGCGCCGAGTTCACAATGCCGCCCACCGACGTGACCGCCTCGACGATTGCGATGCTGAACGATACCTGCGGCAATCTCATTCAGCTTGTTTAGCTGGCACGCTATTCAAGCTAAAGAAAAAGAAATCACTGGGCGCGAGCGCTAACCGCGGCCTGCCCGCTTAACCTATCTTGGCCGCTTCCGCCCTCTCATGCTCAACCTTCGGCAGCTTGAAGTAGCCCACGACGGCGATCCCGGCCAGCAGCGCAGCGCTTCCATAATAGAGGTTCGGAATCCCGATCTCTTCCGCCAGCGGACCAGCCACGAACATCGCGATTACCTGCGACCCGGCCACCAGCGACATCAGACAGCTCATGACTCGTCCCAATAGTTCGCGCGGCGTCTCGTGCTGGATCAGCGTCGTCGCCGTGATGAAGATCGCGGACGCGCACAGGCCCAACCCAAACATTCCCAATGCAGTCGACCCCATCGTGCCGAAGGCCGCCGTGGTCAATACCGCTATGCCCATTCCGCCCAGACCGTACACGACCAGGTTCTGCTTCGGGATATGCCGCGCAAAACGCGTGAGCAATTGCGTCCCGATGATCATACCGACGCCGATCAGGGTATTCAGCAAACCGAACGCCGCGGACGTCGAGTGCAGCACGTCGCGCACGTAGATCGAGACCAGCGCGCCGAAGCAGCGCATCGCGAACATCCCAGCAGTCATCGAGAGAATCACAAACGAGATCGTCGAATGCCCGAAGATGAAGCCGAATCCCTGCCGCATCGACTCGAGTACCGCGCTCGATTCCGTGAGCGCCGCCGGTCGTTCGATGGTCAGCGTCATGACCAGCATCGCCGAAAAGAAGAAACTAAAGCTGTCGAAGATGAAACAAGAGTTCGCGCCGGCGATCTGCACCAGTTCTCCAGCGACGCTGGGCGCCACGATCAGAGACCCCTGCTGTGCCTGCGACATCAATCCGTTCACAGCCATCAGCCCCGCCATCGGGACTAACGTCCGCACCGCCACCGATTGTGCCGGAACGAAGAAGGTTGAGACCACGCTCATCGTGAACAGGATGGCGTATATCACGTACAGATCGTGCACGAATACCAGTCCGAGCACCAGCACGCCGCGAATCAGGTCGCTCGCGATCATCGTCCTCTTCAAGTGCCATCGGTCCACGAAGACGCCAGCGAGGGGGCTGATGATCGCCATCGGAGCCATAAACGATACCAGCACCATTGACACCTGCGTCGCCGTACCGTGCAGCTTAAAGGTGACCACCGCGATGATCGCGAACACTGCCAGGAAGTCCCCGAACACGCTGACAATCTGCGCGATCCAGAGACGCCGCACCGGGCGAAGCCGCAAGACGTCACTAAACGATAGAGGTGCCACGGGCGTCGCCATATGTGAGAATCCCTTTTCCAAGGCTGCGGCAGTCGATGTCGATCCGCGCGGGACTGATTTTGGGCTCCTTCTCGTCCTTGAGCGACCCATCTAGTCCGCCTAAGAGCTAGCCGTGCTTTTCTTCTTCCTCAGGCTAACCGAATCGGACTGTGGAATCGAGTGTTCTGACCCATAAGAGGTAGACTCTATCCCTCTTGTTGTCAATAGATTTGTGGAAGCCTGGCCGGAAATGATCCGAAGGAGGAATATGGTCGGGCTGCCGAGATTTGAACTCGGGACCTCTTGCACCCCAAGCAAGCGCGCTAGCCAGGCTGCGCCACAGCCCGAAGTCTTTAGTGTACACGGTTCTGAATCGCTTCCAGCTTCTGATCGATCTGGTCCAGCCGGGTCAGCAAAGTCTGCAGCCGCTGCGAATCCGTCGAAGGCTCTCGCCCTTTGATGAAAAACACACCGCCCGGCTCCAGAACGCAGGTCTCGATCTCCGCCAACGTGTCGAATCCCTGGCGGCGCGCCACCGTAATTAACTCCGATCGACTCAGCAGCTCTTTCGCCAACGCGCGCTCATCCACCCGCCCGTCGTTGATTAGCGTGGTCGGCGAACCTTCGAAAATCTGGTCCAGACGGCGATGCTTGAACAGGAACCGGACCACCACATAGTTAATCCCGAAAAGACTCACCGCACCAATGAGGCCGCCCGTTAGGGAGTTGTCGTCCCCGATAATGGCGTTTTGCACCGTATTCGAAACCGATAAGAGCACCACCAGGTCAAACGGATTCAACTGCGCCAATTCCCGCTTGCCGAAGACCCGCAGCAGGACGATGAGTGCGACGTACACCAGCATCGGGCGCATCACTTTTTCCACCACGGGTGCCTTCAGGGTCCACATCTGCGCCCAGGCCGTGTGCCAGGCGGAGGCTTGAAAAAGGTCGAGGATTATCACGTCAAAGTATCTCCTAAACTGGCGGCGGACTTCGCACCCACGTAACTCTACATCACAAAGTACATTGCAAAAGCGGGAACGCCGGTATATACTCGAACCGTGGCACACTCGCGACCCATTTCTATGCAGCCCCAGCCTGTACCGATCCACTCGCAAGCGCTTGCCAATCTCCGGTACATCCGCCGCACCATGGAGGACGCCGGACAATTTACGGCCGTCCCCGGTCGCGGCGGAATTCTCATGGGCTTTACCGCCATCGCCGCTGCCCTGTTGGCCCACTCTCGGAACGCACCCGGACAGTGGCTCGGCGTCTGGACTGGGGAAGCGGTCCTCGGTATTCTGATCGCTTTTCTGTTTGCTCGCTGGAAGGCCAACCGTATGGAGCGCGCGCTAATAGCTGGCCCGGGGCGCAAATTCGTGCTTGCGTTATTGCCTCCGATCTTCGTGGCCGCCCTGCTGACCGCTATTTTCTTGCAGGCAGGCTTGGTCCGCAGCCTGGCGCCCGGGTCGTGGCTGCTGCTTTACGGGTGCGGAATTGTAGCCGGTGGCGCGTTTTCGGTTCGCGTCGTTCCTGTGATGGGCTTTACTTTCCTCGCCTTAGGCTCAGCGGCATTGTTCTCACCGCCGGCATGGGGCGATTTGTGGCTGGCGGCCGGATTCGGAGCCGCGCAGATTGTTTTCGGGTGGGTGATCGCGAGGAACTATGGCGGCTAAAGCGAAACGCAGCGAAGCTCGAAATCTGGAACACGAAGAGACTTCGGCCCATCCCGAAAAGACCGCCGTCCGCATTGACCGGCTGGTGCATGAGCGTCTCCGGCTTGGAATTCTTAGTGCACTTGCTGTGAACGAAAGTCTGACGTTTAACGATCTGAAGAAGCTTCTGGAGACCACCGACGGCAATCTGAGCGTCCATGCCAGACGATTGGAGGAGGCCGGCTACCTTTCCTGCCAAAAGGGGTTCGATGGCCGTGTACCCCGCACCGAGTATCGCCTGCTGCCCGACGGCCGGTCCGCGCTCGAAAAGTATCTCAATCACATGGAATCTCTGATCCGGGCAACCCGCAAGGGATAACTCCCTGGGTATCACGCCTCTATAAGCCTGCCTATCTACTTTATGATACAAAGCAGTTCACCCATTCACACCGCCATCATCATGGATGGCAATGGCCGCTGGGCGCAGAACCGCGGACTGCCGCGCTGCCTGGGTCACCGCCGGGGGGCCCAAGCTCTGCGCCGTGTTGTGGAAGCCGCGCCTGCGTTCGGTGTCCGGCTGCTGACGCTCTACGCTTTCTCGGCCGATAACTGGAATCGTCCGCGCGACGAAGTCGAAAGTCTGATGGCGCTGCTCGCCGATCAGTTGCGTGAGCAAGCCCGAACCTGCCAGTCCCAAGGAGTGCGGATGGAGATGATCGGGAGGCGCGATCGCCTACCCGTTTCTGTCGTCCAGGCGGCCGCGTTCGCCGAGGACCTCACGTCCAGCGGCACGCGTCTGCACTTGCGGCTGGCAATCGACTACTCGGCCCGCGCTTCGATCCGCGGCTCGGCGGTGGGCGAAGATGTCGACCTGCTGATCCGCACCGGCGGCGAACAACGCCTCAGCGATTTCCTGCTTTGGGAATGCGCCTACGCGGAATTATTCTTCACCCCCTGCCTTTGGCCGGACTTTGGGCCGGAAGAGTTGTCCGCCGCCGTCCACACATTCCGCGCGCGCCATCGCCGCTTCGGATCGATCGCGCCAGAATCACAGATTCCCGATTCCACTTTGGGAGAATTGGAAGCGCCGGATGCCCCAGCCTTTATTTGTCAGCTTCGAAGGGATCGATGGTTGCGGTAAAACGACGCAACTCACCCTGCTCGCGGAGCGGTTGCGCGCCGAAGGGCGCGAAGTCGTGACCACCTTCGAGCCTGGTGGGACGGACACGGGAAATGCCATTCGCGCATTGCTCTTGAACTCTCGTAGCCATCTCGATCCAAGCACCGAGTTGCTACTCTTCTTCGCCAGCCGTGCTCAAAACGTGGCCGAAGTGATCGTTCCCGCGCTGCGCCGCAACGCTGTTGTGCTCTGTGACCGGTTCACCGATTCCACTGTTGTCTATCAAGGCGCGGGCCGCGGCTTTGACGTAAAAAGCATTGCCGACTTGAACCTTGTCGCCTGCGGTGCGCTTATCCCGGATCTAACGCTGCTGCTGGATATCGATGCCGAACTCAGCGTCACGCGCGCACGCGTCCGCACCGCGCAGGCGGGTTCCGGCGAGACGCGCATGGAACAGGAATGTCTTCCGTTTTTCGAGCGTGTTCGCGCCGCGTATTTGAAGCTGGCCGCCACCGACAGTTCCCGTGTGCGGCTGGTGGATGCCCGCGCTTCCATTGCAACTGTCGCCGGTTCGGTCTGGGAGCAGGTGCGTCCGCATGTTCGATAACTACTGGGGCAACCAGCACGTCGTGCGCGTCCTGCGCGGCATGATTGCGTGCGACCGCATCCCGCAAACACTTTTGTTTTCCGGACCGGCAGGTGTCGGTAAGGCTACTCTCGCCCGGCGCTTCGCACAAGCCTTGCTTCCCAATCCCGCGTGGATTGAGCGTGACGACTTGAGTCTGGCGGAGAACCGGAATACCGTGAGCGGGCGCGAAAAGTGGCCGGCTGATAAGCGCAACGAAGATCCGCTGCTCTTCTCTACGCATCCCGATTTCGTCACTTTCCCTCCGGATGGTCCCCTGCGGCAGCTGAGCATTCCCCAGATGCGAGCCTTGAAAGAACGTGCGCAATTCCTGCCAAACGCTGGAAAGCGCCGGGTCTTTCTGATCGACCACATCGACCGCTCCGGCGATCAGGCCGCCAATTCGCTTCTGAAGATCTTGGAAGAGCCGCCGCCTTATCTGGTCCTGATCGCGACCGCCGAAAACGCGTATGATCTGCTGCCCACTATTCGCTCGCGTTCGGTGATGTTTCAGTTTTCCCCTCTGCCCGATGCCGAAATGCGGGAGTTCGCCGCGGCCCGCGGCCTATCCGACGTGGAGCGCCGCCTGGCACTGGCGCAAGGGAGTCCCGGGCTCGCGCTCTCTCTCGATCTTGAGGTCTACGCCAAACGCCGCGGCGCCATGGTGCTTCTTCTCGAAGTCATCGCCGGGACCAAGCCCTTCGCTTCCTGGATTCCGGTATCCGAGACCATCGGCCGGAGCAAGAACGAAAAGCTCGAAATCTATCTCAAGCTGATTTACGAATTGTTTCGAGACTTACTCTTAATCGCGACCGGGCGCGAGACCGCGATTCGCAACCAGGACCTGAAACGCGAACTGACCGGCCTATCGCCGCACTTTCCAGCCGAACGCATCGTCGCGGCGGTTCCACATCTCGATACGCTCGTCGAACTGGTGCGTCGCAATATCCAGAAAGTCATTGCTCTCGATAACTTGATCCTGGAACTCCAGCGTCAGCCAACCGCTTTCTCCAGAAGCTCGTAAAACTCAGGGAATGAGACGGACGCGGCCTCCGCGTTATCTATGGTGGTCGGTCCATCCGCGGTGAGAGCGGCAATCGCGAACGCCATGGCAATGCGGTGATCCCCGAACGAATCGACCCGCGCGCCACGGAAGCGCTGACGTCCCTGAATCACCATCCCGTCCGGAGTTTCGCTGACCTCCACTCCCATCAGGCGCAGGTTTCCCACCACCGTCGCGATCCGGTCCGTTTCTTTCACCCGTAACTCCGCCGCATCCCGAATTACCAGGCCTTCTTGGCTGACCGCGCCCAGCACTGCCAGCACCGGAATCTCATCGATCAACGCGGCCGCCATTTCGCCTTCAATGACGCCCCCGCGAATCGGCCCGTGAGTGACTTGCAGGTCCCCAGCCGGTTCGCCATTGCTTTGGTCCATATTGACGATGCGGATCTTCGCACCGGCGGAGAGCAGAAAATCGAGCAGCATGGAACGCGTGGGGTTCAGTCCCACCCCGCGCAGCGTCAGGTCCGAGCCCGGAACGATGAGAGCCGCTACTAGGAAGAAGGCGGCGGACGACAGATCCGAGGGCACCAGCAACTCGCGGCCGGTAAGCGCCGGGCGTCCCATTAAGGTGATCACGCGGCGGCTGATTTCGATCTCCGCGCCAAATTCGCGCAGGGCAATCTCGGAATGGTCGCGCGTCCGCATGGGCTCGCGCACCACTGTTTGGCCCTGGCAGAAGAGCCCCGCAAACAGCACGCATGTCTTGACCTGCGCGCTCGCCATCGGCAGTGTGTAATCGAGCGCTTTTAGATTTCGCCCGTGTATCTTGAGCGGTGGATATCGCTCAAGCCGCGCCTCAATCGACGCACCCATCGCGCTCAATGGGCGAATGATGCGATCCATGGGACGTTGCGATAGGGATTCGTCGCCCACCACGCGGCTGGAGAATCGCTGTGCCGCTAGAGGACCCGCCAGCATTCGTATCGCGGACCCCGAGTTTCCGGCATCTAAATCGGTAGGAGGTTCCTCCCAACCGTCCAGGCCCTGACCGTGAATGGTGACTTTGTTTCCTTCCACCTCCGCTGCGATGCCTAGGGCGCGCACGGCTCCAAGTGTCGAATGGCAATCGGCGCCAGTCGAGTAATTGTGGATGAT
This sequence comes from Bryobacterales bacterium, assembly GCA_963752695.1. GTDB lineage: Bacteria > Acidobacteriota > Terriglobia > Bryobacterales > Bryobacteraceae > Bog-113. Next base: position 26,325 of record CAVVZB010000003.1, read on the forward strand.
GCTGGCGCCGTTGGCGAGCGAAGCCAAAATCGCATAGCGATGCGAGATGGACTTATCGCCCGGCAAGGTGAGGGCGCCCAGGAGCCTTCCGGCTGGATGGATCGTTTTTTCCATGACTTGTGTGGCGATCGAACGAAATTCGAACCCAATGACGAGCGATTCCGAACGTTCCGCCTCCAGTTTCGCGCATCTCGCGAACCCCGATGAATTGGCGTGCGGTACAGTGTTCTTTCGGGTTGGGGGACGCTGGCCGATGTTGGGGCGATTCGGTGTACCGGGCGGTGGCCGGTCCGTTGAAGCGCGACTGAACACCATTCGCCGTAGGTCAACGGCGCGGGCTGCTGCGCAAGGGCCATTTACACCTGGTTTAGTGACGTTCGATGAGAAAGATCATATGTTTAACGCGGAAAAACGCTCAGGAGGACTTGTGAGCGCCCTGTGGAGTTCGGCTTCGTTTCTGAAATGGGCAATAATACTGGATTGGAAATCTTAAGGACGGTTAATGCCCCAGATTTTTCACTACAGTTCGAATAAGCTTTGGAAGGTCGGGATTATCGTAGGCCTGCTTACGGTTGGCTGTCTCGGCGTCGTCGCGTTTGAAATAGGCTCGGATTCTTCCTACGCCACCCGTCAGGGCGAGTTTCGCGAACAACCGGTTCCGTTCAGCCACACGCACCACGTTGGATCGATGGGCATCGATTGCCGCTATTGCCACACCTCGGTGGAGACTTCCTGGTTTGCCAACGTGCCTCCCACCAAGACGTGCATGAATTGCCACTCGCAGATTTGGGTGAATAGCCCGACGCTTGAACCGGTACGCGCCAGTTATCGCACCGATCAATCCATTCAGTGGACCAAGGTGCACGATCTCCCGGATTTCGTCTTTTTCAATCACAGCATCCACATCAAGAAGGGCGTCGGGTGCGAAACTTGCCACGGCCGCGTGGACCAGATGCCGCTCATGTATCAGCATGCTTCACTCGAGATGAGCTGGTGCTTGGACTGTCATCGCAATCCCGCAAAGTATGTCCGGCCCCGGGAACTGGTCACCAAAATGGGTTATGATCCGGCCCGTGACGCTGGCCCCGAGTTTGGCGACCATCCCGATCAATTAACGGTCGGCACGAAACTGATGAAGCAATATCATATTCAGAAATTGGACACCTGCTACACCTGCCACCGATGAGCCCACACGAAGAACCACTCGACCTAGAGTCGATTCGCAAGCGCCTTGACGGGGCCAAAGGCCGGGACTACTGGCGCAGCCTGGAGGAGATTGCCTCTACCGATGGATTCCAGGATTTCCTGCACCGTGAGTTCCCGCGGCAGGCGTCCGAGTGGGAAGATGGCGAAGGCCGTCGGGACTTCCTCAAGCTGATGACGGCGTCACTCGCGTTAGCTGGATTGGGCGCGTGTACCAAACAGCCGACTGAGTTCATCATGCCGTACGTGACTCAGCCCGAAACGCTGATCCCAGGCAAGCCCCAATTTTACGCGAGCGCATTTACCCTGGGCGGATATGCGACTGGCATTTTAGTGGAGAGCAACGAAGGCCGCCCCACCAAAATCGAAGGTAACCCGCAGCACCCGGCCAGTCTCGGGTCTACCGATGTCGCTACCCAGGCATCGGTCCTGAACGTGTACGATCCGGACCGCTCCCAGACCGTCAACTTCTTAGGCGAGATTCGCTCCTACGGTTCCTTCCTGACCGTCTTCAAAGATGTAGCCGCCGAACAAATCGGCAAGCAGGGCGCAGGGCTTCGCATCCTCACGGAAACGATCACTTCTCCATCCCTGGGCGCGCAAATGAAGGATCTTCTCGCCAGCTATCCAGGCGCAAAGTGGATCCAGTGGGACCCGATCGGGCTCGGGCGCCGCGAAGGTACGCGCCTCGCGTTCGGCGCTTACGCAAATCCGATTTATAAGTTCGAAGCCGCCGACGTAGTTTTGTCGCTTGACGCCGACTTCCTTTGTACCGGTCCCGGCAACGTTCGCTACGCGCGCGACTTTATGTCACGCCGTCGCGCGCGCGAAGGCAAGTTCGACATGAACCGCCTCTATGTCGTGGAAGCGACTCCTACCCCGACCGGCGGCAAGGCGGACCATCGCTGGCCCTTGCGTCCGTCCGACGTCGAGCCGTTTGCGCGAGAATTGGCCGCCGCCGTGGGCAGTCCCGGCACCTCCGCAACTAGCAAGTTTGCAAATCAAAATTGGTTTAGCGCCGTGGTTGCGGATTTGCAGGCTCACAAAGGCGCCAGCATCGTAATCGCCGGTGAGAACCAAAGCGCCGCCGTTCACGCGCTTGCTTTCGCTATCAACGAATCGCTCGGAAATCTAGGCAAGACCGTCTTGCTTACCGATCCGGTGGAAGCGTCCCCGGCCGACCAGCTTGCCGGGCTGAAACAGCTTTGCGGCGATCTGGATTCTGGCGCGGTGGACGTTTTGATGATCGTGGGAGGCAATCCGGTCTTCAATGCTCCCGCCGATCTTGATTTCAAAAACAAAATTCAAAAAGCCCGTCTCCGTGTGCGTCTCGGTTTGCATGACGACGAAACTTCCGAGTACTGCCAGTGGCACATCCCGCAAGCAAGCGAACTTGAGATGTGGGGCGATGCCCGCGCTCATGACGGCACTGTTAGCTTCATTCAGCCGTTGATTGTTCCGCTTTACAACGGGAAATCCCCAGCCGAGTTTCTCGCCGCCCTCACCGAAAATCCGGAACAGTCCGGCTACGACCTTACGCGCGCTTACTGGACCAAGCAACACGCCGGAACCGACTTCGAAGCTTGGTGGCGGCGCTCTGTACACGACGGTCTAGTGGCTGACTCCGCATTACCTACCCGCGCCATGACAGGCGCCAAAGTTCCTCCGCCCTCGAACGCTGCTGCCTCGTCTGGAATCGAAGTCGCTTTTTTCGCTGATCCTTATATCTACGACGGTCGCTTTGCCAATAACGGCTGGCTTCAGGAATTGCCGCGTCCCATGACGAAGTTAACGTGGGACAACGCGGCCCTCATGAGCATCCCGACCGCGAACCGCTTGAGGTTGTGGAGTGAGGATCAGGTCGAACTGAAACACAACGGACGCACGGTGTGGGCTTCCGTCTGGGTGCAGCCCGGTCAGCCCGATGACGCTATCGCCGTTCATATGGGTTTTGGACGTACGCGCTCCGGCCGTGCAGGCAATGGCGCCGGCTTCAACGCGTATCAAATCTGGGACTCAGCCAACACTACGTTCGCTTCCAATGTCGAGGTGCGCAATCTTAATCGCAAATACTCCATTGCGGCCACCCAGCATCACTACCTGATCGAGCAGACGAGCCTTGAAGGTAACGATGCTCGCAAGACCGGCAATAGTGACTTCGAGGCCGGTGAAGCGCAACTGCGCGGCATCATGCGCTCGTTCCCGGTCGAGGAGTACAAGAAAAACCCCGAGATCGTTGCCGAGCGCGGAGAGCAGCCGCCCAAAGGTCTCACCATCTACCCCGATAAGTGGAAATACAAAGGCTATGCCTGGGCAATGGCCATCGATCTCACCGCGTGCATTGGCTGTAACGCTTGTGTAGCCGCATGCCAGTCGGAAAACAACATCGCGGTGGTCGGTAAGAAGCAAGTTCTGAACACTCGCGAGATGCATTGGATCCGCGTGGATCGTTACTGGGAAGGTTCGACCGAGAATCCCACCGCGCACTTCCAACCAGTTCCCTGCATGCAATGCGAAAATGCACCTTGCGAAGTCGTTTGCCCGGTTGCCGCCACGGTTCATGACCAGGACGGAATCAATAACATGGTCTATAACCGTTGCGTGGGTACAAGATATTGTTCGAATAACTGTCCCTACAAGGTGCGCCGGTTTAACTTCCTCTTGTATTCGGATTACGTGACCGAGTCGACCAAGCTGCAGAAAAACCCTGATGTTTCGGTCCGCAGCCGTGGCGTCATGGAAAAGTGCACCTATTGCACACAGCGCATTCAGTACGCCAAAATCATGGCGGAGCGTGAAGAGCGCTCCATCCGCGACGGCGAGGTGGTAACTGCGTGCGAGGCGGCTTGTCCTACTCAAGCCATCATCTTCGGCGACCAGAATGATCCCGATAGCCGCGTCACCAAGGCCAAGAAAACCGAGTTAAATTACGGAATGCTCGCTGACCTCAATACCCGCCCGCGCACCACCTATCTGGCCGAGCTGCGCAACCCAAACCCGGCAATTGATACGCACGGAAAGAAGAGTTAGAAGACGAGAGTTAGGCAATGGCAAAGACACCCGTCACTCAGGAAAAAACTTTAGAAGTCGCCCCGGTCATTGCGCCGGATTCTACTCTTGCGTCGGTTACCGACAAGATCGCCGGTATCGTTCTGCGTCGCAAGACCTCGCTCGCGTGGCTTCTGGGACTTGCGTTTTTCTTCCTATTGCTTCAGTGCCTGCTGGTCGCCGTGAGCTACCTATTGTTTAAAGGTACCGGCATCTGGGGCCTGAACATCCCCATCGGTTGGGGATTTGCAATCGTCAACTTCGTCTGGTGGATCGGTATCGGTCACGCGGGGACGCTCATCTCCGCAATTCTGCTGCTATTGAATCAAAGCTGGCGCAACGCGATCAACCGATTTGCCGAGGCGATGACCATTTTCGCGGTCTGCTGCGCGGGCATGTTCCCTATCCTCCACATGGGCCGGTCCTGGATTGCTTACTGGCTTTTCCCGTACCCCAACACGATGGCGATCTGGCCGCAGTTCCGCAGCCCGTTGGCTTGGGATGTCTTCGCCGTCTCCACTTACTTCACCATTTCTCTCGTATTCTGGTATGTCGGCATGGTCCCCGATTTCGCATCTCTGCGCGACCAGGCCAAGTCGAAATGGCAACAAGTCTTTTATGGAACGCTAGCCATGGGCTGGCGCGGTTCTGCATTCCACTGGGCCCGGTATGAAAAGGCCTCGCTTCTGCTCGCTGGGCTCTCGACGCCGCTCGTACTTTCCGTTCACAGCGTCATCAGCTTCGACTTCGCAATTTCCATCGTCCCGGGCTGGCATACCACGATCTTCCCGCCTTACTTCGTGGCTGGCGCTGTGTACGACGGCTTTGCCATGGTGCTTACCCTAATGATCCCCGTCCGCCGCTTTTACGGTCTTGAAGGGATGATCACGGAGCGCCACATCAATAACATGGCGAAAGTCATGCTGGCGACCGGATTGATCGTCGCTTATGGTTACGCGATGGAAGCGTTTTACTCCCTGGTCTATGCCGGAAATCACTATGAAAAGTTCATGATGCTGAACCGCATGTTCGGTAATTACGGGTGGGCTTATTGGCTCTTGGTTGCCACGAACATCGCGATCCCGCAGTTCCTCTGGCTGTACAAGGTCCGCACCAATCTTGTGTGGTTATGGATCATCTGCATGGTGATCAACGTCGGCATGTGGATGGAGCGCTTCGTTATCGTTATCACCAGCCTGACGCGCGACTTTGTCCCGTCTTCCTGGGGCACTTACTGGCCAACCATCTGGGACTGGATGACTTACATCGGAACCATCGGTCTGTTCATGACCCTCATCTTCCTTTTTGTTCGAGTGCTGCCCATGATCACGATGTTTGAGTTGAGAATGATTACTCCGAAAGCCCCGGCTAAGGGGCTGAAGGAGCCCGTAGCATGAGTCACTCGATCACCGAGCATCCTCCAATTTACGGAGTCATGGCCGAATTTGAAACGGCTGACGATCTGGTTGAAGCTGCCAAGAAGGCGCGGGCGGCTGGCTATCACAAGATGGATGCCTACTCGCCGCTTCCCATCGAGGAGCTTCACGACGTCTTGCACATTCACGACAATCGTGTCTCGCTCGCCTGTTTGATCGGAGGCATCGTAGGTGCCTGCACCGGTTTCGGGTTACTCTGCTGGACCTCAGGATTCGATTACGCGCACAACGTTGGCGGAAAGCCGCCCATCAGTGTGCCTATGTTTATTCCAATCACGTTCGAGTGCACCATTTTGTTCGCTGGCCTCACCACCGCGATCGCCATGTTCCTGATGAACGGCCTTCCGGCACCCTATCATCCCGTCTTTAACGTCGAGCGCTTTGCGCTTGCTTCCCGCAGCCATTTCTTTCTGTGTATCGAATCGGAGGACGATCATTTCGATCGTGAGAATACTCGCAAGTTCCTGGAGACGCTCAGTCCGGAGGTTTCAGAAGTTGATCACTAACGGGTGGCTCCATCGCGTTGCCGGCCTTTCACTAATAGCCGCTTGCCTGGTCAGCTTTGGTTGCCGTCAGGACATGCACGACCAGCCGCGCTATAAAACTCTCGGGTATAGCAAACTCTTCCCGGATGGCCGCCAGTCGCGTCCTATCCCGGCGAATGCAGTTGCGCGCGGAGAGTTGAATGACGATGTTGCGTTTTATCAGGGTAAAGACGCCGGCGCCGATATTAGTTACTTTCCTATCCCGGTTACCGCAGACTTAGTTCAGCGCGGCCACGTCAGGTTCGATATCTATTGCTCCCCTTGTCACGGACGTGTCGGCAATGGCTTGGGAATGATCGTTCGCCGTGGCTTGAAGCAGCCGCCGTCGTATCACATTGACCGGTTGCGTACCGCGCCGGTCGGTCATTTCTACGATGTCATCACGAACGGCTACGGCGCCATGCTGAACTATGCCGCTCAGATACAACCGCGTGATCGCTGGGCAATCGTGGCCTACATCCGGGCATTGCAATATAGCCAAAACGCGGTCGTAGCCGATCTGCCCGCGGACGTGCGCGCCAAACTTCCGGAAGCTGGCGCTGCCTCCGCCGTTCCGCAAGTGCCGGCCAGCCGTGACCGCGATATCGTAAATCCCAATCAGCCAATGATTCCTACCAATAAGCCGGTTCCGACGGCGAATCCGGGGCCCCAATGATGGCCGAAAATCCATTCGTAATCAAAGACCCGCTCCGGGCTCATATCTCTCGCGCCCAATCGCTCGCGCTTGTCATCGGCCTCGTCTTTACGGCCCTTACTCTGGTCGAATTTTTCATCAGTCCCACCCAGTTTCTGCGCTCGTGGATGATCGGTTTTTTGTTTCCCTTCGCGCTTGGGTTGGGAAGCCTGGCGTGCCTGATGCTGCAGTATATGTCCGGCGGAGCATGGGGAATGGTCATCCGGCGACAACTGGAGGCCGGTACCCGCACGATTCCTTTAGTCACCATTCTTTTCCTTCCGATTTTGATCTCTGTCTTAATGGGTTCTCACGCCCTTTATGAGTGGACCGATCAGGCGAAAGTGAATGCCGATCCCGTGATCCGCGATAAGAGCGCTTACCTGAATATCACCTGGTGGGCGATTCGCGCCGTCATCGTGTTTGGGATCTGGAATCTGTACACATTCGCCCTTAATCGTCTTTCACGGCAGGAAGAAGAGACCGGGTCGGTCGAGGCGTCCCGCCGTCTCATGGGTTGGAGCAGCATTGGCCTCGTCATCTACGTCTTCTCCTTAACCAGTGCCGGCACCGACTGGATCATGTCCATGAACGTGCACTGGTTTTCCACCATCTACGGACTCATTCTGCTCGGCGGACAAGGGCTGACAGTCATATCCCTGGCCATCATTACAACAACGTTGCTGATGAAGGAGCAGCCGCTACTAGGCGTCATCACGAAAAAGCATCTGCATGACTTAGGCAAACTGCTGTTCATGTTTACGTTGTTCTGGACTTATGTAAGCTTCTCCCAATTGGTGATTATTTGGTCGGGTAACCTTCCCGAAGAAATCACTTGGTATGTTGATCGCATGAACGGCGGGTGGGAATACATTGGTGCGATCCTTTTGTTCCTGCAGTGGATGCTTCCTTTTCTGATTTTGTTATCTCAGACAATCAAGAAGAACCCAACGACGATCCGGACAATGGCGATTTGGATCTTGTGTGTTCGTCTCGCCGACACCATCTGGTTGGTAGAGCCGAACTTCCATAGCCAGCATCTATATATATGGTGGTCGGATCTCACTGCGCCGATAGGATTGACCGGGCTTTGGGCGGCTCTCTATCTCTGGCAGCTAAAACGGCGCGCATTGATCCCTGTAAACGCTCCCGACTTAGGAAGGGCTTTGATTCATGGACGAGCACACTAGACCTAGCGACGAATTCCCCGAACGCAACCTAAGCGTCGCGCACGATCGCGGTGAGGAGGATGTCAAGACCGTGTCCGGTTTCGGAATCGGCTTGGGAATCGGTATCATTTTTGTCGTCTTCGCCATGTGGGGCCTTTTCGAATGGTTTTATGCGCGAGAGGACCACGCGAGCCCCGTCGTCGCTCCAGTGATCCTCACCGATAAGCAGCAGTTACCACCGGAGCCGCGCCTTCAGGCCCAACCTCGCCTGGATCTCAAAGCCCTCCACGAAGGGGAGGACGCCGTCTTGACTTCATACGCGTGGATCGACCCGGACCATGGAATCGCCCGCATCCCGATCGATCAAGCCATGAAAATCGTCGTCGCGAAAGGCTTGCCGTCCAAGCCATCCACCGGTTTGCCGGATGCGGAAGGATATCGTGAGATCCCGTCGGTAGCCAGTAGCGGACGTACTTCCGAAAAAATCGCGCAATGATGCACAAGTTTGCACAAGCGGCGGGTGTCCTCGGTGTTTTGCTTTTGCAAATCGCCTCGCCCTCGCTTGGTTCGGCCCAACAGATTCGCGACATCCTCAATATGAAGGGGACCGATCGCCCGGCGCAGCTGAAAAATGTCGGGATCGATCAGAAGCTGGACGCCAAGCTGCCCCTCGACGCTCATTTCCGTGACGAGGCCGGCCGCGACGTCCGGCTGGGTGACTACTTCGGAAAGCGGCCGGTCGTGCTGGCGCTTGCCTACTACGATTGTCCGATGCTCTGCACGCAGGTTCTGAACGGCATGGTACGGGCGCTTAAGGTGCTCACGTTTACCCCCGGCCAGGAATACGATGTGGTCGTTTTGAGCTTCGATCCTCGGGAAAAGCCGCCGCTCGCCGCTGAGAAGAAGGACGTGTACCTCAAGCAGTATGGGCGGGCCGAAACGTCCCCTTCCTGGCACTTCCTGACCGGCGACATCGCCGATATCAAGGCCGTCACCAACGCCGTTGGCTTCCGCTATTACTACGACGTTCACACCAGCCAATACGCACACGCGAGCGCAATTTACGTGGTCACGGCCGATGGACACATGTCCCGGTACTACTATGGGATCGAGTATGCGCCGAAGGATTTGCGCCTCGGCCTCATTGAAGCGGCCCAAAACAAGATCGGAACCCCGGTCGACCAGCTTCTACTATTCTGTTATCACTACGACCCGAGTACGGGAAAATATACGCCAATCGCATTGAACTTCCTGCGAGCGGCCGGGGGCGCGACCGTTTTCGCGCTGGGAGGATTCATCCTGGTTATGCTGATCCGTGAACGAAAGACCGGATCGGCCGAACGCACCTAGGAAATCGCGTATCACCGATATATGGGACAGAAGAGTATTCAATTTTTTCCGGAGCAGGCGAGTTCAATTGCCGGACACGTCGACGGACTATACCTTTACCTGGTTCTAGTTAGCGCGTTTTTCTCGCTGCTGATTGCCACCCTGATCGTGATCTTCGCGGTCAAATACCGCCGCCGGTCCGAAGCGGAAATCCCCAAACCGATTCACGGGGGATTGCTACTGGAAATTACCTGGTCCGTCATCCCTCTCGGGCTGTCTCTGGTGATGTTCGCTTGGGGAGCCAGTATCTTCTTCACGGAATCCCGCCCGCCGGCTGACTCCATGGAAATCTACGTCACCGGAAAGCAATGGATGTGGAAAGTTCAGCACATGGAAGGGCAGCGGGAAATCAATGAGCTGCACATTCCCCTGAACCGCAACATTAAGCTGACCCTAACCTCCGAAGACGTAATTCACGATTTCTACGTGCCGGCGTTTCGCACGAAAACCGACGTTCTTCCTGGCCGTTACACCACGGAATGGTTTCGTCCTACCCGGATCGGCGAATACCATATCTTCTGCGCCGAATATTGCGGCACCAAGCACTCGGGAATGATCGGGACCGTTTATGTAATGGCCCCGGAGCAGTACGATGCTTGGCTCACCGGCGGTGGCGCTCAAGGTTCGCTCGCGCAAAAGGGTGAAGCGCTCTTCCAGCAATTAGGGTGCGTCACTTGTCATCAATCGGAAGCTAATCGCCAAGGCCGCTGCCCGAATCTGCACGGTATCTATGGAAAGCCCCAGGAGCTAACCGGTGGAACCGTCGTGACTGCCGATAGCGGCTACATCCGCGAATCTATCCTGAACCCTAGCGCCAAGATTGTTGCCGGCTATCAGAACATCATGCCGACCTTCGCCGGTCTTGTCACCGAAGACGGAATCCAGCAGTTGATCGAATATATAAAGTCCATCGGTCCGGCCACCGGCGCTAACGGCGTGCCGACCACCAATTCGCAGAGCCCCACTCCGCCCGGAGTTACCTCGGGCAGTCAGCCGGCCACCGCGTCGCAGCAGAAGACAAACCCGAATGCGGGGATGCCGCCGCAAAACAGGTAAGGGAACTATCCAGGGACATTATGCAAACCGCAACACTAGTTGAGCGCGAGCCAAAAACATATCTCAACGTCGAACATACGCTGAAAAGTTGGCTACTTACCGAAGATCACAAGCGTATTTGCTTGCTCTACCTTGTCGTAATCACCATCTTCTTCTTCATCGGCGGCGCATTCGCCGCGCTCATTCGCATCGAACTGGCCACTCCCGCAGGGGATCTGGTCGAATCCAACGTCTACAACAAGCTGTTCACCATGCACGGAATCATCATGGTGTTCTTCTTCTTGATCCCATCGATTCCCGCTACGCTCGGCAACTTCCTTATCCCCCCGATGATCGGGGCGAAAGACGTTGCCTTCCCGAAACTCAACTTATTGAGCTGGTACCTGTATGTCATCGGTGGCTCGATGACTCTCTACGCGGTGATCGCGGGCGGAGTCGATACTGGGTGGACCTTCTACACTCCGTTCAGCACCTCGTATGCGACCGGATATGTAACTCTGACCGCAATGGGAATCTTCATCAACGGATTCTCCTCCATTCTTACTGGGTTGAACTTCATCGTTACGATCCACCGCATGCGAGCGCCCGGTATGACTTGGTTCCGCCTACCGCTGTTTATCTGGTCGCTTTACGCCACCAGTTTGATCCAGGTTCTGGGTACCCCCGTAATTGCCGTTACTCTGTTGCTGCTTGGCTTGGAGCGCGGGCTGCACATCGGGATTTTCGACCCGGCGCTTGGCGGCGATCCCGTGTTATTTCAACATTTGTTCTGGTTCTACTCTCACCCCGCCGTGTACATCATGATTCTTCCGGCCATGGGAGTTACTAGCGAGATCATCACTACCTTTTCCCGCAAAGAGCCTTTCGGATACAGCTTCATCGCTTTCTCGAGTGTCGCGATTGCTGTTTTCGGATTCATTGTTTGGGGACATCACCTATTCGTGAGCAGCCAGTCCGTGTATGCCGGCATGGTGTTTTCTGTGTTGAGCTACCTGGTTGCCATTCCCTCGGCAATCAAAGTCTTCAATTGGACTTCCACCATGTATAAAGGATCAGTCGTGCTTTCGACGCCGATGCTTTATGCTCTCGGATTCATCGGCTTGTTCACGATCGGCGGTTTAACTGGACTGTTCCTCGCCAGCTTGGGCATGGACGTCCACCTCACCGACACTTACTTCGTCATCGCCCACTTCCACTACATCATGGTAGGCGGCGCCATCATGGGCTTCATGGGAGGGCTGCACTTCTGGTGGCCAAAGATCACCGGTCGCATGTACTCCGAAGCCTGGGCGCGTGTCGCGGCAATAATCATCTTCCTTGGATTCAACTTGACGTTCTTCCCGCAATTTATCCTGGGTTATATGGGCATGCCACGCCGGTATCACGTGTATCCACCGGAGTTCCAGGTCTATAACGTTCTATCCTCCGCTGGTGCGTCAATACTTGGCCTTGGTTACCTGATTCCGTTCACCTATCTTCTCTGGTCGGTTTTCTATGGAAAGAAGGCCGGTCCTAATCCCTGGAATGCCACCGGGTTGGAATGGCAGATGCAATCGCCGCCCATTCCGGAGAACTTCGAAGTCACTCCGGTGGTGACGCACGACTCCTACGAATACTCTACTCAGGAGGCTGTCCACGTTGGCTAGTCACTCAGTTGCGCTCAGGCATCACTTCGAAACCGCGGAGCAGCAGAAGGATGCGTCCACCATCGGGATGTGGATTTTTCTGGTCACCGAAATCATGTTTTTCGGCGGGCTATTCATGACGTACATTGCGTACCGCGGTGCCTACCCAGACGCGTTTGCTGCGGGCAGTCAAAAGCTAAGTATCGTTCTGGGGACAATCAACACCGGTGTCCTGATCTGCAGTTCACTAACGATGGCGATGGCGGTGCACTTCGCAGCGCTAGGAAAGAAAAATCTGCTGGTGCTCTTTCTTATCTTTACTCTGATACTTGGCGGCGTGTTCCTCGGTATTAAAGCCGACGAGTATCACACGAAGTTTGTTAACCATGAAGTTCCCGGCGCTAACTTCGAATTTGAGGGCGACGCTCCGCATGTCTCGCTTTACTTCGCGCTCTACTTTGGGATGACTGGACTTCACGCGCTCCACATGATCATTGGTGCTTGTCTCCTGATCATGCTTATCGTACAGTCCGCGAAAGGCAAGTTTACCGCTCAGTGGCACACGCCGGTTGAATTATTCGGGCTCTACTGGCATTTCGTCGATATTGTTTGGATTTTCCTGTTTCCCTTGCTCTATCTAATCGATCTTCATCCAGGAAAGTAAAATGGCCGGCCCTACTCAGCACACCGAAGGTCATAAAGACCACATCGTCTCTCCAGTCGTCTATTTCGCCGTCTTTGGCGCGCTCATGGTGGGCACCGCACTTACCGTGGGCGCCGCCTACATTGATCTTGGCCGCTACAACATCGTGCTTGCGCTGCTGATTGCTTGTGTCAAGGCATCATTGGTGGTGCTGTTTTTCATGCATGTTTATTACAGTTCCCGATTGACCAAGACCATTGTGGTCGCGGGCTTCAGCACCCTCATGATCATGTTCTTCTTTACTGGCGCCGATCTCATCGCACGGGGCTGGTTCTCATGGGGTACTTCCTGGATCGGTGTACCGGGCCGCTAGCTAAAAGCTTGGACTCATCAGCCGGGTGGTGATCTTGTCTACGTAGTTGATTGTCTCGGGAAAAGCCGGGATACCATCGGCTTTATCGACGTTCGCTGGACCCGCGTTGTAGGCTGCCAACGCTAGATTTAGATTCCCCGAGTACCGGTCGAGTAACCGCCGCAGTAACTTTGCTCCTCCCAACACATTTAGTTGTGGGTCCGTCGGGTCTTCCACGCCGAGTCCTTCCGCGGTGCCAGGCATCAGCTGCATCAACCCAGTAGCTCCCGCTGGCGACACCGCGCACGGGCGAAATCCCGACTCCTGCCGCATCACTGCCCGAACCAGATCGCTGCTAATTTCATAAGTCTTCGCTGCGCGGTCCGCAAGTGCTTGCACCTGTAATTGCGGGAGCGGTTCACAATCGGCAACCGGCGGAGTTGGTTCGAGTAATGCTTCCGTCTCAAAGAAGTCGTCTTCGCGCGCAGCCGGGACGGCTGTGACGTTAGCTATGGCTATCGAGGCGTGCTGGCGCTGTATGCTCGTCCTCTGTTGTTTCAGAGGAGCAGCCATGGATGCGAGGACTCGATCCCGTTGTATCCGGGCTGCGCCGAGTTGCGGATTCTCTTGCTGAGCGACAGCCAGCCCGCAGAGCAAAAACAAGTAACAAATTCGCTTCAAACATTCCCTCGTTCTGTCCGATATGTCCACTAAGAGGGACACTGCCCTCGGAGGAGCATTCATGACTGTCACTTCCGCCACGGGCGGTCCCGGCTTGCCAGACCCCACGGGTGGTGCGCCGGTATCCCACGCTGCCGAAAGCCGGGAGCTTGCGCGAGCGGTCCGCAAGCTAAATGACGCCGCCGTGTTGCCCGACAGCCGTGAGTTATCCATGAGCATTGATCCTAAAACGAAAATCCCTGTCGTGCGCGTTCTGGACGCCGTCACGCATGAGGTGCTTGACCAGCTTCCCGCTGAATATGTCCTTCGCGTGACAGCTTTTCTGGAATCGCAGGCCGCGCAGAATTCATTCTCAAAGCCGGTGCCGGACGGCCGATAAGATCTTTGTGAAACAGAGAATCCTTAGCCCCTACCTTGAGCAACGCATCCTCTCGGCTAGTCCCCTCGAGCTGATTACTCTTTCGTATCAGGCCGCAATTCGCGCAGTCCGCGACGCGCGCACTTACCTCGCGGAACGGAACATCGGTGAGCGCGCCCGCGCCGTCGGTCTCGCCTACGGAATCGTGGCCGAGTTGTACCGCGCGCTCGATTTCAAAGCGGGCTCCGGCGAGATGTCCCGCGAACTCGGCCGCCTTTATGACTACATGATGCGCCGTCTTCTGGAAGCCAATGCTCAACAGTCTGACGAGCCTCTGGCCGATGTCCTCGGCATCCTCTGTTCGCTTGCCGAAGCTTGGGAACAGATCGGCGCCGCTCGCAAGGTAGAACCACAGGCTTCTATGTGGCCTACGGTCGACTTAACCTCCGCGACTGCATCCATCAGTTACTCAGTCACCTGCTGATGGGCGCTTGCGAGTTGGTGCTCAACCAACCGTGCGATCCCGAATCCACCGCGCTGGCTTACCGCTTTAGCAAGCGCATCTTCCGCCATGCCGAGCGTGGTCGAGGAAGCCGAGTCGGACTCAGTTCCTCCTCCGAAACCACTGTTTCCGCTCTCTCTCGCGGAGCGCAACATCTGCGCCACCAGGAACGCCTCAAATTGCTGCGCCGCTTCATGCAGCCCGTTTGTCCGCCCTTTCGGGGCCGGGGTCATCGGATCACCCGATAGTCTCTCTGTTCCTGAAACATCCACTAAATCACCTCTAACTCCGCCTCAAGTGCTCCGGCGGCTTTCAGACTTTGTAAGATCGCGATCACGTCTCGCGCGGTCGACCCAATTGCAGTAAGCGACCTGACAAGCTCCTCAACCGTGGCCCCCTGCTTCAAAACGATATTTCGTACTTTCTCGTCCTTCACTCCCACCGTGGTCTCGGGAACCACTTCCGTTGTTCCGTTCGAAAGCGGCCCAGGTTGCGAGACATTCACCAACGTTTGGATTTCAACCGAGAGGTTCCCGTGAAGAATGGCGACCGGGGAGATGTGCACCTCTTTGCCGAGAATGATCGTCCCCGTCCGTTCGTTCACCACGATCTTCGCCGCACGATCCACTTCCACCCCCAGCGACTCCAGTTCCGCCAAAAAATCGACGGAACGGCCAACAAATGCAGCCGGAAGCGCCACACTCACCATTGCCGAATTTTGGGCATGCGCTACGTCCTTCTTGTCCGCGGCGAAATGTTTGTTGATCGCCTCTGCGACACGGGAAGCGGTCATGAAGTCGGCCTGGTGCAGTTGTAGATTCAACTTTGACGTGATCACTATCGACGGTGCGCCCCGTTCAATCGTGGCCCCATCCGGGATGCGTCCGACCGTCGGGTGATTCACAGTAGCGATCGTCCCCTGGCGGCCAGCGGAGAATCCACCAGTGACCACCGCCCCCTGCGCCACCGCGTAAACGTCACCGTTCGCCGCCCGCAGGCTGGTCAATATCAGCAATCCACCCTGTAGGTTCGGAGCGTCGCCCATTGCCGCGACCGTTACGTCCAAGTGAACTCCCGGCTGCGCGAATGGGGGTAAAGTGGCCGTCACCATCACCGCCGCAGTGTTCTTTACCGTTAGTGCTGCTGCCGGGACAGTAACTCCCATCCGCTGTAGTAAATTCGCAAGACTCTGGACCGGGAACACCGTTTGTCTGCGATCTCCGGTCCCCGCTAGTCCCACGACCAGACCATATCCCAGAAGTTGGTTATCGCGTACTCCTTCCACGCTGACCAGCTCCTTCAAACGAGTGGTCGCTCGCCCGGAGCCCGCACTTAGCAGTACAAGTAGAACCGTGGATAAAGACCGTGTTAAAGATTGCATGGTTAGTTGTTAGAACGGCAGCAGTCCCAGTAATAGCCGGTACAGGATCATCGGTCTGCGTACCGCGTCGGCCACCACTCCGCGCCCGTTCACCTGAATTTCTAGATCGCCGAGCAGATTGGATGGAACCGAGTTAGCAGCATTCAGATCCTCGGGCCGAACGACGCCGCGCACTGTAATCAATTGGCGCTCGGCGTTAATCGCGAGTAACTTCGTACCTTCCACCACTAGGTACCCGTTCGGCAGCACATGAGTAACTCGCGCCGTAAGAGTAGTGGTCAGCGTGGTGGTTCGCGAAGTTGTCCCTGACCCGTCGAGCGTGGTTGACCCGCCAAGATTTGCCAGGTTGGCCCAAGGTCCAGTAGCACGCGTCAACCCGGCCAGCGCCGTAATCGAATTCTGCGCCTTCGAGGTGCGCGCGGTCTTGGTGGCGCCCGTGCTGACCGCCGACGCAGATTCCGATACCAGCACGGTTACGATATCGTCCACCTGAGTTGCCTTCAGGTCGCGAGTCACGTCTTGCAGACGGCCGCTCGGCGACCAAAGCGACCCCGCATTTCCTTCACCGCTTGCATTCATGTCATAGCGGCTCATTGCTTGATCCACGTACGTGTCCAGCGCGCTCGGCGGTGGAAGCGGTTTTAGCCTCTTGTTACTCGCCATCGTCGAAACAGTAACGATCAAGAACAACATCGATAGTCGATTCAATTGCTGTTACTCCCTCTTAGAACATCCTGGTTTAAACTCACCAGCACGCTATCGTCTCCGTTAACCAGAGCCCGGAAAGCCTTCCCACTCGATAGGTTGCGAATCGAAATCACGTCTCCGGTCCTTCCGCCACTTACCGCCAGCCCTTTCAGCACGAGCCGGGTCGCGCCGTCTCGCACTTCCACGTTCACCATAGACCCCGGATTGACCTGCCGCGGTTTCTGCACGGAGCTAAGCGCGATCGCATCGCCAGGCCTGAGATGTTTTAAACTGATCTGGCCCGCAACCTGATCGATCCGCGACGCCAGTTCGAGTCCACCAATGCCGCTTTCCCGACGCTCCAGTGAAACCTGCTCCGGCAGCACCTCCGCCCCGGCGGGAATGTCCGCTTTGACGGTGATGACGATCTGATCAACATGAATGTGCGCCCGTACCCAAACCGGATAACGCCGCGCATTTCCGTACAGCACATAGCCCCGCAGCAAGGTGGATGTTGCCGTCCGCGAAGCACCCTCGGCGGGTTTCGGGATCACAAGCGGACCCACGGGAACTGCCTGTTGACTCCGGTCCAGCAATTCGATTTTGGCTTCGTTTGGCGCCCACACGCGAATGGCGTCCAGGATTTCTGTGTCCTGGAGCAAACGCGTTTTCCGCTCGAAACAGATTGCCGAAAATGTTGTCTGACCCTCACTTCCAGAGCGCAGTGCAATGCGCGCGAGCTCGGCCGGCCAGAATACGCGTGTCGCGCCGGGTTCCGGGGAATACGCCAAGGCCTGTTCGCCGTCCGCAATTGTTAGGCGGGGTTCGGCGAGCGTCAGGTCCTGCGCGAGTATGCGGTCGCCCTCTACCTTATGGCACGGCTGTGACGCCGATGCTCCAACAACAGCCAACAACCAAATCGATGTCGCGATCATTTGACCATGTTGTTTACTTGCTGGTACATCTGATCGGCCGCCGTGACCACTTTCGAACTGGCCTCAAACCCACGTTGAGCCACAATCATGTTGATGAACTCCTGCACGACGCTCACGTTCGATTGCTCGGTATAACCCTGAAGCAGGGTGCCCAAGCCTTCCTGACCGCCCGGTGCGCCAATCTGTGCCTCGCCCGATGCATCCGTCGGAAAGAAAAGATTCTCACCGATCGCATTCAATCCCGCGGGATTTTGAAAGTTGGCAAGTTGGATTTGCCCGGCTGTTTGGCTTGCCGACTGGCCGGCAAGTTGATAGCTCACCGTTCCATCCGTCGCGATCTGAATGTTCAGCGCTGTCTGTGGAATCGTAATCTGCGGTTCCAGCGCCTCGCCGCTGCTTGAAACCACATTCCCGTCTTTATCCAGGTGAAAGCTGCCGTCCCGCGAATATGCGATGTCCCCATTAGCGCGGCGGATTTGGAAAAATCCTTTCCCTTGAACCGCTAGATCGAGCGGGTTGTCTGTCTGGGAGAAGCTTCCTTCCGAGAAGATGATCTCGTTCGATGACGTCCGCGTTCCCAAACCAACCTGTAGCCCGGTCGGGACCACCGTCTGTTGGCTTGCCGATGAGCCCGGAGCCACCATGTTCTGATAAACCAGATCCTGGAATTGAGCCCTGCGCATCTTATATCCTGCGGTATTGGCGTTGGCCAGGTTGTTGGCGATATTGTCTATGTTTAACTGCTGTGCAGTCATTCCACTTGCCGCGCTGTAGAGTGCTCGAATCATATTATTCCTTGTTATCTAATTACTGACTTACTCGCGCTACTTCCTCAATGGCGTACTTATTCATGTCGGAGCCGATTCCAATCGCCTTCTGCAAGCTCTCGAATTGGCGCATCACATCGACCAGCCGAACTGCCGACTCAGCAGGTCCCACATTGCTGTCCTCGATATGGCCCTGATGAACAGTAGCTGTCGACAAAGAAGCTTTGATCTTCGGGTCCACGCTGAAGAAATAATTCATTCCCTGCTTTTCCAGACCTTGCTGGTCGGAGTAGCTCAGTACCGCGAGCTGACCGAGGTCCTGACCACCTTGCCTGAGAATCCCGTCTTGACTAATTTCAATCGGGCCAGCACCGGTAAGTTGGACCGTGCCGCCGTCTTTGGTGCGAACGGGATAGCCATCGCCAGTCGTCACTAATCCGGTCGCGCTGCTTCGAAAGCTCCCGTTTCGCGTGTACAGTACCCCGCTCGGTCCATTCACCGCAAAAAAGCCCTGGCCTTGCAGCGCGACATCCAGCGGATTGCCGGTCTCCCGTAAGTTGCCCTGAGAGTAGTCGGTCCAACGCTTCTCAATCAGTGGCTGTTGGTCGGGGAGCGGACTTATGCCTTGCTCGGCCGGGTCGGAAGCTTCCGCCGCGACATACACGCTGTAAAACTCGCGATCGCCTTTGTAGCCCCCGGTGTTCGCGTTGGCAATGTTGTTAGCCAACATCTCGAGCGATTCCATGCGAGCGCGCATTCCACTGGCAGCCGAGATCATTTGTGGATCCATGATGAAGCTCTCCTCTTGCCCTTGAAGGTGCACGCTGGACACCTATTCCGTGATTTTGTCTAAGTTGTTGAAACGCGTCACGATTCAGGTCCTCGGTTGGCTCCGCGAAATGGTCGATCGCGGCAAAAATTTGCCGCAACGCTCGTCTTGCGCCACTTGTTTGGCAGTGGCCGGTGACGCTAAATCCATACTCTCCAACCATTTGCATGTTGGTCTGCCAGCTGCAATACATTGATGTGTGATTACTCCATCCTCATCGGTTCATGCCGCCCAAGGGAAAAATATAGGTGCTACGAACCATGCTGCAAGCTCGCGTAATCCACTTCTAAGCGGGTTCTGGAATCGCGCCCCTTTTGCCACCGATGATGCGGACGCGCCGGCGCCGTCTGACGACCGCCCTAGCGGGAACACGACCAAAACTATGAGTAACGCTGACGGCTTGCGTTTCCCGGACTGGGTCAATGGCAAGACTTCACTCACTTCGTGTCCTGTAATCGCTGGTGGTCCCAACAAAGTCAAGACCGTGCCGCCCGATTCTTTATCTCGCGATCCGAAGCTGGCGCCTGAGGCAGAGCCTTCCGGGAAGAACGCCCCGGAGCCGTCCCACGCCCGTGCGATTGAGACATTACTCCCCGCCATTTCGGATGCGCTCCGCCGTGACATGCTTCCTCTTGCGTTGTCTTTTCCGAAGCCTAGGCCTACCGAATCCGTTAACTCCGCGTCCATGGAAATCGGCCGTGAAGTTCGTCCGTTTGAAGCGGCAGCACCGGAGAAGACTGAGAGCTTAGCAGCGGCTCCCGGCGAACTCGCCTTTCACGCTGAAATTCGATTGCACCAGCCTGGGGAACTTGGACCGCAGCCTTCACCGATCCAATCTGAAAACAAGTACCAGTCCCCTGGCGCATTGCTCGCTAGTGAGATCAAGCGGGCCGAAGCCGCACCTTCCTCAGTGGGTGCTGCAGACGGAATGGCCTCACCTGCCCAACAAGTCAAAGCAGGCATCGAACTCAATGAAGTTCAACCTGGGGCCAAGCCCTCGGTCCCGGTGCGCCCGTTCGAACCGATTACTGAAATTCGCTCCACACCCGTAGCCGCGCCGTCGTTGAAAGAAATCTCCTTTCAAATACCCGGATCGCGGGGAGTAGAAATCAAGTTAACCGAAAGTGCGGGTCAAGTCCGGATCGATGTGCGTAGCGGTGACGCCATGCTTACTCGGGACTTGCGCGGCAACCTTCATGAGTTGGTCAGCAGCTTGGATAAGAAAGGTTTTAACTCCGAAGTGTCCCACCCCGTGGAATCGACTGTCTTAAATGGAGGGCTGATGGATTCGTCCAGCCACGCCGCGTCCAGCCACGGTTCGTCCGACGGCCAGAACGATCCTACCGGCCGTCACCCGCGAGAGCAATCCGAACGAGAGCGGCAAAATCCGTCAGATCCATCCGATGACCGCCGCAATCAGAAACCGCCCGCCGTGGCGTGGTACGACGCAATTCAAACCCACTTAGAAACGAGACAAGCATGAGCACAATCAACGGTACTTCAAGTCTTGGTGTTGATCCAACAATGACCGCATCGCCGCAGGCAAGTACCACGGCGGCCTCGGCCAACTCCACCGCGGCTCTCACCAGCGAGAATACATTCCTGAAACTGCTGGTCGCGCAGATCAAGAATCAGGACCCTACAAATCCCACCGACCCCACCCAGTTCGTCGCACAACTCACGCAGTACAGCGAACTGGAGCAATTGATTCAGATCAACGGAAACATCAAGACTATGGGCGGAACTCCGGCAGTGGCGACCCCCAATCCCGGCGGCGCTGTCCCCGTTCCTTCGCAAACGATTACTCCCCAACCCTAGGACTATTCCATGATGAATTCTTTAAATACAGCACTTACCGCTCTCACCGCCGATTCAACAGCCGTCGACGTCATCGGGAACAATCTGGCCAACTTGGACACCACTGGCTTTAAAGCTTCGAACGTATCGTTTCATGACTTGGTCAACCAGCAAGTCGGCGGCTCGGCGAGCCCCGGGTTCGGCGTCAGCTCGCCAGGAATCGTTCAAGTCTATAGCCAGGGCACCCCGCAGCCAACCAATAGCCCCTACGACGCCTCGATCCAGGGCAACGGATTCTTCATCGTCAGTGGCCAAAACAACAGTCAGTTCTTCACGCGCGATGGCAACTTCTCTGTCGATAACAAGGGCGCTCTAGTCACCAGCTCTGGCGAACACGTGCAAGGTTGGGGCGCTACTAACGGGAAGGTCGATACGTCCGGGCCGCTGACAAACCTCGTGTTGCCCACTGCTGGCTTGAATGCCCCCGTGGCGACCGCGAACATCTCTTCTCAAGTAAATCTGGATGCCTCCCAGGCAGTTGGCTCCACCGGGGCGTCCTTCTCGCATCCGTTCCAGGTATACGATTCACTCGGGGCCACTCACGTCGTTACCCTTAACTTTCAGAAAACAGCCGCGAACACTTGGACCTACACGGCTACGGTGCCGGGGGAGGACCTGACAACTGGTACTGCCGGAACACCGTCGCAGGTCGCGACGGGTACCTTAACCTTCGACTCGCAAGGTAACCTGCTAAGTCCTCCGCCACCCCCGCCGGCTGCCAACGCCAGCATTCCTCTACCTATTACTGGGCTGGCGGACGGCGCCGCGGACATGAACATTAGCTACGCGATCTGGAACACCAGCGGCCCGGTTCCGATTTCCAACCTCACTCAGGTCGTCAGCCCTTCAGCGGCTGGCGGCGATTCGCAGGATGGGTCGGGTGCTTCGGAGATTGCCAACGTCAGCATCGGCGCTCACGGTGAGATCACCGCAGCTTACAACGGAGGCCAAAGCCGGGTCATCGGCCAAATCGCGCTTGCCTCCATTCCCAATCCGGACACGTTAATCGGCGTTGGACAAGGAAACCTTCAGCTCAGCAGCGCCACGGGCTTAGCGAGCATCGGAGTCCCGAACACCGGGAGCCGCGGCGACATTCTCGGCAGTAGCCTCGAATCATCCACCGTCGACATCTCGAGCCAGTTCACCAACCTGATTGTGTATCAACGTTCCTACGAGGCCAACGCCAAGGTGGTCACGACTTCGAACACCCTGCTTCAGGACACCATTTCTCTCATTCCCGCATGATGACCCTCGAGGAATTTGAGTTCGTGGCCGATTGCAACGTCGATGTAGCTGTCGAACTCGATCGCCGCATGATGAAAATGCGGGACATCCTAGCCATCCGCGTGGGCGCGACCATTCCGCTCACCCGGGCGGCCGGGGAGAACATGGACCTCTATATCGGAGGTGCCCGCATCGGTTTTGGAGAAATCGTGGTCAGCGACGCCACTACGGGTTTTCGCATTACGAGTTTTTGCGTCGAGAACTAGCTTGGAATCTCTGGAACAGTTGGCTATCGCGGGTGCAGTGCTCGCTGCTTTTGCCCTTGCGCTTTGGGCACTACAGCGGCGAGGATGGCTCCGTCTCGCCTCGCCAGCGCTCCGGAGAGGTGCCCGGCGTGAGCTGGAAGTCGTTGAGCGCGTTGCTCTTACCCCCCAACACTCTCTTTGCCTCGTTCGGCTTCGTTCCCGCACTTTTCTTATCGCAACCGCTCCAAATACCTGCACACTTCTGCACAATGAGGAGCAGCAGCCTTGAAGAGGCTCGTCGTTCTCGCGGGACTATGGTCCGGAGCTTCGCTTCTAGCCGCGCCCGCTACTCCGTTCCCGGGTCTTCCCTCGAACGGCACCGTACTGAGCGAGCCAACCCAGATCATCCTTCTGTTGACTCTGCTCACGATGCTTCCAGCAATCGTGATGTCGATTACCCCATTCCTGCGCATTGCGATTGTCCTGCACTTTTTAAGGCAGGCCCTAGGGACTCAAAACACGCCGTCTAATCAAGTCCTTCTCGGCCTCAGCCTGTTCCTGACGATGGTGCTGGTACAGCCTGTGGCTTCCGACATCTACGATCACGCCTGGCTCCCGGTAGAGAAGGGAAGCATGACGATGGAGCAGGGCATGGCCGAAGGTTCCAAGCCCTTGCGCACGTTTCTCAGTAAGTTCGTGCGTGAGAAGGATGTCCAGCTTTTCTTGGATATTTCGCACTCCCCGCATCCTCATACGCCCGCTGACCTCGATCTCAAGGTCCTCATTCCGGCCTACATATTGAGCGAGCTCAAAGCCGGGTTCCAAATTGGCGCTGTCATTTACCTCCCTTTTCTCGTCATCGATTTCGTGGTGGCATCGGTCACGCTCTCGATCGGGATGGTGCAATTGCCGCCCGCGATGATCTCGGCGCCTTTTAAAATCCTGCTCTTTGTCCTAATCGATGGCTGGAACCTCGTAGTCGGGTCGCTGATGAAGAGCTTCCTCTCGCATTAAACATGACCCCGGACTCGGCTGTCTCTATCATTCGCGAGATGTTCATTACCACGTTCTGGATCAGCGCTCCCCTACTGTTGACCGGGTTCATTGCCGGTATTGTGATGAGCCTCATTCAGATCGTTACTTCCATACAGGACTCGGCGTTTAGCGCAATTCCCCGGCTCGTCGCCTTCCTGGCGGCGCTTCTTCTACTCACCCCTTGGATGCTCAGCCGGATGATCTCTTACACCACCGCTATCCTGGGCGACCTGGGCCGCTATGCCAACTAGTCTGGGTTTCCCTACTGGCGCGATGTACGCGTTCTTGTTGGTGCTTTCCCGTGTCTCGGGCGCATTAGTGCTTGTCCCGCTCCCCGGTATGACTGCGGGCACCGAAATTCCGCGGATCGTCGCTGCCGTATCCATCACCATTGCGCTGTTGCCGTCCTGGCCCGCAGAAGCCGGATTTCCCCCTCAGGCCAGCACGGTGGTGCTCGCTGTCTTAGTTGAAGCCGCTTTCGGACTCGCCATAGGAATTTCGGTCGCCTGTTTGAGCGAGATGCTGAAACTGGGCGCGCAAATCATCTCCACGCAATCCGGGTTTGGTTTTGCTTCCATCATCGACCCAAATACATCGGCCGATGCCGGCATCCTGGTTCTGGTCGCTCAGATCATGGGCGGTCTGCTCTTCCTTGCTTTTGGACTAGACAGGGAAATCCTGCGGATTTTCGCGGCCAGTCTCGCCTCTCATCCGCCCGGAACGTTTCACATTGATCCGCTGCTGGCGCCAGCGATCTGGCGTTTCACGTCGGACATCCTCGTTGTCGGCGTCCGCCTGGCGTTTCCTTCTATCGCCCTGCTCGGTCTGATCGATATCTCGCTAGGCCTGGTTGGCCGTATCAACTCTCAGCTGCAATTGCTCTCCGTATCGTTTCCATTGAAGATGCTTGCGGCCTTTGCACTCGTCGCCGTGTTGGCGAGCATGTATCCCCGGGTAATCGAGTCGGAAGCGGCAAGTATGCTTCAGATTTCTCGTCACGCCGCCGGAATCGAGGGACATGGCCGATAAGTCCCAAAATACCGAAAAAGCCACGCCGCAGAGGCTCAAGAAAACCCGGGAAGACGGCAAATTCCCCAGTGCTCGCGACTTCGTTAGCGCCGTTCAGTTCACCGCCTTCGTGGTCTGGATCGCCTATTGTGGTTCCGGCTGGGTGGATGAACTCCGCATCGCACTCCGTATCTTGATCCTGCGAGCATTCGGCGCGGAACTCACCTCCGCCACGTTGCTTCCGCTTCTGTTCAACATCGGCTCGCGCTGTTTCGGCCCGCTAGGTAGCCTTGCTGCTCTGCTCCTTACCGTTACCGTGGCCTCACAGCTATTAGTCACCGGTTTCGGATTCAGTTTTAAGGGGTTAACTCCAGACTTTTCGAGACTCAATCCCGCTTCAAAACTGAAGCAGCTTTCGCGGCAAAATCTGCCCGCTCTAGCTCAAGCCGCGATTTTGCTGCCGACCTTCGGCTATGTCGTGTACTCCTTGGTGCGCAGCCACTTGGTCGATTTCTATAACCTGCCGTCGCAGAGCCTCCTTGCCGCGCTTCATGTGGTCAGCGGATCGTTCCTTGATTTGCTCAGTAAGGCTGCTGGCGCTTTTCTCGTCTTCGGATTGGTCAACCTGGTTCGCCAGCGCGCCCAGTACTCGGGCGATTTGAAAATGAGCAAGCAGGATATCAAAGACGAGTCCAAGCAAAACGACGGTAACCCTCAGATCAAAGCGCGAGTGCGCCGGTTGCAGCGGGATATGCGTCGCCGCCACATGATGAAAGACGTCCAGAAGGCAACCGCCATCATCGTGAATCCGACTCACTATGCCGTCGCCATCCGGTACCGGATGACCGCCATGGCAGCGCCCACGGTAGTAGCTAAAGGGAAAAACTTTCTGGCTCTTCGCATTCGCGGAATAGCCAACGAGCATCAAATCCCGATTATCGAGAACCCGCCGCTGGCGCAAGCGCTCTATAAGTCGGCGGAAGTGGGCCAGGAGATCCCCGGTCATTTATACAAAGCGGTTGCCGAAGTCCTCGCCTACATCTACCGATTGATGAAGGGCCGCATGCCCGGGCAGGAGGATTGACGCGTGCCTAATTCACTCGCTCTGTCTTCACCTGGATCTGGATCGGGTTCCACTGCTCTGCGCAAGCGAATTGCCTCCATGGGAGACATCATTGTCCCCGTCGCTGTCCTCGCGATCGTCATCGCGATGATCACCCCGCTTCCGTCGTTCCTCCTGGATTTACTCCTCGTGACCGACATCATGATGTCCGTCGTCGTGATGATGGTCGCGATGTACATTACACGCCCGGTCGAGTTCAGCGTGTTCCCCACAACGCTGCTGCTTCTGACTCTGTTCCGGTTAGCGTTAAACATCTCCTCGTCCCGCTTGATCCTGCTGAACGGAAACACGGGAACGTCGGCGGCCGGTGATGTGATCCAGGCCTTCGGAAACTTTGTGGTGGGCGGAAACTACATCATCGGCGCGGTGATCTTCCTGGTTCTGATCGCCATCCAGTACGTTGTGATCAACCATGGCGCGGTCCGCATTTCGGAGGTAACCGCCCGCTTCACATTGGACGCCATGCCCGGCAAGCAGATGTCCATCGACTCCGACCTCAATTCCGGGCTGATCGATGAAACCGAAGCCCGCCGCCGGCGCAAGAGTCTCTCCGCCGAGGCCGAGTTTTACGGCGCCATGGATGGCGCCACGCGGTTCACTCAACGCGATGCCCTGGCTAGCATCCTCATCACGGGAATCAACATCGTCGCCGGACTCCTGATTGGCGTTTTCCAACACGGCGTCGACATCAGGCGGGCAATCGCAACTTATACCGTCCTCACCTTAGGCGATGGCTTGGTCACCGTCATCCCTGCGTTGATGATCTCCATCTCGGGCGCGCTCATCGTTACCCGCGCCAGTTCAGAAGCGCGCATCGGGGTGGAATTCCGCAAACAGGTCTTCGGAGCTGCTCAGCCCTTGCTGCTGGCTAGCGGCGTTCTCGTTTGCATGTCATTGTTCCCGGGAATGCCGAAAATCCCCTTCATCGCACTCGGCTTGGGTTTGGGCTCGCTGGGCTGGCGTCTGCGTAAGGAAGCGGCCACGGCTCAAGTCCCCGAAGCGCTGACTCCGGCCGTGCCAAAAGAGAGTGTGGAAGATCTCCTGAAGGTCGAACTGCTGTCCGTGGGCGTAGGGATTGGCCTGGTGAATTTCGTCGAGGGCGGCATGGAATCGCCGTTGCTCCGCCGCATCTCCGCCATCCGAAAGCAACTGGCAAAGGATCTCGGTTATATCCTGCCGCCCGTTCGGGTCACCGACAATCTGTCGCTTCGTCCCCGCGAGTACTCGATTTCGATCAAAGGCTCCGAAGCCGCGCGGTATGAGCTCCCCCAGGGTTGTGAACTAGCTATTCCCATCGGTTCTGGAGTGCCCGCCATCGAAGGTCAAAAAACAATGGAGCCGGCCTTTCGCATGGCCGCCACCTGGATTCCGGTGGATCGTGCCGATCACGCGCGCTCGCTGGGCTATACCGTTGTCGATGCGGTCAGCGTCCTGGGCACCCACCTTACCGAGACCATCCGCCGCAACGCCCACGAATTGTTCTCTCGGCAGGAAGCTAAGAAATTACTCGACCGCGTCGCTGTCGACAACCCGAAGGTGGTCGAGGACCTGGTCCCGAAGCTGCTCGCCTTAGCGGGAGTTCAGCGCGTCCTACAAAATCTCCTTCGTGAACGTGTATCCATCAGGGATGGCGTGTCCATTCTTGAGGCGCTGGGTGAAGCGGCGGCTACCACCCGCAACCCTGTCCTGTTGACTGAATTCGTGCGCCAGTCCATTCGGCGCCAAGTAGCCGGCCCTTACTTAAATCAGAACGGAGAGCTTGCGGCATGGTTCATCGACCCTGGCCTCGAACAAACCGTGGAATCGGCGATCGAGCACAACGATTCCAATAGCCACATCGCGCTTGCACCGAACCTGTTGCGTGATCTAATCGCGCGCATTATTAAGTGCACCGGCACTCCGGAAGCTCCCGTCATCGCCATTGCGAGTTCCGGATCGCGTTACTTCTTCCGGCAGATCGTAGAGCCGGTCGCCTGGAACCTCTATTTCATTTCTCACAATGAGATTCCTTCCGGCGTCCGCGTACAGTCATTGGGGGTAATTCAGTAAGGACGGATCCTTCCTGCCCTCTACTCCTCGTCATGTATTCCTGTATAACCGAGACCCGGTCGGCCGAAGAACGCGAGCAACTCATCCTCGAGCATTTGCCGCAAGTTCGCCTGATCGCGCGCAGAATCCACGAGAACCTGCCGGACCGCGTGACGATGGACGACCTCGTCTCCAGCGGCACGGTCGGTCTAATTGCGGCTATCGACAACTTCGATCCCACCCTGAAAGTGAAGTTGAAGACCTACGCCGAGTACCGGATTCGCGGTGCAATCCTGGACTCGCTCCGCGGCCTCGACTGGGCGCCTCGTCAAAGACGCCGGATGAGCCGGCAGATCGAACGCGCGATTGCCGCGGCCGAACAGCGTCTGGGACGCGCGCCAACCGAGGAAGAGATTGCAGCTGAACTCGCCATCAGCCTCAGTGATTACCATGACTGGCTTGTCGAGACCGAAGGGCTTCAACTCGCCGACCTAGAGGTCGCCACCGATTCCGAGAACGGCGGAATGAACCTGCTGAAGTTCATGGCGGACCCGGCGAGCAACTCTCCTGCTCAGATTCTGGAGCGGTCCGAACTGGAGCGAATCGTTGCCCAAGCCATGGATCGCATGCCCAAAGTAGAAAAGACGGTCCTCGGCCTTTACTACACCGAGGAACTCACCCTTCGCGAGATCGCCGAGGTTATGGGCCTTCATTTATCGAGGATTTCGCAGCTGAAAACGCAGGCCATTTTGCGGTTACGGACGTTCCTTGAATCGCGTTGGCCCGGTAAGAGGGAGTTTTAATATATGGAACAAGACGTGAACTCTGTGCGCGACTGGCTGTTGACGGAGTGGTCCGAAGCGATCAGCGCCGTTCTGGAATCCATGGCGGACGAGCGCCCTTTGGTGGAGCGTGGCGCTAGCCCGGGCTCGGCCAATACAAACGTTTCGCCCGGCGAGGATGCCTCGATCTGGCGTCAGGACAGTGCGCTGATGGACGGCGCCGCGATTTGGATTTCCGTGAGCCGTTCGACCCGCGTGGACCTAGGCAAAAAGGTGCTCACGTCCGCCGGCGTCGACGATCCGCAAGAGGAAGACTGCAAAAGCGTAACGCTGGAGCTGATTAGCCAATCGATATCAGCGCTGGGTAAGGCGGTTGCTGCAAATTGGAATTGCAAAGCGTTTGCGGACTCTGGCGAAGAGATCGCCAACGCGCCCGCCGGGCTCGTGTGGATTCCGCTCACCTTCAGCTTCTCGGGCACACGCCTGGAACCAGTGTGGTTTGCCGCCGAAGACGTGTTCGTCTCTAAGCTGGCTTCCGTTTCTTCAATGACCGGCGACGCGGGTGACCCGAGTGCGCTAGCGGCCGAAGAACCGTTTCCAGACTCATCGCCTGCCAATGGGTCCAAAACCCTTGAATTGCTCATGGACGTAGCGCTTCCGGTCAGCGTATCGTTTGGGAGGACCGTTCTACCGGTTCACGAGGTTCTTCGACTCAGCACCGGTTCCATCGTCGAGCTCGACCGGGCGATCAATGAGCCCGTCGACGTGATTGTGAACGATTGCGTGATCGCTCGTGGAGAGGTTGTCGTGGTAGAAGGGAACTACGGCGTACGTATACAGCAAATCGCCAGCCGGCACGATCGTTTGCGCACCGGCACTGCAGGGACCCGGTCCCCAACGGGGCCCCCGGCGAACGGGGGATGAATATGTGCGAAGATCTTCGCTACGCGTAGTTCCTGGCTAGCTCAAGCACACGGATTTTGGCAGACAGCGTGGTTCTTTTCAACTGAAGCATCTCGGCCGCCGCCTTCTTATTACCGCCGGTTTTGTCCAAAGCCTGCGAGAGTAAATTGCGCTCCAGAGCTTCCACGGTCTTCGTGAAATCGAGCCCGTCCGTGGGTAACAGCATAGGGCCAAGTGTTCTGCGGACCGTCATGGGTTCGGCAAAGTCGGGAAGGGTGAAGTCGTCATCGTCCAGGAACACACGGTCCCCACTCAAGATCACCGCGGACGAAATGCAATTTTCCAGTTGTCGAACGTTTCCCGGCCAGCAGTACTGTTCCAGAGCATGCCATGCTTGAGGAGTAATGCGCTTCGGAGGCAATTGTTCATCAGAGCAGGCTTTCAACAGGAAATGCTCGCCAAGTAATCGGACGTCCGATGCGCGGGCGCGTAACGGCGGCATTTCAAGCGGTACCACATTCAGCCGGTAGAATAGGTCCGCACGAAACGAGCCTTCCGCCGCTCGCGCCTGCAGACTGCAGTTGGTCGCCGCCACCACCCGCGCCTCGACGCGAACCGTTTCGGAACTTCCCAAACGCTGAAATTCCCGCTCTTGTAGAACTCGCAGCAGCTTAGCCTGTAGCTCCAGCGGAAGTTCCCCAATCTCATCCAGGAAGATTGTGCCGTGTCCCGCTTGTTCGAATCTGCCGATTCGGGACTGAGCCGCGCCGGTAAATGCGCCGCGCGTGTGTCCAAACAGTTCCGCTTCTAATAAAGCCGGCGGAATCGCGCTGCAATTCACGGCGACAAACGGCTTTGAGGCCCGAGGACCTGCTTCATGAATCGCTCTAGCAATTAGTTCTTTGCCCGTGCCCGTCTCGCCCGTGATCAATACCGTGCAGCGCCGCGGACCAACGAGACGGACGATCTCGGCAACTTTCTGCATCTCATGGCTCTGGCCGATCAACCGCCTGCGCCATTCCGGGATGGATGGTGTTTGGGTAACCGCCGGCTTGCGTTCGAGGAAAGCCCGTGCGAGCCGCGCTCGCGTGATTGCTGGTCCTTCTTCGGCGTCTAGCACTCCCAAACCGGGGAACCGGCGAATGAGATCCAGGGGCCGTTCCGTAAGCCTGCACCGTACCAGTATCCGCAGACCGGCTACCTCGGCATCGAGCTTCTCGATCAGACGGGTTGCATCCTCGTGAATGCCGGAGGAGTTTAGTACCACCAGGTCACTTCTTTCAAATCCGAAAGTATTGGCGGCTTGCTCCGACGGAAGTACCACCGCCTCGTGTTCGTTAAACAAATCCAGAGTGCGGCGCTCTCTGTCGTCCATCTCGGGGGTGAGTGAGACCCAGATCAGTCTGCAGTGTTTTTCCATGGTTCGGGCGGGTTACCTCAAAGCAATCGGTGGAATCGTGGAATACTTTAGCCTCTCAAGGCGGCGCTCGACGAAGCCGTTTCAGATTGGAACAAAACTGAGAACTCTTCCGAACCCCGGGACAACTTCTACGAACCGAACCATGCGCGCTACGACGTCCCCGAAGTCAGTGCCGGAACCCTCGCAAATCCCCCTGCCCCCTGTATCCGGAAGCAGGGATGGCGCGTCCGCGGAGGTGGATCTGCTGGACTTTATGCCACTGGTACGTTCCATCGCATCGCGCATTCACGCCACCATTCCGTCGTATGCCGGAATCGAGCTCAGCGATCTTGTTCAGTCGGGCCACTTGGGGCTGGTTCACGCCGCGCGCACCTACCAGAGCGGCCGGCAGGTTCCCTTTGCAGTCTACGCGCGCTTTCGTATCCGAGGCGAGATTCTGGACAGCTTGCGCCAGGTGGATACCGCTTCACGCCGAATGCGACGAATGGACAAGCGGATCAAAGCGGCCAAGAGTGATCTTTCAGCGACTCTCCAGCGCGACCCTACGGACGCGGAGTTGAAACAAAAACTACGGGCCGACCCCGGCGGGCTTCCAGACAACCACGCCGACCTCACTCTCATGCAGCTTCCGGCAGTGGTCATGACCTCGCTTGACGATCGGGAAGCGGGCAGCGAGACTTGGCGGACAAGTGATCCGGGACCGGATACTTTGCGCTCCGAAGGTGAGGCGCGTCAACTCCTGAATGAAGCGATTGAGCGGCTTCCGACGCGGTCGCGGGAATTGATCCAACTCTATTACAAAGGTGGCTTAACGATGCGCGAAATTGGATTGCATCTCAAGGTCAATGAAAGCCGAGTTTCCCAGATTCATAGGCGGTCGCTTGAGCGTATGGCACGCTATCTGACCTCCGCGGGAATCACTTCAGGACGGGAAATTTGATCGCGTCCTATAGAAACTCCGGGTTCCGCCGATAAGGTCAGTGTAAGGAGACACGCCGCTACCACGCCGCCCAACCCATGCGCATTACTGACTCAAACGCGAATACTTCGCTTAACTCCCAGGAACTGGCCCCGGTAAAGTCCACCGCAAATACCGGCGTCGATGCCCTCGGTGGCGCAAACATCGAGGTAGGTGCGTCTTCCGGGCAGGACCACATCGCGCTTTCTGGCGTCTCCCGAATCGTCAACGCGGGTGTCAACGGACAAAGTGCAAAGCTTGCATCGCTAGCCGCCGCTGTCCGGTCTGGTCAATACAATGTTTCGTCTTCGGCACTGAGTCACTCTCTGGTATCTGAAACTTTGGCGCGCTCGGCTTCGGTATGACCTTCGACGCACCACAAGTACTCGCCGAATTGCGTAAAGTCCGCGCGCTACTGTTGACCCCGTCGCAAGCCGTTTTGCGGCAATGCGACCGGAGGCTCGCGCGGGTAATCGTGATCATCCGGCGAACGGGGCCCTCGGCTCTGCCGTCAGGTATCGAGGAGCTCCTCTCCGATATCAAAATGCTTTTAAGGAATGCAAAGGATTTCTGGGGTGCGCGCGTCGGACCGGCCGCTGCCCGGCATTATGTGCCTGGCGGCATGGTCCCAGATCCTCTCCAGCGATCAACCTTTGCCATTGAGATCTAATGTCTGGAATTCTATCGTCAATGAGTGCTTCGGCTGGAACCTTGGACGCCTTTTCAAGAGAGCTGGAAGTCACTCAGAATAACGTGAGTAACGCATCGACCCCCGGTTATGCCGCGCAAGTCTCCTTAGTAACAGCGCTTCCCTTCGATGCCGTGGACGGTCCCGTTGGCGGGGTGACATTCTCCGGCACTTTGTCCTTGCGTAACGAAGCCTCGGAGCGGTTTGTGCAGCAACAGAATTCGGATTTAGGGAGCGCGCAATCCCAGGTTGCTTCCCTAACCGCGCTGCAGCCCAGCTTCGACATCAGCGGGAGCGGGGGGCTCGACGCAGCCCTCACAGCGTTTTTTAACAGCTTCTCGGCGTTGAGCCAGGACCCGAACAGCACGCCGGCTCGTCAACAGGTGCTAACAACAGCGCAGACCGTGGTAACGGCGTTCAATGACGTTGCGAGCGCAACGGCCCAGGCGTCCAGCGACGCCGATCACCAAATTGTTTCGACCGTACAAAAGATCAACACTATTGCTTCCCAACTTTCCCAGTTAAATCAGCAACGTTCGGCGAACCCGGTGCCGGACCCGAACCTGGATGCGTCGGTCCATGCTGCGTTAGAAAACCTCTCCAACCTAACGAACTTCACATCTTCATTTTCATCGGATGGCGCAGTGACCGTGCTGGTGGGAGGCCAAACTCCACTGGTCATCGGAACTCGGGAGTATCCGTTACAGTCCGGACTCGCGCCTTCCACTTTGACGGGCGCAGGCGGGAACCCAGGTCAGGAAATCCTGGATTCCACTGGCGCCGTCATCACACAGCAGATTACCGGGGGGCAGCTATCCGGCTTGCTGCAGACCCGAAATGAATCTCTTGCCGCAATACAAGGCGATAATACCCAGCCCGGGTCGCTCAACCAACTGGCTCAGGCGTTTGCCACGCGAGTGAACTCACTACTTACCGGCGGCCAGATCTCTTCCGGACCGCCTCCAAATCCGGGTTTGCCTCTGTTCCAGCTACCCGCTGGGGGCACCGTGGCTCAGAATCTCTCTCTCGCCCCCATCACCCCCGCGGAGATCGCGACGATAAGTGCGGGACCACCAATCCAGGAAAATGGGGTAGCGCAACAGATCGCTAATCTCCCGACTTCGACCAACTCGGCCGACCAGGTTAGCGGAATGACGTTCACATCTTTTTATGCCAGTATCGCCACTACTATTGGCCAGGAAGTGAGTACCGCTACCGCCAGCCAGAGTCAGAAAACACAGGCGCTTGCGCAAGCCCAAAGCCTGCGGGGACAAACATCGGGCGTGTCTCTGGATCAGGAAGCGGTAAACCTGACCGGCTTCCAGCGCGCTTACGAGGCGACGTCAAAGCTGGTTACGGTCCTAAGTTCTCTCACGCAGACCACGATAAACCTGATCCCCTAGGAGCTCATTGAATGGTGTCCTTTATCGATCCCGGATCAAGTATTTTCCTCGCCAACCTTACTCAGATTGAAATGGCGAATCAAAAGACGCAACAGCAGATTTCATCCGGTGTAACTATTTCTGAGCCCGGTGACGCGCCCGACCAGGTCTCCCAGTTGCTCGCTCTGCAATCGAATCTCGCTCGCGTGACCCAGGTCCAGACAAACTTGACCAACGTGCAAACGATCGCCAATTCTTCGGATCAGGCAATTACAAACGCGCTGCAACTCGCCGATCAGGCGGTAAGTCTAGGCAGCCAGGCCGCAAGCTCAACAGCCAGCGCGCAAACCCGGCAGCAGCTCTCGCAACAGGTGCAGAGTATTTTGACGAATGTGGTCTCTATCAGCCAGACTTCCCTTGGCGGACGATATATCTTCGGCGGAGATACTGACCGCAGCCCGTCCTACAAGATGGATCCTTCGAGCCCAACCGGCGTCACACGTCTTTCCACCGCGCAGAACACATCTCAGGTGGAAGACGCCAATGGCGGAATGATTTCCACGGGACTGACAGCCGGACAAATTTTCGACGCCCGAAATTCTGACGATAGCCCCGCATCTGGAAATATGTTTGCCTCCCTCAACTCGCTCGCTCAAGCCCTTGCGGCCAACGACACCCAGGAAATTGGAACCGCTCTGTCTGTAGTACAGCAAGCCTCGAATTACGTCAACTCGCAACAGGGGTTTTACGGGGCTTTGCAGAACCGGCTCACAAACGGGATAGCCACCGCCACTTCCGAGAACCTTTCGCTTACTACCCAGATTTCCAGCATTCGCGAAACGAACATCAGCGAGGCGGCCATCGAACTTACGCAAGGTTCAACCCAGTACCAAGCCGCTCTCGAGGCGCAAGCCAAAGTTCCGCACACTTCGCTGTTTGATTTCCTTAGCTAAGGATCGATGCCCCCCAAGTCAGTGATCAGCGAGCGTACATCAGGGCCGGCGCCTTTCGATTTTCGGCGTCCTGATCGTATCCCGAAGTCGCAGCTGCGGGCCATTTACTTGCTTCACGAGAACTTCGTGCGAAATCTGATGCCGAGTCTTTCGGCTTACCTTCGCTCCTACGTGGTAGCCAATCTGGTAAGTATTGAGCAGCTTAAGTTCGGTGAATTTCTCGAGTATCTTCCAACGCCCACGTGTCTGGCCGCCCTCGGGCTGCTTCCTCACGATGGAATCGCCGTCCTGGAACTGAATCCTTCTCTGGCGTTTCCGATCATCGAAATTCTACTAGGAGGAAACGCAAAGTGCTCGCCGGCTGTGGTTCGTGAAGCGACTGAAATTGAGCTTTCGTTGCTCGACGGGCTCTTTCACGTCATCCTGCGTGATCTCACGGAGGCATGGCAAACCGTGGCCCCGGTCGATTTCAGGGTGGAATGCTTAAAGACGGATCCGAAGCTGCTCCCCATCGTGGCTCAAAACGAGGCGGTCGTCGCAATTGCCATCGAGCTCCGAATTGGCGAAATCGTGGGAATGGTGAATATCGCGGTCCCCTCAGTGATCGTCAAGATGTCGCGGCAAAAACTCGATCAGCAGTGGCCCGCCCGAAAAACGAGTTCGACGCATTCGGAGCAAACTCGCGTGATGAACCTTCTCTTGGGATCGCAGCTTCGATTAGAAGCGCGTCTCGAAGGCACGACGCTTCTGATGAATGACCTGCTGCGGCTCAAAGAGGGCGATATTCTCGGTCTCGATTATCCGGTGCAGCAGCCCATCGGCTGTCGCGTTAACGGAAAACTGAAGTTCCGCGGACAGGTACTAGCCCAGGGCAATCGATTAGGGTTCTTGGTGGAGGAACGCACTTCAGGAACAGAGCCTACAGCCGACCCGCTTTAGGCGCCCTCCCATACTTCACTCATTGGACAGTGTCAGTCATCGACGACAGCCCATTGGTCAGATGCATCAACAAGCCTGCACAGACCTCACCGGAAACGCTTTGGACCGTGTCCATTGCAATCCTGCTTAATTCGGCCCGAATCTCGACCAGGAGTTCCGCCTGCTCCTCTTCATAGGAAGACTTGGCGTGAATTGCAAGTTCGCAATCACCGAGACTTTGGTCGTGCTGCCCCTGATACTGCAGCGCGGTTAGCACCATCAATGCCGAACACGCGATTTGGTTCCTTTGGCCGTCCAACATCTCCGTCATGAAGTCTCATCGGATGGAGTTCTCTGACTTTCTAATTATTTTTTTGGCGCCAGAGGGGTGAAGAATGATCGCACTTCTGACGATACTCTCTCCGAGGAACCAGATTTGCAAATTGGTCGCGCAGGTAATAAGGAGTCTGCTAAGCAAAAATCAAGCGGGACCGAGTGGGACTTTGCCTCCATCGGAGGTATTTGTTTTGCGATCCTCTGCATCCTGGCCGGTTTGATCCTCGAAGGTGGCAGGATTGCCGATATCGGCCAGACTACCGCTGCGCTGGTGGTCTTTGGGGGAACTCTTGGTGCTGTTTTGGCCACAACGCCACTCGACACTTTCCTGCGCGCCATGTCCCAGTCCAAAGAAGTATTTCGAACAAGATCGCAGCCTTTCCGGCGCACTCTGACGCAACTACTTTCGTGCGCGGAGAGCTCGCGCCGATCCGGCTTCGCCTCACTGGAAACATTCGCGGCCTTACAGGTGAAAGACGCGTTTTTCGTCAAGGCTCTAAATCTGGTCGCCGATGGAACCGAGAGTGGACAGTTGCGCGAAATGATGCTGCTCGATTTGGACTGCGACCAGGACCGATCGGATGCCGAAGTCCGCGTATGGGAGTGCGCCGCCGGATATTCACCCACGATCGGCATTCTCGGTGCCATTATCGGGCTGATCCAGGTGATGAAGCATCTCGAAAACCTAGACGAGGTTGGGCGCGGAATTGCCGTTGCTTTCGTGGCGACTGTCTACGGAGTTGCCGCAGCTAATTTGTTGTTTCTGCCGATTGCCGGGAAGTTGCGAAGTCGCGCGCTGGAATCCGAACGCTTGCACCAGATGGTACTTGAAGGCATTCTCGCTATCACCGGTGGCATAAATCCAAGCCTGCTTCGAATTAAGCTGGAGCCGTTCCTCGATTCGGCCCCCGACATGAAGCTTCAGCAGCGGCAACGCAGGGAAGCCTTACCGATCGCGCTCGCTTCTCACGCGGCGCGTCAGATCCGATGATGCAACGCCGGAACCGAGTGCCACCCATTCACCAAGATCGTTGGCTTATTTCGTATGCGGACTTCATCACTCTCCTTTTTGCCCTTTTCGTTGTCTTATTTGCTTCGTCCAATGCCGATCGCTCGAAGGCTAGACAAGCCTCCGATGCGATGAGGAAAGCGTTTAGTTCCGCCGCATACAGCAAGCCAAAAAACGGAACGACGCACCCGGTTCCAGGCGATCAGGCCAGTCTGAATTCCACAATCGACGAACTGCGCCGCTCGCTCGCTCCCGAAATCTTGGCCGGAAAGATGGGGGTTCGGATGGAACGACGCGGAATCGTCGTGTCCTTGAGCCAGGCCAGTTTCTTCCCGTCCGGTGAGGACTCCGTGGACCCGGCGATGATCGTTAGCTTGGGAAAAGTGGCCAGCGTGATCGCCACCCTACCGAATCTCGTCCGGCTGGAGGGGCACACGGATTCCATCCCAATCCACACGGCGAGATTCCGCAGCAACTGGGATCTGTCATCCGCTCGAGCCATCACGACGATGCAACTGCTTCGGGACCACTGGAACATTGCCAATCGAAGGCTCGCCGTTACAGGGTATGCCGACACGGTACCGATCGACTCGAACGACGACGAGAGCGGACGCGCGCACAATCGAAGAGTTGACGTCGTGATTCTCAATGACTCGGGCTCGAGCGCCGAGCCGCTAGGTGGCACGTGACCCCGGCTTCTGGTGTTCTCCAGCGACCCCAACGCGATCGCGCTGTTTCCACGATAGAGGCCGTACTTCGTCCTTTGGTAGATAATTTCGAAAAGCTCCCTATTGAAAACGGCCGGAAGATTCGCGAACTGCTGAATGGGAACCAGGCCGCATTCTTGTCTGCGGCCACCGGCGTATTTTTAGCAAATCCAGCATCGCGGGGATCTCGGCATTTAGTTACCGTCCTGGCGGATCAGGACTTGCTCTTCCCTCTGCTTCTGAATCCCATGCTTCCGCTTGATACATGTCTTGCCATGGCGCGCATCGCGGTTGGTATCGATCGGCAGTTCTATCTTTGGCTAAGTAGTCTACTTCAGAAAGGCATCCTCGAGACGGAGAACATGCCCGTAGAGGCGGCATCCAGAATTCTCGCCATCCTCAACGCCACGATGGAGCCACATACGCTCGCTCCGTTACTGCGAAAGATTCTTGTCCACCCGAATGCGCGAGTACGGTCAAAAGCAACTCTGCTGATCGGCCGCGGCCAGTCGGGCATAGACGCGATTGAGGCGTTGTTGTTGGATGATGACTCCAGGGTTCGAGCCAACGCCGTCGAGGCGCTTTGGTCGAATCCCGATCCGCGCGTAATCCCGATTTTCACTCGAGCCCTGGACGACTCGAATAACCGCGTGATTGGTAACGCGCTACTGGGGCTCTATCGCGCGGGTTCCATGGTGGCTGTTTCCGCCGCGTTCGCCATGGCACAACATCAGAGTGCGGTCTTCCGCGGAACAGCGTGCTGGATGATGGGGGAGTCCGGTGACCCCCGATTCATTCCTCATTTGGCAAAAACCGTGGGCACCGCGCCGCGAGAGCTTCGCCGAACTGCGTTTGCGGCTCTACAATCAGCGAAGAAGTCCGACGCAGCCCGGACTGAGTCTCTGATAATTGAACTTGTCGGCAGCGAACTGGATGATAACGGAGTACATTTCCGGCTCAAACTGACCGATTCTTCCGGGCACTCAGTACAGGGACTCACCGCGACATCATTCCTGATTAGTGCCGGCGCCGATCAGTTCCTACATTTTGTCCATGAGTTGGAAGACACTGGCGATCCCCAAACGCTCCACGTTCTCCATCTTCCCTCCGCAATGGAGATGAATGCTTCCAGGGCAAACCTTTCCGTTAAAGTCCATTCTCGATCTGGCAGAGGGAAATGTCCGCTCTCCTTCCCATCGGCCCAGCCAAACTAAGAGCCGGTGGGCTTTCCGTACATCACGTAGTTGAGACTCTGCACGGATGCGGTCAGTTCGTTTTGCTGCGACGTTAACGTCGTAATCAGAGAATCGGCCTGTGAAAGTTGCTGAAGCAATGTTGTCTGCATACGATTAATGCTCGCGGTCGTCTGGCTGATCTGGGCTTGAAGCTTCGCGTCGGATTGCGTTAGCGTATTCTCTTCGTTGGCGATCGAGCCTTGAATCGGATCGCCGATCGCAGACAAGCTCTGGGCCATTCCGCCAAATCCGCTTGTTGCTGTCCCAAGGAACTTCAGAGCGCCAGCTACCTGATCATTTGAGAGGCGGCTGATCGCCGACGAATCAAAAGTCATCTTTCCGTTCGAACCTAAGCTGATGCCGAGATCTGACAGCGAGGTTACCTGCCCGGAGCCTTGGTAACCCGTGATGGTGCGTAGCGTCGATTCGATCTGAAGAATCACCGGATCGCCCACTAAAACTCCGGCACTTAGGCCCGTTTGGCCGTTCACCTGATCTACAACTGAGTTGTAGGCAGCGACGAAACTCTGGAGGCCTGACGATAACTGGTTCGGGTCTGGGGCCAAACTCAGAGTAGTTGCCGCACTAGAAGGAGCTTGGAGCGTGATGGTCGCACCTGGAATGAGATCGTTGACCGTGTTCTGAGAACGCGTAACCTTCAAGTTATTGAGTTGGAAAACCGCGTCCGTACCCTGATTCGCGGTGGTCAGCAGATTCGTATTCGCGCCGCTTGGGTCATCATTTAGCCGCAAGGTTGTCGCACCCAGGCTGTTGGCGGAAAGCGAGAGATAGTTGCCGTTTCCGGTTGTCAGAATGGACGCGGTCACGCCCGCGCCTAAACCGTTGATGGCGTTTTGGAGGCCGACCAGGTTGTTCGTCTGAGTAGTTAAATGGATGGGATAGTTATTGGCGCCAAGAGTCAAATTTAAGTCTCCGGTGCTTGAAACCGGGGTCGCACTGGAATCGCCATACCCCGATATCGATGTTTCCGAGGCCGCTGTTGCAAGGGACGTTACGGAGTTGACGGTGTACGTAGCCGCCGAGGTAGCGCCATTGGACGTCACCGTAACCGTGGATGGGCTGGAACTCACGGCGGATATGGCTTGACTTGCTCCCAGCGCGCCTAGCGCTTGTACGGCGCTCGTTAGACCAGAAATCGCCGCGTTGACCGATCCTAGCTGCGATTTCTGATTGAGAACGGTCGTATCCTGATTCTCAAGTTGCTGCAGCGGGATGTTTGCGATCCCGACCGCGCGCGTCAGGATGCTTTGGAAGTCGCTTGCATAGGTGCTTGTTCCCGTGAACGTCAGCGGCGTTACGCCCATAAATATGTCACCAATGGTCTTATCGGCAGGACCAGCCATTTTGAGAAGGCGTTTTCCTTCTATTTTTCGGCGATTAGGAAAAAGCGACAAAATTCTGCCGCAGTGCTCTGATTTTGTCACGAGCTCCCGGGCTAAGTCCTTGAGAGTGCTATCGAAAGTTGTTGGCGGCCGGCTTGCCTCTATAAGCACGTGCTTAGCGGAATCTCAACTCAACTCGAACACTATCTCGATCTGGTCAGCTCGCGGCAAAAGCTGGTTGCCTCCAACATCGCAAATGCCGACACGCCGGGTTACAGAACTCAGGACCTCGACTTTGCGAGCGAACTGGAAAATGCGATTCCGGGGAGTTCTCCCGCTATACATGAGGTCAGTGGATTGAAAACGAAGAACGACGGCAACAATGTGAGTGTCGACCGGGAGTCGCGCTTGCTTGCCGAAAACGCCATGCGGTTCAACATTGCGACGCAAATCCTTAAAGGCGAGATCCACTCCCTAAAGAATGCGATCGAAGAAGGAAAAGCCTGATGAGTCTGTTTTCTGCTATTTCGGTTAGCGCGTCGGGGATGGAAGCGCAACGCGCTAGGGCCGAACTGCTGACCCAGAACCTTGCTAATGCCGAAACCACGCGCACTCCCGAGGGCGGTCCGTATCGGCGGCAAGATGCCGTCTTCTCCTCCGGTCCGGTAAACGCTCCGTTCGGAAGCCAATTCCAATCATCCTTGGAGGAAGTCGGTGTGTCAGTGTCCGAAACCGTGACGGATACCCGCGATCCGGAACGGCGTTATATTCCCGGCCATCCGGACGCCGATAAAGATGGTTATGTCGCTTTCCCACGGGTGAACACAGCAGAAGATATGGTCGATCTGATGGGTACCGCGCGCTCGTTTCAGGCCAACGTTTCCGCTATTTCCGCCGTAAAGGATATGATTCAGCGGTCGATTGACCTATTGAAGTAAATCCGACCCATGAGCCCGATTACCCCGATATCGACGCAGATTGCCGTACCCGCGCTAGCCCCAGGCCGTGGCCAAAGTACCGGAGACGCGAGCTTCCAGGACTTCTTGAGTTCCTCACTCCACAACGTGGAACAGCAATCCGCGCTTTCTAAACAGGCAGTGGAACAATTCCTCTCCGGTGACGGGGACGACATTCACAAAGTAGCCATTGCTTCGCAAAAAGCCCAACTGTCATCGGAATTGTTCATGCAAGTGAGAAACAAGGTGATTTCCGCATACCAGGAAGTAATGAAGATGCAGATGTAGCCGATGGAATCGGCTGCAACTGACTTCTTCCCGTATACATGAATCAACTCCGCAAACTCATCGATGCGCTCTCGTTGCGCCAGAAGATTACTATCGGCGTCGCCGCCATCTTGGTGATCGCGGGCATGTTTGCTTTAACCCATTGGCACACCGAAAGCGATTTCAAGGCCCTTTATACTTCGCTGAGCCCTGAGGATGCAGCCGCCGTTATCCAGAAGCTGAAAGAGTCAGGCATCGAGTATAGAGTTTCCGATAGCGGAAGCTCCGTTTCAGCCCCGTCCGCGCGGGTTGCGGAACTTCGTCTCGATCTTGCTGCCGCTGGAATACCAAAATCCGGCCGCGTGGGTTATGAGCTGTTCGATAAGACAAACTTCGGCGCGACCGAGTTCACCGAACACCTGAACTACCACCGGGCGCTGGAGGGAGAACTGGAGCGTTCGATCGCGGCGCTCTCTTCGGTCGAAATGGCGCGGGTCCATCTCACATTTCCTAAAGAATCCGTGTTCCTCGACTCCCGTCAGCCTGGGAAAGCGAGCGTACTCCTTAAGATCCGCGTCGGTGCGCGCTTGAGTCCGCAAAATGTCGCGGCTATTACCAACCTGGTGGCGAGCGCCGTGGAAGGCTTGGCCCCCGAAGCGGTCTCGGTGCTCGATATGCGAGGCAACTTACTGAATCGGCCGCGCCACGATCTAGAGGGCGGCGACGAGCCATCCGATTCCGTTCTCGACTATCGTCAGAAGATCGAGAACGATCTGCTTACCAAGATCAACGCCACATTGGAGCCGCTACTCGGACCGGAAAAGTTTCATGCGGGTGTGAGCGTCGAATGCGATCTCACCAGCGGTGAGCAGAGCGAAGAGACTCTCGATCCAACAAAGTCCGTCATGACGACCTCGGTCAAGTCCGAAGAGCAGACCGGCTCCAATCTCGCATCCGGCCAGCCCGGAACAGCTTCCACGCTCCCGCGCCCGACATCGCGCCCCGGCTCAAGTAGCAGCGGACTTTCTCGCCGCATGGAAAACCTGGCGTTCCAGACCAGCCGGATGGTGCGGCATACCCGTACTCCGCAGGGCTCCATTAAGAAGATCTCGGTTTCCATTCTTTTGGATCAACTGATCTCAACGCACGGACAGGGCCCGAAAGCGAAACGTGTTCTCTCAGCGCCCACCACTGAAACAGTCACTTCCATCCATGATTTGGTCTCAGCCGCGGCCGGACTGTCAACGGAACGGGGCGATCGTCTCGTTATCGAATCGCTGCCGTTCCAGGCAACGCTCAATTTTGAGCCCTCCGAGCCAACGCCCACCGCGACTGACTCGCGGGTACCTCGAATTCTTTCGCCGTACATCAAGGATTTTTCAACGCTGCTGCTTGCGGGCGGGGCATTGGCCCTTCTTCTTTGCGTTGCCGTGGCAGGCGGCTTTTTTATGATCCGCAAAAAGAAAAAGACCAGCGCAACAGCCGCACACGCCATCGAGCCAGGCTCGGGAAAGCGGCCCATTCCGCTTGCTGGAGAATCGATCGAGGCACAGAGAATGGAACAGGCACGGCTCGAATCTGAGTCCCAAGCAGAAAGCCAGGCGCAACTTCGGAGCAGCCCGAACGTGTCGATCGCCACCCTCAAGAAATCCGATGTTCTGCTGCAACGTCTCCGCGAAAGTGCGGCCAAAGATTCCGCGGTCACCGCTAACCTGCTCCGCGCCTGGATGAGTGACGCCGAGCAGCAGATTCGATAGTGGCGATGCGTTCAAGACTGTTTCCGTCCGAGCGCAGTGGGGAAGCGCAGCCCTGGTTGTTTCGGAATGCGCAGCCGCGAACAACCAGCGTCATTGCGGTTGCAGAAAAGCCCCATGTGCGTAACGGAGTACCAGAGGCCGACCTCCACAGGCGGATTGCCGAATTGGAGCAAGTGCTCATCCTGCAAGTCGCGGCCGCGCGCCAAGCTGGGTTTCGCGAAGGTGAAATCGCTGGCCTTGCGCAATGTGAGGCCGCCAATCGGGCTTTGGTAGACCGGCTGGGTCATACGATTCAGGAACTGGCCGCGTTCAAGCCGAAGCTGCGTAAAGAGATGGAAGAAGATGCTGTACTTCTTTCGCTTGCCATTGCAAAGCGCATCCTCCGGCGTGAGATGAACATGGATCCAACCGCGCTCCAGGGCCTTGTTCAAGTGGCATTTGAGCGCACGGCGCGCAACGCAATCACACGCGTGATCGTGCATCCGGATCAGGAGCAGGCCGTGCGCGAAGCCCTTAGTACGCTCACGACACGCGATATAGAGATCTTTGCCGATCGCTCACGGGAAACCGGCACGCTCCTGTTTGAAACGCAGCGCGGAGCAATCGATGTTTCCGTTGAATCGCAGCTTCAGGAGATTGAACATGGCCTTGCAGACCGTCTCAAGTGGCGCTAACTCCGGAAGCAACGCAATTCTGCGGTCTCTCCAGGACTACGTGGCGAGCGCGGATCTTCTGGTGTGTCGCGGCATTGTCACCGAGCTGACGGGACTCCTGGTCGTTTCGCGCGGGCCGGACACAGCAGTTGGAGAGTTTTGCGAGATCTTGACGTCGAGCGGGCGTCGAATCCGCACGCAGGTGATTGGATTTCGCGACGATAGCGTGCTCTCGATGGCGCTGGAAGAGATCGATGGTCTTAGTCTCGGAGACGCCATCATCGCCCGGCCCGGTGCGGCCACGGTTGCAGTCGGTCCGCAGCTTCTTGGCCGGGTCATCGACGGATTTGGACTTCCGATGGACGGCGGCCCAGTTGAGGCTGATGCGTTCTATAGCCTTTATCGCGCGCCGGAAAGTCCGCTCACGCGCGCCCATATTACCGAGCCGCTTGTTACGGGAGTTCGCGCGATCGATGGACTTCTAACCTGTGGCAAGGGCCAGCGGATTGGCATCTTTGGGGGAAGCGGCGTCGGAAAATCCACACT
The DNA here is from genome assembly GCA_963752695.1 of Bryobacterales bacterium. Taxonomy (GTDB): domain Bacteria; phylum Acidobacteriota; class Terriglobia; order Bryobacterales; family Bryobacteraceae; genus Bog-113. The sequence continues at coordinate 70,937 of CAVVZB010000003.1, forward strand.
GCTAGGCGCCATGGCTCGGCAGAGTGCAGCGGACGTGTGCGTGATTGCGCTGATTGGCGAACGTAATCGCGAAGTGCGCGGCTTCATCGAACAGGAACTCGGACCGGAAGGCGCGGCTAAGTCGGTCCTCGTGGTTTCTACGTCAGACCAGCCCGCGCCGCTTCGCGTACGGGCTTGCTTTGTCGCATTGGCGATCGCCGAATATTTTCGGGATCAAGGCAAGAGCGTGTTGTTGGTCATGGACTCTGTCACGCGGTTGGCGATGGCGCAGCGCGAGATCGGGTTGGCGGCTGGCGAGCCACCAAGTCAGAAGGGATACACGCCATCGGTTTTCCAGATGCTGCCCAAGATTTGCGAACGAGCCGGAAACTTCGTGCGCGGCTCCATTACCGGGTTTTTCACCGTACTGGTGGAGGGCGATGATTTCAACGAGCCGATCTGTGACGCCGTTCGCTCAATCCTGGATGGCCATATCGTGCTGTCGCGCGACCTTGGCGCTTCGGGACATTATCCGGCAATTCAGGTGCTCGATTCAGTTAGCAGACTGCAGTCGGCCATCGCCGGGCCCGAACAGAAGGAACATGCCCGCCGAATGCGGGACGCGCTATCCGCATACCGCCAATCCGAAGATCTGATCCAACTGGGCGCTTACGTCGCTGGCACCAATCCGCGGCTGGACGCGAGTATCCGCGCGCGCGGTGAAATGCTGAAGTTCCTCAAGCAGAACGCCGACGAAGCGTCTGGCTTGAATGAAACGCTTGACGGCCTCAAACACGTTGCGACCCTGCTTCCGCAATGAAGAAGTTTCTGTTTCCGTTAGAGCGCGTGCATGCGTGGCGGCGCTTGGAATATGACCGGGAATGCGCGGTTCTGGCCAGCCTCGAAGCCGACCTCAAGGCCGGGGTGCAACGGGAACAAGCCATTCGCGACGAGCGGGTTCAGTGCGAGCAGTCGCTTGCGCGATCGATACATTTCGAAGCGCATGAGGTGGGCACTCTGGCGAACTGGCAAGCGCAAGTATCGCGTTCCCTTGCCGCTATGGCCATGAAACAACAGCAAACTCAGGCGCGAGTGGCGCAACAACGAGCGAAAGTCAGCGTGGCCGAGCGACAAGTAAAGCTTCTGGAACGTCTGCGCGAACGGCGCCATTCCGCGTGGCTTGTCGAAGTATCCAAGGAGGAGGAAGCACTTGCGGCTGAATCCTACCTCGCCCGCGGCATTCGACTGAAGGCGGCAACTTTGGGCCCTCCCCAAAGCAGTTAGAATGGTGGTAAGCCCCCGAGTCGACGCCAGCGATTCGAAATGCGGGCGCGTAGCTCAGGTGGATAGAGCATTTGCCTTCTAAGCAAAGGGTCGCAGGTTCGAGTCCTGCCGCGCCTACCAACCTTAACTTGTCCGGACCGGACACATAGGTAACAGATTGTTCTTGAGACATAGGTAACATGTTCGAGAGATCTATTAATCCGATACTGATGATGAAAGAGAAAGAGGCCGAAAGGAACGGTGCTCATCGTCCACGATGAGTCGCTCCGGCTATTCCTTGGCGAGTTGACCGGGTGCCTTCAAGACGAGACCCTTTACTACGAACAGCCAGACAGCAATCAGAGGCCGACGCATGGGAAAACCAACGAGGCTGTGCCTCCGGACACCAGAACGTTGGACATCTGGGTATACGAGTAAAGAAAGCCGATCGAAATAATTACGATCGAGACCAGCGTCGCGAACCGAGCAGCGCTAGACTTCGTAAGTGGCAACCAAGCACGCGCCGAACCGAGTAGCGGAACGAAGGGTGCGTGACAATCAGGCCCGCCGGGCGCAGATTATCCGCGCGGCCCGGCGGATCGCGAATCTCGAGGGGTGGTCCAATGGAACCGTTCGGCGGCTCTCGGACAAAATTTCTTATAGCCAACCTGTTTGGTACGGGCATTTTGGAAGCCGTGAAGGAATTCTGGCCGCGGTTGGAATCCAAAGATTTCAGGAGACAGGCCTAACTTTGGAACAGGCACGACTGCGGGCCGAGCAAGGCGCGCCGTGAGAGCAGCCGCGGGTGCATACCTGAAGTTTGCTGCCCCTGAAGTTACATCTGAAATATTTTGGGCGAGCTTGCATGGCATTGCAGAACTGACAAGAACCAGGCGATTTCCGCCAAGCCGTCAGCAGTCCCGCAGTAGGGCCATTGTCGGAATTTTCACTCTGGCAAGAACGGGTTCTAAATCCTAGAATCATGTCCACTTACGTTTTTATTCCCTCGCTCTGGAAGCGTGCACAAACCGGCCTCCGTCAATTAACCCTTAGTTCGCGGATTCGTGGTGGAGTTATCCTGGCTGGGATCGTTGTCCTGGCGAACTTCAATATCGTATTCCTCGGACAGTCGCTGGTCGCCACTGCCAATAACGATCCGGTTGCTGGAGAGGAACCGCAAACCAAACCCGGATTGTTTCAGGGCGAGAACTCATCGTTGAACTGGCACGATGTCGGGAGCACTTGGTGGCAGTGGGAACCGGCAGGAAAAATGATATCCAGAAACCTTTGGCACGGGAAGATGCCTTTGTGGGACACCCATATCGGAGGCGGAGTTAATGCACATGCAAGCCTGATACAAACACAATACTATCCTCCCTATCTTCTACTCCTACTGTCCGGTGACAGTCCCATCCTGAGAGACTGTTATTACCTACTGCAAGTCTTCGCCAGCGGCCTATTCCTGTTTCTTACTTTCCGAAACCACGGTTTCACGCAACTCGCTTCACTGGTGGCGGGAACCACCTATATGCTCAGCGGTGCAATGACGCAGAATGTTAATTCAAGCATCGGCCAGTCATTCGCGGCTTTGCCATTTCTATTTTGGACGATTGATCGGGTTGCTTCGCATCGATCGTGGAAATGGGTCGGCTTTGGATCGAGTGCCCTTGGAATCTTCATCCTTTCCGCTTTCTTGCCGGTAGTCATATCCGGGTATCTGGTAGTTCTCCTGTATTGTCTTAGCCTCCTGATTCATCCCACCAACGGAACAAGACACGACCTGCTTAGGATTTCGGCATGCCTGTTACTCGCGACGATGCTCGCGTCCTTTCTTCTCCTTCCGGTTTTGATTGAGTCCCAGCAGGACGCAACGTTCAAGTCGTGGTACTCCGGAATCGGAGCTCAGCATTACGCGCTGTCGCAGATGCTAGCGCTGGTATCTCCGGCAATTGGGTTTGACGATCTTCAACTCGCCAATTCAAATCGGCAGCTTTTCAAACCCCCGCTTGTGCCGAGCCCGTTCTACATCGGTGTTGTGACTATTCTGCTCGCTTGTCTTGCGTTCGGCCCCGTGGATCAGAGGCATCGCCGAATCAGACTCGTATTCATTTTTATCAGCGCATTCATGTTTCTGAAGTTAATTGGCGCGGTACCCGTTCAGTGGATCGCCTATCTCCCTGTTCTTTCCAGCATCCACTTCGTCTCTTACTTCTGTGGCGCTCTCACACTGGGTGTTTGCGGCCTTGCGGGTATTGGTGTTGAGCGAGTCCTGGGGACGGGATTGTGGAAAACTACCTTCGGTAGTGCCTTACTCGCAATCGGCGTTCTTGTCTTTTGCATAATTAGATTCGATCAGAGCGTCCCTATGAATGAGATGTTGAGCCCACCGGAGGCCCGCACCGCCGCGCTTCATTACGGGCTGGAGGCAGTCCGGCTTGGATTTCTCTTGACCCTTTTCCTTGGATGCGCTTATGTGCTCAGGAATCCTTCAAACAAACAGCTGGCGGGATACGGTATTTCCGCCCTTGTATTGTGTGACCTTGTCAGCGTTGGGTGGCGTGGCCGGTATCTCAGGTTAGACGTCTGGTCGAGACCGCCAAGCTATATCCAGTTTCTTCAAAAGGATCGATCGGTGTTCCGAGTACATGGATCGACCAATTCTATCCTGACCGCTGACATTGGCGAGGCATTCGATCTCGACGTGCTGTCCTCGCGGACTCCTTTTAACTCTTCGAGATACTCAACTATTCTGCGGACTTACTTCGATTCGCCAAATATGCCCTATCCGATTGCTGCGGCAGCCGTGCCGAAGAACCGGAATCTACTGGACGTGTTGAACGTCAAGTATCTGGTATCCAGTATTTCGGACAAGGCTCAGGCAGCCAAGATCCAGCAAGCTGGATTGTTTCCGGTGTTCCACGATAGTGCGTTCTGCGTGAACCTGAATCCGAGCGCGTGGCCCCGTGCTTACGTGGCTACTAGCACGACCGTGGTACCGAGTCCGGAAGCAGCGCTGCCCGCTCTTCCAACATTGCCGCGGAATGGAGTGGTGGTCGAGTCCGGCGAGATTCCTCGCGGAACGAATACAGGGGTAGACGACGGCGGGGTCAAGGTCGTGAGGTTCGACTCCGACGAAATCCGGTTAGATGTTTCTGCCAGAGCAGCCGGTATCCTCGTGCTGACTGAAAACTTTTCATCTGGTTGGCGCGCGAGAGTCAACGGACAGAGTAGCCGGATCTACCACGCCAACTACTCTTTCCAGGGCGTCAGTGTCCCAGCAGGGCACTCGGAAGTACAGTTTAGTTTTGTGCCTGAGGGTCTTATTCCGGGGCTAATTATTTCGCTTTGTGCGTTGGTCGTGAGTCTTGGTTTGTTTTTGGCCGGAGATCGCGCTCCACGCCGCAATCGGCGGGAGTCGGCTCATGTTAGCCTGTAAGTAGCCGTGCAACCTCTCCTTGGGATGGAGGTTAGTGAACTCCAAGAGGTCTTGGGGCCGACTGAACCAGCCTTCCGCGCAAAACAAATTTATATCGCCCTTTACCAGCAAAAGATTTCTGACCTCGTTCAAGTCTCAACGCTGCCGGCGCCCCTGCGGGCGCAGATATCGCGAGAGCATGGCGTCGGTCTGCCGCTGCTTGATCGCCGCTGGGACTCAATAGATGGCACCAAGCGTTATCTATTGCGATTAGAAGACCAGCGAACCGTCGAGACGGTGCTCATGCCCGAGGAGACGCGCCACACTGTTTGTATCTCGAGCCAGGTCGGCTGCCCTGTCGATTGCAAATTTTGCATGACAGCGCTCATGGGTCTGGAGCGGAACTTGACGGCCGGGGAAATCGTGGGTCAAGTTCTGTTCATCGCGCGCGATCAGAACCTGCTTGCCGATACGCAACGATTCAATATCGTCATGATGGGGATGGGTGAGCCGTTGCTGAATTTGGCCAACGTGCTCAAAGCGACGCGGATTTTGTGCGATCCCAAAGGCGTTGGATTGCCTGAGCGGCGGATCACTCTGTCGACGTCTGGGATCATTCCCAAGATCGAGGAACTGGGTAAAGCCGAAGTTCGCCCAAAGCTTGCCATCTCCTTGAACGCATCGACAGAAGAGTCGCGGCAGCAGTTGATGCCGATCACCCGCAAGTGGCACTTGTCTGACCTCATCGAAGCGTGCCGCGCTTATCCACTGCGGTCTTGGGAAAAGCTGACGTTTGAGTACGTCCTGCTCAAAGGTGTGAACGACGCCGATGCCGATGCCAAGCGCGTCGTCAAGCTACTAGCAAATCTAAACGCGAAAATTAACCTGATTGCTCTAAACGCAGGACCGGAGATTCCCTTTGAGACCCCGGACCCCGAACGGGTAATCAGCTTTCAAAATATCGTGAAACGCGCGATGCCTTGCTTTATCCGGAAGCCTCGCGGGTTGGATATCTTCGCTGCCTGCGGGCAACTGAAACGAAACGCCTAGTTTGTACTGTTCTGCTATCCCCTTAGATTAATAGTGGTTTTTCCTTATTCCAGCTAGGATCAAGGAAAAGCGTAATGTTCAATCCCAAATTTATTCTGCTGGTAACCGCAGCAATCGGAATCGCGCACCTGCCTGAGCTTCAGGCCGGTGCGTCAGGCGCTCGCGCCCATTATCTTGGCGGGACTGGCACCGCGCTTATTGAGAAGTCTGAGGTGCGCATCGAACTCACCGGAGATGATGACCTCGTGCTCGGATGCAAAGGCGCCTCAGTCCGCGTTCCTTATACCAACATCAATACTCTCGAATACGGCCAGAAGGTAGACCGGCGCGTTCTGGAAGCAATTATTATCTCGCCCTTGATGTTGCTCTCTAAGCATCGCACTCACTTTCTGACCATTGGTTACACCGATCCCGATGGACACCAACAGGCGATGGTGTTTCGAGTGGAGTCCGGGGATGTACGTAGCCTGCTTGTCGGCTTGGAAGCGCGAACAGGACGCAAAGTCGAGTACCAGGACGACGACGCGCGAAAGGCCGGCAAGGGATGAGGCTTCTTGCTCTTCTTTTGCTAGCCGGATCGACCGGGTGGGCGCTTGAGCCGGCGGGTAGCACTCTCGCGACCATCAAACGCATCTACGTCGATACTTTCGGAGACACTCCGCAATCGGTGATGCTGCATGACATGGTGATCGTCAGCCTTTCGAGCTCCGGGTTCTTTGCGATCACCGAGAAGCCCGACCATGCGGATGCAATCCTCCGCGGATCAGCGGACGATCAGATCTATGTCGAGCGGCACCATTCCACTGACAGCATCACCGCCGGCATTCACTCCGGCAACTCTGATAATTACACGTCGAAGTACGATCACACGAGTACGTCCAAGAGCAGCGGCTTAAACATTGGCCAGAATGAAACCATGCAGAGCGAGGACCGGCGGCACGAGGCGTCGGCGTCCGTGCGCCTGGTCAACCGCGATGGCGACGTGATCTGGTCGACCACCCAGGAAAGCTCCGGCGCGAAGTTTCGGAGTTCCAGCGCGGACGTGGCGGATAAAATATTTCGGAAGTTGGTGATTGATCTTCAGAAGGCCCGGAATACGTCATCTTCTTTGCCCGCAGCTTCGGCAACGATGCAAGCGGGTATTCCCACCCGGTAGTCAGGAAACCGAAGTTCAATTCCAAGAAGGCGCCGGATGGCCGATCCGTCGACTTGCCGGTCGGCTTTGCGTGTCTCACTTAACTCTTGTTTGTCGCTAGCCGAAGGCAATGGGATGCCGAGCAATTCGGCGCAGTACTGGGCGATTTCGGCGGAAGCGCAGGGAAGCTCGTCAGCCACGGGATAGGCTCCGATTGCGCTGCCGAGTAGTCCCGCAATGCAGTGGGTCGCGAGGTCATCAACATGAATGCGGCTAACGTAATTTTCACCGGCTTCGCGCAACTTGTATGTGCCGATGCGCATGGCCGAATGGATTCCGCGATGTGGCCCGTAGATCGCGGCGGGACGTAGAATCAACGAGTTCGGAAGCAATCCAGTGATGGTGGCTTCGGCACTGCATCGCAATCGTTCTCGAAGGGTAATAGGCGCGGGCGCAGTAAGCTCATCGACTTTCTTGGTTGTTCCATAAACGCCAGTAGTCGATAGGTAAACCACGCGCCCGGCTGGATGTAGGTGTTCAACAATCTCGGCTGTTAAATCAGTTTCGCCAATTGTGGGCAGCGAGTACAGGACCAGAGTGTCTCGGTCGACGTAAGGGGAAACGGCATTAATCGTGTCCCGACTGACTGAGATCAAGCGGAACGGCTATGTTGCAGAATGTAGTCAGGCTGGAGCTATCGCGGGCTGTAGCAACAATTTGATGTCCCTGCAGCATAAGCCGCCGGGCCACACGCTTGCCGGTATACCCGCACCCAAGAATAAGGATCTTGGATGCGGAGGTCATTTCAGCTACAGAGTAACAAGAGGCTCGGGCTTTTCGCCGCCGAGCTTCGCCGCGAGATCCTTTGTGGCGTCTCGGATGGAACCACGAATCTGGTTGCGTGTTTCCTCTCCAGACTTCGGAGCGAAAAGTACGGACAGCGCACCGCCAATAGCTAATCCTAACGCCAATTTGCCCATAGATAACCCAGAGCCGTCGGACGGACGGGAGACCGGGCCGTTAACGTCGTGCCGGACACCGGTGCGCGCGTGTGAATATGGCGCAGCAGCGGCATGCAAATTAACGCTGGCTTGAGCAATTTTGGTTAGCAGCGCATCAGCCTCTTCTTCTTCTTTCAGAGACTCGCCCAGCAGATCCTCGACGTCTTTGTACCCAAGAATGCCTGCGTGGGTTCGTACGCAGCCATAAGCGGCGATTTCATAATGCTCGATCTTTTGAGCGCTACTGATTAAGGCCGCATCGGTGACGGCCGCATCGAACGTGTTGCTCGCGCCAAGGACCCCACTTTGGCGAATCAGACCCGCCACGCCGGAAGCCTTCCCGCGATTCGGCTTCTCGCCTAGGATCGCAAAACTTTTTTCCAAGCGCTCGATTTGCGCTTTCGTTTGCTTTTGATGTGTTTTGAAGGCCGCCGTCAGCTCTGACGCGGTCGCTTTCTTGGCCAGAACGGAGAGCCCCTTGTAGATCTGCTTTTCAGCATCGTACAACTCTGCCAGCTCCTCCATGAAAAGGTCTTCAAGTGCTTGTGATCGCATATTCCCCTCGGCTGTGTGAAAGCAATTGGCGCTCCATTCAGATTGAGAATAGGCAAGCCGATGAGCGGGTTTCAGTACACTGGGACTGGATCTCAAAACAAAGGGAGAAGAACGTGGCCGAAGAAACAACAGAGACGCCGAAACCTGCCGAGCCAGCCGAGTCTGGACGAAGCAAGGCTGAAGTGGCATTGGAGCTGATGAAATTTATTGCAGTTCAAACAGGCTACGGAAAAGGCATTTCCTCCGGGGCCGGTTTCTCCGGAAAGCCCTCGGTGCGGACTGCGGAAGAACACACCGAAGCGCTGTTGCAGCTATTCGCACGCTGCCGTACAGCTGTCGGATAGTAGGGATGACTTGGGGCTCCGGTCCTGCTTTGCGGACACCGGAGCCGGCCCTGACTATCGACTCTTCTTCGTTGACTTTTTGGTAACGGACTTCTTCACTGCGGCTTTCTTTACCGCCGTCTTTTTCACAGCGGTCTTTTTCACAGCCGACTTTTTAACCGCAGCTTTCTTCGGGGCGGCCTTTTTGGGTGCAGCTTTCTTCGCCGCGCCTTTCTTGGGGCCTGCGACCTTCTTGCCGACAGCCTTCTTGGCCACCGTCTTCTTAACTGCGCCCTTCTTCACGGCAGTCTTCTTGGCCACACCCTTTTTGGCGGCAGCCGGCGAGCCGGCCTTCTTCTTGGTCGCCGCACCCTTCTTGGCCGCGCCTTTTTTGGCCGCCGACCCTGAACTGCTCTTTGACGAGGTCGATTTCGCGGTCGACTTCGGCGTGCTCTTCTTTGCAGGCGCGCTTACTTCGGCGCTTGCAGCAGGCTTCTTTTCGAGCGTCTCTTCTGACATGTCTGGTTGGTCTTCCTTTGCGGGAGTTCCCGTCTGATGTGCCGGGGCGGGCTTGTGGTGAGATGTCTCGGTGGACTTCTTCGCGGGCTTCTTAGCAACCACCGCTTCGCTGTCCGCGTCGTCTTCGTCTAGCTCGTCGTCGTCTTCATCATCTTCGTCATCGAAGTCGTCGAGCTTGCCATCTTCCACGGCATCGTCTTCATAGCCTTGAAAGTCTTCCATCTCTTCCTCGTCTTTGGAAGCTAGATTCCAGACATCAAACATTTTAGTCCCCTCCTGTTTCCGGCACAGTTACAAATAGCATAACTGTTTTTATGGTTTTAGCAAGTGTTTCGCTAGTGTCAATCGGAATTTATTACAAGAGAGTGCAACTCGAAATAAAAAGGGGCAGGTTCGCGGACCTGCCCGATTCGATGCGCAAGTGGCTGATGAAGAATTTAAGCGCGGTGTCTGGCGACGCCACGATGAACATGCGCGGCAACATGACTGACGTAAGCCTTGCGCGAATCGCGAGCGGCTGGCAGCTACTTGAACGGCGCGGCTGCGAGCAACTCCGCGGCGCATGCCGGAGCGGCTTGCAAGAACACGATGCGATGCACGCCGGCCATGAACCGGTGCAGCGGTTACTTCTCGATACGACACGGGAATGATGAGCTTATCGCCCGGTTGCGGACCATTCACCCCAATTCGATTCGCGCCTTCGATGCTCGATACCGCAACGCTATAGTGCTGCGCGATATTGCCGAGCGTCTCGCCGGATTCAACGCGATGCATGCGCCACGTAACCCGGCGCTCGGAGGGAAACAGCTCGAGAGCAGCTTGCAACTGCGGGCCGGAATTCTTTGGAACATGCAGCTCATAGTTTGCTGGGGCAATATTGCGGAGCAGCGCCGGGTTCATGTTCAGCAGTTGCGAAACGGGCGTATCGGTCAAGTCGCCGACTAGCGCAAGGTGGGTGGCCGAAGAGACTTGGATGGTGTCGTAATCAAGTGCTGGCTCGGGGTGAATGTCAGTGAGACCATATGCCGCCGCATTCTTGGTCATGATGGTCATGGCAAGAATGATAGGGACGTAGTTGGTCGTTTCCAAAGGCAGCACATGGCGCTCCCGCAGTTGCCAGAAGTCGGCATAGCCAGTGCGCGCGACGGCCTTCTCAATGTTCCCGGGTCCGCAATTGTAAGCCGCAATCGCCAGGTACCAGTCGCCAAATTCTTTGTACAAATCATGAAGATGATGAGCGGCGGCGCGAGTGGCCTTTTCCGGGTCTAGCCGATCGTCGGTCAGGGGCGTCTGGTGCAAGCCATACTGATTCCCGCGAAACTGCACAAACTGCCACATGCCAACGGCAGCCTTATTGGACACAGCGCGCGGCAGGAATCCCGACTCAGCCTGCGCCAGATGGATCAACTCTTGAGGGACACCTTCTTCAGCCAGAACGCGCGAAATCATCGGCTGATAGCGAGCGGCGCGCTCGAGTCCGGCGACCACGGTCCGGTGACCGCGTCCCGAGAAGTAGTTGATATATCCAAGCACGGCATCGTTCACCGCGAGAGGCAACTGAGAAGCGGTTCCTTTCACCTCATCGGCGACCTTCCCTTTGATGCGCGGGTCCACGGGAAACGTCAGATCGAGAATGTCGTCAAGCGGCGCCTTTTCAAACTGAGCCTCTTCAACTGGCACGCCCGCGCCGAGCCCGGCGAGATCGAACCGGTGGATCGTGTCGACCATCTGCTCCAGCTCATCCTCATATAGGCGCCGGTCGGTCGGACTTTCCGACGCTTGCAGCATCAAATCGACGGCGGCGTCAAAATCGCGCCGGGCTGATTCGACGTCTTTGATCTGGTAAAAATGCTTTCCGCTCTGAAACCGCTCTTCGGCCTTGCCGATTAACGCATCCGATTTATTCGGGCGAAAGGGCGTTGGCCGTTTAGCCATGGTCGTGTTGTAGTTGTCCTGGTCTGTGTCAGCCGCCGAGACATCCGCGCTACTCATCGCGCTTGGAAACAGCGACGTTTGGAGGCCCGATTGCTGACCATGGAGAGAAGCGCAACACGCAAGCAAAAAAATAGAACGAAGCAACGCTCCCGCAGGAATTCTAGAAACAACCATCTGAGCTCCTCAACGATTTTTGTTTTACCAAGTTAGGTTAATTAAGCCAGGGTGGTAATTGAACTTCCCGCTGCCACAAAGCGCGTCCACGTATGCGCCTCTAATAATTTACACCTAATTGTAAGATATGGTCAACCATAGCGGACCGGTTCCCATTGGTTAGAAATCATATAACATTTGTCACCCGCTGGCACGAAGCAACTGCTTAAGGTGACTTTGTTTCTACTCTTCCTCGTCCGATTGTGCACAATTGTGCAGTTTTGCGGCTGCAATCACCTTTTCCGCTTGGGGCCCCGGCACGAAGTCGTAGTGATCGAACTCCATGGTGTACGAGGCGCGGCCCTGCGTCAGCGACGTCAGGTCGTTCTGATAATTCAACATTTCAGCCATGGGAACGAGCGCGCGGATGTGTTGCTGATCGATGGATGAGTCCATTCCTGCAATACGGCCTCGGCGGCTGTTCAGGTCTCCCATCAAATCGCCGGCAAACTCGACGGGCGCTTGGATGTGAACCATCATTACGGGCTCCAACAGCGACGGCTTGGCGGTTTGCATCGCATTGCGGAAGGCCTTGCGGGCGGCCAATTTGAACGACAGCTCGGACGAATCGACATCGTGATAGGAGCCGTCGTAAAGCTCGACTTTGAAATCGACCAGCGGATATCCTGCCAGGAAGCCTTTCTCCGCGGTGTCGATGATTCCTTTTTCAACCGCCGGGATGTAGTTCTTGGGGATAGACCCACCGAACACATGGTTCTCGAATTGGAAACCGGCGCCGCGCGGTAGAGGTTCCATACGTATCCAGCAGTCGCCAAACTGTCCATGTCCACCGGTCTGTTTTTTGTGGCGGCCCTGGACGTCGGCGCGACCGCGGATGGTCTCGCGATATGGGACCTTGGGAGCTTTCAGCGTGACTTCGACGTGGTAGCGCTTTCGCAAGCGGCTAGCCACGATTTCGACATGCTGCTGGCCGGTGCCGGCGATAAGAAAGTCTTTGGTCTGCGGGTCACGATAAAAGCGCAACGCCAAGTCCTCTTCGAGCAGCCGGTGCATGGCCTGGCCGAGGCGATCTTCATCCTGGCGCGACTTGGCTTCCAACGCAAACGCCAGCGACGGCTCAGGAAGTTGAACAGCGGGGAATGAAAGCAACGAATGTTTGTCGGAGAGGCTGTCTCCGGTAAGCGTGTCGCGAAGTTTGGCGACGCATCCAATATCGCCGGCATGTATTTCATTGACCGGCACAATGGATTTGCCAAGGGGAACGCCGATATGGGCCAACTTCTCGTCGGTGCCGGTTCGGACGTTGCTTAGATGAGTATCGTTATGGATTGTTCCCGACCAGAGTTTGAAGTAAGTGATGCGGCCGGCGAACGGATCGGTCATGGTCTTGAACACGAACGAAGCGGGCATCTCGCGATCGGAAACAGATCGCTCGGTCGGTTTCCCGTCGACCGATCCGCTCACCGTTTTGCGCTCCGCAGGTGAAGGGAAAGCCTCCTCCAGAAAGCTCAGCAGCAGGTCGGTTCCCACGTTGTGCAGAGCGGATGCACAGAGCACGGGAAAGATCCGTTCCTCCCGAACAGCGGCATCCAGCCCTTCGAGGATGTGTTCGACCGGCAGAGTACCTTTCTCAAAGAACTCTTCCAACAGTGCGTCATTGCCTTCGGCCACCAACTCAACGAGAGCTTCGTGGGCATCGCGGGCTTCGTCCTGGCATTCCAGCGGGATCTCGCCCTCCGTTCCTCGTCCGTTGCCATCCGCATTGTAGGTGTAGGCCTTCATGCGGATCAGATCGATCACGCCGCGGAAATTCTTCTCCGACCCGATGGGGAGTTGGACAGGAACGGCCTTCCGCCCGAAACAATTCCGGATGCTTTCCAAGGCGCGTGAGAAGCTGGCGCGTTCGCGGTCGAGTTTATTAACCAGCAGAGCCCGGGGCTGGTGATATTCGGCAGCGAAGTTCCAAACCTTTTCGGTTTGGATTTCCACGCCAGCTACGGCATCCACCAGAATCAGTGCGCCATCGGCGGCAACCAGTGTCGACCGGGTATCGTTCAGGAAAATGTTATAACCCGGCGTATCCAGAAGGTTCACCTTCATGCCATTCCACTCGACTGCGGCGAGGGTGGTGGAAATGCTGAACTTGCGCTGGATCTCCTCGTCATCGAAATCGGTAAGGGTATTCCCCTCATCGACACGCAGGAGGCGGTTGGAAGCGCCAGAAGTATAAAGGAGAGCGGCGGTTAGGGATGTCTTGCCGCAATGACCGTGTCCGACAATGCCAACGTTGCGAATGGCTTTCGAGTCGTAGACTTTCACGAGGAGTTCCCTCCGGACGGGATGTTATCACAGTTGAAACAAAAGTTTTCAGCCGATCATTTCGGTATATTTAAGGCAATGCCATTCGGCGTTTCGCCGTGCGCAATGCGTCCTTTTGTTTTTACCTCTTATTCATGAAATGGAAATCGGCCGATCTCTAAAGTGGGCTTGTTGACCTCCCAGACAGATCTGGCTGTGCCTGTTCCTCACCAAAATGCGCCGACCGTTGCCGGAGTCGCGCGAGAGTTGTGGTGCGACCCGTGGCGTTCGCTGATCTTGCGTTGGAACTGGAAGTCGGCGCTGTTCAGTTCGCTCATTCGTGCGCACATTTTCTTCTTTGTGACGTTGCAGTCCGGGTGGCGTGCCGCGTTGGGGGCGTTCACTGCGGAACTTGGATATCGGGCGTTGACCTCGGGGTTCTTCGGGGCGCTGACGCAATCGTTCAGCGGCGCCGAGCCAGCTTGGGCGGGCGCGCTTACAGTGATGATCCTGTTGCCGCTCTCGTCCCACACCCTGGAGTTTGCCATTCATTCCATGCGCCACACGCCGCATCTGGCCGCCAACATCCTCACGTCCGTGGCGTTCACCGTCATCTCATCCCTTTTCAATTGGTATGCGATGCGAAAGGGAAGTCTGGTAGTGGGCAGAACAGGGCAGTCAATCGGAAGAGACATGATGTCGATGCCGCGATTGATTTTCAACTTCATTGCCGCAGGTCCGCGAGCGATCTGTAGAGTTGCTGTAAAGCAGCTCTGGCCAGCCGATGCAGTTTCGATACTATGGGACGCATCGCGCTTGCATGAGCCTGAAAACCATTCATCTGACTAACGCCTGGCATGCAACGTCGGGCGGTATAGGAACGTTTTACCGTTCGCTAATGAACGCGGCCAATGACGCCGGGCACCAATTGCGGCTGGTGGTTCCGGCCGAACAGGAAGCGATTGAAGAGAATGGAAAGTTCGGGCGTATTTATCACGTGAAGTCGGCGCGAGCGCCTTTGAACGGAAGTTATCGATTCCTTTATCCGCTGCACTACTTACGTCCCCACGGTAAGATTTGTCAGATTCTTAATGCCGAACAACCGAACCTAGTCGAGATCTGCGATAAGTACACGTTGCCTTATCTTGGCGGGCTACTGCGGATAGGAAAGTTGAAACGGGTTGCTCTTGAGGCATCGGTAGTGGGACTCAGTTGCGAGCGGATGGACGAGAACATGGCCGCGTATTTTGGCGGACACCGGCTGGGTGTTCAGTTCTGCCGGTGGTACATGAAAAACATCTACTTTCCGCAATTCGATCATCACATAGCCAACTCGGATCACACAGCGGAAGAACTGCGATATGCGGCGCGAGGCCATAAAATCCGGCGAGGTGTTTGGGTGCGGCCCATGGGCGTCGATTGCTCGGGATTATCGCCTTCCATGCGTTGCGGCGACATGCGGCGTGAACTCGCTCTGCGGGCTGGAGGCACCGAGAACAGCGTGTTGCTGCTGTACGTGGGGCGGCTGGTGCCGGAGAAAAACTTGGCTCTTCTTGCGGAAACGATGCGGGAACTGGCTGGTCGAAGCGGGGTGGACTACCGCTTGCTTATAGCCGGGCAAGGGATGTCGCGCGCGCCATTCGAAAGGGCTTGCGCTGCGGCCGCTCCGGGAAGGGTTCTGATGCTGGATCACGTGACCGATCGCCAGGAATTAGGACGGCTGTATGCCAGCTGCGATGTTTTCGTCCACCCCAATCCACGGGAACCTTTCGGGATAGCGCCCCTCGAGGCGATGGCTTCCGGGCTGCCGCTCGTTGCGCCGAACGCGGGCGGGATCACATCGTACGCGAATTCCGCGAACGCCTGGCTGGCCGATCCAAGCGCCGAGACGTTTGCGGACGCGATCGAGGATGCCTGTGCGCCGGGAGATCGTCAGCGCCGCAAGATCGAGGCTGCCCTGCGCACCGCCGCGCAATATGATTGGCCAGCAGTGGCCGGACAATTCCTGCAACTCTACCAAGATTTGGCCCACTCGTTTCAACAGCGGAGGGAGCCGTCGGGAAAGCCCCGGTTCTATTCAACTCTGGGCGATCGTTGGGGCAGGGAGGTGCCCGTCGATGAGCAGACGCCGGCCAGCCACTATCCCTGAAAACGAGAGCGTCCCGTCGACCAGCCGGCGCGCGTGGCTGCGGCTGTTTGCTGGAGCGGCGATGTTCCCGTTGCTTGCGCGCCGGGCGTCTGCCGCAATTCCGTCAATTTCGCCGGTAGTATTGCCGGTTGAGAAGCTGCTTCTCGATCATCCGGCGGAATCCCGATGGGCGACTCACCGCCGCTACCGCGCGCACGCTTTCATTCACCTGTTCGCACTTCCGATCTTTTCGCGGCAGGATGTCGGTGGCGGGTATGCGGTGGTGGAGCAGGGCGTGTCCGGAGACCGCGCGACTCTTGGGCTGCAGTTTGCGGGCGGATCTTCCGGCGAGCGGACACACGGGCTCAATCGCGTGGGGCTGATCCAAGAGGCGGTGCTGGAGCAGCGGCAAACCTGCGCGGAGGCCGCCTATTTCGGATTCATGGTGTCTTCGACGGAGAAGAGCCTGGATCAAGGCCGCAAGTCGCTTCAGACGAACACGCAAGGCTCGATCCCTTACACGGCGGCTTCGGGGGCGGGCCGCGCGGGACATTTTCGTTGCACGGTGAGTCATCTTTCGGTGCCAGCAAGGTTCAACTGGGGAAGCTTCGAGCAATTGACGCGCGAAATGCGTTCGCTCCTCGGGACGGCTTCCGATACCAGCCACTTCGACGTTCCCCTGGATGCTGGCGGCCCTCGGCCCGATACCTTTCTTTATTCCGTGCGGCGCGCGTTGCTGAGCAAGGAATCCAAGCAAACCAATCGCATTGTCTATAACGGCAAGCGGTACGTCCTTGCCACCGAAAAGCAAAGCGACCGGAAGATGGGATTGCAAATGGAAGCGCGCGGAGTGACTCGAAAGCCGGATGCAATCTGGCGAATGAACGGCACCACGACCGAGATGCAAACACGGCAGGCCACTACTTTCGAGATTTGGTTCGAGCAGGGGGATCCGAGCGGACTTCCCGTGCGCATCGAGTTCTACCCTAAGTCCTTCCTGAAGCTCGTGTTTGAGCAGCAGGCCGGCGAGGAAGGCCCACGGTTCTCATATTTGATGACTCCGAGAAACGCGGGCGTGCAAACCTCGGGTTAGCGCCCGACAACACCAGCGAGCGGGCTGCTCGGGGCAGCGTACATTTTCTTTTCCATCCGTCCGGCTTCAAACGCAAGTCTTCCCGATTCCACTGCCAGACGCATGGCGTGAGCCATCTTCACGGCGTCGTCGGCGGCGGCAATTGCCGTATTCATCAGGATGGCGTCCGAACCGCACTCCATGGCCAGAGCGGCATCGGAAGCCGTGCCCACCCCAGCATCGACAATCAGGGGTACGCTCGTGATCCGCTCGCGCAGGATTCGCAGATTCGTAAGATTCTGGATTCCGAGGCCGGAGCCGATCGGGGCTGCAAGAGGCATCACCGCAGCCGCGCCGGCGTCTACCAGCTTCAGAGCGTTAACTAAGTCGTCGGTGGTGTAGGGAAGCACCACGAAACCTTCTTTGACCAGTACGCGCGTGGCTTCCAGAAGGCCCTCGTTATCGGGAAATAGGGTTTTCTCGTCGCCGATCACTTCGAGCTTGATCCAGTTGGAGAGACCGACCTCGCGGGCAAGCCGGGCCGTTCGTATTGCCTCGTCGGCGGTGTAGCAAGCCGCTGTGTTCGGCAGGATGAACATCTTCTCGCGATCGATGTAGTCGAGCAGTGATTCTTTGGAGCGATCAGTTAGATTGACGCGGCGGACGGCGACAGTGACCATCTCGGCCCCGGACGCAATGTGGCACCGCTGCATTTCCTGGAAAGTCCGATACTTTCCCGTGCCCACGAAGAGGCGCGAATGAAAAGTGCGGCCGGCAATGGCGATGGGCATGAGCCCAGTTTAGCGGGCGGGCAGAATGCTAAAATCGAAGACTCAGGCGGTGTAGCTCAGCCGGTTAGAGCGACGGTCTCATAATCCGTAGGTCCGCAGTTCGAGTCTGCGCACCGCCACCATTGATCACTTCAACTGCTGATTAATAGCATCGAGCTCACGCCCGGCGTCGGCCAGTTTGCCCTGCGCGGTCAACTCTAAATAGTGGCGAAAATGTTCCCGGATATTCTGGAGCCGCGCGTCCGGATTTTGTGACGGAGGCGCGGAAGTGGGACCGGGTGAAACGCCTCGCTCCGGTTCGGCCGGCTGCCCGGTGTTATCGCCATTCAACTGAGCGAGCGCCTGCTCATAGGTATCGGTATAGATCAGCCGGTTGCCCAAAGCCAGCACAATTTTGCGCAACTGCGGCATGCGCGCTTCGGTGGCTTGAATGTATATCGGTTCTACGTAGAGCAGCGTGTGGTCCACCGGAAGCACCAGCATCTGGCCGCGCAACACTTGCGAACCTTGCTGATTCCATAGGGTCAGATCTTTGGAGATGGTCTGGTCCTGATTGATGCGCGCGCTGATTTGCATCGGGCCCAGCGTGAGCGCTTGTTTCGATAGCTGCAGAACCAGCACTTCGCCTAAGTGTGCGCCGTCACAACGCGCCAGCATGACCCCGATGAGATTCTCTTTGGATTTCGGGGTAAAGCTGGTCATTAACAGGAATTCGGGTTTCGATTCGCCGGGAAGCGTGGCCACGACATAGGTTGGAGTCACTGGCTCGGGCGCCTTTTCTTGTCCCGATGAAGATCGCGCCAAGTCCCAGATGTCTTCATGGTTATAGAAGGCTTGGGGATTCAGCATGTGGTACGAGCGATACATGTCGGCTTGCGCCCGGAAGAGCAGTTCGGGATAGCGGGCATGCGCGCGGAGATCTGCGGGCATGGCGGCCGCGGGTTCGAACAGCTCGGGGAATAACGACCGGTAGGCCTGAATCAGGGGGTCCGCGGGATCGAAAACGTATAGATGGGTAGTGCCGTCGTAGGCGTCGACGGTCGCTTTAACGGAGTTTCGAATGTAATTAACCGGCTCGCCGTCTGGCATCTCGATGGCGCGCGCGTACGGATGTGCGTCGCTTACCGTGTAGCCGTCCAGCATCCAGATCATGCGGCCATCCTGTCCGATGACCAAATACGGATCAGGGTCCCATTGCATGAAGGGAGCTAGAGTGGAGACGCGGTCGACGATGCGGCTATGGATGATCATGCGGCTTTCCGGCGTGAGATAGCCGGTCAGCAAGATGTTTCCGTCGCCTTGATGAACGGCAGCGGCCAATCGCATGGGAAACGAAGAAACTGGAAAACCACCCTTGCCGTCGTAACGCGTTTTCACGTTGTCGGCGCCCGAGGGATAATCGAACTCCTGCTGCGCGGTGCGCACGAAGACCGGCTCGTGAGTAACCTCGCCGAAGTAGATCTGAGGCCGCGTGATTTTCAAGCTAGGCGTCTTGATCTCCGGCGGCATATTCTCGATCAGAAAGACCGGAAGACCTTCCGGCGTGAGTTTGCTAACTTCGGCCAGCGCTACGCCATAGCCATGGGTGTAGATAAAGTGAGGATTGATCCAGCCCGGATTTTGCAATTGGGTAATATCGAGTTCGCGCGGGGCAATGAGTGTTTGCCGGTATTGGCCGTCGATGGTGTAGCGGTCTACGTCCGTCGGAGTCGTGAATTGGTAATAAGGCCGGAGCGCCTGACTTTGTGTCACGGTGTCATGAAAGGCGCGCCAGTCCCATAGGCGGACGTTATCGAGCAAGTTGCGATGCTGGGCGACGTCCAGCGACATAGCCGTCGAGTCCGTCTTATATTCCATCGCGGTTACACGGTTCTCGATCCCGTAAGCGCTGCGGGTGGCATGGATGTGCGCATCGATGTAGGGCGCCTCCAGCGAAATTTCGTTGGGCTTAACGTAGAGCGAGGAAATTAAGGCGGGCACCAGCCAGGATATGGGCACCATCACGGCCATCGCCAGCACGAAGCGCCAGCGTCCCAGCCAAGCGAAGACTGCCGCTGCTAGGCAAGCCGCGATGAGAGCCCACTGCATGGGAAGCGTGACGTGGTCTTCCAGCCAATCGATGCCTGCCATGAATCCGTGCTCGTGCCAGACCATTTCGTATCGGCCGAGGAAGTAGCGGCAGGCAAACGCGCCAAGTACGAGCGCCAGCACGCCGCGCAGAAAGCGGGATTCCAGACCGCCCGGCAGCCGAAGCAACGATAAGTCGATTTCCCTGACGTCACGGAGTTCCGTGAATCGGAATCTTAGTTGCCAGATGCGCGCGGCAACCCAGAACAGCAGTGCGCTGACAATCGCTAGAGAAAGCAGATAGTTGCGCAGCGCGGAGTAGAACGGGAGATCAAACAGGTAGAACTTGAGTGGCTGATGGAACACCGGGTCGTGAAATGCCCCAGGCGCGTCTGCAATCCCGCGGCTTCCGAAGTATCGGACAATGGTCCAGTTCTCAAGGCTGCTCGCGGCCACTAACCACGCCAGAACCAGCAACCCGACACTGACAAGGCGGACATAGTTCACATGTTCCCGGATGGGCACTCCCGAGAAGTGCATGGCCCGCCAGTGGGTGAACCAGAGAATCGCGAACGCAACCAGGGTGGCCACCGTGAGCGGGGCATACGCGTAGGTAAACAAGCCGAGCCAGGTTTCCAACTGGTTCAACTCTTTCCACCAGGCGTACTCAAGCGCGAGTGCGGCGCCTTCACGAACGGCAATCAGCAATGCGACAGCAAGGACGGCCAGCCAAATCAAACGTCCCGGCCTGGCGCGGCGCGCAGGACGATCAAACAGGACTTGTGCCATGTGTTTGGAGTTTATCAGCTAACGTTGCCCGGGCTTGGCGCGGCGAAGCAATGGTCGTGGGGTCGCCTGGTATTACAGCCTTCGCAGACGGACCTGCTCCACCACGTGGTTTTCACCCTTTCGGAGGATTAGTTGGGCGCGCTCACGAGTGGGCGCAATGTTCTCGCGCAAGTTTGGGCCGTTGATTTCCCGCCAGATGGAATGGGCGGTCGCTTGGGCTTGAGCTGGAGTCAGATCGGCATAGCGGCGGAAGTAAGACTGGGGGTTGGTGAAAACCGTCTCCCGCAACTTTAAGAATCTGGACACATACCAATCCTCGATCGTTGCCTCGCAAGCGTCCACGTAGATTGAGAAATCGAAAAAGTCACTGACGAACGCTCGAGATCGGGAACTGGAACCACGCAGCTCTCGTGTCTGCAGGACGTTCAGGCCTTCGAGGATTAGTATGTCGGGGCGGCTGACACGTTGAACCTGGTGCGGCACGATGTCGTAAGTCAGGTGCGAGTACACCGGCGCTGCCGCTTCGGGCTTGCCGCTCTTCACGTCAGTCAAGAAACGCACCAGGCGCTTCTGATCGTAGCTTTCGGGAAAGCCTTTCCGCTTTAAAAGTCCGCGCTCTTCAAGAATTCGCGAAGGGTAAAGAAAGCCGTCGGTAGTGACTAAATCTACTTTGGGGTGATCGGGCCAGCGGGCAAGCAATGCCTGCAGCACGCGAGCCGTCGTACTCTTGCCGACAGCTACCGATCCCGCTATGCCGATGACGTAAGGCACACGCGCGGGAAGGTGCCCGAGAAAAGCATCGGTCGCTTTGTGAAGCGACTGGACCGCGCCGACATATAAAT
Source organism: Bryobacterales bacterium (assembly GCA_963752695.1). GTDB lineage: Bacteria > Acidobacteriota > Terriglobia > Bryobacterales > Bryobacteraceae > Bog-113. The sequence continues at coordinate 92,273 of CAVVZB010000003.1, forward strand.
TCAAGAGCCGGGAAAGAGGGAGATAGGTGTTCGAAACCTCTTCGAGTGAGATCTGGTCGTTGATGCCGTGTAAGTTCGCCAGATCGGATTCAATCAGCGGAAGCGGCGTGGAAGCGCGGAGGCCGGCCCACTCCTCGCGGGAGAACTGAAGGTACATGCTGATCTGGGCCGTCTCGACGCTCACCCCCATAGGCTAACGCCCACGCTGGAAGCCGCGCTTACTGAACGGTGAAATAGCCCGTCGCCAGGATCCTTGAGGTGGCACCCTGCCCGTAGATGGTGTTCAAGCCACTCTTGGCCGCCGACGGAACGGTAGAGGCGAATCCCGAAAAGGCCCCGGTGGAATCGGCGACCGCGGGACCGAGGTAGGTGTGCGGGCTTGCCCACAGAAGATAGACAGTTTCGTTTGGCGCAAAGCCAGAACCTTGAAGAGTTATCGTGGCTCCCGCCTTCCCCAACTGCGGGCTCGGCGAAACAAGCGGCACACTGTATGCGTAAGCCGCACCCATCGAATTGTTCTTGAACGGCGCCCCGACAATCGCCGTGTTTCCGCTGAATGCGGTGGCAGAGCCGAATTGATCAAGCAACGTTCCATCGGCTGCGCTGATCTTGGCCTGCTCGACCCACGTCGCCGCACTTCGGATGAAGAGATATGCGGAACCGAACGAGCCTGCCTGGAAAGGCGCGCCAATGATCGCAACATCGCCACTCAACGCAACGGCAGCGCCGAAATTGTTCAAAGCCAATCCGCCAAGCGCGGTGATCTTCGCCTGTTGCGTCCACGCGATCCCATTTTGCACAAACGCATAGGCGGCTCCCAGGCCTGCGAGATTGTTGTATGACCCGACAAGTACGGTGGCGCCGCTTACCGCGATTGCATCGCCGAACTCGTCCTGAAGGGCTCCATCCGAGGCCGTAAGCTTGGCTTGCTGAGGCCAGGTGGTTCCGTTTTGCACGAACACATACACCGCGCCGCGAGCCAAATGGTTGCGCGCCCCGATAGCTGCTATGCCGCCGTTCAATCCCACGGCCGCTCCGAAATCATCGAAGGAACCTCCATCGGTCGCGGTGAGCACCGTCTGTTGTCTCCAGGATGTCCCACTTCTTGCGAAGACGTAGGCCGCGCCAGCAAGACTGTTTGAATGCGGTGCTCCGATCACCGCCGTGTTCCCGTCTAGCGCCACCGAGAAGCCGAACTCATCGGATGTCTGGCCGTTTAACGCCGTCAACTTCGCCTGTTGCGTCCAAGTGGTCCCGTTACGAACGAAGACGTAGGCCGCGCCGGTCGATCCATTGTTTTCGAACGCACCAACCAATGCAGTATTTCCGCTGAGCGCTAGCGTGGTGCCAAAGTTGTTGAATGTGGTTCCGTCGGAAGCCGTTAACTTCGCCTGTTCCGACCACACTCCGGAGTTATTGATGTAAACATAGGCCGCTCCGGTAAACTGATTTTTTCCGAATGCGCCCACCAGGGCGGTATTCCCGCTCGCAGCCACTGCATATCCAAAATCGTCACTGCTGGTTCCGTCAGGCGCCGTGAGTTTTGCTTGTTGCACAACCGGATCGACAGTAATCGGATAGCTTGCGCCAGAGTCATCCACGCTAATCTGAATCTCCTGGCCACTTACCCTCAAAGTAGTCTTAAGCGCGTGGCCGCTTGCATCCCAAGCTTGGAGCTCTGTATAACGCAAGGGCGAAGTCGACGGACCGGTTAGCGTTACTGTATCCGGCGATGTCACACGTGGAGTTAGCGAGCCTTCTACTGCCATCGTGAATAGCAGCTCTGTGTTCCCGTGCGGGCGGCTCTGGATGGTGAAGCCTTGCTCCAGGCCCGAAGCTGAATTGATATACCACTCGGTAACATTTCCTCGACGGAAGCTAACGCCATTGTCGCGGAAGCTGATGGTGGCTGTCTGACTTGTCTGCCAATTAGAGATGCGCCCGTAACCGTTGAAGCGCATCCGCATGTGTCCGTGTTCCTGTTGTACAGACGCGCCTCGCGCATCGAAGGCAAGTTGGAATTGTTGGTCCGTATTCACGCCTTGTAAGACACTTCCTTTTGCACGAATGTCGAATCGACCGGCATCAAGAGCCGCCTGTAGTCCCGAAGGTAAGGGCGCACGGCCTGTGGCGGTTAAGGAACAGGATAAGAAGAGCGGCAGGAGTAACAGGGTTCCTGAGCACAGTGACTGTATGGACAAGTGGGTGAATAGGCGCATGGTTCCCTCTCGAAGGTGGCGCAAGGGAAGTCGTTGCCTGGACCACACTTCTCAATAATTTGCCGGTTCCAGCTCAGCGGTCCGGCCAAGGAATCCGGTCGATCTTTGTAGATCCCTCGTGGATTTGAACCAGTTGGCTACTCTCCACACCAGGGAAATGCGACGATTGCCCGCTGGGCCAGTGTACCTCTAAATCGACCCGCTCGGCTGTCCCCAATCCGAAATGTATGCGACGGTCGTTCGAGGAATAGAAGCTCGACTGACTAAGCACCTCTTGACACTGTTTCTTGTCCCCGTACTTGGCGATCACGCGGGCGCCAATGGCACTGCGGTTCGATTTTGTTCCAATTAACCGAACCTTCAACCAGCGATTGGCGCCGCTCACATCATTGCGTAACAAGGAAGGCGGTTCATTCAGATTGACAATCAGAATATCGAGGTCGCCATCGTTATCGAAGTCGCCGAAAGCACATCCGCGGCTGGCGTGAGCGGCGGAGATCCCAGGTCCAGCGGAGTCAAGCAGTTCTTCGAAGCGGCCATTGCCCAGGTTCCGAAAAATCACGCGCGGAGTTTTAAAAGGACTGCTCGGGAGCTTCGCCTCTAGCTCTGGGTAGACGCTTCCGGTCGCGATGAAAAGATCCGGGCGGCCATCGTTATCCAAGTCAACAATCCCCGCGCCCCAGCCCGTAAATCGTGTTTCCACGCCAATTCCGCCAGGCAGCGTTACGTCCGTAAAGTTACCCTTGCCGTCGTTGCGGTATAAGCCATTGGTATCTTCGCTGAAGTGAGTCTTAAAGATATTCAGATGGCCGGATAAGTTGGTGTCCCCGATTCCCAGACCCATTCCGGCCTGCTCCATCCCGTCATCGCTCAACGCCGCGCCGCGCTCCACCCCTTCTTCACGAAACGTGCCGTCGTGGTTGTTGATGAACAACAAACTGTTGGTGGAGTCGCAGGCTACATAAATGTCCGGCCAGCCGTCTTCGTCGAAATCGGCGGCGACTACCGTCATTCCGTAGGTGCCTTTAGCTTTCGCAATACCGGACTTTACACTCACGTCAGTGAAGGTGCCATCGCCGTTGTTGTGATACAGGGCATGAGTACCCGGCGGTAATCCACGCGGGCCGCAGTTCACAGGCACGTCTTTGTACGCGCAATTCGCATTTTCGCCAGGTTTTAGAGCATGGGCGAAGTCGAACTCCAGATAATTCGAAACAAACAGATCGAGGCGCCCGTCGCGATTGTAGTCCACCCACGTGCAGCCCGCGCCCCACCGCGTATGCGTGTTGAGCAGGCCAGCTTTCTGGGTGACGTCCGTGAAGGTGCCATCGCCATTATTGCGATAGAGCACATTGTTCCCCCAGTAAGTGATGAATAGATCTTCGTTCCCGTCATTGTCGAAATCGCCTACACAGACCGCCGACGCCCAGCCCGTTCGAAGGAGGCCAGCTTTCTCAGTCACGTCGGTGAAGGTTCCATCCCGATTGTTCTTGTAAAGCCGATTAGTGGACCCCGCAGGCGCACCGGCCACGCGGGTACCGCACAACACAAAAGCGTCCAGCCAGCCATCGTTGTCGTAGTCGAAAAACGCGCACCCGCAACCGATTGTTTCCAGGATGTAATCTTTCCGCGTGACACCGCCGTAAATTACGGGCCAGCGAAGTCCGGCTTCGCTCGCAACATCGACGAAATGCGCGTTGAAGGGAATCCCCGAAGGCTTGCCCCGAACCGGGGCCTGGACATTTCGCGTAGCCACACCTTGGGAATATGCGGGAGCGGCGCCCAAGAGGGCTAGAAGGCTGCGACGGGAAATCATCGAAGTCGAGTCACGGTTTCACGAACGAAATTTGCTCTTTCTTCCGAGCCACTTGCATGATAGTAGACCCGCGGCTTCCAATTGTAATGTCTAGCTTGGTCATAGAAGCTTATGACTAACATCAAGATCGCAATTATCAATCACAGCACCGCTGTTAGTGACAAACAAGTAGCATCCGCGGTGGGAGCTTTTCAGAAACAAGTTACGGCGGACTTCGCACCGGTCTGGGGCCTGAACGCCGACATCACCGTCGTACATTCCGGCCGGCAGGTTCCGCCCAACGCTTGGCAGTTGCTGGTTCTGGACGACGCCGACCAAGCAGACGCGCTTGGCTACCATGACGTCACACCGCTGGGTCTCCCGCTCATGAAAGTGTTCGCGTCGACGGCCAATCAGGATGGCGTTTCCTGGACCAGTGTCGCCAGTCATGAAATTCTGGAAGCTCTCGCCGACCCGTACATCGACAGCACCGTGTTCATCGAGACGGATGCTCACAATGGACGGCTCTGGCCCATGGAGATTTGCGATCCGGTGGAAGGCGACCTTTACACCATCGGGAACGTGGAAGTGTCCAACTTCGTTACGCCGCATTGGTTCACGCCGGACCCGCCCGCGGGCGCCGTGTTCGATCACCTCAAGCTAACCAACCAGCCTTTCGAAATCCGCCCGAACGGCTACATGCAGTACTACGACGTTTCTAACGGCAGCGGCTGGCAGCAGATCAATGAGGACCGGCACCCTGGGCTGGGCGACTAAGAATTACTTGATCTGAACGAGTTGGTCCGACTCTTTAGCTTCGACTGGAGCGGTTTCCAATGAAGCGGTAAGCGTCTGGGGAGCGCGCCAGAAATCCATGTAAGAAGTGTAGTGGACACAGGCGATGGTGCATTTTGGCGCGCAGCCTTTTACAGTCAGGAATTCCCGCCGGATATCCGCCACCGTGTAACGCTCCAACGGAATCGCCGGATAGCCGCGTTGCTGGGAACAGTAGTGCACCAGGCCTTCTTCGCAGACGTAGAGGTAACGCGCACCCGCCCGGCACTTCCAATCGTTCTCCACTCCCTTGGCGATGTTGTCCTGGAAATAGTTCAGGCGTGCGTAGTTCTGCTTGCCCAGATTTTTCACTTGCCGGTAAATGCTTTGTTCTTCTTCGGTGAGTGGCTGCAGTTGACCTTCATGATCGTGAATAATGCCGACCGTTGAAGAGAAGCCCAGTTCAACAGCCCGTTTTGCGACCACCAGCGCGTCGGCTGGCTGCTTAATTCCGCCACCCACCACGGAGTTGATGTTGACGTGAAACTCTGCGTGCTCGGCCAGCATTTTAAGGCGCGGATCCAGTGTCTTCAGGCTTTTCTTCGAAACCTGATCCGGCTGGATATTGTCGATGCTGATCTGCATGTGATCCAAACCAGCGTCGTTCAGGCGACGGATGCGATCCGCGTTGAGCAGAAAGCCATTCGTAATCATGCCGGCGATTTTGCCGTGGTGACGGATGCGAGCGATCAACGCGTCCAAATCGGGATGGAGAAGCGGCTCGCCGCCGCTAAAAGAAATGATCGAAGTCCCGAGCGCGGCTAGTTGATCGATACGCGCCAGCATCTGATCTGTCGGCACCGGCTTTGAAAAGTCGTCGTACTCGTTGCAGTACTCGCAGGCCAGATTACATCGCCGGGTGGGAATGATGTGCGCCAGAACCGGGTGATCCGTCGAACGCACCCCGTTCAGCACCATGGCCCATTCGCGCATCCGGCGCAGCCCAGCCTTGCCGTCTCGCCTCAGGCGGAATAAAAGTGCGGGCGACGTCTGCACTCTACTGTTTAACCATTAGGAGAGTTTGGTTAGTCTCCCCACGGGAACTAGTCAGGTGCCGAGCAACCTGAAACGTCTTGCTGTCGGGGGAAAGTGTCCAACGCTCTTTGTACGTCACGGTGTTTCCTCGGCGTTGGCCGGAGAAGTCGACGATCAAGGTGCTCCCCTCCCAATGTCCCGACGTGTTCATCGCGTTTCCTAAAATGTCGTTATTCTGAGACGAGCCGTCAAGCGGAATATGGATTGTGACATCCTGGCCGTCGCGATTCCTGTTTACAACCACTTCATTTTCCTGCTCGGTAATGCGGTCTGTAATGGCCGCAACTTTTGGGAGCATACCGAAGTCACTATGGCTGGAATCCATTTTCCAGGTTCCTGTAAAGCTAGGGTGAGACGCGGCCGATACGTTCATTAAGCATGCGAGGGCAGCCAGGATCAGAAACCGGGCACCACTTTTCGGACGTCTAATAATCCATTGCTCCCACATGCTTAGATTCTACCGTTTCTGTTGCGAAATTGCCTCTTGCCGGAATAGGATTAACGCGGCTATACTTTGCTTTTTGTAACGAAAGTTCGCAAATGACGGCTCACGACGAATCTGACCCTTTAGCTCCGCAGCGCGAGGCCGCCTTTTTCTACGGGCTGTTCCTCCGCGGTCATTCTCTGGACGCTCTTCGCCAGGACATCGACATCTCGCCCAAGGTTCGCGAGAAGTGGCGGCGCGCCAAAGATTTCCAGGCCGAATTCCTCTCCGATCTGGAACGCGTGTATGCCTTTCGGAAACGTGTGTTGGTGGTCTTCGAGGCCTTGGTGCACACCGAGTTGATTAACGCTCAGCAGCGCGCGCGGCTGCAATAAGTCCCTCAAACAGCCGGCGCTGCACCGCATCGGTCATCGCCATGTTTTCGGGATGCCACTGCACGGCGACTGCAAAATCCCGCCCCTTGTGTTCCAGCCCCTCGATGGTTCCATCTTCCGCCCGCGCACTGATCGACAAGTGTGCGCCTACCGCGTCTACGGCTTGATGATGGCGGGAGTTTACCCGCACCTCGGTCACCCCGAGCAATTGTGCTAAACAACTCGTTGGGTCTACCTGGATTGAATGATGCGACTGCGCTTTATCCCCGGACGGCTGCCTGTGCCCGTCAACGTGCTGATGAAGCGTACCGCCTTCTGCCACATTGAACAGCTGTAAACCCCGGCAGATTGCGAGCAGCGGCAGGTTTAGCCGCAAAGCCTCGCGAAGCATTTCCAGTTCTAACCGGTCGCGCGCGCGATCAGGCTCTTCTGTTTCCTCATGCTGGGCTTGGCCGTAGAGGGCGGGATCGACGTCTACGCCGCCGCTGATCACTATGGCGTCAAAGTCCCGAGCCGATGCGCCGCTCGCGGGCGTCACCGCAATCGGCTCCCCACCCGCCGCTTCGATCGCCTGCAAGTATGCGCCGACTTCGTAGCTCTCATCATGCGTCACGGCCACGCGTGGCCGCTGAAACTCACCAATCATTCGTGTTTGTTCCCTCCCAACCGAAGCTTGAGCGGAATTAGGAAATGCAAGGTGACGAGGTTAAGGACCGCTAGTAGCACCGCGATTTCGTAGCGGCCGATGGCTACAGCCGCGCCCACTGCGCCAGTGTTCCAAAGGCTGGCCGCAGTTGCGGTGCCCCGCACACTCCCGGCGTCCTTGAGGATCGCACCGCCGCCCACAAACCCGATGCCCGTGATTAAACCCTGCAGTACGCGGGAAACCGCCGCAGTGTCTGCTGGCGCCGTGCCATCCCCGGCGGCGATGGCTTGCGCAACCAATATAAATCCACAACTGGCCATCGCGACGATGGGAAAAGTTCGCACTCCCGCGCTATGCGCTTCCCGCTCGCGTTCCCAGCCTAAAGGCAACGAGATCAGATAGGCGAGCCCAATTTTCTCGATGTTGATCCACAGATAGTGCCAGTTCCAGGTCGGGTCCATTCGTCTCGTGGTACTCTACCGCAAACTTCCGACTATGCAGGCTTCCACTGTCCCACAGCACTACAAGCATCTCGATTTACTGATCCACATCTTTGTTGTCGTGCTTCTGGTCTCCAATCTGGTCGCCTCTAAGATCACGCAGATCGGCCCACTGACTTTCAGCGGTGCGCAAATGTTGTTCCCGATCACTTACATATTCGGCGACATCTTCACCGAAGTGTATGGCTATGCTGCATCCCGCCGGGCCATCTGGATCGGCTTTCTCGCGTCAGCTTTGCTCGCCTTGCTTGGGCTTTTTGCGGTATCGCTTCCGCCCGCGCCCAGCTTCCATAATCAGCAAGCGTACGCAACCATCTTCGGTGTGGTTCCCCGTGTGATCGCATCCAGTTTGATCGCCTATTGGGCTGGCGAGTTCGCCAATTCATTTACCATGGCCAAACTAAAGATATGGACCGGCGGCAAACATCTCTGGACCCGGACAATTGGTTCCACGATCGTGGGCCAGGGGATCGACACCATCCTGGTGATCACCCTATTGTTTGCAGGGACGCTTCCCATTCCCACCATCGTCAATCTGATCGTCTCCGGGTACGTTTTCAAAGTCGTCTACGAAGTATTAGCCACCCCATTGACGTACAAAATTGTGGGCTTCCTGAAACGCAGCGAAGGCGTGGACGCCTTCGACCGGCAGACCGATTTCAATCCTTTCCGAGCCCGCGGATAATTGGATCAGTGCCTTTCCCCATTCACCGCAGCCGCCGATTGCGCTCGAGCGAGCCGATGCGCGCTCTGGTCCGTGAGACCCACCTCAATCCCGCCCAGTTCATTCAGCCGTTATTCATTTGCCCGGGCGAGAATGTCCGCCGCGAAATCGGTTCCATGCCCGGGAACTTTCAGCTTTCCATCGACGAATTCGTGCGCGAGTGTGAGCAAGTGCGTGCTCTCGGCATCGGTGGCGTCATGCTATTCGGGCTTCCGGAATCGAAAGATGACCGCGCGTCTGGCGCTTACGATCCGGACGGGATTGTCCAACAGGCGTTGCGCGCCGCGAAAGCAGCCGTCGCCGGCCTTCTGCTGATTACCGATGTCTGCAACTGCGAATACACCAGCCATGGCCATTGCGGGCTGGTGGTCAATGGAGATGTTGACAACGACGTTACCTTGGATTGGCTGAGCCGTTCCGCCGTTTCCCATGCAGCCGCGGGAGCGGATATTGTCGCGCCTTCGGACATGATGGATGGGCGGGTGGGCGCAATTCGCGCGGCCCTTGACTCGGCTGGATTCGCGGGTACTCCGATCCTGTCGTATGCCGCTAAATTTGCCTCCGCTTTTTACGGTCCCTTCCGCGAGGCGGCCGACTCCGCCCCTCAATTTGGCGACCGGCGCACCTACCAGATGGACCCGGCCAACTCTCGAGAAGCTATGCGCGAGATTGCTCAGGACATCGAAGAAGGCGCCGATATGATCATGGTCAAGCCGGCCCTCTCTTACCTCGACCTGATTCGCCAAGCCCGCGACCGTTTCGATGTCCCTATTGCGGCCTATCAAGTAAGCGGGGAGTACTCGATGATCGTGGCTGCCGCTCGCAATGGCTGGATCGATCACGACCGCGCCATGCTGGAAACGCTGACTTCGATTCGGCGGGCAGGCGCCGACATGATCCTTACCTATTTCGCCAAACCCGCCGCGCGGCTTCTAGCATGACGATTTGGTAAGCTGAAGATCTCCAGCCAGATGGCTAGGTAGCTCAGTTGGTAGAGCAGCGGACTGAAAATCCGCGTGTCGGCGGTTCGATCCCGTCCCTGGCCACCATTTCTCGTTCGAGTGTTTCATTTTATCTACACTGCCTTCTATTTTTGTTTCGTGCGGTATATGGTTGAAATCAAAGCGCTTAGCTCCACGGCAGCCGTTAGATGCGCTGAAACACTGCTCGTTTTTGTGCCATACTGATGGCAGAAACGGCTAATCCTGCGATGTCCCAGTTGAACGAGGCAATCGCTCGTTATCATAAAATCCTAGAATCCGAGCCTTATCGGGACCTGTTGTGGGCGAAAGACCTGCAGCAACAGATGGAAGCTGACGAGCTTTCTTCAGGCGGAAGGCTGCTCTGTCCCTTTCTGCGCCCCAATTTTGTCACCCAGCGGCAATATGACGCCTTGGTGAAGGCTGGGGAAGCGCTGCTTTCCGCTAACTATCGCATGCAGCAACTTGCATTGAACTCGCCGCGGTTGCTTTCGAAATTGGAACTGCTGCCTGCCGAGAAGATGCTTGCGTCGATCGACCCCGGCTACAACATCCCGGAAGTCTCTTCCAATCTCGACCTGCAGTTCAATAATGGATCTTTGCAAGTCACGCAGTACAGCGGTGACGCGCCGACTGGAGTGGCTTATACCGAGAACCTTGCCGACATTTTCTACGATTCGCCTCCCGTCAAGGAGTTCCGCCGTAAATATAACCTGACTCGGGTCGGTGGCAAGAAGCCGTTTATGGCGGCTCTGTTGGAGGCCTACAACCAGTTCCATGCGCATCGTTCGGCCACTGCCTCGAATGGGACCGCCCCGTACGTCAACGGAAATGGAAACGGGAAGCACGCCGGCCGGTTGCCCAACATAGCGTTTCTGGAATTTCGCCAGAACGCTCGCAAGAGCGATTTTGAGTTATTTCGCGAGTACTTCCGCGGTCAGGGATTTCAGGCAGAGATCGTCTCGCCGGAGCAGCTCGATTACAAACATGGACGGCTCCGCAGCGGCGCTTTTGAAATCGATCTGGTGTATCGCCACTTCACCGTGCAGGAATTTCTGCAGCGCTTCGATTTAACTCATCCGCTCGTGCGAGCCTACCGCGATCTTAAAGTATGCGTGGTGAATAGTTTCCGATCCGAAATGGCGCACAAACGAGCCATGCTCGCGCTTCTTACGGACGAGGCGCTGATCGCCAAGTTTCCGCCTGCCGAACGCAAGGCGGTTCACGACCATGTGCCGTGGACCCGTGTATTTACCGCAGGCAAAACCACTCATGGCGAGCAGCAGGTGGATCTGTTCGACTATGTTCGCGATCACCGGGAGCAACTCGCGCTCAAGCCGAATACCGATAGCACTGACGAGACAGTAGTCAACGGCTCGGAAGTCGATCAGGCTTCCTGGGAGCGCGCGATGCGTCAGGCCCAGCGTTCTCCACACGTGGTTCAAGAGCGTGTCGAACAGGAACGCTTTTTATTTCCGCTCATCAGCTATGGTCATCTCGAGTTTCGGGAAATGAATGTGGACGTGCATCCCCAGGCGTTCCTCGGGAAAGTTTCGGGCTGCTCCAGCTGGCTAAGTTCCGCGGGCGGTCGCGGCTTCTCCATCTCCTCCGGCATTACGCCCACCTTCATCATCGACGCCAAATCCTAGCTCCCCGGTAAACGGGAGCGCCTCGGGAAGAGCGCCGGTGCCGGTGGTCGCGATTCCGAATTCTTCAAACTTCCGGGCGGTTGCCAGCAGCCGGGTTTCCATGCTGGTTCGGCCTTTGTCGTAAGCTTGTACGGCATTGCGCAGGGACTTCCCAACGGTTTCGTAATGGTCGGCAAACACCTTGACGCGATCGTAGAGTTGTGCGCCCAACCGGCGGATCTCTTGAGCATTGCGCGCCAACTGCTCCTGCTTCCATCCGTAAGCGACCGCCTTTAGCAGCGCGATCAGGGTGGTGGGAGTGGCGAGAATCACGTTGTTCTGAACGCCGTATTCCAGTAGCTCGTTATCAACCTGGAGCGCCGCGCTAAAGAAAATTTCTCCTGGCAGGAACGCCACGACGAACTCCGGAGAGCACTGCAGTTGCGCGGAGTAGGCTTTGCTTCCGAGCGATTTCAGATGTCCGCGAATTTGCCTGGCGTGCTCTTCAAGTTTCACGCGGCGCGCGGCCTCGTCAGTAAGTTCGCAGGCGGCCAAGTATGCGGTCAGCGGCACCTTGGAATCAACTACAATCTGCTTCTCATTCGGAAGTTGGATGATCAGATCGGGCCGCAGCCGGGTTTCTCCGCCGACAAGATTCGGCTGCTCGGCAAAATCGCAGTAGGCGATCATGCCGGCCAGTTCGACGACGCGGCGCAGTTGAATCTCACCCCAGCGGCCGCGTGCTGTCGGGCTCGCGAGCGCGTTTCCGAGCTTCCGCGTCTCGGTTTCGAGCATCTTCACTTGCGAACTCAGGACCGAATAAGCGCCTAAGCGATCGGCCTCTACCTGGGTGACATGCTGCTCCACTTTGTCGAGGGCTTGACGCAAGGGCTGGACCAATTCTTGAATGGCCTGCTGACGGCGGCCCAGGTCGTGGACAGAATCGCCCCTCAGCCTTTCAAACCGCTCCTGGGCGAGCTCCAGGAATTGCGTGCTGTTGTCACGGAGCACCTGCGACGACGCGGCGCGAAAAGCCTGGGCCATTTCTGTTCTGGCTGCTTCCACCGTGTCGTACCGGCCCCTCAATTCGGACAGCAGGGAATGCAGTTTGAGATTCTCTTCCCGCAGCGGCGCCACTTGCGCCACTTGTATATTTTGCGCGTTGATGCGCTCGCGAAGTATGAGGTAACAAACGGCTGCCCCCGCGGCCACCGCGAGTATGAACAGGACCGGATGCACCGCCTTAAGTATCGCGCAAGCGCCACTCCACAAGCGCTCGCAAGTTGGCGACGCCGGCGGTATAGCGCGCGTCAGCGACAGTGAACGCAATGACGTCGTCCAGCCACTCGTGCCAGACACCATCGGGATCGTGCGACGCGACCGTCAAAGTATATTCGCCGGGGCATAAATCGCACGAGAATTCGAACGTTAGCTCGATCTCGTCATGAGCTGCGCGCGGCCCGAATCGCAGCTCTTCTAGCCCGGTATTGGTGCCATATACGCTCAGCCCGATGCGTGTACGGATGAGGATGCCGATCACCGGGTCGGCCACTGGCTCGAGGAAGTCTACAACCACGCGAATGGCGGCTCGCTCGCCAGTCTTCCAGCCACCGACGTGTCCTCCCGCTGCATCCAGAAGTTCCACCGAGCGAATCCGGGCGCGTCCGTCTCCGGCCGTCAAGGCTGCTGTCATGGGAGCGTGCACATCCTGCTGCTCCAGCCGCCAAGCTTCCAGAACGTATTTGTTCCAAAGACCCAGGACTTCGGTTGGGTCGCCTTGCGCTCGGACGCGGCCGTTCTCAATCCACCAGACCTCATCGCAAAGTTCGGCGAGCAGATCTTCCCGATAGGTGGCGAGCAGGATGGTGGCGCCTTCGTGACGGGAAGCCACTAACTCGCGCCGGGAGCGGAGGCGCGATAGCGGGTCCAGCAAGTCAAGTGAGTAGTCGACGATGAGATCGCTCGAGTCGCCATCCTTTGCTAGGGTTTGCAGGTGCGCCGAAATGGCTTCGGCATCCTCGCCGATAAAGCCCACAATAGCCCGCGGCGGCACGGGTTTCCCGAATACGGCAATACCCTTCGTTGTGTTCATGTAAGCGGCGGCTATTCGACAGTTACGCTCTTGGCGAGATTACGGGGTTGATCAACATCGCAGCCTCGCCGCACGGCGACGTGATAAGCCAATAACTGCAGGGGCACGATTTCCAGGATGGGCAGCAGGAGATCGTCCGAGGTCGGAATGACAATGCAGTGATCGGCCACGCGGGAGGCTTCTTCGTCGCCTTCACAGACCACGGCAACGACGATTCCTTCGCGTGCTTTCACTTCCTGGATGTTGGAAACGGTTTTCTCATAGAGCAACTTACTCTCCGCCCGAGCGGTGTCGCGCGCCGCCAGAACCACCACGGGCAACTTCTCGTCAATCAACGCGTTCGGGCCGTGCTTCATTTCGCCGGCTGGATAACCCTCGGCGTGGATATAGGAAATCTCCTTCAGCTTAAGCGCGCCTTCGAGAGCGATAGGGAAATGGACGCCGCGGCCAAGGAACAGGAAGTCGGTGGCGCGGTGCAGCTTGCGTCCCAGTTCCTCGTAGAAAGTGTTCGCCGAGAGCACGGTTTCGAGCTTAGCCGGAAGCCGCAATAGTTCTCCAACCAAGCGTTGGGATTCGCCATCGTTCAGCACCTTACGAACCTGGCCGAGATACATCGCAAGCAGGAATAGTGCCGTGAGCTGACAAGTAAAAGCTTTGGTAGAAGCAACGCCGATCTCCGGACCCGCATGCGTGTAGATGGAACCGGCGGCTTCCCGGGTGATCATGGAGCCTACAACGTTACAGATCGCTAGCGTTTTCGAGCCTTTCTGCTTGGCTTCGCGCTGTGCCGCCAGGGTGTCGGCGGTCTCGCCCGATTGCGAGATCACCACAGTGAGAATTTCGCTGGACATGATGGGATCTCGATAGCGAAACTCGCTCCCGTAATCCACTTCTACTGGGATGCGGGCCAACCGCTCGATCATGAATTTCCCTGCCAGGGCCGAATGCCAGCTGGTTCCGCAGGCGATGATCTTGACGGATTTGAACGCGCGGAACTCATCGGGCGTAATATCCATTTCATCGAGGAAGATGCGCCCGCTCTCCTGTCCGACCCGGCCAAGGGTGGTGTCGCGGATTGCGCGCGGCTGCTCAAATATTTCTTTGAGCATGAAATGCTTGTAGCCACCCTTTTCGGCCATAATGGGGTCCCACAGAATATGTTGAACGGCGCGAGTTACGACGCGGCCGTCAAAATCGGTCAGGCGAACTCCATCTGGCGTGAGCACCGCCAGATCGCCGTCATTCAGAAAGAACATGTCGCGCGTATGGCTCAGGATTGCCGGAACATCGGAGGCTACGAAATATTCGTTTTCGCCAAGGCCAATAACAACAGGGGGGCCATTGCGCGCTGCGACGATCTTGTACGGGTCTTTGCGAGAAAGCACGCCAAGCGCGAATACGCCCGTTAGATCTTTCAAGGCGGTGCGAACCGCTTCTTCAAGCGGCTTACTGGAATACTTCTCTACCAAGTGAGCGATTACCTCGGTGTCGGTTTCCGTCTTGAAGACGTGTCCCTCGGCCGTGAGTTGATCCTTCAGCGGGAGATAGTTTTCGACGATTCCGTTGTGCACCACGACGATGTCACCGCTGCAATCGCGATGGGGATGGGCATTCTCCTCGGTTGGCCTGCCGTGGGTGGCCCAGCGGGTATGGCCGATCCCGTAGCTGCCATCGACGGGATCCAGGCGGACGGCCTCTTCGAGGTTGCGGAGCTTACCGGAAGCGCGCCGCAAACCGAGTGTGTTGTCATCGCAGTAAACGGCGAGACCAGCCGAATCATAGCCCCGATATTCGAGACGCTTCAGCCCTTCCAGAATGATGGGAACGGACTTGCGCTTCCCGATATAACCGACGATTCCACACATACAGTCATTATGTACGGCGGGGGCCGGTCAACTCTCAGTTTCGCGTGGGCGGCGGATTAGTCGAGATACTCGATCCGATAGTCTTCGATCACCGGATTTGTGAGGACGTCGCGCGCGATTGATTCCAGATCCGCCCCGGCTTCGAAATCGATTTCGAAAAACTTACCTTGCCGCACGCCGTGAATCCCCGTGTGGCCGAGACCGTTTAACGCGGCGCTGACGGTTTGTCCTTGCGGATCGAGAACCGAAGACTTAAGAGAAACGAGGACACGCGCTTTCATGGAACCCGTAGTATACCGACCGGGGCTCAGGCAGGAGATGAACGCTGATTGGGGGAGGGCCAGTGAAGTAGCCGTACAGCGCCAGCAAGATCATTGCGCCGATCAAGGCCATGAGAAAACCCGCAGGATGGCCCGGGGGATAGATGCGGAGCGCTCGACCGATGACGCCGCCGATCCAGGCCCCAACGATTCCGAGGAGCATTGTCGCGATCAGGCCGCCCGGATGTTGGCCGGGCATGAGAAGCTTGGCTACTACTCCCACCACCAAGCCGAATAGCATGTGCCCGAGAAGATGCAGCATGTTCTTCGGCGAGTGAGCTAAGCCTGCTTGAGTTCGCCAGCCCGCGCAGCCATCCGGCGTTCCATGGCGGCCATGAGGCGTGCCTGGACTTCTGGCGGCACCGAGCACGCTTTATCCTGACCCCTGAAGATTTGCACAGTTTTCCGCGTGGTGTCACACAACACCCAGCAGTCAGGACAAGACTGCATGTGCTCTTCGAGCTTCGCCTTCAGTTCGGCATCGACTTCCTCGTCGAGATAGTCGGTCAGTTCAGAAAGAAAATTCTTACATGTAAGCAAACGCGTCATCCCCCTTGCGTTTGAAGAATCGGGTTAGCTTCTCCCGTAATTGCAGACGTGCACGCAGCAAGCGGCTTTTCACGGCTGGAACAGACAAATCAAGCGCCTCAGCTGTTTCTTCAGTACTAAGTTCATCGATGTCTCGGAGGACAAAAACGGTTCGATAAGGTGGCGCTAAACTCTGAACGGCTCCATCCAGGATCTCGCCCAGTTCTTCCCGTGAGTATTTCTGTTCGGGGTTCTCGTCCCAAGCCGCAATTTCCCGAACGACCACATCCTCGCCGGTGTCGATGCCCTCATCGATGGAAACCGAACGGTCGGATTTCCGTTTGCGGAGTTTCATCAACGCCTGGTTAACGGCGATGCGCACGACCCAAGTGTAGAACTTGGAATCGCCCTTGAACTGATTGAGGTGCTCGTAGGCCTTTAAGAACGTCTCCTGAAGAACGTCTTCGGCGTCCTCCCGGTTTTGGGTGATGTGCTGCGCAAGGCGGAAGATTTTGCCTTCATACTTGCGCATCAACTGCGAAAACGCGCGAGCGTCGCCCTGGCGGGCAAGCGCCAGGATCTCCAATTCGTCGTCGATGCCGGCTGTACTGCTTTCTGCTGTCATGGAACGCCACTATGATGACACACGGGTTACGGAGGTTTCATCCTCCGATGGGGGTGGGATTGCGACGCAGGCTAGTACCTGGCGCGGCCGGGGAGGCGCAGAAGATGTCGAGAAATACGAGGAGTCCAAAGAGGCGGATGCCGCTAATGAACTGATCTTGGCACAATTTTCTACTTCTTATCACGGGATAAACTCGCCGCCCGGAGTTGTGCAGGATTGTGCTCGATTCGTGTTTTTTGCGGCATGCCCAATAATGGGAGGAGCATTACCGGGAGGTATTGGACGTGAAACCGATTGCGGTGATTTTTCTTGCAGGACTCTTTCTGGCTACCCCGGCCAGACCTGATGAAGGGATGTGGACGTTCGACAATCCCCCGGTCAAGCAGTTGCAAGACCGCTTTCATTTTACTCCAACCCAAGCGTGGCTGGACCATGTCCGGTTGTCGAGCGTTCGTTTGAATGACGGCGGTTCCGGGTCGTTCGTGAGCTCCAGTGGGCTTCTGCTGACCAATCATCACGTAGCCCGCGGCCAGTTGCAAAAAAACTCGACACCGGAACACGACTACATTAAGGATGGATTCTACGCCGCGAAGCCAAAGGCGGAGATGAAGTCGCCCGACCTCGAAGTGAACGTGCTTGTTTCGCTGGAGAACGTGACCAGCCGTGTCCAAGGGGCCGCGAAACCGGGGCAGAACGAGAAGGACGCCTTCGCAGCGCGCAAAGCGATCATTGCGCAGATCGAGCGCGAGAGCACGGACAAGACCGGGTTCCGCTCGGATGTTGTTCCGCTGTATCAGGGCGGCGAATATTGGCTTTACCGTTACAAGAAATACACCGATGTCCGGCTGGTGTTCGCGCCCGAGCAACAGATCGCTTTCTTTGGCGGCGATCCGGATAACTTCACTTTCCCGCGTCACGATCTGGACATGGCGATTTTCCGCGTTTATGAAAACGGCAAACCGATTCATACCGACAACTATTTGAAATGGAACGTGAAGGGCGCGGCCGACGATGAACTGGTGTTCGTCTCCGGCCATCCGGGCTCCACGCAACGCCTGGATACGATGGCGCAGTTGATGCAGGAGCGCGATCTGATCGAGCCAAGCATTCTCAAGCTGCTCAAGAACCGGATCGCCGTTCTGAAAGCTTACTCGGCGCGAGGGCCAGAACAGGCGCGGCAGGCCGGATCGCAGATCTTCGGGCTGGAGAACGGCCGTAAGGCTTATGAGGGCCGGTACGAAGGGCTTATGGATAAGAACCTAGTCGCGAAAAAGCAAAGCGATGAAGACGACTTCCGCGCCAAGGTTGCTGCCAACCCACAGTGGAAGAGTGAATTCGGAAGTGCTTGGGATGAGATCAACGGCGCGACTACTAAGAGCGCCACGCGAATGAAAGAGCAATATTTCCATGGCACCGATTCGACTCTGGCGGCCTTGGCGCTGCAGATTGTCCGGTACGTTGCCGAGGTCAAGAAGCCGGACGGCGAGCGACTTCCGGGTTTCCATGAAGCGCAACTAGAGTCACTGCGGTTTCGGATGAAGTCCCCAGCTCCGGTCTACCCGGAAATGGAGATTGCCCGCATGACGGGGGCTCTTGAGCTCGATCAACGAGAGATGGGAGCAAGCGACGCATTCGTGCAAGCGGTTCTGGACGGGAAATCTCCGGCGGACCAGGCAAAAGCCCTGGTGAGCGGGACCAAACTCGCCGATCCAGCGGTGCGGACCAAGTTGATGGAAGGTGGCCAGGCCGCGGTGGCTGCCTCAACCGATCCGATGATCGTGATGGCTCGCAGGATTGACCCGCTGGGACGCGAGCTTATCAAGTGGCAGGAAGACAATGTGCAGAGCGTGGAAGAACGGGCTGGCGAAAAGCTTGGCAAGGCGCGCTTTCTAGCGTACGGGAAATCGACCTATCCCGACGCAACATTCACGCTGCGGCTTTCGTATGGGGCGGTCAAGGGCTATCCGATGAACGGAACCATGGCGCCGGCCAAGACTACGTTTTACGGGCTTTATGATCGCGCGGCTGGTTTTAATTACAGCGGGCCGTGGCTGCTTCCTTCGCGGTGGAAAGAGGGCCGTGACAAGCTGGATCTGTCGACGCCGCTTGACTTCGTGAGCACTTGCGACATCATCGGCGGGAATTCGGGATCGCCTGTGATCAACCGAAACGCGGAACTGGTGGGGTTGATCTTCGACGGCAACATCGAATCGCTACCAGGGGATTTCGCCTATGAAGGTGAAAAGAACCGGGCAGTTGCGGTGCATGCGGCGGCGATGATGGAAGCTCTGAGAAAGCTCTATGGGGCAGGGGATCTGGCTGCTGAATTGGATGGCGGCGGGACGAACGGAACGAAGTAAACGCGCCAAATGGCGAGCGCGCGGCTCCAGCTTCAGCAGTGGCTTTGGCGTTGCGCGTGATACCCTAAATGCTTTCCTATGAGTAGTATTCATGTCACCCTGCCGGACGGAAGCGTGCAGGAAGTGCCTGAGGGTTCGCGTCCAATCGATATCGCCGCGGGGATTAGCCCCCGTCTGGCCGATGCCGCCATCGTCGCGCGCGTGAACGGTCAACTTTTCGACCTCACGCGGCCGTTCGAAGGCGACTCTAAGCTAGAAATCCTGACCGCGAAGAACCCGGAGTCGCTGGACGTTTACCGGCATTCCACCGCTCACCTGCTGGCCGCTGCGGTGCTGGATCTTTTCCCCGGCACGCAATTGGGCATTGGGCCGCCGATCGAATCGGGTTTTTACTACGACTTCGATCGCGCCGAGCCTTTCTCGTCGGATGATCTGGAACGCCTGGAAAAGCGAATGACCGAGCTGCAGGCCCAAGACCTAAAGTTCGATCGTGTGCTGACCGACAAGGCCGAGGGTCTGGAGAAGTATCGCGCCGCCGGCGAGCCGATGAAGGTGGAACTGATCGAAGAAAAGGCGGATCCCGTGTTTACCGAGTACACGCTGGGACCGCACTTCATCGACTTCTGCCGGGGGCCACATGTCCCATCCACCTCGAAGCTGAAAGCTTTCAAGCTGCTGAGCGTGGCGGGAGCTTATTGGAAAGGGGACGAGAAGAACAAGCAGTTACAGCGCATCTACGGCACGGCTTTTTTCACTAAGAAGGACCTGGACGAGCACTTAACGCAGTTGGAGGAAGCTAAGAAGCGCGATCATCGCAAGATCGGTAAAGAACTGGATCTATTCAGCATCCAGGAACTTGCTGGGCCAGGGCTTATTTTCTTCCATCCTAAAGGCGGCATCATCCGCAAACAGCTGGAAGATTGGATGCGCGAACAGTATTTAAAGCGGGGTTACTCGCTGGTCTACACGCCGCATATCGCGCGGTCGGACCTGTGGAAGACGTCAGGCCACTACAACTTCTATTCGAACGAGATGTTCACCCGGATGGAGTTGGACGATGCCGAGTATCAGCTGCGGCCGATGAATTGTCCGTTCCACATCTTGATTTTTGCCGACCGGATGCATTCGTATCGCGAACTTCCGGTGCGCCTGGGTGAACTCGGGACCGTCTATCGTTACGAGCGCTCCGGCGTGATGCATGGCTTGATGCGGGTACGCGGATTCACGCAAGATGACGCGCACATTTTTTGTACTCCGGATCAGATTGAAGACGAAGTCGTGAACTGCTTGCAGTTTGCGATCGATACCTTGACGACATTTGGCTTCAGCCGTTACGAGGCGGAGCTCTCGATGTGGGACGGTGGCGCGAGCGGCAACTACGATGGGACGCCAGAAGAGTGGGAGCTTGCCGAGAACGCGCTTCGGAATGCAACCGAACGGGTGAACCTAAAGGCCAAGATAAGCCCGAACGAAGCGGCTTTCTACGGTCCCAAGATCGATATGAAGCTGTTCGACGCGATCGGGCGCAAGTGGCAGCTATCGACTGTTCAGTTCGATTTCACTTTGCCGCGGCGCTTCAACTTGGAGTACGTCGGCGCGGATGGGAACAAGCATCGTCCATTGATGGTGCACCGGGCGTTGTTCGGTTCGCTGGAGCGATTCTTTGGGATTCTAGTGGAGCATTATGCCGGGGCATTTCCGCTTTGGCTGGCACCGGTGCAGGCCGTTGTCATGGCGATTACGGACCGGCAAGGCGAGTACGCGCGGGAGGTTACTGAGAAGCTTTCGAGCGCGGGGATGCGCGTGCACCTGGACGATCGATCCGAAAAGGTGAATTTGAAGATTCGGGAAGCGCAACTCCAGAAAGTTCCCTACATGCTGGTGGTGGGGGATCGAGAGGCGCAAAGCGGTCAAGTTTCGGTGAGGCATCGGAAGAAAGGTGACCTTGGCGCACAGCCGCTAGACGCATTTATCGCTCAGGCGAAGGCGGAAATCGAATCGAAATCACTATCCGAGTGAAACGTTCGGCTTGATTGAATCGTCTTAATGTGCAGCCGGTTACATTGGGTGCATGACACACCCCTGTCGCATCACTCGGTGTATCCTCCGGGCGCACGCTGGTCACCTCCGGACTAGCGCGCGCTCCGGAGTACGGCTAGACCGAGACAAGATAGCGTTCTCTTGATTCCCGACGGTTCCATTCACGCAGAGGCGTTGGACGGCAACGACAGCGCGCTGGAAGCATTGCCGCAGGTGCCGGCCGCATTTTTGATTCAGGCACGGGCTGGCCGGCCATACCTGGCAAAGACATCCGTATTGCGACGGCGGGCGCTGCGGCTGCTTGCCAAACGCGAGACGCGCGGCCATTCGTTTCATCTCCGCGACGCGTTCGTGCGGTTCGACTATTGGCTGACGGGCTCCGCGCTCGATTCATCAATGCGGCTCTACGACCTGGCCCGGGAACACTTCTCGGACGATTACCGGCGAGTGCTGAGGCTACGCATGCCGCCGTACGTGAAGCTGCTGCTTGCGAACGCGTGGCCCCGAACGATGGTGACGGCGCATCTGGGAAGCGGGAGTTCGCTCGTGTACGGACCATTCCGAAGCCGCTTGGCTGCCGAGCAATTTGAATCGGAGTTTCTCGATCTGTTCCAGATCCGCCGTTGTCTGGGCGACTTAGCTCCGGCTCCGGATCATCCGGGTTGCATTTATGGGGAGATGAACAAGTGTTTGCGCCCGTGCCAACTTAACGTGAACATTGACGAATATGGGGCGGAAGCAAATCGCGCCGCTGAGTTTCTGCGCAGTGATGGCGAATCGTTACTAAAAGCTTTGGGAGCTGCACGGGATCAACTCAGTGTCGAGATGGAATTCGAAGAGGCTGCGCGCCAGCACCGGCGCATGGAGAAAGTGGAAGAGGTGCTGAAGATGCGCGACGAACTTGCCGGCAATCTGAATCACCTGCACGCGGTTGCGGTGGCGCGCGCCCCGGTTCCTAACACGGTCGAATTGTTCTTCTTACGCGAGGGCCACTGGCAGGGCGGCGTCCGGATGAACTTCGATCTGGAAGACGGTAAGCCGGTATCGATCGATCAAAAGCTGCGCGAGACTTGGCTGCAGATCCCGCGTGCTTCACTGGGAACGAAGGAGCGTCAGGAGCGTCTGGCTTTGCTGGCGCGCTGGTTTTATTCGAGTTGGCGGGATGGAGAGCTGCTGGTGTTCCGTAAGTTTGAAGAGCCGCCAGTGCGCAAGCTGGTTAACGCAATTGCGCGGGTGATGAATCCGGCCTGAAGGCGGGCGCTGACCGCAACGTCGTCGGTGCAGTTGTTGTTGGCGACGCGGTTCTGGGCGACCTTGACTCCCGGTCCCACAACTACGCAACGGGCGCCCATTCCGAAGCCGCTGATCTCGTTGTCTTCGACGATGTTGTCACGGGTGTCGGCAGCCCTATGCGCTTTATCGCGAAGATAGATGCCGCTGCGTAACAGATCCGGTTCGCCGGCAGCGTAGAGGCACCCGTATCGCGCTGCTTCCTGATTGCAGTGGGCCAGGTTGAGATGCAGGAAATGGTTATGGCTCACGCGATGCCCGGAACCGATGATCACGAGACCGCCGTACAAGAACCCTTCCAGGCGATTCCCCCAAATCAGGATGTTTTTCGATTCCATGCGTGGATTGCTGTTGTTCATCACGATGCCGTAATGGCCGTTAGGGTAAGCGTCGCGGTCTTCGGTATTGATGCAGGAATTGTTGCGAACCTCGCCGTCGTGGAAGCCATCGAGGTCGATGCACTTACCGTTCACTTCCTCGAAAAAATTGTCACGATATTGAGTTGCATCGGTATTGCCTGCGGTATCTATGGCAACGGGTGTGGCTTCGGCTTCGCGGTCCACCGCGTCGACGGGATAGCCGATTTTGGCACCGGTGTTTTTCTCGACGAGAATGCGGGTTGCGTGGCCGACCTGGATGGCGTCTCGCGCGACGGCGAACACTCGATTTCCAGTGATCCGGCCGTCGGCATTGCGCGGTGACGGAAATAGCGAGTGCGTCCAGATCCCGTTTCCGAGAACATCGCGCAGTTCACAATTAGCAACTTCGAAGTTGTGCGTCCCTTCCTCGAGGAGAATCCCGCCAGTGGCATTGTTTCGGTGCCGTGCATTACGCGAGCCGGAACTGGTTACATGGGCGGCAAGGATGCGGGCATGATCACTGGCGCTGACTAGGATGGCAAAGCCGGCGATGTTCTGGAACGTGAACTTCTCTAACTGTGTGCCGGAAGCCTTTTCGACCAGGACGCCGCTGTCCCGGGTAAAGTTCGCAAACGGGACATCGGAGGGTGAAAGGTCCTGAACAGCATGATGGATCTGTTGCCGATTGCCATCGATGGTAACCCCGTTGATGCGGATGTTGTGTGCGCCAGTGATGACGATAGCCGCGCGGCCCTGGAAATCGGGGGCGAGTTTGATCCTGGCGTTATGCGCGTCGAGGTCCCAGTCATGATCGGCAGCCGTGATCTCCATGGGGTGATGAAGCACGATATCTCCGCCGCCCAGAAGGCGATCCTTTACCGTCGGCACTTGGGCGAACGAGGGCAGGCACAGCACGGTGATTAGAAGCACAACTCGAGGCATCACCTGGATTGTACGGGATATATGATGTTGGGCGATGACGAAGTATCTTTCGATAGTGACGCCGGCCGTGCTGCTTGTAGCTCAGTTGTACCCGCAGTGCGCAATGGCGCAAAGAAAAGTCGCGAGCTATACCAATCCGTTGGCGGTGAACGACCCGGCCACAGGGCCTGTGATAAGTTGTCCGGACCCGGCGACCATTAAGGACTCGGCAAACGGGAGAGATACCTGGTATCTCTACTGTACGGGCGATCCGTTGAATACAAACGACACGAACCCTGACGGGTCATTGAAGAATCACTACATCTCATCGTTTGAATCGGTCGACTTGATTCATTGGACCTATATTGGCGACGTGTTCCCAACTCCGCCCGCCTGGGCCGATCCGAACTCCAACTTATGGGCTCCGGCGGTCAAGTACTTCAATGGGCAATACTACTGTTACTTCACAGCGCCTTCGACACTACCGCTTGGCAGTGGCTCATCGATCGGAGTGGCGACTGCGCCGAGCCCCGCTGGCCCTTGGACCGATAGCGGTAGACCTTTGATACCACCAGGTCCGCGAGCGGTCATTGACCCGGACGAAGTACAAGATAGCTCTGGCCAAAGGTACCTGTCCTATGGAAGCTTCTACGGCGGGATCTCGATTGAGAAGTTATCGCCGGATGGTCTTAGCGCCGACCCGTCTTCGATACAACAAATCGCCATCGACAACCGCTACGAAGGAGCTAACTTTTACCAGAAAAACGGTTACTTTTACCTATTCGTATCGGCAAGCAACTGCTGCAATGGCCCGTTGACGGGTTACTCGGTATTTGTGGGGCGCTCAACTAGCCCTCTCGGACCGTTTGTCGACCAAAATGGTGTTTCTCTGCTTAGCTTTGCGCCGGGCGGGACGGTGGCGATTGAAGCGAATGGCAACAGGTGGGTGGGACCTGGAGGCAACGTGGTCTTCGACGACGACTCCGGCCAGAGTTATATGCTATATCACGCGGTCGACGTGAATGCTCCCTATTTCCCTCTGAATCCAGGGTTTACGCGGAGACCGGCGTTGATCGATCCAATCGACTGGGTGAATGGCTGGCCGGTGGTGCGGAGTGGCTATGGACCTTCGGAGACACGACAGCCAGCCCCCGCGGCGCAACCTGGACAGACGAATGGCTATCGGCCGCCGCCAGTGAAGCCTCAGGATCAGCCGGGCACACTGATTTCGGCTCTTTCCGACGAGTTCAATTCCGTAAGTCTTTCGCCCCAATGGCACTTCATTCATCCGCAAGCGAATAACGCCTACGTGCTGACAGGATCGGCTTATCAAGTAATGACCCAGGGCCCGGATGAGAACAGTAACCCGACGCAAGTGTCGATTCTGGGCGAGCCGATCCCAACGAATGGGGATTATCTGGTGGAAACCAGTATCACGACATCGGTTCCGTTCGACAACAGCTGCTGTTATAACTACGCACAAGGCGCGCTCTTCATTTATGGTGACGACCTGAATAGTATCAAGGTCGACGTGTTTCCTAGCTTTGATACGCGACAGACGGAATTCGGAAAACAGGTAGGCCCCGTTGCTCCGAATTATCCGACTTATGGAAACTCCGTGATCGGGCCGCCCGCGCCGACCACTTTTCTGCGGATTGCAGTTCACCGCAACCGGGATGCCGGAGAGTCGTACACCAGCTACTCCAGTGTCGATGGGGTCAACTGGGCTCGGGGTTCGACATGGACTCACAGTCTGGGGGCAGGAGCTCAGATAGGAATTGCGGCCCAGAACACGCCCGGATTTACGATGAGCTTTGACTATGTACGCGTGTATACTCTGCCTAGGACTTGAGAGTAAAGTGCAGGACAGCGCGTCCTAAGTGGATCTCATCGCCCGGTTGGAGGGCTGCGCCGCGTGAATTGCGGTGGACGGGCTGACTCAGTCCGTTTCGTACGATCCACAAACCGCAGTTAGCCGGGGCGTCATTGCCTAACTTATAAACACGGTCGTTAAAGATCCGGTAGATTCCAGGGCCGCTGTCTTGAAGGATATGGGCGTGTTCGCGGGAGACGGAGCGGTTGATTTCGGTATCGTCGGCGAAGGCGAGGTCATTCCTGCGGGAGGGTCCAGCGGTCGTAAACACGTCGACGGTCCGACCGATGTTGATCCGTGGCTTGTCGAGCGCGATTTCCATTTGGTTAGCTTTACCCTGGACGACGGTGATCACGCCCGCGCTCGCCGGGGTGGATGGAGCCAATTGGGCAGCCGGGGTGACGGTTTCGGTTTCTACGCGAATCCAGTCCTGCCGGGTAGCGGCTAGTTCCGGGGTTGTCTCGATGCGGACGCGCATATCATCGGGAAAGCGATAGCCGGCGCGAGTCAGGCCCGCTCGCAACTCGCTATCGAAGTAAGTCTGCATGAAATCGGTGCGAAAAGTTTTCGCTTGGTCATCAGGAATCCCGCTCAGATGGATGCGGACCAGATTGAACGGGAACACCAATTTCCCGGCGACGCGATGGCTCTTACTCTTAATGGCGTCGATGGCGTGCAACCTGATTTCGGCCAGTTCGGGAACGTCGGCGGAGATGCTGGCGGCGTTAAAGGGAGTCTCGAAGATCGCACGGCCAAGCTTTTCAAAGACTTCGGATAGTGGCACATTCACCTCGGGGTAGAGTCGATGATTCCCAGGTCGCGCGCGGCTTCCACGATCTCGCGAGCGACCGGCGCAGCTGCACGGGAGCCGTAGCCCCCGTGCTCCACGATTACGGCGAAAGCAATTTTCTTCGACCCGGAACTATCGTACGGGGCAAAGCCGGTGAACCAAGAGTGCGGGTCGCCAGACTCGACCTGCGCGGTGCCAGTTTTACCAGCGACTGGAACTGCGAGGCCAGCCATGGCTTGATGCCCGGTGCCGTTGGTGACCACGTTACGCATGGCGTCAGCTAGAAAGTGCGCGGATTCCTCGGAGGTGATGCGGCGCGGCGGATCAGTGCGGCTATTACTGCCATCGATTACCCAGCGGCCTTGGGGCATGGCGCCTCCATCGGCGATTGCTGCCGATACGCGCGCCATCTTGAAGGGTGTAGCGAGGATCGGACCTTGCCCGTAAGCCGAGAACGGCAGCATCTGCTTGAAGTTGGCCGGATCGCCCGGTTGCATTTCGACTGCTTCAGTCATCCGGCGCAAAGCTGCTGACCCCACCGTGAATACTCCAAGCTGCGCGAAATAGGCGTTACACGAGACGGTGATGGCCTGCTTCATATCGAGGGTTCCATGCGGGTGGTCCTTAATGTCGTCGCGGATCGGGCGGTTCCATCCCTTGATCGTAGTTCCAGCGCGGCCGTCCGAAAGGCGGGTACAGGAGTAGGTCTGCTTCGTTGAGCGAGCGCTCAGGTTCAGAGCGGCCATCGCGGTGACCAGTTTGAAGGTTGAGCCGGGCGGGTACTGGCCGTACCGGGCACGGTCCAGCTTCTGGCCAGGTGCGCTTACCATGGCGAGCACGTCACCGGATGCGGTATCCAGAACGATTGCGGCCCCTTTGCCCCCCGCTTCCGCCATGCGGTGTTGAACCGTGGCGGCTAGCCGCATCTGTAGCCGAATGTCCAGTGACGTTTTAAGGTCGCGATTGCGATTGAGCAACGCCCGCATGTGAGGATCGTCCGGATAATGGCGATAGCGCACCGCGGGCGCCAGTTCGAGTAAGTTGGCGTACCCCTGCAGGTGTGGATTCGAATCGTGCTCGATTAGGGAAGAGTTTGACGCGTGAAAACTTTCGCCGGTGCGGAGGTCGCCCAGGAACTGCTGAGTGAGATCGCCGAACGGATAGTGGCGGCTCTCCAGACGGGAACCTGTCTGGTCAATCTGAACACCGAGCTTCTGGAGTTCGTCACGATGTTCTTCCAGGCGCTGCCAGCTACTGGTGGCCAACAGAACGCCATTACGATCGTAGATATCACCCCGCGGAATCTGACGCATTAACGAGTTGAGACGCGGGTTATGCTGCGGGCGCTTGACCCCATCTTCAGCGAAAACGTTGACGTCATGGATCAGATATTCGCGGTCGGCAAACACCTGGAAATATGCATCCCGCGCCACTAAGATCAGCCCGCACGTGGCGAAGATGATGCCTACATACCGGATCGGACGTGAGAACGCGGGAGTTGTCTCAGTGACCGGGGATTCCTGATTCGAGATGGTGAGGAGTATGGCGAAGATCAGAAAGTTGGCGAGCATCGCCGTGTTGCCGGAACTGAGAAAGGGAGACACCACGCCAGAGAGCGGAATAGCGTCAAGTACTCCGGCCGACACCAAAAGCATTTCAAGTGCGACGAGAGTGCCGAGACCAAAGGCCAGGAACGTGGAATAGTCATCGGTGGCGCGGCTTGCAATGCGGAAAGCTGTTACCACGAGAACGCTGAACAGGATGAAGATGGTGAGCACACCGAAGAAGCCCCACTCTTCGCCAATCGATGAAAGGACAAGATCGGTATGGCCGGCGGGAATCA
The DNA here is from genome assembly GCA_963752695.1 of Bryobacterales bacterium. Taxonomy (GTDB): domain Bacteria; phylum Acidobacteriota; class Terriglobia; order Bryobacterales; family Bryobacteraceae; genus Bog-113. The sequence goes on from CAVVZB010000003.1 coordinate 120,359, forward strand.
TGCCGGGATCGCCCATGCCGGGGCCGGAGCCCCAGGGGCCGCCAGACGAGAGCGCCCACAAAGAGTGCGCGATCTGGTCACCGCCGCGGAGGTTATTGTCCCAGGGCGAGAGCCACATTTGAATGCGATCGACAACGGTGTGTGGCGCGCCGATGCGATACCCGATGGCAACACCGGCCACCAGCAGCCCAATACCGAGAATCGCGAGACCCGCGCGGCCGCGAGCCACCGCGAACATTGCAAGGAACAGGAATCCAATCACCAGCGCCGGGCCCATGTCCTTGAGCACAAAGAGCAATGCGAGTGCGATCGAAACGCCGGCGGCCACGGGGAGGACGTGGGAAAAGCGAGGCATTTCGGGCCATCGCAGCCACTGGGGAATCAGCTGCTTTTGATGTAGCTCGCGAAGCCACTCCCAGCGCCGCCCGAAATACCCTGCGAGGAAAAACACCAGCATAATCTTGATCAGCTCGACAGGCTGAAACGGCCCCAAATTGACTTTGGCATCGCTGCCCGTGGGTCCCGAACCTTTGATTAGCAGCAATGCAAAAAGAAGAAAACTAGCGAGCAGCGGTGTATAAATCCATTGCGCGAAATGACGGATTTGGAAGAAGCGAAACAGCGGAAGCAGAAGCAAGAGGCAGCCCAGCGCAGCACCCCACGCGAACTTCTTGAATTCCAACGTGTCGCGCAACGGATCGCGCAAGCTCACGGCTAGTATCAAGCCGATGCCGCTCAGCAGGTGGAGCGCGGGCAATATAGCGGGGTCGCCGCGGAACCGCATCGCGCGCCAGGCGAAATGGACTAACCAGAAGGAAAGCAGGTATAAGCCGCACCAGGTGAGATACTCGCGTCGAAATTGCGCTGGAGTGCGCACGACCAACGAGGGTTTGATTCGAGGCAACTGAAGTTTATGCAGCTTGGCGAGCGCGCCGACGTTTGGCAACGGTGGATGGGAACTCAGGTAATTCGCGATTCGCGGTGGGTCGGGCTCGCCTGGGAAGAACGCCGTGATCTGTTTGAGCGTCGGCAACGCGTTGAGGTTGAGCAACTCGCCCTTTTCAAGGCGCGACGGAAACCCGGCGAAGGTTTGGGTTTTAGCGAAATAGACGAGCGCGAGTCCGCAAAGCACCAACACCGCGGCGATGAGAAGCATCGAAAATTCGCGGAGACGCTGTTCCGGAACGGGTGTGTCCGCTCGTGTTTCAGGCAACGCCGGAGCTTGCCAACTGCGCGTTATTGCCATTTCAAATGGCTCAACAGCTTCTTTAGTGGATCGAAGGAGCTTTTCGCGGCAGGGTCGATGACCGGGGTTTGCAGGGGCGACAGTTGGTTCGCTCGGACCTCGTCCTGATCCAGCCGGTTCAGGCTTACGCTTACGTTTGAGTAACCAGAGATTGGCTCGTACAGATTGCGCGCGCGATCCAGGTCCGAACGCGCCATGCGCAGATCGCGATCTTCTTCGCTCTTATTTGCGGCAGCTTTGATCGCTTGGCGCAACTCGCCTTCGGCGCGAATCAAATAGCCATCCCCCTGCTCTTCGAGTTCGCGTGGGCCGAAATGGAAATTGAGCCGCTCGGCCTGCTGAAACTCGGCCAAAGCTTTACCGATATTCAGGTAGGAATAGATGTAAAGGCGCGCGAGTGCGAGATGCGGGTCCGGGGACTTGGGAAGTTTTGAAGCTGCGCGGCGGAAACTCGCTTCGCTACGGCTGGCCTGCTTCGGATTGTGAATCATGTTGACATAGCCTTCGGCCAAGGCAAGCTTGCCGGAAATCGTGCGATCGTCTGGCTCCAATTCCAAGGCGTGGTGAAGGCACAGCTGGGCTTTGCCCCAATCGACACTGGACGGTGAAGGATCGGAACTATTGTGATATCCGTCGATGATTTCGTCGGCGGCTCCGAGCAAGTTGGCTTTGATGTCGTGCGCGCGCCATCGAGCGGGCGAAAGCTGACCGAGGAAGCTATCCCGCTGCTTGAGCTTCAGATACTCGGACCAATCGTTGTTGATTTCCTGGTTGCTTGCATGGGCGTAATCGATCGGAGCGCGTGGCGGCCAAAGCTGATTGCGGAGGCGTCCGGTCAGATACGCGAGCAAGAAGATTGTGGCGATACCAAACAGAATTGCGCCCAGGCGATACCAATCCATTTTGCGCTGGCCATTGGCTGGAAGTTCATAAACCCGCCGCGTGACGCTATCGTAAGCGGCGCGAAGACCACCGGCGCGAGGGCTTACGCTAACAATCTCGCTCTTGAACTTATTCAGTGTGGCGTTGTTCTGCCACCAGGACGGAAGCCTCACTGAAGGCGCCCCGGTAGGCTTTCCGGATAAGAAGGCCCGCAAGTCCTTTTCGAATTCCGCAGCGGTGGCGTACCGGCGGTCGATTGAGGATGCGAGCGCTTTGGAAATGATGGCGGCAAGCGCGGGAGGACAAGTCGCAGGAAGGGCTCGCGGCGGCCGCTTGGATTCGATCAAATGCTCCAGCGTGCGGGTGTCCTGCGCCTGGTAGGGCGGGGAACCGGCGACCATTTCGTAAAGAGTTACGCCCACGGCCCACAAGTCGGATTGCGCGTCGACATGGCCCTTTGCCAGGCGTTCCGGAGAGCAATACGTCGGGCTTCCCAGGTTGTGCTGGGTCAGATTTCTTGTGGATGTGATGACCTTGGCGATACCGAAGTCCAGTAACCGCAGCTCATCGTTAGCGCCGATTTGGACGTTGGACGGCTTGATGTCTCCGTGCACAAATGCCCGCTTCTTACCATCGACATCGGAGACAAACGAGTGCAGGCGTTCCAGCTGACTGCAAATTTCGGCCGCATAGCGCGCGGCCCGAAGTGGCTCCAGGCGCCGCTCCAGTTGCAGAATCTGCAAAAGATTCTTGCCCTCGAAGAACTCCATGGAAATGAAGAAATGGCCTTGCGTCACGCCGGATTCGTAGATTTCCAGGATGCGTGGATCCAGGCGGTGCAATTCGCTCTGAATCTGAGCGCCGCGCTTTTCCGCCTCGATGATCAGCTGCGTGTAGTCGTCACGCGATTCTTCAATGAGCTTAAGGATCACGCGTCGAGCCGAACGCGGATCGAAGGCGAGGTAAACGTCCGTCATACTTCGCCCAAGTTTGCGAATGATCTCGTAACGGGCGAAACGTTTAGTTTGCGAGACCGCTGTATCCATGGTTTACTTCTGTTTACCGGGAGCCCCGATGACGTTGTCCAGCAGAACGGGGCGCGCTGGCGGCTGAATAACGATATCCGCCGCGGTTACGTGGTTGCCGATCAGACGCGGGGAACTTTGGCCCTCCACCAGGATGCCGCACGACGATGGCCCCTGTAGGGAACTGGCCCGCAAAACACCAGCGGAATTGCCCGTAAAGTGCACGCCACAATGGCTTGCTCCGGTCACGTCAAGTTCGTTCACCTCAAGATTGGAGTTATCGATCCAGAGCCCGGTGGTCAAGGGACTCGCCGCCGAGGCGACAACCCGAAAGCCGCTGAGACGCGCGGACTTGATGTTGTGGGCGGCAATGCCGATGCCCGGGTCGATGGGGGCGTGGTCATCGGCCGTGATGATGCTTTCTCCCGGACTGACGCTAATGACATCGACGCCCTCGCGCAACTCGACGGGTCCCAGATACTCGCCCTTGGGAACTTCGATGACATCGCCGGAATGAGCAGCGGCAAGCGCGGTCGAGAGCGAATGCGGGTTTGCAGGATCGGCCAGGATATGCCGTGCACCCGCATGGACGGTAGGCGTGTCAGGCTCGGAGCGAGGAATGAATTTTTCCGATGAAATCAGCCCGGCAATTCCAAGCGCGGCGCCCGCGGCCAGCCATAGTATCCGGCTAAGAGCTACGCGCCACGGGCCCTGGAATGTTTTCATGCGAGTGATGGAATGGCGCGCGCGAGCATCGGCGATGGCGCGCGCATCGGGACCTTTGAATTCGGGCCCGGCAATGAAGATGACGGTGATGTTGTCCTTGCCACCGGCCTGATTAGCGGCATCGACCAGTTCCTGGGCAGTGTGGTGCGGATCGCCTGCATAGCGTTCCACAATCGCATTCATCTGTGCGTTGGTCAGGACGTCGCTAAGGCCGTCGCTGCAAATCAGAAAGGCGGCATCGGGCCGGAATGGGACGGTCTTGATTTCAATGAATTCGTCATCGAAAGGCTCGTGGGGATGGGAGCCGACATCGCGGAAGACCTGATTGCGCCGCGGGTCCTGCATGGCTTCGGCTTCGGTAAGGTCGCCACGATCCTCGCGCTCACCTACCGGAGAATGGTCAGAGGTCAGCTTGCGCAAGCTGCCGTTAAAGGCCAGGTACAACCGCGAGTCACCCACGTGGCCTACGGTCAGGCGGTCATCGTAAGCAACGGCGCACGTGAGCACGCACGCCATCCCGGCCCACTCCTGGTGGGAATGCCCAAGCTGGAAGATTTCATTATTAGCGGAAGCAATGGCGTTGCGGATGCGATCCTCCACGCTGCCCGTGAGAGTCTCTATTTGCGCCGGGATCACGCTGGCGGCGGTCTCGGCGGCTTTCTCGCCGGCGGCATGTCCGCCCATTCCGTCCACTACGAGGAAGATGCCCGCATGTTCGTCCACGAAGGCTCGGTCCTCGTTATTGCTCCTTAGCAGCCCCGCGTCCGTGGCCATGCCTGCATGACAGGCAACCGAGGTCTTTGTCATCGCTTTCCGCCTCTGGGATTCCCGCTTCCCCATCCTGAAGCTAGCCACAAACCGATCGCGGAGAATGCGAACCCAAGCACTAGCGGGATGTGAAACCCGTAATGGCCGATCATTTTCGCAGCCGGAAGGAGAGTTTCAGAACTTCAGCCAGGTTGAGTTCGGCGGTATCGGGCAGCGGTTCCTCTTCGCCGCGCTTCAGGCGCTTCCCATTGAGCCAAGTTCCGTTGGTGCTCTTATCGCGAACGGTGAAGACGCCCGAAGCCGGGTCACGCCGCACGTTCAGATGCTCGCGAGAGACGTCATCGGGAGCATAAAGCGCAAGATCCATCAGTTGCCCCTCGCCGCCTCTGCCGATCGACAGTTCGTTCTGGGTGACCAGGTAGAGCTGCGGCCCGGAATCATCCTCGTAGTGGATTTCGGCAAAGACGCGGTCGGCGGACTTCCGGGTGTCGGCGTGGATCGTTTGGGTGCGTTGGGAAGTGACGGAAGGTTCGCGATCGATCAGTGTGGTCTTTGTGCCGCGAAAACCAGGCTCGGCCGATTCGTTAAGTTCGGAATGGATTTCGATGTCGCCGACCGGCACTTCATTGTCGGCCAGGAAGTCGATGATCCAGTCGTTACAGGCAATCTTGAATTCCTTGTTCGTGCCGCGGAATTTCATGCCGAGGACAGACTTGCGTCCATTCAACTCGGCCACGCGGGACCGTAGAGCCCGCCGCGCGTCGTCCGCAATGAGCGGGAAAACACCATTTAGGCGCGCGTGATCGTCGGGATGCAAATACACGCTGAACACGCAGGGCAGCAATACACTGTAGGCCAGCTCAAAGCGTCCGAGGTCCATGTTTCGGATGAGCTCACCTACTACGGTTTGCCCACTTAGATTGCGATCGCGAGCGTTCTGGCCGTTTTGCGCCACGTGGTCCCCTACAGTTCTACGTTACTCACTATAACGGGAGTTCGGAAAATGTTGTGGCTGGGGGTTAAAGTCTCTTCACTTTGAGGCGGGAAGAAAGGCAGCGCGCGGTGGTAGTGGACACCGTAGCGCTGCCGCAATGCTGGTTTTACCGCACGTTAGAAACGGGCATTACTTCCGACGCGTCGCCACCAAGACGGAGCTGCTCCAGGATGGCAATTCCGCCGCTTTTGTGAAAGGCGACCGAAGGTTCTTCGTTGACCGAGACCGCCTGGCCCGGGTGCGTGATCAACAGCACGCTGCCTGTTGACCCGGAGATGCGAACAAGACCGGATTGGTTCTCGCGAACGAAGCTGTAATTTCCGGCGGGGAGAGTTACCGTGCCCGCACGGAAGGCAAATGGAACATTCACGCGAAGCAATCCGAATTCGATGGCTTTGGCGGGAATTGCGGAGACTGCCAGCGCGACGGCGGACAGCATAAACATAGAAAGGTTTCGTTTGGTCATAGTTCTCCTATTGATTTCAAGACTGAAGTTTGCTCACAGCGCGGGATTGCACTGTGATGAATCACTTTCCACTTGGAATGTGAGGACCTCTCCTAAGAGAGGGAACTACGGCGGGTCTACCGGGACTAGATCGCGACTTCGGCTACATCTGCGATCAACAGCCTTAGGTTAACAAGTAAGTGGACTCCGCGCCAATTCGAAGTTTTGATTGGTTGGATGGCAACAAAAATCCCGAAGGTGGTGGACTCCGGAGTGATTCCGGACCGCCTTCGGGATAGTTCTAAGAGTTGGTCGCTGGCTGTAACCAGCTAGTAACGTTAACTGACTAACTTGCGGTTACGCAAGTAAGCGGGAGCTTCCAAATCACTCGGGTCAAAGTTATCGAGCGGGGCTTCATCATCGTCGGCCGACTTGAGCACTTCCACCGGTTCGGGCGAGGGCTCTTCGCGGCGCGGTTCGAAGATGGTGTCCTCGCGCGGACGGAAGAACTGGCGTTCCATTTCAGGCCGCAACTCTTCGGCACGGAAACCGGTTGCGATTACCGTTACCTTGACCGCGTCGCCCATGCCATCGTTTGCGATAACGCCGAAGTTAATTTGCACATCGTCGCATTGCGCTGCTTCGCGAATGATGGAGCATGCTTCGTTAACTTCGTGCAGACCGAGTCCGGAGGAACCGGTAAGGTTGATGAGAACGCGGCGGGAGCCGGCAATGCGCGTGTCTTCCAATAACGGGCTGTTGATCGCCATGCGAGCGGCTTCGACCGCCGCGTTTTCGCCTGATGCAGTGGCGGTGCCCATCATGGCGTGACCCATGCCCAACATGGTGGCGCGAATGTCGGAGAAATCGAGGTTGATAATTCCGGGCGTGAGTATGATGTCGCTGATTCCTTGCACGGCTTGACGGAGGACGTCGTCGGCGACCTTGAAAGCGTCTAGGAAGCTGGTGCCACGTGGCACGATCGAGAGCAGACGATCGTTGGGAATGGTGATCAGGGTGTCCACCGATCCGGCCAACTCGAGCAAGCTGCGTTCGGCTTGCTTCATGCGCTTGGCGCCTTCGAAGGCAAAAGGCTTGGTGACAACGGCAACGGTAAGCGCGTCCAGTTCCTTGGCGAGCGAAGCAACGACCGGAGCTGCTCCCGCGCCGGTACCACCACCTAGCCCGGCAGTGACAAAGACCATATCCGCACCTTGCAGAATTTCGAGGATCCGCTCCGTATCTTCGAGCGCTGCCTGGCGGCCGATATTTGGATCAGCGCCGGCACCCAACCCTTGGGTGACCTTGGTGCCGATCTGCGTCTTGTGAGGCACCGGAGAAGACTCCAGGGCCTGCGCGTCCGTGTTGAGGACGTAAAATTCAGGGCCCTCCAGACCGTCGCGCATCATGCGCGCCACGGCATTGGAGCCGCCGCCACCCACGCCGATGACCTTGATGCGGGCGCCTTTGCGTACTTCTTCGTGAATCTCAAATTTCAGTGAATCGAGGTCGGTAGATTTGATCGACATGGGTTCCTTTTTCTAAGTGGGTTTAACGGAGGATGCGTCCAAGCAGTCCGATCGACTGCCTTTCCAGATCGACAAGGCTATGCAGCCGCGCGGAATACATGGCAAGTCCCGCGGCTACAGTCCAGTCGGGTGTATCGAGATCTTCCGGCCAATCCATGAGGCCGAGTGGCAGGCCCAGACGGACGGGGCAATTGAGTACGCGCTCGGCGACATCGCACATACCTTGCAGCAGCGAGCCGCCGCCGGTGAGCACGACGCCGCTGGTCAGCACGCGCTCCATGCCCACGCGCGCCAGTTCCACCTTGACGAGGCGGAATAATTCCTCGGCACGCGCTTCCAAAATTTCATTGACGATCTTGCGGGACGCCTCGCGGGGTTCACGGCCGCTGGGCGCTGGCATCTCGATAAATGAGTTCTCCGCGGTGAAGTTGGAAACAGCGCTGCCGAACTGTTCTTTGACCAGCTCCGCGTCGCCATAGCTGACGCGCAGGAAGTGCGCGATGTCGCGCGTGAAGTGATCTCCAGCAACCGGGATGGTGGCCGCTAGTTGCGTCGCGTCTCCGTAGTAAACGATCAACTGCGTGGATTGGGAGCCGATGTCGACCAGCGCCAGCCCTTCGCGGCGTTCCTCCGGCAGCACCGATGCGTAACATGCCGCTACAGCTTCGAAGATACTCTCATCAACGGTGAGGTGCGCGTGGTTCACCGAATCGACGATGGTGTTATGTTCCATCGTGGAGATCGTGATCAAGTGAGCATTCACTTCCAGACTGCTCGCGACCATCTTGCGGGGGTCTCGAAAGCCAGGCCGGTCATCCAACGCGAACTCCTGCGGGCACAGCTGCAGAATCATGCGATCGTCCTGAAGTTGTACACGCGCGGCCCGCTCAAAAGCGCGATTCACGTCGCGCTGCTCAATTTCACGCGGACGCCCAGTTTCGGTGCGGCTGCGAGTATTGGCACCGCGTACCGTCAACCCGCCGCAGCCCACGACGACGCTTTCCAGTTGGACGCCAGCTTCGGCCTCCGCCATTTGGACCGCCTTCAACGCGGCATTTGACACGGCTTGCCGCTCCACCACCCGGCTCCGCGTCCATCCGCTGGAAGGCACCGCACCCGCGCCAGCAAAATGCAGACGTGCGCCATCCAAACGCGCGATCACGCAACGCGTAGCGGTACTGCCGAGGTCGAGACCCGCGGTGTAAATCGATTTGTTCTGATTGATGGTCTTCATTATCCGCCGCCTCGTCCTAATCCGTGTCCCATTTTCTACTTCGCCGTAATTCGATCGTCGATTCTCAAATCAAAAATGCTGGCCTTCGGAGAACCCGCGTGGATATCCGCCGCGTGTTCCGTGAAGTTGCGGTAGCGTTGCGCAAAGTTACTATCGCCCATCCAAAGTTCCACGGCCTTACCCTGAATCTCGGTGGTGACTCGCATGTCGTCGGGGGCGGAAGCATTTACTTCGGAGATTTCTTTCGCCGCCGCGGGACCAAGGTCATCAAGCAAACGGAGCGCTGCTTGCACGCGCAACTTCCGCTCGCTCTCACTCTGGTCGATCCACACACCGCTAAGTACGGGAAATTCGAAGTTGGCGCGCGGGGGAGTGGAGAGCAGTACGCCTTCCGCATCCACAAGCAAGAACGCTTGCCGGGGAACATTGACGAAGGCGACCGGTTGGCGTTCGCGCACCTTTACGAAGATGCGGTTCGGCCACACGCGAGAGACACTCGCGTCCTCGATCCAATCGATGGCAAGCAGCCGCCGGCGGCGCTCCGCGATATTGATTTCATAGATGCTGCGGCCGTAATCCTGCTGAAATACCTGCTGAACGACTGCGGGCGACGAGTATTTTGCGCCGGTGACGGTGATTCCTTCGTTGCGTGAAGCGGCTTGTGGATGCCGCAAGAAGAAGCGCGGGTCGGTAGCAAGAAAACCGCGCATGGTCTTCATGCCCCATGCAGAAGAGGCGAAAGCGATCAGACAGACCGCCCCCGTAATCCACAAGCGGTAGCGATGGTTGGGCTTTTTCTCCGGAACCTTAGGCATGCGCCGGCGCCTCCCGAAGTTCCTGCAGAATCATTGGCCCGGCGGAAGACACGCTGCCCGCGCCGAGCGTAATGATCATATCGCCAGTTTCCACGCCGGAAGCAACCGCTTGGGCTCCCGCTTGTAGCGACGGTGTGTACTCGGCGGCTTTGTGCCCGAACTGACGCATTCGCTCCACAAGCGCTTCGGCGGTGACGCCTTCAATGGGCTCTTCACTGGCAGCATAAATATCGAGCACGAAAACGCGATCCGCTTGCATGAAAGCCCGGCCAAACTCGTCCATCAGGAAATGTGTGCGGCTGAACCGGTGCGGCTGGAACAGGACATGAACGCGGCGCGATCCGCAGCTCCGGGCAGCAGCCAGGGTCGCCCGAATTTCAGTGGGGTGGTGGCCATAGTCATCCACCACGCTGACGCCGTTTACCTTGCCTTTTACCTGAAAACGGCGATCGACACCGGCGAAGAGAGCCAGGCCCTCCTGAATCTGATCGATGGGGACGTGCATTTCGAGAGCTATGGCGATGGCCGCCGTTGCGTTTAGGACGTTGTGTTCCCCGGGCACATTGAGCTGGAACTCGCCCAATTCCTCGCCCTGCATACGGATTTGGAAGCTAGAGTGAAAATCGCCGCACGACGAATCATGGATGACCATATCGGCTTGAGCGCTGCGGCCGTAAGTGACCGTGCGGCGGCGGACGTCCGGCAGTACGCTCTGTACATTTTCATCGTCGATGCAGACGATGGCCGCCCCATAGAACGGCACCTTGTTGATGAACTCGGTGAAGGCGGCGCGGATCACGTCGAGCGATGCGTAGTGGTCCAGATGCTCGCGGTCGATATTGGTGACTACGGCGAGAATGGGCGCAAGCTTCAGGAATGAGCCATCGCTCTCGTCGGATTCCACCAGGAGGAAATCGCTATGACCGACGCGCGCGTTGGAGCCGCCCATGGTGGAAACCTTACCGCCCACGACCACGGTCGGATCTTTACCAGCGTGATTCAGAATTGTGGCGATCATCGACGTTGTCGTGGTCTTCCCGTGGCTTCCGGCGACGGCGATTCCGTACTTCAAGCGCATGAGCTCGGCAAGCAGCTCGCCACGTGGAATCACGGGGATCTGTAACCGGCGCGCCTCCACGACTTCCGGGTTGGTGTCCTCAACGGCGGAACTGATCACGAGTGCTTTGGCGCCGGTAATGTTGGAGGCTTCATGTCCTTCGTAAATGGTGGCCCCCAAGCTCGCCAGGCGCTCGGTAGTGGGTGAGAGTTTGAGGTCGGAACCGCTGATTGTATAGCCGAGGTTGAGCAGCACTTCGGCGATCCCGCTCATGCCGATTCCTCCGATCCCGGCGAAATGTAAGTGCTGCTTAGAAAAAAACATTAGCTTAGGTTATTGTTTCGGTCAATGACGGTTGTGTCAACGTGTTTTCGCGCAATCTCTTCAAGAATGTCCGCGGCGTGCTGGGCCGCACCGGGATGAGCCAAGGATCGCGCGGCGGCGGCCATGGTTCGCATCTGGCCGGAGTCCCGGGCCAGATCGCAAACGGTTGTAAACATCTTTTCCCCGGTCCATTCCCCATCGGTGTACAGCAGGGCGGCGCCGGCCTCACGAAAGCGCTCGGCGTTATGCCGCTGATGATCATCGCTGGCGAACGGGAACGGAATCAGGATACTTGGCTTACCAGCGGCTGCCACTTCAGAGACCGCGCCTGCGCCGGACCGGCAGATGACAAGGTGGGCGCGGCTAAAAGCGCCGGGCATGTCGTCGATGAACTCAGAAAGCTCGCCCATGATGCCGGCGGACTCGAACTCCGGCTTGATTTTCTGGTAATGGGCCGAGCCCGCTTGATGAATGAAGTAGAAACCGGCGCCGCCATCGGGCAGGGCGCGGAATAAGGGCCAAGCAGCACGCGCGGCGTCGTTTAATGTGCGCGAGCCTTGGCTACCTCCGGTAATGAGCACCGTGAAGGGCTTCGCTTGCGGTGGCGGTGACAAGCGATAGAACTCTTCACGGACCGGCAGACCTGTCACCTCCGTGCGGCCCGAAGGGAAGTATCGGCTGGTTTGGGGGAAATTGATCAGAGCTCGTTGCACGAAGCGGCCCACCCAACGGTTCGTCAAGCCAGGCACCGCGTTCGGTTCCATAGCTACAATCGGAATCCCGCGGACGAGGGCGGCCAGCACCGGCGGACCGGCGACATAACCGCCCAGGCTGAACACGGCATTGGGGCGACGGCTTCCTAGTTTCGAGATCTGCCGTGCGGTTTCGGTTATCAGGCTGACAACGGCGGCGAGTTTCCGGCGCACACTCACGCCCTGGATGCCTCCGATGCGGATGAATTCCAATGGGAATCCAGCCGGCGGAACCAGACGCGCCTCGGCCCCGCGTTCGGTCCCAACGAAGTAGGCTTCGTGACCACGCGCGCGCAATTCGTTCGCTACCGCGAGAAGGGGAATCACATGTCCGCCAGTGCCACCGCCAGCCATTAGAAAAACTTTCTTATCCTGCATGCTCCGACACGTTGAGCAGAATCCCCAGGCAAGTTAGCGTGCTGAGTAACGAACTGCCTCCAAAACTGATCATTGGCAGCGGAATGCCCTTGGTCGGCATCATTCCCAACACCACGCTCATATTCATGAATGCCTGGACAACTAAGACCGTCGTGAACCCGAGCGCCAGATATCGGCCGAAATCGTCCGGCACCAGAATCGTCGCTCGCACGCCGCGCCACAAGATAATGCCAAAGGCGATCAGCACTCCGGCCGAGCCAATGAGCCCGAACTCTTCGCCCACAATGGCGTAAATGAAATCGGTATGCGATTCCGGGAGAAAGCCTTCCTTTTGCCTGCTTTGCATCAAGCCTTGGCCGGTCAACCCCCCTGAACCCACCGCGATCTTCGCCTGTTCCGACTGATAGCTGGTGTCTTTGGTAGTCAGCGACCTTTTTAAATAAGCTTGCAAGCCTACATGCATGGTGGAGTCGATCTTCTCCACGATTTTGTACCCAGGATCGACATATCCGATGATGCGCGTCAGGCGGTAGGGTTTGGAAGCCACTGCGAAAAGGCTTCCGACCAGCGTCACAAGCAGCGCGAGCATGAAGAAGCGCCACTCCAGGCCAGCGATGAAAAACAGCGTTGCCGCCGTGGCGACCAGGACAACCGCCGTTCCGAGGTCGGCCACAACCACCGCCAACGTCACCACGCCCACTGCCGCCGCTGCAGGAATCAGTGTATAGCGCGTGTTGATGGCGCGGGATCGCAGAGCGATGAAAAACGCCAGGAAGATCACTAGCGCGGGCTTGGCAAGTTCGGATGGCTGCACACCGAGCGGTCCCAAACGGATCCAACGATGCTGGCGCGGATCAAGGAAGAAAACCGCGATCAGCAGAATCATCACCACGCCCATGCAGACAAACGCCACGGTGGGATTTTGCAGCTTCTTGTAATCCATCCGCTTGAGCGCCATCATGACGCCCACCGCCACCATGATCCAGAAAATTTGGCGTACCAGGAAGTAGTAGCTGGAGCCCATTTTCAAGCTGGCCATCACGGACGAGGCGCTGAATATCATGACCGCGCCAAAAAACACCATCACGACGATGGTGAAGAAGAGATACCAGTCGGTCTTAAGCCTTTGCGCCATGTCGATGAGGTTCCAATGCGCGCGCCAATTCTTTGAAGACGCGACCGCGATGTTCGTAACTCTGAAATTGGTCGAAACTGGCGCAAGCGGGCGCTAGCAGGATAGTGTCGCCGGGTTGGGCCCTCGCAAACGCGGTGGCAACGGCAGCGTCCAGCGTCCCGGCCATGATGCTGGGGACCGCCCCATCCAGATGTCCGCGTATTTTCTCCGCCGCTGTCCCGATCAGCAATGCGGCGCGGGCCTTGGCCGCTAGCGGATCACGGAGCGGATGGTAATCGCTGTCCTTATCTTTGCCGCCCAGAATTACCCAAAGCCCATGTTCGAAAGCCTCCAAGGCTTTCAAGGTGGCATCCACGCTGGTAGCTTTGGAATCATTGTAGAAATCGATCTCGTCCAAGCGGCGCACAAATTCCAGCCGATGCTCCACTGCATGGAAGGAGCGAATCGCTGCTCCGATTTTCGCGAGTGGCGCTCCAGCCAAATGCGCGGCCGCGATTGCCGCTATCGTATTTTCCAGATTGTGGCGGCCTCGGATAGGAACGTCTCCGGTAGCGATGATGCGCTCGCTGTGGCGGCAAAGATATCCATCGGCAATGCGGTAGTCCGTAGCGGCGTCCGCCGCGCTGCTGAACCAGATCCGTTGCGCCGCGCCACGTCGCGCGAAACTTGCGCAGTAGGGGTCGCCGGCGTTCAGAATTGCGAAATCCGAAGTGGTCTGGCGATCCAAAATCCGCCCCTTGGCGTCCGCGTACTGATCCATCGTGTGGTGGCGATCCAGGTGGTTCTGAGTAATGTTCAAGATCACGGCAATATCGGGGCGGAAAGTCCGCGTGGTCTCAAGTTGAAAGCTTGAAAGTTCGAGCACGTTCCACTGGTCCGTCCGCGATGCTTCAACCATCGCCGCAACCGGAGTGCCGATGTTCCCACCCACTTGCACCGGGATCTGAGTCTCAGTCAAGATGTGCCCGGTTAACGCCGTCGTGGTGGTCTTGCCGTTTGAACCCGTAATTCCGATGGTGCGGCCTTGCAGAAAAGGCGCGGCTAATTCCACCTCACCGATAACGGGAACGCCCTGCTCGCGCGCACGCAAAATTTCCTGAGCATCGAACGGAACGCCGGGCGAAATCACCACGGCATCGAAACGTTCGAACCCTCCCGCGCTTTGCAACCGAGGCTCGACGCCCTTGGCCCGCAACGCTTGCGCGGCCGCATTCCACTTTTCGAAGTCTTTCTGGTCGGCAGCCGTGACGCGCGCTCCATGGCGGAGCAGCAGTTCGGCGCTGGCGATGCCAGACCGTTCCATGCCGACCACGAGAATATTGCGCCCTTCCAGATCCATGCCTATCTCAGCTTCAACGTCGTGAGGGCGAACAGCGCCAGCACCAGACCGGCAATCCAAAAGCGCGCGATGATCTTCGATTCGCGCCATCCCAGCGCTTCGAAATGGTGATGAATGGGTGCCATTTTGAAAATTCGCTTCTTGCGCAATTTGAAGCTGCCGACCTGCAGGATGACCGAAAGCGTCTCGATGACAAACACGCCGCCGATAAACAGCAGCAGGATCTCCTGCTTGATCAGAATCGCCACCACGCCCATTGCGCCGCCGAGGGACAGCGAGCCGACATCGCCCATGAATACGTCAGCCGGATGAGCGTTGTACCAAAGAAATCCCAGGCTAGCCCCTACCATGGAGCCGCAAAAGATAGTGAGCTCCGCTGTTCGCGGGTTGCGGGCGATCTGCAGGTATTGAGCGAACTCGCGGTGTCCACCCATGTAGGCCAGCACCGTCAGTGCGCCTGAAGCGATCACCATCAGACCGATCGCGAGGCCATCCAAGCCGTCAGTGAGATTGACTCCGTTCGAAAAGCCCACCACCACTAGCACAACGAAAACGAAAAAGGGAAGGAAAGCTAACGGGTATGTCCACGGGGAGTTGAGCAGCGGGTGAATCAGCAGATCCGGTTGGAATTGCTTAAAGAACGGGATGTTCATGGCCGTGGTGTAGTTATCCGAGCGGCTCATTACGACCAAAACGGCCGTCAGCAATAGCGCTACTCCCAATTGACACGCGAACTTCTGCCGGCTGGTCAGACCAAGGTTGCGCTTTTTGAGCAGTTTGGCGTAGTCATCGATAAAGCCGATTCCGGCGAAGCTAATCAGTGCGAAAAGGGCGATCCATACGTAGGTGAATCGCAGGTCCGCCCATAGTAGCGTCGGCACAATAATGGAGATGACAATCAGCACGCCGCCCATCGTGGGAGTTCCGGCCTTCGTCTGGTGGGACTTGGGGCCTTCTTCGCGGATATGCTGGCCAATCGACATGGCCCGCAGTTTGGCGATGAACCACGGTCCTAACGACACACATAAAAACAAAGCGGTCAGGCTGGCGAAGGCAGCCCGGAACGTCACGAAGCGAAAGACGCGAAACGGGCTCACATACATATGTAGCCGCTCGTAAAGCAAGTAGTACAGCATCAGGCGCGGACCCCCAGCAGCGCTTCGAGCGCTTGTTCCACGCATACGCCGCGGGAACCCTTAAAGAGGATGGCATCACCCGGTTTCACTATTGCGGCGAGCGCTGCGCCAGCGGCTTCCGCGTCTTCGAAAAACAGTGCTTGCCTCGATGTCATGCCGGCGGCGATAGCGCCATCCAGTATGTGCCGGGCGTGACCCCGAATCCCGACCAGTAGGTCCACGCCGGTCTGGGCCGCGTGCTGGCCGATTCCCCGGTGCAGCACTTCACTCTGCGTGCCTAGTTCGAGCATCTCCCCCAAAACGGCGACATGCCGCTGGCCCGGGGTTGCCGCCAACACATCGAGCATGGCAGCCATGGCTTCCGGATTCGCGTTATAGGAATCATTCAGGATAGTCATCCCGTTGTGTTCCAGGCGTTCGCCGCGCATTTTTCCGATAGGAATGGTCGCGGCGGCCTCCACCAGTTCCGCGGGCTTAAGGCCAAAAACACCGGCTGCGGCGATGCCAGCTAGCACGTTCCTTACGCCGTGGTTGCCTGCTAGCGGCGTCGTAAACGTGGCTCCGGCGCAACGGAAGCGCGTACCCTGCGGCAGCCATTCAACGGCTTCGGCTCGCACTTGGGAATCCTCGCCTAAACCGTAAGTGATGGAGCGGCCCACATGTATCGCAGCAAAGCGGCGGACCCGTGGATCGTCCGCATTCAATACGGCCGTACCCGAAACGGGAAGAGCTTCGATCAGTTCCCTCTTCGCGGCGGCCACTCCGTCGATGGAGCGGAAGAACTCGACATGCGCATAACCGACATTGGTGACCACACCCACTTTCGGACGCGCAATCGCCGCTAAATCCCGAATCTCGCCCGCGTGATTCATTCCCATTTCGAGTACCGCCACCCGGCATTCGTCCGCGATTCGGAGAAGCGAAAGCGGCACGCCGATATGGTTGTTGAAATTCCCGGCTGTCTTGCCGACCGGACCCCGAACAGCAAGGAAATGGGCAATCACGTCTTTAGTGGTCGTCTTGCCTGCGCTCCCCGTCACTCCCACGATGTCGCCGCCCCAAGAGGCGCGAGCCTGACGCGCCAGTTCCTGCATGGCGAAAAGGGTGTCCGGCACGCGCAGTACACGTCCGTCGACCGCAGACGCGAGGCCGCGATCCACCACCGCGAAGCTTGCTCCCTTATCGAAAGCCGCGCCCACGAAATCATGTCCGTCATGAACCGGCCCGCGCAACGCGAAGTACACGTCGCCCGGTTGCAGGGTGCGTGTATCGATACTCCAACCGCTTACGGTTCCGGAGCTTCCCTGCACGTTGCCGGCGTTCATCCAGCGCGTCAAATTGAGCACGGACACCGTCATGCGGTTCCCTTTTTATACCCGAAGCCCTGCAGCACTTCCCGCGCTACTTCGCGATCGTCGAAGTGGATGGTGCGGTCTTTGAAGATCTGGTACGTCTCGTGCCCCTTGCCGGCGATCAGCACCAGATCCCCAGGGTCGGCGGACTTGATGGCATAGCGAATCGCGGCCGCGCGATCCGGCTCCACGATGGTCCGTTTGTCTTTGCGCCGAATTCCCACCAACACGTCATTCATGATCAGCAGCGGGTCTTCGCTGCGCGGGTTATCGCTGGTCAGAATGACGATGTCGCTGTCTTCAGCCGCAGCTTGACCCATCAGCGGACGCTTGCGCCGGTCACGATCCCCGCCGCAACCGAACACCGTAATCACGCGATTAGGATTCAGCCCGCGCGCCACGGCGAGAGCGTTCCGCAACGCGTCTTCGGTATGCGAGTAGTCCACCACCACCGCAAACGGCTGCCCTTCGTCAACGCGCTCAAAACGTCCCGGAATGCCTGGGCACAGCGCAATTCCTCTGATGATACTTTCCGCGGGAACCTGGTTAGCCAGCCCCACGCCGATTGCCGCCAGGACGTTATAGACGTTGATCCGGCCGATCAGCGGGCTATCGATTTCGAACCGGACCTTTCCAAAATGCGCTTCGAATTTCAGCCCGTGGATCGTGGTCGAAACGTGTTTTGCGCGCAGGCTCGCGTCATTGCCCAAACCATAGAACAGAACCTGCGTCTCTTTACCGGTGCGAAGCTTGCGGCCATACTCGTCGTCGCCGTTTATTACGGCCACCCGCGGAGCCGGAGCACCGTTCGCGCCATCGAACAGCAGGTTCTTGGCTTCGAAGTAGCGCTCCATGGTTTCGTGATAGTCCAGGTGATCCTGAGTCAAATTCGTAAAGACCGCCGTGCGAAAGTCGAAGCCATGCACGCGTCCCAAATCCAAGGCATGGGACGACACTTCCATGGTGGCGTGTGTGCCGCCAAGGGAGCGAAGTTCATCCAGAATGCGGCAGAGGTCGAGCGATTCCGGAGTCGTGTTGACGGCCGGCAGGACGCGCGAAGCGAGGTGATACTCGATGGTGCCGACAAGCGCGGTCGTGTGGCCCGCGGCGCGCAGCACTGAATCGATCAGAAAACTGGTGGTCGTCTTGCCGTTCGTGCCCGTGATGCCCGTGAGATTGATGTCCTGGTCGGGATTGCGGTAAAAGTTTCTGGCGGCCCGGGCGAGCGCATGCCGTCCATGGCTAACGGAAATCCACGGGCTACTAAAACCCTCCGGCGCCGTTAAGTCGCTAACAACGGCGACTGCGCCCTGAGCGACCGCCTGCTCGGCAAACGCTCGGCCATCCGCCTTGGCCCCGGCGAACGCGAAGAAGACCCAACCCGGCTGGACGCGGCGCGAATCGTAATCGAGACCCGCTACTTCCAGAGAGCCGAGGCCATGCGCGAGCGGTCTCTGGAGAGCGACGCCTTCCAGCACCTGTTGCAATGTCATCTCGCAAACACAACCCGGATGGTCGCTCCCACCGGTAGTGGAGCACCGGCTGGCGGAGCTTGGGCGCGAGCTAAGCCGCTACCCTCGGGCCGAATGGAGATTCCTTTCGCATAAGCTTCCCGGACTACCGCGCGCATCGGTTTACCTCGGAAATCGGGAACTGTCGGTCCCGTGTACGTGGGCACGGGGGCTGGCAGCGGGACCGGCGCGACGGAACTACTAGCAACCGTCACTGTGGGAATCTGAGCCGCGCCCGCCACTGTTGAAGCGGGAACCAGTGCGGCGCCTTGCTCCATCGGAATGTCCGATAGCTGCGGCATTGCTGATGGATCGTCTTCCAAGATGTTGGTACCGCGATCGCCTTCGATCTCCGCCACTTCCAGGTGTTCATCGGGCTTGAGGGGTGCAGTGTTCGGCGATGGCAGATCGGGCAGGTCTTTCGGAACGTTATAAAGCCGAAGCGCCTCGTTCATGATCTTCACCCACACGGGCCCGGCAGCCGAGGCGCCCATACCGGAGTTGCCCGTGGTGCCGTTGATCGTGACAATCGCCACCAACGCCGGATTATTCACTGGCGCAAACCCCATAAAAGACGCATTGTAGAGGTGCGTGTAGTGGTGGTTCTCGAAGATCTGTGCGGTGCCGGTTTTACCGCCGTCGCTCCAGCCGTTCAGTTTGATGGTCCGGCCGGTGCCATTCAATACAACGCCTAACATCAGGGCGCGCATCGTGGCAGCCGTATCGGCGCGCAAAACGCGTTTCGCCGGCTCGGTGGGAGTGGCATGGCCGTCGATTTCG
Source organism: Bryobacterales bacterium (assembly GCA_963752695.1). Classification (GTDB taxonomy): domain Bacteria; phylum Acidobacteriota; class Terriglobia; order Bryobacterales; family Bryobacteraceae; genus Bog-113. The sequence goes on from CAVVZB010000003.1 coordinate 139,787, forward strand.
GTGACCAGTTTGGGCTTGACCAGTAGGCCGCCATTGGCCACCGCGGCGCACGCGCGAATCAATTGCAACGACGTTGCGGCGACTTCCTGACCCATAGAAACCGATGCCAGCGAAGTAGTGCCCCAGTTGTTCAGCTTGCGCAAGATCCCACGGGATTCCGCGGGCAACGGAATTCCGGTACGCTGCCCGAACCCGAAATTAGTCAGGTATTGATAGAACTTCTCGCGTCCGATACGCGCGCCGATCTCTATGGCTCCGATGTTGCTCGAGTGCGCCAGAACATCGGCCATGCTGATGGTTCCGAAGCCGCCGTGCGCCTCATGCACCACGCGCCCCGGCAGCTTGAGAAAACCATGATGACAATCGATCATCGAATCCGGACGCAGCGGAGTCGTTTCCAGCGCCGTCGAGAGCGTTAGGACTTTAAAGATCGATCCCGGCTCGAACGGCAACTGCGCGCCCAAGTTGTAATGTGTCCGCCGCTCCTGGGGAGTGGTAGGCGGCGTATTCGGGTCGAACGTCGGATAGTTGGCCATCACCAGGATTTCCCCGGTGTAAGGATTCATGATGATCGCTGTCCCGGTGCGGCCATGCTTAAGCACCACTTGCGCGGCTAGTTCTCTCTCGGCGAGAAATTGCAGACGGCTATCGATAGTAAGCCGCAAGGGTTTGCCAGCAACCGCCGGAGTGCTTACCCGGCTCTCGATACCACGGTGCTTCACGTCGGTAACGATCATGGCGACGCCTGGCGTCCCCGCCAAGGAGCTGTCCACACCCTTCTCGATTCCCTCGGAGCCCGTCTCGCCCTTGTAGACCGATCCAACCACGTGCGCGGCCACGGTGTTGCTCGGATAAACGCGCTTACTGTCCTGCTGGAACACGATCCAATCCGCGTGCATCGCGTGCAGCCGCTCGGACTCCTGGCGGGTGATCTTCTTCTTGATGAAAAGGAAGCCACGGTGCTGATTGGCGGCCTCGACAATGGCGTTGTAAACCAGGCTGGAATCGAGGCCCAGCACGGGCGAAAGCACCTCAGCGGCGATGGCTTTATCGGGGACCAGGCGGGGGTTGATCGCGATGGATTCTACAGGCACGCTCATAGCGAGCGGCTCTCCATTGCGATCCAGGATGGTGCCGCGCGGCGCGGAAATCGGGATGGAGTGTTCCTGCTGACGCAGGGCGCGCTCCAGATAAGTGTTGTGGTGAACGATCTGGAGCGAGATCAGCTTGCCCAGAATCGCAATACCCCAAATGAGAAGGCCGGCGCCGAGCCAAGTCAGACGCCGGGTTGCAGCAAGGCGTGCGCCGGGATTCACGAAGGGACCTCTTTCTCTCTCTCAGATCCAGGTTGACGTTTCTTATTCCTGCGCGGAGTTCGCCGTGCGGGGCGAATTCATTGCAAGCGAGGAATCCTTGGGCTGCAAGTGCATTTCCTGTCCAGGACCAGGTGCCGCCAGCTTGTGACCGGTAGCCAGATCATCCAGCCGGGCCGGGGTAACCATCTGGGCTTCCTCGATCTCCAACATCCGCCGCTGGTCGACCAACTCGCGTTGCTCGGTCTTCAGCTTCTCCATCTGGTAGCCGGAAAGGATGCCTCCAATCCGCGGACTCACCGCCGTCCCGATCAGCACGGCGAGAACACAAGCCGTGGCGATGGTGGACCAGCAGTCCGTTCGCGTTTTCGGATCGGCCTCGCGTACCAACCGCGTGTTATCGATCCGTTTGGAATAAAAGTAGATGCTGTCGGCGGGCAGGCCGCGAAGCTGGTTGGGAGCTTCCGCCTCCATCGCCATTGTGCGTTCCGCGGCCATAAAATCCGACCGCCGAAAAAATGTTGCCAGTGTTGCCATGCCTGCGTCCTCCGTTACCGATTCCGTTCCCTGCCGATCAACCGCCCCAAATGCGCCTCTACGCCCGCTTTACACTTCCATGGCAAAGACCCGCAACTTGGCGCTGCGCGACGGCGGATTCTTCCCCACTTCTTCCTGTGAAGGAACCAGGGGTTTGCGCGTAACGATGTGACCCTGTCCCTCCTTCTGCAAATAGCGAAAACGCTCCTTGACCTGACGGTCTTCGAGCGACATGAACGAGATGATCACGATCCTGCCGCCCGGCTTCACCAGGTCGGGAGCAATATCCAGGAGCGCTTCCAATTCGTCGGGCTCCTGATTGACAACCATGCGTAGCGCCATGAAGGTTTGAGTCGCGGGATGCATGTGACTCGTTCGGGGAACGGCCCGCTCCACTACATCGGCCAGATGTAGTGTGCTCCGAATGGGCCGTGCCCGAACGATTGCTCTGGCTATCTTCCGCGCCCTCCTTTCTTCGCCGTGCTGGTAGATCCAGTCGGCGAGCGCCTTTTCGGCACTTCGATTGACCAATTCTTCCGCCGTGATACCGCGCGATTGATCCATGCGCATATCCAGCGGGCCTTCGGTCATAAATGAAAATCCTCGTTCGGGCGTCAGCAGTTGAAACCGGCTCACACCAAGGTCGGCCAACAACCCATCCATCTGTCCCCGCCCGGCTTGAGCCGCCGCCGACGCCAGCATGGAGAACGGGCCATGATGAAACACAATGCGATCGGCAACATCCGCTGTGTTGGCCCGCGCGATCTCGATTGCCGCGGCATCCCGATCGTTCGCCACCACCAACCCCGAGTTCAACTTTCGGGCAATCGCCCCCGAATGCCCGCCCAACCCCGCGGTCGCATCGAGGTACACCCCGTCCGGACGAATCGCCAATCCTTCCAGCGCCTCGGCCAGCATCACGGGATAGTGTTCGGGCCGTTGGATATCCATGTCTCGGCATCACTTCAGTCCAGCCCGCTCCAACACATCTACGTTTTCGGACGCGGCTCTGGTCGCTGCCTGCCGCCGCTCCTGATAGAGCGCTTCGGTCAAAACCTGTACGCGACCGCGATAGGCGTACAGGCGAAGCGGCGTTTCTTCTAAATTCAAATCGCGGCGCAGGTCCGGATTGAAAGTGATCCGGCCTTGCGCGTCGGCTTCGGCATCCGCACCCAAATCGTTCGCGTTGAACAGCACGTTCTGAACGGCTTGGGGGTTGTCCCGATAGCTTTCAAAGAACTTCTCGTTCTCCCGCCAGGCAGCGATGGGATAGATTTGAGCAATGCGCCGATCCAGGCTGGTCACAAACAGCTTCTTCTCTGCGAGCGAGTTGAAGTATTGGGCAAAAGGGGCAGGCAGCTTAAGACGCCCTTTGTCGTCCAAGCGAGCCGGGAACATCCCACGGGGGGGCTCGACCGGTTGCGCACTCGTTTGACCCGTTACTTCGTCCACTTCACATCCACTTTCGGTCCACTTTAGGCCACAACAGATTGTGGCATGAAGAGGAACAAAGTTGCAAGCGGATTTTAGAAGAAACTTATTTGTTTTGTTGGACTTCCGGGCACACTATAAGAAAGGTAGAGCAGCGGTAGACCACTAGATCTGGTTATGAGTGGCGAAGCGTAGGCGAAACCTAAAGCGCGGTCGGCGTCGCGTGGATTTCCTGCAGGCTCCACACGCGGATGGGATCGCGCCGCTTAGACACCAGAGCTTCGGCAACCGCGCGCGCACCGCTAAGAGTGGTAATGCAGGGCACCCGGTATTGCACGGCGCTCCGCCTAATGGCGCGCTCATCGCTAAATGAGAGTGCTCCCGCAGCCGTATAGATGACGAGTTGCACCGATCCGGCTTTCAGCAGATCGACTGCGTTCGGACGTCCCTCATTTACCTTGAAAACCGTGCGGCACGCGATTCCCGCCTGCCGGATAGCCGCCGATGTTCCGCGCGTGGCTACCAGTTGGAAACCCAATTCGTGCAGCTTACGGGCGACGTCCACCGCCTCCGGCTTGTGCCGCTCGTTCACGCTGATAAACACTGTTCCGGACTCCGGAAGAGGAGTTCCCGCGCCTAGTTGCGCTTTAGCGAAAGCTTCACCGAAGCTATCGCCGATGCCCATGACCTCGCCGGTCGAACGCATCTCCGGACCGAGCGCCGGGTCCACTCCCGGGAACTTGTTGAACGGGAACACGGGCGACTTCACAAAGCTATGGGTCACCGTGAGGCGGGATTTCCCGGGCACTAGGTCGGGCAGCTTTTCCCCCAACATCAAACCCACCGCAATGTTCGGAAGCGCGACGCCGGTTGCCTTGCTCACATATGGAACTGTGCGCGACGCGCGCGGATTCACCTCGAGCACATACACAACGCCGTCTTTGATCGCGTACTGCACGTTCATGAGGCCGATGACCTTAAGCGCGCGCGCCAAGCGCACCGTGTAGTCCTCGATGGTCGCGATCTCCGCGGGTGGAAGGGAATGCGGCGGAAGAACGCATGAGCTATCACCGGAATGCACGCCAGCTTCTTCGATGTGTTCCATAATGCCCGCGATCAGCGTGTCTTCGCCATCGCAAAGGCAATCGACATCCACCTCGGTCGCGTCTTCCAGAAATCGATCGATCAGCACGGGCCGGTCCTGGGAGAACTCGACCGCTTCACGCATGTACTGACGCACCGTCTGCTCGTCGTAAGCGATGACCATGGCGCGGCCGCCCAGCACGTAACTGGGCCGCAGCAGCACGGGGTATCCAATCCGGCGCGCAACATCCGCCGCTTCATCGATGCTGGTCGCGGTGGCATTCGGAGGCGCCGGAATTCCCAGATCGTCGAGCAGCTTGCCAAACAGCTTCCGGTCTTCGGCTAAATCGATGTTCCGCGGATCGGTTCCGATAATCGGAATTCCCAGCTTCTGCAGCGGTAGTGCCAGATTGAGTGGAGTCTGTCCGCCGAACTGAACAATGAGGCCATCCGGCTTTTCCACCTCGCAGATGTTGAGAACATGCTCTAGCGTGAGAGGTTCGAAGTAGAGCCGGTCGCTCGTATCGTAATCGGTCGAAACCGTTTCCGGGTTGCAGTTGACCATGATCGATTCGATCCCGCGATCCTGCAGCGCAAATGACGCATGACAACAGCAATAATCGAACTCGATACCCTGGCCGATCCGATTGGGTCCGCTGCCAAGGATCATTACCTTACGCTTCGACGTGGGCTCGGCTTCCGTTGCGCCTTCGTAGCTCGAATAGAGATACGGCGTGAAACTTTCGAACTCCGCCGCGCAGGTATCCACGCGATTGAATACGGCGGCGACACCGAGCGCTAGACGGCGGCGGCGCACCTCGAGCTCGTCGGCATTCCAAATATTGGCGAGAGCGGAATCGGAGATGCCCGCCCGCTTGGCGCGCCGCATACTGGCCGCGGTGACGGATTCCAGCGAAGCCGTGGCAAGCTCTTTCTCCATCGCGATGCCTTCCCGCAGTTGCTCCAAGAACCACGGATCGATCGACGTCATCTCGTGGATTTCTTCCACCGTGTAGCCTTCGGCAAGAGCGAACCGGATGTACGACAAGCGATCCGGCGTGGGCGTGATGAGCTTCCGGGTGATCGCTTCGCGGTCCAGCTTTTCTTTGCCAAACGCTTTGCCGGTTTCCAGACTGCGAATACCTTTCCAGAGCGCTTCCTTGAAGGTACGCCCCATTGCCATCACTTCGCCCACGGACTTCATCTGGGTGCCGAGCGTGGGGTCCGCACTGGGGAACTTTTCGAACTGCCACTTGGGAATCTTGACAACGACGTAATCGATGGTGGGTTCGAATGAAGCGGGCGTGGTCTGCGTAATGTCGTTGCGAATCTCGTCCAGACTGTAGCCAACGGCCAGTTTGGCGGCGACCTTTGCGATCGGGTAGCCAGTGGCTTTGGAAGCCAGGGCTGAGCTGCGCGAAACCCGAGGATTCATCTCGATGACGACCATCCGGCCTGTTTTCGGATCGATGGCGAATTGTACGTTCGCCCCGCCGGTATCCACGCCGATTTCGCGGAGGCAGCGCAAAGCGGCGTCGCGCATCATCTGGTATTCCCGATCGGTCAGGGTCTGCGCCGGAGCGACCGTGATGGAATCGCCGGTATGTACGCCCATCGGGTCGAAGTTTTCAATGGAGCAGACAATGATCACGTTGTCGGCCAGGTCGCGGATCACTTCGAGTTCGAACTCTTTCCATCCAAGCGCGCTCTCCTCCACCAGGACTTCATGCACCGGAGAGAGATCGAGCCCGCGCTCGAGAATGGTGATCAGATCCTCGCGGTTGTAAGCGATGCCGCCGCCGCTTCCGCCCATGGTGAAGCTGGCCCGCAGAATGACCGGATAGCCGGAGCGCGCGGCGAACGCCAAGCCGTCTTCCACGTTGTTGACCAGTTGAGATGACGGTGTTTCCAGCCCGATCGACCGCATCGCGTCTTTGAAGAGCAAGCGGTCTTCCGCCTTCTTGATGGCGTCGATCTTGGCTCCGATGAGTTCCACGCCGTATTGCTCCAGAACGCCACTCTCGGCCAGAGCCAGGGAAAGATTCAGCGCGGTTTGTCCGCCCACCGTGGAGAGCAGCGCATCAGGACGTTCCCGCCGGATAATTTCCTCCAGATAAGGGCGGCTCAGCGGCTCCACATACGTGCGATCGGCCAGACCGGGATCGGTCATGATAGTGGCCGGATTGGAATTGACCAGGATCACTTCGTAGCCATCAGCTTTGAGGGCCTTGGTAGCCTGCGTCCCCGAGTAGTCGAATTCGCAAGCCTGACCAATAATGATCGGGCCGGAGCCGATGATCAGGATACGATGCAGATCATTGCGGCGCGGCATTAGCGCGCCTCCTTCATCATCTCGATGAAGTCACCGAACAGGTACCGCGAATCGTGCGGTCCAGGCGCGGCTTCGGGGTGATATTGTACGCAGAAAACGGGATGGTTGCGATGCCGGAACCCTTCGAGCGTGTGATCGTTCAGGTTCACGTGCGTCAGTTCGACCATGCTTGCCTGAAGCGAATCGGGATCAACGGCAAAGCCGTGATTCTGGGATGTAATCTCGACTTTGCCCGTCCGCTGATTCAGTACGGGATGATTCGCGCCACGGTGGCCGAATTTGAGCTTATAAGTCTGGCCGCCGAGCGCTAGCGCGAGCAGCTGATGACCCAAACAAATCCCGAAAATCGGCGTCCTGCCGATCAGCCTGCGAATGCTTTCGATCTGAGGAGCCAAGGGTTCAGGATCGCCCGGACCGTTGGAAAGAAACACGCCGTCCGGCTTGAGTGCGAGCACGTCCTCCGAAGATGTCAGAGACGGGACTACGGTCACACGGCAGCCGGAGGATACCAGCCGGCGCAGAATGTTGTGCTTAATGCCGAAGTCGTACGCCACGACATGATAATCCGGATTAGCCGTCGCAACCAGCCTCTCCGAGGAGGACACCGGCTCCAGCGGCTGCGACCATTGGTAAGGCTCGGCCGCGCTAACGCGCGTGGCCAAATCCAGGCCCGCCATCTGCGGGGATTGGCGCGCCTTCTCAACCAGAGCCGCAGAGTCGCCAGACAGTGTCGAAAGCACGCCGCGCATCGCCCCCCGGGAACGCAGGTGCCGGACGATGGCGCGCGTGTCCATCTCGGAAGCAATCGGAATCCGGTGGCGGCTCAGAAAAGGACCGGCTTCCAGATCCGATCGCCAGTTGCTGGAAGTGGCCGAAAACTCGCGCACTACCAAGCCTTCGATGTAGGGGCGCGCCGACTCGTTATCGCCTTCTGTAGTCCCGTAATTTCCGATTTGCGGATTGGTGAAAACTAAGATTTGTCCGGCGTAAGACGGATCGGTGAAGATCTCCTGGTATCCGGTGAGTGAGGTATTGAAAACGACTTCGCCGCAGCGCTCAGCGGGCACACCAACAGCCTTGCCCTCGAAGACAGTTCCGTCTTCCAGAGCCAGGATTGCAGATTCCAATAGTCTTCTCCTGGGGTGGACTTCTATTATTCTAGCGAAGCACCATCGGGCGGTCGTAACCGGTCATTTCAAGATATCCCGCCCCATGCTGTGTTCCGGAATAAGATACCGCGCCTTCCCAATAACGGGCAGCCTGGTTGCCGGCCAACTCCTGGTTGGCAAGCAGCGCCTGACATTTCAGATTGAGCCCGAGCGACGGGATCTGAATGGACCAGCTTGTCGGATAGCGGCCGCCTGTTTGGGGACTTGTCCAAGTCTGAAGCGGGCGCAGGGAAAAGTCTTTCGCCGAGAGGTGATGGGGCCGCCCGTCCGCACTGATGTACGTGCCTGAAGAGAACGGATCGATGGATCCGTCCTTATGCCGCAGCTCGAACAACATGAGCTCGGTCTTATTGTCGAGTTGCACGCTGAACCAGTCCCATCCGGTTTGATTTTCCTGGAGCTGATGAGTAAACCATTCGTGATCCATCCAGGACTGGCCCGAGACGTGGAACTCGCGGCCCCCAACGGTCACCGAGCCATCCACCGCCAACAAAGGAAATGAAACATAGTGCGAAGCGCGCCCCAGTCCCGCCGCTTTTTGGCTCACGCCGTTTTCGCCCTGAATGACGAAGGGCTTGACCGGCTTGGCTTCCAGGTAAAACGAAAAATCGCTGGTTGTCGTACTGAGCACCTGCGTTTGCCCATGCCAATTGGCGGACCAGTTTCCGTTCCAGACACGTTGCTTGGCGAAACTGGCGCCCGCGATGCCTGGTCCGGCGCGATTCACCCGCTCATGCCAGAAGAAGCGTTTGCCATCGATATCGGTGAGCGCTGCATTCGCCAGATACACGTCGTCGACGCGCCAGGCTGACGGATTCTCGCGCGCGCCTTCATCGGCAACCTCGCGATTGCCTTGCCGGAAAAAAACCAGTTCGAAGCCGAAGCGATGGCCATCCGAAGCTTTCAGGTTGCCCGTGTAGTACCACCACTCCGTGCGGAAATCCGCATGTTCAAAGTGATCGCGCGGGAAGGCGAATGTGTAACCGGGAAGCGCCTCGCGGTAGGGCGCATTCGGAGCCGCGAAAAGCGGAATCACTAGCAATAAAGCGAGGCGGTGCAAATTCCAGTCTACGTTCCAAGCCCTTCGGAGGCGCTGGTAACATGGCGATGACATGGTTGTATCGACGCAGTCGGCGCGCTTTGCGGGCATCGCGCTCGAAAGCGGCGGGCGTCTCGAGCCGGTGGACGTGGCTTATGAGACTTATGGAACTCTGAACGCCAGCCGTAGCAATGCGGTCCTCATCTTGCATGCTTTCACTGGTGACGCGCACGCCGCCGGGGTCAGTCAGGAGACTGGCAAACCCGGATGGTGGGACAACTCGATCGGGCCCGGCAAGGCCTTCGACACGGACCGGCTATTTGTCATCTGCTCAAATATTCTCGGCGGTTGTCAGGGGACCACCGGGCCGTCTTCCATCAACCCCGCCACTGGGGTGCCATGGGGCATGGCGTTTCCTCCGATTACGATCCGCGACATGGTGCAACTGCAGAAGATGCTCGTGGACCACCTGGGTATCACCAAGCTGCTGGCCGTGGCGGGTGGATCGATGGGCGGCATGCTGGCTCTGCAATGGGCGGTCGCCTATCCGGAGATGGTGCGGGCAGCCATCATCATTGCGAGCACTTCCCGCCATAGCGCCCAACAGATCGCGTTCAACGAAGTGGGCCGCGTCGCCATCATGGGCGACCCGGATTGGAACGGTGGCAACTACGATGTGAATAAGCCTCCGGGACGCGGGCTTTCAGTGGCGCGCATGGTTGGCCACATCACGTACATGAGCGATCAATCGATGCGCGAAAAGTTCGGGCGCAAGCTGCGCGACCGGGAAAGTCCGGGTCTTGATTCCGAGTTTGAGGTGGAAAGCTATCTCCGTTACCGGGGCAGCCAGTTCGTCACGCGCTTCGACGCCAACTCTTACATCTACATCACCAAGGCCATGGATTACTTCGATGTATCGCAGAGTAGCGCTGGGGCCGGACTAGGGACTGACGCTTTCGATGCCGTCGAGACTCGCTTCCTCGTCATCAGTTATACCTCGGACTGGCTGTATCCGAGCTATCAATCGCAGGAAATCGTCCGCACCTTACGCCGCCGCAATCACGATGTCGCCTATTGCGAACTGCCATCGAACTTCGGTCACGACGCCTTTCTGGCCGATGTCGCCGAGCAATCGGAGCTTATCCGCGGGTTCCTGGCCAGCACCTACAACGAGGCCGCGATTTGACTGCCGCGGTTCTGCCTATTGCAGAGAGCCTGAGCGGCCGTAGCGACTTCGCTGTGATCGGGCGCATGGTCACCCCGCGCAGCCGGGTGCTCGACTTGGGCTGCGGCGAAGGTGAGTTACTGGAGTGGCTGATTCATCATAAGCAGGTAAGCGCGCGGGGAGTAGAGATTTCACCAACGCAGGTGCGCCGTGCGATCGCGCGTGGGGTTTCCGCGTTTCAGGGCGACTTGAACGAAGGGCTCGCCGACTTCCCGGACAAGACGTTTGACTATGTGATTCTCAGCCAAACCCTGCAGGAAACCCGCGAGCCGCTGCACGTGATCGAAGAGATGCTCCGCGTGGGCAAGCGCGCCATTGTGTCATTCCCTAACTTCGGTCATTGGCGCGTGCGGATGAACATGCTGTTCTCGGGCCGTAGTCCGCGGACCAAGCTGTTCCCCTACGAATGGTATGAGACGCCTAACATACACTTCCTGAGCGTGCGGGACTTTGAGAGGTTCGCGTTGGAGAAGGGCTTTCGTATCGAGCTGCGTGAGTGTCTGGCCGGAGAGCGCCGGATCTCGATCGGCTCCAACCTGCGGACCGAAGTCGCTGTATTCCTGCTGAGCTAAGGGAATAGCCTGAGCCCCGCGCTGGAAGCGCTAGCCTGAAAGCAACCTACATATCAGGAGCGGCTATGCACTTACGCATCGCATCCACTTTGGTTCTTATTGCCGGACTTCTAGGATGGAATCAGACTCTCCCCGCGGCCACCAACGGGACACATAAAACGCCGGCGGCGAGCGACGCACATCTGAGCGATGCGCAGATCGACGCGGCCATTCATGCCAAGCTCGCCAAGTCGAAAATGGCTGGCGAAGGCTGGACGGTCCACGTCCATAACAGGACGGCCACTTGGGAAGGGAAGACTAACATCATTCAGCACAAAGGTGCCGCCACGCGCATGGCGCATACGGCGGGTGCTACTCAAGTGATCAACAACATTAAGATCGGCGAGGAAGCGCGCAAGAAAGCTGCCGCTAAATTTGCGCTTGCAAGGAACGGAGGCCAACCAGTGAAGAAGGCCTCGTTAGTTCCTTAAGCCCATTTGATCAGGCTGGGAGCGGGCCGTGTCTGCGGATCCTCAAAATGATTGGGGCTAACCCGCAGCGCATATCCGAGCCGACCGGTCTGGCGCGGCGTCAAGTCTTTGGAATATTGCGTAACGCTGCCCTCGTGATCGACGGGTTGCAGTAAGGCGATTTCTGAATGCTGGAGCGTGCCGTTAGCCCCAACCTGTCCCCAGACAACCTCGACGCGGACGTCGTCGGGATTCAACCCGGCCAGATCGATCTTCGCCCGCACCGGCAGCGTGGCGCCGCTCATCAGAGGCTCCGATTGTGGCAAGCCCGTGTCTACGAAGCGCACGTTGTTCCACACGCTATGAATACGGCTGGACCAGGCGGCCCGTTCGCGCGCGTTCTCGAATCTGTTGTTTTTCAGCCCCACAAAGGCGGCGTGCGCGGGCGAGTACAGGCGCTGATCGTATTCATGCACCATGCGTCGCGCGTCGAAACGCGGTGAGAGCGCGAGAATCGATTGCTTCGAACGGCGAATCCACTCCGAAGGTCCACCTTGCCGCCGCTCATAGAACATCGGCACGATCTCGTTCTCCAGAAGGTAGTAGATCATGCTTGCATGCATGCCGTCCTGATCTTCCGAATACGGTTCCCGGTCGCCGATTGCCCAGCCGCCGGAGATCTCATAGACCTCGTCATACCAGCCGTCCAGGATACTCAAGTTCAGCACGCCGTTCATAGCCGCTTTCATGCCGCTGGTGCCGCAGGCTTCTTCCCCGCGACGCGGAGTGTTGAGCCAGACATCGACGCCCTGGATCATTTCACGCGCCACTTTCATGTCGTAGTCTTCCAGGAAAACGACGTGCTTCCAAAGATCGGGATCGCGTGAATACTGCGCGATCTCGCGGATGAAAGCTTTTCCGGGCGCATCTTTGGGATGGGCCTTGCCGGCGATCACGATCTGCACCGGGCGCTCGCTATTCAATAGGATCTTCTTCAGGCGGGCGATGTCGCGGAATAGCAACGTGGCGCGTTTATAGGTTGCGAATCGCCGTGCGAAGCCAATGGTCAACGCGTTCGGATCGAGGACCTCGGAGGCGTACTTGATCTCCATGGCCGCGGCCTTGCGGCGCGATGCCGAAGCTACTTGACGATCGCGGACAAACGCGATCAGACGGCGCTTTCTGCGTCGATGCGCCTCGCTGAGTTCCTCATCGGGGATGTCGAGAATCTGCCGCCAGAACGACTGATCTTCGGTCCAATCGCGCCAGCCAGGAGGCAGGTGCTGATCGAACAGGTCCGCCAGATCTCCATTGAGCCAGCTCGGCAGATGCACGCCATTGGTCACGGAAGTAATCGGGATCTCCGCGGTCGGCAATTCCGGCCACAGATTTTGCCACATCGATTGCGAAACCTCGCCATGCAATCGGCTCACGCCGTTGCGATACGAAGAACAGTTCAGCGCCAGAATGGCCATCGAGAGCCGTTCCGAACGGTCATCGGGATTCTTGCGGCCCAGCGCCATTAGCTGATCGAAAGAGATGCCGGAATCGGCGCAGTAGCGTTCGAAGTAGTGGTACACCAGACCGGCATCGAACAAGTCGATGCCCGCGGGCACAGGAGTATGGGTGGTGAAGACGTTGTTTGATCGAGCCGCTTCGAGAGCCTCCGCGAAGGTGAGGTTATGCTGCTGCATCAACACCCGCACGCGTTCCAGCGCGAGGAAGGCGGAGTGACCCTCGTTCATGTGGTAAACGCTGGGCTCGAGCCCGAGCGCGGCTAACGCGCGTAGACCGCCAATACCTAGGACAATCTCCTGGCGGATGCGCATATCGTTATCGCCGCCGTAGAGCAGATCGGTGATGCCGCGATCTTCCGCGCGCGCGTTTTCGGAAACGTTGGTGTCCAGCAAGACCAGGCGGACTCTGCCCACGTTCATCAGCCAGATTTTGATTTCGACCGGGCCCTCCGGCAATTCCACCTGGACGCGGATCTCCCGGTCATTCCGATCAAGAGCGGGCTGGATCGGCAGCGTATAGAAATCGCTGGCCGGATTGCGCTCCTGCTGCCACCCATCGGCATTTAAGAACTGGCGAAAGTAGCCATGCTGATAGAGCAGGGCGACGCCAACCAGCGGAATATCCAGATCGCTGGACGACTTCAGATGATCGCCGGAGAGTACGCCAAGACCGCCAGAGTAGATCGGAATGCTCTCGGTAAGGCCATACTCCGCCGAGAAATAAGCAATCAGCTTGCCTGGTTCGTTACTCGATGGGCGCGCCATGTGAGCGTCGTAGCGCTGGCAGGCGAGCTGATATTGATTGATGTATCGGGGGTCCGAAGCCGCGCGTTCGAGAGTGGCCTGCGAAACGCGCCCCAGCATGATGACGGGGTTGTAACCAGCTTCTTTCCAAACAACCGGGTCCAGGCGGCGGAACAATCCGCGGATAGCCGGCTCCCAACTCCAAACAATGTTATAGGCAAGTTCCGGCATCCGCGCCAATGCGGGAGGAACGGCTGGACGGACAAGAAACTCGCGAAGCGGTTGTATTTCAAAACCCATGATCTAAGCCCTCTATTATAGGCGGTTACAAACATTGTCGCCAGACTGCGGACGCTCGTGCTATTACTACGGCAGTGATCCGCGCACTCGTCGATTTCGCACTGAACAACCGCTTCCTCATCGTTCTTGTTACCGTTCTGCTGCTCATCTGGGGCGCTATCTCATTCCATAATCTGCCGGTGGAAGCATATCCCGACGTGGCAAATAATTACGTCCAAGTCATTACGCAATGGCCGGGGCGCGCAGCCGAGGAGGTGGAACAACAAGTCACCATCCCACTGGAAATTGCAATGAACGGCATTCCACATCTGGATCATTTGCGGTCAGTATCCATCTTCGGCCTTTCGAGCTTGAGCCTGATTTTCGATGATCAGTCGGCCAACGATTGGAACCGGCAAAAAGTACTCGAGCGGCTCACCCAAGTGAACCTGCCGACGGGATTGCAGCCGCAAATTGGTTCCGATTACAGCCCTGTCGGCCAGATCTACTGGTATACCCTGCATAGCACCAACCCATCGATGGACGTGATGGCGCTAAAGTCCCTCGAGGATTGGACGCTGGAAAAGGAGTTTAAGTCCGTTCCCAACGTGGTGGATGTCAGTAGCTTTGGAGGCAGCACGCGGGAGTATCAGGTGCTGGTCGATCCGGACAAGCTGATCGCGTACGGCTTAACCATCGCGCAGGTGGAGCAGCAGCTCACTAATAACAACGTGAACGCGGGCGGCAGCTTCATCGAGTCCGGCATGCAGCAGATCAACGTCCGCGCGCTCGGGCTGGTGAGCGACGTTGCCGATATTGGCGAGACGGTGATCAAGACGCAGAATGGCACGCCGATCCGGGTACGCGATATCGCGACGGTGGTGCAAGGGCCAAAGATCAGGCTCGGTAAGATCGGCAAGGCAATTCATCGCGCGGATGGCAAGGTAGTGGACAACAACGACGTTGTCGAGGGCATCGTGCTGCTGCGGAAGGGCGCGGATTCGGATTCGACGCTGGCTGGCATCCATAACAAGGTGCAGGAGCTCAATGACCATGTGCTTCCCAAGGGCGTGAAGATTGTCCCGCATCTTGATCGAAGCAACTTGCTGGCCTACACCACCCACACGGTGATGCACAACCTGACCGAGGGCATCATTCTTGTGGCGGTCATTCTGTTCCTGTTCTTGGGCAATGCGCGGGGCGCTTTCATTGTGGCCTTAACCATTCCCTTCTCCCTGCTGTTTGCTTCCATTTGTCTGGACTTGAACAAGATTCCGGCCAACCTCTTATCGCTCGGGGCGCTTGATTTTGGCATGGTAGTGGAAGGCGCGGTGGTGATGGTGGAGAACATCATCCGCTACCTTGGCCGTGAGCGCGAGGATGGCAGGCCGGTGATCGCCACCATTCAGGAAGCGGCGCATGAAGTGCAACGTCCGGTGTTCTATTCGATCGGCATCATCATCACGGCATACGTCCCGATCTTCACACTCCAACGTGTGGAAGGCAGGCTCTTCAAGCCGATGGCGTGGACAGTGTCTTTCGCGCTGCTCGGCGCGTTGATCTTCGCGATGCTGGTGGCGCCGGTACTCTGCAGCTTCATGTTTGGCAAGCACGTGCGGGAGTGGGACAACCCCGTAATGAAAGCGCTGACGCGCGGCTATGAAGCGCTGCTGCGGCTGGCGATCCAATTCCGTTGGATCACGGTGTGCGTGGCGGCATCTGCGTTTGCCGCGTCGGTCTGGCTGATGGCGAGCGGCGTAATCGGGAGCGAGTTTCTGCCGCACTTGGATGAAGGCGCGATCTGGGCCCGGGCGACGCTTGCGCCGAGCACCGGTCCGAGTTCCGGGATCGATGTGATGGACCGGTCGCGGCTGATCATGGCCTCTTTCCCAGAGGTCACTCAAGTGATCTCTCAGGTAGGCCGGCCGGACGATGGCACCGACACCGCCGGCTTCTTCAATACCGAGTACTTCATCGACCTGAAACCCAAGAATGAATGGCGCCCGATTTTCGCCGAGAACAAAGAAGAGCTGATCGGCGCGATGAATCGGGAACTGAGTAAGATCCCCGGCGCGAACTGGAACTTTTCGCAGCCGATCGCCGACAACATGGAAGAAGCAGTTAGCGGCGTGAAGGGCCAGCTGGCGATCAAGATCTACGGAGACGATCTGCGAACCCTGGAAGCCAAGGGCGACGAAATCGTGGGAGTCATGCGAACGATCAAAGGCGTTGCCGATCTCGGCCTTTTCCGCGTGATCGGGCAGCCGAACCTGGAGTTCCATATCAATCGCGCGCGTGCCGCCCGTTACGGACTGAACGTAGCGGACGTACAGGACGCGATCGAGACCGCGGTGGGCGGTAAAGCCGTGGGGCAGGTGCTCCAAGGCGAGCAGCGCTACGACCTGGTGGTGCGCTACCAAGCCGCGTATCGAGACACGAAAGAAGCCGTTGCGAACATTCGGGTAGTCGCGCCTTCGGGCGAGCGGGTGGCCCTCTCGCAGCTTTGCGATGTCCAAGTGCTTGATGGCGCTTCCGAGATCTACCGGGAAGCCGGGTCGCGTTATGTCGCAATCAAGTACAGCGTGCAAGGGCGAGATCTGGGAAGCACGGTCGAGGAAGCGATCAAGAAGGTGAGTACTCAGGTGAAGCTTCCTTCCGGTTATAAGATCAACTGGGCTGGCGAGTATGAAAGCGCCAAGCGTTCGCAGCAACGCCTGGCCATCGTAGTGCCGATCACGCTGCTTGTCATCTGCGTGCTCCTTTACACCATGTTCAATTCCCTCAAATGGGTGTTGTTGATCATCGGGAACGTGGCCATGGCGCCGATCGGCGGGTTGCTTGCACTCCTGCTCACCGGGACGCATGTCAGCGTTTCGTCGGGCGTCGGATTTCTCGCGCTATTCGGGGTATCGGTACAGACTGGCGTGATCATGCTGGAATACATCAACCAGCTGCGGGCACGCGGCGAATCGATCTTGAATGCTGCCGTGCACGGATCGGTTCGACGACTGCGCCCCATCATGATGACGATGCTGGTTGCCAGTTTCGGACTGCTTCCGGCGGCACTCTCGCGCGGTATCGGCAGCGATTCTCAACGGCCCTTCGCGATCGTTATCGTCGGGGGTCTAATGGCCGCGCTGGTGCTCGGCGTGTTTCTGCTGCCAACGCTTTACGTATGGGTAGCTAGTGACAGGGACAAGCTACCCGAGACGGAAGGGCACCGGGACGATGTGTAACGGAGACGGCCTTTAGTCGACGTTGACAGTGGAGCCCCGCAGGTTCGGCTCGCGAGACAGGCGATCGATACCCAGATCGAGCAGGCTGCGAATGCCCTTAAGGAAATCGACGCCGGCGTTACGGAAGTGTTCCGCCGTGACGTTCGCCCGCATTTCGCGTGCTTTGTGAGTGAAGCGCGGACCGGCTCCGTCGCAGAAGCAATCGCTCTTGGCGCCGGCTTGGGTTTGCTCGTTTTCGTTCATGTTTTTACTCCTTCAGTTCGACGACCAGTTGCCGCTTTTCGAGACGCGCGCGGGCCGGCGTGAGATTGACCATGGAACTAGGCAAGCCCACGTGACGCCGCAGAGTACCGATTTCGACGACCAGTTCATCGCCTTTCTTAAATAGTCCCACGTCGCCCTTGGCTGCGAACGGCAAATTCAGGACGATTTCATAGCGCCCATCAACCTTACGGAACTCGTAAGGGGCCGCGGTGCGAGTAACCGCGACCGGATCATGGCCGCCGGTGAACAGCGAGGCAGCGAGTTCTTCCAGGCGTTTTTGGCCGAGAACTTCGCGATGGAACAAGGGAACGCGGTACACGGGCACAGGCGCAAAGTATGCGTCGACCTCGCTTAGCAGCTTCTGCTGAGAAGCCCGCCACTCGCCGAAGAAAACATCTGTGACCGTATCCGGAAGAACGCGGTTTACGATCACCGCGTCGACCGTGAGGCCGTGCAGAGAGAAGTACACGAAAGCCCTCTGAGTTTCCCGAACCACCATGGTCTCGGCGTTGGTGACCAAGCGAACGCTGGTGATCTGGGGATCTTCTAGAACTTCGCTGACGCCCTCTAACTTCCCGAACAGTTCCTGCACGTTGGAGAAATAGCTATCCTTGGGGAGATCGACTGGAGTGATGTGTTTGGCGAAGGGCCGAACGGCTTTCATGATGCCGCGCTGCATGGGAAAGACATGCTTCATGTACCACTCGAGCGTGGCGGGCATACTGATGAAGCGCATGGACTCGGCCGTGGGCGCGCAATCGAGAATCATCACGTCGTAACGCTGTTCGCGCCGGTACTGGTTGACGTACATCATGGCGCTCAGCTCTTCCATCCCAGGGAGAATGGCGAGTTCTTCTGCCTCGACGTCCTTGATGCCAGTGGTGCGCAGAACCGAGACGGTGTAGGACGAAATCTCTTTCCAGTGCCGCCGAATTTCATGCTGGATGTTGACTTCCTGTATGGAGAGAAGCGGGGTGATCTCGTACGGGTCGCTGGTATCGCGGTGAAAGAGAGAGGTTTCGAGATGAAACGAGTCGGCAAGGCTATGCGCGGGGTCGACGCTCATCACCAGCGTGCGCAAACCGCGTTTCGCGAGTTCCAAGCCGGTGGCTGCGGCAACGCTTGTCTTACCCACACCACCTTTGCCGCTGAAGAGAAGGATGCGCATGTCCGCTATAAGAGTGGACGAAAGAGAGGATGCGCGAGTTCGAAAATTGTTTAGAGTGAACTGTTATTTCATCTCTTCGAGGTGCTTGAGACGAGCATCCATCACCACTTCGACACGAAGCAGTTTTTCGGTGAAGAGCCCAAGTCTTCCAGCAGTCTGAACACGCGGCCCTGCAGCTTTGCATGCTTCGATGTTCCCATTGCTTTCGGTTTTACAACTCCATCGATGTACTCGCAGTTGGGCTTGCCTGTAAAAGCGAGATAGTCTTCGACGGAGATATGGGACGAGGTCGCCATTACTTTAGTTTACTTGCTGCGGGCGCGAGCGAGGCGGTCGCGAACGCCGTCCCAATCGCAAGTGTCCGGGACGGGTTCGAGGCCAATCCAGTCGAGATGGCGCGTATCTAAGTCATGCAGCGTGGCATAGAGAATCGCAGCGTAGGCATGCGGGTCCGCCGGCATCGCCGCTCGGGAGAGAAAGACGCCTTGGCCGTGGTTCGGCGGAGTAGCGGTGACGAACAGAGGCGTGCGCGGCTGGTAATGGCGGGCGTGCTGGCCGGGCGACCGGTGCGTGACTTCAGTTGGAATCTGGAGAGGTCCGACAACCGCTTCGAGTTGCTCGCGCGAGATCATACCCGGACGCAGGAGTTCGACGGAGTCGGCCGTTACGGCGACGACGGTAGACTCGATGCCCACTTGGGTAGGCCCGTCATCGAGGATGATGGCGACGCGGTCGCCGAGAGACTTGCGCACGTGGGCGGCGCTGGTTGGCGAAAGTTCGGTGAAGCGGTTGGCGCTAGGCGCGGCTAGGGGAACTCCCGATTCGCGGATCAAAGCCAAAGCAACTTCATTGGCCGGGACACGCAACCCGACGGTATCGAGTCCGGCGGAAACGATAGCGGGGATGGCGTCAGTCTTGGACACAACCAGCGTGAGCGGGCCGGGCCAAAAGTGTTCGGCAAGCAATTGCGCCTGAGGCGTCCATTCGGCGGCGAAGGAGCGAGCTTGCTCGATAGACGCTACATGGACAATGAGTGGACTGCTTGCTGGCCGGCCCTTCGCTTCGTAGATCCCGGCGACAGCCGCGGGATCGAGGGCATTTGCGCCTAATCCATAAACGGTCTCGGTGGGAAATGCCACAAGCTTGCCCGCACGTATGGCTTCGGCGGCGGCTTGGAGCTCAGTCGGGGAGATCATCCCTGCCATCGCCAGCAATCTTTCCGGTTTTGCGCCAGACCAGATAGGAGTGGATGAGCTCGCCGATATCGCCTTCGAGCACGCGGTCCACATCGCCGATGGAGAGTTTCGTGCGATGGTCCTTGATCATGCGATATGGCGCCAACACATAGCTGCGGATCTGGCTTCCGAAGTTGATTTCGAGCTTGGTGGCTTCGGTCTTGCGGGACTCGGCGCGCTTCTTTTCGAGCTCGCGTTCGTAGAGCTTGGCGCGCAGCTGCTTCATTGCGGTATCGCGGTTCTTATGCTGAGACCGTTCATTCTGGCATTGCACGACGGTGTTGGTCGGGATGTGCGTCATGCGAACGGCGGAGTCAGTCATGTTGACGTGTTGGCCGCCGGCGCCCGAAGCGCGGAACGTGTCGATGCGGATGTCTTCCAGGCGGAGATCGATGTGAATTTCCTCGTCGATCTGAGGGTAGACGAAGACGGAAGCGAACGAAGTATGGCGGCGGGCGGCGGAGTCGTATGGCGAGATGCGAACCAGCCGGTGGACGCCGGATTCCGATTGCAGGAGGCCGTAAGCGCTGGGGCCATTCACTTCGAAAGTAACGGATTTGATGCCGGCGCCTTCACCCTCGAGCCGGTCGGTGATGACGGTTTGAAAGCCCTGTTGCTCGGCCCAGCGGAGATACATGCGCATGAGCATCTCGGCCCAGTCCTGGCTTTCGGTGCCGCCCGCGCCGGGATGAATAGTCATGATGGCGGGACGCGAATCGTTCTCGCCCGCCATGAGCATGCCGGTTTCAAGCTTCTCGAGCAGTTCCGAGAATTGCGGCAGTGAGCGTTCGATCTCGGTTGAGACGTCTTCGCCTTCGCGGCCCAGTTCGAAAAAGGTTTCGATGTCTGACGTTAATGCGCCAATGCGCGCGTCATTCTCGATGGCTTCTTCGAGGCGCTTGCGCTCCTGCATGACCTTCTGACTTTTTTCGGGGTTATTCCAGAAGCCGGGCTCGGCGATGAGGGTTTCGGTGCCAGCTAACTGGCGCTGCTTGCCCGCCGCGTCAAAGATAACTCCGGACGGCAGTTGCCTGTTCGCGTAGCGGTACGTATAAACGGTCGAGCTCTTCCAATGTCATGGTGCTAGCAATATGGTAACGCTAAACGGCGGCAGCCATGGCCTGAAGTGGGGCTTCCGGTGTGCGCAGTGGATTGGCGATTCGATGGCCGAGCTTGATCATGCGGCGCTCCACCAGGTAGTAGCTGAAACAAGCGCAGCCGAGGGCGAGCAGGACGTTGACGGGGAAATGCTGCAACAGGCCGTGATGGTATTGCGAAACGAAAAGCTGCTGCCAGAGGTACAAGCTATACGAAAGGCGTCCGAGATAGCGCAACGGGTTCCATTCCAGCGCGCGGGCCAACCAGGTGGCGGGCTGAAATATGGTGCCGCAGAGGACCAGTGGAAGCAGCAGCGATTCGGCGACCATGTACGACTTGGGTTGAAGGGCGTCGAAGGCGAGGACCGCGAGTAATGCGGCGATAACGAGCGGGGCGGCGGCGCGCTTCGGAATCCATTTTGAAAAATCGATCTGCAGCGCGAGCAGGGCCAGCGTGCATCCCCAGAGAAGGGAATCCATACGGTAATCGCTACGGAGGCCGTTATTGCGCAAGGCGTCATTGTGCAGAATTGTGCAGATCCACGCGTGGCGGACATCGAGCGCACGCCACACGGAGAAGGCGATGGCCATAGCAGGCGCGACCCAGCGGGAGCGGCGCACACCAGCAACTACCAGGATCGCGGGCCAGACAAGGTAAAACTGCTCTTCGACGGCAAGGGACCAGAAATGTCCGGTATACCAGCCGTTCTGTGCATTGGCGCCCCAGTAATTGCGGGTGAAAACGAGGCAACTGGCAATATCGGTCCAGGAAGAATACAAGACGCCGGCCAGGGTTAAGACGGCGATGGCGGCCAGGTAGAACACGGCCGGGGGGAGAATCCGAAACGCGCGGCGCAGATAAAACTGTTTTAGCAAAACGAACCCAGTTTCCGAATGCTCGGTGAGCAGGCGCGTGGTGATGAGGTAACCGCTGATTGCGAAAAAGAGATTCACTCCCAACGCGCCGTGGCGTGTCCAGTAATCCGAGGGGAAAGAATGGGAAAGAATGACTCCGGCGATGGCGATCGCTCGCCATCCATCCAGGGTCGGAATATAGCTCGTTTGTCTGACGCTCACTGCTGAGTCAGTGGGCGAGCGGCCCAAAAGATCACAAATTATTGACGCGCCGCCAGTGTTTGCCAACCTGAATCAGGAGTTCGGCCGCGCCACCCGGTAGGAAAACGAGGTCCGTGACCGGCTGTTCATTCACGCGAACGGAACCGGCTTTGATTTTGCGACCGCCATCGGACACCGACTCGGCTAGACCGATCTTGGCAATGAGCTTGTCGATACGAATGCCGCCGTCGACGCGGACGCCGTCGGGAAATGCGGCTTCGGGGATGTCGGACGGGATCTCTTTGCGGCGGACGACGCGCGTGAATTCATCCTGAGCCTGGTTGGCGGCCGCTGAGGAATGAAAGTCGGTGACAATCATGCGGCCAAGGCGCATTTTGGCTTCCATGGGATGCAATGCGCCGCTCTGCATTTGGGACCGAATGTCCGCAATTTGAGTGAGACTGACGTCAGTGAGCAGCTCGTAATACCGAAGCATGAGTTCGTCGCTGATTCCCATGATCTTTCGGAACATGACTTCGGGAGCTTCGGCTATGCCGATGTAGTTGCCGAGCGACTTCGACATTTTCTTCTCGCCATCGAGACCCTCGAGAATCTGAACAGTGGCGACGATCTGCGACTGCTGGCCGTAGTCTTTCTGCAACTCGCGGCCGACCAGCAGATTGAATTTCTGATCGGTGCCGCCTAGTTCGACATCGCACTCGAGCGCGACGGAATCGTAACCTTGCGCGAGCGGGTATAGGAGTTCATGGACGGAAATGGGAATGTTCTCGCGGTAGCGCTTGCTGAAGTCCTCGCGCTCCAGAATGCGAGCGAGCGTGTACTTCGAGCAGAGCTTGAGGAAGTCGTCAAAGCCAAATCGATCTAGCCATTCGCTGTTGAAGCGGATCTCGGTTTTTGCGGGGTCGAGGATCTTGAAGACCTGGGCCTTGTAGGTTTCGGTATTTGCCTGAACCTGTTCGCGCGTGATTGGCGGGCGCGTGGCGTTGCGGCCGGAGGGGTCGCCGATCATGGCGGTGGTATCGCCGATCAGGAAAATCACGGTATGGCCCATGTCCTGGAAGTGCTTCATTTTGCGCAGAAGGACGGTGTGGCCGAGGTGCAGGTCAGGCGCAGTGGGGTCGAAGCCGGCTTTGACGCGGAGAGGCTTACCTTTTTTGATGAGCCGTTCGCGGAGGTCGTCTTCGCGGATGAGTTCGGCAAGACCTTTCTTGAGGTAGATGAGCTGTTCGTCGATAGACACCACTGACTATTTTGTCAGGTGATAGCTCGCGTGCCGGCTCACCCCCGGCTTCTGCGTTACATAATCAGACAGAAAGTTCATTGCCGTACCTCCGGAACAGCTCGCACAACTCATCTCCACGCTCTCGGCGGATCAACAAGACGTCGTGATCGAGTTCATCGCCCACCTGAAGGTAGCCGAGCCGCGAGTCGCGTTCCGGACTGTATTAGACCAGTTCACTCGCGAGCACCCGGAGTTGCTGCGTCTGCTCGCGAAGTGAGTCGATAACTCTCTTATAACGAGATTGCGGAAATCCAGGCCGAGATGAGAGGTGTTGGAAGTGACCCAAGTGTCAGGTTCATTTCATCAGGTACTTATCGAGGAACGCCGCCGCGGCTTCGTAGGCTTGCAGCCAATGCTCATGCAGCAGGAAATCGTGGATCTCATCGGGGAAGATGAGTTCCTCGAAGGGAACGTTCTGCTTGCGTAAAGCCTGGGCCAGGATGACGGACTGTTTGAAGTTGACGTCGCGATCGTCATCGCCGTGTATGAGCAGCACGGGAGACTTCCAGGTGCTGACGTAAGCGAGCGGTGAAGACTCGAAAGCAGCGCGCGCGACTTCCAGACGCTTTTCGGGCTGGTAGATGGGAACGGCCCCGGACATCTCATCGTTCCATTCGTGTACGCCGTGAAGGTCGACGCCGGCAGCGAACAGGTCGGATGCGCGGGCAAGACCAAGCGCGGTAAGGAAGCCCCCGTAGGAACCACCCCAGAGGCCGATCTTATTGGGAATGACGTCTGGGCGGGAGCGGAGATAGAGCCCGGCGCCGAGGACATCATTGAATTCGCTCGCTCCTGCCGCTCCATAGTTGAGGGCTTCGCGGAAATTAAGTCCATAGCCGATGCCGCTGCGGTAATTGACGGAGAGCACGACATAGCCGCGGCTGGCGAGGTACTGATTGAAGCCGTAAGCCTGGTTGTAATAGAACATGTAGTGCCAGCCGAGCAGCATTTGACGGCGCGATCCGCCATGAAAGAAGATGACCGCGGGGTGCTGGGGCCGGCCGTCTTGTGGAAGGAAGAGCTGCGCGTGGATGTTAAGTCCATCGGCTGCGGAGAACGTGACGGCCTGCGGCGTGGTGAGTGCTGTTGCGGGGAAGTCCGCGGGGATGGACTGGGGGGCGATATCGCGGACGCCAGCTTTGGTGAGCACGGCGGCGCGGGCAGGTTGCCGTGCATCGGAATGAAGGAAAGCGATGTCGTCACCGACGCGGACGGGCGACCATTCGATGGCGGCGGCGTCCTTCGTGATGCGATCGAGCGCGCCGTTGGTGAGCTCGATACGAAAGAGATGGCTGAGGTCGGGATCGTGTTCGTTGGAGGCAAACAGTAACGAGCGGCGATCGGGTGAAAGAGAGACCTGCTCGACTTCGACGATCTGGATACGGGCATTTTCGGTGAGGTCAGCAGCCTGTCCCCCGCCCACGGGAATCGAGTACAGATGCTGGCCCCCGCTTCTTTCCCAGGGGAAGACGATCCGATTACTCGCGGCCCATAAAATCTGGTGCTTGCCGCTGATTTCATGGAAGCGGCTTCCGACGCCAGGCTGAGCTTTCCAGACTTCGCGGCCTTTGGCGGTGGCGAGATCAGCGATTCGAATCGACCAAGGTTCGGCATCGGCGCGGTGGGGAGCGAACTCAAGTTCATCGATCTCAACTTGCTGGCGGACGAAGGCGATCTGGCGGGAATCGGGCGACCAGACGGGGTAGTTATCGGTATCGGTGCTGGGGTCTAGAAAGCGTTGAGCCTGGCTTCCCATTTCATAGACGGCGATGAAGGAATGGTTCACACGGCGGCTGACAATCGCGAGATATTTGCTATCGGGCGACCAGACCAGAGACTGCGCGGTCCCGCGTCCATGAATCAATTGAGCGGCTTTGGCTGTGCCGTCGAGCGGCGCTGACCAGACTTGATCGCTGGAGATGAAGGCGACGGTTTTGCAATCCGGGGAGATCACGGGGCTGTGGCCTTTGCCGATCTCGCGGGGCACGCCGCCGGCGAACGGGATGAAGTGGACGGCTTGGTCGACGCCGCTGACGAGATGGCGCGGGTTGGGGGATTCGCCTTTCGAGTTTTGACCTTCGCCGCGCGTGTAGACGATGGCGGTGCCGTCTGCGCTCAAAGAAAGATCGCTAATCTCCTGTCCGTCGTCCCCGGTGTAAGTGGTGAGGGGATGGCCGGAGTAGGCGGGGGCTTGTGCGACCCAGATGTTCCGGACACCCTCGGCGTTCTGGACCCAGGCCAGGCGCGAGTGACCGTCGGTGGCGAGATTCGACGGGAATGGAGCGCTTAGAACTTGTTGAACGGAAAAGGGGTTAGCGGCCGAAAGAGGTATCGCAAACCAAGCCCAGACGGCGAAAAAGCGCATGGGATATTTTAGCCGTTCAGGCGCTTACTTGTGCAGAGTTGTGCACATTTCTCAAAATTTGCACAACGCACAACTACATCTTGTAGCGCCCTAAATCCTCGTCATTGAGGCCTTCGAGCCAGCGCTTCAACTCTTCGTTGTTAACCTTATCCGAGACTGAAGCGGTGACTTTGGACGACTTTAGAACTTCGTCGTCGACGAAGATGGGGCAATCGAGACGAAGAGCGAGGGCAAGGGCGTCACTCGGGCGGGAATCGACGGAAATCATTTCGCCGTCGCGATCAAGCCAGATCAGAGCGTAGAAGGTATCGTCCTTGAGTTCGTTCACGACCACTTTGCGGACGCCGGTGGAAAGTCCGTTCAACACGCTCTTGATTAGGTCGTGGGTCATGGGACGGGGGGTAGACACTTTCTCGATTTCGAGGGCGATGGCGTTGGCTTCGTAGATCCCGACCCAGATGGGGAGTACGGTGTTCCCGGCTACATCCTTCAAGATGACAATCGGCATGTTGGTAACAGGGTCCATCATCAAACCGCGGATTTTCATCTCGACTTCCATGTGGGGCTTCTCCATCTCAGATTTCATTACACCATGGGGAAAGGGTTCGCTCAGGCCAAGGCGGCGTCGCCCACGAGCGAGTTAGGGCCGGTGCGGGTGACGCGGACGGGGAGATAGCGGCCAACCAGTTCAGCGCCGGGTTCGGGATGCACGAAGTTTAGAGTCTGGTTCTGGGAGGTGCGGCCAATCCATTGATTGAGGGCCACGTTGCGGCCTTCGACCAGCACTTCCTCGACGGTGCCGAGCAAGGCGGCATTGAGGCGGATCTGGATCGCGCGTTGGCGCTCCTGGGCGATGGTAAAGCGGCGGGTTTTTTCTTCCTCTGGAATCGCGTCGGCCATTGTCTGGGCGGGGGTATTCGGGCGCGGCGAATACTTGAACAGGAATATGGACGCGAACTGGACCTGGTCGAGCAGGTCGAGGGTCTGTTCGAAGTCCTTTTCGGTTTCACCGGGAAAGCCAATGATGATGTCGCTAGTGATGGCGATCTTCCGGCGAGCGGTTTTGATCCAATCGATCTGGTGGAGATACTGGTCGCGCGTGTACTGGCGGAGCATAGCGGAGAGAACGCGCGAGGAGCCGGACTGCACGGGGAGATGAACGTGATCGCAAAGGACTGGGTTTTCGTCGATGGCGTGAACGATTCGCCGGACGAAATCGCGCGGGTGCGAGGTGGTGAAGCGGACGCGGCGAATGCCTGGGATCTGGCCGACACGGGTAAGCAGAGTGGCGAAATCCCACCCGACGGCGGACGGATCGCGGTAGCTGTTGACGTTCTGCCCGAGTAATTGGATTTCGGTGTATCCGCGGTCAGCGAGCCCTTGCGCTTCGGCCATCACACCCGCGCTGGTGCGGCTGCGTTCCGGGCCACGGGTGAACGGAACTACGCAGTAGGCGCAGCTTTTATCGCAACCCTCGACGATAGTGATGTATGCGCGGTGCGGGTTATCGCGGCGGGTAAACGGGGTTTCGAACGCTTCTTCCTCGTCGAAGGCGAGCCCGGTAACGCGCTTATTCCCGGCTTCGAGCTGAACGAGCATCTGGGGCAGCTTGGCGTAACTGGCCGAGCCGGCGACCAGGCTTACGTGCGGTGCGCGCTCAAAAATCTTTTCGCCCTCCTGCTGAGCGACGCATCCGAGAACCGCAAAGATCTTCCCTTTGCCAGACTGCTTCTTGAAAGTGTTGAGGCGATGAAACACCTTCTGTTCGGCGCGGTCGCGAATGCTGCAGGTGTTGTAGAAGACGTAGGCGGCGTTTTCGGGCTCGGGAACCTCGCGGAAGCCTTTTTCGACGAGGACGCCCACGACCTTTTCGGAGTCGTGTGCATTCATTTGGCAGCCGAAGGTCTCGATGTAAAAGGTTTTTTCCACTCTGTCTTATTGTACGGCCCGCATGTTGCGACCATGCCAAGCAAGCGAAAGCGTTCGCTGTACGAATTTGGAGAGAGTTTTCTGTATTTCGATCTCTGGCGTTTTCTGCGTGAATGCTTCCTGGTTAATGTGCATCAGGATCATGCGGGCTTTACGAGCGAATGGCTACTTTGCGGAAAACAGTCTTTCGGGGCTTTCGAACGCGCCTATGCTGCCGCCCGTCTGCCTGAACGCATGACGGATTTCAGTCGCCGGTTCTTCAATAGTTTCGAGGTAAGTCAGCGTCCGCTTTAGGCAGGGCGGCTTCGCTGAGGCCGAAACGGTTGGACCGGAAATTTATAATCCGTAACATTATCCTGCGGAGTACAGTGTTTTCTGTCACAATTCGTACCTTAGGGGCGGATATGAAAACGCTGATAGCGGGCCTGGTATGGGTAGTCGTGGCGCAAGCGGACGCGCCGCCACAAGCGGTGCTCGACAGCATAAAAAAGGCGTATACCGGATTGCGCGGCTTTCATGCAATAGCCACTCGCAGCCAGTCGGTTACCGGGGGCCGTGTTTCGGCGCAGACGGGTAGTGCTGAATATGAACTAGCCGAGAAACCCGGCGGCAAGTACCGGGCGCGCTACAAGCTAGGGGAGAACGAAGCGCTCGAGGTGAGCGACGGAAGCAAGACGTGGAAAGCATTGCCGAAGGCCAAGCAGTGGTCGCAGATCAATGCCTCCGGTGCGATGCAAATACAGGCGAGCGACACACAAGAGGGTGGCGAACCGGAGGCCGGCGGACGCGACTTGCACACCCGAAACAACAAAGCGCTCCTCATGCGGTACCCGGCAATCGCGAAGGCCGGGCGCGAGCCGGAATGGATTAAGGAAGACAACTACAGGTTGGGCAAAGAAAAGCGGCGCTGCGAGGTGGTGAGGACGCGCGTGCGGGAAATCACCTACGACCTGTGGGTAGATGCCGAAACTGGGTTCGTTCTGCAGGAAGTGCAAACGACTCACCCACTGGTGAACGGGGTGCCGGGCGAAATCAAGATGACGACCAAGATGAAGCTGATCGAGGTCAACGACGCAGTGGACGATACCGCCTTTCAATTCGAGCCGGAAAATTCCTGGAAGCAGGTGGAGGCGTTGGTGCTGCCTGGCGATGAGCGAACTTCTCTGGTGGGCTTGAAGGCGGGGGATTTCAGCGCGAAATCGCTGGATGGGGATGGCGTGGAGCTGAGCAGCCTGCGCGGGAAGGTCGTGGTCCTGGATTTTTGGGCGACGTGGTGTCCGCCATGCCGGGAAGAGTTGCCGGGGGTGGATAAACTACGGACGGAATTTGGCGACAAGGTGCAATTTTTCGGGGTAAATGACGAGGACAAAGGAACGGCCAGGGGTTACTTGCGGAAGAATAACAACGGCCTGGCGACGCTGTCCGATCCTAACGAAAAGATTAACAAGCAGTACGGAATTTCGGCCATTCCGACCGTTTTAATCATTGATCGCGAGGGGGTCATTCGTAGTCAGTTTGTTGGGGGCCGCAGTCAGGAGGAGCTTCGAGCCGCAATCACGCGGGTGGTGGACGGTCGCGCGGAGTAAAAAGGTTCGATAGAGTAGGGCCATGCGGCGGAAGTGGAACAACGTTTGGCTCCTGACTGGGGCGGTCTTGGTGGCGTGCCTGGCGCTGGCAGTGGGGCAGAACGGGCCGGATAGTCCCGATACGATTGCCGTGGATGTGACGCATCCGGGCGGCGACATCGCACCGACGATGTTCGGCATCTTTTTCGAAGACATTAACTTCGCCGCCGATGGCGGGCTGTACCCGGAACTGGTCAAGAACCGGTCGTTTGAATTCAGCGAGCCGTTAAGCGCGTGGAAACAGATCGACATCCTCGGTAATCCGCAAGGGGAACTGGATGTGCGCACGGACGGGGCACTGAACGAAAATAATCCTCATTATCTGCGGATGCACGTTTATGAGCCGGGCGGCGGGTTTGGCGTGGTCAACCCGGGCTTTCGGGGGATGGGCGTGGAAAGCGGCGCGGAGTACGTGTTTTCGGCATATGTCCGGAGCCCGGGCAATGGTCCTCGGACCGTGCATGCGAAGCTGCTAGACGAGAGCGGCAAGACGATCGGCAGCGCGGATCTTCGCGGCTTCGGGCGGAATTGGAAGAAGTACGAAGCGACGCTGCGGCCCACGGCCACAACGCTGCACGGCCGGCTGAACGTTTACGTGGACGAGAAGGGCGACGTGGATCTCGACATGATCTCGCTGTATCCCAAGGACACGTGGAAGGGGCGGCCGAACGGTCTTCGCAAAGATCTGGTTCAATTGCTGGCCGATATGAAGCCGGGGTTCCTGCGCTTCCCTGGCGGGTGCATCGTGGAAGGGCGGCGCCTGGCGGTGCGCTATCAGTGGAAAAAGACCGTGGGCGATGTAAGCGAGCGGCGCACGATCACCAACCGGTGGAACGACGAGTTTGCCGATACGCGCCCCACGCCGGATTATTTCCAGAGTTTCGGGCTGGGGTTCTACGAGTACTTCCAACTGGCCGAAGACATCGGTGCGAGTCCGCTTCCGATCTTGAATTGCGGGATGGCTTGCCAGTTTAATTCGAGTGAAACCGCGCCACTGAATACGACCGACCAGTATATTCAGGATGCGTTGGATCTAATTGAGTTTGCTAATGGCCCGGCGGATACGGTCTGGGGCGGATTGCGGACCCGGATGGGCCACCCGGCGCCGTTTCATTTGAAAATGATCGGAGTGGGCAACGAGCAATGGGGTCCGCAATATCTGGATCGGTTCAAGCTGTTTTCGGCGGCGTTAAAGTCCAAACATCCGGAAATTGCGCTGGTCGGAAGCGCGGGGCCGTCGCCATCCGGGAAAGAATTCGAGTATCTCTGGTCTAACTTGCGGAAGTTGAAGACGGATTTTATTGACGAGCATTATTACGCGGCGCCGTCGTGGTTTTTGGAAAATAGCGGAAGGTACGACCGTTATGACCGCTCGGGTCCAAAGGTATTCGGGGGCGAGTTTGCGGCCCAGACTTCCGGCGTGGCGAAGACCGATAACCGGAACAACTGGGATGGTGCGCTGGCGGAAGCAGCCTTCATGACGGGGTTGGAGCGCAATGCGGACGTCGTGCGCATGGCCTCATACGCTCCGCTGTTCGCACACGTGGACGCGTGGCAGTGGACGCCGGATTTAATCTGGTTCGATAATTTGAAATCGTATGGCACGACGAATTATTATGTGCAGAAATTATTCGCGAATCAGGTAGGGACGCGGATTGTTCCAGCGGTAATCGACGGCGCGGCTCATAACGCCGTTAAGGGAATTTACGCGAGCGGGATGTTGGACGAGCGGTCGCGCGAAGTAGTGGTGATGGTGGTGAATTCGAACGCAAGTGCGCGTCCGGTGCGGATTACTTTGAAGGGCGTGGGGGCGGCGAGCGAGGCTAAGCAGGTCACAATTGCGAATGACGACCTGCGGGCGGAGAATAGCTTCGCACAGCCGCGGCACGTGGCTCCGATCGAGTCGGCCGCGCGGGTGGAGAATGGAAGCCTAGCGGTGACAATGCCGGCGCAAGCGGTTAGCGCGTTTCGCGTGCGCTACTAACTGGGCGGGTTAAGACGCGCCTTCGGAAGTAACCAGTTTCGATCTCACAGTCCAAGTAGCAGGGTTTGAACGGCTGGAGCAAACCGGGCCGCGGTGCATCGACCGATGCATCAAGCGGGGCTGCGGGGATGGTACAGCGGCATCCGAAACGCACTCGAGCAGCTTGGTGAGCAGTTCTCCGTATTGGGTGCAGCAATCGTGTAAGCGCGTGTGCAAGCCGTCTACATCTGGAAGCCTGGAAGCAGACGTATTGATCGCCGAGATGGCGTTGGCTAACTCCAATCTCATAGCAGCGAGCTCTTCGCTAATGGCGGTGTACTGCACGGGCAGATTTTTCGATTGCGGCACTAATCGCTCCTGGGCCAATGCGTAAATGGCTACGCAACGAATAACAGATCGGATTCGGACTATTCAAGTATTTTCCCGATATCTTTAGTATGGTGAGGAATTTAGGTGGGATTTATTAAATAATCGGGAGCGCGCGGAGCACGCATTTGGCCGCGTATATGATATGACCGTGATGACGAGACGGGAACTGCTGGCCGCGGGTGCGGCTTCCACTTGGATAGCGCTGCAGCCGGCGATGGCTCAGAGCGGCGGTGGAAAGGCGTTGCTTGGCGGCGCGCCGACGTCGTTCAATGTGCGGGTGCAAGCGGCCAAGCGCAAGGGCGAGCGATTCGACGTGATTGAGCATTGTCACCGTTTGGGACTCGCCGGGGCGGAAGCTGTCTTGTTTTCTTCCGAACCCGAAGCGGTCAAGGCCATGCGCAAGCAGGTAGAGGCCTACCAGATGGTTCTGGTGCTGAATACTCCTTTGCCAAAGACGGAATCCGACGTTGCGGGCTTCGACACGGCGGTGTCTGCATGCAAAGAGGCGGGTGCGTCGGCCCTACACGCGGCTATGACGGGGCGCCGGTATGAGCAGTTCGATTCGATGGAAGCGTTTCGAGCCAATTTTGCGCAGTGCCGGAAATCGGTTGCGCTGGCCGAGCCGGTGCTGCGGAAACATCGAATGCGCCTGGCCGTGGAGAATCATAAGGGCTGGCGCGCCGCAGAACAAGCGGCGTGGATGAAACAGGTGAGCAGTGAGTGGGTGGGTGTCTGCGTCGACATGGGGAACAACCTGTCCCTCTGCGAGATGCCGGATGAGACTTTCGACGCGCTGATGCCATACGCGATTTTTTCGCACATCAAAGACATGGGCCTGGAGGAATATCCCGAGGGATTTCTGCTGTCCGAAGTGCCTTTCGGAACAGGCGTAATCGATTTAAAGAAGCGCGTGGAACAGCTGCGGCGAAAAGATCCGAAGATGCTGTTTTGTTTGGAAATGATTACGCGCGATCCACTTAAGATTCCGGTATTGACGGAGCGGTACTGGGCGACTTTCGCGGATGGAGAAGCGGCGGTTCCGGGCTTTGACGTAGCGCGGGTGCTGGCGTTAGCTCGCAGTGTGCCGGGCCGGACGCCGCTGCCGCGGATCAGCCAACTTTCGGAGCCCGATCAGATCAAAGCGGAAGACGAATACAACCTGGCGTGTATCCGGTACGCGCGGCAGAACTTAAATATGTAGCCGTGAGGGCCGCGATGGGAGATAGAGACACAGGGATGACGCGGCGGGAGATGGCGGATTGGGTGTTGCGCGTGGCCGCGCTGCCGGGAGCGGCACTCTTCTTCGAGGCCTGGCTGAAAGGCGCGGAATCCCATCATGGAAACGGGCCATCGGCCCCGCCACCCGACCCGGGGCGGCTGCGCAATTACCAGCCGGCGTTCTTCTCTCCGGAGGAGTACGCGGCTCTAGAAGCGTTCACGGAGATCCTGATACCCACCGACGACACGCCGGGAGCTCGGGAAGCGCAGTGCGCGGCGTTCATCGACTTTCTGTTGCAAGCGTCGGGGGACACGCCGCAAACGCAAGCCGAGTGGCGGCGGGCGATGGCGGCACTTCGGGATGCCGAGTTCTATGGCGCGGGACCGGAGCGCCGCTTAGAAATCGTGTGGGCGATGGCGCGGCCGGAGACCGACGTTCAGGCGCAACATGCGGCTTACTTTGCCTATCGGCTGATCAAGCAGCAGACCGTATTTGCGTTTTACACTTCGCGGGCGGGGATGATCGAGACCTTGGATTACAGGGGGAACAGCTACAACCTGACGTTCCCTGCTTGTGATCACCTCGAGCACCAGGTGGTCGCGATGCCGGGAGCGAAGTGATGGCCGCGCAATACGACGCAATCGTAGTCGGATCAGGCGCGTGCGGGGGCTGGGCGGCAATGCAGTTGACCCAGGCGGGCATGCGTGTGTTGATGCTGGAAGCGGGAAGCGCGGTGGACGCGGCACGCGACTTCCGGCACACCTATCTCTATGAGATGGATTATCGGGGGCGCGGCAAGCCGGGGCTTTTTCGCAAGTACAGCGGAAGCGAACGAAATTACCGCATCATGATCGATAACAGCGAGAATCCGTATACGACGTCGCCGGAGACGGTTTATCGATGGGGACGATCGCGGGTGCTGGGTGGCCGTACGCTGCACTGGGCGCGAGCGAGCGATCGGATGGCGGATTACGAGTTCAAGGCGGCGTCGCGCGACGGGTACGGGATGGACTGGGCGGTGTCGTATGCCGATATGCGCCCGTATTATGACCGCGTGGAGCGGTTTATCGGGGTGAGCGGCGCGCGCGCGGGAATGCCGCAGTTCCCGGACGGGGAATTCCTTCCGGTGATGCCGCTCAACTGCGCGGAATCGATCTTGACCGCGGCATGCAGGAGCTTGGGTTGGCCGGCGACGCATCGCCGCTTGGCGCAATTGACGCAGATGCACAATCGGCGCCCACCGTGCCATTACTGCGGAAACTGCATCAACGGGTGCGATGTAGGGGCCATGTTCAGCACGGTTTCGACAACACTGCCGCCAGCGATGAAGACGGGCAAACTGGACTTGAAAACGGACGCGGTCGTGGCGGCGGTGCGCATGAATAGGGAAAACCAGGCCAAAGGTGTTACGTACATCGAGCGGTATACCGGCCGAACCGTTGAGGTGGATGCGAAGTTCGTGGTACTGGCGGCTTCAACGCTGGAGAACACCCGGCTCTTGCTCCTATCGGCCAAGGGTGGTCTGGCAAATTCGAGCGGGACGCTGGGGCAGTACATGATCGATCAGGTTTCCGGCGGGGGCGTGTCCGGGTATCTGCCGAAGTTGAAAGGCGGCCCGAGCCGGCTGGATGACGGGAAGTCAGCTGGCATTACGATCCCGACGATGATCAACTACGACGCGCGGTCGGCCCGGAAGGATTTCATCCGCGGGTATGTCATGAACGCGACCGGCGGGCAGACCGAATATGCTATTTTCGCGGGTGGTCTGCCGGGATTCGGGAGCGGCTGGAAGAAGGAAGTGAAGTCGCGGTACGTGGCGCAGGCGCGGGTGTGGATCGCTGGCGGCGAGATGCTGGCGCGGAAAGAAAACTTCGTCGAACTCGACCCGGAGGTGAAAGATCACTGGGGCATCCCGGTGCTAAAAATTCATTTCACGCATTGCGAGAACGATCGGAAGCTGTTGGCGCACTTCCAGGCCTCGGCGGAAGAACTATTTCATCGCGCGGGCGGCGAACCGATGAGCGGCATGGGCGATGGCGGGCCAGTGGGATTTCCGGGCGCGCCGGGATCGCCGGACACCAACGCCGCGCGCGCGGCCGCGCCACCCATGCCTGCAAAGGCGAAAGACGCGCTGGGCGGATCGATTCATGAAGTTGGAACGGCGCGCATGAGCGTGAGTCCGAAAGAGGGCGTGCTGGATTCGTATTGCCGGACGCACGACGTTGCGAATTTGTATGTGTTCGGTGGGAATGCGTTTCCTTCGACAGGAGACAAGCATCCGACGTTGACCATGATGGCCTTAACGGCCCGCGGATGCGACCGGCTGCTGGAAGACGCGAAAGGGTGAGGAAATGAGAAATCTTGTAGCGGTGGGATTGATGTGGATGGGAACGGGGCTTTATGGGCAGACGGCGCCGCCGAAAGATGGCCAGACGTCTGCGCGGAAAGGGCCAGGCCCGGAAATCAATGCGCAGTATCGGCTGGGGCCGGATTCCTTGCCGCAAGACGGCGTACCGAAGGGCGAGATTCGGGGGCCTTTCACGCTTCCGAGCAACGTCTACCCGGGGACGCAGCATACCTATTGGGTCTACGTACCGGCGCAATACGATGCCAGTGTCCCCGCCAGTCTTATGATCTTTCAAGACGGGCAGGCGTTCAAAGATGAGCATGGCGACATCCGCGCTCAGAACGTGATGGACAATCTGATCTACCGGCGCGAAATCCCGGTGATGCTCGGCGTTTTCATCAATCCGGGGCGCACGCCGGAACAGCCGGAGCCATCGCCCCAGACCGAATGGGGAGACCGGAGCACCAATCGCCCGACGGAGTACAACACGCCCGATGACAAGTATGCGCGCGTGATCACGGAGGAACTGATGCCGGTCCTCTACAAGGAGTACAACATTTCCAAAGATCCGGAGCAGCACGGTATTGGCGGGTCGAGTTCCGGCGCGATTGCCGCGTTTGCCGTCGCATGGGAGCGCCCGAACCAGTTTCGGAAGGTGCTGAGCAACGTGGGTAGCTTTGTGGATCTAAAGGGCGGGTATGTTTACCCGGAGCGCGTGATGGCGAGTGAGAAGAAGCCGATCCGAGTGTTTCTGTGCGACGGACGGAACGATCTTCGGGGAATGGGGCGCGATGGCAAATACAACGAAAAGCGGGACTGGTTCCTGCAAAACGTCCGGTTGATGAAGGCTCTGACGGCGAAAGGTTATGACGTCAACTATGCCTGGGGCGTGAACCTGCACGGGCAGAAATTCGGCGGAGCGATTATGCCGGACATGATGCGCTGGCTATGGAGAGACGGGCCAGTTTCGACCGATCCGAACGACATGGTGGAGCGTGGGTTCCGCGAGCCCGCCGCGAAGAAGCCCGGGTACGTGGCAAAGACAAATTAGAGCACTACCAGTAATGGGATGCTTGCAATTCCGGCGGTCCCGCGGTTCCGCCCAGCAGACGCGTCTTGAGGACGAACTGGATATTGCGTTTCTCCCAATGAGCGGGCGCGTTGGCAAGAGCATGGGCCAGATAGCTGGAACTGGCCAGGAACTCGCCGGCTGCCGCGGTTCCGCCACCTTTGATGCCGGCCGCTACGAGAACGGCTTGCTCCGTCGTGGGGTCGAAAACGCGGGAGACGATGGCGTAATCGGCGTGATCCTGCGTGTTTAGCTGGTCGCCCCGTACTTCCCACGCGCGATTTTCGGGATGGAGGCGATCGCGAACCAGGTACGTGCGGGAGGCGGTGTCCTCGTCAAAGTAGAAGCGGAGTTCGCCGGTTAGGCTGAGCGTCCAGGAATTGTTGAAAGCGCCGATTAGCACGCTGGATCGACCGCGCAGATCTCCCAGCGAGGTGGATCGGCCGCCGCGGAACTCGACCGCGTGTCCTGCTCCGGCAAAAAGCGCGGTGAGGCGGACCAGAGTTTGCGCGTCGCTGATGCCAATGGTGCGATCCCAGATCGGGGAAATGCTGCTGAGAGGGATTGAGCCGGGTGGCGCGGGAGCATCTGGCGAATCGGCCAGCCCTTCGAAGAGGCGGTCGAAATTTCCCTTCAACTTATAGGTATGGCCCTGGCCAACGCAGAGAACGATCGGCCCGGGCTGTTTGAGTAGCGGAGCCCAGAACAATTCGACGGCCGTCGGCGTGTGCTTGGTGTGGAGTTGGAGTGGGTCGAAACCGGGGATTGTGGCGAGGACTGCAACGAGAACAGCGATGAGCACGGCCGCGAAAGCTAAACCGATTCCGAGTTTTGACCGCCACACGGGGCGCCCAGGTTTGGACGAGACTGGCACCGGGAGTGGGTCAGTCAGGGAAAGAGCCGGCGAAAAATGCGCTTGTGGAAGGTAGGCTCCGGGCGGGAGTTCGATGCGCAGTTCGTATTCGTGACCGGGTTCAAGGTAATACTGAGCCAAGCGCTTGCGGATTTGAACGGCAGTATTTCGGACTACCGGATCCTGGTTGGTGTCGTAATCGGGGTCGCGATCGAAGACCGTAATCCCGAGGGTTCGTTCCTTCAAATCATCCAGGTTCCCGCCACATTTTGCCTGGACAACGTGACGAAGCAGGTCGGAGCAGCGCTTGCTGGCCCGAAACGGCGGGCTCTCGAGAATGCGATCAAGTTGAGCTAGAATAGCCGCTGCATCGGGCCGAACGGGGTGGAGCGTGGGGCGAACACTGCCTTCCAGACTCATTACGTTTCCAAGCAAATTCTAATACGAATCGAGATGAGGCGCGCGAGTGGCCAGCGCTGGGCAGGTTAGGGCGCGAGGGCTTAGTGGTGGGTGCCTTTCGCCTAAGGCTATGATTCGTAACTGTTTGCCCGCAAAAAATACCGTATTTTCTGCGGTTCGCAAACACCCGTTATGGGGAGTACCGCAACCTACGTCTCTGAATGCGAGAAATTTGATAATCTGCTATCACCCGCATCGTGCTCCTATCAGCCGTTCGTCCTCATTGTCAATCCCGAATTTACGTCTGTCTTCTGGCGCTCGCTTCTTGCATGCCGCTACTGGCGGACGCCGCCAAATCAGCGCCTACGGAGACTCCCGCCGCTCATCCCACTGACCAGGTTGCCGCTCAAGCGCTCCTGACCAAATATTGCGTTCTCTGCCATAGCGACAAACTCCACACCGCGGGAATCAGTCTGCAGAATCTCGATCCGTCGATGCATGGTGCAAGCGCGGCCACTTGGGAAAAAGTTCTTCGTAAAGTAAGCAGCGGCCAGATGCCCCCGGTGGGGTTGCCCCGTCCGAAACCGGAAGCCTCCGCTGCCTTCACTAAATGGGTGATGGACTCCCTCGACGCCACTGCGTTGGCGAACCCGAACCCAGGACACCCGACGATTCACCGATTGAATCGAGCCGAGTACAGCAATTCGATCCGCGATTTGCTGGCGCTCGACGTCAAAGCCGGGGCGAAGTTGCCGGCTGACGATACCGGATATGGCTTCGACAATATCGGCGATGTGCTGTCGATGTCACCAGTGTTGATTGAGCGGTATGTTTCGGTGGCGCGGTCGGTGAGCCGGGCAGCGGTTGGCGACACAGCGATCAAGCCGGAAGTGGATGAGTTCCGCCCGGGAAAAGAGCCGGCAGCCAAGAGTACGCGGGCAAGCGATGCGCTACCTTTCGATTCTGCTGGCGGCGTGCTTGTGAGCTATCACTTCCCGGTGGATGCCCAATACGTCTTCAAAATCAAGCTGCCGCCCGTGGTGCAAGGGTTTGATGCGCCTAGTCAGATTCCTCGCTACTTAGAGCTGAAAATGCCGGTGAAGGCGGGTTTGCACGAGGTAGGTGCGACGTTCCTGGCGGAGAATTTGGCGCCGGAGACGATCGGGACGGGCGCTAAGAAGGTTGCGATCAATCCCGAAGCCATTTCAAGTTCGAAATTAGATCTGCGCATTGACGGAGCGCGGGTGAAGATGTACGACGTCGAGCATCGCGGCGAATACCCACAGCTCGCCAGTTTGACCATCGCCGGACCTTATGATGTGGTTGGCGCGGGTGAGACGCAGAGCCGCCAGAAGATTTTCATCTGCCGGCCGACTACGTCCGGGCAGGAAGTGGGTTGCGCGAAGAAAATTCTAACCGCCTTGGGCCATCGGGCGTATCGCCGTCCGTTCACGGAAGCAGATTTGAAGCCGCTGATGGCGTTTTATGAGCAAGGCCGGCATGAAGGGAATTTCGACTCAGGGATCAGCATGGCGTTGCGTGCGATGTTGGTTTCGCCGAATTTCCTGTTCCGGGTGGAGCACGATCCCACCGGAAGCGCTCCAGGAACCGTGCACCGGGTGAGCGATCTTGAGCTAGCTTCGCGGCTCTCATTCTTCTTGTGGAGCAGCATCCCGGATGATGAGCTGCTGAAGCTGGCCGAAGAGGGCAAGCTGAAGAATCCGGAAGTGCTCTCGGCACAAGTTGATCGGATGTTGGCGGATACGCGATCAAAGGCGTTTTCGGCGAATTTCACAGGACAGTGGCTGTTCCTGCGCAACCTGGCGAAAGTGACGCCTGATCCGGATCTGTTCCCCCAGTTCGATCAGGGATTGGCACAGTCGTTCAAGGAAGAAACCGAGCTGTTCTTCGATGCCATTTTGCGGGAGAACCGGCCGATCACCGATCTTCTGAGCGCGAATTTCACTTACCTCAACCAGCGGCTGGCGCAGCATTACGATATTCCGAACGTGTATGGGTCGCAATTCCGCAGGGTTTCGTTGACCGGCGACACGCGCGGCGGGCTCTTGGGGCAGGGAAGCATTCTGACGGTGACCTCGTATCCCAACCGGACTTCGGTGGTGCAGCGCGGCAAGTGGGTGCTGGAGAATTTGCTAGGAAGCGGCCCGCCGCCACCTCCACCGGACATTCCGGCGCTGGAAGCACACGCCAAGGACGGTCGGTCGCTGACCATGCGGCAGGCGATGGAGCAGCATCGCGCCAATCCGACTTGCGCCGGATGCCACTCGCGGATGGATCCGATCGGTTTTTCGCTTGAAAATTACGATGGCATCGGGCAATGGCGTGCGAAGGATGGCGGCAGTCCCATCGATACATCGGGTAAGCTGCCGGATGGCACCAAGTTCGACGGTCCGAAGGGGCTGAAGACGTTGCTGACCACCACCTATAAAGATCAGTTCGTGACTACGTTTACCGAAAAGCTGATGACCTACGCCATGGGCAGGGGCGTGGAGTATTACGATGAACCGGCGGTGCGGGCCGTGATCCGCGACGCGGCGGCCCAGAATACAACTATCCCGGCATTGATCCACTCGATCGTTAAGAATCCGCAGTTCCAGACAAGGAGAACCCCCGAATTATGATGCTCACCCAAAAAGCCCTGGCTCGCCGCAGTTTTCTGCGAGGCGCAGGCGTCGCGATGGCGCTGCCTTTCCTCGATGCAATGGTTCCGGCGATGAAGGCCACCGGACTTTCGGCTGCAAATCCCGCCGTTCGGATGGGCTTTGTCTATGTGCCGAACGGGATTATCTCCAAGGGCTGGCTGCCCTCGAAGGTGGGCACCGGATATGAGTTCATGAGCTCCATGAAGCCCCTGGAACCGTTTCGCGAAAAGATGCTCGTGCTGAGCAATCTCATGCAGAATGGTGGCCGCGCTCTGGGCGATGGCGCGGGCGATCACGCCCGGGCGGGCGCTAGTTGGCTGACCGGCGTTCATCCCAAGCGGACCGGCGGGGCGGATATTCGGGCGGGGATTTCGGCGGATCAGGTTGCCGCGCGGGAACTCGGGAACAAAACGCAGTTTGGATCGCTGGAGATTGGTCTCGAGGAGCCCAATCTGGCAGGCGATTGCGATAGCGGTTACAGTTGCGCTTACACCAATACGATCTCTTGGCGCACCCCAACCACGCCGAATCCCATGGAAGTAAACCCGCGAGCGGTGTTCGAGCGCCTCTTTGGCGACGGCGAGACGACCGATCCGAAGTCGCGGCTCAAGGTATTGCGGGAGAATCGCAGCCTGTTAGATTTCGTGCGCGGCGATGTAGCTCGTCTGGAACCGACGCTTGGCGCTCGCGACAAGACTAAACTTGACGAGTATCTGGAAGGTATCCGCGATATCGAGCGGCGGATTCAGAAGGCTGAGCAACAGAGTGCAACCGTTCAGATGCCGCTGATTGAACGGCCATCGGGCATTCCTGAAGAGTTCGAAGATCACGCCAAGCTGATGAGCGATCTGATGGTGATCGCGTTCCAGACCGATATGACACGGGTAGTGAGTTTCATGATGGCGCGGGAAGGCAGCAATCGCAGCTACCGGTCGATCGGGGTTCCGGACGGCCATCACTCAGTGACCCATCATCAAAACGATCCGGAAAAGATTGCTAAAACGATGAAAATCGACGAGTTGCACGTCCGAACGCTTGCCTACCTTCTGGGGCGCATGGAGGCGACCAAAGACGGTGACGGTACGCTTCTGGATCATTCGATGATCTTGTTCGGCAGCAGCATTGGCGATGGAAACGCGCATACTCACCACGATTTGCCGCTGGTGCTGGCGGGTGGGGCGAACGTGAACATCAAGGGCGGGCGGCATATCCGGTACGCGCCGGAAACGCCGATGAATAATCTCCTTGTGACCATGTTGGACAAGGCGGGTGTTCCGGCGGAGAAGTTGGGCGACGCCACCGGCGAATTGGACCAACTGTCCGGAGTCTAGACGGCGCATGAAGGCGGCAACTGTATTTGGGCGGGCGTTGGCGGCGGTGCTGATCTTGCCGTGCGCCGGTGCGGGAACAGTCGATCTGATCGAAGCGATCAAGGATCATAACCGCCCGCGCGTGATTGCGCTGTTGAAAGCGCATGTCGATGTAAAAGC
Organism: Bryobacterales bacterium; assembly: GCA_963752695.1. Lineage (GTDB taxonomy): Bacteria > Acidobacteriota > Terriglobia > Bryobacterales > Bryobacteraceae > Bog-113. Next base: position 181,148 of record CAVVZB010000003.1, read on the forward strand.
GGCGCAGCCGGACGGAGCTACCGCGCTCGCCTGGGCTGCGTACCTGGACGAAGCGGATGTGGTGGACCTGCTGATGAAGGCGGGCGCCACGCCCAATACGACCGATCAATACGGAGAGACGCCGCTGACGCTGGCGGCTGCGACTGGCGATGCGGCCGTAATGGCGAAGCTGGTAGCGGCAGGGGCCGATGCGACGGCTGCAAGGTGGAACGGCGAGACGGCTTTGATGGTGGCGGCGCGGGCAGGGACGCTTCCGGGAGTGAAGCTATTACTGGAGCATGGCGCGAAGATCGACGCGGCGGAGACTCGTAAAGGGCAAAATGCTCTCATGTGGGCCGCTGCGGAGGGCCACTGCGAGATTGTCGACTACTTGATCAAGCGCGGCGCCGACGTGAAAGCTGTATCCAAGGGCGGGTTTACCCCACTCGTGTTCGCGGCGCAGAAAGGCGATGTGCAGTCGGTCAAGAGTCTGCTGGACGCCGGGCTGAGTCCGAACTACGTTTTATCAAACGGGGCGAGCGTGCTGGGCGTGGCGGTCACGGGCGGGAAAGCGGACGTCGTCAAAGTGCTGCTTGATCATAACGTTAACGTCAACTCCGCCGATAAAGACGGCAACACGCCGCTGCATGTAGCTTCTCAGTCGGGCAATCTGGAGGTGGTGAAGGCGTTGTTGGCCAAAGGTGCCGATGTGAACGCGTTGACGATGAAGATTACGCCGGCGGGAAAGGGGGGAAATCCCTTTCGTGCCCCGGTTGGACAGCAGACCGCATTATTGCTGGCGGCAAAGGCGAACCACGAAGACGTCATGCGGGCCTTGGTTGCAGCAGGCGCTAACCCGAAGATCAAGGGCCAGGATGGCACCACTCTGCTAATGGCTGCGGCCGGAAGCGGGCATCTTGATGTGGTGAAGTACGCCTACGAACTTGACCCCGATCTGACAGCGGTCACCACCCGCAAGAGCACGGTGATGCATGCTGCCGTAATGGGAACGCTTCAGGTTTCGACGCAAGCTGAGATTTGCAGCGTTATTCGCTTCCTCGCCGAAAAGGGCGCAGATGTCGATCCGGAAGACGTGAATGGCCGAACGCCAATGGTAATTGCTAATTTCCTGCCGATCGATGAAGCCGTCACTTTGATGAACAAGCTGATCGCCGATGCCGGCGGCACGCCCAAAAAGCCCGTCAAGCGGTAGATTTCCTCAATCCGGCCTGCTCCGTTTAGGAGGGTTGGCGCGCACCGTTCGCGGTTCGCTCCACCGGAAATGGTACAAAACAGGTAAAGCCATTTTCCATGCCAGCCACACTTCCCGTTGTGCGTGATATTGAAGTCACCACCCTGCCCAACGGCGTTCGCGTTATTACCGAGCAGATGCCTCACGTGCGATCCGTCTGTGTCGGAGTTTGGATCGGAACCGGTTCCCGTTCCGAAACCGCGGATCAGAATGGCCTTTCGCACTTCATCGAGCATATGTTGTTCAAGGGCAGCGCGACGCGCTCGGCCGAGCAAATCGCCCGCTCAGTGGACTCGATTGGGGGCAATTTAGACGCGTTCACAGCCAAGGAACTGGTTTGCTACAACACCAAGGTTCTGGACGAGCATTTGCCGCTTGCCTTCGACGTTCTGAGCGACCTGGTGCTGCATCCACTTTTCCGCGAGGAAGACATCGAAAAAGAAAAGGGCGTCATCCTGGAAGAGCTCAAGATGGAGGCCGACAACCCGGATTATCTGGTGCACGAGCTGTTCTCGGCCAACTTCTGGCGCGATCACCCGATCGGGCGGCCCATCCTTGGAACGCGGCAAACGGTGACGGGATTCGATCGCGATAAGATGCTCGGCTACTATCGCAGCGTGTATTCGCCGACTAATCTGCTGATCACCGCGGCGGGCAATCTGGAACATCACCGGCTGGAGCAACTTGCCCGGGATTATTTCGCCGGGCTCGCGCCTTACAACCCGCCGGAAGCGCAAGCCGTTCCGAAAACGCACGCGCGTATCACGCTGAAGCACAAGAAAGAGTTGGAGCAGGTGCATCTATGTCTCGGGGTGCCCTGTTATCCGGTTTCGCATGAGCAGCGATTTGCCTGCTATGTGATGAACAACCTGTTAGGTGGCGGCATGAGCTCGCGCCTGTTCCAGAACATTCGGGAGCGCCAGGGGCTGGCGTATTCGGTGTTCTCCGATCTGAATCCGTATCGCGATACTGGGTGCCTTTCGGTGTATGCGGGAACGTCGCTCGAATCGGCGCGGAAGGTCGTGGATTCTATTTTGAAAGAGTTCCGTGATCTTAAGCAGGATGGCATTCCGGCAGAGGAGTTGCGGCGCGGCAAGGATTACCTCAAGGGCTCGCTGATGCTCAGTCTGGAATCGACCTCCAGCCGCATGTCGAACCTGGCGCGCCAGGAACTGTACTTCCAGCACTTCTTCACGCTGGATGAACTGGTGGATCGCATCGAAGCGGTGACCGCCGCAGAGGTCCAACACATCGCGCAGACGTTCTTCGATCAGGATCTAATCGCGTTGACGATCCTCGGCAACCTGGATGGATTCAAGATCACGCGCGAAGATCTGGTCTGCTAGAAAACCGCGCTTACTTCTTACCTAAGCCCAACAGTCCGCCATTTTCGTCGCGCAGCATGCACGTGCCCACGTACTGTTGCATGGATCGGGTTGCAGATAGGTCGTGGTAGACGAACGATCCTTTCACGAAGAAATGGCAGACCATGGCTTTGCGGGAGAGTTGAACATTCTTGCGTGGCGAGCCGCCATGAATCAGATTGGCGTGCCAGATGAGCACATCGCCGCGGTTGGCGTGGAAGTAGTGCGGTTCGATTCCGGTTTGTTCCGCCATTTGGCGAATTCGCGGCTCGTACTTTTCGTGATAGGGAGCGTAGCCGCGCTCCTTGAACTCAGCTTCGGAGAGATCGACGTCTCTACTGAAGACGTATGGCAGGCGATGGCTTCCGGGGTAGAACACGAGTGGGCCGCAATCCGGGTGAATATCTTCGAAAGCGATCCAGGCTGCGGTCAGGTACCCCAGCGGATACGTCGTCATGTGGATCGAATCGGAATGCAGGCCTTGCTGGGAGCCCTTATGCGACAGGATGGTCTGCAGCGGCCGGGGTTCCCGCTCCATGAGGACCTGAATCCAGTGGCGCAAACCTGCGTGCTTAAGGACGCGGCAGAGGGCGGCGGCTTTCTTGTGCGGATTCAGTGAGCGGCCGGGGTAAGGGTCGGCGTCGCTGGCAAGTTCCGGCGGCAGGACAATGCGGCCCGCCGCAATTGCTTGTTCGTAACCGTCCCAGACAGCATCGAGAGTCCGATCGTCAAATAGCCGCTCAATAACGACATAGCCGTTGGCATGCCAGAAGCGGCATTGCCGGGCTTCTTCGCTTGTGATTTCGCCAGCCGCTTCTTTTGCCTCGATGCGTTCCAATGCGTCGGCGCGATCCAGCCAGGGATAAGGGCCGGAATAGGGGAAGTGCTCGGCGCGGAACGCGGGGATCTGGGAGGTTCGGAGGGGCTGGGTGGCGAAGCGGGCCATCGGAGGCAGTACCGATTCTACGCTAAACCCGGGATCTGACGTCAGGACCCAAGCTGTTAGGATAAAGCCAGCATGGCTGTCTCGCCTCTCGATATCGCACCAATGTCCGAAGCTGTAACGCAGGGGGTCCGCGTGGAGGTCATGGCGCGGCACTCGCCAGAGAACTCGCGTCCCGGAAGCAACGAGTGGTTGTTCGAATACACGGTCCGGATCACCAATCAGGGCGAACACACGGTGCAGTTGCTAACGCGGCACTGGATCATCACTGATGCTATCGACCAGAAGCGGGAAGTGAATGGACCGGGGGTGGTTGGCGAGCAACCGGTGCTCGCCCCCGGAGAAAGTCATCAGTATTCGTCTTGGTGTCCGCTACCGACTCCTACCGGGACCATGCGCGGCAGTTATCGGATGGTGCGCTTGCCTGGCGGCGAACAGTTCGATGTGGAAATCGCTCCGTTCGGGCTAAAGGCGCGGTACACGGTTCACTAGGTCTTTTTGACTGCTTTGGCCGCGGCTGGTTTCGCGCCAGGTGCGGGGCCCACCCTGCGGATCACCACGGTTTTCATGACAACCGGCGTGTTCGGCTTATTGTTCGAAGCGTCGGTAGGTACTTGGGTGATCTTCGTCACCACGTCCTGGCCGCTTACCACTTGGCCAAAGATCGTGTGATGCCCGTTCAAATGCTCGGGAGTGCCGTCGGTGATGAAGAACTGAGTCGAACCAGTGTGCGGACGTCCGGTGTTGGCCATGGCGAGCCGGCCATTTACGTCAAACTTCAGTGTAGGCACGAACTCATCAACGATGGTGGGCACGCCCCCATCGCCCATACCCGTGCCGGTGGGATCACCACCCTGAATCATGAAGCCCGGGATCACGCGATGGAACGTGAGTCCGTTATAGAACGGCCGCTTAACCTTGGCTCCCGTTTTCGGATCGGTAAACTCGCGCAAGCCGCGGGCGAGAGACGTGAAATTTTTCACTGTAACCGGAGCTTCCGATTCGAAGAACTTGCAGACGATTCGGCCTTCGGTAGTGTTGAACGCGACATACAGACCAGGCTCGGCTGGGAACGTTTGCGTGGGGTCGGCAGCCTTGGTGGCGCTCGGCTTTCCGGCAGTGTGGTGAACAGCGGTGGCGGAATGGTGGGCGGCGGGTGTCTGGGCAACGGCCACCCAGGTAAGCGTGAAGAAAGTCAGTAAGCTACGCATAGGTTGAAACAAGTATTATACTGTCCCGAAAGGCACAGTTATGGAACTTGCAGAATCAAACCGGGTGGTTCGCGTAGGAATGGTGGCAGCGGCTGCTTTGTATTTCGGGTTCACCATGCAGGCGGCCACGAGTGTTGCGGGAAAATGGGCGGGCTCGGTCGACGTGCACGACAGCAGCAGCGGAAGCACTATCTCCACGCCGATCCAGGTTGAATTCAAAGATAGGCAGGAGGGTGGCGTTTCCGGCAAGATCGGGCGGGAAGGGGAGCCCGACGCGGTCGAAATCCGAAACGGAAAGATCGAGGGCAATCACTTAACCTTCGAGGCGGCGAGCGACGAAACCATGGGCGCCATGAAGTTTGACTTATTGCTGGACGGCAACCATCTGGAAGGGCAGCTCAGAGGCGCGGTGGAAGCCCAAGAGATCCTGGGCAAAGTGAAACTGGACCGGGCGAAGGATTAGCTACTTTTTCAATTCGGCCTGCAGCTGTAGAAACGTGGTTTCCTCGAACGTTTTCTTGATGCGTTCGCCGCTAAGAAACTCGTTAGGTTGCGGACCTTCGCCGCGGCGGCAGCGGGCCAGCAAGTTTTGAGCTTCGGCGTCCTCCGGCGAGCGGTCAAGTACGGCCTGGAAATTGGAAGCCGCTTCGGTAGTGTTGCCGATCTTCCAGAGCGCATATCCGACATTAAACCAGTAGTCCGGATCACTCTCGTCGCCTTCTAGAGCTTTGCGGAAGTTTTCAATAGCCGCTGGGCGGTTCTTGCGCGATTGCGCCGCGCCCAGATCATTGAAAACTTCGTTCAGCGGGACTTGAGCCGCTACCTGTTGGAGGGATGAAGCCGCGGCATCGAACTCGCCCACGTAGTACTGGCAAAGTCCCAGAAGAAAACGCGATTCATGGAAGTGCGAGTCTGAGGGGGCCACTTTCTCAAGCCAAGCCTGGGCCACCCGGTACTCCCGCTTGGCGAAGGCAAGGCGCCCTAACTGAAAATTCGGCTCGCTATAGCGCGGGTCCAGCTTGGCTGCCTGAACGAAGAGTTTGACCTGCTGCTCGGGTGAGGGGGAAAGCAGCCCGCGGATGTAATTTTCGACGGAATCGATCCGAACGGGCGGGCGGGTTTGCAGGTAATCGGATTCGCTAGGCTGGGAATGCGGCTGGAAGTAATGAATTGACTGCCAAGCAAGGCGTGACTCGAGCAAGCTCAGATCATCCAAAACGCCCGTTTGGGTAAACGTCGGACCCTCCCGGAAGCGTTTGCGATCCATTACATTCACGATCAATTTCAGTTGGCCGCGGGTGGCCGGTGTGCCGGCGGGAGGCGCCGCCACTTCGAAGCTGCCAAAGACGATTTGGGCGGCATCCAGCGAATCGCCTAATCTCAGTACGGTGGCGCGGGTCAGCGGGACTCCCGAGCGAACCGCCATGCGATTGTAAACCTCCACGCGGTCTTCGCGCGAAAGAACTAAGACGCCGGCGCCAGCCAGTGCTTCGCGGAGTGTTTCGGCCACGCTTTCGCCGATCCAATCGAGATTCGGCTTCTGGGACGAATTGAAGAACGGGAGGACGGTTACGGTATCGGCGGCGCCAAAAAGCGGGAGCGCGAGCGAGCACAGAGTGAAGGAAAGTAACAGTCGTGGACGGCGGAACAGCACTATTTGGAGTCTATCAAGGTTCGCGGTTATCGCTGGTCGCCGGTCATGAAGCGATCGACCAGGGCTGCGGCCTCGTCGATGATGAGCGGATCGTTTCCCATGCCGGGAAGCATTACGATTCCGGGCTCATGCCGGAACCAGGTGATTTGCCGCTTGGCGTACCGCCGGGTATCCCGTTGCATCTGCTCCAGAGCTTGCTCCTCGGTCATGCGCGATTCCAGAACCGCCAAACCTTCTTTGTAACCGAGGGACAGGAGCGGCTTGGCGTCGCGCGGAACCCCGCGCTGAAGCAGCCCTGCGATTTCGCCCAGGAGCCCGTCGCACAGCATATTCCGCGCACGCTGGTTCAACAGCTCGTAGAGTTGCTCGCGTGGGGGAAACAAACCCAATTTTAGAACCCGAAGGCCGGTCAATGGCTCACTTGGCTGCGCGGCGGATGCCGGGCGAGATGAAAGCAGCCGAATCTCCAACGCGCGGACCAGCTTAGCCACGTCGTGGGCATGGATCTTCGCGCTGGACACGGGGTCAAGCCGCCGCACCAGCCGGTGCAGGGAGCCTGGACGGCGGCGCTCATGCTCGATCAGCCGCTGGCGAGTTTCCGCGCTCGCCGGTGGAGTCGCGGGCAAGCCATTCAGCAGCGCACGCAGGTAGAAGCCTGTACCTCCGGCTACCACCGGTACTTTTCCGCGTTGTTCGATGTCATGTAAAACAGAGCGCGCGCGAGAAGCGAAGTCTCCGGCCGTGAAACTTTCGCATGGTTCCACGGCATCTATTAGGTGATGAGGGATTTCCCCGCGCTGCTGTTCCGGCAGTTTTGCTGTCCCGATATCGAAATGGCGGTAGACCTGCAGCGAATCGCAGTTGATGACCTCACCGGAGAACAGCCGAGCGAGATGGATGGCGAGGCTGCTTTTGCCCGAACCGGTAGGTCCGCAGACCACAATCAGCGGCGTCATCTTTTCTCCGACGTGCCATTGCTTACCCCCGAGACGCTGGCTTCGAAACCGCGTTTCGGAGCTATACTGACAGTAAATTCAGACTTGTTCTGTTCCGCAGACGGGAAGAGCAGAGAAAGACTACCCAAATTCATGACGAACTCTTTGCGTGCCCTTCGCCCCTTACTCGCTGCCACCGCAATAGCGGTGATGATCTTTTTGTGCCCAGCCCAGTCGCAAACCGCGCAGGACGGGAAAGGGATGGAAGCGAAGCCTCAGGAACTGCGCGAAGTCGAGCATAGCGCAGCCACGGATCGCTCTTCCGCATATTACAACTTCTCGATGGGTCACATGTATTCCGACATGGCTCAGGCCTACAACCGCTCGGACTATTTGACCAAGGCGATTGAGTTCTATAAGCAGGCGCTGAAACTCGATCCATCCATCAGCTTCATCAATGAGGAGTTGACCGATCTTTACATCCAAAGCGGGCAGCTGAATAAGGCGGTCACGGAAGCCGAAGACTTATTGAAGCAGAACCCGAACGACCTGGGAGCGCGCCGTATTCTGGGCCGCGTTTACACGAGGATGATCGGCGATCCGCAGCAAGGCAAGCTGGACGAGAAGATGCTCAAGCTGTCGATTGAGCAGTACTCGAAAATCGTAGAACAAGACCCAGGGGACGTGGAAAGCCAACTCCTGCTCGCGCGGCTGTACCGGCTTTCCCGCGATACTGCGTCCGCCGAGAAATCCTATAAGGCGATTATCGCCAAGGACGCCGACAACGATGAAGCGCTAACGGGCTTGGCCGCCATCTACTCGGATCGCGGCGAAACGAAGCAAGCGATTGAGATGCTGAAGCACGCCGGGGATACCAACCCGAGCCCGCGCACCATGGTCATGCTAGCCACCCTTTACGAGCAGACCAATGATTTCGCGGCTGCAGCGGACGCTTGGCAGCAAGTCTTGCAGGTCGCGCCGGACAACGATCAATGGAAGCGCGCGCTTGCCAAGGATCTGCTTTTCTCCGATAGGACTGAAGAAGCTCGCAAGATGTACGAATCCATCGCGGCCGAAAATCCGCACGATGCTCAGGTTCAGTTGCGGCTTTCTGAGATCTACATCCAGAAGCGTGATTTTTTGAAGGCGCAGTCGGCTTTGAACATCGCCAAGCGCGAGGACGGAGACAATCTTGAAGTTAAGTACAACGAAGTGATTCTGCTGGACGCGCAAGGCAAGAGCGACGATGCGATCAAGGTGCTGAAGGGCATCATCGATGGCATTTCGAAACCGGAATATACGGCGGCCGAGCGTAGTCAGCGGAACCGATTAGAGGAGCGTTTGGGGACGTTGTACCGATCTGCGGGTAAGTATCCCATGGCTGTGAATAGCTTCCGCGAAATCAGCGCGGACGATACCGAAATGGCGCCGCGCGCCGCTGTTCAGATTGTGGAAACCTACCGGCTGGCGAAAGACTTGCCGGCTGCCCGGCGCGAGGCGGATGCGGCGTTGAAAAAGTTTCCGAAAGACCGATTGGTACAGCGTGAACACGCGACAATCCTGGCCGATACCGGAAAGATCGACGAAGCAGTCAACGAGCTTGGTGCTCAGAAGGACGGTAAGAACGATCGCGAAATTCTCCTAGCGACCGCCCAAATCCTTGAGAAGGGTAAGCGGTACCCGGACGAGCAAGCCGCGCTCGATTCCGCGCAGAAGCTAAGCAGCACCAAGGCGGAGACGACCGAGATCGCGTTCATGCGAGGCGCGCTGCTGGAGAAGATGAAGAACTTCGAAGGTGCGGAGGCAGAGTTCCGCAAGATTCTGAAGGACGATCCGCAGAACGCTGGGGCCCTGAACTACTTAGGCTACATGCTGGCTGATCGGAACCAACATCTGGACGAGGCGCAACAGCTCATTACCAAGGCGCTGGAGATCGATCCCCAGAACTACGCTTATATGGACAGTTTGGGTTGGGTCTACTACCACCAGAACCTGCTCGATCAAGCCGCCGACCAATTACGGCGCGCTTTGGACAAGGTCAATAATGACCCCACCGTGCACGATCATCTGGGCGACGTTTTGCTGAAACAAGGCAAGGTGAAAGAGGCCATCGCTCAGTGGCAGTCTTCCTTGAAGACCTGGAATACCAGCCCGGCAACTTCCGATGCTGACCCGGCCGATATGGCCAAGGTGCAGCGTAAGCTCGATGACGCCCGCGTGCGCATCGCGCAAGAAACGCACGGTCACGAATCGCACTAGCTTGAACCTGATTGAGTTCCAGCAGGCTACCGTGCTCCGCGGCGGCCGGCCCGCGTTGGACGATCTCACTCTTCAGATACGCAGCGGAGAGTCCATTGCGATCCTTGGCCCGAACGGCTGCGGAAAGAGCACGTTGATAGGCACGATCCTGCGTGAGTTCTATCCGCTAAGGCGAGACGGCGCTTTTGTAAAGATCATGGGGCAGGAGCTTTGGAACATCGAGGACCTGCGCTCGTCCATTGGGATCGTGAAGAACAATCTGATGCCTCCGGCAGCGGGCATCGTGCCGGCGCGCGAGCTGGTTGTATCGAGCTTCTTCGGCAGTGTCGGATTATGGAATCACCAGCGTCCCACGGCGGCCATGTGGGAGGCGACCGATGCCGCGCTGGAGCGTGTCGGAGCGGGCTATTTAGCGAAGCGTGATATCGACGAGCTTTCCTCCGGCGAATTGCGGCGCGTGGAGATTGCTCGCGCTCTGGCGCATCAGCCGCGGACTCTGCTGCTTGATGAACCGGGCAATCACTTGGACCCTCGGGCGCGGTCCGAATTGCTCACCCTGGTGCGAAACCTTGCTCGATCCGGGACGGCGATCATCATGGTCACTCATCATATTTCGGAGGTTGTGCCGGAAGTGGAGCGCGTGATTTTTCTAAAGGCCGGCAGGTTGTTTCGGGAAGGCCCGAAGCGAGACTTGCTGAAGTCCGAAGTTCTGAGCGATCTTTTTCAGCACCCGCTCACAGTCGCCGAGCATGAAGGCTTCTATTTCGAAACCGTTCGCTAGCGAATCACCTGTAGCTCGAACGATTGGCTGACGCTATGGCCTTTTCCATCCTCCGCAGTCAGTTTGTATTCCGTCGTTTTCGCGGGTGAGACCTGGAAGCAGTGGCTCATCGCGGGATGTAGTTCCTCGACCGGCGGATCAAGCCGCACGGACTTAGCCTCATTGACGCCGAAACAAACATTGGCGTGGCCACCGCGCCGGATCGCGCCTGGCATCGCATAGAACATCAGGATCTTCAAGTTGCGTCCACCAAGAACATCCACAGTGTGTTGCGCGTCCGCGATCTGCTTGTCTTTGACCTGCTGCTCGGCGCGCCGCGCATCGTTGGCCCGGGAATAGAACGTCCACCCCACGTATAGCGCGGCGATTAGGACGGCAAGTGCGGTAAACGGTAGAACTTTACGGAGTAGTTCGAAAGGCTCGCGGGATTCAGGCTCGTTTTCGGGCACGAAAAAAGGAGGGCCCTTTCGACCCTCCTCGTATCGTACCCAAATGGCGGTGGAGAATTACGCTGTACGCATGGTCTCCGACTTGTCGCCCGAGATTGCAGCCTGAGCCGCCGCTAAGCGAGCGATCGGCACGCGGTAGGGCGAGCACGAGACGTAGTCCAAACCGATGCGGTAGCAGAACTGAACCGAACTGGGTTCGCCGCCATGCTCACCGCAGATTCCGACTTCCAGATCCTTACGGCCGCTGCGTCCGTTCTTGGTAGCCATTTCGACAAGCTGGCCGACGCCTTCCTGATCCAACACCGCGAACGGATCAGCCTTGAAGATTTTGAGATCCTCGTACTGCTTCTGGAATCTCGTGTAGTCATCGCGTGAGAGACCCATCGTGGTCTGCGTCAAGTCGTTGGTGCCGAAGCTGAAGAACTCGGCTTCGCGGGCAATCTGCGAGGCCATTAGCGCGGCGCGAGGAATTTCAATCATGGTTCCCACCATGTACTTGAGATCCTGCAAACCGGCCTTGCCTAGAACTTCTTCGGCCACCCGCACCACGATCTTCTTCTGGTTCTCGAACTCTTCCACGCCGCCGATCAGCGGAATCATCACTTCGGGAATCACCTTAATGCCCTTTTTCGAAACGAGCGCGACGGCTTCGAAAATCGCGCGGGCCTGCATCTCGGTGATCTCGGGATAAGTAATGCCGAGACGGCAGCCGCGGTGACCCAGCATGGGATTGAATTCATGCAGTTGCTCCACGCGGTGCAGAAGCTGCGGCAGGTGCGTCTTCAACTCTGCCACGGTAACGCCGTAGGTCGCACTGAGCGCGCGCTTGGCCTTGATGTCGGCGACCTTCAGGCGTTCGACGTCGACCATCAGGTTTTCGCGCTTGGGCAGGAACTCATGCAATGGCGGATCGAGCGTGCGGATCACGACCGGGAAGCCGTCCATCGCCTTGAACAGTCCGGCGAAGTCGGAGCGCTGCATGGGCAACAACTTTGCAAGGGCCTTGCGGCGGCTCTTTTCGTCGTCGGCCAGAATCATGGCCTGGACTAGCGGCAACCGATCCTCGGCGAAGAACATGTGCTCTGTACGGCAGAGCCCGATGCCTTCGGCTCCGAACTTACGGGCGACGATGGCGTCGCGTGGGATATCCGCGTTGGCGCGGACCCCGAATTTGCCGCGGAACTCATCGGCCCACTTCATGAACTCGCCCAGAGTGGAATGTTCGGTATCGGGGTCGATCGTCTTGGCTTGACCTAAATAGACCTCACCCGTGGTTCCGTCGAAGGAGATCCAATCGCCTTCCTTAGCCACCAATGCCTTGCCGTTGGCCGTCACGGTTACAGTCTTCTTGGCTTCATTGATCTGCAGATCTCCCGCGCCCACGACGCAAGGCCGGCCCATACCGCGCGCGACCACGGCCGCATGGCTCGACTTGCCTCCGATAGCAGTCAGAATTCCCCGTGATACGTCCATGCCGTGAATATCGTTCGGGGTGGTCTCTTTGCGGACCAGGATAACCGGGCCATTCTTAGCGGCGATGACGGCGTCGTCGGCAGTAAGAGCGATACGCCCGACCGCGGCGCCAGGGGATGCCGAGATCCCAGTGGTCATCTTGACCAATTCCTTGAGCGTCTTGGAATCGAACACCGGATGCAGCAACTGATCGAGCTGGTTGGGGGCAACGCGCAACACCGCTTCGGACTTGCTGATCATGTTCTCGTGAACCATGTCCACGGCCACGCGCACAGCCGCCGGACCGGTTCGCTTGCCGTTGCGGGTCTGCAGCATGTAAAGCTTCTTATCCTGAATCGTGAACTCAAAGTCCTGCATGTCTTTGTAGTGCGATTCGAGGTTGGTGGTGATCTCTTTCAGCTCCGCGAAGGCCTCGGGGAGAACGTCCTCGAGTTCGGAAATCGGCTGCGGCGTGCGGATGCCAGCGACGACGTCTTCACCTTGAGCGTTAATGAGGAACTCGCCGTAAAAAACCTTTTCGCCGGTGGCGGGATCGCGGGTGAATCCTACGCCCGTGGCCGACGTATCGCCCATGTTGCCGAACACCATCGCTTGCACGTTAGCGGCGGTGCCGATGTTATCCGGGATCTTTTCCATCTTGCGGTAATAAGCCGCTTTGTCATTCCACCAGGAACCGAAGACCGCGTTGCGGGCCAGCTTCAACTGCTCGCGCGGATCTTCCGGGAACGGCTTGCCGGTCTCTTTCTGCACCAGCTTCTTGTAATCCACGATCACGGCCTTGAGATCTTCGGCGCTCAGCCCGGTGTCGAGCTTCGCCTTGGCCTTGGCTTTCCGCGCATCGAAAAGGTGATTGAACTTTTCCATGTGGATTTCCAGGGCGACTTCGCCAAACATTTGCACGAAACGCCGGTAGCAGTCGTAAGCAAAGCGAGGGTTGCCGCTCTTCTCCGCAAGGCCAGCCGTGGTGGTGTCATTCAAGCCGAGGTTCAGAATGGTGTTCATCATGCCGGGCATGGAAAACTTCGCGCCCGAGCGAACGCTTAACAGCAGAGGGTTTTCGACATCACCCAACTTCTGGCCCATTTCTTTTTCGAGCTTGGCGAGCGCCTTGGTGATCTCGTCTTCAATCTCCTGCGGCACTTCTTTGTTGTTGTCGAAGTAAATATTGCAAACGTTAGTGGCAATAGTAAAGCCCGGTGGCACGGGCAGGCCGGCGGAACTCATTTCTGCCAAGCCGGCACCTTTGCCGCCTAGCACATCTTTCATTTTTCCATCGCCCTCGGCCTTACCGCCGCCGAACGAATACACGTGCTTTTTCATGATTTAGTCTCCTGGGAAGTGGTTACAATTTCGGAAAAGTCTGCAATGGTCGAGAACTCTCGGCGCATCGAATGGAGAAGCGTCAGCCGGTTGGCGCGGACGCCCTGGTCGGGAGCATTCACTAATACCTTGTCGAAGAACAGGTCGACATGCGGCCGCAATTCTGCAATGGCGCGCAGAGCCAGTTCGTACTCAACGCCCGCGATTTTCTGCCGGGTTCCCTGATAGGCCGCATACAGCGCGGCTTCCGGTCCGGGCTCGATGCGCGCGGGATCGATCTCCGCGTTATCGGGGAACTGCGCCTGTTTCAGGATGTTCGAAATACGCTTGAAGCTGGCAGCCAGCGGCTCGAAATCAGGCGTCGTTCGTACGGCCTGAATTGCGGCCAGACGCTTTTCGAAATCGGTCAGATCGCTCCAGCCGGAGGCGACCACGGCGTTCACTTCGTCATACTGGAAACCGCGTACATCGCGGAAGTAGTAGCGCAGACGATCGAGCAGGAAGTCTTCGAGCTTGGCATCCCCATGTAGCAAGGGCTTCAACTCCAGCCGCATCCCGCCTTCGACGATGATCTTGACAACACCCTGGGCCGCGCGGCGCAAGGCAAACGGATCTTTCGAGCCGGACGGAATTAGGCCGATCTGAAAACAACCGCGCAACGTGTCAAGCTTGTCGGCCAGGGCGAGAATCCGTCCGGCGTGACTGGAAGGAATCGAATCCTCCATGCTGGCGGGCTTGTAATGTTCGTAGATGGCTTGGCAGACCGGCTCGGGCTCGCCTTGCGCGCGAGCGTAGAGGCCGCCGATAACGCCTTGGAGTTCCGTAAATTCTTTGACGAGCTCGGTGGTCAAGTCCGTCTTCGACAACTCCGCCGCGCGGTGGGCATCGGCATCGCCGCCCAGTTCGCCGACAAGCGACTGCATGCGGCGAGTTTTTTCCAGGTAGGAGCCGAGCTTCGCCTGGAAAGTCACATGCGCCAGGTCTTCCACGCGTTCACTCAGCGGGCGTTTCTGGTCGGCATCCCAAAAGAATCGCGCATCGCTGAAACGTGCCCGTAGTACGCGTTCATTGCCACGCCGGATCAAGCCTTCGCGATCGGCGTCCAGATTAATGACCGCCACAAACTGCGGCAGTAGCGCGCCCTCGCCAGACTCTACGGAAAGATACTTCTGGTGATAGCGCATCACGGTGGTCAGGACTTCTTTTGGAAGAGTCAGAAACTCTTCATCGAACGCGCCAACGATAGACGTAGGGTATTCGGTGATGTTTGTGAGCGTCTTCAGCAGCGGCCGGTCGCACTTATAGTGAACGTCGCATTCGCGGATGCGCGCGTAGCGCTCGTCCGCGGACAGGATGACGAAGTTCTCGCGCAGCTTTGTTTCGTAATCGTCATGGTGGACGCGAAACCATTTATGTCCGAGGGTGCGATGACCGCTCGATAGATTAGAACTTTTCACGCCGGCGATCTCGAACGGAATGATGTCGTCGCCGAGTAACGCCACAATCCATCGGATGGGACGAATGAAACGTTCACTGCCCTTTCCCGCCCAATACATGGTTTTCGGGAAAGGCGTGGAGAGGATTACACCGGGAAGAGCCTGCGCGAGGATATCGCTCATCAGACGCCCTGGCACCTTCTTAACGAAGGCGTAGTACTCGCCTTTCGGGGTCGTGATCTTGTGCAGCGCATCCACGGCAACGCCGAGCTTCTTAGCGAAGCCGGCGACGGCTCCGGCGGGCGCGGAGGTGGACGGGCCGGACACCAATTCTTCGCTATCGGGCTCGCGTTCGATCACTCCATCCGCGCGAACAGTCAAGCGGCGCGGAGTTCCATCCGTGCGGGCGGCAACGCCCAGCAGCTTTGCGCATTCCGCGCCGAGCGATGCCAGCGCGGACTCGATCATGTGATCGGGAATCTCTTCGGCCCCGACTTCCAAAAGAAATTTCAAGCCAGAACCGCCTGCTGATTGACCCAAGCTTCCGCAATGGCGACGGCCAATTTACGAACCCGCGCAATCACGCCCACGCGTTCGGTGACGCTAATGGCTCCCCGCGCATCCAGCGTGTTGAACAGATGACTGCATTTCAAAACGTGATCGTACGCGGGAAGCACCGGGAATCGCTCTTTTTGCTCGTACTTGGCGTACAAGCCGATCAGCCTCTGTGCTTCGCCCTCGTGGAGGCCGAACAGCTTCCAGAGGGTATCCACGTCGGCCAACTCAAAGTTATAGACCGAGTACTGGAGTTCATCCTGGAACCGCACATCGCGATACGTGATTCCGGGGGTCCAGACAATGTCATAGACACTATCGCGCACCTGCAGAAACGCCGTTAGCCGCTCCAGCCCGTAGGTGATCTCGGCGGGAACCAGGTCGAGGTCGATACCGCCGCACTGCTGAAAGTAGGTGAACTGCGTGATTTCCAGGCCATCCAGCATCACTTGCCAGCCCACGCCCCAAGCGCCCAGCGTTGGCGCTTCCCAGTTATCTTCTTCGAGCTTAATATCGTGCTGAGTCAGGTCGATCCCGATGGCCTCCAGGCTGCCGAGATACTGGTCGATCACGTCTTCCGGCGCGGGCTTCAGGATCACCTGAAGCTGCTGGTGCTTGTAGAGACGATTGGGATTCTCGCCGTAACGCCCGTCGGCGGGACGACGGCTGGGCTGCACGTAAGCGGTGTGATACGGCTTCGGTCCAAGGACGCGCAGAAAGGTCTCGGGCGACATGGTGCCTGCGCCCACTTCCACATCCAGCGGTTCTTGAATCACGCAGCCGCGCTCGCTCCAGTACTGCTTTAAGCGGAAAATAATGTCCTGGAACGAATGCATGATAATTCGGTTATGCAGCTTCCAGAACAGGGACGGTAAGGAGCCGCCGTTCAATATGCGCTTCGATTTGTTGCTGCAGAAAATGGCGAAGATCGCTGGCCGTTTGGCGCGTCCACTCCGGCGCGACTTCGCCGATGGGCGTGCGGAGCATCTCGGCAGCAAGACGCCGCGAGTCGAGACATAACTCGTCTGTCCCCCGCATGGCGCCAGCACGTTTGCAGTCACCGCAGATCAGCCCTGGAACGCCGCGCCGGTAAAAGGCGCGTTCAGGCGCGGAGGGATCATCCAACCAGCTTCCGCATGATAGGCAAACGTGCATTTCCGGAAGCATGCCCGCCAGTTTCACCGCCCACAAAGTAAAGTAGGTGACAGCACGCCAGACGGCGGACAAGCTATCCGCGCGAATATGCTCCAACACCGCGAGCAACAGGCGGAAGTATTTTTCGTTGGCCTCATGCGGCGGCAGGATCTGTTCGGAAATCTCGGCCATGTAGTCCAGTGAAATGCCCGCGGCGTAATCCGAGAGCACGGCAAACTGGCTTTGTAGGATGTCGCAGGAGTTGAGGTTCACCAGTTCACGGTTCTCGCGTTCGAAGTACGCCATTCTCACTTGGGATAGCCGCTCCAGCCCGGAGCCGAAAAGGTTTTTCGGTTTCCTGGCCCGCCTAGCCACGCCTCGGAGCTTGCCCGCATCCCTGGTAAAGAAGCTGACAATCAAATCCGACTCTCTCAGTGGATAGGTCTGCAATACGATGGCTTCGCTCACACGAGCGGGCATAGGTGCTGCGTCGAACGGAAGATTCAGGTTAGCACAGCTGGATATAACCGACGACTGCCAGAGCCAATTTCAAATGCGATGAAACGCCTTCAAAATCTCGCGCGTGGAGTACTGCAATGCCACGGGACGGCCGTGCGGGCAAGCCATTGGAAACTCACATTTCGCGAGCTCGCGGATCAAGTACTCCATTTTGGAATTATCCAAACGCGTGTTGATCTTGATGGCCGCGCGGCACGCGATGGAAGCAGCGATCGCCCGGCGGAGATCATCCAGCGACACGCGGCGGGCTTCGGTCTCTGCGACCTCCAGAATTTCGAACATCACGCGTTCCAGATCCGCTAAACCGATTGCAGCCGGGGCTGCCTGGATGGCGACCGTGCGATTCCCGAACGGCTCGGTCTCAAACCCGTTAGCGGCGAGCTCACCCTCGATCCGCGCGTATTCGATTTGTTGCCCCGGGGTGAGTTGCACAATCAGCGGCATCAGCAGCGCTTGCACTTCCACGCGCCCCGCTGCACGCGCCGCCAAGACCTTCTCGAAGAGAATGCGCTCATGCGCCACGTGCTGATCGATGATCCAAAGTCCATCACGGCCCGCCGCCAGAATGAAGCTCTCATGCAGTTGGCCGAGCGGACGCAGATCCCCGAAACCGGCAAGCGTGGGCGGCCCATCCGGAATGGCTCCCAGGGGAAACGCCCCATGCGTGTCGGGGATGCGCAACTTCAAGCTGGAATTGGCAGCTTCGGGAACGTCGGCCGGGGGCGCGTCATAGTAATTGAGACGCGGCGGTGGACCTGGCTGTGGGCGCAGATGAAAGATAGGAATCTCCGCCGGGAGCGGCGGATCTTCGATCGCGTCCGGTACCGCTTCAAGGGATTGGGAGAACTCGGAATATGGCAATTCCGCGGCCGGCTGCGGAGGCGGGCTTACCCGGAACGATGGCGCGGGGCGCGATTCCATTAGCTGATCTCGAATGGCATCGCGAACAAAATCGTGCACAAAACTCTGCTGCCGGAAGCGCACTTCGGTCTTCGATGGATGGACATTTACATCCACGGCCTGGGCATCGCACGAAAGAAACAGGAGCGCGAACGGGAAGCTGGCGCCCGGCATCAGATTGTAGTAAGCCGCAGAGATGGCGTGGAGCAGCAGCTTGTCCCGAATCAATCTTCCGTTTACGAAGATGTAGATCGAATTGCGATTGTTCTTTTGCACCTGAGGCCGCGAAACAAAGCCATGCAGGATGAAGCAGAGCGGGGGTTCGTCTGGGTCGAGAGACAGCAGGCGCTCCCGGCTTTCCAGCTCAATCAAATCCTGCAGAATGTGGCTGCCAAACACCTGAAATACGCGGGCGCGCAACTCACCCACCGGCTCCACGTTCAGTAGCTCCCGCGTGCCTTCCCGAAGCTGGAAGGCTTTGTCCGGGTGCGCCAGGCTGTAATGCGTGACTAGCGACGCCACGTGGGCGAGCTCAGTCTGCTCGCTCCGCAGAAACTTCTTCCGAGCCGGGACGTTGAAGAAGAGATCGCGAACGGTGATTGCGGTGCCGCCGGTTTGCGCGATCTCGTCGCAGCTCAACATCTTTCCCCCGGCGATTTCAATACGCGTTCCGGTCTGCTCTTCTTGCGCGCGTGTCTCGAGTGTAAGCCGCGAGACCGAGGCGATGGAAGGCAGTGCTTCGCCGCGGAACCCTAGAGTGCAGATCGATAGCAGGTCTTTGACGTCGCTTAGCTTGCTGGTGGCATGGCGTTCGAAAGCCAGCATGGCGTCATCCCGCAGCATGCCGCAGCCATTGTCGACGATGCGGATCAGACGCCGCCCCGCGTTTTCGACTTCTACCCGGATGCTGGTGGAATCGGCGTCCAGCGAATTTTCGAGAAGTTCCTTGACCACCGAAGCGGGACGCTCAACTACTTCACCCGCGGCAATTTTGTTGGCGACGTTATCGGAAAGGATGCGGATGCGGCCCACTGGCTACAGGGTACGACGATTCCTTTGATTCCGGTTTCCTGATCCCGGTTCAGGGGCGGCCGTCTCCTCGGACCTTCGCCGCCAAGGCTCGCGCCTTCGCAAACACCTCAGCCCGATCAAGCGTTAACACGTTGCGATCCCGCACAAGCTGCCGGCCGTTGACCCAGACATCCCGGACATCGGCACCCTTCAACGCGTAGACGATTTGAGAAGCGACGCCGTACAGCGGCAACGCATTCGGCTCGTCCAGGGAAAGCGTGATCACATCGGCGCGTTTGCCCGGTTCCAACGATCCAATCTTATCGTCGAGCCCCAGCACGCGCGCGCCATCGATGGTCGCCATCTCGATGATCTTGCGAGCTGGCAGGGAACGTGGATCGCGCGTGATCAGCTTCTGCAGCTTACCGGCCAAGTCCATCTCTTCCATCAAATCGAAATCGTTGTTACTGCCGGCCGGACCATCGGGGCCAAGTCCGACGGCGATGCCGTGCGCCAGCATTTCCGTTACTGGCGCGGCGCCACTGGCGAGTTTCATGTTGCTCGAAGGGCAATGGGCCACCCCGACGTGATGACGCGCCAAGATGTCGAAGTCCGCCGGATGCAGCCAAACGCAATGGGCGGCGATGGCCGGTCCATTCCAAATGCCAAGACGTTCCAGCGCTTCGACGGGCGTGCCATGCCGCTCAGCCTCGGTATCGGCCACTTCCTTTTCCGTTTCGGAAACATGAATCACCAGGGGCGCATGGTAGCGGTCGGCCAGCGCGCGTGACAATTGCAGCGTGGCATCGTCGTTGGTGTAAATCGCATGTGGCGCGACAGCGGCTGTAATCCACTCGTCGCCCGCGAACTCCTGCAGAAAGCGCTCTGCGCGCGCCAGGGCATCCCGAGGAGTCTTGGCGTCAGCGACCGGGAACTTGATCACCGTCTGGCCCATCACGCCGCGCATGCCCGCCTGCTTCACCGCGCGGGCTGCTACCTCTTCGAAGTAGTACATGTCGGTGAGCGTGGTGGTTCCGGAGAGCAGCATCTCCAGGCACGCGAGCTTAGTGCCCCATTCGACGAACTCCGGCGTGACGTTCTTCGCTTCCGCTGGAAAGATGAAATGCTCCAGCCAGTCTTGGAGCGTCAGATCGTCTGCAATCCCGCGCAGCAGCGACATGGCGGCATGCGTGTGCGTATCGATCAGCCCGGGCATGAGTATGGCGTTCGCCCGGTCGACGCGCTGCTTGGCTTTGTACTGGCGTTCGATCTCGGCTCGCGGGCCAACGGCGGCAATTAGATTCCCGCGCACGGCTACGGCGCCGTTCTCGATTATCTGGAATTGCGGATTAACCGTAACCACGTAGCGCGCGGAAACGATCCAATCGACCGGCTGCGCGCCGAAGCCGGAGGCCGCGAAGATCAGGAGGGCGCTACAGATACGAAGCATCGAAGGCTCTTGGAAACAGAATGGAAAGCTGCACAGTCTCCTCTTTGCCCTGAAGGTTGGCCATGACGACGGGCACGTCCCCGCAGAACTCCCACAAGAGTTGCCGGCAAGCGCCGCAGGGCGGAGTTAGTTGGGCGGTGTCGGCGCATACCGCCACGCACGTGAAATCGCGCACGCCTTCGCTGATGGCTTTCCAAAGAGCGACGCGCTCGGCACAGACAGTGAGCCCGTAGGTGGCGTTCTCGATGTTGCAGCCCGTGAAAATGCGGCCATCGCGCGCTTCCACCGCCGCGCCGACCCGGAACTTGGAGTAGGGCGCATGCGCGTGTTCGCGAGCCGCGCAAGCCGCTTCAGTGAGCTTGTTCATCCTCGACCAGCCTGGGCAAGACCGCTCGCAACAATGCAATGAACTTGTCTCGCGAGCGGCGTCCGACTTCCAGGACTTCAGAATGGTGGAGCTTGCCGCCTAAACCAGCGGCTTTATTGGTTACGCAGGAAATACCCAGAACGTGCATACCAAGCGCGTTGGCCATGATGACTTCGGGGACGGTCGACATCCCGACCAGATCCGCGCCGATGGCCGCAAGGTATCGGATCTCCGCCGGTGTTTCGTAGGATGGGCCGAGCATGGCGGCATAGATTCCCTCCGGCATGGTGAAACCTTGTGCCTGGGCGCACTGCTGGGCGATGGTTCGATAGCGCTTGGAGTAGGATTCCGTCATGTCAGGAAAACCCGAGTTGGGTCCGACGAGCGGGTTCGATCCCTGCAGGTTGATGTGATCGGAGATGAGCGCGAGATCGCCTGGATTCATGTTGAAGCTAATTCCGCCAGAAGCGTTGGTGACCACCAACGTTTTGATACCGAGCGAGTGCAGATGGCGAACGCCAAAAGTAACTTCCTGGGCGGAGTAGCCTTCGTATAAGTGGGCGCGTCCCGCCATCACTGCAACGGGCAAGTCGCCCAGGTAGCCGACGACTAACTTACCCTCATGACCAATCGCCGTCGACGGGGGGAATCCGGGAATGCCGGCGTAGGGAGTTGCTGTCGATTCCGCAAGTTCGGCGGCGAAGGCGCCGAGCCCACTACCGAGGATGATCGCGATCCTGGGCCGTGTCATTGCTTTATAGCAAGATTCCCGCTACGCAAGCCGACATAAAATTGGCCATCGAACCCGCCGCCACTGCACGTAGGCCCAGCCGCGCCAGATCGCTCTTGCGGCTTGGCGCCAGGGCTCCGATGCCGCCAATCTGGATCGCTATCGAGCTGAAGTTCGCAAAACCGCAGAGCGCATACGTGGCAATTACAAAGGACTTCGGGTCCAGTTGCGCCTTGATTTTCCCCAGTTCCAGGAACGCTACAAACTCATTGAGCACCAGGCGCGTTCCGAGTAACTGACCGATGGAGGCGCAATCGTTCCAACTAACACCTAGCAGCCAAGCCACCGGCGCGAAAACGAAACCAAATATTGTCTGCAAAGAAGCGGGAACCCAGCCCAGATAGCGCATGTTGTGCAGGCCGCCGAGGATTCCATTGACTAAGGCAATCAACGCGAGGAATGCAATCAGCATCGCGGCGATATTCAGGACCAGCCGTAGCCCATCGGAAGCGCCTTGGGCCGCGGCGTCGATCACATTCACCGCCGTCTTCTCCATCTTGAGTTCCACGCGGCCAGCCGTTTCCGGAACGCCCGTTTCGGGGATCATGACCTTAGCCAGCATGATAGTGGCGGGCGCAGTCATGATCACCGCTGTCAGCAGATGCTGGATGCTTACGCCGGCCATCATGACGTAAGCTGCCATCACAGCGCCCGACACGTGGGCCATTCCGCTCACCATGACGGTAAACAATTCCGAGCGGGTCATGCCGGCGATAAAGGGCTTGATTGTCAGTGGCGCCTCGGTCTGTCCCATAAAGATGCTCGCCGCTACGTTGAGAGACTCCGCCCCGCTAGCGCCCATCACGCGCTGCATACCCACGGCCATGCCCTTCACCAGAATTTGCATGATGCCGAAGTAATAAAGAATGGCGAAGAAGGACGCGATGAAGATGATGATGGGAAGCACTTGAAATGCGAACACCACGCCCATGGGGCCGGTTTGCGATCCTAAGGGGCCGAAAACAAACGTGCTGCCCGCCGCTGTATAGCTGAACATGGCGTTCACCGCGCCGCTGGCTGCTTGAAATACCCGGCCAGCGCCGGTTTTAAGTACGATCAACGCGAAAACGAACTGGAGCCCCATGCCCCAGAAGATTACGCGCGGCTTGATAGCTCGCTTATCGGTAGAAAAGATCCAGGCAACCGCCAGAATAACGACGATTCCGAGGAGACCCGTAAATCGGGCCATGCGTCAGCCGACAACCTCGAGAATCAGTTCGCGCTCCTCCGGCTTCTGCTGCGAGATACGGAAGGCGTCTTCCACCATTTCCGCCGCCTCGTCCAGACCGTCTTCGCGCGTGTAGTAGAGGCGTCCTAAAACGGCGCCAGCATCCACCTTATCGCCGGTCTTGACTTCAAGAATTACCCCAACGGCGTAGTCGATGGAATCTTCTTTCTGATCACGGCCCGCGCCCATTTGGGTGGAAGCGCGACCGATGTCTTCGGCGTGGATGGCGGTGACATAACCGCCGCGCGAAGTGATGATCTCGCGCATCCCGGTGGCGTTCGGCAGTAGCTCGAATTTGTCAATCGCAGCCACGTTGCCGCCCTGCGCTTGCACCACGTCGCGGAACTTGCGATAGGCGGACCCATCGGCCAGCTTGGCTTCGGCAATCTGGCGCGCATCGTCCAGGGAAGTTGCCAGCTTGGCCATGAAAATCATGCGGGCTGCGAGCTCCACCGAGAGACGGCGAAGATCTTCCGGACCTTCGTTGTGCAGCGTCTGCGAAACCTCCATCACCTCCAGCGCGTTACCTACGGCATAGCCGAGAGGCTGGTTCATGTCGGTGATCAGAGCCTGGACCTTCTTGTCCATGCGGCGGCCGATGCCTACCATCATCTGGGCCAATCGCCGCGCCTCAACTTGCTTTTTCATGAACGCGCCCGTGCCCACCTTAACGTCCAGGATCAGCGCGTCCACGCCTTCGGCCATTTTCTTCGACATGATCGAAGACGCGATTAGCGGGATCGATTCCACCGTGCCAGTTACATCGCGCAAGGAATACAGCTTCTTATCCGCGGGTGCGACTTCATCGCTCTGTCCGATAAAACAGAGACCCAACGTTTTCAGCTGCTCGATAAATTCGTCGGAAGTAAGGTCGGTGCGAAACCCGGGAATAGCTTCCAGTTTGTCCAAAGTACCGCCGGTATGACCCAGTGCACGGCCAGACATCATGGGCACGATAACGCCTGCTGCCGCCGCGATAGGCGCCGATATCAAACTGGTTTTGTCACCTACACCGCCTGTCGAATGCTTGTCGACTTTGATTCCGGGGACGCCAGAAAGGTCAATCATCTGACCCGACCGCATCATGCTTTCAGTGAGAGCGCTGACCTCGCGATCCTCCATCCCGGAGAATACGGTAGCCATCAGGAACGCCGACATTTGATAGTCCGGGATCTCACCGGACGTGTACCCCTGGATGAGATAATCGAGCTCTTCCGGACTTAGTTCTTCACCATCCCGCTTACGGGTAATCAGATCGACAGTTCGCATGGAAACGAACTTCAGGCTAACACCTTAAGCAACTGAAAGTAAAGGATATTTTGGCTGGGCAGGGCGGAACAGCGGCCCGCGCTGGCGGCTTACCCGGGCTGAATCAACGGCATGGCGTGACGATACTGACCGCGAAAGACCTCGCCGAACAGTTCCAAAATCTCGTCGTGGATCAGCCCATTGTCGACGAGCAGGTGCGGGTCGTGAACCCGGTGAGGGGAGCCCTTCATATCGGTCGCGTGCCCGCCGGCTTCGGTGACGATGAGGGTGCCGGCAGCTAAATCCCATGGATTCAGGCCGAACTCCCAGAACGCTTCAAGGCGTCCGCAGGCGACGTAAGCCAGGTCAATAGCTGCCGAGCCGCCGCGCCGAACTCCGTGAGTAGCCATGGCCAACTGGTGATAGAAATGGATATTTACATTCAGATGCCGTTTGCGGCTGGGGAAACCGGTTGCTACCAGGCTATCTTCCAGGCGCGCCGCCCGTGATACGTGAATCGATTGCCCGTTGAGCGTGGCTCCCGCGCCCTTTTCGGCAGCGAACATCTCGTCCCGCGTCGGATCGTAAATCGCTCCAGCGATGATCTCGCCATCACATTCCAGGCCGAGAGTAACGTTGAAGATCGGGAACCCATGGGCAAAATTCGTGGTCCCATCCAGCGGATCGACATACCATTTGTATCGCGATGCGCTTACATGTCCGCCGCCTTCTTCAGCAACGATGCCGTGGTCGGGAAACAGCTCGGTCAGGCGTTGAATAACGAGTTTCTCTGAGGCGCGATCCGCTTCGGTGACCAAATCGAAATCGCCCTTCAATTCGAACCCGACCCGGCGGGACAGGTAATCGGAAAGCAGCGCTCCGGACTCCCGCGCAATCTGCACGGCTGCTTCGACAAAAGACGGCATCCGGTTAGGCTTCCCGCTCGCTAAGGTACTTGATATCGTGCTTGAAAACGAATAGATTGGGGCCGTCGGCGCGCGTCACCCGCAGAAAATGGGCGTCGTAATACTCGATGGTGCCATCCACAATTTCGTTATTACTTAGCTTCAACTGTACGGGGACGTGGGCTTCGATCAGGTGCTTCAGGTATTTCACTTCTTCGAAGGTCTGTTCAGGGGCTTTAACCCCGGATTTAGTGGAACTCGGCATCTGAAAGGACGTTAGCGCGCCGAAAAAAGCCGCGCATTGCCGGGCAGCATGGCCTCGGACTCTTCATAGTAGCCAGTTCGCGTCAGAATGTGCAAACCCGGACGGGTGGGTTCCACGGCCAGGTGGTGCAAGCGGTCGCGGGACGCGGGTACGTTCTTGGGATAGTAAGCCGCCATGTACTGAGTGCGCAACTCGTGGACAATCTGCTCGAAGGCGCGATCGAGAGAAGCCCCGATGCTGGGAACGAAAACTCGTCCCCCGGTGCTGGCGGCAATCGTCGTCAGCGCGTTCTCGCCGCCAATGTTGCGGCCCGCGTCATTCTCAATCGGTACTACTAGAACGGGAAAAATGACGGCGTCAGCGCGCTGAGCGGCTTCGACGGCGGCTTGGAAATCTTTACTGCTGGTGGTGTCGCCGCCGTCAGTGACAATCACCATGACATGACGCCCTTCACGCCCGTGGAACTCGTTCGCGGCCAGATAAATTGCGTCGTAGAGCGCCGTGCCCGTTTCACCTTTCAGCCGATGGAGCGCCTGATCGATGGCGGACTGCTGCCGCGTAAAGCCGGTTTGCTTAACCACCTGGTAGTTGAAGCTATACAGCGCGGCGCGATCCTTTTCGTTCCCGCCTTCTAGTAGCGCCTTGACGAAACGGCTTACCGAATCGGCTTCGAACTTGAGATCGCGGGCGGTGGAAGCGCTGTTATCGATGAGCAGAGACACGGAAAGCGTTTGGCCGCTCTGCCGTTCAAACACTGCGATCTTTTGCCGGATTCCGTTGTCACTGATACGGAAATCGTCAGGGGAAAGATCGGTGACGACGTTGCCGGCAGCGTCTTTCGCCGTTATCAGGAGCCTGACCAGCTCCACGCGCACACGCAACACCGGCTCCTCCTGGGCAAGGGACAAACAAGCCGGAATTAGCGCGCTAGCGAACAATCGCCTGGTCATCCCACTCGCCCTGAACCCATACCGCTCCGTCCTCGAAATACTCTTTTTTCCAGATCGGTACCGTCGCCTTGAGCGTGTCGATCGCTTCTAAACACGCGGCAAAGGCCGGCTTCCGATGCGGAGCGGAAACAACGATCACCACGCTGGCCTCGCCCACTTCTAGCTTGCCCAGACGGTGCACCATCGCGATCTTATCGATGGCGTGCCGGCTGCGGAGTTCCACGCATAGCTGGCGCATCATGCGGAGAGCCATCGGCTCGTAACACTCGTACTCCAAATAGCGGGTGGCGCGCCCATGGCTTTGATTGCGAACTACGCCCTCAAATGTCAATACGGCGCCATCGCTGTCCGCTCGCGTCTGCATCATGAGAGCCCGCGTATCGATGGGCGCGCGCTTCAACTGAACTTGAACGGCTTCGGTTGAATCTGAGTCCGACCCTCCGCTAACCGGAGGAAGAAACGCCACCTCGTCACCCGGAGCGACAGCTGTGTCAGGCTTGGCGAACTCATGATTCAAAGCCAGCCGAACGTGATTGCGCATCGCCGCCATTGCCGGAAACTGGCGGGAATAATGGTCCCAAACGGTGGACAAGGAAGCCGGTTCTGGAAGGTCGATCTGATCGGTTGCAATGCCGGTAACGTCCTTTAGCATGCCGAAAAAGAGTACCGATACCCGCATAGCGAAGCCAAGTCTAGCAGACGGGGCAAGTGCCTCATTGCGTTACACTTTTTTGATGCCGGAGTTCGAAACGCGGGTGCGGGTACGCTATGCGGAAACCGATCAGATGGGGGTTGTCTACCACGCCAATTACCTGATTTGGATGGATATCGCTCGCGTGGCGTTCTGTGAAGCGATCGGTTTCGACTATCGCGAAATGGAGCAGGATGGCGTGGTGATCGCGGTGATCGAAGCGCAATGCCGCTATTTGTATCCCGCGCGGTTTAACGATGAGATAGTGATTCGGATCAGTGTCTTGGAGACCAATGCGAAAGGGCTCAGGTTTGCTTATGAAATGGCCAGAACTTCAGATAACCGGAGAGTGGCGACAGGTGAAACCGGACATCTATATTTACACCGGACCAATTTCCGTCCCACCCGCTTACCGGAGAAATACCACGCAGCATTTCGCGTGGGTGAAGAGATCTAAACCTCTACTCGTGAATCCGAGCTTCCGCGTTTGCCACGAGCTACCTTCGGAGAGGCTGCGCTAGCCTCCGCAACGGCAGCGTCTTCGGCGTTATGGCGGCGTTTGCGAATGTCTGCTAGCTTTTCCAGAGATGATATCGCCAGATCCACGTTTTCCAGTTCTGAGCGAAGATCCTCCAAGACTAAGGTTAGGTCCATTGTTGGATTTTACACTTCCGGGTAAAACTCGAAAAATGCGTCGATCGATTGTTCCAGTTGCTGGCGGACTTGCTTCTCAGTTTCACCTTCAATCAGATGCATCGTCACGGCTGCGCTCTTGCCGTCCTTCAGCTGGATCGGAGCATCATGAAGAGAATCCAACTCTTCTGAGGGAAGCAGACGCAAGCCGTACACTAGGGCGAGCTTTGGCATCAGATAAACATCTCTTCGTCTTGCGTGGCATTGCTGACACTCGCCTTACGCCCCCGGGCGAAAGTTGCTACGGCGGTGCTCACACCAGTTAGGACTCCGTCAATCTCACGGAACGGCCGGAGAACGGCGCTTTTCGCGGTTGCCGTGGCGCCCTGTACCTGAATCACGGCTTGGTCCAGTGCCCTATCGGCACTCTCGACATGTGTCTTGGTACGGGCTGCAACATCTTTAGAAATCTCCGCATATCGGTGCGCTTCAGTTTTCACCAGTTCGGAGATGTCAACCGCTTTCTCAGCGAAGCCCTTCGACACGTCCACGTACCGATGCGCTTCTGTTTGAACTAGGCCCGAGATATCGACCGCTTTCTCGGCAATCCCCTTAGAGATTCCAGTGTACCGGTGGGCTTCAGCTGTCACCAGCTTCGACACTTCAACGGCTTGTGTAGAAATGGTCGCGATCTTAGGCCGGAGCTCCGCGGTTGTCGCGTTGACAGTAGCCACTAGCGGCGTTACTTTCTCCAGAATCGGGTCTAGCTTGGCCTTCAACTTCATGATCACGGAAACCAGCACGATCGCCACGATTGCGATGATCAGAAAACTAAGGGCGGCTAATGAAACGCCGCCCGCTACAAAAATCCGAAAAGTCTCGTCCGACATTTTTTACCTTCGAATTCTAAGCAAGAGTTTCGGAGACTTTGGGTTCAACCTTGTCGCGATAAGCCTGTTTCCCGGCTTCTACGGCCTCGTTGAGGTTATCCTTTTGTTTGCTGACCGCGTCCTTACCCTTGGCGACCAAATCATCTGCTGAGCTCTTCCAGTCAGCACTGGCCTTCTTCAGGTAGTCGGTGCCTTCGTTTGCTTTGTCCTTCAGAAGGCTTCGGGTTTCCTCGCCCGCCTTAGGGGCAAACAGAATTCCGAGCCCAACGCCTACCCCAATCCCGAGAAGAAAATTAGTCAGTCCGTCTTTATCCATGGTGATACTCCTCTACGCAGTGGGTTTAACCCTTAAAGTATACTCTCGACAGTAAGGAGCAAGTTTAGTACCAACGTGCGGAAAACCCGCAGTAAGCTAGCCGCCCAGCAGCTATTCGAATATGCGGTACGTTCGCTCGCTCGCCGTGCCCAATCGTCGGCGGAACTACGTGCAAAACTTCGCGAGCGTGCCGAAGAACCAGGCGATATCGACCCAGTAATCGAACGCCTGCGTGATTATAAATATCTCGACGACAAGCGCTTTGCCGAGCAGTTCGCGATCGCGCGCCTGGAAAATCAGCGCTTTGGAAAAACGCGTACGCTCAATGATCTTCGCGGCCGAAGAGTGATCGGAACCATCGTTCTTGCCGCCGTGGAGAATGCCTATAAAGACACCGACGAGGTAGCGCTAGTCGAAGACTACGTCCGCCGCAAGTACCGCGCTGCCA
The DNA here is from genome assembly GCA_963752695.1 of Bryobacterales bacterium. Classification (GTDB taxonomy): domain Bacteria; phylum Acidobacteriota; class Terriglobia; order Bryobacterales; family Bryobacteraceae; genus Bog-113. The sequence continues at coordinate 210,504 of CAVVZB010000003.1, forward strand.
AGCGCGAGCATCTCTTTGAGTCCGATAAGGACCTGGCTTCGGCGTACCGGCGTTTGTTGCGGGCCGGCTTCCGCTCCCCTATAGTGATCGCGGTGTTGAAGCGTTTCTCGAAGAACCCCGATCTGCTGGACGGGATCGAAGCGCCCTCCGAGTAAGCCCGAGTCTAAACCAGTTCCGCCATATTGCTCAGAGTGCCAATTTCGGGCACATAGATATCTACTTGATCGCCGGGCTGCAAAGCCGATGCCTCGGTAACAATGATTCCCGTGCCGGTCAGCAAGACTGACGCCGCGGGAACCGCGTTCGACCGCAGCAGATATTCGGTTAAGGTCTCAAACTTGCGGTGGAGCTTCGCGGTGGTAATCGATTCCGAGAACAGGACAGCGCCTGCTCGCCGGATCGTACACGTCATTTCCAGGGCGTACGGATTGGGAATGGCGTCGGCGGTCACCATCACCGGCCCTAGTGCGCAGCAACAGTTGTAAGACTTCGATTGTGGCAGGTATAAAGCGTTCTCGCGCTCAATGTCCCAAGCCGAGACATCATTGGCCAGCGTGTAGCCGAGGATTGCACCCTTGCTGCCTAAAATCAGCGCGATCTCCGGCTCGGGCGCCGTGAACTTGGAATCCGCTCGAATTCCAATCGCCCGGTTCGGGCCCACGCAAACACGCGCCGTGCCCTTAAAGAAGATTTCCGGACGATCGTCACGGTAAACCTGGGCGTACATCCCCTCGCGCGTGCCCAGTTCGCCATCGCGGAAAGAAGCGCTAGCCTCGTACGTACAGCCACACCCCCAAACTTCCACGGGATGAATCGGGCTGATGGCCACCGCCGATTCATTCTGGCGCGACGACAACTGCTCGGCAAGCTGCGAGAGCGGAATGCCCTTGGCTTCCGACCGGCGAATTAGATCCGCCAATGTATGTGCTGGGATCGCACGGACGCACTCGTCTTCAAATATCGCCGCAACCACGGCGCCATCTTTTCGTATCTGACCGATTCGCATTGTTTTCGCAGGTCTAGTATTTCAGATAAACCGTCTTGTAGTCGCTGTAAAATTCAGCGGCGGCCGGTCCTTGTTCTTTCGGTCCGAAACTGGAGTCTTTCGTTCCACCAAAGGGAAGCTGATACTCCACTCCGGCGCTCGGCAGGTTGACAGTCAGCAGACCTGCTTCCGCCCGATACACGAAATCGAAAACGCGGGAGACGTTGGTGGTCTGAATGGATGCGGACAGGCCGAACGGAATCGCATTGGCAATCCGCATCGAGTCCTCAAAGTCCTTGGCCCGCATGACCGAGAGCACGGGACCGAAGATTTCTTCCTGTGCGATCGCCATCTGTTCTTCGACATCGGCGAAGATGGTGGGTTCCACGAAATAGCCTTTGTCGTACGCGCCGCCGGTAAGTTGGTGACCACCCACGCGCGCTTCCCCGGCTTCTTTCCGCCCGATCTCCATATACTTCAGAACCGTTTCCATCTGTCCACGATCGACACAGGGTCCGATATCGATCCCTGCTTCCATGCCATTCCCGACCTTCAGCTTCTTCGTGCGCTCAACCAGAGCCGCCAGGAAAGGATCGTAAATCGCATCCTCCACAATGACCCGGCTGGTAGCGGTACACTTCTGTCCGGTCGAGAAGAAAGCCGCGTTGACGGTGTTTTCCACCGCGGAATTAAAATCAGCATCGGCCAGAACGATGGTCGGATTCTTTCCGCCCATCTCGAGTTGAATTCGCAACCGCCGTTTCGAAGCTTCGGTATGAATCCACTGACCGACTTCGTTCGAGCCCGTAAATGAGATGGCGCGAACCGGCGCTGCATGAACCAAAGCCCCGCCCAACTCGCTCCCCGACCCGGTGACAAAATTCACAACACCCGCGGGCGCTCCCGCCATGTGAAGCGCTTCCACAATGCGCCAGGAACTTAGGGGCGAAACCGAAGCGGGCTTGACGACGATGGTGTTCCCACAAATCAACGCCGGCGCCATCTTCCACGCTGGTATTGCGATAGGGAAATTCCAGGGTGTAATCAGACCCACTACGCCGATCGGTTTGCGAATGGCGAAAGTATGGACCCGATCGCGTTCCGAGGGCGTGAGGATGCCGCCTGCCCTTGAACCTTCTCCCGCGTAGTAGCGGAAGATGTTAATCGCGCGCCGAACTTCGCCCTTTGCCTCGGGTAACGTCTTGCCCTCTTCGCGGGTCATCTCCGCACCAAGCGAGTCGAACTGGTGTTCCAGAATGTCCGCCGCTTTATACAGGATTGCCCCACGCGCCGGGCCTGGCATTGCGGCCCATTTCGGCAACGCTGCCGCAGCGGCTTCAGCGGCTTTCTCTATATCAGCGGCCGTACCTTTCGGATGTAAGCCGACGACTTCCTCCGTGTTCGCGGGGTTGCGATTTTCGATGTAATTCCCGGAGTCGATCCACTCCCCGGCGATGTAGTTTCCAAATACTGGCGTGCTCATGATATTAGGCTCAAGGAATGGTTAAAACTTCTGATCGTCGGAAACTTTGGGCGCCGTCCGCGCTCCGGCGTCGGTCTTAAAATAAGCATTGTTCGGCTGAAAGCCCGAAAGCGAGGCAACGATGTTCTGCGGGAACAACTGTAGCTCCGTGTTGTAGTCCTGGACTGCCTTGTTATAAACCCGCCGCGATTGCAAGATCCGGTTCTCCGTGCCTTCCAGTTGGAATTGGAGGCTCTGGAAATTCTGATTAGCTTTCAAATTGGGGTAATTCTCCACCACCACCAGCAGCCGGCCGAGCGCGCTATCGATCTTGTTATTCGCGGCAATCTTCTCATCCGGCGTTCCCGCGTTCAGTAGGCCGGATCGAGCCTTCGAGATCTCATCCACTACCGTGGTCTCTTCCTTCGCATACGTTTTTACCGTAGCCACTAAGTTGGGGATCAGATCCGCGCGCCTTTGCAAATCAGCGTCGATCTGCGACCAATCCGCCGCCACGCTCTCGCGCTTGGTCGCCAGATCGTTGCGCACGCTGATGAACTTTCCTCCGACTACGAATACGCCAAGCACCACCACGATCAACGCAATGAGGCCGAATTTCATAATTCTCCTTGTGAAGGTTCCTGTTCCAAACGATCGACTGCGTCGATTACCGTGCCAATCTGCTTCAGATAATTGGCAAGCAGCACCGTCGGGGCCAGGTCACCTATTTTTGTTTTCTTCTCACGAACATCCAGCAGCCGGGTAAACGGATCGGGATCGATTTGAAACCGCTCGCGCGCCATTTCGATCACATTGCGCCGGCGTTGTGGTGCATCAACTCCGTGCAGCAACAAAGCATGCCGCGTGAGTACACAGAACGTTGTCACCGATTCTAGTAAGAGCCGCGCGAGGAGCTTGCGGTCGTTCAAAACCGTCGCAGCTTTTTGCCGCAGCCGCAAGAGCTTCGATCGCAGTTCATATTCCACTTGCGTGCGATAAAAGGCGTTCTCGACTTGCAAGCCTTCGATCACATCTCGGCCACTCAGCACGCGGCGTTGCAGCAGCATATCGTGGAATTCGATGGCAAAACAATCCGTGGATGTAGACACTTCATGCTCGCTCAGAAGTAGCGGAACAGGCTTTTCATACGTGCGCCACCAGGTAAACACAGGCTGCGATTGCGCCAGTTGCCGTGGCGTCACTTCGCGCAAAACGCAAAGCACGTTGATGTCGGAAAAGGCTTCATCGTGCTCAGCCGGGTTCGCCGCCGACCCATAGAGGATCACCGAAACCAGTTCGTTTCCGTGGGCCTTTCGCAGTTTCTCTACGAGTTGGTCGAGCAGTTGGTTCATGAACGGTGACACTCGATTCTAAACCAGCCCGCAACGGCAATTACCAACTACTCGAAGCGCCGCCTCCACCCGCATCTCCGCCGCCGAATCCGCCAAAGCCGCCGGATGAGCCGCCGCCGTCGTTGAAGCCTCCAAAACCACCGCCACTGCTTCCCGATGATCTGCCGCCCAATCCACCCATCAGATTGCCCAGGAGCATGCCCGTGAAGAAGCCCCCGAACCCGCCGCCACGCCCACCCCGCGAGCCCCGAAAAAACAGGAAAGCCAGGATCGCGAGACCATAAACAATCGTCATCCAGGGAATGCGACTGGGCTCCGGGACATCGTCCACCGGCTTGGCTGTAACTGGCGGTGTCACTGCGGGAACGCCTTTGCCCTGGGTAACGGTTTGCCCAATGCGCTGCGCCGCCATCAGGACGGCGTGGCCGTAATGACCCGCCGACAATTCCGGGCGCATCTCCAGCAAAATCTGGCCATCGAGCCCGTCCGGCAGAATCGGCTCCAGTCCGTTGCCTACTTCCAGGCGGCTCCGGTGATCGTCGGTCACCAGCAGTAGCTGGACGCCGTTATCTTTGCGCTTCTGGCCCACGCCGAATTGGCGGAAGAGATCGATACTTACATCTTCGAGCGGTTCACCATCCAGCGTTTTGAGAGTGACAAACGACATCTGCACGCCGCTTGCCCGTTCCACTGCCCCCGAATAAGACTCAATCGCGGCGCGGCTGTCCGCATCCACCACGCCTGCAAAATCGCTTACATAGCCTTGCGGTTTGAGCGACTTTAGATCAAGCGCGAAAGCAGGAACAGCAACCAGCGTAAGCAGAGTTAGGCACGCCAGTTGGTTCGGACGCAGCTTCAATCGCACGTTCATCGATGATAGCGGGCCGGTGCTCGACCCTTTATAGAGCTGCTGCGCCGGCTTCCGCTACCGCGTGATCCTGATCACCCGAACCACCGCTGACCCCGACCGCGCCCACCACCTGTCCATCGCGTTTCAGCGGAACGCCGCCCGCGAAAATCATCACCTTCCCATTGTTCGAGGCGTGAATTCCGAAGAACTGGTCTCCTGATTGGCTCAGAGTGCCCAGCGTCTTGGTTTCGATATCGAAGGCGCGCGCCGTCCATGCTTTCTTGATCGAAATGTCGATGCTGCCCATCCACGCGCGATCCATGCGAACATGAGCCACCAGATTGCCGCCGGCGTCGGCGACCGCGATGTTCATGGGCTGTTTAAGTTCTTCGGCTTTCTTTTCCGCGGCGGCGATAATACGTTTGGCGTCTGCGAGCGTGATCATAGATCGTTTCCTTCCCCCTAGAGTACAGCGCCGCCGCGTTACTGGTTTGTTACAGTTTTACTGGCCAGCCTTTCAGCATCCCGGCATCCACCATGCCCTGGTAAGACGTTCCGCGCTGCCCGGTCGTACCGCTGCTTCCGCCGCCGGGACTAATTCCACTCAGGCAAACTTTCTGGGGAAAAACAGGATTCGCCGTGGGCAGTTTCGGCGCCGGTTGTGGGGCCTTGCGAGCATCGATGATGTCTAGAATGTTGCCGACATCGTTCGAGGTCTCGCGCGCGGCCAGTGGCTGCACGTTAAACACGGATTCGATCAGCTTCAACACCGAGGTATGGTCGAAAACCGTGCTGTTCACAGTCGGATTTACAGGATTGCCGCGCGTCCATGGCGAGATGATGGTGGCTGGCACACGGCACCCCAGTAGCGCCTTTCCGTCCACCAGATCCGGATCGATATTGTTCGGCGCCAGGGCGCGTGGCGGCGCAATGTGCTCGAAAAAACCGCCCCATTCGTCGCGATTGATCACCACCACGGTGCTGTCCCAATTCGGGCTGGTCGAGACCGCCTGATACACCTGCGACAAGAACGCTTCGCCGTTGCGAATGTCGGAGTGCGGGTGGTCATCATTCTCGAAATTTAAGATGAGGGTCAGGCTCGGGTCCACATAGGAAACTGACGGCAGCGTTCCGTTCGCGCAGTCACTGATAAAGTTGCTGAACTGCGAGCAAATCCCGAGATACTTCAATCCCCATAACGCCAGCACCGGAAGGTTCCCGTAGTAATATTTGTGACTCACGCCGGCGGATTTCAGGTTGTCCCAGATGGTTGGCAGGGAGCAGATCGAAAAGCTGTCGTCCAGGCGATCGCTTTGTCCGGCATGGGCGAAGATGCGATTCGGAAAAGTGGGCCCCAGCATCGACGGGAAATAGCGGTCGCACGTCGTGAAGTGGCGCGAGAGCGCGGCCAGAATCGGCACGTCCTGCTCCACGTAGTAACCGATGGCGTAAGTGTCGTTCGCCGTGTCTTGCAGGAAGCCGTCCATTGCGCCGTTGTTATATTCGATGCGCGCTCCCGAGTAACTATGATCGGGATCGTTGTGTCCGCACCCGACCCAATCCGGGGCCAGGGGATACGTGGGCTGCGCCACGCCCGCCGGGTCGACATAGCTCAACCCCGCTTGCTTTCCGTCAGCGTTCGGAAACCACCCGAGCAGGTGATCGAAACTGCGGTTTTCCATCATCACGTGGACGATGTGCTTGATTGGCGATACGCCACTCGTAGGCCCACTCGCGCTCAGGAACGATGCGGCCGCCGCCGCGCCTCCCGCGCTCATCATAAAGGTTCTGCGGTTCAAAGGTGTGTCCTCCTCGGGATTCCCTCGATCATTATATGGAGGTAGTGTTACAACCGGACGAATCGCCGCGCCAGGGAACTACTGGTTGATGCGGAGTCCTGACCGGATCGCTTCCTCAACGGGAGAATAGTTGTTGTCCGCGCGATCCAATTCCAACGGCTCGCGCAAATACAAAGGCGGCTGGGCCATAAAGCGCGGCGTCAAAGCTCGAAGGCGTTGCGCGGCGTGCACCAGAAACGGGTGGCAAAGATACACCGTGCCTGCTTGCCCGACAGCTACTACCTCAGTCATCCCTTCCGTTGCCGCGTCCGCCGCCGGTCCCAGTTCTAGACAGGACATGCCTTGTTCTCCGCGCGCCGCCAGGAGTTCGGGAATGCGGAGATGAGATCCGACACGGATGCGCGTCGGGGCATCCAGTTCACATGTGTCTGAAAAAAGGAAAAGCATGAGCAGCGCCCGCCCCTTCGATTGCAGATTGATCCGCCAGTCGAAATACGAAGAAACGGGCCCATCCGGCGCAAAGCTGGCGTCAATATGCCAACCCGTGTCCCCTGGGTCCTCGGCGCTCGGAAAACGGACCGGAAAACTTCCCAGACTTTCGCGTGGAATCCACCGGCCAGATCCCACCAGCCCATCGAACATTTGGAGCAGGACGGAGGTGTTCGCCGCCGCGCGAAAAACCGGGTCATCGCATTCTGCGATACGCACCACTGGCTGCGTCCAGGTAGCTGAATCGCCGGGATCGCAGCCGGTCTTCTCCCAGAGAATAGCCCGCGCTTCGCTTGCAAGTTCGGCCGAAAAAGCGTGATCGACGCGCAGAAAGCCGTCATGCACGAACCGTTCGCGCTGTTCCCGCGTAAGCCCGAATTCCAGAGACTCGCTCACATCCATGAGCTTATCGTCTGGCTTTCCCTAGTTCGCCGTGATGCTCCCGAATAGCCCGTGCTGGTAATTTTGAATTCCCGCGTTGAAATACAACACGTTGGTGGGACCGGAATCCGCCGTACCCGTGCCGAACGAAATCGCCCAAAGTCCAGGATTTGAAATCGGATGGCCACTCGAGTCTTCGATCATTCCAAGGTACGCTCCCGTGCTGCTGCTGAAAGCCGCAATCTGGCCACTTCCCGTGTTCCCTACCAGCACGGCGTTGCTGAAAAGCCCGAAATTCGCCGGCGCTTGCGCCACTCCCCAGGGTTGGTTGAACCAGGCCCCAGATTTCAGCCGGAGTACGATCTGCCCCGTCACGCTGTAAGCCACGACATATCCGCCAGCCGCTGGAACCGGCGGCGCATAGGTCACGTAAATCCGTTTTCCAATTGCCTGAATGCCCACGGGTGTGTAGCCCGCCGGGGCCTTCGGATCAGTAAACGCGCCCGCCGCCAATGTCACCGGATTGAAGTTGGCATCGTAAACCTCGATTCCGCCAGCGGTGTTCGCGGCGTAGATATCCTGGACAGTCCCGTTTTTAGCCACAGTGATGCCTGTGTACACGGCGCCCTTAGCCGCGTTATTCACTTTCAAACCCGCCGTAGTCACATGGCACCCCACACAGGTTTCGGCTGCGGCGGCTGCCTGGTGATTGAAATTGGCCGGTGCCGGACCCATGCTGCTGACCCATTCCGAAATAGTTCCATCAAGCGCCGAGAAGACGAAATTCGCGCCGATGAGCGCTGTTCCCGTCGGACTTCCCGGGCCTGTTCCGCTGGCCGGCGGAATAGTTACTGTAAGCGGCGCCGCCATTCCCGAAGGGCCGTAAAGCGTGGTCACTCCGGTTGCTTGATCGGCTGCCCACCAGTAGCTCTCCTTCACTGTATTGGAGCGCGACAGTCCCCAAGGGTTGATCAGTTTGGAATCGGTGTACGCCGCCAGTCCGGGTATGTCCGAAGAAAGGTTGGCCTGTGTATAGCTATTGGTCTGTGCCCCCAGCCTCATACAAGCAAGGATCGTCATGCTGATTGCTATCGAGATTTTCATCTTTTTCCTATTCCTGGCAGAGATTGCCGTCGTTGTGATGCCGTCGAGACCGGTCTCGTGCTACTTAAAATCTACGCGATGCCGGCCGGAATGGATGGCTTCCAATCGGGAGTTCACGCAAAAACGCGGCAGACTGTCCCGGTCTGCCGCTGCATATTCGATCAAGCTAACCTCTTACGGGGCGGTCACCACCACCACCGGTGACAATGCCGACTGATTCTTCGCGGTGTCCACCGCTGCCACTTGGTAGTAATACGTCTTGCCCGAAATCATATGCGTGTCCAGGAAGCTTAAGTTAGTCGCCGCAACCCACGCCGTCAGTGACAGGTTGCTCGCCGATGTCCCCCGGTAAACGTTATACCCACTCACCCGGAAGTCGTCGGTCGAAGCGCCCCAGGATACTGTCCCCAAAGGTCCGGCTTGCACCAAAACCGAGACGTTGGTCGGTTCGGTGGGGGGCGTCGTATCTGCCAGTGCCGTCACCGCGACCACCGGGCTTCGTAGCGAGTGGTTCCCTGACGTGTCATATGAGTCGACCTGGTAGTAGTAGGTCTTCGACGGTCCCACCACCAAGTCCAGAAAGGAGTTCAGCGGAGACGTCGCATAAGGCGTGACTGTCGACGGAGTAGTCCCGCGGTAGATCTCATATCCCAATATGGCCACGTTGTCCGTTGAAGCATTCCAGACAAGGTCGATCTGGGTATCTGAGAACGGCGTCCCCTGCAAGCCGCTAGGAGTCGAAGGAGGCGTCTTGTCCGGATATGCGAACGTCTTTACGGTCAGCGGCGCCGATTGCGGTGACAAGTTGTGGACCGCGTCGAATGCCGCAATCGTATAAATATAGGTCGTGTTTGGCGAAAGCCCCGGGTTGTAGAAGCTCAAGGGGCTGCTTACCGCGCCAACCATCGCTCCATCGCGGTAAATGTTATAAGCCGCCACCCCAACGTTGTCGCTCGTGGCTGCCCACTGAATGGTGGCTCCGGTTTGCGAAACGGAACTGATCGCTGGCGCGCTGGGAACTTGAGGCGGTGCCGTGTCCCCAGCGGGCACCTGGATAGCTTCCCAAGCTAATCCCGTTGCGGTGAACGCGCCAATTGTATTCGCATTTGACGAAGCCGCGCTTGCCGTCGTAATCAACGTAGCGTCGGGCTGTCCGGCATAGGTGTTGTAGTCCAGGTAGGCGGCATAATAGTGCGACCAAAACGGCGAAATGAAGGCGAAATTGCCGTAGTTGGCGAAGTTGAAGATCGATTGCAGAAAGAGGCTGTCGGTCGCCTGCCAAAAGCTGAATACGTCGCGAGCATACACCGTCGTGTACGGCAGATTTGCCTGATAGTCGGCATCACTTTCTTTCCACGTCCAGAACTCGCTCATAGAGGGTTTCTTGCCCGCCGTCAGGATCATCTGCGCCGCTGTTAGCGCATTCGGAAGATTGTTCTGATTCACTGGGTAGATGTGGATGTCGACAAGGTTGAGCCTAGGCAAAGTGTCGAAGCTCTGAATGAACGGGATGAAGTTTGGGTTCCACGTACCGCAACCCGCGCTCAATTGAACGTTGTTGGATCCGGTTGCCTGAATCGCCAGCAGCATCCCTTGGAGCATCTGGGTACTCCCACTCACGGTGTTCGCGTTGCTCTGACCGGTGGAGTTTGCTTCGGTGTCTGGCTCGGCCACCAGGACCAGGTAGTCAGGCTGAAACAGCTGCGCGATACTGGCAGCCAGTTGCGCGCGCTGCGCCATATACGTCGGCCAGTCGAGCGACTGGTAGTAGGGCACAAAGCTCCCGCTGTTGAGCCCCGGATATACGATGGCGATCGTGTTTTCGATGATCACCTTCAGTCCGCGTCCGCGAATCTCGTTCACCAGAGTCGTGTAGAAATTCAAATAGGCTTGATAGTCTGCCGAGTTTGAATAATACGGGGCATAAAGAGCGGGAAAATTGATATGAAACGTGATTGCCTTTGCGCCTAATGCCTGCAAGGAATTCAGTTCCGAGAGCACCACTACCTGGTAGTAATTCGCACCTAATAGTACAGTCGTTAAGTCGGAATTCGCGGTCTGAAGCTGAGAGGAGACCAGAACCGGGGACGGCGCTCCGGTCCAGTTGGCGTTGACTGTAGCATTAAACGACGCGATATCCGCGTTTACCGTGTTGTATGCGTCCTGAAACTGGGACGGCACGGGTGGAGTCTGAGCGGCTCCGTGGGGTAGCAGACAAAAGAAAAACACGGCTAATGCCGCAGCTCGTAAACTCATTTCAAACTCCCTTCAGAAGCGCAGCATTTATTAAATTACTGTCCGGGGTGTGAGTAACTATATAGCTTAATAGCCACTCTTTTGTCAAATTTATTTATTTTTATTTCGTAGGGAATGTGGCGGAATTAAATGAATAATAAACCAATACCCACTTTACGAATGCTGCTAGCGCGCTCGGCGTAAACTTTAGGTTTGCGCGCTTCCCCTATTGCCGCGGGAACTCCCTCAGCCGCGTCTGTCATCGGCTCGGGTCCAAATGGATTGACCGCGGCCATCGTTCTTGCTTTGCACGGTTTGGCAGTCACCCTGTATGAAGCCGAGCCCGGTGTCGGCGGTGGGATGCGCTCCGCCGAACTGACGCTGCCCGGCTTTATTCACGACGTCGGCTCCGCAGTTCATCCGCTGGCGCTGAGTTCGCCCGTCTTCACTACCTTCCCCTTGGCCCAATACGGATTGGAGTTCATTCACCCACCGATCGCTCTCGCGCATCCGCTCGACGGCGGCTCCGCGGCCTGTCTTCATGCCTCGCTGGCCGCGACTGCCCGGGGGCTGGGTTCCGATGGAGCGATGTACCTCCGCGCCGTGGGCGATCTCGGGACCCGATGGAAAGAGTTGGCTGCCGATCTTCTAAGCCCACTGAGATGGCCGGCGCATCCTTTACTATTCGCGCGCTTCGGCCTGCTCGCCCCTTGGCCAGCGAAGGCACAAGCATTGGCTTTGTTTCGCAATCCGCCCGCGCGCGCCTTGTTCGCCGGCATGGCCGCCCATTCCTTCCTGCCGCTCGAATCGCCCGTCTCGGCGGCTTTCGGCTGGGTTCTCGCGCTTGCTGCACACGGCGCCGGGTGGCCGATTGCGCGATCCGGGTCGCAGAGCATTGCTAACGCGCTTGCCGCTTACTTCCAATCGCTCGGAGGCATTATCATCACCGGCGCCCCGGTCACTTCGCTCGATGCTTTCCCGCCCGGATCGATCGTGCTGTGCGACGTCACCCCCCGGCAGCTACTTGCGATCGCTGGCCCGCGCCTGCCCCCGAACTACCGCGCCAAACTCGCGCGCTACCGCTATGGGCCGGGCGTCTTTAAGATCGATTGGGCGCTCAACAGCCCGATCCCTTGGCTGAACCCGGATTGCGCCCGCGCGGGCACGGTCCACCTCGGCGGTACGCTCGAAGAAATTGCCGCGTCCGAGCGCGCCTCCTGGCAGCGCCTCGAAGCCGAAAAGCCTTTCGTTCTGCTCTCCCAGCCCAGCTTGTTCGATCCCTCGCGCGCCCCGCTCGGCAAGCACACCGCCTGGGCATATTGCCACGTGCCGAATGGCTCGGTGGTCGATATGACGGCCCGCATCGAAGCCCAGGTGGAACGCTTCGCTCCCGGCTTCCGCGACTGCGTTTTGGCTCGCAGCACCCTCAATACAGCAGCGCTGGAGGCAAGGAATGCCAATCTGGTCGGGGGTGATATCAATGGCGGTTCTCAATCCCTGGGGCAGTTGTTTACGCGCCCCAACCGCCACCTTTACCGCACGCCCGTCCAGGGGCTCTATTTATGTTCCTCGTCAACGCCCCCGGGCGGAGGAGTGCACGGCATGTGCGGTTACCATGCTGCTATGACGGCGCTACGCGACGCTCGGGTTCTTTGATCGGCGTCCCCAGATTCAAACTACGGGATTGCGCAGAGTTCCGACGCCTTCGATCTCAATTTCCACGACGTCGCCGCTATGCAGTGCGAACGTGTTGCCCGGAGTGCCCGTATAGATCAGATCCCCGGGTTCCAGCGTCACCCATTGACTCGCCCAACTCACCACAGCTGCACAATCGTGCACAAGATCGGCCGAAGACCCGTGTTGCGCCCGCGCCCCATTTACTCGCGTCTCAAGAACCAGGTTCCCGTAATCCAATCCCGTGACAATTGCCGGGCCCAGTGGAGCAAACGTGTCGCAGCCCTTGGCTCGCCACCACTGCAGATCTTTCTGTTCCCCGCGCTGCCAGCCGCGGTCGCTCACATCGTTCCCCGCCGTGACCCCGAAAATTCCCTCAGCCGCTTCTTCTCGCGTCGCTCCCTTCAAGCGCGAACCAACCACGATTACCAGTTCCCCTTCAAAGTGGACATCGGTGGCGTCACGCGGAATCACAATCGGCTCGCCGTTTCCGATCAGCGCCGAAGGTGGCTTGTAGAACAGCTCGGGCGATTCCGGCAGCTTGCGGCCCCCCAGATGACTGCGATAATTCAGTCCCACTCCCAAAATCTTGCTTGGCGCCCCTGGAGCAAGAAGCCGCACCTCACCCGCCGGATGTACTGTTTGCGTACGCTTGCCGCCACTGAACGGGGGTAGATCCAACTCCCGCACACTATCCCCCTCCACCTCGCCCCAGGCCGCGCGCCCGCTCTTCTCAAACCGAACATAGACTTGTGTCATCGATAGCTCGAATCTACTACGTTATTTCCCGCATGATTTCCCGCATGTCAGACCCCAACCCCGCATATGATTCTGTGGGAAGATACCTGTTGATCCCCTCATCAGGCATCGTATAACCCCATGGAGAAATCGTCCCAAAATATTCAGGATAGTTTCCTGAACAACGCGCGCAAGGAGAAGATGGTCATCACCATCTTTCTGCTGGGCGGCGTACGCCTGAATGGACGTATCAAGAGCTTCGATAAGTATTCATTGATTCTCGAATCCAATAATCAGGAGCATCTCGTTTTCAAGCACGCCATCTCGACGGTGGTCGCGGGGCGTCCGGCACATGCTGCCACGCAATCCGCGGCTCAGGTAGGCGGCGCGACACGCCATGATCTGCCGGGCGAGGCGCTCGAAAGCAGCGAGGAGTAGGTTACGGAACGAGCCATCCTCGTCGGGTTTGAACTGAAGGCTCCCCACCGTGAGTCCCAGGTGGAGGCGTCTCTCGAAGAACTGCGCGAGCTGGCGGCGAGCGCCGGCGCGTCTGTCGTGGGCGAGATGCTCCAGTCCCGCCAGACCGCCGATTCCGCCACGCTGCTCGGCCGCGGGAAAGTCGATGAGTTGAAAGCTCTGGCGCTGTCAGCCAATGCCGCGCTCGTACTGATCGATTTCGACCTCAGCCCCACCCAACAACGGAATCTCGAGACCTCGCTGGACTGTAAGGTCATCGATCGCACGCAGCTGATCCTCGACATTTTCGCGCTACGTGCACGCACGAAAGAAGGCCGGTTGCAAGTCGAGTTGGCGCAGCTCAATTACCTCTTGCCAAGGCTGAGCGGTCACGGCGTCTCGCTCTCCCGACAGGGCGGCGGCATTGGCGCGCGCGGTCCTGGCGAAACGAAATTAGAAACCGACCGCCGGCGGATCCATCGCCGCATAAAGAGAATCGAAGAGGCCATCGAAAAGGTTCGCCTCGGCCGTGCACTGCATCGCAATCAACGTCAGGCCGTGCCGCTGCCAACTCTGGCGCTGGTCGGTTACACCAATGCTGGCAAGAGCACTCTGTTCAATCGCCTAACCCATTCCGAAGTTCTCGCTGACAAGAAGATGTTCGCCACGCTTGATCCCACGGTGCGCGGACTCCAGTTGCCCTCGCGTCAGAAAGTGCTGGTCAGCGATACCGTGGGTTTCATTCGTAACTTGCCCACCACGCTGGTCCATGCCTTTCGCGCCACATTAGAAGAGGTCGCCGACGCCGCTTTGATCCTGCACGTTGTCGATGCTTCCGCCGACCAAGCGCCGCTGCAGACCGCGCAAGTGCTGAAAGTCCTCGGCGAGATCGGGGCGACCGCCACGCCGCAAATTTTGGTTCTGAACAAAGCCGATCGTTTGCCTGCCGGGGAAGCGGAACCACAGATCTTACGGCAGCGTATCCTGGCTGAATCCTCGGAAGCTGCTTCCGTCCCTGCAGCCTTGATTAGCGGATTGACCGGTGCTGGCATCGACGAACTTCTCGCTCTCATCGTCCAGCGGCTCCCCTCGAACCTGGCGTCTGTCGACCATTTCGAAATCCCCGCCGGGCAAGGCGCGGACATCGCTTTGATCCATTCACTGGGCAAGATCTCGTTTCTGGAGTATGATGACGGTGTCTGCCGGATCGAAGCGGCGGTTCCTCCAAACCTTCGGGACCGGCTGATTCAGTACATTGTGCCTGCCGCCTCGTAGTTGATGAAAAGGTTGTGGAAAAAAGGGTGCCTACGATGAGAAATCCCGCTACTCTGGCGTCCTCCCAACTTTCTGTTCTCCCGAAGAAATCCCCGCAACTCCTTGACTCCAGGCGAATTTCTAGACCCAGCCTTTCAAGCGTTAGTAACTGGAATGGGCGGCGCGGCGCTTCCGCCGATTTCCACACAACCCTTCGTGCCGCGTCATGAATATCCCGAACCTCCTCACGCTCCTGCGCATCTTTTTCGTGCCGCTACTAGCAGCCGCGATGATGCAGGAGAATTTCGGCTTACATGTTGGTGGCGTCTTCTTTTCCAACGATATTCTGGCCCTCGTTATATTCCTTTCCTGCGCTGTTACCGATCTCTTTGATGGCTATTTGGCACGCCGCTGGGGACAGGTAACCACCATCGGAACCCTGCTCGATCCGATCGCCGATAAGCTTCTGATCTCCGCCGCGCTGGTTGCTCTAGTACAGGTGCGCGCCGTTCCCGGCTATTTGGTAATTCTTATTATCGGCCGCGAATTCGCGGTGTCCGGGCTCCGCAGCATCGCCGCCGCCGAGGGTTACACCATCGCCGCGAGCGACTTGGGAAAGACCAAGATGATTTTCCAAGTCATTGCAATTTCGTGCGTCTTGCTCGGTCTTCATCACCCGGCTTTCCGGCAAGTTGGCGGTATCGGCATGTGGGCTGTCGTCGTATTCGCGCTCGCTTCGGCTATCCAGTACTTCCGCAAATTCTGGAAACACATCGATGCAAGGGTAAAGCAGCGCCGCCGCCGAGAGTTGATGGACCAGGCGCGTCGCGAGCGGATCGCCTCCAACCGTCAGAAGTCCGCAGCCAACTCCGGGCTCGGCGCGCGCACTTGAGCCCCCGCCGGAGTTAACGTCACCGACGCGATCCGCCCCACCGGACCCAGCGGCGCGAGCGCTGTCCCGTTCAACTTCAACGCGAGCGCTCCGGCATTCCCGGCGCGCATGGTCATCACCGCCGCCGCTTCGAAAACGCGGGTCTCACCGGCCGCCAAGGTTCCCACGAACAAGAGTTTTCCATCCCCCGTCACGCGCGCCCAACACGTGTCGACCGCCGTCATTTCCACGTGCACGGAAGCCGCGTTTGTCGGCGGTGCTTCGCTCGCAACCGGAGCCCTTGCCAAAACCTGGGTCGCGGGCGGATTCTGCACCGGGACCATAACCCGCCTAGGTTGCTTCGCCGTCTCCGCAACGCGTTCCCCGCGCCAGTACTCGAATCCCCAGAACGCGCCTGCGCAGATCGCCAGCGTCGCCACAAACGTGACAAAGGCCGAAACCAAGTCGCTCGAAAACAAACCGGCAAGCCGGGACTCTTGCAGGCGCGGCGCAAACTCGGGCGTTGGCGGCAATGCGGAGTAATGCCGAATCCGTGAATACCCGGCATCTTCCACGGCTTGCTCGCGGTCGAACTGCCGACAAACCGCGCCAGCGTCCAGATGCAGAGCTTCCGCATATTGCCGCACGAAATTACGGGCAAACACAACGCCGGGCAGTTGCTCGAAGTTATCTTGCTCGATGGCCTGTAACGCCCGCGGAGTGACCTTGGTAACTTGCGCGATGTCCTGCAATTCCAGCCCTTGCCGGATGCGTTCGGAGGACAGCAAGCTGCCTACGGTGGGCATTGCGGAATCACCAGCTCCCTTGCGACTTATAATACGACAGAACGCGCCAACATGCAGAGGGAGAACTAGTTACGGATCATACCTGTTCTGTCGTAGTGGTCAATTGGAACCGCTGCGAACTCCTGCGCGCGTGCCTGCAATCGCTTTCCCGCCAAGTGAATGTCGACTTTGAAACCATCGTGGTCGATAACGGCTCAACCGACGGCTCAGTGGAGATGATTAGCGACGAATTTCCGCACGTTCGCCTGATCCGCAACACGAGCAATCGTGGCTTCTGCGCGGCCAACAATCAGGGGATTGCCGCTGCTACTGGGGATTGGATCGCCCTGCTGAATAACGATGCGGAAGCCCGCCCGCAATGGCTGGCGGAACTGCTTCGTGTCTGCCGTAACCGGCCCGATGTCGGTATGGTCGCCAGCAAGATCCTGGTCTACGACGACCCACGCCGCATCGACAAGGTCGGCCACGTCATCTGGCCCGACGGACAGAATCGAGGGCGGGGAACTGGCGCCTGGGACCGCGGCCAGTTCGATACCGTCGAAGAGGTGCTTTGTCCCGACGGCTGCGCCGCTTTATATCGAGCGCAAATGCTGCGCCAGATTGGCGGCTTCGACGAGGATTTCTTCGCTTACGCCGATGACGCCGAGTTAGGCCTACGCGCCCGCATCGCCGGCTGGAACTGTTTGTATAGCCCGCTGGCGGTGGTCCTCCACCATCGCGGGGCCACACTGGGCGTCGGCAGCGTCCAGCGCTTAAAGCTGATTGAGCGCAATCGCGTCTTGCTGGCGGTCAAACTGTTCCCGCTCAGTCTTCTGTGGCTCAACGGCTACTACTACCTCCGGCGCTTGCTCGCAGGCGTCGCCGCCGCCGTTCAAGGGCAGGGGGAAACCGCGCTCTATCCAGGTTGGGCCGGTAAATGGCGTCTTATCCGCGCCATGGTCGCCGGCGATTTAGCCGCCCTTCCGCTCATCCCCGTGATGCTCCGGAAACGCCGTCAACTTGCGCACTTCCGCAAGCTCTCCAGCCGCCAGACGCAGGCACTGATTCTTGCCCACGGCATCTCCTTGCGGGAACTGACCACCCAAGCGGCCATTGGCGCATGAGCGACCAGACTTGTCTTCGTTGCGGGGAAAGCGCGGCCACTGTCATTGCGCAAGGGTCCGACCGTCTATACGGCACCACCAGCCAAGTCTTCGCCGTCGTGCGCTGTATCCGCTGCGGCATGGCTCGTCTGTCTCCCCGCCCGGATGCCGCTTCCCTTGGCCAGTACTACCCCGATCAGTATTGGTTCGATCCCAGCAGCAGCCCATCGTCCCAGTGGGCCGAAAGGTACCGGCGCTTTGTGCTGCGTGACCACATCCACTTCGTACTTGGCGCGGCACGCGCGGCTGGACCTGGAGGACGCATCCTCGACGTCGGATGCGGCGGCGGCCTCCTGGCTGGCCTCCTGCGCGAACACCACGCTCACGTTTTTGGCCTCGACGTTTCAAGCGCGGCCTGCCGCATCGCCTGGCAGCGCCACGCCGTACCCGCGGTTACCGGCGACCTGGTTCAAGCTCCATTCCCGCCCGCCAGCCTTTCCCTTATCACCATGTTCCACGTGCTGGAGCATCTGCCCGATCCCGGTGCCTTTCTGGCCGTTGCGCGGGAGTTGCTCGCACCCGAAGGCCGGCTGGTCGTGCAAGTTCCGAATGTCGATTCCTGGCAGTTCCGGCTCCTGGGCGCGCGCTGGAATGGCCTCGATGTGCCGCGCCATCTGAATCATTTCCGCCCCGCTGATCTGCGCGTTCTACTAAACCGGCACGGCTTCGAACCTGTTCGCTGGAAACACTTTTCCTTACGCGATAACCCTGCAGGGCTTGCCACTAGCATCGCGCCCGCACTCGATCCCATGTCCCGCCGGGTGCGCCGCAAATCCTCTGGCTGGCTCACGCTGGGCGGCCACTTCGCATTGGTGCTCGCCGCTCTCCCTTTCGCTCTTCTCGAAGCCGCATTTGGGCATGGCTCGTCCGTCATGATCGAAGCCCGCGTCGCTCCATCTCGCAAGTCATGACTCCGACTCGCGCGCTTGCCCGGGCTCCACGCTTCCTCCGCCGCTGGGCATTGCATTTCGAGTGCGCCATCGAAGATCACACTGCCGCGTTCGCGCACTCTCTACCGCCGGGCGCTCAGGTACTCGATGCCGGCGCGGGGGAAGCCCGCTACAAGCCCTACTTCGCGAATCACCGCTACACGGGAATCGATCTTGCCGTCGGTGATCCACGCTGGAATTACTCCACCCTGGACGTATTAGGCGACCTCAATCACCTCCCATTTCGCACCGCCACTTTCGACGCAGCGCTCAACATCGTGACTCTCGAACACCTCCGCGACCCCCAACTTGCTCTTCTTGAACTCGCCCGTGTCCTGAAGCCCACCGGGGTTTTGTTGCTTGTCGCTCCCATGGAATGGGAAGAACACCAGCAGCCGAACGACTACTTCCGCTACACCCAGTTCGGCCTGCGCTTGCTGCTCAGCCGCGCCGGCTTTGCCAACATTCAGATCGTCCCCGCCGGCGGCTTCTTCCGCCTGCTCTCGCGCCGTCTGCTCAACGGTCTACAATTCTTCATGAAGGGGTGGGGCTGGCTCTTGTTTGCACCCGCCGTGCTGATTCTGGTTCCTCTCTCGTTGGTTTTGCCCATCCTGGAACCTTTGGACCCCAATCGGAACTTCACTCTTGGATATTTATGCACCGCTCGCAAGTTGCCTTGATTGTTCTCTGCGCCGCACTCACGCCGGTGCGCTCGGTGGCGAAAACCTTCAGCGGAGCCAAAGCGCTGGCCTTTACCCAGGAAGCCGTCGACAACGGTCCACGCCCGTCCGGTTCTCCAGCCATCCACGATCTCCAGACCCAGATTGAAACCGCGCTCAAGCGATCGGCCTGCCAGCTCTCCTTCGATGAATTCGACGCGCTCACTCCCGCCGGTCGCGTCCACATGCGAAACATCCTTTGCAAATTTCCCGGTCGCTCGGGGCGCTCGATCGTCATTACCGGTCACTACGACACCAAACGCCTGCCACACTTTGTGGGCGCTAACGACGGCGGTTCGTCCACCGGCTTTCTCATGGAGCTTGCCGAATCCCTCACTGCCGCCCCGCGCACCGATGACGTCATCCTGGTCTTCTTCGATGGCGAGGAAGCCGTTGGCCAGTGGACCGCGTCCGATAGCGTTTACGGCAGCCGTCACCTGGCTTCCGTTTGGACCAAAGACGGCACCCTCTCCAAAATCAAGGCCCTCATCAACGTCGATATGATCGGCGATAAGGATCTCGATCTGCTCTACGATCGCAATTCCGATCCCGATTTGCGCGAGCGCGTGTGGTCGCTCGGCGAACACCTCGGCTATGGCGCGCACTTTCCTCGCGCGGAGTCCGCCATCGATGACGATCACCTCCCGTTCCGCAATGCCGGCGTACGCGCGCTTGACCTAATCGACTTTACTTACGGGCCCGACAACGCCTATTGGCATAACGCCCAGGACACGATAGATAAACTCAGCGCCAACAGCTTCGAAATTGTCGGAACCGTCGTGCTCGATGTCATCCGCGCCCTTGAGGCACAGCCCTGATCTGCGGCGCGCTCATTATCGATAAGCCCCAGGGTTGGACGTCGCACGATGTGGTCAATAAGATCCGGCGCGTTCTGGGGGAACGTTCGGTCGGACACTTGGGCACCCTCGATCCGCTGGCGACCGGAGTCCTGCCCTTGCTCGTCGGACCGGCCACGCGCTTGGCGAAGTTCTACGGCCAAGCGGACAAAGTTTATGAGGCCCGCGTTCGATTCGGCTTTGCTACCGATACCTACGATGCCGAAGGTGCGCCTACCACGCCCGAAGTCCCCGTCCACTTGAGTCCGGATGACCTCGAAGCCGCGCTCTCCCGTTTCCGCGGCGTCATCCAACAAACACCTCCGCAATTCTCGGCCAAAAAAGTGGCCGGAGTACCCGCTTACAAACTGGCCCGCAAAAACCAAACCGTCGTGCTGGCGCCGGTGGCCGTCACCATTCATGCACTCGAACTGATCGAGCTCGCGGCCGATTCCGCGGTGCTCCGCGTTCACTGCGGGAGCGGCACGTATATCCGCTCGCTCGCCCACGATCTCGGATTAGCACTGGGCTGCGGCGCCCATGTGAGTGCGCTTCGCCGCACAAGGTCGGGCGGTTTCGATATCGCCCAGGCCCATACCCCCGCTCAGCTCGAACAGATGAAGAGCGAGGGCGTCTTGCCATCCGCGATCATCGCGCCCAGCGTTCTTCTACCCCAACTGCCCATCCACGTTATCGATGCCGCGACTGCCACACAGATCCGCATGGGCCGCAATTTTCACACCTCTCCGTTTCGCTCTCCTTCCGGAGCGCTGCTGATCAAAGCGGTGGACGAAGAGGACACCCTCGTAGCGATTGCCGAGGCCGTGCTGCCCAACCTCTATCACCCGGCAGTCGTCTTCCCAGCCGTACCGGGCCCGGCTTAAGACGCGAGCGCTTCCAGCCGCACGATCTTCTTTTGAAACGCATAACGAACAAGTTGCGCTTTGTTGTGAATTCCGAGCTTCCGCATCAGGTTGAACTTATGCGCCTCCACTGTCTTGGCGCTCACGTTCAGCACCTCCGCGCACTCTTTCACCGAATTGCCTTCGGCCAGAAGCTTGATCACTTCCCGCTCACGCGTGGTCAAGACCGATGCCGTCGTTGGGTCGCCCTTCTTGCGTTCGCGCCAGCCATCCAGAAATCGCGACAGCGCTGGCTCCGTCAGGTACCGGCCCCCTTTGGCCACCAGGCGAATGGCCCTCGCCAGATCGGGACCTGTTGTATCGCGGGACAGAAACCCTGCCGCGCCCGAGTGCATGCAATCGAACAGCGCGTCTTCATCTTCGTTCAACGACAAAAACAGAACTTTGCTCGCCGGACGCACACGCGCAATCTCCCGCGCGGCTTCCAGCGGATTCGGCCCTGCCATTCCGGCCTCGATCAACACCACGTCGGGCGTCATAGCTTCTACCAGGCGCGGCGCATCGCCCGCGCTCTCGCTCTCCCCCACCACCGCCAGATCGCTTTCTTCATCCAGCAGAGACCTTAACGCCTCCCGGAACAACGGAAGCGAATGCACCAGCAGGACCCGAATTCCAGTCATAAATAGCTCCTGGTGGTCAATCGGAGGAACCTTCGGCGAACTTTAGGGTGCTAGCGATTAGGTCCACCAAGCGCGACCTACTTTACTTCGTAAGATTAATAATCGGCAACACCTTACGGCTTGAAAGTTCCGTCTCCGTTACCGATTAACACCGCGAAGCCTGTCAGCGTACCAGCTATCAAGTCAATCGTTCCGTCGCCATCGATGTTCGCCGCATTCAAAGTATTTGCCGGGTAGCCAATTTCCATCGAGGGGACTAAAATGCCGGTCTTGAGGTAGCCATCTCCTCCTCTCCCTGTAAACAGCCAAATCCCGCTCTCTGCTTGCGTGCCCACATCGATAATGCCGTCGCCGCTAAAATCCGCTAAGACGATGGAATCGAAAAACCTGTCTGAGCCCGCCTGGTAGAAAAACTGATCGCTGAAATGTGCCATCGCCGTTTCCGAAACTGACCGCGATGCCAAACGGCCCGTTGTTGCCATTGGTGGCACCGCTGAAAACGAGGTCAGTTCGTCCATCATTGTTGAGATCGGGCCAGCGTATGCGGCACCGTTTATCGGCTGCGATGGGGCCCCTCAGCGAAACTTGCCGTTTCCGTTCCCTAGGAGCACAAACCCAGCGCTGACAAGGTCGGGAACACCGGCGCCGTTAAAGTCGGCTAAGACGCCGCGCTCACAAAGTTGAAGTATGCGACAACGTGTGATAAGAAGCCGCCCGCCGACCTTACCCCGCCACGTCCCCGATGTACTGCACCTCTTCTTCCAGCGGAATGCCGAACCGCTCCCCGATTCGCTTCTTCAACTCGCCAATCAGTCCCACCAAATCGCGCGCCGTTCCCGACCCAGCGTTGTAAATCAGATTGGCGTGATAATCGGCCACCTGAATATCGCCAGCCCGCAAGCCTTTCGCCCCCACCTGCTCCAGAAACCACGCCGAGGGAACCTTGCCTTCCCGCACCACTCCCTCCGGCAGCATCTGTTGCACGCGCGCAGGTAACTCCGCCCAAAGAAAATTCTTGAAGATGCTCCCCGCGCACTTCATCGACGGCGGATACTTGGCATTCCGAACCCGCAAGATATCATCCGCAATGGCCTGTAACTCCGCGGCTTCGCCGGCCCCGAGCGTCAGCGCGCAACTCAGAATCACCCACTCTTTTTTCCGCTTGAAAATGCTCTCCCGATAGCGAAACTCGCAAGCGGCGTTATCGAAATGCCGAATCTCCGCTCCATCGAAAAACGTGACCTGGGTAATGCGTTCCGCGATCGAATGCCCGTAAGCTCCCGCGTTGCCGTAAACAGCTCCGCCCACCCAGCCGGGGATTCCCGTCATCGTCTCCAAACCCTTCAGGCCTAATGCCACTGTCAGATCCACCAGGCTTTGCAGCACCGCACCCGCTTCCGCCACAACCTCGCCGCCGCCGTTCCTGCGGACAATCGCGTTTCCTGCAAACTGCAGCACCACTCCCCGAAAACCCGCGTCGGCGACAATCAGATTGCTGCCGCCTCCGATCACCACCCACGCCGCCCCGCTTTTCCGCGTTCGCCGCACGGCTTCCACAAATCCATCGGTGGTTCTTGCAATCAGTAGCACATCAGCCGCGCCCCCGATCCCGAATCGCGTATGCCCCGCCAGCGGCTCGTCAACACGCAATTCCACGCCTGCCACCGGAGACGCCCGGAACTGCCGCACCAGCTCTTCCACCTGATTCACCCTGTGCACCTTGTGCTTCATTATAGGAATCACACTCCTATGGCGAGTTCGTTTCCCGGCTTCTCTCCCGAAGCACTGAAGTTCCTACGCGCGCTCAAGAAAAATAACGACCGCGAATGGTTCCAGGCCCGCAAAGACACCTTCGATCAGGTGCTGCGCCTGCCGATGTTGGACCTGCTCGCCGGCATCAATGACGACCTTATGAAGTTCGCGCCCGATTATGTTTTGGAGCCAGCCAAAGCCATCTTCCGCATCTATCGCGACACGCGCTTCAGCAAAGACAAAACACCCTACAAGACTCATCTGGCCGCCGTCTTCAGCCACCGCGTCATGCCTCGCAATCGCGGTGCCGGGTTCTATTTCCAAGTCGCGGCCGATAAGGTCGGCATCGGCGGCGGTATCTACGCTCCGCCTCCCGATTTACTCCGGCGCATCCGCGCGCACATCGCCGAAAACTATCCTCTGTATGAGAAAGCCATCCGCGACGTCAACAACAAAAAAATCGCCGGCAAGTTTGAAAATCAACCGCTTTCCCGCCTTCCCAAGGGTATCGACGCTTCCCATCCCGCGCAGGAACTTCTGAAAAGCCGCAGCCTATTTTTCTACGCCGAGCTTCCACCCGAGACCATGCTCCAGCCTGAGTTTCAGAAGGAAGTCTCCAGCCGGTTCCGCGCCATTTCGAAGTTCGTCGAGCTGGTCGATACACCCATCGTTGGAGCCCGCGCCGCCGACGCCAAAAAGTTCAGCCTCACCGGCTTGTAACGCTCGATTGTTACCCTGCGCGATTGTTACCCTAAAGTCTCGGGAATCATGATTCGCAACTGGTACGCGCGCCGCATGGAGGCGTGGGAAAACGATCTCTGCAGCCGCGCCACGAACCGCATCGTGCGCCCTTTCGAATGGGGTCTCGATTGGGTTGCCCGCTGGCCGGAAGCCGCGCGCCTGCCCCGTAATGGGCACGACCCCGAAGCCTACCTGGTCGAACTCAACCGCCTCATCCTGCGCGATAGCGAAGCCTTCTTCCACTACCGCAAGCCGCACGTGTTTCACTTCCATGGCGATCATGTCTCGTTCCCCTCGCCGATTCAAACGCCCTATCCCGAAAACAACACCGTGCATTTGCGCTACTTCCCCGCGGAGTCGCGTGGTGGACGCGTGCGTAAGGCAGTGATCGTTCTCCCGCATTGGAACTCGTCCCCGGAGCAGCATGTGGCGCTCTGCCGTGGCTTCCAGAAGCTCGGAATCTCTTCGGTGCGCCTCAGCCTTCCCTATCACGACCGCCGCATGCCCGCCGAACTCCAACGCGCCGACTATGCCGTTTCGTCCAACATCGGCCGCACCCTCGACGCCTCGCGGCAGGCCATCGTCGACGTGCGCGCCTCGCTCGATTGGCTCGAAACGCGCGGTTACGAGCGTTTCGCTGTCGTCGGCACCAGTCTTGGCAGTGCGTACGCCTTCATGGCCAGTGCCCATGACGAACGCCTGCTCGTGAACGTCTTCAATCACTGCTCGGCTTACTTTGCCGATGTCATTTGGACCGGGCTGTCCACCATGCACATCAAGCAGAGCCTGGAGAACAACATTACGCTTGAGCGTTTGCGCACTGTCTGGGACGCCCTCAACCCCTCGCATTACATGGATAAGTACGCGGCCCAGCCTCGCAAGAAAAGCCTGTTCATCTACACGCGCTACGATACGACGTTCCTGCCCGAATTCTCCGAAGTCGCCGTCGATCACATTCGCCAGCGCGGCCTCGATCATCGCGTCGTCGTCCTGCCTTGCGGCCACTACACCATGGGCGAATCCCCGTTCAAGTTCATCGACGGCTATCACATCTGTTCGTTCATCAAGCGCAACCTATGATTCTCTCGGTTGTCTTCGGCATCGCGTTATGGTGGATCGCCGCTGCACAGCACCCCGTTTCCTTTCCCGCCTCGGACGGAGCGCTTGAGATCGTTCAATTTCTATCGGCTCAAGCCGGTACGTAATTCCTCAAATACCGGTGCCCCACACGGAATCCGTTCTTATAGTCCTCGGTGAACTCCGCCGTGGGCGGCATCGCCCCATATAAGTCATCCTCGTGCTCGATGTTCATCGCTCCGGTGTAGCTGTGATCCTCTAACACCGTGAAGAACGCCGGCCAATCAATCGATCCATTCCCCGGAATCCGGTACCGCCACCAATCCTTTCCGTCGAACGGGGAGATCCCAACCTTCTTCAGCGTCGGCCAATCGATCTCCGTATCCTTCAGATGCACGTCATAGATCTTGTCCGCGTAATCGCGCGCTGTCTGGATCGGGTCCATGAATAATCGCACCAGGTGGGACGGATCGTACTGCAAGCCCACATACGGCGAGTTGCCGAACGCTCCAAACAGCGCATCGTAGCCCTGCGGTCCGGTCGCCACGTTCGGTCCGTCCGGCCATGGCTCCCACAGAATGCGTACTTTATTCTGCTGACAAACCGGGAAATAAACCGTTTCGTAAACACGCACAATCTCGGCAACCTGATCCTTCAAATGCTTACCGCGCATTGTCCCGGAAGCCGTGCCAACATACGGCGCGCCCACCTTCCCGGCCATCTGAATCACTTTCACGAAGTAATCGTTGGTGTGCTTGCGCTCGGCAGGGTCGGACGCAATGTGATTGATCGTCGAACCGACCACCGACAGATAAACGCCCGATTGCTGGAAGGTTGTACGCACCTGCTCCAACCGCTCGTCAGTCACATGATTGGCATCCAGCGCGCCCTTCTCATGAGCCCAAATGCCCATGCTGGTGAACCCTTCCGTCTTTGCGAACTCGACATTGGCGGGCGTGAACTCGCCCAAGATGCCGAGCTTTGGCCGCCAGGAACGTTTCGCCCCTGTTAGTGCCGCCGCGGACGTTGCAGCAGCCACGCCAGCCAGTAAACTTCTACGAGTAAATTCATTCATGGGCATTGGAGAATGCCAGAATTATAGCGCTCAGATGAAATCGCGATCCCTAACGCCCGAAATCATGGATCAGCCGCATCCCTCGGCAGAGGTCACCCGCAAGTTTCATCGTGATCTCGCCCTGATTCACCGCCTGATGGGCAACTGGAACCAGATCATCGATCGCCTTGCTTCTGATCCCAGCCTGCGCAGTGTCATCGACATCGGTTGCGGTGATGGTGAACTGCTTCGGCAGATTCGCCGCCGCTCGGGCATCTCGCAAGTAACCGGTGTCGATCTGAAACCGCCTGCGTGCGTCATCCCCGATATCCCGATCGTTCTCGCCGACGCCACGCACGACCTGCTACCGCCTGCCGACGCCGCTGTGTGCGTCATGATGCTGCATCACCTGACCGAGTCCCAAATCATCGCCTTGATCCGCAATGTGGGCCGATCCGCGCGCCGCTTTCTCTGCCTGGATCTGGTGCGCCACCCGCTACCGCTTGCGCTGTATACAGTGTTCTTGTGCCCGCTGCTCAGCCGAGTGGGTGCCGCCGATGGCCGCCAGTCCATCAGGCGAGCTCTTACCGGCCCGGAACTGCATGCGCTAGTCGAACAGGCCCTAGCTGAAAGCGGCGCGACTTTTAATCACTGGGTCTCCCCTGTGTACGCCCGCCAGGTGATCGATATCCGCTGGCCTTAATCCGCCACTTCTACGTCGATCCGCTTCTTCTCCGCGTCCAGCTTCACAATCCGGAATGTGCGCACTTGCCCGACCCGCACGCCTGTGGGCTTCGCTGGCTCGTTCTTACCCGTACTGCCCGCACTCGCCGCCGCCCCGGAACTCGAAGCCTCTCCGCCACCCTTCCAGCGGCTGGTCAGCATTGAACTCAAGGCCGAAAGGTCCACCGGCTTCTGCTGCTGCGGAGCAGGAGCTTTCTCCTGCTTCTCTTTCGGCTCACTCCGCTCCGGCAGCACGCAAGCCGCATGCACGCCTTCGCCAAGTTCCACGTTCGCGATCCCGCGGTTCACATCCCGTACCCGCCCGGTCACCGTCTCGCCCACCTGATGCTCGCCGATGTATTCGTCCGCCGCCGTGGGCACCAGCTGCTTCATCCCGAGCCGGATGCGCCGGCGCGAGCTATCCACTTCCAGCACGATGGCGCGCACTGTCTGGCCCACCTTTAGCTCGTCCTGCGGGTGATTTAATCGCTTCTCAGCGCTGATATCGCCCACATGGATCATGCCTTCGACAAATTCATCCAGTTGCACAAACGCGCCGAACTTGGTCAGGCTAGTCACCGGCGCTTCCACAATCACGCCCGCCCCAAACTTCTTCTGCGCGTCTTCCCACGGATCGCCCAGTGCCTGCTTAAGCCCCAGCGAAACCCGCTTGTCCGCGGGATTCACACCCAGAATCACCACTTCCACCGCATCGCCCGGCTTCAACAGGTCCGATGGCTTCCGAACCTTCTTCGACCAGGACATCTCCGACATGTGGATCAACCCATCCAGCCCGGGTTCCAGTTCCACAAACGCGCCGAAATCCGCCAGCCGGCTCACGGTTCCCTTCACCCGCTCGCCCACTACGTACTTCTCGGTTACCGTCGTCCACGGATCCACTAACAGCTGCTTCATCCCCAGCGAAATGCGCTTCTTCCGCGCATCCACCTTCAGAATCTGCACTTCGATTTCCTGCCCCGCCGTCAATACGTCCGAAGGCTTATTCACGCGGCCATACGAAATCTCCGCCACGTGCAGCATCCCGTCCACCCCGCCCACGTCGACAAATGCGCCGTAGTCCAGCAGATTCCGGACGATACCCTTCACCACCATGCCCTCGGTGAGCTCGGTGAAGCGTTGTTCCTTCGATCGCGCTTCTTCCTCTTCCAACACCGCGCGCCGGTCCACCACCACATCGTTATCAGCCGCGTCCACCTTGATCACTTTGCAGCCGATTTCCTGGCCCACCAGCTTCTGCAATTCCGCTGCGTCCCGCGCTCCGGACCGCGATGCCGGCATAAACGCCCGCACCCCCACGTCCACGCTCACGCCGCCCTTGATCAGCCCCGTCACCGTGCCCGGAATTGTCTTCTTCTCCGCCATCGCGCTCTCTAGCGATGACCAGTCTTTCGGCTGTTCCACGTGAATGAGCGAGAGCTTGTAATAGCCCTCTTCATCCCGCCCGTTGATGGTGACGCGCATCTTGTCACCCGGCTTCAACCGCATCTCGCCGTTCTTATCGCGCAGCAGCGCCACCGGCAGACGACCCTCGGTCTTCATGCCAACATCCAGGAAAACAGAGTCCCCGGAAATGCTCACGATCGCTGCCTCTCGCTCGCCGCCAGACGTCGGTTGCGTGCGATGCGATTGCTCGAATTGCGTTAATAGATCGCCGAAAGAATTGTCCGGCTCAGAGTCCGCGCTTTCGATCGGCTGCTCTGTGGATTGCTCGCTAGGAAGTTCGTGGGAGTTCGACTCGGGCGTAGTTGGGGCTTCCAATTCGCTGTCCAACTCGGTTTGATTGACCATGGGGGATACAACTTCATTTTTACATACCGGGATTACCATAACGACGTGGCTTCCAACGGCGCTAAACCCCGGCTGCAAGACCTCCTGCTCGCCGCCCTGTTCATCGGGATGGCCTCCATTACTCCCGATCGCGACCCTTCCGAAATCCTGCTCATCCTCCTGCTCGGCGCCCTCCAGATCACCGAATCGCGCTTCATTCCCCTCGAAACCGCGCGCAACAAAATGGTCTGGAATGTCGCCAAGCTTATCGCCGCTTACCTGCTGATTGGCTACACCGGCGGTCTTCAAAGCACTTACTATCTGGTACTTATTTTTCCTGTTATCAGCGCCGCCGCCACGCTCGGCGTCATCAGCACCCTCGCCTTCACCGGACTCGCTTGCGGCGCCTACGTCTCTTTCCTTCTCTATGTCGACTGGACCAAGTTCGACATCCATCCCGACCAGATCGATGAGCTAATCCGCCGCTTGCTCTTCCTCGCCATCTCCGGCTTGCTAGTCAACACTCTCGCCGAAGTTCTGCGTGAGCAGTCCATCCGCCATAAGTCCCTTGCCGAACAACTCGCCGCCACCAACCGCAGCCTGCGCGAGGCCGAAGGCCAGGTCTTGCGCGCTCAACGCCTCGCCGCCCTCGGCCAACTCACTGCCGGACTCGCCCATGAACTCCGCAATCCGCTCGGCACCATCAAAGCCTCAGCCGATATGCTCGCCCGCAACCTCCCCGCTCAGGATGATGTCGCGCGCGAACTCTCCGGCTACATCTCAAGCGAAGTCGATCGCACAAACTCCCTGGTCTCGCGCTTCCTTGATTTCGCGCGCCCTCTCGAACTGCGGCGCGCCCCAGCCGATCTCCTCGCCGTGGTCGCCGCCGCTGTCCGCGCCACACAACGCGACGCCGAGGCCCGCCAGATCGCCATCCACCTTGAGCCCGCCGCCGATCCCATCCGCTTCTCCTTCGATGCCGAACTGCTCGAGCGCGTCTTTGTCAACCTGCTCCTGAACGCCATTCAAGCCTCGCCATCTCCCGCCACCGTGCGCGTCGAAGCCGCCCTTGTCCCCGATCCAGCCAGCTCCCAAAACATCGAAGCCCAGGTGCGCGTCATCGATCATGGCTCCGGCATCCCGCCCGATCGCGTCGAAGCCATCTTCAATCCGTTCTTCACCACCAAATCTAGCGGCACCGGACTCGGCCTCGCCATCGTCGCCAAAATCGTCGATGAACATCGCGGCCGCATCCACGTTTCCAGCATTCCCTCCGGCCCAACAACTTTTACGGTGACCTTGCCCCTTGCCGAGCCGTCATAATCCCAGCACCGCATGACAACCCTCAAGCCCAACATCCTGGTCGTGGAAGACGAAGAAAAACTCCGGCGCGTCATCCAACTCCGCCTCACCGGAGAAGGCTATGAAGTCACCCAGGCCGGTTCCGCCGAAGAAGCGCTTCCCCTCGCCGCGCGCGCAGACCTCATCTTGAGCGACCTCCGCCTGCCTCAGATGAACGGCCTCGATCTCCTCGCGCTCCTTCGCCGCCAAAACTCCATGGCCCCGGTGATCCTCATGACCGCGCATGGCTCCGTTGGCGCCGCCGTTGAAGCCATGAAAGCCGGTGCTGCCGACTTCCTCGAAAAGCCCTTCGCCCTCGATCACCTCAGCGCCATCATTCACAAGGCCATCGAGGTCCGCACCCTCCGCGATGAAAATCGCAAATTGAAAGAAGAGCTCGGCCGGCGCTATGAAATCGACAACATCATCGGTCGCAGCCGCGCCATGCAGGAAATTTTCGCCACCGTTATGCAAGTCGCTCCCACTCGATCCACCGTCCTGCTGGCAGGTGAAAGTGGCGTCGGTAAAGACCTGATCGCCCGCGCCATCCACCACTACTCGCCCCGCGCCGATAAACCTCTCGTTAAAATCAACTGCACCGCGCTTCCCGAAAACCTCATGGAAAGCGAACTGTTCGGCTACGAGAAAGGGGCCTTCACCGGAGCCAATACCAGCAAGCCCGGTAAGTTCGAACAGGCCGATCATGGCACCGTGTTCCTCGATGAAATTGGCGACGTCCCCACCCACATCCAGGTCAAGCTCCTGCGCGTCCTGCAGGAGCGTGAGTTCGAACGCCTCGGCAGCAATAAGACCCTGCGGATCGATGTCCGCGTCGTCGCCGCCACCAACCAGGATCTCCGCGCCGCCCTCGAACAAGGCACCTTTCGTGAAGATCTTTATTACCGCTTAAACGTCGTGCCCATCGATATCCCGCCCTTGCGCGAACGCCGCGAAGACATCCCTTGGCTCGCCGAACATTTCGTCCGCAAACTTGCCGCCGACGCCGGCTCCCACGCCGAAGCTCTCACCGAAGCCGCCATCGAAAAGCTCGCCGCCTACAACTGGCCCGGCAATGTGCGCGAGCTCGAAAACGTCGTCGAACGCAGCCTCGTCATGGCCAAAGGCAGCACGCTCGATGCTTCCGATATCCGCCTCGATACGGGCCGTCAAACCCGCGCCGCCGTAGGCGATTTCAGCCTCCCTGCCGGAATGACTCTCGACCAGTACGAACAGGAAATTCTGCGCCAGGCTCTCAAGACCGCCGACGGAAACAAAAGTCACGCCGCCCGCCTGCTCGGCCTCACCCGCAACGCCCTGCGCTACCGGCTCTCGCAGATGGGTATCGAATCCTAACAGGCTCGCCGGCGCTCAAAAGTAATTCATGTTCGTCAAGTCCTCAATCAATCCCGGACCCGTCGGCTCCCAGTTCAGCGTCTTCCTCGTCCACGCGCTTGACGCCGGCATATCCAGGCCCGCAAAGTTCGCCAGCCACCCGAAATGTTCCGCCGCCTGCTCTTGATTGATGGACACCACCGGCACTTTCAACCCTTTGCCTAAGGTCTCGGCAATCTCCCGCATCGTGACGCCTTCTTCCTGCACCGCGTGGTACACCGTCACTCCCGCTCCCGTCTGCTCCACCACCAGCCGGTACAGGCGCGCCACGTCCGCCAGCGGAGCCGCCGCCCAGCGATTCGCTCCCTCGCCCACGTACGCCGAAACGCCCCTCTGGCGCGCCGTCTCCGTGATCCACGGCACCAGCCCCTGCTTGCGCGTGTCATGCACCTGCGGCAGCCGCACGATCGCCACGTGAACGCCCCGCTCGGCTACTTTCCGCGCCGCTTCCTCCGGCTGCCGCGGAATCATGGTGGAATTCGTGGGCGGATCGCTCTCCGTTCGCAACTGTCCCTGCGCCCCGCTCACCAGCCCCGTCCCCGATGTCACCACCAGCAGCTTGCCCGGCTCCAGTACGCCGCCCAACGTTTCGATTGCCGCGCGCTCGTCCCTGCCGTTCTCCGCGAACTTCGACATATCGTCATGGTTGAACGCCAGATGCACCACCGCGTCCATCCCCGTCGCTCCCTGGCGCAGAAGATCCAGGTCCCGGAAATCACCCCGGAGCGCTTCCGCCCCCACCGCCCGCAGTTGCTCCTCGCCCGCGTCGCTGCGCGTCAACCCCCGTACCTGATTCCCCGTCGCAATCAGCTCCTTCACCAACTCGGTGCCGATAAACCCCGTCGACCCCGTTATGAATACCCGCATCGTATTGCCTCCTCTTCGTAAGATCCTCTCGCATAAGCGGAGAGCATCTCCGTTTCTTAAGATAACCGGAGACTTACTCCGGTTGCAATATATTCTGCGAATATGAAGCTATGCGGAAGCCTCCCACGCCCGTCGCGCCTCCCCGCCAACCTCGTTCCGACGCGCAGCGCAACCGCGAACGCATTCTCGAAGCGGCCCGCGACGCCTTTACCGCCCACGGACCCGACGCCACCATGGACGATATTGCCCGCCGCGCCGAAGTCGGCCCCGGCACCCTCTACCGGCACTTTCCCACTCGCGAAGCTTTGATCGAGGCCGTGTTCCGTGGCGAAGTCGAAAAATTGACCGCCGCCGCCGAACGCTTATCCGCCCGCCTCGCGCCCGTCGAGGCCCTGCGTGCCTGGATGCTTGTTTTTATCGACTATGTCTCGGGCAAGACCCTCATCCTGCCCGCGCTTGAAACCGTGCCCGGCGGCTCCATGCGCCTGATCGAGGGCTCCCGCGGTCTGATTTACAGCACCTTCCGCGCCATGGTCCAGCACGCTGTCGAAAGCGGAGACTTCTCACCTGGTACCGACCCCGATGACATCGTCCGCGCCTTGATCGGCGTCTTCCACACCACGTTCCTGCCGGGCTGGGAAGCCAGCGCCCGCCGCTTAGTCGACATCCTCATCGACGGCTCCCGCGGCCCAGGGCTTAAGTAAGTCATTGACTTGTCATGAGCGTTCGGGCCATTTTCGCAAGCAGCCGTGATAGGCCCAGTATTAACATGCCCGCTTGGTCCGGCAAGCATATCGAGTCCGGCGTTTTAACTGTCTCCCCCTACCCCACATCCAGCCGCTTCAAATACCCCACACTCCCACGCATCAACGGCCAGTCCATCTCCACGAAATAGTTCTTCACTCCGCCGATCTTCGCCGCCGTGAAAATCTTCTTCCAATCGAGCGAATCTTGCCCCACAGCCGCAATCTTCCGCTCCTTCGCCTGCCACCCCTGCACATGCATCGAGATAAAACGCCCCGGATACTTCCTAAAATACTCCGCGGCATCGTACCCGTCCGCGATCGTCGACACCTGAAATTGAAACTTCACCAGCTTCGGATCAAGCAGCCCGAACAGCACATCGTACGTGCGCTTTCCTTGCACTTGCGTCAGCTCGAAATCTTCGTTGTGCAGCCCGAGTTGCACCCCCGCCCGCGCCGTCTCCGCTCCCATCCGGTTGAACTCGTCCGCCGCCCGCTTCACGTCATCCATCGTCGGCTGCTTCGGCCCGTCCAGACTCGGTACGAACATCTGCGTCATGCCTACGTCCTTCGCCCACGCGATCCGCGCCGCCAGTGACTCCCGCAGTTCTTTGATATCGAAATGCGAACTGAAACACCGCACGCCCATCCCGCCCAGCAGCTTCCGCAGTTCCGCCCCGCTATACTTTCCCACCGGCGCAAATCCGGAATCCGCATAGCCCCACGGAGAGCACAGCTCGATGGTTTGAAACCCAGCGTCCGCCAGCATCTTCACCGTCCCAGGAAAGTCTTTCCCGATCATTTCCCGCACCGGGTAAGTCTGGCATCCGATCGGCATCCCCAGCGGATTTGCCTCGGCGCGCTGCACCGCCGCTGCCCCTACTCCCGTTACAATCCCCCGAAATAACCCGCGCCGTGTCACCATCGCTTTCCCTCTCAATTCATCTTGAACTTCCAAATCGCATGAGCGGCAAAGAGACGCATGCCCGCTTGCTGTTCAGCCGCGATCATCGTTCCCGATTGTACGATTCTCACCGTACCGCCATTCAAGCCGGCCTCGGTTCCCTTGACAGGAATTGCGGAGTTCCAACGGAAGACGTCCTCGCGGACTTCGGCCTCACAATGGCCGATTTCGAGAAACTGGCCGCCAGGGCGATGATGCTATCGAAATGGTGCGAGTTCGCAACCGCCGCGAAGCTTACCGCTGATTCGCTAAATGGCCGTTGCTCCGGCCCTCCAGAGTATTAAACACGCAAGTGGTTAAAGCGAAGATCCTTAGCTCCGAAGCTCCGAAAAGTGCTATCGCGCTGGAAACAGCCGCAAAACTTCCTGAAAGTCTCGCGAAGCCATCTAAGCTCAGTCGGCGTGAGCATTTGGTCGTAAGTACGCTCCATCGCGCTTTCCTTTGTCTCTACCGCCGCAGAGCATCGCCCATGACCTTGCTTACGACGACACCGGACTGAGCAAAGCCCCAGTAAATCGAATGAGCGCTCCCCCGACGTTTACAACACCCTGAAGGGCCGACGCCCATGTTCTAATTCATTCGCGCTGCTGACTCGGTTTTCACCGTCGTAGCTATACACATCCCCAGCAACCCCAGTTTGGTTCCGCCCCGCGTCGTAGCAGGTGCCGCGGCCATATTCCCGAATGCATCGTATGCGAAGGTCTGGGCCAGACCACCGGTTTCAGCGCCCTACCGCCGCCGCCTCTGCTCCCGTTCCCATCCCCCGAAATAACCCGCGCGGCGTCACCATCGCATTCCCTCTCAATTCATCTCGAACGCCCAGATAGCATCCCCCGTTGCCGCAATCACATACTGGTGCCCATCCAGCGCATACGTCTGCGGCGGATTACTCACCCGTCCGATTCGCGTATGCCACAACGCCCTGCCGTTCGCTGCGTCGTGCGCCACCAGACTCCCCGCTCCATCCCCGCAAAACACCAGTCCTCCCGCCGTCGCCAGCACGCCGCCACCCGGCAGTCCCTCCGCGTAATAGCGATGTCTCCACGCCACCTTGCCAGTCTTATAATCGATCGCCGTCAGATAACTGCCCACCGATCCGACTTCCGCTTCCTCCCGCCCACCTAGCCCCATCGACCCGCGCGGATCTAGGTCCGTCAAGTAGAACAGCGAGTAGTCGTCACTCTCTTCGACGTACACCAAACCCGTCTCGGGCGAAAATGCCGGGGGTTCCCAGTTCACCGTTCCGTCCGAAGTTGGCGATACCAGCGATCCCCCTACGGTGGAGTCTTTCGCTTCGTCCCGCTTCGGTCCACCCGCCTTCGTCATGCCACTTGCCCAGTTAGTGTACTTGCCATACTTACTGCTCACCAGGCACTCCCCGGTCACCCGGTCCAGTGTGAAGTAATAACCGTTCCGCGCCGCCGAAAGCACCAGCTTCCGCATCTTGCCTTTGAACGGAGCATCCACCAGGATCGGAGTCTGCGCCGAATCGTAGTCGTGCATGTCGTGCGGCGATGTCTGGTAGTACCAGGCCATCTTGCCCGTATCCACATTCAACGCGATCAGCGCGCAGGTAAACAGATTGTCGCCCGGTCCGCGCGTCCCCGTTGTGAACGCCGGCGTCGGATTTCCCGTCCCGAAAATATATAAGTGCGTCTCGGGATCGTACGAGCCCGGAACCCACGTCTGCGCCCCGCCATGCCGCGCCGCGTCCAAACTCGCCCAGCTATCTAACCCGGCATCGCCTTTCTTCATCGGCACTGTGTAGTACTTCCACTGCACGTCACCCGTTTCGGGATCGAACGACTGCAGAAAGCCCGGCGAATCGATATCGTTCCCCGTTCCCACCAGCACGTGATTGCCAACCACGATCGGCGCCGGCGTCGAGAAATACCCTTGCGCCAAGTCCGCAATCGGCCGATGCCAGCGCTCCTTGCCCGTCTTCGCTTCCAGCGACACCAGATAATCGTCCGGCGTCTCCATGAACAGGTAGTTGTTCCACATGCCCAGGCCGCGATTGCCGATGTGCGTGCCGCCCTTGGTTTTCCAGAAGTAATGCCACAACTCCCGCCCATCGCGCGCGTCCATTGCCCACGCGTTGTCCGGCATCGTGAAATACAACGTCCCGTCGACCTGCAACACCGACGCTTTGATGGTCCCGCTCTCAACGGCCAGATCGCCCGGTCCTTCGCCGCCGACAATTACCGCCGCCGCGTCGCCGCCCCGCCGTCTTCGGCTCGTTCCCCCCGCGCCCGGTCCCGGGGTCACCCGGCTGGTCCACGCCAAACTAAGATGCTGAACGTTCGATTTGTCCACCATCTTGAGCGCGCTGTACCGCTTGCCGGAGTAATCGCCACTATAGCTGGGCCATGAATCGCGCAGCGGCTTCAGCAAATCGTCCGCGGTTACTCCTTTGCCTTGCGCCTGCATCACTTGCGGCAGCAACAGCATCGGAGTCAGGAATAGAAATCGATTGATCGTCATTTTAAGGTCGCCAGAAATGCCGTTACGTCGTGGATGTCTCGATCCGTGTACTGCGTCAACAAATCCCGGTGCCCTTGCATCGGATCGTTAATCTTCACCGCGGGAATCTCACCATGCCGCTCGAACGACTGCACCGTTCCATCCGCCAGCCGCACCGTCACCAGAAAGTCGTCGATGTGCAACAGCCGCCCTTCCACCCGTTCTCCGGAAGCGGCTGCAATCGTCACCTTCACCGCCCGCGCATTGGGGTCCCGCACCCGGCCATCCCGCGCCTCGCCACTCACCCATGCGGTCTGCAGGTCTCTCGGATCGGCTACCCGCGTCGCAATGCCGTTCAAATCTCCCGTCGGAGTATGGCAGCCCGCGCACTTGGCCGCGAAATATGCCTGGCCCTCTTTCGCATTCCCCACCAGAACGCTCGGCGCCGCCTTGCCCACCTGCGGCGGCGTACCTTGTCCTCCGATTGTTTCCAGCACGCTGCGAATAAAGGCCGCCACTGCCAGCCCGTCAGCCGGCGGCATCGGTACGGCGGGCATCCCTTCGTCTTGCAGGCTTCCTTGAATGATCGGCAGGATCATCTCGCCTTTCCGGTCGCTTAACGCCGCTTGCGACCGCAGCAGATTCGGCCCACCCCTGTCTCCGCCGCGAAGGTCGGTACCATGGCAGATCCCGCAGTGAATTCCGTACAACGTCTTCCCACGCGCCACCAGCGCCGGATCGTCCGGTGTCCGCCGCTGTCCGGGAACGAATCCTCCGTACTGCGCCTGCACCCAACCCGCTGTCAATAGAAAAACCGCGAAACCGCTCAGTCTCTGGCTCAAGACTAAAATCTAGCAGGCTGTCAGACGCCCGGTAACGGCTTTTCCAGAAAAATCGCCCGCTTGTCCTCAATCACTTACTCCCCTACGTCCCCGGCCACGCGCTCCTCGTCTGCTACTCAGTGGACGAGGCAAGTTATGCCAACAGACAGCAATAAACAACGCATCTCGCTTGATGGACTCACCAACGCCGTTACCGGCCAGAACATGTTCTTGGAAGATCACGAATACCCCGCTTACATGAGTCTCGGCGTGCAGTATATGGCCGAGCTTCGGCCCGTTGGCGTCCGTGAAACGCAGCTCGCGCAAAAGATCATCGATCTCAACTGGCGGCTCAACACGCTTTCCGCCGTCGAGAACAATCTCTTCCACAGCTCCCGCATCGCAGTTATCGTCGAAGGCGATCCCAGTGATGACAAAGTTGTCGGCATGACGTCCAAAGCCGCCGCCTGGCGTCAGGACTGCGAAGGCCCCAACAGCTTTGAAAAGCTGGGCCGTCACGAGATGCGCGTCCAACGCACGCTCACCCGCCTCACCGCTGAACTCGAGCGCTTCCAATCCCAGCGCTATAAGAAGGGGGACGACGCCTTCGTCCTTGCGGCGTGTGAAGCATGGGTTTGGTACGAACGTATGTTCGCGCGTTATGGCCAAATGGCTGCCGAGCGCAGCTCCGCAGTTGATGCCGAAACTTCACAAGCCGCCAGCGGCGAATCGGCAACCTCAGCAGAATCAGCGAGTTCCGACAGGGAATTGCTTTGCAAAAAAGCTTCTGAGCCGGTCGCTGATCCACTCCTTGCCGCCGCGGTTCCTCTGCTCCGTTACGCCGCCGCGCACGGCCTCCTCGACGCCAGCCAGCAGCAGATGCTCGCTTCCTGCAAGCTACCTCAGCTCTAATGCTTGGTAAAACTCCGCGTCATCCCCACTCTTGCCACGCTCGACACCATCGCCGGCGTGCGTGACCCGTGAACTGCGTCCGCCGTCTCCCGCAGACTCGTCGCCAACGAATTCTTCGCCACCTTGCGGATCACCGGATCGACCACCCACCGCAGCGTGCTCGGAACGTCCCGGCTCAAAACTAGCGCTTCCACTTCCATATAAACGCCGCCATCTCGCTGTTCCAACCGCGTAATGGTGTGCAGCGCCCACAAATAGCCATTCCCAGTACCAGGAGCGCGTTTGTTCTCCGCCGCCGTTCCATAACCGTCGATCTGCTGCACTTGCGTCGATCGCGAAAGAGAGTACCAGCGCCCTTCGGCCAGCTCCACGAAATCCGATTCGCACTCGCTTGCCACCGCGCTCTTTAGGAATTGGTTGTTCATCATCACCACGCGGTAGCGATCCACCATCGCATCCTGATGCAGCGGCGTCGAGGCAATCACGGTCGGCCGGTAGTAGTCTTTGTAGCGCGCGTAATCCCGCTCGATCGCAACCACGTCCGCAATCTTCGCGTCGGGCAGGAAGCTCACCCCGATCCAGTGATGGATCAGTCCCGCCGGTACTCGCACCGGAGTATGCGCGGCGAACGGTGCTGTCAGCGTCTCCCCGGCCCGCACCCGCTCCGCCCGGTCCGAAGTCTCGTCCATCCACAGGAAAGTTCGTCCGGCATGCGCCCGGTTGTGCATCTCGCTATCCGCCGCGCGGACGTACTGGTCCCAGGCTTCCATCGTCTCCGGCTTTAGCTCCGCCGCCCCGAGCGACATCGCCATCGCCAGCCAAACCAGCATTCCTGATCGCATTCGTATAGTCCCTTGCGTCCCAATCTCAAGATGCTCCAGGTTGGTTCTGGTTGCAATGCACGTGCATAATGAGAAGGTTGCATTCCTTCCCCACGTTCCTTGGATCGCTCTGTCGCAATCCGACGCAAATCGGTTGTATCGCCCCCAGCAGCCCCGCGCTCTCCCGCCGGATCGCCAGCCTGGTCGACCCCCAGAGCCAGAGCGTTATTGAAATCGGAGCGGGCACCGGCGCCGTTACCAAGGCGCTCCTCGAACGCGGTGTCGCGCCTGAACGGCTCTATGCCCTCGAACTGGATCCCCGGCTCGCAGCTTTCTTGCGCCAGCAGTTTCCAAACATCCGCGTGCTGTGCGGTAATGCCGCCCGCTTAGCCGAGCTGGTTCCCGCGTCATTGCGCGGCAACGTCGCTTGTATCGTATCCAGCTTGCCGCTCCGTAACATGCGGCCGGAAGTGAGCGGAGCCATCGTCAACGCCGCCCTCGGCGCGCTGGCCCCTCAGGGCCAACTGATCCAGTTCACCTATCGGTTGCGCTGTCCTTTACCGGATCCGCGCCCGGGCATTACCTCGGAGCGCGTCCAGCGCATCTGGAATAACCTTCCGCCCGCCACTGTATGGCGCTTCCGGAAATCGGCCTAAGCCGCCTTCGCTTCTACCTTCTTCTCCACCTTTGCCGATTGCCATTTCACCATCGCAACGCCCGTGAAGATCACGACCATCGCCATCAGCTCCCGTATCCCGAACGGCTCCCGGTAGAACAGCCACCCCAGCCCTACCGCCACAACCGAGTTCACGTACGAGTACATCGAGACGATAGCTACCGGCAGCTTCGCCATCGCGTAAGCAAACGCGCTATACCCCACAATCGACCCGAAGATCACCAGGTAGATCAGCGCCCACACCGCCCTGGCATGCAGCACGATCGGCCCATGCGGCACCAGCAAAGCCATGGGCAAAAACGCCGCCGAGGACGCCACCTGCTGCACCGCCCCGGTCACGATCGGATGCGCCCGCGTGACTTGCCTCTTCTGGTAAATCGCGCCCAGGCACCACCCGATCATTCCCACTTGCAGCACCCCGAATCCCGCCAGAAACGCCGGGCCGAACGCACCCGCTCCCGTGCCGGGTAAGAACAGGATCGCTGTCCCCGCGAGTCCGACCAGCATCCCCAGAATGGTCGGTCCATGCAGCGCCACACCCCGAGGCAGCAGCGCCTCGAAGATCACAAACCAGAACGGAGACATGCTGACGATCAGGCTGGCCAGTCCGCTCGGAATCCATTGCTCCGCGAACACCAGCGCCCCGTTGCCCACGCCGATCGACAATGCCCCGCTGAAAGCCGTCGCCCACAGCTCCCTGCCACGCGGCAGGTACGCGCCGCGACCCCACGCAATCGCCAGCAGAATCGTCCCCGAAAGCAAGTACCGCACAGACATCAAGATCGCCGGCGGGAAGGACTCCAGCGACATCCGGATTCCCAGGTACGTCGTGCCCCAAAACAGACAGACCGCGATCAGTGCGGCGTACGCGGCGGCACGGGAGGGCGATGACATTCCTCAGATTAACCCATGCTTTCCGCACCGTCCCGCCCGTCCAACTAGCGCCGTTGTGCCAACATGGGATCTTGATCGTTACCCTTACGGCGAACCCTGCCATCGACCGCACCATCACGGTGGATCGCCTCGCTTTCGAGGACCGCGCCTACATCCTTTCCACCGCGGACACTCCCGGTGGTCGCGGCATCAACGCTTCGTCCGTCATCCATGCTTTCGGTGGTCGAACCACCGCCATCCTCCCCGCTGGCGGCAGTTCCGGCGTGCGCTTCGAAGAGTCTCTCAAGAATTGCGGCTTCCCCATCGTCGTCGTCCCGATCCGCAATAAGGTCCGCACCAACCTGACCATCACCGACAGTCACGGACTCACGGCCAAGCTCAACGAACACGGGCCTAAGCTCAGCCATGCCGAAGTGGCCAAGATCGAGAAGGCCACCCACGCGCACCTCAATGGCGCCTCCTGGCTCATGCTCTGCGGCAGCATCCCACCCGGCGCTCC
Organism: Bryobacterales bacterium; assembly: GCA_963752695.1. Lineage (GTDB taxonomy): Bacteria > Acidobacteriota > Terriglobia > Bryobacterales > Bryobacteraceae > Bog-113. The sequence goes on from CAVVZB010000003.1 coordinate 251,657, forward strand.
CGATGACCTCTACGCCCGCATCATCACCCACGCCAAGGGCCGCAACGTCCGAACTCTCCTCGATACCGATGGCCCCGCGCTCAAGCTCGGCCTCGCCGCCAATCCAACCTTGGTTTCGCCCAACCAGGAGGAAGCCGAGCGCCTCCTCAACACCGCCCTCATCACGCGGACGAACTGCCTGCACGCCACCGAGCGTCTGCATCGCATGGGCGCCGAGTCGGTCGTGCTCTCGCTCGGTAGCCGCGGCGCCGTCGGCTTCTATAAGGGCAAGCTTTACGAATCCATCCCACCGCGTGTCGACGCCCTTTGCCCTATCGGCGCTGGCGACGCCCAATCGGCCGCCCTGCTTTGGTCGCTCGAGAACCGCGACACCTTTCAGGAGGCCATCCGCTGGGGTGTCGCTGCCGGTACCGCGTCCGCCATGCTTCCCGGGATGAAGTTCGCTTCCCTCGAAGAGACCCGCCGCATCTACGCCGACGTCGAAGTCCGCGAAGTCACCGAATGAACGCCGCCGAAAGCGCTTCGAGGCCGGGCACGCTGGTTCGCTCGGCGGGCATCGTCTCGGTCGCCATCGCTCTCAGCCGCGTCACCGGTCTGGTGCGCGAGCGCGTCATGGCCCACTTCTTCGGAGCAGGCGCCATCTACGACGCGTTCCTCGTCGGCTTCCGCATCCCGAATCTCACCCGGGACCTGTTTGCCGAAGGCGCTCTCTCTTCGGCGTTTGTCCCCATCTTCACCCGCTACCTCACCACCAAGGGACAGCCCGAAGCACGCGAGCTTTACAACCTGGTCGCCTCCACCCTGATCGTCATCGTCGGCGCCATTTGCGTACTCGGCATGATCTTCAGTCCCCAACTGGTCGAGCTCTTCGCCTCCCCCATGCACAAGATTCCGGGGAAGTTCGAACTTGCCGTGACGCTCACCCGCATCATGTTCCCGTTCCTGTTGCTTGTCGCGCTGGCTGCTCAGGCGATGGGTGTGCTCAACGCCACTGGGCAATTCGGCGTGCCGGCGATGTCCTCCACGTTCTTCAACATCGGCTCCGTTGCCTGCGGACTCGTTCTCGGATTCCTGCTCGGCCCGCGCATGGGGATCTCGCCCATCGTCGGCATGGCCTACGGCGTGGTGTTCGGCGGCGCACTCCAACTGGGATTCCAAATCCCCAGCCTCGTTCGCAAGGGCTTCGCCTTCGCGCCCCGTTTCAGCACAACCCACGAAGGACTGCGCAGCGTGCTTCGTCTCATGGTCCCGGCCATCCTAGGCAACGCGTCCGTGCAGATCAACGTTCTGGTTAATACCAACTTCGCTGCCGGAATCACCGACTCTCAGGGCCACGTCATCAACGGCGCCCTCAGCTGGCTCAATTACGCGTTCCGCTTCTTGCAGCTCCCCATTGGCCTGTTCGGCGTGTCCATCGCCTCCGCCACCCTGCCCAGCATCTCGCGGAGCGCCGCGGCGGGGAACATGGACGAGTTCCGGTCCACCCTGTCGCGCAGCATCGCGATGACCCTGCTTCTCACCATTCCGTCTGCCGCCGGACTCGCCATCCTCGGCGAAAGCATGATCGGTCTGGTCTATCAGAGCGGCCGGTTCAAAGCTTCCGACACGCACCAGACCGCGATCGCCCTGGCCTGCTATTCAATCGGTCTAGCGGGTTACGCAGCATTGAAGGTTCTCGCTCCCGCTTTCTACGCGCTCAACGACGCTCGCATGCCGATGATCGTCAGTCTGTTCTCCATCGGGATCAACTTCGCCATGGCGGCCACGCTCGTCAAGGGCTTGGGCCTAGGTCACGCGGGCCTGGCGCTCTCCACCTCCACCGTGGCCGTATTCGGCTTTATCGTCCTTTTGTTTGTCATGCGGAATCGCATTCACGGCATTGAAGGCGATGCTTTGTGGTCCACGTTCTGGAAGGTCTGCGTGTCCACGGCCGTGATGAGCGTCGTCATCTTCGGGTCCAGTCACGCGCTGCATGCCACGCTCGGCGACCACGTCCGCGTGCATTTTCTCGATGTTCTGATCTCCATCCCGCTCGGCGGACTCACGTTCTACTTCGTCGCCCGCCTGCTCGGTATCGCGGAATTGGAAGCCGCGCGCAAAGCCGTCGCCGGTCCGATCATGCGCCGTTTCAAGAGGTGAATGTTACCATCGGGTATCAATGCTTCCTGACGTTGAGTTAGCGGTACGTCTGCAGGCACTCGACTTCCGCATCGCAGGCTTATCCAAAGAAATCGCGGAACTTCCGAAACATATCGCGGCTATTGAAAAAAAACTGGACACGCATGCGCGACGGCTAGAAATCGACCGCGCCGCGCTAGCTGCAAACCAGAGAGATCGAAAGAAGTTCGACAGTAGCGTCCAGGATTTTCAGGCCAAGATCTCCAAGTTGCGAGATCAAACCCTGAGCGCCAAGACCAATGAGCAGTACCGAGCATTCCAGAATGAGATCGAATTTTGCGAGCGTGAGATCCGCGCCTGTGAAGACCAGACGCTCGAACTGATGGGCGCGGCCGAATCCCTCGATAAAAACGTGAAGGCCGCGGAAGCGTCGCTCAAAGACGAGCGCGGCGTGGTCGACGCCGAAAAGCTGCGAGCTCAGAAGCGCACCGACACGGATCGCAAGAAGATGGAAGAGCTGCAGTCCGATCGCAAGTCCATCGTCGCCAAGATGACGCCGTCATTTGCGTCCAACTACGAACGCATCCGCAAGAGCCGCGCTGGAATCGCGATCTCCGAAGCCATCGATCAGCGCTGCTCGCAGTGCCACATCACCTTGCGTCCGCAATTCCTTCAGGAACTGAAGCGCGGTGAAAAGGTGATGACTTGCGAGAGCTGTGCGCGCATTCTCTACATCAACCCGCCCAAGAGCCCTGAGGATTTGGCGGGCGTCAACGCGCTCAGCGACGCGCGATAGCCGGTTAGCTTTCCTGTACTCCGGCCTTGGCCAGGGCGGCGCGTCCTTTCTCCAGTCCCAGCCGCGCGCCTTCTTCCGGCGTCATGTCTTTCAGTCCACGCCCGAAAACTTCAACGCTGAGCGCGTCCGGGTACCCGATCTTTTGCAGCGCCTGCAGGAAGCCGTTCAGATCGATCACTCCTTCGCCCGGCATCAGGCGCTCGTTGTCCCGAATCTGCTCGGGCGGCAGGTTCGGGGAATCGTCGAAGTGAACGGTCACAATGCGGTCTTTGCCGGCCGCCAGGATATCCGCCGTAGTCGCGCCCGCGTGGTGCCAGTGCCACGCATCCAGCGTTAGGCCAACGTTGGATCCGCACTCCTTAGCGAACTCCAGCATCTCCGGCATTTTCCAGATGAACTCATACTTGAACTGCTTCCGGATATGCAGGGGTCCGAGGAACTCCAGCCCCAGCCGGACATGGGAGCGCGCCAGGATATCCGCGCTACGCGTGAAGCGGTCTTTGAAGACTTTCCGCAGTTCCGCCTTGGGCGTATCGCTCGACGAGATGATGTACGTCATCATGCGGGGGCAGCCGATGGCGGCGGCAAATCCAGCGGCCTCGTCCAGCTTGCTTAGCGATTCCCGAAACGTTTGCTCGTCTTTGCGGAACTCGACCGGGAAGTCGATGATCGACGGCCGCACCCGCAGTTCATCGAGAAGTGCGCGCGTCTTCGGCACCCCCTCCTTGAACGCGCTGCCCAGCATCACGTCCGTGCCTTTATAGCCGACCTTCGAAGCCAGTCGCGCGAACTCCGGCCAGCCGACGCGGCCCGTGGTCAACTGGCTGTTCAACGAGAGATACATATATGACCACAATACATATCACGGCTTAGAGTTAACTTGGCATGAAACGGATTAGGTATGGGCTCCGCTACCGCAGCCCGGGAGATCATGAAACTGCGTCGACTTTTTCATCTATTGGCCTGCACCTCCGAAGTTCCGGAACATGGCAGCCGATAGTGATGGAGCAGAACGTTTCAGGAAAGCAAACCCAACGATGCGCACCTCGTCGCTGTCATGCAAGTCAACGGGTGTCGAGCATCCTGACGTTCAACTGAGACGATTCCTCCCGGTTCTCGGGAAATGCTGTTCTCGATCCGGCACAGGTATAATCCATCACCAGCCTCAGCGGACCGGCACCGCATCCTTTGCGGTCACACCAGGAAGTAACTGCTTCCGTTTGGCTTCGGGCAGGGCATCGTAAAGCAGGGTGAACGACGTATTCGTCCAGCCGAAGCCAGCTTCGTTCGAGTGATAACCGAACTTCAATTGCGCGCCGACGTCTTTGCCGCCATGCACCACGTCGTACTTCTCCACAATGAAGCCATGCGCTCGGTATTGATCACGAATCAGCGAGAGCCACTTCATGGAGATGCGGTCAGCGTCGTCGTTGTAGCCGTAACGCCGCAGCCCCTGGCAGGCAATCAGTTCCAGCGGCGCCCAGCCGAACGGCGCATCCCACTGATTACCGCTCACGTACGTGCTGGTTTGTAACCCGCCCTCGCGTTCAAATAACGGCAGCATCTTCACCACGCGCGCGGCTTGCTCCTTGCTCGCAATCCCTGCCCAGAGCGGGTAGAACGTGGTCAAGAACGGATAGTCGCGGATCTTCTTTGTCAGGAAATCGTAATCCGAATAACGCCCGTTCAAGTCGTCCCACATCAGACGATTCATTGCCGCAGCACGGGCAGAGGCCTTCTTCCGCCACGGCCCGGCATCCGCGGTGCGTCCCAGCTTCTCCATGATCTCCGCCGTCTGCATCTCCATCAGATACAGCAGGCTATTCAGACAGACAGGGTTGTAATGGATGATGTCGATATTGAATGGCCCGAAGCGGTTCGAGGGATCGAAACCCGACTCGCGCATGGAGCGGTCGCCCTTGTAGAACAGGTCGGTCATCGCATTCGGATCGCGGTCGAAATACTGATTCACGTCATAGTCGCGAAACTCGTGCGTCTTGTAGTATTCCTTGATCAGATCGTAGTGTGTGCGGCCCTGGCTGTCGCGCTCCGACGAGAGCACTTCCTGCGCGGGTCCTTCGCCCAAATCGAAGTAGCGCGAAAGTCCAGTCTGCGGCGTAAGATGCGGCTCCGTGGTCCAGAACAGGTAATAGGACTCGATGGCCGGAACCGCCGCAGCCAGCCACTCCTTGTCCTTAGTGCGCTCATACACGCCGAGCACCATCTCGGTCAAGAACGGCGGCTGCGAGCGCGTCAGATAGTAGCTTCGATTGGCGTTGAGAACTTTGCCGTACTCGCGCACCTCATAGAGGAAGTTGTCGGCCATATCCTTGGCCAGCGGAACCAGGCCGTCGCGAAGCAATCCGGCCTGAATAAAATAGCTATCCCAACCGTACATCTCATTGAAACGTCCGCCGGGCACCACGTACGGACGCGGTAGATAAAGCAACCCCGGTTCCTGATGGCTGTTACCTTTCTGCTCCAGCGTGGCGAGATGAATTTTGGAGAAGTCCGGCTTGCTCATTTCCGCAAGCAATTGTTTTTCGATCTTGCCCACGTTTTCGTCGGCTGGAATGTAAACGGTCCACTTACCATCCGGGCCCGGCTGGAATTTCGGATCGGTCGCGGCCATCGCCAGTTCTTTATGCGAACGGGTAAGAACCGTCCAGGTGTGCTTGATGTAGTCCAGTATCGGCTCAGGTTCGGCTGCGTGAACGCTCGAAACGGAAAGCGCCGCAACCACGGCGGCCAGAATCGGTGGACGGTGTTTCAAAGAGGGAACTCGCAAGGTACAGCATACTCCGGCTGCTAACCTGAGAACTTCTTTATGTATTGGAGCAAGCTTTTTATTCCCACTTTGCGCGAGCATTCCGCGGACGCCGAAGTGATCAGCCATCAGTTGCTGCTGCGCGCCGGTTACGTGCGTCAACTGGCTGCCGGCATTTATAGCTATCTGTTTCTGGCCCAGCGCTCGCTCGTGAAAATACAGAGCATCGTGCGCCAGGAGATGGATGCAATCGGCGCGCAGGAAATGCTGCTGCCGGCTTTGAATCCGGCCGAAGTGTGGCAGGAATCCGGCCGCTGGGACGTGATGGGTCAGAACCTGTTTCGATTGAAAGATCGTTTCGACCGCGATCTCTGCCTGGCCATGACGCACGAAGAGGTGATGACCACAATCGCGCGCGGCGAACTTCGTTCCTATAAGCAGCTGCCCCAGATCTGGTATCAGATTCAGAACAAGTTCCGTGACGAGCCGCGGCCTAAGAGCGGTCTCCTGCGCGTGCGGCAGTTCCTGATGAAGGACTCCTATTCCTTCGACCTGGATGCTTCCGGGCTGGACGTCAGTTTCGATAAGCACTACGAAGCCTACCGGAAAATCTTCACGCGTTGCGGGCTGGAGTTTGTGGCCGTCGAAGCGGATTCCGGCGCCATGGGTGGCAGTCAGTCGATGGAGTTCATGGTGGCCTCCGATGCCGGTGAGGATCTCATCGTTTCGTGCGGTGCCTATGCGGCCAATATCGAGAAAGCCGTTGCGCATCCTAGCGCACCCGCCGCACCCGATCCCGACGGTGATCTGGAGCCGGAACTGGTCCACACGCCCGGCCACAAGACAATTGCCGAAGTAGGGGCCTTTCTTCAACTGCCCGCGACTTCGCAAATCAAGAGTCTGGTGATGGTGGCCGACGGCTCGCCGGTTCTGGCTCTCCTGCGCGGCGATCACCAGCTGAGCGAAACTAAATTCGCAGCCGCCCTTAACGCCAAGGAAATTCGCACCGCGCACCCGCATGAGATTCGCGAGTGGTTTGGGGCTGAGCCCGGATCGCTAGGTCCAGTGGGCGTGAAGAATATGCGCGTGATTACGGATCGCGCTTTGGAAGGCCGTCGCAACATGGTGGCGGGCGCAAACCGTGACGACTATCATCTGCGGAACGTGACGCCCGGCAGAGACTTCGCTACCACTTTCGCCGATATCCGCCAGGTCGCCGTGGGCGATGGCTGCGTCGAGTGCGGCCAGCCGGTAGTCATTCGCAAGTCGATTGAGATCGGCCATATCTTCAAGCTCGGCTATAAATATTCGGAGTCGATGGGTCTGCGCGTGCTCGGGCCGGACGGCGGCGAGGTCACGGTCATCATGGGCTCCTACGGCATCGGAATCGAACGCATTCTGGCGGCGTTGATTGAGCAGCACAATGACAAAGATGGGATGATTTTGCCGCCTGCCGTGGCCCCGTTCCAGGTGGTGGTCACGCCGGTTTATTATGCTGACGAAGCGCAGAATAAAGCCGCGATTGAGATCTACGAAGCATGCCGCAAACTAGGCGTGGATGCGCTGCTGGACGACCGTGACGAGCGCCCTGGCGTCAAGTTCAAGGACGCGGAACTAATCGGGATTCCGTACCGGATTACGGTCGGAAAGAAACTGCCTCAGGGTATGGTGGAACTGAGCACGCGCAAAACGAAGGCCTCCGAGGACGTAGCGGTAGCGGATGCGGCCGCGCGTGTGGCGGAGTTATGCCAGTAGGAAATTAGAGCGGCGACCGCCGGAAGTCGCACAGCTTGGCCGACCAGCCGCCCCAGTAATCGTCGGCTTCGATTTTGAAGGCGATGTCCAGGCGCGCGCCGCAATCGAACTCGTCTAGGCGGTGGGCCAGGTTGAAGGCTTTGAAGTTGATCACGCGCCCGTCCTGCGCGGCGGCGAACCGGAAGTGTTTCTCCTTCATCATCACGGGCTGGTTCATCACCTCCACCTCGGTGGCGGCGAATACGGGGCCGGGGTTGCCCATGCCGAACGGTTCCAGGCGCTGCAATGCGGTCCAGAAATCGTCGTTGATCTGACTGAACCGCAGGCGAGCGTCGATTTTCTGCACGGGTTCGAAGTCCTCCGCGCGAAGCAGCGAGCCGGCGTGGGCGATGAGCGAAGACCGGAATTCGCCGACACGGTCGGATGCGATGGTGACCCCAGCAGCCTGCCGGTGGCCGCCGAATTTAACGAATAAACCGCTCATGGATTCGAGCGACTCAAGCAAGTGAAACGCGCTGATGCTGCGGCCGGAACCGGCAGCTTCGCCGTTATCGATCCCGAGGACGAAAACGGGGCGGCAGAAACGCTCCACGAGGCGGCTCGCGACAATCCCAAGAACGCCGCGATGCCAGTTTTCCTTGGCGAAGACCAGGGCGGCGGTAGATGTGTCGCTGACGGCGTCGGCGCATTCGCTCAGAATCTCTTCGACGATCCGAGCTTCCTCGGTCTGCCGCTCGGCGTTAAAGGCGCTGAGCCGTTCAGCGATGTCACGGGCGCGGGCGTCGTCGGTGGTGAGGAACAGCTCCACTACTTCAGAGGCGCTGGCCATCCGTCCAGCGGCATTGATACGCGGGGCCACGCGGAAGCCGACCTGCGTTGTGGTGGGACTGAGGCCGGGCTTCACGCCCGCGGCGGCCAGCAAGGCGCGCAGCCCGGCGTTGCGCACATCAGAGAGTCCGCGCAATCCGTGGGCGACTATGATGCGATTTTCGCCAGTCAGAGGAACCACGTCGGCGATGGTGGCGATGGCCACCAGTTTCAGCAAGGAAGCGAGGATGCGGTCAAGCTTCTCGCGCGGCCAGCCAAGCGAGGCGAGTAGCGCCTGAGCCAGTTTAAAGGCGACCGCCGCGCCACAGAGGTTCTTTTCGGGATACGGGCAATCGGCGCGATTCGGGTTGAGGACGGCGACCGCGGGTGGAAGCGATTGCTCGGGAAGGTGGTGGTCGGTAACGATGACGTCGATGCCGTGGACGCGCGCGCGTTCGACGGCAGCGGATGCGCGAATACCGGTATCGACGCTGATGATCAGGCGGACTCCGTCAGCAGCCGCGCGATCGACAGCGGAGTCGCGCATTCCATAGCCGTCTTTGACGCGGTGCGGGATGAAGAAGTCTGCGTGACCGCCGGCCAGCCCGATGGCGGTTTTCAGAATGACCGTCGATGTGGTTCCATCCACGTCATAGTCGCCGTGGATTTCGATCTTCTCGCCGTTGGCGATGGCTTGCTTCAAGCGCGTGAGCGCCCGATCCATATCTCGAAGCAGCATCGGATCGTGCAGCCCGGCCAGGCTCGGATTCAGAAAGGTGAGCGCATCGTCGGCATCTGCCAAGCCACGCGCGCACAGGACGGTTGCAATCGGGCCGGGGATGGCGAGAGACTCAGCCAGGGCAAGCGCCTGGATGGGGTCGGACTTGACGAATTGCCAGCGAGCCGCGCGGCGGCCAGCACCCGGTTCAGTTCTTGGAGTAGAACCCGCCAAGGCTCCCGTCGCTGTCTACTTCGTCATCATCGCCCTCGCTGAAAGACAGGACTTCGTCGTGGACGCTGACGAACTCTTCATACCAGTCCGCGCGAGCTTCGTAGAGATAAAAGTGGGTCTCGAATTGGAAAGCGAGCTCAATGGAACAAGTGGCACCGGCGTGCTCACGGAAATCGCCGAAAGCTTTCAGGTATTCGCGGCGGTCCTCACGCGGCATATCCGAAGTCTCGAGTTCCTCTTCGGCTTCCGTAAGTTCGGCATCCTCGAACGTGCGGGCCGCGAACAAGATCATGCGCGTTCCGAGTTTACGGGCGGCGTCCAGGAAGAGCTGGAAATCGGGGAAGGTTTCTATGTCCCAGGTGATCACCAGGTTGGCGTCGAAGACACCCGGATCATGATGGAAGATCGCGAAATCGGACCTTTCCAGATGCTCGGAGATGGAAGTTTTCAGGTTGTCGAGGTTAAGGTCCACGGTAGTGCCAGAATATCATCGCTTGCGATAACGGATGATGAATTCAGCGCCTGCGGCCTCCGAAACTGCGGCCGGCCGAACGGGAACTGCCGTAGCTGTGTCCGCCGCTTGACCCGCCGAACCGCTTGGGCGCGCTGGAAGACCCGGAGGAGCCGAAGCGTTGCCCGGATGAAGCCGAAGGGCTGGATGCGCCCGGTCCGCTGCCGTACTTCGAACCGGAGAAGCCGCCACCAGACGTGTACTTAGAGCTGGAAAATCCGCCAGATTGCACGTACCGGCTATTGGCGTACGAGCGTGCCGTGAACGTCCCGTGCGAACCGTATTTGGGAGCGCCGGACGATTCGTCGCGACCGTAATAGGTCTGTCCGTAACGCTGCGCCTGTTGATAGCGGCCCCACTCATAACTTGGAATGGGCTGGTAGTAGCGGGGGGAGAGCAAATCTCGGAGGATCAGATATTCCGGCAACCAGGTCCAGATGGATGTCCCACCGCGATTGTCCCAGTAGCCGTACTGATTGCGTCCTTCGGCGGGCGATGCCATGTAGGCGAATCCAGCGGGCTGAGGTGTGTTGTCGGCTTCGCTGTCGAAGCGGCCGAGCGGCTTATGCGCCACGGTCATTCCGATGTTGTTCTCCAGCCCGCGCCATTGTTCGGGGGAAATGGAGGCCCAGGTCTCGGTGGACGTGGTGACGCCTTTCTCGGTGGGCGCGGGAACGGTAGTAAGGACGTGTTTGACGCGCTCGCGATACCCGCCGTTTTCCTTGTCCAGGTCGTCGAGGATGTTGTCCCACGAGGTGTAGAGCTGATTGGTCATGCTAGCCAGATCGCGGGACTCGCGTTCGGCGGGGGCGTGCGCGACCGACTCTTCCAGATCGAGCGCCTGGGCGTAATCGGCGGTGGTCAACTGGGCGGCTGGTTTGGTCTCCAGGCTCTTGGCCGCAGTCTGCCACTCGGCGGCTTGCTTCCGGGGCGTGAGGAGAGCGTCCAGACGGGCCTGCAGAATGTCCTTCTTCGATGGCCAATCCTGCTCGGCCTTTTGCACTTTCGTTGTAAGCGGGGCGTAGTCGATGTTGGCGAGCGTCTGGGCGCTGGATTCTACCTTGGCAAGCGTTTGCGGGAAGTCGCGCTTGAGGTTGACGCGCATTTGCGCTTCCTGGAGCGTTTCGGCGGACTCCTTCAAGGCAGCGTCGCGCCTTTCGGTTTCGCGTTTCAGCAGATCTTGAATTTCGGCCTGTGAGCCGCGGCTGTTCTTGCGGAGCAGTTCCTGGAGGCGCGAGTCGTAACGCTGGGCTTCGGTGAGCGCGACCGTTGCTTCCTGAAAGCGGCCCGGCCACTCAGTGTTGAAATTACGGACGCGGAAGAGTTCGGGATTAACGGCTGCGCCGGCGGCGACGGTGGAATGTTGTCCGTCGATGGTGGTCTTGGCCTCGACCAGTTGCTTGTGTTCGGTCTGAATCTGCTTCCTTAGCTCGGCAGGCAGGCGATTGCCCGCGATCACCGCGTAACCCACAAAGACGGTCAGGAGCGCGCAGACAACGATGAAACCTTTGCGATTCATGGGTCTACCCCCGGTAGACGGTGATGTCGTCAGGACTCACCTTTTGCGCCACGGTCGCGGCGAAAGGTTGGCCTTCAAACTTACGGATGGTCAGGACGTGGCCTGCAGTTTCTTCCTGGAAATGCCACGCGTAGCAGCCGGTGCCCTGGAGTTCGTTGTCCTGGAAGATGCCGACCTCGCGGCTCCAACGATAGAGCCAGACTTTGTCTTCGAACTCGAAGCTATCCGCGGGATTTTGCCGCGCATCGATGTCGGCCAGATCCTGTTCCGAGAGCATCAGCTGATCGAGCGTAATGTGGCGGGCGTCGAAGTTGCCAAACACTTCGAGCGTCTCGTTATTGTGGACCTGGAGCGTAACGCGTTTATCGCGGTACATGCCGCTCAACTCGGTCCACTTCTCTCCGGCTTCCACCATGGCGCGCCGATCGACCGTAAAATCCAGATCGGCGAACTGATCCCCAGCGCCGGCGATAGACAGGTTATCGCCCGGCTTGGCGTCGGTGATTTTGAGATGGGCGAGATCTTCCAACTGCGACGGATCGACATGGCGCGTCGATCCGTTGGTGTGTTTGAAAAACATGGCGCGGTTACTTGGTGTCGGGCGAGGGGAGGCTCAGTGGCGTGGTCGGCTTGGGCAGATTGCGCTCCCGCTTAAGAGCTTCCAGTTCGGCATCCACTGAGTGGCTGCCCAACTTGGCGAACTCGGCCTCCAGGTCGTCGTCCTTGCCGACCGATCCGAGCTGCTGAAAAGCCTTGGCGGTAGCTTCTTCCTTGGCGACGCCGTCTTCGAAACGGGAGAGCTGAGCGAAGGCATTATCGGTGCGCGCGACTCCGGCCATGGCTTCAGCCACTTTGCGCTGGGCTTGCGCGGCATTCTTGCGGGCCACCAGCGTGGTCGCGGTGCGCTCGCCTTCGTCGATCTTGCGCTTGAGATCGCCCACCTGAGTTTTCAAGCTCTCGCTGGCCGCCTGGGCCTGCTGGATAGCGGTCTGCATGGAAGCGACTTGCCGGTCGGACTCGGCCTTTTTCGCGAGCGCTTTCTTGGCGAGATCTTCGTTACCAGCATCCAAGGCCTGGTTGGCGCGCGCCTTCCATTCATCGGATTGGCGGACATATTTCTGGTACTCGGCATCCAGCCGGTTATAGTTGCTCATCGCCACAGCCGACGAGCGCACGACGTTATTCAGTTCGCTCTTCATGTCGGCGATGGTCTGCCGGACGGTGGAATCGAAGTTGGCGTCCTCGTAAGCGCTAACGGCGTCGCTGGCTTTCCCGCGGCTAACGCGACCGGCGCGTCCGAACAATTCAGATAAAAATCCCATGGCTTCTCGGTTCCTCTCGTTATTCCAAGCTCTTCAACAGGTCGCGCGCTGCCATCATATCGGCGAACAGGAAGTGCACGCACGACAGGATATCGTCCTCGTCGTCGGAGCCTAACTCCTGCAGCTTACAAAAATTGGTGAGCGCGATGGCGGTGCTGCCGCCACCCACGTCATAGAGCTGGAAGTGGGATGTAGAAATCCCATTATCCGCGGCGAGCATGTTCCTCATGAGGTCCGGTGTGATCCTCTCTCTGGGAACCGTGAGGCAGGTCAGCGAGAAAACCATGATCTCGCTTTCGAGCACGCCTTGGATGCTCACGCCGCTATCGAGCTGCCGGATATTTAGAACGTTCGGCGCAACATCGGTGACCTCATAGCCGTGTTCGGCCAGTAGCCCGTGAATCTGCGCGGATTCGATTGTCGCTGTATCAGCCATGTGTTTTCAGTTTCACCCTTCTTCAAGTACGAAAGCGCTGGAAGATTCGTTCGCACCGCGATAACGCCATCTCCCGTCTCCAAGTCTACTTGTTTTGCGCCGCTCTGGGCAGGAGCGGTTCGTAGTAGCCGACGTTGAACAGGAAAATGTCGCGAAGGCGTTGCCAACTCCACAAGTCACCACTGATTACGTTGTGTAGATGGCCGTAGTAAACGTGCAGTTGGGGATCTTCGATACGGTTCACGCCGGTGCGAATTGTCTCCTCGTAGCCTGCGGGAATACGGCGGGTGAAGTGACCGATGCGCCAGCCGCCGGGAGGGATGGGCAGACGCGCTAGCAAGGCATCGCCCAAAGCCAGGTAATCGATGATATGCACGCGCGGGCCGGCGGAGTAGCCGTAGTAGCCGATGTTGCCGAAGATAGCGACTTTCTTTCCCGAGCTCTTTACATCCAGTCCCATTTGGGTGAAGCCGAAATAGGGCCACATAATATCCCGGTGGTAGTTTAGAAGTCCGGCGGCACGGTAGTAGTAGGCGCGCTCGTCGGCGATCCCACTGGCGTCAACTGGCCAGGGATTTCTATATTCGGCATGTGCCGATGTCACGGTGGGAAAGGGAACGGACAAGCCGATTCCGGCGATTAACAGAACGGTGCACGCGGCAAAAATGGGCCGAGGATTCCAGTAGCGCGCCAGCAGTGCGACGCTCAGAAACAGAGAGGCGCTGAAGAAGCGGCCCGACATGAAATCGCCGCCGACCTGCACAATGTAAATCAAGTTCAGCAGCATGCCGAGGGCGAGCAGCCACTCGCGCGCCAGATAAGCCACGATCAGGCCCAACAGGATGACAAACATGGTGGCTGTGTCGAAGCGCATGGCATTCAGGAAGTAATCGATTCCCTGAAAGATCATGTCGCGCCGGGGTATCCCGGTGTGGAGCTTGGCGTACGCGGTGTTCGGGAACAGAAAGCCGTAGTAAAACAGCGCGAACGCCGACCATGCGAGGAAGGGCGACCATCCGGCGAGCACCGGCTTCCAAACGCGCCAACCCGCTCGCCAGTAGACGGCTGCAAGCGATGGGAGGAACAGCAGGATCGTGTCCATGCGATTGGTAACGGCGAGTGCCGTAATCAAAGACAGCCAGAACGGGTCGCGATTGCGCCAATAGACGAACAGATAACCGGCGATGGCGAGGTGCGTGGCGGGGTTTTCCATGCCGGAAATCGAGAAATCGACAAAGGCGCGCGAGAAGACGAGTGCGGCGGTGGCGGTCAGAATTCCGGCTTCGGGGACGCCCCGCACGATTAGAAAAAAGGCGGCCAGCGTTAGGATGAAGGAGACCGCGATCGTGGACAGGTAGACGTTGCCCGAGAGCCAGGTGGCGAGGGTGACGAACGCGAGAAAAAGCGGATCGGTGTACGTCTGCACGCGCTCGTCGATGTTCCAGCGGAGCCCGTATCCGTGTAGCAGGTTGTCGAGCACACGGAAGGAGATGTAGCCGTCTTCGGCAACCCAGGCTGTACGCACCAGCAGTATCGTGAGCAGTGCGGCGGCTATTAAGACCATTGCGCGCCTCGGGGATATGGAAACGCGGGTGCGTGGCGCTTGCGCGCTTGCCGGTTCGCTCAATGCGCCTGCCGTGCGGCGCCCAACAGCGCACCGTATTGGCCGGTGTTGAACCGGAAAATCTCTACCAGCCGGTTCCAACTCCAAAGATTGCCGCTGATGACGGTATGAAGGTGCTCGTAGTAGTCGTGCAGACGCGGGTCTTGAATGGTATTGACGCCGGTTCTGATCGTGTTTTCGTAACCGGCGGGAAGCGCTCGTTGGTAGCGATCCACCGTCCAGGGGCCGGGGATGCGGGGAAGCCGCGCTAGCAAGGCGTCGCACCCGCCGAGATCGTCAATGACGTGTACTTGAGGGCCGGCTGAGAACCCAAACAGGCCAACCGCGCTATTGACCGCGACTTTGGTGCGCGAATCGCGCGCGGCTTCCCCAGCCTCCGTGTGCACCGAGACGGGCCAATGCGTTCCGCGAGCGTAATGAAGCAGCCCCGTGCTGGGGTAGGTGACGGCGCGCGCATCGATTGGACCACCCGGCTCGGACCATTTCGGTTTTACGTCGTCGACGGCCGAGGTGACGGTGGGAGCGGGTATCCACAATCCAAGCGCGGCGATGGCGGCGATCGTAAGCGCGGCAAAGAGCGGTGACGGACGCCAGTAGCGGGCGATCAGGGCAGCACTCACAAAAAGCGGTGCACTAAACAGGCGCGCCGAAAGGAGGTCGCCGCCGGTCACCAGAATATAGAGGAGGTTCAGAGCGATGCCCACCGCAAGCAGCCATTCGCGTGTCAGCCACGCGATGATGCACCCGAGCATGATGACGAATACGGTTGCCGTATCGTACTGAAACGCATTCAGGTAATAGACGATGCCTTGGAAAAGGAAGTCGCGAACCGGGATTCCCGCGTGCAGAAAAGCGCAGGCGGGATTGGGAAGAAGAAAGCCGTAATAAAACAATGCAAATAGCGACCAGGCAAGCAGCGGTGTGGCCCCGAGAAGGGCCGGCTTCCAACTCCGGCGGCCCACGCGTACGTACACAGCAACAAGGCTGGGGAGCAGAAACAACACCGTATCCAAACGATTGCTGGCGGCCAAAGCGGCGAGCAGCGTTAACCAGAACGGATTGCGGTTGCGCCAGTAAACGTAAAGGTAGGCGGCTAGCAGGAAGTGGGTCGCGGGGTTTTCCAGGCCCGAAACGGAGAAATCGATGAAAGCTTTGGAGAAGATGAGAGCAACGGTCGCGGTTACCAGGCCGATTTCGGTAGCTCCGCGCGCCAGGATCAAGTAAGCCGCAAGCGTGAGGATCAGGCTGAGCGCGATGACCGACAGAAAGACGTTGCCGGAAATGGCCGTACCGACCGTGACCAGCCCGAGAAATAAGGGATCGGTGAACGTCTGCACGCGGTCGGAAACATTCCAGCGCAGGCCGAATCCATGCAGGAAATTGTCGACGACGCGAAAGGATATGTAGGCGTCTTCGGCCGCCCAGGCGGTGCGGAGAAGTAAAAGGGTAAGAACGGCCGCGGCGGTGAGCGCCATGGCGCGCACTGGATCGAGGAAGATGGCGGCGCCGGAAGCGGGCGCGCTTGGATTTTCGACAAGGGCGGAAGGCACAGGCGAGCGGGGGCGGTCGAGAGTCAGCGCTTAGTTTAGCCGATTTTCAGGCGCGCGGCGGATGAAATTCCCCCCAAACATTTCAACCGTGTTATCATTCGGAGGAATAAACGAGAGAAAGAGAAAGAGAAGGAGCAGCAACACCGGATGGCTTTGGCGACCGAACACAAACAAGAGATTCTGACTAACAACCAGATTCACAAGACCGATACCGGATCGCCAGAAGTGCAGATCGCTCTGCTCAGTGGGCGTCTCACGCAGTTACAGCAGCATTTCAAGTTACACAAAATGGACCATGCGTCGCGTAAGGGGCTCCTTACGATGGTCGCTCGCCGCCGCCGGCTAATCACCTACCTTCGCAAGAAGGATCCGAAGCGGTACGAATCTACTTTGTTGAAACTGGGAATTCGCCACTAATCCGGAGTTGCTCCGCGCGCTGCCGGTCAGCGCGTGGGGATATTTGTACGCAAGCATCCCCGCTACCCGCCTTTCCTACCCCTCGCAAGTTAACGCCTTCCGGAGTTTTAGCTGGTCGGCAGAATGGTAGAGAATGATTCACAACTTTGAAATAGATCTGGACGGTCGTAAGATCACCCTTGAGACCGGGCGGTTGGCCAAGCAAGCCGACGGGTCCGTGGTCGTGCGATCCGGCGATTCCGTGGTTCTGGTAACCGCGTGCGCCAACAAACACCCCAAGCCCGGGCAGGGCTTCTTCCCGCTGACGGTCGATTATCGGGAATACACGTATGCAGCCGGGCGTTTCCCGGGCGGATTCATCAAGCGCGAGGGCCGTCCTTCTGAAAAGGAGATCCTGACCAGCCGTTTGATCGATCGGCCCATGCGTCCGCTCTTTCCTGAAGGGTTTCTGTGCGATACGCAAATCATCGCGATGGTGCTTTCTGCGGACCCGGCGCAAGATCCGGCTGTATTGGGCATCATCGGGGCCGCTGCGGCGCTGGCCATTTCTGATATTCCGTTCCATCATCTGGTGGGAGCGGTTCGAGTCGGTTATGTGAACGGCAAGCCGGTGGCAAATCCGACTTACGAAGAGGAACGCGCCTCCAAGCTTAATATCGTCGTCACCGCCACCGAAGAAGGCATTGTGATGGTGGAAGCGGGCGGGCAGCAGGCATCCGAAGAGGAAGTAATCGCGGCGCTCGATTTTGGCCACGATTGTTGCCGCAAGATTGTCGCCGTACTGGCGGATATGGTTAAGGCCGCGGGGCGCGAGAAACGCGCCTTTACTTCGCCTGAAGTCCCCCAGGAACTATACGCGAAGATTTCCGGCATGGTGCGCGAAGAGCTTACCGACGCTCAGAACACGGAGAAGTACCCCAAGATCGAGAGTTATAGCCGCATTGCCGCGGTGAAAGAAAAGATCAAGGCGGAGTTTCCGGATCAACACCAGACCGAGGCCATTCGCGCGTTCGATGTTCTGAAAGAGCGTATTTTCCGCGACGAAATGCTGGAGAAACGCCGCCGTCCCGATGGGCGCGCGTTCGATCAGATTCGCAACATCAATATCGAAACCGGCGTGTTGCCGCGTACCCACGGGTCGGCTGTCTTCACGCGCGGCGAGACGCAGGCGCTGGTTACCGTCACCTTGGGAACCAAGGATGACGAACAGCGGTATGAGCTGCTGGAACCTGGCGTGGAAGCTTCTAAACGGTTCATGCTGCACTACAACTTTCCGCCGTTCAGCGTAGGCGAAGTGGGCTTTATGCGTGGGGCCGGACGCCGGGAAATCGGACACGGCGCGTTGGCTGAACGATCGCTTTCCACGCTGGTTCCGGACGGCACAAAGTTTCCGTATACGATGCGCGTGGTTTCGGACATTCTGGAGTCGAACGGGTCCAGTTCCATGGCAAGTGTGTGCGGCGCAAGCCTGGCGCTGATGGATGCAGGCGTGCCCCTGGCGGCGGCGGTGAGCGGCGTAGCCATGGGTCTGGTAAAGGAAGGCGATAAGTACGCCATCCTGAGCGATATCGCGGGCGCGGAAGATCACTACGGCGACATGGATTTCAAAGTTGCCGGTACGCGTCAGGGCATCACGGCTCTGCAGATGGATATCAAGGTTCCGAATGTCACGTCGGCCATCATGAAAGAGGCGCTCGAACAAGCGCGCCGCGGCCGTCTGCACATTCTGGACAAGATGCAGGAGGCTTTGCCGGAACCTCGTACGCAGATGTCGGAATACGCGCCTAGAATCTACACCCTGTCGATTCCGGTGGATAAGATTCGCGAGGTGATTGGACCAGGAGGCAAGGTGATCCGCGGGATCATCGAGCAGACCGGGGTCAAGATCGACGTGAGTGACGACGGTACGATCAACGTGGCTTCAAACGATCCGGCAGCGGCTAAGAAAGCGCTCCAGATTATCGGCGACATCACGGCGGTTGCGGAGATCAATAAGACGTATCTCGGCAAGGTCGTGCGGATTGTCGACTTTGGCGCGTTTGTGGAAATCTTCCCGGGCACCGACGGCTTACTGCATATCAGCGAGATCGCGGAAAATCGCATCAAAGATGTGCGGGATGAATTGAAAGAAGGCGATCAGATCCTGGTAAAGGTGCTGGCGCTCGAAGGCAATAAAATCAAGCTGAGCCGTAAGGCCGTGCTGAAAGAGCAGCGCGACAAGATCAAGACCACGGTCTAAACACTAAACTCCATTCGTAACAGTCCCAGGCTGGTCCCGCATCACAAGGTGCGTGGACCGGCCTTTTTTGTTGGCATTCCGCCTGCTCTTTGAAGCGGTATGCCTTCCAAGATCGGTTCGAAAGAAGTTGTACAAGGCGCGGCGATTGGGGCTCTATGTGGACTGCTGGCCAGCGGTGCGATGAATGCCGTGCCCGCTGTGTGGGCCGAACTCGATCCGTCGCAGCCGCACCCGGCCGCTCTAGCGGGGCATTTCGCTTTCGGCGCGAGCGCCGGGGCGTTGTACGGAGCGCTGGCTCGAGTGGTTCCAGCGGTCACCGTCGGCATGGGCGTGGCCTACGCTACCGCTGTCTGGCTCATTGGCGATAAGGTGCTGGTCCCCAAGCTAGGTCTGGCGGCGCAGCCGGGCGAGACGCCAGCCAAGAATCATCTGCAGTACTGGCTGCCGCAGGCGGTGTACGGACTCACGCTCGATTCAGGCATTCGGCTAACGAAAAAACGCCTCGGCTAAGGGGACCAGCGTTTAGCGGCAGCGGTATACCGCTAAACTGGAAGTTACCCGCCCATGCTGTCTCGCGCGCTCGCAATTGCTTTAACTCTATTCATCCCGTACGCCGCTGTTTCGCAGGAGCAGCCGCCGATTCGCGTTTCCGTTAATGAGGTGATTGTGCCTGTTACGGTGACCGACGATCGCGGCCGCTTCGTGACCAATCTGGAACAGAAAGATTTCCACCTTACCGACGAAGGCAAACCGCAGAAGATCACCTACTTCACGCGGGACCACAGTCAGCCGGTGGTGGTGGGCTTTCTGGTCGACATGTCCAACAGCATGAAAGTGCAGTGGAAGAAGTATCAGGACGCGGTGACGGAGCTGGTTCAGAATCTGCTTCCCGGGGACAAGAAGTATGCCGGGTACCTGATCTCTTACGGCAACATGGCGCAGATTGAGGTGGATACGACGAGCGATCCGGAAGCCATGGTGGCCAAGATCGCAGGCATGAAGCCGGCCGGCGGATCGGCTCTGTTCGACGCGGTTTATGCGGCCTGCACGACGCGGAAGTTGGTTCATGGCGAACCGTTCGAGCCTCGCCGCGTGTTGATCGTGATCGGAGACGGGCATGATACCGCAAGCAAGCATTCTCTGGCGGAGGTGCTCGAGGTTGCGCAGCGGAACTTGGTGACCATCTACGGAATGAGCACCATCTCTTTCGGTTTTGCGGCCGAGGGCGAAGATAACTTGAAGCGGCTCGCCGAGGAAACCGGCGGGCGCGTGGTGTATCCACTGAACCATCTTTACCAGGACATTTCGGGCTATCTCTCCAAGCCTTCAGACGACGGGAATTATGCTCTGACGGTTGGGACTGGCGGCTATACGGGCGAGATTTCGCAAGGCATTTACCGCGCGGTCACCGATATCGCCGGGGAGATCACGACACAGTACATTCTGCGCTACATTCCGGACTCGGCGTCTAATGAGAAGGATCGAGTATTTCATAACATCAAGATCCAAGTGGATCTGGCGACGGTAAAGGTGCGTTATCGGAAGGGCTACTATCCGGGACCGCCGTCCGGGCCGGCTTCCACGACCCCGTCCGGGCTTTAAGTACTTCCGCTCGGTTCGCCGGGAGGTTTGGCGTTCTACACTTAAGGCAGGATGCCAGCGGCCGTTATTTCGATCGGTTCCCTTGTAAGCGGGGAATTCGCGGTGCTTTCGATTGCACCTCCGGGCGCGCCGCGCGTGCCGTTAGGTATTCTGCTGCTGGATTCTAAGTCCGGGAAGCTGAATTGGAAGCTTCGTCAAGATATCGAACAGTTGCCGCTGCCGCCAGAAGACCAGGAGTACGTGTCATATCTCGATTCCGATTTCCAAGCGCGGGTTGAGGAAACGAGCGGAGCGGAGTTTTTCGAGTGGATGGAGAATACGCTCAGCGGATTCCTCCAGATTTCGGATCGCGAGACGGTTTCGGGGCGAAACACGCAGCGCATGTTGGACCGCCTGTTCCAGGCTCATGTGCAGGACAAAGTCCGGCCCTTTGAGACGCATTTACCGTACTATCAACTGCGCGCGGCGGCTACCCGGTTCAGCGCGGAACACGAAGTGTCGGAAAGCGATGTGGAGTGGCTGCGGGCGCCCGAAGGCTTACGGCTTACTGATGATATGTTCGTGGTTCAAGTGGTGGGGCGATCCATGGAGCCACTGATCCCGGACGGCAGCCTGGCTGTGTTTCGCAAGTTCGGCGCGGGTTCGAGAAAGGGCAAACGCCTGCTTATTCAAGAATTGGGTGCACTCGATTCCGCGGCTCAGTTCACGGTGAAGCGCTATACGAGTACGTACAAGAACACCGGGGACGAATGGGCGCATGAGACCATTCGCTTGGAACCTTTGAATCCGGAGTTTCCGGCATTTGAACTCGATGCCGAAGCGTTCGCTGGCCGCTACCGCGTGATTGCCGAGTTCGTGCAGGTTCTAGACACTGAAGAATAAAGCCCTGGGGTCATTCGCCGGGCGATTGCTCGCCTGGTATGACCGCGGACACCGGCCATTGCCCTGGCGGGAGCCTTGCGCGAATGGACGCCCGAATCCATGGCATGTTTTGGTTTCCGAATGCATGCTGCAGCAGACCCGGGTGGAAGCGGTGATCCCGTACTTCAAACGATTTTTGGCGCAGTTTCCGCACCCGGCCGCGCTGGCCGAAGCGCCGGAACCAGTAGCCCTGGCAGCTTGGAGCGGCTTAGGTTATTACACGCGCATTCGCAATCTGCGGCGTGCGGCGGGAGAGATCGCAGAAGGTTTTCCAGCCGATTACGGCCGCATCCGCGAGCTTCCCGGAGTAGGGCCATACACGGCGGCGGCGGTGGCCAGCATCGCTTTCGATCTGCCGTTTGCCGTGGCGGATGGGAACGTTTTCCGGGTGTTGGCGCGCCTCCTAGGGGAAGCCGGAGACATCGGTCTGCAAAGCACGCGAAACCGGTTGGCGGGCGTGGCGCAAACTCTGCTCGACCTCCAGCGCCCGGGTGATTTCAATCAAGCCATGATGGAGTTAGGCGCCACAGTATGTTTGCCACGCGCGCCGCAATGCCTGCTGTGTCCGGTCGGGGCAGATTGCTTGGCGCGACTTGGAAAGCCGACAGACGGACTTTCCGGTTAAGACAAAAAAGCCTCGCCCTTTGCAGGTGGCTTTAGAAGTGGTGATCGCGACCGTGGGGGATTCCGTTTTGCTGGTGCAGCGCGCCCCTTCCGAAGCACGCATGCCCGGGTTTTGGGAGTTGCCGGCGCGAGCAGATGTTCCGGAATTGCATGAGAAACGCCTGGCCGGCGAGTTCTCTCACACCATCGTGAACACCAGGCATGCGGTCAAAGTTTGGAGCGGCGCGCTGCCGGGGAAGCCGTCTCGAGGGACTATGTTTCATCGCAACGAGCTCGCAACATTACCGCTAACTACGATCTCGAAGAAAGCTCTTGCCTTGGAGTATCCCCTTAGAGCGATTGCGGCGGAGACCTGATCCTTGTGTAATACAAAAACATATGAAATTCAGACCGGCATCATTGGTCGTTGTAAGTTGGCTGGCTGGTACGGCCGCAGTCGCGCCGATGTGGGCGACGGGGGCGCAGATTCAGCGGCCGTCCTACACCGCTGCGGGCATTGTAAACGCCGCTTCGTATTCTGCTGACGGGCTGACACCCAACGCGATTGTTTCTCTTTTCGGTACCGATCTCTCGTTTGAGACGGCGTCGGCCACGGGCTCGGGCGGACCGATTCCCACCAGTCTGGGCGGCGTCACCGTCTATATAGGAGGAACAGTCGCCGGGTTGTTCTACGTGTCTCCAACGCAGATCAATTTCCTGATCCCCAACGTGTTCCTGCCGGGCCAAGTGAAGATCCAGGTGGGCCGGGATGCCATAAGCGGGCCGCCGGCGATGGTGACCCTACACGACGCAGGGCCGGGTCTGTTTCAGGACGGCAATGGCAATGCGATCGCGACGCATCTCGATGGGTCGGTGCTCTCCGCAACGTCGCCAGCTCACCCGGGAGAATGGGTGGTTTTGTATGCCAACGGGCTGGGACTTACTATTCCCTTGGCGTTGAACTACACCCCGATTGACATAATTTCGCCGCTTTCCGACATGAAGTCGTTCTCGGTACTGCTGGATGGCGCCGCGGTGGATCCCAAAGCGATCTACTATGCCGGATTGGCGCCCGGGTTTGTGGGCTTGTATCAGGTAAACCTTCATCTGCCGGACAATGTCGGGCCGAATCCGGAAATCCGCATCGGAGCCTCTTCCGAGGTCAGCGTCTCTAATATCCATCTGGCTGTCCAGTAGGGCGTACGATGGTGTAGGGTCAGTCATGCGAAGCTGCTTCGGGGCGCTCGGCGTATTCCTGTTTCTGTCCGGCGCAGTTGCTACCAGGGCCGAAGACGCCGGCGTCATCGTGGCGAGCGGCACCCATATTCCTCTGACGCTCATCAATAGCGTGAGCACTAAGCACTCGGCCGAAGGGGATCGGGTGTACTTGCAGACAGCCTTTCCAATCATGGCTGACGGCAGAATTGCTATACCGCCGGGCAGCTACGTGATGGGGACGTTAACCCATTTGAAGAAGCCGGGTCGCGTGAAGGGGCGCGGCGAACTGTTCCTGCGGTTCGATTCATTAACGCTGACCAATGGAGTGGTCCGGGATTTTAGCGGGCGGATTTCGGCGCTGGATGGAGAACAGAAGCTCGACCATACCGAGGGAATGGTCAAAGGGGCGGGGAACATCGGCGGGGATGCGCGCACCATCGGAGAGGCAGCGGGCGCGGGGGCTGCGGTCGGTGTGCTGGCCGGTTCTGCTTCGAAAGCGGCTGGAATGGGAGCGGCGGCGGGCGCGAGTGCCGGAGCGCTGGTGGGAGTGCTTGGCGTGCTTTTATCCCGGGGTCCGGACGCAGTCTTGTCACAAGGCACTACGATCGAGATGGTTCTGGACCGCCCGGTGACGTTCCAGACTCGCGAGTTGGATTTCTCCGTTGTTCAGCCCTTGCACATGCTGCCGGGCGCGCCGGCTGGAGCCAAGACTCCCGCTCCCGCGCGCCCGCGCCTCCCGTTCTAGAACTGGCTTAACGCGTTAACTGCAACCGGGATGGCCGCAATTGCAGGCAATCTCAGTGGTGCCGGCGGCGTCGTTGCAATAGGCGCTGCAATACTTCTCGCCATGGGGAGCAGGGCAGCTGCAGGCGGGATGGGCGCACTTCTTGGTTTCTTCAGACATGGGTAAATTCTCCTGGATTCAAGGCTAACAGGTCGCCCGTTAGCTGGCTTGGGCAAGCGAAGTTTCGGGAAATTCGATGGCAATGCGGGTGCCGTTCCCTGGTTGGCTATCGATCCACATCCGGTAGTTAGAACCGTACAGCACCTTCAGCCGCTCGCTGACATTACTGACGCCGATGCCGGAATCGAGCAGCCGTGCGAGCTTGTTCTCCGGGATTCCGACGCCGTCATCCTCTACGCGAATGTGCACGCGGTCGCCAGTGAAGCGCGTCTCGATGCGAATGGTTCCGCCTTCCACTTTGTTGCCCAGACCGTGCTTCACGCTGTTTTCAACCAGCGGCTGCAACAGCATGCTGGGGATGAGCATGTCGAGAGTCTTGGGGTCGATATCGCGTTCGAAGCGCAGCTTCTCGCCGAAGCGGACCAGTTCGATGGAAAGATAGTCCTCGATAAATTCCAGCTCATCGCGCAAGCGCGCCATGCTCTCGTGTTTCCGCAGTAGCCGCCGCAGAATGTTGGAGAGTTTCAGGATCATCTGGCGGGCGCGATTGGGATCGATACGGATCAGCGACGAGACCGTATTCAGCGTATTGAACAGGAAATGCGGGTTGATCTGACTGGTTAGGGCCTGCAGCCGCGCCTGCATCAGAAGCCGTTTCTGCTCTTCCAGGATGATCTCGTTCCGGGTGTTGTTCCAGATCTTGAGCGGGACAGTGGTGGCGAAATAGACGGAGGCATACACGGCGATGATCGCCAGCCAGCCATCGGAGCCGGGTGGCGGATAGAGCGAGAAGATGCGGGGCTCCTTGAACAGACGGGCGCCGGTTTCACGGAGGAACTCGGCAGCCAGGATGGTTGCAAGCAGCAGGAGATTGAAAAGCGGACGGGCCAGGTCGCCACCCTGCCGGAGCGATTTCAGCAGGTGCATATCGAAAAGCGGCGACGCTCGCCAGATGAATTCCTTGTCAGCGGCCAAGTCCCGCAGCATGCCGCCGAGCAGTCCGACGCTGGCGTAGTAGGGAAGGGTCAGGAACTCGCCTGGCGAATGGAATAGGGCAGGGGTGGCGATGAGCAGTCCGGCGATCATGCCGGTCACATAACCGCCCGTGAGACCCGCCAGGAAGCTACCCTCCAGGCCGAGGTCGACCGCATCGTAGGAGCGCACGCGCACACGAAGCGCAACGCCGGAAGCGAACATCAGACCGAACCACAACGCGAACCGCAGACGCTGCGCCAGCGTACGGTCCTCATGCATGAGCAACTGACGGAAGCCCTGAAAACGGACAAAGAAGCTGGCAAGAAGGGCCATCGCGCCCAGCCGGACCAGCAGCTTAATAAAGTGTTGTTCCACCCGCGCCTATTATGATGGATATTCAAATATAGATTGGCGCCAAAGACCAGGGAGATCCATGCAATCAAGTTCCACGTTTCGGCTGAACAAAGTGGCCGAAGCCGCGCTTCCCAGTGTGTTCGGCTCGTTTCGTATTTATGGTTTCGAAGGGGTCGGAGATGGACGCCGGGAAGAGGCCGTGGGTCTGAAGCTAGGAGTGCTCGAGGGCCCGCCGCCGCTGGTGCGGGTGCATTCCCAATGCCTGACCGGAGACGTCTTCCATAGCCTGCGATGCGACTGCCGCGATCAGTTGGATCTGGCGCTATCCATGATGGCCGCCGAGGGCCGGGGATTACTGATTTATGAGAACCAGGAAGGGCGGGGAATCGGGCTTCTGAACAAGCTGCGCGCTTACGAGCTGCAGGATCAGGGTGCGGACACCGTGGAAGCCAATGAGATTCTCGGGTTCAAGGCGGACTTGCGCAGCTTCGAGCTTCCGGGCGCGATTTTGAACTACTTCGGACTGAAGCAAATCCGGCTGCTTTCGAATAACCCCGAGAAGGTGGAATCGGTGGAACGGGCCGGCGTGAAGGTTGTGGAGCGCGTGCCGTGCATTGCGGACGCCATGGAATCGCGGAGCGCCTATCTGGCGACCAAGAAGTCGAAGCTGGGCCATCTGTTCGACCCTGCCTGATGTGGTTTCCGTTATTGCTCAGTTTTCGAGTGGCCGTGATCGCGACGCTACTGGCGTTAACACTTGGCCTGTGGCTCGCGTGGTTGCTGGCTAATCGAGACTTTCGGGGCAGAGAATGGCTGGACGCGGTGATTACGCTGCCGCTCGTGTTTCCGCCTACCGTGCTCGGTTATTACTTGCTAGTGGTGTTGGCTCGGTCGAGCCCGGTCGGTCGAGCTTACGAAGCGATCTTCGGGCAGACACTGGTATTCACCTGGGAAGCGGCGGTGCTGGCGGCAACCATTCATTCGATTCCACTTCTGGTAAGGTCGGCGCGGGCGGCTTTTGAGAATGCGGACCCGGCTTACGCGCGGGCTGGCCGGTCATTAGGGGCGAGTGAGTGGCGGCTATTCCGGCAAGTGACGCTGCCCATGGCTCGGCGGCCGATCGTCGCGGCGGTGGTGATTGCGTTCGCACGATCCCTGGGGGATTTTGGCGCCACGCTGATGATCGCTGGGGATATTCCAGGGCGCACTCAAACCGCGGCCATCGCGATCTATGATGCAGTTGAAAGCGGAGATGTGCGAACGGCCGGGGCTCTGACCCTGGCTCTCTCGGTGATTACGATTCTGGCTGTTTATGCTTCCAACCGGCTGGAGCACCGTCGCGCGGGATGAAATTAGCGGCGCGAATCGTAAAAAGGTTTGCGGCATCGCCGGACAGCCCTGGGTTCACTTTGGACGTGGACTTCCAGGCGGACTCGGGGCTAACGGTTCTGTTCGGCGCAAGCGGTGCGGGCAAGAGTCTCACGCTCGATTGCGTGGCGGGATTTGTCCAGCCCGACGTGGGCCAGATGCTGCTTGGGAACCGCATTTTGTTCGACGCGCCAACCGGCGTCAATGTACGGCCGCAGCAGCGGGAGTGCGGCTACGTCTTTCAGAACTACGCCCTGTTTCCGCATATGACGGTGCGTCAGAACCTGGCGTTTGCGGCGGAGCGCAGGCCGCGGTTGGAACGTTATCGGCGGGTGAATGAAATGGTGGAGCGCTTTGAGTTGGCGGAGATCGCGGGCCGCCGCCCAGCGGAAATCTCCGGGGGCGAAAAGCAACGCTGCTCCATTGCTCGCGCCCTGATCGCCGCGCCACAAATCCTGCTGCTGGATGAGCCCACACGCGGTCTGGACGCGGGCCTGCGCTCCGGCTTCTATGCGCTGTTGCGGGAACTGCGCACAGAGCTGCAAATTCCTTTACTGCTGGTCACCCACGATCTTGACGAGGCGGTGGCCTTGGGTGACCACATGCTGGTCTATCAAGCGGGGCGGATCGTGCAAACCAGTACGCCTCAGAACGTTATATCCCGGCCCGTAACGGCCGAAGTGGCGCGGCTAGTGGGGCATGTAAATGTGCTCCCGGTGGAGATTCTGGCGCTCGATCCCAGCCGGAATACTAGCCGCGTACGCCTTTTGCTGGAAGGGTTGAAGAGTCCCGAACTGACGGGCACTTATTTCCCGGGCCATCTGATCGGGGACCGAGTCACCCTGATGGCGCGCGGTGACGAATTGCGGGTGCATGCGCATCCTGGTGAAAACCGGATCGGGACGCGCTTAGTGGGCCGGATCGAGCACGCCCATTCGATGGAACTGCATTTCGCGGGTAAGGTGACCGCGTTGGTTTCGCGTCAGGATTATGATGCGCTGAGTGACGCCGTCGAGTGGTATGTGGAGATTCCGCCGAAAGCCCTGCGGCTACCCGGGACCGCATGAGGATGCTTCGATACTACATCACGGACCGCGATCGCATCGGGGGTACCGACGCGCTGCTGCGGAACATCGAAAGGCTCGGCGATTCAATCGATTTGTTACAAGTGCGCGAGAAAGACTTAACCGCGCGTGAACTTGCCCGGCTCGTTCGCGTGATTTTGCGGGTCACACATCCCAAGGTTCAGGTGCTGGTGAATGACCGAACCGATATAGCGGCTGCCTGCGGAGCTCACGGCGTGCATCTGCGCGGGGATGGTTTGGATGCAGGACTGGTGCGCGGGGCTGCTCCAAATGGATTTCGAATCTCGGTTGCTTGCCACAGCATTGCCGACGTGCGTCGGGCGGCGGCGCAGGGAGCTGATTACGCGCTGCTTTCGCCCATTTTCCAGACGCCAGGAAAGGGACCGTCACTCGGATTGGCGGCGCTGCGCGAAGCGGCAGGCGTGAGCGCCATTCCGGTGCTGGCGCTAGGAGGCGTCACCGCTGAGCAGACCGCGGCGTGCGTGGAGGCCGGCGCCGCCGGTATTGCCGCCATCAGCTATTTTCAGGGCGCTTCGTAATGCGCGAACGGGGCCTCAGCAGCCGCGTCGCGCAGTCGGCATAGGTTCGGTAGACATCGGCGAGTTCCGCCTGAACCTCGCCGAGAGCCCCGGCTTGGAGTTCCATGGCGCTCCAGTCGCCTTCCGCAACAACTCCCGCCCAGCTTTTTCGGCCGGAGTAAAGGAAGTTCCGAAGAGTGTGTTGGACGAGAGCTTCAACGATCTGCGCCGAGTGCGCGCCCGAGAGACGCGTGCGGCGAATGGCGAGCATGCAACTCTCCAGCAGGGGCGTGAGCAGCGAGCCTGCGAGTGTCTCCGAGGCCAGGTAGAAAAGATAATCGTCGGGGCGAATTTCGACAGGCACCTGGCCAAGCTGATGGACAACGTACCGCGCTCCACGCAAAGCGTCGCGTTCGCCTTCCACCAGAAAACGGCCGGGAAGCCCGGGCAGATTACGGAGGGAAGCGATGGATGCACCGGCCTTTCTCAAGCTGTCCAGTTCACGGCTGAACGCGCCGCATTGGCACAACACCAAAGACTTGCCCACCCAGGCGACCTTACTCTTTTGCAAGGCCAAGAGTAACGACTGCAGATGCGCACCGGGCGCGCAGACAAGGATTACCGAAACAGATCCGATGTCGTCCAAGTCGCAAGCTTCGCCCGCGCGGAGAGTATTCACGATACGGCTGGCGGTCCGGCGATTGATCGCGGCCACGGGGCCAAGCTCTTGCGAGAGCCGTGGAAGATCGCTAATTAGATAGCGATGGATCGGCCCGGCGCCAATCAAACCGTACTGGATGCCGGGCGCACTCATCAGGCCGGAATTCCGATTCCCGCCACATCTTTGGTGCGCAGCAGCTTGATCTTGTCGCGGAGTTGGGCGGCCTTTTCAAACTCGAACTTACGGGCAGCATCGCGCATGCGGCCCTCGAGCTCGTTGATGAACTCCTCGCGTTGCCGCGGGCTTAGAGACTCGGTTTCGGGATCGGCCTCAATCGGAACGGTTACATAATCTCCTTCGGCAATTGCGACCAGGGTCATGTCGAGCGGTTTGATGATCGACTGGGGAGTGATGTGATTGCGCTCGTTGTATTCCACTTGAGTGTCGCGCCGGCGCTTGGTCTCGTCGATGGCGTTTCGCATACTGTCGGTCATCACGTTGGCATACAGTATGGCGCGGCCTTCCAGGTTACGAGCCGCGCGGCCAATGGTCTGGATCAGCGCCCCGCTGGATCGAAGAAAGCCCTCCTTATCTGCATCAAGAATCGCGACGAGAGACACTTCGGGCAAGTCCAAGCCTTCGCGCAGCAGGTTAATTCCAATTAAAACATCGTACTCGCCGCGGCGCAGATCGCGCAGGATCTTGATGCGATCGAGAGTACTGACTTCGGAGTGTAAGTAATTACACTTGACGCCAACCTCAGAGTAATACTCAGTAAGATTTTCAGCCATCCGCTTAGTAAGCGTCGTCACCAGCACGCGCTGATTCTTCTCGGCACGGAGCCGGATTTCGTGGAGTAAGTCGTCGACCTGACCTTTGATGGGACGAATCTCTATTTCCGGGTCGACCAGTCCGGTGGGCCGGATAATCTGCTCGACTACGACTCCGGCTGACTTAGTCAACTCGAAAGGGCCAGGAGTCGCAGACACATATACGCTCTGATTCACCCGGTGTTCAAACTCTTCGAAGGTCAGGGGCCGGTTATCGAGAGCGCTGGGCAGGCGGAAGCCGTGGGCGACCAGCACCTCTTTGCGCGATCGATCGCCATGATACATGCCGTGTAGTTGGGGCACGGTCTGGTGGCTCTCATCGAGAAACAGAACCGAATCCTGGGGCAGGTAGTCGAGTAGAGTGGGTGGCGCTTCCCCGGGCAGGCGCCCCGAAAAGTGACGGGAGTAGTTCTCAATGCCGTGGCAATAGCCGATCTCACGCATCATTTCAAGATCGAACATAGTGCGCTGGTAGAGACGCTGTGCCTCGATAATTTTACCTTGAGCCTCTAACTGTGGCCGCCACCATTCCATTTCGGTCCGGATCGATTGCATGGCCTGTTCTTTGGTGGCATCCGACATGACGTAATGGGTTTTCGGGTAAATCGGGAGCCGGACATAAGTTTGCTTGACCTGTCCCAATAATGGATCAACTTGCGACAAGCTTTCCACTTCATCGCCCCAAAGTTCGATCCGGTAAGCGAAGTCGTCGTAAGTCGGAAAAACATCGATCGTATCGCCACGAACGCGGAAGGTTCCCCGCCGGAAATCACTATCGCTACGGTCGTATAAGATGTCGACCAGCTTGGCGGTAATCTCCCGGCGTGAGATCTTCTGGCCTTTTTCGAGCATGAGAAGCATGCCGTAGTAGGCCTCGGGCGAACCCAGCCCATAGATACAACTAACGCTCGCCACAATGATGCAGTCGCGGCGCTCGAACAGGGAACGGGTGGCCGAGAGACGGAGCTTGTCTAACTCGTCATTGATGGTCGATTCTTTCTCGATATAGACATCACCGGAGGGTATATAAGCCTCGGGCTGGTAGTAATCGTAGTAACTGACGAAGTACTCGACGGCATTATGCGGGAAGAACGTTTTGAACTCGTGATAAAGCTGGGCGGCGAGGGTCTTGTTATGGGCCAGCACCAGAGCGGGCCGGTTCACGGCTTCGATAACCTTGGCCATGGTGAAAGTCTTGCCTGAGCCGGTGACCCCGAGCAGCACCTGGTGCTGTTCCCCGTCGAGAACGCCTTTAGTGAGTTCGGCAATGGCATTGACCTGATCGCCCCTGGGGCGATAGTCCACAACCAGCTGAAAATCCATAACTCTAGCTTATAGAAGCCGGTTACCGATTGTGCACCACGTGCATCGCGACGATGCGGGACGCGACTGGGACGCCACCGCTGATGCGAACGCGAATCACGGCTTCGAACGGCTGGATACCGGCCCCGCGTGCCGGGACTTCATCCACGAGGCCCTTTAGCGTGGACTCGCGGGAGACGAACTCGGCGGCAGCTTGCGTGCCCATGGTGGTAGTTCCAGCGAGCACGAGAATCCAGCGGACGGCGTTGATGCCCGGGACCAGCGCAATCAGGCCGTAGTCTTCGACAATCGGGAGAGCGGGCGAGGCGAGAAAGGTGTCCTGTTCCCCCGGCCGCGGATGCACATTCACCAGCTCCGTGTCACCCTTGCGGGTTCCGGTTTCGATGCGGCGGAATACGAAATCCTGCGTGGTAGGAATTTCCCGCAGGGTAAGATTTTCGGCGGGCGACCCAAGAAAGATGACATCGTTGGTCTTCACGTCGTCGAGCGCTAGAAGGCGGCCCCGTTTTATTTTGATCTCGTGGTGCAGCTCGCCGAAGACCCGGCTCAGTTCGGCCACGCCCAAGACCTCACCAACGCCTGTGTAATGATCCAGGATGTCCGCGCGAAGATCGCGTTTGGGGTCGAAATAGCGAATGCCATCCTGGGGACGGCCCACGAATTCGGCGTTGCTAAAAATGACCCAGGGACGGTCGGGGATAGAGATAAATGGCTGCCAGAACCGGCGCATGGACTCAGTAGCGGCCTGTTCTTCGTTGAAACGCTTGGCCGACTGCGCGGCGCGAAAATACAGAAACAAACCCAATCCGGCCACGGCGGCCAGTAGCAGCGCGGCGGCGACCCAGGGCTGGAAGCGGTCTTTCTTTCGAACGAGCGCGGTTTGCGGCGGAACCGAAATCAGCGGCGCCAGAATGGCTGGGGCGACCGCAGGTGCCGGGGGATGGGACAGAACGCGATGATGAAAGGCGAGCGAGTACGAACCTTTCGGAATCTCGAGTACCACGGGATCTTCGCTGCCAGCCGACGCGTAATATTCGGCCACTTTGCTCCGCAGCCGGCCGGTTTGCACGCGGACTGTCGAGTCCATGCGCGGGTCGAAATCAGCGGGCCGCCCAAACACCTCTGTGGCGAGCTGATACTCCTTCACCGTCACACCGGGCTGGGCGAAATACTGATCGGCCAGGTAGCGCAACAGACGGCAAAGTGCCTCGGAACCATGGAGCAGATTGCTCTCGGTGAGGCGCTCGACTTCGGCGAAAATCGCTGCACGGTCAGCAGCAGAAATCTCACTAACGGGCATGTATCCGGGAAGCTGTAACAAATGTTAACTGCAATACACTAGGTCCCTTACTTGTTTAACACTAGCAAAGTTTATGCGAAATGCATCTGGGGTGGCAACAGCGGAGGACCAGAATTGTCAGCGTTTACAATAACGAGAATGTCGGATCGCGAGCAACTCCGGGGTATGTTGAGCCGTTTATCGGTCCGGCATGGCGATTTCACGCTGGTGTCCGGGCAAAAAAGCGAGTGGTACGCAGACGCGAAGCTGACCACGCTGACGGCGCGCGCCACGCCGCTGGTCGGGCGATTGTTTCTGGAAAAGTTCGCCGAGAAGGGGTGGCTTCCCAAAGCGGTAGGCGGACTTACCATGGGTGCCGACGCAATTGCGGTTTCGATCGCCCGTGAGAGCCTGGAGCGCGGACTGGAAGTGGACGCGTTCGTCATCCGCAAAGAGACAAAGAAGCATGGGATGAAGCGCTTCCTAGAAGGATTGGGCAATCCGGAGGGCGTTCCCGTTGTGATCTTAGATGACGTTTGCAGCACGGGCGGATCGACAATTCTGGCGCTGGAGCGGGCGCGCGAAGCTGGAATGGAAATTCTAGGCGTCGTGTGTCTGGTGGACCGGGAAATGGGCGCGCGGGCCAATATCGAAGCGCAATTTGGGTGCGTCTTCGACCGGATCTTCACCCTTTCCGAGTTGACCGATTCTGGCGTCGAGGGATAAAGTGTGGCTGGAGCGACCAGTCACTGGCGAATCACTCGCACCGGGCCAACTATGTCTCACGTTCGATGATGGCCCGGGCCAGGATACAGTCGCGATCGCAGAATATCTGGCCGAAGAGCACATCTCGGCCACCTTCTTTGTGGTGGGCAAGCATGTTCGAGAACGACCGGATGCCGTGGCCGTGCTTCGGGAACTAGGGCACAGCGTGGGTAATCACAGCTTCAGCCATCCGCATCTGACCGATAGCTATCTGAGAGTCAAAGACATCATTGACGAGGTTCGGGAAACAGCTGCGGAACTTTGTGATTCGCGACCTATGTGCTTTCGACCCCCCTACGGAGCGTGGACGCCGCGACTGGCTCAATTGTTAAGCAGAGATGTCGGCTGCAATCAAACGATTGGACCGGTGAATTGGGATATTGGAGGATTCGATTTTAAGTTTTGGGAAGAAAGAAAGACAGCAGGAGCATGTGCTCACGCTTATGAACGAAGCATTTTAAGACGGAACAAGCAAAACGGAATAGTTCTGTTTCACGACAGGTCGGCAGGCCGCCCAGATATCGACACGCGAAACCGAACTTTGCAGGCGCTGCAACTACTGATCCCCCAGGTTCGCCTTCACGGACTAACTTTCTGTCGCCTGGAACAAGTCCCAGCGATCAGGGTGCTGGAAAGACGGGCGACCTCAGCTAATCGCCCGTCCTAAAGACCAGGTTGGTTAGACGCGGCGGCGACCCATCAACATCGTGATCAGCCAAATGGCGAGGAACACGATAAAGAGGATCTTGGCAATCCCCGCGGCGGTGCCAGCAATTCCGGCGAAACCGAAGACCGCGGCAATTAAAGCGATGACAAGAAAAACTAGTGACCAGTGCAACATTTGAATTTCTCCACGGGCGATGATTTCGCCACACTCACCTACTGCAATTGCTACGCCAAAGCTACTAGGTGATCTTGCCGGGCTCGATGTTTATCGGCGAAAGGGAATGGGGATGCGCGTGGGGCACCGGCACGTTCCCTGAATGTGAATGCCGGTGGACGGACACCAGTCGCGCGCGCTGAAGCAATGGGAGATCGTGAAGGATCTGCATTGGTGTTCCGTCGGCCACCAAACGGCCTTGAGCGAACACGACGCAACGGTCGGCAATTTCCTCGAGACTATCCAGGTCGTGAGTTGCCGTGATTACTGTTTTCGAGCCACCTGTCCAAGAAGCAAGCAGATCGACGATCTGCCCCTGGCTGCGCGGGTCGAGAGCGGCGGTGGGTTCATCGAGCAACAGGACTTCGGGGTCAAGGATCATGACCGAGGCGAGAGCCACGCGTTTTTTTTCACCGCCCGAAAGTTGATGTGGTGCGCGATTCCGCAGATTAGATATATCCATCGTGGTTAGCATCTGCTCGACGCGGCTGCGAATCTCGCCCTCGGGAAGGCGGAGTTGCAAAGGACCGAAGGCAAGTTCATCGAAAACGGTCGCATTGAAGAGCTGCACGTCGGGGTTTTGGAACACGAGCCCGATTCTCCGGCGAAAGCGGAAGGTGAACGCACTTTGTTCGAACATGGGCTCTAGGACGGGTTCACCATCGAGCAGGAGCTGCCCCGAGTCGGGAAACAGGAGGCCGTCGAGAACGCGGAGGAAGGTGGATTTTCCCGAACCGTTGGCGCCCAACAGAGCTACGCGTTCCCCTCGGCGGATAGAGAGCGATAGCCGGTCGAGCGCAAGCTGCCGGTTGTACCGCAGCACGATGTCCTGGGCTTCGAACAGAGGAGCGTGCATCTTAGCGGCCCAAGGCGATAGCCGCCACTGCAAGGGCCGCGAGCGCGCCTAACTGCAGCCACTCCCGCCAACCAGTGGCGGCTTCGTCCAGGACGTAGACCTCTCCCAAATAGCCGCGAGACCGCATTGCGGCATGAACTTCGGTACTGAGCTGAAAACTCTTAGAGAGCAGCACGCCCACCGAAGACGCGGCGAGACGGCGGCCGGCGGCGGGTTCCAGAGTACCGACCAAACGGCTCTTGCGCGACTCGAACATGTCCTGCGCGGTCTTCACCATCAAGAAAATATAACGGTACGTCATGCTGAGGATTACCACCGCGACGGCGGGCACGCGGAAGAATCGGAGGGCGCGCAAGACGCGGCTCCAAGGAGTGGTAAGGATCAGCAGAGATGAAATGGTGGCTGCGGTTTCCACTCGCAATAGCAGGAGACTCGCGGAATCGAGGCCTTGCTGCGTGATGGGCCAGTGCAATCCGGGAAGGCGATAGATGATTTGGCCGCCCGTGAGGAAGATCGCGGGAAAGGCAATCACGCCGCTGAACGAAAGCGCCGGGAGCCACACGTTGGTCAGCAGCAAGCGATACGGAACCCGCGAGGCTAGCGCGCCCGCTAGCGCGAGGATGAGTAGAATGGCGAGGACTTCGGCGCGGTGGACCGTGGCGGCGGCAAAGACTAGCGATCCGAGTCCGGCCACCTTGACGCGCGCATCGAGACGCTGGAGGAAGCCGGGAACGCTGGCCAGGGTTTCGGCAGAGGAAGCCCGATGCAGAGCATCAATCAAGCTTTTGACCGTGCCCTCGATGAATCCGCGCCGGAGCTTTCCGCTGGATTGGTTCAAACGGCCTACAAGCGACATGATGCGGCCGGTGAGGAGCAGCAGGAGCACAATCGCGCCAACGCCAGCGAGGGCCGAAGCCAGGTAGCCGACGGAGGAGCTCTTGATAAACGCCGGAGCGTAGCGCGACAGCGGCGCGGTCCAAGCGGTAGATAGCCGTTCCAGACCAACCGGCGCATGAAGTGGCGGTGCTTGCCGGCCCGAAGCGGCAGTCATTTGTTGACGCGCGCCGGAGTCGGCGAAGTCTGCCGCGGTCCACTCGCCCCAAGCGCTTCCGGCCGCAAGGATTCCCAGTGGAGTGAGGACCAACAGAATGGCCAGGCCGACCCAGAGCCGCCGCAAAGTGAGCCACGGGGGAGTGTGCAAGGCAACGGGCCGGAGGCTTGTCCGATCGGGTGCTTCCGGCGCGGTTCGAAGCAGAAGTGAGGCGTCCGCGCGTTGCAAATAGGCCACCACTCCACCGGTGACGACCAATTCGGCCAGACCTGCAAGCGTCAAGTGACCCAGCATCATGGCGGGAATCGAAATGTTCAGCGGGTAGGGGCAGTAGAGCGGGGTGCCGTGGGCATCGTGGAAGAAGATTGGCTGCAAGCCGAACTCAACCGCGGCAAGAAGAGCGGAAACGTTAATACCGGCGTAGCCAGCAAGGGCGGCCGCGACAACCCGGCGGCGAGAGGTGATGGTCGAGCGGAAGGCAAACGCTCGATAGGCGATGTAGGCGACCAGAGAACCGATAATCGCCATGTTGAAACAATTCGCGCCAATAGCGGTGACCCCACCGTCGCCAAAAAACAGGGCCTGGATAACGAGAGCAACCGAAATCGCGAGGATGGAAGCCCAGGGTCCCAAAACCACCGTAGCGATCCCGACACCGACAGCATGTCCGGTGGTTCCGCCGGGGAGCGGAAGGTTGAACATCATGATGACGAAGGAGAAGGATGCGAAAACCGAAATCAGCGGGAGGAATTTGGTGCTCACCAGGCGGCGGACCCGGCGCAGCGCCACGAACCAGAACGGCGCGCAGGCAGCGTAGAGCGTGGCGCAGGTTTCGGGGCTAAGATAGCCGTCGGGAATATGCATGAGCGGTGTGGCGTAGCACGAATTTAGACTATTTTATGCATGCGCCCCTGTTCTGATGAGTTGGGGAACATCTTAAATGCAAAACTGCGACGTCTGGGGATTTGTGGGGGGATGGTGAGCGCGATAGGAATCGAACCTATAACCTAGAGATTAAGAGTCTCTTGCTCTGCCAGTTGAGCTACGCGCCCGCGAGAAGAAATCGCTTCAGGGACTACCATAACACAAGCATGGGCGCCCGGTTTGTAGGACTTCGTCATCGCGATGGGCAGGCACGGCAACTCCTACTACTTGCAACGGGTTCAGAATATAATCGTCTAGCTCACTTCTACTAGCTCAAAATGCGCATTATTTCAAAGAAGACCAAGTACTGTCTCCGCGCCCTTTACAGCTTAGCCCGCACGTATGGGCAAGGTCCCGTGCTGGTGCAGAAGATCGCCGACGAGGAATCCATTCCCAAGAAATTCCTCGAACTCATTTTGCTCAGCGCGAAAGCCGGGGGCCTGGTGGATAGCAAACCGGGACGGGGAGGCGGTTATCACCTGACCAAATCGCCCGATCAGATTACGGTCGGACAAGTTATCCGGCTAATGGAAGGGCCTTTAGCGCCATTGCCTTGCGCTAGCGAAACGGCGTTCCGGCGCTGCGAAGAATGCGTGGACGAGAATACCTGCGGCACACGGCTTGTGATGCGGCGGGTGCGCAACGCCACGGCACTCATACTCGATCAAACCACGCTGGCGGACGTTTGCCATACGGTGGAGTCGCTGAAGGAGCATGCGCACGAGCACGACTTACTCCACGTGGTGTAACGGGAGTACGTTTGCGCGGAAAAGATGTTCAGCAGCCAGACTCGGAAGACAAAAGTCGGATTCGCGCTTATCGATTTAGTGGTGACGGCGCTCGCCTTTCAGACGGCGTACCTGACCCGACTAGGGCTGCACTTCGAGCACGAATTCGCCATTCCCGAGCATTCCCTGGTGCTAGCATTTTGTACACTGACATGGGTTTCGGCGGGCTGGTGGCTGGACGTCCACAATCGCCTGGGCCGCACGGGTTGGCGGGCGGTGGTCCGGGATTCGTTTCGGCAAGCAATGCTGGGAACCCTGGGTCTTCTGGTATTCGAATTCGTTCTGCGGCTGGATCTCAGCCGATTTTTCATCGCTATTTTCGCTCTTTACAGTGGGACGTTCTTGCTGGTTTTTCGCTTGCTGGCCGTTCATTTCACGGGAACTATCCGGCTTGCCTCGCGCCGCTACGTGATTGTGGTTGGGACCGGGGAGCGGGCCTTACGGCTGGGCCGAATGTTGGAGCACGCGGCCGAAGATGGCGTGACCATCTCCGCGTTCATCGCCACTGGGCCAGCCCCAGCGACGATGGATTTGGATCGGAGCTATCCGGTCTACGGCTTGGATGCGATCCCGCGTATTTTAGGGCATCAGATCGTGGACGAGATCCTTTTCGCGGTGGAAAGCCCGGAGCTGGCGTCGCTCGAAGAAGTTTTTCTGCTTTGCGATGAAGAAGGCGTGCGGACGCGCGTGGCGGTCGACTTCTTTCCGCATGTAAACAGTCAGATTCGGCTCGAACATCTGGGCG
This sequence comes from Bryobacterales bacterium, assembly GCA_963752695.1. Lineage (GTDB taxonomy): Bacteria > Acidobacteriota > Terriglobia > Bryobacterales > Bryobacteraceae > Bog-113. The sequence goes on from CAVVZB010000003.1 coordinate 290,120, forward strand.
AAACGCAGCTGCTGACGTTTTCCGCCGCGCCGGATGATGATTTACGCCTGCTGGTAAAACGCGCGGTCGATTTGTCGCTGGCCATCATCGGACTGCTCGTCGTGTGGCCGCTGCTCCTGCTGATTGCGCTAGCGGTGCGTTTGACTTCACCAGGGCCTGCGCTCTTTCGCCAGGAACGCTGCGGCTTAAATGGGCGCAAATTTTCCTGCTATAAATTTCGGTCGATGACGCTCGACGCCGAGCAGCGCCAACACGAACTGATGCATCTGAACCAACGCCACCCCGCCACGAAAATCCCAAACGATCCACGGCTGACCCCCATCGGGCGGTACCTGCGGCGTTTTTCCCTGGACGAACTGCCGCAACTGTTCAATGTGATTCGCGGCGAAATGTCCCTGGTGGGGCCACGTCCGGCGATTCCGAGCGAAGTTCTTCACTACCAGCGGTGGCAGCGGCGAAGGCTGCGCATGCGTCCAGGCTTGACGTGTTTGTGGGCGGTGAATGGGCGCGACCGGGTAGACTTCGATACGTGGATGAAGCTCGACCTGGAATACATCGACAACTGGTCACTGGGTCTTGACTGCGAAATTCTAATTAAGACGATTCCGCAGGTGCTCTCCGGGCGGGGCGCAAGCTGATGCGTCGTGCAAGATGCGCCTGCTGAGGATAATGGAACCATGCGTAGCGTGCTCTTCTACCGAGTTGCCGTCGAACATGAATCCGAGGAGGATTTGAAGGCTATCGCGGTGCAGATCGCGCGGCAGCTGCAGAAGGTCTATAGCGTGCGGTCGGCCGAGCTTTCGAGCGCCACTAACTCCGACGAATAAACGCGGTCGAAGTACGGGTCTGTCATGCCGGCGATGTAATCGCAGACGACACGGTGCAACGGCTCGGTCGACGCGGCCTCGCGGTAGTTGTCCGGCAGGAGTTCCGGGTGCTGGAGGAAGACGTTGAAAAGCTTAGCGATTCTCCCGGACGCGGCGCGGCGGCTTTCGGCCAACGCGGGAGTGCCATACACGAACCGATGCAGGAAGCTTTTCAATTCGGCAGCAGCTTGGGCCGCTTCCGGGGTGAATTGCGCGATGCGTAGCTTGAACGCGCGCACGTCCCGGTAATCACCGAGACCGGCCGCACTCGCAGCGGCAGTTGTCCCGTGGATCAGCCCGGACACCAGACCGTTCACGATCGCGCGCAACGCTTCCAGAAACTGCTCGCGCGTGGACGCGCCGGGATACTGCATCTCGACGGTTTCCCAGGCATCCCGAAATACCGGAACCATGTCGGCGATGGTCGCGGGCTTGAAGAGACCAGCGGAAAATGCGTCTTCGAGATCGGAGGTATCGTAGGCTACCTCGTCGGCCAAGTCGATCAATTGCGCCTCGAGCGGCGGACGCTGGCCGGGCAAATACTCGTCAAGTTCGGGGATTTCGCCCTTTTCGAAGTCTCGCGAGTGCTTCACGATTCCTTCGCGCACTTCAAACGTGAGATTGAGGCCGGGGAAGCGTGCGTACTGCTGTTCGAAGTTTTCCACGATCCGCAACGCATGAATGTTGTGGTCGAACCGGTCGCCGAACGGGAGCATTTGCCGGTTTAACTCCGACTCTCCGGCGTGGGCGAAGGGCGGATGGCCGATGTCGTGGACCAACGCGAGTGCTTCGGTAAGATCTTCGTTCAGCCCCAGCGCGTTCGCTGCGGTGCGCGAAATCTTTGAGACTTCGATGGTATGCGTCAGCCGGTTTCGGAAGTGGTCCGACATGCCGGCGGCAAATACCTGGGTTTTGGCTTCCAGACGGCGAAAAGCGCGGGAGTGAACAACGCGGTCGCGATCGCGCTGATAGGGATTGCGGTAGCGATGGCTGGGTTCCGGATAGCGCCGGCCCACGCCAGCTTCAATCGGAAACCGAAGTTGGCTCAATATCGACAGATCGAGCCTGCCCCCTATTTGGCGGGGATATCGCCCTGGGCGGCTGAGGCCATTTGGCCAACCTGGCCGGGTTCTTTGAGCAGCGGGGCAAGCAGCGCCTTAGCTTCCATCGGGTGGGTACGGGCGACCATGCGCGCCATCGTGATGGTGGCCTGAGCCTTCGATACTAGTTCGGTCGGATGATCAATCAAACCTTGAAGAAGCTTCTGCCCGTCGCCGGCGCGGTTCTCGGCGTAGTCCATCTGAGCGAGAGATAGTTTGGCTACCGATGCGTATTCCTTGTCGCTCGAATCCGCCGCTGCCTGGAAGTGCTTGCGCGCTTCATCGTCATGACCCGCTGTGGAGGCGATCCCAGCCAACGTGTACTCGGCCAGGGCACCCTCGCGCGAACCCGAGTACTCCTTGGAAATGTCGGTAAAAGCCTTGGTCAAAGCGGCGTCTTTGGCTTGCTGGGTAGGAAACGACTGGCCACCTTGCGGCGCCGTGGGACCGACGGGAGTTTCGGAAATTTGCATGGCCGCGGAAAGCTTCTCGGCGCGTACGGTGCGGGCGTGATCGAACCAGAAATATCCGCCAACAATCAAGGCGATGGCCAGAATAGCAAGTGCTGCGACTTGAACTGCCTGACGGCGATGCATCCCCAGGTACTCAGCCGCGTGTTCGGCGGTTACAGCGAACTGGTCGCTCTTCAGTTCTCTTCGTGTTAGATGCTCGGCCACAGAAATCCTTAATCCTTTGGAAACTAACAGGATACCAAAGGGCTCCCGAAAGGCGGCCGATCGCTGTACAATCAGTATTCGCCGTAGCGAGTTTAAGCGGCAACCGAAACAGAGGCACCGGAAAATGTGGAAAGCAAAAAGGTCTCGTCCCGCGGCTCTCGAACCGGAAGAGGTATACACGTCCAGCGAGGTAGCCCGGATTTCGGGCGTCAGTTTGCGCCAATTGCAGTGGTGGGACGAACGCCACGTGGTGTCGCCCACGCAGGAAGGGCACCGGCGGGTGTATTCGGCTCGCGAGGTGGTGGAAGTTTCGGTTATCGCCGCTCTACGAAAAAAAGGCTTTTCTCTTCAGAAAATTCGGCGCGTCCTGAAGTTTTTACAAAAGGAGATGGGGAAGCGGCTGGCGGACACGTCGGGCAATTCCGACATCCACCTGTTGACGGACGGCAAAAGCATCTATCTTGAGGACGTGCCGGATCGCATCATCGACCTAATGAAGAACGCCCGGCAGCCGATGTTTCTGGTATGCGTGTCCGACCAGTTGCGCCGCATTCACCCCGCATCCACGCGCAAACCGGCGCTTACCGAGACGCGCGGTACGGAACGCAAGCGCCCCGCCCAAGCTGGCTAGACTTGAATCGCTGGTTTGCGCAGCATCGGCCGAAGCGCCAGGTTCACAAGAATCATCAACACAGAGGCTGCGGGCAATACAAGCAGCGCTGTGCCTAGACGGGCGGGATCGGACCCAGCGATAGCTCCGATGATCTTCGAACTGAAAGTTAACCCGAGCCAGCCGAATGTAATGGCGATGCCCATAGCAGTCGCCGTGCTTCGCGGGTAGGCGTCGCCGACCATTGCGAGCGTTGTCGGAAACACCGGTGCCATCGCCAGTCCAGCACAGAAGACCAGCGCTCCGGCCGCGAACCCGGCGTGGACCTGCAGCATGGCATAGGTGGTGATGGCCATGGCCATCGCCGAAAACAGCGTGACGGTGATTGCGGGCACTTTCACCAGCACCCGTGAGATCACCAACCGGCCAAGCAGAAGCCCGATAGCAAATCCGAAGGAGAGAATCTTACTGGCTTCCGCCTCAGGGAAACCTTCGGCTGTCAGGAAGCGGACAATCCAGTCCCACACGCCAACTTCAGCGGCGACGTAGAAGAACAGCAACAGCGAAAGCAGCAACAGGCGAGGCTGCGTGATCAGACGTCCTGCGTCCCCCAGTTTGAATCCGAGTTCACCGATGGGCGCTGGCATTGGCGTCAGGAGTAGAAAGATCAACGTGGCCGCGCAGAACGCCCCGAGCACATAGCTCAATGCGATCTGGTTGGCCGCAAAAAAATAGGCCGCGATGAACGGAGTGACAAATCCGCCGAGTCCGAAGAACAGATTGAGGAGATTCAACATGGACGCACGCTGATTCTCGCCGATATCGCTGGCGAGCGCGTTTGATCCGGTCACCACCATCCCGCCGCCAAGAAAAAGAACCATGAAGCACACGCCGAGCAGCGCAAAGCTGCTAACGCTGGGAAGCAGCAGAAGCGCCGCCGTGATCAGAGCCATGCCCCCGACTAGAGCCGTCTTCTTTCCGCGTAATCGATAATGGGACCGATCGCGAGAGAAGCGATCACCAAACCGAGTGCTTTGACGGCAGCCAACGTGCCGTTCTCATCGGGCGTCATCTGGAAGCGGGCCGACAATGGTGTCATCAGCACGCCCAGGACGGACGAGATCATCCCATACACCAGAATGGCGAGTATGGCGGCGGGAATGAGGCGGGCGCGGTTCAACGGGGCAGCTGCGGAAATCGGCATGACGCCTATTGTATGTAAGCGCGATTTCCGAAGCTAAAAATCTCTTACGCGCCCGCCGGAAAACTAGGCCGCGTGCGGGTGCAGAATCACCTTCGTCCAGCCCTGGTCGCGCTGATCGAAGTGTTTGTAAGCATCGGTAGCTTGATCGAGCGGTAGCTCATGCGAAACGATCACCGACGGATTAGCTTTACCGTGATGGATCAGGTCGCGCAAACGCCGGTTGTAGGCCTTCACATTGCACTGGCCCGTTCCTATCTTCATACCTTTGAACCAGAACTTCCCGAAATCGAACGCGATCTGGCCCTTCTGCGCAAGCTTGTCGTCCGCTTCGGGGTCCTTCGGAATAAAGACCCCGACTACGCCCAGAGTCCCGGTCGCTTTCACCGCGTCCACCAGCGAATTCATCACAAGGTTCGGGACTTCTTTGCCGGCCGAGTTGTGGCACTGATAGCCGATGCACTCAGCGCCGCAATCCGCCCCAAGCCCGTTGGTGAGTTCCCGGATTTGCTCGCCAATCTCGCCGTCCTTGGTGTCGATCGGGGTAGCGCCGATCTGCTTCGCCAACGCCAAACGGTCCGTCTGGCCATCCACTACGAAGATCTGGCTGGCACCCTGAATGCGCGCCGACATGGCCGCCATTAGTCCGACTGGTCCCGCGCCATAAATCAGAATGCTCTCGCCAGGCTTCAGATCGGCAAGCCTGGTCGCATGCCATCCTGTGGGAAAGATATCCGACAGCATGACGTAATCTTTCTCCTTTTGGCTGGCATCGGCGGGTAATTGCAAGCAGTTGAAATCGGCGTACGGAACCCGCAGATATTCCGCTTGGCCTCCGGAGTAAGGACCCATTCCGGCGAATCCGTAAGCCGCGCCGGCCATACCGGGCATCACGGACTTGTCGCTGCAGGTTAAGCAGAATCCCGTCAACCCACGTTCGCAATTCGCGCAGAATCCACAGCCGATGTTGAACGGCAGAACCACGATGTCGCCCTTCTTAACAACGTCGACAGCTTTACCTACTTCAACCACCTCGCCCATGTTTTCGTGGCCAAGAATCTTGCCCTTCTCAACATCCGTGCGTCCTTCATACATGTGTAAGTCAGAACCGCATATGTTGGTCGTGGTTAGTTTGATGACAACGTCGGTAAGCTTTTCCAGCTTGGAGTCGGGTACGGTATCCACCGACACTTTCTTAGGGCCGTGGTAAACAAGAGCTTTCATAAGAACGGCAATTGCACGTGGTCCCCCATGGACCGCAGCCGCCGCGCGTTGATCGGACGATCCCGAACTACTCAGCTTCGTAGCGTTTCAGTATTTCAGGCCAGAATCCGCGCGCTTGCAAAATCCGCTCGGCAACTTCGCGCACTGCCCCATTCCCGCCCGCTGCTTGCGTGACGAAATGGGCTTTGGCTTTCACTTCCCGCCGCGCGTTTTGGGTAGCTACTGCCAGGCCGACGCGATTCATTACGACGATGTCGGTCAGGTCGTCGCCGATATAGCAAACTTCATCGGCTTGTAACTTGGCGTCTTCCAGAATTTCCTGAAGAATGGGGATCTTTTCAATATGACCCTGGTATACATACGTCATCTTGCACTGTTTGGCGCGCTCGACCGTGGCGGGCGAATTCCGTCCACTGATGAGACCGGCGCGAATGTCGTACCAGCTCAGCCATTGCAAGGCGATGCCGTCCTGCGAATCGAAGCCTTTCGTCTCGGTCATCTTGCCCTCGGCATCCGGGAAGTTGTAAAGCCGGCCATCGGTCATGACGCCGTCCACATCCATGAGAAGGAGCTTCACCCGGGCCGCCTTGGCCTGCAATTCCTGTTCGTTCACTAGTTCTCCTCGAGCAACTTTTGATAAAGCCGCTTTTGACGCTCCAGCATGCTCCGGTAGGCGTCATGATGGTCCGGTTGCGCGTCGAACCGATCGCCCATTGCTGGTTGCATGTCGCCGATACTCGCGATCGCGCCGATCCGCTCCAAAGCCATGAGCGCCGCGCCCCGGCTGGTGGCTTCCTTTTCCACGCAGGCCTGCACCTGTCTGCCAAGCGCGTCAGCCATCATCTGGGTCCAAGCGGGCGAGTGCAGCAGCGCCCCGCCAGATACAAAGATTTCCCGCGGTTCCCCGATGCTGGTCAGCATGGCTTCGTAAACGTTTCGGAAGCGCAGAGCGACCGATTCCAGCGACGCTCGCACCATCTCGGCGGCATTCGTGTGCGCGCTCAAGCCGATGTAAGCCGCGCGCGCATCGGGACGCCAGCCGGTGGAGCGCTCTCCGGCAAACAAGGGCAACACGGTCAAGCCATGTGCGCCCGGCGTCATCGCGGCTAACTGTTTCTCCAGGTCCTCGTTCGATGGCAGTTGCAAGGTTGCTCGCAACCAGGCGTACACCGATCCGCCATTGGACAACGCGCCGCCCAGCACAAAGCGTTTCGCATCCACCCGGTAGCACCAGACTCCCGGCGGAATCGACACTTGTCCTTCTTCAATCACCGCTCGCATTGCGCCGCTGGTGCCCACCATCAACGCGAATCGATCACGCGCGACACAGCCGCTTCCGACGTTATTGCACGCGCCATCGCCCAGAGCGGGAAACCACGGAATGCCGTCCAGCTCCGGCCAGCGTTGCTTGAATTCGTCGCGCAGGCGATCGCGGGGCTGATCCATCTGATCCTGACGCGCAAACTGCTCCAACTGCACCGGCAGAGCGGCCAGCAGATCGGCATCATAGGTGTTGGCGTTCTGGTTCCAGAGGCCGGTGCCGGAGACCATGGACGTCGACGTCACCGCGTCACCGAATAACCTCAGAAAAAGATACTCGCCGAAGGAGGCCCAGGTCTTCACTTGCTTGTACAAATCCGGCTGAGTTTCGGAAAGCCAGAGCAATTTCGCCGGGTAGTAGCTGGGATGCAGCACGCAGCCGGTGCGGGCGTGTTGAGCGGCATTGTCGATTCGACCGGCCAACTCCTTGGCGGCGTTGGCGCTCCGCGTATCGAACAGATGCAAAATCGGGGTCAAGGGCTTGCCGCCGGCGTCGATGCCGGTGACACTGTGCCAGAACGTATCGATACCGACCGCCGCCGGTTTCAGATTTGCCGTCCGCAACTGCCCACAGAGTTGATCGAGAGCTTCCGCCGTATGCTGCACCAGCTGATCGGCATCCATTTCGAACCCGCCGTCAGCCGTCGTGTGCACCTGATAGGTGACCTGATGACCGAAGCCGTCCACCTCCCGCCCGTCGGCGCCGAACAGAAGAGCGCGGACCGAAGACGTCCCAACATCGAGAGTGGCAATTAGCGGAGCGGGTGGCAAATAGCCGTTATAGCAGCTTCGCCTGATCGACCCTTCCGCGATATTCTGTGGCGTGCAAGGGATGACCGATCACGAGCTCGTCCGCTTCATCGACGCCCAACGTCTGACGGTTTTAGCCACCGTGAATCGTTCACTGAAACCTGAAGCCGCGCTGGTTGGTTTCGCGGTAACTCCCGCGCTAGAACTCGTCTTCGATACGCTTCGGACAACGCGAAAATACGCTAATCTTTTGGCCGATCCTCACATTGCGTTTGTGATCAGCGAAGGCGAGATCACGCTGCAGTACGAGGGCGTGGCGGCACTTCCAGCAGACGAAGATCTGGCCCGCGCTAAAGAGACCTACTTCACCAAGTGGCCGGAGTGCCGCGCGCACGAAAGCTGGCCGGATATCGCCTACTTCCTAGTCCGGCCGCAATGGGTGCGTTATAGCGATTACAACCAGAGCCCGCCCTTCATCGTGGAGCGGGAATTTGCTACCAGCTAATTCAACCTACAGGCGGCAAATCAATAATTCCCGCTCGTACACCATCTCCGGCGGTAGATGGTCGTGCAGGTCGATAAACAGCTGCTCGTGTTCGATGACCTCCTTCCGCCACGCCTCGCGATCCACTGCTTGCAGTCTGTCGAAGCGCTCGCGCGGGAAGTCCAAGCCGGTCCAGTCGATGTCTTCGTAGCGCGGCACCCATCCGATCGGTGTTTCGCGGCCGAGCGACCGCCCCTGCGCTCGTTCCACGATCCAGCGCAAGACCCGCATATTCTCGCCGAAGCCGGGCCACATGAACTCGCCATGCGCATCTTTGCGGAACCAGTTCACGTGGAAGATGCGTGGCGTGGTCGATAGCGTCCGCTGTACTTTGAGCCAGTGCCGGAAATAATCGCCCATGTGATAGCCGCAAAACGGCAGCATCGCCATGGGATCGCGGCGCACTTTGCCGACCGTGCCGGCAGCAGCCGCTGTCATCTCGGAACCCATGGTCGCCCCGACATAAACACCTGCGCTCCAATTGAAGGCCTCGTAAACCAGCGGCATGGTAGCCGCCCGGCGTCCGCCGAAGATTATTGCGCTGATCGGAACTCCGGCCGGATCTTCCCACGCCGGATCGATCGTCGGACATTGCGAAGCGGGAGCCGTAAACCGCGCGTTGGGATGCGCCGCCTTCGCGCCAGTCTGGTAAGCGATTTCCGGGGTCCACTTCTTCCCCCGCCAATCTAAACACTCCGATGGAGGAGCACTGGTCATGCCTTCCCACCAGACGCCGCCTTCCGGAGTCAGTGCAACGTTGGTGAAAATCGTATTCGTCGCCAGCGTTGCCATCGCGTTCGGATTCGTATTCGCTGACGTGCCCGGGGCCACGCCGAAGAAGCCGAACTCCGGGTTGATCGCGCGTAAGGCTCCGGTTGCATCGGGTTTGATCCAGGCGATGTCATCGCCGACAGTCCACACCTTCCACCCTTCAAAACCTTTGGGCGGAATCAGCATGGCGAAATTAGTTTTGCCGCACGCGCTTGGAAACGCCGCGGCCACGTAGGTTTTCTCCCCTTGCGGATTCTCCACGCCCAGAATCAGCATGTGTTCGGCCAGCCAGCCCTCATCCCGCGCGATGTTCGAAGCAATCCGCAGCGCGAAGCATTTTTTGCCGAGCAGCGCGTTACCGCCATAACCCGAGCCATAAGACCAAATCTCGCGCGTCTCCGGGAAATGCACGATATATTTTTCGCGATTGCACGGCCATGGCACATCCTGATCCGACGGACCTAGCGGAGCGCCGACGCTATGCAGGCACGGCACCACGCGCTTCAGGTCCTTATCAATTTCGCGGAAAACCGGCAGCCCGATGCGCGCCATAATCCGCATACTGACCACCACATAAGGAGAATCGGTCAACTGCACGCCGATCTGCGACATCGGCGACCCCACATGCCCCATGCTGTAGGGCAGAACGTACATCGTGCGCCCCCGCATGGAGCCGCGAAAGAGGCCTTTCAGCTTGCGCCGCATCTCGAACGGGTTTTCCCAGTTGTTGGTCGGTCCCGCGTTGTCTTTGGACAGCGAACAAATAAATGTTCGATCTTCCACTCGCGCCACATCGTCGGCATCGGACCGCGCGTAATAACAGCCGGGCCACAGCTCTTGGTTGAGCCGGATAAATGTCCCGCTCTCCACCATCGCGGCGCAGAGCCGGTCGTTTTCCTCTTGCGAGCCATCCACCCAGTGGATCGCAGCGGGCTTGGTCAGCTCCGCCATTTTCTCCACCCATTTCAGAAGGTGCTTGTTCTCGCTCAGGGGCGTAGCCCGTTCGGTTTCCAAGGCGACGGTCGAAAGTTTCATAGATTGGTAGCTAATAGGCTACCCGAAATGCATGTTCCAATGGAGGATCGATGACCGCCGCGTCGCTCGCCAACCCCGCACCGCTCGACCCGGGGTTTCAACCGGCGGCTCTTTGGAATCGGCAATTCCGGGAACAGGTGGCCCAATCCCAGGCTGAGCCGCTCGCCCTTGCGCTGCATCGGCCCAATGGCAACATCTCCGTCTTCCACACAGCAATTCTCCGGCACACCGCGCCCAACGCCGCACTCAACCTGTCTTATGCCGAACGCCTTCTCAAGTTCCTGCTCTGGCAAAAAGGCGCGAGCCGGGTGACCGTCGCGGGGGACCCGGACATCGCCCGCCACCTGGCTAGGCTCTACTCCCCAACTGGCGCGCGCGCCTTTGACGCACACTTCATGGGGGATCGCGTCTATCGCCAGCCGTTTGAGATCGCTCGTGTTCCCTATGAATCCGCGCCCGACCCTCACGAAAACGCCGTTCCGCTCGGTCGCCACCACGATGGCTGCCGCATCGGCTTCGACTTGGGTGGGAGCGATCGCAAGTGCGCCGCTATGATCGACGGCGAAGTCGTCTTCAGCGAGGAAATTGTCTGGAATCCGTACTTCGAGACCGATCCGGCCTATCACTACGACGGGATTCAGGACACTCTGCAGCGAGCCGCCGCCCATCTCCCTCGCGTCGACGCCATTGGCGGCAGTTCCGCGGGCGTCTATGTGGATAACGAAGTCCGGGTGGCGTCCATCTTTCGCGGCATTCCCGAGCCGCTCTTCGACGCGCAAGTCCGCCGCATATTCCTGCGACTTGCCGCCGAGTGGGGGAATATTCCGTTGGTCGTGGTGAATGACGGCGAAGTGGCCGCCCTCGCCGGGTCCATGTCCCTGCAGGACAACGCCGTCCTCGGCCTATCCATGGGCACCAGCCAGGCCGGCGGCTACGTGACCCCGGAAGGCAATATCACCGATTGGCTGAATGAGCTGGCGTTCGCGCCAATCGACAACGCGCCCGAAGCCGCCGTCGACGAGTGGTCCGGCGCCGCAGGTGTCGGAGCACAATACTTTTCGCAGCAGGCCGTTGCGCGCCTGCTCCCGGTGGCTGGCATCGTGGTCCCGAAGGACACGCCGTTCGCCGAGCGGCTGGTCCACCTTCAGACGCTAATCGCCGATGGCGTCGCGAGCGCCCGCGCCGTCTACCAGACTCTTGGTGTTTATCTCGGATTCGGAATCGCGCATTATGCCGATTTCTATAAGCTTCACCACGTCCTGGTAATGGGCCGGGTCACCACTGGGGAAGGTGGCGCGATCATTCTGGATACCGCGCGCCAAGTCCTCGCCACGGAATTCCCGGAACTCGCCAGCCAAATTCAGATCCACCAGCCCAATGAAAAGGATAAGCGCCACGGTCAAGCCGCCGCTGCTGCCACTCTGCCCATCCTCCGACCATGACTTTCGTCAACCCGCACGCCGATACCTTCGTCCCGGACGGTTCCAACCTGGAAGCCGCGCTCTCCCGCACCACCCACCTGGCCGTAGTCGCCCACCAGGACGATATCGAGATCATGGCCTACCACGGGATTGCCGCTTGCTTCGGCGTCCCCGAAGGCTGGTTTACCGGAATCGTGGTTTCGGATGGCGCCGGGAGCCCGCGTTCCGGCATTTACGAGAACTACACCGACGCGCAGATGAAACAGGTGCGTATCCTGGAACAGCGGAAAGCGGCCTATGTCGGCGAGTACTCCTGTCAAATCCAGCTGGGCTATCCCACTGCGGCGATCAAAGACCCCGCGAATCACGACCTTGTTGCCGAGCTCACCGGTCTATTTCAACGCTGCCGCGCCAAAACCGTCTATCTGCACAACCTGGCGGATAAACACGAAACGCACATCGGCGTGGCGATGCACAGTTTAGCCGCTTTACGGCGCTTACCAGCTAACGACCGTCCCACAAGTGTATACGGCTGTGAGGTTTGGCGCGATCTCGACTGGCTGCCCGACGAACACAAGCAATCCCTCGCCGTCGCCTCTCGGGAAAATATCGGGGCTGCCCTGGTCGCCATTTTCGATTCGCAAATCACCGGCGGAAAACGCTACGATCTGGCCACGCCCGGACGTCGCCTGGCAAACGCGACATACGCCGCGCCGCACGCCACCGATGGCGAGAAAGCCCTAACCATTGCAATGGATTTAACTCCTCTGGTGACGAACCCTGATCTCGATCCCGCAGGCTACGTCATACAGCTTATCGACAGCTTCCGGGAAGACGTCAAAACGAAAATTCACCGTTTTCTCTGAACCTTCATCAAAAATACTTTGTAACGCGAACCTGCGCTGATTCAATGTGATAGCGCGTCCACAATCAAAATTTTCTATTGCAACGACAGGGATTGATTGACACAGTTTCCCCAAGGTGATAACTTTTTCTCACTAGTACAAAAGAACAACCCAAAGGGGTAGGAGTTTAGGCTTCCATGTTTCTGAGGTCCAAATCAGTCCACTTTCTCTTTCTGTGGGCATTAACCATCGGGCTGCTGTGTAGCGGTCTGAAAGCACAAAACGTCACGGGTAACCTCACCGGTACCGTGGCCGATCCCAGCGGCGCAATCATCCCCGGGGCCACTGTAATCATGCGCAATGAAAACAGTGGAGACGAGCGTAAAACGGTCAGCAACAACGATGGATTCTTCTCCATCAACGCCGTTCAGCCGGGCGATTACACCGTAATCATCCAATCTCAGGGGTTCGAAGGCTATCAACAAACCCACGTCCACTTCGACGCGGGAGATAAGCGCAACCTCTCCAACATCGCTCTGAAAATGGGCGCTGCTACCGATACAGTGACCGTCGCTGGCTCGCAGGAAGAACTCACTCCTGTCGATTCCGGCGAAAAGTCCATTGTTATCGGTCAGAAGCAGATGCAGGACATCGCCATTCAAGGTCAGAACGCGGCGGAGTTCATTAAGATTCTGCCCGGATTCGCCCAGACGGGTGGAACCACCAACGGCGGCTACAACGGACAGCAGCAGAGCACGGGCGGAGGCCCGGTCGGAAGCTTTTCGGCCAACGGCGGACGCACCGCTTCCCTCGACATCACGTCGGACGGCGCGCACACCATCGATCCCGGTTGCAACTGCGGTCAGGCGGTCAACACCACGACCGATATGACTTCCGAGTTGAAAGTGCTGACGTCCAACTTCGGCGCTGAAAACTCGAAAGGTCCCGTGGTCATCGCGGCCATCGGTAAGTCGGGCGGAAACCAGTTCCACGGTGAAGCGTATCTTTATGCGCGTACGTCCCTGTTGGACGCCACCAACTCGTTCAATAATTCGGAAGGCACCAATCAGTCGACGGGTCTAAAAGTAGCCGGCAAGCCGGACACCTACTTCTATTATCCGGGCGGTAACTTCGGCGGACCGGTTCTGATTCCCGGCACCAAGTTCAACCACAATCACGACAAGCTGTTCTTCTTCCTGGCTTACGAATACTACAAGCAGCAGGTGCAGGATCCCTCGCACGATCAGTACGAGTCGGTGGTTCCTACCGCCGCCATGCGCGCTGGTGATTTCAGCCAGGCGCAACTCAACCTCGATTTCGCGGGCAATCCGACGGCGCAGGGCGCTGGATTGGGTCCGGCAACCACCAACAAAAACAACGCGCTGGGCACCATCGTGAATGGTCAGATTCCGCAGAGCCTTTGGAGTCCATATGGGGCCAATGAGTTGAAGCTTTATCCCAACCCGAACGCCAACCCGGGCGCCAATAACGGTTATAACTACATCTTCAACACCACCCACTCCGATAACATGTGGCAACTGCGTCCGCGCGTGGACTGGAGCATAAACGACAACACAAAGTTGTTTGTAAGCTACAACATCCAGCGGGAGCTCAACCACGATAACGGCACGCTATGGTGGGGCACTGCGCCCGCGGTTCCGTTCCCGAGTCCCCAGAATCTGCCGAACACGTCCGATTCCATCTCGGCGAACCTAACCAAGGTGTTCAGCCCGACTCTGACGAACGAATTCATCTTCACTTACACCAATTTGTACGTTGGCTTCACCTATGCTGACCCGGCCAAGGTAAACGCTCAGAACTTGGGCATTTACTACAAGCACATCTTCAACCAGACCGTGAACAATCAGATTCCGGAGTTGACGAGCTGGAGCAATGGTCTGGCCAACATCATCAACCCCAGCGGTTACGAAAAGAACAACACGATCTACGCCGATAAGTGGCTTCCGAGCTTTGCGGACAACGTCTCTAAGGTTTGGGGTACGCATACCGCTAAGTTGGGCTTTTACTACGAGCGGACGAAGAATCAACAGCCAAGCAATTCCACGGTGAACGGCCAGCAGATCTACGCAAATTGGGGTACCGGTTCCACCGGCAACGATTACGCGGATATGTTAACCGGCATCATGGCTCAGTACAACGAGACGAACTTCGATCCGACTATCTCGATGCATTACAACAGCATCGATTTCTATGCTCAGGATTCATGGAAAATTAGCCGCCGCTTGACTCTCGATTACGGGCTGCGCTTCGATCATCTGTCTCCCTGGATCGACGAAACCGGAATCGGAGCGGCTGTTTTCAATCCATCCGCCTACGATCCCACGGCTCCGGCTACCTCGCTGACTGGTTTCCAATGGCATAAAATCAACTCTTCGGTACCGATCACTGGAGCTCCGGGACGTTTCCTCTTCTATGAACCGCGCGTTGGTTTTGCCTTCGATGTCTTCGGTTCGGGCAAGACCGTCCTCCGCGGGGGATACGGTATGTATCGTTATCACGATGAGCAGAACGTTCAAGCGGGTGCGCTCGCAATCGCTACTGGTCAGTACCAGGATTCAGCGACTCCCCCGAGCAACGTTCCCGTGACTTATAACTACATCGCGTCGATCACGCCGAGCTTGGTGGTACCCGGCAGCATCACAACTTTGAATCCGAAGGATTCTGAGGCACCGGAGACACAGAGCTATAGCTTCACCATCTCGCAACGCATGCCTATGGCTTCTACCGCTGAATTCTCCTATGTGGGAAGCAAGGCCGATTACCTCAGCAACAACGGAACGAACATCGGTCAGATTAATGACATCCCCAACGGCACGTTGCTTAGCAACGCGGCGCTGTTCGGGACACTCACCAATCCGGTGTCGAACCCAAACATCAACGCCTATCGCCCCTATGCCAGTTACGGGTCAATCCACCAGATCAACCACAGCTCCTACTCGAACTACAATTCTCTCCAGGCGAGCTGGAATAAGCAGAGTGGACATGTGAATTGGTTGGTGAATTACACCTTTAGCAAGGCGCTCGGTATCCGTGGCGAAAACGGCAACGGCGGCGTCGGCGACCCGGTCAACATCAAGAACGACTATGGTGTTCTTGCCAATGACCGCACGCACCTGTTCAACGTGGCCTATGTTCTTGAAATTCCCAGCCCGCAAGCCAGTAACCGTTTGCTGAAGGGTGTGATTGGTGGATGGAAAGCTTCCGGCATCACGCAGTTCCAGAGCGGCATCAATCTGCAGGACGCCACTGGAAACAGCAACTTCGGTCTGAACGGAAATCTTCCAGTTGGCGATGTACTTCCCAATGGCTATGTGGTTAAGGCGGGCGATAACTTCGGTTATAACTCGATCAACATCACTGGTAGCCCGGATGTTAGCGTCCAGCCCGTTCTGACTTGCGACCCAACCAAGAACCTGGGCCCGCATCAGTACATCAACGCGGCCTGTTTCCAGGCCCCGACGCCTGGTCATAACGGATCGTTCGTGTTCCCGTACATCAAGGGACCGGCGTTCTTCAACAACGATCTCTCGGTGTTCAAGTCGTTCACCTTCGGCGAAGCCAAGAAGATCGAGTTCCGCGCTTCCGCGTATAACTTCCTGAATCACGCCCTTACCACCTTCAACCCGACCGGCACCGGTCAGTCGTTGATTCTGAACACGGGCGCCGACGGGAAGCCGACTCCTTCCACGCTGGCCAACTTCGGTTACGCCAATTACTTTAACGGCAACCGAACCATCCAGCTGACTTTGAAGTTCTACTTCTAGGTCGAACTTAAGTCAAACCATTCACCCGGGCGGGACAGCGCAAGCTGTCCCGCCTTTTTCGCGTTTTTCGCGTGATAAACTTAAGGCGGATCTAGTGATGTATCGTCTCGCTCTGGCCGCTCTGTGCGCGGGCCTTCTTTGCGGCCAAACCAAGCAATCTCCCCAGCAACTTCTCAAGGAAGCAGTAGACCTCCAACAGCAAGGCAAGCTGGAAGACGCCATTCGGGACTACACTCAGTTTCTCGACATGTACCCCGATGCTTTCGCCGTGCGATCGAACTTAGGCGCAGCCTTCGTCGGTGTCGGGCGTTATAGTCTGGCAATCGATCAGTATCAACGCGCGCTCGAAGGTAAGCCGGACCCCGGCACACGCCTGAATCTCGGCCTCGCCTATTACAAGGCAGCGCAGTATCCCGATGCGTCCAAGCAACTTGAGATGGTGAACCACGAACAGCCCGATAACAAGCAGGCGGCAATGTTGTTGGCCGATTGTAAACTGCGCATGGGCGATAACAAGAAAGCCATCGAGTTACTGACGCCGTTCCACAGTAATGACACTACGGATCTTGGGCTTGCTTATTTGCTTGGAACCGCCCTAGCCCGTGACGGTCAAGCCTCGCAGGCGCAACTGGTGATCAATCCAATCCTGGCCAACGGCGATTCCGCCGAAGCACGGTTGCTCATGGGCACCACGCGCTTTAACGCCCACGAATATGCGCCCGCCCTGGTCGATCTTGCCAAGGCCGTCGAACTGAACCCCAAACTTCCCGACGTCTACGCCTACTACGGTCTGGCTCTATTTGCCACCGGGGACATGGACAAGAGTAAGATCGCCTTCGAAAAAGCTCTGGAGAGCGATCCGAATAACTACGACGCCAACTTACATTTGGGAACGCAGCTGCGCATCGATCAGGATTACGATAAAGCGCTCTTATATCTACATCGCGCGGCCGCCGTTCGCCCCGGCGATCTGTCCACTCAATATCAGGTTGCGCTTGTGATGCTGGCACAAGGTAAGACGGAGCAATCGCGCGAGGAATTAGAATCGCTTATAAAGTCCGCGCCGTCATTCACCGAGGCTCACGTGTCGCTAGCCACGGTTTATTACCGCGAAAAGCGGAATGCGGATGGAGACAAGCAGCGCGCCATCGTGCAATCGCTCAATGCCGAGCGTCAGGCCAAAGAGCCCGGGGCTAAGCTCGATTCCGCCGCACCGCAACCGGCTTCCGTCCCGCCTGCTCAAGCTTCGCCCGCCCAATGAAGGCCGCAGTTCTCATCATCGCTGCAGGCTTGAGCGCTGTACTCGGGGCACAAACGCCGGCCCCGCACGCACCAACGCAGACCTCTGGCTTCGACCGCATCTCCAAACAGGCCGACGCCGCGCGCGAAGCCGGACACGTGGACGAAGCTATTTCTCTTTTCAAAAAGGGCGTAGTGCTTAAGCCCGCTTGGGAAGAAGGTTGGTGGGGCCTTGGATCGCTCTACTATGATCTGGACAATTATGCTTTGGGACGCGATGCATTTCGGCGTCTAACTCTGTTGAATCCCAAAGTTGGGATTACTTGGGCCATGCTCGGTCTTTGCGAGTTTCAGACCAAGCAGTACGATCTGTCTCTGACTCATCTCGGCCGCGGGATCGCACTTGGCGTCGGAGGCGATCAAAACATCTCAGACGTTGCTAACTACCACCTCGCTTTGTTGCTCACGCGATCGGAAGAATACGAACAAGCCTTGAAACTTCTGGCCGAGTTCGCTCAGCGAAACGTCAATCAGCCGAGCTATGTGGAGGCTATGGGGATCGCGGC
Organism: Bryobacterales bacterium; assembly: GCA_963752695.1. Taxonomy (GTDB): domain Bacteria; phylum Acidobacteriota; class Terriglobia; order Bryobacterales; family Bryobacteraceae; genus Bog-113. The sequence continues at coordinate 308,074 of CAVVZB010000003.1, forward strand.
CCTGCGCAAGCCGCTACTACCCAGTGAGTTGCCAGCTTCCGAGCGTGAGCTGGTCATGGATGTAGGCCGCGCCATGTATGACGCCACCTCGCGCCGCGCCAAGGAATCCGAATCCGACTTTCGCTTGGTGCTCGATAAGTACCCTACTACCGCCAACATCCACTACTTATACGGCACTTCGTTACTCAACAGTAATTCCGATATGGCGTTGTCGGAGATGAAGAAAGAGTTGGAGATCTCACCCGCGCACGTTCCCGCCATGGTTGCGATCGCGGCCGAACTGCTGCGTTCAGAGAACTACAAAGACGCTCTGCCGTATGCCGAAAAGGCGATTAGTATCGACCCGAATTCCTTTCCGGCGCACGCCATCCTGGGTCGGGTTCTGGTGGAAGGTGACCTGGGTAAGCCGCGCGGTGTGAAAGAACTCGAGATCGCCAAACAACTGCAGCCAGCTAGCCCGCAGGTTCGTATCGCGCTTGCCTCTGCGTATGCGAAAGTCGGACGCAACGAAGATGCCGCGAAGGAGCGGCAGGAGTTCCAGAAGCTTCGCAAGCTGGTGGATCAGAAGACTCCGGTGCAGCAGTGAGACTCATACTGTTTCTGTTTCCCGTCTTAGCTTTGAATGCCGCTGTTGGCAGCACGGCGGGCACTGCTTCCCGTACCGTAAGAACGTGCGTCACCTGTCACGCCGCCCAAGCCAACCCTCAGATCAATACGTCGATGGCGCACGCTACCGAGACCGTCGCCGAGTGCGGCGTCCTGCGGTCCCATCCCGATCTTACCTTTCAGTCTGGCGGCTTCAGCTATCGTATCCAGCGGAAAGGCGATCAAAGTCTTTACTCGGTGAGTAACTCCAGCGGTACTTTCACCGTCCCCATCAAATGGGCTTTTGGCTTGGGTGAAGCTGGTCAGACTTACGTTTTTGAGAAGGATGGCAACCTCTACGAGAGCTTCGTGAGTTATTACAAGGCGATCGACGGCCTCGATATCACGATGGGCGATCAGACGCTCCGGCCAACCACTCTCCCGGACGCTGCTGGGCGCCTGATGGGAACGCATGAAGCGACCACCTGTCTGGGCTGCCACACCACCAACTCCGTGACCGCGGCAAAGCTAAACACGGAGACTCTGCAACCTGGCGTGCAATGCGAGCGCTGTCACGGCGATACCAGCAAGCACCTGGAAGGCCTAAAGACCGGCGACGCCAAGCTTTTCGCGATGAAGAAGCTGGGGTCGCTTTCCGCCGAAGACACCTCTCAGTTCTGCGGCCAGTGCCACCGGACCTGGGAGCAGATTGCGATGAACGGGCCCCACGGAACGTTGAATGTCCGCTTCCAGCCTTACCGCCTCGCCAACAGTAAGTGCTTCGATGTGGACGACCAGCGGATTAAGTGCACCAGCTGTCACAATCCGCACTTGGAAATTGATAGAATTGCATCCAACTATGACGGGAAGTGTCAGGCTTGTCACGCCGGCGGTAAACCCGGGGCGAAGGTCTGCCACGTGGGGACGAAAGACTGTTCCTCGTGTCATATGCCAAAGATCGAATTGCCAGGCGCACACCACCGTTTTACTGATCACGATATCCGGGTAGTGAAAGCCAACGGTGCTTATCCGGATTAGATGTTTTCGGATTCAGAGCGTCGCTCAGAAATAGGAAAAAGGCCAGAACATATGAAGAAGCTAATCGCCGCAGCATTCTGCATCGCAAGTCTTACCAGTCTCGCACCCGCCCAGACCACCCCGTCCGACCAGACGCCTACATTTAAGGTGGGGGGGGAAGAAGTCGTTCTGGATGTCGTTGTCAGGGACAAAAAGGGAAAGGTCGTATCCGACTTGAAGCCTACTGACTTTGCGGTGAGCGACAACGGCGAGAAGCGCTCCATCAAGTCGTTCCGGTTGGTTCAAGGTAACGAAGCGATCACCTCCACGGGCACGCATAGCCAGTTGGACCCGCTCCGGCAAATCCGCCTGATCACGCTAATTTTCCAGGCAGGAAGCCAGGATGCGCGGCGGCTTTCCCGCGATGCTGGACTCAGTCTGCTGAAGACCGATCTGGGGCAGAACTTCTTTATGTCGGTGTTTACCATTGACCATAAGCTCGAAGCTATCCAGACGTTTACTAATGACCGTGAACTATTGAAGAAAGCTATCGAGCGGGCGACTGGCGGTTCGACCGAGTTTGCAAGTGATAACCTGCGGGTCCGCGCACAATTGGAACAGATACTCGGTCCCATGCAAGGCGGCGGCACCAGCTTACAGGATCGCGTAGACTCGATGTCGAACGGGTCGGCGCCGGGCGCGACAGGAGCAGCGGCAGCGCCGAATGGCGGAGCTGCGGCCAATGCCGCAATGGCGCAAATGATGATGCACATTGTCGATTCCACTAAGGAAGATTCGGCCAGCGACTATGGGCGCTCAACCATCTTTTCGTTATTGAACGCGGTGAAGGAACAGTACCGGCTACCTGGCCGTAAGTCTGTCCTGTACTTCAGTGAAGGCTTCAGCATCCCGCAAGGAATGGAAGAGCCGTTCAAGAATGTGATCAGTATCGCGAACCGCGCCAATGTTAGCTTCTACCCTGTGGATGCGCGCGGCTTGTCTACTTACTCGCCGAACCGGAGTGCGGTCGATATGGGATCGGGCGCGGCGGCGGCCTCCAAGGCGAATGCTAATAGCGCGACGGGCGTGAATACCGATATGGCTCGCTCCGTCGATAAGTCCATCGAGAGCGGGCGCGCCAACACACAGGACACACTGGCGAACCTGGCTAAGTCCACAGGTGGCGATCTAATCGCTAATACGAACGATTTCAAAGGCCGGCTCAAGCGTCTTACCGACGACATGCAGACTTATTACGAGATCTCGTACGATCCTGAGATCACAAGCTATAACGGTGCATTCCGGGCGGTAAGTGTTCGCACCGAAGATGCCACTTTGCGGGTACAATCGCGGTCTGGCTACTTTGCATTGCCGCCTTCCATGACATCCGGCGGTAAGGTGATCACAGCCTACGAACTTCCCCTGTTGAAAGCTTTGGATGAAAAACCGCTCCCGCATTCGTTCGCATTCCAGAGCACGGGTATGCATTTCCTGGGCGACTCCGGGGCGCCGACCTGCGATGTTGTGGTGGATATTCCTCTCGGTAACATGACCTTGCAGGAAGATAAAGCGACCGCCACGTTCACCGGTAAGTTGGCGTATGTCGCATTGGTCAAGGGTCAAGATGGTCAGATCGTCAAGAAGTTCAATCAAGAAGTTCCGTTGAAAGTGCCCGCCGCTAACGTGGAAACCTTTAAAGGTTCCAGCCATTTTGTGTATGCCGAGCACTTCGACTTAGCTCCGGGCCGCTACACACTGGAAACCGCGGTACTTGACGGAGCGGGCGAAAAGATCAGCGCCCGTAAGTCAAGCTTCATGGTGCCGCCGCCGGGAACAACGCTTGCCATGAGCAGCGTCGCCGTAATTCGCAATATGAAGCAGAAGGACGCCAACGCACCGGCGAACGATCCCCTGGTGATGCAGGATAAGGTTGTCTCTCCCACGGTAAGTCCGGTGATCAAGAAGTCTGAGATGGAAGGTCTGCCGTTTTACATGGTCATCTATCCGAACAAGGGTGCAACCGACAAGCCGACTCTGAAGATGGTCTTTTCGCGCGACGGACAGGTGCTCGGCAGCGGGATGGCTCCGCTGAGCGACGCTGATTCCAAGGGCCGCATCCAGTATGTTGCGACCGCGCCGATAGCTAAGCTCGAGCCGGGCAGTTACCAGATTCAGTTCGTTGCGAAGCAGGGTTCCGAAACGGCTGCAGAAACAGTTAGCTTTACCTTGGAGCCGTAACCGGTGCGGACTCTGTTGTTAGTGGGTCCAGTAGTGCTGGCCCTAGCCGGGGTGATCCAGGCTCAGAATACGCCCGCCTCGCCGGGAACCGGCGAGCCCACTATCAAAGTCGGTACTGAGGAAGTCGTACTGGACGTAATTGCCCGCGACAAGAAAGGCCAGCCGGTCTCCAACTTAAAGCCGGACGATCTGGAACTTTACGACAACGGCGTGCGCCGTAAGATCACGTCGTTCCGGCTGGTTGAGGGCACTCAGGATATCAGTGCCCCCTCTGAGGCTAAGCCGGGAGTGAGTGGCCCCGTAAAGAAGCCACTAAGTCCTCTGCGTCAGATCCGGTTAGTTACCTTGATCTTCAATCGTTTAAGTCTGAACTCACGTCAGCTCTCGCGCACGGCGGCGTTAGATCTGTTGAATAACGATCTTCCCCAAAACGTCTACATGGCAGTCCTGGTGTTAGGCGATAGTCTGCAGGCGCTGCAGCCCTTCACCAACGACCGGGAGTTACTCCGCAAGGCGGTTACACGCGCCACAAGCGGAGCTTATACGGAATTTATCTCCGATTCGCAACGCATTCAACAGCAGCTCAAGAACTCACTCGGCCCCGCCACTGCTGGCGGCAGTGTTACCGATCAGATCGACGGCATCAACACGGGCGGAGGCGGATCGGGCGCGGGCGGCGCACCTGACGGCGGAGCTTCAGCCAACGCTGCGATGGCGCAGATGATGCTCAGCATGTTGCAACTGACGCAGCGCTCCGAACTGGCCCAAACTGGGCGGTCCGGTATCTTCGGTCTGATGCGGGCCGTCGAGCAGCAGTACCGCCTCCCGGGCCGCAAGTCGATCTTATTCTTCTCCGAGGGATTCGGTATCCCGCAAGGTATGGAGGAGCCGTTCCGCACGCTCATCAGTACCGCCAACCGGTTCAATGTCACCTTCTACTCGATCGACGCACGCGGCTTGAACACGAGCAATCTCAACGACGAATCCGTGTCGCAGTTGCGCGATGCGACCGCTGCTTCCCGAGCCAATCTCCGGAAGGGCGGCGGTCAGGTAACACCCGCAATGGCTAATGCGTTCGACACCGCGATCAACAGCGGCAAGGCAAATACCCAAAACACGCTGGCGGAGTTGGCTGAATCCACCGGTGGGTTCCTGATCGCGAACACCAACGATTTTCGCAATCCTCTGCGAAAAGTCAGCGAAGATATTGAAAATTACTATGAAGTAACGTACAACCCCGGAATCGAAACTTACGACGGCAGTTTCCGGAAGGTGGAAGTGAAATCAGACCGGGCAGGAGTTCGGTTGCAATCCCGCGCGGGTTACTATGCCCTACCGTTCTCCGCTAGCAACGGCAACAACAACATATTAGCACCCTATGAGCTGCCCTTACTGCAAGCACTGAACGCCAAGCCGTTGAATAGGCCGATTGCATTTCAGGCGACCGGGCTGCACTTCCGCGGTTCGGCGGATGATTCCACCTGCAGCGTGGTATTGGATGTGCCGCTTAGCGACTTTGCGCTTCAAGCGGATACAACCAAAACTAAGTATCAGGACGATCTCAAATACCTGTTACTGGTCAAGAACGCCTCGGGAGAAGTGTTGCAGAAGTTCCGCGGCGACGTGCCCCTGGCCGCTACCGCCGAACAGATTGCGGCGCTGAAAGACAGTCATTTCATCTACACCGAACATTTCGATTTGCCTCCCGGCCGATACACGCTGGAGTCGGCCATCCTCGACGGGAAAGGCTCCAAGACGAGCGCACGGAAGTCTGTATTCACGATACCGGCGGTTTCATCGTCATTGGGAATCAGCAGTATTACCGTGGTGCGAAAGATCAAAGATAAGGCCGAGAGTACAACTACCGACGAGCCTTTCCTTACATCCGGAAAGCTGGTGACACCGACGCTCAATCCAGTGGTTAAAAAAGCCGGCGCTGAGAGCATTTCTTTCTATGTGGTGATCTATCCGGATGGGAAGAGTACGGTGAAGCCGCAGCTTTCCATGCGCTTTAGCAAAGATGGAGAAGCCCTCGGAGCGGGCGCTCCCACGCTGGACGCGCCGGACAATACCGGGCGCATTCGGTACATCGCAACGGCTCCTGTGGGAACGCTCGAACCAGGGAATTACGATGTCCGCTTCGTGGTGAAGCAGGGCATTGAGACCGCGCAAGAGTCGGTCACGTTCGCCATAGAATAAACTAGCTGCGTGCAATCCAGGCCGATGTGTAGCCGTGAAGCGTCCGAACTAGCTCAACTGGCGGAGCTATCGGCGCGTCTCGGATGCAACCCGCTGCTGGTACAGGCGGCGAGCGGCAACACTTCGGTCAAAACCAATGGCGCGTTGTGGATCAAAGCGTCTGGTCAGTGGCTTGCCGATGCTCGCAAACAGAACGTGTTCGTGCGCGTACGCATGGACGAAGCACGTGATCCGCAGGCTTCGAACTTCACCGAGCGGGACTTGCGGCCATCCATTGAGACAGCTATGCACGCCACGCTACCTCACAAGGTGGTGGTGCATGTCCATTCGGTAAATACTATTGTCTGGGGGGTGCGGCAGGATGGCCTGGACCACCTGGCGCGCCGGTTGCGCGGGCTTCCCTGGGTCTGGATCCCGCATACTCCGTCTGGTTGGCCCCTGGCTGACGAGATTGCGAGAGCTCTTTGCCGCCTTCCGAAAGCCAGCGTGTTCGTACTCGCTAATCATGGCTTGGTGGTCGGGGCGGGAAGCGGTGCCGAGGCGGAGACGCTGATCGATGAAGTGGAACAACGATTGGCGATTCCACCCCGCCGGGCCAGCCGGCCGCATTGCGCTCAACTGGAGCATCTCATTTGTCCGAAACGATGGCGTATTCCGGCCGATGCCGCCATACATGCCCTGGGGACCGATTGCGTATCCCGGTCGATTCTCCACGGCGGTGTGCTCTTTCCCTGCCAAGCGATTTTCCTGGGCCCTAGCTTACATTTGCTCGACCTCGACGAGATCGACACAGTCCCCGAGCAGCCGTTTGCTGTTGTCAAGGAACGCGGAGTGATCGTAAGCCGGACGATCAGCCGGGCCGATTATGAGATGCTGCGTGGACTAATGGAAGTGGTGCAGAGGCTGGATGACGATGTCCCGATACGCTATCTCACAAACGCCGAAGTGGCGGAGGTACTTAGTGAAGATGCGTATCGGTATCGGGCATTAGTGGAAACAACAACGAGTTGCGGATAGTTCGGTTGTCGGACTAGTTTGGCATCAAGACAGTGTCGACAACGTGGATGACGCCGTTCGACTGGATCACATCGGCGATGGTTACATGCGACATGCCGCCCTTTTCGTCGGTCAGAATGATTCCTTTACCAGCCATTTTCGCCGTGAGAGTTCCGCCTTGCACAGTGGTCAGAGTGGCCTTACCGCCGCCCGCCAGAATTGCCTTTTTGAGGTCAGCTGCGGTCATGGAACCGCTGACTACGTGATAAGTGAGAACCTTCTTCAAGGTATCCAAGTTCTCCGGCTTGAGTAGCGTATCGACGGTGCCAGCGGGCAACTTATTGAAAGCCTCGTTCGTTGGCGCGAATACGGTAAACGGTCCCGCTCCCTTCAAGGTGTCAACAAGGCCAGCCGCCTTGACAGCGGCGACGAGAGTCGTGTGGTCCTTGGAGTTGACGGCGTTATCAACAATGTCTTTGGTGGGATACATGGCCGCGCCGCCTACCATTGGGTCTTTGTGCGCGCCAAAAGCAAGTGAGCTGGTAGCAAGCAGTACGGCAGTTAGAGTAAGTCGTTGTAGATTCATTTTCGTTCTCCGATTGATGTTACTTCTGTATAGATGTACGGATGAAGAACGGGATTGGATTTATTGCCCGCTATTCTAAGAAGACATGAAGCTTTCTTCAGCTTTCCGTCACGTGAGAAAATCACTGCCGCGTGTGAATCGGGAAGCACGCGACATGGCCGCCTTAAGCCTGATCATCGGCGCCCTTGTGGGGTTGGTCGTGGTGGCTTTTATTTTGCTGACCGGAAGACTGGCCGCGCGAATGAATCCGCCGGGCAGTTCTTCCATTCGCAGAGTGCTGATTCCGGTGGCGGGCTCTCTGGTTTCTGGAATTCTTTTGTACCGGTTCTTTCCAGACGCGCGCGGGAGTGGGATTCCGCAAACCAAGTTCGCCATTTTCATTAACGACGGGACCATCGCGCTGCGCACGGCGATCGGCAAATTTCTCTGCTGCTCCATTTCGCTATCAAGCGGGGTTGCACTCGGGCGCGAAGGACCATCGGTGCAAATCGGCGCGGGTATTGCGTCTTACCTGGGGCGGCGATTCGGGTTAAGTCAGCGAAACATTCGTGACCTGCTGCCGATGGGCTCGGCGGCTGCACTGGCGGCGGCATTCAATACGCCGATCGCGGCTGTGCTGTTTTCACTCGAAGAGGTGCTGGGTGACTTGCACGCGCCGGTTCTCGGCAGCATCGTCATCAGTGCGGCCACGTCATGGATGGTGCTGCATCTCATCCTGGGAGATCAGCCGCTGTTCCATGTTCCCGCTTATCAGCTGGTGAACCCGGTCGAATTCATCGCGTACGCGGGGTTGGGTGTCATTGGCGGGTGCGGGTCGGTGGTCTTCGTAAAGCTGCTGCTAGTGCTGCGCCGGCTATTTGCAAAGCTGCCGAAGAACACGGCTTGGCTGCAGCCGGTCGCGGGTGGTCTGTTAGTGGGGCTGCTGGGGCTTTATCTGCCGGAAGTACTGGGTGTGGGCTATGACTACATGGAACGCGTGCTGGACGGGGACATGGCGCTGCGGACCGTCGGCATCCTATTACTTCTCAAAATTGTGGCTACGGCCACTTGCTACTCGTCGGGAAACGCCGGGGGCATCTTCGGGCCCAGCCTATTTATCGGGGCGATGATGGGCGCACTGGTGGGAAGCGCGGTGCATGCCTGGTTTCCCGCGGTGACCGCCGGACCGGGCGCTTACGCTCTGGTCGGGATGGGAGCGGCGTTCGCTGGAATCATCCGGACACCCTTGACTTCAGTGATCATGATCTTCGAGCTTACGCGCGACTACTCGATCATTGTTCCGGTGATGATCGCCAACCTGATCAGCTTCGCCATCTCACAACGGCTGCAGCGGGAGCCGATCTATGAAGCGCTCGCCCACCAACAGGGCATTTACCTTCCGGAGCGGGAGTACGGCGAGCGGCTCATCGTGGCGGGCGTGATGCGGACCCTGGAGGCCGGCGAGACAGTGGAAGCTCGAGAAGGCGCTTCGCTACACCCCGATCAGGGGCTGAGCGTGGCCCTGGAGCGCATGGGCAGCTTGCAAGCGGAATCGCTGCCGGTGGTGAGCCGGGCCGACCTTCACAAGGTACTGGGCGTGATTACGATTACTGACGTGCTGGCGGCCTATGGCGTGGAGGCGCGGAAGTAGATGTTCCGCTTCCGTTTCTCGACGCCATTGGCAACGCCCGGATTGCTGATCGGGCTGGCGCTGGTTATGGGCGCGCTTTATGGGGCCGACCAGTTTCTTGCGCGGCTGGAGCGGCGCGAGGTCGGTTCGGAAGCGCGTCGCCTGGCGCATTCCGGAGAACTATTTCTCAGGCGGGGAGATGCGGCAGCTGCGATCGACGCCTTTGATCGGGCGCGCTTGATGGAGCGGGACAACCGCGTGTATCAGCTGCAATTAGCCGGGGCCTTGATCACGGACCGGAAGCCCGCGCGAGCGATCACCGTTCTGAACGGGGTGCTGGACGATGACTCGAACGACGGGCGCGCCAACCTGCTGATGGCGCGGGCATGTACGGCGCAATCGCGCTTTGCCGAAGCCGAATCCTACTATCACCGGGCCATCTACGGATCATGGCCCCCGGGCGAAGCCGCCCAGCCGGTGCAGGCCCGCGTGGAATTGGTCGAGTGGCTGACCGCGCATGGCGATCGGCAATCGCTGCTTGCTGAGTTGATTCAACTGGAGCAGCGGGCGAACTCGGATTCATCCATCGCGCGCCAGATTCCAGCACTTTATCTTCAGGCCGGGGCCACCGGACAGGCGGAAGAAGCCTACCGCGCGCTGATCCACGAGCATCCGGACGACGCAGCGGCCTATGCCGGTCTTGGACGGGTAGAACTTAAGCGATCGCGATTTTTCGCCGCCGAGCAACAATTTCAGCAAGCCCTCGCTCGCCAACCGGGGGACGCCCAAATCCAAAAACTCGAGATCGAGGCGCGCCGGGCACAGGAACTCGATCCCACGGCGCGTCGGATTGGCGCCCAGGAGAAATTTTCCCGGGCCAACGCCATCCTGCAATTAGCGCTCGACGTTGTGCAAACTTGTGCACCAAATGCAGAAACGGTACAGCTTGCACAGAAGCTACTTGCGGCCAAAGCGCCGCGGCCACTTACCGATGAGGTAGCGGAAGCACGGTTGGATCGTGCTGAAAAAATATGGCAAAGCCGCTCGCCGGAATGTCACGCGGCGCCAGAAAAAGCTGAACTACTCGCCTTGCTGATGCACAAGATGGAGCAGTGACTACAGTCCGGCGACGCCGACCAGGGAGTCCGCGCACCCATAGTACAGCACCCATTTGCCGCGATAGCGCACCAAGCCCTCGGTAAACGTAGTTCCGGCAGCGTATTGACCAGACCGTTCGAAGGGCATTTCTGGCTTGAAGAAGGGCGACGACAAGCGGGCCAGAAGCTTGGCAGGATCGTTCGACGCGAACAGCGCCTGCCCGGCTGCATAGGCGTTAGGCGCCAGTTCATGATCCCCATGCACGGCCTGATTCTTACCGTTATAAATCACTAGAATGCCGTGATCGGTGAGAACGGGCGGCGGACCGGCTTCGGGGAAGCTGCTATCGAAATAGCCCGGACGCGGACCCAACACGTTCAGCAGCGCGCCGTGCGCGTCTTCGAGCGGGTCCCAATCGACCAGGTTGGTGGACTTAGCCAGGTGGATGAAACCTTCGCCCCAATACATCCAGTAAGCCCCGTTGATCTGGGCGGCGATCAGGCGGTCACCCACCAGGCGGGTGACGATGGACGCCGACTTGTACATCAGGCGGGCATATTTGCCGGACTTGGCTTTGGCGAGCATGGGGCCGTGCTTGGTCCAGGTAATCAGATCGGCCGAAGTGGCAATGGCGGCTGCCGTCGTTCGGCGATTCCACTGAGTGTAGGTCAGGACGTACGATCCATCCGGGGCTTCGACAATGCGGGGATCTTCGCAGCCGCCGGGCCATTCGCGATCCTTCTGATCGTCATTGGCGGGGAACAGCACCGGCGCGGGGTGGCGGACAAAGTGAACGCCATCGGTACTCTCAGCCAGCCCGATACGCGAGGTGTGACCGCCGATCATCTTCTGGCCAGAATCGTCCTCTGCGCGGTAGAGGAGGCAAATCTTCCCATTGCGAACGATAGCAGCCGGGTTGAAGGTGTGCAGGGCTTCCCAGTGCACGGGGGCGTTGAGGATGGGATCGGTGAAGACGGATTTGGGGTCGGGCTGCAAGACAGGATTTCCGGCCGGTCGCGTGAACGGGCGGAGCCACTCCTGGGCGGCGGAGCCACTGAGCGCCAGGATGGCAAGCGCGGCGCAACCGGTGGTTACCAGAGCTCGGGAGGTGTTCAGGGACATCGCGCGCCATCATAACATTCGAGCGCAGTTTTGGGTCTAGCGGAGCCAAATGCTCCAGACCGCGTCAACGGTGGCGTGGGTGATGCCGGAGGTGAGCACGCGACGGCGGTCGAGCCAGGCGCGCCCATAGAAGAAACCCGCGATGGCGGCCAGGATCACGTATCGCCAGTTGAAGATGGCGCGTTTGGGAAAGTGGGCCAGCCCGAAGATCAGGGACGTGACGATGAGAGCGCGGCGCGCGCCCCAGCGCCGCTCGAGCAAGTTGAGCAGCAGACCCCGAAAGAAGATCTCTTCCGGCAACGCGATGAAGAAGAGGGTGAAGAGCCAAGCGGCGGCGAAGCGGCCGGCCGGAAAGCCAGCGGGGTGGAAATGTAGGAATTGCAAAACGAACCCAATTCCCAAACCGAACGGCAGGAAAAAGAGGAACTCACGGAGCCCGATGGCGAGGTCGCGCCAGCGAATTTGCAAAACGAACCCAATTCCATCGAGCGGGCGGACAACGAGGAACCCGAATAGGCCGAGATCGACAAACAGCAGTTTGGAGAGTCCGGTCAGGCCGGGGATCGGAAACGCATCCCGGAAAAAGGGAGCTTCCACCCCGCAGGCGAGCAAAATCAAGGCGATCCAGTAATGCGGCCCATGCTCCAGCAGGGCAGTGAACGCGAGGACAAGCGCAAGTACGGCCAGAAACATCTCCGGGCGGAACGCGTGTAATGGAATGACGAAGATCAGGTAGGGAACCAAGAGCAGGGAAACGGCGCCGATGCGCTTGGCGCGGCTATTAAGAACGCGAGATAACGGGTCGGCGATGCCGAATCCGAAAAACCAATAGGGAAGAAAGAGCAAAGCAAATGCGAGAAACGAAGTGGCGAGGCGCGCACCCGAAATGGTGGGGCCGCCGAGGGTAGACGCCACGCCGAGAAAGGCGGCCAGCAGCAGGAGATAGCCGAGCGCGACGGAAACATAACGGGAAGGCACTGTCATGCTCGATGTTGGCGGGCCTACGGTTTGTCCGAACCGCGGTTCTCGCGGCGAATTTCGACCGGTACCCGCTCGCGGTCGGGTGGGGTAAAGGTGAAGCTCCAGGCGAGTGGGATAGTCTGCGGCGGGAAGCACTGGTGGCTATCGCAAACCTGCACGTTGAGTGTGCCAGTGACTGGGATGCGGCCTGCCGACTGGCAAACACGCTGGAAGTTTTCGTATAGAGATGGGTCGGTGGCCTTGATGACCGGGCGGATGGCCAATTCGCGCCGCAGTTCGATGTGCTGCTCGTAGACGGAGTCCGCGGCGGTCCGAAACGGGAGCATTTTCTGTTCCGGCTGCGGAAATTGCGGATCGTCCGTAGTCCAACAGTTGTTGGAATTGTGCATCTCCCAAGTGAGAGCAGCCGCGCCTTTTGCTGTCCCGGAGAGCACGTAAGAGCCCGGAGGCAGATCCAACGTGAGACCCAGGACGACGCGGCCTCCCAGAGAAATCGCGGTGTTGCTCGCAGACACGTGCACTTCCAGCTTTTTGGCGGCGACGGCCTGGCGATTCACCTGGGTTTCGATTCCCAGGGAACGTTCGAGGATGGCAGCACCGGACAGGCGAAATTCGGCTTGCTCGGAGACAAGACGCCACACAATCGTGCCGCCCGGGTCGATGACAAAGACCGCAGGGTAGGAGAGTCCGTAGACGGGGATGAAGCCCGCGTCCCCGTTGTAGATTTCTTCGCGTTCCAGATCCAGCTGATCGCGCTTCCGGTAGGCGCGGTCGCCGACGCCATAGCGTCCGATGACCTCCGAGGAGCGATCGGAAAGGAGGGGATAGGTGATGTGATTGCGGGACGAGAAGTTACGCAGCACGGGGACGTCGTCATAACTGATGGCAGCCAGGCCGAGACCCGCGCGGCGGAGCACGTCGAGATCTTTCTCCAGCTGGACCAGCTGGCCTTTGCAGTAAATTCACCAATCGGCGGAGCGAAAGAAGACTAATACCAGTCCTTTCGGGCCGGTTAAGGAAGCGAGTGTTTGGGGATGACCGTTTTGATCGGTTAGTTCGAAGGCAGGCGCGTTGCTATGGAGCGCAACCCCGATCTGTTGAGCATCCGGCGGAAGAGCGCCCGCGGCAAGAGCCGCAGACACCAGTGGAAATAAGGCAAGCGATGTCAGGATTTCAAAGCGCGCACGTATTGACCGAATTCCCGCCATCGCCTACAGCTCATGGTACCTAGTAGCCGCCCCTTGGAGATTTGCGCCGCTAAGATTCGCGCCGTTTAAATACGTGCTGTGCAGAAAGGCCTGGTAGAAACATCAGCACCACCGAGGTCCACCATTGACCCCCAAAGTCGAACTCTGCTCCGAATCGTCATCCAACGCAGCACCCCCAATTTGTTGAGCGTCCGGCGGGAGCGCGCCCGCGGCAAGGGCCGCGGACACCAGCGGAAATAAGGCAAGGGACGTCAGGATTTCGAGGCACGCACGTGCGAACCGAATTCCCGCCATCGCCTACCGCTCATGGTACCTACTTCCCGCCGCCGCAATGGACTTGGGGAAGCACGAGCGGATCTTGATCCACGACCTTTTGGACCTTTACTTCTTTCAGCTTCAAGTTGAATGCGCTGTTCATTGAATCGATGAACTGGTTGGCGATGATCGCGTAACCGGTATTGGTCGGATGGATGCCATCGAGGGAGAAGATGCCGCCGAGGAAGCCAACATTCAGGCAGTATCCGCCCGCTTTGTATCCGTTAGCGGAGACATCGGCGAGCAAGGAATGGATATCGACGAGCGTGGCCCCATATTGGGCCGACCGCTGGGCGATGACGGCGTTATAGGACTGGATGGCGGCGCGGACGGTGGCGGCGTCGCTAGCGGTAAATACACAAGGAAGCGGAACGCCCGGGGGAAGCAGACCGGGGGCCGGTAGTGGGCAACTACCCGGCCAGGAATACGGAGCCGGCGGGGCTTGGCCTTGTAAGAGACCCAATGCGATTGGCACCCCGGTGGAGCGTATAAAGTCCCCGCTGCCAATTCCCAAAACCGCAGTTACGGTGCTGAGTGGCACGCCGGCTTGCTGAGCGAGCGACGATGCGGAAACGAAGTACGGGATGGCCGTTACATCGGGGATGTTGGCGGTGATCATAGCGGCGTTGGTGGAAGCCAGCGTGCCGATGACCTTGGAATATGCAGCGGTAAAGATCGGAAGCGGCGTGAGACCGGCGAGCTGGCCGGTAATAGCCGGGACCAGTGCGTCGTTATTGCCCAGCCAGAGAATGAGCGTGGTCGGCTTGAGCGCTAGTGCTTCATTGACCTGGCTCTGGGCTGGACCAGGGAAGCCGAGTACGATCTCGGCCCAACCGGCGACCGGACCCTGATAAGCGGGGATCTGGCTGGGGGTGAGCAGAGCGTCGGCAACCGTTATGCCTGGAATCGAGAGATTGGTGGCCTGGACGCCGGGGTTATCGCGCGGAGGGAAGGGCAGAGTGCCCGGAAGCGGCGCAATCACCGGCGGCGGACCAGGGTTGATGAGCGTGAGTGCATTCGGTGCGCCGGGGTACGGGACCAAGGGAAGCGTCAGGGGAACGCCGGCCTGTTCCGCGATCAGGGATGCGTAACCGTTCGGCTGTTGGGTGTCTAGAAGGGAAAAGTTTTCGACCCCGGCAGAGAGCGAATCACCTACGACGACAAAGCGCGAAAGATCGGCACCGGGAAGCTTGGCACCGGAAGCGATACCCGCGGTTGTAAGGAGAAACGATGTAGTGAACAGGCAGGATGCAACCAGGAGATTGCGTGGCCGCCGCGTATGGAAATGAGAAAGCAAGTTGTGTTTCCTTTCAGTTATTGAACAGCTTGCGAGGGCAAGCGTCGATTACTGAGCGTCAACGAAGCACATGGCAGGCCACACGGAAGGTAGCAGCAGGGAGGTTGTTTCCGGGAACCTTTACAGGCTAAAATTAATGCAATCGCAATAAACCGCGACCGGGGTAGGTGTGCCCAAGCTCCGCCCCATCGACGCGTGCATTCACAAACCATGGCTGCTCCGACACCCGTACGGGCGATGAACCCGGAACGCATCAAAATCTTCTCCGGCCGGGCGAATCCGGAACTGTCGCAGGAGATTTGCACATACTTGGGACTGCCGTTAAGCGATGCCCGAATCCGGCAATTTTCGGATGGGGAAATCGGGCTGCAGCTGCAGGAGAATGTGCGTGGGGCGGATGTATTCATCGTCCAGCCGACCTGTACGCCGGTGGAGCGGAATCTGTTGGAAGTGCTGCTGATGATTGACGCCCTGAAGCGCGCGTCGGCCCAGCGGATCACGGCCGTGTTACCCTATTACGGTTATAGTCGGCAGGACCGGAAAGACAAGCCGCGCGTGCCGATCGCGGCGAAGCTGGTAGCGAAGTTGTTGGAATCGGCGGGCGCAAATCGAGTGATGGCGCTTGATTTACACGCTGCGCAGATTCAGGGTTTTTTTGACATTCCGGTGGATCATCTGTATTTCCGGCCGGTAATGATCGAGTATTTTGATAGCCTGCGGCGACCCAAGCTGACAGTAGTTTCTCCAGATGCCGGCGGCGTGGAGCGTGCGCGTTCCATGGCGAAACGGATGAAAACCGGTCTGGCCATTATCGATAAACGGCGTGAGGAAGCCAATGTGGCCGAGATCATGAACGTAATTGGAGATGTGCGGGATGCGCATTGCCTGGTAGTGGACGATCTGATCGACACGGCCGGGACGTTGGTGGGAGTGGTGGGGGCGCTTCTTGAAAAAGGAGCGGCTTCGGTGACGGCAGCGGCGACGCACGCGGTACTCTCCGGGCCGGCGGTGGAACGGATCGAGAAGTCGGCTTTGTTGGAGCTAGTGTGCTCCAATTCCATTCCGCTGTCGGATGCGGCGCGGCAGTGTAAAAAGATTCGGACGTTGTCTGTGGCGCCGCTGTTGGGGCGGGCTATTCAATCGATCCACGAAGAAACCAGCGTGAGCGTGTTATTCGAGCGGCTGGAGAATAACGAGCAGTAATAGGATTGAGCGCCGGGCGCAACCCACGGTAAGAACGGACTTGGGCCCGGCGATTGAAGGGGAGCGAGAACTTGAGAACGGATACGGTAGTAGCGGCGGACATTCGCCAGGAGCGGGGCAAGAACGCGGCGCATCGCACGCGGGCGGCGGGAAAGATTCCCGGTGTGGTTTATGGGGCTTTCAAAGATCCGGTTTCATTGGCGTTGAACCCTCGCGATATTCATCAGATTCTGCGCAGCAAGACGGGCCACAACACGATATTCGATCTGGACGTGCAGGGCGCCGAACGTACGCCGGTGATGGTGGTCGATGAGCAGTACGACCCGGTGCGCGGTCATTTGCTGCATGTGGATCTGAAGCGGATCGATCTGAGCAAGCGCGTGCGTGTCGCGGTTCCGGTGGTGACGCTGGGCGAGGCGAAGGGAATTAAGTTGCAGGGCGGGTTGCTCGAGATCGTCACGCGCCAGGTGGAAATCGAGTGCGTGCCGGATCAGATTCCAGCGCAGTACGAACTGGATGTGACCGAACTGATGATGGGTCAGTCCAAGCGCGCGGGCGATATTCCGCTAGCCGAGGGTGTGCGGTTGATCAGCCCGGCGGATTCGGTGATCGCCCACATTGTCGGCGTGAAGGCGTCCGACGAGCCGGTGGCTGGAGACGCTGCCGCGACTGCCGAGCCGGAAGTGGCCGCGAAGAAGGGCAAGAAGGAAGACGAGGCTGCGGCGCCCGCGGCGGACAAGGGCAAAAAGAAATAGTTGCGGCTGGTGGCGGGTCTGGGGAATCCCGGGGAGCGGTATGCACGAACGCCGCATAATCTGGGGTTTCTGGTGATCGACCGGCTGTCGGAACAGCATGCGATTCGAGTGACGCGGCCGGAAGGGAAAGCTCTGGTCGGCGAAGGCTCGATCGAAGGCCAGCCGGTGCTGCTAGCCAAACCGCAAACCTTCATGAACCTCAGCGGGACGTCGGTGAAGCCGCTGATGGCGAAATATGAGATTGCACCCGCGGATTTGATTCTGGTTTATGACGAACTGGATCTGCCGTGGGGAACTTTGCGGATCAAGCCGAAAGGGTCGGCGGCGGGTCACAATGGGGTGATCAGCGTGATCGGGAGTTTGGGTACGAATGAATTTCCAAGGGTGCGGCTGGGGGTCGATCCCGGGCATCCGCTTCGCGATGGTGCGGAGTATTTGCTGGCGCCTTTTGGGCGCTCGCAGGAGAAGGAACTGGACGAACTGATTGGCCTTGGGGCTGAAGCGGTGCGTTCGGTAATTGCTGACGGCGTCGAAACGTCCATGACGAAATATAATCGTCGCGCCCGAGGCTGACTAAGAAGGAAGCAATGCGTATTTACGAAGAGTTGTTTATCGCCAAGCCGGATGCCACCGAGGAGGAACTGGACGCGCTCATCGAACAGATGAAGACGATCCTGACCAACGCGGGTGCAACCGTAAACAAAGTGGAAAAGTGGGGCAAGCGCCGGCTGGCCTATAAAGTTGGCAAGTATCGCGAAGGCGAATACGTGCTGATGGAATTTAGCGCCGAGGCCGGTACGGTCACCGAGTTCGAACGCCGCCTGCGCGTGGCCGACATGGTGATCAAGTTTCTGACCGTGCGGATTGACGAGACGCTGAAGCGGATCGAGAAGCGCAAGAAACAGCGGGAGAAGCGCGCCAGCCGCAAAGCGAGCATTGCGCCGAGCAACCCGCAACCCTCAGTGGCCCAGCAAATGTTGGGCGAGCCGGCGCCTCCGGTTGTTCCGGGGCTGCCTACTACCAGCACCACCTAACGGGAGACCACCATGGCAGAGAGCAAAGGAAGACCCATCAGCGCGTCGCAGCGGCCCACGGGCGGCGATAAGGCGCTAGCCACCGGCAAGAAGCAGTATTTTCGCCGCAAAAAGGTGTGCCGTTTCTGCGTCGAGAAGATCGACGATATCAATTACAAGGATGTCCGGCTGTTGAGCGCGTTCATCGCGGAGAAGGGAAAAATTGTGCCGCGCCGCGTATCGGGAGTCTGCACCCCGCACCAGCGCCGGTTGAGCGATGCGATTAAGAAGTCGCGCAACATTGCGCTGCTTCCGTTCGCCAGCGCTGTATAACGCAAAGGATCACGTCATGGAAGTCATTTTAAGAGAAGACGTCGATAAGCTCGGAGCCCGCGGCGAAGTAGTTAAAGTGGCCGCCGGGTATGCGCGGAATTTCCTGCTGCCGCAGCGTTTGGCCGTGGCTGCCAACGAATCGAACAAAAAGATTGTCGAGCAGGAAAAACAGGCTTATCTCAAGCGCGAAGCCAAGGCGCAAGGCGAATCGGAAGGTTTAGCCAAGTTGATCGAAGGGCATGTGGTTGTAATCTCGCAAAAGGCCGGTGAGAACGATCATTTGTTTGGATCGGTCAATAGCAAAGATATTGCCGATGCGCTGGAGCAGAAAGGCTTTCATATTGATCGCCGTAAGATTCAATTGGACGAGCCGATTAAGACTCTCGGAGAGTTCGACGTCCCGGTGCGTCTGCACCGCGCGGTTACTGCAAACCTGAAGCTTCAAGTCATTCGCGAGGCGTAAACCAGGGCCGGGAAGGGTGAGAAACGTCTTTCCCGGCTGAATTCTTTTGTAAAGAATCGTCCCAACACCGTTAGCTTCAACACTCTTCTTTTCTATTACTTCCTACGAAAATCCGTTATTGTTACGTTTCTTAGTACCTGTCCGGCCCGGAATGCAACTAAACCTTAGTCGCCTGCATTGTAATCAGGAACCCCCAGCCTTACAATAGGAAACCGAATATTCCTATGAATAATAAATGTTTCCGCACCGGCTCTGTGGGCGGGTTGCTTATCGGCCTGCTGGTTCTCGGCAGTTTCTCCATATCCCTGCAAGCGCATCAGCCTCACGATCCACTGTTGGTGGTTGCTACGTCTCCGAGTTTTGAACAGGACCATACACTGGTGGTGGCAACCGATTATTTAACAGTGTCGATCGGTGTTTATCTGCCGCTCATATCCACGGACGGAGGCAACACCCTGACGCCTCTGCGTGGGATTCCGAACCAGCCCATAAGCTCGATTCAATTCTCGCCCAACTATAGCGCCGATGGAACGATTCTGCTGGCTGGGGGAGCAGGCCTGTTTAAGACCACCGATAGAGGGGTAACGTGGGCGCAAGTGGCGGTCAATGGCAGTGCCGCAGTCAATAGCGCGGCTTTTTCTCCGAGTTATGCAACCGACGGGATTGTGTTCGCGATAACAGCGGCGAACGTTTTTGAATCGACCGATTCGGCGGTGACTTTTGTTCCGGCTGGCTCACCGGGGCCGCTCACTGGGGCGTTGAATGTGATTGCGATCTCGCCGAACTTCACCGTCGATGGGACACTTGCCGTGGGTACTACGTCGGACGGCATCTTCAAGTCGACCAATCGTGGTCAGATCTACACGCATCCGACGCAGTCGCAGACGCTGCCGCAGATCAACTCGCTCGTATTTTCTCCCGGGTTCGGGGTAGACCAGACTATATTCGCCGGAACCTACGGGGATGGAGTGTACATTTCGATCGACGGAGGAGTCACCTTTGCGGCTAGCAACGCGGGCTTAACCGATCAGAATGTAACGTCGCTGGTCCTGTTCCCCGGTTATGAGCAAACGGGTTCGGTACTCGTGAGCACGGCGTTGGCCGGTGTCTTTGTTTCCAACTCGCACGGCAGTTCCTGGACCCAGGGGGCCAAGGTTTATCGACCGCTTTCGAATCAGACCACGATGCATTACCGGACCCTGGCGGCGGCGCCCACGTCAGCCACCACGGCGCTGATTTACCTCGGCATGTTCGAAGGTCTCTGGAGTTCCACCAACAAGGCTCAGAGCTGGACATATATCGACATGATCCCCACATACCTGATGCGGGAACTCAAGGCGTCGACCACCTATCCGGTGGATCGGACGCTGCTCGGAACCAGCTACGGCGGCGGGCAGTTATTTACGGCGAGTGGAAGCGCGAATTGGAGTTTCCGCAACACCGGCACCTCGAACGCCTACCCGGACGCCGACGCCATTTCGCCCAACTTCGATAAAGATCAAACGGTGGCGATTGGCGTGGTAACAGAGATGGATCTATCGACGAATGGCGGCAAGTCGTTTGCGAGGGTTCCGGGGCTAAACAAGAGCACCTACGTTCGCGCTATCGCGTTCTCGCCCAATTTTGCCAATGACGCTACCGTGCTCATTGGGACCGACAACCGCGGCACGGGCAATCCCCAGACGGTGACGTACCAAGGCAAGAGCTATCCCAACCAAGGTCTGTTTCTCTCGAAGAACGGGGGGGTCAATTGGATTCCAACTTCGCTCGGTGGTCCGGCGATCGATAACATCGAGATTTCCCCGGGTTTCACCAGCGATCAGACCGCGTTTGCGGCCAGCACCGTATCGGGCTTATATATGAGTACCGATGGCGGCGCAACCTGGAAAGGCGTGTTCAACCTGGCGAGCGACTCCGGGATATTGCAGGTTCTGCTCTCCCCGGCGTTTCCGACCGACCACACGGTTTTTGCGGCAACTCCACATTCCGGGATCTACAAATCGATAAACGGCGGGATGACTTGGGCGCCGCTGCGCAACTCGGTCCAATACACCGCGATCAGCTTTGCAATCTCTCCGAATTACCTAGTGGACCAGACCATTTACATCGGCACCTTCCAGAGCGGTCTCATCAAGACGACAGATGGCGGCCGAACGTATGGTCCGACGGGGCTGGCGCAGAACTTTGTGACGGCGCTGGCAATATCGAGCGGCTTTGCAACTGACCAAACGCTGTTTGCGGCCACGTATCGCGGGATTTTCAAGTCCACCGACGCGGGCGCGACCTGGGCGTTCACCAATCAGCCCAACCGGCAGGAGAGCGACCGTCAGGTGAATATCCTTTACACGGGAACCTGGACTAATAATCCGAGCGCAAGCGCCAGTTCTGGCTTTTTCGATTCCACGTCTGTCGGTGGGTCGACGGCGACGGCGTACTTCTTCGGCACGGGCTTTAGCTGGATCGCGCTGATGGGCCCGAAGGGCGGCTCCGCGTCAGTGACCGTGGACGGCGTGCCGGTGGGCACAGCTTCGTTCCTGGCCCCGCAAACGGCCTTTCAACAGAGCGTTTTCCAGAGCGGAGCTCTCAGTTGCGGTCCGCACACGGTGGTGTTTACCTCATCGTCGGCGCCTAACCAGAACGGAATCAATTTCGATGCGATTGACGCAACTCGCGCCGGGTGCGGTTATTAGGACTGCCATGAACTTACGAACATTCATTTATTCCGCCGGGTTTCTAGCGGCGTGTCTGTCCGGCGGTGGTTCGGCGCAGGCAATGATCACGGTCAAAATCAACGGCTCGCAAACGTCACCTCAGCCTTTGGGAACGCACGTGGTCTGGACGGCGGCGGCAGTCGATTCCAACCCGAACCCGGTAACCTACCGGTTCGAGGTTGCCACTGAGCCTTACACCACGTACAGGATGCTGCAGGATTACAGCACCAGCCACAGCTTCGAATGGGTGGAGAGCTACGTGGAAGGCAACTATCAAATGCGCATCACGGCGCGCGACTATCTCTCGGGGGAAAGTGCGCAGATCATCTCGCAACCCTTCCAGATCACTCCAATAGCGACGGGGTCGCAGGCAGTCGTGACGGCCACATCGAATCCACTGGTGGCCTTGCTCAGTGCGCCTACGTGTCCAGCGGGAACCCAGATGCGGGTGGCGTTCCAGCGCGCCGGGGCGCAGGTCACTTCGTACACCGATTATCGACCCTGCCACCCTGGGACCATGAACGTCTATGTGGCGGGAATGGCGGCCAGCTCGACGTACTCGCTTGCGGTACAACGGCTGACGGCGGGGGTTGTCAAACAGGGGACGCCTATCCCGTTCACCACCGGCGCGATCCCGGCGTCGCTGAAGTTTCCTCTGCCGCGGGTATTGGTTCCGGCTTCTAACCAGACCGATCAGGCGTACAAGATATCGCTGTCCAGCTATGCCGGGTCGACTGGATTCTATGCGGCTGACCTCACTGGCGAAATTGTCTGGTACTACCCCGTGCCTGGACAACTAGTCCGGACCTATGGCCCCACTCTCATGATGAACACGACTGGCGCGGGAACTGGGACGGGACCCTACGGCGTGCAAACGCGGCAGCAAGTGCTGCGGGAATTCGATCTTGCCGGTAATGTCGTTCGCCAGACAAATGCAGACCGGATTTCTGAACAGTTGGTGGCGCTCGGAACCGATCCGGTTGGCCGCTTTAATCATGACGCGGTGCGGCTGTCCAACGGTCATACTTTGGCACTGGTGGATGCGCAACGTGTTTTCCCGGCAGGGACCCAGGGTTCGAAAACTCCGATTGACGTGATCGGGGAACTGGTCATCGAGCTCGATCAGAACTTCCAGGTCGTATGGTTCTGGAACTCGTTCGATCACGATGGCGGCGGCAACCAGCTCGACATCAACCGCGCTTCTCAAATACCGGGCAATTGCTCGATCAATGCGCAGGGGCAAACACCTATCGGTTGTCCTCCGGCTCTGTTGCCGGGCTTTAGGGTCGGTTTCGATTGGCTGCATGCCAACGGCGTCCAATTGATGGAGGATGGGAACATCATGCTGTCGCTGCGGAACCAGGATTGGATCGTCAAGATCAGCTATCAGAACGGCGCGGTAATGAACGGACCGTTACTTTGGCGGTTGGGCCTTGGCGGCGACTTCACCATCGTTTCCACAGACACATACCCCTGGTTCTCGGGCCAGCACAACCCAGGATTTTCCAGCGCCACAGGGTTGGCGCTGTTCGATAACGGCAACGTGCGCATAGCGCAGGATGGCGGGCATAGCCGCGGGATGGCATTTACGGTGGACGAAACAAATTTCATCGTGACCACGACACGTCAGTGCGGATCTGGGTGTCTATTGCAATTCTCAAGGCAGTGCGCAACTGCTTCCGAATGGCAACTACATGTTCCAGCCTGGTCTGATCAACGGGACATCCATGCAATCGCTGGAAGTAACGGCCCCGGCGCCGAATCCCCAGGTGTTTAACATGCAGGTAAATGAGCCGAGCTACCGCAGCTTCCGCATGCCGGACATGTATACGCCGCCCTACGGAACGGCCGTGAGTACGCCGGGTCCGCTTGCCGGCGCGCGGTAAGCAACCCATCGGAACCCAAACAAAAAGGGCCGCGATTCTTGCGAATCGCGGCCCTTTCTATTGCTCCCGATTGTATTTCCGACCGAATTACTGAATGGCTACCTGGACCGTGTTCGACACGTTTCCGTCCACGCTGATTGAGACATTGACCGTCCCACTTCCAGCCAGACTCGGTGGAATCAGGATATTGGCCTGGTCCAGTCCGGCAAAGCCGTTTTGCGGTCCAGCGTAGCTTACCGGAAGAGTCATTCCGTTGACCGTGGCGGTGACCGTCCCGGTGTGACCCTGCATTCCGGTGCCGTACACGACCAGATAGACAGAGGGACCACTATTTACATTCAATGGCAGGCTGCTGAACGTTCCCGCGCCGTTGGAGTCGATGGTGTACACCTGCGCCGCGGCTGGACCGGAACCTGCTCCGTTCGAAGAGTAGAGCCCGGGCGCGACAGGCGTGATGTTGATGGTGCCGACAAACGGCTGTCCCGCTCCAGGCGTTACTGTAGCCGTAGCCACCCCGGGAGCAACTCCGGAAGGCAGCAGCGCGTTAACCTGGGTCGGCGAAACGAAGAACATCTTAGCGGGAACGCTCTGTCCCTTGCTGTCGACGACGGTAATCGAAGTGCCGCCGAGTGATGTGCCTAGTGTGCCTCCGGTAGCCGCGGTTCCGGTTGCCAGGTTCACTCCGAACACACTGAAGATGGAATTAGGCGCCACCGCCGTTAAGCCATAACTAGCCGAATTGACCACGGTGAGCGCCGGCGAATTCTGCACCAGTCCTTTTACATAAGAGCCGGTCGAGGTTGTTTGACCGCCTTGCAGAGCCGCAGCCGCGACCTGGATCGAGTCGTTGATCAGGGCTGGGGCCGGCAAGCTGGACGCGGAATTGTAATCGACATAGGACCAGTAGTATCGCGACCAGAACCCCGAGAAGTAGATCAAGTCTTTCCAGTTCGCAAGGTCGTAAAAGTCGGTCAAGAACTGCTGATCGAGCGGAGCCCAGAAGCTGTAGCTATCGAGCGAGAAATTGTTAACGCTGGAAGCCACGCCTGTTCCGCTGTACTGCGCATCGGAGACCTTGAGCAGCCAGGCTTCGCTAACCGCGACCCGCTTACCGGCCTGCTCAGCTTGATTGATGAGGTCAATCGTGTATGTCGGGATATCGACTGACGAATTCGGCGGCGTGTTGATGGGATAGATGTGCAGGTCGATGTAATCGACTACCGGGATCAACGCGGCCAAGATTTGCGAGCCGGTGACGGTCTCCCATGTACCGATGCCAGCGCCGACCGGAATCGGATGCGGGACCGGAATCATGGAAGCATAAGCCTGGACGGCAGATGCCCAGCCGGATGGCGAGTTAAGCTCTTGATAACCGGTATTCTCCACCTCGGTTTGAGGCTCCGACCCGACGTTCAAGAAGTCCGGATGGATCTGATCGACGATGGTGGCGTTCATGATCGCGACGCCATTCAGGTAGTCGTTGTAGGAGAGTTGTTGGTAGTAACCAGCCACGTTCAACCCCGAATTGCTCGAGAAGAAACCGGGGAAAATGGAAGCGCTCTCCACGATAACCTTCATATTTGCGGCATGTACGTCGGCCACCACCTGCTGGAAAAACGAAATGACACTGTTGTAGTCCTGCGGATCGCCGTTGAATTGTAGAAACGGCTGATACAGCAGGGGGAAGCCCATCTTTACGACGACGGCTTGCACGCCGAGGCTCTTGAGCCCATTCAGTTCCATCAGATATCTCGAGCGGGTTGTGGGACCGAGCAACTGCAAGCCGGAATTGCTGTTGGCGTTGAGCAGTTCACCCGAATAAATCGTGTCGCCTTTTTGACCATTCCATTGCGAATTTACGGTATTCGATAACGCGTTAAGTTTCCCTTGCAGCTCCGAATACAGTGGCTGGTATGTAGCCGGAACGGGCGGATTTTGAGCAAACATGGCGCTAGCGGCGGCGAGGCCGATAGCGATTAATTTCTTCTTCATTATTCCTTCCTCCTGAGCGCGTATGCGACTGATGTGAATCGTTGGTAGCACAGCGATCTCCAAATTAGGAACCCGAGAATGGGCGGAGAGTACCGGGAACCAGAAGGTTTGTACGTTAAAATCCGTCAACTATTGCACAGAAGGAAGCCTTGGGGAGTGCCCGGGGTGGGACTCGAACCCACACTCGCCTTACGGCGAAAAGGATTTTAAGTCCTTTGTGTCTACCAGTTTCACCACCCGGGCGCACCGTAGCTAAATGTTAGCGCATTGAGGCGGGTCGAGAGGGCTGGCGGTGGCTGGCGCAGGCGACGGGTAGGTGTTACGAAGAGCTAGGCCCGCTGGGGAAATCGGATCGGACAATAACGATTGACCGAGCAGCAGAGATAGCAGGAGAAAGCGTGTTCGCATTTTAGACGTCGATTGCACGACCTAAATGTAGGTATCCAAAGTTAAACCCGTAACACCTTTTTACAAAATCGTGCTACCATCCATTGCTAGCTATCGCCGCCTACGAGCACATGTCCGCACGCCCGATCGTCGTCACTGCGCTGCTCCTGTCCGCGATCTGGTGTGCACGGGCGGAGAATGTAGTCCTTTCAGGAACCGTCGTCGACTCCTCGGGCGCAACGATTGCCGGTGCGACGGTCGAGATTCAAACCGCCAATCACTCCCCACTCAGAACCACCGAGTCGGATATGGGCGGCCAGTTCAAGATCTCCGGGCTCGCGCCGGGGAACTATCGGCTCGCCGTGTCTCACGCCGATTTCGATCCCCGCGAAATCCCAGTCACGATCGGCAGCGAGGCGTCCGTATCGCTTCGCATCGCCATGGTCCCAAGCACCGTAACCACCAGCGTGAGCGTGCAGGGCCGCGAGGACGATCTTCTCGGAATCGCAGATTCCGGTTCCCAGGGAGTCGTGGGTGCGAAGGAGATTCAGGATCGTCCCATTCTCCGGTCCGGAGAAGTCCTGGAGACGGTCCCCGGCCTCATCATTACGCAACATGCGGGCGGCGGGAAGGCCAACCAATACTTCCTGCGCGGGTTCAATCTCGACCACGGCACGGATTTCGCGGTGTTCCTGGATGGCATGCCGCTGAACCTGCCTTCGCACGCACACGGCGAAGGGTATTCGGACATGAATACCGTGATCCCGGAACTTGTCCAGCGATTGAATTTCGAAAAAGGTCCTTATTACGGGGAGATCGGCAACTTTGGCTCGGCGGGATCGGCCAATCTGCAGTTTTTCAAGACGCTGCCGGAGAACTTCTTCCAGGTGGAGGGCGGGGGTAATCGCTTCGGGAGGGCTGTTTTCGGCTTGTCGCATCCGGTGGGCTCCGGCAACCTGCTGTTTGGCGGGGAGTTGTATCACGATGACGGCCCGTGGACCCATCCGGACGATTATTCCAAATTCAACGGCATTCTCACCTACAGCCGGGGCGATGACGCGAAGGGGTTCAGTGTTACAGCCCGGGCGTACCACGGGAAATGGAATTCGAGCGATCAGATCCCCTCTAATGCCGAGCCTCTGGTGGGTCTTTTCGGCACGCTGAATCCGGCCGACGGCGGCAACTCCGAGCGCTACAGTCTGCAAGCGGAATGGCACCGCGAGCGCGCAAAATCCAGGACCAACGTCACTCTTTACGGCTTCTATTACGAGCTGGATTTATTTTCCGATTTCACTTACTACCGGATCGATCCTGTCCACGGCGACCAGTTCGAACAGAGCGATCGTCGGTGGGTGGCCGGCATGGATGCGCGCCACACGATTTTAAGCCAGTGGTTCGGTCGTAAAGTGGAAAATACTTTCGGGCTGCAGGTGCGCAACGACTGGATCCACAACGGGCTTTTTCAGACCGAAGACCGGACGCGCGTCGACAAAATGGATTCTGAGAGCGGCACCATTCTGCCCGCGACGACGCAGGAAGATCGGTTCACCGACACGCAAATCGGTGTGTATTGGGAAAACAAAATCCAGTGGGGACGACGTTTCCGCTCGGTCGCAGCCGTGCGCGAAGACGTAGGGCATGTGGACGTCACCAGCCTGATTACTCCAGCCAATTCCGGCGTGGCCACCAAGGCGTTGCCCAGCCCGAAACTAAGTTTGATTTTCGGTCCCTGGTCAAAAACCGAGTTATATCTTCAAGGCGGGTTCGGTTTTCATAGCAACGACGCGCGCGGCGCAACGCAGGCGGTTCAACCGGTCTCGAACGAAAATCCCTACCCCAATACCCCGGGCTCCCGGATTCCCTTACTGGTGCCCACCAAAGGCGGCGAGATCGGAGTACGGAGTGTTCTGTTTCCGCATCTGCAAAGTACGGCTTCGCTCTGGTATCTTCGAAGCGCTTCCGAGCTTCAGCAGAGTGGGGACACGGGCGGCACCGTGGCGTCGTCACAGCCGAGTAATCGTTATGGCGTGGAGTGGGCGAACTACTACACGCCGCTCGAATTTCTGGCGTTCGATTTCGATATCGCCGATTCGCGCGCGCGGTTTGTTAGCGTTGATACCGCCGATGCCGCGCCAAACAGTCCGGGCGGTAAGCGGGTACCCGAGGCCGTTGGCCTAGTGATTTCATCGGGCGTCACAGTGCACGCGTATAAACGTGTTTCGTCGAGCCTGCGGCTGCGGGCGTTTGGCCCGCGGGATTTGACCGCCGACGGGATTTATCGTTCGAGTTCGACGGTCTTGCTCAATGCAGAAGTCGCCTATCAAGTGAACCGGAAATGGCGCTTTGTGGTGGAGCTTCTAAATTTATTGGATCGCAAAGACCACGATATTGACTACGCCTACAACTCGCAGGTCACCCCCACAGCGGATCCCGCATTCATGAATGTTTTCCACCCCGTCGAGCCATTTCAGGTGCGGTTTGGATTACGACGAAGCTTCTGACTGGATGGCTAGATTGGGGCGGGACGGTTAAATTAGCATCCCCGATGCCCTGACCAAGCAGCGGACGATTTGCTGGTTTCAATTTCCGTCCGTTCCGAGTGTTTTTGCAGGTCGCAGTATGCGAGGGTTGCCGTAGTCAGCCGGTTCAAAGCGAGCGCGTACTCCTTAGTGAGCTTTGTGAGCCGGGACAGGTTCGGCTCGGTGGGTCTGAAGCCTTTGGTCTTTAGCTTTGCTTCCGCCTGAAGCAAGTTTTCGCGCGCTGCAGCGAGTCGCGCTTCGGCTAATGCATAACGATTCGATATAGCCACCACAGGCCTTTCAGAATTGTTTCACTCAAGGCGCAGTACGTAAAGAAACGTAGATCGGATGTTTGTTTTTTTTCAGGGATTCGCGTGCGTAACTTTTCGCACCCTTCTGGCATCACGTTAATTAAGATGCCAAATCTGACCTTTCGTGGACAGAGGACACCTAGCCGGTGCTTGAACCGCAGCTCATCGCTCGAGTCAAAGCTGCGGGAAGAGTTGGAGGTTGCCCGGCATCAGTTCACCGCGTCGAGCGTCAGCCAGCCGTCCGGTGAGGCACAGGCGGCGTATACCCGCGCGCTTGAGCGCTACAGCGATTTCATCCTCTCCGGTAAAATCCCGGAGGATCTTGAGACCAGCGAGAGCTCACTGATGGCTTCCTAGGCTACTGCGGGAACGACGCCCTTAAAGTACTCAATGGTTGTTTCCAGGCCGTCTTCTAATAGAACCTTCGGTTCCCAACCGAGTAGCGTGCGGGCTTTGGTGATATCCGGCTTGCGCTGTTTGGGGTCGTCCTCGGGCAACGGCTGGTAAGTGATCTTGCTATCCGGGTTGAGCTTCCGCACAATCGCTTCTGCGAATTCGCGGATCGTCATCTCGCGCGGATTCCCCAGGTTGACCGGGTACACTTCATCGGAGAGAAGCAGCTTATAGAGGCCATCCACCAGGTCGCTCACATAGCAAAAGCTGCGGGTTTGAGTGCCGTCCCCAAATACTGTTAATGGCTCACCACGCAGCGCTTGATCGAGAAACGCCGGAACAACGCGGCCGTCGTTCAGCTTCATTCGCGGACCATAAGTGTTAAAGATGCGCGCAATGCGGGTGCGCAGATTGTACTTGCGGTGATAAGCCATCGTCATGGCTTCGGCGAAGCGCTTGCTCTCGTCATAGCAGGAACGCGGACCCACGGGATTCACATTGCCCCAATAGGTCTCGACCTGCGGATGCACTAGGGGATCGCCATAGCATTCCGAAGTGGAGGTTAGCAGGAAGCGCGCATCGTACTTCAATGCGATTTCCAGCAAGTTCCGCGTGGCGATCGAACCAACTTCAAGGGTCTCGATGGGGAACTCCAGATAGTCGCGCGGGCTGGCCGGCGACGCCATGTGCAACACAGCATCGAACGAGCCGGTTACCGTGAATGGCTTGCTCACGTCCTGTTCGATCAACGTGAAGCCGCTGTGATGCTCCAGGTGGGACACGTTCAGTGGCCGGCCGGTCAAAAAATTATCCAAAGCGACGATGGTGTGGCCGTCTGACAGCAGCCGGTCGCACATATGAGACGCGATGAAACCAGCCGCCCCCGATATCAAAATCCGCAAATGTTCTCCTCCACGTGCACGAACAGGGTGAACCCTCGATTTTACCTTGCCGGTTCTTAAAATCCGATGACGACCGTCAACGGAGAACGCGAAGAAGTACGCCCCCTGGCCGAATGCTACATTCTTATTGACCATGGGCACACCGGAAATGGGCACGCCGTCCGCGTTCGAGATGCTGCTTCTGGCCGTCGCCATCTGCGTTTCGCTGGGGCTGTTTTTCTACCGGCTGCGGCCCGTCGTAGTAGCGCTAGAGAAGGCCAAGGCCGATCCTGGCTATTCGCTCAATCCGGTATGGCCGCGCGTCAAAGACTTTGTGTGGGAAGTGCTCTGCCAAGGGCTGGTCATTAAGGAACGGCCGCTCCCCGGCATTGCGCATGCATTTGTTTTCTGGGGCTTTCTGGCATTTGGGCTGGTAACGATGAGCCACGTCGCCGAAGGCTTCGGGCTGCGAATTTCGCGCGAATCGTGGCTGGCGCGCGCTTACTTCGGATTCGTCGCCGCATTTGCGGTGGTGGTTGCGATTTCGATTGCCGGACTTTTCATCCGGCGTTTCTTCGTGCGGCCGCGCTGGCTGGGAACCAAACTCAGCTACGAATCGGGATTCATCGCCTTCCTGATTTTTCTGCTGATGGTCACTTATATAGCGGAATTTCTGATTCCGGCGAACGGCGCCGTTCCGCGCGTGAATTGGTGGCTACACACAGCGGCGCTGCTCATCTTTCTGCCGTTGATCCCGCACACCAAACACCTGCATCTGGTGCTGAGTCCATTCGCCATTTTCACCAAGCGGCCTGGATTTAGCGACATTCCGAAGCTTGCGGGAGATGAGGACTTCGGACTCGACACGGGTAAGGACGTCACCAAATTGGACGTCTTGCAGGCTTTCTCCTGCGTCGAATGCGGGCGCTGTACCGAGCATTGTCCGGCTTTCAACACCGGCAAGGAACTGAACCCCAAGGAAATCATTCTGGGGCTGCGGCGTTACTTGAAAGATGCCGACGCGGGCGTGGGAAGCGAGGCCCCGCTGCTGGGCCCGCACATCTCGGAAAAAGCCGCGTTCCAATGCACCACTTGTGGCGGATGTGAGTACCAGTGCCCGGTGGGCATTCAGCATTTGCCGGTTATCATCGGGCTGCGGCGCGGGGCGGTGAATACCGGTAAGTGGGAAAACGAATACGGCACGAAGCTGTTTCTTAACATGGAACGGACCGGCAATTCGCTGGGCTTTGCTTCGAGCGAGCGGCAGAAGTTTATCGAACGCGCGGAACTGCCGATCTTCGACGGATCGCAGGAATATTGCCTGTGGCTGGGTTGCATGGGCGCGTACGACCCGCAAGGGCGCGAGACGGTGCAGGCCTTGGCTAAGGTGCTGCGGCATGCCGGAGTCACCTTCGGCGTATTGCGCAAGGAGCGCTGCAATGGGGACCCGGCGCGCCGGCTTGGCAACGATCTGCTATTCACGCAGTTGGCCGAACAGAATATCGAAACGGTACAAGCCGCCGCGCCGAAAAAGATGGTGTCCATCTGCCCGCATTGCGTGCGTACCATCTCCAACGACTGGCGCGAGGCCGGCACGACGTTTGAGATCGAGCATCACAGCGAATTGCTGGCGCGCATTCAGGATCGCCTTCCTCCTGCTGCTTCCACGCGCGAACGCGTGGCGTATCACGATCCCTGCTATCTCGGGCGCTACCGCGATGTCTATGACGAGCCGCGGGCGATTGTCGATCGTTATGCCGAGGTGGTGGAAGCGCCCCGCAATCGCGAGCGATCGTTCTGTTGCGGAGCGGGCGGCGGCCAGATGTTCCTTGGCGAGGAAGAAGGCCAGCGCGTCAATGTGACCCGCGCGAAGGAACTGGTCGAGACGGGGGCTGAAACCATTGGTGTGGCTTGTCCGTTCTGTTCGTCCATGTTTCGCGATGCCCTGGCGCAGATTACCGACAAGCCCGTGAAGCTGCTCGATATTGCGCAGATTGCGGCAGCTTCGTTGGAGTAACGCGTCTTAGAAGCTGTACTTGTACGCGTTGGCGGCGATGCCCTGTAGTTCCGCCTCGCTGAAGCCAAACACGGTACGCGCAAGCTCGAATTCACGCACAAGCGTGGTTTGGAAAATCCCGGGATCGTCGGTGTTGAGTGTAAGCGGCACGCCCGCGTCGAAGAGCCGCCGCACCGGGTGCGCCTTTAACGACGAGACCGCCCCGGTAACCACATTGCTCGTAATGCAAACCTCGAGCGGAATATCGTGGTCGCGTAAATGACGCAGCAGGGCCGCGTCATCCACCGCCCGAATGCCATGGCCGATGCGTTCGGCTCCAATGCGGAGTGCATCCCAAACCGACTGCGGTCCATCGGTCTCCCCGGCGTGGGCGGTGAGGCGCAACCCATGTGCGCGCGCGGTTTTGAAGACGCCCTCGAACAGAGGCGCCGGTCCGCCAACTTCGTCGCCCCCGATGCCGAAACTGACCACGTCTTCGCTCACCAATTCCGCTGCGATGGCAACCACGCGTTCCGCCGCTTCGACGCCGAATTGCCGCACGGCATCGAAGCACCACTGAACGCGCACCGCTGGCTGGCGGCCGCAGACCTCGTGGATTGCTTCATACGTGCGATGGAGGTCTTGTTGCTTCCAGAGAATGACCCCGGCCGAGAGCGTGATCTCCGCATAGTCGATGCCTTGGGCCACTAAACGGTCGAGCAGCAGGCCCGTGATCCGCGCGTAGTCTTCGGGGGTGTTCAGGCGCTGCACGATCGCTTTAAAAACATTCAGGAATCCGGCGAAGTCCGCGATGTTCGTAGAAGGGAGTCCGAGGCTCGCCGTATCGACGGAACCCTCCAGGTGCAGGTGCAGCTCGGCGGCCATATAATGAGGGTCTCATGACGGATGCAGACATCGCCGCAATCGTGCAGGGCCGTTATTCGGACCCATTCCAGATACTGGGTCCGCATAAGATTGAGCCCGTGGCGGAGGCTGACGCCGATACGAGTAAGCAACTCCCGGCATCCGCAGTCGCGCCGGAAGTGTGGGAAGTTCGCGCGTTTCTGCCGGGTGCCGCAAGCGCCGCGCTGCTGGTAAATGGGGACCGGCTGCCGATGTCGAATCCGGTGAATCCGGAATTCTTTAGCATCACTTTGCATGCCGATCCCGGCGCATATCGCATTGCGTTTCGTGGCACTCTGCCCGGCGCCGAAGAAGTCGAAATTGAAGACCCGTACCGCTTTCCTCCCATGCTGAGCAGCTTCGACCTGTATTTGCATGGTGAAGGAAATCACTTCGAAAGCTGGAAGATGCTGGGCGCGCATCCGGTGGAGGTTGGTGGCGTTCCGGGCTATCGCTTCGCGGTGTGGGCCCCGAATGCCGAAGTCGTTTCACTCACGGGCGATTTCAATTTCTGGAATCCTCGCCAGTACCCGATGCGGCTTCGCGACGGCGGCGTCTGGGAGTTTTTTATGCCGCACCTGGGGCTGGGCAAGAGCTACAAATACAACGTGCGATCGCGTGTAACCGGCCAGAGCGAGTTCAAGGCCGACCCATTTGCCTTCGCCGCCGAACATCCGCCAGCCAACGCTTCCATCACTGCGGACCTGAGCGGATTTCTGTGGAACGATTCCGCCTGGATGGAGAAGCGCGCCGCCTTTCGCTGGCAGCACGAGCCCATGTCCGTGTACGAAGTGCATCTGGAAAGCTGGATGCACAATGCCGAGAACGGGCCGCTCACTTATCGCGAACTCGCGTCGCGTTTAGTGGAGTATGTGAAGCGCAACGGCTTCACGCACATCGAACTGCTGCCGATCATGGAGTATCCGTACGGCGGCTCATGGGGCTATCAGGTGACCGGCTACTTCGCGCCGACGTCGCGATTCGGGTCGCCCGCCGATTTCAAGCATTTCGTCGACGCGTGTCACCAGCAGGGCATCGGAGTGATCGTGGACTGGGTGCCCGGCCACTTCCCGAAGGATGCTTTCGGACTGGCCCGATTCGATGGCACCGCTCTCTATGAGCACTCCGATCCGCGTCTCGGCGAGCACCGCGACTGGGGCACGCTCATCTTTAATTACGGCCGGAACGAAGTGCGCGGATTCCTGATCAATAGCGGCTTGTTCTGGCTGCAGGAATATCACATCGATGGCCTGCGCGTGGACGCGGTCGCTTCCATGTTGTATCTCGATTATTCCCGGGAAGCCGGCCAGTGGATTCCCAACATCCACGGCGGAAACGAGAATCTGGAAGCCATCTCGTTCATGCGGCGCTTCAACGAATTGGCCCACCAGATCCCCGGCGCGATGACGATTGCCGAGGAATCGACGTCCTTTCCAGGTGTCTCGCGGCCGGTCTATCTGAACGGCCTGGGTTTCACGATGAAGTGGAACATGGGCTGGATGCACGACATGCTGCGCTACATAGGACAGGACCCGATTCATCGCAAGTATCATCACAACGACATCACGTTCAGCCTGCTCTATTCGTTCACTGAAAACTTCATGCTGCCGATCTCGCATGACGAGGTGGTTCACGGCAAGGGTTCGCTGCTCGGCAAGATGCCGGGCGATGAGTGGCAGCGCTTCGCTAATGTACGAGCGTTTCTCGGCTATATGTTCGGACATCCCGGCAAGAAGTTGCTGTTCATGGGGTGCGAGCTTGGCGTTTACGAGGAGTGGAACTACCGCGTGAGTCTGCGCTGGGACTTACTTCAATATCGGTTTCACAACGGCGTGCAGTCACTGGTGCGCGAGTTGAACGCGTTCTATCGCGCCGAGCCGGCACTATATGAACTTGACTTCCACCACAGCGGTTTCGAGTGGGTCGATTTCCACGACTCGCAAAACTCCGTCATTTGCTTCTTGCGAAAAGCAAAAGATGCCAAGACGTTCCTTCTTTTTTGCTGCAACTTCACGCCGGTGGCGCGGGACGCGTACGAAATCGGAGTGCCGGAAGCAGGCGTGTATGAAGAGGTCTTGAATACTGATTATTCGCGATATGGCGGAAGCGGTGTGACCAATGAACGCGGCGTTCCATCGATTGCCGAGAACCGGCATGGGCGGGCGAATCATATTCGTGTGATAGTGCCGCCCCTGGCTGTGGTGGCATTCCGGCGCGTCGCGGGGCCCGCGGTCTAGTTCGAACAATCGAAATTTCCCTGTTGACATCGGTGTCGACCTGGTGCTACTTTCCTAGCAAGACGTGCAAGAAAAATAGCAGAGTGCCATGGCGATCACCGATCTTCCTCCCTTAAGCCGCCGCGAGCGGCAAATCATGGATGTCCTATACCGGCTCGGCAGCGGCACGACGGCGGATGTGCTGGCTGGTCTCGGCGACCAACCGAACTACTCCACCGTTCGGGCTCAGCTTCGCGTTCTCGAAGAAAAAGGCCATGTCTGGCACGAAGAGAACAAGTTAACGTACGTGTTCTTTCCTTCGCAGGCGCGCGAGAAAGTGCGTGGGAGCGCGCTGCGTCACCTGGTCAAAACGTTCTTCGACGGTTCCACCGAACAGATGATGACCGCGCTGCTGGGCGGCGAGGTCACGCGTCTAAGCGCCGATGAACTCGACCGGCTATCGCTTCTGGTGGAGGAAGCCAAGAAGCGTTCACAGGAGGCACCGCAGCCTTCGCGGAAAGCCAGCGTGTCGAAAGCTTCGGGTGGGAAGCGATGAGCGACTTCTTTCTGCGCCTGCTACTGCCGGCTGCGGTAAAGGCCACGCTCGTGTTGCTTGCGGCCGCCACGGCCTGCGGGTTGGCACGGCGGGCGCCATCTGCGTTTCGCCACCAGGTTTGGGCTTTGGCGTTGGCGGGCGTGCTTATATTGCCGGCGCTACGAACGGTCTTGCCGGTTTGGCCTCTCCCGGGGTTCGCAGTTGGCAGCCAATTGTTGCTCGCGGCCATTTCACAAACGGGAACTTCCACTCCATCTCGCGGGCCGGGAATGGTGGTGAATGCCGTGCAATCGGGGGCGTCCGCGTTGTCTCCGTGGAGTCTGCTGGCGGGAGGTTGGATGTTGATCGCGGGACTCCTCGTATTTCGCGCGGTGCACGGCGTGGTTAGTCTATGGCGCAGCACGCGACAGGCCACGCCTACGTGCGACCCGCGGCTTCTGGACTTGCTTTCGGAGTGCGCCTCCCGCAGTGGACTTCGGCGGAAAGTACGGCTGAACCTCGCCTTTTCAACCCACATCATGCCGTGCACCTGGGGCATGCTGCGACCGGCAATTCTGCTTCCTAGCGGATCGAGCGATTGGTCTTCTGAGCGCCTTCGCATGGTGATCACGCACGAACTAGCCCACATCCAGCGCGCGGACTGGCCAGTGCGACTCATGGCCGAAGCCGCCCGCGTCGTTTTCTGGTTTCATCCGCTGATTTGGTTCGCTGCATCGCAAATGCATCAGGAAAGCGAACGCGCCTGCGACGATGCCGTCTTGCGCGCCGGGGAAGATGCCGCGCGCTATGCGGCGGAGCTTCTCGATCTAGTCCGCGCCCATACCCAATGCCCGGCAGCTGTCTTGGCTATCGCCCGCCCGTCGAACTTTGAAAGGAGATTTACCTCAATGCTGAACCCCCACGTGAATCGTCGCCGCCTCACACGGACAACCGCTTTATTGACCACTTCCGCGGCGTGTGCCGGTCTATTGTTTATGGCTGCTTTGCGCGCGCCCGCAGAGGAGAACGCACCCTACTTGGGCACGGTAACTGACCCGAGTGGAGCGGCGGTGGTAAACGCCACTGTCACCATGATTGATCAGGGCGCGCACACCATCTGGATGACCTCTACCAGTTCGACCGGAGACTACCAGTTCGCGGCCCTCCCCGCGGGAGTCTATGAAGTGCGCGTGCAGCGATCCGGCTTCGGCGATTTCTCAGCCCCGCTGACGGTGGCTTCCGGCCGGACATCCCCAGAACGAACCGTTCTTACGCCCCTCGATGCTGGCCAGAGCGTTGCCCCTGCATCTGCTTCCACGCCGTCTACTGTCAAACCACACGTGATTCGCGTGGGCGGCAACGTGGTGCAGGCGAACCTGCTTCGCAAAGTTCAGCCGGTTTATCCCTTGGCGGCCAAGCAGGCCGGCATCCAGGGGCAGGTCCAACTGGCGGCCACACTCGACGAGGCGGGCATACCGGCCGAACTCCGCGTGGTGAATGTGGATGTGTTCCCGGACTTGGCGCGCTCCGCCGTGGAAACGGTGAGCCAATGGCGCTACAAACCAACCCTCCTGAACGGCGAGCCGATCGCGGTAAAGACGGTAATTACAGTGAATTACACGCTGGCCAAGTAGTGCAGAAAGCCCGAGCGGCGGGCCACGCGATCGTACAGCGCCATGGCCCGTAAATTGGAAGCTTGGGTCAGCCAGTAAAGCTGCGTAGCCCCGGCCAGGCGTGCTTGTTCGGTGGTTGCTTCGATGAGCCGCCGTCCGATGCTTTGGCCGCGCCGCTCGGGATCGACGAAGAGGTCTTCGAGATAGCAGTAAGGGCCGGCCGACCAGGTCGAGAGGTGAAATTGATAGTGGGCGAAGCCGGCGAGCCGATCGTCAACCAGTGCGCCGAGCGCGAAAATGGGCTGGACCGGGTCGAAGAAGCGGGTCCAGGTCAGCTCGGTAACGTCCGCCGGGATAGCGGCTTCGTAGAACTCCAGGTAGCCGCGCCAAAGCGGGTCCCATTGCGCGCGATCGGCGGGAACGAGCGGACGAATATGCATGCACCAACATACACGCCGCCGATCACTCTTCGTGTGGTTGCAGCTTCATCAGTTCCCGTAAAGCATCGCGAGCGATCCAGTTTCCGGCCCGAGTGTTGCGGGCTAAGATGCGATTGGCGCAATCGATCGACTCAAACCGGAGCGCGGCGTTGCGTTTCCCGATTTCACGAAGAGCCCAGTTGACCGCTTTCCAGACGTAATTCCGTTCATCGCCGGATTGCGCTTCAATCAACGGCAGTAATGCGACAAACGCAGAATCGTCGGCAACGCGGTCGTGCCGCGCCAGTCCGGCCATTAAGCTGAAGCCCGCGCGCTTCTCAAATTCGGGCTTGCGACGGCTCCATTGCGCGGCTCGATCCCAGGCGAACGGTGTACGGTCGAACAGATTGCCGCAACACTGATCGCATAGATCCCACGAGTTGAAATCCCTGACCCACGCGTTCATCTGGACGGCGGTAACCGCGGCCGGAAGTTCGACCACAGTCGCCAGAATGCGTGCTTCGTGAAATCCCGTTTGCCAGAGCCGCAGGGCGAGCTCATGGTCCCGGCCGCAAGCCCGCGCGATCCGCCGGATCTCGCGTACAGGCACTCCGAACGCCGAGGCGGTTTGAATACCGAAGCGTGCCATCCCGGCTCGGTTGACCTCGCTGCCGAGGCGCGCGAGTTCGGCCAGGATCTCTTCAATCTGCAAAGTTCTTCAACACCTGACACGTCGCGATCACTTGACCAACGTGCCTCTGTGTGTGCTCGGCAATATGAATCGCAAGTCCAATCACCGTCGTCGGCAACTGCTTACGGCCCACTGTACGCGCATCCGGCAACGTCGCTATATCGAGGGCGCTCACGATCTGTATTGTCTGGCCGATAGCGTCATCCAGCCCAACTATCAAAGCTTTCAGCGACGCGCCCGGCTGACTCTCTTCGCGCAGAAACGCCAGTTGGCTCTCGTGTAACGCTCGCCCAACTAAGTAAGTGGTCAGACGATCCAGACTTCCCGCAATATGACGTAAGTGGAAACCGAGCGGGGGCAGATTGGCTGGCTGCTTCCAGACTTGCTCGTCCGCTAAGCCCGCAGTATGCCGATGCACGTCTTCCCGCGCTTGCATCAGGGCGTGGATAACTGGCATGACCAGCGGATGAACCCCGGAAAGCGGTCCGCGCAGCCAAGGCTCTGGGAGCGTATCGGGCATTTTAGAGCGGGGTGATCGACCTTGTGTCAGAGCCGACGTAGACCGGATGGGTCACTTTCTCGTCCGGCGTGATGGAGAGTAAATGCGGCTTCATCGAAACGATCACGTAAGTGTTGGCTTTGTTGCCGGTAAAGTGGCTGATGATGTGGCCTAGCAGCGGAACGTTCGAGAAGAATGCCGGTCCGCTGACCGCCCGCGATTTCGATTCGCTGGTCAGCCCCGCGACCACCGCCCATTGATCGCCGCGCAGCCGGATCGTCGACTGCATCTTGCGGCTGGACACGATCGGCAGCCCGTTCACCGAGGCCGCGCCGAGAATCTTGTACTCGGTTTCCAGATCAAGCGTGATCTCGCCATTTCCATGCACATGCGGCGTGACGTTTACCACGATCCCCAAATCCTCGAAGGTGAATGAGGGCGGCGGCTGGTACACTTGTCCGCCGGTATTGACCGCGCCTACGAACTGACTCGTGATGATCGGGTACTTACTGCCCGCATGGAACGTGGCCTTCTGATTTTCCACCGAAACCATCGTGGTCCGAAGTAAGTTGCGCGCTCCCGCACGGGTCATCTGCGCGATCACATCCGCACTGACTAACCCCACGCCGAACATCTTACTGAAGCTAAACTTCGAAAGTTGCGCCAAGGTAAGAGTGGGAGTCAAGTTGCCCTGCACTAACTGGCCGATGAAGTTAAGGTTAAACGTAGTCTGCAGATCAGCGCCAAGCTGCTGCATCTCCGCTTCACTCAGCTCGATGAACTCCAGTTCCACCTCCACCTGCCCGCGATAGGAGATCAGGTCATGCAGAATTGACTCTCCCGCCAAAACGCGCGAAACGCGATCGCGCAAAACAATTTGATTGGCCTGCGAGTCCCAGTAGATCTTGTCGATACTGGCAGCCTGTTTAACGGCTTGTCCCAGCTCGGTAATCTCTTGAACAGTCAGTACGCTGGGAATCGGCACCGATAACGTCTCAACCTGTTCCAGTTCCTTGCGCTTGGGCTCGGTGTCGGCGGCAACCAGAATGACGCGCGGACCGACCGGTACAACGAACGAAGTAGTCACCGCTTCCAGCCCGTGTAAAGCCTCCCGCGCGCCTACCTGATCCAGCCGGAAGTGCACGTGGTGACCGGGAACGAAGTCATTGTCGAACACGATTTTCAATCCGAGCCGGGTCGCCAACTGCTCGAACACGGTCTTTGCATCGCCTTCGAAATCGAAATTCTGCTTCCCGGGTGGAAGTTGCAACTGCGCGGCAGGTAGCAGTTCGCGCTCGTCCGCCAGTTCTCGCGCCGTGATGCTATCGAACACCGCTTCCGGGCTAAGATCGATCGGTTTCCGCTCGGAACCTGCGGGCTCGGACGATGCCAGGATGGACCCGCCGGATCCGCCATTGGCTGCCGATCCCAAAACTCCATTTGCCCCCGTCGCCACTCCCGATCCCGATCCCGCCGGCGCCGCGCTCTCCTGCAGCAATCCACCGGCCTGCGTGGTAGGTAAAAAGAAGTCCGGCCGTTTCACATCGGCTTGGGCCAGTAACTCCGGAGCTAGCGAGTGCGCGCTCTCGCGATAAGCCGCCTTCTTCGGGTCCGCCGCCATAGCCTGCGAGTAGTAGACGAAGGCCCGCGCCGTATCGCCTTGCGCCTGTGCTTGCCGGGCCAACTTGGCCAGCTTGGAAGCACGCGAGGCTTGCGCGGGAGACACCAACAACGCGACACTGCCCGCACCCGTCAGCAATAGACGCCGGGCCAGCGTGTTCCTCAAAGGCGCACCTTCATCTCATGGTTGACGCGCGGCCAGGCGCAAACGTGTAGTGTTCAACCCCATGGCTCGATCGAGAGATCTGTGCGATGTTTATAAGACAGCCGCAAGAGACACATGCCCGGACCCTCGCATCGCCTGTGGCGCACGGCCATGATGGATTGGCACACCTGGGTGCTGCCCATCGGGCTTCTGCTCGGCACCCTGCTGGCCGGGTTCGTAGTCCGCAACATCCTCTTCCGCTTGCTTCGCCGCTGGCAGGCGCGTACTTCCAACGTCGTCTTCGAAGTGTTGATGGTGTCCCTGCGCGGCCCCATTATCATCTGGTCGCTGGTTTTCGGTATCTACTTCGCACTGGAAAGCGCGAACCTGCCGCCGATCGTGGAGCATTACCTCGGTAAATCGCTATTCGCGCTATGGATTGTGTCTCTCACCGTGATGGCGACGCAATTTGCGGGGGCGGTCATCCGGCTTTACGGCCGGCGCAATGACGGCGAAATGCCCGCCACCAGCCTGACGAAGAACCTGGTGCAGATCGCCGTGGCAAGTATCGGCATCGCCATTCTGTTGCGTCACCTGGGAATCTCGATTACGCCCCTGGTGACCGCGTTGGGAGTGGGCGGCCTGGCAGTAGCCCTAGCTTTGCAAGACACGCTCAGTAACCTCTTCGGCGGGTTTTATATCACCATCGCCGGACAGGTCCGGCTAGGCGATTACATCAAGCTCAATAGCGGCGAGGAAGGCTATGTGGTCGATATTAGTTGGCGCAGCACCACGCTCCGCATGCTGAGCAATAACATGATCATCGTTCCGAACTCCAAACTGGCCCAAGCCATTGTGACGAATTTCTACCTGCCGGAAAAGAAGATGTTTCTGCCGGTGCAGGTGGGCGTGAGTTACGAGTCCGATCTGGATCAGGTGGAACGTGTCCTATTGGAAGTGGCCCGCCAGGCCATGGCCGATCTTCCGGGCTTGGTTTCCGATGCCGACCCGAATGTCCGCCTGATTCCCGGCTTCGGCGACTTCGCCCTGCAGTTTCAATTGAATGTCGCCATCCAGGAGTTTTCCCAACAATACGTGGTGCTGCACGAGTTGCGCAAACGTATCCTCGTCCGCTTCCGCCAGGAAAAGATCGACATGCCGTTTCCGGCTACTACGGTGTATTTGAAGCAGTAAGCGAGAGAGTTCAGTTTTAGGACTGGGCATTCTCCGAGGTGCGACGTGCTCAATCGGGGCTATTCCTACGCAACAATCATCAAGAGCGAATACCAGGGACAGACTCTGCTCACCCACTTAGCAAGCCTTTACTCCCACTCGACTCCAGAAGTCTGGCAACAGAAACTGAAGAATGGCGAAGTCACCCTTGACGGCGTAACCGCCACTGGAAACGAATCGCTTACTTCAGGCCAAACCCTTGTCTGGAACCGTCCGCCATGGATCGAACCGGACACCCCCCGGCACTTCGAAGTCTTGTTTGAAGACTCTCATCTTCTGGCTGTCGACAAACCCGGCGGGCTGCCCACCTTACCCGGTGGCGGCTTCCAGGAGAATACTCTGCTGCGCCTGGTGCAAAGGCAGTTCCCCAACGCAAATCCTGTTCACCGGTTGGGCCGGGCCACCACCGGCATCGTCCTCTTTGCCAAGACACCGGCGGCGGCATCTCGTCTATTCGCGAACTGGAACACGCCCAAGGTACAAAAGATCTACATGGCGCTGGCTCAAAACGTCGCGCAGCACGACGCTTATGAAATCGTCACACCGATCGGTCTGGTCTCGCACCCGCTGATCGGTTCCGTGTGGGCCGCCAGCCCGAGTGGTAAGCCGTCAAAATCACTCGCAAAGGTGAAGTCACGCGCGATCAGCACCACGATCTTCGAGATAAGTCTGCACTCGGGCCGCCCTCATCAAATCAGAATTCATCTTGCATCTATCGGCCATCCCCTGGTGGGCGATCCGCTGTACGGCCCAACCGGCCAGCCTCTCGAAAATTCCCCGGGTCTCCCCGGTGATGGAGGATATTTACTGCACGCGCAATTCCTGAAGTTCGACCACCCGATTACCGGAGAACAGATCGATGTTGAGGCAGCGTTGCCGTCCGGACTGTAGCTCGCTAACAAGCTATTACCGATCACTAGGCATCTCTCTTGAGCGCCCTTTCCATCGCCGTACTAGGTCACTTGAAGCTTCGGACCAATCGGGACAACAAAACTGGAATCCAGCGTCAAGTAGACGTCCCGGAGTAATTTGACGGCTCTTGAGGATCAGCTCGGATTCAGTGCGAAGAAAGAAAGTGCCGATTTCGATCATCCACTTCGATGCAGGGAGCCCGATACCCGTGCCCCACGCATGGCGAAGAATACGGAAGAAGTCGCGGTTAGCAGCGGACGACCGTGGCGTACCAGGCCAAGGAACACATCAAAGACACCACCCCGATCCGGACTCAGGGTCATAGCACTACGTAGCGCTACCTTTCTGGTTGCGGGAGTGGGACTAGAAAAAGAATGCCTCTTCCCATGCCTTCGCCATCTCATCGCGGTCCGATCGACATTTACGTCAACCAAATGCTTTGAAACAGCCGCCACACGAAGTTTATGGCCACGACAAAACTATACTTTTTCACCGCGCTTTGCATGCCGCCCGGTGACACAATCAGGTCACGTATGCCGCGCCTCAATTCCATTCAACTTTTGCTCACCGTCGTCGCTCTCACCGGCCCGCCCGCCGTTTCCGCCGCCACAGATCCGGTTCGCTTCAATGTCCCCCCGACGGATTATCCTGGCCCTTCCGCGCTCCTTACCTCGGGCGACTTCAACGGAGACGGCAAGCTCGATCTGGCCGGCATCGATTACGACGGCAATCTCGCCGTGCTTCTGAACGACGGCAAAGGTAAATTCGCCGCCGGGCCGTCCGTTTCCACCGAACTGAACTGTAGCGCGCTTATAACGGCGGACTTTAACGGGGACGGAAAGCTGGATGTGGCCGTGGCGTGCAATGGCCCCGCCAACGTCTGGATCGTCTTCGGCAAAGGCGATGGCTCGTTCGCCAAGCCTGTCGCGATCAACGGGGGCGCCGATCCGGAATCCCTCGCCGCCGGTGATCTGAATGGCGATGGCGTAACGGATCTTGTGGTCGGCGACTTCAACACCAGCCAGGTCTATGTGCTGCTGGGCAAGGGCGGCGGGTTGTTTCAGCGCCCGTCGATCCTGCCATACCCGCAGCTCGTTACCGGCGCCGCTCTGGCCGATTTGAATCACGACGGCAAGCTCGACCTGATCGTAAGCACCCGCGCTAACTCCGGCCCGGGCGGCGTTTCCGTTTCGCTCGGCGCGGGCGACGGCACGTTCGCGGCCGCTACGAGTTACCCTGCCGGCCCTTTTCCAGGCAGTCCCATCGTCGCTGACGTGAATGGAGATGGAAATCCAGACGTTCTTTACTTTGGCAGCAATGCTCTGACGGTCCTCCTCGGAATTGGCGACGGCACACTGAGCGCACCTCAGAACTCGCCGGTGACTTACGAAGCCGGCGCTCTCGCCGTGGGCGATTTCAACGGTGACGGAAAACTCGACGCCGCGATCTCCGAGGGCAACGAAGCGAGCGCCTTCGTCTACTTCGGCAATGGCGATGGGACCTTCGGCCCGAAGTA
This sequence comes from Bryobacterales bacterium, assembly GCA_963752695.1. GTDB lineage: Bacteria > Acidobacteriota > Terriglobia > Bryobacterales > Bryobacteraceae > Bog-113. Next base: position 352,470 of record CAVVZB010000003.1, read on the forward strand.
CACTCTGCTGGCGCCCCCTGCCGGAGGTGCCGTGGTGCCCGGACGATTCTCGGGCGGCGCGAATCTGGATTTGGTTACGGGAAACTCCGCGTTGAATGAGATCTCCGTATTCCTGGGTTTAGGAAACGGCCGTTTTCTGCGGCCTCCGCACGTCGACGCCAGCAGGGTGATCGCCGCCGTAGCCGCCGACCTCACCGGCGACAGCAAACCGGACCTGATCACGCTCGGCTCCAGCTTGGTCGGCGTATCGTTTTGAATCAGGGCGACGGCACGTTCGGGAGCGTGGTTCATTTTCCGGCCGGCGCTAATCTCTACGCTGTCGGAGTCGCCGATTTCACCGGCGACGGGAAGCCGGACGTGATCGCCGGCAGCACTAGTCGTTTCGTGACCGTCATGCCCGGCGACGGCACCGGAGGTCTCGCCACGCCGATCGCCTCCCCCGCCGGCGTTTCCGTTTCCTCGCTTGCGATTGGCGACTTCAACGGAGACGGCGTTCCAGATGTCGTAGCAGCCGGTACAAGCTCGTCCATCGCCATCCTGTTAGGGAATGGCAGTGGCTCGTTCGCAACGCCGGTGCTCTACACCGTCGCTCAGGGACCAATCAGCGTGGCGGTGGGCGATCTGAACGGCGACGGCAAGCTCGACATTGTCTGTGGCGATTCCAGGGATGGCGAACTGTCGGTTCTCCTCGGGAACGGCGACGGCTCTTTCCAGCCGGCGCGGACCTTCGATCAATTCTTCTTCAGCTCGATCAAAGCCATCACCCTCGGTGATCTCAACGGCGACGGCAAACTGGACTTGGTGGTCACTTCATCTGGCGTCGCAGTTCTGCTCGGCAACGGCGACGGCACGTTCGGGCCTGTGACCCAAGCCACCGGCTTCAACTACGCCAGCGGATCTGCGATCGCGGACTTCAACGGCGATGGCATCCCTGATCTGGCGATTTCCGCGGCTATTCCAAACAGCCTCGGGTTTTATCGGGGCGTGGGAGACGGAACCTTTGAGGCGCCCTCCGTTTTCTACGGAGCGCCCCTCGAGGCGGGAGCCCCGGTAGTGGCAGACTGGAACGGCGACGGCAAGCCCGACATCGCGATTCCCTCCTATAACGGGACGATCTATCTCTTCACTAACACGACGCCGTAACGTCGCCTCGCATATTCCGGGAACGGCGGAGCGTGAAACTTAGCCGGCGACCCTTAAAATCGCGCGGGCCAAATTGGGCCGCAAAACTTCTTTCACGCTTCGGGCTCGGAACACGTTATTGCCATAATTATGGTAATCGCGAGCCTGGGATAAGCTCTTCTTACGACTTTTCCGACGCACCGATGACAGCATTGCGTTCGCGTAGCAAAGAAAGCATGTAGCGCCGCAGGAATAGGACTTCGGCCTGCTGGCCGAGCCCAACTAGTCCCGAAGTGACTCGGCCAACTGCAAGCGCCTGTTCGCCGGAGTGAATGTTTGCGATCAAATGCACTTCGACGCTGCGAGCGAGGTCTAAACAACGGTGGATTGGTGCATGGATGACCGTAGTCTCTTGAAGTCGAATCATTGGGGCTCGATCCTCGTCACCTTACCCAAAACCATCATCCTAACTATCGCTTGACGGGAACCGCGCTTTCTGCAAATATTGAGTACGGGCGAACAAAAGGCGAAGTGCCCGACGCTCTATGTCTGCCGTTGCTCTTCTCCGCTCCCAGGTCCAGGCCGCGCTCCCGCGCATCCACCTCCCTCTTACCCTGCTCCCGCGCGCCACGCCGGAACTGCTCTCCACCGGCATCGCTCCTGTCGATGCGCTTCTGCATGGCGGCATTCCCCGCGGGAGCCTGACTGAAATCGCCGGGGAAGTCTCCTCCGGCCGCGCCACTTTGCTCCACTCCCTGCTCGCCACCGCCACCGCCAGTGGCGAATTCTGCGCACTCATTGACGCCCACGATAGTTTCGATCCCGCTTCCGCTATCCAAGCCGGCATGGACCTGACACACTTGCTATGGATTCGCTGCGGCGGCAATGCCGAGCACGCCCTCCAAGCCGCCGACCGGATCGTTCAAGCCGGCGGCTTCGGCCTGATTGTTTTCGATCTGACCGAAGCGGAATTGCTGACCGCCCGCCGGATTTCGCTCGCTTCGTGGTTCCGCCTGCGCCATGCCGTCGAAAAAACGCCCGCCGCGCTGGTGTTGCTTTCGCGCCAGTTCAATGCCCGCTCTTGTTCCCAGGTGCAGCTAGAAATGCGCCGCGCGGGCGTGACCTGGTCCGGCCGGCTGTTGCGTTCCATCTCCTTCGAAGTCGAAACCCGCAAGCATCAGATCGCCCGGCGGACCGCCTTTGAGGCCCGGCGTTTTCCGGAATTGGGGTAGCTCCATGCACCTGTTTGCCTGCTTGTACGCTCCCGGTAATCTCCCGCTGCTGGTGGAGTGCGCCCGCGCATTCTCCCCGCATCTGGAGGAAATTCCACCGGACGCTCTATTGTTCGATCTCACCGGCCTCGAAAAACTTTTCGGCCCGCCCGATCGCATCGCCGTGCAGATCGCCGCCCAAGTGGGAATTCCCGCCGGAATCGCCCTCGCTTCCAATCCCGATGCCGCTTTACTGGCCGCGCGCGGGTTTTCTGACCGCGTCACAGTGATCGCGCATGGCGATGAAGCGCGTACCTTGATGCCGCTATCGGTCCATCTGCTGCAAGCACCCCCGCTGATTGCTGAAACGCTCGATCAATGGGGCATCCGCACTTTAGGGGAACTGGCCGCGTTGCCACCGCTCGGAGTTGCTGCCCGCCTGGGCAATGAAGGCGTCCGCTTATGGCAGCTGGCCCGCGGCGAATTCGATCGCTTGCTCAACACCGCACGCGATCCCCTACACTTCGCCGAAGAACTGGAATTAGAGGACACCGTCGAACTGCTGGAGCCGCTCTCCTTTCTCTTGTCGCGCATGCTCCACGATCTCTGTGCGCGTCTCCATCAATGCTCGCTTTCAGCCATCGAGATTCGCTTGCGTCTCACGCTCGATAACAACGCCATTCACACCAGCACCTTGCGCTTTCCGGTGCCGATGGCGGACCCGATGGCGCTGCTGAAGTTGCTGCAGTTGGATCTGCAAGCCCAGCCGCCCGCCGCGCCAGTCGCCAAAGTGACGCTCGAAGCCGAACCGGCCCGTCCCCGCGTCCAGCAGCATGGCCTCTTTCAGCCCGTTTCGCCCGAACCGCAGAAGATGGAACTCACCATCGCCCGTATTGCCGCCTTTGTCGGGGCAGGGAATATCGGCACTCCAGAACTAGAAAACACCCATCGGCCGGATGCGTTTCAAATGACCGCGTTCGGTTCTTCCACCACCAAAACCGGAACTTCGAAAGCTGGATCTGCGCCCACCATAGCCGCCGCGCCTCGCACTGCGTTTCGCCGCTTCCGGCCACCCCGTCTCGCCCAAGTCCAGGTCTCTGGCGGCCGTCCGGCCCGCATTCATTCCCTTTCTATCCACGGCGTGGTGGACGATTGCTCCGGCCCCTGGCGCACCTCCGGCGATTGGTGGAAAGAAGATGCCTGGGATCGGGATGAGTGGGATGTAGCGCTTTCCACCGGCTGCCTGTTCCGTATTTATTTCGACCGCCGCACCAATCGCTGGTTCCTCGAAGGCAGTTACGACTAACGGTATTGCCTATCCCCAAAGCCTCGCTTGCGTACCCTAGCCCGGTAAGCCGATTGCATTCATTCCCGCAGGAGACATAACGAATGAAACGAATTCTACCGATTGGCGCCACCCTGCTTTTAGCGTGCTCCTTTGGAGCCATGGCCCAGACTATGGACATGAAGTTCGCCAAGGAAGCCGCTGCCGGCGGAATGGCGGAAGTCAAGCTCGGCCAACTCGCCGCCGACAAAGGTTCTAGCGACTTCGTCAAGCAGTTCGGCCAGAAGATGGTGGCCGACCATAGTAAAGCGAATGACCAACTAAAGTCGGTTGCGCAGAAGGACAACATTAGCCTTCCCACCGACGTCATGCCGAAAGACCAGGCTCTCTATGACCGGCTTTCTAAACTGTCCGGTGCTGCTTTCGATGCCGCTTACGTTAAGGCCATGCTGACCGATCACAAAAAGGATGTTGCCGAGTTCACCAAGGAATCCAACGGCGGCAAGAATGCCGACGTCAAGGATTTTGCTAGCACCACTCTGCCTGTCGTGAAAATGCACCTGCAGATGCTTGAAACCAAAAAGATGATGTAACTTACCGGATGTGGCCGCGTTAGTCTAACGCGGCCCTTCGCTCGATCTTTTCGGCATTCAAATAAGGCTGCAGAACTTTCGGGATCAGCACAGACCCATCCTTCTGCTGATAGTTCTCCACAATCGCCACCCACGTCCGCCCAATAGCCAGCCCGCTGCCGTTCAGCGTGTGCACGAACTCTGCCCTGCCTTTTCCTGACTTACACCGAATCCCCGCCCGCCGCGCTTGAAACGCCTCAAAGTTTGAGCACGACGAAATCTCTTTATAACTATTCTGGCCAGGCAGCCACACTTCGATGTCATAGGTCTTTGCAGACGAAAAACCCATGTCGCCCGTGCTTAATACGACCGTGCGGAACGGCAATTCCAAACGCGTCAGTATGTCCTCGGCATGTCCGGTCAGCTTGTCGTGCTCGGCATAGCTTTGGTCGGCGCGCGCGAATTTCACCATCTCCACTTTCTGGAACTGATGCTGCCGAATAATTCCCCGTACATCCCGGCCATGCGAACCAGCTTCGCTTCGGAAGCATGGCGTGTACGCGCAAAGGCTGATAGGAAGAGCGTCGGCATCCAGCGTCTCATCCCGATAGATGTTGGTCACCGGCACCTCGGCCGTGGGCGCGAGCCAGTAATCCGTGTTCTCGCACTTGAACAAATCATCGCCGAACTTAGGCAGATTCCCGGTCCCATAAAGGCTCGCCGAATTGACCAGGAATGGCGGCAGAACTTCGGTGTAGCCGTGCTCCCGGCCATGCACATCCAGCATGAAGTTGACCAGCGCCCGCTCTAACTTCGCGCCCATGTCCCAATACAACGCAAAGCGCGCTCCGGTGATTTTTGCGGCGCGTTCCAGATCCAGAATGCCCAAGTTCGGACCCAGTTCCCAGTGCGGCTTAGGTTCGAAATCGAATTGACGGGGTGTACCCACACGGCGCACTTCCACGTTGTCATCGGCGCTACGGCCAACCGGCACCGATTCGTGCGGCACGTTCGGAATACCTGCAAGCATCTCGCGAAACTGATGGTCCAGCGTGCGGACCTCATCATCCAGCTGCGCCATCCGGGCCTTGCTTTCGATCACCGCCGCTTGTGCCGCGCTCGTATCTTCGCCCGCCTTCTTTGATCTGCCGATCGCCGCCGCAGCCTCGTTGTTTCTCTGCTTCAGCTCTTCGGATTCGGTGATCGCCGAGCGCCGCCGCGCGTCCAGATCGCGGAACGCAACCACTGGCACGCTAAAACCGCGCGTCGACAAACGCTCGGCGATGCGCTCCAGATCGGAGCGGAAAGCAACTAGATCGTGCATGCAGATCTAGGTTAGCAACGTGGATTATTCTTCGTCCTCTTCCACCACCACCGGTTCCAAATCCTCGGCTTCGAACACCTCGCGGCAGTCGAGACACTCGACGTAATCGACGCCGTCACGGCGCGCCAGGATCACCGTACGTTTGTGGTCGCAGATCGCTTGCATACCCAGAGTTAGGTTTTATTCTATCTGGCGGCGGTCCCGTGTCAAGCCGCTCACCACAGGTATTGTTTCGCGATGCTCCGTTTATCGTGCCCATCCAAAACGTGCACCACGCGAATCTTCTTCAGCGTCACCGGAGAAAGCTGTCCGATTGGGATGTAGATAATAGTGCGTCCCATCCGCGCGGCGATGTTGCGGAACACCGATCGAGGCGGTTTCGCCGCCACATAAACCACGTACTTGTGAATCGAGTAATCGATGCCCGCGAGCAACAGCCGCTCCGGCTTGTTCTCGGCAAAGTCGTAGTCCGCATCGAACCACACGTTGTGCATTCTTCGCGCGGGCAAGCTCATGAGGAACCCGCCGTACTCGCCGCGGCCGATCCCTGGCCCCACCAGATTTGCAAACGGGAAGGTCGAATAGAACGCCATGTCGGATTCGTTCTGGTGCTCGCCCAGCCACGTCGTCATGTATTCGTACTTGCCCTCGCGATCGGCGTCGAAGATCACGATCACCGAACCTACTTCGCCATGTATCTTCTGCGATTCGCGCACGAAAATTCGTCCTTCGTGCCAATTGCGGATCGTCTCGCGCAAATCCACGCCGTCGAGCAAAGACGTCGTGAACGGCTCCGTCCTTGAGCGCTCTTCGGAAAGAATGCTCTTTCCTTTCTTCTTTAGAAACTGCCCGAAGCCCTCGATGAGAAGGTCTTCCGGCGGGTATGAGCAGATGCTGTCGCCATTCAATTCGCTCGCCCACTCGCCAGGAATCTTTTCCTTCTCGCGCTTCTTCAGACCGCTCGGGCGCAGCCGCTGCTTCTCATTCGGCAACCTGCGGCGCAGCCGAATCTTCTTGGTATCCAGCCACACCTCTTCGCCCGAGATGTGCGCGGTCGGCAGATCCGATTTATCGGACTGGTGCCTATAAGCTCCGCCAGTCTCCCAAACCTCCCAGGCGTAGTTGTCATCCACAATCGACCGCGCTGCCACTGTGAGATCGAACAACGAAGCCGCAAGTCCACCCGCCGTCATCGCCAGGTTTCGAGAGTATTTGGAGAGCGTTCGCCGTTGCCAATGCGCCAGCCGCTCACCAGCATTCTTCTCGTAAAGCTTCTCGGCCTCGCGGAATACGAATACTTGCGTTCGCATCCGGTCAATGGCGTTTCCGTCTTCGCCATTGCCAGCCATGCGGGAGTCTTCATAACGCTCCTGCAGCCGCGGATAATCGGTGGTTATTTCCGCTAGTGACGCCGGATGCGGATTCAGCACCTGCACCCCCGTGCGGCGGCGCGAAAAGGGCTGCGCTTGCGGACGCTCCATCGCATCCAGCACCGCGTCGAGCAGGTTCAACGAAAGCACCACCAATACACTGGCCAGCGGATCGGCGCCTTGCAGCTTCCAGGCAATGCCATCCGCATGCCGCTCGATCTCCTCTGTCCGCGTCTGCGGAAACAGCCGGTAAGCCTCGATGTATTTTTCTAGCTGGATCGAACTCAGCGCGTACGTGTCCGGATAGCTCCCACTTAGGTGCGGACGCTCTCCCGAGTCCGGGTCCAGGAACACGAGATCGGCCCCAATCTCACGCGCCGTGCGCAAAGCTTCGACAAACGGGTCGCACGGTTCCACCGGCACATAAATCGCTGTCTCTTCATCCGCCTGGTCCGCGTACAAGATCACCGACATCGCCGGTAAACGATCCACTGCGCGCGCGTACGCTTTTTCCAGCGTCACCGGCAACTCCAGCGCTACAATCCGCGGGCGTTCCCGCAGCAGCGTTTGCCGCACCAACACTGCAAATTCCAACTTCCCGGGGACTACCGGAAAGTATCGAATGTTGCCGCGCTGCAGATTGCCGAAATCAATGAGTGACGGGACGGATGCGCCGGACATATCGCAAGGCTTCTTCGCCGAGGATTTCGGTGATGGACGTCTCTAGTGCTTGCGCCTCCGCCACGCGATCGGTAGCCAAACTCTTCAGCTTAGTGGCGAATCGCCCTACGTTAATGCCATCGCGCGAGGTATAGCTTTCCTCCGCCGCGTGCGCTTGCTGCAGAAAGTCGGTCACGTATTGCAGCACGCTCTCTTCGGCGAACGGCAGATTCTCTTTCAAGATCTGATACTCTTCCTCACGCTCCGGGAAGTCGATCAGGATCTGCGGCTGCAGCCGCGAATGAATATACTCCGGCAGATCGAAAGTGGACGCATCGTCGTTCATCGTCGTCACCATTCGGAAATTCGGATGCGCCTTAATCTTGATGCCAGCCACAATGGATTCCACATAGCGGCGTGTGTCGAGCAGCGGCGCCAGGCTCGCCCAGCTTTTCTCGCTCATGCGATTGCCTTCATCTAGAATCGTGATTCCGCCCAGGATCATGGCCGTTACAAGCGGCGAGGCGACGTAGCGCAGCTTTCCCGCGCCTTCAATCACCGGCGTCACCAGCAGATCTTCCGGCCGCGTATCCAGCGTTCCTTGCAAAATAAATACGTCACGATTCATGCGGCGAGCCGCCGCGTACGCAAGCGTCGTCTTGCCTACTCCGGGCTTGCCCAGCAACCGCGGATTCATCGGAATATCGTCTTCGCTCACCACCAGCCATGCCGCCAGTAACTGACGCATGTGCTCTTCCTGCCCCACCCACCGCGCCTGCAGAATGTCGGGATGGGCGAGATGCAACGTGACGCCTTCGATGTCGACCGTCATGCGATCTATTGTCTCGCACCATGCTCCCGCGCCCACAGAATCCGCGTGCGCACGCACAAAAAAAGGGGCCACCCGCAGGCAGCCCCCAACTTCCAAACCTCACCGAATCGCGCGGTTTATTTCTCCGGCAAACGAAGGGCGTACTCGGCTTCGTTCGGACCATGGATGAATTCCGGACGCTCGTTCTGTTCCAGGAACTTCTCCACGCGTGCGCCGTAATCGGGATCAGCCTTACGGAAATGCGTCAACTGCAATTGTTGAATGCGCATCGGCGTTTGCCCCATGCTCTGCGCGATGCCTTGCGCCAACCGGTCCTTCGCGCCTTCGTCCATCAGCCGGTACAAATTCCCCGCCTGCGTGTAATCGTCATTGCCTTCGCGATGATCGTAGCGCCCCGCCGGCTCGCCCGACAACGGCATCTTGCGATCCTGGAACCGTTCGTCCTGCTTAGGCCCGCCGAAACTGTTCGGCTCATAGTTGGGCGCGCTGCCAAAGTTGCCGTCGAACCGCATTGCCCCGTCCCGATTGTAGGAATGCATCGGGCACTTCGGCGCGTTTACCGGCAGCAGCTGGTAGTTGGTCCCGATCCGGTACCGATGCGCATCCGGATACGAAACCAGGCGCGCTTGCAGCATCTTGTCCGGCGAATAGCCCATCCCCGGCGGCACGTTCACAGGATTGAAGGCAGCCTGTTCCACATCCGCAAAATAGTTTTTCGGATTGCGATCCAGCACCAGCTCACCCACCTCAATCAGCGGGTACTCGCCGTGCGGCCACACCTTTGTCAGATCGAACGGGTTGTACTTGAACTTGCCCGTCTCGGCTTCCGGCATCACCTGAATGTGCACCGACCACTTCGGAAAATCACCCGTCTCAATCGCATGGAACAAATCGCGCTGCGAGTAGTCCGGGTCCGATCCCGCCAGTTCTTCCGCCTTTTTCGCTTCCAGATTCTTGATGCCTTGCTTGGTCCGGAAATGCCACTTCACGTACACGAGTTCATTCTGCGCATTGATCAGCGAAAACGTGTGGCTCGAATAGCCGTGCATGTGCCGATAGCCGTCCGGGATACCGCGGTCGCCAAACAAAATAGTTACCTGATGCAGCGACTCCGGTGAGAGCGACCAGAAATCCCACATCATCGTGGGCGATTTCAGATTCGTCTCCGGATCGCGCTTCTGCGTATGAATGAAATCCCCGAACTTCAACGGATCGCGCACGAAGAATACCGGCGTGTTGTTGCCGGTCATGTCCCAATTGCCCTCTTCGGTATAGAACTTCACCGAGAAGCCACGCGGATCGCGCGCCGTGTCGGCCGAGCCTTTCTCGCCGCCCACGGTCGAGAAACGGGCAAATGTTTCACACGTATTCCCCACTTTGCTGAACAGCTTTGCGCTGGTGTACTTGGTGATGTCCGCCGTTACCTTGAAATGGCCAAATGCCCCCGACCCCTTGGCGTGCACGACCCGTTCCGGCACCCGCTCACGATTGAACTGCGCCATCTTTTCAAACAGCAGGTAATCTTCGCCCAGCAGCGGCCCGCGCCGTCCAGCGGTTGTAGAATTCTGGTTGTCTCCTACTGGACGGCCGCCATCGGTCGTCATCGTTGGAGTGGTGTGCCCAGCACCGTTCTCGGTAAAACCATTGTTGTTAGCCATAATTGTGTTCCGCGTCCTTATCTGATTCTAGAAGATGGGGATCGACTCTAAATCGCCATGTCCAAGCTCAATGTCCAGATCTTCGGCATCAAGAATTCCTCCGCGACCCGCGCGGCCGAGCGCTTCTTCAAAGAGCGCCGCATTCCCATCCATTTCGTCGACTTGAAGCTGAAACCCATGTCGCCCGGTGAAATCCAGCGTTTCATTGACCGCTTTACCCTCGCCAAGCTCCTCGACACCGGCTCAAGCGTCTATACCGAGGCCGGCCTCCAGTACATCAAGATGTCGGATGCCGAATGGCGCGGCCGCATCGAGCGCGAACCCAAACTCCTGCTTCTGCCACTCGTCCGATCCGGCAATCGCCTCAGCATCGGGGCCGATGAAGCCGCCTGGAAAGACATGCTGAATTGAGCGTTCCCGAATTGCAAAGCAAAGTTACACAAATCGACCGGTTCACCATATACTTCTCCTGCGCGCTTGCCGCGCGGAGAAAACATGCACCGTACTCGACACTTCAGAAATTTCATCGGCACGCAAAAAACGGCTTACGCATTTTTGATACTGCTCGCCGCCGCGGCCGGTCATCTACAGGCTCAAACCGAGGGTATTTCGTTCACGCCTGCCTCACTAACATTCCCCGTCACTGTCACGGGGAAGACCAGCTCACCTCAATCGATCACTCTCACCAGCACCGGCAACTTGCCTGTGACGTTTTCCGGTTTTACCTTGACCGGTGCCAATCCATCCGATTTCGCCATCTCCGCCAACAATTGCGGCGCTACCCTGGCCAGCGGCGCTACCTGCCAGATCTCAATCACCTTCACACCCGCCGCAACCGGCGCGGCGTCCGCGACACTCAACGTTGCCGATGACGCAAATGGCTCTCCCCAGACTGCCAGCCTTGCAGGGTCCGGATCGAACCTCGTATTCACACTGAAACCTACGGCTGTTGTCTATCCCGTGGCTGCGGTGGGCACCAGTACTACGCCAATCGCCATTACCGTAACCAATACCGGACTTTCCTCTGCGACCATCAGTTCCATTTCACTGGGCGGGGCCAATCCCACCGACTTCAAAATTTCGTCTAAGACCTGCGGTGCTACACTCGCGGCCGGAGCATCGTGCTCGGCGAGCGTCGCATTCGCGCCAACCGCCAACGGCATTCGCACCGCGAACCTGCTCTTCAGCGATACTGCGGCGGGCAGTCCCCAATCGGTTCCTCTTTCCGGAACCGGCGAATCCGCGACGCCGAGCCTCATCTTCTCACCGACATCGCTTGTGTTCAACCCCGCCAACCTCGCCGCCCTGCAAGTTTCCTCGATTTCGGTCACCAACTACAGCGCGTCCAACATCAACTTTGGCCAGACCACCATCAGCGGGACAAACCCAGCTGATTTTGTCGTTATCTACAACAACTGCTCCCCCCTCAGCCCCGGTTCAAGCTGCACCGTCTCGGTAGGGTTTGTCCCTTCCGGCCCCGGTATTCGAACCGCGATCCTGCTGCTCCATGACACAGCTGCCGGGAATCCTCAATGCGTGCCCTTGACGGGCGTCGGTATTGCGTCCAATTCGCTCCTCACGTTTCTTCCTGGGGCTCTTGCCTTCGCTTCCCAAACTGTCGGCGCAAGTTCGTCCATCCAGCTCGCCATCACCAATTACGGCACCTCCGGAGTCTCTTTCTCCAGCTTCGCGCTCACTGGTACCAACGCCTCCGATTTTGTGATTTCCGGGAATAGCTGCCCGCTCGGAGCAGGCCAACTTCTTACTCAGGTAAGCTGCTATGTCACTGTTTCTTTCACGCCTGCCGCTGCCGGTATTCGCGTCGCCTCGCTCTCGGTTTCTGATAACGCTACGGGCAGCCCACAGCTCGTCTCCCTTTCTGGTACCGGCGTTTCTCCAAATAAACAGCTCTCGTTCTCGAACGGAACACTAGCCTTCGGTGCCCAAACAGTCGGCACCAGTTCCGGCCAAGGCACTGTTTACGCGCAAAGCGCCGCGACCGCCCCGGTTAGTATTTCCAACATCGCCGTAAGCGGAGTCAACGCGTCGGACTTCACCATTTATGACGGCACTTGCTTTCCCGGTGCGGTCGTGTCGCCCGGTAGCCAGTGTTACGTCGACCTCATATTTACTCCCACGGCTCCCGGAACTCGAGCCGCCACTCTCACCTTCTCCGACGACGCTCAGGGCACCCCACAGTCGGTCGCGATCGAAGGCGTCGGCCAGAGCTCCCTCCAGCAGCTCTCGTTCAATTACGTCAATGTCGATTTCGGCGTTCTCGATCTCGGGTCCATCTCGTCACAGAGCGGCGTGTCCGTCTCCAACCTGGGCGATTCCACCGTGTCGTTCACCAACGTGATCGTCGCCGGGGCGAATTCCGCGGATTTTTCCGTCTCAGCGGACTCCTGCCTCACTCCCACCGGCGTCGGTATGGGGGCCGCTTGCAACGTGTACGTCACCTTCTCGCCATCCGCTACGGGATTGCGCACAGCGCAACTCGTCTTCACTGACTCAGCCACCGGTAGCCCCCAGACCATCGGACTCAGCGGGGCCGGCCAGCCGCTCACCCAAACCGTCACCTTCGACTACCCGTCCTTGGTTTTCCCCGCGCAGGTGCTTGCTACTCACTCCGCCCAATCCTCTCAAGACTTCTACAACACTGGCGATTCCCCGGTTATTATCTCCTCGGTCTCTATCACCGGGGGCAATGCCAACGATTTTGCCCTCTCCGTTGACCAATGCCCGATAGGAGGAGCGGGAGTGGCGCCCGGCAGCTCTTGCTACGTGTCGGTGGTCTTCACTCCCGCAGCCGCCGGGCTTCGCTCCAGCACGCTGCAGTTCGTCGATTCCGCCACCGGTAGCCCCCATAACATTCCGCTGGTCGGCGTCGGCAGACCCGCTGCTGTTCCACTCACCTTTAATCCCACTGACATCGGTTTCAACAATCAGAACGTTGGGTCCCCCAGTGCCGCGAGCTCTCTGAGCGTGGTCAATAACGGTCGTGCCCCCGTTAGTCAGACGGTAGCCATTACCGGGGCCAACGCCTCCGATTTCAGCATCCTCACCAACAATTGCCCCACAACTATCGCCGTCCACGCAAGTTGCACATTGAGCCTTGTTTTCAACCCTGCCGGTCTTGGCTTGCGTATCGCCTCCCTGCAATTCACCGTCAGCGGAGTCGCCTATACCGTCGGTCTCTCCGGGATCGGAACCACTGGAGCTAAAATCCTCACTGCCCAACAGTTGCTTGTTGATTTCGGACCGGTGAACGTGTCCTCCACTACTGCCCAGACTCAGATCGCACTCAGCAACACCGGTACACAAACCGTCACTTTCTCCAGCTTCACGATCGGCGGAACCAACCCCAGCGACTTTACTATCAGCAACAATCAATGCGGCTCCACCTTGCCCGTAGCTGGAACTTGCTACATCTATCTGACCTTCACGCCGTCCGTAGCGGGTGTGCGCACCGGCAGCTTGCTGATCACCGACGACGCGGTTGGCAGCCCCCAAACGGTGCCGCTATCCGGCATCGGACAGACCGTCACCAAACTGCTCAACACGCCACCCGTGATTGCTTTCAACGTCAACAATATCGGAACTACCACGACCCAGGACATCTATGTCTACAACGCCGGCACTGGGAATGTAACCATTAGCGGCGCTACCGTTACCGGTACCAACGCGGCGGATTTTTCCGTGTCGCTATCCAGTTGTTCCGGTGGCGGCTCGATCGCTAGCCCTAACGGTTACTGCGACTTTGTTGTCTCCTTCACCCCAACCGGTGTGGGCGTTCGCACAGCCGCGCTACAATTCACCGATGACGCCGCCGGTAGCCCGCAGTCTATCCCCATCAACGGCGTCGGTCAGATCGCGCTCAAAAGCTTGGCCGTCCCGCAATCGGTAACAGCCGCCCTCACCACGGTCGGGGTGACCAACTCTGACTCCTACCTCAAAGTCTTCAACTCCGGAAGCGCGGTGGTGACTATCTCTTCATTCACCATCACGGGCGTGAATGCCGCGGACTTTGCCATTTCGTCCACCAATTGTACTTCCCCCCTAGCGCCGGGAAACCAATGTTACTTCTACATCAACTTCACTCCCTCGGCTATGGGCGTTCGCACAGCTACACTGCAGATCTTTGACGACGCAACCGGGAGCCCTCAATCGATTTCCCTCAACGGTGTGGGTCAGGCATCTTCCAAGATGTTGGCTCTGCCGCCGCCCACGGAACTCCCGCTAACGACAGTTGGCGTTACCTCTCAAAACAGCTTTCTCTACGTCACGAATGTGGGCACTGCTACCGTGACGCTGGGCGCCGTCTCTATCGTTGGAGCCAACGCCGCTGATTTTGCCCTCGTTTCCAACAACTGCACCGCAGGCTTGACCATCGTGCCCGGCAGCTCTTGCTACTTCTACGTGAACTTCACTCCCTTACTCATCGGAACACGTTCCGCAACAATCCAGATTACCGATGACGCTGCCGGAGGCACCCAGTCCATTCCTTTGAGCGGAGTGAGCCAAGGCTTAACTCGCACCGCAGACGTGTCGCCGTCCTCTCTGGTTTTCGGCACGATTGCGGTCGGCAGCACCCAATACGATTTCGTTACCGCCCTCGTCAATACCGGCTCCGGACAAATTACTATCTCCGGTACCGCCTTCACGGGACTGAACGCCTCCGATTTCGCCATTGACACCACCGATTGCACCGCGCAAAGTCAACTCGCTCCAGCCAACTCCTGCTACGTCTACGTCAACTTCACGCCCTCGGCCACTGGCCCCCGCACCGCAAGTCTCGTAATCACTGACAACGCGACCGGGGGTTCCCAAACAGTAACTCTGTCCGGAACCGGTCAGTAACTAACCCAAACCCGGGTACCCCCACCAGGGTGCCCGGGCCTTCTTTAGGCCCCGCAAATGAACTTGCCTTCACGTGGCACCTCGCATGCTCTTCGTTTCAACGAGGAATCATCTTATGCGTCGTCTTTTTCTTGCAACCACGATGTTCACAATGCTCGCCACTACGCCTCTGATCTTGAGTGCGCAGGATGGCGAACGCCGCGAGGAAGTTCGCGAAAATCGCGCCGCCGCCCGCGTCTACTACGACCGCGTCCATCATGATCGCCATGAATGGAACGATGGCGAAGGCGCCGCCTGGAATCGGTATCGTGATGAGCACCACGTCGCGGTAGTTGAATTCAATCGCGCCCCCCGCCGGGAGCAGCAGAATTACTGGAACTGGCGTCACGAGCACCCGGACAACCACTAATCCGCTTATTAGCGCCCGCGCGCCGGACCTTCTATTTCACCGGCGCGCTGGCAAACCCCGCACTCTCCCTTGCTGCCTTAGTCTCCACTCCCGCCTTCTGCAGAAAACCTAGATCCCTAAACCAGTCCACGAATCGAAACTGCCAAGTCCCAAACGGAATATCGTTACGATCCGTCAGCCCGCCGCTCATCCGGCTCCCATCTGGCAGCGCGTCCCCCGGATGCCGCCCGTTCCCGTAAATGTGCATCTCCACATTTGGCACGCCCGCATCCAGCATCGCCCGGAAATATTCATCCGCCCACACGGCATGCACCCGATCTCCTGCTCCGCCGCACACTATAAACGCGGGCGGCGTGCTTCGAGGCACCGGTGGTGCCGTCCGTCCATGCGCGAATGGCGACGGGCCCGGATAAATGATCCCCACGAAATCCGGTCGCGAAGTTACCCCCGCTAGCGGATCGCTCGCGTCTCCGTTCTTCTTATCGAACACCTCGTACTCCACCGCCGCCGCCGCCGTCAGTTCCGCCCCCGCCGAAAAGCCCATCATCCCGATCTTGTGCGGATCGACATTCCACTCCTTCGCATACGCCCGAACCATCCGCACCGCTTGCAGTGCATCGTTCACCGCGTCCACTTCCGCGTTATATCCGTCTTTCCGCAGCCGGTTCCGTAGAATCACCGTCGTTACCCCGTAGTTGAAAAAGAACGGCACGAAGTCCGCGCTCTCGCTTCCCACATTCAGCGTTCGATGTCCACCGCCCGCTACCAGAATCACCACCGCACCCGTGTTTAATCCGCGCTCCACCGGATGCACCTCAATCGATGGATTGTGAATATTCACGATGCTGTTGATCCGCCCCGGCACCGCCTGGCTCATGCTGTATTGTTCCGCCTCGCGCACCCGCTCCATTTTGAGAAACGGCGAGCCCGCCGGATAAAGGGGCATCACAATGCCACCGGGCAGAATCGGCTGTGGTGCATACGGACCACTCCCCACGACGCCCGGCTGCGGAATACTCTGCGGTGCTGGCACAGGCGGCAGCGTTCCCGTCTGAGCGCCCGCCCCCGCCACGCTCGCCCATCCCGCCGCAACCAGCCACGCCCCACTTACAATAAGTCTCATCGGCAAGACTCTATCACTCCGCTGGCAGCCATGCGAAACCTTCTTTTAGTCCTGGTGTCCCTCTCCGCGCCCGCCCAGACCCTTGTCCCGCTCACCAACCAACCGCCCGCTACCGTCGGTCTCCCCTTCCTGCTCACCGACGGCTCCGTCATGGTGCAAGGCCCCAATTACTTCGATTGGTACCGCGTCTCGCCCGATCCCTCCGGCAGTTATTCCAACGGAACCTGGACCCGCCTCGCCGACATTCCCGCCTCCTGGAACTACGCTCCCGACGCCTTCGCTTCCGCCGTTCTGGCCGATGGCCGCGTCGTCATCGTCGGCGGCGAGTACAATTTCAACGCCTTCACCCTCACCAACCACGGCGCAATATACGACCCTGTCACCAACGCCTGGACCCCCATCCAACCTCCCGCCAACTGGCCCGATATCGGCGATTCCCCCGCAGTCGTGCTCCCCGATGGCCGCTTCCTCATTGGCCGCAAGACCACGCAGGACATCGCCGCCCTCGATCCAGCTACTCTCCAGTGGTCGCCGCTCCCGTCCACAGGTAAATCCGACTTCAACGCCGAGGAAGGCTGGACCCTGCTTCCCGACGGCTCCGTCCTTACCGCCGACGTCAAAAACGCCCCCAATTCCGAGCGTTACGTCGCTTCAACCGGCCGCTGGACCACCGAAGGTTTCACCCCCGTCGATCTCCACTCACCCACCCAGTCCAACCCCATTCCCTACGGCGCAAACCAACTCTACTTCCCGCCCGGCGAAATCGGACCCGCCATTCTGCGCCCCGATGGCACGGTCTTCTTCACTGGCGCTTCCAACGTCTTCAACGGACACACCTCCATCTACCACCCGGCGCTTACGTCCACCGGTGCCGGTAACTGGACCACCGGTCCCGACTTCCCGAATGACGACGCCGGCGACTCAAGCGCAGTTTTACTCCCGAGCGGTAACGTCTTAGTCGTCGCGAACTCAGGCACCCTCTATGAATTCGATGGCGTCCACTTAAAACCTGGACCCGTCCTGCCTGCGGGCAACACCTATAACATGCTGATCCTGCCCAACGGACAAACGTTAATTACCGGCCCGACTGTTCAGGTCTATCTTTCAACTGGAACTTACTTGCCGTCCTGGGTGCCCGCCATCGCCGATTTCCCGGCCCGTGTACTGCGCGGTGCCACTTATCGCATCACAGGCACGCAGTTCAATGGACTATCCCAAGCCGCGGCCTTCGGCGATGAAGAAGAAACCGCCACGAATTACCCTTTAGTTCGCTTGACCAACTTAGCCTCGGGTATAGTCACTTATGCCCGCACGCATGACCATAGCTCCATGGGAGTTGCCACTGGACTTACACCCGTCTCGACTTACTTCGATATCCCGAGGCAACTCGAGACTGGCGAAACCAGGCTCGAAGTTATCGCCAACGGCATCCCGTCTCCGCCCGTCACCATCAGCGTCGAGTGTGTCGCGCATCCCATCGATGAGCTCGGTCGCTCCCCGATCCGCAACCGCTGTTCCGGCCCGGATCTAACCGGCCCAAGAGAATAACCGCCACTTACCGCGGCTTGTACTCGAAGCTGATCCCGTTATCCCGGTAGTCGATCGTGACCTTCAGGTTATTCAACACCGGCATCCCCAGAATCCCCGCAATCTCCAAGCCCGCGTTGTCGCTCATGTCGGTCAAGTCCACCGCCACCAGCTCCGGATTCTTCTGCCGTAAGTTGGCAAACTGCAGCGTCACATCCGCGCGCGCTACGTTCTTTACCTTCCCCTGAACTCCCTTTATCGTCGTGAATGCATCGTCCACCGTCTTCGTCGTCTCCCGCGCCACCGCGCGATCGATCAAGTTCACGCTCGCTCCCGAGTCGATCAGTAATAAGTGCCCGGCCGCCGTGTTGATCATCGCCGGTACCAGCAGCATGTGACCCGTCCGGTACATGCGCGATAGACCCGCCGGCAGCGCCACCGAATCTCGCGGACCTTTCGTTTCATCTGAGGGCGCGTCCTCTTTTGCAAACGGCGTCAGCTCCACGCTCCGGTTCGGAAAATCCAGCGTCACCAGAAAACGCGCAAACGTATCCGCCCCGATCAGCCCATCAAAGTCCGGCGACTTCGCCGTATCGAATACCTCCACCGGAACGTCGCCCATTTCCAGATCGCCCACCTTCACGCTCGCCGCCACATAGCGCGACAGCGCGCGCCGCGCCCCGTCCCCGATCCCGCCGACCTCCAGCCCCTCGGTCGCCATTTGCTCCAGCCCGAACTTCTCAGCCAGCCGCGGAGCCAGCGAAATTCCACTCGCGCCCGTATCCAATAGCAGCGTCGCCGCGCTCCCGCCATTGAAACTCACCCGCAAGCCATAGCCACGCAATCGCCGCGGACCATCGGACAATTCCACCAGCTTCAACTGATAAGTGCGATAGCCGCTCTTCAACGCGTTCATCTTCTTCGACTTCCGCGCTTCGGTCGCCGCCAGATACGCCCGCAAGTACTTCGCTTCTTTCGATCCCGGGTCCAGCCGCTCCAGCGCCGTCCGAAGCAGTTCGATGCGCTCCGGCCCCGGCAATCCGGCCGCATACCCCGCCAGCAATTTCGGGTCATCCGGCGACAGGCGGTGCGCCATCGCTCGGTACACCTGCGCCGTCTTGAACTTGGCGATCAAGCCATTGATCCGCGCCAGCCCCGCTACCGCCGACGCCTCTTTCGGATCCAACGCCACTGCGGCGATCCACGCCCGCTCGGCCTTGGCGATCTCTCCTTTGCGCAGCAATGCCCGGCCGTTTGCCGACAGACCAGCCGCCATCCCCGGAACCTGCTCCATCCCCACACGCGCCGCTTCATATGCTTCCGCCGCATGATGCGAATCCAACAGCGCCCGTACGAGCCCGTCGTAAGCCGCCGCGCACTGTGGATCGGCTTTCAATACCTCGCGATAAGCGCTGACCGCCGGTTCATACCGAGCCGCGAATAGCTCCGCCCGCGCCCGGGGCAACCCGTCATCGCACGCACCCGCCGCAAGCGCGGCCCTACTGCAAAGGAGTAAGATCGTAAGTGTTCGAATCACCACATTCTCGCACAGAAAAAGCTTCCGGATCTCCAAATGACTGACTGGTTCGCCCGCCCCATCTTGCACGTGAAAGATGTCGACGCTTCGCTCCACTTCTACGTCAATCTGCTAGGCTTCACCAGCCCCTGGCGGTACGACGAGAAGGGAATAGCCCGAGTCGCACAGGTGGAGCGGCAGGGCTGCGCTTTGATCCTAGCCAATAACCTCGCCGCGGAGAACACCGGCAAGGCCGTCATGTTCATTTCCCTGAACGTCGAACCGGAAACCCCCGCCGCTACCATTGCTGCGCTCCACGCCCTCCGCTCCGAGTTCGAAACCAACGGCGTCACAGTCAAAGAAGGTTCGTGGGGTTACCAACTCCTGGTCATCGACGATCCCGACGGTAATCAACTCTTCTTCAACTTCCCCGCAGACACTCCCTCGTAAACAAGTCTTAGAGAGTGGACATCCGCAGTTTCTGAGGAAAATGCAAATGGAAATCCCGGGAGAGGTTGGGGTAAAGGTGCCAACGCGCAAACCCTGACGGGCCCTTATCGCGGAACCCGATGCACTACCGATTGCAGAACCCAAAACTTCCAGTACACTCGGTGGGAGGCACAAAATGCGTCCCTGGAGAAACTATCTACCAACCGCATTTAGCGTGTCGCTCTCTCTCTCGCCATATCGTCTGCTCTTCCGCTATGTTGCCAGCAAGGACCCTCATTCAATCAGTGGCAGCGGCAGCCAGTTCCACTCGAAACTGCCCCCCGGGATCACGCCGCCATATCCCGAGATGAGGTTCGAGGAAAAGTGTTCGATTGTCAGTACGGGAGTGATCTTCCGCTCGACGTAGAGACGCCGGACCATTTTGGCCATGGGATTTCGCCACCCGCCCTAGGTGCGCTCTCCCGGAACTTCCGTTTGACCTGTCCGATGTAGTGGCGGTTGTGACATTTGAGCGCTTTCACCCTCACTTATCGCCAACCCATCGGAGTATATACACCGAACTGGATCTAAGATCTGAACAGTTACTTAAGTACAACAGACTTACTGTCCAGAACGGAGACACCCTCACAGTCATCCTCCGGGGCGGGACAATCGCCTTGCCGAATGGCAGGGTAATATCTCAGGCGATTGCACATGAACTGTATACTCTTCAACCCTCGCATAGGTATTTAGTCTTCTTCAGACATGAGACACCGGGTGACTACTACACAGTGGCCAAGTCTTGGGAATTGCGAGACGGGAAAGCTCAGCCCAACAGCCCCGACGACGTCATTAGGAAAGAAAAGGGGGTCACCGCCTTCGCCGGAATGAGTGAAACGGAATTTCTCGAACGTGCCAGGCGAGCTGCCGAACAAGCAAATCGTGGGTTGGGCCCGGCGCCAATCAACTCTCCTTAATTCATCATGCGTGAACTCGCGTGCGCGGATGGAACCGGCGGACTCGGATTTCCTTTTCGCGCTTGCCTGTCGCCGCGATACAGTGCCCATCTTGACACCAAACGCTTTCTCGATGCAGAGCGCCACGTTGCAGGAATGATCGGCGCTGCCGCTAAGCAGGCTGGATAAGGCCGGACGGGACACCTGGAGTGCAGCAGCGGCCGCGGTCCCGACGACGTTCTTCCTTCGCCACCTCCACCCATTCCCCTCGTCCCCACCTTTATTTCCCTAACGTTGTTAACCACTTAGCCCCTCCACCTGCCACCACACCCTTCCTCGCCTGCTACTTAAAAGCCGAGAGGTCAAACTTATCTATGAAAGCCATTCAGCAGTTAGAAGCCGAGATCGAGCAGATCCGCGCCACCGCGCCCGCCCTGCTCGGCAACTCCGGCCCCAAAACCGTCCCCGGCAAACAACGCGTCGCCCTCAACGGCGTCACTCACGGACTCACCGGCCAGAATGTCTTCCTCGAAGCCGGCGAGTATCCCGCTTACATGAATCTCGGCGCGCAATATATCGCCGAACTCCGCCCCGTGGGCGTCCGTGAGACCCAGCTCGCGCAGAAGATCATCGACAATAACTGGCGCCTCAACACCATCGCCGCCGTCGAAAACAATCTCTTCAACAGCACCCTCGTCGCCTGCCTTAAGGCCAGCGATCGCGACGGCGATCCCAGTGACGATAAGACCGCCACCATGGTCGCCAAAGCCAACGCCTGGAAGACCGACTGCGAAGGGCCCAACGCGTTCGACAAGCTCGGCCGTTACGAAGCCCGCCTTCAGCGCGCCCAATACAAGCTCACCGAGGAGATCGAACGCTTTCAATCCCTGCGCCTCAAGAAAGGTCCGGACACCTTCGATCTCGCGACCTGCACGGCCCACGCCTGGTACGACAAGATGTACACCCTCCACACCGAACTTGCCGCCGCCCGCCTGGTCGAAGCCGAAGCGCTCGCCGAAATTCAACTTCCCGCTGACGCCGCTCCCGTAAGTGACTCTGAATCAACAGTTTCCACGGTCGAATTGCTTTGCAAAAAACCCGAAGCCGCTCTCGAGCTCCTGCGCTTCGCCGCCTCCCAAAGCCTGCTTAGCCCTGAAAATCAGGCCCTCGTCGACCGCCTCACTGGTCCCCAATCGGCCAACGCCACCGGCAGCTAACCTCCTGCAGTCGCCAGATACAGTAAAACGATGGACATTCGACGCGTCGGCTCACAGCCTTCCACCAAAGGACCCTCCGAGTGGTTTACCGGAACGGTTCGCATTGACCCTCTCTTTCAAGCGCCCGATCCGGCCCTGGTCCAGGCAGCCAGCGTCACCTTCGAACCCGGAGCTCGAACCGCCTGGCACATCCACCCGCTTGGCCAAACGCTCGTCGTCACCGCCGGTTGTGGCCGCGCTCAGCGTCTTGGCGGCCCGATTGAAGAAATCCGCCCTGGTGATGTGGTCTGGTTTGCACCCGGCGAGAAGCACTGGCATGGAGCCGCCCCCACCACCGCCATGACTCACATCGCGATTCAGGAAAAAGCCGATGGCAAGGTCGTCGAGTGGATGGAACACGTAACGGACGAGCAGTACCGCTAGCCCGCGCTCAGCCCACCTTTAGCGCGATCAGTGTCATGTCGTCATGTTGCTCCGCCCCGGCGGTAAACGCATCGGCGTCCCGCATGATCGCCGCCGTCATCGCAGCCGGTTCCAGGCCTTGGCAGGCGCGCGCGGAAGCGATTAAACCGTCGTCGCCCCACTCTTCATCCGTTGCCGTCATGGCTTCGCTAATGCCATCGGTAAAGGCGATGAAAACGTCGCCCGGTTGAAACTGAAACTCCGCGCTGGTGAACGTGATCCCTCGCAGCAGTCCGACCACCGGCCCGCACGCCTCCAGCCGAATCACCGTGCCATCGCGCAAAATGATGGGCGGGTTGTGGCCGGCATTGACGTAGATGAACTTGCGCGTCCCCGGGTCGAACTCGCCGTAGAAAAACGTGCAATACCGGCTGGAGGTGGATACATCGTGAATTAAACGATTGGTATTGGTGATCAGCAGTGAGATGTCTTCCAGCCCAGCCGCAATCTGGCCGCGTAATAGTGATTGCAGGCTCGCCATCATCAGCGCCGCCGAAATTCCTTTGCCCGAAACATCACCCACCGCGATTCCCAGCCGGCCGTTCGACCGCGGGATGTAGTCGTAGTAATCGCCTCCCACCGCGAGCGCCGGGCGGCAAAAGCCGAAGTATTCAATGCCTGCAACCGCCGGGCAGGTCTGCGGAAACAGACGCTCTTGCACCTCGCGAGCGATCTCGAGTTCGCGGTTTAGTCGCTCGCGTTGGCCCGCTTCCCGCGCAACGGTCGCCAGAAGCTGCGTGTTCTCGAGCGCGAGGCCCGTCTGGATCGCTACGAGTTGCAGCAGCCGCAAGTCCGATGGCGAATATGCTTCTTCCGAACGCTTCGGCCCCAGCGCGATCAGCCCCAGAAGCTCGGAGCGCCCCGGCAATGCCAGCAAGACCTCAGCGTTTAAGCTCCGCAGTTTCTGCTGCTCGTCGGGCGGCGCTGCGTGAATCCAGTTGCGCGGATCGTCGAAGTAGATCAGCTCCGGTTTCTTGGCTTCGCTAAGCAGCCGCACCGAGCGGCCCTGCGGCGATAGGCATGCCAGCGGCATGGGATCGAGCCCGATGGTTTGCGTCACGCAGAAACGGTCTCCATCGCTCACGAATATCGCCATCCGCGACACATGTAAGGTGTCGGAGACACGATGCGCGATCGTGCCCAGAAGCGGGCCTGCTTCCGTGAAAGCGCGGGCTTCTTCTGCCAGTTCGCTCATCACCATTTCCGTGCTGTAGGCCTCGCGGAAAAAGCGGCGGTCGATCCAATGCGACAGTCGGTCGGAAAACTTGCGCCGGAACACGAGCGCCGCCCCCAGTAAAGCCAGCGCGGCGATGCGGCTCGCGATCCCGGTCCCAGCCGTGTTGAAGGCCTTGACGGTCAGCAAGATTGCGAGCACCATCAGCAGCGTGCGAAGTATCCAGAAAGTGCGGCGCGCAAGCGCGTATTGCAAGCCCTGCCGCATCACCACGTCCACCCCCATGGCGCGCTGAATCACCAGCACATACGCCATGGTTGCGGGGAACAAAAGCAGCATCAGCAGGGCTGTGAGCTTCGCCCATTCCGGCACCCCGCGGAAGATGTCCTGGCCTTTGATCAAGCTGAAGATCACGATTAAAAACAGCGGAGTCAGACTGATCGCCGTGCCATTCAGCAGGATGCGGAGCCGGCGCTTATCGTCGGGCTCCGCCCGCCCGGACTTGAAGCCGAGTATCAGGAAAGAAACCAGAATAGAAACGAAACTTAGATAAGTGAACAGCGGGACCCGGATCAGCAGGCGCAGCATCGGGCTGAGCACTTCAAGAGCATGGAAGCTATACAAGCTCCCAATCTCGAATGCGGAAAAGAACAACCACTGCCCAATCAGTGGAACGATTAAGAACCACTTCCATGCGGGGTGACGGCGGTCAAACTCCTGACGCTTGGGGAACAGCAAAGCGAACAGCAGCAGCCACAACAGCCACGGGCCAAACGCCAGTCCGAGCACCGCGTTCCAGACCACCGCGAAGCCCATCAGCGGCCAGCTCCACGAGAAGCCATCGATGAATTGCGAGAAGCCGATCATCAGCCCGAGCAGCAGCCAGGCCCGTATATCTTTCGGACGTCCGAACGCCACCCAGAACCCCAGCGCCAAACACAGGAAAGGTTCCAGAACATTGACGATCAGCGTCACCGTCCATGCGGCGATTGAAGCCCGCTCCGTGCGAATCGGGACCAGATGAATCGTCGTTCCCACGTGCGTTCCCGTGGGCTTCCGGACCACCACTTGCAAACTATCGCCGGCCCGTTTCTCCCCCACTCGCTGGTACAACACGAAGCCGCCGGTGAACGGCCGCCCTTCCACGCTTTCCAGTACGTCCCCGAACTCGATTCCCGCGGCAGTTGCTTCCGGCATTACACCGGAAACCATGTCCAGGCGGAAGCCGAATAGCAACGGAATGCGCGCGGATTTCGTGCCGTCCCGGAGGTCGGCCAAAGAGGCCGCTGAAGAGCCAGCCTGATACGCCACCGCCAGCGTGAACACGACTGCCAGAACAATCCGCGCGCCACGCGCCGAGAGAGGAAAACGCATTGGAACGAGATTACTTCATTTGGGCTTACTTCAGAATGCCCCTGGTCTCGTCCACCCGCAAATTCTGATTCGCCGCGACGTTGGTGAAATGCTGCTTGACCCCGCTCGGCCATTCGATGTCGATGACCTTCACCATCGCTTCGTGACCCAGTCCGAAAGTCAGGGCCAGATCGCTTTGGGAGCAGTAGCTCCCGCCGCTGCGCACCGTGTTCCATTGCTTGCCTTGCGCGGTCTCGATGCGCACCGTCGCACCAAGCGCGCTGCGGTTCGACTTCACTCCTTGTAAGCGGAGCGACAGCCACTTGTTCTGATTCCCCCCGTCGTTGCGCAACAGGATTGCCGGGCCGTTGTTATTGGTCAGCAGAATATCCAGGTCGCCGTCGTGGTCGATATCGGCATAGGCCGCGCCACGGGCCACGATCGGACGGCTGAAGTCCGGGCCCACCGCGCTGCTAACGTTCTCGAAGCGCTTGCCGTCCACATTGCGGAACAGCAGCGGCGGCTCTTTGTATTGCACGCGCGGCTGGACGCGCGAGATGTCGGTCTCAGTGTGGCCATTAGCCGCGAAGATGTCGCTGAAGCCATCCAGATCGTAATCAAAAAAGAACGCGCCGAACGTCAGGCTGAGCAGACTGGCTTTACCTACCGTGGAACCGGGAGCTTGATCCACGAAAAGCCCGTTCCCCTCGTTGTGATAGAGGCCGAGCATCTGATTAGAGAAGTTGCCCACCAGCAGGGAAGCGCGGCCGGAGTGATCGTAGTCGGCCCAGTCGACGCCCATCGCGCCACGCGCCGCCCCATCTTCACCGAAAGCCACGCCCGCCGTCACGCCCTCTTCGGTGAACGTGCCGTTCTTGTTGTTGCGGAACAGCCGGTTGGGCTGCGTGTCGTTTGATATGAAAAGGTCCGGCCAGCCGTCGTTGTTGTAGTCGACCACCAGCACGCCCATCGACTTACTGGTGGCGTCGGCGATCCCGGCCTTCGCGCTCACGTCTTCGAACCGGCCGTTGCCCAGGTTGTGATAGAGCTTCGAAGGCGCGCCCTTAGCCTTCTCCGGAGTGCAGTACGACTTGCTCACGCCATCGAGCGAGCACCACGGATCGGTCTTCACGCTCCATTGGACATAGTTGGCGACGAAGAGATCGGGCTTACCGTCCTTATCGTAGTCAAGCCAGGCGGCGCTCGTGCCGAAGTTTGCGTTGCGAATTCCGGAAGCCGCGGTGACGTCTTTGAACTTCCCGTTGCCCTCGTTGTGGAAGAGGCGGTCGCCTTCGAGCGCGGTGATGTAAATGTCCGGCTTGCCGTCGTTATCGTAATCGGCTACCGCGACGCCCAGGGCGAACATCTCGACGTCCAGGCCGCTACCGCTCGTCACATCGGTGAACGTGCCGTTCTTATTGTTGTGATACAGGGCGCTGTAGTAATGCTGGCCCTTAGGCGTCCAATCCTTGCTGTTGATGAGCAGGACGTCCGGGTAGCCGTCATTATCGTAATCGATAAAGGCGCAGCCCGAGCCCATTGTTTCCGGAAGATACTTCTTTCCGAAAGCGCCGTTGTGGTGAGTGAAGTGAATGCCGGCTTTCTGGGTGATGTCGGTAAAGTGAACGCCCGTGTTGATGGCGGAATCGGCCGCGGCCCAGCAGAGTGCAGCGGCCGCAAGGGCGATTCCTATGGTGATGGAGTACGGCTTCATGGTCGTTTGTTTGGAGGTGCCCTATGTCAGCGGACGGATCAGACGAAGCGCCGGGCGAGTCAGGTATTGCTTTCGATACTCGCGATGGGCCGCGTCATCGGGATAGTGTTCATCGGAGCGGTATGGATAGGCGCTCATCGCGTGGAACGGCAGCGGTTCCACGGTTTGCGAGAATGCGGTGTTAGCGTCGGCATCCTTGGCCCAGCCGTCCACGAGTAGCAGATAATCGCGGCGCCATCCCGTGATTAGGGGGGGCAGGCTTGCGGCCGGAAACTGAAGCGTGAGTTCATCGCCGGAACCCATGATGGTGAGCTTGTCATCAAGTCCAACGACCAATTCGCGGACGTCGCCGTACCGCGTGTAGAGGCCAGGCGTGGGATTCCACATCGACAGCGGCATCCACGACGAATAGAGGAATTGCTCGGGTTGCAGCCGCTCGCGGTCAATCACAGGGCGCGAAAAGCCCCGGTAATGCAAGTTGGCCGTTTGCGCATCCACGTTAGTCAAGCGCACGCTTGGGTTCGAGGCGTTTTCGGCCAGAAAGATTTCGTCCCAGTAGAGACAGAGATTGGTGACGATGCGGATCTCGCGCGAGGCGGAAAGAAACTTGCCGGTGAGGTTGACCGAAATGGTCTTGGGCTTGCCCGCCGGGATCCCCATATCCTCGATCACCGTCTTCCATTCACCCTTGCTGTCCTTGACCTGCAAGTAAGGGAGAATCAGGCCGCCGTGGCCTTCCTGCGAGGCACCTAGAAAGGTGCTGCCGTCCGCCCAATCGACCCAGCCGTTAAGAATCAGCACCGCATTGTTGTCAGGCGCGGCGTGGCCGAAGTCGAGATCAATCGAGTGCTGTTCGGCGACACCGAGCGCGTTGCGCCGGAAGCCGTTCGGATACACGCGATCCTTCTGCAACAGCGCCGCCCGGACGTCAGTTCCATGCGCATCGTGCGCAGCCGTGGGATAAATGCGGTGCTCGACGCCAAAGAGCCGGAACTCCGGAAAGGGCGGAGACTTGAACTTATCGTTTGTGAAGATCTCCTGGCCTGCAGGGTGGTCGACGGCAATCAGCCGCACCTGATCGAGATAAGAAACTTCGCGCAACTCCTCCGTAATTCGAACCTCGAAGTGGCCGCCTTTGGGCTGAAGCTTCTCGCCGGGAATTTGGACATACTCGTCGTGATCCACCGGGAAATAATGGCCATCGCCTGAACTGGCGCCCAATGGAGCTACGCCCAGCACGTCGGTGATGAAATCGAAGCCCCGGCCGTTCCAGGTGAAGATCATCGGACATGAACCGGAAAGCCGTTGCGCCTCTTCGAACGACAGCGCTTCATTGGTGCGCTTCTGCGGCTCGTTCTGGATCAGCCCGTTGATCCAGGTAACGCGCACAGTATCAGCATCGGGATAGTTATTCATGCCGTACCAGAGCGGAATGCCTTCGTAGATCTTCTTCTGGTAGGTGGCTCCGGCTTTGATCTCGATGGTGGAACCAACGCCAAGCTTCACGTTCTTGATGCCCTTGATTTCGACCGAGAGCCAACGCTCGGAAGCGCGCTCTGCTTCGCTGCGATGGACGGAGCCTTCAGCATCGATGGTGAACAGCGGGCGGTCCAGATCCACCGGGATGGGGACCGCGGTCAGCGACGCGCCGTCGTTCTTGAGCGCGATGCCCTCGCCGACGAGATCGAGAAAGCTATCGTGATTGAAGTCTTCCGCATGCAGATTTCTCGACCCGGCAGGAAGCGCGCCAGCCGGGATGGCTTCGAAGACGCCGTTCAGCTTGTCGCGGTAAAGAATGCCCGGGTGATCGGAGTAACTGACGATGAAATCGCGTGCGGCAGTCTCGGGCAGAAGCGCGAAACGGGCTACATCGATGGCGTGACCGGCTGCGAATGGAAAGGACTTGGATTCGTCGCTGAAACCGGCTTCTCCATTGTTGCGGAGCAGCGCGGACTGCTCACCGAGCAGCACCAGGTCCATGTCATTGTCATGGTCGTAATCAACCCAGAAAGCGCGCTCGTAATGGCCCGCTGGCACTTGAAGTACGACCTTAGTGTACTTTCCGGCAGCGGCGCGATAGAGCTCAACACCCGACTGGCGGATGACGCAAAGATCGAAGTGTCCGTCATTATCGAAATCGCCGGGAGCGATCGACACGACGTCTTTCACATCAAGCACAGGCTTGGTGCCGCTATTCACAAACACTCCCTTGGCCGACCAAGTGATCACGTGCTCGCGATCCAGCGGTGCGAAGCCGGTGGCCTTGGTCGCGACTACCGTGTCTCTGTAGACCGGCTTGGCGGGCTGAGGGGCGACCGCCGGAACATCGATGGGATCGTAAATTTCAGAGTAGTTATTGGCCTCAGCGTCTTCAGCAACCGGGGCGCCGGCCTGCAACGCTTTGATCTTCTGAAACAAATCGATCTCTCGCTTGGAGTCTTCGGTGCGGGAGAGCTGGCGATAGAGGTTGAACAGTTGCAAGTGCGGCGCGGCGAAATTGGGGTCGAGCTTTTCGGCGGTTTCGAGTTCCTTGACCGCGTGCTCGCGATCGTTGGCTTGCTTGTAAAGAACGCCTAGATTGTAGTGGGTCTTGGGATCGTTGGGGACCAACTTCTCCATGCCTTCGAGCTGCTGGATCGCCCGCGGTGCGTCCCCGTCTTTCTTGGCGATGATGCCGAGGTTGAACCAGGTGTGGGGAACTTTGGGGTCTTGCTTCTGCGCCTTTTCCAGCTCGGTGACCGCGGCTGGCGTGTCTCCGGCTTTCAGCAGCGCGAGACCGTAATTGACGCGCTCACGGACCGACGTTGGCTGCATCACGAGCGCTTGGCGGAACTCCTCCACGGCTTCCTTCTGGGTGGTGGGATTTTCGAAGAAAGCTTTCCCGAGGTTGCGGTGATGCCAAAGCAGATCGACTTGCTGGTTGCCAGCGGGCGCGCCCGGCAGGAGAAACCAGGCGCACAGAAATACAGCACAGGCGAAGAGGCCCGCGCGAAGGCTATTCATAGCGGAAAAGACCCTTAACTTACTGGATTATAAGCCCTGAAAAATCTCTTCTGAATTGCGGTCCCGGTGCTTACTTGTCCGATTCTACGGTGTCGAGCATACGCGACTCGGTCGAAAATTTCCGGTAATCGCTGTAGGTGTCGCTTTGTTCGACGCGAATGTTCTTGATCAAGGCGCGGGCGGCGAGCTTAGCTGTCACCACTTTGGGTAGCCAGATCTCGTTGTTCACGCGGGCGCGCTCCAACGTAAAGTGAGCGCCTTTGGAAAGCTTGGCGAGGAACAGTCCGAAGGAAACGTCTTCGAGCACATCAGCTTCAGCCTTCACCCACTCATAATCGGTCTGGTCGATCCATATTCTCCCGCTCATACGCCTAAGGATATTGCTGTACTTTCCGCGATATTCAGGCTTAGGTTGCGCCTGCAAGAGCCAGCAGCGGCGGCCGTTAAACAGGGGCTGATCGAGTAGGGTAAAGGTGTAAGCGTCGGGGATGCCTTGAACCGCGCTACGTTGTTTGGCGCGCTCGTGAACATAGGCGTCAAAGCGGCGTTTGCGTTCCTCCGGCGTGAGACGGCTGGCTTCGGCGCTAGCCTTATCGATTCGGGCTTGTTCCTTGCGAGCTTCACCAACGGCGAGCGGCTTGCCATCTTTCTCCACCAGGTGCTCATAGCGTTTGCCGCCCAGGAAGAGGATTTCATGCACTTCCGACGTTGTCTTAGTCACGCGGCCGGCGCTGTCGAATTCTTTGGTGTCCTCGCGTTCGCGGTACGTATATTGAGCCGCGAGAGGGGTGGCGTCGTTATCGATCTTGAGGGACCGGCTAACGATATCGCGCGGCGTCTGCGCCGGGGCGGAATCGGAAAGTAGAGTAAGAACAATCAACAATGAGGCGGCACAAGGCATTGAAAGTAAGACGCCGCGGACCGGATCATGGACGCGGGAAAACGTTACGGCGTGGAACATCCGCCGCAGAGGACAGACATTTCTTCCGTTGACCCGCGATATCGATTCATATCGACATACCCGGTGATCCCGGCGCAGCGGCCCAGTTGGCTAAACTGCCAAAACGTCCAGGCGGGCCAGGCAGTTGGGACATGGGGTTTAGGGACGCCATAGTGCGCCACCCAGAGCGGGTAAGGTCCGGGATTCGGAGGATTTCCGAGCTGCTGCCAGAAACTGGCGCTCGTGTACACGATGGGCGTTCGACCGATGGCTTTATGAACCGCGGCGAGCCAAACCGTGATTCCGTCCAGGGTGGAAGCAAGCGTGGAGCGCTTCAGCATCTCGACATCGAGGACCGGCGGCAAATCGCCCGGTTCGAAGTGCACGGTTTCGACGAAGTGGTTGGCCTGGGCGGTCGCGTCTTCCGAGGGGTCAAAGAAGTGGTAAGCGCCGCGTTGAACGCCGGCCTCGCGCATGCAGTGCCAGTTTTCTGCAAAGCGGGGATCGACGAACGAAGTCCCCTGGGTGGCTTTGGCGAAGGCAAACGCGACAGAATGGGCGGCAACACCCCAATTCACCGCGCCATTAAAATGCGAAACGTCGATACCGGCAATAGCCAAGCGGTTTACTCTCCTGCTTCGAGGGAAGCAGACGGAAAGCGAACCGGAAAGCTAAGTCTATTGCTTGCAGAGCAAAATGGCTGTGACCGGATTCACTGGGCAGGCGAGTGATCGGAGGCGGAGCGGTAATGATCCTTAAGCAGATCGCGTCCGAAATCGCCCTGGTAATCGCGCCAGACGCTATGAATGTGATTGCCGTTGTTTTGTGTATCGTCGTACTCGATCAGAAAGCGATCCGACTGGATGCGGTAGTAGTGGGGCTGTCCTTTTTCAACGCCGCCGGCCCAGGCGAAAAAGATGTGGTTCGATCGATGAATCTGATCGAGACGCCGAGCGGCAAGCGGCGGGGCCACGTTATTGGCGTATTCCTCGAGCAGCTTCTGCAGAAGGCGATTCTGAGCGGCATCGAGGCGCGTAGCGGGAATCCCGTTCGGTTGACCATCAAGAGCCGCTTGACGCGAGGCCATGGTGAAGATGTCCTTGTAGGCAACCGGATCGACAATGGCGATCTTTCGCTGCTCAGGGTTCAGGGCGGCAATCAGCGCGCGGCCTAGATCCTCTTCGCTAGCAAGCACGCGCAGACCTTGACGCGGGCCCTCTTTGACCATTGCGGGATTGGCGCCAAAGAACTCCGGAGAGCCCGCCAGCGTACCGCCTGCGAACGTGAAGTTCTGGCTGACGTGATGACCTTCGATGCGGAAGCCCCAAGTGCCCGCTGGCGATGGCTCGCCGAAGACGCTGAAAAAATATCCCAGAGGATCGCGGACAGGACCGGTGCCGTGTTCCAGTTCCTTGAGAACGTCTTCCAGGCTCATGATTTCCACCGCTTTGATGAAGCCTTGCGTGCTGAGGCCGGAACTCAATAGAGCGAAGGCGAGGTGCTGCTGTGTGGGCGTCATTTCGCGTAGGGGTAGACCTTTGCGGGGTTTCGGAATGAAGTGCCAGTTCTCGCGCTCTTCGTCCGCGAATTGGAACTGCGCTTTGGCGAGCTGCCCGGAATCGAGCGAAGCAAGGAATGTCTTGGCGGTCTGCACCATGCTGGCGTTCGTGTCGTGAGCGCGGGCGACGGGGATCAGGAGCAGCGCGGGAAGCAGGAGGAGCAGGGCGCGAAAGTTCATGGCAATAGTCAGAACGATTCTACGCTCCCGGAATCTTCTTTTCACGCCAAGATTCGGATATCGCCGGGCGGACGTGGGCGGAGGAGCAGTCGGCAGAAGAAGCGATCGATTGTATTTTGGAAAGGACCAGCGTGGAGTACTGCCACATCCATTTCGCGAAACCGGGGTGCTACGCGGCACGCTCGGACAGGGTCTGAATTTGCTCGGCTTGGGTTTTATGCGGCTTGTGACTTAACTAAGCGCGTGTCGTGATGGGAATCGGCGGACTGTTTACAGGTTTCCCCCTCGTGCGCGAGGAAATGCGCCGCCAAGAGGTTGCGGGCATCGCGATACTCGCGCACGACGGTTTCGACGTGAAAGCGGGCGCTTGCAATGGATTCGTTTGAGGATCCAGCGTTGCTCATGGTGTTCTGTAATACTTCAACTGCTTCGGTAAAGCGCAGCCAAGACTGCCGGTAATTCGCCTGCAAAAGTTCCAAGCGGTTGCGCTCAATAGGTGTATGCGAGCTCATGCCGTTTAAGACGCAGCCAAACCTGTTATGGTTCGCAAAGATCGTCAGGTTTACGAATCTTTCCACTGAACGGTACGATTCCAAGGTCGAATGGATGATCCCTGAATAAGAGAAATCTATTGGGCAAATGGCAAGGTTATTGGTGGTTTTCGGTGTAACACCACTGAAGTAATTTCTCAGGCCGGCTTGGATTTGCGCGTCGCAGGCTTTCCATGGATAGCTTGTGGAAAACAAAGTCGACAGATGCATCGCTCATCACAGTACCGATGAGATAGCCATAGACGTTAGTTTGGGCGTGATTGCCCGCCTGTGCAAGAAGGGGAGTTCTAGCACGGACAGCTCCGGCGGTGCCAATAATCCATCCCGGGATGACTTTGTTGGCCCAGTCCGGAGTATCAAAAACGTGATCCATATAGAAGTGCGAGTGGCTGGCAACAATATAGACGTGCTTACCCCCTACGTTCTGGGCATGTAGCAGGATCTCATAAGCTTCGCGCCCGCTTTGTTGGCCTTGTGGCGAATCACCCATACTGTGGAGACGCCCCACGCTCCCTGGTAAAGCCGCGTGCATACCGACCACAATCGTCTTGACGCTTGGCGAGAGTTCATCCGCGGCTATGATCTTATGGAGCCATTTTAATTGCGCTTTGTCGAACTGCTCGGCGGAGGCATTGTCCAGAGTAATAAAGTCAATTCCCAGGTCTTTCCAGTGATAGTAAGTGCGGAGTTTGCGATCCATTGCATCGTCTTCAAGCCGCTGCTTTTGTAAAGGTGCTTGTTCCAGCCAATCGGCGAACTGAATGATCCAGGCTTCGCGCGAGGCGGGCGGGATAGTTTCATGATTGCCGATGGCGAGGAAAATGGGCATCGCGCCGAAGGGGGATAGCTGGCTGTGGATAAAGTCGGGCCACGCGAGATCCAAGTAATCCGCGATATTCAAGGGTTTGGTATCGAGGTGCAGCTTCTCGGGCGGCACCAGGTCTTCGTCGAATGCATAAATGGCTCGAAAGTCACCGAGGTGCCAGTAGAAGTCGGCTTGGTCCTGCTTGACGCCCGCGGCGATGGCAGGCATGACGATGTCGCCGCAATTGCGGGAATCGCCGGAGATGGCGAATTTCCAAACCGGGGTTGGGTCTTGGGCGGAAAGGACCCCTGTAATCAAGAGTGAGGTGATGATCCGCGTGATCACCGGTTATAGATCCTCACGCGAAACAGCGGCTTGGCCTGTTCGGCGGGATCCATCGTGAATTCCTGCGAGGTCTTGGTGGGGTCGTAATCCCGCCAGAGCCAGGTGAGCGCCTCCGGCATTTGCGCATTGCCTTGCGCGGTGTTGTGGGTACCCGAGCCGAAACTGAGATTGAAGTCGTAATTCATGCGCTTGAGTGAATTTGCCATCTCGAGATTCTGCAAGGGCCAGCTGCCGTGTTCGTTTTCGAGGTCTTCGGAGCCGTCTTGTAGCCAAACGCGGATGTTGCGTTTGTTCTTCTCTTTACGGATCTTGAACGGGTAAATGTCGCCGCCTTCGAGTTCGCCGGGATGCCATTGGATGCTGGTGAAACTTCCGATGCGGGAGAAGACGCGCGTGAAGCGGTCGGGCATATACCAGGCGGCATTGAAAGCGCAGATGCCTCCGGAAGATTCTCCGGCAATTGCGCGGCTGTAGGCATCGGGGCGGAGCTTATATTGCTTTTCGATTTCCGGAATGAGTTCGTCCCGCAGGAAGCGCGGGTACCGATCGGAAACGGTATCGTATTCAAGGCTGCGCTGCGAGGCGCCGGCCAGTTTTCCGGGATCGACCAGCAGCTGAATCATGACCGGAATCTTCTTCTGGGCGATCAGATTATCGAGGACGTTGGCAAGGTGCGAGGAGCCTTCGCGATCGACGAAGTTATGGCCGTCCTGCCAGACCATGAGCGTGGCGGGCGAACTCGGGTCGTACTGAGCGGGGACGTAGATCCAGTAATCGGAAACCATGCCATCGAAGATTTTACTTGTGAAACTCAGCTTTTCGGACATCGTGCCGTGCGGCACGTCCTGCTGATACGAATCAGGTCCATAAGCGGCAAGATCGAAGCTGCCACCTTTGCGGATGCCATCCACGGTGTAGTAGTAGGTGTGCGACGTGCCTGTGGTGAGGTGGCCGGTCTGGAACCAGAGCGACGTGGCGGGGACGCGGGTCATGGCGCGGTAGGGAAGGTCGTCGATAATAAGCAGCGGCTCTTTGGGTGAGTCGATGGCCCAAAGGAACTCCGGGCCGCGGCCGATGGCAGCTTTTCCGTCCAGTAGTTGCTGGTCCTTGAAGACGGAGCGGATACCGGCGGCAAAGGCGGGGTCGGCCGGCGTCTTGGACAGCAGGATTAGCTGGGGAGCGGTGATCGGGACGGGGTCGGCAGCCCAAGCGGGCAAGCATGCAATTGAGCAGGCGGTCAGAAAGAATGCGGAGGGGCGGAGGAGCGGCACGTTGCAATCATACAGGGAGTTTAGGCCGGCAGTTTAGGCGCGCGCGCGGCGGCTGCGCTTGACCCAAGAGTAGATGGACCATGCGCTGCCACCAACCGAAACGGCCACGATCGCCAGCACGATGCCTTGCACGAAAGGCGTGCTAGAGAGTTCCAAGATGCGCTTGCCATAGTGAAGGGCGAGATAGCCCTCGATGAAGAAGCGCACCAGCCGGGCAACTCCAACCACGGTCAGCAGCCGGGCGCGCGGATACTGCAGGGCCGCCGCAACAATCACGAACATCGTAAACGGAAATGGCGGCGGCATGAGCGCTGCCAAAGCAAGCATGAGTCCGGCGCGCTTGGTGACCTGTCCCTGCACATACTTCAGGCGGCGGGGAGAGACACGCCCTTCAAGACCCGCTTCGCCGCCCTTGCGGCTAATCGACTCCGTGGTGAAACAGCCAATCAGTGAACCGGCGGCGGCCATGATCGCGTAGTAGGGCATGTGCTCGGGTTTCTGGACTGTGAGCAGGACCAGCAGCAGATCGTTACCGAGCGGGAGAAACAGGAAAGACGAATCGAGCGCGCCCAGTAACAGCAACCCAACGCCGCCCAGTGAGGCAAAGAAGTGCGCGAGATGCGTGAGAACTTGATGCATGGGAAAGTGGACGAGGCGATGGCTCAGCAGCACTTGGCGCGGCTGTATTTTTCGCGCATGCGCTTTTCCGAGAACGTTCGCCAGTGCTTGGGTGAAGAGGCGACACCTTGTGCGGTTAGGTAACGCCGATAAGCGGCTTCATCGGAGATCTCGCGGGCAAAAGCGAGCAAAAAGCCCAGAAAACGTCTCATACCTCACCGGTCACGCCGCGCCGCTCATCGAGCACCGGGGCTGAGCGCGGTCGGAACGAACGGGGTTTCCTGGGCACGCACGCCGGAATGGTCGCGGGAAAGGGCGATCCAGACGCGAACCGAATCGAGGACAATCACGATAACCAGGAAAGCCAGCACGGCGCAAATCACGGCATCCAGGCGAGCATTGAAGATGAGCGTTCGGGTACTGGACATGGCGCCCGAGGGGATTTTGCCAGCGTCGAGCGCGGATTTCAGCCCTTGAGATTGAGTGAGAAAGCCGATTCGCGGTGAAGCGGAGAAGATCTTCTGCCAGGAAGCGGTGAGCGTGACCGTGAGCAGCCAAGCCAAGGGGCCCGCGGTGATCCAGGCATAGCGCCAACCGTGCATCTTCAAAAGAATAGTAGTGGCAACACAGAGCGCGATGGCGGCTAAAAGTTGATTCGCGATACCGAAGAGAGGCCAAAGCGAGTTGATGCCGCCCAATGGATCGCGCACGCCGTTATATAGAAAGTAACCCCACGCTCCGACAACTAGGGCGCTAGCGCCCCAAACTCCGGGAAGCCAACCGGTGCGGCCCAACGGCTTCCAGACATGACCCATCGCGTCCTGCAGCATAAAACGGCCGACGCGGGTTCCGGCATCGATGATGGTGAGGATGAACAGGGCTTCGAACATGATGGCGAAGTGATACCAGAACGCCATAAGTGCTCGGCCCGTAGAGGCCCAGGGGCTATCGGCAAATGAAAAGATGTGCGCCATGCCGAGGGCTAGCGAAGGCGCGCCGCCGGTACGTCCGAACAAGGTAATTTCACCGACGTTGCGGGCGAGGTCCTGCATCTCGACGGCTGTAACCGGAAATCCCCAATTGGCGATGGTGGTGACCGCGGCACTAGCCGTTTTCCCGACAATGCCGGGCGGGGAATTGACTGCGAAGTAGATTCCGGGATGCATGACGCTGGCCGCAACCATCGCCATGATGGCGACGAAACTTTCCAGCAGCATGGCCCCATAGCCAATGGGGCGCGCGTGCGATTCGCGTTCAATCAGCTTGGGTGTAGTTCCGGACGAGATCAGCGCGTGGAAGCCGGAGATGGCGCCACAGGCGATGGTGATGAAACAGAAAGGAAAGATCTTGCCCGCGAAGACGGGTCCTGTACCGTCGGCGAAGCGCGTGAGCGCAGGCATGGCAAGCGGCGGGTGAACGATCACAATTCCGACCGCGAGAAGAAATATGACGCCGAGTTTGACGAAGGTGCTGAGGTAATCGCGCGGTGCCAGCAGCAGCCAGACGGGAAGAGCGCTGGCGAGCAAGCCATATCCGATGATGGCGAAAGCGAGCGTGGTGGCGGTCCAAGTGAACATCGGGGCAAGGGCGCCGGACTGGGCCACGGATTGCCCGCCAAAGACGGCCGCAATTACCAGCAGAAACCCGAGCAGCGAACATTCGAGAACGCGGCCGGGGCGTAGATAGCGAAGATACAGGCCCATGAAAAGCGCGATGGGCATGGTTGCAACGATGGTGAACGTGCCCCAGGGACTTCCGGCTAAAGCGTTCACCACCACCAACGCGACCACGGCCAACAGAATGATCATGATCAGCAGCACGGTGACGATGGCGATAATGCCTCCGACCTTGCCGATCTCCTCGCGGGCGATTTCGCCAAGCGACTTGCCGTCGCGCCGAAGCGAGGCGAACAGGATAACGAAATCCTGAACGGCGCCGCCCAGCACGCATCCGGCGATGATCCAAAGCGTGCCGGGAAGGTAGCCGAACTGAGCGGCGAGCACGGGACCGACCAGCGGTCCGGGGCCGGCGATGGCGGCGAAATGGTGACCGAAGACGATCCAGCGGTTGGTGGGTTCGAAGTCGTGACCGTCGGCGAGGCGCTCGGCGGGAGTGGCGCGGCGGTCGTCTAGCGCCATGACGCGGGCGGCTATGAATGCGCTATAGAAGCGGTAGGCGAGGGCATACGTGCAAACGGCGGCGGCTACTAGCCAGAGGCTATTGATGTGTTCGCCACGCTGATTGGCGATGACCGAGAGCGCGACCGCGCCCACGACGGCCACCAGCAGCCAGACCACGCGGACGGTGAGCTTGCGCATGAACTAGAAGCTTTCGAGACCGCGCAGAATGGCCGTGCTGGTGCCACCATCGGGAAGCAGTACCGATTGCAGGATGCGTCCGTGGGGATTGACCGCTCCGGCATAGCGGCCATCGCGCACGCCGGGATCGGCCAGCAGGACGGCGCGAAATCCGCGATCGGCGTAGTTGAGAAGGCGCACGCGATGGCCTTCGGGCGTGGTCACCCAGCGGTCCGAATCGGGTATGCCGAGGGCCGTGATCACGGTGGAATACGTGTCGT
Organism: Bryobacterales bacterium; assembly: GCA_963752695.1. Lineage (GTDB taxonomy): Bacteria > Acidobacteriota > Terriglobia > Bryobacterales > Bryobacteraceae > Bog-113. The sequence continues at coordinate 391,093 of CAVVZB010000003.1, forward strand.
TCGCGGTGAGTGCGAGGTAGGTGTGGCCAAGCGTGGTGACCAGGGCGCGCCGGTGAGCTTCGCCACCCTCGAGCGAATATCCGACCAACGCGAGGCAGCCTAGAACGCCGAGGGCAACCGCTCCGCCCGCCAATCGGCTGGCACGTGACTCGGGACGGGACTCGAGGCGAATCCCAATGACTGGCGCGGGAGTTCTGTTCTCGGAGCGAACCCGGGGCGCGTCGCTCACCACCGGCATTTCAATCACGCGGCGGCGGATCGGCCATACGGCACCATCGCGAAATTCGAGGGGTTCCAGTAGGTTGATGGTTACGGTGGGCCGGTCGAGCCGGGCAGCTTCGCCCAGGAAACGGCGCGGAATACAAAGGTCGTGGCGCGTTGCCGCATCGCGGACGATAATCTCCGCCCAGGTCGCGTATCGATAGGTCCACTCGTTGGACGCGATTTGACGAATAGGTGGGTGAAAAGAGAACTTGCGCCCTTCCAAATGCGCAAAGGGCGGCGGGATTGGCGCGGCCGGCGTCACAATATTCATAAGAATAGCCCAACGCGGGGGCCGGCTGGCTACAGATCGAGCACGCGGGCAATGGCGGCGACCTGAGCCCCGTCGACGAGTACAGGCTGAGCTATCGCTTCCGGGCCGGACGCGTCGTCGAAAGCCGCGAAGAGAGCCATTTTAGCGAGGGCATAGCGCTCGGTGGGCGAAAGCGTGCGCTGCTGGCCATGCTCCCATTCGACGACTGCGGCGGTAGTCAGAAGGACGGAAACATCGAACGAGGCGCGGCGGTCCTGGGTAGTTTCGAAATGGTAGAGATCGCCCGTAGATTCGGCCTGGTGCAACACGAACCGGTACTGATAGACGAAGCCGCTCGCTGCCGAGTACGTCTTTATGCGCGGCATCTTCCGGTCCGGCGACCCTCAATTGCCATGCCATACTGTAGAACGGATGGCTTTGTTGAAGCTTTCCGTTCTTTACCTAACTTATGTCCTCAACCCAGGCGCCTCAGGAAATTGTGGCCGCGCATAGCCCCGATTCTGACGACGCATTCATGTTTTACGCTCTGGCGACGCGCAAGGTTCGCTCGCCGTTGGTGAACTTCCGCCATGTGCTTTCCGATATCGAAACGCTGAATCGCAAAGCGCAGGAGGGCGTGTATGAACTGTCCGCGATCTCCTATCATGCCTATCCTTACGTAGCGGATAAGTATGTCCTCATGGCGAGCGGTTCGTCGATCGGCGATGGCTACGGCCCCATGGTGGTGACGCAGAAGCCGATGGAGCCGGGCGACTTGAAAGGCAAGCGCATCGCCGTCCCGGGCCTGCTAACTACGGCGTATCTCACGTTGAAAATCTTCGAACCGGACTTCGAAGCCGTGGTGACGCCGTTCGACCAGATCCTGGAGGCGGTGAAGAACGATTCCGCGGATGCGGGCCTGATTATCCATGAGGCGCAGCTGACTTACAACCAGACCGGGTTTTATCGCGTGCTCGACATGGGTAAGTGGTTCAAGCAGGAGTACGGCATGCCTTTGCCGCTGGGTGGAAATGTTCTGCTGCGGTCGCTTTCCCGGCAGGTGCAGGACGAGTGCACGCGGATGATGCGGGAAAGCATTCAGTTCGCGCTGGATAATCACGACGAGGCGCTACAGTACGCAATGCAGTTTGCGCGCGATCTGGATCGCGGGCTGGCGGAGAAATTCGTGGGGATGTACGTCAATCACTACACGGTCGATTGCGGAGATGTGATTCCGCGGGCGGCTCAAAAACTGTTGGATCTGGGCTTCGAAGCGGGAGTGATTCCGCGGCGAGTCGAGGTGGAGTTCGCGCGCTAGTGTCTGGCCGGTTTTTTGTCCCATTTCTGATGGCAGGCCTGCTTTTCGGGCAGAACGCCAAAGACGTCCGCAAGGTAGCGAAGCAAGGCTCGCCCGCTCTTCCGGCGCTACAGCATTTTCTGATAAATCCAGATTTGAAAGTGCGGCTGGAAGCGGTCCGCGCCATTGTGGAAATCGGCGGCCCGCGGACGCTGGACGCTCTGATTGAAGCCACGCACGACAACGAATCGCAAGTTCAGATTGCGGCCGTGAACGGGTTGGTCAACGTTTATGTGCCGGGCTATGTGCGGACCGGTTTCGCGGCGCCGATCCGGAAGATGGGTTCGGACATCCGGTCCCGTTTCAGCGATCCGGATGGACAGGTAATCGACGGCTATATCAAGGTGCGCGCCGACGTCATTCAGGCCGTTGGCCGTTTGGCGCGCAGCGGATCGAGTTTGGACTCGCGGGCAAACGCGGCCAGGGCGGCGGGCGTGCTACGTGGCAAACAGGCGGTGCCGGATCTGCTTGAGGCCTTGAGATCGCGCGATTCCGACGTATTGCTTGAGACCCTGATCGCGCTTGAAAAGATTCATGACAGCGCGGCTTGCCCGGGGCTTCACTATCTGTTGAACGATCTGGACGAGAAGATTCAAAGTGAAGCAATCGAAGCGCAAGGCGTGCTCGGCTGCAAGGAAGCCATTCCGGAAATTCGGAGTATTCTTAAGCGCGCGGACCGGGATCGGGTGCGGCATGCGGCGCTCTCGACGCTCGCGATGATGCCGGAACCGACGGACCGGGCAACGTTTACGAGCTTTCTCGAAAGTCCGGACGAGCGCACGCGCGCGGAGGCCGCGGAAGGCTTCGCACGTCTGGCCAGCATCGATGACGCTCGCAACTTGCAGGCGGCTTTTGAGCGGGAGACGCGGAACCTGCCCCGCATGGCGCTAGCGTTCGCATTGGTCATGGACGGAAATCTGGCCACCACCGAATTTGCCCCGCTGCGCTACCTGGTTTATTCGATCAACAACAATACTTACCGGACCAACGCGGTTGCGTATCTGAAAGAAGCGGCGCGTAACCCGGAGGTGCGTCATGCCCTGGTGAACATCCTCCCGGACGCCACTCGGGACGAAAAGGTGGCTCTCGCGGAAGTATTTGCCGTCAGTGGAGATCGGGACAGCGTCGCGGTGTTGGAGAAACTCAGTAAGGACCCGGACGAACTGGTTGCGTCCGAGAGTATGCGGCAAATGCGGAATTTACAAGCACGCATTTGACCTGTTTCACCAAACGCTTCCGCCCCGAAGTAAAGCCAGCCGATGAAGACCAACGCCGTACGCATTCTCGATGAACTTGGAATCGCGTATGAGTTGCGCTTTTACGAAGTAGACCCGGAAGATCTTTCCGCCGAAACGGTGGCGCGGAAGATTGGGCTGCCGTCCCGAGCAGGTGTTTAAAACGCTGCTGTGCAAGGGCGATCGGAACGGGTATTGTTTCGCGGTAGTTCCAGGCAATGCGCAACTCGACATAAAGGCGGTAGCCAGGCTGACCGGCGACCGTTCTCTAGCGCTCGCCGGATTGAAAGAAGTGGAGCCGTTGACCGGGTATATCCGGGGCGGGGTGACGGTTTTCGGAGCGCGCAAAGCATTTCCGGCATACGCCGATGAAACCATCGAGCTGTGGGACCGGATCTCGGTTTCAGCGGGGGCGCGCGGCGCGCAACTGGTGCTTGCTCCCGCCGATTACCTGCGCGCAACTGGGGCTACATCAGGGGCTATCGCGCGATTTGAAATTCCGAAACTCACCTAGTGAATTTTGGCGTGTTCCCTGAGGATCACGTGTCCTCCGATCTCGGTCTGCCGGTACTGCAAGTTGTAGAGATGAAGGAAGGCGTAAGAACTGGCGGCGGGGCTCTTGATGTATTCGGTCATCGTGAGGTACTGGGTCCCGCTTGGCGCCCACGCGCCGCGCGTCGGCGGCGAAGTCCCCGGATCATAGGTCTGATTCAGGATCTGCAAATTGGGCGTTGCGGCGCTCACGTTATACCGCGTACCCGCCGAGTCATGCAGGATGAAAAGGCTGTTTTTCGAATAATAGAGGTCGCCCCCATTCGCAAGATAGCGGTGCGGCTCGGCGTAGGTTGCATTGAGCACCCAAACGTCTGGGACGCGCCCGCAGTAAACGGCTCTCGCAGGCAGAGGTGCTAACGCATGTTTTACCTCCTTGCAGGTGAAAGAGGCGTATCACGCGCTTGGCCGCCTAATGAATTCTCGATGACATCAGAAGCTTGGCCGGCGTCGTATGATCGAACGCACGGCAGATCCGTTTCCGACATTCCGGGAGCACCGCACGGAGATTTGACAACCTCGGGATGGTCGGCTAACCTAAACAGGTAGAAGAACGACAACCGGAGAAGTGTGTTTTCATGAGTACCCAGTTCCCGTCCAAGCCAGCGATTGTCCGCAACTGGCATGTGATTGACGCAAACGACATAGTTCTAGGCAAACTTGCCAGCAAAGCCGCTTTCCTTTTGATGGGGAAGCACAAGCCGACGTATACCCCGTTCATCGATACTGGCGATCATGTCGTGGTGGTTAACGCCGCCAAGGTGAAACTTACCGGGCGCAAGGACGACCAGAAGATCTATCGCCACTTTACCGGTTATCCGGGTGGTCTGGTGGAAACCGGGGCGCGGAAAGTGCGAGCCACGCGGCCCCAGCGGATGGTGGAAGACGCAATTTTCGGAATGCTGCCCAAAACCAAAATGGGCAAGCAGATGTATCGCAAGCTGAAGGTGTACGCCGGGGATAAGCATCCCCACCAGGCGCAACGGCCTCGGGATCTTGCGGTCGCTTAGTTCAAGTCGAAAGGTACATAAGTGGCGGCAACTAAACAAATTCAGTATTTAGGTACGGGACGGCGGAAGACGGCGGTAGCGCGCGTATTCTTGCGCCCGGGTTCCGGCAACATCACGGTAAATGGCCGTACGGTCGAGAATTATTTTCCCAGCGAAGCGGGTCGCGTGCCCGTCCGTCAGGCGCTGATTGCGACGGAAAACACCGAGAAGTTTGACGTGTTGATTCTGGCGCGCGGCGGCGGCATCGCCGGACAAGCCGAAGCCATCCGGATGGGTTTGTCGCGTGCGCTGATTGAGTTCAACGCGGAGTTCCGGCCGGCACTGAAAGCGCTCGGCTATTTGACGCGGGATGCGCGGTCTCGCGAGCGCAAGAAGTACGGTCAAAAGGGAGCGCGCAAGCGGTTCCAGTTCTCCAAGCGTTAAAAGGGTTTTCGTCCTTGTTCCGGGCCCCGGACTTCGTTCCGGGGTCTTGTTTTGTCCTCTAACCCGCAGGTTCGCTTCCCACACAAATCCCGCTTTGGACCGTGTGACCGCAGGCGTGCCTGAGGCGCAACTTCAATTGTTCAGGAGAATTTCTTGCCCGCAATCAGTATGAAAGAATTGCTCGAAGCCGGCGTTCACTTCGGGCACCAGACCAAGCGCTGGAATCCGAAAATGAAAGAATACATTTTCGGCGAACGAAACGGTATCTACATCATTGACCTTCAAAAGACGCTGAAACTGTTCAAAGACGCTGCCCGCTATGTGGGTGAGATGGCCGCCCAAGGCAAGAATGTTTTGTTCGTGGGCACCAAGCGCCAGGCACAGGAAGCCGTAGCCGAAGAAGCCAATCGCTGTCAGATGTACTACGTCAACTCCCGCTGGCTCGGCGGACTGCTGACGAACATGACGACCGTTCAGAAGTCGATCAAACGGCTCAAAGAATTGGAGCTGATGTCGACCGACGGCGGCTATGAGAAGCGCCCCAAAAAAGAAGTCATCCGCCTGGAACGGGAACGCAAACATCTGGATTCCAACTTGGCTGGCATCAAGGATATGCCGGGCCTGCCGGACCTGCTGTTTGTGATCGATTCCAATAAAGAAGCGATTGCGGTGAAGGAAGCGCGCCGCCTGGGTATCCCGGTGGTAGCGATCGTGGACACTAATTGCGATCCCGATGAAGTGGATTGGGTGATCCCCGGCAACGACGACGCCCTGCGCGCCATTCGCCTGTTCACCAGCAAAATAGCCGATTCGGTCGTGGAAGGCCGCGCGCTAGCAACGGAGCAGGATTTCACGCCAGAGAAGCTGATCAGCGACGAAGGCATGGGCGATGAAGCGATGCCCGAATACAACCAGTACGTCGACGAAAAGTACGCTGCCCAGATCATGGCGGAAAGCCTGATGGACGACGATCTGCCCTCGTTGTCGACACGGAAGGCACCGGCTACCGAAGCGGCATCTGAACCCGCGGCGGAGCATGCTCCGGTAGAAGCCGGCAGCTAGTTCCGGTAGCATTGTTCCCGGGTGGCGCGTGTTTCTCAACCGCGCCATCCAACCCAAAAGCTCGAAACATAAAGGATACGGACGATGGCAGAGATTTCTGCGCAACAAGTAAAGCAGCTCCGGGAGCGTACCGGCGCCGGAATGATGGAGTGCAAAAACGCTTTAAAAGAGGCCAAAGGCGATCCGGCCGAGGCCGAGGTCATCCTGCGTAAGAAAGGGATTGCGTCGGCTGCAAAGAAGTCGTCACGCACCACGCAGCAGGGATTGGTGGCCAGTTACATCCATCCAGGTGGGCAGCTAGGAGTGCTCGTCGAAGTCAACTGCGAGTCGGACTTCGTGGCCCGCACGGAAGATTTCATCAACTTGTCCCGCGACTTGGCTATGCACATTGCGGCTGCCAATCCGCTCTACTTGCGCAAGGAAGATGTTTCTCCGGAACTGGTGGAGAAGGAAATCGAAATCGCGCGTCACCGCGCCGTTAACGAGGGCAAGCCGGAGCGCGCCCACGACGCGATCGTGAAGGGCCGTCTGGACAAATTCTACGAAGAAGTCTGCCTGATGGAACAGCCGTACGTCAAGGAAAGCACGCACACCATCGACCAGCTGATCAAGATGAAGGTAGCCAAACTCGGCGAAAATATCGTGGTGGCGCGGTTCACGCGTTTCAAGGTTGGCGACGGCACCGGTCCCGCTGCCCAGCCCGCGGAATAACCATGGCGCGATACCAGCGCATCCTTCTGAAGCTGAGCGGTGAGGTCATGGCCGGCCCGGCTTCGTTCGGCATCGATCCGGAGCGGGTGAAAGCGCTGGCCGTGGAAGTTGCAGCGATCGCCAAGGAAGATGTCCAGGTGGGACTGGTGGTCGGCGGCGGCAATATCTTCCGCGGAGTAGCGCTGGCGGCCAAGAACATGGATCGCGTCACGGGCGATCACATGGGCATGCTCGCCACCGTGATCAACTCGCTCGCTTTGCAAGATGCGCTGGAACTGATTGGCGTGCATACACGCGTCATGACCGCTATCGAAATGCACCAGGTCGCTGAACCCTACATCCGGCGGCGCGCCATCCGGCATCTGGAAAAAGGGCGCGTGGTCATCTTTGCTGCCGGGACAAGCAACCCTTATTTTTCCACCGACACCGCAGCCGTTCTGCGCGCGCTCGAAATCAAGGCGCAAGTAGTCGCTAAGGCAACCAAGGTGGATGGCGTTTACGACAAAGACCCGATGAAGTTCGCGGACGCGGTCATGTACCCGGAAGTCAGCTATACCGAAGTCCTCGCCCGCTCACTTGGCGTGATGGACGCCACCTCGATTGCCATGTGCCGCGACAATAAACTTCCCATTATCGTTTTCAATTTGAATGTGCCGGGCAATATAATGCGAATGTCGATGGGCGAAACCATCGGCACCGTAATCCGTTAGTTTCTTGCACTCTTGCCATGAACTCTGTTAAAGAAATCGAGACTCAAGCCAAAACCCGCATGGAAAAGGCCGTTGCCGATTTCCAGCATGAACTGGGCACGCTTCGCACCGGCCGCGCGTCGATTAACATCCTCGACGGCATCCAGGTGGAGTACTACGGAACCCCAACTCCGCTGAATCAACTCGCCAACTTGCATGTTCCCGAGCCGGGCATGATCACTGTGCAGCCCTGGGACGTTTCCCAGATCAACGCGATTGAGAAAGCCATTCGCAATTCCGACCTGGGCATCAACCCGGCCAACGACGGCAAGATCATCCGTCTTCCCGTGCCGCCTCTGAATGAAGAGCGCCGCAAAGAGATAGTGAAGCGTTTGAATGGTATTGCCGAGGAACATCGCGTCGCGGTGCGCAATATCCGGCGGGACGCCAACGAGCAGGTCAAGAAATTGACCAAAGATAAGAAGATTGCCGAAGACGAAGAGCGGCGCGCGCTCGATGAAACGCAGAAGATGACGGACTCGCAGATGGCCAAGCTCGACTCCGCCGCGCGGGTGAAAGAAAAAGAGTTGCTCGAGTTCCGATAAACCGGAGAGCCATGTCCTCGGCAGTTTTGCGGGTTCCGGCTTCCAGCGCCAATCTGGGGCCGGGCTTCGACGCGCTGGGCTTGGCGCTTGACCTTTACCTGGAGTGCCGGTTTCGCCTGGCGGAGCGGCTTATTATTCAAGCGTCAGGGTGCGATGCAAGCTTCATACCGGTCGGGCCAGACAATCTCATCTGGAAGACTGCTCTCGAAGTTGCCGCGCATGTAGGCAGGCCGCTTCCCCCCATCGAGCTGGAAATAAGAAACGCGATTCCCCTTGGAAAAGGGCTGGGTTCCAGTGCGGCGGCGCTGACTGCCGGGGTGGTGATCGCTGATCGCATTCTGGGCCTCGCCTGGACGCGCGAGCAGATTCTGGATCAAGCAGCGCAAATGGAAGGGCACCCCGATAACGTCGCTGCCTGTGTGTTGGGCGGTGTTGCGGTGAGCGCCATTGACGATTCCGGTTGTGCCTGCGCCATTCGCCTGGAATTACCGGCGCAATGCGACCTCGCCATCTTGATTCCCGACTTTGTTCTTCCTACGTCCGAATCGCGCGCGGTGCTGCCGCAGACTTATCCGCGGCATGATGTCGTGTTTAACCTGCAGCGCGCCGGTCTTCTGGTGGCGGCGCTTGCAACCGGCAGATCGGACACCCTACGCACGGCGCTGTGCGACCGTCTGCACCAACCCTTTCGCGCGCCGCTGGTCCCGGGCTTGGAAGAACTGCTGGCATGGCGACACTCCGGCCTATACGGCTGCGTATTGAGCGGAGCGGGGCCCTCGGTGTTGATTTTTCACGAGCGCGGCAACAGCGGCGCTCTTGCTGGCGTGGAGGCAATCCTGAAGCGGCACGGCGTGTTAGCACAGGCTCTGCCCATCGGCGTGGCGAAAGAGGGATACACGCTAACCGGGAACTGATCGTTAATCAGTCCGGGTTCACCGCTTGTGCGTTGCCTTATATGTTTATAATCCCCAAGCTAATCTGAATTGCTTGGTCAACCTGCCGCATGGTTTCCGGATTCACTTGGCCAATTACGTTTGATCAGTCGCAGCTTGTCAATCGACCGGATCTGGTTTAGGGCGACTGCCGACTGCACGGGAAGCCCGGTTTCATCCGATTCGAGAATGACGTCAGTTGGAAACGTGGGAATCTCGAACTTGGAGGTTATCGCGGCAACGATGGTAATCGGGGAGTAACGATTTGAAATATCGTTTCGAATAACCAAGGCTGGTCGAGACTTTTGGATCTCGGCTCCGATGGTTGGATCGAAGTTGACCAGAAATATCTCGCCCCGGCGAAGGAAGCCTACTTTAGTTAGCCGTCACCCCCGAATGCTTCTGCGGAAACGACCGCTCCGTAACTCTCTGAAGGCGCGCCACGTCCCTGTAGTATGCTTGAGGATCGAATACCCTCAGAGGTGCGTATATGCTCTTTCGTTTGAAGAATTTGGCCCTGTCCGCCGTCGTCCTTTCGCTGTTTGCGGGTGCAGTTCTGGCGCAGGTTACATCCGTGGAAGGTCAGGTGTCCGGCGAAGATGGGCAGCCTGTAAAAGGCGCTTCCATTATTTTTGACCGGACCGATATCAAAGGTCACTATGAAGTCAAGACCGATAAGAAAGGTCACTTCGGCCATTACGGCCTTCCCATCGGCACCTACAACGTCAGCCTCCAGATCGATGGCGCGGTGAAGGATAAGCTGAACGGCGTCAAAACGCACCCGGGCGATCCGATCATCGAGAACTTCGATCTAAAGAAATCGGTGGCCCAGACCAAACAGCTGCAACAGGCCGTCGCAACTGGCACCCTGACCAAGGAACAGGAACGCGGCATGACGGCCGAGCAGAAGGCGGCCTTCGATAAGACGAACAAGGAAAATGAAGGGCGCATTGCCAAGAACAAGGCGCTGAACGATGCCTATGGCGCTGGCAAAGCGGCGCTCGACGCCAAGAACTACGACGACGCCATCACCAATTTCAATAAAGCGGCCGAGATGGATGCCACCCAGCCGGTGATCTTCTCGCAAATGGCGAACGCCTATGAAGGCGCTGCGATAGCGAAGCCGGCCGAAGCCACCGCGATGCGCGAAAAAGAGTTCGACGCCTGGAAAAAAGCCATCGCTTTGAAGCCCGATGAGTCGGCCTACTACAACAATTACGCTTTGGCGCTTGGCCGTTCCAAGAATATTCCCGACGCGCAGACGAACATCGAAAAAGCTGCTCAGCTCGACCCGCCCAATGCAGGCAAGTATTACTTCAACCTTGGCGCACTTCTCATGAACAGCGGTCAGGCGGAATCGGCTTGCGGCACGTTCAAGAAGGCCATCGATTCCGATCCCAATTATGCCGATGCGCAATACCAATACGGAATCTGTCTCGTCGGCAAGGCCAAAACGGATAAAGAAGGGAAGGTAATTCCGCCCGAGGGCACAGTGGAAGCGTTCCAGAAATATCTGCAGTTGAAGCCGGATGGCAAAGATGCGGACGCGGCTAAAGCGATGCTAGCTTCCATGCAGGGCGCTGTCACGACCGAGTATGTAAATCCGGACGCGAAGAAATCCACGAAGAAAAAGTAGTTGCCGCAGAATGGGTTTCCGGTCGGATCCCGGCTGGTTGCTCAAGGAGCCCCGATGTTTCGTTATGTGTTCGAGTTGCTGTCCGCGCTTTTTGTCTTTGGGCTGATCCGCGCAATCGTTTCGGCGGTCGGGCGCGCAGTGGCTAATAGTGGTTCCGTCCCGAATCCCGCTTATCGCGGAGCGCAAGCTGCGGCTAACCCGGACGCGCCGGAAATGCGAGAAGCGGGCGAGCTGCGGAAAGATCCCGTTTGCGGAACCTTCGTCGCCATGAATACTCCGCACAGCACCATCATCGATGGCAAGACAAGTTACTTCTGCTCCAGGGAGTGCCGCGACCTCTACAAGTCAGGACGGAACACGAACAGTCAATGGCAAAAGAGTACAGCCGGGCGGAGTTGATTACTGCGCGCGCTTCCTGGAAAAGGCGCGGCCTCAAAGTCGTATTCACCAACGGTTGTTATGACCTTCTGCACCCTGGTCACGTCCGCCTATTAGAACAAGCTCGAAGTTTAGGTGATGTGCTCGTGCTCGCGCTCAACACCGATGCCAGCGTCAGGCGTTACAAAGGCCCGCAACGGCCGCTGCTGCCGGAATCCGATCGAGTAACGGTCGCGCTTGCGCTCGGAGCCGTAGACGCTGTGACGCTGTTCGATGAAGATACTCCTCGCGAACTCATCGCCGAACTGCTTCCCGACGTGCTAATCAAAGGCGCCGATTGGGCGCATTTCATCGCCGGCCGTGAAGAAGTAGAAGCTTCGGGTGGCGTGGTTCAGGCGTTGGCGCTGGAACCGGGCTACTCCACTACGGGCATCGTCGAAACCATCCTGGCGCTTTAACGTTGTTTCATCCATCCATTCGCGAGTTGTTCAGCAACCTGAGCCGCCATGCGACTTTCCAGGAGTTGGTGCGGCGTCTTAACACGAAGTCCGATGAGCGCGTCAGCTTATCCGGGCTAACCGCAACGGCCAAAGCGCTGTACGTCGTATTGCTCCATCAGCTCACGGAGCGACCGCTGCTGGTGGTCACTGACGGATCCCGGCAGGCCGAAGCGCTTTGCGAATCCATCAGCACCTTCTTCCACATCCTCATGCCGTCAGAAGATCGCGGCACGCCCATGCTTCTACCCGCCTTGGACGTGGTTCCGGGACAGGGCATGTCACCCCACGCCGAAATTCTGGAGAGTCGCGCTTCGGGACTTTGGAAACTGGCGACCCGGCGCGTGCCCATCACTATTACGCCGATTGCTTCCGCCCTGCTTCGCGTGGAGCCCGCTTCGTTCTATCGCCAGCTTGCTCTCACAATCCGGCCTGGAGAGGAGATCGAGCAGTCCGCCCTGTTGGGGCATTTGGAAAGCATCGGATACGAAAAACGCGAACCGGTGGAACTGGTGGGCGAGTATTCCGTACGCGGCGGCATCATCGACGTATTCTCGCCCGGGGCGAAGCCCGTCCGTATCGAGATGTTCGGCGATGAGATCGAATCCATTCGCCGCTTCGAGGTGGAATCGCAGCGATCGGTCTTAAAGGTCAGCGAGTGCACCCTGCTGCCCTTGACGGAATACCAGCAGTCGCGGGCACTGCTCGCCGATCTGGCGGAAAAACTGCGCGATGTTGGCATGCCCTCGCGCGAGCTTCCCCTCGATGGCTCGCCGTTCGCCGGCTGGGAGTTGCTGGTCCCACTGGTTCGCGAACGCTCCAGCGATCTGTTCTCGCTCTCGGACCGTCCCATCGTCATTTGGGATGAGCCGGAACTCACGCGCTCGGCCGCCGACCGCTTCTGGAAAAGGTTGAGCGATCCCGAGCGCCCGTCCTGGTGTCCGCCCGATCTTGTCTTCCGTACTTACGAAGATATCCGCGCCCTCTCGCGCCGCTTCACCGAATTGGATCTCCGGGAACTGGACGTAACCGGAGGCGCGGACGCGCTGCACATCTCCACTCGCTTACCCACGGCATTTCACGGCAACATGGCCGGGGTTATTGCGGAAGCTCGCAATCTGGTCGAAGCCGGTCAGCGCGTCGCTTTCTTCGGCGCAACTGCCGGCGAAGTAGAACGCGTCGCCGATATCTTTCACGAATACAGCGTCCCCTATCAACTCGGATTAGAGCAATCGACAACCGCACCGGAGTACCTGGCTCAGCGCGCCTATATGGCCGGCAACTTCGCGAGCATCTTCCTGATCCAGGGCCGCATCGCGCGTGGCGCCGTGCTTCCGGAGTCGCAGCTCTCGATCTTCGGGTCTGAAGACTTGTTCGATGCCTCCGCGCTAGTCGCCAAGCCCAGCGGGTCACAACTGCTCAGCACGTTTTCCAGTGACAACTTCGACCTGAAGCCGGGCGACTTCGTGGTCCATGCCGATCACGGTGTGGCGCAGTTCCTGGGGCTCCGCGAAATTTCGCAAGGTGATGCCCAGGGCGATTACATGTTGCTCGAGTACGCGGGCGGCAGCAAACTCTACGTTCCTCTCACGCGCATGGATCTAATCCAGCGCTTCCGTGCGGCGGGCGACGCCAAGCCCCAACTCGACCGCATGGGCGGCGCCACTTGGGATCGCACCAAGACTCGCGTCAAAGCCAAAATGCGCGATATGGCCGAGGAACTTCTTAAGCTATACGCTCAGCGCAGAATGGCCGGCGGATTCGCGTATTCGGCCGATTCAAACTGGCAGCGCGAGTTCGAAGACGCCTTCGAATACACCGAGACACGTGATCAGAAATCGGCCATCGCGGATATCAAACGCGATATGGAATCGGAACAGCCCATGGATCGTCTGCTGTGCGGCGACGTCGGCTTCGGCAAGACCGAGGTGGTGATGCGGGCCGCGTTCAAAGCTCTTGGCGATGGGAAACAAGTGGCGGTGCTCGCCCCTACCACTGTGTTGAGCTTTCAGCATTTTGAGACGTTTAAGAAGCGCTTCCAGTCCTTTCCGGTCCGCATCGATATGTTCAATCGCTTCCGCTCCCCCAAGGAGCTGAAAGCGTCTCTCGCCGATTTGGAAGAGGGCAAAGTGGACGTCGCCGTGGGCACTCATCGTTTGCTCTCGCAGGATGTGAAGTTCAAAGATTTGGGAATAGTGATCGTTGACGAGGAACAGCGCTTTGGTGTCAAACACAAGGAGCGCTTGAAGCAGCTGAAGCAAAGCGTGGACGTGCTTGCCATGAGCGCCACGCCGATCCCGCGCACGCTTCACATGTCGTTGTTAGGCCTGCGGGATATGTCGGTGATCGAGACGCCACCCAAAGACCGGCTTGCCATCCAGACCGTCGTGGCGCCGTTCGATCCCGGCCTGATTCAGTCGGCGATCGAGCTGGAACTTGGCCGCGGCGGGCAGGTTTACTTCGTCCACAATCGCGTGGAATCCATTTGGGCGCGGGCGGCCATGATTCAGGAGCTTGCACCCAACGCCAAGATCGGTGTCGGTCACGGGCAACTTGGTGAAGCAGAACTGGAGAAGGCCATGTTCGGCTTCATGCGCCACGACTACGACATCTTCGTCTCAACCACCATCGTCGAGAACGGCCTCGATATTCCGCTCGCTAACACCATCGTCATTGAAGATGCGCAGCGCTACGGCCTCAGCGAGCTCTATCAATTGCGAGGTCGCGTGGGCCGCTCCAATCGTAGAGCTTATGCCTATCTGCTGGTTCCGGCGGATACGGAACTAACCGAAATCGCGCGTAAGCGTTTGGCTGCGCTGAAGGAATTTAGCGACCTTGGCGCAGGCTTCAAAATAGCCGCCTTGGATTTGGAATTGCGCGGCGCTGGGAACCTGCTTGGCGGTGAGCAGCATGGGCATATCAACTCCATCGGCTTCGATATGTATGTCCGCATGTTGGAGGATACGGTCCGTGAGTTGAAGGGCGAAGAAGTGCTCCCGGAGATTCACTCCGCGCTCAACCTGGGTCTCGACATACGTATTCCCGTGAACTACATCAGCGATGAAAACCAGCGCCTGCGCGCCTATCGCCAGATTGCCAACGCGCCCACGGCCGCGGAACGCGATAAGGTCGCGCAGCAGCTTGCCGATCGCTACGGGCCCGTGCCCGATGACGTCAAGAGTTTGCTAGAGTACTCGGGATTAAAGACGGCTGCCGAGCAGATCGGCATCGAAGCAATCGACCGCCGCCACGGCGTGCTGAATATCAAGTTCCACAAAGAGACCCGCGTCGACGCGGTGAAGTTGATGGCCCTGGTCAGTTCCACCCCCGGTGCGCAATTCACCCCCGCCGGTCTCCTGCGTGTGCCGATGGACGGCATCACCGCACCCGGCGCAGTGCTTGATTTTATGCGAGAAAGATTGATGAAGCCGCTGGCTTAAGCTTTCTTGAAAGCACTGCTTAAAGATGTTGAGCTTGTATCTCGATTGCGTCAGATAGGACCCTCGGCTTGCTCCCAACGAATACAGGAACGAGATGCGCGGCGATTCAATGCGCAAGAATCGTGGGAAGCCAAGCGCATGGGTGCACGGCCGAAGAATCACGATAAGCTACTGATTGTCATGTTTCCACGGAGCTTGAACGGGATGCATGCTAGCTTCGGGGCGTCGCACTGAGGGGAACGGTGGTAGAAGAACGCGAACAGACACAACCATGCTATGCCCTAAACCGCAGATTAAAACATAGGACACTCCATCTATCGGTGAAAGCTTCGATAGCGTGAATGGAGCGAAAGCAGTGATCCGAATCATAGAGCACGCAGCTTTCATTTCGGTGCGCACTCCACTAATGTTATTGTGATTCACGCCGGACCCACACGCCATGCCTGACCTATCCCCGCTTGCCGGAAAGCTTGCCCCGCAACAACTTCTGATCGATCCGCACCAACTCGAAGCCGCCTACTACGCGCAGAAGCCCGATCCCGAAAACGCTCTGCAACTTGTCAGCTTCGGCACCAGCGGGCACCGCGGCACGTCTTCGGATGGCACGTTCACCGAATCGCATATTCTCGCCATCACGCAAGCCATTTGCGATTACCGCCAGCAAAACGGCTACTCCGGCCCGGTCATGATGGGCAAGGATACGCACGCGCTTTCCGCTCCCGCTCAGCGCACTGCAGTCGAGGTCCTTGCGGCCAACGGCGCCCACACGCAGATTCAAGCCGAGGATGGGTTTACTCCCACCCCGGTAATTTCCTGCGCCATCTTGGGCTTCAATCGCGAGCGGACCGCCGGGTTAGCCGATGGCATTATTATCACGCCATCGCACAACCCCCCTGCCGATGGGGGCTTCAAATACAACCCCCCCGATGGCGGCCCCGCCGATACCGGCGTGACCAACTGGATTCAGAATCGCGCCAATGACATCCTTCGCGGTAACGGCGAGATCAAGCGCATGCCGTTTGAAACCGCGCTTCGTTCGAGCTTCATTCAACAGGTTGATTTCGCCACGCCCTACATCGAGGACTTGGCGAAAGTTATCGACATGAATGCGATTCGTTCCTCCGGCTTGCGCATCGGCATCGATCCACTGGGCGGCGCCGCCGTGCATTATTGGGAACCGCTCGCACAGCGCTACGGCCTCAACATTACGGTCGTGAACAAGAAAGTCGATCCTACGTTTTCTTTCATGACCGTCGATCACGACGGCAAAATTCGCATGGATTGTTCAAGTCCTTACGCCATGGCGAGCTTGGTCAAACTGAAGAACGATTTCGATATTGCCTGGGGTAACGATCCGGATTCCGATCGCCACGGGATCGTGACACCCTCGGCCGGGCTCCTCAATCCCAATCACTATCTGGCTGTCGCCATCCGCTATCTGCTGGGCAATCGGCCCGCCTGGCCAGTAACCGCGGTGGTCGGCAAGACTCTGGTATCCAGCACGCTCATCGACCGGGTAGTCGCCGACTCCGAGCGCACACTCTGGGAGGTGCCGGTCGGCTTCAAATGGTTTGCTCCCCGGCTCTTCGATGGCAGCTGCTGTTTTGGTGGCGAGGAAAGCGCAGGCGCCAGCTTCCTCCGCATGAACGGCCAGGTCTGGTCCACCGATAAAGACGGTCCCATCCTCGGGCTGCTCGCGGCCGAGATCACCGCGCGCACTCGAAAAGACCCCGGCGTACATTACAAAGAATTGACCGAACAATTTGGCGTTTCTTTTTACACCCGCATCGACGCGCCTGCTACGCCGGAGCAGAAGACTCAGCTGCTCAAACTGTCACCGGACGCTGTGTCGGCCACCGTCTTGGCAGGCGATGCCATTACCGCGAAACTCACCCGGGCTCCCGGCAACGATGCCCCTGTCGGCGGCTTGAAAGTGGTTTCCACGAACGGCTGGTTTGCTGCGCGCCCTTCCGGCACCGAGAATATTTATAAACTGTATGCGGAGAGCCTGAAAAGCCAGGAACATCTTCAGGCCATTATCGAGGAAGCACAACAAATTGTCGTGAAGGCGCTATAGTGCAGCCGCTTAAGCCCCCTCTCCCCCGGTATCGAGTTGATGTCCCGGGAAACCGCTTGCGCGTTAACATCCCTGCATCTCTCATCTTGCACGACTCGCATTTTTGGCTTTTTGGACTAGCGCTTGGGCCTTCGGAGAAGTTTCTGTAATTAATCAGCTAGGCCACTCTTCTGGATCGCAGCCATTCCCGCTCTTTTGGCTTTGCGGATGGACTCTTGCAGTTGCATCAGCGAAATCGAACGTCGCCTGGATGTTGGCGGGAGAGGAATCACTTACCATCGATCCTTCGATCAGATCCCTATCGATCGCTCTTCGGATTCTAGGATTTGCTTTCAGAACCAGAGTTTTCGATCTGTCTCAAGTCCGCCTGTTAAGGTTGACTCACAAATACACGATCAGTTTGGGGAAGCCGGAGGGGAACTGCGATTCTCGATGTGACCAGGATAGCCTTTGACTACGGGGCGCGAACGATTCGTCTCGGTCGAGGAATGGACGAAGTGGGAGCGACATTGCTCATCGAAGACCTGCAGCGCCGTCCGCCAGCAATCGGAACGTAGGCGCTCTCGGGAACGGTGCCCCGGTCCGCGGCTGGAAAGTGGCACTATGAAGAACATGGCCAGCTCCAGCATATTTCGCGACTCATGGGCTTCATGGAAAGGCATCACTGGGCCAGCTGCCTTAATCACGGCGCTGGCTCTTTGTCTGCTCACTCCCGCAACATGGGGAGCGGCGCACCACCGCGCGCGAGTGCTACGCATGCATGCCACCGCCTTCGCGTCGGACTCGAAACCCACCGCCGCCGGAACTCAGGCGCAAGAAGGTATCGTCGCCGCTGATCCACGGGTCCTTCCCCTCGGAACGCGTGTTCGCGTATCCAACGCCGGAGCTTACAGCGGAATCTATCTGGTTGCGGATAAGGGGTCGAAGATTAAGGGTTCGCACATCGATCTATACCTTCCCAGCGCCGCCGAGGCGAAACAGTTTGGCAGAAAGGTTGTCACTGTCGAAATCCTCGAGACCGGACGCGGCAAAGAGGACGCTCGCGAGAAAAGCGCGCAGCCGTAACCTACCGCTGTACTTTATCCATCCATGCCGCGTCCACGGACTTGGTCCATTCCGGATGCCGGCGAATATAACTCACCACATAAGAACATTGCGGAACCACCATCGCGCCTTCGGCCTTCGCCCACGTCAAACCTTCATGCACGAGCTTTCCCGCGATCCCCTGGCCTTCGAACTCCGGTGGCACTTCAGTATGCGTGAACGCCACTGAATTGCCGATGCGCCGGTACTCCAGCAGGGCGTGCTTGCCCCCCAAATCGATTTCGAAGCGCTGCTTGTTTTCATCGTGCCGGATTTCCATTTCTTGCCCTCGTGCGGTGCCCACGGAATATAATTTCACTACCACTATGCAACGCCGCCAGTTCCTTCAGAATAGTGCCTCCGCGCTCGCGTTGGCCGCCGCAGTTCCTTATTCCGCTTACGGCGCGGGCAAGAAGCGCCGCGTCGGGCTCATCGGCACGGGCTGGTACGGCAAGTCCGACCTCTTCCGCTTGATCCAGGTCGAGCCAGTCGAAGTGGTCTCTCTCTGCGACGTAGACAGCCAGATGCTCGCCAACTGCGCCGACATGGTCGCGACTCGCCAGGCTTCGCGCAAGAAGCCGCGCACGTTCCACGACTATCGCGATATGCTGCGCGAGCGCGATCTCGACATCGTCCTCATCGCAACGCCCGATCACTGGCACGCGCTTCCGATGATCGAAGCCTGTAAGTCGAATGTCGACATCTATTGCCAAAAGCCTATTAGCGTCGATATCAGGGAAGGGCAAGCCATGCTTGCCGCCGCCCGCAAATACCAACGCGTCGTCCAGATCGGTACCCAACGCCGCAGCACGCCACATCTTGTTGAAGCGCGCGACCGGATCATCCGTGAGGGCAAGCTCGGCAAAATCGCGCTTGTCGAGATCTACTGCTACTACCACATGCGCGCTTCCGGCAATCCGCCCGACACCGCCCCGCCGGCTAACCTGGATTATGAGATGTGGACCGGTCCCGCCCCCATGCGCCCCTACAACCAGTGGGACCATCCCCGGGGCTGGCGCGCCTTCATGGAGTATGGCAACGGCATTGTCGGAGATATGTGCGTTCACATGCTCGATATGACCCGCTGGATGATGGATCTCGGCTGGCCCAAGAGCGTGTCGTCTTCCGGCGGCATTCTGGTCGATACCGCTAGCAAAGCCAATATCAGCGACACCCAGGAAGCGACATTCGACTTCGGGAACGTCAAAGTGGTATGGCAGCATCGCAGCTGGGGACAATCGCCCGATCCGAAGTATGACTGGGGCGCTACTTTCTACGGCGACAAGGGAACTCTCAAAGCAAGCGTTTACTCCTACGACTTCATTCCTTCTCAGGGCGGCAACCCCATCCACAAAGACGTCACCTATGAGCTCGAGCAATATCCGGAAGATAAGACCGAAAAAGATCTCGAGAAGCAATGCGCCCCTGCCATCCGTCACCACATGCAGGACTTCCTGGCGGCGGTCGATGCGCGGTCCAAGCCGATCGCTGATATCGAGCAAGGCTACATGTCTACCGCCAGTTGCATCCTAGCTAACCTGTCCATGAAATTGGGCCGCACGCTCACCTGGGATGCTTCGAACGGCGAAATCGCCAATGACGCGGAAGCCAATAAGCTCCTTCAGCGGCCCTATCGCGCCCCTTGGAAACACCCGGCCGCCGACGCGGTCTAGCTCGCGGCTAAACTGAAGGGGGATGAAGATTGCGATCGGCCAAACCAATCCGACCATTGGCGATCTCGCAGGTAATGTCGACCGCATGGTGGAGTTCGCGGAGCAGGCAGATGCCGCTAGCGCTTCGCTGATCGTTTTCCCCGAACTCTCCATCACCGGCTACCCGCCTCGCGATCTGGTCGAAAAGCCCAGCTTCATTCGCCGCTCGGAAGCTGCCCTCGTCTCTCTTGCCGCGAGGACGGCTCATCTCTCTTTGGGCGTTGTCGCCGGATATGTCGGCGAGTCGGATAGCAACACTGGAAAGCAGGCCGCCAACCGCGCCGCCCTACTCCGCTCCGGCACGATCCTCTTTCACCAGACCAAGAGCCTGCTGCCCAATTACGACGTCTTCGATGAACTGCGCTACTTTGTGCCCGGGGACCGGCGCGAAGTCTTCGAGTTTCACGGTCAGAAAATCGCGCTGGCGATCTGCGAGGACGCTTGGAACGATAAGCAGTTCTGGGCTCGCCGGCTGTATGCCGAAGATCCTGTCGAAGAAATGGCGCAGATGGGCGCTAATCTGTTGCTCAGCGTCAACGCATCGCCCTACTCAATGGGAAAGCGTTCGCTGCGGACGGATATGTTCGCCACTGCCGCGCGCCACTATGGCTTTCCTATCGTCATGGCCAATCAGGTGGGCGGCAACGATCAGTTAGTCTTCGATGGCTCCAGTTTCGTCATGAACGCTCATGGAAAACTGATTGCCACCGCCCGGTCATTCTGCGAAGATCTGATCTTTGCTGATATCGGCACCGATATCGGTGATCAGCACGCGGATTACTCCGATGAATGTGATGCTGCCTACCAGGCATTAGTATTAGGTACCCGTGACTACCTGCGTAAGTGCGGGTTCACGAAGGTTCTGGTCGGTCTAAGCGGCGGTATCGATTCTTCCCTAACTGCGGTAATCGCCGTGGAAGCAGTTGGACGCGAAAACGTAATCGGCGTGGGCATGCCCGGTCCGTATTCATCGGCCCACAGCGTCGACGATGCCCACGCGCTGGCGCATAACCTGCAGATCCGCTTCGAGCTGATTCCTATCTCGCCGGCCTACGACCAATTTCTCAATTCGCTTCAACCCGTCTTCCAACACTCGCCGCCGGATGTTACCGAAGAAAACCTCCAAGCCCGCCTCCGTGGTGTTACCTTGATGGCGCTGTCGAATAAGTTTGGAGCGCTCGTTCTAACTACCGGCAATAAGAGCGAGTTAGCCGTAGGTTACTGCACGCTCTACGGCGACATGTGCGGAGGCTTGGCTGTAATTAGCGACGTGCCGAAGACGCTCGTCTATCAATTATGCCGGGTTGCCAATCGGCGCGTACCTGGCGCGATCCCCGAGTCGGTGTTTACCAAACCTCCTTCCGCTGAATTGCGGGCGGATCAGAAGGATTCCGATTCTCTGCCGGAATACGACACTCTCGATGCCATCCTCCGCTGTTATGTCGAGGAAATGCAATCGCCCGAAGAAATTGCGTCCAATCTGAATCTGCCGCTTGAGATCGTGACTGACATCGCGCGCAAGGTCGACTTCAACGAGTACAAACGCCAGCAGGCCGCGCCGGGGCTGCGAGTCACCACCAAAGCTTTCGGTATTGGACGGCGTTTTCCCATTGCGCAGCGCTACCGGGAATAATCAACAAAGTACGTAAGGAAATCAATAATGAAGACTTTCGCAGCACTTGCCGTTGTGTGTCTGGTAGCCGGGGTTCTGCTTTCGCAACCTGCCCCTCGTGAGCAAGTCGGTCCTTTACCCTCGGGCGGCTTCTTGCTCAATAGCGGGTCCACGTTAACGCCGGCCGGAACGCAGGTGGGTGTGGGAACCTTTCCCATGGCGAGTGCTCTGTCTAAGGATGCCCACTACTTAGTCGTGATGAGCGCTGGGGTAGCACCGCCCTCCCTCAGTGTCCTTGATGTCACCACTCGAAAAGAGGTTAGCCGTACTCCGGTGAAAGACGCCTGGCTCGGTCTTACTTTCAACCCCGCGGGCGATCGGCTCTATGTTGGCGGCGGTTCGCAAGCCGCTATCTTCGAGTTCGCGTACGCCGATGGAAAGCTCACTCCCGCGCGCACTTTCTATCTGGTCGATGCCGCCAAACGTACTTATCACGATTTCACCGGCGACCTCGCATTCAGCCCGGACGGCCGTCTCCTTTATGCCGCTGATCTCTACCGCGATTCTGTACTCACAATAAACCCGCTCTCGGGCGTGGTTGTTGATCGCATTAAGACTTGTCGCCGCCCTTATCGCATTCTGTTCCACCCCGACGGAAAGTCTTTCTTCGTCTCCAGTTGGGCGGATGGAACGGTAACTCAGTATCAGACTTCCGATGGCGCACCGCTCGATGTCGAACGCCTGGGAGCCCACCCCACCGACATGGTCTGGCGTCGCGCTGAAACGGGCAACACGATCTATATCTCCGCCGCCAACACCAACTCCGTCTACTCGCTCAATGTTTCGGCCAGCGGAGAGATCACCCGGGGCGCCACCGTCAGCGTCGCCCTTACCGCTCGGCAGCCGCTCGGCATGACTCCGAGCGCTCTAGCCTTGAGTGCCGATTCCAAACTGCTCTATGTCGTCTGCTCCGACGGAAACACCGTCGCACAGATCGATTTGACACAGGAGCAGATGTTCGTGTCCGGTTTCCTCCCGGTAGGCTGGTATCCCACTGCCGCGCGTGCGCTTCCCGATGGCAGCCTGGTTGTGCTGAATGGTCGCGGCGGCCAATCGTATCCCAATCCGAAAGGACCCAACCCGGCTAAGGCTGTCGAGCGTTCGCACATGGCTAACGATCCCGCCGAATATCAATATGTCGGCTATATACAGAAAGGTTCTGTAAGTTTCATTCCGCCGCCGGACAGCCGTCAGCTTCTCAAGTACTCCGATACGGTTGCCGCAAACGCAGCCTATAAAGACGCCAAGCTGGATGCCAAACCTGCACTTCCCGCCGGCATCCGGCACGTCATCTTTATAGTGAAGGAAAATCGGACGTACGACCAGGTACTGGGTGACATGCACGAGGGTAACGGCGACCCGTCACTGGTCTTATTCGGAGAGAATGTTACACCCAATCTGCATAAGTTGGCCCGTGAATTCGTGCTCCTCGATAACTTCTACGTCAACGCCGATGTAAGTGCCGACGGTCACAACTGGAGCACCGCCGCTATCGCCTCCGACTACGTCCAGAAACTCTGGCCGGCTAACTACGGCCAGCGTCGCGAGCATTACGATTTCGAAGGTGGTGAGCCCGCCGCGCTACCCCCCGCCGGATATCTCTGGAACAACGCCGCCCTGGCGGGAGTGTCCATGCGCAACTACGGCTACTTTGTCGAAAACAGAAAGGACGCAGCCGCGCCCGATGGTATCCAAGTCCAGAAAGTTCTCGATAAGCAACTTGCCCCAGTTACCGACATGCGCTACCGAAGTTTCGATCTCGACTACCCCGATGTCGAGCGCGCGCAGGAATTCATCCGGGAGTTACATTCCTATGAACAGACGGGCAAGTATCCCGCTCTGAGCTTTGTCCGCCTTGGCAACGATCACACGTCCGGCTTAGCTGCCGGTAAGATCGCCCCCCTGAGCGCCGCCGCGGACAATGATCAGGCAGTTGGCATGTTGGTCGAGGCGCTATCGAAAAGCCGCTTCTGGGCGGATACCGCCGTCTTCATCGTCGAGGACGATGCTCAGAACGGTCCCGACCACGTCGATTCGCATCGCTCGCCCGCCTTTGTGATTTCGCCTTTTGTGAAGCGCCACTCGGTGGACAGCACCATGTACAACACCACTTCGATTCTTCGCACCATGGAATTGCTGCTCGGCATGCGCCCCATGACCCAGTTCGATGCCGGTGCGCGCATCATGACCTCGCTATTTCGAACCACGCCGGATACAACGCCCTATTCCACAGAACCAGCCCGCATCTCCTTGACTTCCCGGAACCCTGCCAAGGGCGCTGCCGATACCGCGCACTTAGACCTTCACGACGCCGATCTGAACGACGATGGCGAAATGAACCGGCAGTTATGGCGTGCGGTGAAGGGTTCAGCCGATACCACGATCGCGACAAAGCAACTACAAAAAAAAGAGGCAGCCCGTTAAGGCTGCCTCGAAATCCCCGGAGTAACTAAACCAGGTACATTACTGCTTGTGCATCGAGTTGCGGCTCAACAAACGCTCGAACTGGGCAGCCGAAGCCGGCGCGGCAGTACCACCCTCGAGGATCTCTTTGTTACCCAAATCGGAACCATAGAGCATCTTGTTGGCTTCATGATCTGGCCGAAGGGTCGCACCTTCCAGAGAAAGGCCGGCGAACAGACCGCGTGACCGCGAGTAGGAAAGAATTTCCGCGTGCAATTGCGCATCGGTCTGCGCGCTCAAGTCGCGTCCAATCGGACCTGCAGCAGCGGTCGCATCGCCACCGATCGTGAACTTATCTTGCAGCAACTTCTTCTCTCCATCGGCGTTCATTACCAGCAAAATCACATCCTGCTCGGACGCGCCAATCTGGAATCCGACGCTGCCACCCTCAATCGCAATGGCTGCGGGTGCTGACCAACCGGCCGCTCCACCGCTCTTCCGGCATGCTACGAAGCCCTTGCCGTATTTGCCTCCAATAATGAAGCCGGCTTTTTTCACGCCCGGCACAACGGCGACGCACTGCGCCTTCTCAATCAAATCCTGAGGGACGCCTTTGTCGCTCATCCCCATCATTTCTTTTATGACCGCACTCGCATCATTCAGGCGCTTTGCTGGGTTCTCACCTGCAAATAGCGTCGGCGCCAATGACACCGTTGCGATTAAAACAAAACTCGACACACGCATCAGTAAAATCTCCTCGCTGCAAACAAGCGCGCGACGTTCCAACGTGATATTCCTAACGTTTATTGTTCCGATTGGACGCGATAAGCTGGAATCATCCAGATGAATATTGAAATCCTGCTGACCGAAGCGGAAATCGCGAGCGAATTTCAGGAGGCTTTGGAAGCCCGAGACCTGCCCGAGAAATTTTTTTATTGGCTCCCTCTCTCGGTCAAGTATTGGCGCAGCCTTGCCGCCGAGCCTGGCTATCAGGAGCTGATCAACGCGTGGACCGCCGTCAGTGGACGCGCCAGCGACTTGACCGCCCATTTCGGCGCCGAGGTGCCCGTGGTGAGTTTCGGCGCCGGTGACGGCACCAAAGACCGGCCTTTTCTTCGCGCCATCCAGTCAACTGGAAAAACTGCGAAATATTTTCCGGTCGATGCCAGCCAGACTCTCCTGGAATCCGCCTGCGCCGGTGCCGAAGATGACGATATCGAAACGATTGGCATCAAAGCCGATATCTCCAGCCGGATGCACGTTTTACTCGCAGCCGACGCTGCCGAAGCCCCGCGCATTTTCCTCATGGCCGGACACACCCTGAGTGGCTTCGATCCAATCGATCTCTTAACCAACGTCTCCGAAGCCATGCGCCCCGGAGATCGTCTCGTCATCGACGGAGAGTTGCACACGCCCTCCGCTATTGAGCTTCTAGAATCCCCGCGCTCCCGCGATTTCGCCTTCGCCCCCTTGGGCAGCCTGGGCATGGTCGCCGAGGATGGCCGCATTCGCTTCGAGCAGAAACTCGATTCCCGTCACGCTGGGCTGATCATGATTACCAAGCACTTTCTGGCTGATCGCGACTTACGCGCCAGCCTCGGCGGTGACGATATCGTGCTCGCGCGCGGTGAGCGCATCTTCATGAACTTCCATTACCTCTATGAGCCCGAAGCGTTCCTCTGGCTCCTGGAAAAGCACGGCAAGCTGAAGGTCGAAGAGCAGCTTTTTTCGATCGATGGCCGCTTCATTACCGCCATCTGCTCGAAGTGAACCTTCAACGCGCGTAGGCGTGCACGAAAAAGTAAATAGTCATCGCTATTCCTGTGCAAATCACGAATGCGCGAATGTATTTACCCGGAATCTTCTGAGCGAAGTGCGCGCCAAAATACCCGCCCGCGATCGCTGCGCCCATCATAATCAACGCTTCCCGCCAATACACTTTCCCCGCAATCACGAAAACCACCGCGGCAACGCTATTCAAGCAGCCCGCCAGAATCGTCTTGATGCCGTTCATGGCGTTGATGTCGGTCATACCGAACACCGCTAGCGCGGCGAGCATCAGGATTCCGATCCCGCCACCGAAGTACCCGCCGTAGATCGCAATTACAGCTTGTGACACGATCAACGCGCCAAATCCGAAGTGCATGTAGCGCTTGATCGTGAAACCGAGCTGCTTGCCGAACGCAAACATCCCCGTGGCAAACAACAGCAGCCAGGGAGTGATTCCGACAAAGATCGACTCCGGCGTCTTCAACAGCAGCACGGCCCCTGCCGTACCCCCGATCAGGCTGATCATCACCATCGCGCGCAAGCTGATCCCCTCCAGGCTCGCTACCCCGCGCCGATACGAGAAAGCGCTCGCGAACGATCCTGGCAACAGGGCCACCGTGCTTGTTGCGTTGGCGATTACCGCCGGTATCCCCACGAACACCAGGGCGGGGAAGGTAAGAAAGCTGCCACCGCCCGCCACCGCGTTGAGAACCCCCGCAAAAAACGCCGCCACCACTAGCAGAAGGATATGCATGCGCTCGCGGTTACGAAGCCCCCGTTAGCGCTTGGGCCAGATCGTTACGCAGGTCGTCCACGTCTTCCACCCCGACCGAGAGCCGCACCAGCGTGTCTCCAATACCTGCCGCCGCGCGCTGAAGAGCAGGCACCGACGCATGCGTCATGATGGCCGGATGTTCGATCAAACTCTCTACCCCGCCTAAACTTTCCGCTAACGCGAAGATCTCGCAACGCTCCAGAAAACGGCGGGATGTCTCGATGTCGCCCTTCAAGAACATCGTGATCATGCCCCCAAACGCGCTCATCTGCCTTTGCGCCAGCGCGTGCTGCGGGTGCGAGGGCAACCCCGGATACACCACGCGGTCTACCAGCGGATGCTTCTCCAGCCATGCCGCCAAATCCGCCGCGTTTTCGCAATGCCGTTGCATGCGCAGATGTAAAGTCTTCAGCCCGCGCAGTACCAGGAACGCATCGAAAGGCGCACTAATCGCGCCCACTGAATTCTGCAAGAAGCCCAGCCTTTCAGCCAGCTCGGAATCCCCGCCCACCACCGCGACTCCACCCACAATGTCGGAATGACCGTTCAGATACTTGGTCGCCGAATGAATGACAATATCGAAGCCATGCTCAATCGGCCTCTGAATCCATGGGCTGGCGAAAGTGTTGTCGCAAACAGAGATCAATTGATGTTCCCGCGCGATCGCGGCCACTCCTGCCAGGTCCACCAGATTCAACAGCGGATTGGAAGGCGTTTCTACCCACAGCATGCGGGTCTCCGGGCGGATGGCCGCGCGCACCGCCTCCACGTCGGTCATGTCCAGAAATGAGAACGAAAGCCCGGCCGATCGTTTCCGCACCCGTTCGAAAAGGCGAAATGTCCCGCCGTATAGATCGTTGTTGGCCACCACGTGTGCGCCGGAATCGAGCAGATCGAGAACCGTGGCCATGGCCGCCAGACCGGATGCAAAAGCAAAGCCCCGCGATCCGCCTTCCAAGTCCGCCACGCACCGCTCATACGCAAAGCGCGTGGGATTCTGGCTGCGCGAGTACTCGAATCCTTTATGAACTCCCGGACTCTCCTGCACGTACGTGGAAGTCGCGAAAATCGGCGTCATAATCGCGCCCGTTGCGGGGTCGGGCGACTGACCGGCGTGGATGGCCCGGGTCCCGAATTTTTGAGGCATAAAGACTAGAATGCCTTACTTCAAACTGCGCCTCAGATGCGCCAGCAGATCGGAGCGCGTGATGAGCCCCAAGAATTTGTCGCCGTCCATCACCAACGCCACTAACCCGCGATCCAACACGCCCAGCACATCCTGCAAGCTTGCCGAAACCGGGACGGTCTCTAGCTTGCTGGTCATCGCCGACCGCACCGGCCGTTCGAAGCGGGCCGTATCGGCATGTACAGCAAATAGCACGTCCGATTCATCCAGAATGCCTACCGGTTTGCCGTCGTCAATCACCGGAACCTGGGAAACATCGGCCACGCGCATGCGCTGAAAGGCCGTTAATAGCGGATCGTCGGGCGTAACGGTAATGAGCGCCCCTTCCTCGTAGCGGCGGGTGAGCAGATCGCGCAAGTCGCCCGTGGGCGTACGTGCCGTATAGCCCTGGTCCATCATCCAGTAGTCGCTATACATTTTTGACAAATACTTATTCCCCGTGTCGCAAATAAAGGTAACCACCCGCTTCGGCGTCGTCTGTTCCCGGCAGTAGCGCAAAGCCGCCGCGGCCAGACAGCCCGCCGACCCGCCGCCCATGATCCCGAAGCCGCGCAGAAGACTCCGCGCCGTCCCAAAGCTCTCCGCATCCGGGATCGAGTAGGCCTTGGTCACCCGCGAAATATCGGCAATCTCAGGCACACAGCTCTGTCCAATGCCTTCCACCGCGTACGACCCGCTCGGCCCCGGCAGTCCGTTGTTGATCCAACCCGCCAGCGGAGAACCCAGGGGGTCGGCAACCACAAACTCCGTCTTGGGACTCACCCGGGAGAAGAAATGGCTCAGTCCTGTGACGGTGCCGCCGGAACCCACTCCGCAAACCACCGTGTCAATGTCATGATCCAGTTGCTCCCAAATCTCCGGCCCGGTGGTTGTCTCGTGCGCCAGCGGATTCGCTGGATTTTGGAACTGGTTCACATGGTAGTAGCCCGGATTCTCCGCCGTAATCCGCGCCGCCATGTCCATGTAATAGGCCGGATCGCCTGGCTTCACGTCCGAGCGCGTCAGCCGGATATCGCAACCGAACGCCCGCAGATGAGCGATCTTTTCGGTGGACATCTTGTCCGGGATCACCAAAATCAGCCGGTAACCCTTAGCCACCGCCACCAGCGCCAGACCCAGCCCCGTGTTGCCCGCCGTGGCCTCCACGATCGTGCCCCCCGGCTTTAACTGACCCGTTTGTTCCGCGGCGTGGATCATGCTCACCGCAATCCGATCCTTGATGGACCCGCCCGGGTTCTCGTTCTCCAGCTTGAGAAACAGCCTGCACGGACCCGTGTCGAAACCTTTCAGTTCGACCATCGGCGTATTCCCGATCAGGTCGAGGATATTGTCCGGAACATTGGCGGCTTGCACGTCCGCATCCTAGCACCCCAGACGGGCGAACAAACTTTAACACTTGTTGCCGTAACAACCCGCGTCCGGTACGCGTTTGTAAGAGTAGAGATCCCGAGGATTTCTAGCGAAAGAGAAAATTATGCATAAACGAATGCTTGGCCTCGCGCTTTCCACGGTGTTCAGCGTTGGAATGGCAATGGCTGCTCCCCAGGACGCACCGCCGCCTTCTCAGGATCAGCAAGGTCCGCCTCCCGGCGCTGGCGGCCGTGGCCCACGGCAGGCCATGGACCCCGACCGGATCGTCCAGCAAATGTCCAAACGCCTCAATCTGTCCCCCGATCAGGTGACACAAATTCGGCCCATTGTTGCCGAGCAGATGGAACATATGACGGCGATCCGTAGTGACAACACCATGGCGCCGCGGGACCGGATGACGAAGATGATGAGCCTTCGCGACGAGACGGGCACCAAGATCAAAGCCGTTCTCACTCCCGACCAGCGGACGCAATTCGACGCCATGCAGCAGGAGCAGATGGACCGCATGCGCCAGCGCCGTCAAGGCAATGGCAACGGACCAGGCGCCGGCGCCCCGCCCAGCGACGGCAGTAATCAGTAAGTAGCAGGCGGGATCGGTGAATAAACCGATCCCGCTCATTTAGTTCTGACGTGGGCTGAACCCACCCGAAGACGTTGAGCCTTTCGTTAGCAAGTCCGTAATGAAAGGAAAACGGCTTTCGGTCGCTGCCCCGGTCGAAGCATATCAGGTAGTATAAGAGCGGAGGAATGGCCGAGCGGTTGAAGGCGACGGTCTTGAAAACCGCTAGCGGGGAAACTCGCTCGGGGGTTCGAATCCCTCTTCCTCCGCCACCGTACCATTTGTCTGGACGGACACAACGGACTCATAGGTATTAGATTGTTCCTGAGACATAGGTAACACATTCGGGCTGCTCCTAGACTCGCCGTCTAAGTATTCCAGGATGGGCGATCTATTGGGCCGATGCTCATCGCGCAGGAGAAAAGAGCACAGCGCCCCGCTCATCGTCCAGCGCCTATAAAAACCAAAAACCTGCACAATTCTGCACAACCCAGCTTTCGCCTCCCTTTTTCTCATCAAATGCGGCCCCTCACGCGTCATCCTTCTCAGATGCGGCTGGGATTTCTCGCTTACGGTCTGATCGCAATCGGCTCCCTCACAGCCGCGCCGAACGCCCTGCCGTTGCTCTTCGAGCCGCGCGAAACCGGTTTTGCAGCACAAGCCAACGGCACGGACATTACCATTGGCCAGCACGGGTTCACTTTAGAGACCACCGCGGGGCCGCTGCACATACGTACCCAAGGCGCTAATCCTCACGCGTCCGCGAGGGGTCAAGGTGTCAGAGGCGTGCAAAACGAAATCATCGGGCGCGATCCGGCAGGTTGGCGAACCGGGATCTCGCTATTTGAACGCGTGAGGGTTGCTGGCGTTTACCCCGGAATCGACCTCGAATATCACGGTCAGGATTCCCACCTGGAATACGATTTCGTTGCCGCTCCGCATTCCAATCCCGCCCGTATCGCGCTGAAAGTGGATGGCGGATCACTGGCTCTAGATGCCGCCGGAGATCTCCACATTGCGCTCCCGGGTGGCGAATCGGTCCAACATCGGCCGGTAGCGTTCCAGGTTATCGGCGGCCACACACATCCGGTACTCTGCCGATTCGTTCTTCTGGGAAACTGGGTTCGTTTTGCAATTGGCGCGTACGATCCCGAATATTCGCTAACCATCGATCCGGTAGTCGCTTACTCGAGCTTCCTCGGTGGCACGGCGACTGACGAGGGCCACGCGGTCGCGGTCAATGCCAGCGGCGATTTCTTCATCGCCGGACGCACGTTCTCGACCACTGGCAGCAATTCCCATGTGCTCCTGTTGAAAGCTCTTGCCAGCGGCAACTTCGTCCAATCCGTTTTTGGTGGGACGTCTGGAAACGATTCCGCGAACGCCATCGCTCTCGATTCGGCCGGAAACGTCTATCTGGCCGGCAGCACCACGTCCGCCGATTTCCCCATTGCTGGCGCGACCATCTATCAGCCCGAACTTCTGGGTGAGCAAAACGCGTTTGTAATGGCCCTTGATCCCACAATCGCAACCCCCATATTCAGCACTTACCTGGGCGGCAGCTTTAGCGACCAGGCGCTCGGAATCGCTGTTGGCCCCAATAACAACCTCTTCATCGTGGGCGATACCGAGTCCTACAATTTCTCCCTGATTAGCAGTGACGCCTTTCAGGTGAGCAACCACGGCGGGTTCGATGCGTTTCTGGTTTCCCTCACATCCTTGGGAGTACCGAACTTCGGGACTTACCTGGGAGGGTCGGGCGATGAACATGCAAACGCCGTGGCGGTTGATTCCACCGGTGCCATCTATGTCGTCGGCTCAACCTCATCGTCCGATTACCCCGCCAGCCCATACCCCGGCTTCCCCGAACCGTTCCAACTCAGCAACCATGGCGGAGAGGACGGGTTCGCCATCAAGTTTTTCCCAAGCGGGCTCTCGGCGTACTGGTCCACATACCTGGGCGGCGAGAATGCCGATTCCGCAACCGCAGTCGCGCTCGACGCCGCGGGCAACGTCTATATTGCAGGGACCACGGGATCGGTTGGATTTCCTGTCTCGCCCGGTGCTTTCCAGACCACGTATCAAGGCGGCGGTTCTGATGGGTTCGTCCTTTCCCTACAGAACAACGGGCAGTTCGGCAATTGGAGCACGTATGTCGGCGGCGAGCTCTCCGATGCGATCAACGCGATCGCGCTTGATTCGAGCAACAACATCGTGCTCACTGGCACCAGCGACAGCCTCGGCTTTCCAGTTACAACCGATGCCGTTCAAGCCAAGAACGCGGGCAGCCAGGATGCGATTTTGGCCACTCTGAACA
Source organism: Bryobacterales bacterium (assembly GCA_963752695.1). Taxonomy (GTDB): domain Bacteria; phylum Acidobacteriota; class Terriglobia; order Bryobacterales; family Bryobacteraceae; genus Bog-113. The sequence continues at coordinate 423,059 of CAVVZB010000003.1, forward strand.
ACGCGGGGACGGCCCTGCTTTTTGCCACTTACTTCGGCGGCAGTGGCATTGATATCGGAACGGGTGTTGCGTTGGATAGTAACGGCCACACCTATTTGACCGGAATCACGGAATCGTCGAATAATGACTTTCCGGTGACCTCAGGTGCTCGCCAACTCGCGTTCGGCGGGGGTTCGTCCGACGCTTTTTTCAGCGTCTTCGGTTGTACAACCGGAGTTCCCACGATCACTACCGGAGGCGTGGTCAATGCGGCCAGCAACGTCGCGGCGGCCATTGCTCCGGGAACCGTGATTTCGATCTACGGCACGAACCTCGGGTGCACGCCCTCCGCAGCTTCGACCGTCCCGCTTCCTGTTACCCTCGGCAGCGTTTCGGTTAAGGTTAACGGCGCTGCAATCCCGTTGTTCTATGTCGGCGAATCGCAGATCAATGCGCAACTCCCTTACGATCTCCCAACCGGCGTAGCCACAATTTCCGTAACCGGACCCGGTGGCACTTCCACCACCGCATCTTTCCCGGTCATTGCCGCCGGACCTGGCGTCTTCGTCATCAATGGCCAGGCTGCGGCTCTCAACGCGGATGGAACCTTGAACACTCCGAAGAATCCTGCAAAAGTGGGCAGCTACATCAGCGTTTATTTCACTGGGCAAGGACCCGTCAGCCAGGCAATAACTGCAGGCGCGATTCCAGCAAAAGCGCCGCCTTACACGACTGTCACATCCCCGAACTCGGCGGCGATCGGTGGTGCGGCGGCAACGGTTTATTTCATGGGCCTCGCGCCGGGACTGGTCGGCCTTGCGCAAGCTAACCTTCTGGTCCCTAACCTACCCACGGGCAATTACCCGCTGACCCTTACTGTCGGCGGCGTTTCCAGTGCTCCCGCCCAAGTCAGCGTGACCCAGTGACGAACCAATCTGTAACGAACCAGGCTTGCCTGCCTGCATGCGATGTGATTCAATACTTCAAGCTAGATGAGTGCGTACTCGCGCGCTTGTCGCCCGCTTCGGGTAACCCCGGAGTCGCGGTCCGCCGTAAGCAAGAAAGGTTCTAACGTGGAGTCCACTAATCGCAAACTGATTCGTCCGTCGATTACCGAAATGAAGGATCCGGGAGCTCCACCCCGTAAGACCGCTCAAAAAAAGCCTATCCCGCCCGATCAGACCAACGCCGAAAACTTCTATTACGTTAAGCAGATGCAGACCAAGACCCTGATGGTCTTCGTGCTGAAAGACGGAGAAATGCTGAAGGGTGTTATCGAGTGGTATGACAAGACCTGCCTAAAGGTAAACCGCGATGGTGAGCCCAACATTCTGCTCTATAAGCCGAATATCAAGTACATGTATAAGGCGGATTGAGAACAGACCATTCGTAAGTCAGGCCGGGCGCTCCCGCAATCGCAGTCGATACTCGCGCCGTTCTCCGGCTTGCTCATAGCGCCGCTTTTCGTCGTCGGTTTCAGGGATAACGGGCGCCACGAGAGCGGGGGTTCCAGCGCGGTCAACGGCCACGAAGGTCAGATACGCGGATGACATGTGGTGCATGTCGCCGCGAATCAGATCTTCCACGAACACCTTCACGCCTACTTCCATCGATGAGCGGAACACGCGATTCACGGCTGACCGGATGAGCACCAATTGCCCGATCCGCACGGGACGCAGAAAGTTCATGTGGTCGATGCTGGCCGTCACGCACGGCTGCCGCGAGTGCCGCATCGCCGCCATCGCCCCGGCTAGATCCACCAGGTGCATCACCTTCCCGCCAAGCAGATTCCCTAAGCCATTCGCGTCATTGGGCAGAGCCAATTCCGAATATTCCGAGTAAGATTCCCGCACGAACTTCCCATCCATCGCTCTAGTCTAAGCTGGAGCCAATGAGTACAGGTCGATTGGAAGTGTTGAAGACAATGCTGGCCCATGATCCAAACAACAGCTTTGCGAGGTATGGAGTCGCGATGGAATACAAGAATGCGGGCGATTTAACCAGCGCGGTCGAAGAATTCGAGCACCTAGTCGCGATCGATTCAAACTATGTCGCGGCGTACTTTCATGGTGGTCAATCCCTTGAAAAGCTTGGCAGGGTGGACGCTGCCCGCGCAATTTACGAGCGAGGATTGTCCGCATGCGGCCGCATTGGCGACGCGCATACGGGGGCGGAGATTCAGGCGGCTTTGGATTTATTGTGAAGCTTTAGAACGGCACGTCGTCGTCAGTAATTCCCTGACCGTAATCGTCCGGTGCCGGTTGAGGAGCTTTCTGACGAGGAGCGCTGCCGCGAGGCGAAGACACGGGTGCTTGCGAGAACTCGTCCCGGCCCCCGCCTTGGCCGCCGAACTCGCCACCCGCGTTTTGGCCACCGAGCAGAAGCACGTCGGACGCGACTACCTCGGTGCTATAGACCTTCTTGCCGTCCTTATCGTCGTAACTGCGCGTCTGTAGTCGGCCTTCCACATAGACCTGTTTGCCTTTCACCAGATATTGCGAAAGATTTTCGGCCTTCCACAGAACGATGTTGGTCCAGTCCGTCTCTTCTTTCCACTCGCCGGATTGGGCATCTTTACGGCTCCAGTTAGTGGCTACGGAAAACTTGGTTACGGCGGCACCGCCGGGGGTGAACTTGGTCTCCGCGTCTTTCCCAAGACGGCCGATGAGAATCACTTTATTAACGCTGCGGGATGCCATATTTCCTCACGCTAACACAAAAGGCTATTTCTGTTTGGCTACGATCAGATCTTTCACTTTCTCGTAGGTGGCGGCGGGAACGATGTTCCGCGTCTTCAATTGCGTCTTCTGCTTATACGGGCGGCCCGCTACGATCTTGGCGGCATATGCGTCGCCAACACCAGGGAGCGCTTTCAAATCGCTCAAGGACGCGCTATTGACATCAACCAGTTTGGAGGCTGGTTTTGCAGCAGGCGCGGCGGCTTTGGCAGGCGCTGCCGTCGACTTCTTTGCAGATGCGGCGCTGGATGTGGCGGGGGCAGTTGAGCTGGCGCCCTTCGCGGGAGCAGCAGTTGGCGCCTGTGCAAAAGTCAGAGCGGCGCCCATGGCGATCAAGGAAAGGAAAGTGTTTCTAAGTTGTTTCATCCGAACTATCCTATCTCGATTCGCTTAGCGTTCGACGGGAAGTCCCGAAGCCTCGTATGCCGTCCAGCCGCCGTCGAGAGAGAGCAGGTTGGTATACCCCATCTTCTGTAATGCCGCCGTGGCCAACGCCGACCGGTAGCCACCGCCGCAGTAAAGCACCACGCGCGTGTCCTTCTCCGGGATCTCGGTCTCTATATCCCGCTCGATAATGCCTTTACTTAAGTGTTTAGCGCCCGCGGCATGCCCTGCGGCATATTCGTGATCTTCGCGGACATCGACCATCAGATGGGACTCGCCGCGCTCGCGCATGGCCAGGTACTCCGCGATGTCGATCTCGTGGATTTCATTCTTAGCTGCAGCGACCAAAGCCAGAAACCCGGGCGTATGCGGACGGGTCATCATGCTTCCACCCTCCGGATGTTAGCGCCTACCGCGGCCAGTTTTTGCTCGATACTCTCATAACCGCGGTCGATGTGATAAACCCGGTCGATCACCGTCTCGCCCTGCGCTACCAGCGCGGCCAGCACCAGTGACGCGCTCGCCCGCAAGTCGCTCGCGATTACACCCGCTCCAGTCAAAAGCTTCTTGCCGGCCACGATCGCCATCCGCCCTTCCAGACGGATGTTCGCACCCATCCGCGCCAACTCCTGTGCATGCATGAAGCGGTTTTCAAAGATGGTCTCCGTGATCATGGAGATCCCATCGGCTTGCGTCATAAGCGCCATGTACTGAGCCTGCAAGTCGGTCGCGAAACCCGGAAACTCCTCGGTCGTCATATCGATTGACTTCAATGTCCCCGAACCGGAAACATGCACCGTATCGGCGCCTTCCACGACGACGTGGATCCCGGCTTGTTGCATCTTTTGCATGAGCGCGTCTAGATGTGCGGGAACACAGCGAGTCACGCGCAAGTCGCCTCCGGTGATGGCGCCCGCAATCATATAGGTTCCGGCTTCGATCCGATCCGCAATCACTTCATGGGGTGTCGCGGTGCCGTGCAGTTTATCGACTCCGACGATGGTCAGAGTGGAGGTGCCCACGCCATCGATTTTGGCGCCCATGGCGATCAGCAGCTCGCACAAATCGCCAACCTCGGGCTCGCGCGCGGCATTCTCGATCACGGTTTCACCGCGCGCGAGCGTCGCCGCCATCACCAGGTCTTCGGTGCCGGTCACGGTGATGCGATCGAACTTGATATGTGCGCCCCGCAATCCATCCGGCGCGACGGCTTCGATATAGCCGTACTCCTGGTTGATCACCGCGCCCAGCTGTTCCAACCCGGTCAAGTGAAAGTTGATCGGTCGCGCGCCGATCTGGCAACCGCCAGGAACCGACACACGAGCCCGGCCCGCCCGCGCTACTAACGGCCCCAACACCAGGCTGGAAGCCCGCATGGTCTTAACCAGTTCATAGGGCGCTTCCGGCGAGACGATCGTGCTGGTCTGCGCCTGAACCACTCCATCCTTTTCGGTGACTGTCGCGCCGATATCGACCAGCAAGCGCACCATCGTGCGGATGTCGCGAACGCGAGGAACCCGCGTCAGCTCTACCTTATCTTCGGTAAGTAGGACTGCCGCGAGCGCCGGTAGAGCTGAGTTCTTGGAGCCGTTGGTCTCGATCACGCCATTGAGGGGCGTGCCGCCTTCAATAACAAATTTATCCATGTTGTCGTTTGCTTTCCTGCGCCAATGAGATGGCGGCGCGCACCACGTTTCCGGCGCGCTCCAGATAGCCGGAGGCTTCCGCTTCCGAGACTTCGGCTGCGTCCCGAACGATGCGCCGCGCACGGTCTTTCAATTTTGCATTCGTGGGCTGCACGTTCACCATAAAGTTGCTGTAAACGTACCCGGCGCGGATCATGCTGCCCGTGGTCAGCATGTTCAACACTAGCTTGGTCGCTGTCCCGGCTTTCAAGCGGGTAGACCCGGTGATCACCTCGGGCCCGGTCAAGGGCGTAATCGCGATGTCCACCGCGCCGGCTAACTCCGAATCCGGCGTGCAACTGATCCCGACCGTAACCGCGTTCCGCTCGCGCGCCAGATGGACGGCGCCCAATACATAAGGGGTGCGGCCGCTGGCTGCAATTCCCACGACTACGTCATTTGGCCCGACGTGCCGTTCCTGCAGGTCGGCGCGGCCAGCGTCAAAGCTGTCCTCCACGCCTTCGCTGCTGCTGGTTAAAGCGCCGGCTCCACCCGCGATAATGCCTTGCACCCGTTCTGGCGGCACGTTGAATGTCGGCGGGCATTCGGAAGCATCCAACACGCCCAGACGGCCGCTGGTTCCGGCGCCGACATAGAACAGGCGTCCTCCCTGTTCAAAACGCTGAACGATGACGTTGACAGCCGTTGCGATCCGCGGAATTTCCAGCCGAACCGCCTCCGCCACGCCTGCATCTTCGCGATTGATTAACGCCAGCATCTCTTCAGTCGAGAGCTTATCGATGTTCGCAGTTGCCGGATTGCGCTGCTCGGTCAGAAGCGTTTCGAGAACTTCGGACATTACTAGTGGAGAGTCTCCACGTAGGCGCCGGTTGTCGCATCGACCAGGATCGACAATTGGCTGGTGCTGGCGCTTTCGCCCCACATCACTCGCCAAGCCGCGTTGCCGTAGCCGCCGGTTTGCGCCAGCTGGTAAGTGATGGTCATGCCGGGGTTCTTGGCCTCGAACGTCGCGGCCTTGGTCATCGCGGTCTTATAAGCGGCATCGGAATCGATCTTCGCCGCAGCGATTGGAAAGGGATGCGTGGCGCGATTCGGCGCGCTCCAGCTGGCCGCCTTTCCGGCCGTGATTCCCTGATGCAGACTGGAGGACGCTTCTTCCACCGAATAGGTGTAGGTCTGCGACTGTTGCAGCGACGGCGATACGAAGGTGACCTGCCAAGCCCCGGATTTTCCGGGCTGTGGTTTGACGTCCGCTAGGTGCATGCTGGTGAATTCATAAACCTGGGCATCGGGCGCCCATTGATGGGAGTAATTGAACATCTGATAAAGGGCGTGCAGCCCCGTCACCGGTTCAGGCGGCGCTTCCGCCTTCTTCGACTCGCTCGCGCTGGGGCCGCAGCTCACCAGCAACACCGTTAGGGCAGCACACGCGGCCAAAGGTTTTGTCATAAATTTCTTTCCGTCCGCCGGAATACAGTGCGGCATTCGCACTGTATAGAGGTGTAACATACGTGGCCCGTGGCGAGGAATTTGGGTAGTGTCCTTTGGTACCATGGTACATTGGTAGATATGGAAGTCGAACGCATCCAAACTGGCGTCCGCATGGAAAAGCACCTCGTTAAGGTTTTGAAAGCACTAGCGGAATTGAAGGACATGACTTTGGGCGATTTGCTCGAGGGAATTGTGCTCCACGCCTTTGAAGGAAGGACGGCATTTTCGGCACAGACCCTGAAAGAAATCGAGCAGTTCCGAGCCATCTATGGCCTTCAACTACGCGCCGTCGACAGCCACAAATTGAAGGAGCGGAAATGAATCGGATCCCAAGAGTCATTCTGACCATCGCGGGCTTGCTCCCGTCTCAACTCACTCGCGCCCCGGCGCAGGAAGTCGCTGCTGCGGCCCACGTGAGCAACACCTTCCATTTTGTGGTTTCAGCGCCAATCAGCCAGACCGCGCCGCTGTTCGGCCCAGAAGGCGAACGGTGCTGGGCGGGCGAACATTGGCGCCCCGAGTTCATCTATCCCCATCCCGGCAAAGACATCCAAGGAGCGGTCCTTATCGTGACCCACGGAGATCACAAGAGCGTCTGGGTGAATACCGTTTTCGACATTCCCGGGGGGCACATGCAATATGTCTCCTTAGTGCCCGGCGCTTTGGTCTTCACTGTGGAAGTCAAGCTCAAGGTGATCGATACATCCAAGACGAGCGTCGAAGTCACCTATGTGAGAACGGCATTGGATCCCGCTTGGAATGAGCATGTGCGGTCCATGGGCACGAGCGATGCCGCAAGTGGACCCGGCTGGCAGCATGACATTGGGGAATGCTTGAAAAGAAGCAGGTCTTGATCAACGACTCTCCCCGTGGGAGATTAATTTAGGACGAATGGGATCTTTAGCCGAATTCGCCCCGAGCCCTTGAGCGCGTCTTACGCTTGTTGCGTCGGAAACGAAAACCTATATAGAGTACTGGTGCGGAGACGATGAAACTCACCCCTCGAATGCGATTGTTGAACAAACAATGGTTGAGGGGCCACTCAAAAGCCGCCGTATCCGAGCGTGCAAGTCACAAACGTCCCCTGTTCCGTACACCTTGTAAGTGAGCCCAGAGATCAAGCCATTTTGGCGCTGGCTGCATTCCCGGTGTAACATAGTGGGCGTGTGGCGGGGAAGTTTGGGCGTTCCGGGTGCCGCGAACCTAGCGGCGATATTGCTGATACCATTCGCCGCGCACGGCCAGATCGGTGGGCCCAAGAGCAGCCCGGTCTTCCTTCCAACTACCAAACCGACAACTAATAATCCCAACGAACTCGGGCGTGCCGCTGCTGCCGCAGGACTCTACGTGGAAGGCAAGGTCGTTGTCCAGGACGGGGGCGAAGTGCCTCTAAATGTAGTCATCGAGAAGGTCTGCGGATCGCGCCGGACGGCTTTGGGCTATGCCGACCACAAAGGCAGCTTCAGCGTCAAACTGAGCGGGAACAATCTGGCGTCTCTTGTAGACGCAAGTGACGACTCGCGAACGCAATTGGGCAACCCTCCCTCGGCGGCCAGAGAACAAGGCGGGGCCAATCTGATGGGTTGTGAGTTGCAGGCGGTTACCGCGGGATATCGTTCCGCATCCATCAACGTTGGATCGCAGCGCTTGATGGATAACCCGAACGTGGGAACTCTGATCATTCGCCGGATTGCGACTGGTTCGGGCACCATGGTCAGCCAGACGATGCTGGCCGCCCCTAAGAACGCTCTAAAGGCTTACGAACACGGTATGGACGACTTGCGAAAAGGCAATCTCGCCGCAGCCGAGAAGGATTTTCAAAAGGCCGTCGCTCTGCATCCCACTTTCGCAAATGCCTGGTATGAGCTCGGGCACCTTAGTCTGTTGCAGCAGGGGGTGAGCGCTCGCGCCGACTTAGACAAAGCGTTAGCCGCCGACGCCAAGTATCTTCCGCCTTATACGGATCTCGCCATACTGGCATACCGGGAAAAGAACTGGGAAGAAACGATCAAGGTCACCGACCAGGGGTTACGCCTCGATTCATCCGGCTCGCCCGAGCTTTACTATTACAATGCCGCCGCGCAGTTCAATCTGCGCAACCTGAGCCAGGCTGAAAAGAAGGCGCGAGACGCTGTGCGGGTGGACTATACGCACTCGGTACCCCGAGCTCCACAGCTTCTGAGCTATATCCTGGCCAGCAAGGGTGACTACGCGGGCTCCGTGGAGCAGATGCGCGCTTACCTTGCGAGCGGCCTTGATCCCGCCGAGGCCGAACGCTCGCGCAAACAGCTGGGCGCTCTGCAGGCGAAAGCCGATGAAGTCGCCAAGAAGCAATAGTCAGGCGAACCGGACGTAAGCACGCGGGTCGCGGACGCCGTTCACCGGCGTGAGACGGACGGGATCGCCTTCGAGCAAACCGGGGTGAAGCATTTCTACCAAGAGCCCGAGAGATTCCACGACGCGCGGCCCCGGCCGGTTGAAATATTTGTTGCCATCGGCAACGTAAACCTGGCCGGTTCTCACCGCGCGTAGGCTTGCATACTCGGGACGGTTTGCGATCCAGTGCATCTCCGGCAGCGTGCGCTCGACTGAAAAACCGCAGGGCATAGCAATGATGACGTCCGGGTCGGCTGTAACCAGTTCCTGCCAAGTCATCCAAGGCGAGTGCAGCCCGGCGCATCCGAATAGATTATGCCCATACGCCATGTCCACCAATTCCGGAACCCAGTTACCCGCAGCCATCAAAGGCTCCAGCCATTCAATGCAGGCCACACGAGGGCGGAACGGATCGAATCCGGCGATGCTGCTCAGGTTGTACATGCGGAATTTCAGATCCAAGATTGTGGGCTCGGGATCGACAGCCAGACTCTCAGCAACGCGGCGCATGTCCGACCAGATATCTTCCAGCGAGTTGGGCTGTAAGGCCACGATCTTCGGACGGCTGCGCAGCCGTGACGCAACCGACAGTTCAACATCTCGCAAACTGACGGCGCAGACTTCGCATTGCGTCTGCGTCAGAATGTGGGTGGGTTGCAAAGCTTCAAGAACGTGATCGAGAACGGTATAAACCGACAGCGCATTGGAAACCGATTGTTTGACCAGCAGGTCGATTTCGTCACTGCCACCCGAACATTCAAAGCGCGTTTGGGTACAGCAAGGGAGGCTTTCAACACCTGGCGGGTAGTCGCACTCATGGGAACGCCCAACCAGAAACTCGCCTAATCCAAGTTCAAAAACGATTTCCGTTGCGCTGGCGATCAGCGAAACGATACGGAATTTGCTACTCCCCGGCAAGCGCGCGTTCGCCCGGGGCGACGGTACGGCTCAGGGCGTAGTGCAATCCGAACAGTATTGCGGTGAAGGCGGCGTCGCCAGCCACGGTAGCCGGAAAGAACGGTAGGGCATTTACATAGCAGGCGCCCAGCCCGGCGGCGGTATGCGGAGAGAATTCGAGGAAGTAGGCGAAGTTCGAAATCAGGAAGAACTGGACGCTGCAGGCAACGGTTGCGAGGCCGATCCACGCCGGATTATTCGTCTTCCGCAACGAGCGGCCGATCAGAACGCTTAGCAGGAAACTTGCATAGATGAAAGGAGTGCCAAAGGTATAGCCGCCCAGCAATGGATCGGTTACCGCCATGATGGCGAGCGGAATCAAATACGCATACCAGGCGCTCAGACGCGCGCCAGCAAAAAGGCTCGCCCCACCAACCGGCGCGAAGTTCGGCGGGTGCGGCATTAGCCGGGCAAGGCAACTGAGGACCGTCAGGGTTAGCGCGAACGGCTGCACATTAGATTTTCGTTCTGTCATCGTTTCTCCTCTTCCGGCTGGGCGGACCGCAACCCGGAAGGTGCTTCGTTCGGCTGCCACAACGTCTCTGGAACGCCCATCTGCAGGCTGGCGGCACGGCTCCAGACGAAAAACGCGTCACTTAGCCGATTCAAGTACCTTATTGTATCGCTATCCATAATTGCCTGCTGCCGCGCCAATGCCACGCAAAGCCGTTCCGCGCGCCGGCATACGGTGCGGCAAACGTGCAATTCGGCATTCAGACGCGACCCGCCGGGCAATACAAAGGAACGCAACTCCGGCAGGTGAACCAGTTGCGCATCCATCTCCAGTTCCAGCCATTCGATTTCTAATTGCGTGACGCGCGGCTGGCGGATATGTACGTCTCCGGGAAGCGTCGCGAGGATGGAACCGAGATTGAATAGCTCATGCTGCACCTTTTTGAGCACATTGGCCAAGATATCCAGCTTCGCCTCGGTGGCGCTCTGGCGCGCCATGCCAACGAAAGCGTTTAACTCATCCACTGTCCCGTAACACTCGATCCGTGCGTCGTCTTTGGCCACTCGCTGACCACCTACAAGACTGGTCTGTCCATCATCCCCGCGCCGGGTGTACACGCGGTTGATTGCCAGCCTTGGCTCGTTGAACGGATTTTCAATCTTTGACACGTAGGCTCCATTTCAAGCCACCGATAAAGGTCAGCTTGGGGGAAGGGAAGCCGAACAGCTCCTCATAGCGCTGGTTCAGCAGGTTTCGCGCGGTTCCGAACGCAGTCACTCCACCTTTTACTCGGATGTTTAAATTAAGCCCAAGGTTGACATATCCCGGGGTGTTGAAAAATCCGGCGCTTGCCCCGTAGTTCGGTTCCACGTCCAGGTCGTCTCCCCGGATATACCCGTTAATGTCGCCCGAGACACGCCCGTGAGTCAGGAGAAGCCGGAATGAACCGGATTGCGGCGGCCTTCGCGCCAGTTGCTGTCCCACCTGGAAATACTGCGCGGCCAAACCTTCGGAATGATTCAGAGCTAGCACCCTGGTATCGAGGTAATTGTAGTTTCCGACGAACGCGATCCATCGCGCCGGACGGTATTGCGCCGAGAACTCCACGCCTTGAGTCTTGGCGTTGGCCAGGTTATCGGTCGTGAAGGAACTCAGGTCGGCGAGCGATCCACCGAGGGAGACGATCAGGTCCGAATAATGCGTGTAGAAAAAGGACGCGTCCAGAACGAGCTTGCCGGAAGCCAGGCTTTGGGAGACGCCCGCATCCATGCTGAGCGAGCGCTCGGGCTTGAGATTTGGATTCGTGGTGAACGCCAGATCGTCGCCTCCCGGAGGACGAATCCCGGTGCCGATGGAGCCGTGCAGCCGCGTGCCACCCGGCAGCCGGTATCCAACGGCCAGCTTGGGATCGACTCGCCCGTAGTTGTGCGCCGGGAACGCGTCATGCGCGGGGAAGCCGTTCAGATTGTCCGGAATCAGCGGCGTTTCAAAGATATCCCCGCGAACGCCGGCCTGGATGTAGAGCCGTCCCAACTGGAGCCGGTTCTCCCAATAGACACCCTGCGTATCGCGGCGCAGCGGATAAACGTTGAACGCGGTGTTTGTGATGTAGGTGTTCTTGACTTCCTCTCGTCCCCAAACGACGCCGGTGGACATGGTCCAAAACCGGGCCACGCTGATTACCGCCCGCGCCTCGGCTTGCCCGCGCAGATCCTTGTTAAAGCTGTTTCCATAGGGGCTGGCGTAAAAGTTGTTGCCTAGGAAGAAACCGCCGAATAGTTCTCCACGAACGCGGCTCGTGAGATCGGCCTGATAGTGAACGGCGTAATTCGAAACGTTGTTCTTCCCTCTCGAAACGGTATCGACGCCTCCGTATAGACCGGCGGGGTCTGAGCCGTAAGGGCCTGGATTTCCAACCTCGTTCGAATCGAAGTCTCCGGTGGCGCTAAAGCCCTGGTGCTCCCAATTGCGATTCAAATGAAGCAGGACGTTTTCATTGCGCCAGTCGGAATTGGCTACGTTCCCGTCCGACGCCACATCGACCCGTGACGCCGAGCCCGCAATCCCGAAGCCCGCGACCGTCCCCGATCCGCTCACACCAAAGCGCCGCTCGCTATGGCTTCCGCCGTCAGCAATGAGATCCAAGGCGGTACCCTCGTTTTCCGCGGACCGCGTCACGAAATTGACGACGCCGCTATTGGCGTAAGACCCGTAGACCGCCGACTGCGCCCCGCGAACCACTTCGATGCGGTCGAGGGAATCGGCCGGCACCTGCGAGAAATCAAAGCCGCCTCCATACGCAAAGCTGTTGACCGGAACCCCATCGATGGTCACCAACGCGTAGGTGGAATCGCCGCCCCGGATGAATGCCGAAGTAACGCCGCCGCGGCCGCCCGATTGCGCCATGATCACGCCCGGCAACGTCCGCATCAACTCCGAAGCTTGGGCTTCATTGCGTTCGCGGATCTCCTCGCCGGTGATCACGCTGATGCTGCTGGCCTGTTCACTAGCTGGTAGATCGATGGTTGATCCGGCCACGCGTACCGAATCCTGCACGGGCGCGAGCTCCAGGACAATGTGCAGGTTGTCGCCAAGCGTGCTCACGTTCCTGGTGGCAAATCCGGAGGCGGTGATCACCAGCCGAACGCCATCGCTCTCGGCGCGAGCAAAATGAAACACGCCCGCCGGGTCGGTGACCCGTTCATCCAAAAGCCCAAGCCGGTTGAATAAGCCAACGCGCGCGCCGGAGATAACTCCGCCCGTGGCATCGGTCACTTGTCCTTCAATCGAAGCGCCTTGCGCCGCCCATAAAGACGCGACAAGGCATAGAAATACAGCCGATCCGTTTCGAAACATCATTCAGCAGCCCTCCGCTGCCACGCGTCTTGCGCGTGCGTGTTACCTGTCTGGTCGGTCTCCTGACTTACGCTTCCGCGGCTTGGATCTGCCTTCCCATCCCGTGCGGGACAGTGGCTACTGCGATCCAGCCTCCACGCTTACAGTGGCGGGGCCGTGCTGGATTTTCACCAGCTTCCCAAATTGCTACCGGACAGTTCCCGTTCTTGGAATCATTTGAGCTTAGCGCGGCGGGCGAGCGCACACGTTTACCGCGATCAAAAAAGCCATTCATCTGTTATGATTTCGACAACGTGGGAACGGAACCGAGCCTTGGGTCGAGCGGCGCCATCCTCGTGGTGGACGACGAACTAATCATTCGAAAGCTGGTGAGCGCCATCCTGACTGGTGCCGGATACGTTGTCTTTCCGGCCGATTCCGGCGAAAACGCACTCCGCATTTTCAGCAAACATAATAATGAGATCACGCTTCTGCTGACCGACGTCGTCGCGCCAGGCATGAGCGGGCCCATCCTCGCCGAGCAATTAACCGAGGTTTACCCACATTTGAAAGTTATCTACATGTCCGGGTATCACGAATCGATGGTGGTTCGCCGCTTTGTCCTGGAGCGCGGGCTTCCTCTACTGCTAAAGCCGTTCACCGCCGATAAGTTACTGGAGGCCGTTCGCACCGCCATCGGGCCCGGGCATCGCGCTGCCTCAGCTTCCTAAAAGCGGGTACACTGAACTAGAAGCGCGCCGCTTCCGCCCATGTCCCCATTTCGATTGTGCGGGTGTCTGGCTGTTTTCGCCGGGCTCACGGCTTGCATCGAGCACACAACTCCCTCCACCAGCAGCGTGTTCGCCGGGCCGATGGATCTTCCGCTGCACGAAGATACAAAGCCCAAGTCCAAGATCGTGGTCCGCGTCCATCATGGTGACCGTCTGGCCGTCGTCCAGCAGCGCCGCCGCCTTTATAAGCTACGCACCACCAAGGGCGTCGAGGGCTGGACCGATGAACGCAATTTGATGAGCGTGGAACAGATGGACGCGCTTGCCGCACTTGAGAAACGCGCTCAGCAGCTTCCCGCGCAAGGCACAGCCACCAGCTTCGAACCCTTGAACGTGCATACCGAGCCGCAACGCTTCTCACCAAGCTTCGTCCAGATCCGCGAGGGCGAGAAGTTTGACGTGATCGCGCATCAAACATCGTCGCGTGCCGAACCGGCCCATCGCATTCTGGTCAAGCCCGAACCGAAACCTGCTTCAGGGAATAAGAAGCGCGCCGACCGTAGCAAGCGCCTCTCGCTGCCTCCTCCGCCACCTGCCCCCAAGCTCCCCGACGACTGGCTCGAACTGTCCGAAGAACGTAACCCGCCACCGCCGCCGCCTAAGCCGGAACCCGAGCCTGCCCACGGCAAGAAACATCACAAGCAGCCCGAGCCCGAGGTCGCTCCCATGGACGATTGGACTCTGGTGCGGACCTCCAAAGGTGCCGCCGGATGGGTGCTCACCAGCCGCATCTATTTGTCGATACCCGACGAAGTGGCGCAATACGCTGAAGGCCATCGGATCACCACGTACTTCTCCCTGGGCAAGATCCATGACGAGGAGCTCAATACCGATAAGGACATCTGGCTATGGACCACGGTCCATTCCGGCCAACATCCTTTCGATTTCGATAGCTTTCGCGTGTTTACCTGGAACCCCAAGAAGCATCGCTACGAGACCGCGTATATCCAGCGGACGGTGGAAGGGTATCTGCCGGTCATTGTTAAGAAAGAGGGCGGCCAGGAGACATTTTCGGTTTGCGTGACGGACGAGCAGGGCGCGCGACAGCGGAAGCGGTACGCGATGGTTGATCGGCAAGTGCGCTCCGTCGATGTGCAGCCTTGCCCCGTTGTGTCGCCGTCTACAGTCGCACCCGCCCAGCCGCCGGCCGTGACTACTGTGCCCACACGGGCTCCGAACGAGCAATCGCTTACCGAGAAATTGAAAGGCCGGGCCGCAGCCGTCAAGAAGCGTCTGACCGGTAGATAGCGCGCTAAGTCTTCGTGTGAACGAACGCTTCAGTCGCGTCCAGTCGCAGAATCCGGTTTCCCAGGTGAATTTCCAGAATCTCCAGCACCGAACTGGCGAGTAGCATCGTCACGCCAACCAGAAATAGCGGGAACAAACCGATCTCCCCACCGGGGTAAAGCGTGTCCAGGCTAATCAGCAGCACCATCAACGAGAACGTGGTCGTCGCCCCATACAACAACATGTGCGAGATTGCCACCAGCCTCAGCCGGCTGTCGAAGAACGCGCATTGCGTCGCGATATTCTCACGGCGCGCGGGCGATGTGTCTTGCGCCCGGTACTCCGCCGCCAAGGCTCGCAAGCGGTCGGACATCGAAGAGTGCTTGGCGCTCACTCCGCTGACCAGAATGGCCGAGGCCGAGATCATGACCGCCGGGGTCACCGCGGTTGCGATTACGGGCAGTGCGCCGCCCGTTAACGTGCCAAACACGGCTAGTATTTCGAAGCCAGGAGCACGATGGCTTGCGCCTCGGCCGAAAGTCCCTCGCCCACGGGCCCTACTTTCTCCGCGGTCTTGAATTTCACCGAAACTGCGCCGACATTCAGCTTCAGCGTCTCGGCAACTTTCTCGCGGATCTGCTGCCTGTAATCGCTCAACTTGGGCTGCTGCAAGATCACGGTCGCATCCACGTTGACCAATTTGAACCCCGCCTCGCACGCGAGTTTCTCGGCACACGCCAGGAACTTGGTGCTCGGCGCGTTTTTCCACTTCGGATCGGTATCCGGGAAGTGCATCCCGATATCGCCAAGCGCGCTCGCACCCAAGATTGCGTCCACGATTGCGTGCGACAGAATGTCCGCGTCGGAGTGGCCTTCCAGCCCCATGTCAGACGCCACCTCCACGCCCCCAAGAATGAGCGGCCGTCCCCGCACCAGACGATGGTTATCCCACCCCATGCCACAACGAAAATTAGCCATTTTAAGCGGTCTCCCTGCTTGCCAGGCGCCGGGTGTCGCTGCCAAGAAACAAACGGGCCAGCCCCATGTCTCCGGGCCGTGTGATCTTGATATTGCGTTCGCTGCCCAAAACCACACTCACTTCAACGGTGCCCAGCCGTTCTACCAGGCTGGATTCATCGGTACCCGTGAAGCCGTCGCGCCGCGCCTGCTCGAAGGCTTCTTTCAACAGTCCGTAGCGGAACACCTGCGGCGTTTGCGCCAACACCAGCCGCTCGCGCGAAATCGTGGTCCGCACCTTCGCACCCGAAGCCTGCGCACTGCTCACCTGCTTCACCGTGTCAACGGGAACGATCCCTACAATCGCCGCCCCATGCGCGCGAGCTTCCTCGATCGCTCGATCGATCGTTTCCACTTCCACAAACGGCCGCACCGCGTCGTGTACCGCGACCAGTTCCGTGTCCGCGGAAAGAGACGCAAAGGCGTTCTCCACCGATTGCTGCCGCGTGTCGCCACCCGCCACCGCGCGCACTAGAATCTGGTGGGATTCGCTCGCCAGGAGGCCGTTCAGGAGTTCAGTGACCCAGGCGACATCGTCCGCGCCCACCGCCACCACGATCTCATCCACTTTTTCGGACTGTAAGAAGCGGTGAACGGTATGCACCAGAATTGGAGAGCCTTCGAGCAGCATGAACTGCTTCCGGCTGGTCCCTCCCACTTCGGCGCTGGTCCGGCCCATGCGCGTTCCCAGTCCCGCGGCGGGAAGTATGACGGCGACTCTGCTCACGGTTCTTATTCTCGCTTATTGCGCGATCCGGTCGCGTCCATCCGAAGCCTTTGAATCAAACCTCGCCGACAGCGTGTTCCTTGCGGGCGGGCCGTTCCGCCGTAATCGCTTGCGCTCCATCGTGCTTGCCGAAAATCATCTTCCCGGCCGTGGTCTGCAGCACGCTGGTTACGGTGACATCGATGGTTTTCGAAATCATGCGTTTGGCATTATCCACCACCACCATCGTCCCGTCGTCCAGGTACGCTACGCCCTGGTTATACTCCTTGCCTTCCTTTAAGATGAAGACCCGCATGGTTTCGCCCGGCAGCACGATCGGCTTCAAGGCGTTCGCCAGATCGTTGATGTTCAGTACCTCGACGCCCCGCAACTGCGCCACTTTGTTCAAGTTGAAGTCGTTGGTGACGATCTTGGCCTTATAGACCTTGGCCAGCTCAATCAACTTCAAATCCACCTCGCGCACCAGTGGAAAGTCATCTTCGACAATCCGCACGGGCGAACCGGCCATCTTCTGAATGCGCTGCAGCACGTCCAGTCCGCGGCGGCCTCGGTTGCGCTTCATCGAATCCGAGGAATCCGCCACCAGCTGCAACTCCCGCAGCACAAACTCAGGAATCACCAGACAACCATCCATGAACCCGGCGTCGACAATGTCGGCAATGCGGCCGTCGATAATTACGCTGGTGTCGAGGATCTTGTACGAGGGCTCTTCCTTTGGTTTCGTGCTCGCGTTTCCGATCGTGCCGCCCAGCCGGAGCGAACTGCCGTTCCGGGAACCAAGCGCAATCCCCGAGTAGATAAACATCAGCAACACGGCTATGGCCGCAAACCGCTCCGTCGCCAAATCGCCCAGATGTAGCTGCGTAAGCGCAAGCACGCCAAGGCACGAGAGCCCGAGACCGATGGCTCCGCCGATTACGGCGCCGAGCAGCCGCTCGGTCGAAAGCCGCGCCACCCGCATTTCCGCCCAAACCGATAAAAGTCCGAGCGTCAGTCCCGCAAGACCGCCGGACCAAGGTAACGTTTGCATCGGGCGCAAAACAAAGCCCGCGACGCAGAACACAACAACGATAAAAATACGAAAGGGAATGAGGTCGAACAAAGTGATCACCGCCTGTGAGGCAGGCACGCCAGAACCCGCGATCTTCGTGGTCGCTACGGCATTGTATCATCCGTATTTCAGAAAATGCACAATTGTTTCCGGTTGTTCCGGATATCTGTCGTTAGCTATGTTAGTTATCCGGTTGGCATCGTCCCGGTTAGCACGTTCGCTAAAGACGCTCTCTCGCTAAACCACGCGTAATGCCCTGTATTTTCCACGTCGACATGGACGCCTTCTTCGTCTCCGTCGAAGAACTCTTCGAACCGGCGCTCAAAGGTAAGCCCGTCGTGGTGGGCGGACGACCGGATCAGCGCGGGGTGGTTTCCGCAGCCTCTTATGCTGCCCGCAAGTTCGGCGTGCATTCCGCAATGCCCTTGCGCACGGCTCACAAACTTTGTCCCCAGGCGATCTTTGTCGAGGGCCACCCTGATCGCTATCGTGACTACTCGCGGCGCGTTTGCGCGGTGCTCGATCGCTTCACGCCCTTGGTCGAAATGGCATCTATTGACGAGGCTTATTTGGATATGACCGGTACCGAGCGCCTGCACGGGCCCCCGCTTGGCGCCGCACACGCCCTGCACACTGCCATCGGCGCGGACACCGGGCTTGCCTGCTCGATCGGCATAGCGACGTCGCGCCTGGTGGCCAAAGTCTCCTCCGATCAAGCTAAACCGAACGGCATTCTCTGGATCTATCCGGGGCTCGAAGCCCGCTTCCTCGCGCCTCTCGAAGTGCGGCGTATTCCGGGGGTGGGCAAAGCGACGGAGACGCGACTACAGGCCCTAGGTATCAGGCGCGTGGGCGACTTGGCGGCGCTTGACCAAGCCGATCTAGAGCGGAGGTTCGGGAAATGGGGGCTTGCGCTCGCCGGCAAGTCTCGGGGAGAAGATGCGGGCGGTTGGTTCGACGAAGCCATAGGGACCCACTCCGACCCGAAATCTATTAGCCACGAGCACACCTTTTCCGTAGATAGCGCCGACCCGGCCGTGCTCCAATCTACCCTGTTGAAACTCTCGGAGATGGTAGCCCGGCGGCTGCGCGAGCACCACTTGCATGCCCGCACGGTCCAGGTGAAACTGCGCAACTCGGCCTTTGAAACCGTACTCCGGGCCCGCACGCTACCCCAACCGACGCAGCTCGATATTGAGATTGCGCGTCAGGCCCGGGCCTTGTTCGAAGAGAACTGGACCGAGAAAACAGCCGTACGGCTGTTGGGCGTGCAGGTGTCCGGACTAACCCGGGAAGCTGGCCAACTCAGCCTATTGGAAAGTGCGCAGACTGCCCGATGGCGCGAGGTCATGGCCGCGGCCGACCGGGTCCGCGAGCGGTTTGGAGAGAAGGCAGTCGGCCTAGCCGGCGGACTTCGAGGAACTTTTCGAGAGCGCACCCATGAAGCTCTGGTGCCGGGCCCCGACAAGGCCAAAAAGCCCACAGAAAATAGTTGAGAAAAACACTTGCGCTGCAGTTCGGCTTCTTGCTACTTTAGGGATGTCGCCGCGAGGTTGACAGGCTGCTCCGAATGAGTCGCTGGGTAGTAAAGGTTGAATGGCCTGCAGATTGAGGCAAAAAAACCTGTTGCCAAGTAATTCATCGAGTGGTAACGTAGTTACAGATCAGAGCGTTTGGAACGGTAACAAGGCTTCTTTCGGCTAATTGAGCGATCGAAGTGGGTAACGGCCTTCCTGGTAGTTCTTTCTAAGCTATTTACAATTTATCCGGTATGCCATAGCGAGCATGGTGTTTGTGAGCCTGCAGCAGGTAGTACGGAAGCCATGGCTACTTAGGCATGGTGTACAAGTTTCGAGGCCTGCGTTTGGCTGTCGTACGCAAGTGCGATGGTTCGGGCGTACAGATCTTTGACAATCTGATTGGATGCACTAATTTACTTCGTCAGAACTCTGAGTTCAACCGGGACGATTTAATCAACTCACAGTCTTAAATGAGAGTTTGATCCCGGCTCAGAATCAACGCTGGCGGCGCGCTTAACACATGCAAGTCGAACGAGAAAGCCCGCAAGGGTGAGTAAAGTGGCGTACGGGTGAGTAACACGTGGATGATCTACCTTTTAGTGGGGAATACCACTGGGAAACCGGTGACAATACCGCATAATCTCGAGAGAGGAAAGCAGTAATGCGCTGAAAGAGGAGTCCGCGGCCGATTAGCTAGTTGGTAGGGTAATGGCCTACCAAGGCTTCGATCGGTAGCCGGCCTGAGAGGGCACACGGCCACACTGGCACTGAAACACGGGCCAGACTCCTACGGGAGGCAGCAGTGGGGAATCTTGCACAATGGGGGCAACCCTGATGCAGCGACGCCGCGTGAGCGATGAAGCCCTTCGGGGTGTAAAGCTCTTTCGGCAGGGAAGATAATGACGGTACCTGCAGAAGCAGCTGCGGCTAACTACGTGCCAGCAGCCGCGGTAATACGTAGGCAGCAAGCGTTGTTCGGAGTTACTGGGCGTAAAGGGTGTGTAGGCGGTTCTCTAAGTTTGGTGTGAAATCTCCCGGCTTAACCGGGAGGGTGCGCCGAAAACTGGGGGGCTAGAGTGTGGGATGGGTAAGTGGAATTTCTGGTGTAGCGGTGAAATGCGTAGATATCAGAAGGAACACCGGTGGTGTAGACGGCTTACTGGACCATAACTGACGCTGAGACACGAAAGCGTGGGTAGCAAACAGGATTAGATACCCTGGTAGTCCACGCCCTAAACGATGCATATTTGGTGTGGGTCATTCATTTGATCCGTGCCGGAGCTAACGCGTTAAATATGCCGCCTGGGGAGTACAGTCGCAAGGCTGAAACTCAAAGGAATTGACGGGGGCCCGCACAAGCGGTGGAGCATGTGGTTTAATTCGACGCAACGCGAAGAACCTTACCTGGGCTCGAACGGCTTTGGATCATCTTTGGAAACAGAGACTTCCCGCAAGGGACTGAAGTCGAGGTGCTGCATGGCTGTCGTCAGCTCGTGTCGTGAGATGTTGGGTTAAGTCCCGCAACGAGCGCAACCCTTGTCCTGTGTTGCCATTTATGGAACTCGCAGGAGACCGCCAGGGATAACCTGGAGGAAGGTGGGGATGACGTCAAGTCCTCATGGCCTTTATGTCCAGGGCTACACACGTGCTACAATGGACGGTACAAAGGGTCGCCAACCCGCGAGGGGGAGCCAATCCCAAAAAACCGTTCTCAGTTCGGATTGCAGGCTGCAACTCGCCTGCATGAAGCTGGAATCGCTAGTAATGCTATATCAGAACGATAGCGTGAATACGTTCCCGGGCCTTGTACACACCGCCCGTCACATCACGAAAGTGGATTGTACTAGAAGTCTGCAGGCTAACCCGCAAGGGAGGCAGCGGCCCAAGGTATGATTCATGATTGGGGTGAAGTCGTAACAAGGTAGCCGTAGGAGAACCTGCGGCTGGATCACCTCCTTTCTAAAGAGAACGTGGGTGGAGCTTTTCACATGTACAGAAAAGCAGCCGTTCCACTCCAACCTCAAATTGATTTTTGTTTACAATCACTTGAAGTAAGAGATTGCTTTGCAAATTTTGATTTGAGAGCTCGTCCCGAGACTCTTTGCTCAGAAATTCTCGAAGTGTTAGCGCCACTAGCAGGCTGGTCTTGCTGGTGCTGCATCCAATCGGCCTCGATTTGATTCTGCGGGGCGGCCCGGGAAGGGTAGCTTAGGAAATGCTATTCTTGCTGGGTCGCTGATCGCAAAACGTAAGGGGCTGTAGCTCAGCTGGGAGAGCGCCTGACTTGCACTCAGGAGGTCGCCGGTTCGATCCCGACCAGCTCCACCAGTTCGTTACAGTAAGCGATAGCGCGCACAGTATGTGCAACAGCCGGGCCTGTAGCTCAGTTGGCTAGAGCGCACCCCTGATAAGGGTGAGGTCGGTAGTTCGATTCTACCCAGGCCCACCATTTTTATTCAGGAAGACGTAGGGCGGTCCGATTCGGAAACGATTCATCGGCTTCTGTCGTCTTGAATAAAGGCAGTACAGAATCAAGTTATTTGACATTTGAATATGTTGACGGGCATTACTTACTACAAGTAGTGCAAATGGCATCCGCTGTAGTTAAGCGGGTGCACACGAAGCGTACAAGAATTACATTTGTGTCTTAAGTAGATTTTGTGGTCAAGCTACTAAGGGCGTGTGTGTGGATGCCTTGGCGCAAGCAGGCGATGAAGGACGTGGTCAGCTGCGATAAGCCTCGGGGAGACGCTAACAGTCTGCGATCCGGGGATTTCCGAATGGGGAAACCCAATCCGTGCGAACACGGATTATCCTATCGTGAATACATAGCGGTAGGAAGCAAACCTGGGGAAGTGAACCATCTCAGTACCCAGAGGAAAAGAAAACAACCGTGATTCCGAGAGTAGTGGCGAGCGAAATCGGATCAGCCTAAACCGAATCATCCGCAAGGAGAGTTCGGGGTTGCAGGACCATAATATTTAACTGGTCGGGTCGTCTTCGGGCGGTCAGGCAAGTTAAGTAAACGGAGGATAAGGGAGCGTTAATTGAGCGGTCTGGAAAGGCCGGCCATAGAGGGTGACAGCCCCGTAAATGAAAATGCAATCTTCTTCCTAATGGCTCCTAAGTACCGCGGGGCACGTGGAACCCTGTGGGAATCTGCCGGGACCATCCGGTAAGGCTAAATACTTGCTTGCGACCGATAGTGAACCAGTACCGTGAGGGAAAGGTGAAAAGTACCCCTGCGAGGGGAGTGAAATAGTACCTGAAACCACACGCTTACAAGCAGTTGGAGGGCAATGCCGTAAGGCTGCCTGACATCGTGCCTATTGCATAATGAGCTGGCTAGTTATTCTCAGTGGCGTGGTTAAGCATAAGCGAGCCGTAGCGAAAGCGAGTCTGAATAGGGCGTTGGTCGCTGGGAATAGACGCGAAGCGGGATGATCTACCCTTGGCCAGGATGAAGGTCGTGTAACAGCGACTGGAGGTCCGAACCAGTGTTGGTTGAAAACAGCTTGGATGAGCTGAGGGTAGGGGTGAAAGGCTAATCAAATTCCGTGATAGCTCGTTCTTTCCGAAATAGCTTTAGGGCTAGCGTCGCGTGGTCCGTCCTGGTGGTAGAGAACTGACTGAACTAGGGGCCTTTCCGGGTTACCGAATTCAACCAAACTGCGAATGCCAGGAACGCGTAGCGCGGCAGTCAGACTGTGGGGGCTAAGCTTCATAGTCGAGAGGGAAACAGCCCAGACCATCAACTAAGGTCCCAAAGTTCGTGCTCAGTGGGAAAGGAAGTCGGGAAACAGTGACAGCCAGGAGGTTGGCTTAGAAGCAGCCATCCTTTAAAGAAAGCGTAATAGCTCACTGGTCGAGTCGCCCGGTGCCGACAATATAACGGGGCTCAAGCACGACACCGAAGTTATGGGTTCACGTAAGTGGACGGTAGGAAAGCATTCCTGCGCCTGCGAAGGTCGACCGAGAGGACGGCTGGAGGTTCAGGAAGAGACTCTGCCAGCATAAGTAGCGAAAAACCAGGTGAGAACCCTGGTCGCCGTAAGTCTAAGGATTCCTGAGAAAGGTTAATCCGCTCAGGGTTAGTCGGTACCTAAGGTGAGGCCGAAAGGCGTAACCGATGGACATCGGGTTAATATTCCCGAACCACCGAAACTCGATCAAGACCGAAGGGGGGACGCAGACCGTAAGCCTATCCGCGCAATGGTTTCAAAGATAGGTGAAGGGAGATCCGGATTGGCAAATCCGCCGGGTCGTCTGCCAGGAAAAGCCTCTAAGGAGAGTTAGGTGACCGTACCACAAACCGACACAGGTGGACGAGATGAATATTCTAAGGCGCTCGGGTGATGGTATGTTCAGGAACTAGGCACATTAGCTCCGTAACTTCGGGAGAAGGAGTGCCCCTTTCGGGGGGTCGCAGTGAATAGTCTCAGGCAACTGTTTAACAAAAACACAGGTCTCTGCTAAGTCGAAAACGACGTATAGGGGCTGACGCCTGCCCGGTGCCGGAAGGTTAAAGGGAGAGGTTAGCGCAAGCGAAGCTTTGAACTGAAGCCCCGGTGAACGGCGGCCGTAACTATAACGGTCCTAAGGTAGCGAAATTCCTTGTCGGGTAAGTTCCGACCTGCACGAATGGCGTAATGATCTGAGAACTGTCTTAACATGCCGCCCGGCGAACTTGTGGTCCCGGTGAAGACGCCGGGTGCCCGCCACTAGACGGAAAGACCCCGTGCACCTTTACTATACCTTTTCATTGAATTATGGGGCCATCTGCGCAGCATAGGTGGGAGGCTTTGATGTCGGACTCTCGGGTTCGACGGAGCCACCGGTGAGATACCACCCTGATGGTTCTGTGATTCTAACCTAGCCCCGTAATCCGGGGCAGGGACAATGGAAGGCGGGTAGTTTGACTGGGGCGGTCGCCTCCTAAACGGTAACGGAGGCGCGCGAAGCTTGGTTCAGGCTGTTTGGAAATCAGCCGACGAGTGCAAAAGCATAAACCAGGTTAACTGTAAGACCAACAAGTCGAGCAGATACGAAAGTAGGCTTTAGTGATCCGGTGGTTCTGTATGGAAGGGCCATCGCTCAACGGATAAAAGGTACGCCGGGGATAACAGGCTGATCGGAGTCAAGAGTTCACATCGACGCTCCGGTTTGGCACCTCGATGTCGGCTCATCGCATCCTGGGGGTGTAGAAGCTCCCAAGGGTTAGGCTGTTCGCCTATTAAAGCGGTACGTGAGCTGGGTTCAGAACGTCGCGAGACAGTTCGGTCCCTATCTGTGGTGGGCGTAGGAGATTTGAGGGGGCTTGCCCTTAGTACGAGAGGACCGGGGTGAACGAATCTCTTGTGTTCCAGTTGTCACACCAGTGGCACAGCTGGGTAGCGAAATTCGGTCAGGATAAACGCTGAATGCATATAAGCGTGAAACCTTCCCCAAGATGAGATCTCCCAAATTATAAGAAGAGCACAGGAAGACGACCTGTTTGATAGGACGGATGTGTAAGCGTAGTAATACGTTGAGCTGACCGTTACTAATTGCTCGTTCGGCTTGACCATAAAATTTACTGATCACACAATATGTGATCTTGTGCGCGACGCGAGTTCCGGATCTGATTTCGGAAGCTCTGTATATCGCAAGAGTGAGTGGCCCGTCAACATATTCAAAACACTTCTGGGTGACCATAGCGAAGGGGTCCCACCCGTTCCCATCCCGAACACGGTCGTTAAGCCCTTCAGCCCCGATGGTACTGCACGCGCAAGTGTGTGGGAGCGTAGGAAGTCGCCCGGTTACATCTGAAAGCCCAGCCTCAACAACTGGGCTTTTCTCTTTCTGCTATCCTTCCCGCAACTCCTATGCGGTTCCTACTCTACTTGATCTTTGGCCCGCTGCTCGCCGCACAAATTCCAGACCTAGCCACACCCTCCAACCGCCTCCAAGCGCTGCTTCAACAACTCAAACCGAAAGACTGGCCTGAATCCGCTATCTACGTCCCGTTATTGAAAGCCGCTCTCAACGGTAATGCCGCCATCCCGGTTTCCGCTCAGTCCTTAAACGCTCACCCGGATCAAATCCTCGACGCTCTCCACTTACTCGAACAGTTACACGCTGTCCAGGAATCTGTTTCTGTTTTAGCGGTGGGGGTCAGCCGCTACCAAAACCCCGCACTCGCCGAGCTCCTAATCGGGCTTTTGGCCGAAGGTAAGCCGGCCCGCGATGCTTTTAGCCAACGCGTCTTTCAGTTAGTCGCCGATCGCGAAGAGCAGTTCCAGGTCGCCGACCATGAGGCGCAACGTTGCCGCGCAATCTTGAGCAAGGGTCCTCATCCGCCCGCACGAGCGGTAAAATCAAAAGAATGACGTTCCGATGCACCATCTGTGAACAGGAATCGAGCCGCATCTGTGTGTGCTGCACCAAGGACACCTGCGACGACCACCTCTGCAACATCTGCAAAAGCTGCAGTGATTGCTGCCCGCACGAGGTGCAGCTGGAACAACGTCCCAGTGTCCGAAGTGCACGCGAAACCGCCAATCTCGAAGGGTAAAACCGTCTAGCTGGTCGGTGCGTGGTAAGCCGCGTCAATCTGCTTCCGCACAAACTCCAGGTCGCGGTGAAGTGCCCCCGGTTCATCCGGCGTTTTATACTCGCGGTGAATCGTGATCGGACCGGTAAAATTCGCCCGCGCTAACGCGCCGAAAAGCCGGTCGAACGCAATCGCTCCCTTGCCGAGCGGTTGGGCGGTCACTCCGGCTTCATCGAATAGCGAAATGGCTTTCACTTGGGGCATCGCCCCGCGAATCAGCTCATCGCTAAGCCCGGCGTTCGGGTCGAAGCAGTCCGCGTCGAGGCACAATCCGCTCCAGTCCGGTTCGAGTCCTGCGATCAACTCGCGGCCAGCCGCGAGATCAAGTGCGCCGGAGCGGCTGCCCACTGGTACGCATAAACCGATTTTGTATTCTCGCCCTTCAAGCGCCAAAGCTGTGGAATCGCGCTTGGTCCGCAACCGCGGACCGCACTTGAAAAGCCCAACGCCGGTTCGCCCAGCCAGCGCCAACACCGTCCGTGACCATGGATCGTAAGGCGTGGTCAGCGCGGTCGTGATGGTCGGTGCCTCCAGTCCCGCTCCGTGAATGCTTTCCAGCGCACGTACTTCGTCCACCGGTGCCTGTTGTGGTTCCACCAGCCCGCCCGGCATCACCGTAATATCCACACCGTCGAAGCCGATTTGCTTGACGATCTCGCCCATTTCGGCATAACCGACGCCGCTCAATGCCTGCGACGAGACACACACTATCGGGCGTTTAAGCTTCGCCGGCTTCTGCGCCGAGGCCCGAGCTGCGACTAGCAATGCCAACAGATACCGGCGCGTCATTATCTACACTTAGGCGGCTTGTTGCGCGAACCCGCTAGCCTGGAGCGCCTGGAACACGTCTTTGGTGGCGGTGCTGCGGTTTAGGGTGTAGAAATGAATTCCCGGCACGCCGCCCATCAGCAGGTCAACGCACTGCGCGGTCGCGTGTGCCACGCCGAGTTGCAGTACCGCCGAAGGATTGTCGCGCCGCCGGTCCAACTCGGCAGCCAATTGAAACGGAAGCGTGGCGCCGCATGACGACGTGAACCTTTCCATCTGACTGGCGTTAGTGATCGGCATGATTCCTGGAATGATCGGGATTTGAATTCCCGCCGAACGGGCGCGGTCTACGAATTCGAAATAGCGCCGGTTGTCAAGGAACAGTTGCGTCACCAGGAAGTCGAGCCCCGCATCCACCTTGCGTTTCAAATTCATCAAATCGCGATGTGGATTGGCGCATTCCGGGTGACGCTCGGGATAGGCGGCGCCGCCGATCGAAAGCCGCGCCCCATACTTTTCACGAATCATGTCGACGAGTTCAACGGCGTACCGGAAGCCACCTTCGACTGGAGCAAATTCCGTCTGACCCTTCGGGGGATCACCACGCAAGGCGAGAACGTTGTCGATGCCCGCGTCCACCAGCCGGTCCAGGACCTCAGCAATTTCGGTTCGAGTCGCCCCGGCGCATGTCAGGTGAGCCATGGATTCAATTCCCATGCCGGACTTAATGCGGCTGACAATGTCGAGCGTCTTATTGCGGGTCGACCCTCCGGCGCCATAGGTCACTGAGACGAAAGTCGGGCCCAGAGGCTTTAAATCGAGAATCGTTTGCTCCAGTAGCGCCGCGGCATCCTCGCTCTTGGGGGGGAAGAACTCGAATGAGAACGACGGCCCACTGCGCGCAAGAAGGTCCCCGATCTTCATGCTTTTATTGTAGACGTCCCTGACTATGACCTTTCGCACGAACCGGAACGGGGAAACCTCGACAAACGAACGATTCCGAACCTATACTCTGAATGAGGTCACTTTCCATGCCGAAAGATGCACATAAGAAAGCTGCTGAACACCACGAGAACGCCGCCAAGGCTCATCATGCCGCGGCCGATCACCATGAGAAGGGCAACCACGAGGAAGCCAGCAAGCACTCTGAGGCGGCTCACGGCCACTCGAAGTCTGCTCACGACCACTCGACGGAAGCTCACAAGAAGTCCAGCACCAAGAAGTAGGCCGCGTCCTTGTTTTAAATGGCGGCTGGCAGTGATGCCCGCCGCCATTTGTGTTTCTTAGGGCAGCCGAAAGATTCCGCTAGCGCCCAAAATGGGGAGCGAACGTGAAATCGCACCGATCAGTAGCCACCGAATCGCGGCCAGTCATCACTGCGGAACACGTGAACGTCTGCTGCACCGGATCTCCGAACCGCAAATCAGTAAGTCGCACCTCAGTCTGACTACCGGTCGCAATCACTTTCCAAGCAGGGTATTGCGCGAACTCGATCAGAGCTCCGAAACCCTTTCTGGCTTCCAGCGCGCCCCGCGCCGGGCCAGGATTGTTCTTGTAAACTACGCGACCCAAGTCTGGGTGAAATTCCCGCGACACGTCCAACTCGTACGAATAGTAGCGGTCTGAGAGCTCAACAAGGCCTTCCCAGTCGAGAGGGTTCAGCGGAGTGGGAAAAGCAGCAACGCGCTGCGGAGCTTCGCCGTTATACAGTCTTGCGTTTAGTATGGCGGTTGCCCGGGAATGCAGGACGACACGTGCGCCATTGAAAGCCATCACGAAGGTCAGCGCCAAGATACCCCAGGCACGGGTGGGGTAGGCTCGTTTTTTCCCGCCTATTTCCGACGAGAGCAGCCGACCCAACAACGGCAGCGCTAGAGCCAGGATCAGTGCAGCCCAGAGATAAGGGTCGACGACGTAGGTGCAGTCCCATTCAAACCAACGGCCGGAGAACGGAGCCAGCAAACGTACCCCGTAATTGTTCGTCAGGTCGAGCAGGATATGCGAAAGTACGCCCACCCACGCGACTGCTATCGATCGCCCCCACCCGGACTTTTCTTTGGAAAAAACGCGAACCAAGGCCACCACGGCGATGGCAAGGACTAGAGAAAACACAAGCGAGTGCGTCCAATTGCGATGCCAGCGGAGTCAGCGCCGCCGAGCCACCGAGCCCGGAAATGACATCAATATCCGGGGCATTGGCCGCCAAGAGCAGGATCGGCACAGAGTTGGGTGTCAGGCGGTTCAAACCGGCGCGGGCGAGGAAAGCCCCGACTAGCGAGTGGGTAAGATTATCCATCGTCTACTTGCCGGGGGAAACTTCACGAATCTCGATGGTGCGAAACAGGATGACGGTATCCCGGTCGTGGAGCTGAAGCCCGATCGGCCCTGCCAAGCTGCGGGCGGGGTCTCCCGGCGATTCCGAAACTTTCTGCCCATTAACCAGCACCGTGATTCCAACATGCCGCACTTGAATTTCGATACGGTTCCAGTCGTTTTCCTTGACCGGTCCATCTTTGGCGTGGTCGAAAAGATAAACGCTTCCGGTGTGGAACGGGTCGCCGGAATGATTTTCCAATTGGATTTCATACCCAATGTGTGAAGGGGTTTTCTTAGGATCGTAATCCGGAGGAACGGCGAACCGCGCCCGGGAGCCATCGCGGATAGAGATTCCGCTATTGCCGTTGAAGCGCAGCCAATATTCGGCACGGAGATCGAATTCATCGAAAGATTGCCGGGTGTAGAGCCAGGATTGTTCGTGGGAATTGTGCAGATCGCGCTGGCCAATCAGTAGGCTATCGGAAGTTACGCTCCACAAGCCATCGCCCACCACTTCCCAACCAGCCAGTGTGTGGCCATCGAAGAGCGGGCGGAAGCTGGTAACCGGGGCTGCGGGGAGCACCTCCGCGAAATGTGCGGAAAGCAGTAAAAACGACAAGAAAAGAGCGCGCATGTTTCAGGGCAAGCCTATCAAACGCGGCGTCGTGAAAAAGCCCGGCGGGATGGGTCGGCCGCGCCGGGCAACGAGCCTAGCGATAACTAAGCGACCCGGTCGATCGGCGGACGGACAGGCAGGCAGGATTTCGGCCGCGAACCCATGACGGTGACCTTTTCCCGTTGGGCAGGGAGGGCCTGGGCGGGAAGCGCCTTCACGATTTTCCCGCCGAAGTACTCATCCAGCGGGAACAGGGCATACGGTTCAAGCTCGCGGAAAACGCGTCCCAGCTTTTGCTGGATACGATAGACCGCGTGGAAAAAGATCCCACGATCAATCTTCAGCTGGCGGCAGCAGAGTTTCCAATCCGCACCCAACAAAAAGTGGAACCGGAATATCTTGTATTCGAACTCATCCAGGCTGCGCTGAGTGACGAGGCAGAAGTCCGCCATATACTCCTCATCGCGACGCCCCCACGTTCGGCGCCCGGACTTGCCGCCCTCACAGAACTGCCAGCTGACCGTACTGACATGCTTTTCTCTCGATGCACACTGCCGAAAGCGCGCATAGCAGGCGCGAAAGACGCCTCGTAATACGCAGTTGCATGGGCTGGCCAGGCCTCGTTTGCTGGTGCGGCGCAATCCTTCTCCGTGGCAGATGGTACAGGCTGATCCCGCCAGGGCGATCGTTTCAGAACGGTTCCACTCCATGTTAGACATTCCTCCAAGAAGGGGTTTTGGCTCTTCCCTTCGGATTGGAGAGCCACCCCACAAACTAGTTCTCAATCTAGGCGCGATCCGGTTTTCGTCAACAAAAAAAATCGTATATCGCCTGCAATTAATTCGACATTTATTCCGAAACAGTGCCGAATGAAGCAGTTAGCGGAAAAAAATTAGCGGAAATAAATGCGAGAATTTCTACCGTACTGTTTGGTACAGTTGATTTTGTCTATTACCTATATCCAGGGGAGATAGCCGAAAGGAAGCAGTCTTGACATTCGAGGCAATGCAGGACCGTTTGCTCATGGTTGCGCGTGAGCGGGTGAGGAATGGGGAGATCACCGAGAGCCACTTGGCCCGTCTCGTGGGGATCTCACAATCGCATATCCATAACGTGCTCAAGGGGGCCCGAAAACTCTCACCGGAATTAAGCGACCGGATTTTGCAGCAGCTGCACCTCACGACGGAGGATCTTCGGCGGGAGGACCTGGCGATTGAGCCGGCGGCGTTTCGTTCGGTGCCTCTGCTGTCGGGGGAGCTTGGGGAGGAGATGGAGCGTTTTGCGCCGACTCAGACCGCAGGCACCGCGCTGGTCCCGGTCCCGGTAGCCGCCCCGGTTTTCCGCCCCTTAGCGGCAAGGCTGGGGGAGGATGCTCTGGCGTCACCTCGTTTTGAATCCGGCGACCTGGTACTGATCGACCAATCGGTCGCAGCCCGGCGTCACATTCTCCCGGAAGCGGCCTATCTGGTGAATACTCCGGAAGGCCCCAGGCTCCGGTCATTGCGAAGCGCGCCGGGGCACTTGTTTGTAGTGACTGGCCAGACCTTGCGGCTTCCGCGCAAGTGGGAATCGACATCGGTGTCGCGATCCACCGCAATGCTCGTGGTGCTGGGGCGCGTGGTATGGCTGAGCCGGCAGCTTATGGCGCGGATGCCCGATTAGTTGGCCCGCCAGTCCCATGCCGCAAAGCGACCCGCCGATACAGATCGAGCGTTTCCGCGCCGGAACGAAGCCAACTAAAGCTGCGCGCGCGCAGGTAACCCCGGTCGATCAGCATTTCGCGCAAGCGGCGGTCCCCAAGGACCTCGGAAATGCCGCGGGCAATATCGAACACGTTTTCCGGGTGCACGATCATGGCGGCATCTCCAACAACTTCCGGGAGAGAACTGACCCCAGAGGTGATGACCGGCGTCCCGCAAGCCATGGCTTCGAGCGGTGGCAATCCAAAGCCTTCATATAAGGATGGGAATAGGAACGCGGTAGCCGATTCGTAGAGCACGCGAAGGGTTTCGAAAGGAACGAAGCCTAGGAATCGAACACAGTTTTCCACACGGCTGTGAATGACGGCGCGCCTCACTTCTGGGTGCCGGTGAATATCGTCTCCAATAATAATGAGGCGCAGTGAGTGGAACTCGGGGTGAGCGGTGAATTGCTGCCGGGCGACGGCGAAAGCCTCCACCAACCGGGGGATGTTTTTCTGCGGGCGGATATGACCGACATATAAAAGGTAAGGATCTTCGATCCGATAGCGCTCAAGGATGCGTTGGCGCTCGGTTTCACGATTTCGGGCCGGGTCATCCGGCGGCTCGGACGAATGCAGGAAACGCGGATCGGGCGCGTTATAGATGGTTTGAACGCACGATTCCCGAATGCCAGCGACATTGATCAGATCGCGCCTCGTTGCGGAGGAAACTGCAATGACTTGGCCGGCGTGGGAGACAGCCCGCTGGAAGCGGAACCTCCGCAAGTGGTGGAGCCATCGGGGCGAGGAATCGAACAGAACGTTGCTGAGATCGTGAACCGTAACCACGTAGGGACCCGGGAGAAAAAGCGGAACGCGGTTGAGGGGAATGTGGGTGAGGTCGACACTCAGCCGCCGGATCAGGAGCGGAAGCAGGAAGTGATCCAAGCGATCGAGGTCGCTTGTGGCATGGGGAACGGGGATGAAGTTAGCGGGCAGGCCGGCAAACAGGCTTTGTTCGCTGGCGGGTCCAATAAGCAGGAATTCGTGCTGGCTTTCCAACTGTCCAAAGGCGCGCAGCAGATTGCGAATATAGGTGCCTATGCCGAAATCACGAATGCGCCGGACATCGAGGGCGATTCGCACGTTGGCTGGAGCCTAGGCCGGGACGCTATCGAGTTTCCACTGGTAGAGCGGGAACTTTTCAGTGAGCGTTTGCACGCGCGCGCGAACCGACTGCCATGCCTGAGGCGTTTGGATATTGTGCAGTACCTCGGCAATGAGCGCAGCCACCTCGAGCATTTCAGGTTCACGAAATCCGCGTGTGGTGACAGCGGGGGTGCCGAGTCTGATCCCGCTCGGGTTCAGCGGCGGATTGGGATCGAACGGAATGGTGTTCTTGTTCACCGTGATGCGGGCCAAATCGAGCGCGGCTTCGGCTTCCTTCCCGCGAACGCCCTTCGAGAAGATATCGATGAGCATCACGTGGGTATCGGTCCCGCCGGAAACAACCCGGAAACCCTGGCTGGTCATGCCTTGCGCGAGGGCCTTGGCGTTGGCAACCACTTGGCGCTGGTATTCGACAAAGGCCGGCGTGAAGGCTTCCAGGAACGCGACCGCCTTTGCCGCGATGACGTGCACGAGTGGGCCGCCCTGCGCGCCGGGAAATACATTTTGATCGATGGCTTTGGCGTACTTCTCGCGGGCCAGGATGATGCCAGACCGCGGGCCGCGCAACGTCTTATGTGTCGTGGAAGTAACGATATCGGCGTACTCGCACGGGTTGGGATGAAGACCGGCGGCCACCAGACCGGCGAAATGCGCCATATCGACAAGCAGAATGGCGCCGACTTCATCGGCAATCTGGCGGAAGCGGGCGAAATCCCACGTGCGCGAGTACGCGCTGCCCCCGGCGATGATCATCTTGGGCTTGGCCTGATGCGCGGTGGCGGCGAGATCGTCAAAGTCGATGAGCTCATCGTCTTTCCGGACTTTATAAGAAGCGACTTGATAGAGCTTGCCCGAGAAATTTAATTTGTGGCCGTGGGTGAGGTGGCCGCCGTGGGCGAGATCGAGGCCCAGGATGGTATCGCCGGGCGTGAGCACCGCGGCAAACGCGGCAGCATTGGCCTGCGAACCGGAATGCGGCTGGACGTTGACATACTCGGCGTGGAACAGCTGCTTGGCGCGCTCCCGGGCGAGATTTTCCACGACATCGGCATACTCGCAACCACCGTAATAACGCCGGCCGGGATAGCCTTCCGCGTACTTATTGGTGAAGATGCTGCCGGTGGCTTCGAGCACGGCTTCGGACGTGAAATTCTCGCTGGCGATCAGCTCGATCTGG
Organism: Bryobacterales bacterium; assembly: GCA_963752695.1. Classification (GTDB taxonomy): domain Bacteria; phylum Acidobacteriota; class Terriglobia; order Bryobacterales; family Bryobacteraceae; genus Bog-113. Next base: position 456,572 of record CAVVZB010000003.1, read on the forward strand.
GCATGCTGCCGCTCGGTTTCGTGCCGAATGGCGTCGAAAATGGCGGGATCGACCGCGGAAAGAGGGCGTTCCATCCAGTTACTCATAGGAATGATTTGAGGATATCAGTATAGGGGCGGATGGCTGGGACGCAGCATCTGTACCGCATGGCCGCTGATAGGGGCATCCCATGCGGATACCCCACCGACGCAGGTAATCCTCAATCGAAGGCGTGAAGCGAAACTCATCTCGCCGGCTCCAAGGCCTCCCAAGCAACAACGCAGACCGAAGCAAGGCGGCTAAATCTCAGCAGCGATCGAATTCGGTTTAGACGTTGGACGTCACACGTCTATGGGATCAGCCTGAATGTGCGCACCGCTGAGAAAACGCGGGAAGGAAAAACCTATCTATCACAAGGGCTTCAGATGCGCTCGCAAGCGGCCATTCAACTCCGGCGCATCCCGCTGAATACTAGTTCGATCTGAGGAGCTAGGCAGCTTACCTCAAGCTACTCGCGCAATTCAACAATCGTCGCACCGGCGCCGCCCTCATTGGCCGAAGCCGCATAGAAGCGGGACACGTGCGGATTGGAGCCAAGCAGGTCGGCAACGGCGCGTTTGAGCACGCCGAGTCCATGACCGTGAACGATGCGGACGCGGCTTGCAGTGGCAAGGACGGCTTGATCCAGGAATTGCTCAACACGGTCGCGCGCTTCTTCCGCGCGCTCGCCAATCACATTGATTTCCTGGAAGACCGGATTCAACTGCGGACCTTGCTTGAACGAAACGTTCGAGCCGAGCTTTGCCTTAGCCGGCGCGGCTGAGTCTGGAAGCACCTCTTCAATGTCATCGGCGGCGACCTGCATTTTGAGAAATCCAGCTTCGATTTCGACCGTGTGATTGGCGAGGAGCCGGCGCACGCGGGCCACTTCGCGAATCCCCTTGACGCGCACGCGCGCGCCTTCCACCACGGCCAATTTCGGTTTGGCGGCGGCTTCGGGCTGCTGAGTTTCAAGGGCGGACGTCACCTGTTCGCGGAACTCACGCTTCACTCGCGAGACTTTGCGTTGCGCGAGGTCTTCGGCCTTGCGCCGGTCGGAGGTTTCGGTTAGGCGTGCAATGGCCTCGCGGGATTGCTCGTCGAAGCGGGCGACCAGTTCTTCGGTTTTCTCGCGCAGCTCGCGGACGCGGGCGCCTTCGCGTTGATCGAATGCAATGACGCGTTTGCGATCGTCCTCGGCCAGCCGGGTGCGCTCGTCTTGCAAGCTGCGTTTTTCTTCCGCGGATTCGTCGAGACGCCGATGCAGCTCAGCCAGTAAGCGGGATAGGTCGGCTTCATGTGTGCTGAGCGAAGCGCGTGCACGCTTCATAATGTCTTCGGGCATTCCGAGACGTCCGGCGATATCGAGACCCGCGGACTTACCGGGAAGGCCGATCTGCAAGCGATAGGTCGGCTCCAAGGTTTCTTCGTTGTAGCCCATAGACGCGTTCACGACCGTGGGCGTGTTGGCACCGTAAATCTTCAGGGCGAGCAAATGCGTGGAGGCAAGTGTGAACGCGCCGGCCGAGCGGAAGTGTTCGACCAGTGCGACGCCTAATGCGCCGCCTTCTTCGGGATCGGTCGCGGAGCCAATCTCGTCGAGCAGCACGAGCGAATCCGGGGTGACGTCCAAAGCCATTTCGCGGAGGCGGGCGATATGCGCGGAGAAGGTACTGAGGCTTTCTTGAATGCTTTGCGCGTCGCCGATATCGGCAAGCACCTGCTCAAACACGGGCAGCTCCGCGCTTTCGCAAGGCACCGGGAGCGCCGACTGAGCCATCAACGCGATTAGACCGACCGTCTTCAATGTGACTGTTTTCCCGCCGGTGTTCGGACCGCTAATCAGCAGAGTGCGGCAGTTGAAGTCGAGTTCGAGGCTAACCGGGATTACCGTTTTTCCACGCTTCTTGAAGAAGTCAGCAAGCAAAGGATGGCGCGCGGCGACCAGCACCAGGCGGCGCTCCGAAGGCGGGCTGAAGCGGGGGATAACGCAGTTAAACTCGGCTGCGAACCGCGCCTTGGCGAAAAGGAGATCGAGATGGCCGATCATGATCACGGCGTCACGGATTTCCGGGGCGCTGGTACGCAGTCGGGCCGTCAGCTCGCGCAGAATGCGATGGACTTCGCGGGCTTCTTCTTCGGTGAGCCTGACGAGCTCGTTATTCAAGTCGATGGTTTCGAGCGGTTCCACAAATAGCGTGTGGCCGCTGGAGCTTGCGCCATGAATCACGCCGTCCATACGGCGGCGCTGTCCGGCAACCACAGGCACCACAAAGCGCTCATTGCGAATGGTGACGATCTCTTCCTGGAGAATGCCATCGTCCTTGTGAACGCGCAGGAAGCGCTCGAGCGATTCCTGGATGTTGTGTTTTTGGCGGGTGATGTCGCGGCGGAGTCGCTGCAGGGCGACACTGGCGTTATCGGCGATAGAGCCATCGGGCAGGACCTTACCTTCGATCTCACTCAATAGCGGGCGGAAATCACCGATGGCGGCGCCGCGTGCGCCAAGTAAGGGTAGCCGGTCGGCAACGGAATTTAAGATAGAGCGAGCATCCGCCGCGCGGTCGAGCAGCACGATGAGGTCGAACAGTTCACGGGGTTCCAGCGTTGCGCCTTCGATGCGCAATTTCTCGGCGGTCAGTGTGAGGTCGGGAAGTCCATTGAACGAGATACGGATAGCCGCGCCGCGTTGGCCGGGCAGGGGCTGAGCGGCGGAACGGAGGAACTCGATCGCTTCGGCGGCTTCGGCCAGTTCGGACTCGATGCGGCTCTGGTCTGTGGAAGGCGCGACCAGATCTAACTGCGCGCGTCCCATGGCGCTGCCAATGTAGCGCCCCACCACTTGCCTTAGTGCTTCGAATTCCAGCAGAACCTGGCTGGTTTGCTTCACGACTTCAGGGTATCGCGCTCAAGGAATGCGAAAGCTTTTTCGATCACACCGGGCGCGCCGGCGGTGATCGGAGACGGCAGCGCGAAACGATGGAACCACGCAGCGGCTTGGGCATCGTCGCCGGCCTTCAATGTGCCGCTGATAACGCGACAGACGAAGTCGACCACGACGTAGTGGAAAGCAAAGCCAGCGGGCGTAAGCGCGCCAATGCTTTCGAAAATTTCTATCGATTCTAGAGGCTCGACATCCAGGCCCGTCTCTTCACGCATTTCGCGGCGTACGGCGTCGCGCAGTAATTCGCCGGTTTCAACTACCCCGCCAGGCAGAGACCACCAGCCTTTCCAGGGTTCGTTGCCGCGCTCCACCAGCAACACTTCATCGCCGTGAATAACAACCGCGCCGATGCCGAGAAATGGGCGCTCTGGAGTGGCACGAGAGTCGTTCATACTGCGCTGAACACTTCGCTCCTAATACTGGACCGAACCCTTGACCTTGAGGTTGGTTCGGTAGATACCGGTGCGGGCGGTGATGTAGAGCATGGTGAAATCGTCGTCGCCGAAAGCGAGGTTAGACGGTGTTTCGCCGACCGGTACATCGGCAATCCATTTCCCCTCGGCTGAGTAGATGGAAACGTTGTTGGCGGCGATGTATAGATTTCCTTTTTCATCGGTGCGTAAGCCGTCCGGAACGCCTTTGATATCGCGAAGGACGACACGGTCGCCGGTCGCGTTGCCTGAACGGTCAAGATCGAAAGCGTGGACGGTGTGGCGATCGGAATCGGCGACGTACAGAAGCTTGCCGTCGGGTGAGAGAGCTACGCCGTTGGGGCGCGTTGACCACTTGGCAACCATCGACAGCTCGCCTTTCGGTGTGATGTGAAAGATACCAAAAAAGTCGAGCTCCCGCGTATTGACTGCGCTGCCGAAAGCGGGGTCGGTGAAATAAACGTGGCCATCGTGCCGCACCACAATATCGTTGGGTGCGTTGAGGCGCTTGCCTTGCCACTGGTCGGCGAGGACATCCAGCTTGCCTTTGCGATCGCGCCGGGTCACGCGGCGCGCGTGTCCTTCGCAGGTGTATAGACGTCCTTGCGCGTCGAGAGTATTGCCGTTGGCGCCGCCGGAATCGGCGCGTAATAAGCCGACACGCGGTTTTTCCTTGTCGCTCGCGGGAGGCGCGAGTTGCAGGATTTTATCGGCGGGGATGTCGCTAAAGATCAGGTACCCGTCGCGGGACCAGACCGGGCCTTCGGTAAAGTGGAAGCCCGATCCCACTTTTTCGATCTGGAGATTTGAGAGGTCTTGTCCGTGGCTAGTGCCAAGCGTCGCAGTCAGAAGCGCGAATGCTAACGAAAGCGCGCGAAGGCTACTTTTCGACAACTTTAATTTCGTTGTCAACGCTCTTCACGCCGGCAACTTTCCTGGCAATTTTCTCGGCTTTGTCCTTTTTCTTCTCCGAGTCGACATTCCCCTTGAGGATCACGTTGCCGCTCTTGACTTCGAGATCGAGACCTCCGCCCTTCACCGTGTCGTCGGTGGCCAGCTTGCGGCGGACGTTGTCATAAATCAAATCGTCGGAAACGGTTTTGCCAGCGGCGAAGGCTGCCGGGACTGCACATGCGATGCAGAGCAAAAGCAAGTAGGAACAGAAGCGCCTAATCATCGTTTCCGGCCATTGTACGCCAGTCGAGAGCATTCAGAAACACGGGTTTTTCGCGCCAGTTGGCTTGCACCTTGATGTGCAGATCGAGATAGATGCGAATGCCAAATAGCTTCTCCATCTCCTCGCGGGCCGCCGTGCCAATCTTCTTGATCATCGCGCCGCGGCTGCCGAGAATGATCGCTTTCTGTCCGTCACGCTCCACATAGATCGTTGCGAAGATGCGGATCAGCCGGTCTGTCTCGTCCCATTGATCGACCAGAACCACCACCGAGTGCGGCACTTCCTGACGAGTTTCAAGCAGGATTTTTTCGCGAATCAGCTCGGCGGCAATGAAGCGGGCGGGCTGGTCGGTGACATGATCGGGTGGAAAGTAGGGCGGTCCGGCGGGCAAGCGCGCGGTGATTACGGCACGCAGCCGGTCCACGTCTGCCATTTGCAAAGCTGACACTGGCAGGACATCTTCCCAGGCGTGCAGTTCGCGGAAGAACTCGATGGCGGGAAGCATCTGCTCCCGATTCTCCAACAGGTCGATTTTGTTGACGATCAACAACGCAGGGGAACCGGAGTGGCGTAACACGCTGACGGCTTCCTTATCGGCTTCTCGCGGGCGCTCGGTTGCGTCCACCAGATACAGCAGCAAATCGCGTTCATCGAGCGAGGCGCGAACACTTTCCATCATGCGCTTCTGGATAGGTGAATCGCCCTTATGAATCCCGGGAGTATCGACGAAGATGATTTGCGCGTCGGCGGTGGTGTAAACGCCCTGGATGGCGGTGCGGGTAGTCTGCGGCTTATCGGCAACAATGGCGACTTTGCTTCCGACCAGCGCATTCAGTAGCGTTGACTTTCCGGCGTTGGGACGGCCCAGTATGGAAACAAAGCCGGAGACGAAACGGCTGGGAGCTTCACTGCTCATCGGGAAACAGCTTGGGCACGGCTCACGCGGACTTGCTCGACGCGAAGTTCATCGCTGGCTAGGATCTCAATGCGAACGCCGTCGCGCTCCACAGTCTCACCCTGCTGCGGCACGCGGCCCAACCATTCGCTCACCAGACCGCCAACCGTCGTGGACTCAATATCTTCCTCCAACCTCAAGTTGAGCATATCGGCAAGGCGCATCAGGTCGAAGCTGCCGGATACGATGTAGCCGCCTGCGTCATCTTGCGTGATGTCGGTTTCTGGTTCATGCTCATCGCGAATTTCACCCAGGATCACCTCGACCAGATCCTCGAGCGTTGCTAGTCCGGCGGTGTTGCCGTATTCATCGACCACGATGCGCATGTGCGCGCCTTCTTGCTGCATCTCGCGCATGAGGTCGTGAACCGACTTTGTCTCCGGCACAAAGCGAATGAGCCGCATCAGGTCTTGGATGGTGCGGCGTGCGCGCTCTTCCTCTTCGAGTTCGAACATGTCGCGGACATGCACAAATCCGACAATGTGATCGATGCTGCCCTCGTAAACCGGGATGCGGGAGTATTGCTCGTGAATGACTAGTTGGCGTAGTTGTTCCAGCGGAGCGTCGGACTTGATGGCGACGATGTTTGGGCGGGGCGTCATCACCTCGCGGACGACTTTATCCCCGAACTCGACCACCGATTGAATCAGCCGCCGGTCATCTTCCTCGATCAGCCCTTCTTCAGCGCCGGCATTGATTAAGGCGTCGATATTTTCAGCGGGTGATGGGGCATCCGCCTCGGAAGTATCTTCCTTGGTGATGTCCGCGAGCGAGTGCATGAAGTCGAGCAGGCCGACCACCGGGAGCATCGATTTCGCGCAGAAACGGAGTAGCGGAACCAGTGGCAGCATCCACTTGCCGCTAGTGCCCCGGGCGAGCAACTGAGGAATGATGTAGGCAAACAACATCATGAAGACCCAGGAACTGAAGGCGGCCTGGAAGAGCGTCCATCCGGAAAGGCGGCCAGTATCGACGGCAAAGGCCAGCATGAAGATTCCGGCCAATAGTAAAGCGCCATGCTTGAAGAGAGAAAACGCCATGGAGCCGTCGTCAATGGTGAAGCCGAATTTCTGTTCCAGGCTGTTCCGGAAGAATTGCTGCATCGGAGCTTCCCGGGCACGCAGACGCTGGCTCTCCAGATAAAGTTGCTGGACAGTGGAAATCAGGCTGAGCGCGGCGGCCAGAACGATCAGCGCGAGAATGCTGGCTAGAATCATGCCGTGACCTTCTCCGCGCCACGCACGCGATGGATGAGACTGAGAGGCAGGCCAAGCTGAACCTGCCAGCGACGTTCCGTCCGGGCCATCAATCCGCTGTCGCGTTCATGATCGAATCCCAGAAGATGCAGCACGCCGTGGAGCAGGAGTAATTGGATTTCGGCGGTGAGCGGGTGGCCAAATTCTTGAGCCTGGGCAGTGGCGCGCTGACGAGAGATGGCAAGATCGCCCAGGAAGTGAGGCTCGCCCGAGGGAAACGACAGTACATCGGTCGCATAGTTGTTGCCCAGGTACTCACGGTTTAAGCGGCGGAGTTCCGCGTCGCCGGTGATGCGACAGTGGAACGGCCGGCCAGAGGCAATCTCAGCAACAAGCAGCTGCGCGAACGCCTCTAGTTCTTCGCGATGGATACCGGCGTGTTCGGGAACACGCCGGAATGATATGAGTGGGTCGGGGGAAACCATTTACTAATTGGTTGCGCGCAGAGCGCCAGTTGCGGCCAGAGACGGCACGACTGGATCGGGCAGCGGTTCGGAAAGTTTTAAACTCATTTGGAGAGCGGCGGCTTCGTTGTAGCGCTCGTACGCTTTAACGATGCGCTGCACCAAGCTGTGGCGAACCACGTCCTTCTCGCTGAAGTGCACGAAGCTGATGCCTTCAACATCACGCAAGATTTCGGACGCGTCCGTCAAGCCACTGCGACGGCCAAGGCCAAGATCGACTTGAGTGGGGTCACCGTTGACAACCATTTTCGAGTTGAATCCCTGCCTGGTAAGCACCATTTTCATCTGTTCGGGCGTTGAGTTCTGAGCTTCGTCCAAAATGATGAAGCTATCGTTGAGCGTCCGTCCGCGCATGAATGCGAGTGGCGCAACTTCGATGGTCATTTTTTCGATTAGCTTTTCGACTTTGTCTGCCTCCAACATGTCGGAAAGCGCGTCGTATAGCGGGCGGAGATAAGGATCGATTTTCTCCTGCAGAGTACCCGGAAGAAAGCCGAGCTTTTCGCCAGCTTCCACCGCCGGGCGGGTCAAAATGATGCGGCTGACTCGCTTCGCTATTAATGCGGAGACTGCCATCGCTACGGCTAAGTATGTCTTGCCGGTTCCGGCAGGCCCGATACCGAAGACCAGATCGTTTCTCTCAATCGCCTCCATATACCGGCGCTGATTAACGGTCTTTGGCGCAAGCACTTTCTTGCCGAAATTGCGCTGTTTACCGCTTTGAAAAAGGGCGCGAAGCGTGACTTGGGGATCTTCTGTAACGACGCGCAGGTAGCTATTCAGCTCGGTACCGCTGAATACCACGCCCTCTTTGACCATCTCGGCGTAGTCTTCAAGGATTCGTTGCGCATGCGAGACGGAATCAGCTTCACCCTCGATTTCAACAGAGTTGTCGGAGATGCTGGCGCGTACCCCTAGCCCAGCCTCGAGAACACGCATGTTTTCGTCGCGAGTGCCAAAGAGGTTTTCGAGACCGCGAGTGATCGGAACGCTAGTTTTCATCGTTGAAGTGAACTGCGGGTCTGCCAATTGGAGACAAAGCGGGAAAGTGTGCGGACAGGCGTAAGAGGTCGATTGAGATGCCAAGCCGGATTGAAACCGCGTTGGCGAGTTTCTTCCATCCAGCTTCGATTATAGCAGGAGGCGAGTCTTTCGACCCGCCTCACCCGGCGCTGACCTACGCGTTGAGCGACACTTCCCAAGGCTTTGGAACGATTTGCATCGTACGTTTTGAGCGGAGCTCTTCGACAGCTTCCGCAGCTTTGCGGCCCGCGAGGAAGGCGTGATCCGAGTTGTAGTATTCCCATTCGCTATATCGCCCGGACAGCACGATATCGTGTTTGAGCAGCCACTCCCTCAAGCGATTCACGTTGGCGGTACGGCCATGATCGTAAATTACGTAGGCGTAAGGCATGTCTACCTGATTCGCAGTCAAGATTGGATCGCTTTCCTTAAAAATTCCCACTTTGCGGCAACCCTCGATGCAAAGCTGAATGAGATCGTCACCATCGCAGGGCAGGGGTTTGTGCTCCGAGTACGTAATTTCGCAAGTGATGCCGAATCCGCCGGCCGGATTGCAATGCGGGCTAGCATTTCCCTGCACGAAAATGCGGTGGAAAACAGTGTCTTCCGGGTAGTAAATCCAGTGCTTCTCGGTCAGGTTTTCCCGGCCGATGCCGATATTGACACAACGAACCGACGTGTGACGAAGTTGACTGGCGGCATCTCGCAGATCAGCAGGAACCTCGTCTCCGATGGCCCGAATCAGCAAGGGAAGAGGCATTGTGCTGATCAGGTTCTCGAAAGAAATTACCTGTCCATCAGAAAGGGTGACCTTGTGCGCCTTGGCGGAAACCTTCTTCACGCGGGTGTTGAGGCGCAGGTCACCCTTGAGCAAAGGTAGAAACCCATTCATCAGCGACTGGAAGCCACCCCGCAACGGATATCCAAAGCGGGCATTCGGCCCCATGGGTTTTGCTACTGGCGAGAGAGCCCCTTCAATCATCTCTTCCAAATCCGGCAGAGGCACCCGGCCACCGAGCCAGCTGGTCTCCATCTCGGTGAGTGGCACAGCCCAGATCTTCCGGTTGTAAGGAATCGCGAAATGCTTTGCGATTCCCGCGCCCCAAACTTTATAGATGAACTCTTCGAAGTTGCGTGGTTCGCTCGATGGATCGAGCACAGCTTTGTTCGCTAATCCGGTCTCGGATTCCAACACTCCATCGGCACAGCAATCGGTAATCGACTCTGCTTTGCACACTGAAGCGCTTGAGGAGGGCGCAATCGTCTTGCCGGTCCCGTTTGCATTCCCGTTTGTCAGCGCTCCGGGTGCGCCCGTCTTCTTCGAAATGCTGCCGTAGCGCGATTCAACCGCGCCGATAATGCATTCCCGGATGACTTCCGGCGGAAGTCCATAAAGCGCGCCCTGGAAAGGATAGCGTGTGTAGACATTCTTGCTATAGATCCAGGCCTCGCGATTCTGCCAGTGCACATTTTCGCCCAACAGGAGCTTGTACATGTCATGTACATACGGGTCGTTCGAGAACATGATGTGCCCGGCGAAATCGAAGGTAAAACCTTTATCTTCGATCGATCGGCACCATCCCCCGACGCGGCTTTCCTTCTCAAGCAAAATCGCGTCGGCGCCCAGGTGATAGGCGGCGCTTAGCCCCGTAGGACCTGCGCCGATAATGACTGTTCCGGGCTTTTTCTTCGTCTCCGTTTGACCGCTTTGTGCCGTTGCCGGAACAAACATTCCGTCCTCCAGATGATTAGTTTTACGAATCGCGGTGACAATCAGTTTTTCCATCGCCTGCACGGTGGCATCCCAACTTGTCTTCGACAACACCTCTCGCATACCGGCGACGAGCGAGTGGCGCTCCTGGGCAGACGCATTCAACGCGCGCTCACAGGCCGAAATAAAGTCATCCGCTGTGTCGCCGAGATAAACCAACTTTCCATACGGATCCGCGACGTCTGTGATCGGTGTGCTCACAATCAGCTTTGAGGCAGCCATGTATTCCAGCGTCTTTGTGGGACTGATGAATTTCGTAGACTCGTTACGGGCGAATGGCAGGATGCAGACATCCCATCCGGCTAAGTACTCAGGCAGTTCCGTGTAGCTTTTCTGACCGAGATAGTGGATGTTCGTTCGCCGGGGGAGGGCCTCTTCGCCGATCTTCACAACCGGCCCAACCATCACAATCTGCCATTCGGGATGCACGTCGGCCATGAAGGCCAGTAGGTTCAGATCAAGCCGTTCGTCAATAACACCGAAAAAGCCGAAGCGTGGATGCGGAATTCCGGACTGATCGGAAGGCTCGTTCGCTGAGGGTAGCGCGGCTTTGGCGTAGTGTTTCGTATCGACACTACTAGAAAAGCAATGCGCGTTGGAGTGGCGATTTTTCTTTGCGCGATAAAGGCTCGGTCCACCGGTGAATACGACGTCGGAAAGCTTCAGCAGCTTTTCTTCCCGATCAAGCAACTGCTTGGGCGCATTCAAGAAGGCCGAAAGCTCATCCATGCAGTCATAAATCACAGCCTGCGGGCTCAGACCCTCAGCAAGAGGAAGCGCTAAGGGGGTGTAGAACCAGAGAACATAGTTTGTGATGTCTTCAGCAACAACAAGCTCTCTGACAAGCCTCGCAACCAACGGCATCTGCTCGTCGGTAAAGCCGCACACATCCAGGGGGGTGTGCGGACGGCATACGATCAGGTTGTTCTCAGGGCGGGTAATTTCCCAGTGCGGTTCGCTGGCAGGATCCCAAATCGGTTCTTCGACAAAAATCACCCGGTGTGCGCCGGAAAAGCGCGACATCAAGTGCTGTGGCCGTTGAAATACAAAATCCCACCGAAGATGGGAAAACGTAATAATGTCGAATTGCTGATTCACTTTGCTCTCCTGTGCGTGCCTGGTACTGTGCACCGGCTTTCGACTTGGAAGCTGCGCGAGCTAGTAGAAGCAAAGGAGATGCCAAACTGAAAATACGCTCAGATCGGCCTGAATCCGGTGTTCATTAAGTGATTTTAAGGTTGAATCCGTACCAAACCGGCGAGCGTTGGCGAAGCCGGCCTATTGACAATAAGCCTAGATACACCCGCCAGCGGCTAAAGATCCTTGAACTAAGCCAAGCGCCTTGGCATATTCTGGATTCAGAACGCGCACAAATTTCCCATCTGGGTCCCGATCGAAATCCCAAAGTCCGCTATTGTGCCATCTGTCGGGAGTCTGCCAATCGAAACGATCGAGGATCGGGTACAAGCAAACGCCTTCGATCGGGACACCATTTTCCCGGGCGAGCAGAACCTCTTCGCCCATCTCTAGAATCCAACGTGCGCGTCCGACTCCAACGTGGCTGGTTTCCGCGATAAATAAAGGCTTTCGGTAGCGTTTGTATACGGCTGCAAGCAGGCGATGTACCGGAACCCAACGGTCATCGCGCGGCTCGGCATGCCAATGGAGCTTCCCGTTTCCGCAGACTTCCCACTCGTTGTCGCAATAAAAGTTAGCCCCAAGGATGTCCAATAGGCGCGGGTTTCCGCCAAGTTCCGGCTGCTGAAACCCCGCGATCATATCCCACGCTTCGAACTGGCTCTCGTGATGCTCGCGCGCCAATGCCGCCAGATCTGGTCGATTGCGGGGCGGCATCGCCTGGATCAAAGGCTCTGGAAAGACGAAACGCGCTCGCGGGTCGACGTCCAGAATCGAGTGGCAACCCGCAATTGCCGCCCGGGTGATTTGACGCTTCACCTCCGCATCGCGGCCGAATGCGAATGGGAAGATGAGGTCCCGCGCAGCGCCCCACGCAAAGAAACTGATTTCGTTCATCGGCGCATAGAAAGGAACTTCATCGGAGCGCTCACGAATAAATCGGGCAAGCGCACCGGAAAACCGCGCAAAACGGTCGACAAAAGCCGGGCTGAACAGATCCAGGCCATCCGGCCACCCGTAGTGGCAGATATCCCAAATCACCTGAATTCCTTGACTTTGCGCAGCGCCAAACATCGGCTCAAAGGACGACCAGTCATAGCTGCCGTTTCCTTGCTTGTCGATCAGATGCCACCGAACGCCGTCACGCGCGCTGCGCATGCCTACGGTTTTCAGGAGAGTGTAATCGGCTTCGCATTGAACGTCATGCTGAACGCCGGCCATCATATCGAGGCGGTGCCCGGAGGTATTGATGTGGGTGGCGCATTCAAAGCCACCCATCCAGAAAGATCGGAATAGCGCGGGCGCGGGCAGGCCCTTTGAGTGGGTGGCACCCGCGCTTGGGCAAGGCGTTACCAGTTGAGTTGGTTCTCGCTGAATGATTCCCGACATTAGTGCCGATCAGGGGCTTGGACAGGCGCCAGATATTGATGCCGCTGGAAGTTCATGATCCGTTCCCGCCACGCCCACTCATGCCGGTCGCGTTCGCTGCGGGATCCGCGCGTAGCCAGGGCCATGTCTTCAAGCGGGAACTTGGGCGTCCGGTCAGCAAACAGCAAGCCGTTCGCTTCCTGGTAGGTATCGGTGAACTGGGTATAGCAAAAGCCTGCAAGCGTCGGCAGTCCACGAACCACCGTCACCAGGGCGGAGTAGCGTTCGGCAAACTGCGCGGCGGAATCCGAGCGCGTGTAGCCCCAGGTTCCGTGCACATCCGGGGAATAGGCAATGCCGCCGAACTCAGTTAGCATGATCGGCTGATCGGCACGCGTGCTGCCATCGAGCAGTAACAGACGGCCACCGGGCCGCTCAAATTTGAACAGTCTGCTTTCCACTTCCGAGGCTCCATAGCGCACCCCGATGCGCTGCGCCGAATCGTCGTAATCGTGGATCCCGATGATGTCAGTGGCAACACTTTCCCACCCATCGTTGCCGATAACGGGCCGTGTAGGATCGAGCGTTTTGGTGAGGTGATAAAGGGCCTGAACATAATGCCGTTGCGCCGGACTATCGGGCAGATCCGGTACGCCCCAACTCTCATTAAAAGGCACCCACGCCACAATGCACGGATGGCTGACGTCGCGCTTCATCACTTCCACCCACTCGCGGGTCAGTCGCTCGATGGAATCCTTCGTATACCGGTAGGCGCTAGGCATTTCTTCCCAGACCACCAGCCCTAACTTGTCGGCCCAGTAGAGGTAACGCGGATCCTCGATTTTCTGGTGCTTGCGAACGCCGTTGAAACCCATTGCCTTGGCGAGCTCTACATCTCGCCGCAGCGCATCATCATCAGGTGCAGTCAGCCCGGTATCTGGCCAGTAGCCCTGATCGAGCACCATGCGCAATTGAAAAGGCCGGCTATTCAAGACGAACCGGTCGCCTTGAATAGCGATTGATCGCAGAGCCGTGTAGCTTTTGGCGGAGTCCAGTAGTTCTCCGTCCGGCCCGGTCAATGTAATTTCCACCTGGATGAGAGTGGGGCTCGAGGGGCTCCAGAGCAGATCGTTCCGGTAGTCGTCGATCCCAGGGTCCGAGAGTGCGATGCGGCGGTGTACTTCCCCTGCAACCACCGCGTAAGTATCGTCTGCAACCATCAAAGTGCCAACGTACATCTTCAAGTTGAGGCGCAAGCCCTCGCGCCGTAAACCGTCCAGCCGCGCTTCAAACCCGATCTCCCAGCGTTCCACATTGGGCGTCCAATGCACTTCACCGATGTAGCTCTCCGAGACCACTTCCAGCCACACGGTCTGCCATATGCCGCTGGTGCGCGGATACCAGATGGAGTGAGGCTCCAGCATCCAATCCTGCTTGCCGCGCGGCTTGGATAAATCCGACGGATCGTCCTCGGCACGAACTTCAACTCGCTGGAAGTTGGAATCGGTGAGACATTCCGTAATGTCGACCGCGAACGGGGTGTATCCACCCTGGTGTTCGCAGACCAGAAAACCGTTGACCCAAATCGTGGCTTTATAATCCACGGCGCCAAAATGAAGCACCACGCGCTTATTCGCTTCAGGCTTAGGAATTTCACAATCACGGCGATACCAAACGACCCGATAAAAGCCGGTATTTCCTATGCCGCTAGCGGCAGTCTCAGGGCTGAACGGAACGGTAATTGTGCGATCCCAAATCACATCGGCCGGGCCGGTCCAGGCTGCGTCGCAGTCCAGAGCGCATTGCCACTTTCCATTTAGTGAGGTCCACTGCTCCCGCTCCAACAACGGGCGCGGATAGGCGTGAGAAATGATGATGTGTTCGGAATCGGGTAGGTTGAGCAATCGGGAATCCTCGAATGGGATGGGGGAGCGGGGAAGTGAACTTCTCCGATTATAAGCACGATTTTTCTTTTTCAGTGCACCGCGCGTGCATTCAATTCCTGAATGAGATGCGTCAGGTCAAGTAAATGCCGGGGATTGAACGACTCCGGATTCCAGCGTTCCCCAGCGCGAAACTGCAGACCGATGAAGTAGCCGATCTCGCGGAACTCGCAATATTTTGTCCGGCAGACAGACTTCCACCGGTTCCCCTGGCGCACCCGCACCTCCGTCTCCGTGGGAATTGGACTCTCCACCTGAAGACAAGCTCCGCCCGGAGAGATATCCTCCAAGACGGCGGCCAACTCATGGGTCCACCCTTCCTCGTCTACCCACTCCACCCTCACCAGATCCGAGCAAAGCGACCGGGCATACATTCGGCTTTCTGACATAACTGTCTATCGGAAGAAGACAGTGCAAGCTTTAGGTGCGAAAAGCCGTTGTCTGGAACGCATTCAGCAAGCCTCCAGGCATCGCGGCGCGAAGTAGCGCCACTCCAGTTTTCACGGCGCCGAAAGAAGCACGCGGGCCGAGCGCATACTCGTATTCCCACCAATTGGGTCCAAATCGGCGCTTGAAGACGAGTAATCCGGAAACGTTATAAAACCTGTTCCCAATTTTCTCCAATAGTCGCAATAAGCCCATGCTCACGGGATAGTGGCCGTTGGCTAACGCTTCACGGCTTTGGATGTCTAAAATAGGAACTGCACCTGGCGTGGCCAGAATGGCGCCCTCATTTCCTAAATGCTCCAAGGCGCAGACCATCAGGGCGTCTGCGGTTCCTTTGGGCACATTTGTGCACCTTTGCAGATCTTTAAAGTAGTAGCCCCGGCGCGCGGGAAGGGGTGCGGCGCTCAGCAATCCAACTAGCTTGCCGCTGGAATCGCGCGCTAGAAAGTGGCGTTGGTATTCGGGAACGTGCAAGGTGCCGGGGGCAAACACCCAACTTAATCCAGACGTTCTCCGCGAACCCAGCCACACGCGGGCGAGGTCTTTCACTTCTTCAATTGGAAGTTCCGCGCCGGGCACACACTCGACGTTCACTCCGGCGCGGCGCGATTTGTTCAATTCTTTCCGGACCGTATGAAGCTTGCGGCCTTCGCGATTCCAGGTCGAAAGATCGAAGTACGGAGATTTTCCTAGTGCCGCGCAATGTAGGCCAATATCAATTCCAACGCGCGCGAAACGTTCCGTGACGGGGACAAAAACCGGGAAACAGCGCTGGCTTTTTGCAAACTCGAGAAAGCCGTTCGCTACCTGCGCCAAGTCGGATTCGGCCGCCAGCGGTTCCGCAGCCAACCAGGTACTTCCCACCGGGAGATATGCTACCGCGCCGGACGCCCCTTTGGCCTCCCACGCCGCGGCTTGTTCAGAAATCGCTATCAGACTATAAGGGCTGTATCCATATTCCCTGTGATAGGAATAGAGCGTCTCCCGCGCGCTCCCAGGCGAAGCCCGCTCGGCGATGGAGCTAGACACCCCAGCAATAATCTTCAACGGCCCGGTCTATCCACTGGTCGGTTTCGGTGAGGCGCATCAACTCCAAACGAATCGCGTCCAATAGCGCATTCCAACTGGCCTCGATCACGTCGTCGGAGACACCCACCGTCGACCAGCTCTTGCGATGGTCGGACCATTCCACCAGCACACGGACTTTCGCCGCCGTACCCTTCTTCGAATCCAAGACCCGGACTTTATAATCGGTCAGCCGCACTTGCGCGATTTGAGGATAAATCGAGGCAAGGCATTTCCGCAGGCAAATATCGAGGGCGTGCAATGGACCATTTCCTGTGGCGGTAGCGGAATGAACCCCGTCCTGGGCGGTGACGTTCACGGTAGCTGTAGCGCGCGTTCCGCCGGCCGGAGTCGACTTCAGTGTCACCTCGTAGCCTTCCACATCGAACAGGTGAGCACCTGGCCGCAATGCCTGCCGGACCAGAAGTTCGAACGTGCCCTCGGCGGCTTCCAGTTCATATCCCAGGTATTCCATTTCCTTGATGCGTTCCAGCAGATCGCGGCGCGCCTCATCGGTGAGCCGGTCCGCCAAACCGTGCTGGTGCAGTTTGTACAGCACGTTGCCGCGTCCGGAAAGGTCGCTCACCAACACACGCTGCCGGTTGCCCACAGCTTCGGGAGGAATGTGCTCGTAGGTGGCGGAGTCTTTCAGAACCGCAGCCACGTGCACGCCGCCTTTGTGAGCGAACGCGCTTAGCCCCACAAACGGCTGATCGCGGCGTAGCGGCAGATTCGCCATCTCGGCAATGAAGCGGCAGGCGCTAGTCAACGTGGCAAGTTTTTCCTGGCCGATGGTGGTGTGGCCTAGCTTCAACTCGAGGTTGGCAATCACCGAAGCCAGATTCGCGTTCCCGCAGCGTTCCCCATAACCGTTAAGGCAGCCTTGCACGTGGGTGGCTCCCGCATCGATTGCCGCAATGGAATTAGCGACCGCCACATGCGAGTCGTTGTGTACGTGAATCCCCAGCACACCATCGAAGCGGCTCCTCACATCCGCGACAATCTCCGCCAGTCGCCCGGTCAACATGCCCCCGTTTGTATCGCAAAGGCACAGGACCCCCGCGCCGCTTTTCTGGGCCGCTTCCAGCGTTCGCAGAGCGAAATCCGGATTGGCGTTGTATCCATCGAAGAAGTGCTCAGCATCGTAGATCACTTCTTTGCCATGGTCCTTCAAAAACCGCACCGTTTCGCTGATCAATACCAGGTTCTCTTCTTCAGTCACACCCAAGGCAACGCGTGCGTGCAAATCCCAGCTTTTCCCGAAAATCGCCACCGTTGGGGTACCCGACTCAATCAGCAACCGCACGTTCCGGTCTTCGTGCACCGGGTTGCGGGCAAAGCGCGTGGACCCGAACGCCACCAGCCGCGCGTGCTTGAACTCGATCGCCTTCGCTTTCTCGAAAAATTCCTTGTCCTTCGGATTCGATCCCGGCCAGCCGCCTTCGATGTAGTCGATCCCCAACTCATCCAGCCGGTGCGCGATAAGAATCTTATCCTCCACCGAAAACGAGACGGATTCGCCCTGTGTGCCGTCCCGGAGTGTCGTATCGAAGGTTGTGATGCGCATGGGTCCCTTAATCTATTTAAGCCGATACCGGTTGTTCTTCCGGAACGCCCACTTCTTTCTTCCGGCGCTTGAGGAAGGTCATCATCTCGCGCAATTCGCGGCCCACCGTCTCGATGGGTAAGTCGCGCCCGGCCTCGCGCAAATGCAGGAAGTTCTTGCGGCCCGTGCGGTTCTCAGCAATCCAGTTACGGGCGAATTCGCCGGACTGGATTTCACTCAGGATTTTCTTCATCTCGACGCGAGTTTCCGCGTTGATGACTCGCGGCCCGCGCGTGTAATCGCCATACTCCGCGGTATCCGAAACCGAGTAGCGCATATAGCCCAAGCCGCCTTCGTAAATCAGATCCACAATCAGTTTTAGCTCATGCAGGCACTCGAAATAGGCGATTTCCGGGTCGTATCCGGCTTCCGTCAGCGTTTCAAAGCCGGCGCGGATCAGTTCACTGACGCCGCCGCAGAGCACGGCTTGTTCGCCAAAAAGATCGCTCTCGGTTTCTTCCTTGAAGTTGGTTTGAATCACGCCGGCTTTCAAACATCCCAACGCTTTCGCGTAGGCGAGCGCGCGCCCCAAAGCGTGTCCGCTGGCGTCCTGATGCACCGCAACCAGGGCCGGTACCCCGACGCCTTCGGTAAACAGTTCGCGTACCCGATGGCCGGGAGCCTTGGGCGCCACCATCGTCACATCGATATCGGCGGGTGGCGCAATCTGGTCGAAATGGATATTGAATCCGTGCGCGAACATGAGCGTTTTCCCAGCCGTCATCTGGGGCGCGATCTCGTGCTTATACAAATCGCCCTGGATGTGATCGGCCACCAGGATCATCACGATATCGGCGGCTTTAGCGGCGTCGCCGGTCGTCATCACCTTGAGCCCGGCCGACTCGGCTTTGTTCCAGCTTTTACTGCCGCCGTACAGCCCCACCACGACATCCACTCCCGAATCCCGCAGATTCAAAGCATGCGCGTGGCCCTGGCTGCCGTAGCCGATGATCGCCACTGTCTTTCCCTTCAAGAGGGAGATGTCGCCGTCCTGTTCGTAAAACCGTTTAGCCATTGAAAACTCCGTCCGTTTCTTCTTCCGCGCTCTCGACCAACCCGCCGGCTACTGAGACGGGGGGTTGCAAGCGCAGTTTCCTGGCATCGAGCGAGACTGCGATCGCTCCCGAACGCGTGACCTCGATGTCCCCGTAACTCTGCATCACGTCGGTGAACTCGTCCAGCTTTTCCGGATCGCCGGTCGCTTCGATAACGAATCCATCCACGGAGGAATCCACCATGCGCGCGCCAAAAATCTCGGCCTCTTTGATGATGGTTGCCCGCCGTTCGAGCGGCGCCCGCACCCGCAATAGAGTCATTTCGCGGCGAACCGCTGGCACGTCGGTCAGATCGGTTGCCTGCAGGACGTTCACCAGCTTGTTCATTTGCTTAATTACCTGCGAACGCAGCCGGGCTTCTACATCCACGACAATGCTCATCCGCGATAAATCCGGGTCCATCGTGCGCGCTACCGTTAAACTCTCGATGTTGTAGCCGCGCGCGGTCAGCAGGCCGGTCACACGCATCAGAGCGCCGGGTTTGTTTTCGAGTAATACCGAAATCAGTTGCAGCATGTTCGTATTCTTTAAACCGCCGCTAACGGCGCTGAAAGCACCATTTCGTTGATCGCGCCGCCCGCTGGAACCATCGGATACACGTTTTCGTTGGGGGTGACCTTTACGTTCAGCAGATACGGACCCGGCTCGCGAACGGCCTGTTCTAGAGCGCTGGCCAAATCGCGCGGATTTTCCACGGTCCGTCCGGTGAAACCGTAGGCTCCGGCCAGCTTCTCCACATCCGGAAAGCAATCGAGCGTCACTGAACTCAGCCGGTTGTTGTAGAACAATTCCTGCCACTGGCGCACCATGCCGAGATAGCCGTTGTTCATGACGACAATCTTGATTGGCAGCCCATAGCTGGCCACGGTCGCCAGTTCCGGGATGGACATCTGGAACCCGCCGTCACCCACAATCGCGAAGACCAGTTTGTCCGGCCGCGCAAACTGCGCACCTACCGCCGACGGTAACCCGAACCCCATTGATCCCAGCCCGCCCGAGTTGATCCATAACCGTGGCTGATTGAACCGGATCAGTTGCGCGGCCCACATTTGATGCTGTCCTACGTCGGTGCAAACAATAGCTTCACCCCCGGACAGCCGGTCGATCTCGGCCATCAGGTGCTGCGGCTTGATCTCGGAATCCGACCGCGGCGTGTCGTACGGATGCGCGTCTTTCCACTCACGCACTTGCCGCCACCAAGCGCGCTTGCCGGTCGCTGTCTTGTCGCGCATCTCCGGCTCCAACTCCGCCACCGCGCGATTCAGCTTCTGCAGCACGCGCTTCACATCCCCCACGATCGGGATGTCCGGAGTTCGATTCTTGCCGATTTCGGCCGGATCGATATCGACATGGATCACACGAGCGTGCGGCGCAAAGGCCGCCAGCCGTCCGGTAACGCGATCGTCGAAACGCACGCCGAGCGCAATCAACAGGTCGCAACCGGTGATACCCATGTTCGCCGCATAGCTGCCGTGCATCCCGGGCATGCTCACAAAGTTGGGATGGTTCGAAGGCAGCGCGCCTAAACCCATCAACGTGCACACCGCCGGAGTGTCCACGCGCTCCACCAATTCCCGTAATTCGTTCTCCGCCCCGGATGCGATTACTCCGCCCCCGGCGTAGACCATCGGTCGCTCCGCTTCCCAGATGATCTGAGCGGCGCGTCGAATCTGCCCAGTGTGCCCTTCGGTGGTCACCCGGTACCCGCGCAAGTGAATCTTATCCACCGGCGTGTAATGGCCCTGAGCTTGGAAAACATCCTTCGGGATGTCCACCAACACCGGGCCCGGACGGCCGCTCGATGCCAGATAGAACGCCTCGTGGATGATGTTCGGCAACTCGGCCACGTTCTTAACCAGATAGTTGTGCTTGGTGCAGGAGCGCGTGATGCCGAATGTATCCGCTTCCTGAAACGCGTCGCTGCCGATGAGCTTGCTCGAAACCTGGCCCGTGATCGCCACAATTGGGATCGAATCCATCATGGAATCCACCAAGCCGGTCACCAGATTGGTGGCGCCGGGTCCTGACGTGGCGCAGCACACGCCCACCTTGCCGGTCGCGCGTGCGTATCCTTCCGCCGCGAAGCAGGCATTCTCTTCGTGCCGCACCAGCACGTGTCGAATTGGGCTATCGTAGAGCGCGTCGTACAGCGGAAGCGTGACGCCGCCCGGATATCCGAAAAAGCAGTCCACCCCTTCCCGGGCTAAACATTCCAACAAAATTCTTGCGCCATTTATCAACATGCGTCTTCCTCGGAATCGTTCATCGGATAAGCGAAAAAGGCCATCAGCAGGGCTGGTTTCCCTTCTGATGGCCTTTAGGTCCGGTACCCCGAAGGCCTCAGTAGAGGCCGACGACGTTAACCAGAACAATAACCGTAGCAATAGCCGAATCCATGCGGGAAACCTCAACAGCCGTATTTCTTGCCTGATTCGTTATCACTGAATTCAGCTTAGAGGCAAAGTTTCGTAAATGCAAGTGAATAAATCAATAACAAAAATTTATGGAGTTCGCGCGTAAAGCGAGCCCCATAGCCACCGACGTGAACTGATCCCCCACGCGGATTTTGGCTTCTCCGAAGCGCTCCTCGAACACGCGCCGGACTGCCGGAACCAGTGAAGTACCTCCGGTCAGGAACACCCGGTCCACCTGCCGGCTTTCCACTCCGGTTGTGGCGAGCAGGCGCTCGACGCCTCCGCGAATCTGGGCCAGCTCTGGCTCAATCCAGCGTTCAAACTGCATTCGTGTCACCTGTTGCTCAATCTTCAGGCCCGGCTCGGAAAACCGGAACTGACTCTCGCATGCCCGCGATAATTCCGCTTTTGTCCGTTGCACAGCCTGGTGAAGCTGGAACCCCAAGTCGCGCTCCACGAGTTCGATCAGTAGCGCCAAAAGATCCGGCCGCTCCCCTTGCGCTTCCAGCGAACGCAGGATCTGCATTGTTTCCTTCGAGCGGAGGAACGAAAGGTGATGCCAACGCTCCAGCTTTCGATAGATCGAATGCGGAACCGGCAGCCGCTTGTCGAGCGACCGGTAGTGCGTGCCGCTTCCCAATTGCGGCGAAACCACGTGCCGCACCATCGCCGCGTCGAACGAATCGCCAGCCACGCCGACGCCTTCGCTCCCGATTAAGTCCTTTTCCGTTCTTCCCCGCCGCCGTACGCCCGGGCCAACGTTGAGTAGAGAGAAATCACTGGTTCCTCCGCCGAAATCCGCAATCAGCACCAGCTCGTCATGGTCTAACTGGCTTTCGTAGTGCCAGGCCGCTCCCACGGGCTCATACTCGAACACAACATTCTCAAAGCCGGCTTGCCGGTACGCACCGCGCAGCCGGTTCACCGCGAACTCGTCATCCGCTTCATTGGCCGCGCCGACAAAGCGCACCGGCCTTCCTGCTACGACGCGAGCGCGCCGGTCGATCTCCGGGGTAAGACCGCGCAAAATCGCAGCCACCAGGTCTTCAAAGCTGAGCAGGTGTTCCATCACACGGGTATGGCGAAACAGCCGGTCGCTCGCCAACGACTTTACAGATTGGATGAGCCGGCCGCCTTCTTGCCGCCCCAGATACGCTTCGATCGCCGCCCAACCCGAGTACGGACGCGGCGTCCGCGTGTAGCCCGGCTCAAAATACAGCACGGAACGAAAAATGTTATGAACCGCGTTCCCGGCCGGGAAGGTTGCCAACTGCACTTGACCGGCTTGGTCCACCCAGCCCGCGGCGCTGTTGGTGGTGCCGAAATCAATACCGATTGCCGAGATCACGCCACCACGATAGCGGAACATCGCGCGGGCATGCGGTGTCTATCTCATTGAAAGAACGCGCACACAACTGGGCGCGGCCGGCCTCTCTCATTTGTGGCGGGAAAGAGAACTCGCCATGTTCGAACAGTCGTTTATTGCCGAAGGAAGAACCAGGCGCGAGCGCAAGATCGCTCTCGTCTTATTGCTGCAGGGCGTGGCCGTCACCGGCTTGGCTCTGCTGCCCCTACTGAGCACGGAAAGCATTGAAGCCGGGACGCACTTCCTCCTGCTTTCCCCTGCCCACATTACTCCAGATAAACCGCTGGCGAAAAAGCCGGAGGTGACGCAAGCCAGTCCGCGTACCTCAGGCCCCACGTTGCGGGTGGTTCAGCTCGCGACCTTGGGCCGGCGGTTCTCCGCACCCACACACATCGCGGCACTCGAACCAGGCGATGCGCCACCATTGGCTTTCGGTGGGACTTCGGCCGGGGACGCATCCGGCACGCTGCTCAACAGTCTCGGTACGGGCGATGGCGGCATCGCCCCGCCCCAAGCCATACCCGCCGCACCCAAGACGCCCCGCGGACCGGTCCGATTGCCCAGCCGTATCAGCCTGTCCCAACTGACCTTCGGGCCCAAGCCCGTGTATCCCAAACTCGCCCTGAGCGCCCGCACCGAAGGCACTGTCCGGCTGCTGGCAACCATCAGCCGCGACGGCCGCATTGAGAACTTGCACGTCCTCAGCGGACCCGCGATGCTGACCGCCGCCGCCATGGACGCCGTAAGTCAATGGCGCTATCGCCCGGTTTTCCTGAACGGCGACGCCGTCGAAGTAATTACCGAAATCGACGTCAACTTCACCCTCGCCAACAAGTGAATTCTTCGCGCCGGTGTGAGAGCGACGCCAAGGGATATAGGACCAAATGAGTCTTCGATGTGTTAAGGTGTGGAGGTTGCAACAAAGTAAGGGCCCCCGGACACTTTGGACGAGTCTTCCGGGAGCCCTTGAGACGCCGTGAACCGGTGCGGCTCGCGACTCCTCCGATTGTAGTCGTGATCGATGCCGGTTTGCACACACCTAAGGAGACGTGTGTTCAGACACAAACGAAGCAATCCCCACAACCGAAAACCTTCGCGTGCGCTACTACTGCTTTTGCTTTGCCTTCCCGGGCATGCCCCTGCGGCAGAAGGTCCTTTTTTCATCACCTACACTCACCAACTGGAAGAACCGGGTAATCTCGAATTCGCCATCAAAAGCGTGACGGGAGATCCCGGCGACGGCCATCGTATGTGGGGTGGCTTGGCCGAGTTTGAATACGGCCTGAAAGGATGGTGGACCACTGAAGTCTACTTGGATGGGCAGACCAGGCTTCGTGACAGCACCATCTTCACCGGATATCGATGGGAGAACCGGTTTCGTCTTCTGCCTCGCGAGCATTGGATCAATCCGGTTCTCTACCTGGAGTTTGAAAATATCAATGGCGGCGACAAGACTCTGCTGGAGGTGGTGGGAAACGACGGGAGGGCCGATCTCACCGGGTTGAACGCCGAAAAACGCAAGGAAAAACAACGCGAGGTTGAGGGCAAACTAATTTTGGGCAGCTACGTAAAAGGCTGGACCATTGCAGAAAACCTTATCGTCGAAAAGAACGTCCGTCACGCTCCTTTTGAATTTGGATACGCGGTCGGCGTCAGCAGACCCATTGGTCTCTCAGCCAGACCGGAGCAATGTAAATTCTGTTCGGAAAACTTCCAAGTCGGCGCGGAGTTGTATGGCGGATTGGGCACCCATGAAGATTTCGGTCTTCACGACACATCCCACTACGTCGCGCCAACCGTGGCTTGGGCCCTTTCCGATGGGACAACGCTGCGTATTTCGCCCAGTTTCGGAATTACCGGTACGAGCGCCAGGTTTCTGCTCCGGCTGGGCGTTTCCTATGAAATTGCGCAGGTCCAGCACCAAGCTCAGCGCCTTTTGCGCCGGGCCGGGAGCCATGAATGAAACGCCTTACAGTGTTTCTCGGTTTGCACGTGTGCGCCTTCCAGACGTTTGCTGGTCTGAGGGGCAGCCTCGTTCAGCAGGCCCCTGCAAAAGCACTGGGAGCTTCCAATCCGCTTGAGGGCAGCACAAATGCAATTCGCGCCGGGGCGAAAATGTTCGATCGTGAGTGCAGCGCGTGCCATGGACGGCAAGCTCAAGGCATTGGCAAAGCGCCTCCCCTCACCTCCACTGACGTTTCCACCGCTCCCGCGGGCGCTTTGTTCTGGGTATTGCGAAACGGGTCTCTCCATCGCGGGATGCCGTCGTTCGCTCATTTGCCCGAACCTCAGCGGTGGCAGATCATCACTTACTTGAAGACCCTAAAGTGACTCGATCTTGTTAGCCGTGCGCGGATCGGTTAGCCTTAGGTGCATCATGAGCTACCGCTTTTCTGCGATGCTGCACACTCCTGGCGATGTCCGCGATGCCATTGCCTTTTATGAACGGGCGTTCGGCGCGACGACGGGCTGGAGCACGCCTCCGGCTGAGGACATGGTGGCTCAGCTCCTGGTGCACGGCGCGGAGTTTTGGGTGCATCCGGCTGGCGAAGAAATCGGCAATCCGTCTCCGTCACAGCTGAGTGGGACGGCGGTGCGGCTAATGCTTATCGTCGACGACCCGGATGCCGTGTTCGATCAGGCCGTAGCTGCTGGCGCGGTGATTCGCTCCCCCATGCAGGACCGCGACTACGGATGGCGTGATGGATCAATCCTGGACCCGTTCGGGCATCGCTGGGAAATCGGTAAGCCGCTTTAGCAGACCGCGCTCGATCGACGTAGCGCCGAAATTCTCGTGGCGCCCATTTAAATTCCTCGCAACACGTTTGGCATCGAACAGGAATGAAGATGCGGCAGGCCAAGACAAGAAGCTTGGGAATGATGGCGGTGTTGTTCGGCGCCGTGGCTGGGCAGGCGCAAGTGGCGCCGGAGATGACTTCGACCACCGCGCCCCCCTTGGCTTCCGCTTTCGCCCACGCGGCTGCGGTCGTGCGAACCTCCGGTTTGCCGGGCGAACTAGTTTTGACCGATGCGGCCGGTCCCGAACTTAAGGCCGCCTTCGGCTTGGCGAACCAGTCTGGAAGGCTGCAGAATCGGGTCGGCCAGCGTTGGCTCTGGGCTTCGGTAACGAAGCAGTTAACGGCAACGCTTGTCATGCAGGAGGTTGCTGATGGGCGGATGGCGCTTGACTCGCCGATCGTCAGTTACCTTCCCGGTTTCAGCGGCGATCACGCCATCACTGTCCGCGAGCTGCTTCAGCATCGCTCTGGCCTGCCCAATCCGTCAGATACACCGGCTGTCGAGGGCGTCCCCGGTTTTTATCTGCAGAACGGGCCGGCGATTAGCGATGCGAGCCGCGCCAATGGCTTCTGCTCAGGAGCGCCGAAGCGGCCCCGTGGTGGCGAGTGGGAGTATAACAATTGCGACTATCTCGTGCTGGGTGCGGCGCTTGAAGCGGTGACCGGCCACAGCTATGGCCGCCTTGTCGAGGAACGTATCGCCCGGCCCCTGAAGATCCGTGGACTTCGCCTCGCCCCCGATGGCGCAACGCGGGGCGGCGCGGCTGCGACTGGCTATGACGGGAGCAAGCCGGTGCCAGCGATGAACGTCGCCACCGGAGGAGCAGCCGCGGCGCTGACCGGCAGCGCCAGCGACCTTGCTCGTTTCGACCGCGGCCTCATGGCCGGCAGTCTACTGTCCCCAGACGCTCAGAAGACCGCCTGGGCGGGCGATCCCAAGCTTGGCTATATGGCGCTGGGCGTTTGGTCTTTTCCGGCAAGTCTGAAGGGATGCTCGAAGCCGGTCCAGCTCATCGAGCGGCGTGGTGACTTCGCCGGCACGCAGGTCAGGAACGTCATCGCTCCCGCGCTTGGCCGTGCAATCGTCCTGTTTACCAACAATGCAACGGCCGAGTTCGGTGAAGTCTGGCAGGGGAAAGGCTTGACCTATGACCTGTTGTCGGCTGCTTTCTGTTCCGCAAGCGCCTGAAACAAGCTATCGAAGCGATCACCCCGCCCCGGTTTGTGAGACCATTGCAGCGGCTGCACTCGTCTCTAAATGAATCCACGGCCCAATCGGTCAACCTTCTGGCTTGGAGCCGCAATCGCTTGCGGTTGCCTGCTCGGCATCCTGCTTCTTGTCGAAACTCTCTTCACCTATCACTTCGTTTCCCACCGGCTGATCGATGAAGAAGCTGAGCGCGAAGCGAATCGAACAATCGGTACCCTGATCGAGTCGGCGCGTTCCTCGGGCATCACCGATTTCGATCGCTTCGGTCCGCTTCTGGAAAAGGAGTGGACGCGTGAGCCGCGCCGCATCGCCTGGCTCCGGCTCAGTTCGAACGGCGGAAAATTGCTTGCCGTGGCCGGAGATCCCGCCGGACAACCGCTTCCATCGTTCGACCAAGTGCAGCGCAAAGCCAATCGCCGGGAAGCCCTGGTTGCCCGTCAGGTCAGCGCCGCCGGCCCGGTTTTCATCGTTGCCTCGCGCATGCGCCCGCCGCGGAGCCGCCCTCCCGGTGGAGGCGAGCGCACCGCAATTCCGCCGTTTACACCCGGCACGAGCGGACCGCCGCCCGGGGCAATTCTCGAGGTGGGCATTTATCTCGATCGTGTGTCGCTCGCCTTTGGCCCATTGGAGCACAACCTGATCATTGGCTCACTAGCCTCGCTTGCCCTGCTGGCTTCCATGGTCCTGATTGCGCTATTGCTTCGCCGCTATTCCCGCGCCACTGAGCTCGAACAACAATTGCAGCTTGCTGAAGTCGTCCAACGCGACCTTCTGCCGCGCCCTGGCCTCTACTCCGCGCTGCAATCTCCCTTCGCCGCGGTGTCCTTACCGGCCGCTACCGTGGGCGGCGATTTTCACGATGTCCTTCCCGGTCCTGGCGAGCGCCTCTCCATCGTGCTCGGCGACGTATCGGGGAAGGGTATTTCCGCCGCGCTGCTGATGGGCGTGATCCATGGCGCAATTCGTTCCACCGATTGGATGACGTCCGTCTCCAGCCATGAAGCCGCGACCAGCGCCTTGAATCGGCTGCTCTGCGAGAAGACCGCGCACGAGCGCTTTGCAAGTCTCTTCTGGTGCTGCTTTGAGCCACGGGATAACACGCTTAGGTACATCAACGCCGGACACCTCCCGCCCTTGCTCGTTCGCGCAGCCCGTACCCCATCCAAAGTGGAAAAGCTGGATGCCGGCGGCGGTCCGGTCTTAGGCTTGCTGCCTGCTGCACAATTTCAAGCCAGCACGGTGACTGTCCAACCCGGCGATCTGCTGGTCATCTACTCCGATGGAATTGTCGAGGCCACGGACGAGAATGACGTAGAGTTCGGCGAAGATCGCGTCGCCCAGTGCGTCGCCGCGGCCGTCCGCGAGACTCCTGACCACATCGTGCAGACCCTTCTCGCCAAAATCCAGCGTTTCCTTGGTCCCCTGAAGCCGCATGACGATCAGACGGTCCTGGTGGTTCGACTGATCCCCCTCGAACAGGAAGTGCCGGGTCGGGCGAATTTCGACCAATGGGCTAAATCTGTAGGTCCCCTTCAATGCAGAAACCGTTAGTCACCTTCGGCGAGATCATGCTCCGTCTCTCGCCTCCTGGTTTTGAGCGCTTCCTCCAGACTCCTCAGTTCGTAGCCACCTTTGGCGGTGGGGAGGCCAATGTCGCCGTAACTGTGGCGGGGTTTGGCTGGCCAGCGTCTTACGTCACTGTATTGCCTCCCGCGAACCCGATTGCGGAGTCGGCCATCGCCGAATTACGCCGTTTTCAGGTCGATACTAGTCATATCGTGCGCGCGAAAGGCCGCATGGGCGTCTACTTTGTCGAGACCGGAGCCAACCAGCGTGCTTCCAAGGTGGTCTACGACCGCGACAATGCCGCGATTGCTCTTGCCAAACCGGGCGATATCGACTGGAACGCCGTGTTCGATGGCGCGGGCTGGTTTCATATCACAGGAATCACTCCGGCGTTGAGCGCGTCCTGTGCCGGTCTGGCGCTTGAATCGGTGCAGGCCGCCCGCGCGCACGGACTCACCGTTTCCTGCGATCTCAACTACCGCAAGAATCTCTGGAAGTACGGCAAGTCCGCCAGTGAAGTCATGCGTACCCTGATTCCGCATGTCGATGTTGTCATCGCCAATGAAGAAGATGTGCAGATGGCGCTCGGTATCCACGCCGACGTTGATGTGCACTCCGGCGAGCTGAACTCCGACGTGTATCGCGCGCTCACAGCCAAAGTGCTGGGCGAATTCCCCAACCTGCGCTGCATTGCCATCACTTTGCGCGAATCCAAGAGCGCCTCGCATAATGGCTGGTCCGCGTGCCTCGATGACCGGTCGCAATTCCTCCAAAGCCGCAAATACGAGATCACCCACATTGTGGACCGCGTGGGCGGGGGCGATTCTTTCGCTGGCGGACTCATCTACGGTCTGCTCGCGCTTCCTTCGCACCAGGAGGCTCTCGAGTTCGCCGTCGCCGCTTCGTGCCTCAAACACTCCATACCAGGCGACTTCAATCGCTTCACGCTCGACGAAGTAAACACTCTGGTGAAAGGCGATGCTTCCGGCCGTGTCCAAAGGTAAGCCGTCGCCAGCGCCCGCGCTCCGCAATTTGCGGGGCATCGGGCCCGCCATGCTGGAAGACTTCGAACTCTTGGGAATCCGCAACGTCGAAGCGCTCGCGCGCAGCGATGGCGCTGAACTATACCGCCGATTAAATGAGATCAGCGGTGTGCGCCACGACCCGTGCGTCCTCGATACCTTCCACTGCGCGATTGCTCAAGCCCGTAACCCGGCGTTGCCCGAGGAACAGAAAAACTGGTGGTATTGGTCGAGAATACGGAAAAACTCCGCCCGTTCAGATTGAACCCGTTTGGCAATGCATCTGCTCTAGATGGCCCCAGGAGGTGTCAAAATGAACAGTGACATCATTGGCGGTAATTGGAAGCAATTCGTCGGTAAAGCGCGTGAAAAGTGGGGCAAGCTAACCGATAGCGATTGGGAAACGATGGCTGGCCAGAAAGACCAAATCGTCGGAAAAATTCAAGAGCGTTACGGCATCACCAAAGATGAAGCCCAGCGCCAATACGACGATTTCAATCGCACCTCGGGCGACGCGGAAGCAAGCGCGGCCCACCGCTCCAATTTCTAACTGACCTTGCATGGGAGGGCTTAGACCTTTGGGCTCTCCCGCTGTAAACTACGTCAGTGCCGCTTCGCCCGCTCCTCTTAGAACACGACATTCACAACCGTATCGCTGAGCTCGGTCGGCAAATCGACTCTGATTATCCTGAAGGTGATCTCCTCTTACTCTGCATACTTAAAGGCGCGTCCATCTTTCACGCCGACCTCGCGCGCTCTATCCGGCGAAATGTCTTCCTTGACTACATGGGAATATCGAGCTACGGGCGGGAGAAGGACTCATCCGGGCAAGTTCAAATCACAAAGGACTTAAACATTCCCGTCGAAGGCACGCATGTGCTGATCGTCGAAGACATCGTGGACACCGGGATTACGCTCGACTATCTGTCCCGCCTGATCGAGCAACGCAAGCCGTTGTCCCTGGCCATCTGCACTTTACTCGATAAGCCGAGTCGACGTTTGCGTGCGGTGGACGTCAAATACGTCGGCTTCATTATTCCCGATGAGTTTGTGGTTGGCTTCGGGCTCGACTATGCCGAACGGTATCGTAACCTTCCGAACGTTTGCGTGCTCGAAGAAGGCGCGGTTTAGCTTCGATTACAATTGATGGTGGAGGTTGGCAATGGGTCCGCTCGGTTGGCCAGAAACC
The DNA here is from genome assembly GCA_963752695.1 of Bryobacterales bacterium. GTDB lineage: Bacteria > Acidobacteriota > Terriglobia > Bryobacterales > Bryobacteraceae > Bog-113. The sequence continues at coordinate 486,797 of CAVVZB010000003.1, forward strand.
GTATTTATCGTTGTCCTGGCGCTGCTCCTGTTCGGGCCAAAGAAGCTGCCGGAACTTGGCCGTACTCTAGGAAAAGCTATCACCGAGTTTCGCCGCGCGTCCGCTGAGTTGAAATCGACTTTTGATCGCGAAATGCGCAATCTGGAGCGCGAAGCCGAGGCTGTCAAGGAAAAGACCGACACGCACTTCCACGATTCTTACAACTACGACTACTCGTCGTACGACACCGGAACTCCTTACACTCCCGAAACGCAACCCGTCGACTTGGATTTAAACGGCGCGGCTTCGAACGGCCACACTTCTACCACCACCCAAGACGCATCCGCAGATCAGGGCGTCCCACTTTCGGCAGCCGAAAACCGGCCAGCCCTCACCGTAACTCCAGCCCCGGGGAATATCGCCAGCGGTTCGCTTCCCGCGTCCGCCCGGGATATTCCGCCGGATTCCGTTACGCATGTGGGCTCGCTCGACGCTGCCCCCGAGACCCCGAGAACCTAACGCATGGCGTCACCCGATGAACCCCAGGGAGATCCGACTCCCCTAACCACCCTTGTGCCTGCGTCCGGAGAAGAAAACGCCGGAAGCGCCCCCGTAACCGACAACCCGTACTATTCGAGCGACTACAATTACGGTCCAGCGCAGCCCGGAAACACGTTGCCTGACGCCCCAGCCGCGCTCAGCGTGCCACCTCGGGAGCCTGCACGCCGGAATTCATCTTTGCCACCGTCCTCATCCGGCGGAAACGGCCGCTTCCTGCCTCCGCCGCCTGCCTCGGACGACGATAACGACGAAGAAGAAAGCGGCATGTTGCGCATGAGCTTTCTCGACCATCTGGAGGAATTGCGCCGCCGAATCTTCTACGCGCTGGGCGGTTTCGCGGTGGCGTTCTTCATCTCGTTTACCTTCTGTAAGCAACTCTGGGCAATCATCAGCGAGCCTGCCGTGGGCGCGCTAACGTCGCTCGGGGTGAAGCCGCCGAACCTGAGCCAGATCACGCCAATGGAAGCTTTCAACGTGATCTGGGTGAAGGTCCCGGTCCTGGTCTCCATATTCCTGGCCTCGCCGTGGCTCTTGTACCAGGTTTGGGCCTTCATTGCGCCCGGCCTATATAAACGAGAGCGGCGCTGGGCCGTGCCGTTCGTGGTTTCCACCGCGGGATTGTTCATCACCGGCGGTTTGTTTGCCTATTTTGTGGCTTTTCGCTATGGGCTAACGTTCTTGCTCGGGATCGGTCGGGACGTCCACGTTACGCCCTTGGTCTCCATCAACGAGTATTTCGACCTGTTTGTGAACGTCACCATGGGCATCGGGCTCGTTTTCGAGCTTCCCGTCCTAATCTTCTTCCTGACGCTCCTGCGGCTGGTCACTCCCCAATTCCTGCTTAAGCACAGCCGCTACGCGATTTTGATCATCGTGATCATCGCCGCTATTGTTACGCCCACTCCGGACGTTTTCAATCTGCTTCTGTTCGCCACCCCGATGATCATCCTATTCTTTGTCGGGCTCTTCGCCAGTTACATTCTTGTGCTCAGCCGCGAAGGAAAGCGTCTGCCGTGGATAGCGATTGCATTCGTAATACTGGGGATACTTCTCTTACTTGGCGGGCTTGGCTGGTTTATCGCGTTGAAACTGCATTATTCTTTCCTTCCTCGGTGGCCTTTTATTACGCGATAACACGCTAATAGAAATAAAGGCGATATTTCTTTCGCCCACGGTCACTGAGGATGTCATGGATATAGCGAAGACAGTTGAAAACCTACGGGCTGAGCGGAACAAGCTCAACGGGATTATCGAGGTATTGGAGCGCCTGCAATCGGGTGAAGTTGCGGCGGCTCCTAAACGGCGCGGCAGGAAGTTTATGGATCGGGCAGGGCGCGAGGAAGTCTCCGAGCGTATGAAACGCTATTGGGCCGGGCGGCGCGCCAGTCAAGGGAAAACGAAGGAACACGCCGACGGCGCCAGTGCGTCCGGAGAGCAGAAGCAGTTTGCAGGCTTACAGCGGGCGCAAGTATTCGCGGCATGACCAGGTAGCCGTTCAGGAAGCGATCCACTTCCTGAACGGCTCTGTCAGGCAGCACATGCTATAGTCAGGGCTTCGGGTCTTGGGCGGCTAGCTCAGTTGGGAGAGCACCACGTTCGCATCGTGGGGGTCGTGGGTTCGAACCCCATGCCGTCCACCAAGTTCCCGGAAATCCAAGGCTCACCAAAAATTGAACTTCGCCGGCGTTCTTTCCGTTTTCTCTTCAGCAAGCGCATAACGGAGCCCCGGAATTGCCCCGAAATTCTGCAACTTCTCCAACCAACTACCCGCCATTACCCGAGTGGCGTCCGTCCCCGAGCGTAAAAGTAATCGCGACCCTCGCGTCGTTTCTGTTACTCCTCGGTGGCGTCTTAGCCCTCTGGAATCCGGCAATGCTCGTGGGAAAAGAAGCGCAAATGAACGCTGCGGCTCGAATCTTCGCCGGTTACCTATTTTCTAGAAACCTAGCGCTCGCAGCTCTGCTTCTCGGCACCCTTGTCATGCGGGCGCAAAAGCCGCTTGGCTCTATCCTCAGCGTGGCGGCGCTCGTTCAATTCCTAGACGCTGCGGTCGATTGTTACGAACAACGCTGGGCCGTTGTACCAGTCGTTCTTCTCCTGGGTGTCTTATTCCTATTCGGGGCAAGAACGGCCTTCGGCCGCAAACTCGCTTCTTCTCCCGCGGCTTAGCCTCCAGTCGATCCGAAGCCGCCGCTCCCGCGTTGCGTCTTTGACAAATCCGCTTCTACCCACTCCACGGCTTCGTAACGCGCCACCACCATCTGAGCGATCCGATCGCCCACTTCCACGCGGTAGTTTTCGCGTCCCAAGTTGAGCAGGATCACGCGGATCTCCCCCCGATATCCTGGGTCAATCGTTGCCGGACTGTTGGGTATCGTGATCGCGAAGCGTAAAGCCAGCCCGCTTCGAGGCCGAATCTGCGCCTCCCACCCGGCCGGCAGTTCGATCGCAATTCCAGTGGGCACGAGTCGGGGTTCCCCTGGTGGCAAAATCACCGCTTCCACCGCGTGCAAATCCATTCCCGCGTCCTCGCCCGGGCCATGTGCGAATGCGGGCACGCGCGCATGCGGATGCAGCTTCTGGATATTCAGAGTCATAGGCGGAAGTTCGCTATCATAGCCAATTCCCTAATGGACCAGCGTAGCCGAGTTGTCGCGGTATCCCCCATGCCGCCCGAAAAGTGCGCCTACGCCCTGGCGCGCTATAGCCGATCTCCCGATTCCATTCATGACTCCATCGAATGGGTTCGCACCCACAACTCGCAAAGCTTCCTCGAACACTATTATTTTCAGTATGGGCACCAGTCCATCGCCGACCTCGGCCACACTGTCTTATGTTTCGAGGGAATCTCCGAGTTAGCGGCAACGGCCATACAGGACGAGCCTCTCTGGGACGGTCAGGCGAAATCGTCCCGCTACCAGGACTTTTCCCAGTCCGGCTTCCACACGCCTGCCGAATTCCTTCCGCCCCAAGCCGCTACTTACCACGCGGCCGCCCGCAACCTGCTCAATTCTTATGCCGAAGTTCACGCCAGTGCGCTGGACTACTTGCGGCACGCGCTACCCAGGCCCGAAACGCTCAAACCTGAGACCTACGAGCGGAATTTGCGCGCGCGCGCCTTTGACGTCGCCCGATACCTGCTCTTCCTGGGCATACCGACCAATGTCGGCCAGGTAACCAGCATTCGCACGTTGGAGAAGCAGATTCGCCGTCTCCGGGCCTCCCCGTATGCGGAACTCCGCGCCCTTGCTGAACAGATTTCCGCTGCCTGTGCCGCTGCGCCCGAGTGCCAATGGGATGGCGCCAACGGCGAACCTCTGGCCCCCACCCTCGCCCGCCACGCCGAGCAGGATCGCTTCGCTTTGCAATCGCGTGCGGACCTGCGCGCCTGGGCTGCTCAGAATCTCACGGTTGTCGATCCAGGTACGCCCCCTCGCGTCGACCTGGTCCGCCCCGATCACGCTGAAACCGAAATCACGGCCTCTCTCCTATACGAAGTCACCGATCTGCCTTTCCGCGCCCTCTACTTTCACGTCCGCGATTGGAGCGACGCGCAGCGCGCCGAAGTGCTCCAGCTAGCCTGCGCCACGCGCGGCAAACGTGACGATCTTCCCCGGGCCTTTCACCAAGGCTGTTTTTGCTTCGATTTGCTCATCGACATTGGCGCGTACCGCGACATGCACCGTCATCGCCGCTGTGTCCAGTTGCAGCAGGCGTTCTCCGGCCAGCACGGGTACGAGACTCCGCCGTTAATTGCGGCGTCCGGCTTGACCGCCACCTACACCGCAGCAATGAACAACACCTTATCTACGCTCCAGACTCTTCCAGCCCCCGGTTCCCACTACTTGCTTCCTTTCGGGGCTCGCTCCCGCTTTCTTTTCAAGATGGATTTTGCCGAGGCCGAGTATATCGCCCGCGTGCGCAGCGGCGTCAAGGGTCACTTCAGCTACCGCGAGATCGCCTGGGAGATGAAACAGCGAATTGCGGCCACTGTGCCCGCGCTAGCCCCCTTGATCCAAGCCACCCCTCCCTGGATCGAAGATCCGCTCACGCGTTAGCTACTCTATTGGGCCGCTCGCCTCCGGCATGGACGGGCAATTGCTACCAGGCTCAGCGAGGACGTTTTCCATGCCCCAGAAACAAACTCTCAAACGCGCCGCCCAGGATAAGAAAGAAGGAAAAGCTCCTTCCACCCAAGCTGGCGAATTTGTCCGCGAGCAGATGGACAAGCTGCACGATGGTACCGGCCCCAAGAACCCCAAGCAAGCCATAGCCATCGGCCTTTCCGAGGCCCGCCAAGCAGGTGTCCCCTTGCCGCCCAACCCGCGCAAGAAGAAAGCCGCTAAGAGCTAGTTCAGCGCTGCACCCTGCGTGCGGAACTCGTGCTTTTGGATCGAAGCCGCCACACGGCCTCCTTCCGTACGTACGATCTTTCCAACAGCAACCATCTTGAGCCGGCATTTCTCATTGAGCATTGCCGGCCACGCAATCATCAATTCCACGCGCTTGCCCACCGGTAAGTCGAACGGCGACTCGAATAGGACCCCCTTGCTGCTCATATTGATCGTCTTCCCGCTTTGCTGGGGAAGATGACGCCGGGAATCGAGCACGCGGAACCGCAATTCGCATGTGATCTCAAACCTTCTCCGCCGCCTGCGCTCCGTTTCCGATTGCGCGCTCATTTCCATACTTCTCAATATGAAGCACCTGCCAGCCAACTACAATGGAACTGTCGATTCATTTTCATGAGCCTTGCAGACCAAACTTGCATCCCGTGCCGCGGTGACGTCCCCCCGCTCGACACCGCCGCAATCGCCAAACTCGTGCCCGCCATTCCGGGGTGGTCGGTAGTCGAGAACCATCACCTAGTCCGCGAATTCTCCTTCCCCGATTTCCGCGGTGCACTGGCTTTTGTGAATCGCATCGGCGCCGTCGCGGAACAGCAAGGGCATCATCCCGATATCACTCTCGCCTGGGGCAAGGTCGGCGTCTCCATTTGGACTCACAAAATCAACGGCCTCACCGAAAGCGACTTTATCCTCGCCTCCAAGATCGACCGGGAACTCGTCTAACGCGCAAGCTCCCAAGCTAGGTGCGCGATCTCGGGCTGAATCAATTTTTCCCAGGCCAGTCGCACCGCCGCCGGCGACCCTGGAATCGCAATGACCACCTTGCCCCGGTACGTTCCTGCTACCGCCCGCGACAACATCGCCGCCGCTCCCACCTGCTCATAGCTCAGCATCCGAAAAATTTCCCCGAACCCGGGCAGCGTCTTCTCAAGCCGGCCGGCCAGCGTGTCATAGGTCGTGTCACGCTTCGAAATCCCGGTACCTCCGTTCCAGATCAGGACTTGCGCTGCACTCGCCGCCAACTCTTCCAGGACCGCATCCACCAACGCCGGCTGCATCCCGAATCAGCCGGTACGCCTCCACGCGGTGCCCCGCCTCTGCAACCGCGAGCTCGAGAAAGCTCCGGTTATTGTCGGATTCGGGTGTCCTCGAATCGCTCACCGTCACGATCGCAACGCGAACTGGCCCCCGCTCCGCTGCCCACTTTCGATGCTGTTCCGAAATTTCCGAAGCCATCTGATCGAGATTCTCCTAACCGCGCCGCGCCAAACCAGTCTAATCTGACAGCCGGATGGATTCGACCCAAAGCGCGCTAGCCGCCGACCACATCTCCGCCGAAGCATCCGACGACGTACTCGTCGCCCTGGCGCGCGAGGGCCGCGCGGACGCTTTCCGCGTCCTAGTCGAACGCCATAGCCGAGCCATTTACCGCCTGACCTACCGCATGACCGGAAACGACCAGGACGCCGAAGACCTTGTTCAGGAAACGCTCCTGCGCGCCTGCAAACAGCTTCATCGTTACGACGGGCGCGCCAGCTTCGCCACTTGGCTCTACCGCATCGCCTCAAATTGCTCGCTCGATCTGCTCCGCTCCAGCAAGTCCCGGCAGCGCCGCATTGTCCCAATTGCGCCCCACCAGGCCGGAGACGACGGTCCGCTGCTCGAAGATTTTCCGGCCTCTGGTCCGTCTCCCGAAGCCGTTACCCTGGCGCGCGAAATTACCCGGCATCTTGCGCCCGCAATGCATCAGCTCACCCCGCAGGAACGGGCCGCTTTCACCCTTCGCCACTTGGAAGGCTTCAGCATCGAGGAGATCGGTCAAACCCTCAACATCCGCCGGAACGCCGCCAAGCATAGTGTCTTCCGCGCCGTGCAAAAGCTGCGCCGGGTACTTGAGCCCATTTTCCGCCAACACGCACCGGGAACAACCCTATGAATACGCCGCATCATCTGGATTACGACCAACTCACCCTTCTGTACTTCGACCACGGGCCCCCGGCCGCCCTCGATCACTTGAACGCCTGCGCCGCGTGCCGCGACAGCTACTCTGAGATCACTCTCCTGCTGAACGCCGCTCGCGCAATCCCGGTCCCGGAAAAGGATACCGATTGGGAGCAGCGCCTCTGGAACACGATCGCGCCGTCCGTCCGTCTGGCTCTTCCGCGCCCCCGGCCCATGCGCTTCAGCCCGTGGCTGCTGGCTCCGGCGTTTGCCGCGCTACTCGCCATGGCGTTCCTCGTCGGCCGTTCTACCCGGCCCGCCCCAGCGGCGGCATTCTCGCCCCAGGCCCGCGAGCGCGTCCTCCTGATCACCCTTGGCGATCATCTCGACCGTTCGCAGATCGTCCTGGCGGAGCTGGTCAACGCGCCCGAAGGGGTCTCTCTCAACATTGCCGCCCAGCAACAACTCGCCGGATCGCTGGTGAGTGAAAATCGCCTCTTGCGCCAAGTCGTCTCGCGTCAGGGTGACCTTTCCGACGCCGCCGTCCTCGATGACCTCGAACGTGTCCTCCTCGATGTGGCTCACTCCCCAGCCGAAGTCTCGCCCGGAGAACTCGACCGGTTGCGCCAACGCATCGCCTCACAAGAGTTGCTATTCAAAGTGCGCGTCATTACCACAAACGTTCGTGAAAAAGGAATGAAATTATGAACTTAAGACTTCTCCTCGCATGCGCTGCTGCAACCCTCTCCGCCGTCGCCCAGCCGCCCGATTTCAGCGTTCTGCAGGATCAGCTCCGTAGCCCCGATACACAATCCCTGGCGATCGATACTGGGGAACTTAGTGCCAGCCTCGCCGCGCTTACCGCCGAAGCCGCGCTGCTTTCTCAGACCGTGGCTTCTGATCTTCCGTCCGGGGTCGACGACCCCGAATACGCAGCCGGCACGAGCGATCTAGACGCCCATCGTTACGAGGCCGCGATCCGGCATTTCAATGCCGTGATCGATCGCAAAGCCTCCCGCGTCGATAGTGCACTCTATTGGAAGGCCTACGCGCTCAATCGCTCCGGGCGGCATGCGGATGCGCTCGCAACAATCGCCCGGCTCCGCTCCGCCTTTCCTCAGAGCCGTTGGCTAGGTGACGCCCGGGCCCTGCAGGCGGAAATCAACGCAAAATCCGGCCATCCAGTCGATCCCGGTTCAGAAAACAATGAGGAGCTGAAACTGATCGCCGTCAACGGGCTCTTGCAATCCGACCCCGCGCGCGCTCTCCCGATACTTCAGGCGCTTCTCCACGGCAACCAATCCCCTGGCGTGAAAGATCGCGCGCTGTTCGTGCTTTCCCAATCCCGCTCGCCTGAAGCAAGCCAAACGCTGCTCGATCTGGCCCGCGGGAAAGCCGATCCCGATCTGCAGGTGAAGGCGATTCGGTACATCGGCATGATGGGCGCCGAGTCCACGCGTAAAGAGTTGGTCGATCTCTATTCGTCTTCTTCCGATAACCGCGTGAAACGGGAAATTATTCACGGGTACCTTCTATCCGGCGCCAAGTCACAACTGCTCGCCGTCGCCAAGAGCGAGCCCGATAAAGAACTGCGTCTGGAAGCCGTTCGCGCGCTGGCCCAAACCGGGGCGAAAGACGAGCTCTGGACCCTTTACAAAGCCGACGTTCCACCAGACCTTCGGCGCGAAATTGTTCGCTCCATGCTGCTTGACGACGATTCGGCTCATCTCCTGGAAATTGCCAAGACCGAAAAGGATCTCGAGGTGCGCCGAACCGCGATCCAAACGCTTGCGCTTACTACACGGGGCGGCGAAGGCGGTACGCTAGCCGCTCTCTATCGCAGCGAATCCGATACCGCCATCAAGCGTGAACTCATTCGCGGGCTATTCCTTCAACAGAACGCGCGGGCATTGGTCGATCTCGCCCGCCAGGAAAGCAATCCCGAACTGAAACGCGAGATTGTCCAGCAGCTCTCCCTGATTCATTCCAAAGACGCCACCGACTACCTAATGGAGATCCTGAAATGAAGCTTTTCGCCCTACTGCTCTTTTCCGCACTCACTGTTTACAGCCAAACCCCCAAGGTCACCCATGCTCAATTCGAAACACGAAACCTCTCCGGGGACACCGCTGCTGAGCTGAAAAAGCTTATTGCCGCTGAAGCTGGTCCCTTGTGGATCGGATACGCGGTGGAAGCTCAGGACCGGCATTTCGAATCGTGTTGCTGGGAGCACGGCGTGTCGGGTTGTCCTCTCGAAACAGCCGGCGGCCATTCCTCCTACAATTCCCAAGGGCAGCAGCACCAGCACGAGGAGTCTTCAATACTGTTGGTGCTCCTCCGCGTTCAGAATCGAGTCCTCGATACAGTCCGGCCGATGTCCGGTGCTTGCCCGCTGGATGCCGGTGGCTTGCGCTTCGTCTTTGTCACTGGCGTTTCCCCTTCCGCAAGTGTGGCGTTCCTGTCCGGACAACTCGACCCATCTGCCCGGACGCACCAGCCCGATTCCCTCCTGGCGACTATCGCTCTGCACGCCGGTAACGAGGCCGAACTGGCCCTCGAGCGTCTTGCCAGGCCGATTGAGCCTGAGTGGCTTCGCGAGAAAGCGCTCTTCTGGCTCGCCAGCGCTCGCGGTGGTCCTGGACTGGCAGCTGTACGTAATGCGGCTGAGCATGACCCCAGCCCCGCCATCCGCGAGAAAACGATGTTCGATCTTTCGATCAGCAAGGAACCCGAGGCCGTAGGGGCTCTCATGCACTTCGCGAAGTACGATCCCGACCCGCGCGTGCGCCGTCAGGCAATCTTCTGGATTGCGACAAAAGCCGGAGACCGCGCAAAGTCAGCTATTGCCGACGCCATTGCCAATGACCCTGACATCGAAGTCAAGAAGCACGCCGTGTTCGGACTTCAACAACTGCCTCCCGACCAGGGCATCCCGCTGCTAATTCAGGTAGCAAGAACGAATAAGAATGGTGAAGTCAGAAAACAGGCAATATTCTGGCTTGGCCAATCCGGTGACCCCCGCGCGCTCGCTTTCTTCCAAGAGATCCTGGGAGGCAGCTAAGAACGGCCTACCAGCGGATTCGCAGCAGCGACACTGCTTGCCGCGGCATCGCAAATTGGATGCTAGCCTTACCTCCCTTTGCCTGCGCTTCTGCAATCCCGTCGATCGTCTGCAATTTCCCGGCGGCTTCCAACTGAGCGTATTCGGCTGGGCTCGGCTTCTGAGGCGAGCCCATCTTTTGCCACGCCGTAAAGGCATTGCTATGGGTCTGGTCGATTTGGAACCGCTCAATCGAAAGACGTTTTGCCCGGCTAGGCAGCCCCATTAGTTCCAGGGTCACCTGCGCGTCCGGTCCCGGCAGATCGTCGTCATGATAGTTCCACGCCATCACCGTAATTTCCCGGTCCGCGCGCGCAGCGCTTCCATCGATATCCGGCCGCCCCCTTACTCCCGATGCGAGAATCGCATCCAACCCCAATCCCCCGCTGCTCTCGACCTCTAAACGCTCCCCTCGCATCAAAGCAGCCATTCGAAATACATTCAGAACGGGCTTCTCGATTCCGTTGGTCGCCAATGTCCGGAACCCTTCGAAGTACGGCTGGTCCTCAAACTCGAATGCCCACGTAAGCATGCCCGCGATATTGGCATTTCGTTCCGTGGCGAGCTTCGCAATATTGCTCATCATTGCCGCGGTATAGCACGGGTACAGCGTTCCGTTTCGATACGCATTCTCCGGATGGTTGCGCGCCGAGCACGCTGCACAGCCCTCGGGATCGGACTCACTTAGGATGATCGGCAAGTGGCGAAATCGCTCGAAAGCAGTCACGATCTTCATGCCCTCGGATACATCCCGCAAGTTCTTCGCAATACCCATCTGCACCCGCCCATCCACCAGTCGCGGCGCGCCCTTGGCGTGGTAAGTAATGAAGTCGAGCGGCGCACCCGCTCCGCCAGTAGCCAGGTTCTTTCCGCTATCGCAGTGCGCCAGGAAAAGCCGCAGGAATGCCGCGGCGTGTTCCCCAGCCGGACCCGTACTGGCCGGACCGCCCACGCGCGCACCGGGCGCAGCGCGCTTTACCGCATCCACCGCAAAATCGTACAGTTGGTCGTACTCTTCTGGAGTGCCTTGCCAGTACTCGATATCAGGCTCATTCCAAACTTCCCAGTACCAGTTATTCACCTCCGCCGCCCCGTACTTCTCCACCGAGTGCTTCACCCACTCGTAAATCAGAGCAGCCCACTTTTTGTAGTCCCGGGGAGGATAGGCCCACCCCGCGCGAATCCGGGTGCGCGGCCAATCGTGTTTGTAAGGTTCCGGATTCGTGGACAAGGCTTCAGGCATGAATCCGATTTCCATTAACGGCTTGGCCTTGGCTTGAATATACGTATCTATAATGCGGTCGACGATCGTCCAGTCGTAGATCGGTTTCCCATCTTTGTCCTCCGTGTACGCGTTGGTGGACCCCCACTTCAAAGACGCGGTCCCGTCTCCGGTAGTCAACAAATTGTGGGTGCGGAAGTACACCGGCCCGTATCCCGTACTGGTTAGTTCCCCAATTAGCTTCGCTCCGTTCCGCGTGTAGGTATAGTTCGGCTCGTCATAACCGAAGTACGGCCAAATTGCGCGAAAAGGCCCTGCGCTATGAGAGGCGTCGATCCGCATAGTTACGCGTTCCTGGGGCTGCTCCGGCGAGTTCTGCGCTTCAGCTGTCCGTACTGCCACGCTTACCGTGACTGCCAGAACACACCAGATGGCCAGCCGTATTGTCCGTCTCACGCGCAAAAGCATAACAGACCGAAAAATCCGAGAGCCGGGAGCGCCATGGCCACTTCCTCGACAGGCAACCCGGAATGGAACACATCGCATCCTCGCCGGCGGACCAGAGCTACCTCGCCTCTGGTGCTGTCATCAGCTTTCCCAACGGCCTTCCCGGGTTCCACGAGCACCAGCGTTTTTCGCTTGCTGCTCCCGATGACCTTCATCCGCTTGTCTACCTGCAAAGTCTCGCTCCGCCGTACCCGCGCTTCATCCTTCTGCCCGCCCGGTTGATCGATGCCGAGTATCAGGTTCATCTCGAGCCCTGGGACCGGGATCTTCTGTTTCCGCCCGGTTTTCATGAGGGTATTCGGTTGGATGAGGAAATTACTTTATACTTCGTGGTCTCAGTCGCGGAAAATAGTTCGCCCACGGTCAACATGCTGGCGCCGATTGCCATCCGTACGGCGCTGCTGCTCGGCGTCCAGGCCGTACGTTCCGACCGCCGCTACTCTCACGCCCAGCCCTTGCCCGCTGCCGAAAGCAGGGTCTCCTAATGCTGGTCCTCAGCCGCCGCGTGACCGAGTGCCTTCGCATCGGAGACGATGTCGAAGTTGAAGTCCTGGCCATCTCCGGCAATCAGGTCAAGCTCGGCATCCGTGCTCCCAGGCAAATACCCGTCATGCGAACCGAACTGATAAACACCATCCAGCAGAACACGCTCGCCGCCCGCACCGGCCCCCACGACGTGATCCTTAACCTGCCCGCCTTCCCGGCGAAATCCCGCTAAACTTGCTGACCTCGAAATGTATTTCACATTTTTTTCTCTAGAACTTTTCAATTCACTCCGATAAGCCTTTTGTCCGGTAAGAAATTTCCGGCTAGCGAGAACCAAGAATTTTCGCCAAACATTTCAAGGAGTGAATCATGTTTTCTATCAACACCAACATCGCCTCGCTGATCGCCCAGAACAATCTGGCCGCGTCCAGCACCTTACAAGGCAACACCATTGCCCAGGTCAGTTCCGGCCTGCGCATTACACAAAGCGGCAATGACGCTGCCGGGCTTGCTATCGCCAATGGCTATCGCTCCGATGTAGCCGTGCTCACCCAGGGAATTCAGAACGCCAGCAACGGCCAGGGACAGCTGCAGACCATCGATGGGGGCCTGAATAATATCTCCCAGTTGCTTGATCGTGCGCGTACGCTGGCCACCGAATCGGCCTCCGGAACCTTCGCCAGCGGCGATGCCGGACGCGTCACGCTGAACGCCGAGTTTCAGAGCGTGTTAGGTGAAATCGACCGGCAGGCGCAGTCGATCGGTTTGAACTCGGGCGGCATATTTAACAAGAGTCTGTCGGTATTCATCGGCGGCGGGCGCTCGGAAGGCAATGTCGATGCCATTGCCAACGGCTCTGTTTCCGTGGATCTGAGCAACTCTTCCGTAGACACCAAGAGTTTGGGTCTGCAAGGCGTTCAGGTTCAGGGCAAAGCCTCGGTCGACTTGAGCTCCGGACAGGCCACCAGCGTCGGCAACATCGTTGCCGATAACACCAACCGGTCCTCGGAAGCAAGCGGCGGATACACCGTGTTTCAGATTTCCGGTCCCGGCTTTTCCGACGGCAATAAGATCGCCCTCGCGGTCAATCTTAATGGCGTCACCGACACAACGTCCCTTGCCGCTGCGGTGAACTCCGCGATTCAGGCCGCTGGTACCGCGGGAACGCAATTTGGCACCGCATTCAAGAACGCCAACATAACCGCTACCGTGGCGACCGATGCTAATGGCGGCCAGCACTTGGCATTCAACTCCAGCAATACTGCTTTCCAGGTCCAAGCAGGCGATCGCGTGTCCAACGCCCTGCTCGGAAACATCTCTTCCGGCACCACTGGCGCGGCCATTGTTTCCACCGTCACCGGATCAGCGAGCAGCCTGGCGGCAAGCACCCTGTTTACCCACAACGTCAGCATTCAGTTCCAGGGCGCGGGCCTGAGTAGCCCGATCGCAATTTCTCTTCCCAGCACGGACGGCACTGCAGGTGGCGCCATCGCCGACCTGACGGCTCAAGTCGCCGCGAACTCGTCTCTCCAACAGGCCGGCATCACCGTCACTGGCGGTACTGCAGGTTCGCCGATCGTTTTCTCCAGCAGCACGGGGCAGAAATTTTCGGTTCAGGCTTCCGGCGACGTGAACAACGTGCTCGGGCTTGGGACCGGACTCGCGGGTGCGGGCGGAGCCGTTAACTACACCTCGATCACCGCGGGGGCGGCTTACTCCAACGTTGGGGCAGCCGGTAACGCGTCCTTCGAGTTCTCATTCAATGGTGGCGCGTCCAGCGCAAACAGCATCTCGGCCTCCCTGACCGCTGGTGACGCAGCTGGTGGAAACGGCCGATCGGCAGCCGACTTGGTCAGCGCCCTTAACGCCGCGATCAATCTGAATAGCAGCTTAACGGCTGCGGGATTGGTGGCCACCCAGACCGGCGGCGTGATCAGCTTCAGCTCCAACAACGGCACTTCGTTCCAGGCCAACTCGACAGGGGTAAACGTCGGGTTCGGCGCCCCGGGTCAGTCGTTCACTGGAAATGTTGCCTCGGCGGCTACCAGCAACACCCTCGACGCGAGCGGCGCGAACCAGTTGGGCGCCATTCAAGGCGGCATCAACACGGCTCAACCGCTCGGCTTCTCGGGAATAGCCTACGGCAGCGACACCCAGTCACTTACTATTAACGCCTCCGGTCCTAGCGGTAACGCCGCACCTTTGACCATCACGCTCGGCAATAACGCCACTACCGGCGTCCAGAATGCCGCCACAATCGACCAGGCAATCGCGACCATCAATACGGCGCTGCAGAAATCGAACGTCTCCGCGTTACAGAGCATCGTGGCTGTCAAAGACGATTCTTCCGGTACGGAAAAGATCAATTTCCTGAGCGCTACCTCCACTTTCCAGGTTTCGGTCGGCACCACCGCGACCGGCACCGGCGGAGCCACCGCGGTCAATAATCTCGGTGTGCAGTCTCAGGGTGTCAACGCTGGTTCCCAGGTTGTTGGTGCTGGCGGAAACACCGACATCAGCAACCAAAGCAGCGCCCAGGCCGCGGTGACCGCGATCTCTAACGCTGTCGCGGCTCTCGGTAACTCCCAAGCGGTTGTCGGACGTGGCGAGAACGAGTTTACATACGCGTCCAACCTCGCCCAATCCCAACTCACCAATGAAACCGCCGCCGAATCCCAGATTCGCGACGCCAACTTGGCGCAAGCTTCCGCCAACCTCACTAAAGCGCAGATCCTGCTCCAGGCCGGCGTTGCCGCGCTCTCCCAGGCGAACTCCGCGCCGCAATCCTTGCTGACCTTATTGCAAGGTCACTAAAAACAGTAACGCGGGCGGGTGATCTTAAACCCGTCCGCGTTTTGACTTCTGCGGTCTCCTCGGTTGGCGCCTAACCGATGTGGCAATGCGCCAGGCCGCGCTTCTCAAGATACTGCTGGTGATAGTCTTCCGCCTCGAAGAACGTCACCGCCGGGAGTATCTGAGTTACGATCGGGCGCTGTCGCGATGCTTGTGCTTCCGCCATCGAAGCTCGCGCCACAACCTCCTGCTCTGCGGAGTGAAAGAAAATAGCCGATCGATACTGCGATCCCCAATCCGGCCCCTGACGATTCAGCGTTGTCGGATCGTGATTCTCCCAAAACACCTGCAGCAGCTTCCCATACGACACCTTGGCGGGGTCGAACGTCACTTCCACTGCTTCAGCATGCCCGGTACGATCCGTGCACACTTCCTTATATGTAGGCTTGTCCGTCTTTCCGCCGATATACCCAACCTGAGTCGAGACAACGCCGGGAATTGCCCGAAAAGTCGCTTCTACTCCCCAAAAACATCCTGCCGCGAACGTTGCTTTCTCCACTTGCGCTCCTTACCTGTTTGGATTCTTCCGGCGCGAATATGTTCCAGTATAGTCAGGGTGTCTCCCGATGAATTCCACTGCCGCGTGTTCCAAACCGTGCACCGCTGGAGAATGTTTCTCCCGGGTGCGCACATCGCTGTAGCCGTTTCTGGCGGCGCCGATTCGGTCGCTTTGCTCCGCGCTCTTCACACGCTATCCGCGGAAAACCAGTGGACTCTCCAAGTTCTCCACGTCAATCATCAGCTCCGGGGCGGCGAGTCGGACCAGGATGCCCAATTTGTGCGCGACCTGGCCGCTCAACTCGGTTTGATTTGCAAAATTGCCGTTCTGCCCATTGTCGAAGCCGGAAATCTAGAACAGGAAGCTCGCCAAGTCCGCGCGGCCTGGTTCGAATTGTGCGTTCGCGAGAATTCGGAAAACTGCACAAGTCTGCACAAGTTGCACAATGTCGCCCTCGGCCACACCCGCTCCGATCAAGCCGAAACCGTCCTTTTTCGGTTTCTCCGGGGCTCGGGAACCTCAGGACTTTCCGGAATCCGCCCAATCCTGCACAATGGGTTCGTTCGTCCGCTACTCGATGTCACCCGCAACGAGACGCGGTCCTACCTCTATGCTTTGCAGCAACCGTGGCGGGAGGACTCTTCGAATCGCGATCTGTCCTTCGATCGCAACCGCATCCGGCTGCAACTCTTGCCCCAGCTCTCCAGCGAGTGGAACCCCAAAATAGAAAGCGTGCTCGCTCAAACCGCCGAATGGGCTCAGGCCGAGGAAGAATTTTGGCAGGACCGGCTCACCTCCCTTGCCGCCACCGTCTTCCGTACCGCGCCCGATCGGACTGTAGTCGCGCCCGTTTCCGCTTTCACGACTGTATCGACCGCCGAGTCCCGCCGATTGATTCGGCACGCCATATCCACCGTAAAAGGCGATCTTCGCGCGATCGACTTCGGCCATATCGAGCAGCTCCGCGCCTTGATCCTCCAGCTCGAAGGCTCCGGCCGGCTCCAAATCCCTGGCGTCGACGTGATGCGTTCCTTCGATTGGGTTCGTTTTGCAATTCCCGGATCCTACGGCGGCGACCGCCATCTCGCCCTTCCCGTCACAGCCCCGGGCACATTCCCGCTTTTCTCCACCGGTTCGACCCTAACGTTACAGGTTGAAGACGCCGATTACCGATATACTGATGATGTGAATCGTCTCGATGCGGAAAGCGTCGTCGGACCGCTACTATTGCGCACCTGGCAGCCAGGCGATCACTATCGTCCAATTGGATATTCGGAGCAGGTGAAGTTGAAAACGCTTTTCCAGAGGGCGCGCATCCCGTTGTGGGACCGCCGTCTTTGGCCGGTTCTCACCATGAATGATCAAGTCGTTTGGTCCCGGCAGTTCGGCGCGGCATGCGACTGCGCCGCGAGGCCGGATAGCCCCCGTGTTGTGGCTGTCTCTGAAAAATCTGCTGTCGAATTAAACACTGTTTCCCCAAAACTGGAATCAGGTACTGGACGTCCTACGTCTATAAGTTAGGGATCAGACCTTGGGCCTGACCCGTCGAGTGGAGACAGAGTGAACTCTAACGTAAAAACAATCATTTTTTGGGCGGTCCTGATCTGCGTCGCGGTCCTGCTCTGGACCGTCGTCCATGCGGGCAAAGGTAAGGTCGAGCATGCCATCAGCTACACCCAGTTCATGGACGAGGTTGAGAAAAACAACGTCAAGAACGTCTACATTACCGGTACTGAGGCTACGGCGGACTACGTAAATGAAAACGCCAAAATGCGCACGCTTCTGCCCGCCAATTACCAGGACGTCGTCAAGAGCCTGGACGCGAAGAAGATCAACGTCGAATTCAAAGACGCAAACGGAACTCCGTGGGTGAGTTTCCTCGTGCAGGCTTCACCCTTTATCCTTTTGATTGCGTTCTGGATCTTCATGATGCGCCAGATGCAAAGCGGCGGAAACAAAGCGCTTAGTTTCGGAAAAAGTCGCGCGCGCCTGCATTCCACCCAGCAGAAAAAAATCACGTTTAAGGACGTCGCCGGAGTCGAAGAGGCCAAAGAGGAACTCGGAGAGATCATCGAATTCTTACGTGAGCCCGCCAAATTTCAAAAGCTCGGTGGACGGATTCCCAAAGGCGTCCTGCTCATCGGACCTCCCGGTACGGGCAAAACTCTGCTTGCTCGCGCAATCGCCGGAGAAGCTAGCGTCCCGTTTTTCTCCATCTCTGGCTCGGATTTTGTGGAGATGTTCGTGGGTGTCGGAGCTAGCCGCGTTCGGGACCTTTTCGAGCAAGGCAAAAAGAATGCTCCCTGCATCATCTTCATCGATGAAATCGACGCAGTTGGACGTCATCGTGGTGCCGGACTTGGTGGCGGTCACGACGAGCGTGAACAGACTTTAAACCAGCTGCTGGTCGAAATGGACGGCTTCGAATCCAACGAAGGCGTGATTCTTGTGGCCGCCACCAACCGCCCCGATGTCCTCGATCCTGCTCTTCTCCGTCCTGGCCGCTTCGATCGTCGTGTTGTTGTCGGTCGTCCCGATGTTGGCGGACGTGAAGCGATTCTTAAAGTTCACACTCGCAAAATACCGATGGGCGATGACGTTGACCTCCAAGTTCTGGCCCGTGGCACACCGGGTCTAGCTGGCGCCGATCTCGCCAACCTGGTAAACGAGTCTGCCCTGAACGCCGCTCGCCAGAACCGGAAAGTCGTCATGATGATCGATTTTGAGCTCGCCAAGGACAAGGTCTTAATGGGCGCGGAACGCAAGTCGATGATTCTGACCGAAGCCGAAAAGCGCACCACCGCCTACCACGAAGCTGGACACGCCGTCGTTGCGGTGGCACTACCTAATGCCGACCCGCTCCACAAGGTGTCGATTATTCCCCGCGGCATGGCGCTCGGCATCACCATGCAGCTTCCGACTGACGATAAGCACAATTACAGCAAGGCGTACTGTCAGGATCAGCTTGCGATCCTAATGGCTGGCCGGATCGCCGAAGAGAAGTACCTCAATCAGGTCACCACTGGCGCCGGCAATGACATCGAGCGCGCCACCGAGATGGCTCGTAAGATGGTTTGCGAATGGGGTATGAGCGATCTAGGCCCGCTGAGCTTCGGTAAAAAGGACGAGCAAATCTTCCTTGGGCGTGAGATCGCGCAACATCGCGACTACAGCGAGGAGACCGCTCTGAAGATCGACGAGCAGGTCAAGAAGTTCGTCCAAGCCGGCTACGAGCTGGCCCGCAAGATCATCGAGCAGCATGCCGCCGCATTGGTAAAAGTTGCCGAAACGCTACTCGAGCGCGAAGTGCTTGATGGGACCGAAGTTCGCTTGATCATTGACGGTGGCACTCTGCCGCCACGCGCTCCTGGAATTACAAAAGACACCGCAGACCACACTCAACAGGTCATTCGCCCCGAAGGTGGACGCCGCCTCCCAGGTCTATCCGAGGGCGACCGTCCTCCGCAACCCGCTTAACCGATGAACCAGCTTGATGAGCTCCGGCGTCGCCACGCCGCGGCAGAGTCCGGGGGCGGGGAACAGCGCCGCTCCCGGCAACACCTGGAAGGCAAGCTGTCAGCTCGCGAGCGCATCCACTTGCTCCTCGATGAGGGCTCTTTTCAGGAAACCGGAAAACTGGTCCAACACCGCGCCCAGGATTTCGGAATGGCAGAGCAGGTCGTTCCAGGCGACGGTTTCGTCACCGGCTACGGCTACATTCACAATCGGCTCGTATTTGTTTTCGCCCAGGACTTCACCGTCCTGGGCGGTTCCCTTTCAGAGGCTAACGCCCAGAAAATCTGTAACGTGATGGACCTGGCTCTGAAAAGCGGCGCTCCCCTAATCGGCCTGAACGATTCAGGCGGCGCCCGTATCCAAGAGGGCGTCGTCTCGCTCGGCGGTTACGCAGACATCTTCCTGCGCAACACTCTCGCCAGCGGCGTCATCCCTCAAATCTCCGCCATCATGGGTCCATGCGCGGGCGGTGCGGTCTATTCGCCGGCCATCACCGACTTCGTCTTCATGGTGGAGGGCACGAGCTATATGTTCGTCACCGGTCCTGACGTCCTCCAAACCGTGACGCACGAAACCGTAACTAAGGAAGACCTCGGCGGCTCCATGACCCACAACTCGGTCAGCGGTGTCGGTCACTTCATGTCCCCCACTGATGCCGATTGCGTCCGCATGATTCGGGAGTTCCTCACCTTTATCCCTCAGAACAACCGCGACGAGGTTCCTTATCGCGAGACCGACGACCCTTCGGATCGAGCTGACGCCGCCCTCGACACCATCATCCCCGCCGAATCCAACCTGCCCTACGACATCAAGGACGTCATTCGCCACGTAGTCGATGACGGATATTTCTTCGAAGTCCAGGAACATTTCGCGTTGAATATCGTCATCGGGTTTGCGCGCATGGCTGGACATTCCGTCGGCATCGTCGCCAATCAACCCGCCTATCTTGCCGGCTGCCTTGATATCAATTCGTCCGTTAAGGCTGCCCGCTTCGTTCGATTCTGCGACGCTTTTAACATTCCGATTTTGACCTTCGAAGATGTTCCAGGCTTTCTTCCCGGTGCCGATCAAGAGTTCAACGGCATCATTCGTCACGGCGCTAAGCTCCTCTACGCCTACGCCGAAGCTACAGTTCCTAAGGTCACCGTCATTACCCGCAAGGCTTATGGCGGGGCTTATTGCGTTATGGGTTCCAAGCATCTTCGCACTGACGTTAACCTTGCCTGGCCCTCTGCCGAAATTGCGGTCATGGGGCCCGAAGGCGCTGCGAAGATTGTTTATCGCCGCGAACTCATTGGCCAAGATGACTCGATGCTGGCGCTAAAGACCGAAGAGTTTCGACGCCGTTTTGCAAACCCGTTTGTTGCCGCAGAACGCGGGTATGTGGACGATGTGATCGAGCCGCATGAGACCCGTTCGCGAGTCATCTCTGCCTTGCGCATGCTAGAAAACAAGGTCGACACCATGCCTCGCAAGAAGCACGGTAACATCCCGCTCTAGTATCATAAGATCAACATACAGTCCCCGTACGAGAAGAATCGGTATCGCTCGTTTACCGCGTGCCGGTAAGCCGATAACATTAGCTCTGTTCCGGCGAATGCGCAAACTAACAACAGTAAGCTCGACTTAGGTAAGTGAAAGTTTGTCAGCATCGCGTTGGTTCTTAGAAACTGCGCGCCTGGATACAAAAATAGATTTGTCTCACCGCGTAGCACTCGCGCCCGGGCGGCCGACTCAATCGTCCGTACGCTGGTAGTCCCCACCGCAAGTACTCTCGATGACCTCTCAATGCACTCCCACGCTGGCCCGGCGATCTCATAAGTTTCGGAGTGTAGAGTGTGTGTCTCCAGCTCTTCCACCTCGATCGGCTGAAAGGTCCCCAGGCCAACATGCAACGTCACGTGTTCCACCGCCGCGCCGCACGCCCGAACCCGGTCCAACGTCTCAGGAGTAAAGTGCAGCCCTGCAGTAGGCGCCGCCGCAGACCCTCGTTCCCGCGCAAATACCGTTTGATAGCGATCACGATCCACTAAGTCATCCACGCGGTGTATATATGGGGGAAGAGGAATGTGTCCGAGCTCTTCCAGCAAGTCGAGCAGCTCCCCGTTGCTTGAAACGCCTTCAAAACGAACTAGGCGCTGACCCCGCTCATGTGTCTCCAGAACAATGGCGGAAAGGCCTCTTTCGAATGACACCCGCTGGCCAGGAAGTAGCCTGCGCCCTGGTCGCCCCAGTGCCAGCCACTTCAATTCGCCAGTCGGTTTGAGGAGAAGTAACTGAATCGCGGCGCCCGAGTCACTCGTCCCGAGCAGTCGCGAGGGGATCACCCGCGAGTCATTGAAGACCAAACAATCGCCAGGCCGGATGAACTCCGGCAGGTCGCGAAACCGGCGGTCTTGTATCCGGCCGGTCGCGCGGTCAACCACTAACATCCGCGCTCCATCGCGTTCCATTGGCGGAGCTTGCGCAATCAGCTCCGGCGGCAACTCGTAGTCGAATTCCGAGAGGCGCAACAATTTAGGACAGCCGGTACTTGCTTGTCTGTTCGTCCCAGAAAATCTTACGGTTGTTCTTGTAGCTCAGAGTAGCCAGATGTCCTGGAATGGCCGCAATCTGTCCAGCGCGCGCCGGAGCAATTGCCTTCTCTTTACCCAACACAGCCATCAGGAAGTTGTGTACGTGATCGGCCGTTGCGTCCGGTTGTTGAAAATCCTTGATGTTATTCAAATGCACTTCGGGCATCTTAGAGAACGGCTCATGCCCTTTGATAAACTTCGGTTGGGGATAGTAATGCAGGTTCTGCCGGTCCATCACTTCGATGGTCCCGTTATGTCCCATGAACTGCTCGCCGTAACCGTATTGATCGTTGCCGAAGTAACACGAGTAGTTCAAATGAAAGCGATCGGGGTACTCATAAACCGCGCTTAACGTATCGGGTACTTCTCTGTCATCGTTAATGGCTTTTCCCCACTGATAAATACCACCCGAGGCCATGCACGTCGAGGGTACGTTCCGGTTACAGACGAAGTTACTGATGTCAGTTTGATGCACCAGAAGATCCGTCGAGATGCCGCCTGAGTAATCCCAGTAGTTGCGCCATTGGAAGTAGCGTTCCTTGCTGAAAGGTACGTTCTCTTGCCGGTCGGCGCCTTCCAGGAATCGCTGGAAATCGGTGTTAGCGGGTGTAGCATCGGGAGGAATGACATAGCGCCATGCCGCGGGAGTCGTCTTTGCGGCGTCGGCTTGCGGATCGAAGTTGCGGTACCAAAAGGCCCGCACATAGTGCACCTCGCCGGCGTCCCCGTTTGCGACCATCTCCTTCGCGCGAATATACAGCTTGTTGGACCGGTTCTGCGTTCCCACCTGCAGCACGCGATCGGACTTCTCCGATAGCTCAACGATGCGCTGACCATCCTCGATGGTATGCGCGATTGGCTTCTCCAGATAGATATGCTTCTTAGCGCGGATTGCGTGCACCGCCATCGGAAAATGCAGGTGTTCCGGACTGCAGATGAAGACCACGTCCACGTTCGGATCGGCTAACAGATCGCGATATGCGACATAGGTCTTCGGTGCGTGGCCCGGCTCGTTCGTCTGGACGATGTCTTTTCCCAGATTCAGGTTGCCTTGGTAGGTATCGCAGACGGCGGTCACCGTGACCACGTCTTTACTTAGCAGATACATCTGCTTCATCACATGCTGCCCGCGGCTGCCGGTCGCAATCCAGCCCACGCGCAGGCGGTTGTTGGGGCTCTGTGCTTGTAGCAGGGCTGGCGCTGCCGCCAGTGCGGCCAAGGCGCTCGATTTCAAAAAGTCCCGGCGGGCAACGTCATCGGCCATCGAAGGTTTTCTCCGCCATCATCTTAACAACTGCCCTCTGCGTGTATTGCGATGATGGTATCGAGACGAAGTCCGACCCCTACAAGCACATGCCGCTACAGAGTTATACGATCACCCAAGGTCCGAACCGCGCACCCGCGCGCAGTTATCTGAAGTCGATTGGCTTCACCGATGAGGATCTCAAGAAGCCCATCATCGGTATCGCCAACACCTGGACCGAGACGATGAATTGCAACTACAAGCTGCGTGATCTCGCCGTCAAAGTGAAGGAGGGCGTTCGCGCCGCGGGTGGCACGCCGATGGAGTTCAACACCATCGCGATTAGCGACGGCATCACGATGGGCACCGAGGGAATGAAGGCTTCGCTGGTGAGCCGCGAAGTGATTGCCGATTCCATCGAACTGGTCGCGCGCGGTCACATGTTCGATGGGATTGTGGCGTTGGTGGCTTGCGACAAGACCATTCCCGGCGCGGCGATGGCGCTGCTTCGCCTGAACACTCCCGCCATCATTCTCTATGGCGGCTCGATTCTCCCGGGGCGCTACCAGGGTCGCGATATCACGATCCAAGACGTGTTTGAAGCTGTCGGCGCGCACTCAGCGGGGAAGATCTCAGACGCCGAACTGCTCGACATCGAGAACAATGCCTGCCCCGGCGCCGGTGCGTGCGGAGGGCAGTTTACGGCGAACACCATGGCTACCGTCATGGAGTTGATTGGGCTCTCGCCCATGGGTACAGCCGCCGTTCCGCAAGTGGACCCGCGCAAGAATCAGGTAGCCATCCGCTGCGGCGAAATCATCATGGAATGCGTTCGTCAGAATCGCAGGCCGCTGGATTTGGTGACGCGGAAAGCTTTCGAGAACGCGATTGCCGGAGTCGCCGGTACTGGCGGTTCCACGAATGCCGTTCTCCACCTGATTGCCATGGCGCGCGAGGCCGAAGTGCCGCTTGCAATCGACGACTTCAACGCCATCAACAATCGCACCCCGCTGTTTGTAGATCTGAAACCCGGTGGCAAATATGTTGCTGTCGATATCGATCTAGCCGGGGGTATTCCCGTCATCGCCCATCGCCTGCTTGAAGGCGGCTTCGTCGATGGCGCCGCGCTGACCTGTACCGGAAAGACGTTTGCCGAAGAGGCGTCAGCTGCGGTGGAAACGCCCGGCCAGAAGGTCATCCGTCCCCTTTCCGATCCATTGAAGCCGACTGGAGGCCTGCAGATCCTTCGCGGCACGCTCGCCCCCGAGGGATGCGTGGTAAAACTTGCCGGCCACGCCAAACGCATGCATCGCGGTCCCGCGCGTGTCTTCGATCGCGAAGAGGACGCCATGGCCGCGGTGCAGCAAGGCCGCATCCATGCTGGCGATGTGGTGGTGATTCGCTATGAGGGACCACGCGGCGGACCGGGCATGCGGGAGATGCTTGGCGTCACGAGCGCAATCGTCGGCGCGGGGCTTTCCGATGAGGTCGCGCTTATTACCGATGGCCGCTTCAGCGGGGCCACGCACGGCTTCATGGTCGCGCATGTATCGCCCGAAGCCTTTAATGGCGGGCCGATGGCTTCGGTCGTCGAAGGCGATTCCATTCTGATCGACGTGGACGCGGGCGTGGTGAATCTCGAGGTCGACCCCAAGCAGATCGCCCTGCGCGTGAACGCCTGGACCCCGCCTGAGCCGCGCTACAGAACCGGAGTCTTCGCCAAGTACGTCACCCTCGTCGGTTCGGCCTCGGAAGGTGCGGTCACCAATCGCCCGTGAAGATCCTCTTTATCGGCGACATCTATGCCCACGTGGGCCGCCGCATTGTCGCCGATCATCTTGCCGACATTCGGAAGACTCATGCCATCGACCTGGTCATCGCTAATTCCGAAAATTCGGCGGGGGGTTTCGGCATCACTCCGCAGATTGCCGAGGAACTGTTGGCCCTCGGTATTGACGTTCTGACCGGCGGAAATCATAGCTTCGATAAGAAGGACATCTACGACTACCACGCTCGCCAGCCACGGCTCCTTCGCCCGGCTAACTATCCCGCGGGCGCGCCGGGAGCCGGATGGTTTGCGGGCACAACCACCAGCGGAATTCCTTACGCCGTGATCAACCTGCAAGGCCGCACTCACATGAACCCCACTGACGACCCGTTTCGTAGGGCCGACGAAATCCTGGCCGCGCTCGATGAGAACACTCGCATCCGCTTCGTGGACTTCCACGCCGAAGCAACCAGCGAGAAGGTCGCTATGGGCTGGTATCTCGATGGCCGCGTGACCGCCCTCATCGGCACCCATACACACATCCCAACAGCCGATACACGTATCCTTCCCGGTGGCACAGCCTATCAGACCGACGCTGGAATGACGGGTCCCTACGAATCCGTGATCGGTGTCGACCGCGACATCATCGTCCACCGTTTCCTTAGCGCTCTGCCGGTCCGCATGGAAGCCGCCAAGGCCATGGTGGAACTTCACTCCGTAATCATAGAAGCAGATGAGGCCAGCGGACGGGCCACAGCGATTCAGCGCCACACAATCCGCGGCGACTAATCGGTCGCATATGATGGAACCTCTGGTTGCCTGGAGGGACGCACTCGGATGTTGCTCGGTTCAACCGCTCTCGATGTCGCTATCGGCCTGATCTTTGTCTATCTCGTTATCAGTCTGGTCTGCTCCTCCTTTAGCGAAGGCTTGGAGAGCATTTTCAAGCATCGGTCACGGGACCTGGAAAGAGGTATCCGCGAGATGCTCTCCGATACCACTCCAGGCAAGGAATCGTCATCGGATTTCGTCCGCCTCTTCTACAATCACCCGCTAGTTTCCGGTCTCTTCAAAGAAGACTACCTGAGCGCGAAGGCGAAGCGGGAACTGCCTTCCTATATCCCGTCCCGGAACTTCGCGCTGGCCTTAATGGACCTTGTTGGATCACGCGGCAAGAATGCGGTTTCGGGCACTTGGAATGCGACCGCGCCCCTCCTCACGCCGCCGGTTGAAAACCCACTGATCCCGCTACGTCGGGCAGCCTGCGACTTCGCCGAAGAGAACCCGAAAGTTTCCGTGGCGATGGTAGCATTGATCGACGCCGCCGGTTCGGACGCCACCCAAGCTCGCCAGAATATCGAGAACTGGTTTAACAGCTCGATGGATCGAGTCTCAGGCTGGTACAAGCACCGCGCGCAGATCATCATTTTCTCAGTTGGCCTTGCGCTTTCGGCTATCGCCAACGTGGATTCGCTCGCGATCATCCGTACCCTGTCCACCGACAGTGGTGTTCGCGATGCTTTGATTGCGCAAGCGAAAGATCATTCCGACGCTAATAAGACCCCGGCGGCGGAGAGCCCTGTTGATCGGTTGAGGCATCTTGGCCTGCAACTGGGATGGGACCCCGACGCGAGCGGGAGCGTCCCTGTTACGTTTGCCGGGTGGCTAATGAAGGTTGTCGGCATTTGCCTGACCGCTCTTGCCGTGTCGCTGGGCGCGCCCTTCTGGTTCGACATGTTGAACACTTTCGTGGTGGTGCGTTCCACAGTCAAGCCGGCGGAGAAAAGCGTGCCCGAAAAGTCGAAGCAGTAAGTTAGTTCTGACTTACCCACATGGTAGTGGCGCGCCCGAAGGCCGGCCCTCCAGTGGGAATGCCGTCCAGCAGCAGAAACACCGGAGTCGGTGCGTTGGCGGTCGTTGGCGGCACGGTGTTCGGGATCTTCACGTTTACCTGCCAGACGCCGACCAGGCCCGGGGCCAGCCCGGAGTAAGTCACGTTTGCCGCCGGTACAAAACCTGCGCCGATCGCTACTTGCGGTACGGTGGCCGTGGGGGTTAAGCCGGTTGCGGCGACGCCATCCGGTGGAGCGCCTGGCACCAGGCCAACGCCGGTTCCGAAGAACGCCACGATGGTCCCCCAAGGGGCCGGGTGTGTCGGACCGTTCACCGAGCCATCCTGGTTCAGCGCCGCAACTTGCCCGCTACCGGTGGCTGTCTCCGTGAACAGTCCGGGTGAAGCGGTCGCTACAGCAATCGTGTTGCTCCCCAGCACTTGACCGGTTGAGGCCCGAACCACTTGCACGGTTGCTGATCCCGTTGTCGGCGCTTCATTCGGCATTAGGAAGTTGATCTGATTCGGCCCGACAAAGTAGATCGGCGACAACTGTCCATTCACCGTCACTTGTGTGTCGGCCAGCGTGGTCGGAATCGGGAGCGTTGAAGCGCCCGTGGATGTAGAGCTGAAGTAGTTGGGCTGTGAGCTCAAAGTAAATAGCGACACGATGGTCTGTGGGGCCAGCGCGAGGCTGGTAATGTAATTGGCTGCGTTGATTCCCGCGAGCGCCGGGTAGTGAATCACCACGCGGTTTAATCCATCCGCCACATACAGCGCGCCTCCCGCGTCTTGCGCCACGGCGAGTACACCGGAGGCTTCGTTAAGCGAGAGTTTATCGGGCTGCAAATTACTAAGTGTCAGGGCATCGTAAGCCGGGAAGTGGAACACGGTTCCGGAACTGTTACCGGTCCAAATCTCGCCGGTCGCGCGGTTCACGAAGATGCCGACAGCCGGCACGCCGGGAACGGTGAGTTCCGCTTGCGGATCGGGTACTGCCGTTGGCGCGTGTTCGAAAATGCTGACTCGCTGATTTGCCGTATCGGCCACATAAAGCCGGTCGCTCGCATCGGTCGCGATATGGTGCGGGTTGTTCAGCTTGTCCGGCGTGTTACCGGTCGAGATGGTTGTGAAATCGGGCTGTCCGAAAACTTTAGCCGCCGCCATCCCTGTTGTGAAACTGCTCGATGCGCCGGCAAAGAACAGCACGCGGTTATGCACCGAGTCCGACACCAAAAGTCCATTGTCGGAAGCAAACGCCAGCCCGTACGGGGAGTTCATGGTATTCGGGGTGGCGTCGGTAATCTTCAATGTGAAACTCGATTGGCCCAGCACGATGTCGGCCTTCGGAAGATTTTGCGGGTTGGCGAAAGGCTGCGGGAAACGCAGCACGCGGCCATTCCCGGAATCGGCGACATAGAGGCTGCCGCTCGCATCTACCGCAACTCCGATCGGCGCGGACAAACCGGATTGATTCGGCGTTGCGGGGTTGTTGGAAGGATAGTTAGATTCGCTATGCGAAAAGTCCGGCTGCCCGATCACGATGTCCGCCTTCGACCCAGGCCTCACGCTGCGCAGATCGTTATATCCAAGAACCCGATTGTTGTAAGGGTCGGCAACATAAAGATGCGGCGGCGTGCTGTTGTAATCGATCGCGATTCCGGCATCGGCGCCGCTATTGCCGCTGGCCGATGTAGTGAAACGGAATTCGCGTCCTTCGATCAAATTGACTGTGTTGAAGTTCATGGCGTCCTGGCCCAGGACGCGCGATGCGCCTGCAAAGAAGGTTCCTGTAACCCCGCCCGCCAAAACCCGGTTGTTATTCGAGTCGGCAATAAACAGCTCGGTCGCTGAGGTCGCGATGCCGGCTGGGCCTGACAGCGTGGTCGCCGACGATTCCGGCAGCCCCTGATTGGCTGCGCTGCTCGTGAAATCCTTCTGTCCGATCACGGCAACTGCGGCCTGCGCCGTCATGTTGTTTGTCCACTGACTGACAGGGGCGAAGATGAGAATGCGATTGTAGGCCGAGTCGGCGATGGCGAGCCCGTTATTGACAATGGTTAGAGCGCCTGTGTTTCCACTCAATTGGAGAGCGTTAACGGACGTGGGTTGCGGGGTAGTGGGCTCACCGAGCAAACGCGTTGCCGCTTGTCCAACCTGCGATGGCTGTGCAAAGACCAGAACCCGTCCGGGTTGACCGTTCGACTCGGACACAAACAAATTCCCCGCGCTATCGAACACGATCCCAGTGGGGATATGCATCGTGGTCAGGCCGAGTGGCGTGTAACCATCGAAGCTGCCAGAAGTAAAATTCGATTGTCCTAGAACCAGGTCAGCTGCGGGCCCGCTTACGCCGCTCGATAGCGCCGAGGAGTTGAAGCGTAACACGCGGTTGTTGCCAGGGTCCGTGACCCAGAGGTTGCCCGCGGCATCGAACGTCAGATAAGCAGCATAAGTACCGCCAGCATTGAACGCGAGCGTGGTGGGCCCAGCTACCCCGCTCGTGCCATTCACCGGGCTATGGCTGAAATCATTCTGTCCGATAACCATGTCCGGCAAGATCGTGCTCTGTGTAAATGGTTTTGGGAATCGCAGCACCCGATTATTCCCGCAATCGGCGACATATAGATTGCCATTCGCATCCACTGCCAACCCGACCGGCGTAGTCAATCCGGTGATACGCGAATTGGTTCCACGACCGGGACCTTGCGCCAGAGTCGACACTAGATCGAGTTGCCCGACCACGATGTCGGCCTTTTGGCCGTTCGAAAACGAGGCGGCGTTCGCCCATCCCAATACTCGATTGTTGCTGGTATCGGCCACAAACAAGTGGGGAGGATTCGCCGAAGGATCCAGCGCCACGGCAAGCGGCCCATTCAGTTCGCGCCCTTCCACCAGATTCGGAGCGAGGCTGGTGACATTCAAACTATCCTGGCCAATCACGCCGGTGGGATTCGGATTCAAGGGTGTCTGAGCAGCAATGGGGAGCGCAACCAGCAGCGAACCAGCCGCGAGTAAGGCAAGTGACAAAAAAGGAGCAGTACGCATGGTTTTTGGCCGTTTGTTTCTCGACAATACCATGATGACTCGGGATCGAGTCGGTGGTCGCTATCCCTCATTCTGCAGGGGATTGAAGGAGCAGTTCAAGTGCAGTGCAAGAGACTAGCCACCCAGATTTACCGCTGCGCGTGGGTCACGTCCGTGGGATTTTACATGCTTTGCTTTCAGGCATGAGGCCAAGTCTTACCGGTAACGGCAGACTGCCCTACTGCGGTGATCGTAGGAAACCAGGCCATCCAGGAATTGGAAAGTGGAGTTCTCCCACTCCCGTTAGACTCGCACTGGCAGCGCGGCCTGGATCCGATCCCAGTGAGGCGAAGCGACGCGATTGTCTTTGCGGTTGTAAACAGCGGAGGTTTATCTCTTTCCGAACATCGATCGAAGCTCATTACCATTTACGATGTTCGCGTCAGTCGGCTTCTTAAACCGCTGAATTCTAATATTGCTGCGTCCTCTGAACTGGAGGTCGAGCGATGGGGTGGAACCATCGTTTTCCCCTCAGGATGACTTCATCGACAAGGTGAGGGGAGAATTGGCATCCCGTTAACAGGCTGTAGACTATGGTTTGAAGCCGCGCATCTGTTCGGTCAGCTACCTTAACAGCACGCCTCTGATATGGGGATTCCTGCACGGTCCCGAACGCGAGCAAGTGGATCTGCGGTTCGCGCTTCCCTCTGTCTGCGCGGAGTTGCTTCGGGCGGGGGAAGTAGACATCGGGCTGGTGCCATCGATCGAACTGGAGCGGCAGGCGTTGGAGATCGTTCCGGGCCTTGGGATTGGCTCTTCCGGCGCAGTGCGGAGCATCCTGTTGATCTCGAAAGTGCCCGCGTGGGAGATCCAGACCCTGGCCGCCGATTCCAGTTCCCGCACGAGCGTGGTGCTGGCCCAGATCCTGCTGGACAGAAAATTCGACGTTCGACCGCAGATCACAGTGGCGGCGCCGGATGTGGACGCGATGCTGACCGGAGCAGATGCGTGTCTGGTTATTGGCGATCCGGCATTGCGGATCACCGCGATTCCAGATTTAGAGATGTACGATCTGGGCCTGGAGTGGACGGAGTTGACAGCGCTGCCGATGGTGTACGCAGTGTGGGCGGCGCGAGCGGGTTTCGGCTGGACCGGGGCGGGTAAAGCTCTTCAGGCGTCGTATGCTTTTGGGCGTAGCCGGATTGACGAGATCGCGATGCGGGAGTCGGAGCCGCGCGGCATTTCGGCGGAAGCTGCCCGGAGCTACCTGACCGAGAATATCGAATTCGCGTTGAGCGATAATCACATTGAGGGGCTTGCGCATTTCCGCCACCTCGCACGGATTTCCGGTTTGGTGTGATCCAGGCCGTCCAGGCTGTGCTGTAATGAAGTTGCTCCATCCTTGCTCCTCAGTAGCTCAACGGTAGAGCGTTCGGCTGTTAACCGAAATGTTGTAGGTTCGAATCCTACCTGAGGAGCCAAACAACTGTAGCGCAAAGTCCGTGGTTCCGGGTTGACTGCAAATATCGGCAAACACTCGCTAAATGGCCGATATTTCGAGTATTCGGTTTTCTCACCCGCTCGGAATATGACGAACCGTCTGAATAAACCGAGTTTCTCCTTGACTCTTGTCGGGTACTCTCACTGTCTCCGCCTCGCCACGCACTTCGGGTTGACTGGCGAATGACTTCGCTTCGACGCGGCGTTCGCTCCCTTAAGGACTTGTTCCTCAGGCGAGCGCGACGGCTGCTGGCGGAGGGCGAGACGCCGCCATCAGCTCCCATCGTTACGTAACTGTTCTGGGGTGACTGTTCATCGACGCTGGTCGCTGCCTCGGTGAGTTGCCGTGGGGCTGCCCCTACTCTCGGGACCGCAATTTATGGCAGACGGCGGATGCTCTGCAGGCGGAAATTCTGGTGTTTCCGCAGCGAGATGCGCTCAGTGATCGCCGCGCGGTACTATCTTCAGCCATGGAAGTTGTACGACGAAAAACATTCGAGACAGCCGAGGCTTTCCTCGATGGTATCGGCCCTCGTAGCACGATATGGGCAGGGCAACCTCAGGACTGGGCATTCCGAGGACACGCCGATTCAAGCTGGTTGCTAATTCCAAGCGCACTTCGCAAGCCACTAGTCGCCAAACTCGAAGATCCGGCGAGTCATCCAAAGAGACCGGTTACGGAGTTTCAGATTCCGTGGGAGGGCATGTGGCCAGGTGAATTGATAAGCCTCGCCGACTTCATGCAAACTGCGGACCAAGTTGCCCTGACGCTTCCGGATCAACCCTTCTCACGCAACACAATTCACCAACTGCTTCAGCGCATTCATGTTCATCCAAGTTTGGATTCGACCCAAACGCGCCTTCGGCCCTGCCGGCACGACGCATTTCTTGAAACTATTGGGACGCTGCGGATTTACGAGAACGCCGGCGCGCATCAACAGGCTGGCCCGCCCGCAGTCGGTTTGCCAGATTTCCTGGTTCTTGGGGCTGTGGCGCTGCGGCATGAAGCATTGCAGAAACACCGGGTGCGTATAGCCGACGTCCTCCGGCCGGATTACCTCGTCGAACAGGCCGGCCGGCAGAACTTCTGGAAGCAGTTCCGCGATCCGCGTAAGGCCGGCCGTTCCGGTCCCTGCTCTACCGTTCATTGAGTGCCCTCAGCATGCCGCCAACGTGTATACATGTATATATATCAGTTAGTAGCAATGTCGGCAATCTCTGGTTTCCGTCGTTTTGCGAATACGGTATTTATACCTTCCGCAAGCAGAGCTTGCATAGTCGTCCGTTCTTCGGCGGCTATGATCTTCAGGGCCGTCTGCACCTCCGGTGCAAAATGGCCTCCGATCAGAACCCGGCCCGAGCGGGAAGGCGCTACGGATTTGGGTGCCGTTTCGGATCGGGCCGGAATTGTCGCTGTCCTGGCGGACGGCTGACGTTGCTCAAGCCCTTGCGTGAGCGGGTTCGGTTTTGGCATTTGTTTTCCTCAGCGTTTTGATGAATTGTATTGTATACATGTACAGCTGTATAGCCTCGTCCGCTGCCTTGCTGCCGGGTTCGTACTCGGCGGCGACCTTGCCCACATTGGTCGCGTGACGATGAGCTGCGCGCAGGTGGAGAATAACCGGGCAGACGGAGTATCCCTGCGCTTTGAGGTAGTCTGCCGTATTTGCGCCTTCGGTGCCTTGGGTGGCAGCTTTGTTCACGAGAAAAAGGGCAGGGGCATTACCGGCTAGCCGCAACAGGTCCGCCAACTTCGGCAGGGTTTCCAGCGTGAATAGGTGCGGCTCGACCGGGACCAGCACGACATCGGCGCGGCGGGCCGCTTCGGCTGCATCCGTGCCGGAGTGCGGGGGAGTGTCGATTACGACAAAATCGACGCCCTGTGCCTTCGCCTGCTTCATGGCTGCGTCAAGCCTGACGGCAGGCGTCGGAACTACCCAGGGGTGTTCATCCGTTCGGCGGTCGGTCCACATGGAAGCCGTTGCCTGCGGGTCCACGTCGAATACCGCGACCGTGTGGCCCTTCTGGACGGCGGCGACCGCCAGGTTGAGCGCCACGGTGGTTTTCCCGACTCCGCCTTTTTCGGCAACAACAGCGACCACGATCATGTATACACCTATACCATGCGATAATCGTACAGGTATATACTCCTACCCACCTCGCGCAAGGCTGAATGTTTTGCCGTCGCTATCATCATTAGGTTTATATAACGTCGTTGGCGGGAAGAGAGGCAGCAGAGGGACAATGGCTAACCCAAAAGTGGATGACGCGTTCAATTCAATGTTGAGGACCGATTACATTGCATTGAGAGATACGGCCAAACTTGGTCAGCTGGCTGACTATTACGTCGATTATTACGGTTTTCTGCGCCAGATTCTGAGCGATAGCGACCAGTTGATAGTTGGACGTCGTGGCACTGGGAAAACCACCCTTCTGTATCGGGCCCTGGTCGAGAGTATGCGGTCGTGGGACCCGGCACAGGACACCGCTGCCAAACCGCGCACGTTAGCGATCTACATAGATTTGAATAAGTGCCAGTCACTGTCCGATCTCGAGTCAGATGAGTTTATGGAATTCGAGCACGTTTTCGTGTCTGAGTTTTGTGACGCGATCGCGGCAGAGATAACTAGATCATGGCCCGCAATCAAAGCCCAGCCGAACATTTTCAGGAACCTCTTTCACTCTGCGGAGCAGAAGAAAGCACAGGAGACAGAGAAGCTCCTTGGACAGCTCGCGAACGTTCTGAAGTCGGGTCTCCCGCGAGTGATTGACCGGTCTGGAAAGGTGGAATCCAAGGAAACCACTAAAAACAAGTCGGAATACGAGGGTTCCAGCGAACTCAAGGTATCGGATAAACCACCATCATTTTCCATTGGCGGAAAAGCTAAGGGGGAGGCAAGCAGCGAGGATGAGGAAAAGTATACCTATTCCGTCGCGTATCGGCTTACGATATCTGACATCCTTCGTATAATTGGCGAGCTCCGGGTGGCAGCTGACATTCCGGCGGTCTTCCTGCTCATCGACGAATTTTCTGCTCTCTCCGATGCGTTGCAAAGGCGATTCACAACACTGATAAAAAAACTGATTGGAAACCATTCCGGTCTCTTTGTGAAGCTCTGCGCGATTACTGACAAGTTCACCTTGGGCAGTTCTCTGATACTACAGCGCGACCTTTTTGAGGTTTCGCTCGACCTTGACGCTTTTGTCGAACGGAGCGACTCTCTTAACGCGGCAATGGGCGAATTGGAATCCCTGACCGAAAAAATCATAACGGAACGAATGAGAGTGTATACAGGCCTGGCCCCTAAGCAGATTTTTGAGGATCCGTCAGAAGCGTGGCGGGAACTGACCCGGTCTGCAATGGGGGTACCCCGCACACTCGGGATTGTCGTAAAACAAGCATGGAGTCGTGCGAGCCAGTCCGACAGGAAAATCAAAAAATCTGATATAGACTACGGCATTCGTTATGCCTCCAGGGCTTACCTAGACCAGCTTGAAGGAGCTGCCAAAAATGGGGTAGCCCTCCCTGAGTATGTTTCCGACATATGGGATGCAATACTCACCAGAGCCGTAAACGAAAGAGCAAAGGGCACCGAGTCCAGCCATTTCATGGTGTTGCCTCGGAATGAGATCAAGCTCCGATATTTAAGCATGTGCTTTGTCGTCCATCTTCTTACAAAGGGAAGGACGACGAAGAAGGATAAGTCTGCACGAAGCTTATACTGCATCGATTACGGAATATGCCTGGAAAACAATCTGGATTTTGCGACAGATAAGAACGTTCTCCGTCAGCATCGCTTTGCTTACGACGGTGACCTAGAGCAGTTCGATCACTTTTTCGAGAAAGTCTCTGAACCGAAGTACATCTGCCCGGTTTGTCGCGACGTGTATCAGCAAAGCGAGATAACAATTCGCGGTACGGTGATGAGCTTTTGTGTCAAGGACAATGGCATATTACGGCCATACGACCTCGCTAGTCTGGAGAGCCGCTATACCGAGGAAGAAATCAAGATTATCGGCTCGATCCGCTCTTCCTCCCCAGAGGATCAGCTCATAGCCCGTCAAATCGCCGATGACGTCGGCTGCAATGTGCAGAAGGTAGCCAAATTTGGTGAAAAGCTGGACCGAGAGGGCATCATAGCCAGGGAGAAGATCGAAGAGCTGCAACGAAACATATACTTCAGTCCGGAGATTGGCGACGCCCGGGCGAGTTCGGAAGCTGATTCCTGACGCTGCTGGCATACCATTGCCCACCCCGAGCCGGACGGGTGTTGAGCCGGTTCAGTTCACCGGCGATGTAGCGCAAGCTCTTCCCGTGCGCTCTCAGACTGATAATCAGGGCACTGACTTCTGGCGGGGGCTTACGGGCGTTGTGAGTTGCGCGCGCCACGCTTCGGGCCTCATGTAGTCGAGGATTGCCGAGTTTGACACCTCTCGCCTTCGCCGCCGCCAGCGCGGCCTTCGTGCGCTCGGAAATCATCTTTCGTTCGTGCTCGGCCACGGCCGCCAGGATATGGATCGTGAAGGTGGCTGCGGTCGGCATATCGACAGCTACGAAATCCGCGCCGCTCTCCATCAGGTTCGCAATGAACGCGACGTTGCGGGCCAGCCGGTCGAGCCTGGCGATCAACAGCACGGCACGACGTTTCCGGCATTCGGCTATGGCGGCGAGAAGCTGCGGCCGGTTCGTGTGCCTCTTGCCGCTCTCGATCTCCGTGAATTCCGCGACGAGGTGGCCAGCGCCGATAAACCGGGTGACGGCTTCACGCTGCGCATCGAGGCCGAGCCCGCTGGCGCGCTGGCGATCGGTGGAAACGCGGTAGTAGGCGACGTAATCCGGCATGTGTACAACATTCTAAACGGTGGTTTAGATTTGTGCACCAGCTATTCTCGCTCGAACGGAAGCGCCGTAACGAACTCAGCTAAGCGGGCGGCTTCCTTCACCGTTAGATCCGCTGGAAGGTGTAAAGAAACCTCGTAATCAGGACGAAGCCGGAAAGTATGTGTCAATGCGTCGGATAAATCTTCAATTTCAGTGTCGTCTTCAGCGGGTTCATCCAAGTCCGACTCAGCATCATCGGTGATCCTCTCAAGTTGCCGCGTATTGCCTGCGGCAGCGCGGCCCACGCTGCCAAGCCCGAAATTCCATGCGAATCTGGATTCCCAGCCTCTCCTTCCCGAGATGAACCTCCCCACCTTTAAGGCTCCAAGCTCCTTGAGCACGTCTATGATTTCTGCTCGAGACAGGAGGACGCCTTCCTCTCTAAGAGCTTGTTCGAGTCTCCTAACGCTGGTTTCGCGCATGTTCTTCTGGCGTTTTGCAAAATAGTCGAGCAGCGCCTTGGCGGCTTTGTTCCGTTGGTAGAGGTTTCTAAGGGCCTCAATCATCTCATTCGAGTCTATGGGTGGCATTTTCTATCCTTTTATTCGTTTTTTTAGTTTTTAGTTCCTCAAAAAGCAACTATCTTGATTATATATGTCTATAAAAGATATGTCAAGCTAAAAATAGCATTAAGGTTACTTTTAGTCGGTATGAATGGCATTCTTAGCCCTTATTGGCCTAAGGAGGGCTACGGAGAACTGCTGGAAGTGCGGCCAGGTGAAGCCTGGAATACAGGAATGGAGAGGTTTGGTTTTAGATTTATACACAGCGATCCCAGTGCGCTCCCTGATCCGGTTTGCGAGTAATTTATATAAAATATTGCAGTATTTTTCTAATGGTGTTAGCATCCTAGGTGTAGCTCATCGCTAGGAGGTTCTTTCATGTCTCAGGACGCCGCAACCGTGGTTTTTACCGCTAAAAGCATCGAACGCATATTAAGAGAGGGTGGCACTTCGTCATGGCGTCTAGATCGTAATCACGCCCGCCAGTGCGCTTTCGCGGTTTGCACCCGCAATGCTCATGCTGATTGGGTGGAGGGGCCGGAGGCTCACCAAACGGCATTTCTGATTGGGAAAATCCGCGATGTCGTTCCTTGCCCCGCGACGCCTGAGAACAACGAATCTACAAGGAACCGATATCTCATTCAATTCAGCGAGTTCGCGCGGGTCGATATTCCGAATGTCTGGAAAGGTGATCGGAATCCCGTGAAGTACACATCACTGGAATCGCTCGCGATCGATCCTTCGACATTGAATTGGGAAGCTATGCCGGAAATCGGTTCTGTTGAAGGCGCGGATGAAGACGCGGCGGCACCCAAAAAAACGGTGGTGGAACCGCTCACGATCGCTGCGGCTAAAAGAGGCTTGGCGTTGACGTTCAATGTTGCGCCTGAAGCTGTCGAAATCGTGATCAGAGGATGATGGACCCTCTTCCTGGTAGCACGTTTTTTAAATGGATTCGCTCTTGCCTCAGATGCCAGAAACCCGTAATCTGGTTACGGGTATGAAACTGGAATACGCGACATCTTCCGGACAGCTATATCGTGCTGATTGCCTGGAATTGCTTTTCACGATCCCTTCCGGGAGCGTGGAAACGTTCTTTGCTGATCCCCCCTTCAATCTGAAGAAGGATTACGGATCCAGGGGATCCGACGACAGGGCGGACGCCGATTACCTGAAATGGTGCGAGTCCTGGGCGGCGGAAGGTGCCCGGGTGCTGGCTCCAGGCCGGGCGTTTGAAGTGAACCCCTGGATTGAGACAGCGAGTTAAGGGGGTAGTTGCCGTTCGCTGAAAAATCATTGCACGGCAGGGTTGATGTTGTCCCGTAAGGTAAACAAATTCATGCAGCCCGCCTATAGAAATTGAGTAAGCCGCCAAGACGCGGGGTTCTTGTGATCGCGGGAGAGTCGAAGTTAATCGAGGCTGTTTCTGGAAACAGCAAGACGTTCCCTTTCCCCTGATGATTGCGTTCGCCATGAAAATGCGCCAGGTATTCGTTCAACGCTCGCCGGAGTGAACCTTCGCCGAACAGAACTAACTTACGAAGGCATTCCTGTTTCACCGATCGCACCCAGCGCTCCGCGAACGCGTTCAGGTTCGGGCTGCGCGCCGGTAGGGCGAGGCACTTCACTCCCTCCGACTCTAGAATGGATCTAAAACTCGCGCAGAACTTGGTGTCGCGGTCGTGCAGAACGTAGCGTTGATTCCGCAGGTATCCGGATTCGTCGACTGCATTGCGCGCCATCTGCTCCATCCACATTGTGTCGGGATGTTTCGTTATTCCGGCCAAATGCACTCGTCGGCTCTCCAACTGAACGAAGAAAAGAACGTAGTAGGTGGCGAGCCCGCGCCAGGTCAGCACTTCGACAGTAAAGAAGTCGATTCCGGCGAGCACCGCCATCTGAGCCGCGATGAAGTCCTTCCAGGTCGTCGTCTGGCTTCGCTTCGGTGCCGGAGCGATGCCGTGACGCCGGAGAATGTTTCCGACCGTCTGGTCGGAAACCGAGTAGCCGAGGTTCGAAAGCGCTCCGACGATTCGGTCGTAGCCCCAGCTGGAGTTCTCTTTGGCCATCCGAACGATGAGATCCACGACTTCTCGGGCAAGTGGCGGACGGCCAATGTTCTTACGCTGTCTCGATCCATCGAACTTCTGGGCAACGAGCCTTCGGTACCAAGCGAGAATCGTTTCCGGCTGGGCTACTATGGCAATTTCTGAAAGCGCTTTGCGGCCCATCCTTTTTCCGATTTCCGCAAGCGTGGACCGTTGCGGATCATTCAGCCGCAAGCGCTTCGGCAAGTGAGACCGGAGAATCCGGTTTTCGGCGACCAGATACTCGTTCTGGAGCAATAGTTTTTGATTCACCAGGCCAGTAACATACGCTAGAAGACGGACCCATTTGTTATCGATCATCGCAGCGACCATCATCACAGAACCAATGAAGTGAGTGAGTTCGGCATTTTTCTCCATACGACCAGGACGCGCCGCAGCCTGAAATTCTGTTTACTTCATTTCCAAGCCGCGTCTACCTTGAGCGGGGTGCGCGTGAATCGGGGTTGCGGGTGTGCCTCAGGACGACGGCCAGAAGTGGTGTAACAGCGTGATCAATTGCAGTAGTAGATCATCGGGGGGAATTGGCATTAGGTGTTTCTCCTGTATACGATAGTCTCGAAACTGTGCGGCGATTGCTATACCTCTACCGGTCTACTTTGCGCGGTAAGGTTCTAGGTGAGTTCTTTGCCAAGAACCTTTGCAACTTGCGGATCGCGACGGATCATGCCAAGGGCGAATCGGCGTTCTTTTAGGAGTGTGTACTTCCGCAGACAGGCCTCTCTTCTTTCCGCCAGTGCATCGACGATCATCCAGTCATAAACCAGTTCCGACTCTAATGTAGATCGGTTCTGGGCGGCTCGCAGCAGCATACTGTCCGCTTGGTGGATCTGAGACAATTGCGCGTAAACCAGGGCAAGTTGCCCGAGCTCAATCGCGTTGGTGGAATTAAGATTCCCAAGTGCAAGTGCGGATGTCAGGGCCTGCCAGGATTCTTTCGTATTTCCTATCCAACGGTAGGCCGCGCCTAGAGTTGCCAGAGATCGCAGGGACGGGCTCTGCGCTGCCACTCCCGAGAGGATCAGCATTCCCTGGCTCGTCCGGCCGCACAGGATATTAGCTAAGCCGAGTGTTAGATTTGTGCTCGGCTGAGACTGAACTTCTATTGCCCGCTCCAGCACTATTCGCGCCTTTTCGAACTCTCCCGTTCTTATGTAGAGCCCGCCCAGAGTGGTTAACAGGCTGCTCGACCTTGGGTCGAGAGAGAGACCCTCCTGCAGGGCAGTCTCAGCAGGCTCCTCCTTATCCCCGGTCATCAATGCTTTGCCGGCGGAGGCGTAGTTTTCAGCCTTCCAGGGATCCTCCTCCATGGCGCGCCGCGCATATGTGATTGCCTGCGGACCGAACCCGCCCCGAAGGGCCGTTTCACTCAGAGCCCTGAATATCGGCGACTTGGTTGAGAGTCTCTCGGAGGCAAGTTGAAGCATCCGGACGCTTTCAGCCATGTTCCCCTCAATGCTCAGTAGGTTTGCCTGAATAATCGAACCCTGGGTAGAGTCTGTCGCAGCCAGACGAATTTGCTCGGCTCGCGATGTGGCACAGCTATGTGAGGCTTCGGACTTTTCTGCCGAGTAACGACGCACGGAGGAGGATGCGCGCAGCAGAATCACAGGAACAGAACGCGCGGGAAGACAAGAGTTGTCCGACAGCATCCCTCCGTCTGCGACAACCTTCCAGTCGGAAGCGAATGTGTCGGCCCAATACCCGTCGCGATCTACATCCCACCGGTCATTCGGCGCCTTTAGATGGAACTTCGTGGCCACTCTGGAAAGTGTTTCGTGAACGATGCGCCCTTCAACCGGCAGCACCAAATCTTGTACGCTTCCCGTCGAGCTGCGCATGGTTAGCCGGATTCGGTTCACGACATTTGTTGCTCCGACTACGATCTGGTTGGGAGGCGGAGTGGACAGGATTTTCGCATTCGTCGCGACGTCAACCCAATGGGCGCTATGAGACACCGCTGCGTGCTCGGACTCCAGGTAGCACGCGATAGTGTCAGCCAACATCCGGGAGTAGCCATCGGAAGATGCCGGGAAAACGATGTATTGGATATTCTTCCAGGGGCTGGTTCTATTGCTCATGCCCAATCCCAGAGTGCAAAGCAGGAGCAACATAGCTCCAG
Source organism: Bryobacterales bacterium (assembly GCA_963752695.1). Taxonomy (GTDB): domain Bacteria; phylum Acidobacteriota; class Terriglobia; order Bryobacterales; family Bryobacteraceae; genus Bog-113. The sequence continues at coordinate 527,367 of CAVVZB010000003.1, forward strand.
CCCCAAAAGCAACCGTGCGGGTGCGTTTCGGCCCGGATTGGGAAGAAGCCGAGTTGCTCAAGTCGGCCAGCACCGCCTTCGCCGTGGAATAGCGGTCTGAAGGACTTTCGAGGCAGCACTTCGCGATGATCGGTCGAAGCCACGGATGGGGCAAATGCGCCGGATCTTCACCGAAGTCGCCGCCAAGCACAGCCAACAACCTGCCCAGGGAGTAAATGTCGGCGAGAGCTAAGCAAGGCGTAAGTTCAGGGGCATAGAATTGCCGCCCATTCCGAGGTTTGTCTTTCCCTATCGCTCCGGCAAGGCCAAGATCCACGATCACCACGCGACCCGAGTTCTCGACCAATACATTCTGTGGAGTTAAATCCCGGTGAGCTAAGCCAGCCTCGTGCATTGCGGAAAGACCTTCGCAAAGGCGGGAAGCAATCTCGCGGATTGCAGTCTCTGTTGGCGATTGCTGCGCAACAAATCGATTCAGGGTCAGTCCATCGACGTACTCCATTACCAGGCAATCCTGGCTCTTTATTCTTACGAGATCGTAGATTTTGAGTACGTGAGGACTGGAAATTCTTCTCCCGGCCGCTACTTCGGCCTGTACTGCTTTTAGCGCGAGTGGCTGGGAGGAAATCCATTTATGAATTCGTTTAATCGCAACCGTCTGTTCGAGGACCTGATCGTAACCGACCCAAATCTCGCCGTATGAGCCGGCCAACAGCTTTTCTCTAAAAACATAGCGTTCATTCTCGTTCTCGGAAAAGCCGTTTTTTGTTGCGACCATTCAGTTGCCACCCCGGGGAATTAGCGCGCAACCGACGCTATTAAGCTTATCGGCACTTCTGCCGAGAGTTGTAAGGTATTTGTCTTACGTTTGCATTTACGCTCTTTTTTCTTCCCTGCCGAAAAGGAACAAGCTCTCGGCTTTTTCGCGGGCATCTCAGTTTTGTGCGGTTCGACGCTGGTGGCGTGAAGCTTCTGCTGGTCGTTCAGGTCGGGGAAAAGCGGTAGTGGTGCAGGTAACTCGGACTGCGCCGGAACACCGCACTGATCGACGTCTGAATACCCGGGCACGCCCCCGCTCCGCGACGAAATGCGGGCAGTGCTGGATGGTTGAACGCAGCGCAGCCCGTAGAAGCGCGACCGGACAATTATGCCCGCAAGTGCCCGTTCCAACGTTCTTCTTTGAGCGAACCGACATCGCTCAGTTCAGACAGCGTACGTGCTTCTCGACGGCGGTCTAGCCATTCGTCAAGTACGATTAGCCCTGCGATCGGGACTGCCGCCGCGAACAAGAAGCAATTGAGGAGCGCCTGATGAATCCACCACATCCGAATGTAAGTGGTGAATACCTGTTATATTTCTCGCGCTAAATTGATCAACTTTGTACTTTAGATCAGCATGCCGCGTTGCACCCCGGACCTACGAAGTTAGATCCGGGAGCACGCTAGTGCGCCACAAGCCCATACAGAGAAGCGGGCCCAAAGCTAATCGCAACGTCCCCGTTGGCTAGGCTCAACGTCCAATCCCCGTTGTAGTCCAAAAGATAATTCCCACCCCGGTAAACTCCTGGCCTGACCGCATTCGATCCGTCCCAGTTTCCAACAAGTGGAATATCGCCGGCACTTCCGAATATCTGTACAGGACCATTAACTGTGTGGGAGCCATTCGAATCCAAAAGCCACTGACCGTTACGGAAGACACCTACTTTGGTGGTACCCGTTCCGTTCCAATCTCCAGCTACCGGGATGTCCGACGCAAGTCCGAACGGGAACGTGGCATCCGATAGTCCGGTCGGGATTCCTGAAAGGTGGCCGCTCAGATCCAGGATAAATGTTCCATTTCGATAGAGACCGGCTTGAATAAAGCCGGAGCCGGTCCAATCCCCGGCTACCGGGATATCGCCGGGCAGCCCGAACAAAAACGACCGGTCGGCGGTGGTGTAGACTCCGTCGCCGTCGATATCGAGGAACCACATTCCATTTCTAAAAACACCCAGGTATTGGTGCCCGGCTCCGGTCCAGTCACCGACAACCGGGATGTCTCCCGGAGCACCGAAGGAACTGGTCACTCCTGGGGTACCGGTTAAGTTCAGCAGGGAGTCCGCTGCCCACCCTCCAGAAGACGTGTAGTAGGCTGGTATCCAGCCAGCGATGATCCGCGACACGAAACTATTTGCTTGGCCTTGTAACGTTCCCTGGTAGGCATGGACAACTGGGAAGTCTGAAGAGTGGGTTTGGCCAGCGAGAAACACTGTTCCGTAGCGGTCGACAGCCACCGCAGTCGCTGAATCACTCCCTGAGCCGCCCAGTAACGTGCTGTTCAGAAGCTTGGTTCCCGCCGGGTTCACCTCGGCAACGAAGGAGTCATAGGAACCAGCGAGTGTGCTCTGAAGGCTTCTGACCGTGGGAAAGTCCGAGGAGGAGGTGTAGCCTGCCACGTGGGCATTCGCGGCTGCATCCACACTGATGGCCGTCCCATAATCGAGCGAACTGCCTCCCAGCAAAGTGCTGTAGACGAGAGATCCCGATGGCGAAATCTTGAGAACAAACGCGTCCAGCAAGCCGTTGAGTTCGGTTTGAATCACTCCGAGAGTTACCGGGAAATCCGAGGAGGAAGTTGTGCCCGTCACGTAGAGGGACCCGGCTCCATCTACTGCAACTCCGTTGGCTGTTTCCGGTAGCCCGGCCGCGCCCCCGCTTCCACCGAAGTAGGTGCTGAATAACAGACCTTTTCCGAAGCTTCTTGCTTTCGCGACGAAGGCGTCCTGTCCGCCCCCGGTCGCACTCTGGATTGGGTTGACAACGGGGAAGTTCGAAGACAGGGTAGAACCCACAATGACAGGGTTGCCGTCATGGTCGATCGTAATTCCTGTGGAATTTTCATCGGCTGCCCCCCCCAAGAAAGAACTCGCGATCAGAGTGGAACCGCCGATGCCAAAGGTCACAACGAATGAGTCCTGTCCTCCACCAAGATTCGGCTGGAAAGCATTCCTCACCGGGAAGTCTGGAGACTGTGTATTTCCAGTTAAATAGATGAGGCCTTGGCGGGTGACTGCGACGCCGGTACCCTGTTCGGCTCCGGTTCCACCCCAGTAGGTGCTAAATACCAAAGCACTTCCCTCGGGGGACAGTTCGGTGAGGAAAGCGTCTTGTGCTCCCGATAACGACGATTGAAGCGCTTTCAAGGTGGGGAAATCGGAAGAGGTGGTGCTTCCAGCCACGTAGATGTTATTCCATCGATCCAAAGAAACTGCCAAGGCGCGGTTGTCGAGCGATCCACCCAAATACGTGCAGAACACCAGTTGGTCGCCGGTTGGATTTAGCTTAGCGACAAAAGCGGAGATGCCGCGAGGCGTCCCGATCACGGTTCCCGGCGCAATGTCTATGGGAAAGGTGTAGCCGGCGATGACGATATTCCCCGTACTATCGAGCGCCATCCCTGTTGTTACTGTTTGTTGCGAGCCGCCGATGTAAGTGCTGGACGCGATCGTTGGGTCGAAGATGAGTTCGCTTCGAAGATCGTAATCTCCCACCCAGATGCCCACGACATCGGGCTTCAGGAGCAGGAAGCCGCCCTGAATCTCAGTTCGTTTCCCTGTTGTTCGATCGAGCTGGTAAATCAGGGGAGGCGATTCGCGGATTTCCTGATCCCCGAACGAAAGGACCAGAGAACCGTCCGCCGAAATCTTCACGGCGTCGGAGCCCTCGACCCTCCACTGCACCCAACTTGGCTGGGCACCGGCCTGAATCCGAAACTCGGATTTGGGATTGCCTGAGACTGTCGAATAGCCGACGTCGATTCCTGGCCACATCTCACGATAGAGGATCTCCGAGAACGCCGCGCGATTGCGTGTCCACCGGGTTGCATCAGAACCGGAGAAGTCATTGATCTGCCCATGCTGAGTACTAGACCCTGCGGCGGGAACGCGGTTTTCGCTCAGATAGTTGATACTGATCTGCTTAGCCCTACTGCTGTAGACAACTTTTCCAGGAAGAAACCGGACGAGCATCCCGCGACACTGAAGAATAAAACTGGCGCTAGCCGTATCTTTGACAAAGAATAAAGGGATCTGCGGGGTTTCTGGAACCTTTGCCCAGCTGGAGGATGCTAGAACCAGGACGCATGCCAGAACCGCTTTGAGGCTGACATCGTTCGGCAACATGTAATACCCATCGGACGGATTTACAAAGCCGTTAGATTTTTAATCTCCGGCAACCTCGTGGCACGCCCCTAATAGGTGTAATCGGCGCTGAGGGTGTCGTCGGAAAGCGGGGGGAAAAACGCCGTTATCGTCGAACCAGCGAGCGAATAGTCGAGACTCGGCACTTGGATGATGCCGTTCCGGAAATACATGAGGTGTGTGGGCGCGTTGGCGAGAGTGAAGACCGTGTTCGCCCCGTTTTGCACTCCGCCTGGTGATTCATTCGAAACAAAATGGGTGATACAAGTGGTCACCGTGCCATTTTGGAGCAAGCATCCGGTCGGAGGTCCTGCTGCGACATCGAGAGACCCCGCCGCGTTGATGACGGCCACGCCGCTTGTCCCGAAGGCTGGTCCTTTAATTACGTACGTAGCGAGAGCGGACGACAGACCAATCACTCCAGCCTGCGGCGTCTGTGCGGTGATCTCTATTCCACTCAGAGTTGGACAGTTCAGAACGTAGTTCAGCGAGAAGCTTAAGACTCCCGACGTCACAGTCACGGGAAATTGCCGATCGAGCGGAATATAGCTGCCACCCGCCAGCGCCGCGATATTAAACCCAGTTGCGACCGTCGTTCCGTTCACGACGATGTTCATAACTCGCGGAGGGTTCGCAATTTCGGCAAACTTCAGATTAAGAATATAGTTCCCATTGGGTACTGGGAGTAAGTAGGCAACCGGGGCGCTGTTAGTACAGTTCGCACGCTCTGTCTGGTAGATTGCCTGCTGCGACGTGTTCTGGATAGTGGTTGTTGTCGAGGCCGTGCCAGAGCCGTTAGCAAGGAAGCCGTAATCCGCTTGCCAGACCTGCCCGGAGGCGTCCGTGTAGGCGCTTCCACCCACATTGATTCGAATGGGTGAAAACCCGGATTGGGCACAACATGGGAGAGCGCATCCCATTATTAAGAAAGCGCAAATGCTACGTCGGTGTTTCATATGAATACCTCTGGACTTCGGGACGGTACAGCCTGGTTACTCGTCATAGGAGTACGGTGCTTACAACCTGGTGGTCATCTTCTTCGAGCAGAAACGGGACAACGGACGATTCCGTTGTCCCATCAAAGCGTGCGAGACTAGCCAGCCAGCGGTTCAGTGTTGCCTGTTCTCCTCCTTTTGATTGTGGGTTTGTTTTAGATGCTTGAGCGCGCATGAGGTCTCATTGCGGATAATGTTTCTAACACCACGCGGCCCGCGAGACATTTAGCGGCTGTTATTGAATCCAAGGCCAAATGATCGGTGGTTCATGCATAAGTGCGTTCTCCTTTGCGTTTGCGGTGTTAAGCCAACGCATTTCCTGGCTTGAACCTAGCGCCGGGTGAGTACTTACAGTCGTGTCGATCCTGCTAACTCACGGGAAACAAACGATCGATTTCTAAAAAATCTAAGTGACTCCCCGAAGACGGAGACCCAATTTGACCTGCGTAGTGCTGCCTCATGCGGGAGCCAAGCTGGAGAGGGTACTTGGTGACGCTGGTTAGCAGGAGAGATATAAGTTGGTTAGGAAACACCCTCGAGATGCTCTACCGCCTCTGAAGACTTATCGTGTTTTCCGGGGGCAGCGGTCTACGGTTTCGCTGGGAGAAAAAAGACCGGAAGTAGTCTCGTTCACTCTTCTCCGTGAACTGAGCGGATTACGCACGCCCTGATCGCATCTGAGAAATGCGTCATTGTTCTCGTCCTGGAAAGTTATCCAGCAGCACGGAATGCTGTCTGATTCAGTCGGCTGATCGCTAGCCCGGGCTTGAGCGTCCGAGGTCAGTGTCTTGTGAGGATCTCACTTCCTTGCTAGCAGGACCGGAGCCCGCGTCGTTAGGTGGCTGTACCCTGCCAGGCCATTCCGCAATGTTGAATCTCTCCGCTGCAGAATCTTAGCGTTGTGAATGGACCGCTTCCAACCACAAACGCATTACGGTAGAGTATTCGCTGTTTCTGGGCTGGAGGTGTAGTAAAATTTCAATCCATGCGAACCTTCATGAATATTGGCCAAAAGCTCTGTATGGCTGCGGCCATTGCTTTGTCGTTGACTCTTCCGTGCTCCCCACTGAGTGCGCAGACCGCTCCGGCGACTCAGACGCCCGCACCTTCCGGCAAGAGAGCAGCCGCGCCCACAGCGGCGGCACCCACCTCGCAAGAGATCGCCGATGCTAAGTCGAAGGGTCTCGTGTGGGTAAACACGAGTACGAAGGTCTATCACAAGGACGGCTCATTTTACGGCACCACAAAACGTGGCAAGTTCATGACCGAAGACGACGCCAGCAAAGCAGGTTATCGCGCTGCGAAGACGCCCGGCGCTTCGAAGAAGACACCTGGAGCGACAAACCCGAGCAAGTAGCACCATGTTATTGCGCGCTCATCGAGGATAGGTGCGAGCTATCGATGACGCTAGCGGCGGTCGTGTGTTCTTGCGTGTGACGCCCTCCCTTGTAGCTGTTCTCTTGGAGAAATCTCCAGTCCGGTGGCTGTTGACCCAAAGCCACTAGTTCACCCTTCCTAGCGGAGCTCGGTACCGAGAGTTGCAAGGGGACTGGAGCGCCGGGTCGCATTCAAAGTGAAACAGTATCCCATTTGGCGTTGATTCGCGCAAAGGAGTTTCTACAAGCGGAATACTTCTTCGCAGATGCGCAACCGGTAGCAAGAAATCCAGAAATCCTTGATTTGCGAGTGCCGGTTCATTCAGTTCTTATTACTGGATGCGTTCATTCGTCTTCGAATGATCCCCCAGGCCGATCAGGGCTTCGTGCGTGGCCCTAAAGTGTTTCGCTCACTCAACCGATAGCAACTCATGCACGAAAAGGAAACGTTGAACTCCTACCTCTCGGCTCTCAGGAAAGAACGCTGTCTGCCATGCGGGGCAACAGATTGGAGAATCGGCCGTGTGACTCTCCTGAATACGACCATACGTGCGGAACGCTACTGCGGCGGATGCAATCGTCGGAGATGTCAGAAAGTTTTGTTATCGCCGCGCGGGTGCTGCTCCCAATGCCCCTCTTGCAAAGAGAGCCTCTTTGAATATGGGTCTGAACCACTCCGTCCGGAACAGTTCGACTACCCGTCTCGGTGTAAGAGCTGCGACCTTCACTTCTATTATGTGGAGTACCAGTACCGCATTCGGGTGGTTCTCCGAAACGCTCCTTTAGCTCCCGCGGTGTTTGAAGCGGCCTCTCGCAATCAGGATGAGATTCGGGCACTCGAGAGCAAAATCTCCGATGCCCGCTACGATTGCTTTACCCGGGGGCCAGGCTGGAAAGGCGTATCGGTGAAGCTGACCGAGGATGAGCAGAAATTGCTCTAGCATTGGCTGACAAAGAGATTCTCAAGGGGATCGAGATGATCTTTCCGGCTCAGGAGTTTGTGGCGGGAGGGTAAAGGGGTCCGAGATTGACGGACTAGTCACAAAGGCGCAAATTTTTTTTCGTTGAAGTCTCACAGTAACTTGCGCGGTTTGGCCGACTTCCGGGGCACCGCTATCTGCTTTCGTATAGGCAGGTAGGGACCAATGAACCTCAGAGTGATGCGGAGTTACTCCGCAATATTGATTTTGGGCGTGGCGCAGCTTTGCGGCCAGAGTAAAGTCGACGTGCACACGCAAAGCAAGAACGTCGACTTTAGCGGTGCTCCCGCAACCAAACCGGCCCGAATGGGCTCGACGCTCCCCGCGAGCTGCGGCCAAGGAGAGTTTTTCTTCCTGAGCTCGGCGCCCGCCGGACAGAACCTTTATGTCTGCGCTGCTGCCAACAATTGGGCGCTTCAGGGGGGAGCTGTGCCGCAGTCCAGTCTCGTACCCACAGAACTGAATAACGCGGGCAAGTTGCTGGGCACGGACGGCACCAATCCGGTGTGGCAAGCCATCGGTGGCGACGTGAGCGGCGCGCCCGCCGCGCTTAGGGTTGCCGGCTTACAAGGTCGGACGGTTTCGAGCGCCGCGCCGATTAGTGGACAGCTTCTGAGTTGGAGTAATACGAATAGTGCGTGGACGCCCACCACACTGCAGGTGCCGCCCAATTACAGCGTGGCGTTCACGGGAACCACTGCGCTCGTCATTGCGGGCACCCAGCACAATCTAAATACCGCGAACCTTCTGGTGAATTGCTATGACAACGCCGCACCAGCAAATCTGATTGAACCGGGCCAGATTACGATCGATCCGGCTACGTACAACGTCACGGTCACATTTGCGACGCCGCAAAGCGGGAGATGTTCGGTCAACGGATCGGGCGGAGTCGGAATGGGAGCGACTGCCATAACCGGCTCAGCCCCACTTACGTTTCCAACCGTGAACACCGCTGCTTGCAGCACGGAACTAACCGTTCCCCTGCCTGGTGCGCTGGTAACCGACAGCGTGGTACCGGGATGGCCTGCTCTGCCAGCGGGATTTTTCGGCATGGCGCGGGTTAGCGCGGCGGGCGTGGTGGCAATTCGCGTGTGCAATCTCAGCGGCGGCAATGTCGCTCTACCCACGCTGACGTACGGCGCTACGATCGTACGGCCGTTCTAAGTCGAGCTGTGAAGTCTGTCGCCCCAACGGCTTTACGTCGAGGGAAAATAGACCAGTCAAAAGCCTGCGGGTGCGGTTACGGTCTCTGTTCAACGGGGGGTAGTGAACTCCCGCACTCATGCGCACGGATTGACTCGCGTTCACGCTGGTGGCCGTGAGGAAGGCAAGCAGACGGAGGATCTTGTCCTGCTCCTGATCGAGACACCACTGCTAGAGGTCTGCTGCGGTGCGGGGAAGCAGTGCCAGCCAGTCTTGCCGCTGCTGCTCCAACCGAACCACAGCAGCTGAATCGATCGCGCCATCCAAGGAACTCGCAATAAGGAAATCTGTACGCTGGTCTCAGCGCGATACAAATTCAAAACAGCTCGAATTGCCGGAGGACGAGAGCATGGACGATGGCGGCTAGGGCAATACCGGGCTGCTGTGCCAGTTCGGCTGCGATGGCGGCTGTCTTGTGCATCGTGAGACTCTCAATTACAGGTGCCGGATAAGCGGTGGGTAAGGCGTCTTGGTTTTCTTCGCGAGGGACGGTGAACGTATCTTCTTCGGAAGACTGGGAAGTCTCGGCCTTCATCTGCCGCATGAATTCTTTTTCGTCCTCCTTGCGGATCAGCCCAAAAATATATGCGGGTCTTCCGTCGTGATGGATATTAACGACAACTCCGGTCTTCTCTTTCACATCATCGGAGACTTGGCTTTCGAGGGCGAGGCGTTTTCTTCCAACTGTTGCAGCTTCGCTTCGTGTTTTGCGGACAGAGGGACGGGCTGAGGCGGGAGACGGCGGAGATTGCCAATTGCGGCATGACCGAGGTTTGATTGCACTTCGACCCATTTCCTTCCGTCCGCTTGAGCACGGGAGGCAAGAGCTTCCAGCTTTTCCCCAACTAGCCGGGTGAGCTTCGCTGGACCGAGGATTTGAGTGCCCTGGTTTTCGTCGCTGAACATATCGCGCCGGACAAGACCACCGGCAGCTTCATACGCATCGACGCCGAGAAAGCGGACGCGAGGATCGGTTGCGGGGATGGCGTCTTCAGAAAGCATCTGCCGCACAGCGCTGGCGTTCCGGTTCCACTTCTGTAAGCCTGCCCCGATCGCCTCTTGTTTGGCATGATCGTCGGTAAGCGTGAAAGCGTGAAGCCTTCGGGGTAACTGCCGCAGGAGAACGGGACTGACTCGCGCTAGTGCCAGACGCCGTTTGACGACCGCTTCGATCACCCCAAAGCCCGCGGCAACATCAGCGACACACTTCCCATCTGCAATGAGCTTCTCAAAGGCGACGAGTTCGTCGGCAGGGCGCATGGGAACGCGCATGACGTTTTCCGTTAGGCCGATCTCGACGAGGTCAGCGTTGGCTGGGGTAACGCGACAGGGAACAGGCCAGCTGCTTTTCAGCGTGCCCTTTTGGGCTAACAGAGCCAAGGCAGCCAAGCGGCGATGTCCGGCGACGACGGCGAACTTACAGCGAGGTTGCTCGAAGAAAACGGCGGGATCGGAGCCCGTAGGCTGGATTGCTGGTCCCGATAATCGCGCTACGTTGGTCGACGCACGGGCAGAGACTCAAGGAAGCCAACAAGATCAAGTAACATCTTCAGCGTCTTCCTCAGAGTTCAGGAGTTGCCCCGGGGCAAGTGCGCTTCCCGCCGCAGCATGCGTAGGACTCTTTCGAGTCCGGCGTTCCAATTTGGGAACAGATCGACATATTGAACTTCGCGTGTGATGCGCTCAGGAATCTGACAGTTGTCGAGGCGAAGTGGAATCAGATACACCTGATCGAGGGGAATATGTTGGGCGCAGTCGAGCGCATAACGAATTTCCGACTGGAACCCACCTTTTTTCCTCACCGAGCGCGAGCTGAAGCAAGCCACAACGAATTCCGAAACGCTGATGGCGTCCTCGATGGCGCGCGGCCAATTCTGACCGGGCATGAGTTTGCGGCGATCCATCCAGGGATCGAAGCCGGCGATGGTTAGCGCCTCGTAAAGCGCTTCCGCGAAAGCCGCGTCTTCGTGAACGTAGGTGATGAATACGGTAGGGAGCGCATGGCTCACGAAATCGAAACTGCCGTGCTGGTCCGGCACAAACGAGCCGAGCCCATCAATATCGACGCGTGCGCCGCGTTTTAGCGCATCTTGGACCAGGCGGAAAATGGAATCGGAGGAGGTGGTTTGTGGCGGATTCAACCCTGCTCCTTGACGAATTGGATATTCCCTTCGGCATCGCGCCGCAGGCGGCCGAGACCCGGCAAGACGGCGGGCTGCCCATCGCGCAGTTTTTGCAGGACATCGTTGACCAGACGATCCACTTGGTCGGCAGCTTCAGCGCGGGTGACTCCCGTCGTGCGTGCCAGATCGCGTGCTAGCTCTTTCTTCTTCATCCCGATTCGAGGCTAGCAAGGTTGGGAATTTGGTCGAGGGCGCGGGGATAAGGTGGAGTTTTAGAATGAGGGGGTTACGGATGACTGAAGTGATGTGAACGGGAAAGTAAGATCGAGCGGTTCCTCGCGCGCGATTACGCGGCGGCCATTCGGAGAGCGTTAGTCTTTACTTAAATCGCGCGCCACGCAAACCCAATGTTGCCCGTGGCGCTGTCGGGTGTGCGTTGAGGTCCCCGCTGAATTACGGTAGCGGAAACAGAACGAATCGTGGCACAAGTAGGACAAAACCTCCTTTCATCACGGGTGTGCGGCGCCTCGAGATGCAATTGCAAGGGCCGCGCGGGGGGCGACTGCAGCGCCGGTCGGGTTCACTGCCGAGATCATTTGTTTCAATCCACGCCCCCGCGCGGGGGGCGACGAAGAAGAAGGTGTGATCGACAAGCCTACACTGTTTCAATCCACGCCCCCGCGCGGGGGGCGACGATGCCGACTCGCCACCGCTGCGCGCCTGATATCGGTTTCAATCCACGCCCCCGCGCGGGGGGCGACCGAGATCATGCGAGCGTAATCCGCTAAGCCTTGGTGTTTCAATCCACGCCCCCGCGCGGGGGGCGACCGCTACTTACGATCACGACGCCGGCGACTACGTTGTTTCAATCCACGCCCCCGCGCGGGGGGCGACTCTGCTCGCGGCGAAGCGAAGATCGAACCTAGTTGGTTTCAATCCACGCCCCCGCGCGGGGGGCGACGTAAAGCCATCTCGTACACGCGCTGGTGAATATGGGGTTTCAATCCACGCCCCCGCGCGGGGGGCGACCTGCCAGTGCTCCCGCGCTCTCGCTGAGTGAGACGTGTTTCAATCCACGCCCCCGCGCGGGGGGCGACCTGCGCCGGTGATATGCGCCGTGGCGTATGTGGGCGTTTCAATCCACGCCCCCGCGCGGGGGGCGACCCTGGACGTGTGCGATACGGCCACGCCTGCACTGTTTCAATCCACGCCCCCGCGCGGGGGGCGACGGCGGCTCAGCCAAGCAATAGCCATGAATCCAACCGTTTCAATCCACGCCCCCGCGCGGGGGGCGACAGCGACATCTTGCCTACTCACGACCTATGCCCGATGTTTCAATCCACGCCCCCGCGCGGGGGGCGACCGGGCTCCGGTCGCCGAGATAGCCGCGCTGTGGTGTTTCAATCCACGCCCCCGCGCGGGGGGCGACCGCGCGAGAGCGTAACACAATAGCGCAACTAAGACGGTTTCAATCCACGCCCCCGCGCGGGGGGCGACACGGCATCTATCGCCGATGACCTCACGCATGGCCTGTTTCAATCCACGCCCCCGCGCGGGGGGCGACCGCGAGTGAACTAGCCAGCAGAACCAAAAGAACGTTTCAATCCACGCCCCCGCGCGGGGGGCGACGATCTAAGATCGTCGGAGCGGCAACCGCACCGTTGTTTCAATCCACGCCCCCGCGCGGGGGGCGACCGGCGGGCGTCCGAGTTGCCGGCGATATTGCCGGTTTCAATCCACGCCCCCGCGCGGGGGGCGACGTGCGCAGTAGTGTCTCATCAATTGATCGAGGCGGTTTCAATCCACGCCCCCGCGCGGGGGGCGACGACGCTCTCCTGCCCTATGGCAGACCTTTTGTCTAGGTTTCAATCCACGCCCCCGCGCGGGGGGCGACCAAGTAGGTGGATCGCCATACGTGCGAGTCATGCGGATAGTTTCAATCCACGCCCCCGCGCGGGGGGCGACCGTGGCGCCGTGATATCGGGCCGGAAGAGTTTAGATGTTTCAATCCACGCCCCCGCGCGGGGGGCGACTGTCGGCCGCCGTGCTGTGGATCTCGGCCAGAGCGTTTCAATCCACGCCCCCGCGCGGGGGGCGACTGCAGAGCACCCTTGCAAAGTCATAAAGCAACGGTTTCAATCCACGCCCCCGCGCGGGGGGCGACCTAGGCGAGAACCAATGCAAGAAATCACTGATAAGGTTTCAATCCACGCCCCCGCGCGGGGGGCGACCGGCTGGTCATATTACGATGTAACCCAGCTAATAGGTTTCAATCCACGCCCCCGCGCGGGGGGCGACTCAGCAGCTCCGCCACCGAAGTGGCAACGCCAGTTGTTTCAATCCACGCCCCCGCGCGGGGGGCGACAGTAAGTGCAGCCGTGGTCGGCGTGCACATCGGTGTTTCAATCCACGCCCCCGCGCGGGGGGCGACAATGGTTCCCGCTTGCCGTGGGCATCCTTGTTATCGTTTCAATCCACGCCCCCGCGCGGGGGGCGACGCGAAGACGCGATGACGCTAAGCGCACTCGAGCAGGTTTCAATCCACGCCCCCGCGCGGGGGGCGACATCCGCGATCCGCATGTTATCGTGCCATTCATTGTTGTTTCAATCCACGCCCCCGCGCGGGGGGCGACTCGCATCTGCAAGGACTGTATTCGGTGCTTCTCGACGTTTCAATCCACGCCCCCGCGCGGGGGGCGACGAGCCAGTGCTCTGCCAAGCGAGCCGGATCGTCGAGTTTCAATCCACGCCCCCGCGCGGGGGGCGACGCCGACCTCGCAGACGTCACACCTGTGCGCGCTGGCTGTTTCAATCCACGCCCCCGCGCGGGGGGCGACCGCCCGTGTCACCAGCCTGTCGCGAGCGCGAGACTGTTTCAATCCACGCCCCCGCGCGGGGGGCGACCGGTAAGACGTGGATGCGGCATCGATCCAGCATCGCTGTTTCAATCCACGCCCCCGCGCGGGGGGCGACCGGCATCTGGCTTCGAGGTTGCGACTAGTCCAGAGCGTTTCAATCCACGCCCCCGCGCGGGGGGCGACGTTAGCTGCAGCTGGATTGCACTCGCTGCCGATGACTGTTTCAATCCACGCCCCCGCGCGGGGGGCGACATCCCAATCGAGCGGCAGTGTCATCAGCCATCGGCGTTTCAATCCACGCCCCCGCGCGGGGGGCGACCGGGCAATTGGCGTAGCCGGATCTGCATGCGTGTCGGTTTCAATCCACGCCCCCGCGCGGGGGGCGACGTCGCAGTCGGCACGGTATCACGGTCACCGACTGCTGTTTCAATCCACGCCCCCGCGCGGGGGGCGACGCGATGTTGAGAGACACCGGCGTCGTGGCAGACGGTTTCAATCCACGCCCCCGCGCGGGGGGCGACCGCCCGAATTCACATAGACGGCTACGGACTGTTGTTTCAATCCACGCCCCCGCGCGGGGGGCGACGGAGTTGCTAGGACTCTGTCCCGAGGCTCACCAGTAGTTTCAATCCACGCCCCCGCGCGGGGGGCGACGCCGCGACACCCGAACTGCGGACGTGGCGGATGCGATGTTTCAATCCACGCCCCCGCGCGGGGGGCGACCGCTGAACCGTTCGCCGATGGCGAGTCTACGTGAGTGTTTCAATCCACGCCCCCGCGCGGGGGGCGACCGATCGCGAGCACGGCCGCTCAGTGGCACGACTTGTTTCAATCCACGCCCCCGCGCGGGGGGCGACACCACGGACACGAACGGGCATGCCGCATATGCTGTGTTTCAATCCACGCCCCCGCGCGGGGGGCGACGAGATCGGATGCGGGTTGGCAAGCCGGAGTTGATGAGTTTCAATCCACGCCCCCGCGCGGGGGGCGACAGCCGATCAGGATCCAGCTTGGCATCGCGCACATGTTTCAATCCACGCCCCCGCGCGGGGGGCGACGTTGCAAGCTGTTAACGGCGCGTTCGTGGTCAACGACTGTTTCAATCCACGCCCCCGCGCGGGGGGCGACGCTGCGAACCAGCCCGCCCATCAGTGAGCAGATAGGTTTCAATCCACGCCCCCGCGCGGGGGGCGACCGCCGTCACGGTGCCGATGCTGCCGCCGATTCCATGTTTCAATCCACGCCCCCGCGCGGGGGGCGACAACACCGGACTGTATGCGTCCAGTTCGCGACTGCGGTTTCAATCCACGCCCCCGCGCGGGGGGCGACATACCGCGGCCCGACACGCACTTCGTTCCACGTCTGTTTCAATCCACGCCCCCGCGCGGGGGGCGACACCGGCACTTCAGTACCAGATCATCGACGGTCGTAACTAGTTTCAATCCACGCCCCCGCGCGGGGGGCGACTGCACATGCGCTAAATACGTGCATCTGCTACAGATAGATTCCCATAAACGCGGATCTCACCAAATTCGGCATCCGCTCGGCCCAGAAATCGAAACAGCCATGCGCACCTATTTCGATCCAAAGCAATTACTCGGTTCGCGAATCTTCCAGGGAATTCGTGCACGCTTAGGGTCCGCGTCACTGGTTTCATCGTCCAAGCATCTAAAGAATCAGCGGTGCTTCCGGATCATAAGACGCCTTCGCGCCTACGTGCTCCACTCGCCTCCGCCACTCGGTCCCCAGAAAATAGAACCGCAGGCTATCCTGTGCCGGGTCCGCCTCCGCAACAAGACCGGCCCGTAGCACCACCCACTGCGCGGAGTCCACCACGCACTCGAATACCGAGTTCTGAACCCGCTGGCCGTGATCTTCGCACAAACGGGCCACCCGGCGCAGCCTACGCCGCCCAGCGTCATCCCGCGTGCTCACGTCATAACTGACCAGAACCATCACGGGCGGTCACCTCCAGAAGAATGCGGGGTATGCGTCTAGACCGCCGCGCACGTGGCGCGCAAACAGCAGCGCCTGCACGTACGGAACAAGTCCGAGTGGTATGCGCTCCTTTAGGTACGGGTGCTCGATCTCGTCCTGCTTACGCAACTGCCACGCGGACAACACCTGCTTGCGCGTCTCGTCGTTCATCTGGATGCCGCCGCCATCCTGCTCCGAAAATCCCGCGCCTTGTACCTGTCGCCGGTTGATCAGCGTAAGCACCAGCCGGTCCGCTAGAGCGGCGCGCAGTTCCTCCATCAGATCCAGAGCCAGACTCGGACGCCCAGGCCGGTCGGCATGCAGAAACCCGACCGCCGGATCGAGGCCGACGCTCTCCAGAGCGGACTCGATGTCGTGGCGCAACAGAGCATAGACAAACGACAGCAGGGCATTCACGCGATCCAGCGGCGGCCGCCGGGAACGGCCTTCAAACTGAAAAGACTCCCGGTCCCCGGCGATCATCTGGTTGAAAACCGAAAAGTAAGCCTGCCCCGCCACACCCTCATAGCCCCGCGCTTCGTCGATGGATGCCGCCCGGGACGCTTCCAGGCCCGCCCACGAGAGCCGACTGGCGGCGTTGCGAATATCGTCCCCACGAGCATCATCGGAGAGTTCGCGAGCCGCGCGAAGCAGAACCACGCGGCTGTTCGCTATCTTCGCCGCCACAATCGCCCGCACGCCGGGAAGCGTCTTCCCTTCGTCGTCCGCCATCCGGTACTGTTGCCTGCGCAGGAGCACGTTTCCGGATACGGGACCCTGCACGCGGGCGATGAATCTTCCCTGCTCACTCAGGAAAGAGATGCCCACGCCCCGCTCGCAACACAATCCCAGCACCGGCGGACTGCAAGACACCCGCCCCCAACACACCAGCCCTTCGAGGGTATGCACGGGAACTCGCAGCTTTAGTTCGTCGCCCACTCTGATCGCCACCGTCTCGCCGTCGCGGTGGAGATACGCGCCCTGCGTCATCACATGCAGAGTGTTGAGTAGCTTTCGCATGAGCTCGAGTTAATAGTCCTGCCGGAGCGAACGTAGCTGCACTGTCACCCAACGTCCCGCGGCGTCATCACGGGCGGTGACCTCCGGTAGACAGACGTTTACCAGAGAGCAATTGCGGCAGTGGGGCCCAGGCGTCGCAGCGGGTGTCAGACCTTTTCGGTAGAGGCGGTGCATCGTGGCCGCGAGTTCTTCCGTTCGCCACCGCAGCGCCGGCGTAAACTCCACTTCCAGCCGCCGTCGCGGAGTCCCGTAGAAGATGGCGCCGACTGCGATCGCAGTGTCCAGCATTTCCTCTAGACAGAGTGCCTGCGCACAGAGTTGCACGGCGTCGCAGTCTTGCGGCTTGCCCCTGCCGCGCTTGTACTCCACCGGATACGGCGAGGGCCGGAACTCGACGACATCTGCGCGCCCGGTCAGGTGCAATCTTTCCGACCGCAGCCACATGCCGCGCACCGTGCGCACCGTGGCTCGACGGCTCTCTCCTGGCACGTCGGGGCGTTCATGCAGTAGCCGTCCTTCCGCAGTCCTGACGTTCTCCACCCATACCTGCTCGAGATGGATGAGTGCCCACTGCCGCGAGCAGAAGGCCAGATGCTGAAGACCGCTTAGCGGGAGCGAATCGTCGTCGCGTTCGGAAGTAGAGGTGGCGTTCACAAATCAAACTCACCTTCATTCAGAAGCCGTCGATTTCCTCGGCTATCAATCCATCGAGATTATTTAACGTATAAGTTCCATCAAGATTCACCTTGAGCGTTCCATGCACTCTCGCAGAAGAGTACTGACCGCACTTTCCGGCCCGGTGCTTCCACCAAATTACTTTGATGACTGCCATACTGCCTTCCGGTCGCGCCGAAGACGCGTCATTCTCAAAAAGCTTTGGTAAGACTTGTTTGATGGCCTCCGCGTCCGCGTCGCTAAAACCGGTCCGCTCGGCGAGTTGCGGATTCATACTGCCGTAAAACACGTACACGGCTTCGTCAACACGATGTTTCATGCCCATCGTGTCCGAACCGCGCTTACTTCCGTCCCCGTCACCACTGACGCTCTTCGTAATCTGCGTGCTGGTCACATCGACGGGGGCCAGGCTAAAGGCGGATTGCACGGTCACAGGCCCTCGGATCGGAATGGACACGCCCGTATCGCCGTCCTCGTCTTGCCCCTTGGCCTTATTCTTTTTTGGTAGCGCAAAGAGCTGGCCGAACGCGCGCACATCGAACCAAGTCTCACTGGCCAGCTTGGCTGTTTCGGAAGAGCCAAACTTCTTGCTAAGCGCCTTTTCCGCGCGGTCTCGAAGACTCGTGGCGTCGTCGTTCTTACGATCGTCCGATTGGACGAAGATGTTGTGCCCGTTCTCGACGAGTCGATCACGGAGTTTCCGCTTGATGCAAACATCGGTGATTTCACCAAATCCGTTGTAATCCGTTCGCGGGCGATTCCCGTTCAATGGATCGCCGTTCGGGTTGGCATGGCGCACGCGAAGCACCACGGCAAAGTCGTTCTTGTTTTGTAGTGAACTCAAGGGTTTCTCCTTACTCGTTAAATGGCGGTGGATCTAAGACGTTTTGCGTTTCTGCACTGCGCTCGTCTTTGCCTTCATGCTTTGAAGCCTCCCAACGCAGCGCCGAGCGCTGGCAATGATAGCCAAGCAAAAACTCCGCGTCGAGTCGCCCGGACCGGGCAAAATCATCGCCCTCAAATCGGCTGACGATATCGTCGAGCAAACGCTTCCATATGAACAGAGGCTTAGGTCGGATACTTTGAAGACGCTGAATGTAGGGGCGAAGCGCCAACTCAATCGTTCGCCACGTTTCGGCGGGATGATCCGCAAATCGCTGCATCAGCCGTTCGGCGCTGGTCTCGCGCGTCTCCTTCGCAAGATAGAGCGAGTAGCCTTCGATCCTCTCCGCGACGGCTAGCAGCCTTCCGAACAAATAGCTACGCGACTTGCGATCTTCTTCGAGCGACATCCTGTAGTGATCCTCCCTTCTGCTTCCACGAATCAGAGCACACGCAACACCCAGGCACCGTTCCCACTCCCAGTGTTCTTTGCCCACGCGGTTCGTTGCTTGCTGAGCACAGGCCATCATGAGGTCGCGCGGAATGGGCCGGCCGTCCACGATACAAGGCAGCAGGCGCTCAACGGTCGATTTCCTCAGCTTTTCGTCGACTCGTCGGCCATAAGCGGCCTCCGCAATATCGCGGGGAGCCGGGCGCTCCAGAGAACTTGCGATCCTTGCCCATGTTTTGAGGCCACGCCGTGAACTCATGCCAGTTCTGGATGCGGTCGAGAAATTCCGAAGCTCTTAGCTCCCGGTAATAAGTTATGGCCATGCGCCCGGGCGTCGCGGAATCTACCGCCATGATCACGATATCTTCGCGGTCGCCGAGTTTCTCCGCATACCCGCTAATCAACTTCTTTACCTGCCTCGCGAAAAGCTGACCGGCATCGCCCTTGTAGAGCGCAGTCACCACTGGCGGCTGCGAAACTTGTAGGGTGACGCCACGAACCTCTGCTCCAGGTTCATCACCGATCGGACGGAGTTCATCCGAACCCGCGACCAATGCCGGGATCGCCTCACCGCTCACTGCCCAGGCGACGATGGCCTGATCTCCATTCTTGTATCCCTGCCTTGAAATTAACCATCGCAGCGCATTATGTGCTTTCTGCGTGGTCAAACTCCCGACTCCATATGCCTCTGTCGGTTTATCGAATCGCCCGCGAAAGGTATACCCATTGGAGTCGTTGGATGAAATCAGCTTTGCGCCATCCGCCGCGTGTCTAAGCCGCTTCGGATGATTCGTCGCCGGAGCCAGGGTGTCTCCCGTGACCATACAAAAAGAGGTGGGTTTCGCCTGCTTTGCTACGAACCGCTGCCAGGAACCATGCACCTGTGGATTCCGCCAAAGCTGGGCGCTTCCTTGCGGGTCCCGCAGTTCGACGATCCAGCGAACCACCGCGCTACGCTGATCTCGTTCCCCAGCGGTAGCAGTCAACAGCTTGAAAAGGGCTGGGGATGTGCCCGGGTTCTCCCATTGTGTTAGAAGTCTTCCCTCCGTGTCCACGTGCAAAATTTGATTTTGTTGTAGGTCCGCCAGGATGGTCCCGCCCTCGACGTAACGCAGAACGGCTTCCACATGCGGTTCGGGCTCAGATGCCACCCAGCGCCTAAGCTGATTGATGTATAGGTTGTGCTTAGACTCCGCGTCGTTCTTTTTCTTCGGCCGCTTGGCCGGTTTTTGCGAAGCCTCGGCATCCGCAAGCCCGTTCTCCGGGGCGATATACTCGAGCTTGTCGATCAACCCGTGCGCGACAGGGCTCGAAGTGCGGCCCGCCGAGTCCTCGGTAGCTGGAATAAAGGTGGTCTCTTTTGCTACCACGGAAGCGGCACGGAATTTTCCCGAGCCGCTCAGCGTGATCTCGATATGAACCTGTTGTTCGGCATGATCAACCGGCATCAACGGGTTCTTGTCAAACTGCGGTCGT
The DNA here is from genome assembly GCA_963752695.1 of Bryobacterales bacterium. Lineage (GTDB taxonomy): Bacteria > Acidobacteriota > Terriglobia > Bryobacterales > Bryobacteraceae > Bog-113. Next base: position 547,560 of record CAVVZB010000003.1, read on the forward strand.
CCCGCGCAGTGGTCGTACGTCTCGTAGAGCTTCTGAATCCAGCTCAAGCGCCATCTCCCAAATTTGCGGCGTACTGCTCCGCCTCGGTCTCGATGTACTGAAGATCGTGTTCCATGCCGAACTTCTTCGGATTCATGGCACGGATCTCTTTCTTGTGTTCAGCCGGAATTTCCTCTGGGCGTGGAAACGAAAGCATGCCATCGACCAGTTTCGGCCGCCAGAAGTTGCTGGCCAGCCTGCCTTCCCCCGTTTCATCGGGGTAATCGAAGCTGTGGAACATGACGCCGTATTGCAATTCGCCGTCATGGTCACACGCGCCTCCACCAAGCCCAAACTCGCACGGTTCGACGTACGCCTGACATTCGCGCGTCCCCAGAAAGATGTCTTGCCGGCCGCCGCGTTCCAGGCTGCGCTTGGCAATTTCAAAGTGCTTCCCATCGCTGCGGTCGCGCTTCAATTCGGGCCTGTGTTCGTTCCACTCAAAGTGGGCTCGAACCTGATATTCGATTCGCGGCTCGTTCGTCTCCGAGTCGCTGTCACCCGTGAGGTAAGTGTAGACAGCCAGCGTGTTCCCGCCGGTCCATTCCAGCGGCTTCACACCCTTGGTCTGTGTTCGGATCCGCTTCATCACCCGCACTTGATCGACGTGCCATATGAATGTCGGCTTCCAATAAATGCTCTTAGCTATGCCTTTTAGCGCCTCGTACGTGGGCAGATGGTAGGAGCACTTTTCTCCGCCAACGCGGGTAAGTGGGTCAGTGAACATCGCGTACCGCCCCCAGACGCGAAACTCGATCGTGTTCTTCGGCGTGTTATGCAATCATGCTCTCCATTCTTCCGGTCCCGTCGAGCGTCAGCCCGAACTCGTCCGAATAGAATTCTTCCCGCAGGCAGAATACACCAGTCTCCTTCTTTGCCTCGCAAATAGCCCCGCTCCGATTCAAAGAATCCAACTCCCACTCAAACACGTTCACCGCGAACTGCTGCGCCTTCCTCAGTAGTTGGAAGTCTACAGCAATATCACGCGAAGCGCTCAAAGCACTCATCAACTCCTTTGCCTGTTGGTTGTACGGAACGATGAGACCCCGGGTCTCACCGTCGATTACGCGAAACTCCTTGGAAGCGCTCTCGAACGACTGCATGAATCCGTTTCTCCGAACGCCCGCTAGTCTGGCCTCCGCTACCGCCATGCCGTTTTCCCCAAACATCTGCAGCAGGGTGTCGTCGCGCTGCGCCTTCACCGGGTAGTCCATCTGTCCCTTGCGGGCGAAGAAGTGGTGCCCGAAGAAGCGCGCCATCTGAAGCGGATCTGACAAGGGAAACGGCGTGTCTCCGCGTTCGTCTCTCCAATCGTCCAGCACCCTCCGGGCATTTTGCTGTGCGCACCGGATCTCCTCCAACTGCTTCGGAAGCGGGTCCGCCATCTTGACTATATGCACTCTCCCGACAGGTCGCTCCCCGTTGCGGTTGCAGCGTCCGGCCGCCTGCGCGATAGAATCCAAGCCGGCCAAGTCACGCACTACGGAAGCGAAGTCGATGTCGACGCCGGCTTCGATCAACTGCGTACTGACACACAACACTCGCTTTTGCGCCAGTAGCGCTGCGCGCATGAAGCCTAAAGACCTGAGGCGGTGCGCGGGGCACATACGCGTACTGAGATGGACAAGGCAGCCTTCTTCAATCTGCTCACCTAAGTCACTCAGCCGTTGCTTGCAGCCAAGATAGATCGCCAGTGCGTCACGCTTGGTATTGACGATCGCAAGACAGCTTCCGTATGTCAGCATCTCGCCTACAGAGAGAGCGCTGACGTCACTCGCACTCCACCCTCCGTGCTTGTTCGACGCATCGAATGCATCAAACCGCTTTAGATCGCGAAAGAGCCGGGGCGCGTCCCGCATCAGTTCGGAGTCTCCGTTGAGCCGGATCGCTCCTTTACTCGGATCTACCGTATCCAGCAGCGGCTGCGTTGCTGTGCAAAGCACAACGCTCGCGCCGCACTGTTCCACTAGAAAATTGACTGCATTATTGAACATGTGAATCATCCGCACTGGCAGGCTTTGCACCTCGTCGAAAACGATGACGGCCTTAGCCAGGGCATGCAGCCTACGCGCGGAGCGCGTACGGCCCCCAAAAAGCGCTTCTAGTACCTGCACAGCCGTCGTGAAAACGACCGGGGCATCCCAGTTTTCCGCCAACACGGTTCCCCTCCAACTCTCTTTGTCAGCCGCCAGGTTGGAGTGGTGTTCGAGCACGACAGAAGCGAACGCGCAGCCGACCGGCTCAAGTATCTCGCGCACGACCTGCGCATTTTGGTCCGCGATGGAGATATAGGGGCTGACATAGATGACGCGGTCCATTCCCCGGGCCTGCGCATGATTCAGCGCAAAGCGAAGACTTGCCAGTGTCTTACCTCCGCCTGTCGGCACCGTTAGGGTAAAAACCCCCTGGGGCCGCCCGGCTGCAGCCAAGCAGGCGCCGGATATTTCCCAGCGAAGCTGGTCGATCCACCGTTCATTTGGGAAGGCGGCCAACCTGCGTTCTAGCCGGTTTGCGAGTTCGTGCCACGGCTCGTAGTCACCACGTTGTCGCAGCCTCGCTGCCGCGGGTTTTTCGAAATCCGAGGTATCGATGCGGTCTGCGTCGATGAGGCAACTGAACAGCGTTCGCAACAGTAACCCCTGCATGAACGGCTCGATAACCTCATTGCGATCCGTTTCCGCTATTCGCCCCATCGCCGCTTTGATCTCGGTCGCGACATCCGGCCCGTTGAGCAAGTCCTCCAACCGTCCGCGTATCTTCCGCTCGGTTTTGCTCCAAGCCTCGTCGCTGTGGCTCAACCCAACATCCTTGTTTATCCTCCGGGTAAATACATCGCTTCCGTCGGGAGCGATGCAATCAATGAGACCCGAGTGGTGCGAAGCCACGCATAACGCAAGCATCTGGCCCGCAATCCCTCCCTCCGCATGATTTAGACCTCGTTCGATGATATGCGCCCCGGCGGTAGAGTGGTCCACGCTGCCCCTTTCAGTCGCCGCGTTACCTTCAGAGTCGCCAATGTACTGTTGAAATGCAGCGGAGTATTTCCCCAGGTCATGCGCGAGACCAATAAGCTCCCCGGCCTTTGACATTCCGATTTTCCGCGCCAGATGAGAAGTGATCTCCGCGACCGCCTCAAGATGTTGGCCGAGATCCTGCCAAGTCGCACGCATGCAGTCCGGCCGGGAGTGCGCGAAAAAAGACATACGTCACATTTAACACCAAGTTTCGATCCGATAAGGGGCTGGCATTCCGAAATCGATCACCTCACGCAGCGACACGGGCAGAGCAGCGTACGCGCGCGGCGAAGCGGAAAGGACGCCGGAACGCCTCCCCCTCGCGCTAACGGAACCGGGTTAGCGAGTATTTCGGTTGGGCATATACTGGCCGCTGCTCCAAATCCGGCGCGATAGTTGTTCGCCAGTCAATCCGAAGTGCGCCCCTCGTCAGAGACGCTGAGAATAATGGGTCAACACGGGAATGTGTGGCAGGCAGGTCACGCGCGTGCTGGAACGCGGATCGAACAACTCGGCACACCCGGCGCGATTCGATGCGAATACGGGCCGAAGTTCACCGGCTTATTCTTTGTGGAATGGTGCCGGGCACTACAACGCAATCATTCATCTTCAGCCGGGAAGACCGTACAAAACGTGCGCGTGGAGAGTTTCAACGGCAGATTTCGGGATGAGTGCCTGAACGCGAACCTGTTCAGTAACCGCGCCGATGCGCGCGGAATGATCGCGGGCTGGCGCAATGACTACAAGCGACAGCGGCCGCACAGCAGTCCTGAGTTATCGAACCTCGGGGGAGCTTGCGCCGTCTGCTCAGAGCTCACCAGCGGGATGGTCGCCAACCCACCGGAACGCCCGTCGAGGCAAGTTCATTTGCCTTGCCTCTCGCAGCGCACAGAGCGTTCATGGTGACAGTGGTTGACAGCCACTGAGAGGGAGTTAACACCATGGACACGGCAGTATTGATGGAGATCGAGAACCTGCGCAGGATGAGCCTGGCTGGCTTGCGGATGAAGTACCGGGAGGTGTTTCAGGAGGAGACGCGCTGCCGGAATCGGGAGCATCTGTTCCGGCGCATCGCTTGGCGGCTGCAGGCGTTAGTCGAGGGAGATCTCTCCGAACGTGCTCGGACGCGGGCCGTTACGATTGCCCAGGATGCGGACTTGCGCGTGATCGCGCCGCGTGACTTCTTTTCGGTCGAGGGTACGCGGGTCGAGACCACGCCCGGGGACCGGGACCGGCCCGACCAGGATCGCCGCCTCCCGCTGCCCGGCGTCGTGCTGAGCCGAAAGTGGAAAGGCCGGACCGTGCTGGTGGAAGTTCTCGCGAAGGGCTTCCGGTATGAGAATCGCTACTATCCCTCGCTGAGCGCGGTAGCGGTTGCCGTAACGGGTACCCGTTGGAATGGTCTTGCCTTCTTCGGGCTGACCCGCAAGGCGGTTGCTGCGGACCAGTCGGAGGTGACCCATGCGGAATAACTATCTGGATGGAAGCGATCCAGAGCAGCGTCCCGCTAAATTACGTTGCGCGATCTATACGCGCAAGTCGACCGAGGAAGGTCTCGACCAGGAGTTCAACTCGCTCGATGCCCAACGCGAAGCGGGCGAGGCTTTCGTCCTCAGTCAGCGGCGGGAGGGATGGGTGGCCATGCCGCAGTTGTACGACGATGGCGGCTTCACTGGTGCGAACACCGATCGCCCCGCTTTGACGAGATTGCTGGCTGCGGTGGAAGCGGGCGAAGTGGATTGTGTGGTGGTCTATAAAGTGGACCGGCTGAGCCGCTCGCTGCTCGACTTCACCCGCATGCTGAGCTTGTTCGAGAAGCACAAGGTCAGCTTCGTGGCGGTGACCCAGCAGTTCAACACCAGCACGTCGCTGGGACGATTGACCCTCAACATTCTTCTGTCGTTCGCGCAGTTCGAACGGGAACTGATCGGAGAGCGCACGCGGGACAAGATGTCTGCGGCGCGGAAGAAGGGCAAGTGGGTGGGAGGTGCTCCGGTGCTGGGCTATGACGTAGCCCCGGGCGGCGGACGATTGATCGTGAACGAAGAGGAAGCCGAACAGGTGCGCGCCATCTTCGCTCTCTTCGAGGAGAATCGGTCTGCCATGTTGACTTTGGCAGAGATCGATCGTCGCGGCTGGCGTCTGAAGAGTTGGACACGGAAGACCGGCCAGTTCCGGACCGGTAGCCCGTTCGATCTGAACGGGCTCCGGCGCTTGCTGATGAACATTCTCTACACGGGAACGGTTCTGCACAAGGGGCAGCCCTATCCCGGAGAACACCCGGCGATCCTCGCGCCCGGTACGTGGGAGCGGGTGCAGAGCCTCCTGACCAAACGGGAGTCAGTCGCCCGGGGTAAGGAGCGCAACAAACATATGGCGCTGCTGGGCGGCATGCTGCATTGCGAGTCCTGCCAGGCGCGCATGACGTACGGCTACGGAGGCAAAAAGGATCGGGTGTATCCCTACTATCTCTGCCTGAACGCGCGGCGCAAGGGACGGGCGGCTTGCCTGGGGAGAACGCTTCCCGCTCCGGCCATTGATCAATCGGTTCTCGCGCGAGTCAGGGAAGCGCACCCGGAGTTTCCCACTGGTTCGGAGTGGGATCGATTGGATCGCAGCGAGCAACTCCGGGCAGTACAAGCCGTTGTCGAACGGATCGGCTTTGACGGCGTAAGCAAGCGGATCTCGATCCGGTTCCGTGCGGACTCCGTAGAGACGGTGGGCCAGGAGGTGCGGGCGTGAGCAGTAATCCAGATGTTACTTATGAGCTGGACTTCTGCCCGAGCCGATACGGACGGCGAGAAGGCAAGGAAGCTTCCATCGGAGCTAAGCAACCGGATGGCGCAGACTCCTGTTCGGCGATTCCCCGGATTGCGCGGCTGATGGCACTGGCGCTGCGGTTTGAAGGGATGGTGAGGAAGGGAGAAGTGCAGGATTACGCAAGTCTTGCGGTTGTCGGAAAAGTGTCGCGTGCGCGCATGAGCCAGATCATGAAGCTGCTGCATCTGGCTCCGGACATTCAGGAGCAGCTCCTGTTCCTGCCGTTCCTCAAAGGCCTGCACGAAGTGAGCCTGCGACCCGTCGTCCAGCGGATCGACTGGAGCGAGCAGCGCGTCCTGTTTCAGAAGATCGTCGACCCCGGGATGAACCTTTCTACAAAGGAGCGGAAATAACGCGGTATGCGCTTGCATGTGCCCGGGACCGAAGTGATGAATGTGATCGTGTCCGGCTTGCCGCCGGAACAGAGGAGAACGAACATGAACACCTTCACGATCGACAACGAAACAAACAACATCATCCCCGTAGATTCAGAACAGGACGGCGACGTCGCCGCCGGAACCGCACGATTCAGCAGCGAGGCAGAGTTGGCGAGTTTGGCGGCGGACTGGCCCATGGCCCGCCTGCTCGAGATCTGGAATCACTTACCTCAAGTCAAGCCCGTCAACAAATTCAAGGATCGCAAGACGGCGATCACCCGGATCTGGAGCACGCTGAACGACGCAGAGAGGGCTGCTCCGCTCGAGGCCCAACTGGAAGCAACCGAAGCGGCGGAGCAACAAGCCATGTTCGCGCCTGAGGGGGCACAGGCGCCCGACGTTGTGCCCGCGCCGACAGCGCCGCCCCACAAGACGACCCGCAAGAAGAAGACGCCCACCGCGCCCCCAAACGCCGGCGTTTCCCCGAAGGCAAACAAGACCGAGTCGATTCTGGCGATGATGAAACAGCCCGGCGGGGTCACGCTCCACGCGATTATGAACGCGACCGGATGGCAGGCGCATTCGGTGCGCGGCTTCATTTCCGGCACGCTCGGCAAGAAGATGGGGCTGACTGTCCTGTCCACCAAAGACGAAAACGGGGAACGCACCTACCGGATTCAGTAAGGCTGCGTTTCCCCGTTTCTTGGCCCACGTGCTGATCGAGGCGCGTGGGCTTTCGTTCCTGGCTGTTCGACTTCGCTTCGAGCTACATCACTGCACCAGCTAAGGACTCGTGGCGATCCCAAGCAGCCCGATAAGCCTGCAGAGCATCCGCCTCCAGTTCGGAGATGACCCAGTGGAGTCCACTTTCCTCCCTCCGCGACAAGCCCTGCAATAGTTCCAGATGCTCATTCGATAGCTGCTGCAGCGCGAGAACGCTGATCGCAAGTATCGGTTCGGCAGGCGGCTGAAAAAGAGGCGATCTCTCCAGCCGCCGAAGGCGTCGGTGGCGGCTCAACATGGATCACCTTTTCTAGCGCGGAAGGTTCTTGGATCTGGCAAGGTTCTCCTCCAGTTTCTCGAGGCGGCTCTCGAAATTCGCGCTTATCCATGAACCGGGACCGGGTCTCCAGAATGCTCATCATCTTCGATCCTTCAAGCGGCGAGATCTTCCCGCGCTGGATGGCCTGCGTGATCTTCTCCGCGGCCTTCTCCACGTCGTGCGCACTCCGAATCTTCGGCCAACTCAGCTGGATGCGTGCATCCAGGCGTCTTGGGCTAATGCGCTCCATGCACATCCGCAACGCTTGCGGATTGCCTTGCAGCGCCATCGCAACGCATTTTCGCTTCAGGGGATCGGCGTACTGCCCGAGCAGGTCGTCGCCCTGCGAGTTCGTCTTGTTGCAGCTTCCCTTGGGCCGTCCACGCCCGAAGGTGTTACCCGGTGCGAAAGGCCGCCCGCGTGGCGCGCTCATCGTTGACTCCCGCCTGTCGCTGGGTGGAAGGTATCGATTGCCTTACCGTCTTGTTGGAGATTGATACTCCCCATTTCGGCCTCCTCACGGCGGTCGTTGGTACGCTCTTGGGCGATGGCTTCAAAGCTGCGGCCATCGCGTTCCAGAATGGCTGGCTTACCACTCAACCCCTGCCAGCGCTGGACCACGACGTCGACATACTTGGGATCGAGTTCCATGCCGCAGCAGGTGCGCTGAGTCACTTCGGCCGCCGCCAATGTGGTGCCGCTGCCGAGAAACGGCTCGTACACCAAATCACCTGCGTTGGTGTGATTCAGGATGGCCTTTCGCATGAGTTCGATGGGCTTCTGGGTCGGGTGATCGTACTTCTCCTCATCCGATCCGCCCATGATGAACTTCGGAGAGGGCGAGTTCCAGATCGTCGAGTTCTCTCCCGGTTTACCGAACCAGGGCGCATTCTTCTTGCGGACATACCAGCACGGCTCATGCTGGAACCAGTAATGGGTCCGCGTGAGCACCGCCCGGCCTTTGTCCCAGATGATCTGCTGGTGATGCAGGAAGCCGATCCTGAGCAGGCCGTCGAGCACTTCGCGGGTGAACTTCGAGGCATGCCAGACATAAGCGACTTCGAGGCTGGGAACCAGAGCGAAGGCCTCGGACCAGTCAGCGCGAGTATCGCCGGAGATCTTGGTCGCCTCATGCCCTGTAGTCCGGTGTTTCATGTAGCTGGGCTCGGCCGCGCCGCACCCGTTCAGTCCCGCTTTGTCGCGCCACTCGGAATCGAGCTCGATCCCGTAAGGTGGGTCGGTCACCATCAGGAACGGCTTGCGATCTCCCAAGAGCCGCGACACCGCTTCCGGCTCCGTCGAACTGCCGCAGAGCACCCGGTGAGAGCCGCACAGCCATAAGTCGCCAGCGCGAGCGACGGGGTGATCGGGCAGGGGAGGCGCCTCCTCCTCCGGCTGGAGATCGGCCATGAGCAGCTCGTCGAGTTCCTTCGCCTCGAACCCCGTCAGGGAGAGATCGAAATCGGCTAGCTGCAGATCGCGCAGTTCCTGCGCAAGCTTCTCTTCATCAAACTCGGCCCACGTTGCCGAGCGGTTCACCATCAGGCGAAATGCCTTAACCTGAGCCGGCGTCCACTCATCGCACAGGATGATCGGGATGTCCTCGATTGCGAGCTTCCTTGCTGCTTTGAGCCGGAGATGGCCGTCGACCACTTCGCCGTCGCTGCGGACCAGGCAAGGGATCTTGAAACCGAACTCTCGGATACTGGCGCACATGCGATCGACCGCTGCATCGTTCTTGCGCGGGTTCGCGGCATAGAGAACCAACTTGTCGATGGGCCAGACTTGAATCCCAACAGACGTCTCGGGCAGGGTACTGCCGCTTTGTTCAACAACACTCTTCATAAAACCTCTCGACGCTACGGATGGGCGAAGCTAGAACCTCAGCCTGCCTGCCCGCCGTGATGCTTTTTCGGGTCCGGTCAACCGAACATGGACCGGCTCTCAAAGCATGAATCGGCGAAAACCACAGAAATGTAGACTGCTGGCGACTGGGATCTCAGCGCAGCAGGATGTAAGTGACTAAGATCAAACGATATATAGATTCAAAGAAAGTCTCAAACAGCCGACTGCCCGGCGAGCTTTCGAGGAGAAGCGCCCTGAGTGTGACGCGAGTTAGCGCTGGAGTGACGCGCGAAAACCTAAAATTTAACGCGGAATAACGCGGAGATCTACGGCTCTTCAGGCAGTGCGGAGTGGATGTATTGCCTATAACTCTTTCCTATTCAGAGGCTTCGCCGCATCGGACATTCAAAGAGGCAGCTCCTAAAACTTGGCATTTTGGGTTATTTAACGCAAAAACGCGGAAAACGGGGACTCTCCGGAGAGACTGTGCGAACTTCGCGATAACTGCGGAGC
>CAVVZB010000004.1:0-244443 GCA_963752695.1 Bryobacterales bacterium
GCTATTTCGACATGACGGCAACAGCCAGAGTGGCTAGCAATAAGGCTGGTGGCATGACCACGAGCCCGACCTTCAAAAACTGCCAACCGCTGATCTGTTCGCCTTCGCGGCGTAGCGCGATCAGCCAAAGTACCGTTGCCAGCGATCCGGTGACGGAAAGGTTCGGGCCGAGGTCCACTCCGATAAGTACCGCGTCCCGGATGTGAGGTGGTTGGGAAATCGTTTGCAGCGCGCCGCCAGCTAATAATCCTGACGGCAAATTGTTCATGATGTTAGAAAGACCAGCAATCCCCGCGGCTGCAGCGAGCGAACCGGCGATCTGATGCAGTCCCGCACACCAGGCCAGTACTTTTCCCACGAGTACCAGAGCGCCCGCGGAATTCAGGGCCTCTACGATTACAAACAATCCCGCTACCAGTGGCAGCACGCTCCACGAAACACCCTTAACTATTTCGCCCAATGCCTCGACGTTGGCGCGAGTGGAGATCAGGACGGCGAGCGCGGCGGCGAGGAAGGTGGGCAGTCCCAGATCCAGCCCGAAGGCAGACGCGCCAATCAGGATGATTCCCGTTCCGACTATCCCCCAAGCAGCAAGCCGGCCCTGTTTCGAAAGACTGGAGACATCGGACGACTCTTCTGTTTTTCCTTTCAGATCCTCACGAACCACCCATCGCAAAGCGGCGTAAGTTATCGCGATAGAGCAGACGGATGGTAGAAGAAAGGTCTGCAACCAGGGAAACAGAGGAGGGATGTGTTTCCCATACACGACAAGATTGGCCGGGTTCGACACCGGCAGCACGAAACTGGCTGCGTTGGCGATGAAGGCGCAGATTAAAAGATAGGGGAGTGGCTTTGTTTTCGCTTTTTGAACACCGGCATACACAGCCGGGGTGAGAACGACGGCAGTCGCGTCGTTGGACAAGAACACGGTCACAACGATCCCCACAAGGTATACGAGGGAAAACAGGCGGGCGCGGCTGCCCTTAGCCGCCGCTATTGCGAGAGAGGCAAGCCAATCGAACACGCCTTTGGTGCGCGCTAGCTCCGCGAGGAGCATCATGCCAGTGAGGAAGAGGTAGACATCGGCTCCTTTCGCCACAGCCATTCCAGCCTGCGACAGGGGAAGGAGCCGGCTGATCACAAGCAACAACGCACCTAAGCACGCCCACACGGCCTCGGGCCAGTCTCTTGGCCGAAAAAGGACACCGGCTATGCTCGCGCCGGCGATCAACCAGATCCATGCCGTGATCATCGCGTGGCAGGTTCCGAGTGGTGATTTATGGCTTTAGCCATTTCACTACAAGTAGGAGAGGTTAGGTCTTGGATTCTTTATTGATGATACATTCGGCGGCAGGGGGACATTTTGGGCCCGGTATTTCGAGACACCCGCGTTCTCGCCGCCGACCAGCGAGAGCAGCTCCGGCGCGACGGATACACAATTACAAGCGGACTATTAATCCCGATAGGATGCCGCAACTCTCGGATGCTTATGACCGGGCGATGACTTCGCGGAGCGCAGAGCACAAAATCGGTAGCACGACGACGCGCCTCTACGATTTTGTCAACCGTGGCGCCGAATTCGACCCATTGTATATTCATCCGCCTCTATTGGAAGCCTGCTCCGAGATCATCGGCTCGCCATTCAAACTCAGCGCAACGCTTGGGCGGACGCTCCGCCCGGGGACGCGCGCGCAGGATCTTCACGTCGATATCCCGAGAGACTCGCCAGATGTTCCGATGGCCAGCTTTATTTACATGGTTGACGAGTTTCGCCCCGATAACGGCGCGACTCGATTCATTTCCGGTTCCCACAGATGGGCGAGTGTGCCGGAGGATGCGATAGGCGACCGCAAGCTGTCGCTGCAGGGAGAAATGCTTGCGTGTGCGCCTGCCGGCTCAATGATTATATTCAATGCCTCCATTTGGCACGGCCACACGGCGAACCGGACGGGTCACCCTCGGCGCTCGGTTCAGGGCTACTTTATCCGGCGGGAAGTACGGGCGGAGTTCGATAATACTTCACGCATCACCCCGGAGACACTTGCCAGAATCAGTCATCGCGCGCGGTACGTTCTGGGATTCGGAGAAGAATCAGCCTTGACCTTGCTTGAATGTTCAGGAGGGGTGCGGGAGGAAACCCGAACTTCGGCGCGAGTCGGACTTCTGGATCTGTTTACAGGTGTGGGGCGGGGCGCTGGTAGTTAGCGGTTCGGTGGGTCCGCATAAGCAACACTATCAACTTGCCAACAACCGTCGATGAGGGGTTTATCGCAGAAACTCTCGGGCCGGCACTTCCATACCAAAATGGAAGTTCTCCAGCGCCAAGCTTACCGATTCAGAAACTTCCAAAACTACCGGTTGAGGTTAAGGTAATGTGTTCTTAGATTCTGTCAGGGAGGCGGCTGCCCCCATTAGGTGAGTAGAGCCCAAGCCAACTATTGGTCGGGGCGAGAGGATTCGAACCTCCGGCCTCCTGGTCCCGAACCAGGCGCTCTACCAGGCTGAGCCACGCCCCGAATTCAAAGAAAAGCGCCGCTTGGGACGCCCGCGTCTCAAGCAGTTAGACCCAGTATACACGGATCTGCCCTGGTAACATCCTCTTGTGACCGACACAGACGCTTTCCGAACATTGCCGTCGGTGCATGAACTCGCTGAACAGATCGCTGTCCTTAACCTTCCCTATCCCCGCGCGCTGGTCCTCGAAACTGCCCGGCTTTCGCTGCAACGGCTAAGGCAAGAAATCGCGGCCGGCTCGGCTTTATCCGATCGCGGGGAGGCGTTGCAAGCGGTCCGAATCGCGCTCGAGTCCTGGCGATCCCCATCCATGCGCCCGGTCATCAACGCCACCGGAGTTATTCTGCACACCAACCTCGGTCGAGCCCCTCTAGGCCAATTTGTAGCGCATCCGGGTTATTGCAATCTCGAATACGATGTTGCAACTGGCATGCGCGGAAAGCGCGACACGCACGTGCAGAAGCCGCTCGACTTTTTGCTGGGCGCAAGTTCCATCGCCGTCAACAATGGCGCCGCTGCCACGTTTCTCGCTTTCCACGAACTAGCCTCCGGTTTCGAAGTCATCGTTTCGCGGGGAGAACTGATTGAGATCGGCGACGGCTTCCGCATTCCTGAGATCCTGGAGCGCTCCGGCGCCACTCTGCGGGAAGTCGGCACTACCAACCGCACGCGGATTGAGGATTACCGGAATGCCATCAACAATCGCACGCGATTGCTGGTGCGCGTGCACCCCAGTAACTTTCACGTCTCAGGATTTACAGGCAAGCCGAAGCTGACCGAGTTGGCCGCTCTCGCCAGGGAACACGAAATCCCGCTTTACGAGGATTTGGGGAGTGGTAATCTGATTGATCTCCGCTCGTATGGCGTGGATGAACCGCGGGTAACCGACAGCCTCGCAGCCGGCGCCAACCTGGTCTCCTTTAGCGGAGACAAACTCCTCGGAGGCCCGCAGGCGGGAATTCTGGCCGGAGATCCGGATTTGATTCGGCGCCTGCGAGCCAATCCCTTGTTTCGCGCGTTCCGTTTAGACAAGCTGGTCTCGCAGGCGCTCGAGGAGAAACTTCGAAACCTTATCTTAGAGAACTGGGAGGCGATTCCCGCTTTACAGATGATCCGGCTGAGTCCGTCTCAAATCGCCGAGCGGGCACGCCGCTTATTTCCCAACGCCACTCTCATTGCGGGCGAGTCAGTAGTGGGGGGCGGCTCGACACCCAATCAGAGCCTGCCGACCACGCTCGTCGTCGCTGCCCGGCAGAATGCCACCGAGGCTGCACGAACTTTGCGCCGGAATGACCCACCAATTATCGCGAAGATTGCTCAGGGTCAGCTACTTCTGGACTTGCGGACCGTTTTCCGGGACGAGGAGCAAGCTCTTTCCCGAGCGGTGTTTGCACTTCCAGAAAACGCCGCGATCTAAGCGCGCTCCTGATACGTCCCTTCAGCCGTATTCACCCGAATCTTTTCACCTTCCAGAATGAAAGCCGGGACTTGCACCACCAACCCGGTTTCCATTTTGGCGGGCTTGGTTACATTAGACACCGTTGCGCCTTTAAGACCCGGTTCCGTTTCCATTACAGTCATGTCCACAGTGGCAGGAAGTTCCACGCTAATTGCGCGGCCTTCATAGAACTCGACTTTCACTTTCAGCTGGGGAATTAGATATTCAACTCCGTCCCCAAGGATATCTTTGGTCAAGTGCAACTGTTCGTAGGTGCTGGTGTTCATGAAGTAGTAAGATTCGCCATCGTCGTAAAGATACTCCATCTCCACTTCGTCCAGGATTGCGCGTTCTACCTTGTCTTCCGAAGAGAAGCGGTGCTCCATCATCGAGCCGCTTTTCAAGTTACGCATCTTGGCCTGCACGAACCCGCGTAAGTTACCGGGCGTGCGATGGCTGACACTGAAGATGGAGTACAAGTCCTTGTTGAACTTGACTACCATTCCGGGCCTCAATTTCGTTGATGGAGTCATAGTCCTCCAGTATACGAAAGCACCGTTCCGGGAAGACTGCCCGGTAAACGAAGCCATGTCACAAATGTTTACGCAATATTCAGTAGAGATTCAGGGATCCCCGAGTACAATGATCTAGAACCGCAAGCTAGTTCAAAAAGAGGTACACACACCATGCCAAAGTTCCAATGGCTACTGCGCGGATTACCGCTCATTTGCGCAACGGTTTTCCCGTCCATCACCCAGACTAATCCCTCATCCTTCGTCAATTTTGAAGCCGCTCTTACCAGCCCGATCCGGCTCTCAGCCGACGGTACTCGTCTTTTCAGCGTGAATAACCCGAATTCAACCGTTTCCGTTTTCGACGTAGGGTCCAATCCGGCGCAACCGGCTCTTCTGGCGGAGATCCCCGTCGGGATTGAACCCGTCTCCGTCAACCCGCGAACGGACGATGAGGTTTGGGTCGTGAACCAGGAGTCTGACACAGTGAGTGTTGTTTCTGTTTCCCAAGCGGCAATCATCGATACGATTCAGTTGAAGGACGAACCCTCCGATGTCGTGTTTGCCGGGACTTACGCGTTTGTTAGCACCGCGCGCAATAATCAGATCAACGTGTATGACGCCTCAACGCGCCACCTGATTAAGTCGATCCCCGTGTTTGGCGGCGGCCCTCGTCAGATGGTGGTCAGCCCCGATGGTTCGACCGTGTACGCGGCTTTTGCGATGTCTGGAAATGCAACAACGCTGATTCCTGAAACGATTGCCCCGCCACCGCCACCGCCTGTCAACCCAGCTTTGCCACCGGCCCCCCAACAGGGAATTCTGGTTACTGCAACCGACCCGGCTTGGTCCCGCTTCATCAAGTGGACAATGCCGGACAACGACGTGGTTGCCATTAGCACGTCGACACTTTCAATTACCAAGTACTTCTCGGGCCTTGGCACGGTTAATCTGGGTCTAGCAGTTCAGCCATCCACGGGCAACCTCTACGTCACCAATACTGACGCTTTGAATTTGGTTCGTTTCGAGACCAACCTGAATGGGCACTTCGTGAACAATCGAGTAACCAAGGTCACACCGTCCGGAACCGTTACCGCTTACGATTTGAATCCGTCGGTGAAGTACACCGGGAAGCCTGATCCGGGGTCTCTCGCTGTTGCTCTAGCCCAGCCCGCTGGGATCGTGTTCGATGAGTCCGGCCAGAATATGTACGTTGCCGCTTTCGGAACCGACCGGGTGGCCAAGGTTGACCCTAACGGAAACGTGCTCGCGCGAATCGAGATCGATCCGAATGCCGTTGGCCCCATTGTCGCGCCAGCGTCGAAACGCGGCCCCCGTGGTCTTGCGATTAACAACAACGCCCATCAACTCTACGTCATGAACCGAATTTCAAATACAATTTCGGTTATTGACACCGACACGAACACGGTTACATCTGAGATCCGGACCGGAACTTCAGATCCGACTCCTGCCGCAATCACCCAAGGCCGTGCCTTCCTCTACGACGCCAAGCTTTCTGGAAATGGAACCGGCTCCTGCGCGGCATGCCATGTCGATGGCGAGGGCGATCACCTCTCTTGGGATCTTGGCGATCCGACCGGTTCGTTGTTCCCCGTTACACTTTCCAACGGGACCACTTTCCAGGAGCATCCCATGAAAGGACCCATGAATACGCTTACGCTGCGCGGCCTGGTTAATCAGACGCCTTATCACTGGCGCGGGGACCGGCCGCAATTCTCGGACTTCAACGGCGCGTTCCAGGCTCTAATGGGTGGCACGCAACTTTCCAGCTCGGACATGACTGCTTACACCAATTTCATCAACACAATCGCTTATATGCCGAACCCCTTTGAGAACCTGGACCGTTCTTATCCGACCAATATCGCTGGAGGGAACGCGGCGCTTGGCGCCGAAGCCTTTGTCAAAACCGTGGTGAATCTTCAGGGACAGACCTGTAATTCCTGCCATAGCGCAGCCAACTTTGGCTCGAATCGCCAACTGTTAATTCTGGGTACCGAAAACCAGCCCATGAAAAACACGCCGCTCCGCGCGACTTATCAGAAGCAACTCTTCAATAAGTCGGGAGAGACCATCGACGGCTACGGAATCCTTCACGATGGGGCCGAGGAGAACATTCACACTTTCCTCGCCAGCAGGAATTTCATTGCGATTCGCAATAACCCCAAAGTGCAAAACGATATTTCAGCGTTCAATCTAGCGATCGACACAGGCATGCCCCCGGTGGTTGGATACACCGAGACTCTGAATCAGGCGCACATCACGAACCAGACGCTGCTGACCTACTGGGCCACCATGGAGTCCGAAGCAGTGAAAACGGATTGCGATCTAATCGCGCATGGAACGGTAAACGGCGCGCGTGCCGACATGTTCTATAACACCAGCACAAAGGCGTATCAGGCACTTCAGCCGGGCGTCGGGCCGTTCACCCACGCACAGATGCTTTCGGCTCTTGAGGGCGGAAGCACCGTAACGTTCATGGGTGTTCCTTATGGGTCAGGCTCGCGTATGGTCGAGGGCGCGAAAATTCCATAAAAGGCGCTTCTTTGCGCCTGACCTGTCGCCGCCCCTCTAGCAAGCCGGGCGGCGATTTTCGTTTAGCCCCTTAGTGCTCGTGAACGCAGCCCTCAAAGCTGCCGAGAGCCTGATTCCCCTTGTATCCCAACTCTTGAACCAGACCGGCGTACGAAGTATAGTAGCCGTCGGCGGTTAGCTTCTTCATGGCCTGAAAAAAAGCCGCTCCGAGAACATCGAGTTTGCCGGCATCCCCAGCCGCACTCACGGGCGTCAGCAGGGCAATTTGCTCTTCTGCGGGCATGGTCGTAAACGGCTTGCCGTGGCTGTCGAGCCAGAGGATTCCTTCTCGAAACAGCTTCTGATGTTCCGCGTTCTGCAGCACCACTTGATCGATGTAATGTGGTACCCCAGCCGCGACCGCGCCCGGTGAATCGGTTGGAGGAATAATAAGATCGGCCAGGCGCTCGATCACCAGTGCTTCCGCGGCCGTGAAGAATTTCGGCTCAAATGGAACCGCCACCGGGACGGCGTAATGCGGGCCGACGTTGTGCGCATGTTCGGGTGCCTGTTGCCCATAGAGTTCATCCGCGGAAAAAGGGAACGCACAGGTTGCGCCCACGGCTCCGATGATTTTCAATGACTGTCTGCGAGTCTCTGGCATATTAAATCTCCCTGGATTTTAGCCTTTCCGAAATATGATCCGCTGCCCGGGCCGCCAGCGCCATGAAGGTCAACGTCGGATTCTTCTCCGAGGACGACGGGAAAATGCTCCCGTCCACGATATAGAGGTTAGGGACGTCGTGCGTCCGGCACTGCGCATTCACAACCGATGTCCGCGGATCACTCCCCATGCGCGCGCCTCCCATCTCATGATTGGGCGCCGGCTCGCTTGCAATGGATAGAATCTCAGCGCCGGAGGCTTTCAAGATGTCCGTCGCCCACCGGCTCATCTCTGTAAATAGCTTTCGATCATTGACTCCCCATTTCAGATTCCGCCGGGCACTGGGCAAACCGAAAATGTCGGGATGGGTTTCATCCAGATCGATATAGGAGTCTGGATTGGGAAGCATTTCGCCATACGGCGACATCACCACGAATGCCGGATAGCGCTCTTTAACTGATCGTTTGTAAGCCGCACCGAAGCCCGGCAGCGCGCGCGCCCATCCCACACTGCGGCGATTTTGATAGTTGAACTGCATACCGAAGCTGCGCGCGTAATCCCGCTTGCGGTTGTGCATAAAGGACGGCACATACGCATGATCGAGAAAGCCTTCGTCATTGACGGCCGGCGTCCCAATCAATCCAGTGAGAAACGCCTGAACGCCGCCCGTGAAATGCGGGATGAAGTGTCTGCCCAGTTGTCCGCTCGAATTGGCCAGCCCGGTGGGATACAGCCTGGATTTTGACATCAGCAGCAACGCCACGCTCTGCACGGTCGCGCACGACACGACTACGCACCGTGCTTTCACTTCGCCTTCCGCTTTGGTCTCGCGGTTCAGAAAGCGGACTCCGGTTGCCGTGTTATCTGTCGAAATTGTCACCTCACGCACCACCGAGCTGTGCATGATGTCCAGTTTCCCGGTCTTGAGCGCGGGCTTCATGTGCGAGTCATAGGAGTTGTATTTCGCCGCAACGTCGCAGCCGGCCATGCAGTTTCCGCAAAAGTGACAAGCCGGCCGGCCGTTTCCCGCTACGGATCGTGTTGCTTTGCGAACCTGAATAATCCGCACGCCCAGCCGCTCTGCCCCGCGCCGGATGAGATTGTCGCTGCACTTGAAAGGGACCGGAGGCAGGAACGCCCCATCAGGAAGGTCTTCCAAACCGTCGCGATTCCCGCAGACGCCTACTTCGCGCTCGATCCGTTCGTAGTATGGGGCCAGGTCGGCATAATCGATCGGCCAGTCCTCGCCCGCGCCGTCGTGACGACGTCCTTTGAAATCGCGCTGGCTGAACCGGAGAGCGACCGCGTTCCAGAGCAAACTCTTTCCGCCCACCCCACGCGACCGTTCGCTGTCAAATCCCGGAACCCCCGGCTTCATGGTCGGGATGGACCGGTTCGGAAAATCGAATGGCATCGCATGCGTGTTGAAAGCGGTGAAGGTGTTTACCGGCGGACCCCCTTCCACGACGGCAACATCTACACCCTTGCGCGCCAGATATGCCGCAAGCGTGCCACCGGAAGCCCCGGACCCAACAATGCAAACGTCGTAGATCTTCATGGCGCGCCGAAGCACCCATAGTTTATAACCTGCAGACGCGTACAGTCCCGTGGGCCTCTATGTAGCCATCACGGCCGGCGCACCAGCCGGTTCCTGCTCGACCTTCCGGCGGAGCACGGCAGCGGAAACGAGCGTAATGATCAAGCCCACGGGCAACGGCTCAATAAAGGTGTAAGCCATGTTGATTAGAGGGTTCTGGTACGCCTGCTGAGACTGCTGGATCGCGGAAACCTGCGCCGCAGTCGTGGCAGGATCCAGTCCGGCCGCCTGGACTTTGTGGATCTGCGCGGCAAAATAGCTGTCCATAAAATGCGGCATAAAGTTGAAGTACAAAATCTCCCACATCGCCACGTAACACACGGTGGTGACCAGCGTAATCAGGATGCCGCAGGTGAAGGCGCGACCGAAAGAAATTCGCCCGTCGAGGGTATTGTCACGGTAGCTGCGGATCCCGAAGTAGACCAGCAGAAACGACGCCACCATGATGGTGTAGCCAATCGCCATGCTGTGGCCGGAGCCAATCTTGTCGGCGAGGAGTAGCGAACCGCCCATCAGGACGGAAATCATAAGTCCGGCAATAAGGCCGAATGTGAGAACAACTCTTTTCATGTGAAGCTCCTGGTCCGAGTGCGGACTCCAGCCAGAATGTAGTGTAACGAGGCCAAATGTCGTCATTCTTTCGGATGATTCTGCCGGGCAGGACGCAAAATCGTACTTCCGGGTGATGCGATTAAGGCAGAAGTCCTAATTCCTTCGCGCGCTGGACGGCTTGGGTGCGCCGAGATGCTCCCAACTTGTCGAAGGCGCGGGCGCAATGTGTCTTCACGGTGTTCTCGGAAACGAAAAGATGCGCGGCAATTTCGCGGTTGCTCAAGCCGCGGGCGATCAAAGTGAGGACTTCCAGTTCGCGTGCTGTGATGCCGGCTCTATCCCGAAGGTCCGGATTGGGAACAAAGGTTTCGGGGGCCGGTGCCTCAGCGGGGACCAGCACCTCTTTTACGATCACAGTCTCGCGGCGGCGCGTGATGCGAAGACCAAGCCAAATGCCGAACGCCGCGAATAAAATGGCGATGAGGGCGCTATAAATCTCGACCGAGTGCTCGATGATGACGAACCGGTATTCCGTGTATTGCAGGATGACAATAAGGATGCCGCCGACGAGACCGAAGAGGAGGACATGGCGCTTCATCCTGAGTTGGCAAGAACGATATCTCTAGCTTACACAGGATCAAGTGGAGGGCAGCCGATCGGGCCCTCGCAAAGGCGCACACCTGCGATACAGTACTTGATAGGCCCGTTTCGCAGTACGACCGAGGGGTGGAAATCGCGGCCGTTAATCAGCATCTTGTCAGCACAAACCTCCCATCCCGGAATAGACATACTGTCCCGATCACGGCGGTAATGATTTCCATGAAGCGTTTCGATTGGCACCGGCAGAGCGCGGATCAATTGGCAGCGTTTCCATGATTCGCTGATCGTCGACATTAAAAAATCAGTTCTGCCCGGACAGGAGCTGAACATTGATTTTCGGCAAACAGTTGATCCAGAGTGTGAAGCAGGATGAAGTTATTCCTTCGGTTGTCTTGTTCGAGGACGGGACCTACTCCGGCGACGCCGACTACGTCGAGAGAATCCTGAAGCGCCGACGTGCGGTCCGCGACGCGATCGGGGAACTCATAATTTTAAGCGACGATCTGAACCGCCCAGCATGCTGACCTAGTCACGGGAACCGCAGTTGCGGAAATCTTCATCAGAGAGAAGGAAGATGGCGCTGCAGGCTTTGACGAGAAGGCGGCTTTGGTTAGCGGCCTCGGCGCTTTCCCGCCATTTTCCGGTCCTGGTGAACTAAACGTCCTAATCCCCCATCACTGCCCCAATCATCTAAATCGACATGCGCGAAATCAAGTTCGAGCCAGAGTTTTCCGCGTGGCGATCCAAGGCTCGCCAGTTGCTGATAGCCGGTTGGCATCCGCAAGACCTGATCTGGCGTCCTGCGGACGACATGCAACCGACCTTATTCGAGCAGGAAGAGATCCAAGCTCCGGCCGCTGGCCGGAGACTCCCGTCCGTTCCTAAAGCCTTCCTTGAACTCGCCGAAACCGCCTCCTGCCACCGCGACCCGCAACGCTGGACCCTCCTCTATCGCGTCCTCTATCGACTGACCCACGGTGAGCCCAAGCTCCTCGAAATCGATTGCGACCCGGATGTTGCGACGCTCTACGAATTCCGCAAGGCGGTGAGCCGGGACATGCACAAGATGCGCGCCTTTGTCCGATTTCGCAAGAGCGGTGACGACTATATAGCCTGGCACCGGCCGGACCATCACATTGTGGAGGCGAACGCACCGTTTTTCGTACGGCGCTTCGGGTCTATGCCGTTTGCCATACTCACCCCGGATAAGAGCGCGTATTGGGACCTGGAATTGCTTAGGTTTGGACCAGGCGTACCGCAATCGGAAGCGCCGGCATCTGACGTCTTGGAACATCTCTGGCTCGCTTACTATGCATCCATATTTAATCCCGCGCGGGTGAAAGTGAAAGCGATGAAGACGGAAATGCCCGTTCGGCATTGGGCGACTCTACCAGAAACAGCGTTGATCCCAGGTTTGCTGGCCCAAGCCGGTACCCGTGTGAAAGAGATGGCAAAACAACAACCCGATTCCGCTTTGCGCTTCTTGCCAGCATCGCGCGAGCTTCTGGAGCTTGCAACCGCCGCCAAAGGGTGCCAGGGATGCCCTCTGTATCAGTCCGCTACTCAGACCGTCTTCGGCGAAGGCCCTGCCAATGCGCGCGTAATCCTGGTTGGCGAACAGCCCGGCGACTCCGAGGATCTCGCAGGCCATCCATTCGTCGGTCCGGCCGGCAAAATCTTGGATCAAGCGCTCGAGGAATCGGGTGTTGAACGCGGCGGCTTGTACATCACTAACGCGGTGAAACACTTCAAGTTCGTGGAGCGCGGCAAGCGCCGCCTTCACCAGAAGCCTGGAGGACTAGAGATTTCAGCCTGCCGCCCCTGGCTCGAAGCCGAAGTAGCGGCCATTCAACCGGCTCTAATCGTCTGTATGGGCGGGACAGCCGCACAATCGGTGATGGGCCGCGCGGTCAAAGTTCTCACCGAGCGCGGCAAGCTGGTCCCACATCACTGGGCCGAACGGGCTCTGATCACCATTCATCCTTCCGCCATTCTCCGCGCACCCGACGAGCAAGCTAGAGTTGCGCAGTACCGAGCCTTTGTCGATGACCTGCGCATGATCCCATCCGCTCTACAGGCCGCCCCCGCAGCGGGAGCGTTAAACTGAAACCGAAAAGAGACTCCATATGACGTTTGGCTTTCTAAAAACCTTGCAGTCCGCCTACTCCAATCTGAACCCGGAGCAGGTGCGCCAACTCGCCAATAAGCCGCTTACCATCGAACTTGTGGCCGATACCGAAGAGGCTTACACCTACATGGAAGCCTATTTGCTTCCCGCGCAAACATTGGCCGCCGATCGCGTAACCGGGCTGAAGACACTGCATCGCAACAGCAATCGCAATAAGCCGGAAAACGCCGATATCACTATCTATGAGCAAGGCATCGCCTGCCCGAGCGGCGCATTTACCTTCTACGCCGAACATCCCGAGCGAACCGTCTGCGATATTCTTGAAGCCCATAGCGATCTGGAAGTGAGTTTGGCGCGCCAGTTCCTCGTGTTCCGGCAACCCGCAGTGCATCGCATCATCTCGCGTATTGCCAAAGAGAATGCGCTGTTCACCTTGGCTACCGCGATGCCAAATGTCATCCCCAACTTCCTGGAATTGCCGTGGGCGCTGGGCGAATATGCCACGGATTCCGCGTTTTTGACAGTGAATCAGGTCCGCTTGGCATTTCTGATCGCGGGCGCGAGTGGGCGCGATATCGGGCTTGCCGAGCAGAAGGCTGAAATCCTCGGCATCGTGGCAAGCGCATTTGGCTGGCGGGCGTTGGCTCGCGAACTCGTAGGCAAGATTCCCCTTGGCGGCGGCCTGATTCCGAAAGCTGCCATCTCTTGGGCGGGCACTTTCGTTCTCGGCCGCGCTATCGAGCAGGCTTACCTTACTGGTGACCGCTTGCGCCGCAATGAGCACAAAGAAATGTACGCGGTTGCTCTGGAGCGCGGCAAAGTGGTCGCCGCTCAACTTCTGCGCACTCTGCGAAAGCCTACTGCCGCCTAAGCGTCTTGTTATCCTGGATATTCGAGTTCATTCCTGAGGTAACCCGGTGGCATTAGTAGAGGGCTGTAAGCATTCGATTGAAGTGTCGGTGCCTGTTGACGCGGTGGATGCGGAAGCCGAAAAAGTAGCTGGCGAAATACAGAAGAAAGCGCGTATTCAGGGGTTTCGGCCAGGCAAAGCGCCGCTGTCGATGATCCGCAAAGGTTTTCAGCCGGATATCCGGCAGAAGGTTTTAGAAAACCTGATCCCGCGTTACCTCGACCGTCGGTTCGAAGAGGAACATCTCCGGGTAGTCAGTCGGCCTGATGTCAAGGAAGTCCACTTCCAGCCGGGCGAGCCGCTGGTATTCAAGGCCGAGTTCGAAGTCGCTCCTGAATTCGAGTTGGGAGAATATCGCGGCTTGGAAGTCGCCTATGCCGAGCCCGTCGTTTCGGACGAGGATGTCGACCAGCGTATTGCCGAGATGCGGGACCAAAAGGCGTCGTACGTCAATGTGGACCCTCGGCCGCTCGAAGACGGCGACTTCGCAGTCTTGTCGCTTGAAAGCGTAAGCGGCGTGGATGAGCCGGTGCACAGCGATGAGATCACGCTCGAACTCGGCGGTAAAGACACGTTGCCGGATTTTACCGAGGGCTTGCGTGGTCTCGCGCCCGGCGATGAAAAAGATTTGGAAGTCACCTATCCGGATGATTACGGTTCGGAGAAGCTTTCCGGGAAGACCGTGCTGTTTCACATTCGTGTTAGCGGCGTGCGGCGCAAGGAACTCCCCGAGCTTAACGACGAGTTTGCTCAAGACCTGGGCGATTACCGGACTATGGATGAACTGCGGCAAGCCTCTCGCAAGTTGATTGCAATGCAGCGGGAGTTTGAAGCCCAACAGGTCGCCAAGAATCTGCTGGTCGAGCAGCTAGTAAACACGCATTCGTTCGCGATTCCGCAAGCCTATGTCGACAATCAGATCGAAACCCGTGTCTCGCAACGCCTGGAAGAAATCGCCCGTGAAGGCGTCGACATCAGTCAATTCAAACCGGATTGGGAGAAGTTGCGGGAAGCACAGGGCGAGCAAGCCCGGCGGGAAGTGGCTGCGAGCTTATTACTGGGCCGCATCGCGGAGCGCGAGAGCCTGCACGCCACCCAGGACGAAGTAACCAAACAGGTGGAGCATATCGCTCGCCAACAGCGCCAGTCCATTCCGCTGGTCCGCAAGCGGCTGGAAGAAAATGGCGGTATGGATCGCATCGCGAATCGCATCGTCACGGAGAAAACCCTGAACCTGCTGTTCGAAAATGCGCGAAAAGTTGCGCCAGTAACCGCTTAGCCTCCGCTTCCCGCGGGCACGGTATATACTTGCCCGCATGACGATTTCGCGAAGAGACACGCTCCTTGCACTCGGAGGCGCTCTAGCTGCAACGACGTTGCCTGCAAGCGCTCAGCCGACCACCCCATCCGGCGTTCCCGCAATTCTGTCAGGCCCTTTTCAAGGCACGCGCGAATCGTTGCAAGCGTACGAAGTCCCCGCGTGGTTCCGGGATGCGAAGTTTGGAATCTGGGCGCATTGGGGGCCGCAATCAGCGCCGGAAGCTGGCGATTGGTATGCCCGCAACATGTATCGCCAGGGTGACAAGCAATATCAGTCGCACCTTACCGCCTACGGCCATCCCTCTAAGTCCGGCTTCAAAGATATTATTCCTACCTGGAAAGGCGATAAGTTTGACGCAGATTATCTTGTCGACTTATACAAGAAAGCCGGCGCCAAATACTTCGTCAGCATGGGCGTCCACCACGATAACTTCGACATGTGGAATTCCAAGCACCAGCGTTGGAATGCCGTCAACATGGGACCGAAGAAGGACATCGTGGGAATGTTCCGCGACGCGGCCCGGCGAAACGGGCTGAAGTTTGGAGTTAGTGAGCACTTATGGATCAGTTATAAGTGGTTCGCGGTAAATCGCGGTAGCGACGCCACCGGGCCGCTCGCCGGCGTTCCGTACGACGGTCACGACCCACAATACGCCGATCTTTACCACGACTACACGGGCGTCGACTATCAGAAGTTCATCAAGAAGCTCGATTGGGACGATAACGACATTCCCGTTCGATGGAAACAGCAATGGTATCTCCGCATGAAAGATCTTCTCGATAACTACCAGCCCGATCTTCTCTACACCGACGGGGCCTTGCCTTTCGAAAGTTATGGACTGAACATCGTCGCGCATCTCTACAACATGAGTGCCAAGCAGAACTCCGGCCGCACGCAAGCGGTTTACAACAGCAAGCGCCAGGAGGACTGCGCGAACGGCGTCTGCGTCTTAGACGTGGAACGCGGCGTG
Organism: Bryobacterales bacterium; assembly: GCA_963752695.1. Classification (GTDB taxonomy): domain Bacteria; phylum Acidobacteriota; class Terriglobia; order Bryobacterales; family Bryobacteraceae; genus Bog-113. Next base: position 15,739 of record CAVVZB010000004.1, read on the forward strand.
GTGGATAAGATTTGGCCTACCGCCTGGCAGACCGATACCTGCGTTGGGGAATGGCATTACAACCGGAGCGCGAAGTACAAAACGCCCAAGACCGTAATCGATATGCTCGCCGACATCGTGAGCCGCAATGGGAACCTACTGCTCAACTTCCCTTTGCCGAATAGCGGCATGTTGGACGCCACGGAATTGGAGATCCTGGCGGGTATCACCCGGTGGATGAATGTGAACAGCGAAGCCATTTACGGCACCCGTCCCTGGAAGATCTATGGCGAAGGTCCAAGCACCCAAGTAGTGAAAAGCGCGACGGCCTTCAATGAAAAAGGACACGTCAATTTCACTGCGGAAGACGTTCGCTTCACCACCAAGGGGCGCTCGCTCTATGCCCTGGTCATGGGTGTACCCGGCGAGTTGGCTCTAGTGAAGTCTCTCGCACAAAACCGCGCCGATAAGATCGCCAATGTCGAATTGCTTGGCTTTGGTGGCCCGCTCAAATGGGCACAGGAACCAGCCGGTCTGAAAGTCAACTTGCCCGATCAGAAACCTTCCGAGCATGCGATCACTCTGAAAGTCACTTGGGCTTGAGGAACATCACACCCACAGCCCGCTGCTAGAATACAGACTTCATGCAGGTGTTGCAAGCCGGTCGTCATAAGTTCATACTGCTGGAGTTGGAGGCTGAGACCGTGTCGGAAGTGGCGCGACAGGCGGGCTTTGAGAGTCGCATCCGCGATAGCGAGCGCAGTATCCAGATTGACCTGACCGCGCTCAATCCGCAGGGTCCATTGCTTCTTTTCGACGCGTCCGACCCTGCCAATCTTGGCTGGTTCTCGCGGTGCCAGTTCTACGTCGATGGCCGCACTGGCGGAGTCATGCAAACGCCCATCTCGGTGGAGAATAAGCGCGACCGCGCCGGAAACAGCCAAGCCAACTCCATGCGAGTTCGCATCTCGAAAGAGTTGCCGGTCACCTTTCGCCTGCCTGGAAAACAGCCCATCACCGAGCAGGTGTTCTACGCCCTATTCCAGAACTTTTTGAACGCCCTGATGAAGACTGGCGTTGCGGTCTGCGGCGGAACGGTGGTCACTCCGCTTGCTGGCCGAACCGAGGGCGTCGGTCCGCGTCATTAGCTTCTAGGACGAAGCCGCCCGCACTACTTCTTCTACCTCGTTTTGATATGCGTTCAACAGCTCCGGCGTGGTGGCCTCAAACCGTAGCACCAGGATTGGCTGGGTGTTCGAGGCGCGCACCAATCCCCACCCGTGCGGAAAATTGATGCGTGCCCCGTCAACATCCAGGGTGTCGTAACGCGTCTCGAAATGCTCCCGGACTTTTCGGACCACCTCGAACTTTTCTTCATCCGGGCAATCCACTCGCAGCTCGGGAGTGGAAACAGTTTTCGGCAAGTCGGCAAGCTGGTACGAAAGAGGCTTGCCCGAATCCGCCACGATCTCAATTAACCGGCAAGCGGCATAGAGGGCGTCGTCAAAGCCGAAGTAGCGGTCGGCGAAGAACATGTGACCGCTCATCTCTCCCGCAAGTTCCGCGTGCTCCAGCTTCATCTTGGCTTTGATCAGAGAGTGCCCGGTCTTCCACATGATGGCGTTTCCACCATGCTTGCGAATATCGTCGTACATCGATTGCGAACACTTCACTTCCCCGATCACTGTCGCTCCGGGTTTGCGCGAGAGGATTTCGCGGCTGTACACGATCATGAGCTGATCGCCATAGATGACTGTGCCCTGATCGTCCACCGCGCCGATTCGGTCCGAATCGCCATCGAACGCGATTCCTAACTCGGCGTCGTGCTTCTTCACAGCGGCTACCAGGTGCTCGAGGTTCTTCGGAACGGTAGGGTCGGGATGATGGTTTGGGAAACGGCCATCCATGTCGAAGAACAGCTCGACTGCGTCCACGTTTAGTTGTTCGAGGATGCGGGTCATTACCGGCCCGGCCGTGCCATTTCCTGCATCGAAGACCACTTTTACGCGGCGCTTGAGGGAAAACTGCGCAACAATCTGGGCCACGTAGGGAGTCACAACATCCACGGGCTGGATTATCCCGGCGCCGGTAGCAAAGTCCTGCCGTTCCATCAGCTCGCGCAATTCCTGGATCTCGGCCCCGTGAATGGTGGACCGACCGGCCATAATCTTGAACCCGTTGTACTCCGCCGGATTGTGACTGCCGGTAATCATCACTCCGCCCGCAACTTCCAGATGGAACACCGAAAAGTAGAGCAGAGGCGTCGGCACCACGCCGATGTCTAGAACTGCCAGACCGGTCGAAACCACGCCTTGAGAGAGCGCCACGTGCAGACGGTCCGAACTCAGGCGGCAATCGCGCCCCAGAGTAATCTGCTTGGCGCCCCGCCGAACCAACATGGTTCCGATGGCTTTTCCGAGTTCGACAATGCCCTCGGTAAGCAGTTCGGAATCGGCGATGCCGCGAACGTCATATTCGCGGAAGATGGTTGATTTCAGCATCATAGCGAAGTATAGCGTCTTAACTCCATTAGCCCGGTTACTCAATAGGGGTATCCTGATTTGTCCGCCGCCTGCTTCCGTACTAGAATCGGGATACCGGCTTGCAGGATCATCCAAACCATGGATTTCGATCAGCTTCACACATTTCTGGAGATCGTCCGCCTCAAGAGCTTTTCGAAAGCCGCGCAGACGTGTTTTCGCACCCAACCCGCCATTAGTGCTCAGATCCGCCAGCTGGAGCAGGAGCTAAAGGCCGATCTGTTCGAGCGTTTTGGCAGCCGCATCTCGCTGACCATGGCCGGCAAGCTGTTCGCCGAATACGCCGAGCAGATGATGGATATTAAACGCAAGGCGCAGGATACGATCGACGAACTGCAGGTGGTGCCCCGCGGAGAGCTTGTGATTGCCGCCAACGAGGCGATCTGCATGTATATGCTGCCGGCCGTGTTCTCCGCTTATCGGCAGTTGTTTCCCGCGGTGCAGTTGCAGGTGAACCGGAGCTACGGGTCGCGCGTAGTAGAAGCCGTGATGGAGAACGTGGCCGACTTCGGGCTAAGGCAGTTGCCGATCACCGAGAAGCGCGTCCAGGTTATCGACATCTATACCGACGAGGTGCGCGTGATCGTTCCCGCGCGAAATCCGCTGGGCGAGCAGGCGTCGGTGACCTGCGAAGACGCAATCGCTTATCCGTTGCTGCTGCCCCAGTCCGGCACCACGCGGACCAGACTGGACAGCTGGCTGGAGCCGGTACAGAATCAGATCAAAATCTCGATGGAGCTCGATTCCACGGAGATGATGAAGCGATTTGTGATGGCCGGTCTCGGAATCACCTTCCTGGCAACCGTCAATTGCCGCGAAGAACTCGCCGCGGGTAAGGTTCGAGCAGTGCCCCTGGCCCCGGAACCGATGGTGCGTCAGACTGGGCTGGTTTACCGCAAGGACAAATCGATCTCCAAGGCCGCACAGGGCTTTATCGACGTGACGTTGGCCCATTTCGGAGCGGCCCAGGCAGGCGTACAGACGGAAGTGCCGGGCGCTGGGCCGCGGCTCGCGAGTCTTTGAAAGGCGCATCCGTGATCTGCCCGTCTTGCCAGGAAAGCTACTCAGTGACGGCGCGGCTGTGTCCTCATTGCGGCGCGCGCATCTGGAAGATGAATTACGGCTTAATCAAAACCTCCTGTGTGCTCATTGCCGCGGATGATGTCCAGGCCGTATACTCGTCTCTGCTCGACGTGCCGGCGCCTTTGAGAAAGCGCCTGGAAGCATCTACGACCGGAAAATATTCCGGCACCGTGGTGATTGCTGATCGGCGCGGGAAAGAAGAAATCGAAAAGGCGTCGCGGTTGCAGCGTATTCCCCCGTCCGGTCCCGTACCCCAAGCCGGCGTCCATTGGAATCACGTCTGGCCGGCGCTGATTGCCTTAACCATTGGAGCGGCTGGCACGTGGCTCGCTTTCCTCTCCCGCTGGTAGCCCAATGAGCAGCGGCGGGAGCATCACTGATTTCAACACCGGATCAAGGGGAACTTGCCACGAGGTACACATTGAGGGGATGCATCTCAACGTGGAATCTTCCATAGCCTTCCCGCTTGGAGCCGCTGTCCGGGTTGAGTTCGGTAATCGGCTCTGGATGGGTCCGGTTTGCTGTTGTGAGCCGGCTGGCGATCGGTTCGCGTTGGAAATCGAGGTGGAAGCCGCGCTGAATGACGTGGCGAACGTGGAGGAGTTGGCGGCGCGCTTCCGGCATGAACGAAGTCTCAACCGTCATTCGGGTTACACACCGGCGCCGCAAGGTACACGAAGGGATATCGAAAAGAGCTGAATGAGTTATCGAGTGATGGTGTTTGGCGCGGCCGGCCAATTGGGAATCGAGATCGGACGCAGCGCCGAAAAGCATGGGTTTGCGGTACGTCGTCTAGATCGCAATGAATTGGATATTATTGACGCCCGTAGCGTAGAAGAGACGATCGCGGCGTTCGATCCGCAATTCGTCTTTAACTGCGCCGCTTACAACCAGGTGGATGTAGCGGAAGCCGAGCCTCAATTGGCGTACACCGCGAATGCGCTGGGCGTGCGGAACCTGGCTGTAGCGTGCAGGCAAAACGATGCCGTGCTGATTCATTTCTCGACCGATTATGTCTTTGACGGTACTGCCGGCCGGCCCTACACGGAAACCGACTCAACGCACCCATTGGGCGCCTACGCGGTATCCAAGCTCGCTGGTGAATTGTATGTGCAGGCCTATCTTGATCGGGAAATCATCATCCGCACTTCGGGTGTGTTTGGGCCAGCCGCGTTGCGCACCAATCGAGGCAATTTCGTGGAGCTCATGCTGCGAATGGCGGCAAACGGACAAACCATTCGCGTAGTGGACGATCATGTGGCCTCACCCACTTACGCGCCCCTGCTCGCAGAGCGAGCCGTGGAACTGGCTACGCGCGGGGAAAAGGGAATTTTCCACGTAGGCGGCGGTACGGTGATCTCCTGGTACGATTACGCGCGGCTAATTTTCCAACTGAAAGGCATAACGCCGGACCTGCATCCAACCACGGAGCGTGAGTACCGCACTCCCGCGCGACGGCCCAAGTTCTCAGCGTTGGCCAATACCCGGATCGATGCGTTGGGTATTGAGAAAATGCCTCCGCTAGCTGAAGCACTCCAGCTTTACCTGGACGCTCGCAAGCGCTATCTCTGAGCTTATAGATTGTCGTTTGGCATGGCGTAATAGCCCTTGCGTGCTTGCACTTTCAGATCGCGATCTTTGGCGCGAATCTCGATCTTGCGATACGATCCGTCCCGCCGCGAATTGGTCGGCGTGTACCCGATCGCATACTGTGTTCGCATCTCCTGCTGCAATTCGTCGAAGATCTTATCGAGCGAATTGCGGCCGCCCACGTCGAACACGCGCCCGCCGGTGTCCCCCGACATTTGCGATAAATAGCTCCGGCCGCCGCCCCCGAATGAGTAGCCCCCGCCACCCCGGCGGTAATGATCGACGTAATAGATGCTGTAGATTACTACGTCGGATTTCTGGGCTGCTTCGATGGCCTTCTTGATCGAGAGCCGGCTGCCCTCGTCGTCCCCGTCAGTAATGACGACGATCGTCTTGCGTCCCGCTTCTTTCGCTAAGCGATCGGAGGCGGCCAAATAGATTGCGTCATAAAGGACGGTCCCTGCCTGGTGGGTTGCGGTCGGGACAGGCCCATCCGTGATCCCAGAAAATCCGAAATTTGGCTTCAGATTGTCGAGCCCACGATGCAGCATCGCTTTGGAATTAGTAATATCCTGCAGCAGTTCGGTATCCGCGCCAAAGCTGAGAATGAACGCTTCGTCCTTGGGGCGCAACACGGAATCGAGAAACGCCGAGCCGGCCCGCTGCTCCACCTGAATCAAATTTTCCTGACTGCGGCTCACATCGACGAGCAAGCCTATGGTGAGCGGCAGGTTCGCTTCGCGGGAGAAATATTTGACAGTCTGCGGCTTTCCGTCCTCAAACAGCTCAAAATCGTCTTTGGTGAGGTTGGCAATCAGGCCGTTATGCTTGTCGCGCACAGAAGCCATGATGTTGACCACATTGACCCCTGCGTTGAACGTCGGGGTCTCATCCTCGCCGGTGCTAGCTTGCGGTTTTGCTGGCGGCGTGTCCACCTCGCCGGACCGGGGGCCATCTGCGGGCCGAGAGCGGCGGCTTGGAATGGGCGTGGAGTCGGTCGCGGAGTTTTTCGCGGGGCGGTCGGCGCTATCGCCAAACAGCGGTCCATCATGTGAGCCTGACTGCGCCCACAGCCCCGCCAGGACAAGGGCCGATCCAAATACCCCGAAAGCGAGTGGCTTCATATAATTATGTTTTCACAGACGCTGGCCGCTGGCGCCGTGTTTCAGCGGAATCGCGCGGAAGTGTCGGGAAAGGCAGTGTATTTCAGAGGCTATGCGGGAAGCGCTCGATCATTTACAAAGAGATCCGGTGATGGCGGAAATAATCGCCCAAGTTGGCGATTTCGGGATCACCTACCGCCCGCCGCTCTTCGAATCACTGGTTCGGTCCATCGTGTCCCAGCAGATTTCGACCAAAGTGGCTCGCGTATTCATGGAGCGGCTGGTGGCGCGCATGCCCGGCGGGGTCATAACGCCTGAAGCGATATTGCGGATGCGAGTGGCAACCATGCGGAAGATGGGTTTCTCGGCAGCTAAGACCGAGTACATCCGCGATCTAGCCCGAATGACAGTGAGCGGGGAACTGGACTTCTCATCGCTGCCAGCCATGTCCGATGAGGAGGTTGTGGAGCGGCTGGTGCGGGTCAAAGGCATCGGTGTTTGGACCGCTCACATGTTCCTCATGTTTGCGCTGCGGCGGCCCGACATCCTCCCGGTCGGCGACCTGGGTGTCCGCGCGGCGATGCGAAAGGCTTACGGCCTGGAAGCCTTGCCCACCCCCGCGGAAATGGAGCAAATCGCGCTGCACTGGCGGCCTTGGTGTTCGGTGGCCTGCTGGTATTTATGGAGGAGTCTCGATGGAACCGCGCAAATCTGACGTGTCGGCGGAGACCCGCGTCACTCTACCAGTGGGCGAACTGGTAAACACGACACCTGCGAAGCGTCCCCAGCCGGTACGTCTGACAGGACAGTTCGTCGATGTGGCCCCGCTGGACGCGCTCGCGCACGCGAACGCACTTTGGGAGCGATCGAGCGGCGTCGAGAACCACGGGCTTTACGCGTACCTGTTTCAGGGGCCGTTTGCCGAACGGGAAGACTTCGAGGCACACATCGTAGCCAGCGCGGCGTCCCGCGATCCGCTGTTCTTTGCCGTGGAGGACAAGCACTCGGGCCAGGCCGTCGGGCATGCCACTCTGATGCGCATTGAGCCCGTCCACCGCGTGATCGAGGTGGGTAACATCCTGTTCACTCCCGCATTGCAGCGTTCCCCGGGCGCAACCGAGGCGATGTACCTGATGGCTAAACACGTTTTCGAGGATCTCGGTTACCGGCGGTACGAATGGAAGTGCAACGCTCTAAATGAGCCGTCGCGGCGAGCGGCTCTGCGCTATGGGTTCGAATTCGAGGGCATTTTCCGACAGCACATGATCGTCAAAGGCCGTAGCCGTGACACGGCCTGGTACGCCATGCTCGATTCGGAATGGCCTGCTTGCAAGCGCGCGTTCGAAGCCTGGCTCGATCCATCGAACTTCGACGCAACAGGACAGCAGAAGCAGCGCCTGGCCGAGCTTCGCGACGCGTCCCGCGGTTAGTTGCGCACTAGGCGCATAGTCCGGTCCCAACGCGTCTTCGTGAAGAAGTGTGTGGCCAGATCGAACACGTGCCGGACGTTGACGAAGTCGGTAAGCTCGTTCTCGCCCGCTTGGTACGACCACCACACCAGCACCGGTTTGCCCACGATGTTAGCGGCGGGAACCAATCCCCAATATCGGCTATCGAGCGAGTTGTCGCGATTGTCGCCCATGACGAAATAGTTGCCTTCCGGCACGCGCAGTTCCCCATCTCTCACGCAGCAATCGAGCATGTTGTCAAGCAGGCGGGCGGATCCGGGCGTCAACTCACCCGGCTCGGGCGCGCCCTGCGGAAAGTTGTCGCGGTAAGCGTTAGCCGGGAAGATATGCTGCGCGTAAGGCTCGGTCAGGCGTGCGCCGTTGCGGAAGACCTCTTTATCGTGGAGGTGAATGCGATCGCCCGGCAGGCCGACAACACGCTTCACGTACATTTCTTGCGGATTGACGGGGTAACGGAACACCACGATGCTGCCTCGCTCGATCGGTTCATACGGGAGCAGCCGGCTGCTCCACCCGCCTGTCGGAGCATAGGCCATCCTGTCCACCAGAACGTGATCGCCCGTCATCAGCGTGCTTTCCATGGAGCCCGAGGGAATCACGAAAGGCTGCGCGATGGTGGACGTCGCGAAGATCAGCACGATGAAGTTGAATATCCATTCGGTGAGAGCTGTGAGTCGCATTCGGTAGACTTTTACGTAAATGCGTGTCGCGGTGTTCCCTTCGCTTTGGCTCGGCTTTGTCTGCAGCCTCACGGTATGCCATGCCGACCCCCGCGCGAAGGCTGCCGACTACCCGGCGCACGCCGAGTCGGCGCATGTCGCCATCGGCGCCGAGTATCTGGTTCATAGCTTCTCAAATGGGCGGCAGACCTATGTCATCCCGCAGTATTTGGTCGTCGATACGGCCGTCTATCCGCATGGTCCGCTCGTAATCAAGCCGGGAAACTTCAAGCTGGTATTAAACAACAACCTGGTGTTAACGCCGCAGGACGCGCACATGGTGGCGTACTCGCTCAAGACTTTGAACTATCTGGATTCCGGCCAATCGCATGGCGGCGGTCAGTTTCCGGGCGACACCCGGGGATCCACGCCGCGCGCGCCGACGCAAGCTCCCGACCCGGCTCACCCCGAGCGCGATCCGGACGAAACTGCGGATGCCGCGTTGGTCAGGACGGTTCTGCAAGAAGGCGAGTTTCACAGTCCGCAAAGCGGATTCCTCTATTTCCCGTTCGAAGGCAAGACAAAGAAAATCAAGTCCGCCGATCTGGTCTATTCGGACGGTGCCGGAGAACTCACAGTGAAGCTGTTTTAGCCGACGCCGCAAGCACCGACTGGCGAATGGCTTCCACCACCAGCTCCGGCTCGTCGAACATAATCCAATGCCCGCTGCGCTCGGCCACGATATGCTGGCCAAGTTGCGCAGCGAGTGCGAGCGCCTCCCACTCCTGCTTTTGATCGTCACTGGCGTGGGCTGCGGAAAGGATGGTGATGGGGATAGAACTCGGAATTGAGGCTTCCGCTACCGCGCGAGCGGCGGCGGGTAGAGCTTCCAAATAAGCCGCCATGGTGGCGAACGATCGGGGATCGGACCAATGCGATCGAATGAGTGGCCAGAGTTCGCGCGGTAGCTTTTGAACCTCACCCACTAGACGCCCCATGACACTCGATCCATCGCCACTCGAGAGTTGCCCGATCAGACGCGGGACGGCGCGCAATCCAGACGCGAGTAGCAGCAGGCAGACACGCACAACACCCATACGAGCGAACCAGACGCCACGCCGCGAAAGCCGGATGCCCAGAGTCAGTCTGCGGCGCGCGTCCTGGGTCATGTGCATCCATTCGGATGGGAGCACCGGATCGACCAGTACGAGTCCGGCAATTTCCTCCGGATACCAAGCCGCATACCCACGGGCGATCAGGCCCCCAAATGAGTGGGCCGCCATCACGATCGGGCGCGGAATGGCTGCGGCGACCAGCGCGCCACGCAGTTCTTCCACGAGGCTTCTGAGAACGACCGGCTCGTGCCGATGACTGCTCCAGCCGAGGCCCAACCGGTCGTAACTGCAAACTCGCGTGAATTTTGCAACCTCCGGCTGTACCAGCGTCCAACTTAGACTCGAGGCCGCGATTCCGGACTCCAGCATCACTACGGGCGCTCCCGAGCCGGAGACGTTCAGGTGCAGGGATGAGCCATCGCCCGGGACAAGTTTGCCTGGAGCAGGAAAGCGGCGGCGATCCCACGCACGCGCCGCACGCTCATAAATGTACCCGGCCGCAACCACGCAGACGGTTGCGCGCAGGACCGTTCTAATCCGCAACCTAATCCGCCACCAGAGACTCTCCGCGAAGAATGCGCCGCGTACGCGGCAAGCGTCCCTGGATTGCCAGCACGGCGGCAAAGCCCAGGACACCAACGAAAACGCCGAGCTTCAGCAAGTCAGCCCAGGGCGCATGCGGGAGTGTGATCCACAGCAAGCCGAGCACAGGCTGGGCGAAACAACTGGCCCACACGGTGCCATAAAAATAGCGGCGTTCCACTCCTTCGCCTGCCGTGGAACGCCCCACCCGGGGAAGCAGGCCGCAGATGCCAAGCAGCGCAACCACTGCGGCAATGGGGAAGTACGCCCAGGCGTAAAGTTGCTGCAACATCCACCGGTGCGTAAAGACAGCCACCACCAGGCCTGTCAAATTGATCAAGGTGAAATTTAGAGCGGCGTTCCACCCAAACGTGTAGCAGATCCTGCGGTATAGCGGATTCGGCCGATCCTCGGTGAACTTCAGGATGTACGGGGCCGGCTCCACTCCGGGCAGCTTGCCAAAAGCCCCCGCGGTCCCGGTTGCAATCAGGACCATCAGCAACCAAATCCAGGTTCGCGGACTGCCTCCGTGAGCGAAAAGATCGAACGTCATGGAACCCGGCGAAATGAAGAATACCGCGATCCAGATCGGCCAATGCGCCAAGCGATAGTGGAACTTATTCCGGACGCGCAGCTTGCGTTCAACAGCATATTCAACACGTACGGAGTGGGTCATCGCCGCTCAGTAAACGATTCGGAAGCTGCCGTCGGGAGCAGGAATGCCGCAATGACGCCCCATACCGGCACACCTTCAGCGCGGCCCGGCTTTCCCACCGGATTGCCCATCCGATCCATCACCTGCCACTCGGCGGAACCGCCCTTCTTCCAGCCCATGCCTTCGGTCCAGCCCAATAGAACCAAGCCATCTCGATTGACCGCCAACGCCGGATACTTGCGATTGACCCCGGTGCCGGAAGCCGCTGAGGGCGGGGCGATGATGCCGGTTCGAGGATCGATGTGAGTGTAGAGCACCTGCTTTTGTGTTTCCCAAGCCGCAAAGACCTGTCCGTTGCCATGTGTCGCATTTTGGGCAAACGCCTGGCTACTCATTACGCAGTAGCCGACCTCCCAAGGCGAGACCATCGTCGCCCGAAAACTCTTTCCGTGATCGGTCGAAGCCAGCAAATACATAGCGCGGTGGACCTCGTTCGAGGCCCCCCGGAAGAGGGCAAACACGCCTTCCTGCGCGTCCACAAACGCATCCATGCCGCAGCAGCTGCAAACTCCGGTGGGCTGATCGAAAGCCATTCGCTCAGGAGCGAAGGTGCGCCCGTTGTCGGTCGAAGCCGCCAGCCATACACGGCGATTCGCTTCTTCCGTTTGACCCGGAACGGGGGCATGCCAGAACACGAACACATTGCCGAGCGCGTCCGCAGCCAACGCGCCCCCGCCGTCGATTCCAAAAGCCGTTTGGATCAGATTGCGCTGCGGCTCAAAAGTTTTGGCATGGGCCTCGAGACGCGCATAGAGCAGCGGCGCCTTGCCCGCAGGGTTCTGCATGGCGGCGAGGGTGGATCCGTTCCAGACGACATGGATGACGCCGTTCTTGCCCAATGCCAGACGCGCCCCGCGAATGTTACCCATAGCCACTGCGCTCCCCGGCTGGCTATTCACCTGGATCGGCGCGGAGAACCCAATCCCACCGTTTTTAGAATGGATATAGAACAGATCGCCATGCGCGGGATCTCCGTTAAAGTAGACCAGGTAAACGGAACCGTCCGCGCCGGTGACCACTTGCGGTTGGATGCCTTCGCCGGGCACACGCAAAACCTGCACTGCAGGGGAAGCAGTGGCGATCGTGGACGACGCGCCCTGTATCGCGGCTACCAGCACGAGCGTGGCGAGAGACAGGGACGGGCTCACAGACACGCTCCTACCGCTGCTTCCAAACCGTCCAGGTTACCTGCAAAGAAGTGATCCTGCGCTTCAATCCAAACCAACTTCTTCGGTTCGCCGAAACCCTGAAACCATTCCTCCAAAGTCGCGCGCGGGGCGAACTCATCCTGGGTGCTGGAGATGAATACCTTGGGGACGGGACAGGTCGCAAGAAAAGGAAACGTTTCTCGTACGGTTGGGAAACCGACGGCAATCATAAGAGTGGGCGCAGGACCGGCACATCCCAGCCGTAAGATGATCCGCGACCCGAACGAGAAACCGGCAAGTAAGTAGGGTAAGTCCGGATATCGCGCGCGGAGCCACGCCAGAGCGGCCCGGGCGTCTTCTAACTCACCAACGCCATGGTCATGTTGGCCCTCGCTCTTGCCCACCCCGCGGAAATTAAACCGCAGTACCGCACGGCCGGACAGCCGCAGAGCTTTTGCCGTGCGATGCACCACCTTGTTATGCATCGTCCCGCCCCCAAGCGGGTGGGGATGACAAACCAAACAGACTCCAACTGGCGCCGCCCCTTCGGGTTCTTCGAGCAAGGCTTCCAACTGCCCGGCTGGACCATCAATCAGGTGCGACTCGATCCGGCGGCCCACTTAGTTGGTCCGGAAGTTGGTGAACTGCAGGTCGATACCGAAATCGCCGCCCTTGAGTAAGGCAATAGCTTGCTGCAGGGTATCCCGATCTTTACTGCTGACACGAACCAGGTCGCCATTAATCGCGGCTTGCACTTTCAACTTACTATCTTTAATTTTCTTGACGATGTCTTTTGCCTTCTCACTCGCAATGCCTTGTTGCAGAGTAATGTCTTGCTTAACGCTAGACCCCGTCGCCGGAATGATCTTCCCGTACTCCAGATTCTTGATCGGCACATTGCGCTTAATGAGCTTGGCTCGGAGGATCTCAATGACCGCGGTGAGCTTATACTCATCCGCGCTCGCCAGTTCGATCTTCTTGTCTTTCTCATTGAGTTCGATCGAAGACTTGGAGTCTTTCAAGTCATAGCGAGTGATTACTTCCTTGAGCGCCTGCTGGATGGCGTTCTTCACTTCGGGCATGTCGATTTCCGACACAACGTCGAAACTGTTATCTGGCATATAAGAAGAGTATCGTAAGCGTAGAAATGCGGGCCGGGTTAGCGGCGCGCGGTGAGGGCCGCGAGTACGCGTTCGGTAACGCGGTCAATGAGCAGTTCGAGCGCTTCGTCGAGAGCGAGCGTAACGGCGGCGCGGACCTGTTCGGGATCGAGAACAACAACCGCGCGAGAGGGACGAAGCACGCGTTCCGCCGCATCGGAGCGATCGGTAACCGTACCGGTGCCGGTAGAAGGGGCGGCGATCGGGGCAAAACGCGCGGCAATCTCGACCAAAGCCCCGGCTTCGAAGGGCTTCCGCAGCAAGCCATCGGCTTTGACGCGCGCGACTGCCTGATCGTCGATAAACTCAAGAGCTCCCACCGTAAGAACCACGCGGGTACCACGCAATTCAGCGCTGGAACGGACGTGCTCACAAATGGCCAACCCGGAGAAGCCTTTCAGTCCGATGTCAGCTAAAATTAACTGCGGCTTCACGTCCTGAAGCCGCAGCATGGCGGTCTCGCCATCGGAAACCGTGATCACCCGATAGCCTTCTTCGCGCAGGATGCGTTCCCCCATGCGCTGGGCGTGGGGACTATGTTCGGCCAGCAGTATCCCGGTCATTGCGGAATGGCGGGAGTTCCGTTGGGAGACGGCGGTGTTGGGATTCCAGAAGCCGGGGCGACCGCGCCGTCTTTCGGAAGGGTGGTCAGATCCTTGGCCTGCGCGGCATCCTTCGCGGCGGCAGTTTGCTTCTGCTGTTTTTCTAGTTGCTTCAACCGGAATTTGCGCTGTTTCTTGGTCTCGATAAAAGGGTGATTGGTGGGCGGCGGCGCGTTGACTGGAACTGCCGCGGTTGTCCCGGAAACTCCCGTGGGGGATGTGCCCGCGGCAGTACCTGTGGCCGTACCCGGTGAGCTAGTACCTATGGCGCTCGCAGCGGAACCTGCCGCTCCGGTGCGTGCTTCAGGCCGGCTATCGATCTCACTGGTGTTCGCGACCCCAGCTGCGGTGACATCGTTGCCACCCGTGATCCCGGAACCTGCCGGAGCGCTATCCGGAACCACAGCCGGAACGCTGACCGGCGTAGGCGGCGCCATCAGCGTCATTGCAGGTGCGCCGTTTTTGGCGGCCAGATGCGCGTCGGGTCCACGCCTCAAAATGTCGGTGGCGCGGCTCATCATGCTGGGGTTCTTGGTAGCTTCGCGATCGTACTTCATTCGCTCGTAGGCAGCGGGATCGGCGGGAGGAATGGGCTTCTTCATGGCCGTAAGCCGATCTTTGGCCTCATCGACGTGATCGCTCAGCGGGTAATCTTTCACGATCTTTGCAAGCGCGGCAGCTTGCTGGTCCTCGAAGCGATCGCCCATACGTTTGTAGGAATCGGCTTCCAGCCAGAGCGCGTCGTCGGCCGCGCTGAATAGCGGAAACTGCTGAGCCACAAACGACAGCCGGGCTTCAGCCGCCGGAAATGCCCCGCGATTGTGATAGAACGCCCCCGTGCGGTATTCCTTAGCGGCCAGCACTTCCTGGACGTTGCGCAGCATCTGGGTCGCCTGCGCGGTGTACCGGCTGTTGGGGTAAGCGGTTACCATCTGCGTGCATTCGTCTTCGGCGCGCAAAGCTTGGGTGTTGTCGCGATCCACCTTCTCCATCTGCTTGTAGTGGATCTGGCAAACCCGCCATTGCGATTCGGCCGATTCTTCCATGTTGGGGTAGAAAAGCTCGAAGTCTTTGTACTCGGCTTCCGCCTGCGCCAGACCGTGCGCGCCGCCCTCCCGATACCAGCTATCGGCGATTGCCAGTTTGGCCTTGGCTAAGAACTCGCTCGAATCGTAGGTATTAATCAGGGTGTTGAGCGTGAGGCGCGCGACTTCATAACGGCCGTGCTCAATGTCGTCAATAGCGCGATCGAACAGGACCTTATCCGGCTGTAGCGTGTCTTTACTGATCGGATTCTCGTACTTTTTGCGCTTGAAGCTGCATCCGCTGCTGAGAACCATAGCGGAGAGCGCCGCGAAGAGAACGAGAGACTTTCGTGAATTCAACATTCAATTTTGCCTTGGAGCTTACGTGCGGTAGCGGCAATCGTCTGGCCACCACATAAGCGCTTTGAAATGAGACTCGGCATTCGCTTTCTGATTAGACTTTTACAAGCCTGGACGCCGCGGCCGCCTGTTGTAATTGTTTCACGGCTGCACCCGCGTCGGCACTTTGAAAGACCGACGACCCAGCTACCAGCCAATTGCACCCGGCAGCGGCAATGTCAGCCGCGTTATGGACCGATACTCCGCCATCGATCTCGATCTTGAACCCATAACCGCGCTCCTGACGCATGCGGTCCAGCCGGCGAATTTTGTCGAGCGCCCGGGGGATAAACTTTTGCCCACCGAAGCCGGGGTTCACACTCATGACGAGCACATAATCGACAAAGTCGAGAATATTTTCAATTGCTTCCAGAGGCGTAGCGGGATTCACGGCGACACCCGCGCCTGCGCCTTGTTCCTGAATTGCGTGCAGGGTGCGATCCAGATTGCGAGCCACTTCGGCGTGTACAGTGACCTGATCGGCCCCGGCCTCGATGAAAAATGGCGCGAACCGATCGGGATCTTCAATCATCAGGTGCAAATCGAAACGTAAGCGGCTGATTTTACGGACCGAAGCCACCAGCGGGGGCCCCATGGTCAGGTTCGGCACGAAGTGGCCGTCCATGATGTCGATGTGCAGCATCGAAACCGACGGTTCGACGCGCGCGATTTCTTCACCTAACCGCGCAAAATCGGCGGCCAGGATGGAAGGGATTATCTCAACCATACAGGCTCAACCATACAGCTCAAACATTCGGGGGATACGCATCAGCGTAGCACGGCGGCATAGAAGCCATCGCCCGGATCGCGGCCCGGCAGGCGGCGGATTTCCCGCTCGATGCGACCGCTCGCTACGGCGCGAACCACGTTTTCATTTTCTTCGGGCTCCAGTGAGCAGGTGGAATAGACCAGGCGCCCCCGAGGCGCCAGGCAAGCGAGGGCGTGTGTGAGGATGGCGATCTGGCGTTCGGCAAAGCGCGCCAATTCGTCCGGAGCGAGCCGCCATTTGATCTCGGGATTGTGGGCGAGCGTGCCAGTCCCCGAGCAAGGCGCGTCCACTAGAATCGCGTCAAAAACCGGCGGGAAGGGAAGCGGCTGGGTGGCGTCGACAACCGCGAGCGGGAGTTCGAGAGTTTTCAAGCCTTTGAGCCTTGGGAACGAAAGGTCGGCAGCGACGATCCGGGCGGTACGCTCGCGCGCCTGGCGAGTCTTGTTGCCGGGGGCGGCGCAGAGATCGAGAAACCGCTGCCCGGGCATGAGTTTCAGGAGCGGGACGATAGCCTGGGAACCGATGTCCTGGACGCGATAGCGCGGATCGGGGGTAGTGACCTCCCAGCAGCCGAAAACGGCCGTGGCGCGCGCTCCATCGGGCGGCGGCGCGGATTCGGGAACGTGCTGATACAGCTTCGGCACCCGCAGGCTCGCCCGGGCAATTGCGAGCGCGTCTTCGAACCCGAAGTCCTGAACCCATTTATCGAGAAGCCATGTGGGGACTGCGCGCTCATCGGGAATCGGAACATCGTTGCCCGTCACTTTGCGAAGCACGGCGTTGGCGAACCCGACTGCCGAGAGTTTGCGGCGCGCTCGGATCAGGTTCAGGCTATCGTTGACGGCGGCATAAGGTGGGATGCGGTCCAGAAAGCGGATTTGATAGATCGCCATCCGGATCGCAATCGCAACCTCGGGGTCGACCTGATGGATGCGGCGGCTGGAATAGTGCTCAATCAGGAAGTCCAACTGACCCTGGCGGCGAAGCACACCCAGCGTAATTTCCGCAGCCAATCCAGCGTCTCGCGACTCCAGTCGCGCCGTGCGTTCCATTAGCAGATCGCTCGCGTACTCTCCGGCCGCAACGCGCAGCAAGATATCAAAGGCGGTACTGCGGGCTATGGCGGGTTTCGGCAAAATGGCTTGATTTCTACTATAAGAGGCCCGGCTACGAGAGGCTTCGCCGTTTGACAATCACGTGTGACAATCAGGCGTGGACCTGGAAAAAACACTGCTGCGCAAGGTCGGCGAGGCGATCGAGAAGTTCCGGATGATCCGCGAGGGCGACCGCGTGGCGGTGGCGGTGTCGGGCGGCAAGGACTCGATGACACTCCTCGAAGCTCTGCTCTTGCTGCAGAAGCGGGCACCCATCCATTTCTCGGTTTGCGCGTTCACCGTGGAACAAGGTAAGTTTCTGCGTCCGTTCGAGCCCATTGGCGACTACCTGCGTGCGCGCGGCGTCGAATGGACCTACTTCCGCGATAACCCTTCGATTCGCCTGATTGACGAGCAGCCTGGGCACGGGTGCGACGTTTGCAGCCGCTTCCGGCGCCGTGCGGTGTATGAGATCGCGCGCGGTCTGCGGGCGAACGTGATCGCCTTCGGGCATACGGCGGATGACTTTTGTGAATCGCTATTTCGCAACGCCATGTTCACGGGCCGCTTGAGCGCGCTGCCAGCGGTGACGCATTCGCGGGAGCGGGATTTCCGGTTGATCCGGCCGCTGGTTTTCGTGCCCGAGTCGGTAACGCGGGCGTATGCGGAATCGCGGGGTATCCCGGTCATTCCGTGCGGCTGTTCCCATAAGACCGGGACGGTGCGGCGAAGCATCCGGGATATCTTCGCGGAGTGGGAAGTCGACCATCCGCATCTGAAAGACAATCTGCTCGCGGCGATGGGGAATATCGACCCCTCGCGTTTGCTGGACGCGCGGTATTTGGATCTGGAATCGGCGGCCGAAGCCGAGCTCTTCCCGATCTTAGCGTAGCTAACTGCCCGGGTTCGACCCGGCGCAAGCAAGCCTGTGAGAGAGTGGTTCTCGTGGCTTTTGAATTGACGGGGCAGACGGCGATTGTGACCGGCGCAGCGGCGGGAATTGGTGAGGCCATCGCTCGCCGGTTAGCGGCCGCGGGCGCGGCAGTAGGGATTGCGGATCTGGATCTGGCTTCGGCAAGTGACGTGGCCGGATCGATCGAGGGCGCGTTCCCGCTGGTGGTGAACATTACTGACACTGACCAGGTTCAGGCGGCCGTTAACAAAGCGCTTGCCGAGCGCGGGCGCATTGACATTCTGGTGAATAACGCGGGGATCGCGGGCCGGGCCGCGCCGGTGTGGGAATACGGCGCCGACGAATGGAAGCGCGTCTTCGACATCAACGTGAACGGGACATTCTATTTCTGCCGGGCCGTGCTGCCGCACATGCGCGAGCAAGGATATGGACGAATCGTCAATATCGCATCCATTGCGGGGAAAGAAGGCAATCCCAACATGGCGGCCTATTCGGGAAGCAAGGCGGCGGTGATTGCCATGACCAAGTCGATGGCGAAGGAAGTGGCTCGCGAAGGGATTTGCGTGAATAGCGTAACGCCGGCCGTGATCCGGACCAAGATCCTGGAGCAGTTAAGCGAGGAGCAGATCGGGTACATGACTGCGCGGATTCCGGTGGGGCGGACCGGGACGCCGGAAGAAATTGCGGCGGTCGTGCACTTTCTGGCTAGCCCCGATTGTTCGTTTGTGACCGGGCAATGCTATGACGCGAGCGGCGGGCGGGCGACTTACTGAACTCGGCTTCCTAGAGTGCAGTCGGGGAAACCGCCGATGGCGCCGGGCGCGTGCGTATGATACGAACATTTCCGAGATAGGAATGTTTGCGCGGGTCTGGTAGGATGAACCAGAACCATGGTGAAGTTTTGCGTGCTGGCAAGCGGCAGTAGCGGGAATTCCGCGTTCCTGGCGACGGCTCGCACACGCATTCTGATCGACGCGGGACTGAGTCTGCGGGAGCTCGGTCGGCGGCTGCACGCGATTGACGAATGCTGCGAGAACCTGGACGCGATACTGATCACCCATGAGCACTGCGATCACGTTCTGGGTCTATTGCGATTGCTGCGCAAATGTAAGTTTCAGATTCCGGTGTATCTGACCCGCCTGACCGCGCCGGAGATCGACTGGGAAGAAGGCGAGCCGCGTCTCGAGTTGTTTCAGGCGGGGATGAGCTTTTCGATCGGCGACATTCATGTGGCGAGTTTCAGCATTCCGCATGACGCGCGCGATCCGGTCGGGTTCTGTTTCACCGCCCACGGCGTCCGGGTGGGCATTGCGACCGATCTTGGGTATATACCGGATTCGCTGCGGTTTCATCTGCGGCGGGTGGATGCGTTGCTGCTCGAATCGAATCATGATATCGAGATGTTGAAGGTGGGGCCGTACCCGTGGTCAGTCAAACAGCGGGTGATGGGGAGGCGCGGGCACCTGTCGAATGACGTGGTTTGCGAGTATGTGACGCGCGACCTCGACCGGTCGGCCGCGACATTGATTCTCGGGCACTTGAGCGAGCACAACAACCATCCGGAACTGGTGCGTATGCGAGCGGCGCAGGCTTTGTCGGATTGCGGGCATCGGGCGCGGCTGGTGGTGGCCCAACAGGCGCAGCCGACCGAGGTTTTCGCGTTTTGATTGCGCGGTACACGCGCCCGGCGATGGGGCGCATCTGGAGCGACGAGAATAAGTTCCGGCAGTGGCTGGAAGTGGAACTGGCAGCCTCCGAAGCTCTCGCGGAGATGGGCGTGGTTCCGCGAGAAGCGGCTCAGGCGTTGCGGGCCCATGCAGCAATCGATGTCGCACGCATGCAAGCCATTGAGAGCGAAGTGAAGCACGATGTAATCGCGTTCACGACGGCGGTGGCTGAATCGATGACGGCGGCCGGTGAGGGAGCGGCGTCGCGGTGGTTGCATTATGGCTTGACGTCGAACGACGTGGTGGATACCGCGCAGGCCTTGCAAATCCGGCAGGCGTCGGTATTGATGCGGGACGGCATCGTGCGGCTTCGCGAAGTGCTGAAGCGGCGCGCGCACGAGTTTCAACATACTCCGCAAATGGGGCGCACGCACGGGGTGCATGCCGAGCCAATTACGTTCGGGCTGAAGCTGGCAATCTGGTACGAAGAAGCGGGTCGCGACCTGCAACGGCTCGATGCCGCGGCCGAGGAGCTTCGGGTGGGCAAGGTTTCTGGCGCGGTGGGGACGTTCGCGCATATCGGCCCGGAGGCAGAAGCGCGGATTTGCGAGCGGCTGGGATTGCGGCCGGCTCCAGTGGCAAGCCAGGTGATTCAACGCGACCGGCATGCCTGGTATCTGGCCGCGCTCGCGGTTCTCGGGGCGCTGCTCGAAACGATTGCGCTCGAGGTGCGGCATCTGCAGAGGACCGAGGTGCGCGAGGCTGAAGAATTTTTCGCGCAAGGCCAAAAGGGCAGCTCGGCCATGCCGCATAAGCGCAATCCGGTGAACGCGGAGCAGATTTGCGGGCTGGCGCGCGTGCTTCGGGCCAACGCCATGGCGGGGCTTGAAAACGTGGCATTGTGGCATGAGCGAGACATTTCGCATTCGTCGGTGGAGCGCGTGATCCTGCCGGATTCGACTATCCTGGCGGACTATCTGCTGGACAAGACCATCCAACTGGTCGACCGTTTGGTGGTGTATCCCGCGCGGATGCTGCGGAATCTGCAGATGACGCGGGGTTTGATCTTTTCGGGTCAATTGCTTTTGGATCTAGCCGAGACGGGGATGTTGCGGGAAGAGGCTTACCGGCTCGTGCAAAGCCACGCGATGCAGGCCTGGGAGCAGGAAGGTGACTTTCGCGCCGCCGTGGAAGCGGATTCGGAGATCACCGCGCGGCTCTCGCCGGAAAAGCTGGCTGAGACCTTTTCGCCGGAGCGGCAATTGCGCCATGTGGACGCAATCTTCACGCGTGTGTTCGGGGGCTGAGTTACAGCTCGCCGCCGCGGTAGGCACGAAGCGCATAGTCGTGCAGAGGTGCTCCGAGGTGGGTCGTCACGAGATATTCGTCGATGATGTCTTCCACCGGTCCAGGCTGAACCGAGTCCCAGTGCTGTCAGCGACCAGCAATCGAAATCAAACCACATGTAGCACGCGGAACTGAGACTGGCCGATCTCTCATTCAGATGGCCCAGCGCCGGCGGACAACGCGTCGCGAACAACCCGCGAACTAGAGTCTTAAAAGAACCGAGAATGAACCGGACGGGTCGGCCTTCCCGAAAACAAGGTCCGCCCAATCTGAAAAGTTCCCGTTCACCGTGCCCGATAATGGTGCCATGCCCGCATTTTCCACTCTCAAGCCTCTTTCCTTTTTAACCGATCAACTGGATGAATTGCGCGCGACCGGCACATTCCAGAGACTGCGGGTGCTCGAATCGGCGAGTGCCGCAGAGTCGGTTTTCGATGGACGGCAGGTAGTGAATCTGGCTTCGAACAATTACCTGGGGTTGTGTACGCATCCCAAGCTGGTGGAGGCGGCAGTCAACGCGGCCAAGAAGTTCGGCGCCGGGTCGGGCGCGGTGCGGACCATCTCCGGAACCATGGCGATCCATATGCAGCTGGAGGAGCGTATCGCGGATTTCAAGAACGTGGAAGCCTGCGTGGTGTTTCAATCCGGGTTCGCGGCGAACGCGGGGACGGTGTCCGCCATCCTGGGCCCGGAAGACCACATCATCTCGGACGCGCTGAACCACGCGAGCATCATCGACGGGTGCCGGCTGTCGCGGGCCAAGGTCCATGTTTTCCCGCATAAAGACGCCGGCGAAGCGGAGAAGATCCTGTCCAAGCTGGAGGGGACGGCGGGGCGCAAGCTGTTAATTTCCGATGGGGTGTTCTCCATGGATGGCGACATCGGGCCGTTGCCGGACCTGGTGGCGGTGGCGGAGAAGCACGGGGCCATCATGATGGTGGACGATGCGCACTCGTCGGGAGTGCTGGGCCGTAACGGACGCGGCACCGTGGATCACTTCGGGCTGCATGGACGCGTGGATATCCAGGTCGGCACGCTGTCGAAGGCGGTGGGCGTGCTGGGCGGGTATGTCTGCGGAAGCCGCGACCTGATCGATTTTTTATATCATCGGGCGCGACCGTTCCTGTTTTCGACCTCGCACCCGCCAGCAGTCGCAGCGGCTTGCCTGGCGGCTTTCGACGTGCTGGAAGAGGAGCCGGAGCGGATCGAGAAGCTCTGGGCGAACACGCGGTATTGGAAGCAGGCCTTGGACCAGGAAGGGTTTAACACGGGCGTGAGCGAGACGCCGATCGTGCCGGTGATGGTGGGGGAAGCGGAGCGGGCGCATGCGTTTTCTAAAGCCCTATTCGATGAAGGCGTTCTTGCGACCGGGATCGGATTCCCGACCGTGCCGAAGGGGAATGCGCGGGTGCGGACGATTCTGAACGCGGAACATACGCGCGCGGAACTGGATGGGGCACTGGATGCGTTTCGCGTGGCAGGGAAGAAGCTGAACCTGATCTAAGCAGTGCACCCGGAAAAGCCGGCTGGGTCACTACTGCTTCAGAGTTTCGATAATCTCCGCGGCAACAACCCGCGCGCGATCGAGCGCACCCGGTTCGAGGCTGATCGCGCCAACTTTGGAATGCCCGCCGCCGCCGTAGCGTTCGCAGATGGACGCGAGGTTGTGTGTGATTGCCGTGGGCGACCACGGGTTTGAACCGACACTGATCTTGGTGCGCAAGTCCGTTTGTAAAACCGAAACGGTGTAGCTGCTTTGCGGAAACAGGTAGTAAGGGATGAACTTGTTGTAACCCTCTACGGCGTAAGGAGCCAAATCGAAGCTGACCACCCCGTGGTCCTGCCGGGCAGTTTGCCGGATCATATTGACCGACTCGAGGTGCTGGCGGTAAAGGGGCTGGAACAAGCTCTGGACTTCCGGCAAATCCACGATTTCCGCGAGGGTTTTTTCGCGCATCCAGCCAATGATGCGGCGCACGGTGTCATGGCCCTTGGCGCCTTCGATGACAAGGGTCAGCTTCATTGCGGGAGCGGGCATTTCGACAGCGGTTTCGGCGTCGCGGTATTGAGCGCCGTCGACGATCTCGGCCCATTCGACCAGTTCATCAAGTTCAGGCGCGGTGAAGCCGAACCGGTCCCGGGCGATGGTGCTGATGAACTTAGTGCAGGACTTGAAATCCGGGTTGTAAAGCTTCTTGCCGCTGCGATCCTGGGCGAAGTGGCTGGCGTCCTCTGGGGTAAGGAAGGCGCTCTGATGATGATCGAACCACCAGGTTAATTTGGGGTTGCTGGAATACTTGAAGTCCACGATGGCGTTTTCATCGCCATCGAACAGGCTGTCAGCGAAGGTTTGCTGGGCCTGGTGGATCATCCCGGTATAGCGAAATTCGGCTCCGGGATAAAAGGCGGTTTCGACGAAACGGCTGAAGAAGGCGGCGGAAGCGGCGCCGTCGAAACAGTGGTCATGATGCAGGACACGAACAAGCATGGGTGGGAAGCGGAAAACCTCTCAGGATGACCGAAAGCGCGACAATTTGCAAGCACACCTTTATTGAGCGGCAGGGGCGGCTTTGCGGTAAGGGCTTAGACTGTCCAGGTATTCGTAGCGGGCGCGATGGATATCGGCCGCTACACGCGGGGTGGCGTCGAGGTGCATCACCGGGTTGCGCGCGGCTTCGGTGTAGGGTGGCCAGACCGGAATGCCCGGGCCGTTCGGGTTACCGGTCTTAGCGAAATTGGTCCAATAATTGGACATGAGGTTCGACAAGCGGTAATCGAGCGGACGCCACGGGTAGTTCTTGGAAGCCAGAGCACCGAAGACGAACTCGATCTCCGAAGAGTGATAGGCCCCGTGAGTTTGACCGGGCGGGGCCTGACCGAACTCATAGCGGAAGACTGGGGCGCCGCTGGTCGCGCGATGTAGCTCCATCCATTTCCAGGTGGAATAGGCGATGAATTTGTCTCCCGCATAGTCGGTGGCGGCGCGTAGAGCGGCGGCATCGGTATCACCCGGATAGAGCTTCAGGAACGCGTCAGCCTGCTCGCCCAAGAGGGTGCGAACGTGGGACGCATAATTGGCGGCAGTGGGCGGGTCTTTCTGAAATATCGTCTGCGGGCTGCTCTCATCGGAATTCCATCCGGCGAGCAGGGGAACATGGGCTTGCTGGCCTTGCGAGTAGATGGAGTACATGCTTGCGGGTAGAAAATAGCCGTCGGTGATAGCCGAAAAGCGGGCGCCGGGAGTTTTGGATTGGGCCTGGAGGAGATCGGCGGCGGACAGGGCACGCAAGGCTTCGAGGGAGTTAGATCCGATGCCGGAGGCGAACGCACTGCCGTGGGATTCGGCGTCCGCTAGCGTTTGGGGCGGGCGGGTATCGCTGAAGAGTGCGCCACTTTCCCCGATCGCCTTTTGGAATAGGCCGCGGCTGAGAGGAGAAGCGACCAGGGCGCTGATTGAATAGGAGCCAGCAGATTCGCCAAAGATGGTGACATTGCCGGGATCGCCGCCAAAGAGCGCGATATTTTCATGCACCCAGGCGAGCGCGGCGGCCTGATCGAGCAGGCCATAGTTCCCGGAAGCGTTGTGGGGAGATTCCCGGGAGAGCTCGGGGTGGGCGAGGAAGCCGAACACGCCGAGCCGATAATTCATGCTGACCACGATCACACCTTTCTTGGTGAGATTGGCCCCGTCCTGGCGGGGTTCGGAAGCGGCGCCGGCCTGGAACCCGCCGCCGTAGACCCAAACCATGACGGGCAGGCGGGCTGGGGTGGGGCGGGCGGGAGTCCACACGTTCAGGTACAGGCAATCTTCACTGGGGCCGCTGTCGCGGAATTGCATGTCGCCGAAAATATTGCCCTGCATGCAGCGGGGTCCGAAGTCGCCAGCCGTGCGGACGCCGGTCCAATCAGGAGCGGGCTGAGGCGGTTTCCAGCGCAGGTTTCCAACGGGAGGCGCGGCATATGGAATTCCCTTGAAGGAGCGGACCAAGTGGTCGTCACTCACGACGCCGGCCAGCGCGCCGTTAGGGGTCTGGATCTGATTTGGGGGAAGTGCATCCGCGGCGAAAGCGCAAATGGTCAGCAAAGCGGCGAGAACTGGGGCCGTGCGGATGATGGATAAAAAGGGCATTGGCGAACTCATGATGCTATCGCAGGTTGTGCAGTGTTGTGCACATTTCGCAAAATCGCAGTTTGCACAATAGCGCAGGCCGCGCAGAATGCGTGGGAAATTCTGGAGCGTAGGAAACATACCCGGTCCTCGGTTACTAGTCTGAACCGGACAAGCAAAGACGCCGCGCTTGCCGGACATCTATGTGTTTGATTCTAATTCGTTCCGGCAAGTTTTGAGGAGCTGTGAATGGTGTTGCGAATTGGCGCGTCTAGCCCCGCGGCGCACGCCGGTTCGTTTACACCCTCGACTTATCATTGAATCTTCAACTCTGCCGAGATCGTTCTTACCGCTCACCATAAAACGCGGTGATCCGGGCAACTTGTAACCTGGTTGTCTTTGATCGGCTGGGTAATAATCTGCGAGTTCTGTCAGGTAGCGGTATCGTCTGTGCCGACACAAGCGAGACGTAGCATTTCAGCATTCTTCCCGGCCTTTTTAACGGATAATTCCATCTCAGGCATTCACGGTAACGAGAGACGCACGTGAATGCCCTTAAGAGTATGCGAAATCGATTTTCAGTCCAACTCCTCGCTGCGTTGCTCAGCATTCTCGCGGGCAAATTAGTCCCGGCCAGCGTTCTGTACCCGTAGTCGAAGGGAACCTGTCCAGATCCCGACCTTCCCAGCTCTTGACCATGAACTAAGTGTTTGATTCTCATTGCTTCAGGGAAACCTTAAGCATCGGTGAACGGCGCTCCGAAATTGGGGCGTTTGGCGCGAGGCGCACGCCGGTTCGTTTACGCCCTCGACTTGATTTTGAACGATTTAAGTCCGTACTGTAAATGAATAGCCGGGGGGAAACGGAACCAACAATGTTGGACTTTCTGCACAAGTTATTCGCGGTCGACTTCATGGCGCATGTGTACTGCTTGCGGTTGCCCGAGGTGATTTGGCTGCACGTCACGTCGGACCTACTGATCGCGGCCTCGTATTTCGTGATTCCGCTGGCGCTTTTGAGCCTGGTGCGCCGGAGAGACGACCTAGCGTTTTCGTGGATGTTTCTGCTGTTTGGCGTGTTCATTTTGGCTTGCGGAACGACGCACTTGCTCAGCGTGTGGACGTTGTGGCATCCGATGTACCGGCTCGAAGGAGTGGTTAAAGCTCTGACGGCGCTGGCGTCGATGCCGACGGCGCTGCTTCTGTTCCGGTTATTGCCGCAGGTGAGCGCGCTTCCGAGTCCGGCGCGTTTGCGGGCGGAAATTGCGGAGCGCAAAGTGGCCGAGCAACGCGCGCTCACTCTGAATGCCCAGCTGGAGGGGCTGGTGGAGGACCGCACGGCGGAGCTGAAGGAGATCAATACGCGTTTGCGGGAGAGCGAAGCGCGGTTTCGCGCAGCAGCCGAAGCGGCCACGAACATTATCTGGACCAATGACGTTGACGGGCGAATGACCGGGGAGCAACCCGGCTGGAGCGCGTTTACCGGACAGACCCGGAACGAATACGAAGGCCATGGCTGGTCCGCGAAGGTACATCCCGAGGACGTGCAACCAACCATCGACAGCTGGATGCGTGCGGTGAGCGAACGGCGCAAGTTCGTGTTCGAGCATCGGGTGCAGCGCGTGGACGGGGCATGGCGGGTCTGCAAGATCAACGCGGTACCGATACTCGACGATCACGGGGATCCGGCCGAGTGGGTGGGCACGCATACCGACATTACCGAGCAGCGGGAAGCGGAGCAGGAAGCGGTACGGGCGAAGGTAGCAGCGGAGCAGGCCGACAGCGCGAAGAGTTCATTCCTGGCAAGTATGAGCCATGAACTCCGGACGCCGCTGAACGCGATTATCGGCTATAGCGAGATGTTGGAGGAGGAACTTCAGGAATCGGGCCAAGCGCCATATATCACGGACTTGCGGAAGGTAAGGAACTCCGGCAAGCAGTTATTGGAGTTGATCAACGATCTGCTGGACTTGCGAAAAATCGAGGAAAGCCGGATGGAAGTGGATCCGGAGACGATCGATCTAAGCGAACTTGTGAAGGACATCTCGGACACGGCGCATGGGTTGATGCAGAGGAACGGCAATCACTTCGAAGTGCACGTGCAGCCGGGGATTGGCGCCATGCACTCAGACGTGGCCAAGGTGCGGCAGAGTTTACTGAATCTACTTTCGAACGCGGCGAAGTTTACCGAGCGTGGCCGCATTACGCTTGACGTGGAAGCCGATGAGCGCGAAGTGGTGTTTCGGGTGACGGATACAGGGATTGGGATCTCGAACGAAAAGTGGAGCAAGTTGTTTGAACCGTTCAGCCAGGCGGATCTAAGCATCAGCCGCGTGTATGGCGGCACGGGTTTGGGATTGGCGCTGAGCCGCCGGTACTGCCGTTTGTTGGGGGGCGATATTACGCTGACGAGCGCGCCGGGCGAGGGGTCGATCTTTACGATCCGACTGCCGCGCTGGTATGGCGATTACCGGATGGAACCGGCGAATAACGGAAGCGGAGTCAGGTAAGGCGGACGGAGGGCCAGGCTGGCGGGCGTTTTTCGCGGAATGCGCGGGCGCCTTCGAGGAAGTCGGGATCTTGCATCATTTGGGTCCGGACGAGGCGACCGTATTCGAGAGCGCTGGCGGTGGATTTGCCGCGAATCTCGCGCGCGTAGGCGAGGCCCGACTGGACGGCGCTGGCGCTTGCGCCAGCCAGGGATGACGCGAGCTCTGCGGCGCGGGCATCGAGCAGATGGGGAGCGATAACTTCGGTAGCCAGGCCATAGCGGAGCGCGTCAGGGGCGCTGAATACGCGGCCGGTGAGCGCCAGTTCGATGGCGCGCCGTTCACCAAGGGCGGCCACCATGGCGGGGAAAATTAGCACTGGCCAGAGGCCGATGCGAACTTCAGTAAGGCCGAAGCTCGCCGAGTCGGCGGCGATCACGATGTGGGCGTTAGCCACCAAGCCAGTACCGCCCGCGAGAGCCGCACCGGAAACGGCAGCAACGACGGGTTTTTTGACCCACTCGCGGAAGGTAAATAGGCGGTCATGAGCTTCGGCCAGTGCATTCGGATCGACATTGCCGGCTTCTGAAAGATCCATACCCGCGCAGAAAGCGGGGCCGTTACTTGCTATGAGAATGGCTCCCACGGTGGCGTCATCGCCAGCTTCAGCGAGGGCGGTGGCGATGGCGCGGCAGGTAGCGAGATCGAGGGCGTTGCGCTTCTCCGGCCGGTTTAGCGTGAGACGCAGCAGACGGCCGTTGCGCGTGAGCTCAATCGACATGAATGGGTAAATCGAGAAGCGCGGCACCGAAAGTTTTGCCTTGGGCGTCGACGCGCAGGGTAACGGTGCCGCCGCCGCCGAGAGCTTCGTGGAGCAGAAAATTGAGCGCGCCGATATTCGGAAGTTCGAAGCGCTCGACCGGGCCCTTAACGCGATCGCCGAACCACGCTTTCACACGTTCGGCAGTCACTTCACGGACGAGCGTGGGGTAATCGGCTGCGTGATACGCGATGACACCGATATTTGCCGTGTCGCCTTTATCGCCGGAGCGCGTGTGGGCAATGTGGGAAAGCGGGACGGGCATTCCCATACTGTAACGCGCGGCAGGCTAGGATTGAATAGTGTCCCTGCAACACCAATTTGACAGCAATTTTATAACGACATCGGTAGATTACGTATTCAATTGGGCCCGGAAGTCGGCGCTGTGGCCGCTGCAATTCGGGCTGGCGTGCTGCGCGATCGAGATGATCGCATCGACGACATCGCGCTTCGATATGGCGCGTTTCGGGGCTGAAGTTTTCCGGCCGAGTCCGCGGCAGGCCGATCTGATGATTGTGGCCGGGACGGTGACGCTGAAGATGGCGCCGGTACTCAAGCGGGTGTACGACCAGATGGCGGAACCGAAGTGGGTGATTTCGATGGGCGCGTGCTCCAGCGTGGGCGGCCCGTTCAATACCTACGCGGTGCTGCAGGGCGTGGACAAAATCGTGCCGGTGGATGTGTATATCACGGGGTGTCCGCCGCGGCCGGAGAATTTGTTTTACGGACTGTTGAAGCTGCAAGACAAGATCGACCAGATGACAACGCTGGTGAAGCGGCCAACGGAAGTGGTGCTGGCTGAAAGCATGTTGGACGAGTTTAAGAATCAGGTGCGGATTGCGCAGGTTCAGAACCCGGTGATATGAGCGAGGGACCCGGGAGCGAAGTCCAGGGCGGATTCCGGATGGATGCCGACGGGAATTTACGCTCGGAACTGTTAGCGGAATTTCCGTGGGTGCGGCATGGCTTCGGGAGTCGCGCGGCGAAGCTGCCGGACATCGGGATGGCGACGGTGAAGCAGATTCACTCGGCTGAAATTTTGGATGCGAGCGGGGAAGCGGGTTTGCGCGGGGAAGCCGATGCGCTGATTAGTGGGTCGAGCGGACTCGCCGTGGGGGTGAAGACGGCCGATTGTGTCCCGATTCTGTTAGTGGATAAAAGCCGTTGCGTCGTTGCGGCGATACATGCGGGCTGGCGGGGCACGGTGCGCGAGATTGTGAAGCTGACGATCGGGCGGATGCACGACCAATACGGTAGCGATCCGGCGGACATTTTTGCGGCAATCGGACCGGCGATCGGAAGCTGTTGTTATGAGGTGGGTCCAGAGGTGGCACGGCAATTCACCCCGTGGAACAGGGATTTTGCGTTCACCGAAGCTAAAGAACATCTGGATCTGGCGGGGATAAATCTGAAGCAATTGCTAGCTGCGGGAGTTCCGGAGTGGCAAACGGCTCTGGCGGGGATTTGCACAAAGTGCCGGAATGGCGAGTACTTTTCCTTTAGGAATGAAGGGGAAAAGGCCGGCCGGATGATTTCCTGGATCGGTGTGGCGTAGACGTGAAAAAGGCGCATGAGAGTCATGCGCCTTTTTCGAATTGCGGGAAAGGATTTAGGCAGCGTGGGGCAGCAAGTCACGCATCATGTCGTCCTGCTCTTCGAATTCATGGCGGTCAGCCGCTTCCTGGCACTTGATGCAGAACGAGGTCTGCGGAACGGCGTTGAGACGTTTCATGCTGATCTCTTCGTCGCAGTGCAGGCAGGTTCCAAAGCTTCCATCAGCGATGCGGGCGAGCGCGCCGCGAACTTGGCGCAACAGGTTCGATTCACGATCGAGGTTGCGGATGGCGAGTTCACGTTCTCCGGCGAGTTGCACTTCGTCGAGAGCGTCAGGGGTTTTTTCAATTGCGATATCTTCGCGATTGCGGAGGGCACCGCCAAGCTCGGCCTGGCGCGCCTCCAGGATTTTCTTAAACTTATCCAATTCAGCTTGGGTCATTTCAAACTATCTCCTATCAAATACTTCACGAAATCATTAAGACGGTACAAACCGAAAAAAGTTTCAAAACCTTCGCAGCCCACGCTGAGCAAATTTGAGGCTCGGGGACTAATATCTAAGCACTAGGGGCGGAAAACCATCCGTTGGCACTAGCACTAAGCAATAGCGATGCCAAAGTGCTCTAGTGTAGAGAGCTCTGAAACAATATCAAAATTTTCAGCCGAATTGTGCAGGCTGGAAGTTATCGGATGAAACGGAATCGACCATTAGAGGTAGAACTCTGCAATCCGAGGGTGCTTTTAGTAACAAGCCTCTTGGTGGAGCGAAGAAGCAGGTTTGGCGGGAGGGAGCAGCGCCCGTCGAACCACCGGGAGCGAACTCCCGGCACAGGGACTTAGTTTGGCATGGATGGGGTGGGGCGTCAAGGCGTTTTTAAGGGAATCGTGTCTCGTACGTAAAACGATTGATCTCTGGGGCGCCACCCCTGCCTCCGGGGACCGTTGGAGGATTGCGACGGCGACTGCAAAAGGCACTCTGATTATAGAAGTTAAGGGCTAGATCCTGCGGGGGGTAGGGAGGACTGGATTTGGAGATGTGCGAGGGGCTGGGCGGTGTCGGCATCTAAAAGAAAAAACTGCATTCCGGGGGCTAGCCAGTCGCCGCTTTGGGCCTCGCCGGTGGGACCTCCGGCTGCGAAGAGTTTCCCGGTGGGTGAACCAAGGCGGACTTCGACATGGCGCACGGGCGCGGACCAGCGCAATGTGGCGCGGGTGGGCGGGGAGTTTGGGGCGATACTCTCGGGGGACGCGGTGAAGG
This sequence comes from Bryobacterales bacterium, assembly GCA_963752695.1. Lineage (GTDB taxonomy): Bacteria > Acidobacteriota > Terriglobia > Bryobacterales > Bryobacteraceae > Bog-113. The sequence continues at coordinate 46,926 of CAVVZB010000004.1, forward strand.
AGAGTGCGCCCATGGCGGGGGATGACTTGGCGAGGTCGACGGCGGCGGCCAGTTCGGGGGCGGAGAGTTCGGGCGCGATTTGCGCGGGCGAAGGGCAGTCGACGATGTGTACCAGATGCTCCTCCATATTGAAGCGGAACCAGCGGGCGACCGGCTGCAGGCGCGCGGGGTTGGACGCGTGGATCAACCGCAGGTTGATGGAAGCCCGCTCAGGAGCAGATTCCGGGACCACGACTGTCCAAGAACGCGCTGGACCGAGGTAACCCTCGACGAAATCAGGAACGCGGAACGGGTTGTAGGGGCCGTCGATTCCGGTGACCAGAGATGCTTGGAGCGGCGCGGAGAGCGCGCGCATACGTTCGAGAGCGGGCAGCAGGTTACGTGTTTTCCATTCCTGTTGCGCCGCCCAGGAGGCATCGAGAGGAAAGGGTTTGGAATACGCGAGGAGCGTGAGTCCGTATATCAGAACGCCCCCAAGCGCGGCAACGATGCTCCAGACCGGGCGAGGTGGGAGCAAGTAGGAGCAGAGCAGGAACGGAGCGAGAACGAAGAGGATGCCTAGGCAGGAGTATTGCAACTCGAGGTGATTCGGGAGCGTGGCGTTCGGTAACCAGGAGAGGATGGCAAACGCGAGCGCGCCGAGGCTGGCACATAGGACCGGAAGCGATCGCCAGAGAGCGAGGATGAGGATCGCGGATAGAGCGATGACCAATGCCGGGTAGAAGATCGCAGAACTCAGGATATACAGCCCGTGAACGATGGAAGCCGGGGAGAGATCGGCGTAGTAAGGGCTGGCTCGGTCTAGTTTTGAGCCGAGGAGAATCCATTTCGTTGAATTCCAGTGGATCGCGGCGGCCATGATCGCCAAGCTGTAGACGAGTATGCCGGCGGTAGCCAGTTTTCGGCGTGGGTAGATGAAGAGACTTAGGAAGAGGAAAAACGCGAGCGGCGCGAAGTAGCTTTCTTTCGTGAACGCGAGGAGAGTGATCAGTCCGGCTGTACCGAGATAGAACGCCCGGTTTCCACTGTCGGCGAAGCTGTGCCAGGCGTGAAGGGTGAGCAGCAGGAAAGTGAGAGCGAAGACGGCGAAAGGATCGGCCTTCAGCTGCAGGTAGAAGCGCGGGTTGGCGTAAGCGAGCGCGATGAAGAGAGCGATGAACGGAAGTGGGATTGAGCGCTGGAAGAGTCGTTCGAGAAAGGTAATTACGAGCGCGGTGTTGAGGAAGGAAGCAGCGAACACGGGCGCGAGCACGTAGTACATCCCGAGGCGGCCGCAGAGGTCGAGCAGGATGTGTGCGATGGGCCGCGGGTATTGCTGGAGGTATGGGAGCAGGCCGAAGCCTCGGGCCGCCATGCCGACGTAGACGAAGTGGTCTTCGTGATAGATGGCGAGAGGATGGAAATATCCGGGGAAGAAGAAGCGGTAGGAAAGCCCGGCGATGACCGCGGTTAGTCCCGTGAGGAGGAGCACCCGCAATAGTCGTTGGGCAAAAGACATCGCGGAGACGGCGCGGTTACTTAGCTTCGAGGCCGACCTGAGACACCACGATACCGAGCTGCCGGCGGTCGTTGCCAACTGGTGGAAGCGACTTATCGAGCCAGAAATCGATGTGGACCGAGTTAGTGGCCAGAGCGGCGGCGGGGACATCGCGGGTGTAAGTATACGAGCCGGACTTGTTGTAAGTTTCGGGCGGTAGGGTGGTGTCGCCCACCTTGGCGGAGACGGTGAGGTTGTTGAGCTGTTGGATTTCCTGGTCGGTTAGAACCAGGCGCAGAGTGAGTTTCGCGCCTTTGGTGGCGGCTTGGGCCGGGGGCAGCAGATCGACGGAGAACTTCGGCGCGGTCCATCGCCAGGCGCCGTTTTCCAAATCGTAGAAGCCGGAGACGAGTTGCTTACCGGCATGCGGGTCGTACATGGGGAGGGTGCTCACCATGTCGCCGGGCTCGTCGACCTCGCTGACGGATTTATGGCTCCGGCAAGCCCACAAGGAGAGTGCGATTGCGGCGAGCGAGATGCAGAGTGCCCGGCGTTTGTTAATCACCAATTTTTTCGACCTCAACCAAACAACTATAGAACGTTGGTCCGCCGCCCATGTCAGTAAGGCGCTGGCTGGCCAAGGCGTTGACGTTGCGGCAGTCCGGGGCGCGGCGGGCCCAACGGGTGGAGGGCACACTGACCACGCCCGGGGTGACGGCAAGGGAAACGGAAGCATGGAGCAGACAGCTTCCACGCTCGTTGAAGACGCGGATGGAATCGCCATCGGAGATCTGTCGGCGGGCGGCGTCATCGGGATGTAAGGTAGCGATGGCGGTCTGGCGGTCGGTGTCGTCGCGTTCTCCGAAGGTGGAGTTCATGCTGTCGTGATTCTTGGGGGAGATCAGTTCGAGCGGGAAGCGAGCGCGCAGGCCGGGATCGCCAAGGCGGGACTCGATCGGCGGCTCGTAGTGGATGGTTTCGGGATGGAACTCGCAGCGGCCGGATGGTGTTCCGAAGTTGCCGTGGGCGAAGGGCAGGAACGGCTCGTCAGCGGGCGAGACATTGAGGCGAATGAAGCGTTCCTGTTCGAGACGCTCCAGGGTGATGCCGGCAAGGAAGGGGTGACCGGAGGCGAGCGTGGAGCGAATCATATCGTCTTCGGATTCGTCGAAGCAGGGTTCGGCGAAGCCCATGCGGTGCGCCAGAGCGCGGAACAGATCGACGTTGGAGCGGCATTCGCCGGGCGCCGGGAGCGCGGGGCGGGCAAGTTGGACGTAGTAGTGGCCGTAGGCGAGGTAGAGGTCGGTGTGCTCGAGGAAGGTGGTGGAAGGGAGCAGGATATCGGCGTAGTCAGCGGTATCGGTTTGGAACTGCTCAGAAACAACGGTGAAAAGGTCGGGACGCGCGAGGCCGCGGAGGACGGTGTTCTGGTCGGGCGCGATGGCGGCGGGATTGGAGCAGTAGACAAAAGTAGCTTTGACCGGGGGATCGGCAAGGGCGGTGAGGGCGTGGCCGAGTTCGCTCATGTTGACCAGGCGGGCGGGGCGGCCAAGCGCAATTTGCTGGAGCTCGGGCATTTGCAACGCAGGCAGATCAAAGCGGAAGCCGCCGGAAGTAGATAGCTGGAGGCCGCCGCCGACCTCGCGCCAGGAACCAGTGAGGGCGGGCAGAAGGCTGATTAGGCGCATCGCCATGCCTCCGCGTTCGGAACGCTGCAGACCGTAATTGGCGCGGATGACGGCAGGACGCGTGGTGGCGTATTCGCGCGCCAGAGCGACGATATTCTCGGCGGGAATGCCGGTCCAGTCGGAGACGCGATCGGGCGCATACTCTTCGACCTTGCGCGCGAGTTGCTCGAAGCCGGAGGTGAAATTCTGGACGTAATCGGCGTCGTAGAGATGCTCGCCAATGATGACGTGCATTAGGCCGAGCGCGAGGGCGGCGTCGCTACCCGGCTGGATGGAGTAATGGCGGTCGGCGAGGGTCCCGACTTTCTGGCGGACCGGATCAATGGTGTAGAAGCGGGCGCCGCGGCGGCGAGCTTCGACGATGAAAGGCCAGAGGTGGACGTTGGTGGCGAGGATATTCGCGCCCCAGGCAAGGATGAGGCGCGAATGGGCGAACTGTTCGGGTTCGGTGCCGTAGCGAACGCCGAGCGCGGCCTGAATGCCCGCGCTACCGGCGCTGGAACAAATAGTGCGATCGAGGCGGGACGCGCCCAAGCGATGGAAGAAGCGGCGATCCATGCCGTTGGCGGCGAGCATGCCCATCGATCCCGCATAACTATAAGGCAGGATGGATTCGGGGCCATGTGCGGCGGCTATGCGGGTCAGAGTATCGGCAATTTCGTCGAGTGCCTCGTCCCAGGTAATGCGGGCAAATCGGCCTTCCCCTTTCGCGCCGACGCGCCGTTGCGGATATAGCAGGCGATCGGGGGAATACTGCCGGTCCAAGTAGCGGGCGACTTTACCGCAGAGGAAACCACGAGTAATGGGGTGGGCCGGATCGCCGCGGAGCTTCGACCCCAGACCGGCGTCATCGACATTAATTAGGAGCGAACAAGTATCGGGGCAGTCCAGGGCGCAGACGGAATGGCGAGTCTGAGGCACGATTCAGTTTGGGGTGGGCGGCGGGGATTGAACCCGCGACGTCCGGAACCACAATCCGGTGCTCTACCAACTGAGCTACGCCCACCATGGCGGGAGACCTCAGTTTAACAAATCCGCAACGGGAATCACATGCGGGCCTCGCGCCAGAGCCGGTCGACGCTGGCTTTCACGGTATCGGACATTTTGATCACACCGGGCCAGCGGCGGGTGAAACCTTCTCCGGGCCACTTAGTGGTGGCGTCAACGCCCATTTTCGAACCGAAGTTCAGGAGGCGGCTGGCGTGGTCGAGCGAATCGACCGGGCCGAGAGTGAATTGGATATCGCGCTCGGGGTCGATGTTGTTGAGGGCTTTCCAAGCCACTTCGGAGACGTTCTGGACGTCAACATCAAAGTCAACAACAACAATGCATTTGCTAAACATCGCCTGGCCGAGGCCCCATATCGCGCTCATGACCTTACGGGCGTGACCTGGATAGGACTTACGAATGGAGACCAGGATCAGGTTGTGGAACACGCCCTCGGCGGGCATGCAGATATCGCGCACCTCGGGTAATTGCAGGCGCATGAGCGGCAGAAATATGCGTTCGATGGCCTTGCCCATCCAGTAATCTTCCATGGGCGGCGGGCCCACGATGGTTGCCGGATAGATCGCGTCCTTCCGCTGCGTAATGCATGTGAGGTGAAAGACGGGGTACTCATCTTCGAGCGAGTAGAAGCCGGTGTGATCGCCAAAGGGGCCTTCCGTGCGAAGTTCGCCGAGGTTGACGTAACCCTCGAGAATGATTTCGGCGTGAGCCGGAACCTCCAAGTCCTGGGTCTTGCACTTGACCATTTCGACGGGGCTGGAGCGGAGGAATCCGGCGATCATCATCTCGTCAATTTCGGGAGGAAGCGGCAGGATGGAGGAAAACATCGTAGCCGGATCGCCCCCGAGGGCGACAGCGACGGGCATCTTCACGTCCTGACCTTGTGCCTGGAGCGTGCGGTAGTGATCGGCACCCTGTTTGTGGGTCTGCCAGTGCATGCCGGTGGTTCGCTCGTCGTAGACATGCATGCGATACATGCCGCAGTTACGCTTGCCGGTGAGCGGGTTACGGGAGAAGACGAGGGGCAGGGTGATGAAGCGGCCGCCATCGCCGGGCCAGCATTGGAGGATGGGGTAATCGGCGAGGGAGAAACCGTCGGTCTTGACGACCTCCTGGCAGGGGCCGTGGTTGACAATTTTGGGGAAGAAGCTGCCGACCTCGGCCAATTTAGGTAACATCTTCAACTTGCCCAGCATGTTTTGCGGGACTTTCATTTCAAGGAAGTCGACGATGCGGGCGGCGATGGTATCGAGCGAGTCTACTTCGAGCGCGATGCGCATGCGCTCGTCGCTGGCAAAGGCGTTGATGAGGACGGGGATTGAACTGCTTTTGGGCTTTTCAAACAGGAGCGCGGGGCCGCCGGTTTTGACTGCGCGATCGGCGAATTCGGTAATTTCAAGGACGGGATCGATCGGCACGGAGATGCGCCGCAACTGCTTGTGTTTTTCGAGCGCTTGTATGAAGCCGCGGATGTCGGTGTAAGCCATGCCCGTTTACTATGATGGTCTCTCATGCCGAATCGAACTGCTTTTGTTACGGGCGCAAGCCGCGGGATCGGGGAGGCGTGCGCGCTGGCTCTGGCGGGAAGCGGCATGCGCGTGATTTTGGCGGCTCGGAATCGGGAGAAGTTGGAGCAGGTCGCAGCGGCGGTGCAGGCGTTAGGCACCGAAGCGTTCGTTGTCGAGATGGATCTGAGCAGCCCGGAGTCGGTGATAGCGGCCTTTCAGAAGGCGAAAGCGTTTGGAAGTATCGACGTGCTTGTCAACAACGCGGCGATCACGCGCGATGGACTCGCGGTGCGGATGAAGAAAGACGATTGGGATGCGGTGATTGGAACCAATCTGTATGGCGCATTCCTGACCACGCAGCAAGTGTTGCCCTCGATGATGAAAGGCCGCTGGGGCCGCGTGGTGAATATTTCGTCGGTCGTGGGGTTGTCCGGAAACGCGGGGCAAGCTAATTATGTGGCGTCGAAGGCAGGATTGATTGGTTTGACTAAGTCGCTCGCACAGGAGATGGCGGCCCGGAATATTACGGTGAACGCGGTTGCGCCGGGGTTCATCGAGACGGATATGACGGCGGTGCTGCCGGAGGAACTGAAGGGAAAGATTCTGCAATCGATTCCACTGCGAAGGCTTGGGTCGGCGGGGGAAGTCGCGGCTGCTGTGAAGTTCCTTTGCAGTGAAGAAGCCGGTTACATTACCGGGCAGGTGTTGAGCGTCAACGGTGGGATGTACATGTAAAAGAAAACGTGCCTGGCGGAAACCAGGCACGTCGAAGAAATTGGAGATGAAACAAAATCTGGCGGGAAAAAAGCTATTTCGCTTTTTTCTGCTTCTGCTGTCCGACGCGGACCTTATACTGGGCGGCCATTTGATCTTTGTGGGCCTTCCAGTCATAGCGGGACGAAGCGTCAGTAATGTAGGCGTCGGGATCGGCACCCTTGGGAAGGACGGCCATGAGCGTAGCGCTCATAGTTCCATCGGGACTGCTGATGCGGAAGCGCTTGACGTTGGGAATTGCCATAACAAGAGTGATTATAGCAGCTTCGCCCAGGCGTGGGCCGCGGAACTGGCAAGCACGGTATCTAGAATCTGCAACTGGCGCAGCCCGTCGGCAAATTGCGGGTATTCGATGGCTGCGGCGCGATCGGCTACTGTGCGATAGAAACGGCGGAACACCTGTTTGAAAGTGTCGTCATAACCTTCGCTATGCCCGCCGGGAAGATCGGCGTAGGAGCGGGCGGGTTCAGCCATGAGTGACGCGTCCTTGATGACCACGCGATTGGGCTCATTGCGATGGCCGAGCCAAAGCTCGTCGGGCCTTTCCTGATCCCAGGCGGCGGAGCCTTTGGAGCCATAGATTTCGATGTACAGGCGATTCTTGCGGCCCGCGGAAACCTGGCTGACGGTAAATGCGCCCCGGGTGCGCTCGCCCAAGCGGACCAGGACGGCGGCGAAGTCCTCGGTGTCGATGGGGAACTCGGTGTAATCGCCGGGCTGCAAAGTCTTGCCGGAGAAGGTTTCCACGGAGCCTTTGGGCTGCTTGCGGGTTTTGTGAAACGTCTGGAGGTCGGCACAGAGTTCGGTGATGCGCTGGCCGGTGACGTGTTCGATCATGTCGCACCAATGCGTGCCGATGTCGGCAAAGGCGCGGGATTTTCCGTTGGAAGAGGGATCGATGCGCCAATTCCAGTCGGTGTCGTAGAGCAGCCAATCCTGCGAGTATGTGCCTTGAACGGCGTAGATCTCGCCGAATTCGCCGGCTTCGCGCAGTCGGCGAATGTTTTGGACAAGCGGGTAATAGCGCAGGTTGTGAAAGGTGCAGTTGGCGAGGTTCTTGCGCTTGGCGAGGTCGACCAGGGTTTGAGCCTCGGCGACAGAAGTGGCGAGGGGCTTTTCACAAATGACGTGTTTGCCAGCCTCGAGAGCGGCCTGAGCCATGGGGAAATGAAGCACGTTGGGCGTACAGACGTGGACGGCTTGGATGGACGGGTCGGCCAGGATCGTGTGGAAGTCTCCGGTGGCCTGTTCCACGCCAAGTTGGTCGGCAAAAGCGCGGGCCTTTTCCTGGCTGGACGCGGCTATTGCGGCCACTTCGACGTTGCCCAAACGGCGGACGCCTTCGGTATGCACCTTACCCATAAAACCGGTGCCAAAAATAGCGGTTCGAATTTTCTGCATCTGAAGTAAAATTTTCCAGCACCACTGTATCGCAATCGCCGTGGGACATTGCGCGGCGGAACTGCTAAATTAGAGTTCATCGCAAGGGGCTTGAAGCGCGTCCGTATGCAGGTGAAAATTCGCTACCGCCGCATGGCTGGGGAGACACGTCTGGCTGGCGCACCCGCCCCGTTCGCTTCCGGGTTGAGCGGCTTGCTGACCCTGGCGTGGGTTTCATGCCTCATGCTGGCGTTGTGGCGGCTGACCTCGGATTTAGGATGGACGGAAAGCTTCGTCATCAGTGAAGGAATTCTGTCGCACTGGCAAGTTTGGCTTGCGCTGACGATTGCCTTCGGGCTGGCGGGGCTGCGGTTGAATCGTTACCTGCAAGGACCGGAGACGGTGGGCGGAGTTCCGGTAATGGCGGATGAGGAGACAGTGCTGCCGGACGCGGAATTGAAGAGCTAGCGAGCCGCTGCTTTTTCGGCTCCGAGGCCAGTGTTGGCGCGGACCAGCAGCTCATTGAAACGTGCCTCGGCCGCCGGCTCGCGGGTGGTTAGCGATCCGAGCCAGGCACCTAGAAACCCGATCGGAATGCTCACGATCCCAGGATTTTCCAACGGGAATAGCGGGACGCCGTGGATCATATGTTTACCATCGACGCCCATTATGCTCGGGCTAATAACGATCAGGGCAAGCGAGGAAATAAGGCCAGCGCCGAGGCCGGTCACCGCACCCACCGTATTGAACCTTTTCCAGAAAAGCGTAAGCACGATCACCGGAAGATTGGCGGAAGCAGCAACGGCGAAGGCCAGCCCAACCAGGAACGCGACGTTGAAAGTGGGGCCGAGCAAAATGGCGATCGCGATGGAGGCGAAACCGACGGCGAAGGCGGTGAGCCGGGCGACCAGGACTTCCTCGCCGGGCTTACGTTCGACGCCGTTATGGATCACATTGGTCCAGAAATCGTGGGCGAACGAAGTTGAGGCGCTGATTGTCAAGCCCGCCACGACGGCGAGGATGGTGGCAAACGCGATGGCCGAAATGAAGGCGAAGAAAATATCTCCGCCAAGGCGGCCAGCTAGCAGGGGCGCGCTCATATTGATTTTCCCGTGCGTTTCGATGAAGTCCCGACCGAGGATGGTGGCGGCGCCAAACCCCAAGAACGTGGTGAGGATGTAGAAGACACCGATGATACCCATGGCCCAGGCGACGCTGATGCGAGCAGTCTTAGCATCGGGCACTGTGTAGAAGCGGACCAGGATATGCGGCAGCCCGGCGGTTCCCAAGATGAGAGCCAAGCCAAGCGAGATCAGGTCGAGCGCGCCGTACGGCGGTTTGTAACGCAATCCGGGAGTCAAAAAGTTGACGAGTTTCGGGCCCGCCTTCACGTGCGTGACGGCATCGAAGAAAGCGCCGAAGCTATAGCCGAATTGCGCCATGACCATGATGCTGAGCACGATAGTGCCGGCCATCAGCAGGACGGCTTTCACGATTTGCACCCATGTGGTGGCGAGCATTCCTCCGAAAACCACATACACGATCATCAGCAATCCGACGCCGGTGACTGCGCCCGCATAGCCAATTCCCGAATCTTTTAGCAGGATGCTCACGAGCGTTCCCGCTCCCACCATTTGGGCGATCATATAGAACGTGCTTACGGTAAGCGTACTGAGTGAGGCCATCGCGCGCACGGGACGGGGATGGAGGCGGTAGGCCAGTACGTCCGCCATGGTGAACTTACCTGTATTGCGCAGAGGTTCGGCGACAATCAGGAGCACCGTCAGGTACGCGACCAGAAAGCCCACGGAATACATAAAGCCGTCGTAACCCTGGTAGGCAATGATGCCGGCGATGCCCAGAAATGACGCGGCGCTCATGTAGTCCCCGGCGACGGCTATGCCGTTCTGCCAGCCAGTAATGCGGCGGCCGGCGGCGAAGTATGCGCTCGCCCCGGCGCTCCGGCGCGACGCCCACCAAGTGATCACCAGCGTAAGCGCGATGAACCCAAGAAACATGAGCAGCGGCGTGGACATTAGTTATCGCCTTCTTAGCCCGCGTCCGGTGGAGCGTCGACTGCCTGGGCGACGATCTTGGCCGCTTGGCGGTCGAAACGGGCGGCGGCACGCATGTAGAGGAGCATCACGATCCAGGACATAAAGAACTGCGAAAGGGCGAACAGATAGGCTCCATTAAGCGGCCCCAGAATCGGCGTGCTCATCATATGCGGCGCGTATCCGACCAGAATGGGAAGCAGGAAGTAGTAGATCAGGAAAAAGCAGGTCGCGGGAAGAATGTAGCGCACTTTCGCGCGGAGCAGATTGCGGAAGTCCGGGCTACAGGCGATCCGATCCCACTCCTCCTGGGGTTTCGGGGCTTCGGAACTTGTGGGCATCGGCACGCCATCTTATCACCCGGTTGGACGCGGCAAAGCATGTGACCGCAGCGTTAACCAGATATTCATCAATTACTAACAGTCACTGGCTATCCTTCGGGAGTTGCCGAACCGTCGAACGGGGGAATTGTGTCCCATAGCGCTGGCTGGATAACCGCCTGCTTTTCGATTGATTACACAGGTTTCGGTTCTTACGAAAAAATAAAGGAGTTTGAATGATTGCAAGTTTAAGAAACCGGTGGATGCAAGTTGTCGTTCCCGGACTGCTGATTTCACTGTCGCTCAACGCGCAGCAGCCGGTCGCAACGGTTGCGGCCCCCGATTCGAATAGTGGAACGGATACCACAACGGATGAGATCGCCAAGCTGAAAGAGCAGCTTTCCGCGCAACAACGTCAGCTCGAGCAGTTACGCGCGGCGATGCAGAAACAGCAGGAAGCCATCGATAAGGCGGCCGGACAGATTGAGAGCGCGCAGTCGCGTCGAGTGAACCCAGCAGTCTCGCTGGGCGAAGTAGCGAGCACGACGGGCATGGTCCCGATGCCTGCGATCGTGGCGCCTTCCATCAATCCAGCTACGACATTGAGCACCCAGACGCAGCAGCAGCCGGGCAGGGGCGAATCGCCGCTCGGGATTCACATCGGCGGCGCTACGTTTACCCCGCTCGGATTTGTCGACTTCATTAGCGTATTTCGATCGACGACCACTGGAAACGGCCTGGGGACGAGCTTCGGCGGCATTCCCTTCAGCAACACAGCCTCCGGTGGTCTATCGGAAGAGCGTTTCAGCATGCAGAACTCTCGGATCGGATTGCGGGTGGATTCCAATGTTGGCGACTACAAGGTTCTGGGCTACCTGGAGACGGACTTTCTGGGCAACGCGCCAACTAACCTATTCGTGACCAGCAACAGCGACACGTTGCGCTTGCGCCTGTACTTTGTGAATGTCAGCAAGGGCGCATTCGAGTTCACTGGAGGGCAGACGTGGTCGTTGATGACGCCGGGCCGAAAGAACATCGGCGTGCTTCCCGCGGACATCTTCTACTCGCAAGATATCGACACGAATTACCAAAGCGGCCTCATTTGGGCGCGTCAAACGGGCGTGCGGTTTACCTGGAATCCGAGCAACAGCTTCCATTGGGCCGTGGCTTTGGAAAATCCGCAGCAGTACATCGGAAGCGGAGTGTTGCTCCCGAAGACCCTGACCGGATTGACCAATCAGGTTGACAACAATACCAATAGCGCGAGCGTGCCGAACCTCTTTCCGGACGTGATTAGCAAAATTGCATTCGATGGTGGGCGGCCGGGTCACGCCGCACATTTGGAAATCGCGGGTGTGTTGAGCACGTTCAAGACGTTCAACTCGGCGACCTCGGGTCCCGGTGCCGATACGCGTTTCACCAAAGTAGGTGGCGGCGGCGCTGTGAACTTCAATTTCGAACTGGCGAAGGGGTTCCGTATTCTGTCGAACAACTTTGTGAGCACCGGCGCTGGCCGTTACATCGGCAACACAGCGACTCCGGATTTGATTCTGCGCGCGGACGGCTCGATCTCGCTTGTGCACTCGGCTTCGACGGTAGACGGCATCGAATACCAGTTCACGCCGAAGACTCTGGTTTACGGCTACTACGGCGGCACGTACATCGGCAAGAACAGCGCGGTGGATCTGGACAACAAAACGCCGATCGGCTACGGTTTTGCGGGAAGTTCGGCGAGCAACAACCGAACCATACAGGAGGCGACCTTCGGCATCCAGAACAACTTCTGGAAGAGTCCGCAGTATGGCGCGCTGATGCTGGCCTTCCAGTACTCTTACCTGACGCGGAATCCCTGGTCAACGCCGTCTTCGGGCCCGACTAACGCTCTGACGCACATCGGCTTCATCAACCTTCGCTACACGCTGCCTTGATCGACAGCGCGGTTAAAGAGGAGCATTCCAAGCCTTCATTCCTTCTGGGATGAAGGCTTTTGTATTAGTAGGCGGGCGGGGACGCGATGATATTCTAGAGCAGGGCTCCCCTTAGATGGCGTATAGCAAGCGGTATCGGTCCGGCAGGAGTTTCGGTTCGTCACTTCCGCCCGGAGTACGCTGGCTGCTGATCGCCAACGTAGCCATTTTCATTCTGAATTTCGTCATGGAACGGCTGGATGTCGGCGGCCTGTTTCTATTCCTCAAGCTGACCCCGAACCTGGTGGTGCGGCACGGGATGATCTGGCAGCTGGTCACGTACATGTTTCTGCATAGTACGACCGATCCGCTGCACATTTTGTTCAACATGCTGGCGTTGTGGATGATAGGCGCGGCGCTCGAGATGACGTGGGGCACCCGGCGATTCCTCAAGTTTTATTTTATCTGCGGCATCGGCGCGGGGATCTGCGTAATAATCACGGCGCTGCTCTTCGGGCAGGGCGATGTGGCGACCATCGGAGCAAGCGGCGCAATCTACGGCCTTTTACTGGCATTCGGACTGCTGTTCCCGGACACTACGATGTTCTTCCTGGTATTCCCGATCAAGGCCAAGTATCTGGTAATGATTCTGGGCGGACTGGCTTTGTTTTTCAGTCTGAGTGGCGGCAATAGCGGAATCAGCAACGTTGCACATTTGGGCGGTCTGCTGGTGGGTTTCCTCTACCTGCGCGGGCCGATGATGCAAATAGACGCTGCCTCCCTGCATGGCCGGTACGAGAAGTGGAAACTCGGACGCGCAAAGCGAAAGTTCGAAGTGTACATGCGGAAACAGGATTCAAAGCGGGAACCCTGGGTTCATTAGCCTTCCCGCGCACATACAGTCGTGCACAATCCACAGCAACAAATGGCTGTAACCGGAACTCAGCGCGGATTCGTCCAAATTGGTATTGGCTCTCGGATAGTACCGGGACGCCAGCCGACCAGATATCATCATGGTCGAGCAAGTGTTCTCGAATTGAGCTTGACGTTACCTCCATGCGCCCCACAACTCTTCTTCCTGTAGTCTCCCTGGCTTTGCTCTCCATGGCTGCCGCGCTAGTTGCGCCGGTTCCTGCGCGTGGGCAAGACGGCCCCATCCACGAGGGCAGCGACACCGTCGCCAAGCCGCGCCGCCCGAACTCAAATTCCAATCCGACCAACCCGGACGAAGCGCCGATTCCTTCGAAGTTGAGTCCCAAGAACCGGACGCCTGAAGAAGAGGCCTCGGCCAACTTCACCGTGAACACGAACCTGGTCACGGTAGATGTGTCCGTGCTCGATAACCGAGGCCATTTCATCCCGAACATTCCAAAAGGCAACTTCCGCATTATGGAGGACAATGTTCCGCAGCAGGTGAAGTCTTTCAATATGGGCGAAGCGCCCATGACAGTGTGTCTGCTGATCGAGTTCAGTAATAAATATCAGTGGTACGGCAGTTCGGCCTGGTACCAGACACTGACGGCGGCATATGGCTTTGTCGAGACCCTAAAGAAGGACGATTACGTTGCGGTAATCGCGTATGACATGCGGCCGGAGATCCTGAGCGACTTTAGTCAAGACCGGATGAAGACCCAGCAGGCACTAAGCCGGTTGCGCATCGCCGGTTTTTCCGAGGCAAATCTATTCGACGCACTCGTGGACACCGAAGAGCGCATGAAAGAGATCGAAGGACGTAAGGCGATCGTGCTTTTATCTTCTGGCGTGGACACGTTCAGCAAGCTGACGTTCGATAAAGCGCGCAAAGCGATCCAGGAGGACGCGATCCCGATTTATGCGATCGGTTTGCTGCAGGCTCTGCGGATTCAGGCGGAAGGCCGCGGCATGGGCTCCATTCAGGAGATGACATTTTTGCAGGCCGATAACGAGATGAAGACGTTCGCCAAGGAGACGGGTGGGATGAGCTTTTTCCCGCGCTTTTATGGCGAGTTTCCGAGCATCTTCCAATCCATTCAGCAATCGTTGCGAAACCAGTATTCCATCGGGTATTCGCCCTCCAATGCGGCCAAGGATGGCAAGTTCCGCAAGATCAAAGTGGAACTGGTGAATCCGCAAGGCGAGCCGTTCAAAATCACGGATGAGAAGGGCAAGCCGATTAAGTACCAGATCGTGGCGAAGGCGGGGTACACGGCGCCACGCTCGGTGGAGTAAGGTTCTCGCCCAGGCACCGGCTGCTGCAAATATTGCGTTACAAAGTCAAGAACTAGATCTCGTCAGTTTTGAGTGCGATAGCCGCCCGTTGACACGTTTGCAACCGGATTGTTACTCTCGCATCCGTCCTGATGAGTTCCTCCCGTAAAGTATCCAGCGCTCCGTCGCGCATCCTGCTGGTCGACGACAATCACTTTGGAAACGTGGCGCGCAAATCCGTGCTGGAGGAGCAGGGTTTCCTGGTGGAGAGCGTTTTATGCGGCGAGGAGGCTCTGAAAATTTGCAAGGAAAGCCAATTCGATCTTGTAGTCACGGATCTCAAGATGACGCAAATGAGCGGGCTGGAGCTGATCGCGCGCCTGCGTGAAAAGGAGCCATGCCCGCGATTGATTTTGCTGTCGGCATGGGCCGTGTGCCTAGGGCTGACAGAGGAAAGCAGCGGAGCCGATGCGGTGCTGGCCAAGTCCAATAATGAGCAGGAGCACCTCGTGCGAGCGATCCGTCAGCTGCTAGCGAGGCGGACGGTGCGCAAGCCTGCAGCGTCGGAAGCGCAGCCGGGGAAGACGATGGCGAAAAATGCTGCGAGTCATGTGGCAAGATCGGGATAAGTGATTTCCACCGGTTGGAAGCGCGGACTGCTGTTAGCGGCAGCAACCGTGAGTCTGTTCGTCTCGGATGCTCCAGCGGCCCGGCACTTCCCGCGAAAAAAGAAGATTGCGGAACCGGCAGCCACCAACCTGGCCGATGTGGGAATTCCGGCTGCGTGGCGAAAGCTGACGCTGCGCGATGCCGTGGCCCAATTGGTTGTAGTGCCCTTCCCCGGGCAGACGCTTAAGAGCAATTCCAAACCCTGGCGCGATTTGGCTGGCTTGGTGCGGACGCAACACGTGGGCGGCCTGATCCTGGTGAATATCATGCAAGGCCACTTGGTGCAGCGCGCCGATCCGGTGGAAGCGGCCACCATGATCAATAAGCTGCAGAAGCTTGCCCGGATACCTCTGGTGGTGGGCGGCGATCTGGAACGCGGGGCGTCCATGCGGTTCAAGGATACGACCGTGTTTCCGCATGCTATGGCCTTTGCTGCAGCGGGCGATCCTGGGGCGGCGCGTTTTGAAGGCGAGGTCACCGCGCGCGAGGCTCGCGCCATCGGCGTCAATTGGGTCTTCTTCCCGGACGCTGACGTGAATAGTAATCCGGATAACCCGATTATCAACATTCGGTCGTACAGCGAAGACCCGGCGCAGGTCTCGTCGTACGTAGTGGCTTTCTTGCAAGGGGCAGCGGGGAATCCGAAGTATCGCGTTCTGACCACGGCGAAGCATTTTCCAGGACACGGCGATACGGCGGTTGATACTCACCTGAATCTGGCAACCATCGCGGCCGATCGTAAGCACCTGGACGATGTGGAACTGGTGCCATTCCGGGCGGCCATCGCCAAGGGCGTCGATTCGGTGATGACCGCGCATCTGGCAGTGCCGGCGCTTGGCACGGGCGATCTGCCGGCAACGCTTTCTCCGATGATACTGACGCAACTTCTGCGCGTCGACCTCGGCTTCCGCGGTCTGATCGTAACCGACGCCATGGAAATGGGAGGCATAGCCAAGGGATTCACAGTAGGGGACGCCGCCGTGCGCGCGATTCAGGCCGGCGCGGACGTGATCCTCATGCCATCGGATCCAGTTGCGGCTATCGACGCCATCACCGGCGCGGTGCTGCAAGGCCGGATTACCAGGAGCCGCATCGACCAAAGCGTGGAGCGTTTACTGCGAGCTAAAATGCGCGTAGGGCTGACCGGGAATCGCTATGTGGACACGAAAGCGATTCCGCGGGAAGTGAATCAGCCGGCATCAAATAAAGGGGCGCTCGAAACCGCGCAGAAGGCGGTGACGTTGGTGAAGAACGATGCCCAGCTGGTTCCCATCCGCGGGGTGGGTCAGGGTTGCTTTGCCATGCTGCGGGAGGGCGCGGCTAGCCAGCAAGGCTTGGCGATGCAGCCGGAGTTGAATCGGCGCGCGCCGGGGCGTCCGGCTTTGATGCTGGATGCGGGAATGTCTGAAGCCGATCTCAACCACGCCGTGGATCAGGCTGGTAATTGCGATGCGTGGTATGTTGCGGCATATGTCTCGGTAGCGGGTTATCGGGGCAATGTAGCCCTTACGGGCGGTTTTCCGGCGCTGCTCACGCGGCTGATTGGATCGGGGAAGCCGGTTCTCTTAATGTCGCTTGGCAACCCTTATTTGCTGCGCAGTTTTCCCAACGTGGCGGGATACCTGACTACATTCAGCACGGTGCCGCCTTCGGAGATCGCTGCTGTGCAAGCCTTATTCGGCGAAATTCCGATCCAGGGTCATCTGCCGGTGACGATTCCGAATCTGGCAAAATTCGGCGACGGGATCGTCAGCAAAGCCACACTGGCCGGCACACCGGTAGCTGTTCCGCTGCCATAATCAGCACATGCAAATCACTTGGCTCGGCCACGGCACTTTCGAATTCGAATGGGGCTCAGGCAAGAAGCTGGTTGCCGACCCGTGGATCGAAGGCAATCCCCGTTATCCCAAAGACCACAAGTTCACCGGCATCGACTTGATGATCGTGTCGCATGGGCACTTCGATCACATTCACGATGCGGTGCCATTGGCCAAGAAGTTCAAGCCGGAAGTGGCGGGCATTTTCGAGTTATGCCATTGGCTCGAATCGAAGGGCGTGAAGAATACCAAGCCAATGAACAAGGGCGGCACGCAGTCGTTTTTCGAAGGTCAGGATCAAGTGCGCGTGACAATGACGCATGCGCTCCATAGCTGCGGGATTATGGACGGCGACAAAATCATCTACGGTGGGGAAGCCGCCGGTTATGTGCTGCGCTTTGCCGACAATCGCAGCGTCTACTTCGCGGGCGATACCGGTGTGTTCGGAGATATGGAGCTGATTCGGGATCTCTACAAGCCCGACCTGGCATTCATTCCTATCGGCGATCATTTCACGATGGGACCGCAGGAGGCCGCGCTAGCATGCAAGCTGCTGGGTGCGAAAAAGGTGATTCCGATGCACTTCGCGAGTCTGCCCGTGCTGACCGGCACCCCGGAAGACTTGAAGAAGCTGGTGGACCCGGGCCGGACTGAGATCTGGACTTTGGAGCCCGGCAAGACCGTGACCTGGTGAAGAAGGTTTTAGTCGCCAATCGCGGGGAAGTGGCGGTCCGCATCATGCGCACCCTGCGCGAGATGGACATTGCCACCGTGGCCGTGTTCTCCGAAGTGGATCGCACGGCGCTGCATGTGCGAAGGGCCGATGAAGCGGTAGCGATCGGACCTGCCCCCGCGCGCGAGAGCTATCTGAACATCGCGCGGATCATCGAAGCCGCGCGCTCCTCCGGAGCTGACGCCATTCATCCAGGATATGGTTTCTTGAGCGAGAACGCCGAGTTCGCCGCAGCCTGTTTGGATGCCGGGCTGAAGTTTATCGGGCCTTCCGCCGAGTCGATCCGGCGGATGGGTTCGAAGACCGAAGCGCGTAAAGTAGCGGTGGCAAACGGCGTTCCCGTAGTGCCAGGGACGGCCGATGGTTTAGAAGATCCATCGATCGCACTGGGGTTTTCGCGCGATGTCGGCTTTCCCGTCATGTTGAAGGCCGTTGCGGGCGGCGGTGGCAAAGGCATGCGGCGCGTGGACCGGGAGGAAGACTTTCTCTCATCGTTCTCGGCGGCTTCCAGTGAAGCTGCGAATGCCTTCGGCAACCCTGCGGTATTTGTCGAGAAGCTGATCGAGCAGCCGCGTCACGTTGAGATTCAAGTCCTTGGCGATGAGCACGGGCACATGATCCATCTGGGTGAACGCGAGTGCTCGATTCAAAGGCGGAATCAGAAGATCATTGAGGAATGTCCGTCGCCGTTGATGGCTGTTGATCCCGAGCTTCGCGAGCGTATGGGCACGGCGGCGGTGAGGGCGGCGCTCGCGGCGGGATACTACAACGCAGGCACGGTGGAGTTTCTGGTGGATGCGGACCGGAAGTTCTACTTCCTTGAAATGAACACGCGCCTGCAGGTGGAGCATCCCGTGACCGAGATGGTGACGGGACTCGATCTGGTACGGCTGCAAATAGAGATTGCCTCCGGGGCTCCGCTCCGCATCCAGCAGGAGCAAGTGGAGTGGCGCGGATCGGCAATCGAGTGCCGGATGTATGCCGAAGATCCCGAAAATCAATTCTTCCCATCGGCGGGGAAAATCACCCAGTATGCGGAGCCTGCAGGGCCGGGAGTCCGCGTGGATAGCGGTGTTTATGCAGGTTGGACGGTGCCGTTGGAATACGATCCGATGCTGGCGAAGCTTGTGGCTTGGGCGGGTACGCGCGATCATGCGGCGGCGCGATTGCGGCGAGCGTTGGGCGAGTATCACGTGCTCGGCATCAAGACGAACATCGCGTTCTTTGAAGAGTTGTTGAGTGACCCGGAGTTTCTGGCGGGTAAGCTGGATACGGGGTTTCTGCCGCGCTACTTCGAACGGCGAGCGGCACCAATTGCAAAAGCGAGCGATGAGGTGATCGCACGCGAAGTGCTGGCTGTCGCATCGAAGGCACGGACCGTGCCACCAGTAGCAAAGGCATCCCGCTGGCGCAACGTGCACTCGTTGTGACTTCTAGTTACCAGAAAGTAGCATTGAGCAACCTGGCTACGCTTCGAGAGTTCCGCGATAAGGGTCGATCCATCCGGGTGGAGACTGCCATTTCCATTTTTCTGCTGTTTGGGATTATTGCGACGGTCAATGCCAGGCTACTGTTCGCATATTTCCAGGTGGATGACTTTAACTGGCTGCGGCTTGCACAATGGCAAAGCGTCGTAGCGTCTTTTCACGGTGCTTGGGGGCACGGCATTGCCTATCGGCCAATCTCGCGGCTTAGCTTCTATTTGGATGCTCTCGTTTTTGGCTGGCACGCGGGCGCATGGCACGCCGAGAATCTGGTCATTTACTCCGTAGTATGCGGCTGTGTGTACGCCTTGGGACGCAGCTTACGCTTGGACCGGACGACGTGCATTCTAGCGGCGGTGTTCTTCGCAGTCTCCCCGCTCGGATCTGAAAATGTCGATTAGATATCCGGAAGAACTGGTTCACTATGCCTGGTGTTTCTTCTTTCAGCAATGCTGAGCTGGATCGCCGGTCTTGGAGATCGGAAATGGTGGGCAGTAACGGGCATCCTCTATGTGCTCGGAATGATGACCTACGAGGCCGCGATCATACTCCCACTTCTCTTACTCTGTTTGATTCCACTCACACGAACAAATGGAACTGCACCCGAATGGCGATTTTGGTCGATCGCAATCCTGTCGCTTTTGGGAACGGGCTTCTGGCTCCTCCGATACTATTTGCTTGGAATGCAAACGACAGATGTCGATCCTTTCTATGGCAGTCTATGGACGGCAATACCGCTGAATGGGGTTGCCGCCTTCAAGTGTTTGCGCAACGCGTGGGGAACGATCGGTCTGATTGTCCTGTCAGTGTCTGCATCCGTCGGCTTGCGCGCTGCTCAAACCAGATCCACAGCTGTTTGCCTTCTCGTTATGGCCGGCGTGTTTTATGTCCCGTATGTGCTGGTGGTGGGAGTAGCGCCACGCTTTCTTTTCATGGCTCAGGCGCCGCTCTGCTTTTTGATCGCCCTACCAGCCAGCGCCGTTCCGGGTAAAAACAAAAAAGCTTTGATCGCAGTTGCGGCCGTCCTAGTCTTGCTCTTTAGCCGCACCAGCTTTCGCCGAGCTTCCAGCGTTGCGAGAGCAAGTAACATCGGAAGAAGCATATTGGATAGTATGGCTGCTCTCGACAGTGGACACCAATACAACATGGTGATTGATGGCGTGCCAGATGCGGCTTACGGGGCTCCAGTCATGTCCTTTTACTCTGAGACCGCTGTACGGGCTCGGTTGCACTCCACGGCCCCCTTACTCGTTCGCTCCTCAGTTGTTTTGCAGAATGCTTCTTTGCTTCGTACCGCGCTGACGCAACAGGCCAAGTATCTGAAATATGACGAAAGTCTTGGAGTTAGAGAGATTAATCGGCGCGAGTGGATTACCCTTCACTCCGCGCAAATTCGCGCAGCTGGTTCGGAGTTCCGGCGATGAGCGATCTGCATCAGGTGGAGCCGGGCGTTTGGTCGGTACTGGACGGCACTCGGTCATATGAGGTTCGCGTCGCCAATGGTGAAGTGCGTGTGAACGGGCGCGCGGTGATTGTGACCCTCGATGATCCGCGCGAATGGAATCCACAGGCGGGGCGCGCGGTGGCTTCGGGACGGGTGCAGATCAAAGCGCCGATGCCGGGTAAAGTCGTCCGGCTGCTAGTTGCCCTGGGTGATCAGGTGATCGCGGGGCAGGGTGTCGCAATCGTGGAGGCCATGAAGATGCAGAACGAACTGAAGAGTCCACGCGAGGGACGGGTCACGTCGGTCGCGGTTGCCGAGAACGATACGGTGAACGCCGGCGCGGTGCTGGTAGTCATCGAATAGAAGACCATAGAATAAGAGCATGGCGACGGCGGTTTGTCCCGACTGCAATGGCACGGGTTGGAAGATCGTGCGGCAGGAAGAAGTTTCTGGGGCGGAGCGATGCCACTGCCAGTCCGACGGGCGCGCCGAGCGCTATGAGGACGCCGCAAACATTCCTCCGCTCTACCGGCACAAGACCTTCGAAAATTTCAAGAATCCGCCCGGCTACGCGAAGATTTCGCTGGAGCTCAAAGCGTACATCCGCGAGTTCCCGACTACGGAGCGGCCGGGCCTCTTGCTGAGCGGTGATGCTGGAACAGGCAAAACTCACCTCGCAATCGCCGTCTTCAAGGAGTTGATGAAAAAGGGCCACGAAGGCTTTTTCTTCGACTATCAGAATCTATTGGACCGCATACGTTCGAGCTTCGATCCGGCGGCGGGGGTGAGCGATCGCGAGGCCTACAGGATCGCGATGGATTGCGAGATCCTGCTGCTGGACGATCTGGGAGCGCACCGGGTGACGGAGTTTACCGAGGACACTGTGACATCGATTCTGACTTATCGATGCAACCATCAGATGGCCACCCTCGTCACCACTAACTTGACCGATCAGAGCTTGTGGGCGGCAAACGACGAGCAGAAAACCAGGAAGTATCTGGATCAAGTGCTGGGTCTGCGCGCGCGGTCGCGGCTGCATGAGATGTGCCGTCTGATTCGTATGCCGAGCACCGACGATTATCGTGTGGTCTCGCGGAGCCGGCATTGAGGCTGCGGGTTCTCGCCGCCGCGCTGATTGCCCTTAACTTAAACGCTGCTGCCGAAATTGTCGAGTTCCCCTTCGAGCGCATACCGAAGCATCTCTGGGTGCGCGAGTTGGTGTGGCTGAAGAACGTGGGCTACATGAAGATTGCAGCCGCGCAGGCATCGCGCGAAGCACGTGCGATCGCGGCTCAGGCGGGGCTGTCGGTGGCTGACGAGCCAAGCGGAGCGATGCGGATTTCCGTGTTGAATCCCGATGCGCTGATGCGTAGCAGGCAGGCGAGCGGCGCTGTCATTTGGACGGACGTGGAGTCAGAAGTGACGCCGGTCTTTCATGCTGGCGCGGTGGCCCTATCGGGGCAGGAAAACAGCGGGTTGCAGACGATGCGACGCGAATCGGCGGTCCAGAGTTATTGGGGGGCCGTGCTGGCTGCGCCGGTGGTGACCATCTCGAACACGTTTCAGGACAACATCACCGTGCGGCAGCGCGCGCTTCCCGGGGCTTCGGTAATTAGCGTGATCAATGGTGGGACGGCTGTCTGGACCGGTGAAGTCCACGCTGCGTTGCCTTCGTTCAAGCACACCATACGGATTCCCGACATTCGCGTGGACGGTCGCGACGCGCTGCTGCTGCCGGTCGATGTGGCACTGGCCGATCCGCGTTTCTGCCGGTCTTGCTCCGGCATGAGCAACAGTGAACGGCTCTTGTACGCGACAGCGGAACTGACCGCGATCGAATATGAAAACGGCATCCTTTCGTTCGAGTTCTATGCGCCGCACGCGGGGACGGCGGTGCTGCAGTTGGAGCGAGAACCAGTAGGCCCGATGCTGGCCGCAGGGCATCCAGTGGCATTCGATTGGGATGCGGAAAACAAGCGCGCTAAACTGCCGATACCGGAAGGGAAAGGCGCGGGCAAGCGGGTGCGCATCGCTGTGACCGTGACGGCTCCGGACCACGTTGCGTCATTCGTCAATACACGCACTCTAGTGATCGGCGAAACCAATCACATCCTGTCCGATTACTCGTCGGAGGAGTTCGCCAAGCGCTCGCGGTTAATTGGGCCAGCGGGGTGGAAGCTTACTCCCGAGGTGAAGTCGCCGATGCAGACAGCTTATGCGATCGAGGTGCCGAATGAGCGCTTGCATGGCGAGTACGAGGAACTGCGGCTGGAGGCGGATGGGATCGGCATGAGCCACGTGCGGGTACAGTTGCTACGCCCGGTTTCGGTGCATGTGGCGGAAGCGATGGCGCTGCATTTTGGCTCGACTGCCGAGATGGTTGTGGAGCCGCCGATGGTGCCAGTGGAAGGCCCGAATGGACGCAATTTCGCGATTCAACTACGGAACAACGCACCGGAGATCCGAAACTACCAAGTTTCAGTAACGGGCGATCAGTTGGAGTTCAGTCCGGAGAAAGTGGAGATCAGTATTGGCGCTTCTATGGAACGTGAGATCCCGATCCGCGTGTTCGTGAAGGACGCGAGCCCCGGGCTGCATGATGCGAAGATTCGGATCAGCGGGGCCGCAAACGCCGAGCAGACGCTGCGCTTCTTAATCATTCCACGTGGCGGCAGCGTCAACTATCAAGCCGATTTGTTGGATACAGGAACATCGCAAAAGGTTTGGGAGAACGATCGCATCCGCGCCGTGTTCGCTGGTGACCGATGGCTGGAGTTCTATTGGAAGGAGAGCGGGCGGAGCTTGCTGCCCACGGAAGGCGTGCCGATCAAGGGTTCTTTTGATGTGGATTTGAGGGGTGACGAGCTGACGATACGCGGAGCGACGGGCTTACCAACTGGCGGGACTTTGGAAAACGTGGTCTGGAAGGCCGAGACGGTTGGCGTGGATACCAGGTACAGCGTTGTTGAGACGAAGGGGAAGTAAGGCCATCGGCTGCTTGCGCAACCGATGGCCTGTGAGTTAGAAGGTGTAAAGCAGCGTACCGGGAATCGGATCGGCGGCGGTGACCTCTTCGGGACCCACAGCCAGCACCGCTTCCGGTTGATTTTCAGAAACCACGCGATAGAAAATACCCGTTTCGCCGAGGTAGACTTCGAGCTCCGAAGGACGCGGTAACAGGCCTTGGATTAAAGCTTCCGACAGCGGGTCTTCGATATACTTTTGCAGCGCGCGGCGGAGGGGTCGAGCACCATAGCTGCGGTCAGCCATGGTCTTCTCGATGATGTACTTGGCCGCGTCCTCGGTGAGCCGAATTTTCAATTGCTTGGCGACCAGGTTGACGTTGATCTGCTCCACGAGCAGGGTGATGATCTTGAGCAGATCGGCATCCACCAGTGAAGTGAACAGAATCACTTCATCCAGGCGATTAAGGAACTCCGGGTTAAACGCGCGTTTGACTTCCGCGCGAACCAGATCTTCCACCTTGCCCGGAACTCCTTCGATGGGAGGCGCCGAGAAACCCAGGTGACCGCGTTTTTCAAGGAATCGCGCACCGAGGTTCGAGGTCATGATAATGATCGTGTTCTTGAAATCGACCGTATTACCAAGACCGTCGGTGAGTTGGCCGTCCTCGAACACCTGCAGCAAAATATTGTAAATGTCGGCATGCGCCTTCTCGATTTCATCGAGCAGGATGATGGAGTAGGGCGACCGCTTCACGCGCTCGGTTAGCTGCCCGCCTTCTTCATAGCCGACGTAGCCGGGAGGCGAACCGATCAGTTTAGAGACCGAGTGCTTCTCCATGAACTCTGACATGTCGAAGCGAATCAGACTCTTCTCGCTGCCGAACAGAAAGGCTGCGAGCGCACGAGCAACTTCGGTTTTTCCGACGCCAGTAGGTCCTAGGAACAGGAAGGAACCAGCCGGGCGCGCGGAAGCTTTGAGGCCGGCACGGGAGCGGCGAATGGCGCGGGCCAGGGCGGAAATTGCTTTCTCCTGACTTACGATTCGTTTGTGAAGCTCCTCCTCAATGCGGATGAGCTTGGCAATTTCTTCCTCTTTGATCGCGGTCATCGGGACCCCGGTCCAGCGGGCGACCACGTCTTCGATGTCGTCTTTGGTCACCACGCCCGTTGAGGAATCGTCCAAATTGTATTTCTCACGAAGCTGGCGCATGTTTTCGCGTTCTTTACGTTCCTCGTCGGAATAGAAGCGCGCCTTCTCGAATTCATGGTTAGCTATCGCGTTCTCCATGCGATGCACGATGAACTTGATGCGCTTTTGAATATCAGCGAGGTCGCTCGGAAGCGTCGTTTGGCGCAACTTGACGCGCGCACCCGCCTCATCGATCAGATCGATCGCCTTGTCCGGCAGGAAACGGTCGGGGATGTAGCGGCTGGAGGTGAAGACGGCCGCTTCGATAGCCTCGTCGGTATAACCCACGGCATGGAACTTTTCGTATCGATCCTTGATGCCGTAGAGGATCTTGACCGCGTCGGTTTCCGTTGGCGGCGGGACTTTCACAGCCTGGAAGCGGCGCTCGAGGGAGCGATCCTTCTCGATGGATTTGCGGAACTCGGCCGGGGTCGTGGCGCCGATACACTGGATCTCGCCACGGGACAGCGCAGGCTTGAGAATGTTGGCGGCATCGAGTGAGCCTTCCGCCGAACCGGCCCCTACCAGGGTGTGCAGCTCATCGATGAAGATGATGGCGTTCTGGTTCTCCATCAACTCTTTCATGATGGTCTTGAGGCGCTCTTCAAACTGGCCACGATACTTGGTGCCAGCGACGATGAGCGAAAGATCGAGTGCGAGGATGCGTTTGTCGGCGAGAAAGGACGGGACGTCGCCTTCTGCGATTTTCTGGGCAAGACCCTCGACGATGGCGGTCTTGCCAACCCCCGGCTCGCCAATCAGCACGGGATTGTTCTTCGTGCGGCGGCAGAGAATCTGGATCACGCGCTCAAGTTCGTAATCCCGGCCAACCAACGGATCGAGTGAGGTGTCCATGGCGGCCTGGGTCAGATCACGGCTGAATTCAGCCAGAAGCGAGCTTTCCTTGGGCCGGTTGGAGGCTACTTTCTCGGACTGCGAGCGCTGCAATTCTTCGCGGATGGTGGACAAACGGAGACCACGCTCATGCAGGATCTCGGCAGCGAAGCACTTCTCCTCGCGCAGCAGACCCAGCAGCAGATGTTCGGTGCCGATGTGCTTGTGGCTTAGCCGCTCGGCTTCCTCGGCCCCATATGCCAGAACTCGTTTACACTCGTTACTCAGCGGCAAGTCGACGGAAGTGGAAACTTTTTCCCGGATGGTCGTATGACCTTCAATTTGTTTACGGATTGATTCTACGGCTGCGTGGGAACGCAAAAAGCGATTTGCCAGGGTTTTGTCTTCACGGAGAAGGCCCAGCAGAAGGTGCTCGGTCTCAATATAAGGACTGCCGAACTGGCTGGCCTCATATCTAGCGAAGAATATGACGCGTCGTGCTTTCTCGGTATATCGCTCGAACATAAGACTATGGTGCCCCTTGATTTTGAGACGTTGTCTGTAAGCAGGTCGGTTATCTCAATTATAATGCCGCGCGGAAAATCGCGGAACTAATCGTTCAGGCTGGCTGGAACAATCTCGCCAGCCTCGAGGCGTAAAGCGCGGTCGCAGCGGGCCGCGAATGAAAGATTATGTGTGACAAAGATCGATGTGAGCCCGAAATCGGCGTGCAGTTGTTCGATGAGTGAAAAGACCGATTGGCCGGTTTTTTGATCGAGATTACCGGTTGGCTCATCAGCAAGCAGCAGCGCGGGCCGGGTAACTAGTGCGCGGGCCAGAACTACTCGTTGGCGCTCCCCGCCCGAAAGTTCGCCCGCCCGATGGTCGGACCTCGACGCCAATCCGACGTGATCCAGGCTGGAAGCGGCCTCAGATTTAGCCCGGCCATGCCCTTCGCCGCGCATCAGAAGCGGCATCATGACATTTTCGAGGGCACTGAATTCTGGCAACAAGTGATGAATTTGCCAAACGAACCCAATTTCGCGATTGCGAAACGAAGCCAAATTGGTTTCGCTGTAGCTAGAGATGAGTTCATCGTTGTAAAAGATGCGGCCGGACGTGGGGCGGTCCAAACCACCGAGCAGATGCAAAAGGGTGCTCTTGCCAGCACCGGATTCTCCGACCAAAGCCAATCGCTCTCCGCGTTCCACGACGAAATTGAGGTTTTTGAAGACGGCCAGAGTCTCGCCGCCGGAGCGATAGGTCTTGGATAGATCCTCGGCGCGCAGGATCGAGGTGGACACTGCACTCACGATAGCAAGGCCTAGCCGTCAACCGGGAAGTCTTTCGCGCGATACGATAACTGCGTCATGTGCCGTTCCATCAAAGTGCTCCGCCGGCCCGGTCCACCGGTCAGCGATGAGGAGATCGTCGCCGCCGCGCTTCAATTCGTTCGGAAAGTAAGCGGGTTTCGCAAGCCGTCCAAAGCTAACCAAGCGGCGTTCGACGCGGCGGTGGACGAAATCGCTCGGGCCGCTGGCCATTTATTGCGGCAAGTGAGTGCGGCTACACCGGCCGTTTAGCGGCCTTGGCCGATGCACAAGCGCCATTCGCCGATTGGCAGGTGAAATCAGCCTACGACACCGATAGGATCGGAATCGAGGAAGGGTTTATGAAACCACAAGTCGAAGCCGCTTTTCGGGACCGGACAACGATCATCTACATCACGCTTTTGCTGATTGCCGGATCGGCATTGCTGGCTGGAAGCGGCGCAGGGCTGGTTTCGCTCGATCGGATCGAGAGGTTCTGGCCGGTCACTTTGGTGGCGGCAGGGTTAATGCAACTCTTGTCGGACCCGGAACGGAAACAATCGTAGTTGCAAAGGGATACCAGCCATGGCAACCGAATTTGACAACCGTACACCCCGGGGAGACCGCCGATATCCGAACGGCGAACGCATGCCGGACCAAGAGGTTCCGTTCGAAGAGGAAACTTCGAACCCTGCGGACGGAGGAGTGCGCGGCGGCGGCCGGTTTGTACCTGCGATTGCGTTGGTGGCAATCGGCGGCATTTTCCTGCTGAACAATCTCGGATTGATTCACTTCTCCGACGTTTGGCGGTACTGGCCGATATTGCTGATCGTGGCGGGTTTGCGGAAGCTCTGGTCGCAGGAACCGGACGCAAAGGGATCGGCTACGGTGTTTCTCGCGGTGGGAGCCATTTTCCTGTTGTCCAACCTGGGCTTGCTGCATGTCGGTTGGGGCTTGCTGTGGCCAGCGGCGTTGGTGGGCGCGGGACTGCTGATGCTGACCAAGGATTGGAGCTGCAATTCCAAGAAACGGGGTATGACAGCGGCCTCGCTGGAAGATTCCAACAACGTGGTGAATAGTTGGGCGGTTTTCAGCGGCGTGACACGCCTGATTACGTCGCAGAATTTCCAGGGCGGTAACCTGTTCGCGAGCTTCGGGGGAGTGGAGATCGATCTTCGGAGAGCGGGCATCCTCAACCCGAACCGTCCGGTGGTGATCGACGCAAACGCAGTGTTCGGCGGAATCTCCATCAAGGTTCCAGATACCTGGCGAGTCTCGGTGCGCGGCTCTGGCATTTTCGGCGGCTATCAAGATGAATCGCTCAGCATCCGGCAGAGTGACCCGCGTGCGCCTTTGCTGGTTGTTTCCGGGTACGCGGTGTTTGGTGGCGTGGTGATCGAGTAAAGCGACCGGTTCCAGGTGCATCCACTACTCCGCCATCGGGCGAACCTATTGCTTTACTTAACCGCGTGGATATTGCTTGGCGCTGTTTTCGGTATGCTGCTGCACGGGGTCAACCGGCTCGCCTGGCAGCCTTGCGCCATCGTGACAGCGCCACTTACGATGGCATTGGCTTTCATTTGTCTTTCTCCCTGGTATGCCTGCCGTGCAATGCCGCTCGGTTCGACCGGCGCTTGGAAAATGGCCGGCAATCATCTGTTGGCAGCGGTGGTGACGAGCATCGCGCTTCACGCCGGGGCCACAGGATTAATCGCAGGCATGGCGCCCGCGTTCCCCGACCTGGACTCGAAATTTCGGCCATCCATTCCGATCTTGACCGTGATCGCCGCCGTGATGTATGTGCTATCCGTAGCGTTTCACTATGCGGTCCTGGCAGTGGAATCTTCCCGCAGAGCCGAAGTGCTCGCTCGCGATGCCGAACTGCGGGCGCTCAAGGCGCAAGTGAATCCGCACTTCCTTTTTAACTGTCTTAATTCAATTAGCGCGCTTACCGCCATGGACCCGGCAAAGGCGCGCGATATGTGTATTCGGCTTTCCGATTTCCTGCGGATTTCTTTGCGGCTTGGAGAACGCGCAAGCATTACCTTTGGCGAGGAATGGGAGTTGGCCCGCACGTACCTGGACGTGGAACAGGTTCGCTTTGGGGCCAGGCTGGCGGTGACGGAGAATATCGATGACGCGTGTGCGGGATGCGAGGTGCCGCCGCTGTTAGTCCAGCCGCTGGTGGAGAATGCCATCAAGCATGGGATCGCCACCTTGATCGAGGGCGGGGAAATCGCTATTGCCGCCAGCCGCGTCGGGGGCGGAATGCGATTCGCGATCGAGAACCCGTTTGACCCAGAGTCGCCGAGACTGAAGAAAAGCGGGATTGGATTGCGCAACGTGCGAGACCGGTTGAAAGCCCGGTACGGGGTCGAGGGCCGGATTGAAGTTGACGTAGAACCGGATCGCTATCGCGTCGTGTTGTCGTTTCCCTGCGCTGGCGGGAAGATCGAATGATCCGGGCGATGATCGTAGACGACGAGGAACTGGCGCGCCAGATCGTGCGCGAGTTCCTGCATTCCGAGCCGGATATCGAAGTGATCGCAGAATGCGGTAACGGTTTTGATGCGGTGAAATCAGCGGTTGAATTGCATCCTGATCTGTTGATACTCGACGTGCAGATGCCGAAATTGGACGGCTTCGAAGTGTTAGAGCTTATCGACCGGGAGACGGCGGTCGTGTTTGTGACGGCGTTCGACCAATATGCGATGAAAGCCTTCGACGCGGCTGCGGTGGACTACTTGCTGAAGCCGTTTAGTGCCGACCGTTTTCGCACTGCGGTGGAGCGGGTGCGCCGCCGGTTAGCGGATAAGAAGCCGAGGCCCGAAGCAGCGGAACTGAGCACGGCGGCGCGCGGACCCGAACAGTATCTGACCCGGCTGGTGGTGCGCGACGGATCGCGCGTGCACATCATTCCAGTGGAAAAGCTGGACTATGCCGAAGCCCAGGATGACTATGTGGAACTGCACAGCGGCGCTAAGTCTTACCTAAAGCAGCAGGCCATGGCAAGCCTGCAAAGTTCTCTTGATCCATCCGAGTTTGTGCGCGTACACCGGTCATTCCTGGTAAATATCGAGCGGGTTTCGAAGATCGAGCCGCATACGAAAGACACTCGCCTTGCGGTACTCAGGGACGGAAAGCAGATTCCGATCAGCCGAGCCGGCTACACACGATTGAAAGCGCTAATGGACGGGCGCTAGTGTCTTGCCAGCGAAGTAGTAGTGCACGGCCGGCGTGACGATCAGCGAGAGAACTAGAGATGCCGCAATGCCGCCAATTACCGCGATGGCCAGCGGCTGAAGCATTTGCGATCC
Organism: Bryobacterales bacterium; assembly: GCA_963752695.1. Classification (GTDB taxonomy): domain Bacteria; phylum Acidobacteriota; class Terriglobia; order Bryobacterales; family Bryobacteraceae; genus Bog-113. Next base: position 76,992 of record CAVVZB010000004.1, read on the forward strand.
CGCGCCGATGGCGAGCGAAAGCGGGATCATCCCGGCGACAGTAGCGAGCGCGGTCATTAGGATGGGACGCAGGCGGCGCTCGCCCGCTTCAATCATGGCTTTGCGAGGGTCGGAACCCGCGGCGCGGAACCGCTCGTCGGCGTCGAGAAGCAAGATGCCATTCTTAGCCACGATGCCGATCACCATGATCAAACCCATGAAGGACGAGAGATTGAACGTGGTCTTGGTGATCAGCAGGGCCAGGAAAACTCCAGACGTGGAAAGCAATGCGGAAGAAACGATGGCGATCGGGGCGGCAAAGGTGCGGAACTCGAGGAGCAACACGATGAACACGAGGACGATCGCCAGCGCTAGAACGGTCAGTAAGTCGTGAAAGGACTTCTGCTGCTCGGCGAACGTGCCTCCGTACTCCACGCGAATGGAAGAGGGAACGTGAAGAGCGCCCACTGCTTTCTGCACGGCGGCAACCCCATCGCCCAGATTGGTGCCTTCCAAACGCGCGGTGACGGCAACATCGCGTTGTAAATTCTCGCGGCGGATTTCGGTTTGGCCGGGCATGTCCTGAAGAGCCGCAAGCGCGCCGAGCGTGGCCGTGTGGCCCGTGGAACTGACCAGCAGTGTGTTCCGAACATCATCGAGCGAGGCGCGGGTGCTTTCCGGAAAGCGGACCCGCAGCGGGTACGACCGGTCATTCACGATGACCGGCGTGGTGGCCAGTTCCCCTTGCAGGATGGCGCTGGAATCGAGTTCCACTTCCTGCGGCGTGAAACCGGAACGCGCAACTACAGTGGGATCGACCGAGAAGAGGATCGCCGGACCGCTAATGGTGTTCTCGATTCCGTTCTTCACATCGACAACGCCTTTGACCTTCTTGATCGCGTCAGCGACTTGGGGCGCCCACTGTTTCAGCATCCCGGCGTCGGACGAGAATAGCTTGATTTCAATTGGGTCGGGCGAACTGGTCAGGTCGCCAATCATGTCCTGAAGCACTTGGGGAAACTCAACATCCAGCATGGGGTATGACTTGGCAATCTGGCCCCGCAAGTCCGCGATCACTTCCTGTACGCCGCGACCGCGCTTGGCCTTTAACTTGACTGAGATATCTCCGGTATTGGCTTCAGTAACCGCGGAAAGTCCAAGTTGCAGCCCCGTTCGCCTGGAAGTACTTTCGACTTCGGGCACTTTCTGAAGTAACTGTTCCAAGCCGCTGATTACATGATTTGTATCGGCAAGTGACGAACCAGCAGGCATCAAATAGTCGACAATGAATCCGCCCTCGTCCATTTCGGGAAGTAAGTCGGATCCAAGGTTCTTATAACAGAGGTAGGAAGCGCCAATCAGAACGGCACTGAATAGCGCGAGTAATAGAGGTCTGGCAAGTACGAACACAAGCGCATGCTCGTAAGAGCGAACCAGTCGCCCCATGAAGCCCGTGGTAGGCACCTCCTCATGTTTCGATTCTGTTGCTGGATTCTTACGGAGTAAGTAATGGCTTAAGGTCGGGGTCCAGCTCAACGCAAGAGCGAGGGACGTGAGAAGGGAAACTCCCACCGTCAGAGCCAAGGCGCGGAAAAAGGTTCCGGTGACTCCAGTGATGCTGATCAGTGGAAGGAAGACCACGATCGGAGTGATGGTTGAACCGATCAGCGGTTTGCGAATTTCGCTAAGCGCGCTCGTGATTGCCTGGGCGCGCGATTGCCCGGACTGGCGATGAAGCACGATATTCTCGACAACCACGATGGCGTCGTCAATCACCAGGCCAACGGCAGCCGCCAGCCCGCCCAGAGTCATGAGGTTGAAACTCTGGCCAAAAATCCGCAGAGCAATGCAAGTGACGCCAATGGTGGCGGGAATGACCAAGCCAGCAACCAGCGAACTGCCCCAATCGCGCAGGAAAAGAAACAGGATTATGGCGGCGAGGGCGAGTCCAATGAGGATCGCGTCGCGCACGCTGCTGATCGAGCTTTCCACTACCGAAGACTGGTCGTAAAAAGATGAGATCTCGATTCCTGGGGGCAAAGACTTACGAAGATCCTCCATTTCCGCGTGCACCGCCTGCGCCACGGTTACGGTGTTACTGTTCGGCTGCCGGAAGATATTCAGGAGGACAGCAGGCTTGCCGTTAGCCGTCACTAATGTGTAGACCGGCTTGACCGAGGGCGCCACGGTCGCGACATCTCCGATGCGAACAGGTAGTCCGGCTGGAGTTAGTTTGAGAACGATGTCGGAGATCTGCTGGGGAGTAGTGGCCTGGCCGCTTACCAGAGCGAGCACAAGCTGGTGTCGATTCTCCAAGAGTCCCGGAGAGTCGAGTAAGTTACCCTTGGCAATGGAATCGAGGATGCCGGGCACCGTAACCTGCGTCTGAAGTAACTTAGCCGGATCAGGTTGAATCTGAAACTCGGGTTCCTGACCTCCCTGGACCACAACGCTCGATACACCCGGCAACCGGTTCAGACGAGGTTTTAAGGTATAAGTGGCCGTTTCCCAAAGCTTAGTCTGGGACGAGGTCGACGAAGTGAGGCTATAACCTAAGATCGGAAAAGCCGCGAAGGTAAGGCGATTTGCGGTGAGGTGGGCAGTGGCGGGAAGCGTTCCTTGCGCGCGGGCGAGTGCCGCGTTGACCAGGTTCAAGGTCTGAAACATATCGACGGTCCAGTCAAAGTAAAGGTTGACTTCTGCGGAGCCGCGTGACGTGTTGGACCGAACGACTTCAAGGCCCGGTACCGTATTCAGAGCTTCTTCCACGGGCCGGGTCACAGTAACTTCCATCTGATCGATAGGCATCACTCCGTTTTCAATGCCGACGACAATGCGCGGGAAATTTGTATCCGGGAAAACCGAGACCGGCACGGTAGTCGCAAGGTACACGCCCATCGCAACCAAGGTCAAGATGATGAAGATGATCGGCTTGCCGAACCGGGCAGTCCAGTGTTCCTGCTGAACGTCACTCATGCGTGTCCGGCTTTTCCGTTTTGGCTGGCTGCACTTCTACTTTGGCCTTATCCGCCAGACCGACATTCCCCGTAATCACTACCTTCTCTCCGCCTTTCAGGCCCTCGCTGATTTGCACGATGTCGCCTTGGCGGATGCCGGTTTCAACTTTCTGTTCATGCGCCAGAGAATCGGCTCCCACCAGCATGACTTCACTGCCGCCCTCATCGGAAGAAACGAGCGCAGCGGCGGGTACCACGAGCGCATCCGAAACGGTTTCGGCGGCGATGGAGACCTTTGCTGTGACACCCGGTTTTAACTTCTCCCCAGGATTGCGTGCGCGAATCCAAACTTCGATTGTCGTGCTAGATGCGTCGACCCCCGGACTGACTACAGTGACTTTGCCAGTCAGGTCGCCATCGGGCGCCGCGAGCGTGGCAACACCGCCCACTTTCAAAGATCGGGCTTCGCGCACCGGCACATTGGCGCGGGCAACGATTTCAGAGATATTCACAATAGTGACTAAGGCAGTGCCGCTCGAGGCCATTTCACCTGAGTTCAGAGGCCGGTCGGCTACGATCCCATCGATAGGACTGCGAATCTGGGCGTAGCTCACTTGGGCCTGAGCGCCGGCGACACGGGCATGCGCCGCGTCCACCTGGGCCTGCGCATTCTTGATCTGCTCCGCGCGGCTGACTGTCTGCACGGATTCGAGGTGGCGCTGGGCGATATCGAGTTGGCTTTGCGCTTGCACGAGTGCCACTTTGGCGTCATCGGCGAGCTTCTGAGCCAATGCCCCCTCGCGAACCAGAGTCACGCGATTGTCGTAGAGCTTCTTGGCGGCGTCGAGTGCTTGCCGGGCTGAATCGACGTCGGTCTTGGACTTGGTCTGATCTTCCGGTATGGTGGCTTTGGTGATGGTCTGATATTGCGATTCCGCCTGGCTATACAAGGCCGTGCTTTCCTTCACCGCCGCAACTAAGTCGCGATCTTCCAATTCCGCCAGCAATTGACCGGCACGGACGTGATCTCCGCGATTGACCAGGAAGCGGCGCACGGGCGCGCTGATTTTAGAAGTGACCGCCGACTGGGAAATCGGATAGAGGATCGCCTCGGCGGTGATCCTATGCTGAATGGATTGGCGCTCCACCGTGGCCACCTGGACCGGGGTGACGGGATCTTCTGCTTCCGCCTTCTTCGCGCTGCCACCGCAACTGTAGGTGGCTAGCGAAGCGGTAGCTGCGGCCGTGGCAAGGAGCCGGGAAAGCCAGGGTGAGTTCATGTTAGAGATGTCCGGTCAACGTTTGGATATTGGCGAGGGCCACATGGAAGCGGGCTAATCCATCAGCATACGCGTTACGCGCAGTAACCAGTGTCGACTGGGCGTCAACCACTTCGAGCACCGTGGCTTCGCCGGCCTGATAGCGCAGCAGCGTCAATCGCAGACCCTCCCCGGAAAGTGTTACGGCATTGCGAAGCGAGTCGATTTGCGCGCGCGCGGCGTGGGCTTCTAGATAGGCAGAACTCGTGTTGGCGTGAAGTTGCTTTTCGGCAATGGTCAAGTCGGACTTGGCCTGTTCTTCGCGCATCTCGGCCTGTCTCACCTTGCTGCGCGTCGTTCCCCAGTTGAAAATCGGAATGGTCAGAGTGACTTGACCGAAGTAACCGAGGTTGTGCCGGTCAGTAACCAGATAGTGAGGCAGCGTGCTACGGCCAGACTCGGGAGTAGGTCCGTTGGAATCAGCGGCAAACTGATTGGCATCGATGCCGTAATAGAAATCGAGACTAAAGCTGGGGAGGTAAGCGTAGCGAGCGACGGCAGACTCTTCGTGGCTTTGCAGGATGCTGGCCCGTGCGGCTCGTAAGTCGGGACTGGTGGATGCTGCTTGCGCTTGCACGGCGCTACCCTCGTCGAGGTTGCCATCGGTTTCCAGGTCGTCGACCGTTGTAAAGTCGCGCGTGACGTCGGGGAAGATCAGTACGGCGAGCGTGATCTTGGCCTGCTCCAACGCCAACTGCGCATTGGCTAAGTCCCGCTCCCGCTGTTGAAGCTGTAGTTGCGCCTTGATCACATCCGCGCGGGCGGCCTCACCACCGCGCTCCTGTTTTTGCGTGATATTGAAAAAGTCTTTGGAGTCTTGCAGGCTGGTCTGCGCATTGATGACTTTGCGGGCGGACGTGACCACCGTGTAATAGTCCTGGACCACCGTGCCCGTCAGCCCGCGAGCAGCCACGTCGCGTTTGGCTACCGCTACGGCCTCGGCGGCATGCGCGCGGCGCAGATCGGCGCGGCGAAAAACATTGAACAGGTCTTCATGTACCACAGCTTGCTCGTTGTATACATGCACACCATCATTGGCTATGAAGACGCCGGACGCTGTTCCGTTGCCCTCCGTGTAAATGAATTGGTTTAGCGCATTCAAAGTAGGTAAGAGCCCGGCCCTGGCCTGGATCGTATCCTGTTGCGCAAGGCGAGCCGCGAGCGCGGCGGATTGAATCTGGCCACCGAACCGTTTCGCGCGCCCGAGCGCGTCCTGAAGCGTGATGCTGACTGTATTTGCCGGTGCTGGCGATGTTTGGGCGAAGCTGACGCTTATCGCGAAGGCGATCACGCAGAGGGAAAATATTCGATCTCGCATCGGCTTCGGTTTTGTCATTCTCATTGCACCAAGCAAGCCTGAATATTACCTGAATCCGGAATGCAACTGGGCAACACAAACGGGAATAGTATGTAAAGCAAATGCAGATTTTGGTAGTGGAAGACGAGCCTCGCATGGCGGAACTGCTCCGCTCGGCCCTGACCGAGGAGGGACATCATGTTACGGCTGCCGGAGATGGAGAGGCGGCGCTCCAGATCGCGTTAGCCGCTCACTTCGATGTCATTGTTCTCGATGTGATGCTCCCGAAGCTCGACGGGATCGCCGTAGCCCGCCGCTTGCGTGAAGAGTCGAATCAGACCCCACTTTTGATGCTGACGGCGCGAGACGAAGATGCAGACATTGTCCGCGCGCTGGATCACGGTGCAGATGACTATCTGACTAAGCCGTTCTCGTTTGAGGTGCTGCTGGCTCGCATTCGCGCGGTAGGACGCCGCGGGCACATCCCGCAATCGGTTCGAATTCTGGCCGCCGACTTGAGCCTGGACACGGCTACGCGCGAGGTGATCCGGGGAAATCGCCGCATCTCGCTCACTCCTCGCGAGTACAGCTTGCTCGAACTACTGATGAAGCATAAAGGGCGCGTGGTGCGAAGGGAGGATATCCTGGAGGCCGTCTGGGGATTTCACTCGGTCATTGAGGAGAACACTCTGGAGGTATTTATCCGGTTATTGCGGAACAAAGTGGACGCGCCGGATCTTCCCAAGCTGATCCAAACCGTTCGCGGAGTGGGCTATACGTTGCGGGAGCCGGATTGATTCACCCGCGATCGATTCGGTTTCGCCTGACCTTGTGGTATTCGGTCGTGCTGGCGATTGGGTTGGTTTTGTTGGGTGGGTTTATTTTCCTTGCGATGCGCCACCAACTGAATGCCGATATCGATGCCGGTTTACGCAGCCGGACGCAAGCATTGGAACTTTATGTGCGTGAGGAGGCGAAGGACAACGCGGCCAACATGCGGGACGAAGTGAGCGAATTCGCACGGGCGCTGCCCTCGGACTACGCAATGCAAATTGCCGGAGTGGACGGACAGCGCATCTACTCTACTCAACAGGCCAACGCCCTGTTCAGCCGGGCGACTTGGGCGGACGGTGAAGGGTGGACGGAACTCACCGTGGCCGGTAAAGGGTATCGAGTTATGAGCCACTTGGTCATAGTGGGGGCGCAGCCGTTCCGAATCCTGATGGGCAGCAGTACGGATCGTGCGCAAGAGGTTTTGGGCCAACTCCGGATGCTACTTCTGACGGCGATACCGGGCGTCGTTCTTCTGGCTGCTATCGGCGGGTATCTGCTCAGCGCGCGCGCGCTCGCCCCCGTGGATGCAATCACCCGAACCGCGCGATCCATCGGCATCGAGAATCTCTCCCAGCGATTGCCCGTTCCCGCGACTGACGATGAACTGCAGCGCCTGGCTGAGACGTGGAACGAAATGCTGTCGCGCCTCGAGACAGCGGTGACCCGAATCTCCCAATTCACTTCGGATGCTTCTCACGAGCTGCGTACGCCGATCGCCATCATTCGTTCCACTGCGGAAGTGGCACTACGCCGGCAGCGGCCGGAAGAGCAATACCGCCAGAGTCTGGAACAGATTGAAGTGGAATCCGCGCGCATGACGCAGCTGGTGGAAGACCTCTTGTTTCTGGCGCGGTCCGATGCGCAAGCCGTTGCCGCCAGAATGGGACCGGTGGACGCGCGGGCAGTCCTGCGTGACGCTTGCGAACAGATCGCGGCGCGTGCGGCTGAAAAGGGAATCGCCTTTCGTGTCAGGCCGGTGGACGGCGCCATCCCCTTCATTGGGCGCGAGAGCGGGCTCAGGCGGATGCTGCTCACGCTACTCGATAACGCGCTTAAATATACGCCGCCGGGCGGCACCATCACTGTTGGCGCAGCGCAGTCGGGTAACCAGGTAACCTTTTCGGTGCGTGACACTGGTGTCGGCATTCCAGAAGCGGCTCTGCCGCACATCTTCGAGAGGTTTTACCGGGTGGATGCATCCCGCAGCCGCGATTCGGGTGGACATGGGCTGGGGCTTTCCATTGCGCAGACTATTGCATGGCAGCATCAGGGAGTGATCGTCGCGGAATCGCGCGTGGATGCCGGTTCGGAGTTTCGGGTGATTCTGCCGGTCGAGCCCGCATGTTAGCCTAAACCGGAGAGAAAACATTCATGGCCTGGCTTGTTGTCTCCGGTATGGCTAATCACGCGTCGCTTATCTGATGTTCTGGAGCCGTAAAGCGGAACCGCGGCAGGCGGGCTTTCGAGGTGTCTGGGCGGCGGCGGTGACCCCGCACCGGCGCGAAGGCTTCGAGGCCGACCACGCGGCCATGCTGGAACTGGTCGACCGGCTCTCCGGGTCGGGCATCGACGGCATCGTGCTGCTGGGCGCAACCGGAGAATTTCTTCACATCAAGAATGAGGACCGGCTCCGCCTGGTCCACCTTGCTGTGAAGCGCAGCCGCGTACCTATCATTGCGGGAGTGAGCCATTCGACTCTGGACGCGGCGATTCAGATGGCTGATGCTGCCGTCGATTCTGGTGTTGCCGGCCTGTTGTTGATGCCGCCTTATTTCTACAAGTACACCGATGCCGAGATTCTGGAGTTCTACCGTGTTTTCGCGGTGGCCGTGGGTGGCGCGGCGCCGGTGCTTCTGTACAACCTTCCAGCTTTTACAAACGGCATTTCCCCGTCGATTGCGAAACAACTACTGGAGAGCGGTGAATTCGCTGGAATCAAAGACTCGAGCGGCGATCCTGCAATGATGAGCGCCTTGGCGGAGTTGCGGGCCGTGCACGATTTCTCTCTGCTATCCGGGAACGATCGATACGTTGTGGACGCAGCGCGCGCCGGTTACGATGGCGTTGTGTCCGGCGTAGCTGGAGCTCTCCCGGAGTTGGTCCTGGCTTTATGGAAAGCTGCGGGCGGGGGCAATTCCGAGCGAGCCGCGATGCTGCAAGCTCACCTGGTGGAGTTTGTCGAATGGATTGAGCAGTTCCCGGTACCGGTGGGAATCACGGCCGCCGTCGAGGCGCGTGGTGCCAGAGTGGGCCCTCCGGCGGTGCCACTGACGTCGGAGCAATTCGATCTGCTGGAACGGTTCAAAACTTGGTTGAGTGCGTGGCTGCCGGAAATTGAGCGAGTTTGCAATGGCTGATCCGAATTCCGGTGAGTTCCGCAGGTTGGGCCATCAGATGGTGGAATGGATCGCCACCTATCTGGAAAATCCCGGGGCGTATCCTGTGCTCTCGCGCAACCAGCCGGGAGAACTGATCGACGCATTGCCAGCCAGTGGGCCGGAGGCAGCCGAGAGTATGGATGCGGTGCTAGCTGATTTCGAAAAGCTGGTGCTCCCGGCCATCACACATTGGAACCACCCCGGATTCTTGGCTTATTTCGCCACGTCGCCGTCCATGCCTGGCATCCTGGCCGAATTTCTGATTGCGGCTTTAAACGCGAACGGTATCCTTTGGAAGACCTCGCCCGCGGTAACCGAGTTGGAGTTGGTGGTTGTGCAGTGGCTTCGCGAGTGGATGGGAATGCGGCAGGATCAGTTCGGGTTGATCTTCGATACCGCTTCTATTTCCAGCTTGCACGCAATTGCCGCCGCCCGGGAACAAGCCGCGCCGGAAGTCCGGGTGACTGGAAAAACCGCACAGACTCTGGTCTTATATTGCTCCGAGCACGCCCATTCTTCAATCGAGAAGGCGGCGATTGCGCTCGGAATCGGTCAGGAGAACGTGCGCAAAATCGGTGCGGATGAACAATTCCAGATGCTTCCGTCGTTGCTCGAACAGGCCATCGAATCGGACCGGAACGCGGGACGGCGGCCCTTCTGCGTGGTAGCGACCGTCGGCACCACCTCGACGACGAGCGTGGACCCGGTGCCCGCCATCGCGGAAATCGCGCAACAGTTCGGGATGTGGTTGCATGTGGATGCAGCCTACGCCGGTGCGGCCGCGATTGTGCCGGAGTTGCAATCCACCTTGATGGCGGGAGTGGAGCATGCGGACTCGCTGGTAGTCAACCCGCATAAATGGCTGTTCACGCCTCTGGACTGCAGTGTCCTGTTCACGCGCCGTCCGGAGATCTTGCGGCGGGCGTTCACGTTGATGCCGGAGTACCTGCGAACTTTTGAAGACGATCGGCTGGTGAACCTGATGGAGTATGGGATACCGCTGGGGCGCCGGTTTCGGGCGCTGAAACTTTGGTTCATCTTTCGGGCATTCGGGCGCGAAGGCTTGGCCGCGTTGATTCGCGATCACGTTGCAATGGCGCGGGAACTGGCTAGTTGGATCGCGGACGATGCTCGGTTCGAAGTAGTAGCGCCGGTTCCGCTATCGGTCGTGTGTTTCCGGCTGCGCGGGACTGACGAGCGCAATCACGCGGTAATGGCTGCCATCAACGCCGAAGGCGAGGTCTATCTTTCGCATACAGTGCTGCTTGGGCGCGTGGTGCTTCGCGTGGCAATTGGCAATATCGGGACGACTCGAGCAACGCTTCGCCGCGCCTGGGAGCGCTTGCGCGATCTCGCGTGAAAACCCGGTGTTAACCTAACTAGCTTCATGGCATCCACTTTCTTCGGCCACCCACGCGGGCTGGCGACGCTCTTTTTCACTGAGATGTGGGAGCGGTTCGGCTTCTATGGCATGCGCGCGCTGCTGATTCTTTTCATGGTTGCTCCGGCCGCCACAGGAGGGTTGGCCATGCCCGTGGCGCAAGCGGGGTTGATCTACGGCATCTTCACCGCCATGGTCTATCTGCTCAGTCTGCCAGGAGGTTGGATTGCCGATAATCTGATCGGCCAACGCAAAGCAGTCCTTTACGGCGGAATCCTGATTGCCACCGGGTACTCGACTATGGCGCTTCCTGGTTCCACGGCGTTCTACACAGCCCTGACCCTGGTTGCTTGTGGCACCGGTTTGCTCAAACCAAACGTGAGCACCATCGTGGGTGGTCTTTATGCTGAAAACGATCCGCGCCGTGATGCGGGATTCTCTATTTTCTACATGGGAATTAACATCGGGGCGTTGATCGCTCCGCTGATCTTCGGTTATGTGGGTGAAGGCATCAACTGGCATTATGCTTTCGGACTGGGTGGGATTGGCATGACCATCGGCCTCGTTCAATATGTGCTGGGGGCTAAGTATCTGGGCGGCGCCGGTCTTCCTCCTGAGCGCAGTCCGGCTTCCCAACGTCAAGCCTGGATCGGTGCTGGCGCTTTGCTCGCGGTAGTAGCGCTGGTGTCAGGATTATCCGCGGGGCATCTAGTCTATATTTCGACCGAAGCGGTTTCGAACGCACTGGGTTTGTTTCTGACGATTGTCGTGGTTGCGATCTTCGGATCGCTGCTACTGGCGCCCGGATGGACAGTGGTCGAACGGAAACGTCTAGGCGCGATTCTGGTGCTCTTTATTGCCTCAACCCTTTTCTGGTCGGCATTCGAACAAGCCGGTTCCACGCTAAGCCTTTTTGCCGAGCGGAGCACGCGCTTGTCAGTGGCGGGAATCGGGTTGCGCGCCAGCTATTTTCAGTCGCTGAATTCGCTGTTTCTGGTCGCATTCGCGCCGGTGTTCGCGGCTTTGTGGTTAAAACTAGGGCGGCGGGAGCCATCGACTACGATCAAGTTCTCCTTCGGCCTTCTCTTCGTCGGATTAGGTTTTGCGGTGCTGATCCCGGTAGCCAATGGGCACGCGGTGAGTCCCTTCTGGCTGGTATTGACTTACTTCCTGCACACCCTCGGCGAACTATCGCTGAGCCCAGTTGGCTTAAGCGCCATGACAAAACTTGCTCCTCAACGGATCGTTGGATTGATTATGGGAGTTTGGTTTCTTTCCATCTCTGTTGGTGAGTGGATTGGTGGACGGGTGGCGGCGGTATACGAACAGTTTCCACTCGCGTTGATCTTTGGCGTTGTCGCCCTGTTCTGTATCGTTTGTGCTGCGTTATTGACGGCGTTCAACAAGCCGATGAAAGACCTGAGCGCCGGAGTCCGCTAGACCGGAAGCTCTTCGGCAGTCGGGAAGTGATGCTGCTGGCGACCCAGATCGCCATCGTATTTCTTGGTGCTCTTAAAAAGCTCATACCGGCCATCCGCTGCGAAGTTCGCGGCGCGATCGCGCAGTTGAGCCCGCTGACTCGCACTCAGGGGTTGGAAACCGCGAGCGACTTCCAGGTTCTGCTGTAACACCTCGAGAGACTCCATGCCGCTGATGGTGGTGCCTACTCCGGGCACGCTCATCGCGTAGCGCAAACCCTCATGCGCCGTGAAAGCCCCGTTCTTCACGGGCTCGCCGCTTCCGCAGAGGCTTTTCATCCCGAGAGGAGCAATCCCACGCTTTAGAAGTTCAGGGAGCACCAGACGCTCGAAGCTACGGGCATAGGTGCCGTCTAAAACGTTCAGCGGCATCTGCACCGTATCGAACGCGTAGTTATGCGAGAGCATCTTGAGGTGGATGTCAGGGTCCTTATGCCCGGTGAATCCCACGAATCGGACCTTCCCCTGCTTCTTGGCGTCATCCAAGGCCTCAATCGCGCCGCCTGGAGCAAAAATCTTGTCCGGGTCGTTGTCATAGATGACTTCGTGAATCTGCCAGACATCTAGGTGATCGGTGCGCAGACGAACCAAGGAGTCTTCCAACATCTGCATGGCGACTTTCTTATCGCGGCCATGGGTACAGACCTTGGTCATGACAATGGCCTGGTCGCGCTTGCCTTCAAGCGCCTTTCCCAGGCGCTCCTCACTCACGCCCTTGTGGTATTCCCAGGCGTTGTCGAAGAAGTTGATGCCCGCGTCGAGGGCGGCGTGCACAATGCGACTCGCTTCCTCTTGCGAGTCGGCAGTCCCCAGGTGATAGCCCCCCACGCCTAGCACAGAAACGTTCAGACCGGTCTTGCCCAGAGGACGCTTTGGAACCTCGGAACCGCTCTGCGCTAGTGCCATGCTTGCTCCCGCTAGAGCCGTCGATTGAAGGAAGAGGCGTCGGGTCGCTGCTGAATCGATTTTCATCTCGTGTCCTCGGCTACTTTTGGGGCGTTGGCATAGTGGTGTATGGCCGCCCGTTGTTATGGGAGGCCTGCAACATTTCCTGGACTTCGACATTCTTGCTATCCAAAGGAAAGTCGTGCGCCAGCCGCGCCTGGGGATTGTCGTACTTGATCGAGGTCTTATACAGTTCGAAGTGCCCGTCCCCGGCGTGATCCTGGACGCGGCGGCGGAGTGCGCTCATTTCTTCCGGGGTCATTGGCTGGAAATTCTGGGCGACACTCAGGTTCTGATGGAGCACTTCAAGCTTGTCAATCCCGGAAACGGTGGTCGCCACGGGCAAAGTCATTGCGTAGCGCAACGCTTCCTCGGCGGTTAGCGCGCCGCTGGTGATCATGTCTCCGGTTCCACCCATCGGCTTCATACCAAGCACGGCAATCCCGCGGCGCTGGCACTCCGGCAGCACCTGCGTCTCAAAGCTGCGGAAGTTGGCGTCCATCGGGTTGAGAGGGAATTGGCACGTATCGAAGGGAAAGCCCGTCTGCAGCATCAGCATGTGGATACGTGGATCTTTATGACCGGTAAACCCGACCGCTCGGACCTTACCCTGCTTCTTAGCTAACGCAAGAGCCTCGGCCGCACCATTCGGACGTATGAAGAGTTCGGGATCATTGTAAAACGTAACCCCGTGGATCTGCCAGATATCCAGATGGTCCGTCTGCAGGCGGCGCAATGACTGTTCCAGCATCTGCATACCGAGATTCTTATCGCGCCCGTGGGTGCAAACCTTCGTCATCACCACGGCGCGGTCACGCTTGCCTCTTAGACCTTTGCCGAGTATTTCCTCGGTGACTCCGTTGTGATATTCCCAGCAGTTATCGAATGTGGTGACCCCGCCATCGAACGCCTCGTTGATGATTTGCAACGACTCGTGTTCGCTCTTGGTGTTCCCGAGATGATGCCCTCCTAGAGTGAGGGCGGAAACTTTGATATTCGTGCGGCCAAGGGGACGTTGGGGAATTGCACTATCCGGCATTACTCAATCGGATGCAAGCGAAACGCCGTCCGCGCCAAATCGGCGGCCTCCGGGTGTGCGCCTTCGCTCAATGACGGCGGGATTCTTCTTTGTGCAGTTTGGTCTCGTACGCAGACTGAGCCTGCTCGATAAACGCACGATAGCCAGCGGGGTCCACGAACGGGTTTGACGTCGCCCGCTGTAGCGTGGCGTACTTCTGTTCCATGTTGAAGAAAATGCCATGAGCACCCAGGAAGATACCGCAGGGGAGGGCTTTAAGAACCTGAAAGCTGTGCTCGAAGTCCCGGGCCATATCCGGGTAGGTGGGATTGTGAACTAGACGGTAGTTCGAGAGAACACTCACGCTGCCCACGATCACCACGTTGCGTCTATACTGGCCGTCTTCGGCAACCAGAGTCCACGTGGTACACCCTGGTGTATGTCCGGCGGTCAAGTGAGCGACCAAGGTTGCGCCGCCTAACCGCACCTGTTCGCCATCGTGAAGCACGCGATCCACGGTCACCGGTTTCCAATGACCGTCACCGCCGATCGCGCCTTTGCCGCCACTCGCGACCACATCGTCGTCCCCCTGCATCACGAAGACCTGGGCGCCGGTCAGCGCCTTCATGGTCGCCAGGCTTTCGCAATGGTCAAAGTGAGCGTGGCTAATCAGCAGAATACGAATGTCGGAAAACTTGAACCCCAGCTTTTCCACGCTGGCTTTGATCATCGGCACCGAGTGCTCCAGGCTGCTATTGATTAGTATGTGGCCCTGCGGTGTTGTCACCAGGTAAGATGCCAACTCCTTCGAACCCACATAGTAAAGATGGTCCGCGATTTTGAAAGGCGGGAAAGGGTGATCGGGGAACGCGGCCGATAGAGCCGCACTCCCCACCAGCAGTAATACGAGTGCCGCGCGCATCCTATGCCAAATCGAACTTGGTCTGATGCAGTAGCGGATCGCTTTTGATGATGACTGTCTTACCGAGAATCGTCTCGATCTCCTCCAGATGATCGTTGGAGTTACTCTTGAGAATCTTGGCAACCTCCGGATTCACCCGCAGCATCACGTTGTCGCCGTCCACCGCCTTGACGATCTTATGCGCTTCTTGGAGGATCTCGCTGATCACGGTGGAGACGCTCTTCACATAGCCGGCGCCTTCGCAATAAGGGCAGGGAGCGCAAAGCGTGCGTTCGAGTGACTGTTTCACTCTCTTACGGGTAATCGCCACCAGACCGAAGTCATTGAACTGCAAAATCTTATAGGGTGCCCGGTCAACGCGCATGCACTCTTCGAGAACCTGCATGACTTTCTGCCGATTCTTGCGTTCGTCCATATCGATGAAATCAACGACGATGATGCCGCCCAGATCGCGCAGGCGAATCTGCCGAACGATCTCCTTAATAGCATCGGTATTGATTTTTACGATCGTGTCTTCCAGACGATTACTCTTGCCAACGTACTTGCCGGTATTGATATCAATCGCCACCAGCGCTTCAGTTTGATTGATAACGATGTAACCGCCGCTCTTGAGCCAGACCTTGGGCCTCAAAGCTTTTTCGAGTTCCTGCGTGATACCGAATTCGTCAAAGATAGGAGTCGGCCGCGTGTAAAGTTTGATCCGGCTGACCATGGCCGGCTGGAAGCGCTGGACGAAGCTCAATACCCCTTCGTACACGGTCTCGTTGTCTACCCACACGGTTTTGAATGCGCTGGTGAGTTGGTCCCGGAGAATGCGTTCCACCACATCCAGATCGTGATGCAGCAGCAATGGCGCGGGCTTCTTCTCGGCCTTCTGGCGCATATCCATCCACATGCTATAGAGGAACATCATGTCCGCCCGGAGTTCTTCTTCCGACCGGCCATCTCCAGCTGTGCGGACGATGAAGCCGCCCGAAATCCCAGTGCGATGCGTCTGCAGAATCCGCTTCAGCCGTTGACGTTCTTCATCCGACGGGATCTTGCGCGACACTCCGATATGATCGACGGTCGGCATGTAGACCAGGAAGCGGCCGGGCAGGGCGATATGCGAAGTGATGCGCGCGCCTTTTTGCCCTAACGGTTCCTTGGCAATCTGGACGATAATCTCTTGCCCGGAGTGAAGCAGATCGGTAATGGAGGGAACAGCCGGACGAACTTCTTCTTTCGGCTCCCGGCTGCGTTCTTCTCGAGGGGCACGATCTTCGCGGGGGCGGCGATCGTCACGCGGACCACGATCGTCACGGGGTCCACGGCCTCCGGGGCGGCGTTCTGATTGAGCCTTCACTTCAACGCCGGGAGGTGGCGTCGAACCGTTGACGGGCACTTCGGATTCGAGAATCTCAGTGGTCGCCGATGGTGAGCTGACGGCTGAACTTTCCTCGGACGAACTCTTCTCGGTTGGGTTGCGATCTCCCCGCGCCCGGCGTCGCATCCGGCGCGACATGCGGTGCGGCAAACGTCCGCCCTGCTCGCGTAAAGTGGCGGTCAGGCTTTGCGGGATTCGCGCGGGCTCGGGGCCTTCGGCATCTGAGCTTTCCAGTTCGGCATCCGAATCGGAGTCCTCGGATTCGTCTTCGCCCGACAACGCGCCCTGAAGGGCCTCCGTGGAATCGGAAACCTCCAGAACTGTGATTATGTCGCCGGCTTCGGTGGCTAACTCAGTAACGGAAATATCGTGGGTGGCCACGATCATTGCCGGCTGATCATCCAATTTTTCCGCCGCAAGCGCGCTCGCGGGCTCCGGCTCTACTTCCGCCAGCGGTTCTTCGGACACTTCCAATGCTTCCTGCGGCTTTTCGTCAGACGCTTCATCGAACTCATCGACGATCGATTGTGCGATCGCCTCGTTGGCGTCCCCCTCAAGATCGGCACCAGTGATTTCGTCCTCGAACGTCAACTCGGCGGAATCCGCTTTGATCTGCCCGCTCAAGCTGCGCTCGCCTACCGGTGGGTCAACCTCGCGAGGCACGTGGCCGACATACTTCGAAATCGACTCGCCGGGAAGCACCATCAACCCGCCCGCTGGCTCGGCTTCCATTTCGCCCACCGTCACAGCCGGACGCTCTTCTCGTGTAGACTCCCGTGCTACGGGTTCCCGATGTTCCTCGGATTGCCGTCCACCCTCGCGGGGTGAGAAAAACTTCGATTCCGGAAGTCCACCGCTGCCCGGGCGACGCCGCCGTCCACGCCGTCCACGATCGCCGCGAGCACCGCGATTGTCCCCTCCACGATTTTCGCCCCCACGGCCATTCTCATTCCGGCCTTCGCGGCGCGGCTCTCCGGATACTGCGCTCGAAGCACCGGAAGCAGGCGCGGGTGCGGCCGGCATCGCGCCCGGAACGGCGCCGAGTACCGCAGCAATTTCAGGTTCGATGGGAGTTGCCAACGGGACGGCCGTGCTGGCCGTTCCACTCTTATCTAGCTTGAGGACTTTCTCCTCCACGCCGGACACGATCTTGTCGTATTCTTCGTTGTCCTCGAAAAAGTCAGACACGTAGAGAAACGCATCGCGTTCCAGTCCGATATCGACAAAGGCCGATTGCATGCCGGGCAACACCCGAGTCACACGTCCTTTGTGAATGCTTCCCGCAAGCGAATACTCCTGCTCGCGCTGGTGGTAGATCTCGACCAACTGGTCGTCTTCAAGGATCGCCACGCGGGTTTCATGCCGCGTCGCGGAGACGATTAATTCCTTCGACATTGCTCTCTCCGTCGGGCTCCGCTTAGGGAAGCTCGGCGACGAAGAGGAGTGTTTCACCCTGCGTGCCTACTGTTACGGCGCGACCTAACCATCGCGCGAACAGGCGAACTATTCAGCCCTCACGCTGGCCGTTCCGGATGGAGTTTCCTGCTTACTGCAATATCTTGTTCTAACATCCGTACCGAGCCGGGGAACCGCTCCTTCATTCAGCGGCATAAAGCCATCGCCGAGAGTTTTCTTACGGGCTCCCGAAATTCCAACTAATTTACAAATCTGCGTAATCGAACGTTATTCACCAGGCCCAGCATCATGAAAACCGACCACAAACTGGACCCGCCGTAGCTCATCAACGGCAGCGGGATGCCCGTAACCGGCATGCGCCCAACTACCATCCCTACATTCACAAGCAAGTGAAACAGCAACAGGGCAGCTACACCCATACACAAAAACATTCCCGCCCGATCTGGAGCGGTCTGCGCGTTCTGTACGATCTGCATCAACAAAACGAAGTACAACGACAAAACGACAATCACCCCGACAAAACCGTGCTCTTCTCCGAACGCTGAGAAGATAAAATCCGTATGAGGGATCGGCAGAAAGCCCAACTGCGTCTGCGACCCCTTCGTTACACCCTTACCCCACATACCGCCCGCGCCCACCGAGATCCGGGACTGGATCAACTGATACCCGGAACCTTTCGGATCGCGGTCCGGATCGAGGAAGCTAAGGATCCGGTTCCTCTGATAGTCCTTCATGACAGTGAAACTCAGAGGCACAACCACTGCAGTAATTAACGCAATCGCCGCCCAATACTGCCAGCGAACTCCAGCCAGGAAAACTCCTATCCCCAAAATCGGAAGATAGGTCAAAGCCGTTCCTAGGTCCGGCTCAGCAGCTACCAAACCCATCGGAACCACCACCAGCACACAAATCCTCACCAAGTCCCGCAATTCCAGAACTTCGGTGGAAATCTTGGTCAGTTGTCTGGCTACGATCAATAATATCACCAGCTTGGCGAATTCCGATACCTGTAGATTGAAGCCGCCAGGCAGCGGAATCCAACGTTTTCCCCCTAAAACCGTCTTGCCGATGACCAGAACACCCAATAAGCCTGCCACAGCGAGCCCGTAAAGCACGTTGGCTTGCTCAAGCAACGTGTGATAATCGATGGCCGCTGTAATCCACATCAGCACCACGCCCATCCCGAGATAAACTAGCTGCTTCCACCAAACGTCCTGGAAACCGGTCTCGCGCGTCGCGCTAAAAATTTGCACAACGCCCACCCCGCAGATGATGAAAACAATCAGTAAGAGCGGCCAATCGAAATCGCGAAGACGACGCACGGTACCTAGTGTTCCTCCAACGAAGCGTCCGGTTCGCTCGCGGGCATTTCCATCCTGATGGGCTGCGGGGCCTCGCCGTGCCGTGCGGCTTTCTTGTCGAAATAAGCTTTCAGGACGTCGCGCACAATCGGCGCTGCCGCCGTTCCGTGCCCACCGCTTTCGACCAGCGTAACTACCGCGATCTCCGGATTCTCCCGCGGTGCATAGGCCACAAACCAGGCATTGTTCTTGATGTTTTTTCCAGCCGCGAATTTAGCCGACGTCAGCTGGGCCGTTCCGGTCTTGCCGCAGACCTCAACTCCCGGCAGCCGCGACCTGCCTCCGGTGCCTCCCGCCTCGTTGACGACGGCGCACATCCCGCTGATGGAATCCTGAATTGCCCGCTCCGACGCCACCACGGTTCTCGGCTTGACCTTCGGCGTATCCGGCATTAGCAGATGCGGCCGGAACCATTTGCCACCCACCGCGATTGACCCAATAGCCGTGACAAGTTGTAATGGCGAAACAATGGTCGCGCCCTGCCCGATCGCCACCGAGATCGTCTCGCCCGGATACCACTTAGCCCGCTGCGTCCTAATTTTCCATGCCGACGACGGGACCAGCCCCGGCGCTTCGCCCGGAAGATCGATCCCTGTCTTGTGACCGAGCCCCATCATTTCCGCATAGTGGTTGATCGTGTCAATCCCCATCTTATTCCCGAGGTTATAGAAGTACACGTCGCACGATTGCTGAATCGCGCGATGCAAAGAGATGGTTCCATGGCCGTGTTTCTGCCAGCACGCGTGATAGTGACCGTAGAACGAAGCGCCACCCGCGCAGTGAAACGTGGTGTCTTCGTCGACTGTCCCGCTGTCAATACCAGCCACCGCCATGATCGGCTTAAACGTGGAACCGGGCGCCAATTGAGCCTGAATGGCCCGATTGAACAATGGCCGGTCCGGGTCGTCGGCATACTCGCGCCAATCCTTCGAGCGGATACGCACGGTGAACTTGTTGGGATCGAACGTCGGACGCGAAACCATCGCCAGAATTTCTCCGTTGCGCGGGTCGATCGCCACCGTAGCCCCTTGCCGCCCTTCCATGGCTAGTTCCGCCACCGCCTGCAAGTCCAAATCGAGCGACAGTTGCAACCGCTGCCCCGATTTGGCCTCCGTGGTCCCGATCACCTGGCGTTCATTTCCACGGCTATCCACCATCACCTGGCGCTGGCCATCGACGCCCATTAGCATGTCGTTATACTGCCGCTCAATGCCAAATTTGCCGATCACATCGCCCGGGTGATAGTTGGTGTACTGCGGATCGTCCAGTTCCGTCTCGCTGATCTCACCGGTGTACCCGATGATGTGCGCGGCAAATCCATTTTGCGGGTAAAGCCGGCGCGCAGCCTGAAGCAATTCCAACTCAGGATAGAACTCCGGATCGCGATGCGACTCCACAAAAGCCAGATCTTCGGGCGACAGGTCTTCTTTGATCACGATCGGCACGTAGACGGGCTGCTTGCGAAAGCGCGCCAGCTTTGCCTTCAGGTCATCGAGATCCAGATTCAGCCCCGCGGCAATGCCCGGAAGGTGTTCGTTCTTCAAGTTTTCGCGCGCGAGCAGCAGTGACCACGTGACGTGGTTATCGACAATCACCCGCCCATCACGGTCGAGAATCTTGCCACGCGGCGCGACAATCGGCGTAGCCTTAATCCGGTTGCGATCCGCCATCTCGCTGTAGCTTTCCTGTTTCTTGACCTGTAACTCCCAAAACCCGCTAATGAGAAACAGAAAGATACCCACGCAGAGATATTGAAAGAATGCGATTTTTCCCGAAGCGAGCTTCGGATCGTCCCGCAATTGGGGCAGCGCGCCGGGAACTTGGATTTCAGGTGCGGTAAGGGGTTTCGACACAAACGCCCGGGAGCGGATCTACTCGCGTTCCTTCAGTCTATCCAATAGGTGAAACAGCGCCACGCCCACTACCGCGTTCAAGCCCGCCACCACCAGCGTCTCGTGCCAATCCATCGTGGTCTGGTGCGCCAGCAGCGCGCGTTCAATGAGCCAGAACAGAAACTGGTGAAAGATATAAAAAACAAAGCATGCCAGCAAGCGGATGAGTGGCTGACTCACGTCGATACGCAATCCGATCGTGGCGGCGAAAAATCCCACCAACGTCTTGGCGATCCCGAAAACGCCAAATGGATTGTGCGCAAGCGCATCCTGCGCCAGCCCCATCGACATACCGACCAAAATTCCATTCACCGCAGAGTGCCGCATCATCGCAAAGTAAATGGTCACCAGCAGCGTCGGCTCGAGGTAATTCAGCTTGGAGAAGAAGAGCGGAAAGTAGGCCTGAAACACCAGCGCCGCTAGCGGAACGGCAAATAGCACCCACGCGCGAAATTTCGCATCCCGGGTAGCGCGGTGCGTAGCCAGAATCCTGTCGCCGGATGGACTCATCGCGCCTGGTTATCCTTCGCGCTCATTGTTGGCGATCATTCATTCACGATCATTGCTGCGGCGAAAAATTATCCGTTTCCGGCGCGGCAGGGGGCGCGGCTTTTTTCGGGGCGGCTTCCGAGGGCAACGGACGCGGAGTTCGTGCAGGGCGAGGCGTGACGGGTAGCGGAGACTTCGATGACGGAAGGGGGTTCCCCGCTCCGGGGGCCGCTGTACCTGGAATCAAGACCTGCCTTTTCACCGGGGCTGTACCTACGCTCGCCCCGCTTGTTCCCACTGACGCGCTTGCTCCTACAGAAGGTGGAGCCGCCGCGGGCCCCGATCCGCCGGATTTAGGCGCAGTCGCACCGCCAACCGGGCCTTTGTTTGTCGCCTGCGGCAACGGCACATTGAAGTTCGGCACGCTGCCTTCTCCGAATTTGTGGCCTTCCATTGCGCCAATCGATTTATAGCGATCCACCAGATGGTCGGCATCCGTCGACAAAGCTTGTTCCTTCCCGGTCCCACTCTTTGCCGCCGGTGGTGAATTTCCCAAGTACACCGTGTCGGACACCGAGGGTTCCAAGTGATCCGGAATGATTTGATGCACACCCTGCAGCACGATCAACACTTCTTCTGGCCCATTCTGCAGGCCGATCGGATAAACCAGAATGTCTTTGAACTGCACGCCCTGGGCGCCGTCCCGAATCACCGCCGCCTTTCCCACTGGCAGGCCACGCGGAAAAATCCGGTCATCTCCGGAAGTGAAAAACATCTCGCCCACTTCCAGCTTTTCTTCGTTCTGCACCATGTCGACTTTACACTTCCCGGAGCCGACGCCCCGCAAAATGCCGCGCACATGATTCTTCTGAGAGACCACACCCGCCGCAAATCCCGGATCGGTAGCCAGTAGCGCTTGCGAAACCGTGGGATACGCATCGAGGACCTTGCCCACAATTCCGTCCGGCGTAATCACGGCCATGCCCTTCTCGACTTCGGCGTTCGATCCACGATCCAGAAACACGATCTTGCTCACGGACGTGGTCGCCGTCCCGATAATGCGCGCCGCCACCAGCCGAGACGGAGTTTGCTTTTCAAACGCCGCCAGGGCTTTCACGCGGTCGGCAGTGTTCAATTCCGCTTTGAGAAACTGGTTTTCCAGTTTCAATTTGTCCAATTGAGCGTGCATCTGGCGATTCTCATCGCGCGTATTGCGCAAATCGAAGTAATTGTGAAAAACTCCAGAGACGGCGCCGCGCGTCGCCTCCGCCATTTGCGCAATCGGCGTGATGACCGTCACCGCCCACACGCGAATCACACGTACGTCGTTGTCAGTCTTCACCTGATACGCCAGGAAAATCAGCTGCGCCCCCAGCACCACCAGCAGCAAGACGATGCTGCGGTAGCGGTTGAGCAGGGAATCCATGTTTTCTGCTCATTGTAGCTGTTTCGGACGCGTAGGATGTTTCGGGGAGTGTGTTGACTGGTGTCAGAGCTTGGCTTGATGTTCCTATCTCATGACCTTGATGTTGCTCTAATTCTGACGGGCTTGCGCGAGATCGTAAGCGGTCTACAAACGCAGCCAACGATCGGCCCTTGACCAGTCGGCCAATTTCAGGCGGATCGCCATCTCAGGCGAAATGCCGGCCTGACTGTTGAGAACACGCGAGAGCGTATACCTCGCAACCCCGAGCACGACGGTTCCTTCGGTTAAGTGCCCTGCAGGTGGGCCCAATCTAATCGCCCGTGGTCCCGACCGGGCCCCACGGTGCTGCCCGCAATCAGTCGATCGAAATCTTCCTGAGCAGCCGGAAATCGCTCAACATCTTTCCGGTCCCAAGCACCACCGATGCGAGCGGGTCGTCGGCAATTGACACCGGCAATCCCGTCTCCTCGCGAATGCGCTTGTCCAAGTTTTTCAACATCGCGCCGCCACCCGTCAGAACAATGCCCCGGTCGCTGATATCCGCGCTCAACTCCGGTGGCGTGCGTTCCAGCGCCACACGAATGGCGTTCAAGATCGTCGCCACATTTTCCGCCAGCGACTCGCGAATTTCGGCATCGCCAATCGTGATCGTCTTCGGCACGCCCTCGATCAGATTGCGGCCTTTGATTTCCATCGTTAGAGGCCGATCCAGCGGGTATGCCGAGCCGATTTCGATCTTAATCGCCTCCGCCGTCCGCTCGCCAATCAGCAGGTTATATTTGCGCTTCAGGTACTGCATGATGGCGTCGTCCATCTCATTGCCAGCCACCCGCACCGAACGCGAGTACACGATGCCCGAAAGCGAAATGACCGCGACGTCCGTGGTGCCGCCGCCAATATCCACCACCATGTTTCCCGCCGGCTCGGTAATCGGTAGCCCCGCTCCAATCGCCGCCACCATCGCCTGCTCCACCAGGTGCACTTCGCTCGCCTTGGCGCGATACGCCGAATCCATCACAGCGCGCTTTTCCACTTGCGTGATCTCGCTCGGTACGCCGATCACAATGCGCGGATGCACCAGCATTTTGCGATTGTGCGCCTTCTGAATGAAGTAATTCAGCATGCGCTCGGTCACTTTGAAGTCGGCAATCACGCCGTCTTTCATCGGCCGGATAGCCACGATGTTGCCCGGCGTCCGCCCCAGCATCTCTTTGGCTTCTTTGCCGACCGCCTCCACTTCGCCCGTGTTTTTGTTAAGTGCGACGATCGAAGGCTCGTTCACTACGATGCCTTTTCCTTTGGCGAAGACGAGCGTGTTGGCGGTCCCGAGATCGATTGCCAGATCGGACGAGAAAAGGCTGAATAACGAACGAAGATTCATGGATTGGGCTGAAAACTCAAAAGATTCAAGCTGATCGTAGCATAGGGTTTTCCCCCGATCCGTGAGGGCAAGTATAGTAACAGAATCGATGATTTCGCGTCGCAACTGGCTCCGTGTAACAGGCTCGGCGTCGCTCGCTGGAGCGCTTGGTTGCGGTCCGCGCAAGAGCCCGCGCTTCCAGGGTTACGCGCTCATATCCAATCACAGCGGCCACAGTTTGGCCGTCATCGATCTCAGCCGCTTCCAGCAGTTGAAAGAAATTCCACTCGATGCGGCGCCGTCCTGGGTGCTTGCCGCTCCCATTCACAATCGCGCATTCATCCTAAGCGTCGATGCCTCCCGCCTGCGGGTGCTCAATCTGGACACGATGCTTTTAGAACAATCTCTCGCCCTCGGCGGCCGGCCGCGCGCCGCGCAGTTGAGTGCCGATCAGAAAACCCTCTGGATTTTGCTCGAATCGCCGAATGCCTTGCTTTCCGTCAACGTTCAGTCCATCACCGTGCAGACCCGGGTCGGATTGCCGGGTCGTGGCCACGCGGTGGATGAACACGAGGGGCTCCTGGCCATCGCGTTCCATGACGACCGCCGGGTCGGGTGCTACCAACCGGGCCGCAGCGGACTTCGGATCTCAGGACGTTTGGATGCCGCTCCCGCATTGATTTCAATCCGCCAGGACGGCAAAGTGCTCCTGACCGGGAATCCCGACGACCGAGGCATCACCGCCATCGATGTCGCGACACTCAACCCCTTGGTGAATCTTCCGCTCTCGCTCGCGCCTACGCATTTCTGCGTGAATCGCGATGGTGGCCAGCTCTTTGTCACGGGTGAAGGCATGGATGCAGTGGTGATCGTCAGCCCGTACCAAACCGAAGTCAATGAGACGATTCTGGCTGGTAACGCGCCTGGCGCCATGGCCACCAGTGCCGGCGCGCCAAACTACCTTTTCGTCGCCAATCCTCGGTCCGGCGACGTCACCATCATCAATATCGATAACCGCAAGGTGCTTGCTCAGATCCAGGTCGGACAACGTCCGGGAGCCATCCTGGTCACGCCCGATAACGAATACGCTCTGGTCCTCAACGAACAGTCCGCCGATGTCGCCGTCATCCGTCTGATGAATATTCGAACCGCCACCCCGGAAAACCGGCGCACGCGTACCGCTGGTTTGTTTACCTTGATTCCAGTCGGTTCCGGGCCTGTGGGGGGCGTCGTGATCCCACGAGCTTCTTAGTCCCGCTTACACTGGAATCATGCGAGTGCTTGCAGTGATCGCGTTCCTGCTTTTAGTTATGGCCGCGGGATGCGCTCACGATGTAAGCCACGATGCCCGAGCCCAGCAGGATACTAAATCACCGTCCTATCAGGCTGGAAAAGTGGCTCATCGGATTGCAAAAGAAACAGGGAAAGTAGCCGCTGCCGCTGGCCGTAGGATCGGGGAAGACGCGCGGAAAGCTCGTGAAGGCTGGAAAGAACAGGGGAAAGAGGATCGGGAAAAAGCCGCGGCAGCCCAGAAATAGACCGCCGCGGAAATTCGTGACCTGCTAATTAATGCGGAATACCTCGCCGGCCCCGCCGGGACCGCCGTAGAAAGTGGTTCCGTATACAGCGCCCATGAGGCTTTGCGAAACGCTCGGAAGCGCAGCCTGACCGTCAACTCCACCGGTAAAGGTGTACATCACGCTCAAAATATACGGGTGCACAACGTTGGCTGAAGGGGTCAGCTTGAACAGGTTACCCGCAGTACCCGCCTGCGCGCCACCAGTCGATCCGTAAAAATTGCCTTTCAGATCCGGCACCAAAGTATCACTCGGATTGGCCCCATTGGTTCCGTCGAAGGTGATCAGCACACTCTGCTTGTACCCGGTTCCCGAAGGCGTCAACTCGAATATCACGCCATCCCCATTGCTGTTATCGCTCAGGTAGGTGGTGCCGATTAGCGCTCCGGTCGGAGTCAAAACCAATCCACCGAGTGGATTCAGACCATCCGCCCCGCCTTTAAAAGTGTAGATCGTGCTTTCCGTCCAGGCCGGTTTGCCCTTGGCCGGAGGCGCTAACTTGAACACCGTGCCGCTGTTCGATGCTCCACCCGTGTACGCTGTGCCGAAAAGATTGTTAGAGCTATCGGCGGCCAGTTCCGCATAGGGTTGTCCACCGTCGGCGCCGCCAGTGAAACTGTACAGCACGTTTTCCGTCCACATTCCGCCCGGTGCCGCGGGAGGCGTTACCTGAAACACCGTTCCTTGCCCGGACGTGCCGCCTTTCACTGTTGTTCCCCAGAATGAACCGTTTTTCCCGACGATCAACGAACTATTGGGATCGGCTCCATCGTTGTTGCCTCCGAACGAGTGAATCACGTTGTACGTCCACGTTGTCGCGGGCGCCACTGGCGGAACTAATTGGAACACCACGCCGGTCGCTTGACCGCCGTTCGCCGTTGACGCCGTGCCGTATAGAGCTCCATTGGCGTCCATCTTCAGACCCGCTGTCGGATTTCCGCCGTCCGCGCCGCCGGTAAAGCTATAGATCACGGTCTCCGAAAACGACCCATCGTTATTCAACTGCAACTTGTACACGATGCCGTTATCGGTAGTCCCCCCGTAGTAGGTAGTCCCATAAATCTGGCCGGGCGCGACCAGCAGCGCTTTCCCGTTCGGGCATGCGCCGCCTGGTCCGGAATAGAATCCAAAAATCGGATTGAAGGTGTACGAAGCGTTTAGCAGTGATCCACTTTGCAGAACACCGCAAAGGATCGCGAAGGTGGCGGGCAAGAACTTACGGCGAAGGCGCGCGCCTGCGGACAAGGTGCGGGCGCTACCTGCTCCCCGTACCGCGGAAAATTCCGGTTGATTGACCATGTAGCGAAAATCCTCTTTCCTTTGAAGTTAGGTTCTAGAAGATTACACTACTTTCGTACAAAAAAACAGGCCACCCGTACGGATGGCCTAAGTTGAACCTAAATTTGTACTAAAATTCTTACCCGATTATTTAATCTGAAATACTACTCCAGCTCCGGTTGTTCCTCCGTAGAAGGTGGTTCCGAATAGAGCTCCCGACTTATCTTTTACTAAACTGGCCAGTGGCGTCTGCCCGTCCGTCTTGGAAAAGTCGTGGAGCACAGCCTCCGTAAAGGTGCTTCCAGCGCCGTGGGTCAACTTGAAAACGTTTCCGTTGGTGCCGGCCACCGCGCCGCCAGTCGTTCCATAGAAATTCCCCTTGCTATCCTCTACCGGAACGTCGCTCGGATTTGCGCCATCGCTGCCAGTAAAGGCCCACAGCACACTCTCCACATACCCGCCCCCTTTTTGCGGCGTTAATTCGTAAACCACGCCATTATTGCTGCCGCCCAGGAACGTTGTCCCAAAAATCGATCCCTTGGCGCCCACGAGCACACCCGCCAGAGGGTGTTTGCCATCAGCCAACCCGGTAAAGCTATACAGAGTCGTTTCTGACCACGTACCGCCTTGGGCTGCGGGCTTAGTCAGCTGGAACACCGTACCCGACTTGCCAGTCCCGCCATCGGTCGCTGTCCCGATCAGATTGCCCTTCGAGTCGAATGCCAAACCCGCATAGGGTAGGCCACCGTCGGCCGGTCCTACAAATGAGTAGATGACCGCTTCGGTCCACGTGCCGCCCGCGATCGCCGGAGGAGTCAATTCGAAAACCGTTCCCCTATTGTGTGCGCCACCTTCAACCGTCGTCCCGTAAAGCGCGCCCTTCGAACCGAAAATCAAATCGCAGTTCGGAAACGCTCCGTCCTTGCCTGTGCCGAACGCATGAATCACATTAAACGTCCACGTCGTTCCGCCGCCAACTGGCGGGGTAAGCTGAAACACGTTCCCGATTGCCGCGCCGTTGCTGGTCGATGCCGTCCCGTACAGTGCACCATTCGCATCCATCACAAGTCCCGCAGTAGGGTTTCCACCATCGTCGAGCCCCTGAAAGTTGTAGATCGGCGATTCCAGGTACACCCCGTTCCCGTTAAGCCTAAGCTCGAAAACGGTTCCCATTCCGGAGGTGCCCCCATCGAACGTTGTCCCGTAAATACTACCGGCAGCATCGAACACCAGTTTGCCGTTGGGGTTGGACCCATCTAAGCCGGTGAACGAGTGCAGTACAGTAAACGTGGGCGCGGCCACGGCGTTACCGGAGTGCAGAACTCCCAAAGCCAGTACGCAAGCAGCGGGTAGCACTCCTTGATAAAAACGGCGGTGAAAACCTATTGTCAATCGACTTCGCATGATGAAACTCCTTAAGAAGGTGAGAGGTATTGCTATGTGCAAGTAAGAATGCAATCTCTTCCGCAACGGTAACAGATAGAAGGTCTTTTGCCCTAATGCTTTCGCTTTACACTGTACGTTCTTACCCCTAAACCGCCACGGTCCTAGCCTCAAACCCCTTGCGTGCCGGCCCTGTTATGCTCCCTCCATGAGGAAAAGTCTTTTCTGCCTGCTTCTCGCCCTGCCGCTATTCGCTGCCGAGAAGAGGCCAGTAACAGCGGACGACATCGGCAGGCATTCGCTGGCGCGGCCCGTTTCCCCAGTCTGGTCGCCAGACGACCAGCGTTTCGCCTATATCGAAGCCGGAAAGCTCTGCGTTTTCGAGGTTGCGTCCCAGGCCAAGCGCGAACTCCTCGCCATGGACAAGCTTGAACAAGCCGCCGAAAAGGTACCCGATGCCGAAGTATTCGATTGGACCAACCGGCGGGTCAGCGAAAACCCCGTCCAGTGGTTTTCGAGCGCCAGCCGGCTACTTGTTGCCGCAGGCGGAGACCTCTTTGTCGTCAACGTACCTGGCGCCGGTAGCGGCGAAGCAAAATTCGAGTCCTTAACCCATACCGCCGCCCAGGAATCCGACCCCAAATTGTCGCCCGACAATCGCTTCGTTTCCTTTCGACGGGATTACGACCTGTATGCCCTAGAACTCGCCACCAAATCGGTGACCCGCTTAACGACGAATGGCTCGCCGACGCTTCTCAACGGACAGCTCGATTGGGTTTATCCCGAAGAACTAGATCTAGGAAGCGCACATTGGTGGTCGCCCGACAGCACCCACATCGCGTATCTGCAGCTGGATACGCACGCCGAACCCATATTTCCTCAAGTCTCGCTCCTGGCTCCCACGGGAGTTCTCGAGCCCGAGCGCTTTCCCAAAGCTGGCGATCCCAACGCCGAAGCCCGCCTGGGCGTTGTCGCTGTGGGTGGCGGTCCTACCACCTGGATGGATCTCGGCGAGACCAAAGACCACTTGCTGGCACGCGTGACCTGGATGCCCGACTCCCGGGAAGTCTCCGCCATGCGCCTTAACCGCGTGCAAAACGTTCTCGACCTTTTGCGTGCCGACATCGCAACCGGACGCTCATCCGTCTTGATCCACGAAGAGGATCGCTACTGGATTAACGTGAAGGATCAGCCGCGCTTTCTCGCCAGCGGGAAGGAATTCCTATGGGAGAGCGAGCGCGATGGTTTCCGCCACCTGTACCTCTACGACATGTCCGGGAAGGTGAAAGCCAAGCTGACCAGCGGAGACTGGGAGGTGGAGAGCCTGTTCGCCGTCGATGAACCCAACCGCCGCGTCTTCTACTCCTCCAATGAAGGCAGCCCGCTCGAGACTCATCTCTACGAATTGGACTTGAAGGATGGCCGCCGCCGTCGCATGACTGCCGGGGCAGGGATGCACGGCCTGTCCGTTAGCCCGCACGGATCATACTTTACGGATACATTCTCAAACGTTTCCACTCCGCCCTCGCAGGCGATTCGCGCCCGCGATGGCAGCGCTGTCATGGTCTGGATGAAACCCGACACCACGATTGCCGAATCCCTCGTCTTAAGCACCCCCGAAATCGTTCAGGTGCCCGCCTCGAATGGCGACACCATGTATGCGCGCTTGATCAAGCCCGTTCCGTTTGATGCGAGCAAGAAATACCCGGTGATCGTTGAAGTGTACGGCGGCCCCGGGGCTCAGTCCGTACACAACAACTGGAGCGGCGTCAACATGGAGCAGATCTACGCGGCGCGCGGTTTCGTGGTGTGGCAATTGGATAATCGCGGCTCCGTTGGCCGCGGCCACAAGTGGGAGTCCGTGATCTTCCGAAATATGGGCTATCAGGAACTGGAAGACCAAAAGACCGGCGTCACGTTCCTGAAGAAGTACCCGTTTGTGGATGGTGCCCGCATCGGCCTGACTGGCTGGAGTTACGGCGGCTATATGACGCTCTATTCGCTGGTGAACGCTCCCGAGCTATTTCGCGCGGGCGTTTCCGGCGCGCCCGTGACCGACTGGCGCAATTACGACAGCATCTACACCGAACGCTATATGGGGCTGCCCTCGGTGAACAAAGACGGCTATGAGCGAAGTTCCCCCCTGACTCACGCCGATAAACTTGCCGCGAAGCTACTCATCGTTCACAACATCGAAGACGATAACGTGCACTTTTCCAACACGCTGCAAATGGCGGCGGCCCTGGAACGCGCCAATAAGCAATTCCGGATGGTTGTGTACCCGCTAAAATCGCACGGAGTCACCGGCGATTACTCCAAGAGCCTGACAACTACAATGGTCAACTTCTTCGAGGAGAACCTGAAGCAGTAACAGGAAAAGGGTCCAAACAAAAAAAAGGGGCAAGTCCGAAGACCTGCCCCTTCTCATCCAACCCCTAAGATCAACTACTTGCCGCGGCCAGAGCTCGCGTGACTCACCGGCGCGCTCACCGGGCCGGCGGTGGTTACGCTGCTGGTGCTGTACCCGCTGGAGCCAGATACTCCGCCGCCCGAACGGCCCGAGTAAACTGCTCCGTGTACCGCCCCTGGCCCTGGATTCCGCATCGCCACAATCTGGGAATGGCGCACCTGGTTTGCACCCGTCGCCGACCCGTGGTTGGCGGAAGTGTTTCCCGATCCACCCCCGGTGACCCCACCGTAGTTCGAGTAGTAAGGATACGCCTGGTACACCGTATATGGGCTGAAATAAGCGAACCCGAACGGGCTGTACGCTGTTCCGTTGAACGGGAGATAGGTATACATTCCGTAGGAATTATTAAACGCCCAGTTGCCGAACCCATTGCCCAGGAACCCACTTCCATAGCTGCTGCCGCCCTGCGAATAACGCGCCGCGGAAACGTTCGCGATCGAAACGTATTCGCTCCGCGTCTTCGACCAGCGATAAAGCGAGTCGCCATCTTTGGAATCGAAGCGTTCCTGCGCCAGCGCCGCCGTGAACATCAGTGTGTGCCCTTCGTGTACTGTCACCGTCTGTCCAGCTGCAGTCACCTGCACTTCGCCCGAATACACTTTCACCTGCGCCGGCGAGGTCTGAAATTCGTACAGACCATGCTTAAGGAATGCGGTCGAGTAGTCCTTGTATAGGATGGTGACCGCATTGCCTTTCATCGGCGTGTCGGATTCCACCATCGCGCGACCGCTCAGAATTTCGACCCGCGTGTCGGATAGAGAAGCGTTATCCATGCGGATCGAACTCTGTTCCCCTACGCGAAGAAACACGCCTGGCGTCAGCAGAACTTCAGCCCGCCCAAGCCCCGTTTCCAAATTTTCGTCTTTCTTCACTTCTGCGAATACGCCTGGCTTGTCCGCTACCGGCTTACCCGCGACTGCGACATCTCCTTCTATGTAGTGCACTAAACCTGATTTTGCTGAAAGAACATCTTGCGCATACCCCGCGCCCGCGGACAGGGCGACGGCAGCCGAAACGCACAAAACACGGCTAACCGAAAACATTGAGGAAAACTCCTTGACTAGAGTCTGTGCCGAATTTGCAACATTGTCAACTGCACAGCCCGTAGTATTCTTTTACGCACTATATCCACTCAGGTTTCGTAAAACACACCGCTACTTTCACCCGCGCCCACGGCTTCCACACTACCTACAACCGGACGATCTTCTCTGAACTTATTCCCTTCAATACGTTGCGCGTGTCCACAATCAGCCGGGCGTCTGCGAATAGCCGTTGATAATCGAACGCTGAATGATCCGTAATCACCGCAACGCAATCGGCCTCGGCTGCCGTGTCTTCTTCCTGCGACCGAAGCGTTTCTTCGCCCAGTTTGAGCACCGGAACATGCGGGTCAGAATACGTCACCCGCGCTCCCTTGCGCTGTAGCAAAAGCATAATGTCGATTGCCGGCGCCTCCCGCACATCATCGATATCCCGCTTATACGAAACGCCGAAAATGTGAACGTGCGAGCCGCGCACCGCCTTCGAGTGCTCGTTTAACGCGCTTTGAATCTTGCCACAAACAAATGCCGGCATCTGCCCATTGATATAACCAGCGAGCTCGATAAAGCGCGCCTCGATACCGGCCTGCTTGGTCTTCCAAGAGAGATAAAACGGATCGACAGGAATGCAATGGCCGCCCAGCCCCGGTCCCGGATAAAAGGGCATAAACCCAAACGGTTTTGTGGCTGCTGCTTCGATCACTTCCCAGACGTTAATTCCCATGCCATCGCACATGATTGCGATCTCGTTCACCAGCCCAATGTTGATCATGCGGAATGTATTCTCAAGCAGTTTGACCATCTCGGCCACCTGCGTCGAGCTCACGGGAACCACGGTATCCAACGCCTGCGCATAGAACAAGCGGCCCATTTCCGTGCACGCCTCCGTTGCTCCGCCCACCACTTTGGGAATGTTCGCGGTCTGATACTTCGCGTTGCCTGGATCGACCCGCTCCGGGGAAAAGCAAAGAAAGAAATCGCGGCCCACTTCCAGCCCCGATTGCCGCAAGATCGGCAACACGAGTTCTTCCGTCGTCCCCGGATACGTCGTGGATTCCAGAATGATCAACATCCCCGGGTGCAGATCGCGCGCGATCGCCTGGCTTGCGGCCACAATAAAACTCATGTCCGGATCTTTGGTTTTCCGAAGCGGCGTGGGAACGCAAATGTTGATCGTGTCCAAGTCGCGCACAGCTGCGAAATCCGTCGTCGCTGTCAGCTTGCCATCGCGGACCAGCTTCGCCATGACGCCCGCCGGAATGTCGGCGATGTACGAGTCGCCCGCATTCACGCGCGCCACCTTAATGTCACTCACGTCAATCCCGGTGACTTCGAATCCCGCCTTTGCAAACTCCACCGCGAGCGGAAGACCCACGTAGCCCAGCCCCACAATGCCAACCCGCGCTGTGCGGTTCCGGATCTTCTCCGTCAGCCGCGACCGGCCGTCTCCCTCCAGCAGCGTTTCCGTGGCAGGCAATTCGCTTGTGACGCCCGTAGTCATGTTGGGCCTATTATCTCGCGTCCCGCAGGCCCGTCCCAGAGGAATGTCCCGTCCGCTACCAGCACCGCCGGACCGGTCAGGTAAAGGTCGCCTCCGCGGTCCTCAACCAGAAGCGGTCCCGCGACCGTCTCCACCAGCACTGGACTCGTCACCGTTCGCCGTGCAATCGCGCATACTGCGGCTCCGGTGGCGCCCGTTCCCGAGCTCATCGTTACGCCAGCGCCTCGCTCGAAGAATCTCGCCTCAATCGCGTTTTCCGATCGGCTTCGAATGAACGATACATTCGTGCGCTGCGGAAATCTGACATGACTCTCAATCTCGCGGCCCATCGCCGGCCAGTCAAAGTCGAAATTCTCAACGGGAACTACGCATTGCGGATTGCCGCAATCTACCAGCGTCACATCGCGCGGCCCGCTCTCCAGCGCAAGCTGCTCATGGTCAGCCACCACCACAGGCCGCCCCATCTTCATCTCGAATTCGAAATGGTTTGCCTGGCGCGCGATCAAATGCAGACTTTTCACCCCCGCGCCCGTGACGATTTCGATCGGATCCCCGGTCACCTCATACGTGATCAAGAAGGCCGCCGCACAACGCGTCCCATTGCCCGATAACTCCGGTTCGCTTCCGTCCGAGTTGAACAGCCGAATGCCCGGACGTTCATCCACGATCATCCATCCATCCGCGCCCACCCCGGTATTGCGGTCGCAAATGGCTCGCGCCAGTTCGGGCAGATCCACCTCGGGAACATCGCGTTTCCAGGTCAACAGAAAATCGTTCTTCGCTCCATGAGCTTTAGTGAATGGGATACGCATAGTGATAGATATCCAGCGGCGGCGCGCCCGGCACTTCAATCGTTCGCGCCAAAGAATACTGCCCTGCCTTGCGCGCGGTTTGCGATAGCGTGCTCCAATCCGCGCGCTCGCACACAATCCAAGTTGTGTGCAAGAACAGATCGGGACGCTGCATCGCCGCCTGCCACAGCAGCGAGTTGCCGGGATGGAAAACCTGACTGAGCGGAATGCCCGCATAGCGGAACACCCCGATCGTGTCGTTAAACTCCGCCGCGATATGCTCGCCGGGCTGAACGCGCGCGCGTAGGTAATCCGCTGCTTCGGACGTCCACGCCCGCCGGCTGATCGAGTTCTGTTGTGACTCTTTCCACGTAATCCACCCTTCCGGCGACGGTTGCACAATCCAGGGCAAGATGGCGATTGCAGCTATTCCCAAACCTGTACGCGACCGCGTAATTGCCCCTGCGCAAAACGCCGCAAGCGGAAGTGCCGCCAATCCATAGCGAGTGTTGTACCAGGAATGCGGCGGCAATTCGGGCACGTGGATCGGAATATAAGAGGAGTGCATGCTCCAGACATAAAACGCCGGCGGGATTCCGAGCAGGACTACCGGCCACCACTCGCGCCGCAGCAAGCTCGCCAGCAGCCCCACGCCCGCAATCCAGAACAATGCCGGACCCAGCACCAGCCGCACACACGTCCGGTAGTAAACCAGTGCCGCTCCCCAATCGTGAAATCCGGGATAGGACAGCCCCCCTTGGATCGCCCTTGCCGAATTCGGTCCGTTATAGAAGTCCCACGCATTACCCGCTAGCCACCAGTTGTAAGCCAGCCAGCTCAACGGGCCGATTGCTGCGATTACAGAAAATAGCAGCGCAAACTCCAGCCGTCTTTGCCAGCGCCGCCCGGTGATCAGCAGAAAGTACAACGCGCAGAATGGCAATAACAGCCAAGCTTCATAGCGCGTCCATGTACCGGCCAGCGCACACACCGCCGCTCCCACCACATCTCCTATGTGTAACGAGCGGCGAAAACGCATAGTGAAGAAAAGGAGCCCGCACAATGTCGCCGCAAACACCGGCTCCGTCATCGCCGTCGATTGCAGATACAACGCATTCGGGTTGAATAGGAATATCAGCATGGCGGTCCACGCCGGCCAAGGTTCGGGGAATGCTTCCCGCATCGCTGCGAATAGAAACAGCGCCGCCGCTACAAAGCAGATTGCCGCCGGAATCGACCCCGCAAACCCGCTCCGCCACAACGCGCCGTTCGCCGCAAATGGCGCCGTGATCCAGTGCGGAAGCGGAAGCCACGGGCTTCCGAGCTGATCCCACCCAGGCGTTTGGTTATCGAACAGCCGCCGCGCAATGTTCAGATGCGCTTCCGCGTCGCCGAAGTAAA
Source organism: Bryobacterales bacterium (assembly GCA_963752695.1). Taxonomy (GTDB): domain Bacteria; phylum Acidobacteriota; class Terriglobia; order Bryobacterales; family Bryobacteraceae; genus Bog-113. The sequence continues at coordinate 112,251 of CAVVZB010000004.1, forward strand.
GCAACCACCCGCGGGCCGCGAAAAACCATACCGCAATGGCGCTCGTAGTAAATGCGACTGCCGCGGCTAGAACGCGGTGCAGGCCCGGAATTCCTCGAATCGTGCGTCTACCTCGGCGCGAGTCAAGTCCCGGAATCGCTCCGGCCCGAATCGCTCACAACAGAAGCTGCCCATCACTGAACCGTAGATCACCGCCCGCCGCAGCGTCGGCTCATCGATTTCATTCCTATCCAGCTGGACACCTTCGCTCGCCAGATATCCCGCAAACCCGCCGGCGAAACAGTCGCCCGCGCCGGTTGGATCGAACACGTCATCCAGCAAATAACCCGGCACCATGAAATGCGAGTCCTCCCGGAACAGTATCGCCCCGTGTTCCCCGCGCTTGATCACCAGCGTATGCGGCCCCATCGCCATGATCTTCTTGGCCGCCTTCCGCAAGTTATGTTCGCCCGACAGCATGCGCGCTTCGGAATCGTTGATCAGCAGAAAATCCCATTCCGCGATCGTTCGCAAAAGTTCTTCCTGGTGATCGGAGATCCAGTAATTCATCGTGTCTCCGCCCGCCAGCCGTAACTCCGCCATCTGCTGGCGCACCGTGCGTTGCAGTCCCGGTTGAATGTTGCCAAGCATCAGATAGGGAATCTCACGATACGAAGCAGGAATAGTGGGGTTGAAGTTCTCGAATACGTTTAACTCCGTTGCCAGGGTTTCCCGCTCGTTCATATCCTGCGAGTAGACGCCCGACCAGAAGAAACATTTCCCCTCCACCCGTTGCAGGCCTTCGGTGTCAATCCCACGCAAACGCAGAAAATCGAAATCTTTGCTCGCGAAGTCCGTGCCCACCACCGCCACAATGTGTGCGGGAGTGAAGTAACTGGCCGCCATGGAAATGTATGTGGCCGCCCCGCCAAGAATGCGGTCCACTTTTCCGTGTGGCGTTTCGATGGAATCGTACGCGACGGAACCTACTACAACGATTGGCACGTTCTTAGTGTAGTGTGTGGGAACTGCCGAAGAAGAAGTGGCCGCCGGGCAGTAGCGTCAACGTAAACGGACCGGTAGTCTGTTCGCGCCAAGCCTCCAAATGTTCCAGTTTCAGCGACTCGTCCTCCGAGCCACCGTATACATCGATTGGGATGCCAAGCGGCGCCTCTGCCCGATATACATATCGCCGGTAAAGACGCGTGTCGGCTCGCAACGCGGGTAGCGCCAATCGCACCAGTTCCGGCTCATCCGGAAGGCCGCCGAGTTTTCGCAGCTGCTCCATCAGTTCCTCGTCCAATGGCTCGGGCCGCGCTACCGGCGTGCTCCGCAACTGGGGCGCGCGCGCCGAAGATACCGTCAGTCGCGAGGGCAGCGGTAGTCCGTTCCGCCGCAAAGCGCGCGTCAATTCGAACGCAATTCCCGCGCCCATGCTATGGCCCAGAAAAGCGAAATCGCGCTTCAAATATGGACGGATCGCTTCCACCAAAGCCTCCACGAGTGCTTCCATCTCTTCAAACGGCTTTTCGCTCGATCGCGATTCGCGGCCCGGCAATCGCACCGGACAAATCCCTGCCTCCGCATCCACGCGTTCCGCCCACCCTCGGAATCCCGTGGTTCCACCGCCCGCCCAAGGAAAGCAAAACAGCAGCCGTGGCGCTTCCTTCAGCCGCGCCGCGTTCGGAAATAAATCGCCTTCGCCTCCGGCCTTCACCTTGTTCTGAATTCGTAAGGCCAGCAGCTTCCGCTTAGACGGCGATAACTGCTCGATTGCGCCGCCGCGCGCCGGCCCCCTCAAAGGTGCCGCCCGCTTAGGAGTCCGGATCAGCTCTTCCAGATGCCTCTCCAGCCAACCCGCATGCAGCTTCTCGGCGTACTCCAGTGCCCTTACCCGCGACCGCCGCGACAGATCCTCATAATGCTCGCGATCGCTCACCAACGTCTGCAAAGCCACGCGCCAGGGCTCCACATCTTGCGGCGGTATTTCCGCCACCGGCACCATGTTGGCGTCCACTCGCCCGTGGTATCGCTGAATCGGATTCACCGGAATCAAGTACTCCACGCCCAACTTGGCTTCGTGCAGCCCGCCGACGTCGCTCGCCATCACCGGAATGCCGCGGATCATCGCTTCCACCACCATCCGCGACCGCGCTTCTGCCCACACGGACGGCACCAGCACCACGCGCGTCTTCCCCAAAATGTCCGCCATATCGTCTACTGGAGCCAACAGGCGAATGTTGGAATACCTTCGCAGCAGCGCCAGGTCGTCCGGGTTCGTCCCCCATGTCGGAATGGCGGCAAATTGCACCTCGGGCATCGCCTCCGCCAGCCCCACGAAGATCGAAAGCCCCTTGACCCCGCAAGGATTCACCATCAGCACGAATTCGTTTTCGAATCGGCCCAGCGCCGGGTACTCGCCCGGCTCCAGCAATGAGATCGGTACGTGGATCGCTCGAAACCCGCTCCACTCCCGCACATATTGCGCCACGTACTCGCTCACTCCGATAATCGAGTCCGCGCGCCCCAGCATCTCCGTCTTCGCCGCGTTCGCCGACGAACAGTCCGGCCCGAAAGGCACCGCCACCGTCGCTCGCACCAGGTACGCCACTCGCGGGGCGGGGAAGCGTAGCGCCACCTCGAGCAGCAGCGCCCCCGGATCGTCGGTTGAGCAGAGAATCACGTCGGGCTCGAACCTCTCGATCGCTTGGGCGAACGCAATCCTTAACCGTGGATCGCTGGTCACCGTGACCACTCTCACCCCGTTGCGCTCAAAGCCGATGCTGCCCCTGGTCCTGCTCTGTATCTCAGTCCCGCGCTCGCTCAGTTCCGCGGCGAATTTCCCCTCCTCCGCATCGCCGAACTGCTCCAACCGCGCAAACACCTCCACCACGTGTCCGCGCGCCGCCAGCGCCTCCATCAACAGGCGGTTGGATTTGTCGCCCCCGCCATGCGATGGAAAATAGAGCGAATTGTGCGCTAGCAGTATCTTCACTGTGGCGAACGCGCCCGCTTCATCCGGGCTAACGCCAACGCACGCTGCCCCGGAGACAGGCGTTCCCATTTATGCGCGATTCTGGGCGCCGGTTCTGTCCTCCGCGCATCGAGCGCGAGTAGCATCTTTTCCATCCCGCGCCCGTCCAGCCCATACACAAAGTCGAGCGCCACAGCTTGTGACAGCTCCGCCTCGGCTTCGTATCGCCCGCGATCAGTCAACAGTGTGCTGAGCGCGCCCGACCACTGCTCGGCATCCTGCTCGGGGATGATAGGCATCGGCATCCGCACCTCGTCGAACTCCGCGCGGTAGCTCCGAATCGGCGTTACCGGGAGCACAAACTCCGTCCCTTGCTTGGCTTCCACCAAACCGCCCGAATCGCTCGCAATCACCGGTATTCCCCGCAGCATCGCTTCCATTACGATCAGCCCAAACCCCTCGTACCATAACGATGGCATCAGCAATATGCTGGCGTTCTCCAAAGCTTGCTCGATCCGCGCCACGGTCTCAATCACCGCGATGTTGCCGATCCCGTGCATCTCGGCCCGATCCTTTGCCGTCGTTCCCCATCCCGCCAGCACCGTGAACGCGACTTCGGGCATCCGCCGCGCCACTGCCGTCAAGATGCTTATCCCTTTCACCGCGCACGGGTTCACCATCAGCACGCGTCCATGGCCGTACCGCGCGTAGCTCTCAAATGGTCCCGCGCCATAAATGTTGGGATGGATCACCTGGACCTCCGTTCCGCCCAGGTTGGCCTGGATATACCCTGCCATATGCTTCCCGATGGCGACCACAGCCGCGCATTCCCTCACACGCTCGGCAGCCCGCCGGTCAACGCTCCAACTTTCCGGCCCAAATGGAAAAAATTGCGGTGTGTGGGCCAGATACACCACCCGCCCTGGGACGGCTTCGCTCGATTCCCGCAATAGCGAATGGCTTAAGTCCTCCGACGACACCAGCACCCAATCCGGCTGAAAACCTTCGATTTCCGCCGCCAGCACGCCCGGCGTCCGCGCCAGTTCCGCGTGGCTTGCCACCACGATGCCACTCGCCAATGTCAGTTCCCGCTGTCCACCTAGCGCAAATCCCTGATTTTCCAACTCGCGTCGTACGCCCGCTGCCTGCTCCGCATTGCTGGTAGGAACCGTCCCGCAGACCACCCGGCAGCTATGACCATGAGTCGCCAATTGCTCCAGCCACACCCGATTCGCCCGCGTGGAACCTCCGCGCGGTGGTACGAATGACGCCGTCGAAGCCAGCAGAATGCGCATGCCCTAAAGCTGCGCTTCCACGTTCAGTTCGCGCGCTAACAGCGCTTCGGCTTCCTCGTCGCTCAAATTCTCGATCTCCGCCAGCACTGCCGCATACTCGCTCTCGTCCATGCCGCCCAACTCGACGAGTTCGATCGATCGCGCCAGTTCCGCTACGGTGAGCGTCCCCGTATAGACAGCCTCCAACGGGAGTTCGATTCCCAGATCGCGCTGTAATCGCGCCACCAGTTGCACCGCCAGCAGCGAATGCCCGCCGAGGTCGAAGAAGTTGTCGTGTACGCCCACCGCGCCAGTCCCCAGCAGTTCGCTCCACAAGGCGCAAAGGCGTTTCTCCAGATCGGTGCGCGGCGTCTCCCCGGAGCCTAACCGGGTTGGACTCACCGCCACCCTTCTTTCCTGGCGCACCGCTCGCATCAAATCGCCGGCGTCTCGAAGTTCGGCTATTGTCTGGTAATCGGCCGCCCGCGCGCTCAAAATCCCCGGCTTCCTCTCAACAACCGCGTGACGCCTTCCGTTCGACGGCTCGAAAACCAGCCGCGCGAGCCCCTGCGCCGACCGATCCCTCACACCTTCCAGAAACTCCTCCGCCGCAAGGTTACGCTCCGTCCGTTCAAACTCGATCTCTACTTCCCGCCCTTCGGCTAGCGCCCGCTCACCCACGTACCGCAACATGCGATGCTCCACCCCGCGCCCCAACGCCCGGCAACTCAGCAGAAACGTATCCAGCACCAAAGCCTCGCTGCCGCGGCGAAACAGCATCAGCCCCACCACTCCCGAATCCCCAAACCGGTCCTTCACGGAAACCATCGCTCCCCACCCGGTTCGCATAAAAAACCGCAGCTCGGCCTCCGTACGCCGGCGCGTCGTGAAATTCATCTGATTGGTGCGCTGCGTCAGTTGTGCCGCCCGCGCGACGTGCCGTTCTTCAATCGGCTCGATCGCCACTTCCAATTGCAAGCCCGCGAGAAACTCCTCCAGGTTCCGAGCCTGCCGCTCCCACTTGCCGCGCTCGCTCTGCTGCATATAATCCCGCGCCCGGTTAGTGTCCTCCGCCGTCACAACCAACGGCGCGTCGAACACCCAGACATGCTCCAGAAACTCCGGAATCGCGCGAGGATCGGCTGGCAGTACCAGAGCCGTCACCTCCGGCAGTTCCGCCGCAACCTCCGCCGTTTCCTTTGGGTTATCATCCACGAAAACAAAACTATCCAGCCCCAGATTCAACTCTTCCGCAATCGCCTGCAGGCTCTCCGCCTTCCCCTGCCAGTGAATCTGGCCGGCCGCGAAGCTCTCCCACTGCAACGGCATTTCCGGATGCGCCCGAAACGTCTCCTCAACGTCTCGCTGATTGTTCTTGCTTGCGATCGCCAATAACCGCCCATGCTCGCGCTGCGATTTCATGAATTGCTGCAGCGCCAATCGCGGCTCATCGATCACCACCTGCGCCGGCCCGTCCTCACCGCAAACACCCGCCCACAACGTGTCATCACAATCGAGCGCAATCACCTTTATAGGTGGAAAACGAAGCCGGTGCGTCGCGCGCGTCAGATGTGCCGCTAAGCCGGCAAAATATTCTTCCGAGTAAGGGATCGCCCCCACCGCAAACGCCCGGTCGTCGTAAATCTCCGCAACCGGATACCGCCGCTCCCGATCCGCTTCCGTCAGCAAGGTAGCTCGCCCCGTACTCTCGATGGCGATTAAACTCGGCTCGCTCTGCACCCCACGCGACGGGCACACATGAATCAGCAATTCCGCGTCGTGATTGTCACTCGCCGCCCGCGCCGCCTCTACAAAGTCCCGGCGCCACTCTGCGTCCTCCCACTCCTCGGCGCGAATCAGAACGACGTTCACGCCCTTCGCGTTTCCCGCAAACAGCCCTGCCGGATCGAGTAGCGTTTGGATCACTTGCGCGAAAGGCGCGAACTCGATCACCCGCTCCCAGCCAAGCAGCCGGAACAGAAATTCCATCGGCTCCCGCAAAGGCTCCGCTGTAAAAGTCGCGCTCACCGCGACGTGGATGCCACGCATGTTCCTCAGTTTACTGACTGACGCCACAACCCCAGCCGCTCCTTAACACGCCACCGAAGATTGACACCCGCCGCCGCGCACAGTACCATCGATCCTTTCTACTTCCATCTGCTCCCGCTACCCGTGCCCACCCGCCGCGCCGCGCTCCAGTGGCTCACCATCGCCTTTGCCGCGCTTACGCTCGTCCTTCTCGCGCGCATGCTCCAATGCCTCTGGCTGTCGATTACCCCGGTGCTGGTCCGCGATCAGTGGTTCATGCTCGATGAGCTTCAGCGCTTGCACCAGGGCAAACTCCACCTCGGCTATCTTTGGACACCCTACTGGGGACAACGCATCGTTATTCCGCGCCTGCTGTTTTGGTTCGATGAGCGCTTCCTTCATTTCTCGAACGCGCCCCTTGTCGCCATCAACGTCGCCGCCCAAGCGGCGGCCTGCGCCGTTCTTCTTTTTTCCGTCCGCCACCTGAGCGCTCTGCCCCGAGCGTTCTGCACCATCGCCATTTGCCATCTCTGCTTCTCATCCCTGCAAATGGAAAATTTCGTTTACGGAATGGCGGTCGAATTTACGCTCGGCAACGCTGCCGCTGTCCTCGCCATCGCCCTGATCGCGCACGCCCGCAACTCACGCTGGCGATTCTCACTTGCCCTCGCATGCGCGCTCTTCGCGATTTGCACCAATGCCGCGGGTCTGCTGCTTGGCCCCATCCTGCTAGCCGAGGCGCTCTATCTCCGCTCCTCCCGTACGCGCATTGCCTGGATGATTGTCCTATTTGCGGCGGTAACGACGGCGTACTCAATCGGCTTCGTCAACATCGGCACTGGCTTCGGCTGGATACCCATGCTCCGCAGTCCGCTCACCGCGATCCGGTTTGCCTCGATGGTTCTCGGTGAGCCGCTCAGCCATTTGAATCGCTCGTTTGGCGAAGTCGCGGGATTCGCCGGCATGCTCACCGCGGCCGGCCTTTTTGTCCCTCTCCTGCGCCGCGCTCGACCGGCTACCAACGAAATGCTTGCGCTCGCCTCCACCGCGGTGTTTTTTATCGGAGTCGCGTTCAGCATCGTGGCCGGCCGTTTGTCTCCCGCCTTCGTCGCATCGTTCCACGGCGTTGCTCCTATTCCCAGCCGATACTTTAGCTTTGCGTTGTTCTTCTGGTCCGCGCTGCTTGCCGCCGCCTGGGCCGCCCCGCCTAATCACAATTTTGCACGAGTTGCGCGTGCCGCTGCCTCCCTCGCCATCGCTGCCTTCGCCGTTGGCGCCGCCCCCTGGCAATTCCAGGAATCCCATCTTTGGGTTGCATTCACCCGCGATTTGGAGGCCGCCGCCACCAGCTTCTTCGTCCCCACGGACGACCCCGCTAAGACCGCCATCATCTTCCCCAACCAGCAGGATCTCGACCGCTGGCTGCCGTACTTGCGCGAGCATCGCCTCTCGGTCTTCCACACCCCGCAGGCCAACTGGATCGGCCAATCCATCTCCGAGCTGCTACGAACCCCATCCACCTTGCCGTGCCCCGCCACCGTCTCTCTCACTCTTCCTGTCAACCCCGGTGGACGTGTCACCGGCCAAATCCCACTCGAATTCGTCGCCCGCTACGCCGCAACCGACCTCCTCTTCGAAGGCCCCGATCACCGCGTCATTGGCCTGGGCCGCACCCTTGACCCCCGCCATACTTTCCCCCCGCCGGCTTACCCGGTGCTCGGATACGTCCCACGCCCCGGACCCGCAACCGTCATCGCCTGGCCGCTCGCCCCCTGCGGAAAGTAAGATCCCCTAGCCTAAATTCCCCCCTTTGCCACCTTTGCCCCCCATCCTGCATCTCAGTACAATCAAGATGCGGTCATGATCGGCGAAATACGCGAGCTCGTCACCACCATATTTCGCGAAGACCCCGCTGCCAAGAGCTCCTGGGAGATCGTGCTGTGCTATCCCGGCCTCCATGCCGTGGTCTGGCACCGTCTCGCCCACCGCCTCTACCGCCGTAACTTCATGCTCCTGGCCCGCATGGTGTCCCAATACTCGCGCTCGCTCACCGGCATTGAAATCCATCCCGGCGCCCAACTCGGCCGCCGCCTCTTCATCGACCATGGCATGGGCGTCGTCATCGGCGAAACAGCCATCGTCGGCGACGATGTCCTCATCTACCAGGGCGTCACCATCGGCGGCACGGGCCATGCCCACGGTAAGCGCCATCCCACCATCGGAAACGGCGTCGTCGTCGGCGCCGGAGCCAAGGTGCTCGGCAACATTCTCATCGGCAACCGCTCCAAAATCGGCGCCGGTTCCGTCGTCGTCAAGTCCGTTCCCGATAACAGCACCGTAGTCGGAATCCCTGGTAAAGTCGTCCGCGCCCGCGAAGAGTCCCCCGAGCAGAAACGCTGCGTCCTCGAACACGGCAATCTCCCCGATCCCGAAGCTCAGGACATCGCCGCCCTGCAAGTGCGCGTCGCCGATCTCGAAGAAATGGTCCGCCAGCTTCTCGAGTCTCCCGATCCCGAATCCATGGTCGCCGGCAAGCGCTAACCTCCATGCTCGCCGGATTGCGGCACGACCTCGATATTCTGCCGTCGCCCTCCCCGCAGCAGCCTGGCATTCTTATCCGCGACCCCATGGGCTACTCCAGCACCATGATCGTCGTCCCTTGGGTACTCGCCCGCTGCCTCGACCTGTTCGACGGCCAACACACCGAACTCGACCTCCGCGAATCGCTCGTCCGCGAAACCGGCGAGCTCGACGTTGGCCCCCTGCTCACGCAGCTCGTCGATACACTCAGCCAGAGCGCGTTTCTTGATGATGAGATCTTTGCCGCCGCCCGCGATCGGAAACAGCGCGAATTCGCCGATTCCCCAACCCGCCTGGCCGCCCACGCCGGCTCAGGCTACCCTGACGACCCAGAAGAACTCCGCGCCACCATGCGCTCCTACATCGACCCCGAGGAATTCGACTCCGCGCCCGTCACCGCCATCGCCGCCCCGCACGTCAGCCCTTTCGGCGGCTCGGCATGCTATCGCGCCGCCTATCGCAAGCTGCCCGCGGACGCCGCCAACCGCACCTTCGTCATTCTCGGCACCTCACACTACGGCCCCATGGATCTGTTCGGCCTCACGCGCAAAGGCTTCGAAACGCCGCTCGGGGCAACCCAGCCCGATCTCGCCATCATCGACCGGCTCTCCTCCCGCGCCCCTAATTCCATCACCACCGAAGACTATTGCCACGCGGTCGAGCACTCCATCGAGTTCCAGGTGCTCTTCCTCCAATGGCTCTACGGTCCGCAAATCCGGATTGTCCCCATCCTGTGCGGCTCCTTCGCCCGCAGCATCTACTACGGAGGATTGCCCGAAGCCAACCCCGGCGTGGAGCGTTTCCTCGATGAGCTGCGCGACCTCGCCGAACGCGAGAAGCACCGCGTGACGTGGGTGTTGGGCATCGACATGGCCCATATCGGCCGCCGCTACGGAGACCAGCAGCCCGCGCTTGCCTACCAAGGCTATATGGCCGAGGTCGCCGACCGCGATCGCAAGCGCAACGAACGTATCGTCGCTGGAGACGCTCCCGGCTTCTGGGATTTAGTCCAGCAGAATCGCGATGATCTTCGCTGGTGCGGATCGTCCCCGCTCTATACCTTTCTTAAAACCAATCCCGATCTCCACGGCGTGGTCGAGCGCTACGACCAATGGAATATCGACGAGTCCAGCGTCGTCACTTTCGCAGGAATCAGCTTCGGCCCGAAACCCGCTGAATAGATGGATCCGCCGAGCCGAACCACACGATATTGGGTCGGGTGCCGGAGGATGCCGCGCGAGAAGCCTTTTGCCTGTGGGCGGAACAGGAGCGCCGTTTGGCCGGCCATCGCGCCATCAGCCAGACGCAAGCTCAGCAAGCTGCGGTACGAATACTCGAACTGCGAAAGGGAAACACTCTTCCCGGAGGCGTGACCATCCGCGATTTATCCAATGAAGGCCGTGCTTGACGGTCTTCATCCTCGACAATTGGCTTTCGGCGAAGCCGTTTTGCCGGTATTGTGGCGCTATGAAGTGAGTGCTCTTCTGGTGAAGGCACAGAAACATGGAATTCTCAGGGCGATTGCCCTCGGTCAAGGCGGCCAATAGGAAGAAGAGAAGCCGTTTTCCTGTTGCGAAGTCTTATTTCAGAAACTCCCTGGCGAACACCCGCATTAGATCAGGTTGGCTGACAGGTTCCCATTCATAGCTGTTAAAATTCTAAGACTTACATCGAAATCCAACGAAGTTCCCAACCATGCCCGTGCTCGGGGCTACTCTCAACAAAATGGGCTGGTAAAGACGGCACGTCACTGACCTACTATCAACCAAACTCTATGCTTCGCCGCTCCTTCCTCAAAACCGCTCTAACCGCGCCTCTCGCCTTCAGCATCCCCGTCTCCGCCCTTGCCGCCCCCACTCTGCCGCTCCTCAAACTCGGCTTCGACACCTATTCCCTGCGCGCCTTCCAATGGAAAGCGCTCCAGTTCCTCGATTACGCCGCCGCCCAGAAGCTGAACGCCATCCAGATCTCCAGTCTTGACGACTTCGATAGCCTCGACCCCGCTCACTTGCAGCAGGTTCGCGAAAAAGCCGCCCGCCTCGGGATTGTGATCGACGCCGGTATGGGTTGCATCTGCCCCGTTTCCAAGAGTTGGGGAAAGCGCGCGGGCTCCGGTACGGATGCGCTCCTCGAAGGCCTACGTGCTGCTCACGCTCTAGGAGCCACTTCCCTGCGTTGTTTTATGGGCAGCATGAACGACCGCCGCACCAGTGACCCGCACTCCCTCCAGGCCTGCATGGATGAGACCATTCGCGTCTTCCGTTCGGTCAAGAATCAAGCCCAGGATCTCAACGTTAAGATCGCCATCGAAAACCATGCCGGCGACATGACTGCCCGTGAAACGTTGACCGTCATCCAGGAGTCCGGCCCTGCTTTCGTCGGCGCCTGCCTCGATACCGGTAACCCCATGTGGGTCATGGAAAACCCGGTCGTCACCATGGAAGTGCTCGGCCCCCACGTCCTGACCACCCACGTGCGCGATTCCGCCGTGTTCGAACATCCGCAAGGCGCCGCCGCCCAATGGGTCGCCCTCGGTGACGGCAACGTCGATCTTGTTTCCGTCGTCGCTCTGCATCGCAAGCTCTGCCCCCAGGCCGCCATGCATCTCGAAATCATCACCGGCCGCCCGCCGCAGGTGTTGCCTTACCTCGACCCGCCCTTCTGGCGTTGGTTCCCCAACCTTCCCGCCCAGGACTTTGCCCGCTTTGTCGATCTCGCAAAACACGGCCACCCGTTCATGGGCGTTATGGTCATCGAGGATGCGGCCGATGCGCGTAAATTACCCGAATACACCGCCGCCCTTCGCGAGCAACAACGCGTTGATCTCGAACGTAGCTTCGCCTATGCCAAGCACACGCTCGGCGTTGGTTCTCTCTAAGCCGCGCCAATCGCGTTCAGCGTCAAAGCGCCCGCATCGCCGTCTCCACCTCGCTTGCGATGGCCCGGTAATCGGTCCCGCTGAACTTCAGCGGAGCGCCGAACTTCACCCGCACGCGCCCCGGTCGCGGCCACTTCCACGTTTGATGTAGCACCCGTTCCAGTCCCTCGATCCGCACCGGAATCACACGTACTCGCAGCCGCGCAGCCATCAGTCCCACGCCCGCTTGAAACGGCGCGATCTCTCCCGCCTGCGTCCGAACGCCCTCCGGAAATAGCAATACCGAAGTCCCGCCACTCACCAGTTCCCCCGCGTACCGCAGCGCCTCGCGCGCGCCCGCTTCCTGCTGGGGAATCGGAAACGCATGGAAAAACAGGCATACCAAGTAGTACTGCAGATTGTTCCCGAACCGCGCCCACCAGCCATACCCTTCGGGATGAAAGTGCGGTCGAAACCACTCCATCCCCATCGCGGGCGCCACCTGATACCGCCAGCGACCTGGAAGCGCCGCCAACACCGCCGGAACATCAAAAACGCTCTGATGATTCACCGCCAGCAACACCGGTTCCGCTTGGTCGACCGGCAGCCGCTCGCGCCCGCTTACCCGCAGCCACACGAATATCCGCAGCAGCGGCAGCAGCACCAGCGGAAGTGCGATCCGCCGCAGCCCGCGCGCCCACCAACTCCGATTCCAGGCCGGAAACGCAATCTGCCTCACGGGCGCATGCGACCCCGCGTCGCGCGCCAGCCGCCGCAATTCCCCGACCGTCTTCGCTTGGGCGAAGGCCGTGTCATCCACGCTCGCCGCCCCCCGCCGCTCCACCCGCGCCATCAACTCCACGCGGTCCAACGACCCCAGCCCAATCTGCGCTAGTGGCATCTCATCACCATATTCCGGCAGCAGTTCTTCGCTCCCATTCGGGCCCGTCAATCGCGCGGGTTCCCGCCCTTCCACGAATTCCCGAATCGCTGTGCGCTTCAGCTTCTGCGTACCTTCGGTGCGGGGCAGCCGCTCTTCCGGCCATTGCGACCAGTCCCGAATCCGTTGGTGCGCCTCCAGCGCCATATTGGCCCGCTCCACCACGCCCCCGCCGTCCACGCCAGGTTCCAGCACCAGAACCGCATGCACCCGGCCCGTTCCCACCACGGCCGATTCCTTAACGCCCGCCATGCCGTTCAGCGCGCGTTCCACGTCCTCCGGAAACACGTTCAAACCCTCCGGCGTCACGATCATTTCCTTTTTCCGCCCCCGGATGAACACGCCTCCATCCGCGTCCTGTCCTCCGATATCGCCCGTGTGGAACCAGCCGTCGACGAACGCGCTTGTCTCCGTACCCTCCCCGTAGTACCCCTGCGTCACGTTGGCCCCGCGAACCAGAATCTCCCCGTCCGCCGCAATCTGCACCTCAACCCCGCCGATCGGTTTGCCCACCGACCCCTTACTGGTGTGGAACGGGTGATTCAACGTCACAATCGGCGCAGTCTCCGTCAGTCCGTAACCCTGCACCACTACAAATCCCAACTTCGACCAGAATTCTTCCAACGCCGGTTCCAGCGGTGCCGCGCCAACAATGAAACTCCAGAACTTCCATCCGAACAGGTTGTGTACCCGGCGGTATTGCCACCACCGCCGCACCCAGTTCGCCCCCGGCGCCGGCGCTTCAGCTGCCTCTGGAATGCGTCGCACTACATACTCCCGCAGCACCTCCAGAATCCGCGGTACCGACACCAGAACCGATATGCGCCGCGACGCGATCTGATGGATAATCTCCGCCGGCGCAAACCCCGTCATAAACACCACGATCCCCGGCAGAATCGGCGGAATGAACGTCGCCATCGACTGCCCGAATAAATGACTCAACGGCAATAAATTTAAGAATCGGATCGGCGCGAACGGCACACTCCATTTGCGATGTTTGCGAATCTCCGTCTCTACCGGAACAATGTTGGCCAGCAGATTGGCATGCGTAATCGTCACGCCTTTGGGCTCCGCCGTCGCGCCGGAAGTAAACAAAATTTCGCACAATTGTGCGGAATTGGTTTTTGCAAAACGTGCACAATCCTGCACAAAATTCCACTGTAACTTGTTGATTCTCCAGTAATCGGACTGTTGTGCAACTTGGTCGCCAGCCACCACCGCCCGGGCTTGCACAATGACCTGAATCCGCTCCAGCAGCTCGACCGACGCCCGGTAATCCACCGGGACCACCACTACCCCGTTCAGCAGACAGCCCCAGAACGCCGCGATCCATTCCGGCCGGTTCTCCGCCCAGAGAATCACCTTCTCTCCCGGCCCGATTCCGGCGTCTCTCAGCCGCTCCGCGAATCCCGCCGCCGCGCACGCTACCTCGCGATAGGTATAGCTATGCGATCGGTATCCATCGTCATAAACGAGAAACGGAGACCGGAGCTCGGCAAAATCTTCAAAGAAGTCGAGGAGTGTTTCGCGTGCCAGCGCAGGTTACCGGAACCGCAGCTTCAGCGGTCCTTCCGGAGTCGTATAGATCAGCTCCAGATCCTTCAGCTTCTGCTTTTCGAGATTGAAGATCAGCAGCCCGGTCACCGCCTGCCCGGTCTCTTGCTCCGCCAGGATCTTCTGCTTCAGGACTTCATACATCGGGTCCACTTTCCCCGGCGCAGCCTGGTTCATCTTCGAACTGGCCGCCGACCCGCCCGCCCCATTCCCACCGAAGCCGCCATTGGACGGCATCCCCATCCCCGACCCAGGCACACCGCCCCAGATCGGCGGATTCTTTTCAGTCCCCGTAGTCCCGCTTTGCACCGCCGTTACGGTCATATCGGTCCGTCCGGCAATCTCGCTCGCCGCCATTGGGTGGCTCCGCTCCCCATCCTTGTCGGTGCGCAACAGGAAGTCATCCCGGGTAATAGCCACCTTGCCGGATTTCGGCGTCACCGTCACCCGCAGCACCGTGTAGTAGCCGTTCAAGTCGCTACCCACCACGCTCTTGATCGCTGCTCGATCCAGGAACGCTTCCGCGCTAACCGAGACGCCCGCGTTTTCCGCGTGGCCCGGAGACGGATTCTTCTCCTTTGCCGCCGCCACCCAGGGCAGGGCAGCTACCACCGCCAGCGTCAGCCAACCAACGCGCATGAGCCGATTATAGGCGACCGAACCGCTCTTCAATCAGCCGCATTGCATCCTCCGCCGTTCCCACGGCGCCTTCCAGTTGCGCATCCTCCACCACCGCCAGCATCTCAGAAAACCGTGGACCCGGCCGGTATCCCCGCTCAATCAGGTCGCGCCCGGTGATCAAGGGCGTTGGCTTCAGTTGCTCTTCAGTCAATCCGGCCAGCTTGCCTTTCACAAACTCGTACGCTTCGGTATAGCCGTTACTCGACAGGCAATCGATCCGGTGCAGTTCCAAATGCTCCTCGAACCGCGGCTGCCGCACGAACCTCTTCAGCGTGCTCTCCCGCATCGCCGCCACATCCTTAAACTTCATGTGGTTTCCGATCAACCGCATGATCTGCTCGGCATCCGCGTTAGCAAATCGCAGGCGGCCCAGGATGCCTCGCGCGATCTCCACCCCGGCTTCGGCGTGCCCGTCAAAGCGGATGCGGTCCGCCATCCGGAACGTCACCGGCTTTCCCACATCGTGCAGCAGGGCCGCCCAGGCCAGCGTGGGGCCCGGTTGATTGAGCTTCTCCAAAAGGAGCAGCGTGTGCACCCAGACGTCGCCTTCCGGATGAAATTGGGGCGGCTGTTCCACCCCTTTCATCGCCGCGACTTCCGGCAGTAGCAGCGCGAGCAATCCGCTTCCCTCCAGCAGTTCGAAGCCGCGCCGCGCCCCGCCTTCGGTCAGAATGCGCGTCAACTCGTCCCTCACCCGCTCTGGCGAAACTCCCGCGATCGCAGCGGCCTGCTCACGTAATGCCCGCCACGTCTTCGGCTCGATCACAAACCCCAGTCGCGCCGCAAACCGTACCGCCCGCAGTAAGCGCAAATGATCTTCCCGGAAGCGCCGCTCCGGCTCGCCAATCGCCCGGATCACTCCATCCCGCAAATCTTCCCGGCCGTTTACGAAATCGATAACTTCGCCCGTGGCCGTATCCAGAAACAGCGCGTTGATCGTGAAGTCGCGCCGCCGCGCGTCCTGCTCGGGGTCGGTCTCGTACCGAACCTGTTCGGGACGCCGTCCGTCCGCGTACTCGCCATCGCTGCGGAACGTCGCGACCTCCACTTCCGCCGCGATCTCCCGCACCAGCACCACGCCAAACTGCGCGCCCACCAGGTTCGCTTCCGGGAAAAGACGGAGGACTTGGTCCGGCGTCGCACTCGTCGAAACATCCCAGTCTTTTGGACTTGTTCCCAGCAGCAGGTCCCGCACGCAGCCACCCACCAAATACGCTTGGTACCCGGCCCCGCGTAGAGCGCCAATTACACGCCGCGCAAGGGCTTCGGCATCGCTGAAAGACACGCACATCATGCTACTCTAGAGCCGCTTGGAACCGATATTGAACTCCATCGCCACGCCGGCTGGAAAAGGACTCTCCGGCAAGGCCAAAGTGATCGTGGCGACCACGGTCATGCTTTCGTTCATTAGCTTCTGGCGGGCCGCCGCGATCGTGCTCAGTGATCTTGCTTCGTCGGCCTATTACGTCGGCGGCATCGCCGAGACCGCCGTTGGGAAATCTGCCCCTTGGTTTGTCCTGGCCATCATGCTGTTCTCCTACTCGGTGCGCGCCATCTACATCGAGAGCTGCAGCATGTTTGTGCGTGGCGGCGTCTACAAAGTCGTTCACGAGGCGATGGGCGGAACACTCGCCAAATTCTCCGTCTCCGCCCTCATGTTCGATTACGTGCTGACCGGACCCATCAGCGGCGTCAGCGCCGGACTCTATCTCGCCGGTTTGCTCAACGACCTCGGTGAGGATTACAAGATCGCTTGGCTGCACTTCAATGCACCCTATTTCGCCGCCGCATTTGCCGCCGTCGCCACCCTATACTTCTGGCGCAAGAACATCATCGGCATTCACGAATCGAGCGAAAAGGCCCTGCGGATCATGCAGATCACCACCGTCATGGTAATTATCCTGATCGGCTGGTGCCTGCTCACCATTGCACAAAAAGGCTATCAACCGGTTCCGCTGCCCTCGCGCGCCACTATTCACTACGGCCCTGACGCGCTTGGCTGGCTTAAAGGCACCGTCGCCCCCTACATCACTTTTTTCGCCGTTCTGATCGGCCTCGGTCACTCGCTGCTCGCCATGAGCGGTTTCGAAACACTCGCCCAGGTTTATCGCGAAATCGCGTCGCCCAAGTTGAAGAATCTGGAACGCGCGGGCACGGTGATCTTCCTATACAGCGCCATCTTCACCGCCACGGTCTCATTTTTCGCGGTGATGATCATACCGGACGCCGTCCGCGGCCGCTACCTCGATAACCTGATCGGCGGCCTCTCCATGTTTCTGGTCGGCCCCACATTTCTAAAGCTGCTCTTCCATGGCTTCGTGGTTTTGGTCGGGACTCTGATCCTTTCCGGCGCGGTCAACACCGCGATCATTGGCTCCAACGGCGTGCTAAACCGCGTTGCCGAAGACGGCGTGCTGCCCAGCTTCTTCCGCGCACCGCACCGCAAATACGGCACCACCAGCCGCATCATCAACACCGTTGTCGGGATGCAGTTGCTGACCATCGTAGTGAGCCGCGGCGACGTCAATCTGCTCGGGGAAGCTTACGCGTTCGGCGTCGTGTGGAGCTTCGCCATGAAGGCGCTGTCGGTCCTGGTGCTGCGCTTCAAGAAGCCCGAGGCGCGCGCATGGAAAGTTCCGTTCAACATCCAGGTCGGCAAGCACGAGTGGCCCGTCGGACTCGCTCTGATTACCGCGACTCTTTTCATCCTGGCCGTCATCAACGTGCTCACCAAAGAGCTCGCCACCATCGCCGGCGTTTCATTCACGGTTTTCTTTTTCCTCGTCTTCTACTTCTCGGAGCGCTACCACAGACACATGGAAGCCTCCGATAACGCCCATCTTGAAAAATTCCGTCTCGATCACAACGAGGAAGTTTCCAAGCAGCGCCTCTCGGTGCGTCCTGGCAATATCCTTGTGGCTGTCCGGAATCCCATCCACCTGGAGCATCTGGAAAAGGTGCTCGCCAAAACGGACACCCGCAAGATCGACATCGTCGCCCTCTCCGTTCATCTGGTGACACAAGCCGCTTCCGGCGAGCACGATCTCGATGCCGACCAGATCTTCTCGAACGCCGAAACGGAAGTCTTCAGCAAGGCTGTCGAACTCGCCGAGAAAGCCGGCAAACATATCGAGCTACTCGCGGTTGCCGGAACCAGCCCCTGGGTCGCCATGGTCCAGGCTGCGCAGAAACTCGAATCCGCCCGCATCGTGACCGGCCTTTCTCCGAAACTGACTCCAGCCGAGCAGGGCAAGATCGTCGGGGAAGCGTGGGAAGAACTGGAGCCGCCTCGCCCGTCAATTTCGCTCGAAGTTGTCATGCCCGACCCGAGTAAGTCGAGTTACTTCAACCTAGGCCCGCATCCCCCGCGCCTCTGGCCGGAAGATGTCGATCTCGTGCATCGTCTGTGGCTCGATCTGAGTGGTAAAGGCCAGGGCGCCAAACTTCGTCATCGCGATATCGTCGGCGTCGCCCTGCGGCGCTTGGAAGAACAAATCCGCACCGGGCAGGAAGGCACGATTCTCACCGAGCTCGAACGCGAGGTGACCGAGCACCCGCCCGAAGCCATGCCCGCCCAGTTGGAATCCGCCCAATCGGACTAACACGACAGCGAATCCCGCAGTGATATTCTGATCGCGTAACCCAAGGAGAATCGCGTGCGAGTTGGTGTATTTACAGCTTTACTAGGGCAGATGCCGCTGGATGATGTCCTCAAGAAATTAAAAGCGAATGGCGTTTCCACCGTGGAATTAGGCACCGGAAATTATCCCGGCGATCCGCATTGCAGCTTGTCCATGCTCGATGACGAAGGCAGCCTGAAGACCTTTCAACAGAAACTCCAGGACAACGGCTTCACCATCAGTGCCCTCAGTTGTCATGGCAATCCGCTCCATCCCGATCCGGAAGTTCGCAAAGGCTATCAGGAAACCAACCGCAAGACGATTCTCCTGGCCCAGAAACTAAGCGTCCCGGTCGTCATCGATTTCTCCGGATGCCCCGGCGATCACGAAAACGCCAAGTTCCCCAACTGGGTCACCTGCCCATGGCCTCCCGAGTATCTGGATATCCTCGAGTGGCAGTGGGATAAACAAGTCACGCCATACTGGACCGAGCGCGCCCGCTTCGCCAAAGATCACGGCGTTAAGATCGCGATCGAGATGCATCCCGGCTTCGTCGTTTATAGCCCCGAAACGATGCTTCGTCTGCGCGCCATTGCTGGCGACGCCGTCGGTTGTAACTACGATCCCAGTCATATGTTCTGGCAAGGAATCGATCCTATTGCAGCCATCCGTCTGCTAGGCGACTCGATCTATCACGTCCACGCCAAAGACACCCAAATGTACAGCCGCAACCTGCCACTGACTGGCGTTCTCGATACGAAGAAATACACCGACGAGCGCCATCGCTCCTGGATCTTCCGTACCTGCGGCTATGGCCACGGCGCGGAATGGTGGAAGGAATTCGTCTCTACGCTCCGCATGTTTGGCTATGATTACGTACTCTCGGTGGAGCATGAGGACAGCTTAATGTCCCCCGAGGAAGGTCTGACCAAAGCAGTGCAATTTCTGGACGGCCTCATCATCAAAGACAAAGCCGCTGCCGCCTGGTGGGTCTAGGCCAGCCAGTCTTGGACTAGTTTCCCCGGATCGCCTTTGAGTTCAATCAAGCGCGATCCGGTCTCTTCCCCGTTCACAGCAAACACCGCTTGAACGCCATCCACCGCTGGCCGTAATTCCAGGCGCCGATCGCGCGCTTCGAATCGCAGAGTCGAACCTAGCCAAATGATGTAGACCTTCATGCGGAGCTTGAAACCTTCTCGCGTCGCAACCTTCATCAGCTCTTCGGTGTAGCCGCTTTTCTTCAGCTGCTCAGCCCATGGCGCCACCGCCTTTTGGGCCGCCACGTCCAGCTTGCGCCG
This sequence comes from Bryobacterales bacterium, assembly GCA_963752695.1. Classification (GTDB taxonomy): domain Bacteria; phylum Acidobacteriota; class Terriglobia; order Bryobacterales; family Bryobacteraceae; genus Bog-113. Next base: position 132,036 of record CAVVZB010000004.1, read on the forward strand.
GTCCTTCTCTCGTCCAGCATCTTGCGGATCGGGGCTATTCTCCAAGCTCTTCAGACTGTTTTCCAAGCTATCTAGGAAACTCATAAATTCTCCACGCGGACCTAAAATCGGGTCACTAATAATAAGCCACTGAGCAGCAGCACACACCCTAAGATGCGAAACGGGCTCGCGCGATGCACTTCAAAACCAACCCAGCCGAAATGATCGAGCGCCACCGAGCAGAGCAGGGAAGCCGTGAGTGTGGCGGCGGTAAATGCAGCCGATCCCAACTTGCGCGCCAGCAGCACGCCAGCCATCGTCGAAACGATGCTAAGAATACCGCCCATCCACGCCCACCATGGCGCCTGCGCAACCCGGCCCCAGTTCCATTGTTCCGAACGAACCAGCGGCAGCAGAATCAGCAGCCCGATCATCCCGGTTATGTAGACCGCCAAACCCGCGATCACCGGCTGATTCAACGACTTTCGCAACTGCGCGTTCGCTCCCGCCTGCACAGTGTTCAGCGCGCCTGCCACGCCTGCGAACAAATAGAGAACCAGATTCACGGGTTGCGGTTTTGCACTTTCGTAGCCGCGCCAATCGAGCCCTGGAGGTAGACGTGCTATTACTCGCTTGTGAACCGATTCCTCTGGTTAGGCCTAGCTGCTCTTATCAGTACTACCGATGTCCGCGCTGCTGATCCCGCGCTTCTTGAAAGCCCCCGCGCTGCTGTGTCTTCAGAGATTCTGAACGAACCTTCGCCAGCAAACGAAAATACATCCACTGATGGACAAGCCGCATCTAGCGCCGCCCAGCCACAAGAGACGAATTCTGTGCCAGCCGCCGTTTATCGTCCCTATACCGTGGGGCAAAAGTTCCGCTTTGCCACGCGCGACGCGTTCGGATTTTACGCGCTTGCCGGCGTCGGCGTTTCCGCTGGATTTTCCCAGCTAACCAATACCCCGAGCGAGTGGGGACAAGGTTCGGAAGGCTATGCCCGGCGCTACGCGAACTCGTTTGGAGTGAATCTCTCCTACCAATACTTCAACGCCGCGCTCGCTTCGGCCCTGCACAACGATCCCCGCTATTTTCCTTCCGTTGACCGGTCGGTGAAGGGGCGTTTGCGCCACGCAGTCGCGCATGCCTTTCTCACCCGCAAAGACGATGGTACCGAGGCCCTGGCATACGGTCGCTGGGCAAGCGCCGTCGGTGCAGGCTTCCTCTCGAATGCCTGGAATCCCCGCTCCAACAACTCGGCTGGCGATGCGCTCCAGACAGCGGGTACTATCCTGGCCATCGACCTTGCCATCAAGGTCGGCCAGGAATTTGTCCCTTTCCTCCGCCACCTGAATCCCTGACTCCGGTCTTTCAGCCGATACCCTAAAATGAAGTGAACTCACATTTCAGGAGAACGCATGGCTTCAAAAAGGATCGGTATCCTCACCGGTGGCGGTGATGTGCCCGGCCTCAATTCCGTTATCAAGACCGTAGTTTACCGGGGCAGCGAGATCGACTGCGAAGTTGTCGGCCTTCGCCGTGGCTGGGAGTCGCTGACTCACCTCAACTTCGACGACCCCGCGACTGTATCCCGCTACGTGCTCCCGCTCAATCGCGAAAATACCCGCACCATTGACCGCACGGGTGGGACGTACCTTCACAGTTCCCGCACCAATCCCAAGAAGATGAAAAAGCTTCCTCCGTTTCTCGCTGGCGCTAGCTTTCCTTCTTCCGAAGCAACGAAAGACGGAGTGACTTCTACCGTCTTCGATATGACCAAACAGGTTTTATCGAATATCGAACGGCTGAAGTTGGACTACCTGATCGCCATCGGCGGGGACGACACTCTCAGCTATGCCGCCCATCTCGACGCGGCTGGTTTCAAAGTGCTCGCGATTCCGAAAACCATGGACAACGACGTCCGGAACACCGAGTACTGTATCGGGTTTTCGACCGCCATCACGCGAGCCAATGAAGCCATCGAGAGGCAGCGCACCACCGTCGGCTCCCATGAACGCATCGGTGTGTTCCGAATCTTTGGCCGCGACGCTGGATACACCGCCCTTTACACGGCCTATGTTACTTCCATGCGTTGCTGCATCCCGGAGTTTGAGTTCGATCTCGAAAAGCTGATTGACCTCATCATGACCGACAAGCGCCAGAGCCCCAGCAGCTATGCGCTGATCGTTCTTTCCGAAGGCGCGAAATGGAAGGGTTACGATCTTCGCGACGTCGGTGAAGCCGATGCATTCGGGCATCGCAAGAAGGCCAACATCGGCGAAGCGCTCAGCGAAGAAATCAAGAAGAGCACCGGCGAAGAGACAATCGTCAGCGACTTGACTTACGATCTCCGCAGTGGCAGTCCGGACTTCGTCGATAAGATGGTCGCCTCCACCTTCGCCGGTATGGCGATCGACTGCATTCACGAAGGCAAGCATGGCTTGATGATGGGCATCAGCCAGGGCTGCTACGCCACCGTGCCGATCCCGGATCCGAAGCTCGGTCCGCGCAAGGTAGATATCCCGTCGATGTACAACATCAATCGCTACCGGCCCATCTACACGCACAAGATCGGACTTCCCATCTTCCTGACTAGGGCCTAGTCGTACAGGCGTGCTGTCCAAACCCTAACGCGGCCGCTTCCCGAAACGTGTTCGCGTGCGCTTCAATGGTTGGCTCGATCGGATCGGAATAACCCCCGCCGATCGTGATCACCACCGGAATGCCACGCGTCTGGCAAGCTTCCAGCACCATGCGGTCGCGCGCCTGCAAACCTTGATGTGTCAGGTCCAAACGGCCCAGCCGATCCGTGGCCAGGCCGTCCACCCCCGCTTGGAAAAATACGATTTGCGGACGAAACTTGAACACCCCAGGCAGCTCCCGCGCCACTGTCGCCAGGAACTCTTCATCGGCGGTCCCATCGTCCAGCCCGACGTCCCGCTTGGAAGTCTGCTTTCGTAAGGGGAAGTTCTTCTGGCCATGGATCGACAGCGTTAACACGTCGGGATCGTCCGCGAAGATAGCTGCTGTCCCGTCGCCTTGATGCACGTCCAGATCGATTACAGCCGCCCGCCGTATCCGTCCCGCTTCCCGTAGCCATAGAATGCCGATAGCGATATCGTTAAACACGCAGAATCCCGAGCCTTCCGCGTAAAAAGCGTGATGCGTTCCGCCTGCCAGCGCACCACTGCAGCCGTCGACCCACGCGCGTTGCGTCGCGGCCAACGTCCCGCCCGCCGAAGCCAACGTCCTTGCCACCAGTGCTTCCGACCACGGGAAGCCGATCCGCCGGATCTCCGATGCGCTCAGCTGGCCGTTGAGGAATCGCCGGACATAGTTCGGGTCGTGCGCCAACTCCACCGTCGCCGCATCGGCTAAGGGCGAGGGCTCAAACTCGAATCGCGGATCGCCGGACAGCGCCTCGCGCAATGCCCGGTATTTATGCATCGGGAACTTGTGCCCGGCTGGTAGCGGAATGGTGTAAAGGTCTGAATAGAAGAGGTGCAGCGCCATCCTAGCGATTGGATCGGTCGCGAATAAAGATGTCTTTGAAAAGAATGTCTCCACCACCACCCATGTGCATCTGCAGCGCAATCGTTCCGTCCACCGACTTCGGCTTTGGATCGGTGAAGTCAATGATTGTGACGCCGTTTAACCGCGCAATATAGTGATTGCCTTCCACGATCATCAAGTAGTCGTTCCAATCGTGTGGATGGATTACCGATTCATTCTCGGGAGAAGGCCACACGATCCACTCGCGACCGTCCCCATACATCCCGCCCGTGTGTTTGTTGATACCCGGATCGATCTCAAACTGCATCCCCTGGCTCACATCCACCGTACCGGGCTTGAACGCCGTATGGAAGAAAACCCCACTATTGCCTTCGCTAATGCACTTGAAACGCAGCGCGAGCTCGAAGCTCTTATAGGATTTCGCAGTCTGCAGATAGCCGTAGTTTTTGGTCACTGTCTGGCCATGGATCGCGCCATCCACCACTTCCCATTTCTCCTGGCCCACCGGCTCCCATCCACTCAGATCATGCCCGTTAAACAGCGCGACCCAACCAGGCTTATCTTGAGCGCCTAACGCCATTGCCATGGCTGCCAATAAAAATCCCAAACGCAGTCTCAAGCCAGCTCCTTCTCCAAACTCTTAGCGATGCTCGCGGAGTAGTGATCCACCAACGCCGCATCGCGACCTTCAACCATCACGCGCACTAGAGGTTCCGTGCCTGAGAAGCGCACCAGCACCCGGCCCGCGCCGTTCATCGCTGTTTCCGCTTTCCGGATTTCGCTTTGTACGTCCGGCAAGTCTTGAATATCGCGGCGCTGTTTGATCCGCACGTTCACCAGCTTCTGCGGGTAAATCTCGAGATCCGCAATCAGCGCCGCCACCGTCTTCTTCTCGGCTTGCGCCACCCCTAGCACTTGCAGAGCGGTCAGCATGCCATCGCCCGTCGTCGCATAGTTGCGGAAGATGACGTGCCCGGATTGCTCGCCACCCAGGCTTGCCCCCGTTCGCAGCATTTCTTCCAAGACGTACTTGTCACCGACCGGCGTTCGCAGCATCTTCAATCCGTCGCGCTGCAGCGCCATCTCCAAGCCAAGGTTCGACATCACCGTCGCCACGACGGTATCGCCCGCCAGAGCGGCCCGCTTTTTCAAAGCCCGCCCCAAAATGAGCAACTCAGCGTCGCCGTTGACGATCGCGCCATTGCCGGCCACCATGATCGCCCGGTCCGCATCTCCGTCGAAAGCCACGCCGGCATCCGCCTTGGCCGCTACCACGGCATCCGCCAGCGAATCCACGTGCAGCGCTCCGCAATGTGCGTTGATGTTCTTCCCGTTTGGGTGATTGTGAATGGCCGTCACCTGTGCGCCCGCGCGGCGGAACAGTTCGGGCGCGAGTGCCGATGCCGCCCCATTTCCACAATCGATAACCATGTGCAAACCGTCCAGCGGCTCCGGCAGCGTGGACAATAAATAATCACAGTATTGAGGCGCTAGCGTCGTGTCTGCTTCCAGCTTCCGCGGCTCCTTCGGATGCTCCGCGCGAACGCGGAAAATCTCGTGTTCGATCTCCAACTCTTCTTCGTCCGGCAGCTTGTAACCGGTCTCGGCGAATACCTTGATGCCGTTATCCTCGTACGGATTATGCGAGGCCGAAATCATCACGCCCGCCGCGAAGTGTCCCGTTCTGGTCAGCCACGCCACGCCCGGCGTCGTAATGATCCCCGCAAAGCGCGCTTCCACCGCATGCTCGCGCAACCCGCCCGCTACCGCTTCGGCGATCCACTGGCCGGACTCCCGCGTGTCCATCGCCAGCAACACCGTCGGATCGACCGTACCGGACGCATGATGCGCGCGTAGATCCTTGCCGAGCGCGCTGCCGAATGCCGACACCGTGGCCGCGTCCAACGGAGCTACTCCCGCGACGCCGCGAATGCCATCCGTCCCAAATAGTTGTCTTGCCATCGTCAGTTCTTCAGTATGACCGTAACCTGAACGGGCTCGAAATTATAAAAACGAACCTGCGGCTCGGCGATAAACGGTGAGGTGAGAATCGGCTTGCCGCTCTCCACCGCTTTGAGATTCACCGGATCGGTAGAAACCGACAGTACGCGCTCCACCCGGCTGCGTGGTCCCACAACGTCCAAACGGCTCGGTTCCAGCCGTACCCGGGCAATTGGGCGGCCTCCGGGAGGAGCGCCCGACCACTGCACTTCGACTGGCACCGACCGGCGCTCCCGTTCCTCGAAGTTATAGCGCAACTGCGCCGGAACCGATCGGATCAGCTGTACACCTTTGGGGAGACGCATCGTGCTGGTGTCGATATTGAAGGTCCGCTCGCCGGGCCCGCGCACCGTGGCGAAATCGAGCACCACCGGCGAGGGAACCGCGCTGAATTCCTTCAACCGTCCGCTCACGCCCAGCAATTCCACTTGAACGCTGCCGACAATGTCCGAACTGATCTCCAGATCGCGCGGTCCATATTTGTACTGCACCGGCACCCGCACCACCGTAGCCATCTCCGGTTCGCTCGCCACAGCCATCCAGATTACGGTCGCGACCGCCAGACACGCCAGCTTCCATGGCCAGTCCTGGAAGAACCGGCGAATCACAGCCGCGCCGCTTTCTCGGCCGGAACTGCGGGCTCATCCGCCGGCGGAACAGTAATCGAAGCGCCCGACAGACTGCTGTACTTGCCGGACCCGAAATGCCGGTGGATCTTCTCATCCACGATCTCCGCCGTCAGGTTCGATTGCAGCTCACCGAACGCCGCTACCGAGATCCATCCCGTCTCCTCGCTCACCACGAGCGCCATGCAGTCGGTTTCCTCGGTGATTCCAATGGCCGCGCGATGCCGGGTTCCGAGTTTGCTTGAGATCGCCGGATTGGTGCTGAGCGGCAGGAAGCAGGCGGCCGCGCTTACCTTTTCTTTCTGAATAATCACCGCGCCATCGTGCAGTGCCGCGCCCGGCTCAAAGATCGCCAGCAGCAAATCCCGCGAGATCTCCGCTTCCAGTCGCACCCCGCTCTCCACGAACGTCCGCAATCCGATGTCGCGCTCCAGCACGATCAACGCGCCCGTGCGGCGTTCGGCCAGATTGGAAATCGCCATTAGGACTTCATCGGCTGCCTGGGGACGTTTGAATCCGCGCCCGGTCCAATTCTTTCGTCCGATGCGCGCCAACGTGCGGCGGATCTCGCTCTGAAACAGAATCACCGTCGCAATTGCCGAATACGGTACCAAGTACGACAGCAGCGTGCGCAGCGCTTCCAGTCCCAACCGGATGGATGCGACATAGACGACGATCACGGTCACAATCCCGCCAAGGATATGTGCCGCGCGGGTTCCGCGTACGATCACCAGTAGCTGGTAAATCACGAAACCTACGGCCAATATGTCCACCACCGACCATACGGTCAGCCTCGTAAATGGCTCTAACAACGACATTGGCTGGTCTATTTTGCCATAACATTTGACGCAATTGCGACGAGTTTGTTGTATCCCGAAGTAAACTGAAATCAGGTAAATGGGTTTTGTATCGATTCCCGAAGCCCTCGCTGCAATCCAGGCGGGGCGCATGGTTGTCGTCGTCGATGACGAGGACCGCGAGAACGAGGGCGACCTCACCATCGCCGCGGAGTTCATCACTCCGGAAATCATCACGTTCATGGCGCTACATGGACGCGGCCTGATTTGCTTGGCCTTGACGCCCGCGCGCTGCGATTATCTCCGGCTTCCCATGCAGGCCGAACAGAACACGTCCACCTTCGGAACCGCGTTTACGCAGACCATCGATGCTCGCGAAGGCGTCACAACCGGCATCTCGTCGGCGGACCGCGCCCGCACGATTCTGGCCGCGATCGATCCGGCGACCCGTCCGGCGGATTTGGCCCGACCTGGTCACGTCTTTCCCTTGCGTGCCCGGGAAGGCGGCGTCCTGGTCCGCGCGGGACAGACCGAAGCCGCGGTCGACCTCGCCCGGTTGGCAGGGCTCACCCCCGCCGGCGTGATCTGCGAAATAATGAACGATGACGGAACAATGGCGCGTGTTCCTCAACTGCTGGAATTCTGCTCGAAGCATGACCTGGTCATGACCTCCGTCGCCGAACTCATCCGCTATCGGATGAAGCACGAGCGATATATCCACCGCCGCTCCGAATCCACAATTCAGACCGCGTTCGGGCCGTTTCGCGCCATCTGGTATTCGAGCGATATTCTGCCGGAAAAACACGTTGCTCTGGTTTACGGAGAGATCGACGGCCAGGAGCCAGTTCTGGCCCGCATGCATTCTCACTGTCTCTATGGCGATGTTTTCGGCTCTACCAAATGCGAGTGCCAGGCGCTGATCCGCGGTTCGCTCAGCCGCATCGCTGAAGCAGGACGCGGGGTGCTCGTCTACCTGCATCAAAACGGACCCGGTTTACGTCATGAGCATACTGCCGTCGCGTCCGAACCGGGACACGTCCAGTTCCAGCATGAGAATGGGATCGGTGCTCAAATCTTGTCGGATCTCGGGCTGCGTGCGGTGCGGCTGCTGACCAATCACCCGCGCAAAGTGGTTGCCCTCGAAGGCTTCGGCATTCAGATTGTTGACCAGATCCCAGTGTTGGAGTTCGCACGCACCTGACCATTCCGCGCAGATAATGGAACTCTGGCGGCATTTCATTCGTTACAATTAGCGATAGGAGTCTCTTCATGACACAAACCACTTTGCGGGCCGCCGTCCTGCTTCTCTCGGGAACCTGCCTGTTTGGCGCGGATCCTCAACTGCTCAACATGACGCCCGCCGGAACGCAGATGTACGCCGGCATCAACGTCGAACAGGCCAAAACGTCGCAGTTTGGGCAATTTCTGCTCGCCAGTCTCCCAGTTAACCCCGAGTTCCACGAGTTCATCACCTCCACCGGTTTCGATCCCCGGACCGATCTGCGGGAGGTTCTTGTGGTCACCAGCATTGCCCCGCACTCCGTTCCTAACGCAGTGGTGACGGGCGGATTACTCCTGGCGAAGGGGAACTTCAACATCCCGCAGATCCTCGCGGCAGCAGCCAAAGACGGTAAGGCGACCGTGATCTCGTATGCCGGCGCGCAAGTCGTAACCTTCACCGACGGTGAGCATGCACAAGGGTTAGGTTTGATCGATTCTTCTACCGCAGTGGCTGGGGACGTTGCATCCGTTAAGGCAGCCCTCGATCAACGAAGTCATCCAGCTCCCATTGCGGCTGCTGTTATGGCCCGCATCAATCAACTCAGCACCACCGAGGACGCGTGGAGCGTATCGACCGCTAATTTCGGTCAGTTGCCTTTGCCTGGCGCGGGTGGCGATTCCGGCTCCGCTGTCTTGCAAAGCATCACCCAGGCAAGCGGCGGCGTCAAGTTCGGCGCGCAGGTGCAACTCGACATGCAGGCCGTTACTGGTACATCCCAGGATGCCGCCTCACTGGGCGACGTCGTCAAGCTGCTGGCCCAGATGGTCCAGATGCATGGCTCGCAAAACCAGGTTCCCGGCCAGATCACTGACCTCTTGAAGAGCCTGGTGGTAACCACCGATCAGAATACTGTCAAGGTCTCTCTCAGCTTGCCTGAGGATCAGATTGAGAGCTTATTCAAGATGGCGGAAAGCCATCACGGCCAGGGAAAGATCTAGCTCAAACCCGTAAGGGCTGCTCCACGGAGACTGCGTTCCCGGAGTGGCTCATTACCTGTTCCATAAACTCGGGGATTTCAAATACCGCCCGGTTTCGATGCGACTTCGCGCGCTTTCGGAACCGGGCGTAGTTGTCGGTACGCAGCAGGGTCTCCACGGCTGTGTTGATTTCGCGGAAACTCGATAGCACGATCCCGACGCCCTGCTCCTGGATCCAGTCCGCGTTGTACCGTTCTTGCGGTAATGTCCAGGCGTTGCGTTCCACAATCACGGGAAGCTGCATGAAGAGAGCTTCGCTGATACTTCCAGGACCGGGCTTCCCGATAAAAAAGTCAGAGAGGTGCATCAGTTTGGGCACGTCATGGGTGAAGCCTTCGATGTGCATGGCTAGCGGCGACTTCATTTCGCGGAGCCGCTCGGCAAGCTTCTGGTTGTGCCCGCAGAGTAAAATCAGCTGCACGCGCTCCCGGCACTGACCAAGACGCCTGGCGATCGCTTCCATGTCGGATGATCCTTGGCCGCCGAATAGCACTAGGCCCGTGGGCGCCGTCGGATGTAGTCCGAGCTTTTCGCGTTCTTTCGCCCGGCTCTTCTTGCCCACGGCGTAAAACTTGGGATTCAGAATCATCCCCGAAGCCCGGAAAATTTGCTCTTCGCAGTAGTCCATCTCGCGTGCTTGTTGGACAGCATGATCGGTCCCGCACACCAGGTACTGCTTCTGCTTCTCGATCCAGAAATGCGGAGGAAAATCGGCAAAGTCCGTCATCACCGTGATTAGACGCACCCCCGGCCGGGTGCTTTCGAGGCTTTGGAACAGCGCGCGATTGAAATTGGGGATCAGCGAGACGACCAGATCCGTCGAGACCTGGCGCCAATAACGTTCCAGCAATTCCACCTGCTGGTCGTGATATAGGCGGATGATGCCGTGCATAGCGCGCGTCAGCTGCGGCGACCCGAGCGTCCAACCCCGCTTCAAGGTGGTGTTGTACAGATCCTGCATGCGGATTCCGGTAAGCTTCCGGAATACATCCATGGAATCGAAGAGCTCTTGCAAGTTGAGCAGTTCCAGTTTCCAGGGACGTTTCTCCTGCTGGATCACTTCGGTCAGCGCGTTGGCCGCGCTACGGTGCCCACCACCGGCATCGAAGAAAATCAGGTGGACCGTCTTCATCCGCTCCTTCGATTCTGACACGCGTGCTTGGCCTGTCAACTCGGTTCCTCCCCGGCAAACAGGGTCCTTCACAATTGTTTGATCTTTCCGTCACGCGACCGTGACACGCCGCGGATTATAACCAAAGCATGCGATGCGACTTGCATGTGCATACACTGCACTCGGGACTTTGCAACCTCCCGGTACTCAGCGCTTTCTGCAAAGAAAGCTATTCGGAGCCGCAAGCTGTCTATGACAAGCTCAAGCGGCAAGGGATGGACTTGATCACCATTACAGATCATGATTGTATCGATGTTGTCGAGTCGCTGCGTCATCACCCCGATTTTTTCGTCAGTGAAGAAGTAACCTGTTCCACACCCAGCGGCTCTAAGATGCATGTCGGGGTCTACGACTTGAACGATCGCCAGCATGTGCAGATCCAGGCCCGCGCCAGCGATTTCGATGCGCTGATCGCGTATCTGCGAGAACAAAACCTCTTTTTCAGCGCCAATCACATCTTCTCCAGTCTGACCGGGCGGCGCATCGCAGAGGACTTCGCATGCTTTGAAGCCGAGTTTGACGCGTTCGAGGTCTTGAACGGCTGCATGCTGGAAACGACGAACCGCAACGCTGCCGAGTTGGCCGCGAGGTTAGGCAAGATCGCCCTGGGCGGGAGCGACGCCCATACGCTTGCCACCGCGGGCTCCTGCTGGACCGAAGTCCCCGGGGCGGGCAACAAGACCGAGTTTCTGGCGGGCCTCCGCCAGCACCGGGGCACCGTGCACGGGACCAGCGGGAGTTATTATAGACTTACGCGAGATATCCTGCAGATCGGTCTGTCGATGTTCCAGACCACCCCGCTCACGATTCCAATCGCCCTAATCGGCGGCCTCGCGCCGGTGATCACCGGCGTCAACTACTTGATGGAAAAGCAGTTCTCCGCGTTTTGGTCGCGGCGGCTCGCAAACCGGCAAGCGTCAGGGATGCCTGTGCAGGCTTCCTTGATCGAAGAAGAGGTAGCGGCGTGAGTACGCAGTCGGTTCTCGCCTACATCAACACCCGCGATCACCGCGTGATGCGCAAAGTGAATGGATGGCGCGCGCCGCGCTGGATTCGCCTCTGGATGGTTTGCGCCACACGGGGCGGCGATGGATGGCTCTGGTCGGTCATGGGCGCGATCGTTCTGCTGTTCGGCGGGGCGGAGCGTTTCGCCGCCGTGGGTGCCGCCGCGCTGGCTGTTTCGCTGGGCATCCTACTCTTCATCCGATTGAAAAGGATTTGCAACAGAAGCCGGCCCTGCGCGACCGAGCCGCACTGCTGGGCCAGTCTGCTGCCTCCAGATCAGTTTTCATTTCCGTCCGGTCACACTATTACTGCGTTTGCGGTGGCTACACCCATCAGCCTGCACTATCCGACGCTGGTCGCGGGGCTGGTGTTCTGCGCAATCAGCGTCGCTTTATCGCGCATCATGCTGGGACTGCATTTTTTGAGCGATGTTCTGGCTGGCTGCGCCATTGGCTGCCTGCTAGGGTATGGTGCGTATCTGGTGTTTTAGGATCTTCTCTCGATAACCAGATCCGCCACGGACAGCAGCCCGCGCTGATACACGGAATCGGGCAACTCGTTAATCATCTGAACCGCGCGGTCGCTGAACTGTTGAGCTCGGTCGAGTGCGCGAACAATGCCCCCACGCCGCTCGACGATGCCGCGTACCTGTTGGAACGGCACGCTGGCGTACGAACGATCGCGCAGCACGGCCTCGATCTGCCTCCGCTCTTCCGAGGTTGCCGTCTCGAGTGCGTATACCAGTGGAAGCGTTACCTTACCTTCGCGCAAGTCGCCGCCGACCGGCTTACCGAGCACGCTCTCCTCGGCTTTGAAGTCGAGCACGTCGTCGATTAACTGGAACGCCATTCCCAGGTTCCAGGCATACTCGCCAAGACGTTCTTCCAGAGCCGTATCTGCGCCACCGACAATGGCACCCAGTCTGGCGCAGACGCTGAACAGACCGGACGTCTTGCGATCCACAAGTTCCATGCAATCGGCTTCAGTCACTTCCAGTTTTCCGATGCGTTCCAGTTGAATCAGTTCGCCTTCCACCATCGACTGCGTGAGCCCGATGAGCAGGTCGAGAATGTGGTAGTCACGCATGCGCAGAGCAATCTGGAAGGCTTGCATGTAGAGCCAATCGCCAGCCAGGACGCAGGTGTGATTCCCCCATTGCGCATTGGTCGACGGCCGTCCCCGGCGAGTCTCGGCCATGTCGATAACATCGTCATGGACCAGGGTCGCGGCATGCAGCATTTCCACGACGGCGCCAAGCCGGATCGCGGCCGGATCGAGCGGTTCGCCATCAGCTGCCAAACGGGCGCAAAGAAGGAGAAGCGAGGGCCGCAACCGTTTCCCGCCGCTACTTTGCAGGTGCCGCGCGATACGCGTAACAACCTCAACGCTCGCCACCGATTCCAAGGCGAGTTCGTTTTCCACTAGCCGGAGATCCTGTTCGACCAGACCGAAAAGTTCGGGTGCGGCCGCCATCTGCCCCGCCTTACCTATGCTCATGGGATTCCCCAGTGTAACCAGCCCGGTGCCCGGCTGGAAACTCAAAGCGTTGGAGGCAGAGCCGCTCGAAATTTCGGGTTGTGATCGCGGCAATCGCATCGGGCGACGTGCCCCGGATCGCAGCCAGAACATTGACGGTGTCTACTATAAATGCCGGTTCATTCCGCTTTCCACGGCGTGGCACCGGCGCAAGGAACGGAGCGTCGGTTTCCACAAGCAGAAAGTCATCCGGCACCCACTGAGCGGCTTCACGAACTTCCACCGCCTTCGGAAACGTGAGTACGCCCCCAAAACTGACATGCAGGCCGAGCACCACGCACTCCTTGGCTTGATCCAGATTGCCCGTGAAGCAGTGCATGATTCCTGGCCCACTTTCCCGCTCCCGCAGCAGAGCGAGCGTGTCGTCCCAAGCTTCCCGGGTGTGGATGATCACGGGCAGGGCTTGCCGTCCGGCGATTTGAAGCTGTTGACGAAAGACCCGCGCTTGCACGTCGCGAGGCGAAAAGTCGTAGTGGTAATCCAAACCGATCTCGCCCAAGGCCACAACTTTCGGATGCTGACAAAGCTCTTCCAGCCGCTCAAATGTTTCCGGCATCGCTTTGGAGGCATCGTGAGGATGCACGCCTATAGAGGCGAAGGCCTGCGGGTAGCTATCCGCCAGCCGAATCGCCGCTTCCAGATCAGGCGGTCCATCGCCAGTCCCGATCGCCAGGAACCGGTCCACGCCCGCATCGCGCGCACGAGCAATCACAGCCTCCCGGTCGGTTGCGAACTGCGGGCTATCGAGATGGCAATGCGAATCGATCAGCCTCACTTCAGGCGCGCACCCACCGGTACATCTTCCAGGAATCCGGCCAAAGCGGGACGGCCACCCTCAAGCGACGCGGCCACGATCATGCCCTGCGAGAGAATACCCCGCAGCTTGCGCGGTTCCAGATTGGCCACGATGACGACCCGGCGGCCCACCATCTGTTCCGGCTTATAGACTTGCGCAATGCCGGCCACGATGGTGCGCGGTTCCGGCTCGCCGATGTCGATTTTCAAATGGAGAAGCTTGTCGGCACCTTTTACCGGCTCAGCGGAAACGACCTGGCCGACGCGGAGATCCACTTTGGTGAAGTCATCAATGGTGATCCGGTCCGCAATCGGGCTGGTTCCAACTGGCGGTTCCTTGACAGCGGGCTGACCCAGAAGCGCTGCTTGTTGCAATCCAACCTCATGCTCCAGCACCCGCATTTGCTCAATCGCGGCTGGCGCGTCGATACGCGGGAACACCCCCGCGATATCCCCGATCTTCTGGCCGGCCGGGAATTGACCCCAGTGCAGTTCCGTGAGCGCCAGAGAACTCAGCGGAGTTGTCATGCCCAGTTGACTCCAAATAGCCGTGGTTGCTTCCGGAAGCACCGGGTGTAAGAGCGCGGCTGCGAGGCGCACGGTTTCGGCAGCGGTGCCGAGCGCGATATCTAATTGGGTCCGCGACGCGTCGTCTTCGGCGCGGGCCAATTTCCAGGGCGCCTGCTCCACGATGAACTTATCTGCGGTGGCCACCAACTGCCAGATCGATTCCAGTCCGCGGGAGAATTCAAAGCGGTCGAAGAAAGCCAAGGTTGTCTCGATCACGTGCTCCGCGGAGTTTCCGATTTCGCGGTCGAACTGCGCTGGAACTACGCCGCCGCGGTATTGCTTTACCATGGTGAGCGTCCGGTTCACCAGGTTCCCCAAGCCGTTGGCCAGATCCGAGTTGTAGCGCGCGATCAGCGCGTCATAGCTGAACGATCCATCCTGTCCGAATACGATTTCGCGGAAAAGGAAATAACGCAGAGCCTCGATTCCAATTACGCGGCGGATAGGATCAGTACGGACGATATTGCCGCGCGACTTGCTCATCTTGTCGTTCTCGAAAAGCAGCCAGCCATGGGCGAAGACAGACTTGGGTAATGGCAAGTCCGCCGCCATCAGAAAGGCGGGCCAGAACACGGCATGGAATCTGACGATCTCTTTCCCTACCAGGTGCAGGTCGGCGGGCCACTGGCTGCCACTGCGAACCGCGCTCAGATAACCAATCAGCGCGTCGAACCAGACATAGAAGACATGCTTGCCTTCGACGGGAAGCGGAATGCCCCATTTCAAGGACGTGCGGCTGATGGATAGATCTTGCAGCCCCTGCTTTACAAAGCCAATTACTTCATTACGGCGGGACTCGGGCTGGATAAAGCCGCGATCCGACTCATACATTTGCAGAAGCCGGTCCTGGAACGCCGAAAGTTTGAAGAAGTAATTCTCCTCGGTTACCGACTCAGTGGGCCGTCCGCAAAACGGGCACGCATCGCCAGGCTTTGCATCGTTAACGTAGAGTTCGTCGAAGACGCAGTATTGCCCGGTGTAACTTCCCTTATAAATGTAGCCGTTGGCTTGACAGCGCTGAAAGAGCCACTGCACCGTTTCCTGATGCTTGGGGTCGGTGGTGCGAATGAACTGGTCGTAATCGACATGCAACGTGTCCCATTGGCGGCGGAACTCGGCGGAGACCACATCGGCAAACTCTTTAGGAGTGCGCCCGCAAGCTTCAGCAGAGCGCTCCACCTTCTGCCCGTGCTCATCGGTTCCGGTAGTCAGGGTGACATCGTAGCCTTGCATGCGCTTCAGGCGCTTGATGGTGTCAGCGGCCAACGTCGTATAGGTGTGGCCAATGTGCGGCGCGGCGTTCACGTAATAGAGCGGCGTCGTTAAGTAATATTTCATCGAATGGATTTCTGGTACTCGTAGATAGCTTCGGCGACGACCTGTTTTAGCGGCACGGACTGAGCGAGAGCAAGGGCCCGGCAGTCGTCATACTCGGGCGCCGCATTCCCGGACTGGGCGACCTTCACCCGGATCATTCCGTACTTGGTTTGGACTTCGATGATCCGCCGCTCTTCCACGATTCGTTCCGCGGTGTAGGAGCGCACCCCGAGGGTGGACGTTTCCGCGAAGACAATGCCGGCGAGCATCTCGCGCTCGGCGGGATTGCAAATGACCTTTAGCAGCGACCCGGGGCGGTTCTTTTTCATTGCGAGCGGTTGTAAGCTGACGTCGAGGGCGCCAGCTTGCAGCAGGCGTTCCATCGCGTAGCCCAAGATCTGAGGATTCGAGTCGTCAATATTCGCTTCCATGACACAGACCGATGTGGATTCGGGCGCGGAAGACGCACGGCCCACCAGAACACGCAGCACGTTGGCTTGTTGGCGGAAGTCCTTATCGCCAGCGCCATAGCCGATGCGTTCGATGGTCATGGCGGGCATCGGTCCGAATGCCCGGGCAAGAACGCTTGCCACGGCGGCTCCGGTGGGGGTGGTGAGTTCCACCGCGGGACCGTGCGCGTAAACCGGCTTTCCGATAAGCAGGGCGGCGGTAGCGGGAGCTGGCACCGGCAACGTTCCATGCTCGGTTTCCACCGTACCGGAACCGGCATTCACTGGAGAGCAGAAGATGGCTTCGGCGTTTAGCAGATGGAAGCCCATGCAGGCGCCAACAATGTCGGTGATCGAGTCCACCGCACCCACTTCGTGGAAGTGCACCTTCTCCACGGGCACGCCGTGAACAGCCGCTTCGCACTGACCCAGGCGCTCGAAAACAAGCGTCGCGTTGCGCTGGACAACGGGCGGCAGGTTGGCGGCCGCGATCATCTTCAGGATTCCACTCAGGTGGCGGTGAACCTTCTGCTCCGGCGCGTCCACGTGAAACTTCAGGGCTCCGATGCCGCGTCGCAGCACGCGCTCAAAACGCACGGAGACGCCCGTGCCAAGAGAAGAGACGGCGTCCGCGATAGCTCCAGAGTCGGCGCCGGCATCGGCCAGCGCGCCCACCAACATGTCCCCGCTAAGTCCGGAGAATGCGTCTAAGTAACAGAGGATCGCCAATTAGCCAGTATCTCATCGCGACAGATAAACCAGCGCGAGACACCGGCGATCGGCGCCCAGCGGCGGCTAGTGGACCGTGAGCCCGCTGGGTAACACGGCTTGTTCGGCACTAGTAATCACCAGGACGGGCGAAGGTACTGCTGGGGCCGTCGATGAAGCCGTCAACGAAACCGTGAGCAGCGTGGGGCTATTCACCGTGATCGCTCCGACGGTTACTCCCGGGATGGGGCTGATGGTGGTGACACCCTGGGCGAAGCTCGTGTTCATGCCGGTGATAGTTACCGTTTCCGTCTGCCCCTGGCTGATGACGCTCGGGCTCACCTGGGTAATGATCGGCGATGGCGCGGGTAGTAGAAGGTTCAACAGTGCGCGTACCAGCAGGATCGACATTTGTCCGCGAGTGACCGTTTCCTGAGGGCAATATAACGACGGACCGCAACCAGCTGTAATTTTGTCTTCGGCCAGCCGCTGAATCCAGGGGAACGCAAAGTAAGTGGACGGCACGTCGGTGAAATACGGCGAGCCCGGGTATTGGAACACGGTGGTTGCGCCCACACGGCCACGCACTAGGAAGATTGCGAGCTGGTCACGGGTCAGCAGCGAATTGGGACAGAAGTCGTTGTTTCCGCAACCGGTGGTGATGCCCATTTCGTAGAGCTTCTGAATCCACTGGAACCCGAATGCGCCAACCGGCACATCGCTGAAATAGGGAAGAGTGGAGTAGCTGAAGTTGTCATTCCCAAAGATGGAACGGATGACAAAGATCGCCATTTGGGCGCGGGTCAGGCTGGAGCCCGCGCAGAAGTCGCCATTGCCGCATCCCGCCGTGATGCCCTTTTCGCTCATCAGGTTCACGGCGTCGAAGTAGTACGCCGAAGGCGGCACGTCATTGAAGGTCTGGGGCGTAAAGTCCTGGAGCAAAGAAACTACGCTGCCGGCAATCGACAGGGAGCCGGTCCGGTCGGCACCGGTCGCGTTAGTGGCGAAGGAGACCGCTACGGACGCAGGTCCCACGCCGCTCGACGGATTGGCGGTCACCCAGGGAGCCGACGAGTAACTCACCCAGGCGCAGGACGAAGGTCCGGAAATAGTCAGAAATTGCGAACCGCCCGCGACGTCGGTTGCAAGCGAGCTTTGCGAAACGCTCAAGCTGCAACCGCCCAATTCATAGACCTGGAGAGTTTGCCCGGCTAGGACTACAGTTGCATTTACCAGAGATCCACCGGTATTGCTTCCGAGGGTGACGGTCACTGAGCCGCTTCCGGTTCCGCTCGAGGGCGAAACCGAAATTTGCGGGAGATTCGATGTTGCCGTCCACGTGCAGGACGGCGCATTGGCCACGATGGTCCGGGTAATGCTGCCGCCGCCATCGGGGAAGATCAGTGCGTCCGGAGACACCGTAAAGGCGCAGGCCGATCCGGCGGATTCCGAGACGCTGATGGTTTGGCCACCTACCGTCGCGGTTCCGGTCAGAGGTCCAGTAGTGGTGTTGTAGGCCGCGATAGCTTGTATCGTTCCGTTGCCAACCCCGGTTGAGGCGCTGAAAGTGAGCCAGGGGACATTAGAAACCGCTGTCCAAGTGCAATTTGGATAGGTGGCGGTAATGGTTAGGGTCGTGTTTCCGCCGGTGCTCGGATACGAAAGCGAACTAGGATTCACGAAGAAGGCGCATCCAGTCAGGCCGCCTTCACTGATCGGAATTACCTGTCCAGCCACATTGATGCTGCCGTAGAGGAAAACTACAGTCGGGTTGGGAGCCACGGTGACGGTAAGCGTGGTGGTCCCCGTTCCGCTGGCAGGAGATACGGTGATCCACGGACTATTCGAAGAAGCCGTGAATGTACAGGTTGAACTGGGCGCCTTGAGATTCAATGTCCCAACTCCGCCGGCATTCCCGAAAGTCAGAGTAACAGGGGTGATGGTGTACGCGCATGAACCGATGGACGCCTGTGTGGCCGTGATCGTAATACCCGCGATGACTACTGACGCAGTTCGGGTGGCAGTACCGCCCCAGATGGGGGCAATCAAGGTGACGGTGCCGTTCCCCGATCCATCGGTCACGTTCGGTGTGAGCCATGTGGGCAGCAGAGAAACGTTCCAGGCGCACGACGGAGCGGTCGCGGCCACAGCCACGGTAATGCTGCCTCCGCCCGCCGGATAGTTCAGAGTCTGCGGTGCGACCGCGAACGCGCAGCTGGACGACGTTCCCGCCTCGATCAGCGGAATGGACTGACCGGCAACCGTCAAAGTGGATGTAATCGCCGCGCTCGCCAGATTAGGTGGAACAGTGACCGTGACCGTTCCGTTACCGGTCCCGGCCGTGGGACTCAGACTGACAAACGTCTGATCGGCGGTCGCGGTCCATGCGCAACTCGGGCTGCTCGCCACGATATTCAATATGCTGCTGCCGCCACTGCTGGTGAACGAAACAAACGGAGTGACCGTGAAGGCGCAAATCGCTGTGCCCGATTCGTATGCGGGGATGATGTTTCCGGCGATCGTCACGCTGCCGGTTAGTGGAATGTTGCTCGGATTAGCGGGAGCGGACACGACGACAGTCCCATTTCCGGTTCCGCTGGTCGTACCCAGAGTCAGGAATGTCGAGGCCGTGTTAGCGGTCCAGGTACAGCTTTGGTCGGACGCTGTCACGCTCACGGTTATTGCACCCCCGGAGCCCGGGAAGGAGAGATTCGCCGGCGACACAACAAAGGTGCAGTTTACCGGCCCTGCCTGACTGACGGGAATCACTTGGCCACCCACGGTCACATTTCCAGAAAGCGCTCCGTTGGTCGGGTTCTGGGCCGTGGTAACTGTCAAGGTACCGTCACCGCTGCCACCGGTCGCGCTCAGCTGGATGAAGCTCTGGTCTGCGGAAGCCGTCCACGTGCATCCCGGCAAGTTCAGAGGACTTCCGGTAATGGTTAGGGTCTGCGCGCCCCCAGCGTAAGGGAACGATAGGGCGTTCGGGGAAACCGTGTAGCTGCACGTGCTGGCGCTGGGCGTGCTCGAAATGGTTCCATCCGAAAATCCGTAAACCGTCTCGCCCGAACCATTGGAAATCGTAATCGTATCGGCCATCGTCAGCGGCGTGGAGGCAATTGGCGCTGGGGAAAGTCCGGAAATGCTCGGCACGATGATGGTTGAGGCAACATTCAACGTGATTAGAACGTTGATCGTGGCGGTTAGAGAAATGTTGTTCCCGGGATCGTTCGGTCCCAAATAGTTCAGGGTGATCGTAGCCGGACCGCTGGTGTTTACGCCATCGCTATCGACCGCGTTGATCGTCGACGAGTATTGATTTTGAGTGCCGGAAATCGGCGTCTGACCCACCATCAGCGAATTGGTAACCGTGAACGAGGTGCCCGCCAGCTTTAAGTTGTCCGCGCCCGAGATAACAGCCAGGTGCCCCGTGGTCGTATACGTGATCGTGGTTTGAGCCAACGCTCCCGGGATGCAAGCGCTCGCGGAGAGCAATAGAGGAACAAAAAACCGTAGAGTTTTCAATCAGAATCCCGGGTATGGCTGTCTTATAGAGTTTCCTGATAATTCTACTCTGCCGGACGCGGAAGTTTTGCAAAGAATTCGCAGCGACTTTATAGATAACCGCCCCCGGGGCCGATATGGAACCGGAAAACGGTCGCTATTTAGGCTCAGGCGCGGCAGTTGGGAGGGCCGTCAGCGGGTCTAAATTCAGCGCTGGCGCTTCGGTTGCGTTCGGTAATTTCGGTACTGCATTGTCCTGATGAACCAAGCAAAGTTGCTGAGGCTGTGACCCGTCGACGAAAACATCATTGGCTACCCAGGGGCAGAACGGAGTTGCGCGCAGGCCGGTTGTGGGGTCGACGGAAGCGTGGACAATCCCCTCCGGCTGGGCAAAGTCGTGGGTATCGCGATAAGGCCGGTAGCGCGAGGCTTGATTCATGAATTCCGCCCAGATCGGCAGGGCTGAATGGGCTCCTTCCAGCCCTAACTCGGTGTAGTCGTCAAAGCCAACCCAGACCACGCACAGCAGCTGAGAAGTGAAGCCAGCAAACCATCCGTCGTGAGAAGTACCGGTTTTGCCGGCGGCTGGAAGTGTGAAGCCCCGTGCGCGAACACCAGCCGCAGTTCCGTATTTCAAGACATCCTGCATCATATTCACAAGCAGGAAATTGACTCGCGGGTCTAAAACGCGCTGCAATCCGGAAGTTTGCTGGAACAGCGACTGTCCGGTCTGATCGTAAACGGACCGGATGGCCGTCGGTTGCACCATCATGCCATCGTTCGCGAACAGGGTGTACGCGCGGGCAATCTCCATGGGAGTTACCTGGTATGAACCTAGCGCAACCGAGGGTGTCGGACGTAGATCTTCGTTCATACCCGCCTGTTTGGCCAGCGCGACGACATTGTCGAACCCAACCATTTCAGCGACTTTTACGGCCGCCACATTCATGGACTTGGCCAAGGCTCGCCGAAAAGTAACGGTCCCGCTGAACTCGTGTTTGAAATTATTCGGACGGTAGGTCTGTCCGTCGTATTGAAACGTGGTCGGAACATCGTTTACGGTGGATGCGGGTGTGAAGACGTGTTCGCTGCCGTTAATAGCGGTATTCATAGCCGCGGCATAAACAAAAGGCTTGAAAACCGAACCAGGAGGACGTTTGGCGAAAACACGATCCAATTGAGAAGTGGAGTAATCACGCCCACCAACGACGGCTTTGATCTGCCCGGTGTGCGGGTCGATCGCAATCAGTGCGGCTTGCGCTTTCACCGGTCTTCCGTCCGCACCCTTGCGCTTAGCGAGCAGCCGATCGACTTCCGCCATGCCGTCAGCAACCGAGCGCTCGGCCGCTTGCTGGAGGCGGAGATCGATGGAAGTAAACACGTTCGTGACGCCACTCGATTCTTGGCCCTCGAACGCCTTTTGGAATTCGGAATTCGCCAAATCCATGGAATACTGCGTCTCGCTCACCTCGGACTTACCGGGCGAGAGATTCAGTGGACTCGCCGCGGCGCTGGCTAATTCGTCTTCCGAAACATACTGGTTGGCGCGCATCAGGCGCAGCACGACGTTCCGGCGGTCGCGGGCGCGATCGGGATACCGGAGCGGGTTGAAAAAGCTCGGGCGCTGGATCAACCCGGCGAGCATGGCGGCTTCTGGAACATTTAGCCGGTTGACGTCCTTATCGAAGTAGGCGTGCGCTGCTTCCCCGAACCCATTAATGCTAAAAGTCCCATAGCCGCCGAGGTAAACCTCATTGCAGTAGTACTCAAAGATCTGCTTCTTGGTGAGCGCATGTTCCAGGTGAATGGTGATCAGCAATTCGGTCAGCTTTCGCTCCCACCGCTTTTCGGGGCTCAAATAAAGGTTGCGGGCCAGCTGCATGCTAATGGTGGAAGCGCCTTGCTCTTTCCGGCCGTCGCGCGTGTCGACGTACATCGCTTTGGCGATGCGCAATGGGTCGTAGCCCCCGTGCGTGAAAAAGTGCTTATCCTCAGCCGAGGTAATGGCGTTGACAAGTACCGGCGGAAGGTCGGCAAAATGGACGAAGACGCGCCGCTGCCGTCCGGCGTTGGACACGTTGCCAACTAAGGGTGGTTGCAAGCGGAATTCATCGAGAGTTTTCCCGGTTTTCGAATCGGCTAAGGAAGCGATGACTCCATTCTTAATCGCGATTGTGATCGTGCCCTTATTTTTGTTGTGGATGGTCAACGTTCCGCCCTGGGCATCGAACCAATTCTCGGCGTCAGAGGGCCCGGCGTGATACCCCGCCCGGCGCAATTGGGCGGATAACTCGGCTTCGGTTGTCTTGTCTCCCACCGCGATCAGTTCCGGCGATGAGTAAAAGTTAACCGTCCGGGCATACTGCCCGCGCTCCAGTTGCCGGTCGACCACCCGCGAGAGCTTCGCGTAATCGATTACCGCCACCACGCCGAGAACGATGATCACCAGACCGATCGAGCCGGCCACCCAGAGGAGTCTCGCCGGTATCCGCATGGATCGGCGGATCTTAGCGGGGGGTTGCTCGAGCGTAGCAGGCTCTTCCGGGGCGGTTGGATACATTCGCGCTTCCGACTGCATGCGCAGGGCCAACCCTCTTTCCGCCGTCTTGGGATTACACTAGCGAGGGAGGTTCCTGAGTAGCAGCCCCGAAAAGGAGTCGAACTGATGGCAACTAGCGAGTGGAAAGTAGAGCGCGCGTTACAAGCATCCGACAGTGAGCCGGAGGTTCGACCGGGCGGAGAACTATCGTCGGAAGCTCTGGTCATGGCGTTCCGGACTATGCACTTGTCGCGCAAGATCGACGACCGCGAAGTTCTGCTCAAGCGTCAGAATAAAATCTTCTTCCAGATCAGTTGCGCCGGGCACGAGGCTGCGCAAGTTGCCGCCGGAATGCTGCTGAAGCCGGGGCACGACTGGGTATATCCCTACTATCGCGACCGCGCCCTTTGCCTAGCGCTCGGGATGACCCCGCATGACATGTTCCTGCAGGCGTTTGGGGCGGCGAGCGATCCGTCGTCGGCTGGCCGGCAGATGCCCTCGCACTGGAGCTTCCCGGCGCTTAATATCGTGACCGGGTCATCGCCCACCGGGACGCAATTTCTGCAAGCGGTCGGCTGCGCGGAAGCACTCCGTTTCCGAGACCCTGCGACCGATGCCGCCGTTATCGTCTGTTCCGGGGAAGGCGCCACCAGCGAAGGCGAGTTCTGGGAGGCTATCAATGCTGCTTGCCTTGGACGTCTCCCGGTGTTGTTTCTCATTGAGGACAACGGCTATGCGATTTCGGTTCCGGCCGAGCGTCAGACTCCCGGCGGAAACATTTCGCACCTGCTATCCGGTTTCCCTGACCTTTTCCGGCTGGAAGTGGATGGCACGGACCTAGTAGCCTCCTATCGGGCGATTGGTCAAGCGTTGGCTTATTGCCGCGAGGGCCACGGCCCGGCGCTGGTCCACGCACACCTGGTTCGGCTCTATTCCCATTCGCTCTCCGACGACGAGCGGCTTTATAAGACGGCGGAAGAACGCGCCGCCGAGGCCAAGCGCGATCCGGTGCCCGTTCTTTCCAACTGGCTAATCGAGCATGGCCACATCGACCGCCATGGGATGGAAACACTGATCGCGGAGAACGATCACGCCGTTCAGGAAGCTGCGCTACGAGCATCGAAGGCCGCCGCTCCCCAGCCAGGAACCGAGTTCGACCACCTGTACTCCGAAACCGTCAATCCCACAGCTGCCGCGTTCGAGGCCGAGCCGGTGTTTACGGGCGACTCGAAAACCATGGTTGATCTGATCAACGCGACCTTGCACGAAGAGATGGCCCGCAACCCCGCCATGGTGGTCTTTGGCGAGGACGTAGCCGATTGCAGCCGGGAAGAGAACCTGGCCGCGGTCAAAGGCAAGGGCGGCGTGTTCAAAGTCACTGCGGGGTTGCAGTCGGTTTTTGGTTCCAAGCGCGTGTTCAATACGCCGATTGCGGAGGCGGCGATCACTGGCCGCGCAATCGGTATGGCTACCGTGGGTCTCAAGCCGGTGGTCGAAATCCAGTTCTTCGATTACATCTGGCCAGCGGTGATGCAGATTCGCGATGAGATGGCCAGTTTCCGCTGGCGCTCCGGCGGGAGCTTCTCGTGCCCGCTGGTGATGCGGGTTCCTATAGGCGGCTATCTGAATGGCGGCGCGATTTATCACAGCCAGTGCGGGGAAGTCTTCCTGACGCATATTCCCGGCCTGCGCGTCATTTTTCCATCGAACGCATTGGACGCCTGCGGCCTGCTGCGTACCGCGATTCGCTGCGAGGACCCCGTACTTTTCCTGGAACATAAGCGGCTTTATCGCGAGCCTTACAATCGGTCGGCGCATCCAGGTTCCGACTTCACGATTCCGTTTGGCAAGGCCAAAATCATCAAACCGGGGACCTCGGTGAGCGTAATCACGTATGGCGCGCTGGTGCAAAAAAGCCTGCTAGCGGCGTTGCAAGTGGAGCGGCGCAATCCGGAGGCGAGTATCGAAGTTATCGACTTGCGGTCGCTGGCACCTTACGAT
Source organism: Bryobacterales bacterium (assembly GCA_963752695.1). Taxonomy (GTDB): domain Bacteria; phylum Acidobacteriota; class Terriglobia; order Bryobacterales; family Bryobacteraceae; genus Bog-113. The sequence goes on from CAVVZB010000004.1 coordinate 156,803, forward strand.
TGGGAGGCAATCGCGCTCTCCGTCCGCAAGACCGCGCGAGTGTTAATTGCGCATGAGGATACGCTCAGCTTCGGCTTCGGCGCGGAGATCGCCGCCCGGGTTGCGAGCGATCTGTTCTCGGACTTGGATGCCCCGGTGCGGCGCGTGGGCGCGAAAGACACATGGGTGGCCTATCATCCTGATCTTGAAGATAAGATCTTGCCACAGACCGAAGACCTGGTCGCTGAATTAGAGAAGTTATTAGCCTGGTAGGCTTCAGAATACCGCCGCTTCAACCTTCTGAATCCGGCGCAAGCCCGCCTCCATCATTAGACACGTAGTAAGAAGTGACTAGGAGGCAGGTAAATGAATCGACTAACAGGTAAAGTCGCCGTTGTAACAGGTGCTTCCAAAGGTATCGGGGCGTCAATTGCCCAGCACCTCGCGGCTGAAGGCGCGTCCGTCGTAGTTAATTACTCCAGCAGTAAAGATGGTGCGGACGCAGTTGTCGCCCGTATAATCGCCAAGGGCGGGCATGCCATCGCGATCCAGGCCGATGTATCCAAACCGGAAGACATCGCACGGCTGTTCGCCCAAACTAAGTCTGCTTATAAGAAATTAGACATTCTGGTGAATAACGCGGGAGTTTATGAATTCGCGCCGCTCGAAGAGATCACGCCCGAGCATTTTCACAAACAATTCAATCTGAATGTGTTGGGATTGCTGCTGACCACACAAGAAGCCGTCAAGCACATCGGGCCGGAAGGCGGATCTATTATCAACATTAGCTCGATCGTGGGGCCGATGCCGGTACCGACAGCGGCTGTCTATAGCGCCACCAAAGCATCCGTAGACGCGATCACGATCGCACTTTCGCGCGAGTTAGGCGCGAAGAAGATTCGCGTGAATTCGCTCAATCCTGGCATGGTGGAGACTGAAGGCTTACACTCCGTGGGCTTCGCCGAGGGTGATTTTCGAAAATCGTTGGAGTCGCAAACCCCGTTCGGCCGCATCGCGCAACCTGAAGATATCGCCCGCGCCGCGGTGTTTTTTGCATCGGACGACTCGGGTTGGGTTTCAGGGCAAGCTTTGGTCGTAGCCGGCGGACTGCGCCAGTAACACTCAAGTGTTTTCGCGCAGTCGCGTGTTCGGCTCTCTACCGGCCACCGACTGCGCATGATTTACAGCCGATACCATGCTCACACCGCCAATGATGTTACCTATCAGTGTGGGCGTCATATACCCGCCTAAGTAGGCGAACCAACTCAGCCGTCCGGTCATTACTAGAAATAAGACTTCCACCGAGCCGGCGATGATGTGAGTGAGTCCCGCCAGGCCGACTAAGTAGGTCAAGGTAACGATCACGGCGATACGGCCCGTGTCAATTGCGGCTAAGATCCAAACCACCATGGCAATTAACCAGCCGGCGAAAATCCCCCGCAGAATGGCCGTTCCGAAACTCACGTTCACGGCTTCCTGAGCAAGCGATCGCAGCGAGTCCTGCACCTCGGGCCGGAATGCCGCCGTGTTGCCGAGAACCCACGCGAAGATGTGAGCACCGATCAGGTTGGCTACTAAGACGACGGCCCAAAGCCGTAAAACAGCGAAAATCGTCGACACATTGCGCCGCGCAAACAACGGGATCACAGCCGTCAGCGTGTTCTCGGTGAATAATTGCTGCCGCCCCAAAATGACGATCAGGAACCCGACCGGGTAGCCGAGGTTGACCAGTAACGGCCGCCAGGGCGCGTCCGGAAGATAACTCCGCAGCAATCCCTCAGCGACAAACGAAAAGCCCATCGATAACCCCGCCGCGAAGCCCGACCATGCCAGAGCCGGAAGCGGGCGCTGCAACTCTTCTTCACCATCGGTACGGATAGTCTCGTGAACTACTACCGCGCTGACGGAAGTTCGGCCCTGGGCTTCCTCCTGTTGCTTTTCGCTCAGTTCCGGAACCACCAGTTCATCAGCATGGGGCTGACCCTGTTCATTGACTAACATGAGCGGATTCCGTATGCAGTTCAAGCGCCAGCTTCCTGAAAATGGATAGAATCGACTGGACAAAAGGATGGCAATGACCCACAACAGCCGCAGACAAGCGGTGCTCACTGAGCTGCGTTCCCGAGATGCGAAGGTAGCTTTCGACGCCCTGCTGATCTCGGCTCTGCCCAATATTCACTATTTATGTGGCTTCACCGGCAGTAATGGCCTGCTGCTGCTTTCCGAAAAGAATTGCACGCTTATTACCGATCCACGGTACACGCTGCAAGCGAGTCAGGAAGCCGATTGCGAGGTCCGCATCGCGCAGGGCCCGCTGACTCGAGCACTCGCCGGCGTGTTGAAACGGCGCCGCTGGAACCGGTTGGCTTTTGAACGGAATCGGATCTCGTTTGAGACCTACGACGCGCTTCGCGGAGCGCTAGCGCCAAAATCTGCCCTGATTCCGGTTAGCCAAGCAGTGGAAGACGTACGCCTGGTGAAGGATGAGACCGAACTGGAGAAGATTCGTTCGTCGGTCCAGACCAACTCCCGCGCGTTTCGCCGCGCTTTGAAAGGCTTTCGTGGAGGCATGCGCGAGTCCGAACTGGCGGCCGAGATCGACCATCAACAGCGGCGCGCGGGAGCCTCTGGTCCCGCTTTTTCGACCATTGTCGCTAGTGGCGCTCGCAGTGCCCTGCCGCATGCGCATCCAACTCGGGAAAAGATTCCCGACAAGGGGATTCTGCTGATCGACATGGGCTGCTTCGAAGATTGTTATGCGAGCGATATGACCCGTACCCTGCATGTCGGTAAGGCTCCTAAACGCTTGAAGTCTCTCTATAGCGCCGTCCTTGAAGCTCAGATGGCAGCGATTGAAGCCGTACGCCCGGGTGTGACTGCCGCCCAGGTGGATGCCGCCGCCCGCCGCGTGTTGACGAAAGCTGGGTATGGCGCGCAGTTCCTGCACTCCACCGGCCACGGGCTCGGCCTGGAAATTCACGAGGACCCGCGCATCGGGAAGAACTCCAAGACCATACTAAAAGCCGGGTTTGCAATTACCATCGAGCCGGGCGCTTATCTGGAAGGTTTCGGAGGAGTACGCATCGAGGACACGGTGCTGGTAACGGCGTCCGGCTGCGAAGTCCTGACCCCCACTCCAAAAGAGTTGGAAGAACTTTGACGCGTGCGCATGACGCTGTTCGGGTTTGCTAAGCTATACCGTTGCCATGACAGTGGACGAAATCCGGGAACTCATCCAGCTGGTGTCCGACACGGGCGTCGCCGAACTTGAAGTGCAGCGTGGGGAAAATCGTGTGCGCATTCGCCGATCGATCGGCGGCGAGGCGCCCTCGTACTCGCCCGTTATCTACCACACAGGAGCACCCGCGCCGTCCGGGTTTTCTCCGGCTCCGCAGCAGGCCCCTGGAGCGCCTGCTCAGCCACCCGTCGCCGCGCCGCAAGAAACTTCTTCGAAGCCATCCGCGCCCGACCCGGCTATCAAGCTTGTCAAGTCGCCCATCGTGGGAACTTTCTACGAATGCGCGTCCCCGGGCAGCCCCTCGTTTGTGCGCGTAGGCGAGACCGTCCAGGCCGGCCGCGTGCTCTGCATCATTGAATCCATGAAGTTGATGAATGAGATCGAGGCGGAGTTTGCTGGCGTAATCGAAAGCAAACTGGTCCCCAACGGTCAGCCCGTGGAGTACGGCGAAGCTTTGTTCGCCATCCGGGCGATCTAACGCTGCAGCGATGGAAACTCAACCTGTTGCTCCCGTCAGGAAATTCTCCGCGCCGGGGCCCAAAACCGAAACCAACTTGCCGTTTCGCAAAATCCTGATCGCTAATCGCGGAGAGATTGCGGTTCGCATTATTTCGGCTTGCCGCGATATGGGTATTCCGACGGTCGCGGTCTATTCCGAAGCTGATCGAAATAGCTTGGCGGTGCGATTTGCCGATGAGGCGGTCTGCATCGGACCCGCCAAGAGCGCGCGCAGTTACCTGGACATTCCTTCAATCATCAGCGCCGCCGAAATCACGAACGTTGAAGCCATTCATCCAGGCTACGGGTTCCTCAGTGAGAACGCGCGTTTCGCCGAGGTTTGTAAAGATTCCGGCATCAAATTCATCGGGCCGCAGCCACACGTGATTCAGGCTATGGGCGTGAAGGAACGCGCCCGCGCCATCATGAAGCAGTATGGCGTGCCGACCCTGCCCGGGTCGGAAGGCGTTCTGTCGAGCGCCGAAGAAGCTATCGAATTAGCGGAGAAGATCGGCTATCCGGTCATTCTCAAGGCCTCGGCTGGTGGCGGTGGACGCGGCATGCGCGTCGTTCAGAAGCCCGAAGAGCTGAGTGCGATGCTCACCCAGGCGCAGCAGGAAGCGGGCGCTTCGTTTAGTTCCGCGGATGTCTATCTGGAAAAGTTTGTCACGCGTCCGCGCCACATCGAGTTTCAAATTCTGGCCGATGAGCATGGCCATGTGGAAGTGCTTGGCGAGCGGGAATGCAGCATTCAGCGCCGTCACCAGAAGCTGCTGGAAGAATCGCCATCGCCGGCCCTGCGGCCCGAAACGCGGGAACGTGTCGCCGCCACCCTTCGTGACGCTCTCAAGGCCATCGGATACAGCAACGCGGGCACGGTGGAGTTCCTCATGGACGAGAAGGGCGACCTTTACTTCATCGAAGTAAACGCCCGCATTCAGGTGGAACATCCGGTTACCGAACTTGTTACAGGGCTCGATCTAGTCCGTTCGCAGATCCGCATCGCGGCCGGCGAGCACCTGGCCGACATCATTCCACTCCCGACACAATGTCGAGGGCATGCCATCGAATGCCGGATCAACGCCGAAAATCCGGACACCTTCGCGCCTTCGCCAGGACGCATCACCGGGTGGAACGTCCCTGGAGGCAACGGGGTGCGTGTAGATACCCACGCCTTCACCGACTACGTGATTCCGCCTTATTACGACTCCCTGGTCGCCAAGCTGATTGTCCACGGTCCTACGCGCGAAGAGGCGATTCAACGGATGCGGCGCGCTCTAAGCATGTTCGTCGTGGAGGGCATCTATACCTCGATCCCGCTCCATCTACGCATTCTTTCCGACCCCGATTTCGTGGCGGGCGACTTCGACACGCACTTTATTACCCGCTGGGCAAAGTAGTACAATCTGTTCTCTTACTGGAGTGTCAATGCTGAAAGACTTCAAAGCGTTCATCATGCGCGGCAATGTGGTCGATCTGGCCGTCGGCGTCATTATCGGCGCGGCTTTCGGAAAGATAGTTTCTTCGCTGGTCAACGATGTCATTATGCCGCCCGTTGGGCTGCTTCTGGGCGGAGTCGATTTTTCGAATAAATCGATCTTGCTGAAGGATGCGGTGGTTGACGCAACCGGAAAAGTGATTAAGCCGGCTGTGGCGCTCCGTTACGGCAACTTCATCAACACTGTGGTTGAGTTCCTGATCATTGCGCTTTGCGTGTACCTTTTGATCAACGCAATCGGCCGGTTTCTGCCAAAACCCGCAGCCGCGCCGGTCACGACAAAGAGCTGCCCGCTCTGCGCCATGTCGATTCCTCTGGCGGCGGTACGCTGCCCGCATTGCACGTCGGCCCTGGGTTGATTTTCTTCAGCTAATGCGGCTCAGCGCCGGGAACTTCGCGATCGAATTGGATCACGGAATTGGCGGCGAATTTCCGGTAATCGGTAAACTCGATTTCATTTCGAATCCGGCTGGAGCTCAGCAAGAGCGTCACCGTTGCCTGCGAAGGCATGAGGTAAACGCTCTCGCCGATCTTCACCTCGGCGTAGTCCACCGTGGTTCCGATCTCCCGGGTCTGCAGCGCAGCCGGAATATCGGAGGCCTTATCGGAAATTCGCCAAACCGCGCCTGTTTCCGGATCGGCATACACCGACCCGCTATAAGGCACCACCGCGTGCGCGAGATCGCTTAAACGCAAACGCAGCGTGGAGTGTTCCCGGTCCACGCTAAAGTCGAAAACGGCCATACGCTTCCCAGCCAGAATCTCCCAGCGGTTCCACTGAAAACTAGCCTCACTATGCTGCCCGAGAATCTGGCTCAGCAGAATTCCGAACTCGCCTTCCGTGGTGAGCGGCATCCGCCAGCGCTTGTGAGCGGCTTCGACCGGTTTCCCATTCACCAGCTCCAGCGCGCGGCGTTCTTCACCGTCATGAAAGCTCAACCGCGAAACCAGCATGTCTCCCTCGTGCCAGCGCTTTCCTTTTATGTTCGACTCCCACTGGCGGACGGTCTGCATGCACAGGAAGTTCGGTAATCCCGTGATGTACCGATCGGCATACCTATGCATCGAAGCAAGTATGCGGTCCTGCCGGTCGCTCTCTGGCGGCGCGGAATCCGGCGTCTGCGCGCCTAACATCAGCGGCACTAGCAGCGCCCCAAGCAGTTTTCTACTGCAGGGAGATGAAAAGGGTCTGAGGGTCCGAAATCCCATTCTGAGTGATCTGCAGGGGGATGTCGCCCGTCCCCAGGTTCGCAGGAACCACAACATTGAACTGATAAAGGCCCACTTCGCCCGGAGCAAACCCCTGGTAGGCGATCTGCGCGGCAGCCGAGCCAAATGTGAAAGTAACAGGGCTGACGAGCGCGGTCGCTCCCTGGACAATCTGCCCGGCGACCGGCGTCGATGCGGGGGTCACCGGACCGAACCCGACGCCATAGAACACGAGCGTCTCGCCCGCCATAGCTGGCGCGGCCGGATAATTCGGAATACTGCCGTTACTCACGAACGCTCCCGTGCTGGCATGTACTGCGACAACGTACTGCTTACCGGCGACGTTGAACGAGGGAAGAGCCAACAGACCGCCCTCGGCCGCCCTTACCGTCAGCGGAATCGGCGCGCTAGATTGACTTCCGTAACTAACGACCACGGGCACCGATCCAACCGGTGCGTTCGCAGGCACTTGGACGTTCACCTGATTGGGGCTGACGTAATCCACGTAGGCGGGTTGGCCATTCACCGTGACCGTCACGCCATCGAGCGCCGTTGGAGCCGCACCATTGTTGAAGTCAGTGGCAGCCCAACCACGAGAGGTTCCAGCCAGATTCGTTCCGTAAATTTCAATGAAAGAGCCAGGAGCCGCCGCGGCGAAAGCTCCAAACCCGCTGGCTGTGACGATCCCGCCGGGTTCAATAAGCGGAGCCGGCAACACAGGAGCGATCGAGGATACAATAACCAGATTTTGGGCGGTGATGGTACCTCCGTTATTGAAATTGATCAGCGGGATGTTGGTGAAGAAGGACCCTGCGTTCACGATCGGCAGCGCCGCAATCTGATCCATTACCGCCAGACTTGCGGCATCGGCCACTTGCCCGAACACCGTGAACTTCTGCGGGTCCAGATTCGCCGAGTTGTCCTTATTGTTGAAGAACCATTCATTCGTGGCGCTGTTAGCGTTTGTGGTCCCATCGGGATTGCCTGATAGCGCCATAGCGAGGGTTCCGCGCGTGTTGGAGACGCTGAATTCGCTCAGGATCGGCGGCCCTGACGGGATCGTAATCACATTACCGTTGTTGTAGACGTACCCTCCGCCCTGAATGATGAAGATGCCGGACTGGACCGAGCGGTGGAAAAATGAGTTTGTATATGCGCCGCTGTTAACGTAACTTAGGAAGTTGGCCACGGTATTTGGCGCGGACGAGGTCAGCAGATTCACGTTGATCGCGCCTAGGCTGGTGTTGAACCGCACGGCTGCGGGCGTTTGGCACCACACCGGCTCGGGAATCAACGAAAGCATTAAGAAAACCGGTAAGTAACGAAGCTTCATGAAAGTAACCAGATTTTAGCGCAATCCGCGTTTTTCAAGTCCTGTAATGCTTCCGGCCATACTTCAAACCGCAAAACGAACGCTGATCCGAATTGCCGCGGGGTCCGGGATCTCCAGGCAGGTTCTGGAAAGCAACTGGCGCCAATCGCGCCTTCTCATCCTCTGTTACCACGGGGTGTCGATAGCGGATGAGCATCACTGGTCGCCGGGCATGTATGTTTCGCCAGAAGTCTTCGAACAGCGGTTGACGGCACTTCAGTCATTTCGCTGCGCCGTGCTCCCGCTGGCTGAGGCTGTCAACCGGCTCAGTTCTGGGACGCTGCCCCCGCGATCCGTCGCGATTACCTTCGACGATGGTTTTTACGACTTCGCAGCCGTGGCATGGCCGATCTTAGCCAAGTTTTCTTTTCCAGCCACCGTCTACCTGACTACCTATTACGTGGATCGCGACTGGCCGGTTTTTGACTTGATGGTGAGCTACCTGCTTTGGAAAGCCCGTGATCGCTCATTGCATTGGCCGGAAATGATCGGCGCCGATGTCCGGCTGGACGCGAGCGGCAGACTCGCGGCCGATTCCGCCTTGCGCGGGCACGCCATCACTGCCTCGCTCTCGGGAGCCGAAAAGGACCAACTGCTTTGTAAGCTTGCCGGTCGCTGCGCCATCTCATTGTCCGAACTACAACAGCGCCGGATCCTGCACCTGATGCGGCCCGAAGAAGTGTCCAAGGTGTTTGCCTCTGGCGCCGATGTCCAACTACACACGCACCGGCATCGAGTCTTTAACAATCGGCAGCGGTTCGGGCGGGAAATCGACGAAAATCGGGGCCGGATCGCTGCATACACAGCAACCCAGGCCCGTCACTTCTGCTATCCCGGCGGGTTCACCCTGCCGGATTTTCCTGCCTGGCTTCAGGAGCAAGGCGTGGTCAGCGCCACCACGTGCAATTCTGGAATGGCTGCGAGGACCGACAATCCACTCCTACTGCCGCGCGTGCTTGACACGAACTTGCCGCAAGAGGACTTCAACGCGTGGATCTCCGGAACGGCTGCTTTTTTCCCCAGGAGAACGGTTCGCCCGAGCGAAACGCAGTTAGGAATTGAGCCGCCCGTTCCGGAGCAGTAACTGCTAGCGGGCGTGCGGAACCGGACCCGGCGCCTTAGGATTGAGCCGTGCCGCCAACCAGGAGGGTCCGCCGCCGAAGCCGAAGAAGAATCCGAAATCCTTCGCGTATTTCGTCTGGGTGGCCCATCCACCTGGACCGATGTCGTTGATGTAGGTGCTGTCGGAGTCCGGTCCGCCCGTCGGTCCGCCGAACATGGCTCCGAAGATGTTATCGCCAAATGCCTTAATATTCGGATCGCCGGAGTTCAGGTAAGCAGCGGATACAGCTCCGATGATTTCACCCGCAAGAAACCGGCTCTGTTCTACCGTCCCGCCGCTGCAGGGAGCGTTATTCGGCGAGATCGGCTCGCAATTGGGGAAGGTTCGGCCGTACCAAAGCCCGCGGGAATCCGGACGATAGCCTTCCGTCGCCAGCCATTGCTGCACGCCTGTAAGTAATGCAGGAAGCCGCGAATCGGCATTCGCCTCGTTGGCAAAGTGGAGCGCCTGCCCCACCACTCCGAGCATGAACGGTTGCGTACCCACGCCTACCAGGGAGTTCGCTTCCCAGCCTCTGCCGCTGGCGCTCGGTCCCTGGTAGGGAATGTTCAAAGTGAGCTGGTTGGGCGAAACAAAGGTGGCGATATAAGAGGTCGTATCGCCATGCGTCACGCCGTTTGGATCGGCGGTCCAAAACGCATTACCGGTAAACCACGCTTGCTGCCAGTTCGTATTAGTCCCGGTGACCGTCGTGGAACCATTGACCACCGAAACTGTTCCAGCGCCCCCGTTCCACGACGAGTAACCATTAGTGCTATTGACCCAGTTGCCCGAAGGTTGTACCGCCGGCGCCCAGACATTCGTGATCGCAGTTTGCAGTTCCGTTTTGGCGATTGCCGCGTAGCCCGGTGTTTGATCGAGCATCGACGCCAAGGCCAGATACGCGGTCGCATATCCTTCCTCGCGAATGTCGCCCAACGCGTAGCCACCAATCGGTGGATTGTTCACAAACGCGTAGTCCCAAGCTAGATATTGCTCAATCCCCGGCCAGTAATCCGGATGGCCGTCCAGCGCCCGCAACATTAGTCCAGTCAGCGCCTGCATCCGCGGCAGCAGAGTGGTGAACCCGAACTGCGAAGCCCGGCCCTGATCGAACCACGGCATCGAGTACCAGCGATCCGCTAGCGTTCGTGCATAGTTCAGGTAATCGTCGAGGCCGGATCGATAGTAGAGGTTGTAGAACGCCATCACGTTGTCGTAATAGTTTGCGTTGCTGCTGCCGTTGATCCACGTCCCGATCTTATTGTTGTCCATGAACGCGTAAGAGAGGTTCCCGGCACTCGGGGCCGCTACAAAAGCAAGGCCAAGTGTCAGGGAAGTGTCGCTCTCGCAGGAAGCTACACCGTAAGGCGCACGTCCAAACTGTCCCGGGCTATTAGGCACGGGGTACCAGACGATTACGCTCGCGCCATTCACACCAAAATTCCCGCCTCCACAGAATGTCGATTGGAAAGTGGTATTCACGCCCGTTACGGTTGCACTACCGTTCGTGACCGTGATCGTCCCCGCCTGCGCGGTATTCCACACGTCAAGGTAATCGGTGCTCTGTAAGCCGCCGAAAAAATCCGCTAGCTGTTGGTGGCTGGTGTCGAAGTAGGGCCAAGGGCTCGCTCCGAGCCGCAGCATCGGCCCAAAGACGGCGCTGATCGCGTGATTTTGCGTGATCACGACGTCCTTCGAATCCGTGTTAACCGAGCCGTACTTGATCGTATTCGCGCTGGACTGGCCGGACGAATCGGTTACCGTTAGCTTGATCGTGTAGGAACCGAACTCGAGGCCGGTGATGGTCGGCGTTGCCGAGGTGGTCGAGTTCCACACCAGAGTGTTGGGTCCGGAGACTTGCGTCCACTTGTAGCTCAATTGCGGGTTGCCGTTCAACGAATAGCTTCCGCTCGAGTGCAGAACCTGCGGAACGCCAGCCCGCAGAATTCTCTGAGGGCCTTGGGAGCACACGGGGCCGTACAGCGGCGCACCGGAGTAGGCCAGTGGCAGAGTCGCGGCAACCACCGAGTGTTGCGCGGAAGCATCGGTGAGGTTCCGTTCGAGTTCGAAGTCGGCCAAATCGCCGCCGGGGGTAGATGCCGGCCCAGTTGCAACCGGCACGGCTGCGGAGTACCAGCGTAAGTAGTCCAGAATGCCGTTGGTCAGCAGATCGCCGAATTGTGCTTGCGTGGGCAATGTCGCGATTCCTATTGCGTCGATCGGGAGCGATGCGGTCAAAGTCGCACCCGTTCCGTTTGCGCTCCACACCTGAACGTTGAACGTCATCGCGGCTGTGTCACGCTGCACGCGCAGAATCACGTCGCTCATTCCAACGATATTCAAAGAAATGGAGTTGCCTTGACCTTCGGTGAACGAATCGAGCCAGTCAGTCACCACCAGCGGCGAGGGATATCCCGTACCGGAGAACCGGACCTGCAATCCGGGCAAACTCACAACATTGGTGAACGAACCCGCTTGCGCCCAATTATGGATTCGCAGTTCGACGCGGCTCGAAGAAATAGAGGTATAAGGTGCTGAGTTGTTAATAGGGAAGGTAAGAATCTGACCCGGGGACAGTACCACGCCCTGTCCAGCTAGAGCGGACGACGCCGCTAGGAGAGTAAGAAATACGAGGGTTGCTTTCACTGATGCCTGAACCAGACATCGGCGAAATTTTTACGAACTGTAGGACATATGTATCACAAAACGGGGACTGGCGCCCCTGTCCTTTCCCGGCTTCGGAAGAACCAGTAAGCACCCGCCATCACCCATACCTCAACCAGAAAACTGGTGACCGAAACTGCGATCGAGGGCGTCGTTACGAATAGAAGAGGGATGAGAATAATGAAATTAAACGCCCCAGCCGACATTACCAGCCGCGACCACTCCTTCTTAAATCCCATGCCCAGCATGTAGAAGGTGGCGTAGATCGCCGAAATAGCAAATGCCAGAGGCGTAAACGACATAATCTGTAACAACGGCACGCTCGGGGCAAATTTGCTGCCGAGCAGGAGCATCCCAAGGGGCGGCGCTACCCACAATAATCCACAGGAAATAGCCACGAACGGGACTACAAATCGCAGCGTGTTCCTCCGAATAAATGCCATCCCTTCCCGCGGCGATTCATGCGAGAGTCGGCTGATATGCGGATAAATGGCCGTAGTCAGTGGCGATACGAGCGCTTTGCCTGCCTCGACAAGCCTCTGCGCCGCACTGAAATAGCCCACTTCCGCAGGCGTTCCCACCAGCCCGAGAATGAAGGTATTGCTGCGTGTATAAAGCGTGATCGCGGCGGTGGAGATGAAAACGTTCCACCCCTCGGCGAACGTGCGCCGGATCTCCGCAAACGATACGCGGGTTAAGCGCGCCGTCGTCATCTTGCCGAATCCGATATACGCGACGGCCCCCGCTAACAGCAGGCTACCCGAATTGATCGCCGCGACCATGAGGTAATCGGACGGTTTTTTCACCATTAGGAATGTCGGGGCCAACCCTAGCAGGCGCGCGCCAACTTCCCGATACGTGATGCTTTCCATTTTTTCCAAGCCCTGGAATAGCCAAACAGGAAACACTAAATTAGCGAGAATCACCAGGAAACTCACAAAGAAAAGCGGAGCCTCGGCGCGAAATTGCGGCACCGCAAACACGATAGCGGTAAGTGCGATAAAACTGCCCACCATCAGGATCGTCTTCGCGTACATAGTGGCCGAGAAGATCTGGGACAACTTCGCCGGATCGTTCCGATGGATGGACACCTCGCGCGTTGCCGTGAGATTGAATCCGTACTCGGTTACCGCTTGGAAGTACGCAATCAGCGAGCCTGCAAAGGCAATGGCCCCATACTTTTCCGGCCCGAGTACGCGGAACACATAGGGAAACGTGAACCACGGAAGGATGTAGGTTGCCGCCTGAATGCTGTACAGCGACAGCGCGTTACGGACAATGGCGCTACGGAAAAAACGTTGCCGGCGTTCTGCGGTGATCATCGAACCGCCGTCCAAAGATTAGCGCTGCTCACTCTTCATCGTACGTCCGTTTGTCGCGAAAACTTTATGGCACTCGCGCGCCAACGCAACAAGACCAGGAGTCCATCGCAGCGCCAATTCGGCGGCAGAGAGCTTAGGACGCTTGAGAAACTGGTTGGCGGAGCGGAACCGTTCCGCGGCCTCCTGCAGCCGCCCGTCGCGAAACGCCCGCTTCGCAAGTTCCAGGTCGCATTCCGCCGTCCAGCGCAGGCGCGCGTCGGCCAGGGCCTTCGCCTCGTCCGACGTTAGTTTCCATTCCCGTTCCAGCTTCTCGCCCACCAGCATGAGGAAACCGAACATCTCAACCGCGTCGGCGGACGCGCTGTCGCCGCGGACCCTGTACCGTGCGATCGGGCGATCATGGTGCAGGATTCGTCCCCCGAGCTTAGTGATCCTGAGCCACAGATCGAAGTCTTCGCACTTGCGGATGCTCTCGTCGAACAACCCCGCACGCACCAACATGTCGCGGCGAATCACTGACATCAGCAGCACGGTTACCGTCCCGCGCAACAGACTGCTCGTGCTTACAGGCTCATTCGATGGGCAGAAATCCTCAATCGGCGAGCCCTCGCAGGGATCGTCCCCAAAGATAAGAGCACTGCCGTAGATCATGTCGGCTTCGGGATGTTCGCGGAATTGCTCTATCTGCACGGCGAGGTATTCCGGCTCATAAAGGTCGTCCCCGTCCAGAAACGCAACGAATTCCCCCCGGGCCTCGCGAATGCCCGTGTTTCTGGCCGCCGATGGCCCGGCATTCCGCGCATGTTTCAAATACCGGATCTTCGTCAGGTAAGGCGCCAGCGCGATCTCCAGGGCCTCAGTGTCCGGACAAGCGTCGTTGACAACCAGAATCTCGAAATCGCGAAATGTCTGAGCCAGAACGGAGTCAATTGCCTGTCCGACGTATGCGGTAACCCTATAAGCCGGGATCACCACGCTAACCGCTAAAGCCTGCGGCAGGGCCTGTCCGCTCATGCTGAGATACTCGGGGACACTCTTTCACCCAAGTCTACAGGAGCCAAGCGCCACACCACGTGCGCCGGAAATTCTCCTTTCGGGGTATACCGTTGTGATCGGATACAAACCAGGACAGTTGTTTTCCCCGCAATCGGGCGGCGCCGTTATACCTTAGAAGATCATGCGAGCGCCCCTGCTGCTATCGGTTCTAATTGCCCTCGCAATCTTTGCCTCGCCTGCCAGGAACCAGCCTGCGGCGGGCACGCGACCCATCATCACCGCCGTCCCGTATGCTTCGGGCGAAATTTCCGCCGCCATTCGTTCGCAGGTTGCCTCTTGGATGGCCGGGCACTTCGGGCTAATCATCGACGGCGGGATGGATCTATCGCCGTTCGTTCAGGAAACTACCTGGGCCAAGTATGTAGACAGCGCCTACATTTATGCGCCCGAGGTCTACGCCTTCAATCACGAATTCTCCGCTAACAGCGGCTTTGCCCATCCCGAAGACATGTTGCTGCACATCAACCGCGATTACACAATCAATGCGAATCTCGCCTGGCAGCACCTGGACCAGTTCGATTTCTTCGAGCAGCGCGACTATTTGAACGGTGGGCCTGGCTCCCCGGCTCAGGCGGTGAATGGCGCGATTACCTCCGTTGGAAGCACCTACACTGACGTCACCGCCACTATTTACGATGGAGCGCACTCCACAACAGTCGCTGATAAGCTCATGCTCGGTTATGCCGAGCCGTTCGATCTGATTAATGTCACTTTGCAGTCCGCGCGAACCGGAGGCTCGGTAAGTTGGCAATATTGGAGCGGGGCCTGGACAACTTTGCCCGTCCGAGCGGATTCGACCAACGGACTAACCGCTACAGGCGCGATCCAGTTCAATCCTCCAGCTAACTGGCGGGTTGCCATCCTGAACAACTCGCGCCCGAAATATTGGGTGCGCGCGGTGGTTTCGGGTGCGACAGCTAGCCCCGTGCTCGCTAAGGTCTACGGCGATGATTGGCTTTCCCATGCTGGTACTAACAACGCCCGGGGCTGGAGTGCGTCCGACCCCAACCGTATCAACATCGGGATGGGAAATTTGGAGTACAACGCAAACCCTCCGGCTAACGCGACCGCCCGGTTCCGCTATCAGGCTAGGGCTACTGGAATCTGGGCTGCGAATGCTACCGTAGGCAATCCGTCCGATGTCCAAAACGCCCAACCGACCTGGGCAACGCTCTTGCTTTGGGAGTGGCAGCAGTCAGCCGCCGCCACCATGGGATTTCACTATACTGGCGCGCTCTTTGACGACGGTGGCACGCAACCCCAGATCACTAGTCCCGCTTTGCCGATTGAAGCCCTCTCCGACCTGAAAGGATCCTGGAGCGCCAACATGCTCTCCATGTTCCAGTTCCTTCGAAGCCAACTCCGGACCAGTCACGGCGGCAGTTTCCGGGTAGGTGCGAATGTCAGCGATCTGAAAGTTGCATTGCAGGTCGATTTTTCCATCAAGGAACTTGCCGGGAGCTATCCGCGGATCGGAAACATGCCATTACCTGAGGCCGACATGTTTTTGCCCGCCAACAATCCGTTAAGCTCGATCCGATCCTTCGCGCTCTGGGATAACCAGCATTTCGGAGTAACTGAGGCGGGGGTCTTCTCGAATCCCGACCAGGGAAACCGGACCCCTATAGCCCTGCTCGGCTGCTACGAAATCATGGCCAACGCGAATACCGCGCTGCAATACAACACCTTCGGTTGGACCTACCTCGATACCGACGAGTATTACTATTGGACCCCGGTCACCACGCTCGCGGCCGGTCTGCCCGCCGACTCTTCCAATAGCTCAAAACTGCTTCAGCTCACAGATGACTCGGAGATTACTCTTCCTGGCGGAATGATCTGGAAGAACGCGGCCGTGGCCACGAGCGCAAGCCAAGCGCCCAACATTTATGGCTATGCGTTTAAGATTGGAACCGATGTTATCCAGCCATTCAGGGACGGATCCAATCAGTGGCACACGTATACGCCGTTGCTGAATAGTTATCCCGCGGGGACGCCCGTTTCGTACGCACAGTTGGGGCACCAAGGGGTTGACCCGGTGCCGGACGCGCGTAACGTCTTTTACTGGGCCAACCACTTTCCCGCGATGGACGTCGATCTCGGGGTGCCCGACCCCAATGGCTGGAACAAAGGCCAACGCGACACAGCCTACATCGTGAAAGCGGCTGCCAGTGGCAACCCGGGAAATTGCGTAGGCCCTTACGACTGTCCCGAATTCTGGCGTCGCGATTTCATGAACGGAATTGTTATCGCGCACGTTTTTCACGATGGGAATAAGCCCTCCGAATTATTGACCTACGGACCGGTCAAACCCATTTCTCTAGGCGCCACCTATTACCCACTCCGCGCTGATGGCAGCACCGGGGCGGGAATCGATCAGCTTCAACTGCGTGCGGGCGAAGCCGCAATTTTAATGAAAAACCCACTCCGGCCGCCGGTCCATCATCCGGGCGCCGTGCTAAAGTCATCCGGCAAGTAGTCTTCTCCAACGTTTTCATAACAAATCTATTGTTCGTGGTGAAAACGACAACGCCACTCCACCTTCCTCATTTTCATTCCAATCGGCCTTAGTGGATAAGAAAGAATCATGGAAGCAAAACCAGGAAAATATTTGGCAATTATCTCTTTATATTCCTTTGAATTAAAGAAAAGATGCTATAAACTCGCCCTAATATCCCCGGTGCGAATCATTACAGTTCTTTTAAGTTTGGCGATCTCGTCAGCGTACGCCAGTCAGGGAGTCGTCCTCCTCCCCACAGAAACTCTCAACTTCGCCATTCCTAACCAGGTTCCCTACTCCACCGCCACGTCAACCCGAATCGAACTCCGCATCCATGCCGGGCTGCAGCCCCAGGATGTTGCAAACGTCGTTAGTGTTCCTGGAATGCAGTTGCGCCTGGCAGGCCCGGGGAACGGATGTGCGCTATTCGTCAACGATTGGCTGGACAACTTCGCGCCGGGTGTGGGCAACGGGCTGTGTGTCAATGTCCCCGGGTGGACGGACATGCTCATGCGCGTGCAAAGAGACGCCGTGGCGGGCAACTTGACGGTTCAGGTTTGGGACGCAGATGGAACCGGGCAACCGCTTTCCTGGAATTTACCGATGCTCTCACTAGGATCGCAGCCGCTTCCCACTCAGGCCTATATCGGCGACGCCGAAACCAACTGCGTTCTCGACTATGTGCGCTGGTTCAGCTCAACCGTAAACGCGTCCGTCAGTCCATTCAATTCCACCGTCGGAGACTTGGCCGATTTCGAATTCGAGGGCACGCTTGCCGACACTTCGCCTCAAAATGAAGTAATTACACCGAGCGGTCCGCCAACCTATACGGCTTCCCCGATTTACGCCCCGCTGGCCTCGCAAGGCGTTCAACGCGTTTTGAAGGCCGGTGTTCCGGCCATCCTAGACGCTTCGGGAAGCAGTTCCCTCAACGGGTCTCCCACCCTCAGCTATCAATGGGCGCAGGTGTCCGGTCCTACCCAGCTCCAATGGAGTTCCACATCCACGGTCAATCCGAGTATCACCGGACTTGTCTTCGGTTCTTATCAACTACAACTGACCGTGACCGATTCGTCGGGCCAATCCTCGTCCAACACCTTGAAGTACGGCGCCGTATTCACCACACCCAACGACGTGGTTATTCCGCCGCAGGGCTACGTTACGTCCATCCTTGGCCCCATGCTCCGATTGGGCGCCAGTCCCTGGCCCTATTTCGATACCTCGAACGTAGCGATGGCCAACTTCTTCGGCGGCTTACAGTCTTCCGATTATCTGGACGTCTGGAATAACGCCCAGCCGGGGACTATCAATGTCATCAACGGGGGAACGTCGATCACGGGAACAGGCACTACCTTCATATCGACGTTTTGCGGCGGCGGCAATACAGCAGTCACGGGCGCGACACTAATCGTGGGCTACCCGGTACCCAATGCTATCGGTCAATGGGGTCGGGCTCCTTTGAACGTGATTTCCTGTCAGAGCGATACCGCGCTTACCGTGGCGCAGCCCTACTTCGCGTCACCCAACGCGAACGCCCTGAACTTTGCCGCCATGAACAACACCCAGGTGGCAACCTGGATTAACGGCAGCAGTAACGCTAATTATTACGACAATGTCATGGCTTTTTACAGCCTTTACTACCGCTCCGGCATCGACGATTACCTGACATATGCCCGCACGTTGGCTGACCGCTGGTATACCATGCCCTGGTTCGATCAGGGCCGCGCTTCATTGCTCGGCACGACGACCCTGTTTCCACGCATGCAGGCCATTACCGGACTTGTCCTGCGCGCCCTTGACGGCCACCCCGAATACTGGACCGGAATCGAGCAATACCTGGTATATGACTACGGCTTCGCAAATGCTCCGCCCACAGCGGGGATCGCCATGGGCGACATTCGCGAACAAGGCTACGCGACAGCCTTCTTGGCTCTTGCCGCTCTGTACGATCCCAATCCAGTAAGTCAAGCGTTGTTCAAGACCCAGGTAGAGACTGTCCTGTCCAATGTCTGGGCCGTGGCTGTGCAGCCAGCCGGTAACTGGATGAATGCCAGTTATGGATATGCCACATGGAACGGAAACGGCGGCACGGTCACCGTTACTAGTAATTCGACGACGGTGATAGGCAATGGGACGGTTTGGCAGCCATCCTGGTTCGGCGCGGGTTCGGTCTGGACGGCGGACACTAACGGAGTCACCGACGGGGACCCCATCAGTTACACGGCCACCTACATCTCGCCCACCCAACTTCAGCTGAATATCCCTTACCAGGGCGCCACTAACTCGGCCCGGGGCTGGCAGACCAACAGCCTGGTCGGCGTTGGCACCCAGCCGTTCATGCTGGGCGTCGTTGGGAACAGTTTTCGCTACTCCTATTTGGCGACTGGTGATTCCCGCATACCCGGGTACCTGAATGGTTTGCAAAACTGGCTGGCTACTCAGGGGTACCGCCCGGATTCGCGCGGACTCTGGTATGGCCGGGTGTTCCCGAATTGCGAACCGATCGCGGTCACTAATCTTGCCTGCAGTGGTGGGACGGTCGAGCCGAGCCGCTTCCTTGCGGGAGAAACCGTGGGCGCGATTTCAGCGGCTTATCTCTCGAACGGGAACCCGGCAACCGCCGCTTTTGGCGACAACATCTATGGAGCGATGTTCGGAGGACCAACCGGCGGCCCGGACTCGGACTCCACCTACATCACCGACGTCGCGCCGGGAGGCTGGGCGATGCAGAATAAACTTTCCAAGGACTTTGGATTCTTCTTCGGATTCGGCGGCGGAGCTTCCTGGCCCGCGGCGCGGCTGGGAGCCAGCGCCCAATCACCAGGTGCGGGTTGCAGCTTCTCATTAGATCAAAGCGCGGGTGCTGTTCCAAATTCGGGAGGCTCTGGAACTATCAACGTTACCGCATCCGATCCAAACTGCGCCTGGACTGCGACAAGTACCAATCCGGCGGTGGTCATTACCTCTGGGGCGGCCAGTTCAGGTACGGGCACGGCCGGCTACTCAGTAGTGGCAAATGCCGGTCAGGCACCCCAATCGTTTACGGTCGCGGTCGCGGACCAGAGTTTCACGATTAACCAGTCTGGCGTCTCCTGCTCCTTAACGTTAACTCCGGCTTCCGCTACCGCCTTGGCCGCCGGCGGGTCTGGAACAATCAACATCGCCGCCAATGCGATCAGCTGTGGCTGGGCCGCGTCCAGCAACGTCTCGTGGATCAGTATTTCCGCCGGAGCAACCGGCATCGGAAACGGAACGGTCACCTACGCGGTAGCCGCCAATACGGGTACGGGCACCCGCACCGGAACCCTGACAGTCGCCGGACAGAGCTTCACGGTCGCGCAAAACGGGGTTATCTGCGCCATCTCGCTAGGGTCGTTGTCGGTGTTCACGGGTAGCGCGGGCGGTTCCGGCGTCGTAGCTGTCAATGCTACAGCCGGAACGTGTCCATGGACCGCAGTTTCTAACTCCAATTTCTTGTCGGTCACCGCGGGCGCAAATGGGATTGGAAACGGCACCGTGTCTTACACCGTGCTAGCCAATCCCACCGCTTTGGGCCGGGTGGGAACACTGACAATCGGGGGTAACACATTCACCATCACTCAGGCGTCGGTAAACGGGTATGACAGCGATATCGGGCAGCCGCAGGCGGCGGGGAGCGCCGCTGTGAGCAACGCGGTCTATACTGTCAATGGAGCGGGCCTCGCGATCTGGGGAACTTCCGACCAATTCAACTTCGATACGTGGCAGGCATCTGGCAATGCCACCCTTACAGCCCGGCTGACCAGCCTTTCCAACAAGAGTGCGCTCACCAAGGCCGGTGTTATGATCCGTCAGTCGTTGGCACCTAATTCGGCCTACGCTTATGCTCTATCTACGCCGACTATGAGCGGCTCTCAGAGTCGGCTCAGTGCGGGTGCGAGCTCCACATACGCCGCTGGCTCGAATACCAGCTTGTTCCCGATTTGGCTTCGGGTCAGCCTGCTGAACGGCGTGCTCACCGAGTACACGTCTCCGGACGGCAAAACTTGGAAGCCAGTGGGCACGCCGCAAACGATCGCGATGGCTGGCGCGTACTTTGGCCTAGCGGTTACATCCCAAACCGCAGCAGTGCCCGCGACGGCCGTCTTCGATAATGTGACCATCACCCAGCCGTGATGTGCAATGCAGAATTTTGCAAAAGTTGCACAACTCTGCACAATTAGCCGGCTGCCAGGGCGGTGGAACGCCTCTCAGCGCGGGCCCGGTCGTGGGCCAGAATCAGGAAGGCGCAGAGGTAAAGACAGCCTCCAACCAGCAGCGTCTGCACCAACCCGAGATAGATGGCGCAGATCAGGGCGCCCACGGAGCCAAGAACGCTCGACGCGGCGTTCAACGACCAGGCCCAGCGCGTTGAAGGAGAGTGCCAGGCTTCTAAACGCTGCAGGCCGGTAGGGAAGGGAATTCCCATGAAAAATCCCGCTGGAAAAATCAGCAGGACCGTGATCAGCATTTTTAGCGCGAGCGGCAATCCGACCCCGCTCGAGAGCACGGTGGAAACAACCACTCCGAGCAACGCGACCAGCACCGCGACGGCCACCAGAACCGCTAGTAGCCGCCGGTCGTCCTGCCGAGTCAACGACCGGCTAAAGTAACTTCCGAGCCCGGAAGATAGCAGCATGGAAAAGATCACGACCGTGAGCGCATATGTCGGATGCCCGAGGAACAGAACGAACTTCTGAATCAGCGCGACTTCCACCAGGATGTAGCCGGCTCCGATGAATAGAAAATAAAACAGGAAAACAAGCACGCTCTTTTCGCGTGGAAGTCTGGTGCCCAGCACCATCGGAGGAAGTACAAGAATCACGATTACCGCGAGCACGCTCACAAACAGCGATTCAAAAAGTAGGGGGACGGCGACGTTGATCTTGTAATCCGCCGTATTCCGGGATGCTCCGGTGACGAACGCGGTCAAGTCGCGCGGCTGCACGGTATAGAAGAAGAAGGGACGGTTGTCGCTAACCGGCGTGATGTTGTATTGATAGTTTCGCTCGAACTCGGCCGGGTTCGGGCTGGTCAGCAGTTGTGTGAAGGCGTTGGGGATGCCGGCGCCCGGAAGATAGATCGGGGTGAGATGTGCTTCTTCCATCGCGCTCCGGGCACGCGCTATATCGACCGCCGACAAGGGCTTGCGTGAAATCAGAACAGTGTCTTGAGCCCCCCAGCCGGCAACATCGGTGCGTGTTCCGGCCCGGGCTACGATCACGTGACTGGCCGGGTCGGCCTCACCCAGATCGCGCAAGGCCACCATGGCCAGCGAGACCAGGCGTAGAGACTCGCGCGGCGGATCGAAGCCCCACCGGGTGAATGTCAGTAGACCGTCGCCGGTCAAGTGGCTGAGGTAGTCACGAAAAGCATCCGTCGTGTAGAGGCTGTTCTCGCTCAAAGCGAAAGCGCCCGCTGCGGTGGACGCCCAGGTATCGACAAGTGTCGCTTGCAAGACCTGGAATTTATCGTTGCTGCGGCGCACGAAGCTCCGCCCGTCTTCGACGAAGATATGCACGTCCGGGCGGTCGTAGAGGTTGTGGCTCAATTGCGGGTAACGCTTCCGCATGATCGTGGTCGCGATGATGGGATTGATTTCCACTCCCGTTACGTCGTGGCTTCCGGAGGCTAAGGCCCGCGATACATCCCACCCACCGCCCGGCCCAATGATTAGCGTCTTGGCGCCGGGCCGGATGGTATACGGGAGACCTGGACCTTCATGCAAGAGGTTCCGCAGGTTGTCGGGGGTCAGGTGACCGAAATCGAAATTGGCAATCCCGGTGGAAGCATCGGCGTCGATGAAGATCATCGGTACGTGCGACTCGCGTTCGCGGCCCAGCGCAATCCGGGAGAAACTATTCCACTTCACGAACTCTTCGTTTTCGAGTTTGTGGCCCTTGGCGTACCGCACGTCGATGAAGTGATAGCGGTAGTTGAGCCCGATCAACAGGGCTAAACCGAGGCCCAATGCCACACTGGCCAGGCGTCCTGCCGTGAAGCCGGCCATGTTGAACCAGATCGCGGCCGCGGCGGCGAAGAGCACTGCCACCGTGAGCGTCGTGTTCGGTCCACCGAACGTCGCTAAGAAAGGCACCAGTAGCAGGCAGCCCGCGGCCGCTCCGAGAAGGTCGAAGAAATAAACCCGATGGACGCGCTCAATCGATTCAGAGATCACTAGAGAAATGACGATCCCCGAACAAAGGAACGGAAGCGCATTGGTGAAGTAGATGAGCGCGAGCTGTCCATTGCCGATCGCTTCTTTCTGGTTCAGCACGACCAGGACGGCAACCAGCACCAGCAACCCATTCAGGGCGCTGAGGTACCCCAATTTCCGGTAAGTCTCTCCCCGCCAGGACGAGACCAGGTAAGAGAAAACGCCACCTGCGCCCAATCCGAATAGCGCGATCGAAATGGCCAAAAAAGCGAAGTGGTAATAAAAAACCACCGAGAAGATTCGGGTGAGTGAAAGCTCTAATAGTAGAGTGGCCAGCGTGGTGAGAGCCACAGCGCCGTACAACAGCGGCCAGCTCGGTGGCGGATTTCGGGTCAACCCGCTATTCTACCGTGCGATTGTACAGTTCAGACCCGGATCTTTCGCGCCGACGGGTTGCTAAGCGGGCGCTCTCGAAGGACACTGGAGCTTATGCCCGCAAGCGTGCGCAAAGCAGTTTTCCCGGCCGCCGGACTCGGCACCCGCTTCTTGCCCGCAACGAAGTCGATGCCAAAAGAGATGCTTTCGCTGGTGGACAAGCCCATCATTCAATACGGCGTCGAAGAAGCGATCCAATCTGGCATCGAACAGATCATTCTGGTGACCGCCCGGGGCAAATCGGCCATCGAGGACCATTTCGATACCAGCTTCGAATTGGAGCGCATGCTGGAATCGCGCGGCAAGAAAGAGTTGCTGGCCGTCGCTCAGCAGGTGGCATCCATGGCGAACATTTCCTATGTGCGCCAGAAGCAGGCTCTCGGTTTGGGGCACGCCGTGCTTTGCGCGGCCGAGTTGGTGGGCTCCGAGCCTTTCGCCTGTGTCCTGCCGGATGACGTGATCGATGCGGAAACCCCGTGCGTTCGACAGCTTCTTGATGTCTACGAGCATTTCAACGCGCCTGTTCTGGCCGTCATGGAAGTCGCACCAGAGAACATCTCGTCATACGGGTCTATCGCGGCGGAACCGGTGGAATATCAAGGCAGCACCGGCCGGGTCTATCGCATCATCGAAATGGTGGAGAAACCCAAGCCCAGCGAAGCGCCTTCGAACTTGGCCATCATCGGACGCTACGTTCTTACGCCGGATATCTTCCCCAGCCTGCGGAACACGCCAACCGGTTCCGGGGGCGAGATCCAATTGACAGACGGCATCCGGCAGCTCTTGCGGGAGCGGCCCGTATACGCGTGCCGCTTCGAAGGCGACCGGTACGACGCGGGCGATAAGTCGGGGTTTCTGCAGGCCACCGTTGCACTTGCCCTTAAGCGGCCCGATCTCGGTCCCAAGTTCCGCGAGTTCCTCCGCGATTTGAAATACTAAGGTATGCGGCTTGACGCCTCCGGGCGAATTGGGCGGGGGCTCGGGTTGGCGCTGATGGGCATGGTGGCGCAGGCGGGCATTGTGGGAGATGTCCGGTCGGCTGTTGCTAACGGAGATTTTGGTTCCGCTGAGAAGATCCTGAATGCCGATTTCAGTGTACGCGGCAACACGCCGGACGGCTTGCTGGCGCAGTCCTGGATGGCGCGCGGCTTACTAGATGCCAATCACGTAGTCCAAGCCGATAAGCAGGCCCAGTCAATCATCACGCGAAGCGCGCCACTGCTGAGAACGCGAAAGCTGGACGCCGGAGAATCGCTTCCTTTGGCGCTTGGCGCCGCGATCGAAGTCCATGCCCAGGTGCTCGCAAAACGCGGGGAGCGCGCCGATGCGGTGACCTTTCTGCGCTCGCAGTCACTCCGTTGGAAGGGAACCAGCATCCAGGCACGCATCCAAAAGAACTTGAACATGCTCACCCTGGAAGGGAAAGCCGCGCCTCCGCTCGAAATCTCGCAATGGACCGGGCCGGTGAAGCCGGTTACGTTGAGTTCTCTGCGCGGGCACCCCGTCCTGCTGTTTTTTTGGGCGCATTGGTGTGTGGACTGTAAGGCGGAGGCTTCCGTGGTCCAGGACGTTATGGCGCGCTATGGTCCGGCGGGACTTAAAGTAATTGGGCCGACCATGCACTACGGCTTCGCTGGAGGCGGTGAAGAATCGTCACCGGTACAGGAGCTAGCCTGGATCGAGCAAACCCGCGCCAAATACTACAGCCGGATTGGCCCCATGTCCGTACCTGTCAGCGAAACTACTCTTCGTGTTTACGGAGTCAGCACGACCCCCACATTGGTATTAATCGATCGCCAGGGGATTGTGCGCCTGTATCATCCGGGGGCGATGAGCTATCAGCAGTTGGCGGGATCGATCGCGGGCTTGTTGTAAAGAAAGGTCCACCACGCCATCGGCATCGGCGAGTCGATTGCAAATGGATCGTTAGGAGTGAAGACATGTTCCGACTGAAGCATGGTGCGTATTTAATGTTGGCCGGGTTGACGCTATTAGCTGAAGGGGGCATCTTGCTTGCCCAAACCTCTGGTGCCGGCGACCCGCGGCTAGTCAAAGAGGTACGCCACGAGCTTGTGATGCTCCCCTACTACGGCGTATTCGATAATCTCTCTTACCGTGTCGAAGGCGGCACGGTGACGTTAATGGGGCAAGTAACTCGACCGACTCTTAAATCGGATGCCGAGAATGTGGTCAAACATCTGGAGGGCGTGACCCAGGTGGTGAACAAGATTGAGGTGCTGCCGCTCTCACCGATGGATGATCGGATTCGCCGCGCCACATATCGCGCAATTTACGGCAGCAGCGAACTTGGCGACCGCTATGGCTTTCAAGCCGTCCCGTCAATACATATAATCGTGAACAACGGGCACGTGACATTGCAAGGCGTAGTCAACAATCAGACGGACCGGAACGTGGCAAATATCAAAGCGAATTCCGTACCCGGCGTGTTCTCGGTAACCAATGAACTGCAGGTAGTTGGGTCCTAAGCGTGAGCGAGTTGTTCTAAGAGGCGGACAGCTTCGCGCGGTCCGCCGCGAGAATCGATCAAAGCGCGGGCACTGGCCGCGCACCTTTTGTATACTTCCTGATTAAGAAGGGCCGTTGCAGTTTGTAACAACAGTTCTGCGGAGCACTCCTCTTCCCTCAAATACTCACCAGCACCGAATAACTTGACCCGCCAAGCCATCTCGGTCTGATCAAGAAGTGATGGAACGACAATCACCGGGATCCCGCGACTTAGGGCTCGCAAAATCGACTCTGTGTTACCGGTGGTGATTACCAGGCTTGCTTCCGGTGCATCCTGTTGAAAGCTAATGTTTGCCGGAAGTAGACCGAGCAGCGCGATACCTCTGTCTCTGCCAGGACTGAGTTTGACAACATAGTTCGAATTCCGGAACGCGGCGATCGCGGCACGCAGCAGGAAAGGCTCCGCTCGATAGTAGCCGCCCTCTTCGACGGCGATCACCCGCGGCTCTGGGACAGATTGAACTGACGGCGGCCAGGAGATAGCACCGACATAGCGGACAACAGTTGGGAGATCTGTTCGGTTGTAATCAAGTTCCTGAACCGAGGGGATCAGAAGCAGGCCAGCCCGGGAGTGCCACTCGGTTACCCGCCGCCTAGTTGGCTTCAGTCCATAGCGCAGCCGTGCGGCATCAATCGCACGAGGAACTTCGCGAGTGATGAAATTAGCCGCCGATTGGATCGCCCACGCCCGCAGTTTGGAACCTCGAGATAGACGCGGAGGCATCGCGCGGCCCGGAACTGGCCCTTGTGCACCGGGCAGCATGCAATACCCTACGTGCGAGAGCACCGCCACGCGTACGCGGCCGAGATCATGCAGGATTGCGAAGGGCGCCACCATCGCCATGTCGGTAACCAGTACATCGGGATGCCACGTGTCCAGGATCGCGTTCAAATCCTCGACCTGCGGGTCCAACTGACTGACCAGCAAGTCCGAGAAATGCTGCGAAAGCTTGCGCGCATTCTTCTGATCCTCCAGCAATGCCGCAAATTGTGCCGAGGCGATCTTCTCATTCAAGCGCTCGAACGGGAACACCTGGAAACCATTTTGTTCGATTTCGGGAGTGGCTTTAGCGCCAGCGTAGAAGGCGACTTGGTGACCTGCATCGCGCAATGCCGCGGCCAGCGCCAGGTTAGGGTTGACGTGACTTTCGAGGGACCAGACCGCAAGGAGGAATCGAGACATCACCGTGCGGTGGCTGGGAAGCAGGGACTCGAACCCCGATAGGCAGATCCAGAATCTGCAGTCCTACCATTGGACGACTTCCCAATCGAAAGCAACAAGCTGAGTTTAGCAAACCTTTCGAGCCCGGCAGTTTCCGATTCGGGTCTTAAAAGGTCAAACGCAAGCCGAGCTGCAAGAACCGCGGGAAGTTCTCCTGTGTCAGGGGCAGTTGTCCAAAACGCGGGTCGGTCAAGTCCGTTACGGGCGCGGGAAACAACGGTGTGTTCGTTAGGTTGTAAGCCTCTCCGCGCAACTGCAAAGAGACGCGTTCGTTGAGCCAGATGGACTTTTCTACGGACACATTGAGCTGGCCGGCCGCTGGGGTGCGGATATAGCTGAAACGGTCGGGCGAAGTCCGATAGGCCCATTGTGGCCGGGCCATCCAGCAAGCGCGATCGTTATTGAACCAGTGTTGGGCATTCTGACCGGCCGGAGCATTAAAGCCAGAACACGTGAAGGCGCCATCCGGCTCGGTGACGGGCGTTCCGGACTGGTAAAGGTAGAGCCAGTCCATGGACCACGAGTTCACGATCGCGGCGACCCAGGGGTTTGCATGGCTAAAGTACCGTCGTCCCCACCCGAATGGCATGTCCCAAGTGCCCGCCAGACCGATACTCTGCGGACGATCGCCCGGCGCGAGTTCGCGGATGGGCTTTTCATTGAAGTTCGTGGGATTCAACAGGTGGTTAGCGGCAAATGATTTCGAGAACGTGTAGGAGAAGACAAAGGAGAAAATACCAGCGGGCGCGATGTCCAGAACGCGCTTTTCCAACTTGAGTTGCAGCGAGTCGTACCGATAGTAGCCGATTGGAGCGTTTGCTAGCGTGACCTGGTCGAACTCGGGATAGCGGCGCAACAGAGCGGCAATGGGGACATCCGCGGCAACCCCGAGAGCCGAGCTCGGGACGACGCCGCCGGCCGATGAGCCGAACAGGGGATTGGGCACCAACGTATACAGGTAATCGAGATTGGCCGGGTTGCGGACTGGTACAGCGCCCGCCGTGGGATTCAGGGTGATCGGGACGGCGTCGTGCACTGTCTGGCTGCCCGTGTAGTCGGCTTCCAGGAGCATCAGCCCGGGCAGTTCACGCTGGAAGCCGAAGGAATACTCGTAAGTGCGAGGTATGGGGCGGTTCCGGCCGTAAACAAGAAGAGGGTTCCCGGCAGCGGTGCTTAGACCGGCACTCGAAGCGGTAGGGGCTGCGACACCGAACGGGAAGGGATCGGCAAGGGAGTCAGGTCCCGAGAGTCCGGCAGCGGGGGTCAAGCCCCCATTTAGGGACCGCTGATAATAGGTCCGCCGATCGTACCCATATGTAGAGCCCAGCTGAGTTGCCGTGCGGTAGAAAATCCCGGTACCCATGCGCAACACCGTCTTCGATGCGAAGTTCCACGCCACGCCGACCCGTGGTTGAAGGTCCGCCCAGTCCGTGTCGAAAGCTCGGCCATTGCCGTTCTTCGGAAAGATCAGGCCTCCGAGAATCTGTGATGGCGGAGCCGGATAAGGAGCATCAGGGTGACTCGGATCCCAGGCTGCTCTGGCGGCTGCCCAGTTTGCGAGGATAGCGCCGCTGAGCGGGCTGACAGCTGTTTGATCAAAGCCAGCGTTGATGCGGTTGTCCAGTTCGGTGAAGGGAATTTGAACGTCGTAGCGAAGGCCCAAACTCACGGTCAAATTCGGCTTCACCTTCCAGTTGTCCTGCAGGTAACCGGCGAAGTAGGGCCAACGGCGGTAGTAGCTGTCATTGCTTTCGATATAGCCAGAGGACGGCAAACCTAACAGCAAGTCGGCGATTGGGCTTCCGTCAGAGTAGCCGGTCGCCACGCCCGCATACTGCTGAGTCCAAGTGCGGCTGAACGACAATTCACCGGAAGCTCTGCCCGGAGTGCTCTGACCCAACCCGGCCCGGGTAAATTCGAAACCGAAATGGAGGATGTGACGGCCGCGTGTAAGCGTCAGGCTAGGCGCGAGGTCGAACTGATTTTCGGTGCTCCAAGCAAAAGAATTCCCGATAATTGAGCTGTAAATTCCGAAATCGATATGCGGAGCCAGGTCTCCCGCCGGTGACGCGCTGGAAGGTAGATGGATGCCGAGAGCGGAAGCTGGCAAACAGGCCAGGCAAGCGCTTTCCGGAAAGAATTCGGTAAAGCGGCCAAATGAAGCTCGCATGTTCCAAATCGCTGTGGCGCTCAGCACGCGTGTCCAATCGACGACGTAGTTTTGCGAAGTTCGCTCGCCGGTTCCTGTTCCGGTTCCGGCTACGCCGGAGAAGCCGTTCAGCGTCGCCTGTTGTGTGTCGTGATCGTAGGTGAATAGAGCATAGAGCCGGTCGCGATCGCTGAAGTTGTGATCCCAGCGAACTACCGGCTGCAGATAACTAAAGTGCCCGGCGTTTCCGGCCGCATTGTAGTTTTGTGTGACTCCCCGGGCATTGGGTGCGGGATACAAATTTAGGATGGCTTGACCGATGGGACTAATGCGCGATTCTGGGATGACGTTGTTTGGGAAAGGCTGGCGCATGTAGGGGGTAAGACAGCCGGGGGCCGTACATGGCGTCGTCGTCGCCGGATCGTAGATCATGATCTTGTACTGGCTGAAATGCTGTCCGTCGCGCAATGCAATGGGAGGCGTGTCGGAAACGATAGGCGAGGGCGCGACTTCCCAATAATTGTCAGCACTCAAGAACAGGAAGTCGCGATCGTGCCGGAGGGGCCCGCTCACCGAGCCGCCGAACTGATGCGCGATCTGCTTGCCGCGATCCCGCCCGATAAGGTTGTTGTCGAACGTATTGGCGTCCAGCGCAGCGTTGCGGAGGAACTCAAAGGCGCTACCACGCCATTCGTTATTGCCGGTGCGCAACGTGGTGAGTACAGTCCCGCCGCCGGTGCGGCCGTATTGCGCGTCATAAGTGTTGGTCAGCACTTCGACTTCGTCGACCGCGTCCACCCCGGGCGAGAATTGCCACTTTCCGGTAAGGCTGATGGGCGCCCCGTTCAGGAGGAATTGGTTCGCGCCGGGGACGCCGCCGTTGATGATGTACTTGCCATCCAGATCCCAGTTTCGAACACCGGTATAGCCGCTCGTGCCAAATTCCTCCTGGGCAAACAACACCCCCGGAGACAGGCTCAAGACGTTGTAGACCTGCCGTCCGAGAAGCGGAAACGACTTTATCTGGATCGCATCGATAGCCGAGCTACGCGAAGCGCTTTCGGTTTGAATCAAGTCGGCCGGAGCCGAGACCGCCAAGGTCTCGTCTACGCCACCGACGTCGAGTGAAACCGACAGGTGAACGGCTTCACCGGCAGTGGCCGCGACACCTTTGCGCAAGACTTCACGGAATCCAGCCGCCGAAACCTTAACATCGTAGGTTCCCGGAGGCAGAAGCGGAATTGTGTAATTTCCGCGGTTGTCGGTTTGGGTTCGGTGAACTTCCCTGCCGCTCTCCCGCGACTCGATGAACACTTGGGCTCCCGCGATGCCTGCCCGTGTCGCATCGACAACTTCGCCGGAAAATGTGACCCACGTATTCTGAGCGAGGAGGATCGCGCGAGGGCCGGTGCCGATTACGCCGAAGCCGGAAAGCGCCAGACAAGCGGCCGCAAGAAAAACCGTATTACGCAATCAGCCTGCTCCCTTGAAGGCACCTTCAGTGTAGTGCAGATATGCTGCATTTGGGATGAAAAACAGGTTGTGCAACTGGCCATTGCGCATAGCTTGGCAACGACTGCGTGGCACAATGAAGGGTGAGTATGACCTATCCCGAAGAATTTATCGCTCCCATGCGTGCGGAACTTACGCGGCACGGAGTAGAAGAAGCAAGGTCTCCCGAAGACGTCGATAATCTGCTGGCAGGTCAGGGGACATTGCTCATGGTGGTTAATTCGATCTGCGGGTGCGCCGCTGGCCGGGCCAGACCAGCCGTGGGTCTGGCGATGCAGAGCGCCGTGCGGCCAACCCGCGTTGCCACCGTTTTCGCGGGAGGCGATACTGCCGCTGTGGCCCATCTGCGTGACCTAGTCAAGGAATATCCGCCGTCATCGCCTTCGATGATCTTGTTCAGGGATGGCCAGCCGGTATACATGCTGCACCGCTTCGAAATCGAGCGCCGCGACCCGATGCAAATCGCGGAGCTGCTGCGAGGGGCGTTTACGAAATTTTGTCCCGAGAACGCGCCCGTTTAGAGCGCGCTATTGAGAACAGGTTGAGAATTTAGCGGCTGATTTCCATCAGCGAGTTGCACAGGTGTATCCGCTGTGGTATCTTAAGATCGTCCCTTTTGAAATGTAGGACCCGGTGGGAGGCGTGTGTTCCGGTTTCTGGAACTCGCCGTTTGACCACGGAGGATTGATGGCACACAAACCAGGTAAGCAGTATCAGGCAGCATCGAAGCAGATCGAGACACGTCCCTATCGAGTGACGGACGCTGTCGTACTTCTCAAGAAAATCAAATTCGCTAAATTCGACGAGACCGTGGAAGTGCACATGCGTCTTGGGGTGGACCCAAAGCATGCCGACCAGATGGTGCGCGGCACGGTTTTGATGCCCAACGGGCTGGGGAAGTCCAAGAAAGTCCTTGTAATCGCCAGCGGGGACAAGATCCGGGAAGCGCAGGAAGCAGGCGCGGACTTCGTCGGTGGCGAGGATATGGTTAACAAGATTCAGTCCGAGAGCTGGACCGACTACGACGCGGTCGTTGCTACGCCGGACATGATGCGCTCGGTCGGTAAGCTCGGTAAGATTCTGGGTCCTCGTGGCTTAATGCCGAACCCAAAAACGGGTACGGTAACTACCGATGTCGCGAAAGCGGTCCTCGAGGTGAAAGCGGGTAAGGTTGAGTTTCGCGTCGATAAGACGGGAATCATTCACGCGCCGGTCGGTAAGATCAGCTTTTCCGAAGGCAAACTCGTAGAAAACGTTTCGGCGCTGATTAATGCCGTGGTGAAGGCCAAGCCGGCCGCCGCCAAGGGTAAGTACGTAAAGAGTGCTACATTGTGCTCGACCATGAGCCCGGGCGTCGATTTGGACACCACGGAGATGGGCGAGAAGACACAGAGCTAGCTGGGCGGCTTAGGCACCGAACTTAAGGATCAGGCATGAAACAAAAAGACGACAAGAATAAGGATTTTGAGGCGTTGAAATCCGACCTGGCCAAGGTGAAAAACCTTTTTGTGACCGGTTACGAGAAGCTCCGTGTGAGCCAGGATTTCGAACTTCGTAAGACTGTTCGGAGCGCAGGCGGCGAGTACCGCGTGGTGAAGAACAACTTGGCCGAGATCGCAAGCGAAGGCACGGCGTCCGAGGGTGCGCTGAAGGATCTGAAGGGTATGACGTCAATCGCGTTTACCTATGACGATCCAGTGGCGCTGGCCAAGGTTCTTACGGCGTACGCTAAGGCGAATCCGGCGTTTACTTTCAAAGCGGGCCTAGTTGAAGGGCGTGTGATCGATATCAAGGCGATCAACGACTTGGCGACCATGCCGCCGAAGGAAGAAATCTTCTCCAAGCTGTTGTATCTCATCAACGCGCAGGCGACGCGGCTGGTGACCACCATCGGGGCGACCGGGCGCAATCTGGCAGTGGTCCTGGATCAGGGCGTTCAAGAAAACAAGTTCAGTAGTTAGGGCGGAAATTTAGAAAGGTTTAGAAGGAAGACATTATGGCGGACATTAACGCAATCGCGGAACAGATTCAAGGCCTCACTCTGCTCGAAGCTTCACAGCTCGTCAAGTTGCTGGAAGAAAAGCTCGGCGTGTCGGCGGCAGCGGCAGCTCCGGTAGCCGCGGCAGGCGGCGGGGCAGCAGCGGCGGCAGCGCCGGCCGTTGAAGAAAAAACCGAATTCACAGTGGTCCTCACTGCGGCCGGTCCAAACAAGATTAATGTGATCAAGGCAGTGCGCGAAGTCACCAGCCTGGGCCTCAAAGAAGCCAAGGATCTGGTCGACGGCGCTCCCAAGCCAGTTAAGGAAGGCGTTTCGAAGGAAGAAGCGGCGACTATCCAGAAGAAATTCGTTGACGCTGGCGCGACTGTCGAAGTCAAGTAGCCTTCGGGGTTACGGGCTTCGGGATGTGGTTCCCCTTCTGACGATTTTCGCGTCCCGCAAGACGGCGCCTCGGGTCGTTTTGCGGGAACATTTACGTTTCATTTGCTAAATCAGGGACAATTTTGGTACAGTTGCGTTATTGGCAACTGATGTGCCCGGTTTGGCAGCCGGACTGGCATGGGTAAGCTTGCCGTCCCGGCTGAATAGTCTAAAGGGTTTAGATGCAATGCGTAGGTTCCGCCTGCGCGTTTTTGTGTTTGCGTGCGATTGTCCTTCTGCCCATGACTCCCCGCAATCTAGAAGCACCTGTTCTCGATTCAAGTTTCCCGCAGTTTTCCGGCCCGTGGCGCAAGTTTTGCGACTCGTGTGCCCATTGTGCACCGCAATCGGATTCGCTGTTCCATGCGGCATACCGGTTGACCGCCAGTATCCAGGCTCGACGTTCGGGTTTTAGCCCCGTTCGCTTGCCCCTTTGTTGTTTTTCACCGGCCAGAGCCTAGCCTAGGGCTCTTGTTCCGACGCACCCACGCGTGAGAAGGCTCCCCAGGAGTTTTTGAAAAGAATGACGAATCAGCTAGAAACAACCCCCGAGCGAGTTGACTTTTCCAAGATCAAAACTACCATCCCGATCCCCAATCTGATCGAGGTGCAGAAGAACTCGTATGAGAAGTTCCTGCAGATGGACTTGCTGCCCAATGAGCGCGACGATGCCGGTCTTCAGACCGTGTTCAGTTCCGTGTTCCCGATTTCGGATTTCCGCGGCGTCAGCCAGTTGGAGTTCGTGGACTACTCGATCGGCAACTGGGAATGCAAGTGCGGCAATCTGAAGGGCCTTCATCATCTAAGGTCGACCTGCCGGCATTGCGGCGCAACCATCAAGACCGATCCGTTCCATCCCGGCGACGTGCTCTGCCATGTTTGCGGCACCTTCAACAAGAATATCGTCACATTCTGCAATAAGTGCGGTGATCCGGTCGGGCTGCAGTTGAAGTACGACATGGTGGAGTGCCAAGAGCGCGGGATGACTTACGCCGCGCCGCTCAAAGTAACCATACGACTGACGGTCTATTCCAAGGACCCGGACACTGGCGTGAAAAGCGTCCGCGACATCAAGGAACAGGAAGTGTTCTTCGGCGAAATTCCGCTGATGACCGAAAACGGCACCTTTATCATCAATGGGACCGAGCGCGTCATCGTTTCGCAGTTACACCGGTCGCCGGGAGTGTTCTTCGAGCGCGTGCCGGCTCAGGGCTACTTCCTCGGCAAGATCATTCCGTACCGCGGCAGTTGGGTTGAGTTCGAGTACGACATCAAGAATCTGCTGTACGTGCGCATCGATCGTAAGCGCAAGTTTTACGGATCGGTTTTCCTGCGCGCCCTCGGCCTGAAGAGCGACGAACAGATCCTGCGTACGTTCTATCGAGTCTCAAAGATCGAGTTGAAAGACGGCAAGCTGTTTTGGAACGCGCTCGACCAGGATGGCAAACTCGACAAGAACTTGGAAGGCTTGAAGCTTTCCTACGCCATCGTCAACCAATCGGGCGACACCGTAGTCGGGCAGGGCAAGAAAATCACGCCTTCGCTGAGGCGCGAAATCGAAAAGCAGAAAGTCGCTTTAATCGAAGTGGCGGCGAACGATCTGGAAGGCGCCTTCATCGCTGCCGACGTGGTCGACATGAACACCGGCGAAGTGATGGTGGATTCGAACAACGAATTGACTCCCACCAAAGTCTCCGCGTTGATCGACAGCAGCATTCCGAGCATTGAAATCTTCTTCCCGGAACGCGACGACGTCGGTACCGTCATTTCGGCTACCTTGCGAAAAGACCCGGTGAAGATCGAGCGGGAAGCGCTGATTGAGATTTACCGTAAACTGCGCCCGGGCGATCCGCCCACCTTCGACACTGCTACCCAGCTTTTCCAGGGGATGTTCTTCGACCACCGCAAGTATGATTTTTCGCGCGTGGGCCGGATGAAGTTCAATATCAAGCTGCACGACAAAGCCGATGCAACCCCGCTCGACAATCGCACGCTGACGCAGAAGGATTTCATCGACACCATCACCTATCTGCTGAAGCTGCGCAAGGGGCAAGGCGCTGTCGACGATATCGATCATTTGGGTAATCGCCGGGTACGTGCCGTGGGCGAGTTGCTGGAAAACCAATTTCGGATCGGTCTAGTACGCATGGAACGCGCCATCAAGGAAAAGATGAGCGTGTACCAGGAAATGTCGACCGCAATGCCGCACGATCTGGTGAACGCGAAGCCGGTCATGGCCGCCATCCGCGAATTCTTCGGTTCCAGCCAACTCTCGCAGTTCATGGATCAGACCAACCCCCTTTCCGAGATCACGCACAAGCGGCGTCTCTCGGCCCTTGGACCGGGCGGGCTCTCGCGTGAACGCGCCGGCTTCGAAGTGCGCGATGTGCATCCAACTCATTACGGACGCATCTGCCCGATCGAAACGCCAGAAGGCCCGAACATCGGCCTCATCTCTTCGCTCTCCTGCTTTGCGCGGATCAACGACTACGGCTTTATCGAGAGCCCGTATCGACGCGTGGTGGGAGGAACGGTAGTTGACGAAGTTCGCGTGCTGAACCCGGGCGATACCGATTTCAAGGTCAATGACGTGATCCCGCGAAGTCAGGCGGAAAGCGCCAACGGTGCTCTCACTCAGCATCAGCAAAAGGCGGAGCTCGAAGCGCATTCGGATTATTTATCGGCCTGGGAAGAAGACAAATACACCATTGCCCAAGCGAACGTCCACTTGAACGAGAGCGGATACATCGTTCCGGATCTGGCCAATGCGCGGCAGGCGGGTAACTTCGTGCTGAAGCATCGCGATGAGATCGAATACATCGACGTCAGCCCGAAACAACTTGTTTCGGTCGCGGCCAGCCTCATTCCGTTCCTCGAGAACGATGACGCCAATCGCGCGCTCATGGGTTCCAACATGCAACGGCAGGCGGTTCCACTGCTTCGCGCCGACGCTCCATACGTCGGGACGGGCATGGAAAAGGTCACGGCGCGTGATTCCGGAGCCGTCGTACTTTGTCGGCGTCCCGGTATTGTCGACTCCGTCGATTCCGAACGAATCATTGTGCGCGTTGATGGCACGGCGCATGAAGGTCAGCTCTCGCGCGAAGTCGGCGCGGACATCTACACGCTGACTAAGTTCAAGCGTTCCAACCAAAACACCTGCATCAATCAAAAGCCGATCGTGCAACAAGGCCAGCGCGTCACCAAAGGTACGGTGCTCGCTGACGGACCTTGCACGGATTTCGGAGAACTTGCGCTCGGCCGCAACGTGCTGGTGGCGTTCATGCCCTGGCGCGGCTATAACTTCGAAGACGCCATCTTGATCAGCGAGAAGCTGGTCAAGGAGGACTATTACACCTCGATCCATATCGAAGAGTTCGAGATCGAGTCGCGCGATACCAAACTGGGACCCGAGGAGATCACGCGGGACATCCCCAACATTGCTGATTCGTTCCTGCGCAATCTCGACGAATCCGGCGTCATCCGCATCGGGGCCACCGTCCGGCCCGGTGACATTCTGGTCGGCAAGGTCACGCCCAAGGGCGAGACGCAATTGACCCCCGAAGAGAAATTGCTTCGCGCCATCTTCGGCGAAAAGGCGGGCGATGTAAAAGACGCTTCGCTCTACTGTCCGCCAGGCATCGAAGGCACCGTAGTCGATTGCAAGATCTTCTCCCGCAAAGGCCAGGAAAAGGACGAGCGCGCCCGCGCCATCGAAGACGATGAAATCGCCCGTCTCCAACGCAACTTGCAAGATGAGATCCGGATTCTTACCGACGAGCGCGCCAAGCGTTTAACCGCCCTGCTCGAAGGTAAAGAAGTCCTATTGGATCTGCATGATGAAAAGACCAACAAGAAGCTGCTCTCGAAAGGTGCGATGCTCGATCGCGAAACCATCGAGAAGGTTCGCTCGCGTGACCTGAAACGCCTGCGGTTGAAAGACAAAGACGCGCGCGCCAACGATCAGATCGACGACATCGAAGAGATGACGGGCCGTCAGATCGCGGTTCTCGAGAAGATCACGGATGAGAAAATTGCGAAGCTGCGCAAAGGCGATGAACTGCCTCCGGGCGTGATCAAGCTGGTCAAAGTCTATATCGCCATGAAGCGCAAGCTTTCGGTAGGAGATAAGATGGCTGGCCGTCACGGAAACAAAGGTGTCGTGTCGCGCATTCTGCCGGAAGAAGATATGCCTTATCTTCCGGATGGAACGCCGGTCGAGATCGTACTCAATCCTCTAGGCGTACCGTCCCGTATGAACGTGGGGCAGATCCTGGAGACGCACTTAGGCTGGGCGGCCAAGGCGCTCGGTCTGCATTACGCAACGCCCGTATTCGACGGCGCGGTGGAAAAAGAAATCAAGGGCGAACTGACCAAGGCGGGTCTGCCAACCTCGGGTAAAACCGAGCTGTTCGACGGCATGACAGGCAATCGGTTCGAACAGCCAGTGACGGTGGGCTACATCTATATGCTCAAGCTCTCGCACCTGGTTGACGATAAAATCCACGCTCGCAGCATTGGGCCGTATTCGTTAATCACGCAGCAGCCGCTCGGCGGCAAGGCGCAGTTCGGTGGACAGCGCTTCGGAGAAATGGAAGTGTGGGCGCTCGAAGCATACGGCGCCGCCTACATTCTGCAGGAGCTGTTAACCGCCAAGTCGGACGATGTCTACGGTCGCGCCAAAATTTATGAGGCGATCGTGAAGGGTGAAGCCGCCATCGAGCCGGGTGTTCCCGAATCGTTCAACGTGCTTATCCGCGAGCTGCAGAGCTTGTGTCTCGATGTCGAACTGATGAAGAAGCATCAGGACATTCCGGACACCGCAATGGCAGCAGACTAAAGCCGCAGGCTGCAAGTAGAATCGTTGGCCGCTGGTCTTGGAGGCGTCGTCAAACGGCGTCTCCGGCAAGCGGTAAGTGAATGAAGAGTTTCTAAATTGGAGGCAATTCTTGCGATCCTCACCGTACGATAGAGCAAATTTGATTGCGGATTTCGATAGTATCCGCATCTCCCTGGCATCCCCCGAAAAGATCCGGAGCTGGAGCCACGGGGAAGTAACAAAGCCGGAAACCATCAACTACCGGACGTTCAAGCCGGAACGTGACGGTCTGTTTTGTGCGCGCATTTTCGGTCCGGTAACGGATTGGGAATGCCTGTGCGGCAAGTATAAGCGGATGAAGCATCGCGGGGTCATCTGCGATAAGTGCGGCGTGGAGGTCACGCTGGCCCGGGTGCGGCGCGAGCGCCTGGGACATATCGAACTGGCCAGCCCCTGCTCGCATGTGTGGTTCTTCAAAGGATTGCCATCGCGCATCGGGCACCTGCTCGATATCACCCTTCGCGAACTCGAGCGCGTTCTCTACTTCGAAGCGTTCGTAGTGGTTGACCCCGGCGAGATTCCCGATCTCGGTCTGGGCGAAGTGATCTCCGACGAGCGCAAGCGCCAGCTCGATCAGGAACATCCCGGTAAATTCGTCGCCATGATGGGCGCCGAAGGCATCAAGGAACTCCTGAAAAAGGCCGACGTGGAAGCGCTCTCCGAGGAGATGCGCGAACGCATGAAGACCGAAACGTCGCAGCAGAAAAAACTGAAATACGCCAAGCGCCTGCGCGTTGTCGAGAGCTTCCGTAAGTCCGGCAACAAGCCGGAGTGGATGATTCTGGATGTCATCCCGGTGATTCCGCCGGAGCTGCGGCCGCTGGTGCCGCTGGATGGCGGACGTTTCGCCACCTCCGATCTGAACGATCTTTACCGGCGCGTCATCAACCGAAACAATCGCCTCAAGAAGCTGATGGAGCTGCATGCGCCGGACGTTATCGTGCGCAATGAAAAGCGCATGTTGCAGGAAGCGGTCGACGCTCTGTTCGATAACGGTCGCCGCGGCCGTGTACTGCGTGGCGCGAATAACCGCCCGCTCAAGTCACTCTCCGACACGCTCAAAGGCAAGCAGGGCCGCTTCCGTCAGAACCTGCTCGGCAAGCGCGTCGACTACTCGGGCCGCTCGGTCATCGTGGTTGGACCCGAACTGAAGCTGCACCAGTGCGGCCTTCCAAAGAAGATGGCCCTGGAACTGTTCAAGCCGTTCATCTACCATCGTTTGGAACAGCGTGGCCATTGCACAACGATCAAACAAGCCAAGGAATTGGTGGAGCAGCAGGACCCCGTGGTTTGGGACATTCTTGAGGAAGTCATCAAGGATCACCCCATTCTGCTCAACCGCGCTCCCACTCTGCACCGCTTGGGCATTCAGGCCTTTGAGCCGGTCCTAGTCGAAGGCAAGGCCCTGAAGATTCACCCGCTGGTGTGTACCGCTTTCAACGCCGATTTTGATGGCGACCAGATGGCCGTGCACATCCCGCTCTCGCCCGAAGCACAGATCGAAGCCTCCACGCTAATGCTGGCTTCGAACAACATTCTGTCGCCCGCGCATGGCGGACCGATCGCTATCCCCACTCAAGACATGGTGCTCGGCTGCTACTACCTCACCAAAATGCGTCCGGGAACACGCGGAGAAGGCCGCACGTTTGCCTCCACCGATGATGTTCTGATCGCGCTTGAAATGGGCGAAGTAGAGACACTTTCCCCGATCAAGCTGCGCTACACCGGCAAGGTCATCGATCTATCGAAGGCTTTCGATTCGCAGAATATCGTTCACACCGAGCCGATCGAATTCGTGAAGCAGTACATGGACACGACCGTGGGCCGAGTCATTCTCAACGATCATCTTCCCGAGGAGATGCCGTTCATCAACGGTCTTCTGAAGAAGAAGGGTCTTTCGCAGCTGGTGCATTACTGCTACCTGAAATTCGGCCTGCATACCACGGTGAGCATGCTCGATGAGATTAAGACGCTAGGCTTCAGCTACGCCATGCGGGCCGGAATCTCTATCGGCATTGACGACATGGTGGTGCCCGCTTCCAAGCCGGAGCTGGTAGCCAACGCCGAAAAGGAAGTGGTTGCCGTCGAAGGTCAATATCAGGACGGAGCCATCACCCACGGCGAGCGCTACAACAAGATCATCGAGATCTGGTCGAAGGTGACCGAGCGCGTCTCCGATGAAATGTTCGCCGCCATGGAAGAAGACGACCGCACCGGCCGTTATCTCAATCCGATTTACATCATGGCCGATTCCGGCGCCCGCGGTTCCAAACAGCAGATCCGGCAACTCTCGGGTATGCGCGGTTTGATGGCCAAGCCTTCGGGTGAAATCATCGAGACGCCGATCACGGCCAACTTCCGCGAAGGCCTGAACGTGCTGCAGTACTTCATCTCCACGCACGGTGCCCGTAAGGGTCTGGCCGATACCGCGCTTAAGACCGCCGATTCCGGCTATCTGACCCGGCGTCTCTGCGACGTTGCACAGGACGTTATTGTCAGCGAAACCGATTGCGGCACGACCGAAGGCATTTACGTTGAGCCAATCATCGAATCGGGCGAGATCATTGAACCGTTGCGTGACCGCATCATTGGCCGCGTGGCGCTCGAAGATCAGATCGATTTCGAAGGCAAGCTCATTGTCGGCGTAAACAAAGAAATCACTGAGGACATCGCCAATCAGATTCACGCGGCCGGTATCGAGCGCGTTAAGATCCGTTCGGTGCTCACCTGTGAGTCCAAACGCGGCGTTTGCGTCTACTGTTATGGCCGCAACCTGGCGACAGGCCGGCTGGTGGAACGCGGCGAAGCGGTCGGTATTATCTCGGCGCAGTCCATCGGTGAACCGGGCACGCAGCTCACCATGCGCACGTTCCACATTGGCGGCGCAGCTACGCGAGTTTCTGAGCAATCTACCCAGGACGCTAAGTCCGACGGCTTTGTGAAGTTCCTAGGTATTCATGTCGTCAAGAATGAAAAGGGTGAACTGATCGCGATGAATCGGAACGGCATCATCGCTATCGTCGACGACAAACAGCGTGAAAAAGAACGCTATCCGGTCGTTTACGGCGCGAAGATTCTGGTCGATGAAGGCGCCCCAGTCAAGAATAACCAGATCCTGCTTGAGTGGGATCCCTACACGTTCTCCATCCTCTCGGAAGTCTCTGGCGTGGTCCACTTCAAGGACCTGCTTGAAGCCGTCACGATGGAAGAAAAGGTCGACGAAGTGACCGGTATGTCGCAACTGGTCGTCAAGGATTCAGTTGACGAGAAGCGGCAGCCGATGATCCTGGTTCGGCCCGATCACGCTAGCGGAACGGCTAAGGGCGGCGATAACAAGAAGTACCTGATGCCGACCCACGCGCACCTGATGGTCCGCGACGGCGACACCATTCACGCCGCCGACGTGCTCGCAAAGATACCTCGCGAGACCACTAAGACCAAAGACATCACTGGTGGTCTGCCGCGCGTGGTGGAACTGTTCGAAGCGCGCAAGCCGCGTGAGACAGCCATCATCGCGGAGATCGACGGCATCGTGAAGTTCGGCGAGGTCGCCAAGGGTATGCGCAAGATCTATGTCATCGGAGATGACGGCGAAGAGCGTGAATACTCACTGCCGCGCGGCGTTCACGTCAACGTCCAGGAAGGCGAACGCCTGAAAGCCGGCGAACCGCTGATGGACGGCCCGCGCAATCCGCACGATATCCTCGCCGTACTGGGCGAGAAGGAACTGCAGAAGTACCTCGTGAACGAGATTCAAGAGGTCTATCGACTGCAGGGCGTCAATATCAACGACAAACACCTGGAAGTCATCTCAAGGCAGATGATGCGCTGGGTGAAGGTAGAAGATATCGGCGATACGGACTTCCTGCCCGAAGAAGTGGTAGACAAGTTCCGGTTCCGTTTGGAGAACCAGCGCGCGATCGATCAAAACCAGCGTCCGGCGGAAGGCAAAGCCGTGTTGTTGGGGATCACCAAGGCGTCGCTGCTTTCGGACTCCTTTATCTCAGCGGCGAGTTTCCAAGAGACCACGCGTGTGTTGACCGAAGCCGCTATCTCGGGCAAGGTCGATTACTTGAAGGGTCTCAAGGAAAACGTCATCATGGGACGCCTCGTCCCCGCCGGTACGGGCATGGCTTACTATCGCCAGGTCAAGATCGCCGGGGAGGATGTCGTCGAGGAGCCGGTGGTGGAACCGTCGCTTATGCCGATGGACGGCTACGAAGACGAAGCCCGGATTCAGTATACGGGCGGACTCAGCGAAGATACGGGCGGCTCGCTGACGGAGTAAGGTGACACTCGCCGGGTAGTAAAATCAGGGAAAGGGAAGGCCGTCAAGCTGCAACTTGGCGGCTTTCGCTTTTTTGTGAGGACAGTTTCGAATTTGGTGTTATAACTCCGATAGGGAGCCAATGATAATCAAGTTGCTGACGTTGATGGGGTGTGTTTCCGTGGCGGCTTTACCTGACTTAGTCAGTAACCAAGCACTCCCGGATCTCTTCGAAAGATCGAGCGTGGCCTTTTCAGGCCGGGCGACCGGTTTGCACAAACTGCCCCAAAAGGGAAGGGACAGCCGCTGTGGACTGGTCCATCGAGTTCGCACCGCTTCGTTTCTACAAAGGGGAACCGAACGCTTCAGTCACAGTGGTGGTTCGCGACTTTAACCCTGCCTGGGGCTATCCAGTCAACCCCGGAGAAACGGTTTTGATGTTTGCGGCCCCCGCACCGTCAATCGGACCAGGATTATTCAATACCGATCAGCTGTCCTGGGTGGAGTTTTGCGCTGTACCGCCGCGAAAGATGAAGACCACTCCGGTCGGTGTCGATGCGATCGAAGCTGATACGTTGACCCTTGCCCTGAGCGCGGAAAATCCAGCGTTAGCCAAGTCTTCGATGGAACTGCTTACTCGTTTTCCCGATCTCGGCAGCAACTCAATCGATTCGTTGACCAATCACGCTCCTCTCGGTGATACAGCTTCCGAACAGATTCGTTTAGAACTGCTAGCGCGCATGAACCCCCATAGATACCTGAGCGACTTAGCGGCTTCTGTATCGCCACATGAAGCTATAGATATCGGTGGAGAGCCACTGCTGTTTCAAATCATTGCTAATCTTTCGGGACCGGACGATCTGGAAGTGTTGGAATCTCTCGCTGGCGCTGAGTCCCACGCTCTGCGGATGGCGGCGCTTCTAGGCTTGCGCCGAATTCATGACGCGAGGACAATCGACTTTCTACTTGGCAAACTTCAAACTGCCGGGAACACGGAGGAGTCGTACGAAGCGCTTATGGCCCTAGCGGAAGCCACTGGACGTATGGACCTTGCTTCCGACATGGAAAAGTTCGAGAGACAGCCCGCGCCACACAGGGCGACTTGGAAAGCATGGGACAAGTCTGGAAGGCCTTCAACTCAGTCGCGGGTTATCCATTAGCAACGGTGCTGAACCATTTGGACGTTTCGTACATAGAACAAATCGAAGTGACCAGTCGCTTCGTCGACGCGTCGAAAACGCCCTTGATAAATCGTTGCCCTGGTAAACATAAGGCAACTATGTTCGCGCAGTTCACTGTTTGATCGGTTTTATACACTTACTCGACTTTAACTTAAGTCTTGGTCGCTGAGAAGCAAGGGCGCAAATGCGGTCGCGCTATGAAAACTAAGTTGATTCATCTTGGTGCATTTGAGAGTACTCATATATACGGTTCGGGAAAGGATGTGCTCGAATCGACGCGGCACTTGGAGCGGTGGCGCTCTGATTTGGCGCGCCTTCTGGAGGCGGGTGTCACCGAACTGCGATACCCGATACCATGGCACCGGATCGAGCGCAAACAAGGGGAGTTCGACTTTGAGTGGCTCGACGGCCCCATGTCCTTCATGCGGCAGTATAGGATGCGCCCCATAGTTGACACTCTCCACCAC
This sequence comes from Bryobacterales bacterium, assembly GCA_963752695.1. Taxonomy (GTDB): domain Bacteria; phylum Acidobacteriota; class Terriglobia; order Bryobacterales; family Bryobacteraceae; genus Bog-113. The sequence continues at coordinate 200,473 of CAVVZB010000004.1, forward strand.
ACCTCATTCCCGGAGTGGCTGGAGGGTGGCTTTTCCAATCCTCTGTTTCCTGAGGTTTACGTACGCTTTCTCGATCAGGTGCTTGAGCGGTATCCCTGGGTCGATCGATACACTGTCTTCAATGAGCCCCTTGCGACAACCGTTCTTTGCTCCGTGACAGGTGCTTGGTATCCGTATCAGTCGTCCGACTGCGCTTTTGCACGTATGGCTATTCAGGTCTCCAAAGCGATTTGCCTTGCGGCCAGATTGGTGCGGAGTCGTGGCTCCCAAAACCAGCTAGTGCGGGTAGATACGTGCGAATTCCATCATGCGCAAGACAAGAAGTCGGAAGGTTGGGCATCGTTCTGCAATCAGCGCCGCTTCCTATATGACGATCTAACAAACGGTAAGGTAGACTCCAGCCACCCTCTTTATACGTACCTGATCAGTAATGGAGTAAGTCCGGATGAACTCCCTTGGTTTTGTGATCACGCTGCCGATATGGATATCTGCGGGCTCGATTACTATGCACCTTCGGAAATGGATTGGCGTTGGAATACAAAGGAGCAAGGTGTCTCGTTATCCTGGCCCGTTTCATCACCGCGCGGTTTTGCTGCTGTTGCTGTCGACTATGCCCGCAAGTTTGATAAGCCGCTGATGCTCACCGAGACGAATGTCAGGGGAACCGTCTCCGACCGCATCACTTGGCTGAAGCACATGGAAGAACAATGCGAAATACTGATCGGGAGCGGATCGGATTTGCGCGGGTTTTGCTGGTTTCCCTCAATTGATTCCACAGATTGGAACCGGCTTTGTACACGCTGTGACCTATCAGTGGATCCTCAAGGCATTTGGTGGCTGGATTCTGCGCGTTGGGAACGTCATGGCTCCGAGCTTTCCTACTGGTACTCTCAGCTTGCTAAGGGGCTCGTAAATTCAACTTCTCTGCCTGCATATACGCTCCTTGCTCCTTTGGATCGGGATCTTGCGGGGCACAAACGTCTTATGAGCCATTGGGGCAGATGGGTACATCCAGGTAGCCTGGCTGCGTAAGCGCATCCCGAAGACTCGCATAAGTAGTTCTCGAGCATTGGTGGTGCGTAGATCCCAAAGACAAAGCCGCCAGTAGCTAAGTAAAATCGACACCGGAATTGACGGGCGGCCCTTTTCGCCCGTCTGCTACCTAACAGGGGAGCACGTTCTCGGCTGCACCAAGTGCACACCGGCTTACCGAGATCAATCCAGGCCAACTCCACGCACCGCGCCATCCCCAAACTAAGACAATGCCGGGAGGTGATCTCGGTCCCGTAATCCACCCATCCGCTCCGGCCCCGGCATCTTCTCCATCTTTTCGCACATTCCCGAAAGAAGCGCATTTTTCAGAAATCCCCTTCCGCTGGATTCGCATAACTTGGACTCAAAGACGTTGCATGTCACGCAAGGAACACAACCAAAGGAGACCAAACAGATGACTCGCACTGAGATCCAGCAGATCGGGACTTCGCGACGGCGTTTCCTCGCACTAGTGGGAGGCGCGGCCGGAGCTACGCTGCTTCTAAACCATTCACTCTCCGCGGCAGAAGAGGGCGTTGTTCCGACCATGATCAACGCTGCCGCAAACTCGAAAATTACCGTTCGCCCTCTACGGCGCAATATTTCCGTGATGGAAGGGTCAGGCGGTACCATTGCCGTCTTGACGGGCAAAGACGGCAAGCTTCTCGTTGATACCGGCTTGTCTGTTTCACGGCATGGTATCGCGGACGCCTTGGCATCAATCAACAGTGAGCCTATCAAGCATTTGGTGAATACTCACTGGCACATCGACCATACGGACGGTAACGACTGGCTGCATTCCGCTGGAGCAACGATTACTGCTCACGAAAATGTTCGGAAACGTCTTTCGGTTGATACCCGCGTCGAAGGCTGGAACTGGACGTTTCCGGCAGCTCCCGCTGGCGCGCTGCCGGCTATCGAATTCGGTTCCAGCCACGAAATGCAGCGAAACAACACAAAGCTCATTTTGAAGTACTACGGCCCGGCCCATACCGACAGTGACATTTCGGTTCACTTCACGGAGGCCGATGTGATCCATGTTGGCGATACGTGGTGGAACGGAGACTACCCGTTCATTGACTACTCAACGGGCGGCAGCATCGACGGACAGATTCAGGCGGCGGAGGCGAACCTTCGTCTCATCACAGACAAGATGATCGTGATCCCAGGACACGGCCCCGTAGGCCGCAGGCCTGATGTTATTGCATTCCGCGACATGCTCGTTACCGTGCGTGAATCCGTCGCCAAATTGAAGAAACAAGGACGGACGTTGGAGCAGACAGTTGCAGCTAAACCAACTTCGGCGTTTGACGCCAAATGGGGCCAGTTTCTGGTCAACCCAGCCTCCTTTGTTGCCGTTGTCTATGCGGGCGTCTAGTCCACATGTACAGTTTGACCAAGTAAAAGGAAATTATGCCGACGATCAAAACCAAAGATGCTACCGAGATCTATTTCAAAGACTGGGGCAAAGGACAGCCTCTGGTCTTCAGCCACGGATGGCCACTAACGGCCGACGCCTGGGAGGATCAGATGATCTTCCTGGCGGCGAGAGGTTACCGCTGCATTGCCCACGACCGGAGAGGTCATGGGCGTTCTGGGCAAACCTGGGACGGAAACAACCTGGACACTTACGCTGATGACCTTGCCGAGCTGGTGAAGGCGCTTGACCTCCGCGATGCGATCCACATCGGACACTCGACCGGCGGCGGTGAAGTGACTCGCTACATCGGCCGCTATGGCACCGAACGGGTCGCGAAGGCGGTCCTGATTGGCGCAATTCCGCCCCTCATGCTGAAAACTGAAAAGAATCCGGGCGGCTTACCGATGGCCGCATTCGATGAGCTCCGCGCCAGCCAGATGGCCGATCGCGGACAGTTCTTTAGAGACTTGAGCGTTCCGTTTTATGGGGCGAACCGGGCAGGATCCAATGTCTCTCAGGGACTGCGGGACTTTTTCTGGTTGCAGGGAATGATGGGTGGACATAAGCCACTTTTCGACTGCATCAAAGCATTTTCGGAGACAGATCTCACTGAGGACTTGAAGCGCTTTGATATTCCCACTCTGATCCTTCACGGTGATGACGACCAGATTGTGCCAATCGGCGCGTCGGCAATGATGTCGTCCAAGATCGTGAAAGGTGCGGTTCTGAAAGTCTACCCAGGTGCGCCGCACGGCATGTGTTCGACGCTGAAAGACAAGGTAAACGCTGACCTGATTGCATTCCTCCAATGATGACCGAACAAGCACTACCCAACATCGTAAAATATACCGGCGAGGACCCGCTCTTCGAGCCTGGTAACCGGGTGAGGATCTCGATCCGCTTTCCGGTCGGGCATTACCGTGTTCCCCGTTATATTCGCGGGAAGAACGCGATGGTTGAGGCCGTGATCAGGCCACGCGCTGTTAGCAACGAAGAAGAGGGCTTCGGCCTCAACGCCGGCCTCAAACGCTATTACTATCGGGTCGCGATTCCGTTGACGGACTTATGGCCCGGCTATGCAGGGTCGCCGAGCGACAACTTGCGGATTGAAGTGTTCGAAACCTGGCTGGAGAGGGCTTAACAATGCACACACACGATCACACACCGATTACCGCGCAAGAAGGCGTTCCAAGCTATTACGAAATCATGGAAACGGCAATGCGTGAGTTGCTTGTCGAGAAGGGAGTCATACAGGCTGCCGAGATCCGGCGGCAACTGGAGGTACTTGACTCGCGAACCGCCGAACTCGGCGCGAAGCTGGTCGCGAGGGCTTGGGTGGATCCCGAATTCCGTGCGCGACTGCTCGCCGATGGGCGCGCCGGATGTGAGGAATTAGGGATAAGTTTTTATGACGATACAGGGCTGATCGTTGTGGAGAACACCGACCAGGTGCACAACCTGATTGTGTGCACCTTGTGTTCCTGCTATCCGCGGCCGGTGCTGGGGCTGCCGCCTGACTGGTACAAACAAAAACCGTATCGCGCGAGAGCGGTAAAGGAGCCAAGATCTGTGCTGGCTGAGTTCGGTACCGTGATCGCCGACGACGTTGAAATTCGCGTTAGCGACTCCACCGCAAACGTGCGGTTCCTTGTGCTGCCTCAGCGTCCGGCGGAAACCGAAGGCTGGAATGAAGAAGAGCTCGCTTCGGTAGTCACTCGCGATTGCATGATCGGCGTAGCCGTAGTCAATGTTAACAACAGGAGAATGCAATGATTTCAACCGAACACTTCGTCAATCAACTACCAAACGATATTGGTGGACTGCCAGCCGACTGTATCGACATCCGGGATCATGAGTTACAACCTTGGGAGAAGCGCTGCCACGCGCTAGCTGACGTGCTTGATTATCACAAGCTGATCAGCACGGAAGAGAAGCGTCGCGGGGTGGAATCCTTGGGTAGCGAGGTTATTGGCAAGCTATCTTATTACGAACGTTGGATAGTTGCTTTTGCGAACCTCTTCTTCCAGAAGCAGGTCTTGACGCCCGAAGTGCTGGCGCTGAAGATAGAAGAAGTCGCGTCGCGGTATTCGCAGCCAGAAGCCTGAGGACCGCGCCGATGACTCTGGCTACAGCTCTGGTTTCGTGTACAGTGCTCGGTCTCCAGCATGGCGCGGACTGGGATCATGTCGCGGCGATCTCCGATATTGCCAGCATGCAACCCTCCGTTCGACAGGCTTCTCGATGCGGCATGCTCTATGCACTCGGGCATGCCGCCACGGTGGGCCTCATCGGAATTGCGCTGATTGGACTACACCAATCTTTGCCGCCAGTGTTCGCTATCTGGATGCAGCGCGTAGTCGGGGCTACCTTGATCATGTTCGGCCTGTACGTATTGAGGGCTCTTCTGTCGGGTGGAGGACCGGTCAGCCGTGGACAAGCGGTCCTTGCATTATTCCATCGCCTGCGTCACCATCACTCCGCTTACTCTGTAAACGATCAGGCATGTGGGCCGAAGTCGTCGCTGAGCCTTGGCGTTGTTCATGGGATTGGGGCGGAGACTCCTACACAGCTGTCAATGCTGATCATTGCCTCCAATTTAGGTGGATTTCGGAGCGGGGCTTTAGGCTTGCTGGTATTTGCGGCGGCGATGTTCGCTTCGAACATGTTGCTTACGATGATCGCTTCGTCCATGTTCTCCGTTTCCAGGCTGAAGCCGTCGCTTTTTCGCTGGATGGGAGTTTTGACTTCGGCTTACAGCTTGTGGATCGGTGTCGTACTCGTCCGCACTTAGGAGGCAAATATGATTGACTTAGATAGTGCTCTCAAAACAAAGCGCCTGGTTATCGGGCAGGTCATCGTCTGCTCCGGATGTTGCTGCGGAGCGGTGGGCCGAGGCAAGCCAGAGGTGCCGGTCGAGTGGCTCAAACAGGAGTGGCGGAAACGGGGTCTTCTGAAAAGGGTCCAGCTCACGATCAGCAGTTGCCTAGGACCGTGCGACGTTCCGAATGTAGTTCGAATTTCGGATGCCGGCAACGACACATGGCTCGGCAAGGTGGAACGTTTCGAGCAGTACGAAGCGCTGGTAGACTGGGCAGCGGAAAGTATGGTGGCGGGCTCGTGCCTGCCACTTCCGGAGGACTTCGACGTCATTCGCTTCACTCCGTTTCGTGAGCAAGCCGTAAGCATTGCAGCGGCGTAAGCAGAAGAGGGTTTTCATGTATAAGGTAGCGGGCGAGATCTATGGATACACTTACGGGGCTCCAGAAGTCGCCAGGTCCCCAATCACATTGCGGCAACTGGAGGATATGAAGACCAGCGTCGGCATGACTGGCGAGGATGAACGGTACTTGCGCCTAGCGGGTGAGGTGCTGGCTGATCAGACAGCGGCAGTGGTCGAGCATTGGCGCGGCCGCATCATCACAACAATTCCGAATCTTGCACGACACTCACGGGCTCCGGAAGGAACCGTCATCCCCGAATACACTGCTAAGAGCAACCTGCGGTTCCGGCAGTGGATTCTGGATACTTGTCTTCGCCCCTACGACCAGGATTGGGTCAACTATCAGGAAGAGATCGCTCTACGGCATACTAGCCAGAAGAAGAATCAAGTTGACGGTGTTCGGTCCACGCCGTACGTGCCACTACGCGACATCATCGCCTTCATCGCGGTGATGAACGAGACGATTAAACCTTACCTGGGTGCGCAGGGCCATCCGGCGGAGGTGGTTGACCGAATGCATGGGGCCTGGTGTAAGTCTCTTCAATTGCAGGTAGCGATTTGGACTCGCGTGTATATGAGTAGTCCAGCAACGGCGATGGAGTGGTGACACAGAAGAGGAAGAGGATGAGCAACATGACACACGGGATCGGCTTAGTCGTGAACGGAACGATAGAAATTCACCCGGACGACCGCGAACAATTCAATGCGCTTGTCTCACAAAATGTTGCGGATACACAGGGGGCGGATGGCTGCATTTATTACACTTTTGCGGCGGATGTCCGGAACCCGAACGTGTTTCACAATATCGAAGGTTGGACTACTCTGGCCGCGCTTGAAAAGCACATAAACGGTCCTCTCATGCAGGCCGCATTCGGAGAAGTGAAGAAACTGCGCGTGTTATCGCGTGATGTGACGGCCTACTCGATTAGCGGTTCAACGGCGATCTAGGCACCGCATGCTGTCACCAAGCTTGCGATCAGCGCCAACCCAAGACGGCGTTGCTGCCGCGTCTCTTCGAAGCTTGCTCGCAAGGTTCGTCAAAATCGGAAGCATCGGATTTGGCAGTGGCATGGCCATTGTCGCTTTGATGGAGGAGGAGTTATTGCGAAAGCGCAGAATCATCTCCCTCAATGAGTTCATAAGCGGAGTAGGGCTCGGACAGCTCCTCGGGGCGTTCGCGGTGAACACGGCGATCTTCGTTGGCTATCGTCTTTTCGGCCTTGCAGGCGGATTACTGTCGGGCGGCGCATTCATGACGCCTGCATTTCTATTGGTTCTATTTCTGTCGGACCTATACTTTCGTTACCACGCGATCCCCGCCCGCCAGCGCATGATTGCGGGACTCGGACCTGTAGTAATTGCTTTGATTGTTGACGCCGCATGATTGATAGGGCGGCGCGTGCTGCATTTGTCGTCTACCGTCGTGATTGCTGTAATCGCGTTTGCGGCCGGTGTGGCTCAACTGAACGCAGCTTTCGTGCTCGAAGTCGCGGGCGTAACTGGGCTGATCTTGTTGATCTTCATCACGTGTTTTAAGATCGGCATGCTGTTCTTTGGTGGCGGTTTCGTGCTTGTGGCCGTTCTCCAAAATCGGCTTGTGACTCAGCCTGGATGGCTGAGTCCACGGGGGTTTCTCGACGGATTGGCTATAAGCAACCTAGCGCCAGGGCCAATCGCACTGATTGCGACGTTTGCGGGTACCGCCAGGGTGGATTCTCTGGCGCGCTTATCGCCACGGTGGCGGTGTTCAGTCCAGGCATTCTGTTAATGCTCGGGATCAGCCATGAATACCAGCGTTTCCGGGGTGACGAACGCGCTCAGCATTGCTCGCCGGACTTCGATGGCATCCAGTGTTTGTGTTGATAGGCGGAGCCGCCGCAGGGTACTTCGGGTTGGCCCCGTGAGTCGTGGCCGAGAGTTCAGCAATCAGGTGACTGTAGTTCTAGCTGGATTCATTGCTGGAGTGTGTTTAGTGGGGTGCCAGGCGTATAAGTCGCCACGCCTGACCGGGAGCGAACCAAGGGAGAGAATAATGACGTCGTTCAGCAATTCGGGTATCGTAACGGTGCCGGGCAAGCAATCCGTGGAGCAGACCGTGCGGAAGATCGAAGAGACACTTCGAGAAAGAGGAATCAAGCTGTTCGCCCTGATCGATCACAGCGGAGAGGCGCAAGAAGCTGGCCTGCACCTGCGCCCCACCAAGCTCCTGATTTTTGGCAATCCTCAAGCCGGTACTCCGCTGATGGTTGAATCACCCACGATTGCCATCGACCTGCCACTAAAGATTCTGGTCTGGGCAGATGACGAAGGTAGAACCCAAATGTCTTACAACGGTCCCGCCTATCTCACGGCGCGTCACAACTTGCCTCAAGATATGACACAGAAGATTTCCATAGTCGAATCGCTAGTCGCTATCGCAGCAGAATAAGACAGACGGCTTGAGGCCGTGGATGTCGTAATCACGGCCCCACCACACTGCGCTAGATTTGCGCGAGTCCGCCATCCACGAACAGATCGATACCGGTGATGTAACTGCTGTCGTCGGAAGCCAGAAAAACTACTGCCTTCGCGATCTCATTTGGCGTCCCGGCCCGTCCCAATGGGATGCTCGGTATGGAGTCACGGACGAACTGGTCAACCTGCGTGTCACTCAATCCGAGGCCCGTGTTGTATCCGGCAGTAGGCACCACTCCTGGACTTATGGCATTCACCCGTATCTTACGGTCCCGGAGATCAACAGACCAAGTGCGCGCGAACGAACGCACTGCCGCCTTTGTCGCGCTGTATACGCTGAAGGCCGGATTACCCTTAACGGAGACGATCGAGGCGTTCAACACAATCGAACTGCCATCCCGCAAGAGCGGCAACGCCTTTTGAACCGTGAAGAGGAGGCCCTTGACGTTCACATCGAATTGTTTGTCGAAATGTTCTTCGGTGATGCCTCCCAGAGGCGCAAACTGGCCGATTCCGGCATTCGCGAACAAGATATCGAGCCCACCACGTTGCGCTTTGATTACTCCAAACAGGCGATCCAGGTCTGCAAGGTTGGCCCCATCTCCCTGGACTGCGGTGACGTCATGGCCGATCTCGGCAACGGCCCGATCCAATTCGGGTTGACGCCGGCCAGTGATGAACACGTAAGCGCCTTCAGCGACGAACTCTTTGGCGGTAGCCAGCCCGATTCCGCTGCTGCCGCCGGTGACTAACGCAATTCTTCCTGTAAGTTTCTGAGACATATAGTAAGAATAGTGCGGAGTGGCCCGGAGGGCTTTCAGATTCGTGCGGAATATACGGGTTCGTGTTCAACTCCGACCTAAGGCATAACAGCAGCGCGCTGCGAAAGGAGGTACTTGACTCGCTCATCGGCCCGTTTAGAAGATGTTCCCACTCGTTTGAACGGGACGCCCGCGAATCTTTCGTAAGTGTAGGTGGTCCGGCTATCATCGGAAGCCACCGTCACAAACTCTACGGATTTGACTTGGTCCGGTATGCGAGCGCCGAACCAGCGGCTATCCTGCTGCTGACGCCAGGTCACGAGTGCAAGCCTCGAATTGGTTGGATAGCCGTCACCTCCTCGTGTCCGCGCATACTTGACCGCGCTATCGTTTCCGAATAGGGTGGACATGGTTGTGTCGTTTGGGCCGAATCCGGATGTGATCACCTTCCAGCCGAGCGGATTGGCCGGAAGATCGCCCACCAGCGCCGCATGTGTGTTCATCGTTGTGATGAGGCTGGGAATCTGCTTTTGGCAACTGGCAAGGATCAAAGTCAGTACCGCTGCGAGCATAAGGGATTTATTCATGCGGTACCCGAAACGATGACTGTTTACCGAGAGATTGGATTGGCATTGTGAAGACATAATCGTTCTTGCGTAGCGGCGCATGGCATCCGACGCACTCCCGCGCAAAACCTGGATCTGTTCCATAAGGCGTTAATTCCGTTCCGCCCCACTGCGCCCAGCCCCAGCCCGCGGTAGAAGAGTACTTTGCCTTGTCTTTGATCATCAGAGCCATCCGAAAGAACTCGCCCGTTTCAACGCGGCCATTCTCGCCGGCTGTCTGACGCCATGCTACTTTAGCTAAGATTGCGCCGTCGGGCCACGGATTGATCTTGTTTTCGGCAATAGCCTTGATAGCGATCGCGTTCCCTGAGATCAATCGCAGAGTTTTGGTGTCCTCTCGAACCGTGGTACTGATCACCTGCCAATTCTTGTACTCTGGGATGAACGCGATGCCGTTGGGCGCGTCATGTACCTTTGTTGGCGTGTTAGCGGAGGCGATCCACTGGCGATACTGCGTATCCGCGGGCACGACATTGGACTGTGCCGTTGCGGCACTTGGCGCCGCAGAGAGTAAGTAGTTAATAAGAATTGAAATCTGCCTCGGCGTGACGACGGACTCGGGATGCAGCGCCCTGTAGCGAGCAGGCGGCATTGCGCCCAGCTGAATCTGGTTTAGCGATTCGAACAGGACCGCATTCCTACGCTCAACAGAGACCGTGCCTAACCCGGAGAAGTTCAGGTGCATTCGGGCACTCGCCACATCGTGCACGACCAGTTGGTAAGCAGGGACGATTTCATCGAACCACCTCAATCGCGGCTGATTCGAATGGCAGGGATAACACGAATTACTCAGAATTTGCTTCACCTCGGGGGTAACCTGCAAATCCGCCGATACAGGGGAACGAAGTAACTCCGGTCTTATGAACTGGGCTACGACAAGCGTGAGCACCAAGCCGGTTATCACGCCTAAGAAGCTTCTCTTCGGAGTTCTTGTCCCCAATCTCATGACCGTGGTTCCTATTGGCGATGTCGTCCCGCCACGGAATAGGAGTAGACGCGCGACCGTAGAGGAGGCAGCGGATCGTCGGACAGTTCGATTCCGTCGATGAGGTGGGTGGGATCGAAGGCGAGTTCCCGCTCGGCAGCGACGCTATCTGGCACCACTGAGACAAGGGTGATGATGCCCAATTCGACTCTCTTGCGGTCATCCGGCCAGACAATAGAGCCGTCGTTGGTCGGATCGCCGGGAGTGGGAAGTTGCAGCAAGAGGCGGAATCTGACGGGGGATATCGCGAGGCGAACAGGCAGTTCATCCCTGAGGAAATTCGGGCCTTTTGCGTTAGCTGTGACTTCATCTAGGTACTGCGCGCCACTTATAGGGACAATCTGGTATCTGCCGGCTTGCTTCTCTCCTTTACTATTGAGGAAGACGAAAGCGTTGTTCGCGTAGTAGGACTCAGTCGCGAAGCTCACCGGAACTGGTTTCGGATCCTTAACAAACTTGAGCGCCCGGGGATGGCTATTTAGAAACTCTTCGATGGGCCAGGGATGCGGCGCCGATGAATCGGTTGCGGCTTGCGCCTTGATCAGCGCGAGGAACTCTTCGCCGGTCCCGACCAAAAAACCATTGTGCGAGAAGGCCATGATATCGGTTCCCCTACCGACTGCGAACCGAATCGCCATGCCGCGCGGTGCCGCTTCCGGGGCGTTGTCGGCAACGGTTGTGTCCGGAGCCCCATCGGAAAACCGAATTGTGACGGGAATGGTCTTGCCATCAAAATGAGCCGCTCGCGAGAGAGACCGCGCACCGGGCGAGGCCTGGAACGATCCTTGACAGACGATACCCTTTGCATGTACGTAACGCTGATGGGCCTTTCCGCTGGGCGACTGGCTCATTACCTCGGCGATTTGTTGGACGAGGCTGGGAGACTGAGCCCGTCCTAGAGCGGTCAGAAAACACAGGCCAGTTAAGCAGATAATGGTGAATCGAATTTCGGATGTCTTCATCATCAGATCCCTTAAGCCACCGCTGCTGTGTCAGATAACGTCTCTGACAGGAACCACAGCCGGCGCTCGGCCTGGTCAATCCAGTTCTCGATCAGACTGGCGGTCGCAATGTCGCCGTATCGCTCGCAAAGTCCGTGAGTCCCGCGAAGGAATTCACTTAAACTCCGGTTGTCGGAACAGAGTTCCCGCAACATCTCTTCCGCGTTGATGTGCTGCTGTTCACTGTCATGCAAACGTTGATGGCGAGCGATATCGCCGATGGAGCGAATTGTCCTCGCGCCTAGCTTCCGGGCGCGTTCGGCAATATCGTCTGTTATGGCGAACAACTGTTCGGCCTGCTCGTCCAGGAGCAAGTGATAATCGCGAAAGTGCGGTCCGCTCAGGTGCCAATGAAAGTTCTTTGTCTTCACATACAGCGTGAATACATCGGCAAGCAACCGGCGCAGGTCTTGAGTAATCGTCGTAATGGCTTCGGCGGTTATATCGTTTCTAAGTTTCTCTTTGAGAGTCATGATGTCCTTTTTGCGAATATGAATCAAGTTGTGCCCCACCTACTCCGCCATTCCGGGAGGCGGCAGTCTCTCCATTGGGTCCGCCGCAAATAGATTTGGTAGTAGCAGCGCGCATCGTGCGGCTGATGAAACGATCCGCGCCGGAATAGCCCAGAGTCATCGCGAGAACCAGCAGGGCTCCCGGAAGAACCGGCGGACTCGGTACCGGGATATCAAAAACCCGGCAACCGACCCCTACCAAAAGAGAAACGATGGCGCCGATAAGAAGTTTCATGCCCGTGTCACCTGTCAAATAAACGCAACTTTGGCTTAACCAATAAACGAAAGCAACTCAGCGTTCACCCGGTCCTTTAACGTTGAACACATACCGTGAGGTGCCCCCGGGTAGATCTTCAGAGTGGAAGCCTTGACGATCTTGGAAGAGAGCAGCGCGGACGCAACGATCGGGACAATCTGATCGTCATCGCCATGCAGGATCAGGGTGGGGATATCGAACCGCTTCAAGTCTTCGGTGAGATCGGTCTCCGAGAACGCTTTTATGCAGTCGTAAAGCGGCTTATGGCCGCCCATCATCCCCTGTAGCCAGAAGAAGTCCCGCAGCCCCTGTGAAACCGTGTTGCCGGGACGATTGGCACCGTAGAAGGGAGCGCTCAGGTCCTTGAAGAACTGTGAGCGATCGGTTAACATGCTGGCGCGGAGTTCATCGAAAGCGGCGATCGGCAAGCCAGCAGGATTCTTTTCAGTTTGGAGCATCAGCGGCGGAATCGCGCCGATCAATACCGCTTTGGCAACGCGTCCGGTGCCATGACGGCCGATATAGCGGGTGACTTCGCCGCCGCCCGTCGAGTGTCCGATATGGATCGGATCATGAAGGTCGAGAGCCGTAACCAATTCAGCTAAGTCGTCGGCGTAAGTATCCAGGTTGTTGCCGTCCCAAGTCTGCCCGGAACGCCCGTGACCACGCCGATCGTGCGCGATACACCGAAACCCGCGAGCGGCCAGGAAGATCATCTGGTCCTCCCAAGCGTCCGCGGTGAGAGGCCACCCATGGCTGAACACCAGAGGTTGTCCTTTGCCCCAATCCTTGTAGTAAATCTCCGTACCGTCCTTCGTCGTCATCGTTGGCATCGCATTCTCGCTTTGAAATTACTTTGAGTCACTAAGTTAGAGCTCTAAGATGCGGACACCATCCGGATCACCCACCACAATCTGGAAGGCCATACCGATGAATAGTCCGTGTTCAACAACTCCCACCGTGCCATCCAGTCGCGCCTGGAGATCCGCGGCTGCTTCGATGGCGCCAAAAGAACAATCGACAATGAAATTGCCGCCGTCCGTGATAAACATTCCCCTGTTCGTGTCAGTTCGACCCAACACTTTGGCGCCAAGCGCGGACAATCGCCGCGCCGTGGATTTCCAGCCGAACTGGGCGACTTCCACCGGAACCTGCCCATGTAACCGGTCCACCAGTTTGCTATGGTCGACCACGATGACCAGTCGTTTGCTAGCAGCTGCGACAATCTTTTCTCTGAGCAAGTTGCCGCCCCCGCCCTTGATGAGATGGAGAGTTCCAAGCTCGACTTCGTCAGCGCCGTCGATTGTCACATCTATTTCTGGCTGCTCGCTTAAGTCCGACAGTGGAATCCCGAGACTCCGCGCCAGCTCTGCCGTGTTCTCAGAAGTCGGCACACAGATGATCTGCAATCCGGCCTTGATGAGCCTCCCGATCTCTGAGACGGCGAAAGTCGCCGTGCTTCGCGAACCCAAGCCGACCACCATGCCATTCCGCAACTGAGCGGCTGCCCACTCTGCCGCCGCTTTTTTTAGGGCGTTGATACCGTTGCTCATTAGGTAGACTTCTTAGCACTAATCTCGCGCTTCAAGTTTTCGTTCTCCTGTTCAAGCTCCTCTTGCCGTTGCTCGAAAGGGGCGAGTGCGTCCCGAATCTGCTTTTCCGTGAAGCGCGGAGTAATATGTTGGGGACAGTTCCAATCGAACGCCTCAACCCGAATTACATACACCCGCTCGATAACGTCTTTGACGCCGGGTTCGCGAAGCCGTTCGATCCATTCCCGTCCCGCATCGCCTTCCAGAATTTGAGCGCGGCCGAGAAGCTTCAACCGCGATTGGCCTGGGTAGTCCACCATGATCAGTGCGACCCGATCGTCACTGCCCAGGTTGCCCGTGCTGATGTATTGCTTGTTCCCACGGAAGTCGGCGAAGGCAATCGTCTGGCTGTCGACAACCTTGAGAAAGCCTTCGGGGCCACCGCGATGCTGAACGTATGGCCAGCCGGTCACGCCCACCGTCGCCATGTAGAAGCTGTCCCTCTGGCCGATAAACGCGACCTCATCGGGACCGAGCCGATCCGGTGTACCCTCGCCAGTCATGATCCGCGCGTATTGGCGGCGGCTGCCATATTTTTCTTGAAGCGCCTTGACGAGCGGCGTAAAGACGAGAGATCCGAAGTTGCGTGCCATCGCTCAACTTTTGCAGTTCGAGATCTGGAAGTCTATAGCTTCAGGTTCTTCAGCAGAAACTCTTCGATCCGGCTCGCGATTTCTTCGCTGTGTGTTTCGAGTGCGAAGTGTCCGGTGTCTAACAGGTGCGTCTCAAGGTTTTTCAAATCCCGCGCGTATGGCGCCGCACCTTCGGCTGGGAAGATGAAGTCGTTCTTTCCCCAGACAATCAGCGTGGGAGGTTGGTACTTCCGAAAGAACGCCTGGAACTCCGGGTAGAGTGGCACGTTGGTCCCGTAGGAATGCATGAGATCCATTTGGATCTCCAGATTCCCGGGCCGGTCCAAGCCGGCTTGATCCACAAGCCAGGTGGTCGGGTCTAACAGCGAAGTATCCGCCACGCCGGTCTCATACTGCCAACGAGTCGACTTCGGGTCGCTTAGGAAGTAGAGCGCACTACGATTCTCCAGAGTTGGATCAGCCCAATACCTCTTGATGGGGTTCCAGAATTCAAGAAGTCCCTCGTCGTACGCGTTGCCATTCTGCACGATTAGACATTGCACCCGTTCTGGATGCAGCAATGCGATCCTGTACCCAATCGGAGCCCCGTAATCCATCACATACATCGAGTACTTAGTCAGCCCAAGGGAGTCGACGAAACCATCGACAGTGTGAGCGAGGTTCTCGAAAGAGTAGTCGAAGTCTTTGTGATCCGGCATGCTGCTCTGACCGTAGCCCGGGTAATCGGGCGCGATCACGCGAAAGGCGCCAGCCAAACGCGGAATGAGATTTCGAAACATGTTCGAGGAGGTTGGAAATCCATGCAAAAGCAAGATCACAGGCGCCGTTTGGGGACCGGCTTCCCTGTAAAAGACGTCCACGTTTTTCACGCGAACGGTCTTGAAGTGAACAGGATACGTTGTTCTGGTGTAAGTCTCAACTGCGGTCATTCAATGCTTTCCTTTCCGGTTAAATTCAACTTGTGTCAGAGCTCTGAGTTCAAGTTAAGCGAATAAGGAAAACTAGAATTGCGGAAAAGTGCGGTTCTTCCGAGATCCTGCGGAGACTTTTTGCGGACTGCTCACGCACTCAAAACGCTAACAGTCGAGGAACCCTCGTTTCATGGCAATAGTAACGGCGTGCGTGCGGTCATTGGCGCCAAGCTTTGAAAGGATATTTTTTACATGCGCCTTGATCGTAGCCTCGGAAACCGACAGACGAGCCGCAATCATCTTATTGGAGGTTCCCGCGGCCACCATTTTCAGAACTTCGACTTCGCGAGCCGTGAGCGCGTCGTCGGTCACGTGCTCCGCAAGTTCTGCGGCCACCTCCGGGGGAATTCGCCGCTTGCCAGCGTGAACCGCGCGAATGGTGTCAATCAGTTCTCTGCGCAGCATGTTTTTCAGAATGTATCCAGACGCCCCCGCTTTGAAGGCTCGCAAAGCCTGTACATCTCCCTGGTAGGTGGTCAGGACCACGAAACGGGCGTTCGCGAACTCCTTCCGGATTGCAAGAATCGCGTCGGTCCCGTTCATAATTGGCATCTGCAAATCCATGAGAGTCACATCCGGCCGGTGGATCCGAAAAAGCTCGATTGCCTCCTGCCCGTTAGCGGCTTCGCCGACCAACTCACAATCCTCCTCTCCCTGAAGCACGGCGGCAATCCCTTCTCGAAGGAGCGGGTGATCGTCAACCATCAGAACTCTTATTTTGTTCGGGGGTGTCATTGTTCGGTCGACCTCCGTTCAGAGAATAAGTTCACCCAGGAAGACCGGCGTTTCTTATCTCGTAGTCGATAGGCGATCTTAGACGGGATGGTGAGTTCGATCTCTGTACCTGCACCGGTTTTGCTCCAGATATTTAGGCGACCACCGATGTTTTGCGCACGCTCCCGGAGCCCAAGCAAACCCCAATGGCCGGCGCGTCCTTCGTTCAGAATATCCTGGTCGATACCTGACCCGTCGTCGCGGACTCGGAGCTTAAGGCTAGCCACATCGTAGGTAATCTCGGCTTCAATCCTCGAGCCGTTGGAGTGCTGAAAGGCATTCATCAGCGCCTCTCGCCCGATGAGGCATGCCTCCTCAAGTGCTACTGTCGCCAGGGAGCGCGGCGTACCCGCGACCGCGAGACTGAAGGAAATCGGGGTATCCTTTGAGAGTTCTTCACCGCAGATCGCTAGCGATTCCGCCAGGCTGCTGGGGGTTGTCGTTTCGGAGCGCAGGTCTCGAACACGCAGCCGTCCCTCAAGTAGGATCTGGTCAGCCCGCTCGAGTGACTTCTCCATCATTTCGCGAGACGGCCCCTCGGTGGGTAAGTGTCTCATCACTGCCTGAAAACGCAAAACAAGTCCGCTAAAACCCTGTAGAAGGGTGTCGTGCAGTTCGCGCGCAATGCGCTCTCGCTCAACCAGCCGTTCATTGAGCCGGCCCCGTACTCGCGCCGTCGCTTGTTGCAGTCGGAGAAGGTAGAGAAGCCACAAAATGGCTGCAGTAGCGAGAAAACAAAAGGCCTTGAACCAGGCGGTCTGGTAGAAAGCGGCCTTGATTGAGAAGCTTAATACCGCTCCAGTGTCGTTCCAGATGTTATTGCCGTTGCACGCGATCACTTGGAAGCGGTAGGTGCCGGGACGTGGATTGGTATAGAAGGCATCTCGCCGTGTGCCAGCAGATTGCCAATCGTCGTCGCTGCCTTCGAGCTTGTACCGGAACTGAACGCGTTCGGGTAGAGACAAGCTCAGACCCGTGTACGCGATTGTGAGGTTGGCAGTACGAGGAGGGAGAGAGAAGAAGGCCGCTGGGTCGTACCGCTTCCCGTCCGCGGAAACCGATTCGATTGACACGGGAGGTGGAAGCGCGTTTCTGGAGATCCGGTGCGGGTCCACCCACGCAAGGCCTTGCGTGGTGGCGAACCATAGCAGGCCATCGGTACCTTGAATTACGGAGGGAACTACCGATGATCTCTGAACGGGCGCTAGGAGACCGTCGAGTAGGCCAAAGACTTCAATCGCCACCTTGCTAGTAGGGTTCTGCTTAAAAGCTCGGAGATCTGTCTCCGGAATATGAACAATTCCATTGTGCTCGCTGAACCACAAGCCGTCAGTAGCGGTCTCTACGATCCCGAAGACATCGCGAAAGGGCGGCCCACTTGACGGAATCAGCGAATGAAAACGCTGCCCGTCGAACATTGCCACTCCGTCATCACCTCCGGCCCAAACCTTGGATTCCCTTCCGTGAATGCACCGGACTTTCCCCACCAGAACGCCGTCTTGATCGGTAAGTATCCGCAGCTTGGGCCCATCGATCACCACGATATTTTTGTTGCTATACCCGAGCCAAACCCGGCCGATTGAATCGGTGAAGGCGCAATTAGCAACGCTTGCTGGTCCGCCCCACATCTTGATACTTGTCCACTGCTTATGATCCAGTCGAAACACGCCACTCCCCAGAATGGAAACCCAGAGACCGCCAGAGCCGCCGGCCGTCATCGTATTAGGCGTTCCGTTCCGTTCGAGCGTAGTGGCCTTAGGTCCAGCGGGGTAAGGGATGTGGTCCACGCGCCCCTTTGCGAAGCGCAGAAGGGCATCCGTAGTAGCTAGCCAATACGTTCCCTCGGGATCACGGTAAATGCAATTAGATTGAGTACCCAGCACAGCGTTCAAAGCCGTCGATGGCTTGACCGCCAAACCGCCTCTTTGAACCTGAAAAAGTGACCGTCCGGCAACTCCGACCCAAACCGCGCCATCGTCGCCAGCCATGAGCGACTTATAAGACGTGCTTGCGAGGAGTGGAACGAAGACCGCCGTGCTTTGTCGAAAGCGATCGAGTCCGGCATTCGTTCCGATCCAGATGTTGCCTTCGCGATCTTCGAAAATGCTCTCGCCGTAATCACTACTCAATCCTTGTTTCTGCCTCAAGGCATCTTCAGGAAGCGGAGTGGCGGGCCTGGGAGCGGCTTCGCGCTCGGGAAACGCGATCCGTCGAACTCCGTCCCCCAACGTGGTGGCCCATAAACTGCCCTCGCGGTCAAATAGGAATGCGATCGAGCCCTGCGGAATTTTCGGGCTCCTCGGGTTCGGTGCAACTACTTGCAGGGGGACCCGTCTGACGGCCTGACCGAGTTCGGCCATCCAAATAGCGCCGTCGGCCGCTTCAGCTAGGCGAGCCACATTCTCTAGGTGGTCGGCTACTTTCTGAAATCGGCTAGAACCTTCGGGCATGGAAAACACGCTCTCCTGAGTTCCCACCCAGACGGTTCCCCGATGATCCACCATTACCGATGTGGCGCCGCCGGAGAAGTTGTACTCCGCGCCGGCGGCTTTCCATCGAGTTCCCTCGGACACGGCCAGTCCGCCTAACGCCGCCAGCCAGATCCGTCCCGTCCGATCGCGGGCCATCCCCCTGATAGAACCGGAAGGCACGCCGTCTCGCTCTTTATAACTTGTGACGCTGCTGCGCTTTATTAGATCAAGACCACCGCTTCCAAATCCGACCAAGAGCGCACCATCGGGCAACGCCAATAGGGAACCCACGTTCCGGCTCGAAAGTTTGTAACCTTCTGGGGGTTCGTAGTCTTGAAACCGGACGCCGTCAAAGCGGACCAGCCCTGATGTGGTACCCAGCCAAAGATAACCATCCGTCGTCTGTGCGATCGCGAAAATCTCGTTGGGCGCTCCATCTTTCATCGTCCAGCTTGTGTGATAGAGCTGATCAAGGCGCCGGTCGCGATCAATCGCCTGAATCGGCAAGCACGCGAGGAGCGTAAGCAGGTATGCCAGCATTGGTTGCGGGCCTATTAGACTCATAATCCGTTCAGACAAGGAATGCATAAGGATAGCCGATTCGAAATCTGTTCGCCGGCCTACTTCGAAAGGATAACCGCCGCCTCCAACGTTAGGGATTGCCTTACAGTTTTGCGGGAGCTACGCTCTCGACAGTGCAGAGATTATTTTCAATGTTCCCATCGGGAATGGCCGGTATTGCCCTGCTGTTCCTAAGACTGTCAGTAACAGCGACTATGCTGCTAGACGGAACAACCGTCGGTTCCCAGCCGCCTTCGGCGTGGATACTTGCAGTAATAATTGTGACGGCCATCTTCCTACTCATCGGATTGCTGACGCCTTATAATTCCGTTCTCTGCTGTTTGTTGGAATTGCGGCTTTTAGCAAGTGCTTCTGCTGGAGATGAGTTTCACATAGTTATGTCAGTCCTTAATGGGATCATTCTGGCAATTCTCGGTCCGGGGGCAATCTCGTTAGACTCGCGCATTTTTGGCCGGCGGCTCGTTAGCTTGTCGCCAGGCAGGAAGGGTGGATCTGATTAGATTGGGATGCTGGACTGCTCCGGGCGGAAGTCTCGTTCTCCGCACCTATCCTAATTGGCTAGTGAGGCCCTATACCAATTCGGGTAGCGATTAGTCTGGACTCAGTTGAGACTCAGTGAGGGGCCTAAATGCAATTTTTGTGCTTTAATGGCGTTCTGGAGTGACAACAAGCCTTCTCCGACGCCATCGTGAAACGCCTATGTTATCCCAAAACGGCGCATTTCCAATGAGAGGTATTTGGTGCCGCACATAGTATCGCTCAACGTGGGTTTACCTCGCGACATCCAATGGCGGGGCGAGGTGGTCCACACCGCAATTTGGAAACAAACGGTACAGGGCCGCCGGATGGTGCGCCGGTTGAACGTAGACGGAGATGGGCAGGGCGATCTTGCTGGGCATGGAGGAGAACATCGTGCCGTCATGGTCTACCAGATGGATTCCTATCGCTATTGGCAGGGTTACTTTAAGCGCGCCGATTTCGTCTATGGGCAGTTTGGCGAAAATTTCACGGTGGAGGGCCTGGCTGATGGCGAGGTCTGTGTCGGCGACCGTTATCGGATCGGCAGCGCGATCTTTGAGGTGACCCAGCCGCGCGTCACATGCTACCGGGTGGGGATTCGCATGGGCGAACCCGAAATGCCTGCTTTGCTTGTCTCTCACCATCGGCCGGGTTTTTACTTTCGGGTTCTGGAGGAAGGGGAAGTTGGCGAGGGCGACGAGATCGTGAAGACCGAGGACGGTCCTGAGCGGCTCACAGTGGCTTCGATTGACGCCTTACTCTACTTGCCCGGACCCGCGCGCGAGCAATTGGAAAGCTCATTGCGCATCCCCGCGCTTAGTTCCGGATGGAAGACGTCGTTACAAGCTCTAAGGGATCGCGGCTCCGGGGAACAGAGCAATCCCGGTCTCACGAATTCAGCGGGGCCACCACCGGGGTGGCCAGGATTCCGGTTGCTCAAAGTCACTAACGTGGAACGGGAGAGCTCGGATGTCTTGTCTTTCTTTTTCGAACCACCTGATGAGTCGCTCCTGCCGGTTGCCCTCCCAGGACAGTTTCTTGTTTTAAGAGTGCGGACTAGTCCCGGAGCGCCGCCGCTCCTGCGAAACTACTCCCTATCTGGCAGGCCGGGCGCGAAAGCCTACCGAATTAGTGTGAAACACGAGGTTAATGGCGCATGTAGCTCTTTTCTCCACGAACAGGTGCATGCCGGCGACGTTCTGGAAGTGAGTGCGCCTCGTGGAGCGTTTACGCTTCAACCGGGAGTTGGCCCGGTCGTGCTGGCGAGCGCAGGAATCGGAGCTACGCCTGTTCTTGCAATGCTCTACTCGTTAGCGGCGGCCGGCTCGGAGCGGGAGGTCTGGTGGCTCCATGGAGCTCGTAACAAGACTCAGCACCCCTTTGCCGAAGAATGTCGAGTCTTACTTAAAGCGCTCGTTCGCGGTAAGAGTCACATCATCTACAGCAAGCCTGCTCCTGACGATCAACTCGGGCAGGACTATGATTCCGCAGGCCACCTGCGCGTCTCAATCCTTGATCGACTTAGCGTACCCCGAAGCGCTGAATTTTACCTCTGCGGGCCCTCATCGTTCTTGCGCAGCTTCTCGGAAGGATTGAAAACCTGGGGCGCTGATCCAATGCGCGTCCGGCGGGAAGTGTTCGGCCCGGAGGATTCGATGACGCCTGGAATCAGGCCATCCGTACAAATCGCGCCGCATATCCCGTCTGGACCTCTCGGGCTTGGTCCTCAGATCTCGTTTGCTCGTAGCGGACTAACCGTTCCCTGGAATTCCCGCTTCACCAACTTGTTGGAATTCGCCGAGGCGTGCGATGTTCCCGTACGGTGGTCCTGTCGAAGCGGAGTATGTCACACATGTGAATCCGGCGTGATTGGCGGGACCGTCGCTTACCAACCTATGCCACTCGAAATGCCCGCCGAGGGCAAACTATTACTTTGCTGTTCGCGCCCTTCCAGTGACGTGGAGATCGACATATGATCCCCCGCCATTATGTAGAACTTAGTCTATCAACGAACGTACGGCACCTCTCATTATTGCTGGTCTTTTGCCTCGCATTAATCGCGTGCGGAGGGCCAAAGAGTGATGGGCAAGCGCCTTCGATTTCGATTACCCAGGTTCCTCCGGCAAGTCTTGGAGATCGCGATCAACAGGACGTCATCGTCGGCGCTGTGAAAGGCGCAAAACCGGGGCATCAGATTGTGCTATACGCGAAGATCGGCAGAATGTGGTGGGTTCAACCCATGGCTGACGCGCCTACAACGGCGATCTTTCCGGATCATACTTGGAGGAATGAAACTCACCTCGGTATGGAATACGCAGCCCTGCTTGTGGACAGCGGCTACCACCCAGCTGCCAACCTGAATCAGCTTCCCAAACCGGGTGGAGAGATTGTGGCCATAACTTCCATAAGTGGACAACAATCCGCGGCATCCGCATTCATTGACTTCAGTGGTTATAAATGGCGCGCCCGAGATTCGCCGAGCGACCGCGGCGGTACAAGAAACCTCTACGATCCGCGCAACGTGTTTACGGACCGTGGGGGCTCGCTTCATCTGAGAATCACCTCCCGAGGAACAGGCTGGACCTGCTCCGAACTTACCTTAACGCGAAGTCTTGGCTACGGTACCTATTCCTTCGATGTGGAGGACACCTCGGCTTTGGACCCGTCCGCCGTCTTCGGCATGTTCACCTGGGACTACTCCACAAAAGATCCGAACCATCGTGAGTTCGACATTGAAATTAGCCGGTGGGGTGATCCGAATCGAAGGAATGCACAATACGTGATTCAGCCTTACTACGTAGCTCCAAATGTCTGGCCCTTTTCCGCACCTGCAGGAAATTTAACCCATACGATTGTTTGGGAGCCAGGCCAAATCACCATGAGTACCTACAAGAGGAACAATAGGGAGTTAGTCGCACACCATGTCTTCAGCCCGGAAGTGCCCATTCCGGGATCCGAATCGATCCGGATCAACCTGTATGCTTTTTCAGAACACCAGCACCGTATCTTTCCACCGCTCCAGCGCCCGCAAGAAGTCGTTGTGAATAAGTTCAGCTATCTGCCTTAGCGGGCGGGGCGATATCCGAAATATTGTGCGAATCCTGGTCTTTGCGCTTATGTCTCTTATCTCCAGCTCTCGGGGCTCCGTCACGGCATCTGCCCCCGAGATTGTGAGAGACAACCACGCCCAATGGAACGCCGCGAACGGATTCCGCGGCGGACATGTTTACTCGATAGCCCAGACGCGGGACGGCTATCTATGGATTGGTACAGCGAGCGGTCTGGTACGCTTCGATGGTTTAAGCTTCGCGCCCATTCACCAGAATAGTTTTGACGCCCAGGTGAATCCGTCCATTGTAGGCGTCGCCACCGATGATGACGGTCAACTCTGGGCAACCAATGGCCTACAGATGTTTCGCAGCCGCGCCGGCCAATTAGAAAACGGTATACCGGGGATGGGCCCGCAACCCTATCAGGACATTCTCATCTCAAGAGCACAATATGGAGGACTTCTCTTCAGTGCCGGGTTCGAGGGAGTCTTTTCTTATCGTAAAGGCAAGCCGGTCCGAATGGTGAGACCGCGCGAGCTCCGTAGCGGTTCGCTTGCGCTACAGCAAACTGTGGACGGCACTCTCTGGATAGGTACGCATACGGGCCTGTTCTCAGCGACCCCAACCGGCAAAAAAGCCGTGAAGCGAATTGAATCGCTCCCCGACGCCAAGGTGAATGCCATTCTTCCGACGCAAAGGGGGAGCTCTGCTAGTTGCCACGGACAAAGGGCTTTGGGCGCTGGAGGGCGGAAAAGTAAGCCAAGTTGGTATATCTTCGGCTCTCAAGTCTCGCGAAGTGCTTGCGTTGACCAACGACGTGTATGGAAATGTATGGATCGGAACGGATGTGGGTCTCTTCAAGGCTAACGTTGCTGACGCCAATCACCATCCAGATTTTCAAGCCATTGAGCGGCTAACCGATCACTCAACGGTAACGGCGTTGTTTGAAGACCGGGAAGGGAGTATCTGGGTTGGCCGGTTGGATGGGATTGAGCGGTACCGGGAAAATGCGTTCACTACGTACCTGTTATCGCAACGTTCACGCGCAGCAAATGGCGGACCGGTGTATGTCGATGACCAGGCGCGGACGTGGTTCGGCCCATCGCAAGGCGGATTATCCTGGTTTCGCGGAACCCAGTCTGGGCAGGTCGACCTTCCTGGCCCGACAAGCGACGGCGTTTATTCTATATCGGGCGGGGATGGTGAGATCTGGGTAGGCAGGAAGCGTGGCGGGCTCACGCGGCTCCGGTTCAACGGTGGACCTCCACAACAGTTGACCTATACAGTACGCGACGGGCTTGCCCCGGGGCCGATCTATTCTGTATACCGGAGCAATGATGGAAAGGTCTGGGCAGGCAGTCTTAATGGAGGTTTGTCTCGAATCCGCCGCGGCGCTCTGGAAACCTTCACAACTAAAGACGGCCTACCATCGAATACAATTTCAGCGATCGTCGAAAAAGACTCAAGTACGTTTGTTGGCACACCGAATGGCTTAGGGGAGTTAAGAGACAATCGTTGGTTCACTTACACCGTTGCCGACGGGATGCCTCCGGGAAGTGTCACTTCTCTGTTGGGCGACCGCGATGGGACACTTTGGATCGGTACCACGAAAGGCCTCTGTTTCCTACGTTCCGGCACCGTTCGTGTTCCAGCCCGAGTCCCTGATCCCTTATCTGAAGAGATCCTTGGCATAGCGGAAGGCGAAGGCGCCTGGTTGTGGGTTTCTACCCCGGATCGTGTTTTGCGCGTAAGCAAAAGTGCTTTGTTCGGAAATGGCGTGGAGGATAGCGATTACCGAGAGTACGGAGTTGCCGACGGACTGCCAAGTGCCGAAGGTGTGAAGCGAAGCCGGTCCGTGGTGGGAGACAATAGAGGGCGGGTTTGGTTTTCCTTGGGCGGCGGGATTTCAGTTGTGCAACCTTCAGTCATCCGGCGACAGTCCATTCCAGCTGCCATCCAACTGGAAGGATTATTGGTCGACGAGCGAGCGATTTCGCTCAGCGGCCCCGCACGTATTGCGCCCGGCCACCATCGGCTCACGTTTCAGTTCGCGAGTGTGAGCTTGGATAATCCTGATCAAATCCGGTACCGTTACTGCCTGAGTAATTACGATTCTTCCTGGAGTGAACCGGTTGCTGTTCGAGAAGCAACCTACACAAACCTGCCGCCGGGAGCGTTTCGATTTCGAGTGATGGCGCGGAATCCTGATGGGCTCTGGAGCGGACAGGAAGCGAGCGTGGACCTTGATGTGGAGCCCGCCTACTGGCAGACTCACCTGTTCCAACTCGCTTGTTTAGCGGCGCTTGCCTTAGCTGGCTCAGGACTCTACCGGTTTCGAGTTCTCCAACTCACTCGACAGTTGAATGTGCTCTTTGATGAACGAGTTGCAGAGCGGACGCGGATCGGCCGCGAACTCCACGACACCCTCCTACAGAACCTAACGGGGCTCTCGCTGCAAATTAGTGGCATAGCAAAGATCGTTACGGAGCCCCCAAAAGCTTCCGAGAAACTGCAGGAATTGAAGCGTCAGGCGGAAGACTGTGTGCGGGAAACTCGCCGTTCCGTTTGGGACATTCGTTCGGATCGAGCCGAAATTAGAAATTTGCCGGACTCACTCAAACATTCTGGCCAGCAGTTAACGGCCGGGAAAGAAGTAAAGTTTGATTTCGTGTGCGAGGGTAGAGCTTTCGAGTTGCCGCCGGGAGTCCGCCAACACCTGCTTCGTATCGCGAGCGAGGCACTGGGAAATGCAGTGCGACATGCCCAGGCGAACAGGATCCAAATGGTTCTGAAATTCAAATCCCGAGAGATGCAATTGACTGTCACGGACGATGGTATGGGCTTTGACGTGGCGGTTAAGCGCGAACTAGCTGGTCACTTCGGGTTGGCCACCATGACGGAGCGGGCTCACCAGGTCGGCGCTTCCATCCAGATCGCGAGCACGGTGGGGAAGGGAACATCCGTTTCCCTTCGTGTGCCTAAGGTGGCTCGATAGTGCCAGAAACGTTGATACGAGTTCTAATCGTCGATGACCATCCTGCTATATGCAAGGGCCTTACAGCCACGCTGGAACCTGAGCCGGATATGGAAGTGGTGGCAGTTGCGCCATCTAGGGAACAAGCGGTACGACTGTTTCGCGAACATCAACCCGACATTACCTTGATGGACCTCGGCCTTGGCGGCGATGTTGTCGGTATTGATGCGATTCGTGAAATCCGCGCCACTCATCCCAGCGCAAGGATTATTGTTTTTTCGGCTTTGCGGGGTGACGAAGACGTCTATCAGGCGCTTCGTGCCGGTGCGATTACCTTTCTTTCCAAGGAAACTCCGGATGAGCAACTCATGGCGACCATCCGGGACGTGCATGCCGGCAAGCGTCCTATCCCCCAAGAGATCGCGTCCAAGTTGGCTGATCGGCTGACGTTATTAAGCCTGACTGATCGCGAAACACAAGTACTGAAGCTGATCGCGGAAGGCTTGCGAAATAAAGAGATTGCTGCCGCGCTCTTCATAAGTGAGGAAACTGTCCAGGGCCACGTTAAGAAAGTACTTCGAAAGCTGAATGTGAACGATCGGACGAAAGCGGCGATCGTAGCTGCCCAGCGCGGTATTCTTCACATCCCGCAGAGCTGATATCGGTATACCTGGAATCAGGTATATCGAGGTAACTGCAACTGGGGATTTTCAACAGGGTTCTCACGCAGCTATGGTTAAGATGCGCAAGAATGCCCGAATCCTTCACCACGTCCGTACTCGTAATTGACCACAACCCGATACTCCTCGAGGGCATATCTTCCCTTATTCGAACTGAACCAGACATGGTTCTTGCGGGCGCGGCTTCAGATTTGCAGACTGGCCTGATACTGGTTGCGGGCGCATCCCTTGATTGTGTCCTGATTGATCTCGACGTGCCATCGGCCGCTGGCCCCGACGGAATAAGAAACCTTCGCAAAGGTGATGTCTCACTAGCCATAATCGGCCTGATCACTTATGAACTAGATGATCGGGTTTCGGAGGCGCTCAATAGCGGCGCTTCCACGATTTTGGGGAAAGATCAGATTTCTCAGTCACTCATAGAGCTCATTCGTAAGACCCGCCGAGGTTCCTAGCCCACTAGCCGTTTGGAGGCCTTGGCTGCCCCTGCTTTCAGGTGTCTATGATCAGGTGAATCACGAGCTCTCAAACACCCTACCTTGGGCGTTCCCAATTCTCGGTGGATGCTCGTACGCTGGAGAACAGCAAAGACGAATTCTACTAGAAACGTGTAACTCGTATGGGAGCGCAAAATGATGGAGACCTCGGATGTAAATCTCGTAAAAACAGCATATAAATTAGCTGTAATCTTGCATGGCGGCTCTGAGTCCGCTGAGTCAATTGTCACCGCGGCCATCGGTGCCGTGCCCCCCAACCAATTGTCTGAAACGACCCTACTAACTGAGGTCGCCAAGGCCGCTTGGAGTCAACCAGAAGGTCTTGCCACCGTACTCGACTCGCTGAATGACCGCGACACCGCGACCATCGCCTGCGATCTTCGAAAGATCTGTGAACTCCCGCGTGCCCTTCGATATTGTTTCTCATTAAGGTTCTTGGTGGGTTTGACGTCTCACGCGTGCGGCAAACTTATTGGTTTGCGATCTGAACAAGTTGACTACCTTGTCATGCGTTCTATGTTGTTACTTGCCAAAGCAGCAGCAGGGCGACAGGAACAGCGAATATTGACGGCGGTCCGCTGATCGATCCTGGAGAACACATGATGACTTCCCGGAGTATCGGTTGTGTAACTTCCCCCGACGGTCGCTCGTCAGCGCAGGGTCCCTCGCCGATTTTGGCAATTGCTGCCGGCCCGACCACAACTTCGGCAACAAGCGCGTCCATGCCATGGACCGGGTTTCTCCTCGAAAAGCACCTCAGTTATCCAGGAGAACGACTATCCGCGTCGATTGATCGTCCGGTTATCTCGATGTTTACAGGACAGAGTGCGTGGATTGAGTATCGCGGCGAATGCGGCCGATTTGAACCTAGTATGTTGCGCACCGGGATGATAATAGTCGCGCCGCCTGGAAACTTACCCGACATTCGCATCAAGGCTCGAATGGAAATGATTCATTGCGCGCTGGAGCAGAGCTTCGTGGACAGGATTATTGATGAGATGGATTGTCCCCCCGTTCACCGCCCTACTTTTCGCGCGGGAATTCGAGATCGGTCAATCCAGCATATCCTGGGCATGTTGATGGACGAGCTTGCCTCTAAAACACAATCGGGTAGGTTGTACGTAGAATCTCTGGCGCATGCGCTCGCAGTCCGCTATTTGCTGCTGGATCGTCCTTCTGCACCTCACCTTGAGTCGCGCGTTTCCGGCTTGCCTCTACGCCTCCTCAATCGAGTGCGGGAGAGGATAGAAGCAAACCTTGATGCCGATTTGAGCCTGGAAAGTTTGGCGGAGGAGGCTGGATATAGTCGAGCTCACTTCCTTCGTATGTTCCGAGTCGCCACGGGTTGCACGCCCCATCAGTATGTTCTCGATCTCCGGCTCCGCCGCGCTCAGGAGTGTCTCCGGATGAAGAACTCAAGCATGATCGATATCGCCCTGTCTTGTGGATTTTCCAGTCAATCTCACATGACTAGTGTCTTTCGACAGCGTCTGGAGATGACCCCCGGGGAGTTCCGGCGAGATCTCAAGAATCAGATGGATCGTGGACAGCTGTCGTGTGCGTAACAGATATTTGAAGAACGTGTGCGCGCGAAATGCTGCGGGCTACTCGTTTACGTTACGGAGCCAGATGAAGTTCATGTGTTTAGAACTCCGACCTTATGCAAACGACGGTGAGGGGATGTGCACACCTTTCCAACTCACGACGAATTGGAAAGATCGTCGTCGAGGTTCAGGCCTGAACACCGTGCGTCACAGAAGCCGTTCAGAACAAGGATCTAGACCACCCGCTGGCCTGTCACCCATGTGTCGTATCCACCAAGGCATTCAAGTTCACGGCGAAGTCCGGACCGGTTTAGTACAGCGAGTACCCTTTGCACCCCCGGCAAGTCGAGATGTTGCCGGCGAATCACGAGGTCGTAACGTTCGCTCGCAAGTGGGATGAAGTGAAATCCAAAGAGACGCGCAACTGCTCTGGTCGCGACGCAGCAGTCGACTGCGCGGGACTCCACTTGCCATGCCGCGGCAAGATGTCCAGCCGCCAGGCGGTCGTACCCCTGAACGTTCTGTGATTCAATACCGGCCTTTTTCAGGCATCTGTCAACCAGAACCCGGCTGCCCGATCCTTTCTCGCGATTGGCTATGGAGATGTCTTTGCGCCCGAAGTCTTCAATCCCAATAATGTGCTTAGGATTTCCCTGAGCTGTTAGGATGCCTTGTTCCCATAGGGCGAACGAAAAGACCGCCACAGAGTTCTTCGGAAAGAGGCGACGAATCTCCGCTAGATTCGACTCGCCGCTAAACTCGTCGGTCAAGTGAGTTCCGGCGATGTGGACGCAGCCTTTCTTCAGCAGCGCCAGCGCTTGCGTGCTGTTGCGGTGAGCAAGAACCATCTCGACGCCCTCACCGCGAGCATGGCGAGCCAGAACGGAGATTCCGGGATCGCACCCTGCAATGAGAATGCGTTTATTGAAGTCATCCTCGGGCAAGAAAATCTGCACCCGAGCCTTTCCTTTCAGGTCCGCATTCTCAGCGATGATGGCATCGGAAGAGGGGAAGTGCCAGGGAACTGGATGGGCTTGAGCAGCCATCAATTTTTGATCGACCTGGCAGAGCTGAACGGCTTGGCCCGGATGTGGACTATCGCCGCCCGGGAGAAGCATGCTCGGTGTTGAACGCAGCTTTGGATTCGGCGGTTCTTCAGCTAACGTGAAGAGTTCCTCAACGCTGGTTTCAAGTACTCGCGCAAGGCGCAACGCAACAGCGGTGTTCGGAACGTAGCTTCCTGACTCCATTGCATAGATAGTCTGTCTGCTCACGCCGATCGTGTTCGCCAGATGGATAGCGGAAATCCCCCGCGCTGCTCTAAGCACACCCAAACTCGTTTTGATCTCAGGCATTTGGTTCCCCAGATATTTTATACAGGGTGCGGGCATAACTTCCGTGTCGCGTATTCATTACATTGCTATTCTTGCAAGACATGAGTTGTATACGAGCTTGCCGGATCTTTGCCGCTCTCTTTGTGCCTTGTTTGGCTTGCTTCGGTCAGGCCGGAAGATCTGAACTGTTCGGAAAGGTTCAGGACCCTTCGGCCCTCGCTGTGACGGGGGCCAAGGTCTCAGCAGATGAACTTGCGACGGGTGCCAAATTCGAGGCTTTAAGCGACAACCGAGGCGACTATCATCTGCTCGGTTTGCCGCCAGGGCAGTACTCGCTCAGCGTTGAGCAGCCCGGTTTCCGAACTTATATCCAGACAGGTGTCGTTCTTCGATTGGCAGACCAGATTCAGCTTAATGTTTCTCTCCAACTCGGTCAGCCAGCGCAAACCGTTGACG
The DNA here is from genome assembly GCA_963752695.1 of Bryobacterales bacterium. Classification (GTDB taxonomy): domain Bacteria; phylum Acidobacteriota; class Terriglobia; order Bryobacterales; family Bryobacteraceae; genus Bog-113. The sequence goes on from CAVVZB010000004.1 coordinate 230,777, forward strand.
TGCACGCAAAGTTGCCGCTGTTGCAAACAGCCAACGGTTCGGTGGGATTCAACGTTTCCGGCGAAGAGATCGAGACCCTTCCATTGGACGGCCGAAATTTTATCCCGCTGGTTGCCCTGTCGCCGGGCGTCGCTCTTCCCGGGGGTGGATCGTTGCTGCCCCGTATCAACGGAAGCCGTCCGCGAACCAATGAATACCTTTATGATGGCATCTCGGTCCTCCAACCGGAGCCCGGTCAAGTCGCGTTCTACCCTATCATCGACGCCATAGAGGAATTCAAGCTCAACATCAACGCCTATTCGCCCGAATATGGGCGATCAAATGGCGGGACCGTCATGGTCATTGGCAAGTCCGGATCAAATGACCTTCATGGCACGGTCTTTGAATTCATCCGGAACGAAGACTTGAATGCACGAAACTATTTTGCGCAGCCGGGTCCCCGGCCCGAGTTTCGGCGCAATCAGTACGGGCTGACGCTTGGCGGGCCAATCCGTAAGAACAGAACATTTTTCTTCGTGGATTGGCAGGGTACCCGTCTTCTCACAGGTCTCACAAGGTTCAGCACTGTACCGACACTCGCGCAGCGCAATGGGATCTTCACGACAACGATCTACGATCCCGCGACCAGTCCGCGCACTCCGTTTCCAAACAACACCATCCCGATGAATCGCTTTGACTCGGTCGCACAATCGGTTCTTCAACATTACCCGGCGCCTAACCTTCCCGGAACAGCAAATAACTATGTCCGTACCGCCGTAGAGCCCGATGGTCAGGATCAATTCGATACGCGCGTTGATCACATCTTCAGCGAGAAACACCGTATCTTCGCCCGCTACTCCTGGTTACGCGACGATGATAATCCCGCTGCGCCACTGCCGGAAGGTAGCGGCACGATCTCTATGGGCGTCATCGGACACGCCGTCACGCGCGGCGACGGGATCGCCTCAGAATACGATTGGACTCTCTCCCCCACCTTGCTGAATCAAGCCCGTTTCGGCTACACTCGGCGCAACGTCGCTCAGTCTTCATTGCAGGACGGCGGTGTGTCGATACCCGGAATACCGGCGAGTTCCTTTGCGTCCACGTTGCCCACGTTTACGGTAACAGGGCTGCAGCAAATAGGGCCTACCAGCGCCGCAAACTCAGATTTCACAACGTCCGTGACCGAATATCTCGACACGACTTCGTGGATACGCGGTCGACACACGATTAAGTTCGGAACAGATATCCGTCGCGAAGCTATCGACATTATCAACCCGCCGAACCCGACCGGGTCGTATGCCTTCACAACCACCGGAACCGATTCTTCCAAGGGGACTGGCGGCAACGCGCTGGCGTCGCTACTGCTCGGCCAAGTGAACGCCTTCACGATTGACCTGCAGAATCGGGCTATTCAGGAACGCGCTCATATCGCGGAATTCTTCATCGGCGACGAATGGAAAGTTACGGACCGCCTCACGGTGAGTATCGGCAGCCGCTATACGCTGAACGTCCCATCCACCGAAGTCCATAACCAGACCGCTGGATTCAACCTCAGTACGCAGGTGTTGGATTTCCCGCACACCGCGCGGGATCTTGAATGTTGCGACTTCGGTCCGCGCGTCGGACTTGCTTACCGTCTCGGCAATTCCTGGGTGATCCGGTCGGGTTACGGGATCGTTTTTTTCGAGCAGACAGGCATTACAACGCCGTTCACCACGCCTCAGTTCCCATTCGTACAGACCGTCGGCCAACAATCGCAAGACAACATTAGTCCCGCATTTATCTTGTCGAGCGGCCCCACCGTGCAGGTTGCTACGCCGAACCCAAATTCTGGCCTAGGCCAAGGCGTTTTCGGCATACAAAGAAATGCTGGCTCCGGTTATTCCCAACAGTGGAACTTAACCATCCAGAAGACAATCGGGCAGAACCTGAACTTTGAAATCGGCTATCTCGGTTCGAAGAATACGCATCTCGGCTTGCCGGAAGCCAACCTGAACCAACTCCCGGTTTCCGATCTGGCGCTTGGTCAGGCGCTGCTCGCAAAGGTGGCAAATCCGTACTACGGTCAGATTCCCGCCTCTTCGTCACTGGGCCAACCGACTATTGCGTATCAGCAACTCCTGCGAGCTTACCCTCGCTTCACTAATATCGAGCTCTACCGTGATAACGTGGGCGACTCTGAGTACGAAGCACTGCAAATGAAACTGGAGAAACGTTTCTCGCGTGGCTTGACTCTCACGCTTGCTTACACCTTCTCAAAGTTGATCGATGACGCCTCGACCTACTTCTCGCAAACCATCTTTACCGGACCGACGCTAACCACAATCGGCGCGGCGGATGCGTTCAACCGCAGACTGGAGCGCGATGTTTCGAGCGGCGACATCCCACGTGTATTCTCGGCCGGGTGGACATATCAGATTCCGAGATGGACAAGAATCGGACGTTTAGGAAGCGGTTGGGAACTTGCGGGCCTCGTGCGCGTTCAGGCGGGTGATGCTGTGCCGATCTCGCAGGCTACTAATTTCAACTCGGCATTCGGATACGCGCTGCAGCGCCCAAATCGCAACAGCAACCCGAACGACTTTGCGAACCGGAGTGCAACTGAGTGGTTCAACGTGGGCGCATTCAGCACTGCTCCCCGATTTACGCTGGGCGACAGTTCGCGAAATCCGATTCGCGGGCCCGGTCTGCAGAACGCGGATCTAATCATTGGGAACACGTTTCGCATCACGGAACGCACGAGCTTGGAACTACGCGCTGCGGCATTCAATCTAAGCAACACGCCTCCGCTAAACGATCCAAACGGATCGTTCGGCAGCGCCGCGTTTGGCGCGATTACCACGGCAGGGAACCCGAGGGACTTGGAGTTCGCCGCTAAACTACACTTCTGACACCGCGACGGAACGGCCGCTCAACTCGCTCTTCTTTCGACGCTTGGGCGCTCGGACCAACTAGTCAGGCAATTTGATTGATACAAAGTACTTTACAGTGTAGACTAGTTGAATGTTTTCGTCAGACCAGCCCTTCTCACGCCCCCTCCGACGCCGCTGGTGTCCTTCGGGAATGCGCTACCCGCCCCATCTTTCGACCGGCGTTCTCGCCCCATCCGTTAGCCCTTGCTACGCCCTCCTTATTAATCCTTTCTATCCGAAAGATCCCCACGCCAGCTTTGGCAAACATGTCCTCACGCCGACCTTGGCGCTCACTAGCTTTGCGGCCACGACTCCGTCCCACTGGCGCCTCCGCTACTGGGATGAAAATCTGCTGGGCGGCCATCCGCCATGCTCCCCCTTCCCTGAAGTAGTGGGTATCACCGTACACCTCACCTTTGCCGCCCGCGCGTTCGAGCTAGCCGACTGGTATCGCCTCCGCGGCAGCAAAGTAATTTTGGGGGGCTTGCACGTCCTGTCCTGTCCGGCGGAATGTGCACCCCATGCCGACTCTCTCGCACTCGGCGATGGTGTCCAACTCTGGCCCCGCATCCTCCCCGATATTGAATCCGGCAACTTAAAGGCTGCTTACTCCGCTACTTATAAGACTGATTACCGGCAAGACCCGGCCCCTCGCCGCGCCCTCCTGCCCCGCAAGAGTTTTCTTACTACGACCAGTCTCATCGCCACTCGCGGCTGCCACAACCGTTGCGACTTCTGTTACCTTGCCACCGAAGGTCTTCGCATGCCATACCGCATGCGAGATCCCGCCCAAGTGGCTGCCGAGTTCCAAGCGAACGATACACCCTACGCCGTCTTCATCGACAATAACCTTGGTTCCCGCCGCGATTACCTGCACGCCCTTTGTCGCGCATTGAAGCCAATAGATAAGATCTGGAGTGCCGCGGTGACCATCGATGTTACTGACGATCCCGCCCTGGTCCGCGCCATGGCCTTATCGGGCTGCACAGGCGTATTTGTCGGGTTCGAGTCGCTTAACGACCAGAATCTCTCCGAGGCTCACAAAAAGACTCCCAAAGCCAGCGACTACTCTCGCCGTGTCAAACTCCTGCACGCTCATGGCATTCAAGTTAACGGCAGCTTTGTGCTTGGCTTCGACCATGACCGCAAAGACGTCTTTGTGCGGACCGCCGAGTGGATTGAGGATAATCGGCTCGAATGCGCCACCTTCCACATTCTTACGCCGTATCCGGCAACTCCGCTCTTCCGGCAGATGGAGCTCAAAGGCCGTCTTCTTCATCGCGACTGGAGGCTGTACGACACCGCGCACGCAGTCTTTCAGCCTCTCCACATGTCGCCCGAAGAGCTCGAACAAGGCTATGGGTGGCTTTACGAGCGCCTGTTTTCGACTGCTTCCATCTGGCGCCGGCGCCCGGAAGATTGGCACGCGATCGCGCCCTACTTGGCCATGTCTTACTTATACAAGCGATCCAACCGCTTGTGGCACTTTCTCATTCGCCATGGCCTCGTCAATCGTGTTTGGATGCCTCTGGTTGAGATAACTCGACAACGCCACCTCCGCTACCGCCGCGAGTTAGAAACCCGGCACATTGACACCATCCACCCTGCCGGAACAGTCGTCTCCCCCGGAGTCTAGCCCATTACGCTCTTATGATTTTAATTAGGGTACTTCGGACGTGTTTTGACGTTTACGTTAAGCCCGACTCGATAAGAGTTGAAAAGAGTGCTTTCTAAGAAGTTGTTTCGTGAGCAAGAACGGGGAACGAGACTAAGAACGGCCGAGAAAGGAGATCACCAGCACGGGCGCGCGATAGTGCAACCCGCAAACAAGGAACATGAGCTATGCGGTCACTAAGAACCGTGTTGTTCTTAAGTGATTAGGCCATAGCCGAGGTGCTGCGCATGGCGGTTTGCGGTAGTGGGTCAGTTTGAACTTCTGATCCAAGGTGGCCCTTGGCATTTATTCCCGTGGCTCAGTTGGGAGTGAAAAACGTGCGCCCACTTTTTGTAGGCGGATCGCGCGGCCTTACGATTCTCTCCAGTGGGAACACTTTGGGCTAGATCTGCGCATCTATCTCGCTCCCTTGACGCTGCTTCCGTCTGCGCGGCTAGGGTTTCGCAAACCACGCAGGGGTGAAGTGTCTGTGATATGCCATAATCCTAGCATGCCAACCCGCTCAAGCAAGGATCACGACTTTACGCGGACGGCGCTCAGCGTCGTAGAGCAAGCCATTGGGGAGCAATGGGACGGAACGCCGTTGCCGGATAAGGATGCTGGCAAGAATCCAGCTGCGGTAGCGTTAGGAAAGCTGGGCGGCGCGAAAGGTGGCGCGGCGCGGGCGGCGGCGTTGAGCCCAAAGAAGAGGTCGGCTATTGCGAAGAAAGCGGCTAGGGCGCGCTGGTCGCGCTAGGTGGGATCTTCGTCGTAGTGGTCGGACATCTCACGCTCGCGGATATCAAGATTGGGTAATGGGTCAGTTCGAAATTTCAGTTATCAGGGAGAAGAATGATCGGGCTACTTGAGGCAATCGAGCCACAATCGACCAGCCCAGCAGTTTCAAACTGATCCACTACCCGGTTTGCACGCGTCGAGTCAGGCTGTCGATATTCGCCTTCGTCAACCTCGTACTCGTTCTAAGAGCTTAGAACCAGACGCCTCCATTGACCTGCCCCCAAACTCCGCACACTGCATGATACAAAACGCTCCGGTCGCTTAGTAAGTCACTTCGCCCTCTTGATAGGGATGTTGACCGCGGCGGGAAGCCGGGGTCAAGGTCGAGCGTAGCGAGCCGTCAGGGGAGCCTTGACCCCGGATTTCCGACGCGGTACCCGATGGTGCGGAGGGCGAAGTGACGCCGGTCCGGCCCGTCGCAAACGCCGCTGGGGTGAGATATCCCAGTCCCGAGTGCGGACGCTCTTCGTTGTACTCGCTCTTCCACGCCGCTGTCTTCGTGCGCGCATCGAACAGGTTGCGGAACCAGCTCACATTGAGAAACTCGTCCCGGAGTTTTCCGTTGAAGCTCTCCACTCGCCCGTTCTGCATCGGACGCCCTGGTTGGATGTGGACCAGTTCAATGCGATGTTCCAAACACCATGCCAGGAAGTGCCGGCTGGTGAACTCCGGGCCGTTATCGCATCGGATCCGTTGCGGCCGCCCGCGCTGTGTAATCGCCTGGTCGAGTGTGCGCGTCACCCGCCGGCTGGCGAAACTGGTCTCCACTTCCAGCGCCAGGCATTCCCGCGTGTACGCGTCCACGATGCTCAAGATCCGGAAGTGGCGCCCGCTCGCCACCGCGTCCGAGACGAAGTCCACAGCCCACTCTTCATTGGCTTCGGTCACCTTCCGCAGGGGGTGCCCGACGCGGATCAGACGCTTGCGCGACTTCCTCTTCACCGCTAGGCCGGCTTCTTTGTAGACCCGGTAGACGCGCTTGTGATTCACCGCTTGTCCACTCCGCAGCAGCAGCACATGCAGCCGCCGGTAGCCGAACCGCGGTTTCTCCCGCGCCAGTCCGACCAGCTTCTCTTTGAGCGCTTCGTCCGACTTCCGCGCTCGGTATCGGAACGTGCTCACCGGCAGCCCGACCAGCCCGCAAGCCCGCCGCTCACTGAAGGCGTACTCCTTTCGGAGATGCTCCACAGCGGCCTTCATATCTGGGAGCCCCATCCGTTTTTTCGGATCACTGACTGCAGCGCGTCCTTGTCCAGGCTGAGATCGGCCACCAGCTTTTTCAGCCGCGCATTCTCATCCCGGAGCTGCTTGGCTTCCTGGATCTCGCTGACATCCATGCCGCCGTACTTCGCTTTCCAGGCATAGATCGTATATGTGCTGACGCCCGCTTCCCGCGCTACATCGGCGGCTTTCCGCCCCGCGTCGAGTTGTTGCAGCGCCCCCAGAATCGCTGCTTCGCTGTGCTTGCTCTTCGGCATTCCTCTTCCCCTTTCCTTCGTCCAAAATCATATTCGACTTTGTGCGGTTTTTGGGGAGCAGGTCAGTCCCGTCGGGATCTTGACAACGGCGGGAAGGCTCCTGTTTACCGGCGATGGAGCGCAGCATCTGGTAGCGTTTGATCCCGCGAACGGTAAAATTCTCTGGCACGCGGGTCTATCGGATGACGTGAGCAACGGGCCCGAAACTTACTTACTTGATGGCCAGCAATATCTTGTAGTGGGGGCGGGCGATTCCTTATACTCGTTCGCCGTCGAACCTTGAGAACCGAAAGCTATTCTGCAATCTTGTGAGCTCACAAGACCGGTCGCGCTGGCCGAAACCGCATACTGTCAGAGATTACCAACGTTGGCCTAAAAGACAAAGCAGTCCAACAGATTTCCGATATCCGCACGTCCGTCGCGCGGCGGTGCCGGCGGCCCGAATGGCTGGCCTTTAGCGGCGTCGTTATTCGCTCCGGGCGTTTGCGCATCGAACTGATGATTGATGGATGCCAGTGTAGGCAATCCAAAGATCGCCTCCACAAACTTGAGAATGGAGCCGTGCTCATTCTGCACCGGAGAGAGGTAGCCCGGCTTGGCGTATGGGGAGATCACCCACGTTGGCACGCGAATGCCTGCACCATAGGCGTCAAAGACCGGCGGAGTTACGTGATCAAAGAAGCCGCCGCCTTCGTCATAAGTGAAAATATACGCAGCGGTTTTCCAGTATGACGATTTCATCAGCGCGTTGATGAACCCCTTCTGGTTCGCCGCGCCGATTCCAATCGGGTAAGGCGGATGTTCTCCGTTCAGGTCATTTGTCATTAGGAATGAGACCTGCGGAAGGGTGCCGGATTTCAAATCGTTCTCGTAATCGTCGTCGGTGTAGTTGTTGACGCGGGGATCCTGATACCACTTCTGAAAGAACTGAAAGTGGTTATCGCAAACGCCCGTGCCTACGATGCAGGTCCCGCCGTCGTTGTAGACCTTCCAGGTAATTCCGTGTATGTCGAGAAGATCCAGAATGCAGGGATAGGTTAGTGAGCCAACGGCAATCGTGTTGGTCGTGTTTCCGCCCGAAGTTCCTGCAGCCAAGTAGAGTCGGTTCGGATAAGTCTCGCTAAGCACCGAGCAGAAGTAATTGGCGCACAGCGAGAACTTGCTAAAAAGGGAATAGTAATAAGACAGATCGCTCTGATTGTAATAACCAAGGGCCCCGGAGCCGTTAGCAATATAGAAGCCGTTCATGGCCCCCTTGTCCCACTCCTGGTGAATGTGCGCCCAATCGTGATTGGGATTGGGCGAGATCCCCGAAGTGAGATGACCGGGCAACACCGTGCCTCCGTGTCCATCAGGCTGCGAATATCCAGCCGGTACGCCGAACGAACCAGCGAAAGGAGCATAGCCGTAGTAATGGTCAAAAGAGCGATTCTCGTTACAACAGATCAGAACGTTCTTGATGGGGTAAGTTCCCGTGGGCCCGATTTCAATATCCACTTGCGCCTGTAGTTGCCTGAGTGGAAGTTGAGCGCCAAGACCCGCGAGGCCCAGCAGGGACGTTCGCCGAAGCAATTCGCGGCGCGAGCATCGATTTCGATCTAGAATCACAAAGTCATTATATGGAAACTGTTTGCGCTTTTCAGCGAGCCAGCGAGTATACGCCAACAATGGCATTGAACTTCATCGGGTTCTCGAGTACTTAATTCATAGTTGCACTGTCTGAGTGATCGAGTGTGAAAGACTCGGGCTGTCATTGGGATCTCCGCCGTATGCCGCTGTTATGCCGTGTGGCGGACGGTTCATGACAGCGGATCGGTCAACCGTTAATGCCGAGGAAGCGGGCGTACGTTTCGGCAAGACTCTCCCGAGTTTCCTGCACGACGCCAAAGCTCAGGAGGGACGCGCGAATCTGATCGCACACGAGATCGGATCGGGCGTTCTCCACGGCAGGTCGCGGAATGCCGGGACGGTCTTCAGCTTGGCTTCGAGCCCGTATAGCCAAACAATTCATGCGGCCCGGCAGCAATAGCTGAGCAGGCAGCCGAGTCGCTGGCTTTTACGGACTTGCTGATACCCGGGCTGCAACGGTTCTGCTTTTGGAAACAGCAGAAGGTTGTCTTTACCCTGATGGTTTCGCTCGGCATGGAAATGAGTTAGATATTCCATGAGCGCTCGGCGCAGCGACTCTTCGCCGAACAAGATGAGCTTGCCCAGGCATCCTTCTTTCACCGATTGCACCCAGCGCTCCGCAAACGCGTTTAGGTTCGGGCTGCGGGCCGGTAGGGCGAGGCACTTCACTCCCTCCGACTCTAGAATGGATCTAAAACTCGCGCAGAACTTGGTGTCGCGGTCGTGCAGAACGTAGCGTTGATTCCGCAGGTATCCGGATTCGTCGACTGCATTGCGCGCCATCTGCTCCATCCATACTGTGTCGGGATGTTTCGTTATTCCGGCCAAATGCACTCGCCGGCTCTCCAACTGAACGAAGAAAAGAACGTAGTAGGTGGCCAGCCCGCGCCAGGTCAGCACTTCGACAGTAAAGAAGTCGATTCCGGCGAGCACCGCCATCTGAGCCGCGATGAAGTCCTTCCAGGTCGTCGTCTGGCTTCGCTTCGGTGCCGGAGCGATGCCGTGACGCCGGAGAATGTTTCCGACTGTCTGGTCGGAAACCGAGTAGCCGAGGTTCGAAAGCGCTCCGACGATTCGGTCGTAGCCCCAGCCGGAGTTCTCTTTGGCCATCCGGACGATGAGATCCATGACTTCTCGGGCAAGTGGCGGACGGCCGATGTTCTTGCGTTGCTTCGATCCATCGAACTTCTGGGCAACGAGCCGGCGATACCAGGCGAGAATCGTTTCCGGCTTGGCAACGATGGCAACTTCTGACAGCGCTTTCAGGCTCAAGCGTTTCGGCAAGTGAGACCGGAGAATCCGGTTTTCGGCGGCCAGATACTCGTTCTGGAGCAAGAGTTTCTGATTTACCGGCCAGTAACATACGCCAGAAGACAGGCCCACTTGTTATCGGTCATCGCGAGCGACCATCATCGCAGTTCAGGCGAACGAATGAGTTCGGCTCTTTTCTCCATACGGGGCAGCCTGCGCGTTAATTCCGGTCACCCTCGCGTCAGTCATCCTATTCAGATAAAGTGCAGCATCCGCCTGCGCCGCAGCCGACTTTAAGACATGGCTCTGGTGCTGGGACGCGCAGCTCCTCAAAGGCCATACAACACCAGCATTGGCAACGAATCGCGGTTAGGCGTCCCGTTGCCATCGGGGTTTACTGAACGTTCAATGCGAAGTCGTCGACCACAAACGAAGTCTGCAAAGAAGCGTTTTCGGTGCCGACTAAGTAAACCTGGACAGTCTGACCTTTATAAGCGGCAAGGTTGAACGAAACCTGCGTGTAGCCCGAGATCGGTGTCAGGTTTGAGTACGTACCTAGCGTGGCAAGTACGGTCCCCGAAGAGTTTCTGATCTGGACTTTCAGCGTGTCATCAGCCTGGGTGGTCGTCGTTTCAGCCGTATCGATATGCAACCAGAACGAAAGCGTCGCCGTGGTGATCGTCGAGGGGATGGTCACGGTCTGGAGAATTGAATCCGTGTGGGCTGCTCCATACCCGTCAAGCCAGGCGTTCCAAACTCCGGTGTGCGGGGGTTCGGATGCCGAGTTGCTGATCACCCCGGCGGTGACAGTCCACGGTGCGGGATTGGTACTGCCCTGTTCGAAGCCAGGGTTTACCAGTAGCTGCTGCGGATTGCCGCCCCCGTTGTTGACCGTGACGCTGACCGCAGCGGATGTGCCCACCAAGCCAGTCGCGTCGTAGGCCTTACTCTGCAGGGAGTGCGATCCGTTTGCGACTGCAGTCGTGTTCCAGGCGTAGGAGAGCGAGGTTGCGTTCGTGTCTGAGGTGATCAGCGATCCGTCGATGTAGAGTTCAATCTTCGTCACCCCGGCGGGGTCGGACGCAGTAACCGTGATCGTGGTGGTTCCCGATACTGTCGCGTTATTTGCCGGCGCTGTAATCGAGGTAACCGGTGGTGTCCCGCCACCCGGCGTGGTTACGTTGAGAATAATGTCGTCAACGCGGAATGTGGTCGGCAAAGACGTGTCGGTTTTGACGTGAAACACGAGTTGCACCGTCTGGCCGGCATAGGAGAGCAGGCTCACCGCCGCGGGTTGAAAATAGGTTCCGTTAGTGTTGTTATCCGACGTGTAGTTGACGTTGCTCAGCGTGAGAGGCGTTCCTAGCAGCGTGCCGCTGCTATTGTGGATCTCGACGGCCATCGTGTCATAGACCGGGCTCCCTGCGGCCTCCTGGGTCACGATGTTGGTCCAGAAAGTCAGCGACGCGGCCGTGGCATTCGCAGGAATGCTGACTGTTTGGGTGAGCGTGTCCGCTTCGCTGTTGCTTCCGCCCAGAAACGCATAATTCGTACCCGTGTGCGGGTAGCTGCCGTGATACGCGATGACGTTATGCCCGGCGATGTTGGTCGTGGAAGTCCAGCCGGGTGCGGTTGGTCCGGAGGCCGTCGCCGACTCGAATCCTCCGTCAGTAACAACGTTCGTGGTTCCGCCTCCGCCTGAAGAAGTTACGGTGAAGGCGATGGAAGTACTGGCGGTGACTCCGCCGCCGGTTCCGGTAACCGTGACGTTGGAGGTGCCGGTCGGCGTGGTTGGGCCCGCAGTGAGCGAAAGCGTGGATGATCCCGACCCCGGAGCGGCAATCGTGGAAAGATTAAAACTCGCCGAAGCGCCCGAAGGCAAGCCGCTTGCGGTCAGCGCGACAGAGGCATTGAATCCGCCGCCCCCTGCGGTGGTGATGGTGCTGTTTTTGGACGAGCCCTGGGCAACGCTGAGGCTGGATGGGGCTGCGGCGACGCTGAGAGTCGGCGTTCCCCCGCCGGTTGTACAGTTGGCGAACTTGATCGTTCCGACGCGAGTTTCCCAATTAAAGTTGCCGGTTCCGGTCAGATATTCGTGCGTGTACCAGAGCGTGCAGTCGTCCACGGGATCGACGCTGAAGCTGCTGTAATCGCCCCAGCGGTTCCCCTGTTGGTATCCGGCGCCGGCGGCCATAGCGCTCTCGGTTTCCATCTGATTGAGAGGATCGGTGGTGGCGTGCGCGGTGTAGCGGATCGAGGGATACGTGGAGCCGCTTGAAACGCCATACCCGAGGGCGATATTTCCGGCGTGGTCCATGGCCATGCTGCCCATCCAACGGTAGTCGGAGTCCGGGGCATAGGTGCCCTGCTGATACACGGTGGGAGTGGCGTACGGACTGCGAATCTCATACCACCGCACGCCCACGCTGCCGCCAGCCACAACCGAGTGATTGACCACCAGCGCTTCATGATCGCCAAAATTGCGATAGGCCAGGCGATACATCAGGCGATCGGCGAGCGAATCAAGTTGCTGCGTGGTACCGGGCTGCGGGATGAAGTGCCGCTCGCGGAGCACGCTGGCGTAAAGGCAGCGACAGGAATACTTGACGGCCCAGTAAAGGTGGAATTCGCTGGCGTAACGAAATCTACATGGTATTTCCAGAGATTTAAGGCGTTAGTCCCGTAATTCAGAACAAAGTTCGGTTCCCCCGAAGGCGGCGCGGTGGAACCGTCAAGATCGCTCGGTAGCAGGCCTCCGTAGGACGTGCTCAGTTGCACGCATTGAGAGCTTGCTGTAGCGCCAGTTATCATGGCGGAGCGTTGAAACGCGCACACGCGTCCACCCACAAAGCTTCCCGCCGAATTGAACATGTTGAAAGTTCCGTAGTAGGCGTCGGGCCAAACCGAGATTTTGGGATAGTCGTTAAAGTTCGGCATCGAAAAAGCGTATCGATAGTAAGCCCCGGTCGCGTCCGATGTCTGAGAGACCGCGAAGCACTGGTAATAAGGCGGTCCGTTCGTGACGGAGAATTGCGTCAGGATCCAACGATTAGCGGCCTTGTCGTAAGCCGCTATCGGGTCGCCATCGTTGTTGGTTTCACGGGACCGCCAAATCCGGACCATAATGTGTTGCCCGCCGTGGGGCCTGAGATCAGCGTTCCGGTCTTGCTGAAGACTGCGAAAGAAGTATTGACCCACTGGACATATTGATTCAGACCGACCGCCCCGTTGGTATCCGGCGGCTCGCCAGTAACTGAGTATCCGTAGGAACCCTGGCCCACGCCGGCGAAATTGAGCATGGTCGCCGGGGCCAGCGGGCGGATGATGTTGCGCTGCAACGCCGCATCTTCCTCGCGCGGGTTCAGCTGACGCGGCGGAAGCAGTCGGATCGGCTTCTCCTCACGTGTCGCTTTGAGGGGTTTGGGCGGCATGTCGCGCAAGGGAATCGAGAGATCGTGTTTCACCTCCGGGACCACTTCGACCGGAAGGTTTGAGGACTGCGCCTGTACGCTAATCGCGCCAAAGCTGAGCAGCGACGTGCCGAGCAGGATGTTTCGGAAACTTTTCCTCATTACTGCTATTTCCCCCTGGCGACTAGTTCTTTTCTGGTAGCCAGCATGAGTGTATCAGCACACTGACAATGCACGGTAATTCCGACGTCGCGTGTTAAATTTACGGCACAACAGAAAACGAAATGGTTAGGAGCGTTCTAATCGAACTCTTATCTGGAGCACTACTGGCATAATGCCCACTACTTCACCAGTCTCTGAGACGAACTGGATGATCAGCGCGCGTCGCTCTTCTGAAGATGGCATCACACGCGTTTTGAGCAGTTCCAAGCGCCTACTTATGCTGGATGGCGTCACCTCTTTCCGAGCGTGGCTTCCACCGCCGCGAGGCGGAGTCCCCAATCCCAAACTGACGGTTTGCTCCTGATGCGCCGCTTGCACGGAAAGAGTCTGA